>NZ_JBKBUH010000007.1:0-31463 GCF_046290725.1 Phenylobacterium sp.
GCCGCCGCGCAGGACGACCGTTTCGCGTGTCGCGCCAAGAATCCCACCAAAGATCCCCAAGGCGGCCCGGAGGTCACGGCGCTGTTCCGCCGCCCGCTCGGCCTGGGCGGCGAAGCGGGCGGCGAGCGTCGGCAAGGCTGGCGGCGGCCCATCTCGCGGCGCATGCAGCCGGGCGACGGTTTCGCAGGCGATCCGGCTGGCTTCTTCGTCGTCGTCAACCGAACGCGCCATGTCGGCCAGAGATCGACGCCCCGTCGCCCGCTTGAGCAGCAGGGCGTCGTCGTCCCGCTCGAGCACGGGCGCAGCCCCCTCGCCGTTCCACCAGGCCATCAGGGCGCCGCCGTCGCGCTCGAACTCGCTGAGCACGAGCTTCAGCATCGCCGGAATCTCGCCCTGGCGGACCGGCGCAAGGCGGCTCCTGGTGATCGGCGTCTCGAACGGCTCCCCGTCGGGGACGAGGCCCCATCGGTCTAGCCATGGCTGAAAGCTGCCCCACATGCGCGCGATCTTAGCGGATCGCGCGCATGTGGGGCGAGACGGCTACTGGGTGCGGCTTCCCTTGCCGGTCCCGCCCAGCGTCAGGTCGTTGTCGCCGGTCGCGCCTTCCTGGGTTCCGGCCGCGCTGCGGTCGCGCATGGCCGCGGCGTTGGCGCTGTCGCCGAAGCCCCGGCCGGAGCCGGTCAGGGGGTTGCCGCGCTCGACCCGCAGGTTGTTCTGAACGTGGGCGACGCCGGAAATGTCCTCCACGATCCGTTCGGCCCGATGCTTGGCTTCCCGCTCGTCGACCGTGCCGGAGAGCGTCACTTCCCCGCCCGAGACGCTGATGGAGATGTTGCTGGCGTCGACCCAGGGATCGTCGGTCAGCCGCTCATGGACCTCGTCGCTGATCCGTTCGTCCGAGCGCTTGTATCCCGCCGGTCCCCGCCCGCGATGGCCGGCGTGCCGCCCATCGTAGCGGTCCTCGTCGAAATCGAACCAGGAGGCGACCTTGTCGGTGGCGCGTTCCCAGAAGTTGCGGCCGTCCCGGTCCCGGCGCCCGTGGTCCCGGTCGCGATCCCAGTAGGTCTCGCGCTCGGCGTAGCGGCGGCCTTCCCAATCCTGGTCGGCGCGCCGACCATAGACCCTTTGATAGTCCCGCTGGCCGTCCCGGTCGGTATCGTAGCCGCCGCGCCAGCCGCGGTCGGTGCGATAGTCGGAATAGCTGCGGTCGCTGGGCGAGGTGGTGGTGAACTCGCCGCGATAGAGATTCGTGCGGCCGTCGTCGCCGTAGTAGCGCGCGCCGCGCCGCGCGCCCTGCCGGCCGCCGTAACGGCCATAGGCGCCACGGCCTTCATCATGGCGGCCGCCATAGTCGCGGTCGCCGTAGCCCGTATAGCCGCCGGCGCCGTAGCGCGGACCCGTATAGTCGGCGCCGGTTTCCCGTTCGCCGAAGACCGGCCCCCGCTCCTCGCGGGGCTGGAAGCTGCGATAGCCGCTTTCGTAGTCGCCCAGGGCGTAGTCGCGATTGGCGTAGTCGCTGGAGCCGTAGTCGTCCTCGCGCCCATAGCGTGAGGTCCGCCAATCCCGGCGCTCGCGTTCATCCATCCATCTGTCGGCCATGGCGGCTTCTCCCTTGTTTCTTGGCTGGTCAAGGCGACCTGCCGGGAGAACCGGGGGGCTGCGCTCCAGGTTCCGCTACACCTTCGTGACGTTCAGGTGAGCGCGCCGAACCAGCGGTCCAGCATGGCCGCCTCGCCCCGCAGGCGCTCGGCCCGCTCCGCGGCCTCCTCGTCCACGCCCCACTTCTCTTCCTGATAGGCCTCGTCGAGGCGGGAGAGCTCCCAGGCCTGTTCGCCCGACAGCCAGCGCCGCTGGAGAGCGAAGGCCAGCACGGCCGATCCGAACAGCGAGGTCCCGAAGGCGAGGCCCGCCAGGGAGAAGTCGTCGAGCTCGAGAGCCAGGGCTTCCACGCGGGCCAGGGTCTCCTCCGGCTGCTCGGCGTGCACGATGCCGGCGGTGCGGACGAAGACCAGGGCCAGGTCCTGCTCGGCGCGGTCCAGCATCGGCCCCCACCGGTCGGCCTGGCGGCGCGCAAGCGCTTCAGGTTCGGTCGCGTGATAGCAGAGCAGGTCCGAGCCGGCGTACTGCGCCACCTGGCGGGCGGTAGCTTCCCGGGCGTCCGGGATCGCCTCCAGGGCGGTGAAGGCCAGGCGGGTAACGTGCATGGTCGCCAGTTCGATGACGTCCGTCTGGGCCGCCCATTCCTCTGCGACCAGATCCGCAAGCGCCCGCGTGGGGGCGGTCAGCTTGCCGCCGCGCGGCGAGCGCACGTTGCGCCCGTCGAGCTTGACGGCGAAACCGCCCTCGTCCTCGACCACGGAGACGTCCTTGTAGAACTTCCGCGGCTTGTCGACCGGCTCGTGAAACCCTTTCTGCAACATCCGTCTCCTGCGGCGTGAGGCCCTGGAATGGGGACTGGCGGTGCAAGGCGCAAGCCCCGGCGACCCTTACCGCCGCCGGCGGCGGAACGGCTCCGGGTCGGCCTCGTGTTCGTCGAAGCCGAAACGCTCGAAGCCGGCCTTCATCTCCTTGCTGAGCGGCGCCTCCAGGATCAGCGTACCGCGCGAAGGATGCGGCAGGGTCAGCCGGCGGGCGTGCAGTTGCAGCTTCAGGCCCTCGGACAGCGCGGCGGAGGCCTCGTTGCCGTACTTCGGATCGCCCAGGATCGGGTGCCCCATGGCCAGCATGTGGGCGCGCAGCTGGTGGGTGCGGCCGGTATGGGGACGGAGCGCCATCCAGGTGACCCGCTGGGCCGCCCGGCTGACGGTGACGAACTCGGTCTCGGCAGGCTCGGCGCCCGGCTCTTTCGGCTGGGCGGGAACCACCATCTCCCGATCGCCCACCCCCTTCTTGACCAGCGGCAGCTCGAGGACGCCTTCGGGCGGCTTGGGCGCGCCGGCCACCAGCGCCCAGTAGGTTTTCTCCGCCCGTCGGCGGGCGAAGGCCCCCGACAGCTTGGCCGCAGCGGCCGGCGTCTTGCCGAGCACCAGCACGCCGGATGTGTCGCGGTCGAGCCGGTGGGTCAGGCGCGGCCGATCCAGACCCTCGCCCCAGGCCGAGAGCAGCCGATCGACGTGGCGCGTCGTCTTGGTGCCGCCCTGCACCGCCAGGCCGGACGGCTTGTTCAGCGCCAGCACCTCCTCGTCCTCGTAAAGCACGAGGGAACGCGCAAAGGCCGCGTCGCGGGGGTCCAGCGCCGGCTTGCCCTCGCCCGGCTTCGGCGCGTCCGGCAGTGGCGGCACGCGCACCATGGCGCCGGCGGCGAGACGCTGGTCGGCCTTGGCCCGCCCCCCGTCGACGCGAATCTGGCCGGAACGCGCCAGCTTCTGGATCTGGATCTGGGTCAGATGCGGCCAGCGCCGGCGCAGCCAGCGGTCCAGCCGCACGCCGTCCTCGCCGGGATCCACCGCGATGGTGCGCACCTCCCTCATGCGGGCGCTCGTGTGAGATGCCGCCGCGCGAACGCGGCCGGGGGGCGAACTTTCTGCATGCGCCCTTATGCGACGCCGCAGGTGCGACGGGAAGTCCCACCTCGGAATACGGATGCGCAAGGGGCGATTAAGCACGCGCGCCTAAGTTGTTCTCCTTTTTCGGATTTCCGGGGCGATGGCATGACCGCTGCGATGGAGTCGCTCAACGGCCTGCCGGCCGAAGATCCGCGAGCGCTGCATGCGGAGTTCGCGGTCGAGCAGGTGGTTCATCTGGGCCGTCAGAGCGTGGTGGCCCTGCGTCTCGAACCGAGCGTCCGCCAGGGCCCGGCCGCCCACCCCGTGCCGGCCCGCAGCTTCGCCAGGCTGTCCGACGAAGAGGTCGAGGCCATCGACCGCGCCGCGGTGGCGTTCGCCGCCGACCTGCCCGAGAGCGGCGGCCTGCCGCTGATCCTGCCGCAATCCTTCCGCAGCATGGCCGGCCGCAAGGGCCGCAACGCCCTGGCCCTCGCCGTCGGCGGCGCGGAAGCGGCCCGCAAGCGACTGATCGTCGAACTCCTGGACATCGACCGCGGAACGCCGGCCGGGCGGCTGACCGAGGTGGCGGGGCTGATCAACGCCGTGGCGCGCGGCGTGCTCGTGCGCCTGCCGCCGGCCCGAACGAGCGGTCCGCCCCCGCGGGAGGCGCGGTTGCAGGGGCTCACCCTGGACGGCGACGACCTGCCCGCCGATGACAGCGAAGCCGCGAGCGCCCTGCTGGAATTCGTCGAAAGCATTCGCGGCTTGCCAGGGCTGCGGATCGCCCAAGGCCTGCCTGACGAAGGCTATTTGGCCGTCGCCGAGGTGGCCGGCTTCACCCATGCGGGCCTTCGGGGCCAAGCCGCCCGCGCCCAGGCCGCCTAGGCTCTGGCGCCGACCATGCGTCGCACCTCGCGGGCATCGTAGACGTCCCGTTCAGTGGGCTTGGCGCCCCGCCCCATCAGCACCTCGATGGTCTGGGCCACCGCAGGGCCGCCGCCCAGGTCGAAACTGGTCCCCAGGCCCACGCCCACCCCGCTGCGATACGGCCCCGGACCCCCGCCCGCGCCCAAGGAGACCCGCGGCCCCGAATTGGGGGCCGCCTGCCGCGTCACGCGGTCCACCACCCGGAACCAGTCGTAGCCCTCCGCCAGCGCCAGGTCCGCCGCCCGCAGCAGAGCATAGTCGGCGACCTGCTCCACCGGCGCACCGCCCCCGCCGCGGAAGGTGATGCGGTAGCGGCCGGGCTCGATCCGCAGCTCCGAATAGCCCGGCGACTGCGGCCCGGCGGCGGGCGCATAGACGGTGGGCGCGGTGGCGCAGGCGGAAAGCGCCAGCAGGCCTGCGATGGCGAGGATGGACGGTTTCATCTTCAAGACCTCTGCGGAAGTCGTTAGACTCCCTGAACTTGCCTTCAGAACGACCGCGCAAGGATCGCCGTTCCGCTCAAGGCCCGGCGACGCCGAGAGCGGCGGCGAGCGCGGCCATGTCGGCCGGCGCCGGAGCCTCAATCCGCTTCAGTCCCCCATCCGGATGAGGAAACGAGAGCGCCTGGGCGTGCAGCATCAGGCGCGGGACGGGCCGGCCCGAAACCGTCAGGGCGCCGCCATAGCGGACGTCCCCGGCGATGGGGCGGCCCAGCGCCGCCAGATGCACGCGGATCTGGTGCATCCGACCGGTCTCCGGCTCCAGCTCCAGCAAGGAGGCGGCCGGGCCTGCGGCCAGGGTCCGATAGCGCGTGCGCGCAGCCTCGGCGTCCGGATGGTCGGGCGCGCAGACGCGCATATAGGCTTCGCGCCCTACCTCTTCGCGGCGAAGCGCAAGCTCGATCACGCCGCTCTCCCGCTCCGGCGGTCCGGGGGTGACGATGGCCCGATAGATTTTCGAAAACTTCCGCTCCATCAGCCGCTTGCCGAGGAAACTTGCGGCAGGCTTGGTCTTGGCGGTCAGGATCACGCCAGTGGTGTCGCGGTCCAGCCGATGGATCAGCCGCGGCCGCGCCTTGCCGGGCCTGGCGAAGGCCCAGAGCAGTTCGTCGAGGGTGTGAACCTGGCCGCGCCCGCCCTGGCTGGAAAGCCCCGCCGGCTTGTTCAGGGCCAGGATCTGCGCGTCCTCGTAGATCACGAGGCCACGGACGAAGGCGACCTCCTCAGGACTCAGCGAAACCGGTTCCGGCGCCTTGGCCGCGGCGCGCGCCCTCACGCCTTGCCGCTCCGTTCGGCGCGGATCGCCCGCCAGCGGTCGAGGCGCTCCTTGATCCGCGCCTCGGTCCCGACCTCCTTGGGTTCGTAGAACCGCTTCGGCTCCATCTCGTCGGGGAAGTAGTTCTGGCCGGAGAAGCCGCCCTCCACGTCGTGGTCGTAGGCGTAACCCTTGCCGCTGCCGAGATCCTTCATCAGCCGCGTGGGCGCGTTGCGGATATGGGCCGGCGGCATCAGCGAGCCGGTCTCCTTGGCCGACCGTTGGGCGGCCTTGAAGGCTGCATAGACCGCGTTCGACTTCGGCGCGCTCGCCAGATGCACGACCAGCTGGGCGAGCGCGATCTCGCCTTCGGGGCTGCCGAGGAAGTCGTAGGTATCCTTGGCGGCGTTGGCCAGCACCAGGGACATCGGGTCGGCCTCGCCGATGTCCTCCGCCGCCGCCCGGATCATCCGCCGGGCGATGAACAGCGGGTCCTCCCCGCCCTGCAGCATGCGCGCCAGCCAGTAGAGCGCCGCATCCGGATCGGACCCGCGGATCGACTTATGCAGGGCGGAGATGAGGTTGTAGTGCTCCTCCCGGTCCTTGTCGTAGGCCGGGCTGCGCTTCTGGAGAATCTGGCCCAGTTCCCTGACGGAGAGCGGCCGGGCCGAGCCGATGTTGAACAGGGTCTCGGCGAGCGTCAGCAGATAACGCCCATCCCCGTCGGCGAGCGCGATCAGCGCCGCCCGCGCCTCCGGTTCCAGCGGCAGTTCGCGGTCCTCGTGCGCCTCGGCCTTGGCGAGGAGAGTTCCGAGCGCCTCATCGTCCAGGCGCTTGAGCACATAGACCTGGGCCCGGGAAAGCAGCGCCCCGTTCAGCTCGAAGGAGGGGTTTTCCGTCGTGGCGCCGACCAGGGTGACGATCCCCTCCTCCACGAAGGGCAGGAAGCCGTCCTGCTGGGCGCGGTTGAAGCGGTGGATCTCGTCGACGAACAGCAAGGTGGCCTGGCCTGCCGAGCGGCGCACTCGCGCCTGATCGAAGGCCTTCTTCAGGTCCGCCACGCCGGAGAAGACCGCGGAAAGCTGCTGGAACTCGTACCCCGCCTCCTTGGCCAGCAGGCGGGCGATGGTGGTCTTGCCGGTGCCGGGCGGCCCCCAGAGGATCATGGAGGACAGCCGCTTGGCCTCGGCCATCCGCCGGATCGGCCCCTCGGGGCCGAGCAGGTGATCCTGGCCGACCACCTCCTCCAGCCGCTGCGGGCGCAGCCGGTCGGCCAGCGGCGCTGGCGCGTGCGGGGTCAGCCCGGCGGCTTCGAAGAGATCGGCCATGGTCCAGACTAGCAAGCCGCCCGGCGCCTGGGAAAGGCGTCGTCAGGTGCGGAAATTGGCGGTGATCTCCTGGCCGTTCCGCTCGATGGTGACCTGCCAGGCGCCGGAACCCGAGCCGACCACCGAGACGAGGTCGCGAACGTTGCGGATTTCGCGCCCGTTCACCCGCCGCACGATATCGCCCGGCCGCAGGCCGGCGTTCATGGCGAAGCCGCGCCCGACGCCGGCCACCATCACCCCTCGGCCCAGGAAGGGATCGAGGCCCAGTTCGTCGGCGACCGCCGGCGAGAGGTTCACGACCGTCGCCCCGTCGAAGGGGTTGCGGCCGGAGATCCGCTGCTCGTCGCGGTCGGGCGAGGCTGGCGGCGCTTCGGTGCGCAGGTTGAGCGTCTCCTGCCGGCCGTTCTCGCGGCGCACGCCCAGCTGCAGGGTCTCGCCCGGCCGGCGCGAAGAGATGGCGAAGGCCACGGCCGCGGCGTCGGCGGCCGGGCGACCGTCGATGGAGAGGATCACGTCGCCGCGGCGCAGGCCCGCGCGCGCCGCCGGACCGTCCGGCCAGATGTCGGCGACAAGCGCGCCTTGCGGCGCGGACAGACCCAGGGTGCTGGCGATCTCCGGCGTCACGGTCTGGGTCCGTGCGCCCAGCCAGGGGCGCACCACCCGCTCGCCGCCGCCGGCGGCCGTCTCCACCACCCGCCGCACGATGGCGGCCGGCACGGCGAAGCCGACGCCCGACGAGGTGCCCGATCGCGAGAGGATGAAGCTGTTCACCCCGATCAGGTCGCCGTCCATATCGACCAGGGCGCCGCCGGAATTGCCGGGATTGATGGCCGCGTCGGTCTGGATATAGGCGTTGGAGATGTCCCCATTGGGATCGGCGGTGCGGTTCAGGGCCGAGATGATGCCGTTGGTCACCGTCTGACCGACGCCGAAGGGGTCGCCGATGGCCAACACGAGGTCGCCGACCTCCGCCTCGCCGGAGTCGTCGATGGCCAGTGTCGGCAGGCGCTCGTTCCCGACGTCGATCTTCAGCACCGCCAGGTCGGTACGCGGGTCCGACAGCAGGATGCGGGCCTGGAACTCGCGGCGGTCGGCGAGCGCCACGGTGATCTCCTGCCCGCCGGCGACCACGTGGTGGTTGGTGACGATGATGCCGTCGGAGCGGACGATGACGCCCGAGCCCAGCGAGTTCTGAACGCCCTGGCGCGGCGCGCCCAGGCCGAACATCTCCCAGAACGGGTCGCGCTGGCGCACCAGCCGCTTGGAGGAGATGTTGACCACCGCCGGCGCCGCCTTCTTCACCACCGGGGCGAAGGACATCTTCATGGTCGCCACGTCGGTCGGGCTCGACCGCGTGGGCTGGGACAGGGGCGGAACCTGAGCGTTCGACTTGGCCGCCGGGTCGGAGCAGGCGGCGAGCACGACAAGAGCGGGGATCAGGACGCGGTAGGCGCGCATACGGTCTCCAGGCGGTCTTAAGCTTCGCCTGAATCTGCCGAGATTTCAGGCGCATTGATGGCCGGATTTAGCGCCGGTTCGGCGCTTGTGAAGCCCTTTGGGGCGATTCCGTTCCGCCTAACCCGCCGGCTGCGCGGCGGCTTCGGGCGCCCGGCCGACCTTCAGCGCCAGCAGCCAGGCCAGCGCCAGGAGGCCGCCGGCGATGTAGATCGCCAGGCCTGGCTGATGGAGCACGCCCTCGTGCCGAATCGACCAGGCGAAGGTCAGGCCGAACAGGATCGGTCCGATGATGGAGGCGATGCCCTGCAGGCCCTGGTTCGCGCCCTGCAGCTGACCCTGGTTCGACGGCCCGACGCGGCGGGTCATCAGGCCCTGAAGGCCAGGCAGGACGAAGTTCATCAGGGCGAAGACCGGTATGCCGATCAGATAGATCGCGCCGGTGGGCGCAAAGCCGTAGATCGCGAACCCCGTCGCCCCGGCGGCGGCCCCCAGCAGCAGGGCGCCGCGCTCGCCGATGCGGGCCACCACCGGCCCCACCAGCAGGGTCTGCACCAGCACCCCGGCGATCCCGGTGCCCATCATGGTCAGGCCCATGATGTCCGGCGTCCAGCCGTAGCGATAGCCGGTGTAGAGCACGAAAATGGTCGGCAGCACGGTGTGGGCGAGCTGGTAGAGGAAGCCGACGCCGGCCAGGCCCAGCAGGTCACGATGGCTGCGGAGGAAGGCGAGCGCGCCGAGCGGATTGGCCCGGCGCCAGTCGAAGGCCTGCACCCGCCGTTCCGGCGGCAGGGATTCCGGCAGGACGAAGAGCCCGTAGAGCACGTTGAGCGTGGTGAGGCCGGCGGCCACGAAGAAGGGCAGGCGCAGCGCCGCCTCCTCGCCCAGGATCGCGGCGAAGGTGGGGCCTGCCAGGAAGCCGCCGAGCGCTGGCCCGATCAGGAAGCCGAACGAGAAGGCCGAGCCCATCCAGCCGAAGGCCTTGGCTCGCGGTCGGGCGGCGTCACGTCGGCCACATAGGCGTTGGCGGTGGAGAAGCTGGCCGCGGTGATCCCGTTGATCACCCGGCCCACGAACAGCCAGGCGAGATTGGGCGCGAGCGCCATGAACAGGAAATCGATCGCCAGCCCGCCCAGGGAGACGAGCAGGATGGGCCGCCGCCCGAACCGGTCCGACAGCATGCCGAGGATCGGCCCGCAGAAGAGCTGCATCAGGCCCCAGACGGTGGCGAAGACCACGTTCCATTCCGAGGCCGCCGCCGTGTCCCCGCCGGTGAACTGCTTGATGAGGTTGGGCAGGACCGGGATCATGATGCCGAACGAGACGGCGTTGATCACCGCGGCGATGAAGATGAAGCGGAAGGCGTGAGCCCAGGACCTCTGCGCCGCCTCTCCCGAAACCTGGCTCATGACCGCCCCTCGCGCGCCCGCCCGCGTCCCAAGCGGCGGAAGATGAAACAAACAGAGAACCCGCGCAACGCCGTTATTCCGCCTGGGAACGGTGAGCCGCGAGCAGCACCTGCCACCACTCCGCCAGCCGCATGAGCAGGGCCTGATCGGGGAAGCCATGACGTGCGGCGCTTTCGGCCGGCACCTGGTCGAAGCCGCGGTGCTCGACGCTGACGCGGGTCTCCTCGCCCACCGCTTCGAACCGCACCTCGACTTCTGTCTGAAGATCCGGCGGGAAGTTCGCCTGGCGCCAGGTGAAAACCAGCCGGCTCGGCGGCTCCCAACTGAGGATGCGACCGATCTCGAAGACCTTGCCGTTGGCGAGCGTCTCGGTGAGGCGGCCGCCCTCGCTCGGCTCGAACGCCAGCAGGCCCGGCGCACGCGGAGTCGTCTGGAAGAGCCCGTTCGGCCGCCACCAGGCGCCGATTTCGCGCACGAAGGCGTCGAAGCAGCGCTCCGGCAGCGCCTTCACGCGCAGGGCCACATAGACCTTGGAGGTCATACGCCGCGCTCGACGTGGGCCTTGAAAGCGGCGAGCTGCTCGGTCCAGAGCTGCTCGCTCTCCTCCAACCATCGCAGGAGATGGACCATGGGTTCGGGCCTCAGGGCGTAGATGCGCACCCGCGCATCGAAGGCGGGATGAGACTCCTCGACAAGGCCGCTCTCGCGCAGGGCCTTCAGGTGCCGGCTCATCATCGGCGCCGAGATCCCGAGCTCCCGCGCCAGTTCGCCGGCGGGGCGCGGCCCTCGGGCCAACAGCTCCACCGCGCGCCTGCGGTTGGGCTCGGCGAGGGCTGCAAGGGTGCGGTCGACGGCCGCCGCGTTCATCGCCATCCGGTGATCTTCAGCCCACTGGCGGCTTCCGCCTCTTCGCGGGTGACATAGCGGACGGTCCGGGACACCGTCCAGATGTGCCCTTCCGGGTCCCGGCAGCGATAGGTGCGGTCGCCGTAGAACTGCGTCTCCGGCTCGGCGAGGATCTCCGCGCCGGCCTGGCGCGCCCGCTCGCAGTGGGCGTCGAGGTCGGTGTCGATCTCGATAGACACCGTCTGGGTGTTGCGCCCGCCCAGCGACTTGGGGCTCCGATGATCGGCGCTCCACTCCTGGCCGATCATGACGACGCCGTCGCCGAAGGTCATCTGGGAGTGGGCGACATTGCCCTCCGCGTCCTCCAGCAGCATGGAGAGCTCGAAGCCGAACGCCTTCTCCAGCCAGGCCAGGGCGGCCCGGGGGTCCTGGTAGAACAGTGCGGAACGGAAGCCAGGCATGTCAGTTCGCCTCGATCTTGCGGCCGGTCGCCGCGGCCATTTCCTCTGGGGTCATTGCCTGCACGGTCTGGCCGAAAGACCAGGGGTGATCCTCCAGGTCGCGGCAGGTGAAGACCCGGTCGCCATAGGGCTGGGTCTCCGGCTCCCGCTCGATGACGGCGCCGGCGGCGCGCGCCTGCTCGCAGCGGGCGTCCAGCCCTTCCCTCAGTTGCACATGCACCGACTGCGTCGCCCGGCCGCCGAAGGCTGCGGGGCTGACGGAACTGTCCTTCGGCGGCCCGACCACCATGATGTAGCCGTCGCCCAGGGTGAGTTCGGAATGGAGGACGCCGCCCGCCCCGTCGTCGACGACCATTCGTGTCTCGAAGCCGAACGCCTTCTCCAGCCACGCGATGGCCGCGCGCGGATCGCGGTACCAGAGCACCGGTCCGATGGTGGGCAGCTGGGATCTGTCGTCCATGGTCACACCTCCTGCAGCCTGTTGCGCACCTTCAGCCCGGTGGCGGCCGTCATTTCCGCGTTGGAGACGTGGCGCAACTCCTGGCGGAAGTTCCAGACGTGCCCCTCAAGGTCGTGGGCGCGGTAGGTGCGCGCGCCATAGAACTGGTCCTCCGGATCAGCGACGATCTTCGCTCCGGCGGCCCTCGCCTGCTGACAATGGTCGTCAATCCCCTCCGCCAGCTCCACCCACATGAACTGGGTGCCGGCGCCGCCCACGGAGGCCGGGCTCTTCATGGCCGCGCCGCCAAGCTGGGGTCCAGCCCACTCGCCGCCGATCCCGATGTGACAGCCGCGGAAAGCCACTTCGGCGTGGCCGACGCGCCCTTCGTCGTCCGTCAGCAACAGGACGGTTTCGAAGCCGAACGCCCGTTCCAACCAATGCAGGGCGGCCATCGGATCGCGATAGAAGGCGGTCGGTGTGATTGCAGCCCTATCCATGCGGCGCAGCCCATTCATTTCCATTATCCAGAATATTTAACTCATATTGCAATTATCTCGTCAACCCCGCGCGCCGCGCTCCCGTCGTAGCGCCTCAACGGGCGAAGGCGGCCCTAAGCTCGTCCAGATCGCCGTCGTGGGGCTCCGGCCGAACGCCTAGCAGCCGAGCCAGCAGCGGATAGACATCCACATTGTCGAACTCCGCGACGCGGGCGCCCGCACGGAAAGAGGGTCCGTGACCGATGAAGAGGGCGCGCATCTCCGGCGACTGCGGGTCGAATCCATGGTTGCCGCCGGAGAGACCCCATCCGGCGATCCTGGCGCGGGTGGTGATTTCCCAGCCCGTCTGCGGCAGGCAGAAGATCGGCGCCACCCGGCGATGGGTTCCATAGTGGTGGTGGGCCGGGATCTCGGACTTGCGCCAGCATTGCATCCGCTCGTGCGGGCGGATCAGTGCGGCCTCGACCTCGGCCTCGCGCCCTGGCGCAGGGTAGTAGGTCATGAAGGCACCGAGACCGAGCGTGCGGCCGGCGGCCGGCGGCAGCAGGTCGTCGACATAGATCACCCGCTCGGCCGAAACCTCGGCCATACCGTGGTCGGAGACGATCACCAGGTCGGCGGCGATCCCTCGCGCCTTCAAGCCCGCGACCAGCCGCCCGAGGGCGGCGTCGGTGCGCTCCAGGGCCTCGTCCAGCTGGGCCGAGTTCGGCCCGCCGACGTGGCCGGCCGTGTCCACCTCGTCGAAATAGAGGGTGAGGAAGGCCGGGCGCTCCTCCTTCGGGAGGTCCAGCCAGGCCAGCACCTGGTCGGTCCGGCGGTCGGCCGGCATGGACTGGTCGAACACCATCCAGCGGCTGGGGCGCACGCCCTGGATAGCGGCCTCCGAGCCCGGCCAGAACATCGTCGCCGAGCGCACGCCGGCCCGTTCGGCGCTCACCCAGATCGGGGTGGCGTCGTTCCACCAGCGCGGATCGGTCACGGCATCCCGGTTGGAGAGCCGGAAGGTGACGCCGGGGATCGTCGGATCCTCCATGGTGTTGTCGACGATCCCATGCCGGTCGGGGCGCAAGCCCGTGACCAGGGTGTAGTGGTTGGGGAAGGTCTTGGACGGGAAGGAGGGCCGCATGGCGCCGAACGCCCCCTCCTCCGCCAGCCGGGCGAGCTCCGGCGTCCGGCCGCGCTGCAGATAGTCCGGATGGAACCCATCGATGGAGATGAGGATCACCGGCGTGCGCACCCCAGGGGGCGGCTCCGGCGCATGCGCGCAACCGGCGAGCAGCAAGACGGCGAAAACCAGCGCCAGGGCGCTATCGAGGATCGAGGACCGCATCTGGGCAGACTAGCCTCGTTTCGCGACGATTCCTCTCCGGCGCGCCTATTCTCCGCGCCAAGTGTCGGGATGCGGCCGGTTCGTTCGTCGTTCCGGCGCAGGGGCGGCGCGCCGCCGAGCAACAGGAGACATCGAGATGAGGAAAGTCGTCGCCGCCGCGTTCGTGTCGCTGGACGGAGTCATGCAGGCGCCGGGCGGACCGGAGGAGGATCCCACCGGCGGCTTCACCCAGGGCGGCTGGACCGCCACCTACTGGGACGAGATCATGGGCCAGTCCATGGATATCTTCGGCGGCCCCTTCGACCTGCTGCTGGGCCGCAAGACCTACGAGATCTTC
This sequence comes from Phenylobacterium sp., assembly GCF_046290725.1. Lineage (GTDB taxonomy): Bacteria > Pseudomonadota > Alphaproteobacteria > Caulobacterales > Caulobacteraceae > Phenylobacterium. The sequence continues at coordinate 13,772 of NZ_JBKBUH010000007.1, forward strand.
GCCGCCCACTGGCCCTATGTCACGGACGACCCGATCGGCGAGGCCTTCACCGCCTGCACCAAGTATGTGGCCACCTCTTCCGCCGCGCCGCTGACCTGGGCCAACTCCAAGGCCCTGCATGATCCCGTCGCCGAGGTGACGCGACTGAAGCAGGCGGAAGGCCCGGTCCTGCTCACTCAAGGCTCCAGCCAGCTCCTGCAGGCCCTGATCGCCGCGGGCCTTGTGGACGAGTTCCGGCTGATGACCTTCCCCGTGGTGCTGGGGCGCGGCAAGAAGCTGTTCGGCGAGGGCCTGCCGGCCTTCGCCCTGACCCTGGCCGACAGCAAGGTCTCGACCACCGGCGTGACCATCGCCACCTATCTTCCGGCGGGCGCCGTGCCCCTCGGCTCCTTCGCCCTGGAAGAGCCGACCGAGGCCGAGCTCGCCCGGCGCGAGCGGATGCGGCGCGAGGGATAGCCCCAATGCAAAAGCCCCGGACGTCGCGTCCGGGGCTTTAAGATCTTTGGCGTGTCCGCGGGCCTTATTCGTCGCCGAAGGCCGAGACCTGGACCGGGCCGGAATCCTTGCCTTTTTCGGCCGGGTCGCGGTCGACGAACTCGATCACCGCCATGGGGGCGTTGTCGCCATAGCGATAGCCGGCCTTCAGCACGCGGACGTAGCCGCCCTGACGGGCGGCGTAGCGCGGGCCGAGCGTGGAGAACAGCTTGCCGACCTGCTCGACGTCGCGGACCTGGCTGATCGCCTGGCGGCGGGCGTGCAGATCGCCGCGCTTGGCGAGCGTCACCAGCTTCTCGACGATCGGGCGCAGTTCCTTGGCCTTGGGCAGGGTGGTAACGATCTGCTCGTGCTTGATCAGGCTCGCCGCCATGTTGGCGAACATCGCGGTGCGGTGGGCGGTCGTCCGGCCCAGTTTGCGGTGGGCTTTGCCGTGACGCATCTCATATCTCCTGGGCCGCCTGGCCCGCTGGACGCCCCGCTGTGCAGCGAAATCGTCCTTGCCTGATCAATCCCAGCCTGCTCCCGCCTGGGTCAACACGAAGCGCCGGAGCCCTCCACCGCTGTTGCGGCTTCATCAGGCCCTGGCCGCCGAGGCGGCCCGGAGTCGGCGCACCGAGCACGTTAGGCGGAAGTGTCTGCGGTTCCGCCGCCCGAACGTGCTCTAATTTTAGTATCCAAAATTCGCCGGGCGAATTTTGGGGCCTTGTTACATCTGGTCTTCGAACTTCTTGGCCAGCTCTTCGATGTTCTCAGGCGGCCAGTTGGGCACGTCCATGCCGAGATGCAGGTTCATGCCGGCGAGCACTTCCTTGATCTCGTTCAGCGACTTGCGGCCGAAGTTCGGGGTGCGGAGCATCTCCGCCTCGGTCTTCTGGATCAGGTCGCCGATATAGACGATGTTGTCATTCTTCAGGCAGTTGGCCGAGCGGACGGAGAGCTCGAGCTCGTCCACCTTCTTCAGCAGGGCCGGGTTGAACGGCAGTTCCGGCTTGGCCTCGCCTTCGACCTTCTTCTTCGGCTCTTCGAAGGTGATGAAGATCTGCAGCTGGTCCTGCAGGATGCGGGCGGCGTAGGCCACCGCGTCCACCGGGGAAACCGCGCCGTTGGTCTCCACTTCCATGATCAGCTTATCGTAGTCGAGGCTCTGGCCCTGGCGGGTGGGCTCGACGCGATAGGCGACGCGCTTGACCGGCGAGAACAGGCTGTCGACGGCGATCAGGCCGATCGGGGCGTCCTCGGGGCGGTTCTGCTCGGCGGGCACATAGCCCTTGCCGTTGTTGACCGTGAACTCCATGCGCACGGTGGCGCCGTCGTCCAGGGTGCAGAGCACGTGGTCGGGGTTCAGGATCTCGATGTCCGAGGACACCTCGATCTGGCCGGCGGTCACGGCGCCCGGGCCGGTGGCCCGCAGGGTCATGCGCTTCGGACCTTCCGAATGCATGCGCAGGGCCATCTGCTTGATGTTCAGCACGATGTCGACGACGTCCTCGCGGACGCCCTCGAGCGACGAGAACTCGTGCACCACGCCGTCGATCTGCACGGCGGTCACGGCGGCGCCTTGCAGCGAGGAGAGCAGGACGCGGCGCAGGCTGTTGCCCAGCGTCACGCCAAAGCCGCGCTCGAGGGGTTCGGCCACCAGACGCGCCTTGCGGCTGGCGTCGGCGCCGGTCTCGATCAGCGGCTTCTCGGGACGGATGAGCTCGTTCCAGTTTCTTTCGATCACAGGTGTCCCTCGAACGCAGGAGGCCGGACGCGGTTCACGCGGTCCGGCTCAGGGATATTGCGGTACTTCAGTACTCAGACGCGCCGGCGCTTGGGCGGCCGGCAGCCATTGTGCGGAATGGGGGTCACGTCGCGGATGGTGGTGATCGTCATGCCCACCGCCTGAAGAGCGCGAAGGGCCGATTCCCGGCCCGAACCCGGGCCCGAGACGTTCACTTCCAGGGTCTTCACGCCGTGCTCGGCGGCCTTGCGGCCGGCGTCCTCGGCCGCCATCTGGGCGGCGTACGGGGTCGACTTGCGCGAACCCTTGAAGCCCATCATGCCGGCGGACGACCAGGAGATGGTGTTCCCCTGCGCGTCGGTGATGGTGATCATGGTGTTGTTGAACGAGGCGTTCACGTGCGCCACGCCCGAGGTGATGTTCTTGCGCTCGCGGCGTTTGACGCGCGCCGGTTCCTTGGCCATCGACTAAGCTCTCTTACTTCTTCTTGCCGGCGATCGGCTTGGCCGGGCCCTTGCGGGTGCGGGCGTTGGTGTGGGTGCGCTGGCCGCGGACGGGCAGACCCTTGCGGTGACGCAGGCCGCGGTAGCAGGCCAGGTCCATCAGCCGCTTGATGTTCACCGCGGTTTCGCGGCGCAGGTCGCCTTCGACCATGTAGTCGCGGTCGATGGTCTCGCGGATCTGCAGCACCTCGGCGTCGGTCAGCTGATTGACGCGGCGAGCGTCCTCGATGCCGACCTTGCCCACGATCTCGCGCGCCTTCGCAGCGCCGATGCCATGGATGCACTGCAGCGCGATGACGACGCGCTTGTTCGTGGGAATGTTGACGCCAGCGATACGGGCCACGCGTTGAATCTCCTGGTCACGCAGAGAAGCGCGAACGGCGCCCCGGCCCCAGAATCCCGGATGGGAAGGCCGGCACGTCCTTCGCGCCCTTTCGCGGAAGCGCACCGTTATAGGGAACGTTGCGTTTCCGTCAATGGCGCAATCGCGGGAATTTGAACCTTTTTAAGGCCCCGCGACCGCAAGTTCCTTCGTCCTACCGCCCGGCTCCGGCCAAGGCTTCGTCGATGGCGGCGGCGACCGCCTCGATGGAGCCCATGCCGTCCACCTCCACCAGCTTTCCCTGGCCTTGGTAGTAGGGCAGCAGCGGCGCGGTCTGGTCGTTGTAGGCCGAGAGCCGCACCTTGAAGCTGTCCGGGTTGTCGTCGGGCCGGCCCGATTCGGCAAATCGGCCCGCGACGCGCTGGAGCAGCTGCTCGTCGTCAACCTTCAGGCGGACGACGAGGTCGATCTTGGATCCCCGACCCTGCAGCATCAGGTCGAGCGCCTGGGCCTGGGCGAGCGTCCGCGGGAAGCCGTCGAAGATGGCCCCGCCGGCGGCCTCGGCCTCCGGGAGACGCTCCTCGATCAAGGCGATGACGATCTCGTCGGTGACGAGCTCCCCCCGCTGCATCACGCCCTCCACGCGCTTGCCCAATTCGGAGCCTGAAGCGATGGCGGCGCGAAGCATGTCGCCGGTGGAAAGCTGGACCATGCGGCGGCTTTCCACCAGCCGCTTGGCCTGAGTTCCCTTCCCCGCCGCCGGCGGCCCGAACAGGATCAAGTTCATGGTTCTCCCCTCCCCGCCGGCGTCCCCCGCGCCGGCTCGAAAAGCATGCGGCCCTTATTTAGCGTCCGCGTCCGCGAAGCTTGGATTTCTTGATCAGGCCTTCGTACTGGTGCGCCAGGAGGTGCGACTGGATCTGGGTGACCGTATCCATGGTCACGCTCACCACGATCAGGATCGAGGTGCCGCCCAGATAGAAGGGCGCGTTGTAGAAGCCGATCAGCGCCTCAGGCATCAGGCAGACGATGGTGATGTAGGCCGCGCCGATCACCGTCAGCCGCGTCAGCACGTAATCCAGGTACTCCGCCGTCCGCTTGCCGGGCCGAATGCCCGGCAGGAAGCCGCCGTACTTGCGCAGGTTCTCCGCCGTGTCCTCGGGATTGAACACCACCGAGGTGTAGAAGAAGCAGAAGAAGATGATCAGGGCGCCGTAGAGCACCATGAAGGCCGGCTGACCGTGCTGAAGCTGGGCGACCAGGCCCGGCAGCCACTGGGCCCAGGGGGGCAGGTCGGCGGTCGCCAGGAAGCCCATGGCCGTGGTCGGCAGCAGCAGCAGGGACGAGGCGAAGATCGGCGGGATCACGCCGGCGGTGTTGATCTTCAGGGGCAGGAACGAGGTGTCGCCCCCGAACATGCGGTTGCCCTGCTGGCGCTTGGGATATTGGACCAGCAGGCGGCGCTGCGAGCGCTCCATGAACACGATGGCGAACACCACCACGATCGCCAGGATGATGATGGCGAACATGGCGAAGGCCGAGAGCGACCCGGTGCTGGTCATGGTGAACAGCTGCCAGATGCCGCGCGGCAAGACCGCGACGATGCCGGCGAAGATCAGCAGCGAGATGCCGTTGCCCACGCCCCGGCTGGTGATCTGCTCGCCGATCCACATCAGGAGCAGCGTGCCGCCGGTGAGCGTCACCACCGTCGAGACGATGAAGAAGATCCCGGGATTGACCACCAGGCCCGCCGTGGCCTGTAGCCCCGTAGCGATGGCGAAGGACTGGAAGACCGCCAGCACGACGGTCAGGTAGCGGGTGTACTGGTTGAGCGTCTTGCGCCCGGCCTCGCCGCCCTCCTTCCGCAGCTTCTCCCACGGCGGATAGACCGCGCCCAGCAGCTGGACGATGATCGAGGCCGAGATGTAGGGCATCACGTTGAGTGCAAAGATCGCCATCCGCTCGACGGCGCCGCCCGAGAACATGTTGAACATGCCCAGGATGCCTTGGCTCTGGCCCGAGAAGGCGTTGGCGAAGGCCACGGGGTCGATGCCGGGGATCGGGATGTAGGTCCCCAGACGGTAGACGATCAGAGCGCCCAGGGTGAACCAGATGCGCTTGTGGAGCTCCGACGCCTTCTGGAAGGCGCCGAAGTTCATATTGGCTGCGAGCTGTTCAGCGGCCGAGGCCATGTACTTCCCCTGAGAGTCGGGACCGGTCGTATGTAGGGGACGGCCGGGCGCCTGTCATCCGGCGCGACGGCCGGAGGCGTTCTGGCCGCCCCTCCCCGCCGGTCGCCGGCGGGGACGAGCGGACGGGGGTCAGCCCTCGGCTTGCGCCGCGGCCGGAGCGGTGGTCGTCACCTTGCCGCCGGCCTTTTCGACCGCGGCCTTAGCCGAGGCCGAGGCGGAATGGACGGTGATGTCGATCTTGGACTTGAGCTCGCCCTTGCCGAGCAGCTTCACGCCATCCTTCTCGCGGCGCAGAACGCCGGCGGCGACCAGGGCCGCGCCGTCGATGGCCTTCTTGGCGTCGAGCTTGCCGGCGGCGATCGCCTGTTCGATGCGCCACAGGTTCACTTCCGCGAACTCCTTGGCGAAGGGATTGTTGAAGCCGCGCTTGGGCATGCGCATGTGCAGCGGCATTTGGCCGCCTTCGAAGCCGCCGATGGAGACGCCGGTGCGGGACTTCTGGCCCTTCACGCCGCGGCCGCCGGTCTTGCCCTTGCCCGAGCCCGGGCCGCGGCCGACGCGCATGCGGTTCTTGGTGGAGCCTTCGCGGGGGGAAAGTTCGTTGAGCTTGGTCATGTGACGCCTCTCCTTGGGAGATCTGTCGCCGGGCGCGAGGGCCCGACTCGGCTTGAAAGGGGAAACGCCCGCCCCGCCCCCCGCCGGACTGGAGATCGGCGAAAGGGCGGAGCGGGCGGGAGTGTCTTAGTTCTCGACCACTTCGACCATGTGGGCGACCTTGGCGATCATCCCGCGGACGGCGGGGGTGTCTTCCAGGGTCGACACGCGGCCGATCTTGTTCAGGCCCAGGCCCGCCAGGGTGGCGCGCTGGTCCTTGGTGCGGCGGATCGGGCTCGCCGTCTGACGAACGGTGACCTTGGCCATGTCTTATTCTCCGTCGGCGGCGGCGGCCGCGGCCTCGCCCTTGCGGCCGAGGACGTCAGCGACCTTCTTGCCGCGCTTGGCCGCCACCTGGCGGGGCGAGGACTGGGCCTTCAGGGCCTCGAAGGTGGCGCGAACCATGTTGTAGGGGTTGGACGAGCCGACCGACTTGCCCACGACGTCCTGGACGCCGAGGGTTTCCAGCACCGCCCGCATCGGACCGCCGGCGATGACGCCCGTACCCGGAGGGGCCGAACGGACCATCACCTTGCCCGCGCCCCAACGGCCGGCGCCGTCGTGGTGCAGGGTGCGGCTTTCGCGCAGCGGCACGCGGATCATCGACTTCTTGGCTTCTTCGGTCGCCTTGCGGATGGCTTCCGGCACTTCGCGCGCCTTGCCATGACCGAAGCCCACGCGGCCCTTCTGATCGCCCACCACCATCAGGGCGGCGAACGAGAACCGGCGGCCGCCCTTCACGGTGGCGGCGACGCGGTTGATGTGGACCAGCTTCTCGACGATGTCGGAATCGGCGCGTTCCTCGACGGGCGCGCCCCGGTCCCGGCCCCGCCGTCCGCCGCCTTCGCCGCGTTGTTCGTTTCCACGAGCCATCAGCTTATCCCTAGAAGTTCAGGCCGGCTTCGCGCGCGGCGTCCGCCAGGGCCTTGACCCGGCCGTGATAGATGTAGCCGCCCCGATCGAAGACGACGTCCTTGACGCCCTTCTCGATGGCGCGCTGGGCGACGAGCGCGCCCACGCGGGCGGCGGCGTCCTTGTCCGAGCCCTTGGCCGGCTTGTCGCCTTCCAGGGTGGAGGCCGCGGCCAGGGTCACGCCGCGCTCATCGTCGATGATCTGGGCGTAGATGTTCTTGGACGAGCGGAAGACCGACAGGCGCGGCCGACCGTTCGCCACCGACCGCAGGCGGATGCGGGTGCGCTCGGCGCGCCGCTTGGCGATGTCGCGAGGTTTGAGAGCCATGGCCTACTTCTTCTTGCCTTCCTTGCGACGGACGGTCTCGCCGGCGTAGCGCACGCCCTTGCCCTTGTAGGGCTCCGGGGGCCGCAGCCGGCGGATCTTCGAGGCGATCTCGCCGACCGCCTGCTTGTCGATGCCGCTGATCTTGATCTCGGTCTGCTTCGGGGTGGCGAAGGAGATCCCCGCGGGCGGGGGCACGTCCACCTCATGGCTGAATCCGAGCTGCATGGAGAGCGCATTGCCCTTCATCGCCGCCCGGTAGCCGACGCCGACCAGTTCGAGGGTCCGCTCATAGCCCTGGGTCACGCCCACGACCATGTTGTTCACCAGGGTGCGGGACAGGCCCCACATCGCCTGGGCGCGAGTGGTGTCCTCGCGCTTGGAGAGCAGCAGCTCGGCGCCCTCCTGCTTGACCTCGATCTCTTCGGCCACGGTCCAGGCGAGCTGGCCCTTGGGGCCCTTCACCGTCACCGTCTGGCCTTCGATGGTCACCGTCACCCCGGCGGGGACGGGAACCGCCTTCTTTCCGATCCGCGACATCTTAGTAGACCCGGCAGAGCACTTCGCCGCCCACGTTCGCGTCACGCGCGGCCGTGTCGGACATGACGCCCTTGGGCGTCGACAGGATCGAGATCCCGAGGCCGTTCTTCACCGGCTTCAGGTCCTTGATCGACGAATAGACCCGACGGCCCGGCTTGGAGACGCGGCTGATCTCGACGATCACCGGCTGGCCGTCGAAGTACTTCAGCTCGATCTCGAACTCCGGGAAAGCGCCCGGCTTCTGGACCAGCTGATAGCCGCGGATGTAGCCCTCCTCGGCCAGGACGTCGAGGACGCGCGCGCGCATCTTCGACGCCGGGGTCGAGACCTTGGACCGGCCGCGGGTCGCGGCGTTCTTGATGCGGGCGATCATATCGCCAACGGGGTCGTTCACCATGGGCCCCTCCTACCAGCTCGACTTCACGAGGCCGGGAATCTGGCCGTTCGAGCCGAGTTCGCGCAGGGCGATCCGGCTCATCTTCAGCTTGCGGTAATAGGCGCGCGGACGGCCCGTCACCTCGCAGCGGTTGCGGATGCGCACCTTCGAGGAGTTGCGCGGCAGCTCGGCGAGCTTGAGGCGCGCCTCGAAGCGCTCCTCCAGCGGCAGGCTCTCGTCGTTGGCGATCGCCTTGAGGGCGTCGCGCTTGGCGGCATATTGCACAACGAGCTTCTTGACGCGTTCGTTGCGGTTGACGGCGCTCTTCTTAGCCATTGTCTCTTCCTTCCCGCTCGTCTTACGCGTTGAACGGGAACTGGAATTCCCGAAGAAGCTCGCGAGCTTCGTCGTCGGATTTCGCAGTCGTGGCGACGATGATGTCCATGCCCCAGATCTGGTCGATCTGGTCGTAATTGATCTCCGGGAACACCAGGTGCTCCTTCAGGCCCATGGCGTAGTTGCCGCGGCCGTCGAACGAGGTGGCCTTCAGGCCCCGGAAGTCCTTCACGCGCGGCAGGGCGATCGTGATCAGGCGGTCCAGGAACTCGTACATCCGGTCCTTGCGCAGGGTGACCTTGGCGCCGATCACCATGCCTTCGCGCAGCTTGAAGCCGGCGATGGAGTTGCGCGCGCGGGTCGGCACCGGCTTCTGGCCGGCGATCGCCGCCAGGTCGGCCATGGCCGACTGGACCTTCTTGGAGTCCGCCACCGCTTCGCCGATCCCCATGTTCAGGACGATCTTGTCCAGCTTGGGAATCTGCATTTCGTTCGTGTAGCCGAACTTGTCCTTCATCGCCGCGCGGATGCGCGAGCGATATTCGGTCTTAAGCCGCGGCTCGTAAGCTTGCTCAGCCATTGATCACCTCGCCGGTCGTCTTGGCGAAACGGACCTTCTTGTCGCCTTCGACGCGGAAGCCGACGCGGGTCGGCTTCCCCTTGGAATCGACGACGGCCACGTTCGAGATGTGGATCGGCGCTTCCTTGTTCTTGATGCCGCCCTGAGGATCCATCTGGCTCGGGCGGGTATGGCGCTGAACCATGTTCAGCCCCTGGACCACCACGCGGCTCTCCTTGGGCATGACCTGCAGGACCTGGCCCTCGCGGCCCTTGTCCTTGCCGGCGAGGACCACAACGCGGTCCCCCTTCTTGATCTTCGCGGCCATCACAGCACCTCGGGGGCGAGCGAGATGATCTTCATGTGGTTCTTGGCGCGCAGTTCGCGAGGAACCGGGCCGAAGATCCGCGTGCCGATCGGCTCGCTCTGCTTGTTCACGATGACGGCGGCGTTCTTGTCGAAACGGATCACCGAGCCGTCCTTGCGCTTGATCGCCTGGCTGGTGCGCACGACGATCGCCTGCAGCACGTCGCCCTTCTTCACGCGGCCGCGCGGAATGGCTTCCTTGACGGAGACGACGATCTTGTCGCCGACGCTGGCGTAACGGCGCCCGGCTCCGCCGAGCACCTTGATGCACATCACACGACGAGCGCCGGAATTGTCGGCGACATCGAGGTTAGTCTGCATCTGGATCATGGGTCAGATTCCCCTCAGGCCTGCTGGGCGCCGCCCTTAGGCAGCACTTCCCAGGTCTTGGTCTTCGACTTGGGCGCGCATTCGATGATGCGGGCGACCTCGCCGGCCTTGTAAACATTGCCCTCGTCGTGGGCGTGATACTTCTTCGACCGGCGCACGGTCTTCTTGAGCACCGGGTGCAGGAAGGTCCGCTCGACCTTCACCACCACCGTCTTGTCGCCCTTGTCGGAGACGACGACGCCTTCGAGAATTCGTTTCGGCATTACGTCCTCTCCTTAAGCCGCGGCCTGCTTGGCGCGCAGGACGGTCTTGATCCGCGCGATGTCCTTGCGGACCTCGTCGAAGCGGTGGGTCTTCTCGACCTGGCCGGTCGCCGCCTGGAAGCGCAGGTTGAACTGCTCCTTCTTCAGGTTCAGCAGGGCTTCGGCGAGCTGGTCGGGGCTCATCGCCCGGATGTCGTCGATCTTCATCACGCGTGCTCCACGCCGGCGTCGATCCGGGTGACGATGCGGGTCTTCACCGGAAGCTTGGCCGCGCCGAGGCGCAGGGCTTCGCGGGCGATGTCGTCGGGAACGCCGTCGATTTCGAACATGATCCGGCCCGGATGGACGCGGGCGGCCCAGTAGTCCACCGAGCCCTTGCCGGAGCCCATCCGCACTTCGGCCGGCTTGCCGGTGACCGGCACGTCCGGGAAGATGCGGATCCACACCCGGCCCTGACGCTTCATCTGACGCGTGATGGCCCGGCGGGCGGCCTCGATCTGACGCGCGGTGATGCGCTCGGGCTCCACCGACTTCAGGCCGTAGGAGCCGAAGTTCAGGGTGTGGCCGCCCTTGGCGGTCCCGTGGATCCGGCCCTTGAACTGCTTACGGTACTTGGTCTTCTTCGGAGACAGCATGGCTCTGACTTAGGCTCCGGCTTGTTCGCGGCGATCACGGCGCGGGCCGCGGTCGGGACGATCCCCGCGCTCACGCCCGCCGCCCTCGCCGGCCGGGCCGGACTCGGTGGCCAGGCGCTTGTCGAGCGCCATCGGATCGTGATCGAGCACTTCGCCTTTGAAGATCCAGGTCTTCACCCCGATGATGCCGTAGGTCGTCTTGGCTTCGGCGAAGCCGTAGTCGACGTCGGCGCGCAGGGTGTGCAGCGGCACGCGACCTTCGCGGTACCACTCCATCCGGGCGATTTCGGCGCCGCCCAGGCGGCCCGACACGTTGATGCGGACGCCCTTGGCGCCCAGGCGCATGGCCGACTGCATCGAACGCTTCATGGCGCGGCGGAAGGCGACGCGGCGCTCGAGCTGCTGGGCGATGTTCTCGGCCACCAGCTGGGCGTCGGTCTCAGGCTTGCGCACCTCGACGATGTTCAGATGAACGTCGCCCTCGGTCAGGACCGACAGGTCCTTGCGCAGCTTGTCGATGTCCGCGCCCTTCTTGCCGATGATCACGCCGGGGCGCGCGGCATAGATGGTGATGCGGCACTTCTTGTGCGGGCGCTCGATGATGATGCGCGAGACGCCGGCCTGGCCCAGGCGCTTCTTCAGCTCCCGGCGGACCTTGAGGTCTTCGTGCAGCAGCTTGCCGTACTCGCCCTTCTTCGCGAACCAGCGCGAGTCCCAGGTGCGATTGATGCCGAGGCGCAGCCCGACCGGATTGACTTTCTGACCCATCAGGCGGCCTCACCCATTTCGCGGACCACGATCGTGATCTCGGAGAACGGCTTTTGGATGCGCGAGGCGCGGCCGCGGGCGCGGGCCGCGAAGCGCTTCATCACCAGGTTCTTGCCCACGAAGGCCTCGGACACGACCAGGTTGTCGATGTCGAGGTTGTGGTTGTTCTCGGCGTTGGAGATCGCCGAGTAGAGCGCCTTGCGCACATCGCGGGCGATGCGCTTGTGGCTGAACTCCAGCTCGTTCAGGGCCCGCTGCACCTTGAGGCCGCGGATCGACTGAGCCACCAGGTTCAGCTTGCGCGGGCTGATGCGGATCGCCGTGACCTTGGCCATGGCCTCCGCGCCGCCCAGGCGCCGGGGTTTCGCTTGCTTGGCCATGACTACTTCCTCTTGGCCTTCTTGTCGGCCGCGTGGCCCGGGAAGTACCGGGTGGGCGCGAACTCGCCGAGCTTCATGCCGACCATGTCTTCGCTGATCAGCACCGGCACGTGCTTCTGGCCGTTGTGGACCGCGAAGGTCAGGCCGACGAACTGCGGCATGATGGTGGAGCGGCGCGACCAGGTCTTGATCACGTCCTTGCGGCCGGACGCGTGAGCGTTGTCGGCCTTCTTGAGCAGGTATCCGTCGACGAACGGACCTTTCCAGACAGAACGGGTCATGGCTTAGCGAGCCTTCCGAGCGTGACGCGAGCGGATGATGAACTTGTCCGTCGCCTTGTTGGTGCGGGTCTTGCGGCCCTTGGTGGGCTGGCCCCAAGGCGTGACCGGGTGACGGCCGCCCGAGGTGCGGCCTTCACCGCCGCCGTGCGGGTGGTCGACCGGGTTCATGGCGACGCCGCGGACGTGCGGACGGCGGCCCTTGTGACGGGCGCGGCCGGCCTTGCCCAGCACTTCGTTCATGTGGTCCTGGTTGGACACCGCGCCGACCGTGGCCATGCAGCTGTCCGGGACCATGCGCAGCTCGCCCGAGTTCAGGCGGATCTGAGCGTAGCCGGCGTCGCGGCCGACCAGCTGGGCGTAGGCGCCGGCCGAACGGGCGATCTGGCCGCCCTTGAGGGGCTTCAGCTCGACATTGTGCACGATGGTGCCGATGGGCAGGCCGCTCAGCGGGGCGGCGTTGCCCGGCTTCACGTCGACCTTGGCCGCGGCCATCACCACGTCGCCGGCCTTCAGGCGCTGCGGGGCGATGATATAGGCCAGTTCGCCGTCCTCGTACTTGATCAGCGCGATGAAGGCGGTGCGGTTCGGGTCGTATTCGAGGCGCTGGACGGTGGCCGGCACGTCGAACTTGCGGCGCTTGAAGTCCACCTTGCGGTACAGGCGCTTGGCGCCGCCGCCGCGGAAGCGCACGGCCACGCGTCCGCCGCCGCCCCGGCCGCCGGACTTGGTCAGACCTTCGACCAGCGACTTCTCGGGCTTGCCCTTGTGGAGCTCGGACTTGTCGACCAGCACGAGGCCGCGGCGGCCCGGCGAGGTCGGATTGAACTGCTTCAGAGCCATCGGATCAGAGCCCCGTGGTGATGTCGATCGACTGGCCTTCGGCCAGCGTCACGATCGCTTTCTTGACGTCGGAACGACGGCCGGGACGACCGCGGAAGCGCTTGGTCTTGCCCTTGACCACCAGGGTGTTGACCTTGGTGACATTGACCTTGAACAGCGCCTCGACGGCGGCGGCGATCTCGTCCTTGGACGCGTCCTTGGCGACCCGGAAGACGACCTTGTTCTGCTCGGAGAGCAGCGTGGCCTTTTCCGTGATCACCGGCGACAGGATCGCGTCATAGTGGCGGGCGACGGGGTCGGCCATTACGCGGCTTCCTTCTCAGCGAAACGCGCGTTGATCGCTTCCACCGCGTCCTTGGTCAGGACGAGCGTCTGGCGACGCAGCACGTCGTAGACGTTGAGGCCGGCGTTCGGCAGCACGTCCACGTTCGGGATGTTGCGGGCGGCGAGCTTCAGGTTGCCGTCCACCTCGGCGCCGGCGATGACCAGGGCGTTCTTCACCCCGATCTTCTCGAAGCTGGCGCGCAGGGCGGCGGTCTTCGGCTCGGCCACGGCGGCGGAGTCGAGCACGATCAGCGCGCCGCTCTTGGCCTTGGACGAGAGCGCATGGCGCAGGGCCAGGGCGCGGATCTTCTTGGGCAGGTCGAAGGCGTGGCTGCGAACCACGGGGCCGTGGGCCTTGGCGCCGCCGACGAATTGGGCCGCACGGCGCGAGCCGTGACGGGCGCCGCCGGTGCCCTTCTGCTTGTACATCTTCTTGCCCGTACGAGAGACCTCGTTGCGGACCTGGATCTTGTGGGTGCCGGCGCGGCGCTTGGCGAGCTGCCAGGTGACGACGCGCTGCAGGATGTCCCCGCGAATCTCTTCGATGCCGAAGATGGCGTCCGACAGCTCGATGGAGCCGCCTTTGCCGCCGTCAAGCTTGATGACGTCGAGTTTCATTATTGGTTCTCGCCCCCAGCTTCAGGCGCCTCGGCGTCTTGCGCCGCCGGAGCTTCGGCGGCCGAAGCCTCGGCCGCAGCCGCCTTGCGCAGCGCGCCGGGCAGCGGAGCCTCGGCCGGGCGGGCCGACTTCACCGCGTCGCGGATCTTCACAAACGTGCCCTCAGCGCCCGGGACGGCGCCCTTCACCAGGATCAGGCCGCGCTCGGCATCGACCCGCCAGATGGTGAGGTTGAGGGTGGTGACGGTTTCCTGGCCGTAGTGGCCGGCCATCTTCTTGTTCTTGAAGGTGCGGCCCGGATCCTGGCGGTTGCCGGTCGAACCGTGGGAACGGTGCGACACCGACACGCCGTGGGTGGCGCGCAGGCCGCCGAAGTTCCAGCGCTTCATGGCGCCGGCGAAGCCCTTACCGATGGTGACGCCGGTGACGTCGACCTTCTGGCCGGGCACGAAATGGTCGGCGGTGAATTCCGCGCCCACCTCGATCAGGTTGTCCTCGCTCACGCGGAACTCGGCCAGTTCGCGCTTGGGCTCGACCTGAGCCTTGGCGAAGTGGCCGCGCATGGCCTTGGAGGTGTTCTTGGGCTTCTTGGCGCCCGCGCCGAGCTGGAGGGCGACATAGCCGTCCTTCTCCATCGTGCGCTGGCCCGTGACCTGGCAGCCCTCGAGGCTGAGCACGGTCACCGGCACATGGGTCCCCGCTTCGTCGAAGAAGCGCGCCATGCCCAGCTTCTTGGCGATCAATCCGGTACGCATTGACCGATCCCCTTAGAGCTTGATCTCGACGTCCACGCCGGCGGACAGGTCGAGCTTCATCAGCGCGTCCACGGTCTGCGGGGTGGGGTCGACGATGTCGAGCACGCGCTTGTGCGTGCGGATCTCGAACTGCTCGCGCGACTTCTTGTCGATGTGCGGCGAGCGGTTGACGGTGAATTTTTCGATTTGCGTCGGCAGGGGGATCGGCCCCCGGACGGTCGCGCCGGTGCGCTTGGCCGTGTTGACGATCTCGCGCGTGGAATGGTCCAGCACGCGGTGATCGAAGGCCTTGAGCCGGATGCGGATGTTCTGACGATCCATATCGCTCTTCAGTTTCCCCTACAGACGGCGGTCCGTCCGCGTGACTTTGACCATTTCAAAGACCAACCCGAAGCGCCTCTTCCGAGACGTCCGTACGCGAAAGTCCGCAAAAACAGCATGAGGCCCGAGCGAACTTCGCTTGGGCCCTACCCCGATACGCTAGCTTGCACTTGCAATCAGGCCGTTCCGCGGGCCGCGTCTGCGTTCCAAATCACTTCGGTTCGCACAGCCGGTCCAACAGGAGGCGCGTCTATACGTGGGCGACTCGCCTTCGTCAAGGCCAGGCAGGCGGGGCGCGTCAGCGCCCGACCCGCACCTCGCCCGAGCCGATCACCGCCCTGGAGACCTCGCCCCGGACCTCCCGGACGCGGACGTCTCCGGAGCCGGCGACCCGGGCCTTCAGGCTCTGGGCCACGCCGTCGAAGCTCACGTCGCCGGAGCCTGCGATGGAGGCGGTCATGGCGCCCGCCTCCCCGCCCGCCACGGTCACGTCGCCGGAGCCGGCGATCTTCACGTCGAGGTCGCCGGCGACCGAGGCCACCCAGATGTCCCCCGAGCCGGCCACCTCCACCTGCAAGGGGCCGGCGATCTCCTTGGTGCGGATGTCGCCCGACCCGGCCACGCGAAGACGCGCCTGCCCAGCGGTCCCGGCCCGCAGATCGCCGGAACCCGCCAGGTTCGCCCGCAGGCGGCCGTCGACATTGGCCACGGCCCAGTCGCCGCAGCCGGCGTTGGAGATTTCGAGATTGGCCGAGCGGCCGACGGAGCCGAACACCGCGCCGCCGGCCTCCACATCGGCGTCGCGCGGCGTGCGGATGACGATCTCAGGCATCTGGTCGTAGGCCACCTCGCCGACGCCGGAGACGTTGACCACGACTCGGCCGCCCCGCTTGCTGCAGTTCCTGATCTTTCGGTCGAGGTCGCCGTCCACGATGGTCTTTCCGCCCAGGCTGCGCACCTGCAGCGGCAGGTTCGGATGGGTGCGGACCACCTCCACCTTGATGTCGCTGCGCGCCTCGGGGATGACGGTCACCCGCACCACGGCGTCCTTGACCTCGACCTCGGCGGCCTGGGCTGCGCCGGCGGCTGCGAGGACTGCGCCAGCGGCGCACAAGCTCAGAAGACGCATCGGTCTGCTCCGATCTGGTTGAATTGTCTGGTTGGACCGTAAGCCTTGGATTTCAAGGGGTCAGCTTAAATCGAGGTCATGACCTGCCGGTCATCTTCCGGCCTCGAAGCGGGCCAGCAGGTGTTCGTGGCGCCACTGCTCGCGCGCCTTGTCGCTGGCGGAGATCAGCTCCGCGCACCGGCCCGGCCGCGGCTCGGCCCGGCCGATCTGACCGGCGCAGGCCGGATGCGGCTTCCGGTAGGCGTTCGGGTCGCGCCAGAGGCCCTCCCCGGCCAGGAAGGAGAAGGCGATGGCGTTGCGCGCCGAGCGCTTCAGGTCGTCATAGCCGGCGCCGGTCTCGCGGGCCGCGCGAGCGTACTCGTGCGAAAGGTCGATGCGGAGGATTCCAGCGTCGTCGGTGGAGAGGCTGACCGGCACGCCCCGCTGGCGCAGCCAGGCGTAGGGATGCGCCTCGCCCGACGTCTCCAGGATCACGTGGTTGGAGGTCAGGTTCACCTCCACCAGCACGCCCTTTTCGGCCATCTCGGCGACCAGAGCCTCGGCCCCGTCCTCATGCGGCAGGTCGACGCCGTGGCCGATCCTGCGCGCGCCGGCGACCCGCACCGCCTCGGCCACATGAAATCGCAGGTCGCCGGGTGTGGCGTACTTGAAGCTCAGCTCGCCCGCGTGCAGGGCCGCCGGCGCCAGTCGCCCCCCGTCGGTCAGGAAGGCGACCATCCGCATGTGCTCGGAATAGTTGGCAAGCGCCGAGGGATGATCCTCGGGCGCCACCATCTGCAGGCCGACCCAGCGCCGGTCGCGCTGGATCAACGCCACGCCGAGCTGGAGCTGGGCGAAGGTGGCCGCGAGCGGCGCGACGCGGTTTGTCTGAACCAGGTAGCGCACCGTCACCTGGCATCCGGCCATGGGCTCGGCGGTCCCGCACTTCAGCACCTCGCGGGCGCGCGCCTCCAGGGCGTCGGTTTCGGTCACGGCGGCGGCGACCAGATCGCCCAGCCCCGCCTCGAGATTGCCGGCGGCCTGGGCGGCGAAATCGCCCTTCCAGCCGACCTTCGCACCCAGCAGCGTGGACGAGGCGCCCTGAGGCGTGACCATGGCTTCGAGATAGAAGGTGTTCTGGCGCGCCAGATCCTCCATCACCTGGGCCAGCATGTCTCCGCCACGCCGCTGGCCGGCCGCGCCGAAGCGGGCGAAGGCGGAGAAGAACTGGTCGTGGCCGGAGCGGTCGCGGAAACCGGGATGGCGCGTGGTCAGGCTGTCATAGAGGGCCGAGCGCAGGGCGTCGTCGGCGAACACGGCGGCTGCGGATTTCAGATTCCCCGCCGGCTCGCAGGGCGGACGGAGCGCCAGGGCCTCGACGTCGACGCAGAGCCCGTCCTCCACCGCCCAGGCCAGGAAGGTTTCGGGAAAGATCGCGCCGGCGACGTGATTGTGCAGTTCCCCGCCCTTGGGCATCGCCTTGGTGAAGGCGGTCAGCTCGCCGTGGGTCATGTTGGCGAGATCCGGTCCCGCCTGGGCGCCGCCCGCCGCCAGGGCGAGCGCCAGGCCCGCCGCCCATTTCAAGAATCCCCGCATCGCCCCCTCCATGACGGGAGAAGCCGCCAAAGGTCGGGAGTCGAGTCAAACAAAAAGGCCGCCGGGAGTGACCCGGCGGCCTGATTGTCAGCCGAAGCTTCGGATACGTGCGAGGTCTACTCGACGATCTTGGCCACGACGCCGGCGCCCACCGTACGGCCGCCTTC
>NZ_JBKBUH010000008.1:0-15464 GCF_046290725.1 Phenylobacterium sp.
CGCCCGACTTCGCCAGCGTCATCGTGATCGCCGCCGTCAGCGTCGTCTTCCCATGGTCCACGTGACCAATCGTGCCGATGTTGCAATGCGGCTTCGTGCGTTCGAACTTTTCCTTGGCCATTTCAAGCTCCAGCCCTGTCCGGGCTTGTCCTCTAACTAGGGTTGGAAGGGGTTAGGCGTACTTCTTGATCACTTCGTCGGCCACATGCTGCGGCACAGTCTCGTAGTGGTCGAACAGCATGGTGAACTGGGCGCGGCCCTGCGACATGCCCCGGAGGGTGTTCACATAGCCGAACATGTTCGCCAGCGGGACGAAGGCGTTGATGACGGTGGCGTTGCCGCGCACGTCCTGGCCCTGGATCTGGCCGCGGCGGCCGTTCAGGTCGCCGATGACCGAGCCCAGGTACTCTTCCGGGGTCACGACCTCGACGGCCATGATCGGCTCGAGCAGCTTCGGGGCGCCCTTCTCGCGCAGTTCCTTGAAGGCCGCGCGCGAGGCGATTTCGAAGGCCAGGACCGAGGAGTCGACGTCGTGATAGGCGCCGTCCACCAGGGTGGCCTTGAAGTCGATCAGCGGAAAGCCCGCCAGCAGGCCGTTGTCCTTGGCGGACTCCAGGCCCTTCTGGACGCCGGGGACGTATTCCTTCGGCACCGCGCCGCCGACGATGGCGCTTTCGAACACGAAGCCCGAACCCGGTTCGCCCGGCTCGAACACCAGCTTGACGCGGGCGAACTGGCCCGTGCCGCCGGTCTGCTTCTTGTGCGTGTAGTCGATCTCGGCCCGCTTACCCAGGCTCTCGCGATAGGCCACCTGCGGCGCGCCGATATTGGCCTCGACCTTGTAGGTGCGCTTCAGGATGTCGATCTTGATGTCCAGGTGCAGTTCGCCCATGCCCTTCAGGATCGTCTGGCCGGACTCGTGGTCGGTCGAGACGGTGAAGGACGGGTCTTCGGCGGCCAGCTTGGCCAGGGCGACGCCCAGCTTCTCCTGGTCAGCCTTGGACTTGGGTTCCACGGCGATCTCGATCACCGGGGCCGGGAACTCCATGCGCTCCAGGATCACGGGCGACTTGTTCGGATCGCAGAGCGTGTCGCCCGTGCGGGTTTCCTTCAGGCCGGCCAGGGCGACGATGTCGCCGGCATAGGCTTCCTTGATGTCCTCGCGGTTGTTCGAGTGCATCAGCAGCATGCGGCCGACCCGCTCGCGCTTGTCACGCGTCGAGTTCATCAGGCCCATGCCGGTCTCGAGCTTGCCCGAATAGATGCGGCAGAAGGTGAGCGAGCCCACGAACGGGTCGTCCATGATCTTGAACGCCAGGACCGAGAGCGGCTCGTCGTCGGAGGCCTTGCGCTCCACCGGCTCTTCGGTCTTGAAGTCGATGCCTTGGGTCGGCGGGATGTCCACCGGCGAGGGCAGATAGTCCACGACCGCGTCAAGCAGGGGCTGCACGCCCTTGTTCTTGAAAGCCGAGCCGCAGAGGATCGGATAGAAGGCGCCGGTCAGCACGGCCTTGCGGATGCACTTCTTGATGGTCTCTTCCGAGGGCTCCTCGCCGCCCAGATAGGCTTCCATCGCGTCGTCATCGAGCTCGACGGCGTTTTCGATCAGGTAGTGGCGCAGCTCGTCGGCCTTGGCCTTGAGGTCGGCCGGGATCTCTTCGTCCCAGTACTTGGCGCCCAGGCCGTCGTTGTCCCACAGCACCGCCTTCATGCGGACCAGGTCCACCAGGCCGCGCAGGTTGGATTCCGAACCGATCGGGAATTGGATCGGCACGGCCTTGGCGCCCAGGCGGTCGCGGATGGATTCCACCGACTTGTCGAAGTCGGCGCCGATCTTGTCCATCTTGTTGACGAACACGATCCGCGGAACCTTGTACTTGTCGGCCTGACGCCAGACGGTCTCGGTCTGCGGCTCAACGCCGGCGTTGCCGTCCAGCACGGTGACCGCGCCGTCGAGGACGCGCAGCGAGCGCTCCACCTCGATGGTGAAGTCCACGTGCCCGGGCGTGTCGATGATGTTCAGGCGCTTGCCGTTCCAGAAGGCGGTCGTCGCGGCCGACGTGATGGTGATGCCGCGCTCCTGCTCCTGCTCCATCCAGTCCATGGTGGCCGCGCCGTCATGAACTTCGCCGATCTTATGGCTCTTGCCGGTGTAGTAGAGGATCCGCTCCGTCGTCGTCGTCTTGCCCGCGTCGATGTGGGCCATGATTCCGAAGTTGCGGTAGTCTTCGATTTTGTGCGTACGGGGCATAGCGGAAGCTCTGCTGAAAGAGGCGTTCGGGAGTGCTGAACGAACGGCGCGGGCGGTTTAGCTCAAACCGCCCGCGCCGGGAAGCGATGGATTGGCGGACCTTACCAGCGGTAGTGCGAGAAGGCCCGGTTGGCTTCGGCCATCTTGTGGGTGTCTTCGCGCTTCTTGACGGCGGAGCCGCGGTTGGAAGCCGCGTCCAGCAGTTCGCCAGCCAGCTTGTCGGTCATGGTGTTCTCGCCGCGCTTGCGGGCGGCGGTCACCAGCCAGCGGATGGCCAGGGCTTTGCGGCGGTCGGGGCGGACCTCGACCGGCACCTGATAGGTGGCGCCGCCGACCCGGCGGGAACGCACCTCGATGGCCGGCGCGACGTTTTCCAGAGCGGCGTGGAAGGTTTCCAGCGGGGTCATGTCCTTCCGCTTGGCTTCCAGGATGTCGAAGGCGCCGTAGAGGATGTTCTCGGCGACGGCCTTTTTGCCTTCGTACATCACGTAGTTCATGAACTTCGTGACGGTGAGGTCCCCGAACTTCGGATCCGGCAGGACTTCACGTTTCTCAGCGCGACGGCGACGGGACATATCTGAATTCCTTACTTCGGACGCTTGGCGCCGTAGAGCGAACGGCGCTGCTTGCGGTCCTTGACCCCCTGGGTGTCGAGCACGCCGCGCAGGATGTGATAGCGAACGCCCGGAAGGTCCTTCACCCGGCCCCCGCGAATGAGCACCACCGAGTGCTCCTGCAGGTTATGGCCTTCGCCGGGGATGTAGCACACCGCTTCGATGCCGGTGGTCAGGCGCACCTTGGCGACCTTCCGAAGGGCCGAGTTCGGCTTCTTCGGCGTCGTCGTGTAGACGCGCGTGCAGACGCCGCGGCGCTGCGGGCAGCCCTTCAGGGCCGGCACCTTGTTCCGCGACGGCTTGTCATGCCGAGGCTTGCGGATGAGCTGGTTGATCGTAGGCATCTAATCTCTGCTCTGGAGGCGTGTGCCGTTTGGCCGAAGCGCCTCGATTGGGGTCCATGTTGTCTTAGGCTTCGAAACCCCCCGCTGAACGCAAAAACTCGCCGGCGCGCGCGCAATGCGCCCCGGCGGGCCTGGCCGTCCGTTGCGGGACAAACCGTTCATCGGGACTGGGGAAGAATCCCCGGCCTCGAAAGGAGCGCGGTTCATACTCGCGAAGGCGCCATCCGTCAACGCTCGTGAACTCAAGGCCTTTTCCCGCTGCGCGCCGCCTTCGTCGCGCCACGATTTCGCCGTTCGACGGGCCGAGCCTGACGGTCCAGCTTGCAATCGAGGGGCGCAGATGACGGGTGCGGACCGCCGCAGATGGACGCTTCTGACGGCGTCGCTCCTGCTGCACGCGGCCGTACTGGGCGCGCTCGCCCTGCGCAGCCCCCTGCTCCAGGCGCCGGCTGCGCCGGAGACGACGATCGAGGTGACGGTGGTTCCCCGGTTCATCCCGCCGGAGCGAACGGACATTCCCACCCGCGCGTCGCCGGCGCGGCCGCTGAACGTCCGCCGACTTCGGGAGTTGGACGAAGCCTCGCCGGTCGCGCCGCTCTACGCGCCCGAAAGCCGCGGTTCCGGCGGCGGCGGGGCGGGAACCTCGATCAGCCCAGCCCCCCTGCCCGCCTGGCAGGACCAGCTGCGCCAGGCCCTGAGGCGCGGCGCCGTCGGGTGCGCCAACGCCGAGGCCGTGCGCCTGACCAAGGCCGAGCGCGACGCCTGCGACGAGACGTTCGGCGCGGGCGCCAAGGATGCGCCCTTCATCGAGCCGCCGATGGCGCCCGACAAGCGGAGAGCCTTCGACGCGGCCGCCGCGCGCAAGGAAGCCTATCAGGAGTACAAGCGGGGCAATCTGCCCATCGGGACGGACCACCGCGACAGCGGGCCGGAGATGCGGGAGCTGCCGCCGATCTGGCCGCCCCCCCGCTGATTTCTCCGGTCAGGCGGCGATCACCTCGCCGGTGGAGTCCCGCTTCAGCGGCGCCTCCAGCGTCGCCCAGTCGATCATCCCGTCGTGCTGCAGGTTCTCGAACTCCAGAACGCCGAGTTCCTCGAACTTCGGCCGGATCTTTTCGGTGAGCAGGCCCACGCGCTTCAGGTTCGGGATCATCCGCTCGAACAGGAAGGTTCGGAAGGCCCGACCGCCCTGGGTGGCGTTGTTGATCTCCAGCGCCTCCTCCCGGGTGAAGCCGAACTCCTCGGCCACGGTGGTGGAAACGAGCCGGTTGCGCATGACCACGCAGGCCTCGTAGGCGAACTGCGCCCGCTCCTCGATCTCGTCCTCGGGCAGGGCGCGGATCCAGTCCTCCAGATAGTTCACGCCGAAGGCCACGTGCCGCCCCTCGTCGCGCATGACCAGACCGACGATGTCGCGCAGCAGGGGATCGCGGGTGGTCTGGTGGATGGTCTGGAAGGCCGCCAGCGCCAGGCCCTCGATGAGAATCTGCATGCCGATGAACTTCAGGTCCCAGCGCTCGTCGGTCAGCACCTTGTCGAGCAGGAATTTCAGGTTCGGATTGATCGGATAGATCATCCGGCACCGCTGCATCAGATAGCGGTGGAAGACCTCCACGTGCCGGGCCTCGTCGAAGGTCTGGGAGGCGGCGTAGAGCTTGGCGTCGTGCGTCGGCGCGCAGCTGACCAGCTGGGAGGCGACCATCAGGGCCCCCTGCTCCCCATGCAGGAATTGCGAAAGGGTCTGGGCGTTCGACCGCCGCTGGAAGTCCCGGCGCTGTTCCGGCGTCAGGGCCTGCCATTTCGGATGGGCGGCGAAGCCCTCCGGCTCCTCGTCGGCGTTGGCGCCCGCCGCCACCGGCGGCGGCTGGTTCCAGTCGACGTCCATCTCGACGTTCCAGTTGAACCGCTTGCCGAGCTCGTAGAGCCGTCGGATCTTGGCGTTCGCCGTGTCGTAGTCCCAGTTGTAGGACCCGGTCAGGGGCGTCTTGAAGATCTCGCGGATCACCTCGACATCGTGGTCCGTCAGGCGCTTGGCCAGCTCGTCGTCGTCGAATTCCTGGACGGCCTGGGGCGGCCCCTGCACGACCTGAACGTTCAGCATGATCTCGTCTCCCTTTCCCGGTCCTTCGCCGGATTGGGGAGGAGTATAAAGATGACGCCGGCGTCATCTTTGACATCGATCAACGAGCGGCCGAGTCCCGGTCAATCGAAGATGTCGAAGATGTCGAACTTCTTCTTCTTTTTGCGCCGGTAGTCGTCGTCGTCATCGTAGCGGTAGCGCTTGTGGGCGGCGTCATAGGGGTGGCTGCGCCGCCAGGCGTCCGGATCGCGATGGAAACTGTCCACCTCGCGGTCGAAGCGTTCCCGTGCGCGGGCGTCGGACTCGCTCGCTTCGCGGCTCGCGCCGAGGATCTTTTCGAGCTCTCCCCGATCCAGCCAGACGCCCCGGCAGCTGGGGCACATGTCGAGTTCGACGCCGGAACGGGCGACGTTCTGCATCGAGACGTTGCAGTTGGGGCAGAGCAGCAGGGGCACGAAAGATCCTCCTCGGGTTTTGGAGGATTTAGGCGCCCGCGCAGCAAATGAAAACGGTCCGGGAGTCGCCTCCCGGACCGTTTTTTCGCGCTCGACTTAGCAGCCGATCAGGTCTCGATGCGCTCGGCCTCCGCCGCGTCGGCGATGGCTTCCGGCAGCGGCTCCATGGCTTCTTCACGGCTCTGCGAGAGCGCCTCGTCGCGCTTGGCGGCGATGCGCTGCAGGTTGCGCAGGTAGGAGCCGGTGCCCGCCGGGATGAGCCGGCCGACGATCACGTTCTCCTTCAGGCCTTCGAGCGTGTCGCTCTTGCCCTGCACCGAAGCCTCGGTCAGCACGCGGGTGGTCTCCTGGAAGGAGGCCGCGGAGATGAAGCTGCGGGTCTGCAGGGACGCCTTGGTGATGCCGAGCAGCACCGGCTGGGTGAGGGCCTGACGACCGCCGCGGGCTTCCGCCTTGGCGTTCTCCTCGTCCACCTCGACCTTGTCGAGATGGTCGCCCCTGAGCAGGCCCGTGTCGCCGGGCTCCAGGATCTCGACCTTCTGCAGCATCTGCCGGACGATGGTCTCGATGTGCTTGTCGTTGATCGGCACGCCCTGCAGCCGGTAGACCTCCTGGATCTCATTGACCAGGAATTCGGCCAGCGCCTCGATGCCCTGGATGCGCAGGATGTCGTGCGGATCCGGGTTGCCGTCGATCAGGTACTCGCCCTTGCGGATGACGTCCCCGTCGTGGACGGCGATGTGCTTGCCCTTCGGGATCAGGAACTCGACCGCCTCGCCGCCGTCTTCCGGGGTGATCTTGATGCGGCGCTTGTTCTTGTAGTCCCGGCCGAACTCGACCCGGCCGTCCATCTCGGCGATGACCGCGCAGTCCTTCGGACGCCGGGCTTCGAAGAGCTCGGCCACCCGCGGCAGACCGCCGGTGATGTCGCGGGTCTTGGCGCTTTCGGTCGACATCCGGGCCAGCACCTCGCCGGGCTTCACCTCGTCGCCGTCGCCGACGGAGAGGATGGCGCCCACGGGCAGCAGGTAGCGGGCCTCGCCGCCGTTGGAGAGGCGCTTATAGGCGCCGCTCTCGTCCAGCACCGCCATGGCCGGACGCAGGTCCGAACCCTTGGTGGAGGCGCGCCAGTCGATGACCACGCGGTTGGAGATGCCGGTGGCCTCGTCGGCTTCCTCGCGGACCGAGACGTTCTCCACCAGGTCCTCGAACCGCACGCGACCGCCAACCTCGGTGATGATCGGCGTGGAGTACGGGTCCCAGTCGGCCAGGCGCTGGCCGCGCTTGACCTTGTCGCCATCCTTGACCTTCAGGCGCGCGCCGTAGGGCGGCTTGTAGGACTCGCGGTCCTTGCCGTCGACCTGCACGGTGACCTGCAGGTTGCGGCTCATGACCACCAGTTCGCCGTCCGGGGCGGTGACGGTGGCGCCGCCGGCGATCTTCACCACGCCCTCGTTGGCGCTTTCGAAGAAGGACTGCTCGGCCACCTGGGCGGTGCCGCCGATGTGGAAGGTCCGCATCGTCAGCTGGGTGCCCGGCTCGCCGATCGACTGGGCGGCGATGACGCCCACGGCCTCGCCGATGTTCACCGGGGTGCCGCGCGCCAGGTCGCGGCCGTAGCAGGCGCCGCAGACGCCGTTCTTGGCCTCGCAGGTCAGGACCGAGCGGACCTTCACGGCCTGGACGCCCGCGGCCTCCACCGTCTCGATCATGTTCTCGTCGAGATAGGTGTCGGCCGGAACGATGACCTCGCCGGTGCCCGGATCCTTGATGTCCTCGGCGGCGAACCGGCCGAGGATGCGCAGACCCAGCGAGACCAGCACGTCGCCGCCTTCGACCACGGCGCGCAGGGTGATGCCCCGGGTGGTGCCGCAGTCTTCCTCGGTGATGATGCAGTCCTGGGCGACGTCGACGAGACGGCGCGTCAGGTAGCCAGAGTTGGCGGTCTTCAGCGCGGTGTCGGCCAGGCCCTTACGGGCGCCGTGGGTGGAGTTGAAGTACTCCTGGACCGACAGGCCTTCCTTGAAGTTCGAGATGATCGGCGTCTCGATGATCTCGCCGGAGGGCTTGGCCATCAGGCCGCGCATGCCGCCGAGCTGCTTCATCTGGGCCTGCGAACCCCGGGCGCCGGAGTTGGCCATCATGAAGATCGAGTTGATCTCCTTCTCGCGGCCGTTCTCGTCCTTCTCGGCGGTGGAGATCTCCGCCATCATCTCGTCGGCGACGCGGTCGGTGGCCTTGGCCCAGGCGTCGACCACCTTGTTGTACTTCTCGCCCTTGGTGATCAGGCCATCGGCGTATTGCTGCTCGTACTCCTCGACCAGCTTGCGGGTCTCTTCGACGATCGGCTTCTTGCGCGCCGGGATGGTGATGTCGTCCTTGCCGAAGGAGATGCCGGCCTTGGCCGCTTCGCGGAAGCCCAGGCCCATGATCTGGTCGGCGAAGATCACCGTCGCCTTCTGACCGCAGTGGCGGTAGACGGCGTCGATCAGGTTGCCGATCTCCTTCTTGGTCAGGTTCTTCTCGAGCAGGCGATGGCCGATGGCCGGGTGCTTCGGGAAGAGCGCGACGATCTTCATCCGGCCCGGCGTGGTGTCGATCACCTTGCGCACCAGCTCGCCCTCGGCGTTCATCTCCGTATGGCGGGCCTTGATCTTGGTGTGCAGGGTCACGACGCCGGCGTCGAGCGCCGCATCGATCTCGCCCAGATCGGCGAACAGCTTGCCCTCGCCCGGCTCGCCGTCCTTGGCCAGCGACAGGTAGTAGAGGCCGAGCACGATATCCTGCGACGGCACGATGATCGGCCGGCCGTTGGCGGGCGACAGGATGTTGTTCGTCGACATCATCAGGACGCGCGCTTCCAGCTGGGCCTCGAGGCTCAGCGGGACGTGCACGGCCATCTGGTCGCCGTCAAAGTCGGCGTTGAAGGCGGCGCAGACCAGCGGGTGCAGCTGGATGGCCTTGCCTTCGATCAGCTTGGGCTCGAAGGCCTGGATGCCCAGGCGGTGCAGGGTCGGCGCCCGGTTCAGCAGGACCGGATGCTCGCGGATGACCTCGTCGAGGATGTCCCAGACCGCCGGCTGCTCACGCTCCACCATGCGCTTGGACTGCTTGACGGTGCCCGACAGGCCCTTGGCGTCCAACCGCGCATAGATGAACGGCTTGAACAGCTCGAGCGCCATCTTCTTGGGCAGGCCGCACTCGTGCAGCTTCAGCTCCGGGCCGACGACGATGACCGAACGGCCGGAATAGTCGACGCGCTTGCCTAGCAGGTTCTGGCGGAACCGGCCCTGCTTGCCCTTCAGCATGTCGGCCAGCGACTTCAGCGGACGCTTGTTGGCGCCGGTGATGACGCGGCCGCGACGGCCGTTGTCGAACAGGGCGTCGACGGCTTCCTGCAGCATCCGCTTTTCGTTGCGGATGATGATGTCCGGCGCGCGCAGCTCGATCAGGCGCTTCAGGCGGTTGTTCCGGTTGATGACCCGGCGGTAGAGGTCGTTCAGGTCGGAGGTGGCGAACCGGCCGCCGTCCAGCGGCACCAGCGGGCGCAGTTCCGGCGGGATCACCGGCACGACCGAGAGGATCATCCACTCGGGCTTGTTGCCGCTCTCGATGAAGCTCTCGATCAGCTTCAGACGCTTGGACGTCTTCTTGAGCTTCATTTCCGAGGTGGTGGTGACGAGCTCCTCGCGCAGCTTGTCGGCTTCCTTCGGCAGGTCGATGCCCTTCAGCAGGCCCTGGACCGCCTCGGCGCCGATCTCGGCGGTGAAGCTGTCGTCGCCGAACTCTTCCTGGTAGCGCAGGTAGTCGTCTTCCGAGAGCAGCTGATGCAGCTTCAGCGGCGTCAGGCCGGGCTCGGTGACGATGTAGTTCTCGAAATAGAGGACGCGCTCGATGTCCTTAAGCGCCATGTCCAGCATCATCGAGATGCGGCTGGGCAGCGACTTCAGGAACCAGATGTGGGCGACCGGCGAGGCCAGTTCGATATGGCCCATCCGCTCGCGGCGCACGCGGGCGAGGGTGACCTCGACGCCGCACTTCTCGCAGATGATGCCCTTGTACTTCATGCGCTTGTACTTGCCGCACAGGCACTCGTAGTCCTTGGTCGGACCGAAGATGCGGGCGCAGAACAGGCCGTCGCGTTCCGGCTTGAACGTCCGGTAGTTGATCGTCTCGGGCTTCTTGATCTCGCCGAACGACCACGAACGGATCTTCTCCGGCGAAGCCAGCGCGATGCGGATGCGGTCGAAGGTCGGGGCGGCCTGGACCGGGTTGAAGATATTCAGGACTTCCTGGTTCATCGATTTTCCAGTTCGTCAGCAATTCCAGAGGCGATGGGGAGAGGCTGACGGCCCCTCCCCTCGCGCTTAGCGGTGCGGCGGATTGCGGCCCTAGCCGTTCTCCAGCTCCACGTTCAGGCCCAGCGAGCGCATCTCCTTGACGAGCACGTTGAAGCTCTCGGGGATGCCGGCTTCGAAGGTGTCGTCGCCGCGGACGATCGACTCGTAGACCTTGGTCCGGCCAGCCACGTCGTCCGACTTCACCGTCAGCATCTCCTGCAGGGTGTAGGCGGCGCCGTAGGCTTCCAGCGCCCAGACCTCCATCTCCCCGAAGCGCTGGCCGCCGAACTGGGCCTTGCCGCCCAGCGGCTGCTGGGTGACCAGGCTGTAGGGGCCGATCGACCGGGCGTGGATCTTGTCGTCCACCAGGTGGTGCAGCTTCAGCATGTAGATGTAGCCGACCGTGACCGGACGCTTGAACTTCTCGCCGGTCTGGCCGTCATAGAGCTGCACCTGGCCCGAGCGCTCGAGACCGGCCTTTTCCAGCAGGTCCTCGATGTCGTCGATGTGGGCGCCGTCGAACACCGGGGTGGCGAACGGGATGCCCTTCGACAGGTTGCGGGCCAGCTCCACCAGCTCTTCATCGGTATCCGGAAGCTCCACGTCGGGCCCGTAGGCGTCACGCAGATGCTCGATCAGCGCCTGGCGCTGGCCGCCGTTCTGCCAGGCCTCCAGCATTTCGGCGACCTGCTTGCCCAGCCCCGCCGCGGCCCAGCCGAGGTGGGTCTCGAAGATCTGGCCGACGTTCATCCGCGAAGGCACGCCCAGCGGGTTCAGCACGATGTCGACCGAGGTGCCGTCTTCCAGATAGGGCATGTCCTCGATCGGCAGGATCTTGGAGATGACGCCCTTGTTGCCGTGACGGCCGGCCATCTTGTCGCCCGGCTGCAGCTTGCGCTTCACCGCCACGAACACCTTGACCATCTTCATCACGCCGGGGGGCAGCTCGTCGCCGCGCTGCAGCTTGTCGACCTTGTCCTCGAAGCGGCGATCGAGACGCTTGCGGGCCTCGTCGAACTGGCGGCGCAGGGCCTCCAGCTCGCCCATGGCCTTCTCGTCGTCGAGCGCGATCTGCCACCACAGGCCGGGCGCGATCTCCTCCAGCTTGTCGGTCGTGATCTCGCCGCGGCCCAGGCCCTTGGGCCCGGAGACGGCGACCTTGCCGACCAGCAGCTGGCGCAGGCGCGCGGTCATGTTGCGGTTCAGGATCGCGAACTCGTCGTCGCGGTCCTTGCCCAGGCGGTCGATCTCGGCGCGTTCGATCGCCAGAGCACGCTCGTCCTTGTCGACGCCGTGACGGTTGAAGACCCGCACTTCCACCACCGTGCCAGCCACGCCGGGCGGCAGGCGCAGGGAGGTGTCGCGCACGTCCGAGGCCTTTTCGCCGAAGATGGCGCGCAGCAGCTTCTCTTCCGGCGTCATGGGCGACTCACCTTTCGGCGTCACCTTGCCGACCAGGATGTCGCCCGGCAGGACCTCGGCGCCGATCGCCACGATGCCCGCTTCGTCGAGGTTGCGCAGGGCTTCCTCGCCGACGTTGGGGATGTCGCGGGTGATCTCTTCCGGGCCGAGCTTGGTGTCGCGGGCCATGACCTCGAACTCCTCGATGTGGATCGAGGTGAAGACGTCGTCGCGCACGATGCGCTCGGAGATCAGGATCGAGTCTTCGAAGTTGTAGCCGTTCCACGGCATGAAGGCGACGAGGGTGTTCCGGCCCAGGGCCAGTTCGCCCAGGTCCGTGGACGGCCCGTCGGCCACCACGTCGCCCGCCGCCACCCGGTCGCCCACGCGGACCAGCGGGCGCTGGTTGATGCAGGTCGAGGTGTTGGAGCGCTGGAACTTCTGCAGACGGTAGATGTCGACGCCCGGCTTGGTGGGGTCGGTCTCTTCCGTGGCGCGGACGACGATACGCGTGCCGTCGATCTGCTCCACCACACCGGCCCGGCGCGCCACCACGACGGCGCCGGAGTCGATCGCCACGACGCTTTCCATGCCGGTGCCGACCAGGGGCGCATCCGTCTGGATCAGCGGCACGGCCTGCTTCTGCATGTTCGAGCCCATCAGGGCGCGGTTGGCGTCGTCATTCTCGAGGAACGGGATCAGCGAGGCGGCGACCGAAACGACCTGCTTAGGCGACACGTCCATCAGGTCGACGTCGGCCTTCGGCAGCAGGCTGGGCTCGCCATTGATCCGGCCGGGGACCAGGTCCTCGACGATCTCGCCGGCCTCGAGCTTGATGTTGGCCTGGGCGATGACGTGCTTGGCCTCTTCCATGGCCGACATGTAGACCACCTCGTCGGTGGTCTTGCCGTCCTTGATCCGCCGGTAGGGGCTTTCGATGAAGCCGTATTTGTTGACCACCGCATGGGTGGCCAGCGAGTTGATCAGGCCGATGTTCGGGCCTTCCGGCGTCTCGATCGGGCAGATCCGGCCGTAGTGGGTCGGGTGCACGTCGCGCACCTCGAAGCCGGCCCGCTCGCGGGTCAGGCCGCCCGGGCCGAGGGCCGACAGGCGCCGCTTGTGGGTGATCTCCGACAGCGGGTTGGTCTGATCCATGAACTGCGAGAGCTGCGAGGAGCCGAAGAACTCCCGCACGGCCGCGGCCGCCGGCTTCGCGTTGATCAGGTCGTGCGGCATGACCGTGTCGATGTCGACCGAGCTCATGCGCTCCTTGATCGCCCGCTCCATGCGCAGCAGGCCGACGCGGTACTGGTTCTCAAGCAGCTCGCCCACCGACCGGACCCGACGGTTGCCCAGGTTGTCGATGTCGTCGATCTCGCCGCGACCGTCGCGCAGGCCGACCAGGGTCTTCAGCACCGCCAGCACGTCGTCCTTGCGCAGCACGCGCACGTCGTCGGGGCAGTCGAGCTCCAGGCGCATGTTCATCTTCACCCGGCCGACCGAGGAAAGGTCGTAGCGCTCGGCGTCGAAGAACAGCGACTTGAACATGGCTTCCGCCGCCTCGACGGTCGGCGGCTCGCCCGGGCGCATCACGCGGTAGATGTCGAACAGGGCGTCTTCGCGGGCGGTGTTCTTGTCCACCCGCAGCGTGTTGCGGATGTAGGCGCCCATGGTCATCTCGTCGACGTCGAGCACGTCGAGGGTGGAGAAGCCCTGCTCCTCCAGCGCGGCCAGCAGGGTCGGATCCAGCTCGTCGCCGGCCTCGGCGTAGATCTCGCCGGTCTCGAAGTTGACGAGGTCGCGGGCCAGGTAGCGGCCGGTCAGGGCCTCGGGCGCCAGCAGCAGAGTCTTGAGGCCGGCGTCGGCGAACTTCTTGGCGTTGCGGGCGGAGATCTTCTGGCCGGCCGGCGCCACTTCCTCGCCGGTGTCGGCGTCGATCAGCGGGAATTCCGGCTTCGCCCCGCGCCAGCGCTCGGGCTTGTAGGGGGTGGCCCAGCCGATCGCGCCGCTCTTGTCGGTGCGCTTCTCGAACGAGACGGCGTCGTAGAAGGTGGAGAGGATCTCCTCCCCGTCCATGCCCAGCGCCATCAGGAAGGTGGTGGCGGGCAGCTTCCGGCGGCGGTCGATACGGACATAGACGATGTCCTTGGCGTCGAACTCGAAGTCGAGCCACGAGCCGCGGTAGGGGATGACGCGGGCGGCGAACAGCAGCTTGCCCGAGGCGTGGGTCTTGCCCTTGTCGTGGTCGAAGAAGACGCCCGGCGAGCGGTGCATCTGGGAGACGATGACACGCTGGGTCCCGTTGACGATGAAGGTGCCCTTCTCCGTCATGAGCGGGATGTCGCCCATATAGACGTCCTGCTCCTTGATGTCCTTCACGGAGCGGGCGCCGGTCTCTTCATCGGTCTCGAAGACGATCAGGCGCAGCTTGACCTTCAGCGGGGCTGCGAAGGTCATGTCGCGCTGGACGCACTCCTCCACGTCGTACTTCGGGTCCTCGAACTCGTAGGAGACGTATTCCAGGACCGCGCGCTCGTTGAAGTCCTTGATCGGGAAGACGGACTTGAAGACCGCCTCGATCCCCTCGTCCCGACGCTCGCCGGCGCGGACTTCGCGCTGCAGGAACTGTTCGTAGGAGGAGCGCTGAACCTCGATCAGGTTCGGCATCTGCACGGCTTCGGGGATGCGGCCGAACGACTTCCGGATCCGCTTCTTACCGGTGAAGGACTGGGCCATATTGTTCCCTTGAGAGACGAACGGCATGGAGTCCGCGCGTCTGGTCATCTATCCTGCGTCCACCCTCGAACTCCCGGACGGGAGTCGGACGCTGGAATGCCCCTGTATCGCCAGGGGCGCTCCCTCGCATGGCCGGAGGGCGGCGGGCCATGCCTCGGAGCGTACGCGCGCTGAATCGCGTCGAAACGAATCGTGATTTCGCGAAAGACGCGAGATAGGCCTTTTGGGCCCCCAAGGGAAGCCCTTCGCCAAAGAAATTTGCAGCCGGCGGCGCGCAAATCGGCAAGCTCCTCAGCGCGCCCCGCCTGGAATGGCTCGGATCCCGAGTGTCTACGTCAACCCACGGGCGCGAAACCCTTGCGGCGTAAGGCTTGTTCCCTCCGAACTGGGAAAATCCGCTCCCCAACTCCCAACTTGGCAGCAGCCGAGCCGAACCAGTGCTAACGCTTTGATATTTTGGTCTTTTTTAGGGATCGCGCCTAGACTTTGAGTCGTTCGCCCATTTGGGGGTGCGTTCGAAAGGTTGCGAGATGGCGGTCAGTTCGGAGTTCGAAAAGCAGCTGCAAGGCTATGGCCTGACCACGGCGGAGATCCTCTACCGGATGCCCGATCATCCCTCCCTGCTGCAGAGCTACATCTGGCAGGAATACGATCTCTTCCCGCAGTTCCCGAACCTGAGGAAGTTCCTCGACTTCTGGAGCCACAAGCTCGACGGCGTCCTGCACACCGTCACCGTGGCGCACCGGGAGCTGATCAAGCCGGCCGAGTTCAAGATGGCCTCGGCGCAGTTCAAGCTGCACTGACTCAAAAATGGAACGGGCCCGGCGATCGCTCGCCGGGCCCGCTGAAGTGACGCGAGAACCGCGCCGCCCCCGTCCTTCCTCGAGGAGGGACGGTTTCAAGAAGTTGGAGCGCGACGGGCGCCGGAACCGGTGTCCACTTCCGGCTGTCGCGCTCTGGCTTACTTGATCTGGACGGTGGCGCCGGCTTCCTCGAGCTTCTTCTTGATCTCTTCGGCTTCTTGCTTGGAGATGTTTTCCTTGACGTTCTGAGGAGCGCCTTCGACGAGGTCCTTGGCTTCCTTCAGGCCGAGGTCCGGACGGACGCCGCGAACTTCCTTGATCACGTTGATCTTCTTGTCGCCGCCGGCGGTCAGCACGACGGTGAACTCGGTCTGCTCTTCAGCGGCCTCGGGGGGGGGGGGGGGGGAAAAGGAGGGGGGGGGGGGGGAGGAAAAAGGAGA
>NZ_JBKBUH010000008.1:15474-26477 GCF_046290725.1 Phenylobacterium sp.
CCGTCCCCCCCCCCAGCGGCGGGAGCAGCGGCCACGGCCACCGGAGCGGCGGCGGAGACGCCCCACTTCTCTTCGAGCAGCTTGGAGAGCTCGGCGGCTTCCAGGACGGTCAGGGTGGAGAGGTCTTCGACCAGTTTTTCAAGCTTCGACATGGTGTTGGTTCCTTGGAACTTTGGGATTGTCGGGGAAGATGACGATCAGGCGGCGTCTTTGGCGGCGTAGGCGCCCATGACGCGAGCCAGCTGACCGGCCGGCGCCTGCAGAACGCCGGCGACCTTGGTGGCCGGGGCTTGCAGAAGGCCGATGATCTTGCCGCGGAGCTGGTCGAGAGACGGAAGCGTCGCAAGCGCGCCCACGCCCTTGGCGTCCAGAACCTCGGCGCCCATGAACCCGCCGACGATGGAGAACTTCTCGTTCCCCTTGGCGAATTCAGAGGTGACCTTGGCGGCGGTGACGGGATCCGGCGCATAGGCGATGGCGACCGGGCCGGTGAACAGGGCGTCGCCCTTCTCACCGATCGAGCCGTCCAGGGCTTCGATGGCCAGGGTGTTCTTCACCACCTTCAGCTGGGCGCCTTCCTTGCGGAGGCGGCCCCGAAGATCGGTCATTTCCGCAACGGTCAGACCCAGGTTGTGGGTCACGACCACGGCGCCGGCGTCGGCGAAGACGCCCTTGAGCGTCTCGATCGACTCCTGCTTTTGAGCGCGGTCCATTGCGGTCTCCATACTCAGGTTCGCCGCCGGAACCATTCCGACGGCGCAAGCAGGACCGGTTGCGGAGCGAGCCCCGCGCACGGTCGACCTGTCCTTGAGAAGCCGCAGCCCGCGCCGTGTCCGAAGGACCGGCGGTAAGGCGTCATCTTCCCGTCTCCCCGCGGCTTGGGAAGGGCTCTTCCCCCGTTACGGTCTCCGGCGGCCCCGGAAACCCCGCAGTTCTCGGACAGGATGGGGAGAAAACCTCCCCAACCCGCCTCCCCTGACGGAGAGGCGAAACTCTAGAAGGCGCGGCCTATACAGGCTTGCGCGCGCAAAGACAACCGCCGCCTCAGCCTCTGGGGCGTCCGGCGACGGCGCCGGTGGTCAGCATCACCGCGTAGCACCAGAGGACGAAGGCGCCGAACAGCGGCGCATGCTCGGGCGGAAAGTTGGTCAGGATCCGCGCGAACCAGATCGTCACGCCGGCGTCGAGGATCATCTGCGGCGCCACGAAGGCCGCCAGCGCCACCTGGCGGCTTTCGACCGAGATCCGCCGCAGGAACAGCAGCGTGGCGAGGCTCAACCCCACCGCCGACACGACGCCGGTGATCAGGAAGGTCCAGACCGGCCGGTGCGTCCAGGCCTCGGGCAGCAGGCGCAGCGCGCCGGTGGACACCGCCCAGACGAAAATCCCCCGCGCGGTGAACCACAGGATAAGCCGCAAGCCCTACGCCCCCTCGTCGCCGTCGCCTCAGTTGTAGAGCGGTTCGAAGGAGAAGACCCAGGGGGTTTCGGTGTCGACGCCCACCTTCACCGCCTTCAGCTCCGGCGCGCCATAGACCTGCAGTCGGGTGATGTTGGCGTAGAGCGGCGGCTTGGCCTCGCCCTGACTCACCATGAACGGCCGGTCGACCACGAAGTCGTGGAAGTCGCCATTGATCAGCAGGACGGGCTTGCCGAACTGGCCGCCCAGGTCGCGGATCGCCAGCACGATCCAGTGGAAGGGCCCCTCCCGCCCACCGTTCAGGGCCTTGTTCGTGAAGTCGCCGCCGTCGGCGTCCAGGAACATGCCGGCCTGCAGGGCGATCACCACCGCCTTGGCGTTCTTGGCCTTGGCCTCGGCGAAGGTGGACTTGATCCAGTCCACATTGGCGCGGTTGCGGGCCACGGCCTCGGCGGCGCGGGCCTCGTCGGCGATCAGGAAGCCGTTGGAGGAGCCCGGCACGCTGACTGTGGCGAACACCACCCCGCCCTTCTCCCAGCGGGTGTTCTCCGAGGTCTCCTTGAAGGTCGGCGAGACGTCCGGCTGGCGCACCAGCGGCATGGTCCTGCCGCCCACGCTCCGGGCTTGGGAGAAGAACACCTTGCGGATCAGGTTCAGGCTGCCGATCGGATCGTCGTAGCCGGCGCTGGTCATGCCCGCGTCCAGCCCCCGCAGCGGCAGGAGGAGCTGCAGGTCCTCCGGTGTCGCCTTTCCGCCCATATAGCGGTGGTAGGCCTCCAGCACCTCGGCCTTGCGACAGTCGGCCCATTCGTTGTCGCCGGGCGTGTAGACCACTGGATGATCGTACTTGGCGAACCAGTCCAGGATCTTGCGGTGCTGGTCTTCGGTGCAGGGCTCCGCGCCCCAGGTGTCGCCCACATGGATGGTGAAAGCGGGTTTCGCCCTGTTGATCCGGCCGATCAGGGCTTCGTAGACGGCGTAGTCGGCCGGCGGGTTGTAGGCGGTGTCGCCCACAGCGACGAAGCTGAAGGTCTCGGCCTTGGCCGCGCCGGCGGCCAGGGCGAAGGCGGCGCAGACGGCGCCGGCCAGCTTGAAAATGCGCATGCAGCCCTCCCGAGGATTCGGCTCGTCTGGGGCGAGCCCGCGGAAAGCTTAACCGAAGCGGGCGCGCCGCCCTACCCCGTCCATTGCGGCTTTCGCTTCTCCGTCCAGGCCTTCACGCCTTCCTTGTAATCGGGCGCCCGGATCATGGCTTCCAGCAGACGCTCGGCCGTCTCGACCGAGGCCGCCGCATCGCGGTGCAGGTCGCGATAGATCTGCCGCTTGGTCTCGCGAGCCGAGCCGGGCGCGACGCTCTCGGCGACCTGGCGGGCATAGGCGGTCGCCTCGTCCATCAGCCGCTCGGCCGGCAGCAGGCGGTTCAGGAAGCCCATGGCCATCGCCTCCTCCGCCGTGAACACCCGGCTGGAAAGCAGGATGTCGTTGGCGTGGGTCAGGCCGACGATCCGCGGCAGCACCCAAGAAAGCCCGAACTCCGCCGGGAAGTTGAAACGTCCGTGGGCGGCGGTGAACTTCACCCCTTCGGCGGCGAAGCGCAGGTCGGCGAAGGCGGCCAGCACCAGGCCTACGCCCGCCGCCGCGCCGTTGATCGCCGCGATCACCGGCTTGCCGATCCCGAAATGGTAGGCGAAGGCCGCATCGAACCGGGGATCGACGCCATAGCCCGGCCGGGCGATGTCCTCCGGCGTGCCAGGATCATAGCGCCCCTTCTCGGAGTGACCTTCCAGGGCGCCAAGATCCGCGCCGGCGCAGAAGGCCTGTCCCTCCGGATCGCCGGTGACCACGATCACCCGCACCGCCGGATCGGCGTCCGCCCGCGCCAGGATCCAGCGGTATTCGGTGTGCATCCGCCCGGTCCAGGCGTTGCGCCGCTTCGGGCGGGAGAGGGTGACGAGCGCGACGCCCGCCTCCACCGCATAGCGCGTGGTCTTCAGCTCCATCTGACCCTCCCCGGTTTTCGGAGAAGCTTAGGCCGCCTCGAAGACCGCCGCGATACCCTGGCCGCCGCCGATGCACATGGTCTCCAGGCCGTAGCGGCCGCCGCGGCGCTTCAGCTCGCGCAGCAGGTTGGCCAGGA
Organism: Phenylobacterium sp.; assembly: GCF_046290725.1. Classification (GTDB taxonomy): domain Bacteria; phylum Pseudomonadota; class Alphaproteobacteria; order Caulobacterales; family Caulobacteraceae; genus Phenylobacterium. The sequence continues at coordinate 19,031 of NZ_JBKBUH010000008.1, forward strand.
TCCGGCCGCCGGTGGCGCCGATGGGATGGCCAAGTGAAATGCCCGAACCGTTGACGTTCAGCCGGTCGCGCTCGTCCCAGCCCCAGCCGCGCAGCACGGCCAGGACCTGGGGCGCGAAGGCCTCGTTCAGCTCCACCAGGTCGATGTCGTCCCAGCCCATGCCGGTGCGCGCGAAGAGCCGCTCAACCGCCGGCACCGGGCCGATGCCCATCCGCGAAGGCTCGCAGCCCGCCGCCGCCCAGCTCACGAACCAGCCCATGGGGTCGAGGTTGAGTTCGGCCAGCTTGTCCTCAGCCACCACCAGGCAGGCGGCGGCCGCGTCGTTCTGCTGGCTGGCGTTGCCGGCGGTGACCACCCCGCCCTTCTCGATGGGCCGCAGCTGGGCCAGGCTCTCGGGCGTGGCGTCGGCGCGCACCCCCTCGTCCTTGGCGAAGATCACCGGATCGCCCTTCTTCTGCTTCACGGCGACGGGCACGAGTTCGTCGTCGAACTTGCCGTCGGCCCAGGCCTTGGCGGCCCGCTGGTGGCTCATGGCGGCGTATTCGTCGCATTCCTCGCGGCTGATCTGATAGTCGCGCGCCAGGTTGTCGGCGGTCTCGATCATGCCGGAGATGACGCCAAAGCGCTCGATCGGCTGGCTCATCACCCGGCCCCGCGCCAGCCGGTCGTGCATGGTCACCGAGCCCATGCGCGCGCCGTTGCGCATGTCGGTGGTGTAGTATTCGACGTTCGACATGCTCTCGACGCCGCCGGCGACCACCACGTCGGCCACGCCCGTCTGGACCATCATGGCCGCGTCCACGACCGCCTGCAGGCCCGAGCCGCAGCGCCGGTCGAGCTGGTAGCCCGGCACACTGATCGGCAGGTCCGCCGCCAGGGCCGACCAGCGGGCGACGCACGGCGCCTCGCCCGAGGCGTAGCCCTGGGCGAAGATCACGTCGTCGATCTTTTCCGGATCGATCTTCGTCCGCGCCACCAGTTCGCGCAGGATCACCGCTCCCAGCTCGCCGGCGGTGAGGCTCGACAGGCTGCCCAGGAACTTGCCCACAGGCGTGCGGATCGGGCTGACGATGGCGGCGCGTCTCATGGCGGTTTCCCTCAAACGGCTGTTCGAAGGTCAGTGGAGCCGGATGGCGGGCGGGTCAAGCCCGGCGTATTGGCGGGCGCGGGCTCGGGGTTTAGGCTGGCGTCGTGACCGCCAAGCTCGCAATCACCCTCGACGATGACCAGATGGCCCGGCTCGACGCCCTGGCCCAGGCGCGCCAGGAGACGGCGGCCGACGTGGTGATGGAAGCGGTGCGGGAATATCTCGACTACGACGCCGAGTTCCGGAAGGCGGTCCAGGAGGGGCTGGATGCGCTTGAAGCCGGTGACGTGAGGGATTTTGCGGAGGTCGAACGGGAACTGCGCACCCACATGACCGCGCGCCTCGGGCCCGCTGAGGAGTGAAGGTCCGCATCACCGGCCCCGCGGCCCGGGATCTGCGTTCGGCTTTCAACTTCCTTTTCGATGAGAACCCACGGGCTGCACGCGCGACGACGGAACCCTGTTGTCGGCGATAGGTTCGTTGAGCGACATGCCCGGGCGGGGTCGCCCAGGCCGCTTGACCGGGACGCGGGAACTGGTGGTGACCGCCACGGGTCACATCGTCGTCTACGCGCTTCGCCGCGACGAGGTGGCGGTGCTGCGGATCCGTCACGGTAAGCAGCGCTGGCCGGACTGAGGCGAGAAAAAGGGGCGCGACGTCGCCGCCGCGCCCCTTGATCCTGCAAACCGCCGACGGCTAGGCGCCGACGGAGGTGGTGTCCACCTTGAAGCCCGGCCCCATGGTCGAGGAGAGGCTGATCTTCTTGATGTAGGTGCCCTTGGCGCCGGACGGCTTGGCCTTGTTCAGGGCGTCCACCAGGGCGCGGACGTTGGCCAGCAGGGCGTCGTCGGAGAAGCTCGCCTTGCCGATGCCGGCGTGGATGATGCCGGTCTTCTCGGTGCGGAACTCGATGGCGCCGCCCTTGGCGTCCTTCACCGCCTGGCCGACGTTCGGGGTCACCGTGCCGACGCGCGGGTTCGGCATCAGGCCGCGCGGGCCCAGCACCTTACCCAGACGGCCGACCAGGGCCATCATGTCGGGGGTGGCGATCACCCGGTCGAAGTCCATGAAGCCGCCCTGGATGCGTTCCACCAGGTCCTCGGCGCCGACGATGTCGGCCCCGGCGGCCTTGGCTTCCTCGGCCTTGGCGTCACGGCAGATGACCGCCACGCGAACGTCGCGGCCGGTGCCGGAGGGCAGGCTCACCACGCCGCGGACCTGCTGGTCGGCGTGACGCGGGTCGACGCCCAGATTGACGGCGATCTCGACGGTCTCGTCGAACTTGGCCTTGGCGTTGGCCTTCACCAGGGCCACGGCCTCTTCCACCTTATGGGCGACGGTGCGATCGCCGGTCCAGGCCTGGATGCGCTTGGGTTGCTTAGGCATCTGATCAGGCCTCCACGATCTGCAGGCCCATCGAGCGCGCGGAGCCCTCGATGATCTTGGCGGCGGCCTCGACGTCGTTGGCGTTGAGGTCCTTCATCTTCTTCTCGGCGATGTCGCGCAGCTGGGCGCGGGTGATCTTGCCGACGGTGTCGCGGCCCGGCTTCTGCGAGCCGGACTTCAGGCCCAGCGCTTCCTTGATGTAGTGGGTCGCCGGCGGGGTCTTGGTGACGAAGGTGAAGCTCTTGTCCTGATAGACGGTGATCACCGTCGGCAGGGGCGTGCCCTTCGGCTCCTTTTCGGTGCGGGCGTTGAACTCCTTGCAGAAGCCCATGATGTTGACGCCGCGCTGGCCGAGCGCCGGCCCGATGGGCGGCGAAGGCGTGGCGGAGCCCGCGGGCACCTGCAGCTTGATGTAGCCCAGAATCTTCTTGGCCATCTTCTCCTCTTTGGCCGGAAGCCCGGCCGGTTGAGCCGTGGTGCGGGGTTACGGTGGCCGCCCCCTTCCACGGATTTCACGCGCGCGAGCGCGAGCCGGCCCCAGCGGGCCGAAGCGCGCGCTATTAGCAGGGTCGATCAGGGGAAACAACCGAATAGCCGGACTTGATTGCGGCGGTGGTTCGGCTGACCCGCCGCGTTGGCGGTACAAAAAGAAACTCGCCGCCCAGAGTGAGCGGCGAGCTTATCGGCCGTATGTCAGCGGACCAATCGCCCGCCTAGGCGATCTTTTCGACTTGGCCGTATTCGAGTTCCACCGGCGTCGCCCGGCCGAAGATGGAGACGGTGACGCGCAGGCGGGCGCGCTCCTCGTCGACGTGCTCCACCGAACCGTTGAAGCTCGCGAACGGGCCGTCGGTGACCCGGACCTGCTCGCCGATCTCGAAGGTGACGGTGGGCTTGGGCCGCTCCACGCCTTCCTCGATGGCGCCGATGATGCGGGCGACTTCCTTTTCCGAGACCGGGATCGGCTTGGAGCCCGAGCCCAGGAAGCCCGTCACCTTCGGGGTGTTCTTGATGAGGTGATAGGCCTCGTCAGTCATCTCCATCTTCACCAGCACGTAGCCGGGGAAGAACTTGCGTTCGGCGTTGACCTTCCGGCCGCGGCGGATCTCAACCACGTCCTCGGTGGGTACCAGGATTTCGGAGAAGTTCTCGTCCAGGCCCTGGGCGTGGGCCTGCTCGCGGATCGTCTCGGCCACCTTCTTCTCGAAGTTCGAGTAGGCGTGGACGATGTACCACTTGTGGCGGGGATTGGCGGCGGCGGGGGCGGTGTCGACGTCGGTCATGTCTCTCAATTATCCCCCGTTCACCAGGCTCAGCAGCAGCCGCATGCCCGTGGCCAGGACCCAGTCGACCAGCGACAGGAAGATCGCCACCAGGGCGACCATGATCCCGACCATCACGGTGGTGATCCAGGTTTCCTTGCGGCTGGTCCAGGTGATCTTCCGAGCCTCGGCCCGCACTTCCCGGAACAGCTGGAAGAGGTTGGTCTTCTTCTTCGGCGGGGCGTCCTGGGCGAGCGCCGAGCCGGACGCCATCGCCGCGGCCGTCTTGGCGGCGCGGTTCTTCATCGCCTGCGGGTTGGAACCCGGTTTCCTGGCCATCCGGCTCTATCGACTCTCTTCAGTCGGGCGGCGGACCTCCGCGCCCGGTTCGCTACTCATATAGGGTGGCAGGAGTGGAGGGACTCGAACCCCCGGCCCTCGGTTTTGGAGACCGATGCTCTACCAGCTGAGCTACACTCCTACACGCCGGCCCTCTCGAGCCCGCCCTCCGGACAATGAACAGCGCGCCGGAAGGCGGCAAGGCCCGCCGGCGCGCGCGGCTCATCGCCGGAGCCGGGTCGTTTAGCAGCGGTCTTCCCGGCTTACAAGGCGGATCGAAGCGGCTTGCGGCCGCGTTCCCCTGGAGACCGAACGCCACCAGACGGAGACCATCATGCCCGATCCCGCCCAGGCGCCCGAGGATGCGGCCCGCACCCGCGACGAGGACATGCGCCCGGGCCGCCCGCCGCGGCCCGCCACAGAACCCAAGGGCTCCGAAGGGAGCCAACGCAACCGCAAGACCCTGACCGACCCCGCCACCGGCGAGCCGGAGCCCCTGCCTCCGGCGCCCGACTGATCCGCTAGCGATAAGGGTCCTTCACGTCCGGCCCGTAGGGGTCCGGCGCCATGCCGCAGGACAGGCCGAGATATTCGACCTTCACGTCGGTGAGCTTCAGCCCGCATTCGGTGGCCTCCCCGGCCGCCCGGCCGCGAATCGAGACCCCGACGTTGCGGCTCATATCCACGTTTGCGCCGGCCAGGTCGTAGACCTTGCCGTTGGCGGCGATGGTCAGGCACTGGCTCTCAGCCGCCTGGGTCGGGCAGCCGACCGCGGTCACCGGCTCGCCCTGAGGGGCGGACGAGGCCTGGGCCCGCCCGCTCCCCTGCCCGCTGCAGGCCCCGCACAGGGCGATCGCCGCAGCGACCGCCGACACTCTCCCCAATGACATGCCCATGCTCGTTTCGCCCCCTTGCACCCGTCCGTCCTCCCTGGACGGCTTGACTGTGCGCCGCGCCGGGACGAGCGGCAACGACGAATTTCTCCGTTACGTCAAAACGGGTTCCTGGTCGCGCCGGCCGGGTCGGAACGACTCAGCGTTGCGCGCCGGCGAGCTCGAAGCTGCGCTCGAACCGGGCGATGCGGTCCTGCAGCAGGTTCATCCGCTTCAGCGGCAGGTGCGCGGCCCAAAGGACGGCCTGCGCGGCCGCAGGCGTGGCGTCCATGGCCGCGACGGGCAGCTTCCAGCGCCGCAGCAGGCCGTTGGTGTAGTGCGCGCCGTTGGTCATGCGCGTGGCCCAGGTCTGGTAGTCCACCGACAACGAGACGTTGAACGTGCCCTGGTTCTCGATGCGGTGCGGCGCGTGCAGCGGCCAGGTGACGGCCATGCCGGGCTCCAGGTCGAAGACCTGGGCTGCGGCGTCCATTTCCGGGCGATAGGGCAGATCCTCGGTGATCTGCTTGAGCATGATGTCCTCCATGCCCCGCTGGGGCATGTGGACCTCGTCGTTGGGGTAGATCCAGATCCGCTTCCTGCCGCGGATGTGGAACAGGCAGACGCCCGGCGCGTCGGCGTGGAACGGCACCTTCGCCTGGGGCGCGGAGATGATCAGCTGCCCGGTGAGCTGCACCGGCCTGAAACCGCGGACATTGCCGGAAATGTCGGCGAAGGCGCGGCGGATCGCCTGGCCCAGCTCCGAATAGTAGGTCTCGGCGCTGCGCAGCTGCACCCAGACGCGCCCCTCCTTCACGCCCGCCAGCACCTCGCGGCCCGGCAGACGGCCGCGCTGGCCCGTGCGCAGGGTCAGGCGCCCCTCGGCGTCGATGTCGAAGAGGTTGATGTCGTAGAGCTCGGCGGGATAGCGGTCCAGCAACGCCGCCAAGGCCTCGTCCTCGAATAGGCCGGTTTCCGCCAGGCGGTGAGCGAAGGTCATCGGGGTCTTGCCGAAAGACGCGGCCTGATCGGCAGTCCAGGCGGGCACGAGCGGCGCGGTGGCGGTCATTCCAGTCATCCTTGTTATTCGGCGAGCAGGCCGGCGAGGCCGAGGCTCAATCCGATCCCCAGGCCCAGGCCCAGCGAGGTCTTCGGGCGGCGGCGGGCCAGCTGCCCCAGCATGCGGGAGGCCGCGCCGAGGCGGCCCTCCAGCGCCGGTTCGCAACCGGCGATACGGTCCCAGCGGCGGTCGAGACGGCGTCCGACTTCGCTCAACGCCCGGCGCGCGGCCGGGGCGCTGGCCAGCGCCAGGTCGGCGACGGTGCGCGCGGCGGCCACCAAGCCGCCGGCGGTGACGTCGCCTTCAAGCACGCAGAGGCCGGGCTCGGCGAAGTCGCGCTTGTAGGGCTCGCCCATCGGCCCGAAATCAACCAGCCGGACGCCGTCGGCGGCCGCGGCGCGCATGGTCTCCAACGTCATCAGGGCGCCGGGCGAATAGCGTGCGAAGTCCGGGTCATAGACCGGGAACCAGAGATGGTGCGTCGGCCCCGAGCGCAGACCGACCTCGGCGGCGACGAGCCGGCCGCCGGCCCGCAGGGCGGCGATCCGCAGGCCGAAGTCGGGGTCGCGGCTCTCGCCCAGGCGACGAAGGAAACCGAGAGTCCAGGGGCTGGCGAAGACATCGTGCTGGCCGCTGCGGCGCAGCTGTTCGCGCTTCAGCCGCAGGACGTAATCCAAAGCCTCGTCGTCGCGATCCGAGAGGCTGAAGGCCAGCGGCCCGTGGTCCTCGGCCAGACGCCTTGCGCGGCGGCGCTTGTCCTTCTGGAAGCTGGCGGGCCGGCGCGTCAGATAGGCCTCGAACCCTTCGGAAAGGTCGGCCACCATCGCCTGGAGCGGCTGGGCCGACATCCGGCTCCCCTCCCCGCCCACCAGGCCGCAGAACCGGAAGCGCCGGGCGCCCAGGCCTGCGATCACCGCCGTCAGGTCGATTCGGGTGCCGGGCGCGGCGATCAGGCCGTGATAGTCGGTCAGGGGGGCGGCGACCGGCTGAATCCGCGAGCCACGCCGCTGGAACGGCAGGAAGCCGACGATCTCGCCCCCCCGCCGGATCGTCGCCACCTCGACGTCGGGCGCGGCCTCGCCGGCCGCCAGCACATAGCGCAGGTCGAAATAGGGGCTCGCCAGCGTCGGATCGGCGTCGCGGAAGCGCGCCCAGAGCGCGCGCGCCTGCGCGTCCAGCTCCGCCGGCTTCAGCGTGACGACCTTGAGTTCGCCGCCCATTCCGGAACACTCCACCCCCTGTTGCCCGGAGCGGAGCAACTCGCGCGCCAGGCGAGCGAGGTTTAGGGCCGCGGGGTAAATAACGCGTTCGCCGACTGCGCAAACAAAAAGGCCGCCGGGAGTGACCCGGCGGCCTGATTGTCAGCCGAAGCTTCGGATACGTGCGAGGTCTACTCGACGATCTTGGCCACGACGCCGGCGCCCACCGTACGGCCGCCTTC
>NZ_JBKBUH010000009.1:0-25382 GCF_046290725.1 Phenylobacterium sp.
CGTAACGGAGGCGTGGCGTTTTGAGGCGAAGCAGGTCCGCAATCGCCATGGTTCAGCAGCTGCGCGAACATTTCAGGGACCCGCAGCGGCTGCGGCCCGCCCTGGAGGTTGCGAGCCGTGAAGTCGCCGCCGTCCTCGCTCTCTTCACCGTGGCTGTCTGCGCTTGGGTCTTCCTCGAGATCGTGGACGAGGTTGTCGAGGGTGAGACCGAAGGCATCGACCGACGCATCCTGCTCGCGCTCCGCCGTGGGGGAGGCGGGCATGAGCCCATCGGTCCGCGCTGGCTGGAGATGGCCGCCGCCGACGTCACGGCGCTCGGGTCGACAACGGTCCTTGTGCTGGTGGTGGCGTTCGTCGCCGGGCTGTTCTCGATCCTCGGTCGACGTCGGGAGGCGCTTCTTGTCGTGCTGGCGGCCGCCGGCGGCGCGACCTTGAGTCAAGGCCTGAAGACGATCTTCGACCGGGAACGTCCTGAAGCCGCCTTGCGCGCTGTCGAGGTGATGAACCCGAGCTTCCCGTCCGGCCACGCCATGCTCTCAGCCGTCGTGTTCCTGACGATCGGCGTCCTGTCGGCCCACTTCGCCCGTCAAAGGCATGTGAAGCTCTATGCCGTCTCGGCCGCCGTCGTGACCACTCTGCTTGTCGGACTGACCCGGGTCTACCTCGGCGTACATTGGCCAAGCGATGTGGTCGCGGGGTGGAGTCTGGGCGCCGCCTGGGCTTTGAGTTGCTGGCTCGCAGCCTGGGCCGTCGACCGACCGTGGCGAGCTTGGCTGAGGTCGCCGCCTCATTCCGGATGACCCGGACCGGCCGCCTCAGTCTTCTTGGCGAAGCGACTTGGCGTAGGTCCGACCCTATTCTCTCCCGGCGCGAAGACGGCGAAGCTGCGTCAGCCAGCACCTCAGCTCTTATCGTCCGACTCGCCCGCTCCATGACGCTCAAGCCGGCCAATTCGACCTCCCCGCCCGACGCCGTGCGCAGCGTCTTCGGAGAAGCGGATCATGCGCCGTTTGGCGGCTCGGGCGTCGAGCTCATCTACGGCCGCCGATCGGACGGCTCCGTCGTTCACATCTCCGCCGTGCCCTCCGGCCTCGCCTGCCAGTGCGTCTGCCCCGCATGCGAACGCCGGCTCGTCGCGCGCAAGGGTCCCAAGACCGCGGACCATTTCGCTCACCACGGGACGGGCGCCGGCTGCGGCCGGGCTGTTGAGACCAACGCTCACATCTGGGCCAAGGCGGTGCTGGAACGCACCAAGCAGATCCTCCTGCCCGCCATCGAGGCGGAAGAGGCCGGGCGACATGAGGTCACCCGCCCGGCCAGCATGTTCAGGTTCGATGAGGTACGGCTGGAAAAGCGGTTCGGCGACATCGTACCCGACGTGATTGTCCGCGCCGGGTCCCGCGAGCTGCTCATCGAAGTCTACGTCACCCATCGCTGTGACGAGGCCAAGATCGCCAAAATCCGCGCGGGCGGCGTCTCGGCCATGGAGGTGGACTTAAGCGGGCTTCGCACCAGCCAGGATGCGAAGCAGGTCGGCGCTGCCCTGCTCCGCACCGCGCCTAGGGCCTGGCTCTACAACCCCTTCGTCGACGAGGCCGCCAGGAAGCTGAAGGCCGCGATCGCCAAGGACAAGGCCGAAGCGGCCGCCGCGCTCCGCCGCCAGGCGGCGCGGATGATCGCGGGCGCCCGGCGCGCGTCGCCTGGCGCCGTCGATCGCATCGTTCAGGAAGGCGCGCAGCTGGAGAGCCTCGGCCGCGACGAATATGTCTCCTGGACGGCGGCCAGCGCGGATGGCTTCACCGTGGCGGCGGAGCATTGGCAGGCCGCCGTCTACGTCCGTTGCGTGATCGGTTTCGCGGCTCGGCCGGCGTGGTCGCGCCAGGGATTCGATGCGTTCGACGTCATTGAGAAGCTAGGCGACTGCGTGGCTCCGGCGTTCGCAAAGCGTTTGGGTCGCGGGTTGCACGAGGCGCTCCACGCTGTTGATCCCGACTTCGTTCCGCCCTCGACCACCATCGGCCGCTACCTGGACTGGCTTGCCGACGCCGGTGTGCTCACCCACGACGGCTACGGCTACCAGGTCTCTTACGCCGAAGCCCGGGAGCTGGCGCGGCTTCGCCAACGCCGCGAGGTTGCTGCCGCGCGCCGACGGCGGCTGATCGAGCGCGTGAACGCCATCGTCGGTCAGCTGCCAACCGATGAGGCCACGGCCTTCGATCTCGAACGCTGGATGGGCTCGCCGCTCCCGGGCTTCGACACCAGCGCCGAAGGGTTGATCGAAGCCGACGACCAGGTCTGGTGGACCTTTGAGGCCCGCCTTGATCGGATCGCGTCCATGCAGGCGGGCTGGAGCTGGACCGAGGAGTTCCTGAACCTCCCCCTTAAGGGCGAGCTGGAGCGCGCCAGGTCGCGGGAGCAGGCCCGGCAGGCTGCGGCGGCCGAGCGGAAACGGCAGGAGCTCGAAGCCGCCGCCAACGGCCGCATCCTCGTCGCGACGGCTCACGCCGAACGCGTATTCGGCGGCGACGCCGCGGCCGCCTGGCTGCATCGGCCGAGCCGCACGAGCACTGTCAGCCCCGTGGATGCGGCGCGAGCGAGCCCCGACGGCCTTGCGAAGGTGCTGCGCGCCCTCGGGCGCATCGAAGCCGAGCGGCGCGAGCAGCTGGCCCGCGAAGCCGCCCAAGCGGCGGCGCAGGACGACCTTCGGCGCGCCGCCGCCAAGGTTTTCGACGAGGTCCGGGCCGACATCTTCCTCAGAAGCGTCCACCCGGCGTTGGGGGGCAAAAGCCCCCTCGCCTACTGCGCCGATCGGGTCACCCTCCGCACCTGCCTGGCGCTGCTGCCCGGGCGCCGAAAAGGATGAGGCGCTCGTGGGGCACGACCGAAGGGCGCTCAACGTCTTGGTCGGACAAGCTAGCCGCCGAGCTCGTCGTCAGGAGGTTCAAGCCATTCGATGATCTGCGCGACCCGGGCTGTCGGAAGCGGCTTGCCGGCTGCGCGCATGGCTTCCTCGTTGGCGAGCCAGGAGCGCGCTTCGAGCAACTCCTCCTCGGTCGCCCCGAGCGCCGCGATGTCGGCCACGGCCGCATCGTCGAGCGGCCCAAGGACGCGTTCCAGAGAGTCTCGGGTAAGAACGGTCATGTCCGAATTCCCTGGTTGAGGTCACCGCGCCAGGGACAAGGGCGCGGACCCTCGAAATCCGTGTTTTGGAGCGAAGTTCCCAGGCCGGCGGCGGGCGAAGCCACATCCACTAGCGCCAGGCGGAAGGGCTTCTGCTTTGGCCTCGGAGACGCGGAGAAGTCAGCCGCTCCTCGATTGCGTGGCGTCGATCTCCACTATGTTCTCTGGGTTGATCACCACGGTGAGGCCGTGCTGCAGCGCGAGTTCCTCGGCGTAGTCCTGCAGATCCGGCACCGCCGGACGCACGTCGAGCGGGACAAACGCGACGGACCGATACTCGCCGGGATTGGAGCTCGCGCTCAGCGTCACCTTGACGGCGTAGCTCACTGAGGCGTCCGCCAAACGGGCGCTGTTGATGTAGACCGCGTGGACCTCGTCGGCCTGATCGCCGAGATCGGTCGCGTCGAAAGCGAACCACGCCGTGGGGGCGTCGCCGAACAGGTCCACCGCCAGGGCGACGCTGCGGGCGTCCCAAAGGTCCTCCAGAGGGAAGGGCTGAGACGATGAAACGCCGGCCATCTCCAGGAGCCGCACCCAGCCTTCCAAGAAACGCGTCCACACCGGCAGCTGCTGGAGATAAGGACCGTCAAGCTTCCCGGACATCGGCAGGGTGAGGGGCGCTTCGAGCGGGGCTGGCGGGGTCAGGATGATCACGCCGTCGCCCTTGGCGAGGTGGCCGAGGCCTCGAAGCAGGTGGATCCAACGCGGCAGGCTCCTCGGCGTGGTGTCGAACAGGTCCATCGTGTTGAAGGCGGCGGCGCCGGCGCTGAACTTCAGGGTAAAGTCGGCATGCCGCACCAGCAGCCAGGCTCCCTCCCCGGCCAGCGCGGGGAGACCTGCGAACATCTCCGCTTCGAACACCGCCGCCGGGGACAGGCCCGCACCGCGGATGGCGACGGTGCAGCGGCCCATGCTCGGCGGTTCGATCCGCAGCTCTTCAAGGCCGTCCAGAGCTTGGTCAGCATAGGGCAGGCGGATCCCGAACCGACGATCGTAGGCGCGAAGCTGCTCGGGCCTGAGCGGCTTCAAGCCTAGCACCACGTCGCTCAGGTGATCTGCGCTCTCCACCCAGAACAACGCCTCGGCCTCGAGACCGCCGTCTTCATAACCGAGCTCGTCCAACTGACGCTGCTTCTCCCGACTGTACTCGGCCGGGTCTGGCCCGCAGGCCCGACGAAGTGCGTCCCCGAAAGCGTCCGGCGCCGGAGAGAACCTCGTCCCGAACCGCGCTGGGTCGAAGGTGATCGTGAGCTTGTTGAGGTCGAATCGGCCCTGCGCATGAGCGGTCCTCAGCCGGTGTAGGACGCGGGCGAGCGCTGGGCCGAGCAGATGAATGAGGTAGCCGGCACGGGCTTCGCCCTCTGGCGACAGCCGCAGCACCACCACAAACGCTGGGCGGAGATCCTTCGCCAGGCGCTCGATCGCTGAAAGGCTGAGCTTGACAGGCCCAGCGGTGGCCGTGGACTTCAGTTGGACGACGCAGGCGGTGGGCAGGCGCGCGTCGAGCGCGCCCGCCTCAGGGCCCGCCATCGGAAACTCCACCACGAAGTCCCAACCGGTGCGGTCCCGGTTGCTCTTGTTGCAGGTGAAGCCCGCCCGAACGCAAAGGTTGGCGAACAGGGTTTCACCGGCCTCTCCCAACTCATCTGGCGTCAGCACGCGGGGCATGAACGAACCTTATCCGGTCGGCGGCGCTGCGGGCCAGCGGTGCTCGGCTCCCCTCACGAAGAGAGAGCGGCCATCTGCGGCGCGCCAGCTCATGACCCGTACAACCCGAGCTTCCGCTGCAGCTTCAAGGTGGCGGTCTCGGATGCGGCTTGGCTCTCCGCTGCGCCGCCCTACATCGCCTTCATCGGCTGAGGGCACATGAGAGGAGGACGATATGAAGCTGTACTACGCTCCAGGCGCCTGTTCGCTCGCGCCCCACATCGTCATACGCGAGGCGGACCTTTCGGCGGACTTGGAGAGGGTCGACCTAGCCGCCAAGAAGACCGAGCACGGCGACGACTTCCGCTCGATCAACCCCAAGGGCTACGTCCCGGCGCTGAAGCTCGACGACGGGCCGCTGCTGACTGAGAACGCCGCCATCCTGCAGTACCTGGGCGACCGGGCGGGCGAAGAGGCGGGGCTCATTCCAGCGGCCGCAACGATCGAACGCTACCGCTTGATCGAATGGCTGACCTTCGTGTCGACCGAGCTGCACAAGGGCTTCAGTCCCCTGTTCAACCCCGCCTTTCCGGAGGAAGCCCGCAAGCTGACGCGTGCGAAGCTCGCGGAGCGCTTGGGCTGGCTCAACGAGCACTTCGCAGAACACGAGTTCCTCCACGGGGAGCGCTTCAGCGTGGCGGACGCCTACCTGTTCACCGTCCTCAGCTGGACCAAGCGCCACGCGATCGATCTGCAGCCCTACCCGAACGTCAAGCGCTTCCAGAACCGGATCGCCGAGCGGCCCGCCGTCCAGAAAGCGCTGGGCGAAGAAGGTCTTCTCGAGCAGGCGGCGGCCTGATCGCTGCGCCGTCCCGGCGCGAGAGGCCGGGACGGCCTTCGACGGTCGGACCCATGCGGATCGCCACCTTCAACGTCAACGGCGTCAATGGCCGCCTTCCTGTCCTGCTGAGGTGGCTCGAAGAGACGCGGCCGGACGTCGTCTGCCTGCAGGAGCTGAAGGCGCCGCAGGAGCGCTTCCCCGCCGAGGCGATCGAACGCGCCGGCTATGGCGCGATTTGGGCTGGCCAGAAGAGCTGGAACGGCGTCGCGATGTTGGCGCGCGGCGCCGAACCGGTTGAAATCCGGCGAGGCTTGCCCGGCGATCCCGAGGATCTGCAGAGCCGGTACCTCGAAGCCGCTGTCGAGGGTGTGCTCGTCGCCTGCCTCTATGCGCCGAACGGCAATCCCGCGCCGGGGCCGAAGTTCGATTACAAGCTGGCCTGGCTTGCGCGGCTGAACAGGCACGCCGCCGAGCTTCTGAAGACCCGCACCCCGGCCGTTCTGGCAGGGGACTTCAACATCATCCCGACGGAGCTGGACGTCTATAAGCCGGAGCGTTGGGTCGACGACGCCCTGTTCCGACCGGAGTCGCGCGCGGCGTTCGAGGCGTTGTTGGGCCAGGGCTGGCGTGACGCGCTCCGCAGCCTCCACCCCGCCGAGCGCATCTTCACCTTCTGGGATTACTTCCGAAACGCCTTCCCGCGGGACTCCGGCTTGCGGATCGATCATCTGCTGCTGAGCCCGACCCTTCGTCGAGGCTCGTCGGCGCCGGCGTCGATCGGCATGTCCGGGGCTGGGCCAAGACGAGCGACCACGCGCCGGTCTGGATCGAACTGGACAAGGCCGGCGAAGGCGGCTGAGCGCCGGCCAGCCTAGAGCTTGACAGCCATGAGCCGGGTTACGGCCGCAAGGAACGTCGCAAGCGGCGTGTCCTTGGTGAGCGTCACATCCGCGCCCAGGTGAGCGGCGAGTCCCAGGAGGTAGTCCGCTGACAAGGCCGCGCGCCCTGCCGTGGTGGCTATTATCTTTACGGCCGGCCACCTCGCCCGGGCTGAGCGGATCGCCTCCAAGCCATCCTGCTCCGGCATCAGCATTTCGACGATGAGAACCGAAACTGGGCCTGTCGCCGTCAGTATCGCCCGGCCGTCCTCGCCCTCCTCGACTACCTAGGCGCGCGCGCCCAGCGCAGCCGCCAATCCGGCCCGGAACGTCTCATCCGGGTCCAGAACCACGACATTGCAATTCAACAGGAATCTTTCCGCTCGAACGGCTTCGAAATTTGGTCGCGACCGCCGCAACCAATCATTCGCACGGCAGTTATGCCGGATGCCACGTGCGAGCAATATAGTGCACAGTCCATGCTGAACTAGAGGAGAGAGAGACCGTGTCCGTTGCGTTGTCCTTGCCTTCTGCCGAAGGCGGGCTGCGCCGGTATCTGACCGAGATCCGGAAGTACCCGCTGCTCGGCAAAGATGAAGAGTACATGCTGGCCAAGCGGTGGCGGGAGCACGAGGATCCGGCAGCCGCGCACCGCCTCGTCACCAGCCACCTTCGGCTGTCCGCCAAAATCGCCCTGAGCTACCGCGGCTACGGCTTGCCGCTCGGAGAAGTCATATCCGAAGGCAACCTCGGCCTGATGCACGCGGTGAAGAAGTTCGACCCCGACAAGGGCTTCCGTCTGGCCACCTACGCCATCTGGTGGATCCGCGCCGCCATCCAGGAGTACATCCTGCGCTCGTGGTCGCTGGTGAAGCTCGGCACCAGCGCCGTCCAGAAGAAGCTGTTCTTCAACCTGCGACGCGCGAAGGCGCGGATTTCCGCCCTGTCGGATGGAGACCTCAAGCCGGACCAGGTGAAGGCCATTGCGAGCCGTCTGGGGGTGCACGAGGAAGAGGTGGTCAACATGGACCGCCGGCTCGCCTCGCGAGACGCCTCGCTGAACTCGCCCTTGGCCGCCGACGCCGAACAGGAATGGTTGGACGTGCTGGAGGACGAAGGCGCCGTCGATCCTGAAGCGGCGGTCGCCGCAGCGGAGGAACGCGCGCTACGCATGGATCTGCTGGCGCAAGCCATGCAGACCCTCAACGAACGCGAACGGCGGATCTTCACCGCCCGCAAGCTGCAGGATCCTCCGGCCCTGCTCGAGGACCTCGCCAAGGACTTCGGCGTCAGCCGCGAGCGCGTTCGCCAGATCGAGGTGCGCGCCTTCGAGAAGGTCCAGGCCTTCGTCACCGAGGGCGAAAAGCGCAAGCTCCGCGAGAAGCGGCGTCGGCGCGCCGCTGACGTCTTGATCGCGCGCCGCACCGCCGATGCGCCGCTCTGGGCCAGCGCGTGAGCCTGCCTCGCGTTTGGAACGCCCGCCCGTGAGACGCCGTTCGTGCCCCGGGCGGGCGTGATCCACGAGGGATTTGCATGTCGGACGTAGCCAACCGGCTGGCGACCATCGCCAGCCCGGCGGAGACCTTCGCCTGGACCAAGCTGATCGATACGGCGGGCGATCTGGCGGTCAATCTCGCCGTCGCCGTCTTGATCCTGGCGGTGACCTTCTGGCTTGCAGGCTGGGCCAATCGCTTCGTGCGCGCCGCCCTGGGCCGAGTCCACCCGCGCCGGGGTGCGCCTGACGTCACCCTGCAGACCTTCGCGGGCTCCATGGCGCGCAACCTGGTGCTTGTGGTCGGCCTCGTGGCCATGCTTCAGCAATTGGGCGTTCGCACCACCTCGATCATCGCCGTTCTGGGCGCCGCATCGCTCGCCATCGGGCTCGCCCTGCAGGGGGCGCTCTCCAATGTGGCCGCCGGAGTGATGATCCTGCTCTTCCGGCCGTATCGCGTTGGCGACATCGTCGAGACGGGCGGCCGAGTGGGTCGCGTGGAGGCGCTCGACCTCTTCGTCACCGAGCTAGCGACCCTCGACAACCTCAAGGTCGTTATCCCCAACAGCAAGGTGTTCGGCGATGTGGTGGTGAACCATACCCATCATGATCGCCGCCGGGCGGACGTCAGTCTCCGCCTGCCGGCGACCGTCGATGCGACGGCCGTGATGGACCGGCTCCGCCAGCGACCGAGGGAGGACGCACGTGTCCTGAAGGATCCCGCGCCGATCCTCGAACTCACGGGCGTCGGGGAGGCCTGGGCCGAGCTCACGGTGAGGCCCTGGACGGAGCGCGAGAACTACGGGCGCCTGAAGGCGGACGTGCTTCTCTGGGCCAAGCTCCTGGAGAAGGATCTGCAATCGCCCCTGCCCGCGACGGCCGAGGCCGAGGGCGATCGTCCGCGGGAAGAGCAGCGTCCTCGAACGGCGCTGGCCTGACGCGCTCGACAGCGGCGCCTGTCTGCAGTCGTCTATCCGCCCTTGCATCTGCGCGGCGGAGCCATAGATTCAGGTCGAACGCCGCCTATCGTCGGCGTGGCCGCTGCCCTGGCGAAGGACTCCTGGTCCAACGAGATCGACACACTGCGACCAGCAACCTGAAGCCGGCCGCAAGAGACGAGCAGCACGTTTCGACCCTGGCCGGGCGGAAGGATTTCGCACGTGTATTCCACCCTGGAAGGCGCAAAGAAGAGCGCCAAGTCGCTGCACCGTCTCTTCGACGAGAGCGGCCTCATCTATCCTTTGTCGAAATGTCAGCTGGCGATCGCCAAGGCCGGCGGCTTCCAGCACTGGCATGACCTGGAGAGCAACCTGACCACGGCGCGCCAGCCGGCGGCAGCGGAAGCCTACCGGCGCCGCCTGATCGCGGCGCTGCCCGAGCCCTGCCGCAACCCGGTCCGGGCTTGGTTTGCGGACGAGCCCCCGCCGGACCCGCCTATCGAGGGCTATCCGGCGCGCTGGTATCGCGACGTCTACCCCTATCTTGCGGCCGTCACGAAGATGCATCGGCGCACCCCACTCCTGCGCCCCGGCTCCGGCCGCGGCCAGCAGCTGCGCGAGTTGCTCGTCTACGAACTGCTGCTCAACCTGAAGGGCGGCGCTCAGCCCCCGCCGCGCCTTGAGGCCGACACCCTGGCCTTTTGCTTCCGAGGCGACCTGGAGGCTCTTTACCCCGAGCAGATCCGCCACCCCGACTTCGAGCGGGAGCTTGCGCGGCTGGTCGAGGCCAGGATCCTCGATTGGCGGTTCGGCGTGATGCGGGTCCTCCCGCCCGCCGGCGACGTCGAGGCGGAGGTGCGGGAGCGCAAGGCTGGCATGGCCCATTACTGGACCGAGACGAGCGGCGAGGCGGGGGACCACGAGCGTCTCATGGCGCTCCGCGAAGCCTTGGCGGCCATCGGCGTCAATCATGCGCTGCGCATCGCTGGCGCCATCGCTGAACAGGGGTCCGACGCCTACACCACGCCCTCCGGCGCGATGCTGGACCTGCTTTCGCGCCTGGCGGCCGAAGGCGAGCTGGAGACCTTCGCCCGCGCTGTCGACTTGGCGGCCAAGATCCACCCGCAGAACGCCGCCTTCGTACGCGGAAAGGCGCCGGCGAAGATCGCGTCCAACTATTTCGACGCGCGTCTGAAGCTGCCGCTGCAGGACTTCACGGCCTGGACCAACGAGAACCCCGACTGGCCGGACCGGCTCATCGACGACCTCTCGTCGCCCGACCTTTTCCGACGGACGGTGGACGCCATGGCCGAGCAAGTGCGGGGCCGCGCCGCGGCCTGACCAGCTGGCGTTGCGCGCGGCTGGCCACGTCGCGTGCAACGCTGCGGCAGCTATTCGATACGGATCACGTAGTGCGGCACGTCGTAGAGCGAAGACTTGCGGATCGGCAGCCCGCAACCCGCCGCCTGCAGGTCGGACTGCATGGCGAGGAAGGTGGTGTCGTCGAGGCGAGGATCCAGCACCACCTCCTCGAACACCGCGTGGGGATCGAGGGCGTACTTCATGACCCCGCCGGCTCCGAGGCGCGGGCGTCGAGGGTCGGGAAGGTCCATGTCCTGGAAGATCAGCCGCACCTCGTTCTCGTGGATGAAGGTGTCCCGCTTTAGGCAAAGCAGTTCGGCGAAGCCCGTGCCTTGGCCGCCGGCGGCCACGTCCGCGAAGCTCAGTCCGGCCATCAATCGGTCGAGCTCGGCCTCGGTGACGTAGCGGATGCGGCCGACGAAGAACTGCTGCGGCCACTCCGGCGGACCCACCGCGCGGAGGTTGTCGAAGAGCTTGCGGATCGTCGTTCGGACCTTCACGCCGCGGCTGGCGCCGCTGGACGAATAGATCCGCCACATGGCGTCGCTCTCCGCCGTCAGCGACCAGCATAGTCCGTACCAGTCGTCCGCAAGGTTCTTGAGCGGAATTCGGGAGCCCGACGTCGGATCGTCCACCTCGGTCCGCGCCAGCATGAAGTTCTCGAAGGGGTCGTCCCACTTGGTGGGGTGGACCAGGGCGTCCGTGGCCGTGGCGACCAGCACCTTGAAACGGTCCAGGGCGTAGATGCGGTAGATTGGCAGGTCGAGCGCGTCGGGCGTGAGATTGACGAGGCCTCGGATGTTCGGCGCAGCCAAGCGCTCTTCCTTTCGTGGTCGACGGGCAGGGTATGAACGGGACGCGCGAGCGCCAGCCGCGCTATAGGCTGTGGCCCGGCGCGTGACCACCCGCGGCGCTGCGCCGGCTCTGGCGGTGTTCAGCTGGCGGCGCGCAGGCCCGGAAGACCGTCAGCGGAAGCCGGCGGGACCAGGTCGGACAGCTCCGCCTCGCGCGCGGCGCGGCTGACATTGAACCGGATGAGCACCACCTCCTCGCCCGTCGGCTGCGGCCATGGCGTGCTCCCAAGGTCCGCGGCTTCGCCCGCCGAGACGATCGCCCAGCCCCCTTCGGTCGGCCGTGACAGCACGTAATTGCCGCTGCGTCCCTTCAAGAGCGGCGCGCGCGCCAAAGGCATGTAGCTGTACTCGGCGCCTGACGCGCCCCGGAAGATCACATAGCTCGACACGACGTCAGGCCTCCTTGCCCGCAACATCTCACGCCAAGGTGCGAGACGTCAGCCGCTCCGATGTCGCGCAGCCGATTTCCTGTGGACCGTGCCGCCTGCGCCGTGCTTGCGCCTGCGAGGCGCCGGGATCACCGTCCGCCCATGCGCCTGCAGTACGGCCGATATCAGGGACGAACCGCCGAGACTCTCCTCCTGAGGGCTCCGGATTACGCCGTCTGGGTGATGCGCCACCAGCCGGAGGGCCGCCTGGCGCAATACTTTCGCGACCTGATCACGGCGTTTGACGCCCGCCCCATCAACCAGCCCTGCCAGGCTTGCGGCGCCGCCGCCACTCGGGCGGCCGCCCTGCCGGAGCGCAGCGACCTCTACTTTTTCTGCGACGACTGCGCCCTCTACCCCAATGCCGCCCCTGCAGGGGCCGCCCAGGACCTGCGCACCTTGGCGGATTTCGTGAGTCACGTGGAGCGCACGGCGCGCCGGCGGCCGGTCGCCAGGCTGCGCGCCTTCGTTCGCCGCATGGCTCAGGCGAAAGGCCTGCCGCGCCGGATCACCGAACCGGCGGCGGAAGCCTTCTTCGCTGGGGAGACCATGTAGCGCGCGCCATGGTCCGACCAGAGATCCGCGAAACGCGGACTCCCGGGTGAAAGCTATCGTCGTCGCGGCCGGTCTTTTGGCGCCTCCGGCGCGGGCCGTTCCCGGGTCTCCGGTCGCAGCGCCCGGATGGCGCGGATCAGTTCGTTCCGCCGCGTGGCCGGCTCCGGCATCGTCCGCACGAAGGCGCCCACATCCTTCGCCAAGACCCGGTCCGCCGGATCGGCGGATCGGCCCAGCGCTTGGGCGACGGCCGCATAGGCGCGGCGCACGGCCGCCTGCCGTGCGAGGATCCGTTGCTCCCACGGACGATCCATGGTCCCGCCGCGCGCCAGCCGCGCCGCCTCCCGGTAAGCGGCCTCGAGCACCCGCGGCGCAGGCCCCTGCCCCCGCTCGTAGCGCTCCCGCATCTTACGGATCGGCGTGCGCTCCGCCTTTTTCGTGATCCCGCGGGTCCGCCGCAGCGTCGCTTCGGCCGCCACTCCGCGCTCACGCAGCTTCTCGGCGAAGCGCTGCCGCCAGGCCTCCAGGTCGGCCTTCCGCGGGCTCAAGCGACGACCGTCCTCGCCCAAGGACCGGACGCTGAGGTGGACGTGCGGATGTCCGGCGTCGGTATGCAGGGCGAACGCATAGTCGTGCGTCTCCCCGAAGGTCTCGCGCGCGAAGGCCCGCGCCGCGTCGCGCATCCGGATGTAGTCCGTTCCCGGCGGCATCGAGAGGACGATCGAGACCGACATGGAGGCGTCGCTCCGCGTCCTGAGGTCGTCGGCGGCCCAGTCGGCGCCGAGTTCACGGACCGCCTCCAGCCCCTGCAGCTGCTCCCCGTCGCGCCCTTCCAGCGGCAGCTCGCCGTCGCGGGAGATGTACTCCAGGTGCGCCCGCAGGTGCTCGCCGTCGCGGGTCTTGCCGGTGATCTTCACCAGCACTTCCGGCGCTCGGCGCACCACGTTGGCAAGCCGCGCCTTGGGATCCCCGCCGCGCGGCGGCGGCGGCAGCACCGGGACGTCCGCAACCCTGCGGCCCCCGCGGGCGATGGGGGCCCAGAGCTCATCGAAGCCGCGGACTTGGCCGAGCGGGCTCATCGGTCCTCTCCGCTCCAATAGGACAGGTCGCCCTCGAGCGCGGCGCGGACGCCTTCGAGCTGCGCGCGAACCTCCTGGCGGAAGGCCATCAGCTCCTTGGCGCTCGCCGCCCCCTCCCCGCCGCGGCTGTGGAGCGCGTGCACGGCTTGGTTCAGGTTCACGCCGATCCGGCGGAGGTCGCGGCGGATCTCGAGCAGCGCCTGGGCCTCGGCCCGGCTAAGCTGTGGTCGGCCGAGAAGACGCCGCCGCACCAGACCCACCACCCACTCGGTGCGGCGAAGGCCGGCCTGGCGGCACGCCGCGTCCAGCGCGGTCAGATCCTCGTCCCGAAGGCGGATGGTCACCTTCTCCGATCGCCCACGTGCCCGAAGCTCCGCCTCCGCCGCGGGGGGCGCGCCGCCGCCGCTCCGCAGCACGGTCTCGATCATCTGGCGCAGGAGCTTGGAGCGTCCGCCTCGGGATGACGCGAAAGCGTCGAAGCGGACGGCGAGATCGTCGGACAGCCGCACGCCGAAAAACGCCATGACGTCATCGTGGCGTTTAACAATGCCGGCGGCAAGCCTATCCTGCCCTCGTAATCGGGCAACCCCTAGGGTCGCTGTGGGATCGCTTTCTCATCGTCGCTCCTCCTTTGCATGGGGATCGGAAGGTCCTTGATCGGCGGCTCGTCGAGAACTGATGGTCCATGCACTCGTCCGGGCTCAGCCCCGCGTTGATAGCGGGCGCCCATTTCGGCGTCGGGGATGCGGGGCCGCACATGCACTAAAGCGTCGTCCAGGCTCAGATGCGTGAGCCGGCGACCGGCAGGATATCGCGCTCACCGCAGTCCGCTGCGATCCATCAGCTCTCCTTCCGCCGTCAGCGGAACTCATCACCTCCTGGCCGGTCGTCTGGACCGAAGTTGAATCGCATCACGCCGGCCCGAGCCCGCCATTCGGGACGGGCTCCCGGCCTGATGTCGAGAACTGGAAGGGCTCGCCGGTCCGCCACATGGCGTGCATGACCGTGGCGAGCTTGCGGGCCACCGCCACTACAGCGCGCTTGCGACCGCGGCGCTGGGCCACCTTCAGGCCCCAGGCGCGGATCGAGCACCAGGTGTTGCATCGGCCGAGCATCGAGCTCGCCGCCTCGTAGAGGACGGTGCGCACATCCTTGTCGCCGCACTTCGAGATCCTCCCGTCGAAGTCGATGGTGTCGCCGGACTGGATGCGCCTCGACGTGAGCCCGAAGTGCGCGCCGACCGTGCGCGACTTCCGGAACCGGCGGGGCTCGTCGACCGCCGCCTTGAAGGTCGCCGCCGTCACAACGCCGACGCCGGGGATGGCCATGAACCGGCGACAGAGCTCGTCCTCGCCGGCGGCCTTCACCAGCGCCTTGTGTAGTCGATTGTGCTCGGCCAGGAGCATCGACCAGGCGGCCAGCAAGGGTTCGCAGATGGCCGCGAGCGCGGGGTCGGCGGCCAACGCTTCGCGCACCTGATCGGGGAACGGGCCCCGACGCATCCCCGGCCGCAGCACGACGCCGAAGACCTTCAGGCCGTGGCGGACCTGGTTCTCGATGTCGAGCTGCTTGCGCTTCAGGCTCCGGCGCGCCGCCAGAAGGAAGCGCAGCCGATGGCTGGCCTCGGTCTTCACGTGGACGACCTTGTACCAACCCGAGCGGACGATCTGCGCCAGGCCGCGCGCGTCGGCGCGGTCGGTCTTGTTCCGCTGGGCCCGCAGCACGCCGTGGGCGTGCCGGGTCTCCAGAACGACCGCCGGCAGCCCCAGCGCCTGCAGCTCACGCTGCAGCCACGGCGCCAGCGAGCCGGCCTCGTGTCCGAGCCGCCGCAGCCGGCTGGCGTAGGGCTTGAGGGCCTCCGCGATCGCCTCCGGTTCTGTCGCCACCGTGGTCTCGAGGACGATCTGGCCGTCCTCGCTCGACACCACGCAGAGCGAGCTCTTGGACACCGACACATCGAGCGCTGCATCGAACTTCATCGGGCTTCTCCTGCGCGCCACTGGCGCTCCGGCAGCCGCACCGTGCGAACCCGCCGGCGAGCCCATCTGAAGCTCAGTGGGGCCCGCCGTCGACAGCACAGGCTCGAGCCCGATTACGCCGTCACTACTCACCACAAACCCCTTCACGTTTGGTCGAACAAACGTCTGGCGTTGTCGGAAAGCGGAGCCGTACCGCAGCTGCCCCCATAAGCAGCCGAGTCCCAATGGGCGTAAAGCGGAGTCGAACGGTCCAGGCGCCGCTCTCCACGCTGCGCAAAAGAGGGGAGCCGAAGCTCCCCTCAGAAGGGTGGAGACCCCAGGAGCCGATCCGCGGCCTCGGGCTCGAAGCAGTCCCAGAACGCGGCTTCGGACGGATCGTCCGCCAGGATGCAGCGGTTCATCCAGGCATCGGCCGCCGGCGGGTTGCGCGCCTCCCATTCGGCCTGCGCCCGCATCTCGGTTTCGTAGGCCCTCATCGCTTCGGCCTCGACGATCGCCGGCACGTCGCCGCGATCCCAGAGCGGCATCAGCACCGGGTAGAAGCGGTGATACCCCGCGTCCCCCACGTCCAGACTGGTGAGGAAGGTGCGCCATTCGCCCAGCTGCTGGGCTTCCGACAGCTGGGTCCAGGTGGTGAAGAGGTCGATCGAGGCCATGGGAGGATCTCCGTCCTTGAGCCGCTCACCGCGAGCGGCGACGGCCTCTTCGGGACAGGCCTGGGCGCCCGTCAGTCACCGGAGCCCTCGGCCATGCCGAGGGCGGAGGGGAACGGCGCAGCCGTTGACTTACGGGCTGGCCTGGCACGATGGGACGTTCGACGCGCAGCGCTCGCGCCCCGTCAGGGGCGCTCCGTCCGGCGCCTGCCCGAAGGGCGCGCCCGGGAGCAGCGGCGAGGCTGAGCGCGGGCGGCCTCGAGAGCGCGCAGCCGTCAGTCTTGCAGCTCGCGGCTGTGGAGCGGCCCGAAGGTCTGAGCGGCCGGCCCTCCATGCAGCTTGGCGCAAAGACGCTTCAGCTCATCGCAGAAGAGCCGCCCCGCCGGGCCTGGCGGGGCGTCTATCCGCCAAGCGAGCCATGACGGCGTGACGGTGACGCCGTCCGGACCAAACTCCTCCACCGGCAAGCGAACGAGACGGCCAGCCTCAAGGTCGTCCGCCACGAGCCACAAGGGCAGACTACCCCAGCCAACGCCCGCGATGAGGAGCGCCCGCTTGGTCTCATTGTCGCTGGCCCGCCAAACGCCGGGCGACAGCACGCCGAAGTCTTGGCCCTCGGTGAGCGGCGACGGGTCAGGCACGACGATCTGAACATGGTCGGCGAATGCGATCCGGGTGAGCGGCTGGCCGCCGGCGGCAAGTTGGGCGAGCCGATGATCCGGCGCCGCAACAGCGGCGCGCGGGATGTCCGCCAGGAACGAGAGCTCGATGGTCGGGTCCGCGATATCCGCGCCGGTCACGGCGAGGGCGCATTGCCGGCTGCGCAAGGCGGCAAGCGCCGAGCCGAGCGGCAGGGTCCAGGTCTGCACCCCCACCGTGGGGTAGGCCTCGTGCACCGCCCTGAGCGCCGCCGCCGCCAATGGCAGCGGGAACTGCGGGTCGAGCGCGAGGGTGAGCTTGAGCTCTAAGCTCTGGCCCAGGCCGCGGGCGCGGGCGCGCAGCACGTCGGCCTTCAGCAGCAGGGCGCGGGCGTCACCCAGGAGGGTCTGGCCCTCGGCCGTCAGGACGGGGCGCCGGCCGGATCGATCGAACAGGCGCACGCCGAGCTGCGTCTCGAGCGACGCCAGGGCATGGCTCACCGCAGACTGCACGCGGCGCAGCCGCTGGGCTGCGGCGCGGAAGCTGCCAGCCTCGGCCACGGCCACGAAGACCCGCATCTGATCCAGGGTGAGGGGATCGATCACCGATCTATTCCATCGATCAAAACCAGCAAGATTTCAGCGATTGCGCCGATCGCGTCGAGCCTCATCTCCAGGGAAACGATGGAGGCTTTCCCATGCAGCAGATCTATCCCGACCTCTGGCAGACCCGCGCCGAGCAGCCGCTGCCAAGCGTCGCCGACCTCGTGACCCGCGCCTATCTGATCACGCGGGCCGACGGGAACCTGCTGATCTACTCGACCGGGCTTGCCGACGAGCACCAAGCCATCGGCGATCTGGGCGGCATCCGGCGCCAGTACCTCAGTCACGTGGACGAGGCGGGCCCTGCGCTCAAGACCCTTCAGGAGACGTTCGGCTCCGAACTGTGGGGCCACGCCGTCGAGGCGGACGCGGTCCTCCGCAGAGCCGGCGTCGCGCCGAACCGGACGTTCACCGGCCCGGAGACGCACGGCGACCTCGAGGTGATGCCGCTGCCCGGCCACACGCCAGGCAGCACGGCCTACCTGTACCGCTCGCCGCATGGGCGGACATACCTCTTCACAGGCGACACCATCGGTCGTGACGACCGCGGTGTGTGGACCGCTGGATACTTGCCCTTCAGCGACAAGGCTCAACTGGTGGCGACGCTCCGACGGCTGGCGGAGCTTGCGCCCGACGTCGTGCTCTCCAGCGCCTTCGGCCGAAACCATCCCCATACCGAGATGACGGCGCCGGGGCAGTGGCGGGCCGCCGTCGATGAGGCGCTGGCTCCCCTTCTCACGGCGGCGTGAAGCGGCGCGTGGCCGTCCCGCGGCGCCGTGAGCGCCGGAGGCGCGAACGCCCTGAGGGCTTCTTCGAGTGTCGGCCGTCCTCAGCCGTGCCGCGCCCGATGTCAGTCGAGCGGCAGCACGCGAAGCCGCCTCCGGCTGATCCAGCCGATCAGCGGCCGGTCCGAAGCGTAGTCGAACGCCTCGACCTTGGCCCAGGCCTCGCCCGCCTCCAGCACCCGCAGCGGCTGGTCCGGATAGATGGCGCGGATCGCCGGCGCCTTGGCGTCGGGCGCGCTGCGCAGCCAGGCCCGCTCATGGACGTAGCGCAGGTCGCGCGCGGACTGTGGCGGCGGCTGCGCCGCCTTCAGCTCGTCGAGCTTGGCGATGACCGCAGCGGTGTCCGGGCCCCGCCGCTCCGCCTCGTCCCCCTGGTACGACAGCCAAGCGAGGCCGACGCCGATGACCCCGACCAGCACGCCGACCACGTTCATCACGCCAAGGAAGGTGATCGGCTGGCGCTCCCGCCGGAGCACCTCGGCCACCAGTTCGGCGAGCCGCGCCAGAGCCGCATCCAGCCGATCGAGGCGGGCGTCGGCGTCGGTCTCGTCCAGCGCCGTGACACCGGCCATCACCGCACCGAACACTGGCGCCTCGGCGTCCAGGTCCTCATCATAGTGCGCCAGCACGTCGGCCGTGGCGCCACGCGCGGCCACTCCGTCGAGACCGGCGACGATCGTCGCCTGGAAGCCCGGCCGCTGCACCGCCTCGAAGAGCCGCGTGGCGAGCGTGGCCTCCGCCGCGTGCAGCGCCCCGATGGACGCCAGGGCGGCGCCGGGCAGGCGCAGGTCGAACTGGCTGCGCAGCAGCCGGGCGACCGATGTCGCCTCCCCGAAGAGCTGGTCGTAGATCCCGAACTTCGGCGTCAGCCCAAGCGTGGCCAGATGCGGATAGACCTGCGCGACGCCTAAGACTTCCGTGGCGCGCCGGGCGTTCGCCTGCATCTGGCCGATCACGGAATTCGGCCCCACAAGATCCTCGAAGGGGGAGCGGTACTTCGGGAGCCGCGCGGCCTGCTCGGCGGCGCGGATCATCGCCGCGGTCGTCCCGCCATAGAGCGCCTCGTGCGCCGCCATCAGGCCCGAGGCCGGCCGGAACATGTCCGCCAGGCGCCGTTGGCGCTCCATCATCTCGTGCACCGGGCCCAGCGCCTTGTAGGCGGCCCCCGGCCGCAGGGCGTCGGTGGCGCGCTGGCTGATCTCCCGGCCGATGCGACGGGCCGGCGCCAGCGCGGCCTCAGCCCTGGCGAACAGGATCCGCCGCAGGCGATCGGTCTGCCGCTCCTGCGGCTGCAACGCAGCCATCTCCTTGGCCTCGGCCGAAAGCGGGCCCATCACCGCGTCACGGGCGTCCAGGAACGCGCCGGCCGCCGTCTCCAGCGCCGCCTCAGAGAGCGCCGCCACCGCGGCCGGGTCCAGGCTCGCACCGTCGGCCAGGCGGGCCTGTTCGGTTAGGAGGTCGCGCATCAGGACCACCCCGTCCGGCCAGCGGCTGCTCTCCATGCCCTTGGCGAGCCAGACATGGAAAGCGGTCTTGCGCGCCTCGACGACGACGGAGCCCAGCCCTTCGACCGGGAACACGACGGGATTGCTGAAGGCGGAAAGGTCCAGGGGTTCTGTCACGTGAGCACTATAGGACAACAGCCGGGATTCGCTGGCGTGGGTTCGAAAAGCGGTCGCGCCGGCTCAAGTCCCGCGCCTTGCGGGCCGCATCGCCGATCCTAGATGGAAGGCCAAGGTTGAGGGGGAGCAAGCCGCATGTTGTGCGTCAAAGTCGCGCCCGTTTCAGACGGTTGGGCCGTCACCTGCGACGCCGTGGAGAACCTGATGCTGTTTCGCAGCGGCGCCCAGGCGGATGACGCCGCCAGGCGACTGGCGCAGGCCTTGGCCGAGGCTGGCGAGTGGGTCGAGATCGAGGTGCGGATGCGCGATGGCGCCCGGGCCGCGCGCTTCATCTGCACGCCTCAGGGCTCGGATCGTGAAGGTGCGCAGTCGGCGGTGCAGAGACTCCAGATGGCGTGAGGGCCTCAAGCGCCGCCGGGTGTTGGCGAGACAACGCCCGGCGAGGCCAGCGGGCGCTTGTCTAGCCGCCCGGGCCGGGGCGCTCCAGGGTGGCGTTGGAGACCGCCACCACCAGCTGGGCAAGGGCGAAGGGCTTGGTCAGCATGACGCTGCCAGGGACGCCTCGCGAGGCCCATTCGTGCGCGCTGCCGCCGCTCACATAGACGACGGGCAGATCGGGGAAGAGCTCGCGGGCGCGCCGCGCCACGTCCCAGCCGGAGCTGTTGTCGCCGAGATCGATGTCGGTGACCAGGGCGGCGAAGGCCGCATCCGGCGCCTCGAGCTGGCGGATCGCTCCCGCGCCAGTCGAGGCCGAAGCCACGCGGAAGCCGCCCTCCTCCAGAGCCGAGACCCCGAGTTCGAGCACAGCCGGTTCGTCCTCGACATAGAGTACGAGGGGCGCGTCCTCTTCAGCCATTTCCCCCAGCCCAGACCACGCGTCACCACTGTCGGCTTTCCGACAGTCGCACAACGGACGCGAGCAGAGGCAGTTCCGGGTGGCCTCGACGGCGCCCCCTGCGTGAGGGATCGTCACCCGACGGGCGGAGACCCGCCAGGGCTCCGGGAGCCGCCGGCCGGCGGCGAGTAGAGCCCGGCCCGCCGCGCATGCGGCGGGACACGCCCGAATGCCGACCCAACCTCGCCGCCGCATCCCGCCGTCCGAACATAGGTTGCTTTGGTTGCGGAAGTTGCATCTTGCGTCGTTCGGTCCCATCTTGGCGGCAGGAGGCGCCTCATGGCCCATGCCCAGAAGTCCGCCGGCGGCGAAACCGCCCGCAAGACGCTCGCCCGTCGCGCCGCGAGCGGCCAGTCCGTCTACGCCTACAAGGTCAAGGGCGGCGCCCAGGCGCTGGAGCGGATCACACCCCCGAAGGACGCAACCCTGGTGATCATCCCCGAAGGGGCCGCCGACCAACAGTACCTCGAGGCCTCGGGCCTGGTGGAGCGCTACGGTCAGGTGCGGGTGCAGGACGCCAAGGGCCGCATCGTCGAGCCCGTGCAAACCACGGCCGCCAAGGTCATCGACGCCGAGGCGTTCGAGCCCAGCGCCAAGGCCCGCGCCCTGCTGCGGGGCGTGCGCACCGCCCAGGAGGACCTGAAGCAGGCCGGCGGCGCCTATGAGCTGGACGAGGTCCGCGCCCTGCTCAACGGCATCTCCCGTCAGGCCGTGGAGAAACGCGTCCGCGAGGGCGCGCTTCTCGCGGTGCCGGGGCCGAGCAACCGCCGCCGCTTTCCCACGGTGCAGTTCACCGACGACGGCGAGGTGGTCCCGGGCCTGCGCGAGGTGCGCCAGGCCCTGCCCTTCCAGAACCCCTGGGCGGTGCTGAACTACCTCGTGAATCCCGACGCGCGGCTCGGCGGGCGCCGTCCGATCGACGCCCTCAAGGCAGGCGAGGCCGCCGAGGTCGTGGAGGCCGCGCGGCGTCTCGGCCAGCAGGGGGCGTGACGGCGCCCCGTCCGCCCGCGGACCTTGAGGCCCGCACGCCGCTCATCGTCACCCTGCCGCCGGGGACGGCGCTGCACCCCTTCTACCCGGCGGGGCGCGAGCCGATCTATTTCGACACCAGCCCCATGGGCCGGCTCAATGCCCCCGACGGCCGCTACGGCGTGCTCTATGCGGCGGCGAGGCCCGAAGGCGCCTTCGCCGAGACCTTCCTGCGCCTCCCGGGGCGCACCCTGCTGGCGCCGGAGCTCATCGCCGCCAAGGGCTAGGCCCGCCTGGGCCTTCTTCAGCCCCTGACCCTCATCCAGCTGCACGGGCCGGGGCTCGCCCGCCTGGGCGCCACCGCCGAGGTGATCCACGGCGGGCTGCCCTATGACGCGCCCCAGGCCTGGTCGGCGGCGCTCCATGACCATCCGCTCCAGGCCCAGGGGATTGCCTACACCGCCCGCCACGACGACGCGGAGGTCTGCTACGCCATCTTCGAGCGCGCCGCCGGAGCGCTGACGCTCGATGCAGCGAGCGAAGACCTCGAGGGCGAGGATGGCTTCTATCTCTTGGCCGAGCACTACGGCGTGGGCTTGGCGCCGTCGCGCTAGGCGTCCAGCCGGGGCGAAAGGCTCGCGCGATGTCCTTCGGCCAGGCGCCCCAAGAGCTCGGCCACGGCGTCCTCAAGCATCTCGCGCGCCTCGTCCTTGCCCATGCCGGCGCCGACGCTGGCCAGCGCCGCCGCCTTCATCAGGCCAAGGAACACCGCTTCCAGCGCGACCGCGCGCGACAGCGAGGCCGGCGCTCGCTCCGTCAGCGGCCGCATCTCGGCCAGCACCTGCGCGTAGGCGGCCTCGGCGATCGTCTCGTAGGCCTCCCAGTCCACGCTGTCCTCGACATGGCTCGGCCGCGCGGGAACAGGCGCGGCGGCGGCCGCGGCTTCGATCTCCTCCACCGCCGCGTCCACCAGGGCGGGAAGCTCGCCGGCGCGCTGGTCGAGCTCGGCCCAGGGGATGACCCGCACCCCGAGGCCTTCCTGCGCCAGGATCTCCGCTTCGCCGCGGCCGGCGATCCGCGCCTGCACCGTCAGCCCCTCGCCTTCGCCCCATTGGGTGAGCAGGCGGACCCGCACCTTGCGCGGCGAGCGGCGCCGATGGTGCTCGGCCCGCGCCAGGGCCGCGGCGAAAGCGGCGCCCACATCGGTCTGGTTCGGCATCGGCGATCCTCCGGGGGCCGAGGCTGGGCCGATTCCGCGCGGGCTCCGATTCAGCCGCGATCGACCGCCCGAAGCCGCTTGGCCCGCTGGTGAGCCGCCACCGCCCGCTTCACGGCCTCCAGAAGCTCGACCGGCAGGAAGCCCCACGCGAAGACGTCGGGCTTGTCGCGCGAGACAGGCCGCAGGTCGTAGCCTGGCCAGACGAAGCGATTGAGCTCGCGGGTGATAATCCACGAGGCCGCCGCATCGAGGCCGAGCCGGCGCTTGACGCCCGGCGGCAGCGCCACGGCGGTGTGGTCGCCCTCCGGCGGCGAATGAGTGATGGGCGCGACATAGACGACAGTGTCGCCCTCATCGTCGCGCGTGGTCAGCACGATGGCGCAGGGCCGGTCCTTACGGCCCTCCTCCGCGCCAGCCCCGGCCTGGTCGCGCCACAGATAGGCGTAAGAGATGACGAGGCCCGGCGCCGGCGTCGGCAGCGCCACGGCCTAGTCGGTGTCCTTCAGGCTGTAGCGGTGCTCGGCCGGGATCTCCGCCGATTCGATGGCCGCGATCTCGGCGTCGGAGAGGTCCTCCGAGGCTAGCGCGATGCGTTCGCTCTGCTTTAGCCGGTGGAAAGTCTCAGCCGACACAATGTAGACGGTCTCGCGGCCATACTTGGTGACGCGAACCGGTTCGTTCAGCGCACGGTCGTGGAAGGAGCCGAAGTTCTTCTGGACCTCGCTGGCCGGGGCGGTGATGGACATCGGCAGTTCTCCGTAACATCCACATCTTACGGAACATGGCCTCCGGCGGCAAGGCCCGCCCGGCGTACCGGACGGGCCCGCCTAAGCCTCAGAACGGGATCTCGTCGTCGAGGTCCGGCTCCGGCGCCGCCTCGTCCTGGGCGGCCCCGTCGCGGGGGCTCGCCAGCTTCTCGACCCTATGTCCGGCGCCGGTGACGGCGATCTTGGTGGCCTGGCGCTTCTGGCCCTGGACGTCTTCCCAGGCCTCGTTGCGGAGCATGCCGACCACCTGGATCAGGTCGCCCTTGGCCACGTACTCCTCCAGGAACTTGACCGTGCCCGGGGCGTAGGTAACCACCCGGTGCCAGGTGGTGCGGGACTTCTTCTCCCCGGACTGGCGGTCGCGCCAGCGTTCCTCGGTCGCGAGGCTGAAGTTGGCGACCTTGTCGCCGGAATTGAGGGTGCGGATCTCCGGTTGGGCGCCGATGCGGCCGGTGAGGACGACGAGGTTCATGGGGTGGCTCCTAGAGGCTCGACCGGCCAGACCCGTCTGACCGGCTCGCGGACATCGCCGCGATCACGTCCCCAGGAGACCGGGGGCCCCCAGGGCCGGACGAAAGCCCGCAGCCCCGTGGAAACCGGCCTGCACAAGCCCGCCGCAGAGACGGGCGCGGAAGGCCGGAGGGTCCGCGCGGCTGCGCCTCGCGCCCCGCGAGGTCGGCTTTTGCGCCGGCCCGGCCCCGGTCAGGGATCGTGATGGAGAGCGGCGTTCCTGCGGGCCCTGACTGACGGTCCAGGCCTGAAGCCGCCGGAGTCACCGATGCCTCGTCTCCGGCGCCAGGCGCCCACCGCCCGCCGCCACCCGATCGGGCGCGGCCCGCCGCGCCGCGTGTCTGGACCGCAGCGCCGCCAACCCGGGGCAAGGGATCGCGCCGGGTTGTGGGCCCTTATGCGGGGCCCGGATCCGGCCCCGCGAAGAGGCGAGGACCGAGACAGCCTCCAGGTCGTCACGGCTCCGCCCGAGGCCAGCGCGCAGGGGCAGCGCGAGGGTCAGGCCTTTGCAGCGCCTAAGGCCCTGCATCGAGGCCCATGGCCCGCTCGCGATTCGAGGGCGGCGGGTGGGACGGCAGGGGCCGGCCGGCCAGACGTGCGCGCATCGTCAGGGCGAAGGCGTAGACGTGGTTGCCCGGATGGCGCCGCGGCCGCAGGAAGCCGCTCGCCACAAGCCCCTCGTACCAGCTGCGGAGGTCATGGCCCGCAGGCGCTGGGGCGCCGCGGCGCACCAGCTCGTCGACGGCATAGCCGCTACCGCGCTCGCCGCCGCGAATCTTCGAGGCGGCCCGGGCCGAGAAGACCCAGCCATCCGGGGTGACATGCAGGATACGGGGCCGGGCCTGCCCGCGGTAGGCGAGCCCGCGGCCGAAGTCGCGATAGATGGCGCCGATATGGCCGGGGCTTACGAGCCGCCCGTCGGGCCCGACGCGGAACGCCGGGTCGGAATAGGCGATCACCGCCTCGATCCCCGGCTTCTCCTGGCGCAGCAGGCGGAAGGCGCGCGCGAGGAACCAGGTCTCGCCATTGCCGGCCACGGTGTCGAGCAGGACGAAGCGGCCAAGGTCGGCGCCCGCCCGCGGCTCGGCGAGACCGGTGTGGCGCGCCACGCAGCGCTCGTTGATCGGCGTCGAGAAGGTCGCCACGCCCACGAGCTGGGAGCGTCCGCCTGGGCCGGGACCGAAGAGGCCGAGGCTCAGCCGCGCGGCGGGAAAGCTGCCGGCGTAATGGTGCTGGACGACGAAGGCCCGCGCCGCCGAGGGCGCGATCACGTCCACGGCGAAGGCGGCGGGATCGATGACCGAGGCGTCCGACACGAAGAGCGCGCGCCGGTCGCGCCAGCGCTGGCTGCGGTGCGTCCGCCGGCCGGCGGCTAAGGTGTGAGGATCGGAAACATCCATCGGGCGGGCTCCCTGAAGGTCCGCCCCGGCCCGCCCTCCCCCATCCCTCCGGGTGGGGGAAGCGGCGGCTCGCCCGAGCCGCCGCACT
>NZ_JBKBUH010000005.1:0-143870 GCF_046290725.1 Phenylobacterium sp.
GAAGCGGCGGCTCGCCCGAGCCGCCGCGCTGCGCCTATCCCGCTCGGCGTCCGCTGATCGCCACATGGCGCACGCCGAGCTCCACGGCTTTCTGTCCGAGGTTGAGCGCCGGGCCGAAGGGCTTGAGCTCGCCGGCCCGGCCCGCATCCAGGCTGTTGGCCAGGGTCAGCACCACGACCGGCTCCAGGGCGAGCATGTCGTCGTTGGCCCGGAACGGCGCGGCGGTGCGGAACTGGTCGAAGTCCGGCTTGGCGGCGATGTGGTCGACGCCCTTCTGCCGGGCCCATTGCATGGCCAGCCGTTCGGCCCCGTTCAGGCTCGTGGTGGCGAGCTTCATCTGCGGCCATTTGCCAAGCGCCCAATTGAGGGCGTCGAAGATGCGGCCGGCGTCGACCTGGGTGTCGGCCTTGGGCGAGCCGCGGAACGCCACCACCTGGGCGCCCGGCTCGACGGCGGCCTGGGCGCGGGCGCGCTTGGCCCGCAGCGCCTCGCGCGCGTCGATCTGGGCTGCGGTCGAAGCGGTCCGGCGCACGCTGCCGCGCCAGGGGGACCAGATCTCGCCCGTGACCAGGGTGTAGGTGTCGCTCGCCCGGTCGCGGATCAGCTCCACGGCCTGGACGGCGGCTTCGGCTGCATGGGCTTTGCGCGTGGCGTCCTGCAGTTCGACGTCGGCGATCTCCGAGCCGTCGAAATCGCGGGTGAGCCGCTTCACCTCGTCGGCCGCGCGGTCGCACTCGCGCTGGAGCCGCAGCGCGATCGACTGGAAGGCCCCGATGAGGCCTTCGGCGATGGTCGTCTGAAAATCTTCCAGGGCGGTGTCGACGATCACGTCGAGGGTTTCGGTCATCAGCGCCTCGCCGAGCTGCTCCAGGGCTTCGCGCTCGGGATGGTCGCGGCCGTCGTGGGCCGCCGCGCAGACGCCGTCGAAGGTGGTGAGGTCGGGGGTGAGGAGAAGGGACATGATCGGGCCTTTCGGGACGCCGGAGAAGCTCCGGGAGGCCGGCTTCCTGGCCGCGCCTCTGGACCGCCCGGGCCCCGGGGCTGGCGGGCCTCAAGGGGCCGCGCCAGCGGATCGCCGGCGACGGCCCGAAGGGCCGCCCTTGAAGCCCGCCGGCCTTGGGGCAAGGTCCAGTCTCGACCGGCGCGGCGACCCGGCCTCACCGATGATCCCGGCCGACGGCCCGCTTCAGGGCGCCGCCTTTCCTCGGCCGGCCTCCGCCCGAAGCCTCCGCCGGACCACGTGGCGCCGGGACCCGGCCCGGCCCACCGCCTCGAAGCCGTGGGTCGCGTAGAGCGCCCGAAAGCCCATGAATCGATAGCTGGGAGACTCCGGATCGACCGGATAGGCCTCGAGGATGCGCCCGCCGTGCGCGCGGGCATAGTCGGCCGCCGCCTCGAGCAGCCGGCCGGTGAGGCCGCGGCCGCGATGATCGCGCCGGATGAAGAAGCAGGTCACCGACCAGACGCCAGGCTCGGCGCCGTCCTGATCGGGCCGCAATCGGGTGAAGCTCTCCCGTGGCCCGACCGAGCACCAGGCGACGGGCTCACCGGCGAGATAGCCGATGAGGCCGATCGGCGTTCCGGCCGCGACCCGCGCGCGCAGCGCCGACTTGCGCGCCTCGGGGCGGGCCGAGGCGCGGTTCTCCATGGGCCGCCAGGCCATGCACCAGCAGTACTTGGGCCCACCGCGGCCTTCGAAAAGCCGCTCGAGGTCGGCCCAGGTCGCCTCCGTCACCGGCCGCACCTGGAGGTCTGCGTCGTCCATGCGCGCTAGCTAGGTCGCAAGCGGCCGCCGCGCCACCGAAGCTCAAGCTCCTTGCAGGCGTGCCGCTGCAACCCGGCTTGCCCGCGGTAGGTTGAATGTGGATTATAGTGCTCGAGGCCACCCGGAGCAGCCGCATGGCGAAGGTCCGCTACTTCCTCGTTCCCCGGGAGCGTCACTGGACGCTTCGCTGCGCAAGGCGCCGCATCGGGGCCTTCGCCGACCGGTCCCAGGCCGTCGGCGCGGCGATCGCCGTGGTCTCCGTGGCGCAGGTGCGGGGCCGGCCCATCGAGGTGCTCGAACAGGATCCCGACGGGCGCTGGCGCGAGGTCACGCCCGCAAGGCATCGGCTCGCCGCCCTCGAGCCGATCGTCATCGGCTGAACGGCGCCGCCGTCTCGGCTACATCAGCCCTTGGGCGCGGAAGCTGACGACCACGTCGCCCGCCACCAGGAAGTGGTCGTGGACCGCGATGTTCAGGGCCCGCGCCGCCTCGACCACTTGGCGCGTGACGGCGATGTCGGCCTGCGACGGCGATGGGTTCCCGGTCGGATGATTATGGGCGAGGCAGCAGGCGCTGGCGTTCAGCTCCAGGGCGCGGCGGACGACCTCCCGAGGATAGACGGGCGCATGATCGACCGTCCCCTCTCCCATCAGCTCGTCGGCGATCAGCTGGTTGGCCCGATCGAGGAACAGCACCCGGAACTCCTCCCGCGCGAGCCCCGCCATTCGGTGCCGGAGGTAGGTCTCCACCGCCGAGAAACACGCCAGCAGAGGGCGGCGCAGGATTGGAAATTCCAGGACGCGCCGGGTCGCTTCCTGCAGCAGTTGGAGATCGAGGGCCACGTCGGCCGGCACGACCTGCAGGAGCTCAGGCAGCGTGGCGCCCAGCACGCGGGCGATGCAGCCGAATCGCGCGAGCAGCGCTTCGCTCAGCACCTCCGGATGGGCGGCCCCCGAACGACGCAGGAGGAGCGTCAGGGTCTCGCCCTCAGGCAGGCTGTCCAGCCTTGGGGCGCGCGCGAAGGGCAGCGCCGCCGGCCCTGCGCCGGCGAAGCGCGCCTGGGCCTCGGCCAGCGCCGAGGGTTCGGGCGCCGTCATGAACGGCTCCCTTGGACAGCGAAGGTTGAAGGCGCTGAACCCTCTGGAGGAGGCGCCTCGCCGACGGACGCGATCAGTGTCTGGTAGCCGCGCAGGCGGTAGAGCCGACCGTCCGTGCCGGCGCGAAATCGCCAGGACCGGCCGGCCCGCACGGCCGTGAAGCGATCGCAGTCGCCGCTCGGGAGCGCGTACGGCGCGCGCGTGCGCACAAGCGCGCCGTCGTAGAGGCGAAGCGACCGCCGGGCGTTGATGGACGCCCAGCACCGCTCGCGCCAGGCGCGGGCCCAACCTTGCGGGTCCTCCGCATCGCTGAGCGGGGTGAGGCGGCGCAGGATGCGCTCGGGGCAGTCGCTCTCCACGGGCCCCATGTGCTCGGTCATGTCCTTGTAGCCGAACGCCAGACCGTCCGCCCTGCGGCGGAAATCCACGAGGAAGACGGCGGCCCAGACCTGCCGGTCCCCGTCCGGGGCGATATGCTCGACCGCTGCGTAGTAGACCCGTAGTCGAACGATGGCCGAGTCCAGCACTCGCCGGGCGCCACGCCCATCCGACCAGGTCAGGCGTGCGTCGAGGTGAGCCTTGGGGTCGGCGGGGCGCTGAAAGGCATAGGTCCATCCCATCGCCGCCTCCTCAGACCCGTTCGCCGGCCAGAGCCCGGCGGACCAGGGGATCCGCCGAGATCGGCGGCGCCTTGCGCGGCGGGTGCGCCGCCTGATGGTGGCCGGCGCAGTAGGGCCGGCCGTCCGTGGGTCGACCGCAAAAGCTGAAGTCGCCCTCGAGCGGATCCCCGATCGGCCACTTGCAGCACCGCGGCTTGAGCTCCGCGAAGGAGCGGAAGAGGCCAGGTCCTTCCGGCGCCGCCACCACGATCGGCGCCGGCGCGCAAGCTGGGCGAGCCCGCATGCGCCGCCCTGTCGGGCGCGCCGGCCGGATCGCGGCCGTCCGCCGCGGCCGTGTCGTCGCGGGCCTGGACCCGGTAAGTTTCAGGCGATGGAGCTTGCCGATCACGGCGTTGCGCGTGACGCCGCCGAGCGCCCGGGCCACCTGTGAGGCGCTGAGCCCGTCCTTCCAGAGGGACTTCAGCCGATCGACGCGTTCGTCGGTCCAATGCTCGAACATGGGGAGAGGCCTTCTTCGTGTCCGCGCCCCGAAGTGAGCGCGCCTCTCCCCTCCCTTCCTTTCCCCTCCTCAGGCCGCCGCCTGGACCGCCTCGGGCGTGCTGAACGCGAGCAGGTAGTCCACAGCCTTCTGGGCGTGGCCCGAGGCCTCCAGCAGCGCGCCAGGGCGCTCGCGAAGCAGGCCAGCCCAATGCGCCAGATAGGCCGCATGGCTGTCGAGAAGCTGCGGCCGCAGCCCGATCCGCAGGCCGAGCGCGGCGGCGCCGATCTCGGCCACGAGCTCCTCGAAAGCATAGGCCGCGTCGCCGAACCGTTGGCCGAAGGCGCGGTTCAGGCGATGGGCCGCGCCGGACCAGTGCAGCTGCTCGTGAGCCTTGGTCGACAGGAAGTCGTCGACGCTGTCGAAGGCTTCTGGGGCGGGCAGTCGGATGACGTCGCGGTCGCGGAGATAGGCGGCCATGCCGCCGCCGAGCTCGACCGTCGCCGGGACGGCGTCGAGCACGCGGTTCATCGTCGCGCTTCGGATTGCCGGGTCCACGGCCGGAGCGGCCAGATAGCGGCTCGGGCAGTCGCAGAGCTGCTCGGCGTTGAAGACGGTGTAGCCGCGAAGGTAGCGAAGAACGCGCGCCGCATCCTCGCCGCTCGACTCGACCGGGCCGCCCTCTGGCTCCACCACACGGGTCTTATAGAGCACCGCCGGCGTTCCTCGCTCGCCCTTACGCACCGGCGCTTCGAGGCTCAGGGCCTGGCGGAAGGTGAACCAATAGGGCGAGGCGTAGCCGCGCTCAGCGCCGACGAAGGCCAGGAGCCAGGCGTTGCTGCCGCTGAAGGGCTCGCCGTCCGCACGCCGCGGCAGGCTGGGCTCGCCGCCGCTGGCCCACGGCTGACGCCACGGGGGCACGCCGCGTTCGATGCGCCCGATGATGTCGGCCATCAGGGGTTCGAGGGGATTGGTCATGGGAGAGCTCCTGCAGGTCCGCGCGGGACCGCCCGCGCTCGCCCACCCGGGCCCTCCCCTTCCCTTTCGCGCTCCACCCACGAAAAACCCCCGGCGGGTCAGACCGGGGGCGGGTCGTTGGCGGCGCCGGCCGCAAGTGAAGGCGCCGCCGCACCGATGAACCGCGAGCGCGGGATCTGGTTCCCGCGCCGTCCCGGCGTGACGTCCCACGGGATGTTTGTTTGACCAAACTCGGCGCGGCCCGATCAGGCGGCGGCGCTGAGCAGGGTCTGCGGCGGCCACTTGCCGAGCACCGCCGTCAGCACCTCCGGCTTGTCGACCGGGACAAAGACCCTGGGGGTGTAGGCGATGATCTCCACGAAGCAGCCGAGGGCCTGGAAGGCGGAGCGCTGCGGGGCGGCGCCTACGACCTCCAGCCGAAACCGGTCCATCACCTTCGCCCGGCGCAGCCAGAACCCGCCCGCCAAGGCGATCGAGGTGTTCTCGCGCAAGACCAAGTGCGCCGCGCTGGCGCCATCGCCCACGGCCGTCGCCACGTCGCTGAGCCCAAGCGCCACTTTCAACTTGGCCGCGTCGCTTGGCTCGAGGACGCGTCCGAGCCAGCGGCGGCCGTCCGGCGCCTTGAGGCGGCGGACATAGGTGCGCTGGTCGGGAAGGCTGCTCCACACCGGCAACAGCAGGCCGGTGGCGAGGATCAGCTCCCGCGTGCGCCAGGGATCGGCCTCGGCCAGCTCAGCCTCCCACGCCTCGCGCCAGCGGCTTTCATCCGTGTCCTCCCAGGCGGACTCCTCAAATGTTTTCCGCGTGAGCAGCGACCGCTTCTCTGGCCGGATGAGCCGCACCGCGGGCACCAGGCGATCTTGATCGTCGGTCGTCGTCAGGCCTTGCACGACGAGGGCGGCGCGGCCGGACTTGGCGTTGACGGCGTAACGAAGCGCCGCTTCGTCCTGGCCGCGCCGGGCGTCGTCCGCGCTGGCCAACTCCCGCCGCGTGCGGATCGCGAAGGTCACGAGCTTGGTCTCCGCGCCGGTTGTGGCGTCGGTGCGGACGACCTCCTCGGCCAGGAGGCTGACGTCGTCGGCGTCGATGTCCTCCAGGCCCCGGTCAAGGGCGCCCGCCGCCGCAGCCCGCTCGAGAATGCCGGCGAGCAGCGACTCGAAGGCTTCGAACAGGGCGTTCTGATCCTCGATTCTGAGCGCCAGCATGCGGTTCAGGAAGGTGTTCATCGGCGGAAGGTCCTCAGGCGCCTTCAACCCGCCCTCGGCGTCCAGCAGGTGCAGGCCGGTCTTGGCCTCGAACGTCTCCCGGTCCATGGCCGCCACGTCGCCCCAATGCAGCGCCACATAGAAGGCCTGCAGCGCGCGCCGGGCCCACGGGCTTTCCAGGTTGTCCTCGGCGCGGAAGAGCCCCTGTCCGGCCGTGCGCCGCTCGCCCTTGGTCAGGGCGCCCAGGCTGTCCAGCCGTCGCGAGATGGTCGAGGTGAAGCGCTTCTCGCCGTGGATGTCCGTGGTCACCGGACAGAAGAGCGGGGCGCTCGCCTGGTTGGTGCGGTGCGAGCGGCCGAGTCCCTGGATGGCCACGTCGGCTCGCCAGCCCGGCTCGACCAGATAGTGGCGGCGACGCTCCGTGTTCCCGCAGTTCAGGTCCGCGTGGTAGCTCCGACCCGTACCGCCGGCGTCGGAGAACACCAGGATGCGCTTGCGGCCGGTCATGAAGGCGTCCGTCTCGGCGCGGGCGGCCGAGGCGCTGCGGCGCTCGACCACGCGACGGCCGTCACGGGCGACGACCCGCCGGGACCGTCCGGTGATTTCCGCGACCTGGTCGGGTCCGAAGGCGTCGAGCAAAGCGTCCAGCACGCCAGGGACCGCCGGCAGGCAGGCAAGTTCGGTGATCAGGGCTTCGCGCAGGCGCAGCGCCTCCTGGCTGAGCACCGGCCGGCCGTCGACGATCAGCGGCCGCAGCGTGACGGCGCCGTCCTCGTCCTCGATGCTTTCCATGGCGGTCACCGGGAAGGCCCCCTTGAGGTAGTCCAGCGCCTGATCCTTCGGCGTCAGGTCCACGGCGAGGTTGTTCCACTCCTCCGGCGGGATCTCGGCCAGCCGCCGTTCCATCACCGCCTCATGGGTGGACACGATCTGCACCACGGCCGAGCGCCCGTGGGCGAGGTCGTCGCGGATCGAGGCGATCAGGGTTGGCGCCTTCAGACCGGACAACAGCGCGCCGAAGAAACGCAGCTTCGCGCCCTCGAAAGCGGACATCACCGCCGAGGCGGCCTGGCCGCTCTTCGGCTTGCCATCCTCGGTGACGCCGACCGCCTCGAGCGCCGCACGCAGGTTCTGATGGATCACCTGGTAGGCTTCGGCCCACGCGTTCCAGATCTCGATGTCCTGCGGGGTGAGCGCATGGCGCACCGCCTCGTACTCCACGCCTTCGAACGACAGGGAGCGGGCGATGTAGAGGCCAAGCGCCTTCAGCTCGCGCGCGATCAGCTCCATGACGGCCACGCCGCCCTTCTCCACCGCGTCCATGAAGGCGTCCCGGGTGGGGAACGGCGCGGCCGCGCCGCCCCACAGGCCGAGCCGCGCGGCGTAGGCGAGGTTCTCCGGCGTCGTGGCGCCGGTGGCGCTGACATACATCACGCGCGCCAGCGGCAGGCGGTTCTGCAGCGCCAGACCGGCCATGCCCTGGAGCGAGGCCTTCTTCGGGCCCCGCGCCCCCTTGCCGCCGCCGGCGGCGTTGGCCATGGCGTGCCCCTCGTCGAACACGATGACGCCGTCGAAGTCCTCGCCGAGCCACGCGATGATCTGCTCGAGGCGCGAGGGCTTGTCGCCGCGGCCGGGCTGGCGGAGCGTGGCGTAGGTCGTGAAGAGCACGCCGCGGTCGAGGCGAATGGCGTCGCCCTGTTTCCACGCGCTCTGCGGAACGATCTCGCGCGCTGCGCCGCCGATCGCCGACCAGTCGCGGCGCGCGTCCTCCAGCAAGTGGTCGTTCTTGGAGATCCACAGCGCACGAAGCCGTCCCTGCGCCATGTTGTCGGCGATGACCGCGGCGGCCTGCCGCCCCTTGCCGCAGCCGGTGCCGTCGCCGAGCATGAAGCCGCAGCGCAGTTGGAAGGCGCCGGGAACGTCTTCCCGCGCCAGCGCCAACTGATGGGGCGCCTCGGTCAAGGTCCACCAGCCGGGCAGGAGACGCGCGTGCGCCTCCCCGGCGTAGATGACGGTTTCCAGCTGGGCGTCGGAGATCAAGCCCTCCGTGACGACCGGCGGGGGCAGGACGGGCCGGTAGCTCGGCGCCGGCGGGGCGACCGAAGCCATGGCCGCCGATTCCACCAGGGGCGACGGGTGCGGCTGGGCGCCGGCCGCTTCGAGCCGGCTCACCTGGTAGGCCTGATAGAGGCCGACATCGCGTCCGGGGCCACGCCACGGGATCGTGGCGTAAGCCACCGGGGCGCTGCCGCTGAGGAAACTGAGCCGGTTCGCGGCACCGGCCATCGCTCGGGCCCGGGGCGCCAGGAAGGCCGGGGCGGCGGCGGCGCGGAAGGTCCTGGGCTTGGCGGTCAGCCGTGGGGCGAGCGCCGTCACGACCTCGGCCGCCTCCGCCAAGGTGTCGACGGACCGCACCTCGACTCTTTGTGCGCCGGCCGCGTCGGCCCGGTCGAGCACCAGCAGGCCCACCTCGACCGACGTGCCATGCTTGGCGAAGGCCAGCGGAGGAAAGGCGACGGCCGCCACGAGGTCGCCGCGGCCCTGCAGCGCCTGCAAGGCGGCCCGGTCCTCGAACAGGCGCGCTGGCACGATGGCGGCGAGCCGGCCGCCGGTCGCCAGGCAATCGAGGGCGGCGTGCAGATGCCGCTCCAGGTGCTGGAACGGCGGATTGACGAGGGCGGCGTCGAAGCTGCCGGCGAGCGGCAGGAGGTCCTTCAAATGCACCGCGTCGTGCCGCGTCGGCGCGGCGTCCGGGAACAGCCCTTCGAGCAGGGCCGCGCGATGCGGCGCGAGCTCGTTGAGCGTCAGGTGCGCGCCGCAGGCTTCTGCGATGACCGCCATCAGTCCGGTGCCCGCCGAGGGCTCGAGCACGCGGTCGCCCGGCCGCACCTGGGCGGCGGCCACGGCCATCGCCGCGAGCGCCGGCGGCGATGAGAACTGGTCGAGCGCCACCTGCTCTTCGCTGCGCCGCGAATGGGTCAGGGTGAGCGCGCTGAGATCGCTGAGCAGGGCGATGATCTCGGCTGGCGCGTCCTCCAGCCGGGCGAGCTGCGGGGCCAGCCGGCGAAGCTGCAGGACCAGCGCGGCTTCCACCGCGTCATAGGCGTCGCGCCAGAGCCAGGCGCCGTCGGTGTCGGAGCCGCC
This sequence comes from Phenylobacterium sp., assembly GCF_046290725.1. GTDB lineage: Bacteria > Pseudomonadota > Alphaproteobacteria > Caulobacterales > Caulobacteraceae > Phenylobacterium. Next base: position 9,288 of record NZ_JBKBUH010000005.1, read on the forward strand.
GAACGACGTGGTCAGGGTCGCGGCGAGCAGTCGGCGGTCCAGGGCTCGGGACCGGTTGAGCTGAGGAGCCAGCGCGCGCGCCGCGGCCAGGGTGTTGGCGGCCTTGTCGCCGGCGGGAGCGGCGCCGAAGAGCGGAAGGGGGGCGTTCATTTGGGAGGTCCTGATCGCCCGCGGCGGAGGGCGCCTCCCTCCTCTCCCGCGGGCTCGCCGGCCGCCTTCCCTCCCCTTCCCCTTTCCGTCAGATCGGCGAGCGCCAAAGCAAGACGCCCCACCGGCGGGGCCGGTGGGGCGCTCAGGGGCGCTCAGCGCATCAGGCCGCCGCCTGCTCCGGCAGCCCGTCCCCAGGCCGATCCTCGGGCGCGTCGGAATCACTCGCCGCTTCCGCGTCCGGGACGTCGTCGCTCGGCGGCGCGGCGTTCCAGGAGAGCACCGAGGGGGCCCACTGCCGCTCGGCGGCGGCCTCGGCCACGAAGGCGACCAGCTCCTCCTTCTTCAGCGTCTTCACCCGCGGGTCGTCGACGCCCATGTCGTCCAGAAGCGAGAGCAGCTGCTTCTTGGGGTGGACGGAGAGGTAGTCGTTGTCCGGCGTCCAGTGCGCCGCGATGTCCGCCCCGCAGAGCTCGGCGATCTCGGCCGCCTCGGCCCGCGCGGACCGGCGCAGGCTGGTCGTCCGCTCCTCCCGAACATTGAGGCTGATGGCCACCAGCTCCGCCAGGAGGGCCATGCGCTCGCCGTGCGGCAGGCTCTCCACCCAGGCGATCGGGCGAAGGTTGGACGCCAGATAGGCGGCGCGGCGCTGGTCGAGCCGGCTCCGCACCTCGCCGTCGAGGGCGGGGATCGCAGGCGTCTGCCCCCGCCGATAGCCGGTGGCGGAAATCACCAGCGCCGACTCGCCCTGATAGACCGGGCCATGAAGCGCAAGGTGCTTGAAGAGCTGCGCGATCAGGGCGACGAGGGCGGCGCCCGGGTTGTCGGCGAGGTCCCGGATCAAGCCCCGGGTGGCCACGTCGGTCCGGGTCTCATGCAGCGCGTGGCTTGCGCCGTCCACCTCAACCTCGATCACCGGCACCTCGATGTCCGGCTCGTAGGGGGCGCCGGCCTCCGCCTGGTCCTCGGCCTCCTGCGCCTCGTCCTCTTGCGCCTCGTCGATCGCCGCCGGCGCGCCGAAGAACTCGGCCTTGACCCCGACGGCGCGGTCCGGCGCCAGCAAGACCGCACCGAGCGTCAGGCGCTTCAGCGGCGCGGCGGCCACCTCCATCTTCGCCATCAGGGCCGGCAGGATCTTCGCGGGCGCCTCATCGCCGGCCAGGTCCTCTTCGTCGAGCGCGGCGAGGGTCTCGGCGGCCGCCCGGCGCGCCGCGGCGAGCCGCGCCTTGGTCGCCTCGTCCAAGTCGCCCGGGTAGACATAGGGCAGCGTCTCGAAGCCCTCCGGCGCACGGTAGCCGGTGTCGCGGCCGATGTAGACCGCCAGCCCAGCGGCCTTGAAGGCGTCCACGAGCGGCTGCGCCCGCCCGCGCCAAAGGTCCTGCAGCGTCTCCGGATCGAGCAGCCGTTCGGGCATCTCGCCGAAGAGGTCGGTCTCGACCCGCCCCCCCGCGGCCGTATACCGGTCGAGCCCCACCAAGGCGAACCGCTCGTCCTCGCTCGTGACCCGATCGGCGGCCAGCGCCTGATGCAGCTGGTATTCGTGGAAGTAGCCCTGCAGGGCCGTGGCGGCGAGCTCGCCCTGGGCCTTGCGGTCGGGCAGGCGGGCGAACAGGCGAACCTGCTTCAACGTCAAAGCGCCCCTTCGGTACGCCTTCAGAACATCGCCGTGAACATGGGCGAGCGCCTCAAGCCGCTTGATCTCCAGCTCGTCGTAGCCGAGCGCGCCGGCGATCGCGGCGGTGTCCATCTTCTTGCGACGCATCTTGCCGATGGCTTCGATGACGTCGGCCATGTGGACGGGCGCCCGCTCGACATTGGTGAGCATGGCCGCAGCCGCCTGGCTCTCCCGCGTCTCGAAGAGCTCGCACTTCACGGGGAACGATCCGTCGACCCGGCCGGTCTCCAGCAGGAGCTGCAGCGCGAAGAGGCGGCGGCGGCCGTCCAGCACCATGAAGGGCTTCTCGCCCTTGCGGCCGGGGCGGACCGCCAGCGGAATGACGACGTTGGCCGCGGCGATGGTGTCGGCCAGTTGCGGGACGCCTTCGTCGGCGGGCGTCTTGAAGCGGATGTTCTCCGGCGCGAGCGCCAGGTCCTGGAGCGGCACGTGAACCTGGCTGGCGGCGGGCGTGGGGGTGACGACGTCGGTCATGGGTCGGGTATCCAGCGCCGTGGGCGAGGGCCATCCTGCCCTTGGGCGCACCCTCCCCTGCCCTACCCTTCTGCTTTGTGGCGCCGGGCCCGCCCGTTCGCCGCGGCCTGGGCGAGGTCGTTCCAGTCCCCGTGGGGTCGGGGCGGCAGCAGGATGCGAGCCTCGATCGTCGAGCTCCGGAGCGCTTCGGCGAGCTCCCGCGCCGAGCGCTCGCCATCCTTGCCGCGATCGGCGGCGATCCAGACGCTGCGCACGCCCTGCGGGGCGCGCCAGGAGCGCAGGTTGCGCGTCGACATCAGAGCCCAGCCGGGCCGGCCGAAGCGTTCGGTGGCCGACAGGACGGTGAAGACGCCTTCGCCAACGAGCAGGTCGCTCGCTACGGCGTCCAGCCGAACGGCCGAGCTCGGTTGGATCACCCCGATCGTCTTGCGCGGCAGGCGCAGCCGGCGCGTCCGCTGTCCATCGGCGTCTAGGTAGGTGATCTCGACGGCCGTCAGCTCGCCATTGGGGTTTCGGATCCCCGCGAGCAGCGCGGGCCGGGTCGGCGAGCGGCGACGGTACGCCGAGATCGGCGCGGCGGGATGATGCCGCAGCGCCTCCGGCCCCGGGGGGTCGCGTTTGACCTGACGGAGCTGGAGGTGCCGGGCGGAGAGCGTGCCATCGATCGGGCGCGCCTCCTCCCAGAGGCGCTGGGCGGCCTCGATCCGGTCGCGGTCCGATGGCTCTGGGCGGCCTGGGCGCACCGCCCCCGAGGCCCCGCCCGCGGTCGGCCGATTCAGGTCGTCGATGAGGTTGCGCGCCCTCAAGTCGTCGAGGATCTCGCGCCAGTCGGCCCCATTGAAGGCGTGGACGAGCACCCGCCCATCCACCAGACGCAACGAGACAGACCGGTCATGGGCGCTATGCCCGGGCGCGGGGATGTTGGCCCGCAGCCCCCGTGCGTAGAGGTCGCCGCCCAGGGCGGCGACGATGGCGTTCAGCGACATGGGAGACTCCTTGCGTCCCGCCCGTTGGGCGCTCGCGTCAGCCTCGCCCTCCCCTGCCCCTTCAGCGGTCCGCCTCCACAGCCAGGATCTTCACCTTGGACGCAGGGACGAGCTCGGCCGCGCCGTCGAACACCACCCAGACACCGTCGGCCGTGCTTGAGCGGTCGAGCGCCAATCGCCCCGCCCGCGCGCCGACGAGGACCCGCACGAGCGGCGCTGCGACGGTATTCACCTGGTGGGAGGGCTCCTCGCTTGGAGCCTCGGCGACCCTGGACTGAGCGGCGTCGAACGGTGCCGGCGATGCGGTGTCCGAGACGCGGGGCTTGGCCGTGCGGGCGGGCTTGAGGGTCCCCGCGAAGGCGCGCGCGGCCGCCTGGGTGACCTGTCCGGGATCGCGCCCGGCGAGCCAAGCCTGGGTCCTGCTGGCGTCGGCCTTCCATGCCCCCCAGAGTTCGTACAGCGTCCTGGCGCCGAGGACGTCGCCCAACCTTTGGAGGTCGGCCGGCATCTGCGGCACGGCGGCGTAGATCGCGATCAGGTCTTTGCCGCGGCCGAGCCGCCGGGCGATCTCCGCCTGGCTCTGGCCGAGGGCCAACAGGCGCGCGACCGCCTGGGCCATGTCGGCGGTCGTAAGGGCCGCGCGCTGCTCGTTCTCGATCAGCTGGTCCGTGAGCGCGTCGGCCTCGTCGACATCGCCGGCCTCGATCACAGCGCGGATCTCGCTGAAGCCCGCAAGGCGTGCGGCGCGAAAACGCCGGGCCCCGTAGCGTATCACGTAGCGCCCCTCCGCATTGGCGGGCCGGACGACGATGGGCTGCTTGAGCCCCCGCGCCTTCAGGGTTTCGGCCAAAGCCGCCAGCTCGGCTGCGTCGAAGGCTTGCCGAGGATTGGCGGGGTCCTCCTCGACGAGGTCCAGCGGCAGGCTCATGACCGTATCGGCGGCGGCGCCGAGTGCGGCGCTGAGATCGGCGAAGGTGTCGAGAAAACCGGACTGGGACATGGGCTCAAGCGGGAACGACGTCGAGGCGCGACTGGATGGTGGCGAGCACCCGGCGGATCTCCCGCCCGGCCTCCTGAGCGGCGGTCTTCTTCAGCTTCCAGACCGGCTGGCGAACATCGAGCGCTTCAGCGTATCCCTGGCGCTGGGTGAGCACGCCCTGGCCCGGAAACATGATCCGCGCGCCCTGTTCGCGCAGGAGACCGGTGAGGTTCTCCCGCTGCCTTGGCGAGTTGCTCTGGAAGCGGGACGGGAGCAGGCCCAGGAAGTCGATCGGCCGCCCGCCTCGGGCCCCCTTTTCCACCGTGGCCTTCTGCGCCCAGAGCTGCTTCACCCCCTGCAGGGCGTAGGTCTCCAGGTCGATGGGCGAGACAAGGCAGCTGGCCACCATCAGGGCGGCGTAGTTGCGCCCGCTCCAGGTGGGCGGCGTGTCGAGCACGGCGTAGTCGAAGCGGCCCGCCAGGCGGGTGAAGGCGTTGCGGTAGTTGACCACGGCGCTGGAGAGGGCGGCGTCGACCCTGTCGAGGCCGCGGTCCCCGGCGAAAAGGGTGACGCCGGCGGCCTCGCCCAAGGCGGGAGGCGCTTCGAAGAACAGGACGCTGCTCGGCCCCGCCTGCCGGGCGTCGGCGAGGCTGTAGCTGGCGTTTCCCTGAGGGTCGAGATCGACGAACAGCACCCGGGCGCCCGCCTCCGCGAGGAACCAGGCGGCGTGTACGGCCAGCGTCGTCTTACCGACGCCGCCCTTCTGATTGTTGACGACGAGGGTCTTCACGCGCGCTCACCAATCCGGATCGTCGTCCCAGGCGCGACCGGGGTGATAGACGCCGCCGCCGGCCATGAACGGTGCGAGGATCACGAAGAGCAGGACCGCGAGGATCCCCCGCCCGGCGCTCCGAACCACGACCCCGGGGTGCGGCAGTCGGGCGAGCCCCAGACGGTAGAAGAGGTAGAAGACCGCCAGGCCGAGCAGCACCCAGACCCAGAAGAAGGTCGACAGCAGATCGCTGATCCTGTGATCGAGGAGGAAGCGTTCGAGGTCCATCCGAAGGCTCCAGAGTGGCCGTCGCTCGATTCTGAGTGCTTCGCGACCGGCTTTGCAACCTTGAGCGGAAAACATGCGGTGGACGCCCTTCTCCTCCCCAATCCTTAAACGCGACCGCTGCGAAGGCAGCGGGTGATTTCGAGATTCCAGGATTCAGATTCAGAGCCGACAGAATGCTGTGGGAACAAGCACTTAGAACCACAGTCCTGACCTTGTGGGGGAGAACGCCTGACCGGATGGGGGCGTCATCCTGACCATGCGGGGGACTTATCCTGACCCGCAGGGGGCATCCTGACCGATTGGGGGCTGAGGCATGCTGCGACCATATCCTGACTTGCGTTGGGAACGAAGGTCAGGAAAGCTGCCGCCGTCAAGCTCTAGAGATTCTGCGTGGACGACAGCAGCGACATCGTTGTCGAAGAGGCGGCGGCCGATGGCGAGCCTGGGCGGGCGATGCGGGTGGCGCACGCTTTGCGCGCGCGTGACAGCGAAGAGTTCGCCAAGCCCGGCAATCTCGTGGAGGTCCGGTTCGTCAAAGGCCAGTCGCTGAGCCTGACGGCGTCGCGGCTCCTGGCCCTGATGATCCTGACGGCGGGCGGCGACGCCTGGCGGCCGGTGGCGCACAAGATGCGCAAGTCCGACATCCGTCGCGGCCACAAGGGCAACGAGCGCATCGCCGACATGCTCGAGGAGCTTCATCGCACCCTCTTCGCCATCGATGATCTGTCCTGGCGGGGTCGTAAGGCGACGAAGCGGTTTCCCTTGATCCAATCGTCACGCGAAGAGGTCGAGGAGGACGGGGCCGAGCGGGGTTGGATCGAATGGGAGTTCACCCCTGACGCGCGCCGGCTCATCAAGGAGTCGGAGACCTACGCGGTGTTGAACCGCCAGGCGGTGCTGGGCTTCCGTTCGACCTACGCCCTCCGGCTCTACGAGATGGGCGCCCTGCGGATCCATCGACGGCAGTCCACCTGGCGTGGGGACATGACCGCCTTGAGGGCCGCCTTCGGCATTGCGCCCGAACTCTACAAGGACTTCGCGCAGCTGCGGCGCAAGGTGCTGGAGCGCGCCAAGGCGGAGATCGACCAGCTCGCCCACTTCACCGTGGACTGGCGCGAGCTCCGCCGCGGCCGGGCTGTCGTGGAGATCGAGTTCTTCTTCCTGCCGAAGGATGCGCCCGAGCAGCTTGCCACCGTGGCTGAGAACGAGCGTCATTCAGCGGGACGCCGCGCTCGGCGGGAGGATGCGGTCGAGGTGGTGGTCCCCGCAACGGCTCTGCCGGAGCCGGCCGCTGTGCCGGCGCGCGTGAAGGCGCCTTCGCCGCCCGCCTCAGACGGCTTCCCGGAGGGCTCGATCCGCTGGTCCAAGCCGTTCGCCGAGATCGCGCGGGTTCATGGCGGGGGCTGGGATCTCGACCTCATCGCAGGCGCCTACCGCGAGCAGATGGGCGAGCGTCTGACGAAGCTCTCGGGCGCCAAGCTCGTGAAGTCCTGGACCGGCTTCTGCCAAGCGTTCGCCGCGCGTCGGGGGCGCCCCTGAGCTGCAATTGCACGGGTGCAATTGCCGCGCGCCCTACCCTGCCCTCGTTCACGCGTGGCTGGCCGCACCGAGGCTCGGCATCCAAAGCTCCGGCGCAGGCCTTCCGCCCGGGCTGCCCTATTCCGCGGCAAGCGTGAGGTTCTCGGGCAGCGAGCGGGGTCGGGGCGTGCCCAGATGGCAGGATCGCCCGAATTGCACCGGTGCAAGAGCGGGCGATCTAGACGCCCCCAGGTGGTCAGGGGCCGCGAGACTGGCGGTTCAGTCTCCAAGGGCCACCGCTGCCATTTCGGCCGGGGCGATGCGTTGGCGAGCGCGCGCCTAAGCCTGTTTCCAGTAGGCTTCGGCAGAGACGTGATTGCACCGGTGCAATCACGCCTTGGCGGCTCGGGCGAAGAGTGGCTCAGGCCTCGATCATCACCGAATTGCACCGGTGCAATCCGGACCTGCCCACGGCGCGAGGCGAGGAGAATCGATGTTGCTCATTCTACGCCGGGGCGTTGGCGCCGATGCGGCCGGCCCTTCAGCCGGCGGATCGCTGGGCCCGACAAAGGCGCCGGCTGCGGCGACAGGCGCGGAAAGGGGCGGCGTCGCTTGCACCGGTGCAATTCTTCGGCCGCGCTCACGGCCAACTCGCCGTTGGGCAAGGTGCTGCACGGCCTCTGCTCGACGCTTGGCCCCCAGAAGGTCAGGCCGAAGGCGCCGCGAGGGAATCGACTTAAGCTCCACGCTCAGCTTGGCTGGTCAGATGGGGCGCTGACGCCCCCGGGAGGTCAGGATGACGTCTCGTCAACATGCCAGAATCGGGCTTTCCTCGCCAACCAGCGTTAACGACCGGTTTACCAAGCGAAAATACACCGTCTTGCCGGCAGCTTTCGCTTTTCTGCGCTCGACGCGCAGATTTTCGAAAGTGGCGAGGAGGCTTAGCTGATGTTGACCAACCTGGCGGAAACCCCTGCAGCCTCCCTTGCTGGCCCAGTGGCCCAGCTGGCCCGCCGGGCGACGGCGGTCGTATCCAACCTCCGCGACGCGGCGAGGGCGGCCCGGTCGGGCGCCCGACGCGAGCCGACGTTCTCCATCAGCGAAGCTGCGCGGCTGGTCGGCCGCACACCTGCGGCGATCCGTGAGGCGGAGAAGGACGGTCGGCTGCCCGAGCCGCCGAGAACCGAAACCAATCGGCGGGTCGGCTACACCCTGGCCCAGGTCAACGACATGCGCGGCGTGTTTGGCACCCGGCCCTGGCGTGCGCCGGACGATCCCTGCGCAGTCATTGCCGTGCAGAACTTCAAGGGCGGGGTCGGCAAGTCGACCCTCTCCGTCCATCTCGCCCAATACCTTGCCATTCAGGGCTACCGTGTCGCGCTGATCGACTGCGACAGCCAGGCTTCGGCGACCACGCTCTTCGGCTACGTGCCCGACCTCGACCTGGGCGAGGACGAGACCCTCTACCCATTCCTCCGCTACGAGGAGATGACCTCCCTCGACTATGCGCTGAAGAAGACGCATTTCGACGGGCTGGAGCTCATCCCCGCGAACCTGCGCCTCTTCCAGTCCGAGTACGAACTGGCCGCGCGGATGGCGCGGGGAGGGGGGCGTCTGCTGGATCGGCTCGCCCAGGGAATCGCTTCCGTCGCCGACCGTTTCGACGTGGTGATCCTCGACCCGCCGCCGGCGCTCGGAGCCATCTCCCTGTCGGTTCTACGCGCCGCGAACGCCTTGGTGGTGCCCGTGCCGCCGACGGTCATGGACTTCTCCTCGACGGCCGCCTTCCTGGCGATGCTGGATGAGACGCTGGAGGAGCTGGCGACCCGTGATCTGGCGCCGGCCCTGAACTTCATCCGCGTCGTGGCCTCCAAGGTCGACGAGAACAAGTCGATGCAGAAGGAGCTCATCGCCCTGATGCGGCAGGTGTTCGGCCACGTGATGATCCGGACGCCGCTCAAGGACTCGGCCGAGATCGACAACGTCACCGCCCGGCTGATGACGGTCTACGAGCTCGACGGCCCCATGACCAGTAAGGCCGTGCGTGATCGCTGCCTCACCTACCTCAACGGCGTAAACGACGAGATCCTGGTCGATATCCGGGCGACCTGGCCCAGCCATGCGGGGCGCCTTCGCAAGGAGGGCTTGGCATGAGGGCAACGATTGAGCGCGCCTCTGGACACGGGGTGCAAAAGGCCTCGCACTTCAGAAATTGCACCCGTGCAATTGCGCCGGGGAGGGGACGGCGATGAGCAAGAATCGCGGCTTCGCCGCCGGATTGGCCGGCGCGCTGGACGACATCGAGGCGCCGCCGCCCGAACCTCAAGGCCGGCTCGGCATCGGCGTGCTCGCCGGGCGGAGCAATCGTCTGGCGGAGCTGGCCTCGGGCGCGGTCGTGGCCAGGACGTTGGAGCAGGTGGATCCGGCGCGCTGTCGGATATGGGCCGAGCACAACCGCGATTACGCCCGTCTCGACGAAGCGCGCTGCGGTGACCTCATCGAGAGCCTGAAGGCGCAGGGCCGCCAGGAGATGCCGGCCATCGTCCGGCGCGTGAAGGACGACCCAGCCTACGACTTCGAAGTCATTTGCGGGGCTCGCCGGCACTGGTCGGTGAGCTGGCTGCGGGCGCACAACTACCCGGAGTTCCGGTTCCTCGTCGAAATCCGCGAGATGACCGATGAGGAGGCTTTCCGGGTCTCCGACCTGGAGAACCGCGCGCGAGACGACCTCAGCGACATCGAGCGGGCGCGCGACTATCTCCGCGCCCTCGATCGCCATTACGAGGGCCGCCAGAAGACCATGGCCCAGCGCCTGAACGTCTCCGAGGCTTGGCTGAGCCGCTACCTGGACCTGGCGAGGCTGCCGGGCGACTTGGTCGCGGCCTTCCCGGATCCGCACGCGCTGCGCATCAAGCACATCACCTTCCTGAAGCCGCTGCTCAAACCCGACGATCGCCGGACGCGGGTTCTTGAAGCCGCGCGCGAGCTTGCGGAGCGGGGAGGGGAGGGCCTGTCGCCCCAGGACATCATCCGAAGGCTTGCACGGGCCGCGGACGCCCCCAAGAAGTCAGGATCCCCCAAGAAGTCAGGATCGGCCGAGGCGGCCGTGGTGCGCAACGCGGCCGGCGCGCCGGTCCTGCGCGTCGACGAGCGCAGGCGCAAGGAAATCCGCCTCACGCTCCTGACGGGCGCCGGCGCGACGCGCCAGGACGCGGAAGCCGCGCTTCGCGACCTCCTGGACCAGCACTGGCCTGCGACGACCGGCTGACCCAGCCGGCTAATCCGCCCGCGCCGGCGCGTGTAGCCCCAGCCGCGCTTTGCGAGCCGCCGATTCCGCGGGCGCGTAGTGGCCGCCGGAGAATTTCGGCCAGTCCACCGCCAGGCCGGCCGCCACCACTTGCTCGGCGAGGTCCTCACCCGCCGCGCCCTGACATCGCGCGATAATCCGGTCGTGCGATCGCCCGCCCGTATCAAGACAGCGGACGGGCCCTTGGCTCAGAAGTTCGGACATCAGGCGCGTGGCTTGTCGGCCGAGCGGCGTGTCCGCCTCGGGCGCATCGATGCCCCAGAGCCGGATGCGTGTCGGGCCTAGCGCCAGCGTGTCGCCGTCGATCGGCCGCGCGGGGCCGGCCAGCGGGGGCGGGGAGGGGGCCGCCGCCGAGATGTCCCGGGTCAGCTGCGACCGACCCAGACTGCGAGGAGCCCGAAACTCGCCAGGAACAGCAGGCCGCCCGCTGGACTCGCAAGCCGTACACGGCCCAACTTAGGAATCATTCGCAAATTAACCACGCCAGAGTATTGCCGCCGTAGCGCAACCCAGGGTACACCTTGTTCGTCGGCACAGCCGATGGGGTTGGAGGCTTCAGTCGCGCCGCGTGCGTCGGCGAAGGAGCTCGTCCGTGCTGCGTCCAGAGCATGATATCGCTCGCAGAGCCTTCGACACCATCAACGACGCCCAGCAGGTCGAGAGCATCCCAGAGCTTGAGGCGGTGTTCGCCAAGACGCTGGAGCCGCTGGGCGTCGACGTCTTCGTAGGCGTTCAGATCGCAGACCCGCTGCGCGAACGTCACGTGGAGGTGACCTTCGGGCGCACCCACGCGGCTTGGCAGGCGCATTACGAAGCCCAGGGCCATGCGGCGCGAGATCCCATCGTGCGGGAGATGCTGCGCTCGACCGAGCCGCTGTTCTGGAGCGACCTTCCCGCCCGGCGTGGCGCGCTCAAACCCGACGAAGCCCGTGTCATGGAGGAGGCCCGCTCCTTCGGCCTGAACGAGGGTCTTATGACGCCGCTGCACCACGTCGACGGCTCTGTCTCGGCGGTGCTGATGATGGGCGAGCGCCTCGCGTCGGACGCGCCGGATACGCGCGCGGCCCTGCACCTGCTGTCGATCTACTACGGGTCTCTGGCGCGCAAGCTGCGGCAGAGAAACGACGGCGGCGAGCCTCAAAAGGCCAAGCTTAGCGCTCGGCAGATCGAGTGCTTGCGCTGGGCCCGTGAAGGCAAGAGCTCCTATGTGATCGGCCAAATCCTCAGCCTTTCCGCCCGCACCGTGGACGAACACCTGGCGAGCGCGTGCCGGAAGCTTGGTGTCCACACCCGAATGCAGGCCGTGGCGCAGGCCCTTTTGCTCGGGCTGCTGGAAACGACAACCCCGTAGACTTGCGGGGTCGCCCGTTTGCGGCGCCCCGCACAACCATCGGCTGAACCCACGCCGAGGTCCGCCGATGAAGGTCCACATCGTCACCGCCGCCAACCGCGACCGCTACGGCCGCGAGCTCGACCAGATGCACCGGCAGCGTCACGAGGTGTTCGTCGGCGGTCTCGGATGGACCGAGCTGGCGCGGCGGGATGGGCTGGAGCGGGACCAGTTCGACGACGTCTCCGCCGTCTACCTCCTGGCGATCGAGAACGGCGATGTCCAGGGCAGCCTGCGCCTGCTGCCCACCTGGCGTCGGTGCATGCTGACGGAGTGCTGGCCCCAGTCCGTGACACGCGGCCAGGCTCCTCGCGGGCCCGGCGTGTGGGAATGGACGCGCTGGTGCCCGGGCACCCTTGCGCGCCCCAAGACCCTTGTGCGCGCCCGCCGGGCCCTGATCCTCGCGGCGCTGGAGTTCGCGCGCAGTCGCCTGATCGAGACCTATCTCACCTACTGCGACACGAAGTTCCTGGGTCAGCTCGTGGAGCTCGGCTGGTCCCCCCAACCGCTGGGGCTCCCGCAGCCCTACGGGCAGGGTCAGGCGGTCGGGGTCGCGTGGCCCGTGGAGGAGGACCTTCTGGAGCGCACCCGGGCGCTCTTCAACGTCCGCGACCCTGTCGCGCTGGAGGTTCCGGCGAGAGGCCGCTTCTCGGCGCCGGTCTGGATGTTGGAGCAGCTGCTGGAGGCTCAACCGGACGCCGAGGTCACCTCGCCGCTCACCACCAGGCTGGCGGCCTGAGCCGAGGGGAGGGGGACCGATGCTCATCGAGCTTTCCGCGGCCCTGGCTCTGGCGCAGCAGTGCGCGCCTGGCGTCGCACCTGAGACGTTGCTCTCGGTCGTCCGCACCGAAAGCCGATTCAACCCCCTCGCCATCAACGTCAACAGCGGGGTGAGACTGGCTCGCCAGCCGCGCAGCAAGGCCGAGGCCGTGCGCATGGCCGAGACCCTTCTGCGCACGGGCGCCAACTTCGACCTCGGCCTTGGCCAGATCAACAGCAAGAACCTCGGCTGGCTGAAGCTCTCCATCGAAGACGCTTTCGAGCCCTGCGCCAACCTGGCGGCGGCCGGACGCGTCCTGCAGGCGAACTATGCGACGGCGTCGCGCGACTTGAGCGACCCGCAGGGCGCGCTCCGGGTGGCCCTCTCCCTGTACAACACCGGGGACGCTGGCCGCGGCTTCCGGAACGGCTACGTGGCGAAGGTCGAAGCGTCCGCCAAGACCGTGGTCCCGGCGATTGCTGTCGCGGCGCCCGCGCTCGCGGCCGACCAGCCGGCTGATCCAGCGCCTGCCGGGGCAGAGCCCCCAACGGCTGCAGTTCGACTGACGGCCGAGCCGCCGCCCCCACCTAGCTGGGACGTCTTCGCGCGCCAGGCCGGCGGCGAGCGCCTGGTGTTCGGCGGACAGCCGCAGGTGCGCTGACGTGATCGAGAAAGGGAGATCATCCATGAAGACCTTGGCCGCTTCGAGCGGTGGAGCCCTGCGGCGCTACGGCGCTATCGGGCTGATGGCGGGGCTCTTGAGCCTCGTCCTGTTCGAACCGGCGCTCGCCCAGACCGCGGGTTCGAACGTCGAAGGCTTCCTGCAAAACATCGTCGATATGCTGACGGGCAACATCGCCCGCCTCATCGCCATCATCGCAGTCGTGCTGCTCGGCTTCAGCGTGATGTTCGGCCTGCTCGATATCCGCCGCGCCGGCGTGATCATCCTCGGCATCGTGGTGGTGTTCAGCGCCGCCTGGATCGTCGGTCAGATCACGGGCGGGGGCGTCGCCTGAGGATCTAGCGCCATGACCGACGAGCCGCTCACCGAAGACATGCTGTTCCTGGCCTGCACGCGTCCGGCGATGTTCCTCGGCGTGCCGCTCGAGGCCATGAGCGTCAACATGATCCTGACCGGCCTGATCTTCCTGGCCGGCGGCACGCCGCTCTACCTGCTGAGCGGGGTGGTGCTCCACCTCCTCTTCCGGGCGATCGTCAAGAACGACCACAACGCCTTCCGGGTGCTGTTCATCTGGTTCGACACCAAGGCCCGGTCTCGCAACGCCGGCTGGTGGGGCGGCAGCTCGATCACGCCCTTGCCGGTGCGCCGCCGCTATCGTCCCGAAGAGGTGGCCCATGGCTGACGGCAGCCAAGGTCTCGTCACCGAGGTCGCGCGGACGCCGCCGCGAGTGGTCGGCCGGGAGCAGACGCTCGGCCGGCAGCTGCCCTACGCCCGGCATGTGACGGACACCATCATCGCGCTCGACACCCGCGCCCTGATGATGAGCTTCCGCCTTGACGGCGTCTCCTTCGAGACTGCCGACACCCGCGATCTCAACGACTGGCACGCCAAGCTGAACGGGGTCTGGCGGAACCTGGCCGACGATCGGCTGGCGGTGTGGACGCACCTCGTGCGCCGGCTCGACGGCGGCTATCCCGAAGGCGCGTTCCGCTCGCCCTTCGCCCGCCGCCTGGACCAGGCCTATCGCGAACGCATCTCGCGCACCCGCCTCTTCGTCAACGAGCTCTACGTCACCCTGGTGCTGCATCCCGGTCTGGGCGCGAGCGAGCGGCTGACTGGCCTGCTGTCTCGGCTGAAGCGCGCCCGCAAGGCTGGGGTCGAGGTGCAGCCGGAAGCCGTCGAGCGGCTGCAGGAGAAGGGCAGGGACCTCGAGCAGTACCTGGCCCGCTACGGCGCACAGCCGCTGGGACTCTATGAGCGACGGGGACTCGCCTTCTCCGAGCCGATGGAGCTCCTCCACCTGCTGCTGACCGGCCGCCACCAGCCCATGCCGCTGGTCAGCGGCCATCTCGGCCGAGCGATCTATTCCAGCCGCGTCATCATCGGCCGCGAGAGCCTCGAGATCCGCGAGCCGGGCGAGCAGCGCTTCGCCGGCATGTTCGGGGTAAAGGAATACCCGGCCACGACGCGCCCGGGGCTATGGGACGAGCTGCTGAAGGCGAAGTACCCGTTTGTCGCCACGCAGTCGTTCAGCTTCCTCTCCAAGCCGACCGCCAAGGCGGTCATGGAGCGCCGCCAGAACCAGATGGTGCGCGCCGGCGATCGCGCCGCCTCGCAGATCGACGGCCTCAGCGACGCCATCGACGAGCTCGTCAGCAACCGCTTCGTCATGGGCGACCATCAGTTCTCGCTGCTCGTCTATGGAGAGACCCCGAAGCGGCTGCAGGACCACATGTCCCTGGCCCGGGCCACCCTCGCGGACTCGGGCGTGCTCGTGGCGCGCGAGGACCTGGCGCTGGAAGGGGCGTTCTGGTCTCAGTTCCCGGGCGCGTTCAGCTACCGCACGCGTCCGGCCGCCATCACCTCGCGCAATTTCGCGGCGCTCGCCCCCTTCCACACCTATCCGGCGGGCCGCCGGAGCGGCAACCACTGGGGCGCGCCGGTGGCGCTGCTGCGCACCTCGGCCATGTCGCCGTTCTACTTCAACTTTCACACCGGTGACATCGGTCACACCTTCATCTGCGGCCCTACGGGCAGCGGCAAGACCGTGGTCCAGAACTTCATGCTGGCGCAGCTGGAGAAGCTGGGCGCGCAGCAGATCTTCATCGACAAGGACCGCGGCGCGGAGATCTTCGTGCGAGCCTGTGGCGGCGCATATCTGGCGCTCCGCAACGCCGCGCCCACCGGGTTCGCGCCCTTCAAGGCGCTCGAATACACGCCGGCGAACCTGCTCTTCCTGGGGCAGCTCGTGCGCAAGCTGGTGACGCCGGCGGACCGGCCGCTCTCGGTCCAGGAGGAACGGCGGATCGATGAGGGCATCCAGGCGCTTGCGCCCTTGCCGCAGGCCGATCGCTCCCTCCAGGCGCTGCGTCAGCTTCTAGGGCAGCGAGACCCCGAGGGCATCGGCGCGCGCCTCGAGCGCTGGACCCGCACCGGACCGCTGGGCTGGGTGCTCGACAACGAGGCGGACGAAGTGAGCCTCGAAGGCCGGTTCCTCGGCTTCGACATGACGGACTTCCTGGACAACCCGGAAGTCCGCACGCCGATCATGATGTACCTCTTCCACCGCATCGACGCCCTGGCCGACGGGCGCCGGCTCGTGGTGGACATCGACGAGTTCTGGAAAGCGCTCGGCGACGAGGCCTTCCGCGGCCTCGCCCAGGACGGGCTTAAGACGTACCGCAAGCGCAATGCGATGATGGTCTTCGGCACCCAAAGCCCTTCGGACGTCCTGAAGTCGCCGATCGCGCCCACCATCGTCGAGATGTGCGCGACGAAGATCTACCTGCCGAACCCCTACGGCTCGGCCAAGGACTACGTCGAGGGCTTCGGCCTGACCAATGAGGAGTTCCGCCTCATCCGCGAGGAGCTCGCGCTGGAGTCGCGCCAGTTCCTGGTCAAGCAGGGTCACAACTCGGTCGTCGTGGAGCTGAACCTCAACGGCCTGGACGACGAGCTCGCCATCCTCAGCGGCCGCACGGAGACGGTCGAGCTGCTGGACCGAATCCGCGCCCGCCACGGCGACGATCCCGCCGTCTGGGAGCCGATCTTCCACATCGAACGAAGGAGCCTGCGATGAGGCGACCCGTCCTTCTGATTGCGACCGCCTTGCTCGTGGCCGCGGCTGCGGCCCCGAGCCGCGCCGAGATGGTCGTCACCGACCCGGGCGCCTACGCAAAGATGCTGGACCAAATCCGGGAGGCGCAGGCGCAACTCTCCCAACTTCAAGAGCAGGTGCGCCAGGGCACGGAGCTGATCGGCCAAGGGCAGCGGCTCTACGACAGCCTCAACCAGATCTCGAACGTCAACAGCATCGGCGGTCTGCTGAACACGCCCGCGGTGCGGACGCTTCTCCCGGCCGAATTCTCCGACGCGCGCCGCTTGATGAGCGCCGATCTGAACGACCTCGGATCGCTCACGGGGCGAGCGACGGCCATTCGCGACGCCAACAGGATCTACTCGCCAGGCGCAGCGGAGGGGCTCAGCGAGGCGGAGAAATACTATCGCGAGACATTAGAGCGAGCTGGCGTCCGGGCTGCCCGAGACATGGCCGTTGGAGAGCGGGTCAGCCAAACCGCCGATCAGCGCCTGCAAGGACTGGAACAGTTGCGCGAGGCGCTCAGCACAGCCCCGAATGCGCGCGCAGTACTCGATCTGCAGGCTCGCATCGATGCGGAGGCCGCGATGATCCAGAACGATCAGATGCGGCTCCAGGGAGTGGCCATCATGCAGGCTGCAGATGAGCGACTTGAGACACAACGGCAGCGGGAGGCAGCCGCCCGCAGATATGACGAAGCGCAGGCCGTCTGGCGGAGCATGTACGCGAAATGATCCGGGCGTGCATGGCGCTGGCATTGGTGGCGATCGCGGCCTGTGGCTGCGAACGATCGGCATCTTATTTCGTGGAGCACCCCGACGTTGCGAAGCAGGTGCTCGCCGATTGCCAGCGGGGGACGCACAGAGGTCCCGACTGCGAGCATGCGCTAGCTGCTGAAGCCAAGGCCCGCAGCGAAGCAGCGCAGGCAGTTTGGCAGAGCATGCAGAAGCCCAACCCCAATCCGACGGAAGCGCGGTAAAGGCAGGTAAGCTATGGCCGCTGTATTTGATCCTGCGTACAACTACATTGATGGTCAGCTTGACCAGTTCCTGAATCAACGCCTCAGCGATGTCATCTCGGAGATCCAGGGGCCGCTGCGTGTAGCGCTATTGCTATACGTAGTGCTGTATGGATTGGCAGTCCTACGCGGCATGATCAACGAGCCAATTATGGACGGCGTTGGTCGCATGATCAAACTAGCCTTCGTTTATACGGTTGCGACAACAGTGGCCTATGCGGATTGGGTTACTGACCCGCTTTTCCATTCTCTCCCAAATTCCCTAGCACACGCCATCAGTGGTGGAGCTATACAAACCATAGGCCAAGCCTTCGATGACTTCCTTGGCCGGGGATTTGATCTCGCGGAAAGCTGTAGCAGGAGCGCCAACATGGTGGACCCCCTGCCATGGGTTGTCGCATTACTCATTTACGGCGTTACGTCCGCCGCCGCCGGATTGGGATTCGGTATTACGATGCTGGCGAAAGTGGCGCTCGCGCTTCTTGTCGCGGTAGGTCCAATCTTCGTCTCATGCATCCCGTTCGAGGCCACGCGAAAGTATTTCTGGGGATGGGTATCTCAGGCGGTCAATTACATACTGATTTTCGTTTTGATCATCGCTGTGTTCCAATTGGTTCTAGCTTTGGTCCAGAACCAATGGGGCGCTATCACGGCCCAACCTGATCCGAAAGTCGCTGGTCTCGTCTTCTCTGTCTACAGCGTTCTCGCCGCGATTTTCTTCCTGCAAGTTCCCAACATCGCGAACGGCATCGCCGGTGGCGCAACGGCCGGACTGCGAGACTTCGGCAGATCTGGTCTTTGGGCGCACCGAGCCGCCTCCGGCGTGAGCATGCCTGCAATTCCTCGGTGGAGCGGTGGGCGGGGCGGCTCGGTTTCTCGGGGCTCCCCGTCGAGCAACCGCAAGGCAGCATAGGAAGTCAGCATGGTATCCAAGTATCTCATCGCCTGTGCCACGATTCTTCTTGTGGCCTCGGATGCATCCAGCTCGCTGGCCCGCGACAAGCCTAAGGCGTGCAACGGCAAGGACCGCCGCCCCGCGAACCCCCACGGCTCCGTCCTTCCCGGTTCACCTGTACCGGCGACTGTCTCGGCGCGCCCGGACAGTAGTCCCGGGAAACCACCCGTCTTGAACACGGTGCCGAGCGGCGCACCCCCAAAGCCCGCGGCGACCAATAGCAAGTCGGCCAAGCCGCAACGGCTGTCCTCCATCCCCTCGTATCCGAGCTGCTGAACCCTCATGACCGGCGTCCCCGCAAACGACCTCCAAATCTATTTTCGCGAGGCGCGCTCCTGGGACCAGGACCGTGCGCTGGCGGCCGAGCGGTCCCGACGTTTCGCTTGGATCGTCGCCGGGGTTGCGACGGCCACAGCGGTCGCTTCGATCGCGGCCGTTGCCGCCCTGGCGCCGCTGAAGTCCGTCTCCCCGTTCGTGGTGCGGGTGAATCAGACAACCGGCGCTGTCGACGTGATGACGGCGCTCAACGGAACCAAGCCGACGCAGTACAACGAGGCGGTCGATAAGTACTTCCTCGCCCAGTACGTCCGGGCTCGGGAGGGCTGGATCGCGCCGGCGGCGGAAGAGAACTTCCGTTTCGTCTCGATCCTTTCCACGCCTGATGAGCAGGAGCGGTGGGCCGCCGCCGCCCGCCCGACGAATCCGCAAAGCCCGCAGGCGGTCTATGGGCCCACAGGGCTGGCGGACGTCCAGATCCGCAACATCAGCTTCATCAACGATCGGGTCGCCAACGTCCGCTTCCATCGCACCGTTCGCCAGGCGACGGCGACGACGGAGAGCGACTGGATCGCGACGGTAACGTTCACCTACACCAAGGCCCCGATGCTGGAGTCGGATCGGCTGCGTAACCCGCTCGGCTTCCAGGTCGAGAGCTATCGCGCCGATCCGGAGATTCCGCGATGAGGCGGCGACTGATCCAAGCGGTGCTGGCCTTCGCCCTCATCGGCGCGCCCGCCGCCGCGGCCCAAATGCCCGGTGCGGGCCCTGTCGATCCACGGATCAAGGTCGTCGACTACAATCCATGGCAGGTTTACCCGATCGTGGGCGCGTTTCGCACCGCGACGCAGATCATCTTCAGCCCGCAGGAGGAGATCCTGCATGTCGCACTCGGCGACACGGTGGGATGGGAGGTCGCCGCGGAGACCAACATCCTGTTCGTGAAGCCCCGCGAGAAGACCGGCGCTACGAACCTGATCGTGACCACCAGGCGTGGCGGCGAGACGCGCAATTACACCTTTGAGCTCCGCACGCGCTCTGGGCCGATCTCGGCCAGCACGCCGGACACCTTCTTCCAGGTGCGGTTCCGGTACCCCGATGAGGAGAGGCTGCGCCAAGCCCTCGCTTCGCAGCGTGGTGCGGTCCAGACGGCCCTGGACATCGGGGTCACGACCGGTGTCCGGAACCTCAACTACACGGTCCAGGGCTCATCCAAGATCCAGCCGTCCGAGGTCAGCGACAACGGTCAGTTCACCGTGCTCCGCTTCCCGGGCCAGCGCGAGATGCCGACGATTTACACCGTCTCGCCTGACGGCTCCGAGGCGCTCGTGCCTTTCGACGTCCGGGGCGAGTTCGTGGTCATTCACGGCGTCGCCCCGCAGCTGCGGCTGCGCCGCGGCCGGGAAGTGCTCTGCATCTACAACGAAGCCGTCCAGCCCTACGGCGTGAATTACGGCACGGGCACCGGCTCTCCCCTTGTCCAGCGCACCCAGCCTCAGGGAGGCAACCGATGACCGACACCTTCGCATCGGCGGAGCCGCCGCGCCGTCCGCGGCTGCCGGACGAGCTGGCCGCTCGTTACGGTGAAGGGGCCGCGGAGGCCCCGGAGGAAGCTCTGCGCCGCGCCGCGAACGACGAACCGGCTGCGGAGCGCGGGATCTCGCCGGTTGGCCGCCGTTTTGGGGCGGGGGCCCAGGGCAAGATGCTCGGCATGGTCGGCATGGTGGCGGCCGCGGGCCTGCTGATCGTGGCCACCTGGGATCGCGGCGATGCCAAGCCTGAGGCCAAGACGCTGGAGAAGACGCCGGCCCGCCAGGTGGTGAACTATGAAGGACCCGAGGCGGACTCGCCGTTGCTGTCGCAGGCGGCCCACGATCCCAACGCACCGGTGCTCAACCCAGACGGCACTCTCACTACCGGCGGTGATGGCGGCGGCGTGCCGCCGATGCAGCCCGGCCAAGGCTCAGCCAGCAGCGCAGCCGCGAGCGTCGCGGATAAGCGGCGAGAACTAGCCGAGGCGGCCCGGCGTGCGCCGATCATTGCCTACTCCGCCAACCGGGGCCTGGGCGGTTTCGCGCGGCCGGCGGGCGCTTCGGCCGAGGGGCCGGCCGAGCCGACCGAGCTCGACCGGCTGAGGAGGACGAGCGGTGTGGCTCAGGCTCGAGCCGAGATGCTGCCGGATCGGAACTTCCTGATCACGGCAGGATCGAGCATCCCCTGCGTCCTTCAGACGGCGCTGGACAGTTCGGTGCCGGGTTACGCCACCTGTCTGGTGCCGCGCGATGTCGACTCGGACAATGGTCGCGTGGTGCTGATGGAGAAGGGCACCAAGGTGCTGGGCGAATACCGGGGCGGCATCCGGCAAGGCCAGAAGCGGCTGTTCGTGCTTTGGACCCGAGCCGTCACGCCGAACGGGGTCGCGGTCAGCCTAGCGTCTCCTGCAACCGACGGCCTCGGGCGCGCCGGGTTCGACGGCAAGGTCGATACCTTCTTCTGGGAGCGGTTCGGCGGCGCGCTGTTGCTGTCGATCATAGACGACGCCGCCAACATCGCCGCGCAGAGCGCCGGCCGCGGCCGCTTCAACACCACCATGGACGTGCCGAGCGAAACCGCGAGCATCGCCCTGCAGAACTCGATCGGCATTCCCCCCCGGCTGCGGAAGAGCCAGGGCGAGGAGGTGTCGATCTTCGTGGCCCAGGACCTGAACTTCGCCGACGTCTACGGCCTGGCCCTGCGATGAGTGACACGGCCGTCCTTCGCCACCACCTGACGCCCCTCGCGCCTCTGCTCCAGGCGCCGGAGGTCACGGAGCTGGTCATCAATCGTCCGGGTGAGGTGGGTGTGGAAGGTCCGGGCGGATGGCGTTGGCATGACGCGCCGGACCTGACGCCAAGCTGGCTGTCAACCCTGGCGACAACCGCCGCCGCCTTCACCAACCAGGATGTCACAGCCTCGGAGCCTGTTTGCTCGACGGTGCTCCCAAGCGGCGAGCGCTGCCAGATCGTCCTGCCGCCGGCGGCCGAGACGATCTCCTTCACCATCCGCAAGCCCTCCGCAGCGGAGTTCGGCATGCAGGACCTGGTCGCTTCGGGACTGTTCGAAGGCGCGAAATCGGCGACCGAAGAGCTTGCTCCCGAAGAGACCGAACTGATGGCGCTCCGGGACGCCGGCCGCTGGCCGGAGTTCTTCGAACTCGCGGTGCGGGCTCGCAAGAACATCCTGATCAGCGGCGCCACCGGCTCCGGCAAGACCACCTTCTCGAAGACGCTCATCAAGCTGATCCCGCCGGGGGAGCGGCTCCTGACGATCGAGGACGCGCGGGAACTCGCGGTGCCTCATCGCAACGTCGTCCACCTGATCTATGCCAAGGACGGGCAAGGGCTCGCCAAGGTGGGCGCCAAGCAGCTGCTCGAAAGCGCCCTGCGGATGCGGCCGGACAGGATTCTCTTGCAGGAGCTGCGGGACGGCGCCGCCTTCTTCTACCTGCGCAACGTGAACTCCGGCCATCCCGGGTCGATCACCACGGTGCATGCCGACTCCGCCCAGCTCGCCTTCGAGCAGCTGACGCTTCTGGTGAAGGAGTCCGAAGGCGGCCGCGACCTGTCGCGAACCGACATCCGCAGCCTCCTACTGCTGCTGGTGGACGTCGTCGTCCAGATGAAGCGCGAGGCCGGCCGCTTCCGAATGACGGAGGTCTATTATGACCCCCTTCGCAAGCGCGACTCCCGCCGGTAAGGCCTGGCTGGTCGGGCTAGGGGCGACGCTGCTCGTCGGCCTGTGGCTGTCGCTCTGGATGCTGATCACCCTCGGCGGCCTCGGCCAGCTTTCGTCAAACGTTGATCTCGGGGTCCTGCCGCGCTGGCTCTGGTACTACCGCGGCGATCCTGAGGTGGTGCGGTGGCTGAAGATCGGCGCCGTCGGCTCTGGCCTCTTCGTGACGATGTTGGCCTTGGCGGCCGTGCTTCAAGTCAGGCGACCGCTGCATGGGGCAGCCCGCTGGGCCGGGGAGGGGGAGCTGCGAAAAGCGGGGCTCCGCGCCCGGCGAGGACTACTGCTCGGCCGCGCAAGCGGCGCCTACCTGCGCTTCGGAGGCTCGGAGCACGTGCTGCTCTACGCGCCGACGCGGACGGGGAAGGGCGTCGGCGTCGTCATTCCCAACCTCCTGGACTGGCCCGACTCCGCCGTCGTGCTCGACATCAAGCGGGAGAACTACGAGGCGTCAGCAGGCTTCAGGGCAGCGCACGGCCAGGCCGTGCACCTGTTCGATCCCCTTGCCCCCGACGGGCGTACGTCGCGCTTCAATCCGCTGGCCTATATCGACCGCGGCTCGCCGATCGAGGTGCTGGACGAACTGCAAAAGATCGCCGGCATGCTGTTCACCGCCCCCGAACGCACGGATCCGTTCTGGGCCGAAGCGTCCCGGACCGGCTTCGTGGGGGTCGGCGCCTACATCGCAGAGACGCCCGAGCTGCCCTTCACAATCGGTGAGATCTATCGGCAGCTCACCGTAGGCAACCCGCGAACGCGCTTCCCCGACATCATCGCCGATCGCGCGGCCCGCAATCAGCCGCTCTCGGCGGGATGCGTCAACGCGCTGACGGACTTCTGCGCCGCGTCCGAGAACACCTTCGCCTCGGTGCGCCAGACCCTCACCTCCCGCCTGAACCTCTGGCTCAATCCGCTGGTCGATGCCGCGACCAGCGAGAGCGACTTTGATCTGCGTCGGCTGCGCGAGGCGCCGACGACCCTCTATCTCGGGGCTTCGCCGGATAACCTGGCGCGCGTCCAGCCGCTCTACAACCTGCTCTTCCAGCAGCTGGTCGACCTCAACACCCGTCAGCTGCCGCGGCAGGAGCGCGAGCCTCGCCAAATCCTCGTGCTGCTCGACGAGTTCGCCAGATTGGGCTCGGCGCCCGTCATCGCGCGAGGCTTCTCCTTCGTGGCCGGGTACGGCTTGAGGTTCCTGGCGGTGCTGCAGAGCCCCTCACAGCTGCGCGCCGAGTACGGCCACGACATCGCAGAGGAGATCATCTCCAACTGCGGGGTGGAGGTGGTCTTCGCGCCCAAGGAGCTGAAGGTCGCTCAGGAGCTGAGCGATCGTCTCGGCTACTACACGACGGGCTCGCAGTCGCGGAGCCGCCCGAGCGTGCTGCTGGCCGGCGGCCGCCGCACGACAACGGATACCGAGCAGCGCCGCGCGCTCATGCTGCCCCAAGAACTGATGCAGCTTCCGCCCGACCGGCTCGTGGTGCTGCGCGCGGGAATGCCGCCGGTGCGCGGGCGCAAGCTTCGCTACTACGCGGAGGCGGATTTCGCTTCTCGCCTTCTGCCGCCGCCGATCCCGCCCTCGAGGCCAGTTGCGGGCCCCGCGCCGCACAGGCCGGCCGATGGCGGCGGAACGCTCGAACCGAGCCTGCGAGGCCTTACGGAAGGCGAAGCGGCCGGCGAGGAGATGCTGTCGCCAGAGATGATTTCCTTGGCCCTTGAGGCCGTGGACCTGGACGCGCCGCCTGAGCGGGCGAGCGAGGAAGAGGTGGCGCGCTGGGCCGAAGCTTACATCGACCGGGCCGCGCTGGACCGGGCCCTGGAGGATGAGTTTGAAATCGACGTGCACCGCCAGCAGGAACGGGATGACCACGATGCGCTGATTGCGCGGTAGGAGGGCGAGGATGTCCGAGACAGCCGATGACACGGGCAAGGATCGGGAGCCGCAGGCGCCACCCGCCAAGCGACAGCGGCGAGCAGCCGACGGCGAGGTCGCGCCCACTCGCGAGACCCTGAAAGACTCATCGGACCGGCGCATCTCGACCGAAAAGGGGGATGTGCCGGACGCGCTGCGCAAACGCTACTTCACCGAGGCGACCGTCAGCGCGCTCGCCTTCTACGCCGAGTACAACGCGCCAAAGCCCGCCTTCCGAGACACCGGCGGGCGGCTCTCGACGTCGGAAACCAACCCGAACACCATCCGTGACATGGTGGATATTGCCGAGCATCGGGGCTGGCGGGCCCTTCAGGTGCGCGGAACAGAGGACTTCAAGCGGGAGGTTTGGCTGGAGGCGCAGAGCCGCGGCCTGGAGGTCCGGGGCTTTCGCCCCACCCAGCGCGACTTCCAGGAACTCGAGCGTCGCAGCAACGCCCATGACAAGGGTTCGCTCAGCCCTGCGCCTGCACGGGATCGAAGCGAGGCGCGCTCGAGGGCTGGGCCGCCCTCGTCGCGGGAGCGGATCGACTACGACGCGGGAGTCCGCGGGCGATTGATGGAGGTCGGACGGGCGCCGTTTCGGGGCCGCGATGGGGCGCCGCCAGCGCCCTTCGTGCGGATCCAGCCGGCAGAGGGCCAGCCGGTGCAGATCTGGGGCGTGGCGTTGCCGGCGGCGATCGCCCGATCCGGCGCCAAGGTCGGCGACGAGATCACCCTTCGTCGCGAGGGCGTGGACCGCGTCTCAGATCGCAACGGTGAGGGGCGTCAGCGCAACCGCTGGACGGTCGAGGCCGAGCGGCTTCGGGAGAGTACTCCCGCCAACGCGGCCCGCGACCCGGAGCTGAAAGCCGTGCAGGCGACCCTGGGCGTGATCGCCAGCGTAGCGCGTCAGCGCCTCGAGCCGGAGGCGGCTCAGCGGGTTGTCGCCGGGGCTCGGGCAAGGGCGGCGGAGCGGATTGAGAACGGCGCCAGGTTCGCCGAGCCAAAGGTTAGGGCGGCGGCACGCACTCAGGAACGTGCTGCATCGGGAGAGAAAAACTCTGAAGGCCCGGAGCGGGTGAGGCGGCGGTAGCCAAACCACTCACTCGCGAAAGCGATCTGCGTTCTGCCGCCAGAGGAGAAATTCTGCCTCGTCATCGCGGTCTGATCCGCGAGAGTAGACGATGCGGCCGACAACGATGAAGCTAGCGGCGCAAAGCACAAACACGCCAAGCGTGGCCAGCGCATCCCGGTCTAGCTGCAGAAGAACCGGCATGTAGCTTATCGCGGCGCTCGCCACCAGCAGCCAGACAAACCAACCGACTATGCGCCCGAACATATCACGCACCTCCACGCAGCGAGGCGGTAGATTCTACAACCTGTTGCGTAAGCAGCACCAGATGCAGCAGGGGATAGCAGCTGGTCCCGGGAAGGGGCTGAGCGCCCCTTCCCAACGTTGTTCGTGTCAGTGCGTGCCCCCCTGGCCCTGGTTCTCCTGCCCGCCGGTCTGGGCTGTCGCTGTCGTCTGCTCCTGGCCTGTGGTCGATTGCTGGCCTGCCGACCCTTGGATCTGGATGCGCCGCGAGCGGGCCTGCTGGGCGCTCTTCGGCACTGTGACAGTCAAGACGCCGTTGCTGTAGCTGGCCTTCACTTCGTCAGGATTGGCCTGGAACGGCAGCCGCAGCGAACGCTGGAAGCGGCCGTAGCCGCGCTCGACGAAATGATAGTTGGTTTTCTCGTCGCCCTTCTCCTGCTCGAATTTCTTCTCGCCGCGGATGGTGAGCAGGTCGTTGTCCAACGTGACGTCGATATCCTTCTCGTCGACGCCTGGGAGTTCGACACAGACGCGGACCTCCTTGTCGGTCTCAGCCACGTCCATGCTGGCGTTGAAGGTCGACGGGGTGGACCCGCCACCCTGGGTCGCGGGCGGTGCGAAGCTTCGCGATCCGCGGAAGACGTCGTCGAATAGGCGGTTCATCTCGCGGTGCAGGGAAAGCAGGGGGTCGGCGCCGCCGAAGGGCGTGAGCGATTGGGACATCTGGGTGTCTCCATTGGCCAGAAGAGGTCGCCGGAGCGGGCGTCCAGCGACGCGCGGTTCATGAGTGAGCTGCTCGCCGCAGCTCGTCTGAAGAAGCGCCACGCGGCGCAGCGGGTTCCAGCGGCCGAGCAATTAAATGCACGTGCCGGCCCTCGGAGCCGGAGCTCTGAACGCCCTCGTCAGCCAGCGGGCGCTGACGCCTGCTCCGAGGCCGCAGAGGCGGCCAGAGCGTGGTGGAGCGCGTCGGCCGGCCGGCGGCAAACCACCTGTAGGAGGCTCACCGAGCCCGGGGGGTCGCCTTCCAGAAGGAGCTCCGTCGTCGTGGCCTCCACCGCCTGCAGCTGCCAGGTGATCGACTCCACGACGCCCTCTTCGAGCCCGTGCGTGGTGGCGATGCAGATGCGTTCGCCTACTCGCGGCGGGCTCACCAGTTCGAAGTCCCTGGAGGGGCCGTCAGGCCCCTCGATCCAAACTCTCACGCGCATCTCGCCACTTGCTCCGTTCCTTCAGTCCCTCGTCCTGCCCTGTCCTCAGGTGTGGGTAATCAAGGGAACGCCCTGTTCCTCGTTGCGCCCCGGGAGCACCATCACTCGACCGTCGGCTTCGCGGAACACGAGGTCGAGCCGGCGCTCGCCAACGGGAAGGTTCTCGAGCCTGAGTTCGCTGATGCCCCAAGGCAGCCGTGGGGAGCGCACATGCAGCTCATGGCGCCAGCCGTCCACGTGCAGCCCCAGACAGGCCTGGAGGATCCCGAACACCGAGGCCGCCGCCCAGGCCTGCGGCAGGCAAGCCACCGGGTAGGCCACCGGCGGCTCGCCGGCGTGCCGCGGGAAGCCGCAGAAAAGCTCGGGGAGGCGCATGTCGAAGTGGACGGCCGCCTCGAAGAGCGCCGACAGCAACCGCGGAACGGCGTCGGCGCCACCGTATCGACGGAAGCCGATGGCGCAGAGCGCTGTGTCGTGCGGCCAGACCGAGCCGTTGTGATAGGACATCGGGTTGTACCGCGGCTGGTCGCTGGCGAGGGTGCGCAACCCCCAGCCGTTGGCGAAGCCGGCGCCCAGAAGCGTGCGCATCACCGCCTGCGCCCGATCCGGCGACGGCAGCCCCACGAACAGCAGGTGCCCGGCGTTGGAGGCCTTCACCTGGCACAGCGCATTCTCGCCATCGAGGGCGATGCCGTAGTAGCCCACGTCCGGCATCCAGAACCGCGTCTCCACGGCCTGCCGGATCCGCTCGGCGCGCCGTCGCCATGACTCGGCCCGGTCGCGGTCGAAGCGGGTGGCGGTGAGGCGCGCCATGCCGCAGTAGGCGGCGTAGGCGTAGCCTTGGACCTCCACCAGCGCGATGGGTCCCTCCGGGGTTCGCCCGTCGGCGTGGAAGATGGAGTCGTGGCTATCCTTCCAGCCCTGGTTCAGGAGGCCGGTCTTGGCGCCCCGCTCGTAGCGGATGAGGCCCAGCGGATCGGACGTCGCGAAGCTGTCCATCCATTCCGTGGCCGCAAGCAGCGCTGGCCAGATCTGGTCGAGGAACGGCCGGTCTCCGGTCCGCTCGGCGTAGGCGGCGGCAAGGGCGACGAAGAGGCAGGTGGTGTCGACGCCGCCATAGTAGCGCCCGAACGGCACCTCGCCCTGAGCGGCCATCTCGCCCCGTCGCGCTTCGTGCAGGATCTTGCCCGGCGCCGCGTCCCGGAAGCTTGAATGCTCTTCGGCCTGGGTGTGGGCGAGATAGGCCAGGACGCCCTTGGCGAGGCTGGGGTCGAGCCAAAGCAACTGCCAGGCGGTAATGATCGCGTCCCGTCCGAAGGTCGTCGAAAACCAGGGGATGCCCGCATAAGGGTATGGGCCGGTGGGGAGGTCCGTGGTGAGCAGCGCCAGGTCCGCGCGCGACTTGTCCAGCCAGGCGTTGAACAGCCGACCGCAGGTCTGCACGCGGCCGCCGCGGCGCAGGCGCCGCCGCATCGCCGCCTTGGCCACGAGGCTGGCGCGCCGGAAACGCCTTGCCGCAGGCGGCGGTCCCTCTTCCGGCCCCACCTCGAGATAGAGGTCCTTTGGGGCGCGTGGCGCGAGCTCCAGGCGGATGCTCGCATGGTGCGCGTCGAGATGTGCCGGCTTTTCCGAGAAGGCGATCACGCATTCGCGGCGCGCGCCGTCGAGGCCTTCGTACTGGAACTTCACCCCGTTCGGCAGGACCGTCGGCGCGCCCCTGCGCCCCCTCTGGGCGCGGGTCTGCCCGCGTACCTCGAACATGTCCTTGAAGTCGGCGTCGAAGCTGAAGTCGAGGGGCAGGGTGGCCGGTGCGTCGCCGTAGTTCACGCAGCGGATGCGCTCGTAGAGACGCCCGTCCCAGACCAGCCGCTCTCGCTCCAGATGCACCACCCCCTCGGGCGTGGTCACCGCGCCGATCGGCGTCAGCGGGCGGTTCGTGGCGTTGGCGGTGAAGATGACGTTGTCGCGCCCGACCGCGCTGCTCAGGAGCGCCGGCGGGCTGCCGTCCAGCCGCAGGATCAGCCGCGAGAGCAGCCGCGTGTCGTTGTGGAAGAGCCCGTCGGCGACGCCGTGGATGTCCCCCGACGCGTCGCAGACCAGGAAGACGTCGCCCTCCTTCAGGGTGAACAGGCGGTCGGGCGAGCGCTGCTCGCGCTCGCTCGCCGCTTCGAAGTGCGCCTCCGGCGCAAGCGCCAGATCATCCATCGAAGGTCCCCCAGCTCCTTCACGCGGCGACGGCTTTCACGGACGAGCCGGCCGCCTTGGCCACCGGCCCAGGCTCCGGCTGGCGCAGGCCGGCGTAAAGCGCGGCGTAACGGTGCGCCATGGCAAGCGCAGAGAAGCGCGTCTCGAAGCGCGTGCGGACGCCGCTGCGGCGCAGCTCGCCCACGCGATCGACGGCCTCCACCGCCTCCTCCAGGCTCTCGACGATGAAGCCGGTGAGCCCGGGCTCCACCACCTCCGGCACCGAGCCGCAGTTCCAGGCGATCACCGGCGTGCCGCAGGCCATGGCCTCGATCATCACCAGCCCGAAGGGTTCCGGCCAGTCGATGGGGAACAGCAGCGCGTCCGCGCCGCCGAGGAAGGCGGACTTCTGGGCGTCGTTGATCTCACCGACGAACTCTACCAGGGGCTCGCTGCGGATCATGGGCTCGATCACCTCGTTGAAGTAGGCGCGGTCGGCGGCGTCGACCTTGGCCGCGATCTTCAGCCGCTTGCCGGTCCGTTGCGCGATCTGGATCGCGCGGTCGGGACGCTTTTCCTGGGAAATCCGTCCGAGGAAGGCCAGGTAGCCCTCGCTGCGGACATGGAAGGTGTAGTGCTCGGGCGGGAAGCCGTGGTGCACGGTCCCGATCCAGTTGGCGAAGGGCAGGGGCTTTCGCTGATCGTCGCTGATTGAGACCAGCGGGAACGCGGGCCAGCGCCGGTAGGCCTCCGGCAGGTCCTTCAGGTCCAGCCGCCCGTGCAGGGTGGTGACGGTCTTTTCCGCCAGGTCCGCGAACATCGGGAAGTGCAGCAGGTCGGTGTGGAAGTGGATGACGTCGAACTCGTCGGCGCGGCGCCTGACCTCGGCGAGCTGCGCCAGATGGGCCGCCACGTCCGACTTCAGCGGCGCAGGATCCAGCCGGATCGCCTGGTCGCGGACGGCCACGAGCATTGCGCGCGTCTGCGCCTCGCCGCTGGCGAACAGGGTCACTTCGTGGCCGAGCGACACCAGGGCGTCGGTCAGGTGGGCCACCACGCGCTCCGTTCCGCCGTACAGCCGCGGCGGGACCGCCTCATAGAGGGGAGCGACCTGTGCAATCTTCATGCGGTTTTCCCTTCTGCTGCGAAGGGGGCGCAGCCCGCCCCCGAGATGCGCGCGCGCAAACGCGCCGAACGGCCAAGCTGTTCCCTTAGCTGGGCGCCTCGCGGCTATCGGCGCGCGCGTACTGGAGGCTGCGGTCGAGCTCGTCGGCCGAGAGCGCCAGGACGACGTCCTTGTCGGCGCTCAGGAGGACGCCAGCGTCCACCTCGATGGGGTCAACGGGGCCATAGAGGTTCGGAACGATGCGCAGCTTGCCCGGCGGCGTATCCTCGGCGCATTGGCTGCCGGAGATCCAGCCGATCTCCCGCCCGAACCGATCGCGCACCGTCTCCCCGATCCGCACCTTGCGTCCCTGAGCATCGACGACACAGACGAGCGGATCGTGCGCCACCGATTGCGCAGCCGGAACGGCGGCCAGCACCGCGAGCGCGCCCGCAAGGCTGACACCGATCCGCGCCGCGCGCCGATTGCGTCGCCGGCGGGCCGAGGGCCGCACCGTCGTGATCATCTCCCGCATCCTCGACAGAGTTCGACCGGCAGAGCCGGCCGAAGGCTGATCTATGGCGGCGGCTTCGTCGCGCAAGAGATGAAGTGCGGGGTCCCGCGCCGCCCCTCTTGCTGTGCGAAAGCCCGCCGCCCTAAGGTGTGCTGGGACGCCTCCACCCCCCAAGCCCCGGCGTTCTACGGCGGCTCCGAGCCCGCGGCTCGGGGCCGCTTTTGGTCAGCCGCGAGCGCGTCGGTTTGCTGCGAGGCCGTCCTGCGGAATCCGATCCGGATCGAACTCATCGAGATCGTGGAGCAGGCGCTGGGCGCGTCGAGCCCTTAGCTCACGTCCCGCCGATCCTCGGGTCGGCGCTCGTCCTCGTCAGTCGCGGGACTTGCGCGACCCTTGTTGTCCCGCGGCTCCGCCTCGTGCCGCGCGATCAGCACAGAGGCCCCGATCGCGAGGGCGGAGAGGCCGGTGATCGTCCACAGCAGCGGCTCGGCGAGCGGTTTCGAGCTGACGGCGAAGCTCGCCATCATCGCGCCCACCAGAACGATCGGGGCGAGGAGGAGGCCGTCGCGCTTCCTCATTCGGCGGCGGCGCGTCCTGACGCGGACGGGTCGCTTGCCTCGCCCTCTACTTCTCCCGCTTCGTCGTTCGCTGCGATGGCCCGCACCAGATCGGTGACGCTCTTGCGGATCCCGCGCCGGCGGATGCTCAGGAAGGCTTCTGCGAGCGCGGGGCCGTTCGGCTCGAGGAGCAGATCCTGCAGGACCGTGTCGTAGACCTGGGCAAAGCGCTCGCCCGCAACCTTCGAGGGGTCATGCAGCCCGTCGAAAAAATAGCTTACCGGGACCTCCAGAACCTGGGCGATGCGGAAGAGGGTGGAGGCGCTGATCCGGTTCGCGCCGCGCTCGTACTTCTGCACCTGCTGGAAGGTGAGATCGAGCGCCTCGGCCAGGCTCTGCTGACTTAGGCCAAGCGCCTTACGCCGCAGGCGCACGCGAAGACCCACGTGCACATCGATGGGATCAGGACCGGTGTCGGCGCGCGCCATGTACACTCCCCCTGGCCAACCCGGCCTGGCGCCGGGACGGTTCATCACGTGCACGGCTTTGGGCGAAGCACGCCCCACGTATTCCCCAAGGCGGCAAGCAGAGCCCCCCACCCGAACGGGTGTTGTATTCCGCGGGCCGCCCGACATAGGTCGGCCCAAAGCTGTTCCGCACTCGGTGCGGGACGCAGACAGGTGATGAAGCCTTCCGCGTCAACTCAGGATTTAGCTCAGCCTGCGCGGGCTGACCAGCAACCTTGCAAACATGCGACTACACGCATCGGGCGCAGGACTTGGCGATACGATCGCAAGCCGTCTAAGTTGAATGGGAGCGGCGTTCCACCCGACGACGACCGTTCGCGGACTCTCCAGTCCGGTGCTCGGCTCCGGCCCCCCGGGCCGAGCATTCCGGAGGTCAGGCCGCCTGAGCCGTGGATCGCTAGGCCTCGCGGGCTTGCTTCAGGACCCGCGCCCACCAGGCCAGGTCGTCGAACATTGTGTCCGCCATCTTCTCCAGATGCGGCAGATCCTTGAGCGCCGTCTCGCCCTTCATCACGGCGTAGAAGTCGCCGCCGCCGATGTGCACCGCATGCCGGATCGGCGCCATCTGCAGCTCGATCGCGATCAGGCGCAGCTGCTCCACGGCGCGCGCGCCGCCGACGCTGCCATAGCCCACGAAGGCGACGGGCTTGCGGTTGTACTCGCGGTAGGCGTGGTCCAGGGCGTTCTTGAGCACGCCGGTGGGCCCGCGATTGTACTCGGCCGCGGTCACCAGGTAGCCGTCCAGCTCAGCCATCTTCGCCTGCCATCGCCGGGACTCCGGATGGGGGGACGGCGCATAGGCCGGAGACACCGGATCGGAGAAGAAGGGAAGGGCGTAGTCCTTCAGGTCGACGATCTCGAGGGCGAGGTCGTCGCGGCGCGCCGCCAGCTCGGAGATCCAGGGCGCCACCTTGTCGGCAAACCGGTTCTCGCGGACCGATCCGACGATGAGGCCGATCTTTGGCTTGTCCAAGGCATCACCTCTGCGTTCAGCTCACGCGGAGCGATGTAGGTCCCGTGATCCGCCGCGCCAGCCCAAAGATGCGTGGACGCTCGCCGGGTGGAGCCGATGGTCCTGGTAGGCCCGCGCGGCGAGAACCAGGGCTTCGAAGAGCCGCCGGAAGGGTTTGCGGTGCAGCAGCAGCTCGGGGTGGAACTGGACCCCGATGCAGAAGTCGCGGTCGGTTCGCTCGATCGCCTGCGGCACGCCGTTGGCTTCTCGCGCGCAGATGGTCAGGCCCGCGCCCAGCCGGTCGACGGCCTGGCTGTGGATGGAGTTCACCCATAGCCGCTCGCAGCCCAGGATGGCGTGAAGGCGGCTGCCAGGGGTGATCGAGACGACCTTGCGGAAATGGATCTGTCGAAACCAGTGCTGCGGATAGGGGGTGGGGTGGAAGCGCTCGGCCACGTCCATGTGCAAGGACCCGCCCGCGGCCACGTTCATGA
The DNA here is from genome assembly GCF_046290725.1 of Phenylobacterium sp. GTDB lineage: Bacteria > Pseudomonadota > Alphaproteobacteria > Caulobacterales > Caulobacteraceae > Phenylobacterium. Next base: position 42,149 of record NZ_JBKBUH010000005.1, read on the forward strand.
GCTGAGCGCCGCGGCAGATGCCGAGGATCGGCAGGTCCTCGGCCAAGGCGCGCTCGAGCAAGGCCAGCTCCATCTGCTCCCGGGGATGGTCATACCGGTAGCCGGCCTTCGGCAGGGTCTGGAACCGTTTGGGGAACACGTCCGACCCGCCGCTCAGCACGAGGCCGTCCAAGGCCACCCCCTCCCAGGCGCTGGAGCTCAGGCGTACCGGCCGGCCTCCGGCCAGACGGATCGCCAGGGCGATGGCGAGATAGGACAGCAGGTCGCCGACGCTTGGGCGGGTGACGCCGATGATCGGACGGCGGCGGTCCATGGCCTCACTCCACCACCAGGCCCCGCGCGTCGGGATCGTACTTGAGTTCCGGCGGCAGCTTGCCGTGACGGATCAGCGAGGCCACGACGAAAAGCGCGCCGAGGCTGACCAGCGGATCGTCGGAGCGGAAGAGCTCGTTCGGCGCGTTCTTGGCCGTGCGCAGGGCCTCGCGCAGGCGCTGGGCGGCGCGCCCGAGGTCTGGCCCCGCCGCAAGGCCTCGGGCGAGCTCGCGCGAGGCGTCCAACAGCCGGCCGGATTGGAAGAGGTGCACGGATTGGCCCCAAGCCTCCCGCAGGCCCGCGAACCCCTCTTCGGAATCCGCGACCTCCTGGATTGCGGAAAGGAGGTGCAGCGCCCCGACCTTGGTGCGTTGGCCAAGCTTGGGAGCGGCCGGGGTCGCCACCCGCCCGGTGACAGCGAGCTCGTAGAGCATCCAGGGAAAGTCGACGCCGGACTCGACGGTGTGGAAGAGGCCGGCCCAGAAGCGCGGATTAACCTCGATCAGGAAAGGATCGCTCGTCCCGTCCCAGCGGAAGTCGACCTCGACCACCCCTGTCCAGCCGAGCGGGCCGAAGAGGGCGTCGGCCGTCGCCAGGAATGGCCGATCGTCGACCGTCTCGCGCAGCACGCCGGCGCCCGCCCCCCGCGGGAACTGCGAGAGGTTGTGGTAGGCGGCGCTCGCCAGCCGGACGCCCTGGTCGTAGAGCGCGGTCAGGCAGAAGTCTTGTCCTGTGACGTAGTCCTGGATGAGCAGGGGCTCGGTCGGGCCAGCCAGCGTCAAGTCCAGCGCTGCGGCGTCCGACAGCCGTCGCACGCCCCGGCCGCCCACGCCCCGAACGGGCTTGGCGACCAGCGGGAACCGGTCGGGCCGCGCGCCGCCGGCGCGGAGCTCGGCGTCCGTCCAGGTGCGCGGGGCGTTGAGCCCCATGGCGTGGGCCGTGCGCATCAGCGCGTCCTTCGGGTCGACCGCGGCGATGGCGTCGATCGGCGGCGCCGCGACCCGAATGTGGCGTGACAGGCGCTCGGCGTGCCGCGCGATGATCCGCGTCTCCTGGAAGCAGGGGATGAGCACATAGGGGCGGTCATCCTGGGGCTTGTGGCGGACGATCGCCGCTTCCAGCTCGTCGATGAAGCGCTCCGGTTCCTCGGCGGCCGGCGCGTGCGTGAAGTGCTTCTTGGCGAACCGGGAGAAGGAGACGGCGGTGAGACCGACGTCGTCGCAGCCGATCACCTCGACGCCCCGCCGGCCGAGGGAATGGGCGATCGTCAGGGCCATCAGGCTGCGCCCGTAGGTGACGATCACCCGTCCGGATCTCAGATCTGCGTTCGTCGTGTCCATTCGTCGTCGCGCTGAAGATGGTTCAGGCCACTGCGTGCGCAAGCGGGCGTCACGCCGGGTGCGGAAGCCGGGCGGCGCGGTCGGCGTCGAGGTAACGCGGCTCGCGCGCCCGGCCGTCTGCGTCCAACTCCATAAGCAGCGGATTTGCGAGCGGGATCTCGAAACCGGGGACCTGGGCCGGGTCCAGGCGCAACAGCTGGCTCACCAGGGCGCGCAGGCTGTTGCCGTGGGCGACGACCAGAACCGGCCCGGCCTCCAGCGCGCGATCCAGCTCGGCGCGCCATGGCCCGAGCCGTGCGACGACATCCTTGAGGCTTTCGGTCCGCGGCACAGGCGTGTCCCGGTAGCGGCGATCGGCTTGCAGACGCGCGTGTTCTGGGTCGTTCATCGGCGGCGGTCGGTCGGCGTAGCCGCGCCGCCAGCGGGCGACCTGCTCGGCGCCGAACCGCTTCGCCGCCTCGGTCTTATCGAGCCCTGTGAGGCCGCCGTAGTGGCGTTCGTTGAGCCGCCAGGTCTTGTGTTCGGGCACGAAGGCCTGGCCGCTGGCGTGTAAGGCGATCCAGAGCGTGCGGATGGCCCGCGTCAGCACCGAGGTGAACGCCGTCGCGACCCGCAGCTCGTGCGCAGCCAGCAGGCGCCCCGCCCACAGCGCCTGCGCTTCGCCCGCCGCGGTCAGGTCGACGTCAGCCCAGCCGGTGAACCGGTTGGTCGCGTTCCACTGGCTCTCCCCGTGGCGGAGGAGGATCAGGCGGGCCATGGCGAAGCTCGCGGCGAAGGCGGGTCGCCCGCCGAACACGCCGCGGCGGCGCCAGTTCCACGGCACCGTTTGTCGCCTCCGTCGTTTACCGACCGCTTTCTTCCATCGTGAGGCGTCATGGATTGGCCGCTCGTGCTGACCGGCCTGGCGGGAAGCACGGCGGCGGGCGTGGCGACCGGCGTCGGCGCCTTGCCGGTCTTTTTCATCCGCACCCTTTCGCCGCGCCTGCAGGGCGCGTTCCTGGGCTTCGCCGCGGGCGTCATGCTGACGGCCGCCTTCCAGTCCCTCATCTCGCCAGCGCTCGACTTGGCCGGGGCGCATACGGCCGGGCCTGTGGTCGGCCACCTGGAGGTGGTCCTGGGCCTGGCGCTCGGCGCGTTCGCCGTGCAGCTCGCCAACCGCTATGCGCCGCACGAACACTTCGTCATCGGCATCGAAGGCGTGCCGGCCGAGTCGCTGCAGCGGATCTGGCTGATCGTCATCGCGATCGCGCTCCACAACGTCCCGGAGGGATTGGCCGTCGGGGTGAGCTTCGGCGGCCCCGATATCTCGAACGGGACGAGCGCGGCGCTGGGGATCGGCCTGCAGAACTTGCCCGAGGGCCTTGCGGTCGCCGCCGCCCTGGCCAGCATCAACTACCCCCGCTGGGTGGCGTTTTCGGTGGCGCTGCTGACCGGTCTTCTGGAGCCCGTCAGCGGCTTCGTCGGCATCGCCCTCGTGTCCTGGATTGAGGGCCTGTTGCCTTGGGCGCTGGCGTTCGCCGCCGGCGCCATGGTCTGGGTCGTCAGCGCCGAGATCATCCCGGAGACTCACACCAAAGGCCATCAGGGGACCGCCACCAGCGCCCTGATGGGCGGCCTCATCCTGATGGTGGTGATCGACGCCGTGCTGGGCGGTTCGTGAATCGCCCCGTTGGCGCGAGCATGTGATGGGCGGCCGGCGCCCTATCCGTGGAGGGATATCCGTTGGTCAGGCCCGCCCGCCTGGTTGCGGTTAGTCCCGCGCCGCGTGCCAGCCCCGGATCATGAAGGCTTGGAAAAACGGGATCGGCGCGCGAAAACCCGCTGCTTTCCACAGGCTCTCCGTCTCCGCGGGGGTGAGGACGCCCAGCACCTCCCGCATCATCGCTTCCAGTTTCGCCAGCGACTCCGGCGTCGCGCCCATCAGGCGCTGAATGCGTCTCCAGTCCTGCAGCATCTCTGGGAAGTCCGGGGCCGCCAGGTCGCCGCTGATCTCGGCGCTCACAAAGCAGCCGCGCGGCTTCAGGCGATCATGGATGGCCGCATAGAAGGCGGGTCGGTCTTCTCGTGGGATGAAGTGCGCGACCAGCAGGCTGACGGCGGCGTCGAACTCCTCGCGAGGCGCGTCACCGGCATAGCCTTGCAGGAGCTCGCAACGCTGCAGGACGCCCGCTTGCTCGAGCCGGCGCCTCCCGACGGCCAGCATCTCTGGCGAGGGGTCAACGCCGACGAACGACCACCCTGGGAAGGCTGCGGCCAGGGACAGGATCTCCGCGCCCGTCCCGACGCCGACGGATAACACCCGGGCATCGACCGGTAGATCCTCCAGAACGAGGCGCAGGAGGAAGTGCAGACCATCGGAAATCGGCGCAAGCGCGCTGTTCCGCCGGTCGTAAGCGTCCGCCACGTCCTGGTTGAAGATGGCGCCAGGGGCAAGCGTGTTCGGCTGCTGCATTGTTATACTATAACACCTTGGCAAGGGCGGAGGCTACCCGTTGCGCCCGCTTCGAGCCCAGGCGCGGCGCCCGCGGGCTATCGCCGCTGTCGGGAACCTTGCGGCCAGCGACAAGGCTGAGACGCAACACCTGCGATCCGCAGCGGAACCAAGGCGGAGGCTTGCCCCGTTTTCGCGGCATGTTGATGAGCTGGACCCCCGCCGTGGACCTGAAGTCGGCTAAGATCGCGGCCGTGGTGAACGTCGCCAGCGGCCGGTGCAGCCGCGCGACGGGCGCGGCCCTGCGCGGTCAGCTGGCGCGCCACGGCCTGGAGCCGGCGCACCTCTGGTGCGGTCTGGGCGCGGACCTGCCGGGCGTCCTCGACGAGGTGCTGGCGGACAAGCCCGATGTGCTCATCGTGCTGGGCGGCGACGGCACGATCCGGACCGCCGCCGAGCGCTGCGAGCCCGGCGGGCCCCTCCTGATGCCGCTGCCGGGCGGGACGATGAACGTGTTGCCGCGCGCGCTCTATGGCGGCCGCACCTGGCGCCAAGCCCTCGACGCGGTGGCCGCCCGGCCGCAGGTGCGCCCAGTGACAGGGGCCGAGGTCGCCGGCCAGAGGTTCTTCGCCGCAGCCATCTTCGGGGGACCCTCCTTGCTGCAGGAGGCGCGTGAGGCGGCGCGCTATGGGGAGTTCGCGCTTGCGGCCCGCAAGGGGTTGGCCGCCTTGCGCACGGCGCTCGACCGGGAGCTCATCTGCCTCTGGGACGGCGGCGACGGCGCCAAGGGCGAGGCGGTCGCCGTCCTCTGCCCGTTGGCCTCCGCACGGCTCGACCCCGGCGAGGCCCGCCTGGAGGCGGCGGTTATCCACCCGGAGGGGCCCATCGACGCCGTTCGGCTGGTGTTGAGCGCGGCCTTCCGCGACTGGCGGGCCGATCCGGACGTCCATTGCGCCATGGCCGAAACCATTGAAGTGCTCGGCAATGGTCCCTTTCCCGGCCTGCTCGATGGAGAGCGCTTCACGTTCGAAGGCTCGCTGAAGGTCCGGCTCGTCCCTGAGGCGTTTCTGGCGCTGACCCCCGGCTGAGATCCCGAAGAGCGAGCGCATGGCGTCCGCTGTTCGCGAAGCGTTCGGCGCCGGGCCAGCAATTGAGGGACTCTCCATTGCGCGAGGTTGGCCGCTTGTTCTGCAGCTTCAACAGGCCCACATCGCCCCGGTCGCGACGGCGATCCGGAAGCACTGCTCTTCGCCCCTCTCGCAATCGATGACGGTGACCGAGACCTCCTCGGCGGCCTCGTCGGCCAGACCCCAGCACTCGAGGAACCCGATCGCGGCGTCCGTGAAGGTGTCGGCGTCCTGAACCTTGTGACCCGAGCAGGGGCCCTCGTTGGTCGCGTAGGCGTAGAAGCGCCCGGGCGCGGGGCTCGAACAGGGCTCGGGCTTGCGGCGCGATTGAGAGGACGTGGGACTCATCGGCGGTTTACTGGCCTGAAGCGCTGCGCAGAACGCTCGCGCCGGGCCTGCGTTTCCGCGGAACCGGCGCTACCGCGCACGGCGTTCATGCGCCACGGAGCAGGGGAATGGCGAACCGAAACGCGCGCGATTGGATGTGGTCCGAAGCCGTGCAGATGCTGGCGCGCGCCGACCGGCTGCACCGACAGGTGTTCCGGCCGGGGGCGAGCGCACATACCACCTATTGGGAGCCGCCCATCGACCTCTTGGAGACGGCCGGCGACGTGCAGATCATCGCCGCCCTGCCCGGGGTCGATCCTAGCGGCGTGCAGGTCTTCATCGACGGGGACGCTCTGGTGATCACGGGGCGCCGCGACCCCTCTCCGTGCATGCGTCGGGCGGTGATCCATCACATGGAGCTGCCGCAGGGCCAGTTCGCCCGCCGGGTCCCGCTTCCGGCGGGACACTACGGCCGGATCGACTGGCAGGCGGAGCATGGGTGCCTGACGGTTACCTTGCGCAAGGCGGGGCAGAACCGATGAACGGCGAGCAGTCCGCCAACGGCGCGCGAACCCTGCCGGACGATGCGGTTGTCGTCGTTCCGGTCTCCAACGTCATCTTCCCGGGCGTCGTGTTTCCGATCGTGCTCGACCGCCCGAGCGCGGTCGCGGCCGCCCAGCAGGCGCTGCGCGAACAGCATCCCCTCGTGCTCGTCCTCCAGCAGGACGTCCAGGCGCCCGATCCAGGGCCACAGTCGCTGCATCGCATGGGGACCTTGGCGAACGTCCTGCGCTACGTCACAGGACCCGACGGGGCGCCGCACGTGGCCTGCCAGGGCGTCGAGCGTTTCGAGATCGACGAATGGGTGGAGGGCTTCCCCTTCCTCGTCGCCCGCGGCCGCCGCATTCCTGAACCGGAGGCCGAGGGCGCGGCGATCGAAGCGCGCTTCCTGCATCTGCGAAGCCAGGCGCTGGAGGCGCTGCAGCTGCTTCCGCAGTCCCCGCCCGGTGAGCTGGTGGCGGCGGTGGAAGGCGCCAGCTCGCCGGCGGCGCTTGCAGACCTCGTCGCCGCCTACCTCGACCTGCAGCCGCCGGAAAAGCAGCAGATCCTCGAGACGATCGATCTTGAGGCGCGGCTCGACAAAGTCTCGGCCTTCCTCGCGCAACGGCTCGAGGTCCTGCGGCTGACCAGCGAGATCGCCCAACGCACGCGCCAGTCCCTCGGGGAGCGCCAGCGCGAGACGCTGCTGCGCGAGCAGATGGCCGCGATCCAGCGCGAGCTGGGCGAAGGCGAACGCGAGGAGCTGTTCGAGCTCGAAGCGGCGATCGAGAACGCCGATATGCCGGAGGAGGTGGTGCAGCAGGCGCGCAAGGAGCTGCGCCGGCTGGCCCGGACCCAGGAAGCCGCGGCCGAGTACGGGATGGTGCGCACCTATCTCGAATGGCTGGTGGAGCTGCCCTGGGGCGTTCCTGAGGCCGCGCCCATCGACTTAGCCGAAGCTCGCCTCATCCTGGACGAGGACCACTTCGGGCTGGAGAAGATCAAGCAGCGGATCATCGAGCACTTGGCGGTCCGGCGACTGGCGCCGGAAGGCAAGGCGCCGATCCTGTGCTTTGTCGGCCCGCCCGGCGTCGGCAAGACCTCCCTCGGGCAATCCATCGCGCGGGCCATGCATCGGCCGTTCGTGCGGGTCAGTCTTGGCGGGGTGCACGACGAGTCCGAGATCCGCGGCCATCGGCGCACCTACGTCGGCGCCCTGCCGGGCAACATCATCCAGGCGATCCGCAAGGCCGGCCGGCGCGACTGCGTCATGATGCTGGACGAGATCGACAAGATGAGCGCCGGCATCCACGGTGATCCGTCGGCGGCCCTGCTCGAGGTGCTCGATCCGGAGCAGAACGTCGCCTTTCGCGACAACTACCTGGCCGTTCCGTTCGACCTCAGCCGCGTCGTCTTCATCGCCACGGCCAACATGCTGGACACCATCCCCGGTCCGCTCCGCGACCGCATGGAGGTCATCCAGCTCTCGGGCTACACGGCCGGTGAGAAGCGGCAGATCGCCGAGCGCTACCTCGTCCGCCGTCAGCTGGAGGCCAACGGCCTGACCGCCGAACAGGTCCAGATCGAGCCCGCGGCGCTGGAGACCCTGATCGCGCGCTATACGCGCGAGGCCGGCGTGCGGTCCCTGGAGCGGGAGATCGGGCGGCTGTTGCGCCACGTGGCGGTTCGATTCGCGGAAGGCCACACCGAGCCGGTCCGCATCGGCCCGACCAACCTCGAACCGATCCTGGGCCCGCCGCGGGTGGAGAACGAGGTGGCGATGCGCACCAGCGTGCCCGGCGTCGCCACGGGCCTCGCCTGGACCCCGGTGGGCGGCGAGATCCTGTTCATCGAGGCCACCCGCACCCCGGGCGACGGTCGCCTGATCCTGACCGGCCAGCTCGGCGAGGTCATGCGCGAGAGCGCCCAGACCGCGCTCAGCCTGGTGAAAAGCCGGGCTGAAGCGCTCGGCGTCACGCCGTCGCTCTTCAAGGAGAGCGACATCCACATCCATGTGCCGGCGGGCGCCACGCCCAAGGATGGGCCGAGCGCCGGCGTCGCCATGACCATGGCGCTGATCTCGCTGCTGACCGAGCGGACCGTGCGCAGCGACACGGCGATGACCGGCGAGATCAGCCTGCGGGGCCTGGTGCTGCCCGTCGGCGGCATCAAGGAGAAGGTCGTGGCCGCTGCGACGGCAGGCGTTCGGCGGGTGCTGCTGCCGGCGCGCAACCGGGCCGACGAGCGCGACATTCCGGAGGAGACGCGCCAAACGCTCGAACTGATCTGGCTGGAGCGGATCGAGGATGCGATCGAAGCGGGGTTGGATCCGCGGCGTGGGGACGTGCGCCAGACGCAGGTCCGGGCGGCGAGCTAGGAGGAAGGACGATGGCCGAGGTCGTCAAACTGAAAGCGGGCGACGCCTTGCCCCAGGCGGGCGAGTTTCTGGTGGTGACCCGGCTCAGTCGTCCGCGCGTTTTCGAGTATTTCATCGACGTCAGCCCATCGCTCGAGCCGAAGGTGGGCCGGCGCCTGCCCCCGGGCGGACCTGGGTACGCCAGCCTAGAGACGGCGCTGCACGCAGCGCAGGAGCTGGCCGAACAGCATCATGTGCCGACCATCTATGTGCAGCATGAATCGATCCTGGTGCGGCCCTTCTATCCCGGGATCAACCTTCCGTAGGAGGCCGCCAGCGACCCATCAGGCCGCCAGGCGCTCCACCCATCCGCGAAGGACGCCCAGGTCGGCCACGCCGGACTGGCGCGCCGCCACCTGACCCTTCTGGAAAGCGAACAGCGCGGGGATGCCCTGGACGCCGTACTGCGCGGCGAGCTCCGGGTTCTCGTCGACATTGATCTTCACGAACCGGGCCCGGGGCTCGAGCGCCTGGGCGGCCCGTTCGAAGATCGGCGCCATGGCCCGGCAGGGCCCGCACCAGGGCGCCCAGAAGTCCACGATCACCGGGACATCGGAGTTCTGTAGGTGTTTGCGCGCCCGATCGCCGCTCAGTTCGATGGGGGCGTGCGCGAAAAGCTTGGCGTAGCAACGCCCGCACTTCGCCGCGTCCGCGGGACGATCGGCGGGCACGTTGTTGGTGCTGTCGCAGTTCGGACAGACCACTCGACGCTTCTCAGCCATCAAAGCGACTCCTTGGATCTGCAGTGCCGATGAGAGCCAAATTTGGTCCTCGCCGAGCGCCGCGCCAGGGGTGTTCCTCACCGCTTGTGCGCGTCCTGACCCGCCCTAACTGACGCCTGAGCCGCGGTCCCCGCCGCGGATCTCGATCGATTGCAAAGGACAGTTTCGAACAAGGGAGCACAGCCATGGACACGCATGCGGGTCCGCTTCAGGCTCAGCCGACCCGATTAGACCAACTCGAACAGGATTTCGCCGCCCTGGCGCCGCAGCTGCCCGAGGGTCCTCAGACGCAGGCGCTCTCCGTGTTGCACGGCATGATCCAGGAAGTCTGGCGCAGCGGCGCGACCGCGGCCCCGCCGGTCGCCGGCGGCCGCACCCTGCAGGACATCGCCGACCTGCACCAGCACGCCCCGGGCATGGAGGGCGACGCGGTGAGCTCGCCGCTCAAGGTGGGCGAGGCGGCCCCCGACTTCGCGCTGCCGGACGCCAACGGAAATCTGGTGCGGCTCTCCGACTTCCGCGGCCGCAATGTGCTGCTCGTCTTCTATCCGCTGGACTGGAGCCCGGGCTGCAGCCGGCAGCTCGATCTCTACCAGCAGGAGCTGGACGAGTTCCGTCGGCGCAATGTCGAGGTCGTGGGGGTTTCGGTCGACAGCCTCTACAGCCATGGCGCCTGGGCGGCGGTGCGGGGCGTCACCTTCCCGCTCCTGGCCGACTTCAACCCGAAGGGCGAGGTCGCCCGCCGCTACCAGGTCTGGCGTGAGGCTGACGGCTTCTCCGAGCGTGCGCTCTACCTCATCGATGCGCAGGGCGTGATCCGCTACGCCCACGTCTCGCCGAAGCTGCAGCACGTGCCTGACATCTACGAGCTGTTTGAGGCTCTGGATGGGCTTGTCGCCCGCAAGGCGGCGTAAGGAGGCAGCCATGCTGGGCGCTGGTTACAGTCCCTTTGCGGCCCGCGGCGCGGTCGCCGGCGAGGTGGTCGTCTACGGCAGCCGCTGGTGCGGCGTCACCATGATGGTGCGCCGGCATTTGGACCGCGCGGGCGTGCCCTACCGGTTCGTCGACTGGGATGCGAGCCCGCAGGCGCGCACCCAGCTCGAATGGCTCGCGGGCGGGCGCCTCGCCAGTCCGACCGTCACCGTCGGCGGTCAGCTCCTCGTGCAGCCCTCGCTGCGCGAACTCGACTGGGCGCTGATGCGGGCCGGCTATCGCTGAGCGGAACCGAGGCAAGCAAACAGGATTATGTGGATGTGCACTTTATTGCACGTCTCCGCCGTCCGGATCGCTGCGGAAGCCCACGCGTCCGGGCGGCGGGGGCAGGAGGGCGAAACATGCAGAACGATGCTGAGATCAAACGAAATGTCGAAGCCCAACTGAGTTGGGAGCCGGGCCTTGTCGACGACGACATCGCGGTGGCGGTGAAGGACGGGGTCGTCACCCTGGCGGGATTCGTGAAGAGCTACGCCGATCTTTGGGCGGCCGAACGCGCCGCCAAGAAGGTCAAGGGGGTCCGCGGCGTCGCCAACGACATCGCAGTGCGCCTGCCGCAGGTGGATCGTCGGCCCGATCCCGACATCGCCCGCGACGCCGTCGAGGCCTTGAAGCGGGACCTGCCCGCCGCCTGCGAGCGCATCAAGGTGGTGGTCAAGGACGGCTACCTCAGCCTGCAGGGCGAGGTGGAATGGAAGTACCAGAAGGACTGGGCCGAGCGCGCGGTGCGCAACGTCAAGGGCGTGACGGCAGTGGCGAACGCCATTCTGGTGAAGCCTAAGGTCCAGCCTATCGATCTGAAGAAGAAGATCGAGGAGGCCTTTGTCCGCAGCGCACAGGTGGATGCGCATCATGTCATCGTGGAAGCCGACGGCAGCCAGGTGACCCTGAAGGGTCATGTCCGATCCTGGGCGGAACGCCAGGAAGCGGAACGGCAGGCCTGGTCCGCGCCCGGGGTCACCGAGGTGCGCAACGAGCTCACCATCGACCCCTGGCCATTCGCCAGTCAGGCGGCCTGACGCAGGAGCTCGAAAGATGGTCGCTCGTCACATTCCCATCGAACGGTCCCACGGCCTCGCCCTGCCGAGGTGGAAGGCGAGCCCAAGGACCTGGTTCGTCCTGGAGGGCGTGGCGCTGACGCTGTTGGGCGTCCTCGCCTTCGCCCTGCCGCTGGCGGCGGGCCTCGCGGCCGCCCTTGTGTTCGGTTGGCTCCTGATCCTCGGGGGTGCCGTGAGCCTGGTGTCCCTGGCGCGCACCCGCAGGCACGCCAACGTCGCCTGGCGTGTGGTCTCCGCCGCCGCCGCGATCGTCGCGGGCGTGCTGGCGCTGGTCTATCCCTGGGTCGGCGCGTGGACCCTGGCTGTGCTGGCGGCCGCCTATTTCTTCGTCACCGGCGTGGCCCTCGCCATGGTCGCGGTCAAGCTCAAGCGGGCGCAGGCGCCCGGCTGGTACTGGCTGCTCGCGCCGGCGGCCGTCGATCTGGCGCTGGGCGTGCTCGCCGTCTTTATCGCGCCGGTCGCCGCGCCCCTTTTCATTGGCTACCTCGTGGGCATCGACCTGATGTTCTCCGGTCTGGCGCTGTTGGCCTTCGCCGCCAGCCGCCGCCGCGAGGCGTGGCTCTAGGAATTAGCTCCCCTCCGGTCCGAGCATCCGCTCGGGCCGGACCAGGCGGTCGAACGTGGCGGCGTCCACCAAGCCGGAAGCCAGCGCCGCCTCCCGCAAGCTGAGATTCCGACGATAGGCGTTGCGTGCGATCCTGGCCGCGGAATCATAGCCGATGTGCGGCGCCAGCGCCGTCACTAGCATCACCGAATGGGCGACGTTCCGCGCCAGGACATCGGTCCGCGGCTCAAGGCCCGCCAGGCCCATTCGCGTGAACACCCGCACCGCGTCCGCCAACAGCCTCGTCGATCGCAGCACATTGAAGGCCAACAACGGCAGGAAGGCGTTGCGCTCGAAGTGGCCTTGGGAGGCGGCCACGGCGACGGCGCTGTCGGCGCCCATCACCAGCACGCAGACCTGCGCCAAGGCTTCCGCCGCATCGGGATTGCTCTTCCCTGGCTGGCTGGCGCACACGAGGCCGGACTCCGCCCCGCGAAGCTCGTTGAAACCGGCCCTCGGCCCGCTCGCAAGCAAGGAGACGTCGCTGGAGATCTTGAAGAGCGCCGCCGCCAGGGCGGCCAGCGCCGCGTGCATGAAGGCGAGCGCGCCAGGCCCGGCGAGGTCCGCAAGGGCGAGCGGAGCCGGTTTGAGCCGAAGCCCGGTGAGGTCGCAAAGCCGCGCCACGGCGCGGTCGGAGAAGCCCGCCGGAACCCCCGACCCCGTGCCGAGGCAGCCTTGCCCCAAGGGCGCATGACGCAGGGCCTCTGCCGCGGCGCGGAGGCGGGCGTGACCGTTGCGCGCCTGCTGGAGATAGCCGGACATCTCCTGCCCCAAGGTGAGCGGAGCCGCATCCTGCAGGTGCGTGCGGCCGATTTTGATCACACCCGACCAGGCGGACGCCTTGGTCTCGAGCACGCACGACAGCTCGTCGACGGCGGGGAGGAGATCCCTTTCGCAGGTCAGCAGGGCGGCGGCGTGAGCGGCGGTCAGAAAGGCGTCGGCGCATTGGTGTCGCCGCACATCCATCGCCGAGATCTCCGCCCGGCGACGCGCCGCTTGGGCGATGGCGATATCGACGGGATAGGCCAGCCCGGCGCCGGCGCCGTCCTGCCAGACCGAGCGTCGCCACTGGTCGGAAAGCGTGAACGAGACCTCCAGGGCGGCCTCTTCGATGGCGGAAGCCGCCTGCGCACTGAGCGCGCCGCAGGCCCCGTTGGCGTGGGCCGCCGCGCCTCGGACGAGGGCCAAAGACGAGAGCAGTGTGGCCGGCGGCGCCTCCCACCCGATGTGCAGCGGTCGCGCGCCCGCGGCCGAGCCGCAGTAAACGCAGGGGCCGATCTCCATCCCGTGACTGTATTGAGGAGGTGCAGAGGTCATCGCCTACTTGATAGCGCGATCAGAACGTGAATTTGAGTGCACGTCCGAAACTGTCGCGCCGAGCAGAGCGTTTTCCCAAAGACCGGGCGTCCGCTCGCATCGAGTCGGCGGCCCGATCCCAAAACCTCAGGATCTCAAACGCGTTTGACGAGGACGAAGCATGTCAGACGAAGTCATCGACAAGAGCCAATGGGAGTTCTTCTGCAACCGGCTCTCACGGCAGCTGCAGGGCGCGCAGGCCGAGATCGAAGTGGCCAGCCTGAACATCGGCGATCAGATCCAGGCTGAGTGGGTCCCGCTGCTCGGCGTCACCTATGATCCGAAGGATGATGTGGTCGAGATTGCGGTGGAAGGCCTGGACCACATCGTTCGTGAGCCGCGTTCGCTCATCGTGCAGCGCGACGGCGCCATGGTCGAAAGCCTTGCCGTCGAGACGACGGCCGGGGAGCGGCATATCGTGCGCTTCCGCCAACCCCTCAGCCTACCCGCGCCGGAGGCGGTGCGCTCATGACCGCGGTCGCCGTGCAAGACCTGGGGCCGGCGGTCGACGAGACCTGGCGCAAGGTTCTCGCCGGCGACAAGGACGGCTACCGCCATCTCGTGGAGCCGCACCTGCCTGAACTGATGGCCGCCGCCGCCCGCGAACTCCGCTACCGGCGCGCTGTCGGCGACCTTCGGCCCGCGGACCTCTCGGCCGACGAACTCGTCGGCGAGACCCTGGCGCGGGGCTGGCGCGATCGAGCGCGAAAGCCGGCCAGCCTGGATGTCCGGCCGTGGCTGCTCGGCCTGGAGTTCAAGGTGCTGGAGTCGATCGTCCGCAGCGAGCGGCGTGCGCGCCGGCTCGCCGGCGTCTCACTTGACGCGCCCGTGGAAGATCCGGCCGAAGCGGCCGACGCCACGGACGAGGCGTTCTGGGAGTGGTACCAGCCCGATGACGTCACGCTTTGGGAGGACATCCTCCCCGCCGAGGACGTCCGGGCCGAAGACCTCAGCGATGAGCGGACATATCGGCTGACCCAAGAGGAACGACAGGCGCTCGTGCTCAGCGTCGAGCATCGCCTCAGCGTCGTCGAGATCGCCTCGGTCATGAACCTTCCGCCTGAGCGGACCGTGCGGCTCATCGATGAAGCCGGGCGCCAACTAGGCAGCGCCTGAAGCGCGCGCCCTGCTTGTGGCGCGCCGCCATCTTCGACCCGTCGCCTTGCCCGTCGGCTATTGCGTCGGCGGAGGCGCCGCCGGCACAGATGGTTTACGAGCGCGCGACAGCGGCCCGAGCGCGATCTGGAGCAAAGGACGGAAGATGTCGGACCTCGTCGAGGTGTTCAGCGATCTGACCCTGCGCGGACCCGCCGAGAAGAAGGGTGCGTTACGGGACGCTTTGATCGCAGCGGCTGCCGGCGCATGGCGCTTCGACTCTGCGCGGTCGGAGGAAATCCGCCGCAATTCGGTGTCGCGCGACGAGGTCCTGGCGTTTCGTCACGACGAGGCAGGGTCCCTGCCGGCGGCCGGCCTGACGCTCTGGGAGCGGCCGGACGGTTACACCGTCCCCAACATCGTCCCCGTGGAGGTCGGCGAGCTGACCCGCGCTCAATACAACGCCCTGCTGCAGGACTTTGCTGAGAAAGTCGTCCGCGTCCCTGCGGCCGCGCACGGCTTCGACCTGGAGCTGACCTCCGGGCGACAGGGGATGGACGACTGGACCTCGGCCGAGGTCGTAACAGCCCTCCGCCGCTTCTCAGGCGCGGCGAACAAGTCCACGGGCGCCAGTCACCCGATGGATCAACAACGCTGGTTTGCCTTCCTGCTGGCCGCCCATCGCGCGGAAGCGAAGCCAGATCCGGACCGGCTGGCGCGCTGGCTCCACGAGGTGGAAGGCTGGGACGAGGAGTCCGCGCACGAGCTCGCGGGCGACTACGAACGCGCGCTTGCGCTTCTCACCTACGCCGACAGCCACTGAAGCGCGTCGCATGGATGTTGCCGATCTCCGATCGCGCGCGCCGGTGCTTTGCCTCGACACCTGCTCGCTGCTCGACGTCATGCGCGATCCCACACGTGAGAACGCTCAGCCCCACGATCGCCAGGCCGCGCTTGACCTCGTCCAAGCGGCGGAAGCTGGTCGGCTGACCTGCCTCGTGGCCGACCAGGTCGCTCTAGAATTCGCCGAGCACGATCTGGGCGTCCAGGACGAAGCGCGCCAGAACCTCATGAAGCTGAGGCGGCAGATCGAGCGGGTGGACAAGGTGGCGGCCGTCTATGGAGCGACCGGTTCCGTGCGGCTCGATCACCTCGACGACCACGTGGCGCGAGCCCGCGCGCTCGTGGGCCGCTGGCTTACCCAGCTTGTGCAGGTCACGCCGACCGACGCCGTGCCCGGGAGGGCGTTCGCGCGGATCAACGCTGCGCGGGCCCCTGCCGCCAAGGGAAAGGACTCGTCGAAGGACTGCCTCGTGTACGAGACCTATCTCGAAGCGGTCGCGACGCTCAGGGCCGGCGGCTGCCAAGCGCCCATCGTCTTCCTATCTTCGAACACACGCGAGTATGTGAGCCAGGGCGGCGTGCTGAAGCCGGAGGTGGCGGTCGAGTTCGGACGGCTCCAGCTCAGCTTGGCGACGGGCTGGGGGCACGCCAAGCACGCGCTGGGCCTCTAGCCGGGCTCGAGGTCGTCCGGGTCGTGCGGCCGCACGAGGGAAGGGGGATCGCTTGCGGGGAAGGTCTCCTCGAGCGCTTCGTCCAAGAGGTCGTCCACGTGCGCCTTAGGCGGCTCCCTAGCCGGCGGAACCGTACTTTCCGTCTGCGGCCAAAGAAGTCCGATTGTCTCGCGTGCCATCTGCGCTTCTTCGTCGGCGGGGATCACCCAGACTGAGACGCAGCTGGTGGGCGCATCGATCCGGCGCTCGCCGGCGGCGGCGTTGGCCTGCGGGTCGATGTCGACGCCGAGCCAGTCCAGCCGGCGGCAGATCCGGGCACGGATCTCGGCGTTGTGCTCGCCCACCCCGCCGGTGAAAACCAGGCCGTCCAGCCCGCCGAGGGTGGCGGCCATGGCGCCGATCCCCTGGACCGCGCGATAAACGAAAAGATCGACGGCTGACTGGGCCTCTTCGGTGCCTGCCGAGAGCAGCTCCCGCAGGTCGCCGCTCTGGCCCGAGACCCCCAGCAGCCCGGACCGCCGATAGAGCAGGTCCTCGATCGCGTCGGGGCTCATCTTTTCGGTCTTCAGCAGATGCAGGATCACCCCCGGGTCCAGGTCCCCGCACCGGGTCGCCATCACCAGGCCATCCAGCGCGCTGAAGCCCATGGTGGTGTCGCGGCTCGCCTCCTGCTCGATCGCGCAGAGGCTCGCGCCGGCGCCGAGGTGAGCGGCGACGAGCCGACAGGCCGCCAGGTCGGGGTCCACAGCCCGTAGCCGTTGAAGCGTATGGGCGTAGGAAAGTCCGTGGAACCCGTAGCGCCGAATGCCGCGAGCGGTGAGGTCTCGGGGCAGGGCGAAGCGCCGCGCGGAATCTGGCATGCGGCTGTGGAAGGCGGTGTCGAAGCAGGCCACGTGCCGGGCTGCGGGGAGTCGGGCTCGCGCCTGGCGGTAGAGCGCGATAGCGACCGGCTGATGCAGCGGCGCGAGCGGGCTCAAGCGCTCGAGCTCGTCCTCGAGCGAGGGGGTCAGGAGGGCTGGGCCCGCGTGCGCTCCGCCGTGGACAATCCGGTGGGCGACCACGCCGATCGGCTCGTCGCGGGTCTGGCCCACGATCCAGGCGAGGGTCCGCTCGAGGGCCAAGGCGTGGTCCGCCCCACGGCCCGTGACCGTCCAGGCTTCCCGGTGCAACGTCTCGCCCGTGGGGCCCCAGACGATCAGCCGCGCCGAGCCGTCCAAGCCCTCCGCGAGCCCGCGCAGCATCTCCTCAGGTTCGCCCGCGCCGGGCCGGTAGAGCCCGAACTTCAGGCTGGAGGAGCCGGCGTTGAGGCTGAGGATCAGGTCGGTCACGGCTGGGCTCCCTGGCTCGCCATCAGCGCCGCCACGGCGCAGGACGCCACGCGCGTGCGCTCGGCGTCGGCGCGGCTGGTCAGGATGATCGGGACGCGGGCGCCCAGCGCCACCCCGGCCGCCTCGGCGCCGCCCATGAAGGTGAGCTGCTTGGCCAGGATGTTGCCGGAGACCAGGTCGGGGGTTACGAGGATGTCGGCCCGGCCGGCGACAGGCGAGCGGATGCCCTTGCTTTCAGCAGCTTGCGGGCTGACCGCGTTGTCGAAGGCGAGCGGGCCGTCGATCAGGGCGCCGGTGATCTGGCCGCGGTCGGCCATCTTGCAAAGGGCGGCGGCGTCGATCGTCGACTGCAGCTTGGCGCTCACGGTTTCGACCGCCGACAGCACCGCCACCCTCGGGGTGTGGATCCCCATGGCGTGGGCGAGGTCGATGGCGTTCTGCACGATGTCGCGCTTCTCCTCCAAGGTGGGGCTGATGTTGATCGCCGCGTCGGTGATGAGCAGGGGGCGCGGGTAGGCCGGCGCCTCGACGATGTACACGTGGCTCACCCGTCTTTCCGTGCGCAGGCCGCAGCTTCGGTCGAGCACCGCGTGCATCAACTCGTCGGTGTGGAGCGAACCCTTCATGAGGAGCTGGGCTTGGCCGGCGCGCACGAGCGCGACGGCCTGGGCGGCCGCCGCATGACTGTGAGGCTCGGGGATGAGCTGGACGCCGTGGAGATCGACCCCGGCCGCCTCGGCGGCGGCGCGGATCTTGTGCTCAGGCCCGACCAGCAAGGGACGGATCAGCCCGCGCTCGGCCGCTTCCATGGCCGCGCCGAGCGAGGCGGCGTCGCAAGGGTGGGCGACAGCGGTCGCGACCGCTGGGCGGCCCGCGCAGCGTTCCAGGAGCGCATCGAGCCACTGGCGCTCGGCGGCGGGCGAGGCGTCCCCCTCGCGGAGATCAGCCTCGTAGAGGTTCTCAGCCTCGCAAGGGTGAACGGACGGCAAGGCCAGCGCCGGCCAATGGCCGTGCTCCGGCGGCGTGAAGGTCACATAGAGGGTGTCGACCGCTTGGGCGGCCGCCAGACCCTGGCTGAAGAGGTGGGCCGCCTCGTAGGTGGCGAAGCCAAGGCCGCCGATCGGCAGTGGTCGCGGCAGGCGGGCTTCCAGGCTGGGCGAGGCGGTCACGTAATAGTCGTAGCCGTCTCGGCGGCGATAGCGCTGGATCATCAGCCAGGGCTTGCCGCTTTCGGGTTGCTCGTCGGCGGCGATCTCGACGGGTTTCATCGGCAGGCCGCTCCCGCATGAGGCGCGGCGTTGTCGTTGGCCTGGCGCGCGTGGGCCTCGGCGTCGAGCGCCTCGGCCTCGGCGTTGCGCTCCGCCGCCTCCCGCTCGAACAGGGCCTCCAGGTTCTGGCGTTCGTTCAGACCATTGAAGTTCATCATCTGGCGCGCATGGCGCTGGCGCCAGAGGCCGTGCCGCTGTTCGGCGGTGAGAGAGGCGATCGCCGCCTCATGCTCACGGCGGATGTCGTCAGGGGTGACGGGTCGCATGGCGAGGACGCGTGGAAGGTGACGCCGGGAAGCGGGCCGGTCAGCGGCCCGCTCCCCGGCAGGTTCAAGGTTGATCAGGCCGCCTTGCGCCGGGCGCGCCTGGGCTTCTCCTGAGCCGCGTCGTTGGCGGCCGGGGCGTTGGCCTCGGCCGGCGGCGCGTCGTCGGAGAGCTGCTGGGGCGCGGATGCGACCTGCGGGGTCCGGATGCCGATCCGCCGCGGCTTCATGGCCTCCGGCATTTCGCGCTGCAGCTCGATGATGAGCATGCCGTTGTCGTAGGTCGCGTTGCGAACCACCACATAGTCCGCGAGCTCGAAGCGCCGGTCGAACGCTCGCGTGGCGATGCCGCGGTGCAGATAGTTGCGGGCAGCCTCGCCGGCGGCCTTGCGGCCGCTGACCGTGAGCTGATTGGGTTCGGCGACGATCTCCAGCTCGTCCGGCCGGAATCCGGCCACGGCGAAAGAAATCCGGTACTCGTCCTGGCTCAGCTTCTCGATGTCGTAGGGCGGATAGCTGCTGTCGTCGGGCGTGCGCATGGCGCTCTCCAGCGCGTCAGCCAGCCGCTCGGCCCCAACCATCGAGCCGTAAAGCGGGGAAAGATTGAGGGCTCTCATAGCCAGTCCTCCAAGAAGCAACGTGGATATGACGCCAATCTGGCGGCGGACCGCAGCCCATCCGGCGCTGCGGCCTCGGGAGGGATTTAGGTCGCCGTGACAGCCGCACAATCCCAGGCCTTTGGAGCGCAGGAAGGGTCCGGGAGCCGTCAAGTCGGAGCGCAGGCCCCAAGCTCTGGAGCCCCGAGGCGGCGCGCCCAAGGCCCCGGAACGCTCTCGCGCCCGTGTCGTTGAAGCGCCGCGCGCGGCAAGCTGCGGCCCAACCTTAACCCGGCCCCGCGGCGATCATCCCCCCCAACCCCTCCGGTGAGCGCATGAGCACCTTGCGAGACCGTCCGACCGCCTTCCTGTTCGACCTCGACGGCACCCTGGTCGACAGCGTCTACCAGCACGTCCTGGCCTGGCACGAGGCGCTCGATCAGGAGCAGCTGCCCTTGTCGGTTTGGAAGATCCATCGCCGGATCGGCATGTCGGGCGGGCTGTTCGCCAACGCCCTGCTGCGCGAGCTTGGCCGGGAGATCACGCCCGAACTGACCGACCGCTTGCGGCGGCGGCATGCCGAAGCGTTCCTGAGGCGGGTCGGCGAAGTGCGCCCCCTGCCGGGCGCGCCGGCGCTGCTGAAGGCGTTGACCGACCTCGGCGCGCCGTGGGCGATCGCCACCAGCGGCCGCTTCGAAACCGCCGCGCCCTTGATCGCAAGCCTCGGCGTCGATCCGGAGCGCTCGACGGTCATCACTCGCGACCAGGTGCGGCACGCCAAGCCCGACCCCGACCTCTTCATCACCGCCGCCGAGCGGCTCGGCGTGGACATCCTCGATTCCGTCGTCGTCGGCGACAGCGTCTGGGATCTCCTGGCGGCGCGTCGAGCGAGGGCGCTCGGGGTGGGTCTGCTCTCGGGCGGCTACGGTCAGGACGAGCTCGAGCGGGCGGGAGCCTATCGCGTCTACGAGGATCCGGCGCATCTCCTGCGCCACCTGGACGAAGTCGGCGTCCGCCAAGCCGAGCTGGCCTGAGGCGCCTCGGCGCCATGGCCGGCGGGCAGCGGCTGCATGCCCGCCGACGTGGGAATTGCCGGGCGCCTTTGAGCGAGGAGAAGCGTCGCCGCGCGCCTCACCGATCCGGAATGCGCAGGTCCCGCAGGATCACGCGCACCTGGTCGGCCGTCGCCTTGATCCGTTCGTGGTCGTCGGTCACCTCGATCCGGCGAACGACGGTAGGCTTCAGCGCCTGGCGCAGGACTCCCAGGGCGCGTGGCGGCGCCATCAGCACGAGGCGCTCGAACTCGCCGGCGGCCGCGCTGCGATTGATCCGCTCGGCGACCTCCTCCAGAAAGCGCTTCTCGGCCGCTTCGGCGGGCGGGGCTTCCAGCACATTGTCGCGCCCGTAACCGACGCGATCGGTGATGGTCCCGCCATGGGTCCGCGCCAGGTGGCGATCAGCTTCGTCGGCCTTGAGGCTCCATGACGCAAGCTCGGCCAGCGGGCCGTGGCGCCGGCGTTCGGCCAATCCGCGGGCCTGAAGACCGTCGGCCAGGATGACGAGGGTTTCGAGTCTTTCAGTCATCGCATCACTCCACGAAACGGCTTCCGGAAGGCCGCCTCCGCAGCCTTCCGGCAGAGGACTAGCGGGCGTAGACGTCGCGGATCACTTCGGTGATCAGGCCGGTGGCGATCGCGGCCAGCACCACGTCGTCTCCGACCCGGACCCAGTGGTGGCCACGCGGCGGTTTGCGCAGGTGTCGCGCGCGCCAGTCGACGATCACATAGGGTGGAGCATAGTAGGGCGGCGGCAGCCGCTCGCCCACGACCCAACGCCGCTCGATCCAGCCGGGCGGCGGGGCATAGACCTCGCGATAAACCGGCCAATGGCGGCCATGATAGACCCAGTAGCCCTCCCGGTGCGGGTGCGCCGACGCCACGGAGGCGCCGAACGTCAGCACCGCGGCGAGAGCCGCAGCCAGACGTTTCATCGTCTCACCTCTTGGTTTGTCCAGGAGCCGCGAGAGCGCGGCCGAAAGGCGAGGTATCGCGCATCGCGTGGCCTTCAAGAGCCGCCCGCCCGTTGCGGGCGCGCCGCCGCGCCCTAGTTCGCCCCAGACAGGATTTCGGAGGCGTGATGCGCGATCTGCTGTTGGCCTGCGATTGGGGCACGACGCGTCTGAGAGCGTGGGTGCTGTCGGGCGACGGGTCTGTCGCGCGCGCGGCGAGCTTCGATCTCGGCGTCGGCCGTTTGAAGCCGGGGGAGGCGGCAGAGCGGTTCGAACGGGAGATCCGTCCCCGCCTGCAGGCGACGGGCCTGCCTGCGATCCTCTGCGGCATGGTGGGCTCCGAGCTCGGCTGGAGCCCCACGCCGCACCTCGCCTGTCCGGCGACGCTCGATGACACGAGGGCGGCGGTGCGGGAGGTCTCGCCCGGCGTCCGTATCGTGCCCGGCCTCAGGTGCGCCGGTCTTGCGGGCACGCCCGACGTGATGCGCGGTGAGGAGACGCAAGTCTTCGGATGGCTGGAGCAGACGCCCGAGCGCAAGCGCGGCCGCCATCTGATCTGCCATCCCGGCACCCACAGCAAGTGGATCCTGGTGGAGGATGGCGCCGTCGTGCGGTTCGCCACGGCGATGACCGGCGAGCTGTTCGACCTGCTTCGCCGCCACTCGGTGCTCCGCACGGACGCGGAGCCGACCGACGGGGCGGCCTTCGCCGAGGGCTTAGAGGTGGGCCGCTCGGGCCTCTTGTTGAGCGCCGCCCCTCACCGGTCCCTACGCTCAGGCGATGCAGGCCCTCGGGCGCGAGGTCGAGATGCATGACGGAGAAGCGGCGGCCAGGGCCGGGCTGCTCGCGCTCGCGTCCACGCCCGGGCCACGCCAATTTCGAAAGGAGGATTGAAGTGATCGCGTTCACACGTCCGAGCGCCGCAAGCGTCGGCGCGGTCTGCGCCGCCCGTTGGAACCTTCCGTCGGAGCCGGAGCGCGCCGCCCTGGCCCGCGAGCTCGCCGCCGCCGAGCCCGCGCTCGAGCTCTTCGACGATGCTGAGGCGCCGCAGCTGCTTGCCACGGCCTGGGCAGAGGCCGGCGCGCCGCTACCCGCGCTGCCGCCGCTCGGGACTCAGCCCGCGTGGACGGCTGTCGCCGACCGGGTGGCGAACTGGCGGGCCGAGGGTTCTGAAACGCCGGAGTGTCTGGTGGTGGTGCGCCAGCCGCTCAGGGCGCCGGACCCCGATGGCCAGCGCGACTGGGTCGCCGCCGTGCTGCGCGCCCTCGATGCGGACGAGCACCCGCCTGAGGGACTGATCGCGGCGACCTTCTTCGCCAGCCGCGACGGCGCTGTGGTCTACAACTTCGCCGAATGGACCAGCCCGGAGGCGCATCGCGCGGCGCTGCGGCGCGGCAGCTACGGCCAGCACGGCAGCATCGGCGCTTCGCCCCTCTGGCGCGCGACGCGGGAGCATCCGGCGATCACGCCCGAGCACGAAGTGCGCCGCTACCAACTCCATCGTCCGGCCGCGCCCGCCTGAGGGGGTCGATGCGACGCCTTCCGCGCAGAAGGCTCCGCTCTATATCGCCCGCGTCGGGGGATCCTTTGGATGGAGGATCTTGCACCATGAGGACGAAGGTCTTGGCCGCCGCGGCGGCGGCATTGATCGGAGCGGTCGCCGCACCCGCCGCCGCGGCCGACAAGCCGAGCCCGCCACGGCAATGCTTCTGGAACCACCAGGTGAACAGCTTCGCCGCTCAAGGCGACCGGACCGTGAACCTGCGGGTGGGGGTGAAGGACTACTACCAGCTTGAGCTCTTCTCTCCGTGCCCCGACGTGGAATGGACCCAGAAGATCGCCCTGATCTCGCGAGGGACCTCGACCATCTGCTCAGGCCTGGACGCTGAGGTGGTCACCCCATCTCCGATCGGGCCCCAGAAGTGCCTGGTCCGCAACGTGCGCAAGCTGACGCCGGCGGAGGTGGCGGCCCTGCCCAAGGGCGCGAAGCCCTGATGCGCGCGGCGCCAGCCCCAAGCCGTGAGGTCGCGAGGCTTCGATGAACAAGCAGACCCGCTTCCATATCCTCTACTGGATCATCGCCTTCTTCGGGGTAATCGCGATCCAGCATTACATCGGGACCGCCACGCAGGTGGCGCAGATCCCCTACAGCCAGTTCCAGCAGCTGCTGCGGGACGGCAAGGTGGCCGAGATCGGCGTCTCCGACCGGTTCGTGCAGGGACGTCTGAAGGCGCCGGTCGAGGGCAAGACGGCGTTCGTCACCACCCGGGTCGAGCCGGAACTGGCGCGCGAGCTCCAGCAGTATGGGGTGACCTACACCGGGCAGATCGAGGACACCTTCCTGCGTGATCTCCTGTCCTGGGTGATCCCGGTGCTCCTCTTTTTCGGCCTGTGGATGTACCTCGGCCAGAAGGCGGCAGGCGCCGGCGGGTTGATGCAGGTCGGCCGGAGCCGCGCGAAGATCTATGTTGAAGCCAATACCGGGGTGACGTTCAACGACGTGGCCGGGGTGGACGAAGCCAAGGAAGAACTGCGGGAGATCATCGACTTCCTGAAGAACCCTCAGGAGTACAGCCGCCTCGGCGGGCGGATGCCCAAGGGCGTGCTGCTGGTGGGCCCGCCGGGCACCGGCAAGACGCTGCTCGCCAAGGCCGTGGCGGGCGAAGCCAAGGTTCCCTTCTTCTCGATATCCGGTTCGGAGTTTGTGGAGATGTTCGTGGGCGTCGGCGCCGCCCGTGTCCGCGACCTCTTCGAGCAGGCGCGGCAAAAGGCCCCCGCGATCATCTTTATCGACGAGTTGGACGCGCTTGGTCGGGCGCGCGGCCTCTACGCCTACGGCGGCCATGACGAGAAGGAGCAGACGCTGAACCAGCTCCTGGTCGAGATGGACGGCTTCGATTCGAGCACCGGCCTCGTCCTGCTGGCGGCGACGAACCGGCCCGAGATCCTCGATCCGGCGCTCCTGCGCGCCGGCCGCTTCGATCGCCAGGTGCTGGTGGACCGGCCGGACAAGAAGGGACGGGTCGAAGTCCTGAGGGTCCACACTAGAAAGGTGAAGCTCGCATCGGAGGTCGACCTCGAGAAGGTCGCGGCGCTCACGCCCGGCTTCACCGGCGCGGACCTGGCCAACCTGGTGAACGAGGCGGCCCTGCTGGCCACTCGACGGCGGGCTCCGTCGATCACCATGAGCGACTTCAACGAAGCCGTGGAGCGGATCGTCGCCGGGCTCGAGAAGCGCAATCGGATCCTCAATCCCAAGGAGCGGGAGGTGGTGGCCCACCACGAGATGGGACATGCCCTGATCGGGCTGGCGCTGCCCGGGGTGGAGCAGGTGCACAAGGTCTCCATCATCCCGCGGGGCGTGGGCGCGCTGGGCTACACCATCCAGCGGCCGACCGAGGACCGGTTCCTGATGACCCGCGAGGAGCTGGAGAACAAGATGTGTGCGCTGCTCGGCGGGCGGGCCGCCGAGTGGCTCATCTACCGTCATCTCTCCACGGGCGCGGCGGACGATCTGCGCAAGGTCACGGACATCGCCCGCAGCATGGTCACCCGTTACGGCATGTCCCAGCGGCTGGGTCCGGTGTCCTACGACCGTGAGCCGCGCTCCTTCCTCAGCACCGGCGATGCGCCCGCGCCGTTCCTGCGCGAGAAGGATTTCGGGGACGCAACCTCGGACGCGATCGACGAAGAAGTGCGGACCATCGTTGAGGCCGCCTTCAAGCGGACGGTCGAAATCCTCGAGAGCCGTCGCTCAGCCTTGGAGCGTGGCGCGCGGCTGCTGCTCGAGAAGGAGACGCTGGAGGAGCGCGAGCTTCTAGAGCTCATCCAACCGGGCGGGGCGGATTCGCACGGGCCTCCGCAATCGTCAGCGGCTTGAGGCGCAGCGGACCTGTTGGGCTCTGCGCCGCTCAGGCCGGCGGCCTGGCTTCCAGCTGCGCCGCCCGGCTTTGGACGAGGACGCGAACGTCGACGCCGGCCTCCGTGAGGCACCTGGCCAGCAGCCGAGCCCGGTCCTCCGCTTCCTCGGAGGAGGCGAACTGCAAGGGCTCCAGCCCGTCGAGACACTCGACGACCCAAAAGTCGCCGTCGCAACGCACGTTCAACAAGATATCAGTCACGCCTCTACACACGTCCCTCGCCGTTCCGCATCCGCTGACTTGGAGGCTCCGGGTCGTCGGGCCGGCTCCAGACCAGGGAAGAGGAGCGTTCCCGCTCCCGCTGCGGCCGCACTAACCGATGTTAGCGATGCGGCGCCTCCCGCGGCGTCGCGAACAGCCTTGTTCGCCGAGCGCACGCGCTTGTGATGCGCGGCCAGCGCCGCTAGCCTGTCTCATCGTCCGCCATGATCCGGATACGGGCGGCTGAGAGACCAGCGCGCTCCCCCGGCTCGCGAGCGCCAATGGACAACCCCTTCATCGTCAAGCTTCGAAAGTCCAACGCTCTCCGGGAGGAGGACTTGGCGACGATTGAGCGATGTATGGGGCCGCCTCGCCGCCTCGCTGCGCGCACGGACATCGTCTCAGAGGGGGACCGGCCTGGAACCTGCCTTGTGCTGATCGAGGGGCTGGTCGGTCGCTACAAGCAACTGAAAAATGGCCGGCGCCAGATCTTGTCCTTTCAGGTCCCGGGCGATTTCGTGGACCTGCACAGCTTCGTGCTTGGCCGGCTCGACCATTCGATGGCGGCCCTTTGCGCCTGCCGCATCGCCCCGATCAGCCATTCGGCGATGCAGGAGATCCTCAACGAGCATCCGAGGATCTCACTGGCCTTTCTGCGCGAGAGCATGATCGATGCCGCTGTGTTCCGCGACTGGGTCGTGAACCTCGGTCAGCGGCCGGGCTATGGGCGGTTGGCCCATGCCTTCTGCGAGCTGGTCTGCCGCCTGAGGGCGGTTGGCCAGATGAAGGGCGACAGCTTCCACTTCCCGGTCACGCAGGAGGAGCTCGGCCAAGCCGTGGGCCTCTCCGCGGTGCACGTGAACCGGGTCATGCAGCGGCTGAAGGCGAATGGCCTCGTCACGCATCAGGCGGGCCAGCTGATCATCGAGGACTGGGAAGGGCTGCAGCGGGCGGGGGACTTCGAGCCCTCGTACCTGTTTCTCGGCGGCGACGGGGGGCCGGCGGGCGAGGGGGCGTCCCCGACCTAACGTTGCGGGAAAGATCCCCGCCCGCGCATGCGGACGAAACCCGAAGCCGCCTTACCGCGTTCAGCGCTCGCCGGGCGCTGGGGCGCTGCGGCCTCACGGAGAATGTGCGATGGAGCAGGATCCTGTGAAAACGGGCGTCACCCTGAGCGCGCCCGTAGAGTATGCGTTTCAGGTGTTCGTGGAACGCATCGGCGATTGGTGGCCCAGGGCCTACACCTTCTCCCAGGACGATCTCGCTCAGATCGGAATCGACCGCCAGGCGGGCGGCCGCTGGTATGAGGTCGACCGGCGCGGCCGGCGGCTGGATTGGGGCGAGGTGCGCGTCTTCGAGCCGCAGAGGCGGCTCGTTCTCAGCTGGGCGATCTCCGCCAGTCGCGGGCAGGAGCCGTTCGACCGCGCCAGCGAGGTCGAGGTCCGCTTCAAGAGCCTCGGGCCAAAGCAAACCCGCGTCGACCTGGAGCATCGCGACTTTGCGCGGCACGGGCCCGGGGCGGAGACCATTCGTCGAGGCATGGCCTCGGCCGAAGGTTGGCCATACATCCTGCGCGAATATGCCGAGGCGGCGAGCCCAACGGCCCGCGCGGCGTTGAGCGCCTGAAGTGCGCAGCAACCAGCCTTGTTTCTGAACCGGGTGGGAACCGCTTCGTCAGCGTGCAATTGCGTGCGTAGCACCAAAATCCCCGTTCATGTTGGTAGGTCGGCATGGACGTTCGCACAATCGTAGGAACCAACGTCAGGCGGTACCGCGGCGAGGCAGGCCTTTCGCAAGAGGCGCTCGCCGAGCTGATGGGCGTTGACCGGGCCTATGTCAGCGGACTGGAGCTGGGCCGCCGCAACCCGACCATCCTGACCATCTGGCACACCGCCATGGCGTTGAAGATCCGGCCTTCGAAGCTCCTCGAGTTCGAAGGGCCTCTCTTCTGAAGACGCGGCGCGGCCGCTGACGGGGCGCTTGCGGCGCGCGCCGTCGCGCCCGGCCGCGCCACTGAATTCCCAAGACAAATTGTGTCTTGAAGGGCGTCGCGAGCGCCCTACGTCAGGTCTTGCCGGACGCTGATCAAGGTCCGGCGGCGGGCGCCGGCGGTGTCCGGCGTTCCTCCAACCCATGTTGCTCAACGGAGGATATGGACCATGAGGATGAACACCATGACGCCGATGTCTTCCTATCGGCCGATGCCGAGCGTCGACCCGGCGCTCAGCCTGATGGACCGTGCGATGAGCGGCGCGGTCCCCGGCCTCAACTGGCCGCCGTACAACGTCGTCTCTGTCGACGACGACCACTACCGCATCATCCTGGCCGTGCCCGGCTTCCGGGACGGCGACCTGGAGATTGTCTCCGAGCCAAACCGGCTGACGGTGAGCGGCCGCCCGCAAGAGGTGCAGGAGGGCGGCGACGTCGTCTACCGCGGGATCGCGCAACAGCCGTTCAAGCGGACCTACGAGCTCGCCGACCATGTGCACGTCGACAACGCGCGGCTGGAGAACGGCCTCCTGACCATCGAGCTGGTGCGTGAGATTCCCGAGGCCCTGAAGCCGAAGCGCATCCAGATCGCCGGGTCCGGCCAAGCCGCCGTCGGGCAGTCCGGTACGGCCGAAGGCCAGGACCAGAAGACCCACTAAGCGATCAGCGCGGCAGGCGGGGCGTCGCGGCCAGGTCGGGACGCCGCCGCCAGCCAAAGCATTCCAGGAGAGCTGACCATGCAACTTCGTGATCTGATCCCGTGGGGACGGCATGAGCATGATCATCGTCCGCACGAGGGCGCGCTCACCACGACGAGCGCCCGCCGCGACGAGGAAACCCATCCGTTCCTGACCCTCCATCGGGAAGTGAATCGCCTGTTCGACGATGTCTTCCGCGACTTCGGCGGCTCGGTGTTCGGCCGCGCCGCCAGTTGGCCGAGCGTTGAAGTCTCGGAGGACGCCAAGGCCATCCGTGTCTCGGCCGAGCTGCCGGGCATGGACGACAATGACGTCGATGTCGTGTTCGAAGACGGCGTCCTGGTCCTGCGGGGCGAGAAGCGCTCCGACGTGGAGGACAAGGACCGTCACTACAGCGAGCACTACTACGGCCGCTTCGAGCGGGTGATCCCGGTGCCCGTCGCGATCGACGAGGACGCCATCAAGGCCAACTTCAAGAAGGGGGTGCTGACCGTCACCCTGCCGAAGTCAAAGGCCCAGCAGGACGGCGTCCGCCGCATCCCGATCGCCAAGGGATAGGCCGACGCTCACGCCTCGGCGCCAAGCGCGCCGGGGCGCCGGCCAGGTTCGGAGCCATGTGATGAAGAGCCATAGTCAAGGCGCGCCCGCGCCGTCCGCGATCGCGATGGTGGGCCGCCCCTTCGTCGAAGCGCTGCTGGATCCGCGTTCCGCCTTCGCCGCGCCTGACGTGGTGGCGAACCACGCCTGGCTGTCGCGCGAGGAGAAGCGCCTGATCCTCTGGAGCTGGGCCCGCGACCTCCTGCGCGAGGTTCGCGACGGCGCGGCCGAACCCGCGGCGTGCGAGCCCGTGCTGAGCGTGCTGGCCCGGTACGATCCGGCGGCCGCGGACGAGTTCGAGGGGGCTTTCGCCGCTCTCGTCTCCGATCGGGAGGGCGGGCGCGCCCAGCATTGATCGGAGGACAACCATGTTCGACGCGACAGACCTCAAGGAAAGCGCTTCGACCCTGTCCGTCGCCGCGCGCCGGCACGCGTCCGCCCTGCCGGACGATGCGGTGGCGCTGATCCGACCCAATGGGCCATCGGTGACGAGCGCCGGCCGCGCGACGGCCAAGGGGTGGACACTGAGCTTCAGGCCGCGCCGGGCGCCGCGTATCGAGCCGCTGATGGGGTGGACGGAGACGACGGACACGCTCCAGCAGGTCCAGATGACCTTCCCCACCGCGGAGGCGGCGATCCGCTACTGCCAGCGCCAGGGCTTGGTGTTCGAGGTGCAGGGCGGCGCCGGCGAGGCGTCTTACGGTGAAGGCAAGGGTGCGGCGCGGCCGTTGCGCGCCGACAATGAGAACGGGCTGCAGCGGCCGCCGGGCCAGCTTACGGCGGCGGAAGCCGACCGGCTCTATCTGAGCCCAGAAGCCGTCTACCGGACCCCAGAGGCGGTCTTGGCCGACGCGGCGCTCACCCCGGAGCAGAAGCGATCCATCCTGCGATCCTGGGAGTGGGACGAGTACCTGCTCGAGGTCGAGGCGGGGGAAGCGCCCGTGCGCGAGCACGTCTCGCGGCTCGCCGAGGTGCGCTCCGCCCTGGCGCAGCTCGACGCCCGCGAAGCGGCGCAGGAGCCTGATTGCTACCGCTGGGAGCCGCCCCGCGCAGCATGATCAATCCGGGACCGGCCGCGTGGTGACCGCGGCCGGCCCTTTTTTCAGTCCGAGGAGAGGAGAAAGATGTCAAAGCGCCAACCGCGCCTGTTTTGTACCGTCGCCCTCGCCGCCGCGCTCGCCGCCGGCGGCGCGGGACCGCTGACGGCGCCGCCTGCCTCCGCGCAGCCCTTACGCGCCCTGCCCAACGGCGCGCCCTCGAGCTTCGCCGACATCGTCCAACGGGTGGCGCCCGCCGTCGTCTCCATCGACGTCACGCGCAGCGCACCGGCCCGACCCAACATGCCGCAGCTTTTCCCCGGCTTCCCCTTCTTCTTCGGCTTCCCCGGGACGCCGGACGGCAACAACGGAGCGCCGAACCTGCCCAATGCGCGGGTCTCCGGCTCGGGCTTCTTCATCACGCCGACGGGGTACATCGTCACCAACAACCACGTGGTGGAGAACGCCACCAAGGTCATGATCCGCACCAACGAGGGTCGTGAGCTTGAGGCGCGGATCATCGGCCGCGACCCGCTGACGGACCTCGCCGTCCTCAAGGTGGAGGGCTCGGACTTCCCCTATGTGACCTTCGAAGCCTCGGCCAAGCCGCGCGTCGGCGACTGGGTGATCGCCATGGGTAACCCGTTCGGCCTCGGCGGCACGGCCACGGCCGGCATCGTCTCGGCCTACGGCCGCGACATCGGCGAGGCCTATGTCGACTATCTGCAGATCGACGCCCCCATCAACCGCGGCAACTCCGGCGGGCCCACCTTCGACGTCTACGGCCGGGTGATCGGCGTCAACACCGCCATCTTCTCCCCGTCGGGCGGCTCCGTCGGGATCGGCTTCGCCATTCCCGCCGACATTGCCGACCGGATCACCAAGCAGCTGATTTCCGGCGGCTCGATCGTGCGCGGCTACATCGGCGCCATGGTGCAGAACCTGACGCCGGAGATCGCCGAAAGCCTTGGCATCCCGGGCCGCAAGGGCGCCTTGGTCGCCGAAGTCACACCTGGAGGACCCGGCGACGCCGCGGGCCTGCGCGCCGGGGATGCGATCCTCAGCCTGAACGGGCAGGAGCTCACCTCGTCGTCCGACCTGACGCGGCGTGTCGGGGTCGCGCGCGAGGGCGATCGCCTGCGGCTCGAGGTTTGGCGCGACGGACGTCGGCAGACCATCGAGATCCGGGCGGGTCGGCGGCCCGCGGAGGATGCGCCGGGGGCGGTCAATCCCGCCGAGGCGGCGAGCCTTGGCCTTACCTTGCGGCCGCTCGACCAGGCCGCCCGCACTCAATACCGCCTGCCAGCCACAGCGCGCGGCGTCGTCATCGACGCGGTGTCTCCCGGCTCGGACGCGGCGGAGAAGGGCCTGCGGGCGGGCGATGTGATCGAGCGGGTGGGCGATCGCAGCGTGGTCGCGCCTGCGGACGTGCGCGAGGCCATCGACGCGGCCCGGCGCCAGGGGCGACCCTCGGTCCTAGTCCGCGTGTGGCGAGAGGGCCGCAGCCTGTTCGTGCCCTTGAAGCTGCCTGACGCCGCCGCACGCTAGGCGCCGGACCTGGGTGCAAGCCTTAGCGCCTCGCCTCGCCCGGAGGCGGGGCGCTTATGCTGTCACGGAAGGCGCGGCGCCGATTGCGGATCAGTTCGCCGACGGCGGCGGACGGTTCGCCGAGGTCGAGCAGCAGGGCTTCGGAGAGCTGCAGGCTGGCCTCGAAGGCCTCGGGGACCGCGCTCGTGGCCCCCAGCCGATAGAGCCGGGCCGCGTGCCGGTCGTCCCGCGCCCGCGCCACGATGACAAGGTCGGGGTGGTGATGGCGCGCCGTGCCGACCACGGCCTCCACGCCGTCTGGCGCGTCCATGGTCACCACCAGCGCAGGCGCCTCGGCGAGCCCGATGCGGTCGAGCAGCTCGATCCGCGAACCGTCGCCGAAGTGGATGAAGCGGCCGCGTCGTCGCTCCGCGCTCACGGCGCGTGGATCGCGGTCGACGGCGGTCCAGGCCACGCCGCGCTCGTCGAGGATATCGGCCACCAGGCGGCCGACGCGGCCCATGCCGACGATGATGACGCGGCCGCGCCGCTCCGCCGGCGGCGCGGCCGCGTCGCGGCGCAGGTCTCCCGCGCTGACCCGCCGCTCCAGATAGCCGCCTAAGGCGACCAGACCCGGCGTGGCGAACATGCTGAGGGTGACCGCAACGAGCAGCGGGCGCATGAGCGCCGCGGGAACGATCTCCGCGCCGCTGGCGTGACCCAGGATCACAAAGGCGAACTCCCCGCCGCCGGCCAGGGCCAGGGCGGCTTCCAAGCTGGCGCCCGGGCTCAGGCCGAAGAGCCGACAGGCGACCAGGTTCACCATCGCCTTCAGGGCGAGCAGGCCCAGGGTGAGGCCCGCGACAAGGCTGGTGCTCTGCCAGAGCGCCGGGAGGTCCAGCCGAACGCCGACGCTCAGGAAGAAGAGGCCGAGCAGGAGCCCCGCGAACGGCTCGATGGTCACCTCGACCTCATGGCGGTATTCGGTCTCGGCGAGCAACACCCCGGCCACGAACGCCCCGAGCGCCATGGAAAGGCCGGCCAGGGACGTGGCCACCCCCGACCCGATCACCACCAGCAGGGCGGCGGCCATGAAGAGCTCCTGGCTCTTGGCCCGGGCGACCAGCTTCATCAGCGGGCGCAACAGCAGTCGCCCGCCGAGGATCAGCACCGCCAGGATCAGGGCGGCCGGGGCGAGGGCGTAGAGCGTCTCCAGCCCGACGCCGGCCTGGCGCGTCGCGAACAGACCGATCGCAGCCAACAGGGGCGCGACCGCCAGATCCTGGAAGAGGAGGACGGCGAAGGCGGCCCGCCCGGCAGGGGCGTGCAGGCGATGGCGCCGCGATAGCGCCGGCACCGCCATGGCGGTCGAGGAGAGCGCCAGGGCTGCTCCCGTCACGAAGGCTGCTTCCGGATCGCGCACGACGAGCAGCAATCCGGCGCCGAGGGCGAGCGTGGCGACGGCCAGCTGCACGGTTCCGAGACCAAACACCAGCCGCCGCATGAGGCGAAGTCGCTCCCAGGACAGCTCCAGGCCGATGCTGAACAACAGGAAGGCGACGCCGAGCTCGGCGAGCTGCTCGAACTCCTCAGGGCGAGCGATGGTGAGCGCCTCGAGCCACGGCGCTTCATCGGTCAGGGCGCCGAGACCGAAGGGTCCGAGCGCAACGCCGGCGGTCAGAAAGCCCAGGGTCGCGCCAACCCGAAGGCGCGTGAACAGCGGCACGACCACGCCCGCCGTGGCGAGGAACAGCAGCAGATCCTTGAAGGGTGGCGAGAGGGCGGGGTCGACCATCGTATCGCAAAAAGCCGGACGGCCGCTGGCGGGCTCCAGCGGCCGTGGCCAAGCGACACATTATAATAGAGTGTCAGCGGGCCGAGGCGTCGGCCCGCTGACCTCGGGCGTCAGGCCGCCATCGCGGAATTGGCCCCCGCCTCGGGCTTCTTCGGCGCTTCGGCGATCGCGGCTTCCGTCGTGATCAGCAGGCCTGCCACGGAGGCGGCGTCCTGCAAGGCGGTGCGGACCACCTTAGCCGGGTCGATGACGCCCGCCTGAACCAAGTCGACATACTCCTCGGTCTGGGCGTTGAAGCCGAACGTTGGGGAGGCGTTCTCCAGGATCTTGCCGACGACGATCGAGCCCTCGACCCCGGCGTTCTCGGCGATTTGCCGGATCGGCGCCTGGAGGGCTCGACGAACGATGGCGATCCCGGCGTTCTGGTCGTCGTTGGCGCCGTTCAGGCCTTCCAGGACCTTGCTGGCCCGCAGCAGCGCCACGCCGCCGCCCGGGACGATGCCTTCTTCCACCGCCGCGCGGGTGGCGTGCATGGCGTCGTCGACGCGGTCCTTCTTCTCCTTCACCTCGACTTCGGTCGCGCCGCCGACCCGGATCACCGCGACGCCGCCGGCGAGCTTGGCCAACCGCTCCTGCAGCTTCTCCTTGTCGTAGTCGGAGGTGGTGTCCTCGATCTGGCGGCGAATCTGGGCGATGCGGCCCTGGATGTCCGCCTTCTCGCCCGCCCCCTCGACGAGGGTGGTGTCGTCCTTGGTGATGATCACCTTCTTGGCGCGGCCGAGCTGGTCGAGGGTCACGTTCTCCAGCTTCACCCCGAGATCCTCGCTGATGAACTGGCCGCCGGTGAGGATTGCGATGTCCTCCAGCATGGCCTTGCGGCGGTCGCCGAAGCCCGGAGCCTTGACCGCCGCCACGCGGAGGCCGCCGCGTAGCTTGTTCACCACCAGCGTGGCCAGCACCTCGCCCTCGATGTCCTCGGCGATGACCAGAAGCGGCTTGCCGGATTGCACCACTTGCTCGAGCAGCGGGATGAGCGCCTGCAGGGTGGTCAGCTTCTTCTCGAAGATGAGCACCAGGGCGTCTTCGAGCACCGTCTCCATGCGATCGGGGTTGGTGACGAAGTACGGCGAGACGTAGCCGCGGTCGAACTGCATGCCTTCGACCACCTCGAGCTCCATCTCGAGCCCCTTGGCCTCCTCGACCGTGATCACGCCCTCATTGCCGACGCGCTCCATGGCCTGGGCGATCATCGCGCCGATCTCGCGCTCGCCATTGGCCGAGATGGTGCCGATCTGGGCGATCTCCTCGTTGGAGGAGACCTTCTTGGAGGTGGATCGGATTTCCTCCACAACGGCGGCGACGGCCTTGTCCACGCCGCGCTTCAGGTCCATCGGGTTCATGCCGGCGGCCACCGACTTCAAGCCCTCCTGGACGATGGCTTGCGCAAGCACGGTCGCCGTCGTCGTGCCGTCGCCGGCCTGGTCGTTGGTCTTCGAGGCGACTTCGCGCAGCAGCTGGGCGCCGAGGTTTTCGAACTTGTCCTCGAGCTCGATCTCCTTGGCGACGCTGACGCCGTCCTTGGTCGTGCGCGGCGCGCCAAACGACTTTTCGATGACCACGTTGCGGCCTTTCGGGCCGAGGGTCACCCGCACGGCGTTCGCCAGGATGTTAACGCCGCGCAGCATCCGATCGCGGGCGTCGGTTGAGAAATGGATCTCTTTTGCAGCCATGATCAGCTCCCTCCTGCATCAGGCGGCGTCGAGGACGCCGAGCACGTCGCCTTCCTTCATGATCAGGAGGTCCTCGCCGTCGATGCGGACCTCCGATCCGGACCACTTGCCGAACAGCACCTTCTGGCCGGTCGTGAGCTCCGGTTCGATCCGGCGGCCGTCCTTGTCACGGGCGCCGGGCCCGACGGCCAGCACTTCGCCCTGCTGCGGCTTCTCCTTGGCGGTGTCGGGGATGATGATCCCGCCCGGCGTCTTGGCGTCCTCCTCGACGCGGCGGACCAGGATGCGGTCCCCGAGGGGTCGAAACGTCATACCAGCCTCCACAGCTGCGCGGCGCCTGGCGGCGCGGCGCAACGATGATCCTCGATTTTCAGCCAGTGGGAGCGGGCGCAGCCGAACCCGTCGGCCGGCCTGCCCCACGCGCGCGTAACGTGGGGGAGCCGGCAAAGTTCCTGCGGTTTGGAGTACTCCCGGCGCGCCGTTACTTGCCGGCGGTCGAAGCGTGCATCTCAGTGCAACACCTCGACAATCTCGCCAAGTGATGGGCGACCGAAACCGAGGACGACGGCCCCACGTTGTTCGCCCGATCCCGACGTCCTGGAGGCGCAACATGACCGAGGCCCGTCCGCCGTTTCCCGACCAGACCCAAGCGCCGCCCGGCCACACGGCCGAGATGCAGCCGCCGCCCGACCACGGCGAGGCCTCCTACAAGGGCTCGGGTCGCCTGACCGGCAAGGTGGCGCTGATCACCGGCGCAGACAGCGGCATCGGCCGAGCGGTGGCGATCGCATTCGCGCGCGAAGGCGCCGACGTCGCCATCAGCTACCTCAATGAACACGATGACGCCGAGGAGACCCAGCGCTGGGTGGAGGAGGCCGGGCGCCGCGCCGTGCTGCTCCCGGGAGATCTCGCCGAACCCGCCCATTGCCGCGCTCTGGTCCAGAAGACCGTCGAGGCGCTCGGCCGGCTCGACGTTCTGGTGAACAACGCCGCCGAGCAGGCGACCTACACGAGCCTGCAGGAGATCACCGACGAGGCTTGGGCGCGCACCTTCCAGGTCAACATCCACGCCATGTTCCACTTGGCCAAGGCGGCGCTGCCGCATCTGCAGGCGGGCGCGTCCATCATCAACACGACCTCCATCAACGCCGACGATCCCAACCCGTCGCTGCTGCCCTACGCCGCCACCAAGGGCGCCATCCAGAACTTCACCGCCGGCCTCGCGCAGATGCTCGCCGAGCGCGGCGTGCGCGTGAACTGCGTTGCGCCCGGACCGATCTGGACGCCCCTGATCCCGGCCACCATGCCCCCGGAGAAGGTGAAGCAGTTCGGGGCCAACACGCCCATGAAGCGGCCCGGCCAGCCAAAGGAGGTGGCGCCGGCCCATGTGCTGCTGGCGTCCGATGAGGCGAGCTATGTCTCGGGGGCGACGATCGCCGTCACCGGCGGCCGCCCGATGCTGTGACGAGGCGCCCTGCATGAACGGCGCGCAGGCGGGCGCTGCGTCGGTCGCTTCGGCCGGTCCCCTGCAGGGCGCCGTTGCGGCCCTGGGCGCGCCGTCGTTCGCGCGCCTGCGCCATGCGCCTTTGGACGAAGCCTTCCTCGAACTCGCTGGGCAGGGTGACGGGAACCTGCAGGCAGATGCTCTGGGTGGGGAGGACGTCGCGCCAGGCGGCGATCAACTCCTTGTAGGCCTGGCCGACGGGCCGGATCCGGCGGTCAAGATCATAGAGGCCCAGGGCGTTCACCCGGCCGTTCTTCTCCCGAAGCGCGGTGTCCCAATCGACCTGGTCCGTGAGCGAGTACCAGGTGAAGCCCACGATCGGCACGCCATCGTTGCGGATGCGCAGCACGTTGGCCCACTCCTTCCAGAGCCAAAGGACGGCTTCGTCCCCCCGCTCGCCCTGCAGGTAGTTGGTCTCGGTGTGCATCACCGGCAGATGGTAGCGGGCGTAGTACTGCCGCGTGATCTCGTCGTAGCCGAAGACTTCGCCGGCGGCGCGCGTGTGGCCGTCAGGCCAGACCCGATGCTCGTTGGTGACGTAATAGTCGTTGCCGAGGATGCAGTGGGACTTCAGGCGCGCGTGCATGAAGAAGTCGTACTCGGCCGGGGTCATGCCGTTGTCCATCAGGTACCGGTACATCTCGGAATTGACCCGGATCCCGTAGTTGAGATCGAGGGCGAGGAACCGGACCGCGTTCATGAACTCGGCGGGG
Organism: Phenylobacterium sp.; assembly: GCF_046290725.1. Taxonomy (GTDB): domain Bacteria; phylum Pseudomonadota; class Alphaproteobacteria; order Caulobacterales; family Caulobacteraceae; genus Phenylobacterium. The sequence continues at coordinate 79,158 of NZ_JBKBUH010000005.1, forward strand.
CCGATCGCTGCGGGACTGTCGGCGTGGAAGTATTCCGAGGACTCGCTCTGCACGAACAGCGCGTCGGGGCGAACGTCGAGGATCTCCTGCATGGCGAGCACATTGGCCCGCGCGATGTGCTTCAAGGCCGTGACGAAGCCGCGGTCGGTCGTCATCTGCTCGTTCCACCAGCCGTACTTGGCCGAGAAGGTGGCGCAGATGAACATCTCGTTGATCGGCGTGTAGAGCTGCACCCAGGGGAATCTGCGGGCGAAGTCGCCGGCGTAGCGAGCGAAGAGCGCCGGGAAGTCCGGGTTCTGGAAGTTGCCGATCCAGTCCGGCACGCCGAAGTGGCAGAGGTCGGCGATGGGAACGATGTCGCGCCGCTTGAGCTCGGCGAACGCCTGGTCGGTGAACTCCCAGTCGTAGCGGCCGTCTCCGAGCCACACCCGGTGGAGCGGCGGCCCGTAGCGCAGAAAATGCACCCCGAGCTCCTGCACGAGGGCGAAGTCTTCCTGCCAGCGAGCGTAGTGCCGGCAAGACTCCATCTCATCCACGCGGGTCCGGCCCTGATCGATGGTCGGGTAGGAGTTCTCGATCCCCGTGGCGAACATGAACAGCGTCATGGGTCGGTCCTGGAAGCCTCCGCGCCAGGAAACACGGCCTCGCGGCGAAGGTTCTCGCCGCTGGTCCAGACAGGTGGTTCATGACCGCGCCCGCGACCGATCACGTGCGCGCCGCGACCCAGGAAGTCGGCGCGCTTCTCGGCCAGATCATCCGTGAGGATGACCCCGCCGCCTTCGAGCGTATCGAGACGGTGCGGCGGCTCGCCGTCGCCCGCCATTTCCAGGGCGCCACGGGCGAGTTGCCGGCGCTCCTTGAGGGGCTGTCGGCGGACGCGGCGTTCAAGGTCGTGCACGGCTTCGCCTGCTTCCTGCAGGCCGCCAACGCGGCTGAGGACGCCATGCAGGCGCGGCGCGCCAGCCTCAGCGAGGACGCCATCCGGCTCGACGACGTCCTGGATGCGCTCGCCAAAGAAGGCGTCGCCGAAGACGAGGTGCGGGCGCTGCTCGGCGAGGGTCTGATCGTCCCGGTGTTCACCGCCCACCCGAGCGAAGTGCGGCGCAGAAGCGTGCTGGAGCACGCCCAGGCCATGCGGGAGACCCTCGGCGCCTTGGCGCATCCGGACTGCGGCCCGGACGCCGAGACGCTGTCGGAGACCCTCCTGCGCGAAACGGCCCTGCTCTGGGGCACGCGCCTCTTGCGCACCGTCAAGCCGACGCCCGACGACGAGGTCGACAATGCGGTGGCGGTGATGCGCGCGAGCCTGCTGTCGGCCATTCCCGCCCTCTACGAGGCCTGGGAGCGACGGCTAGGCCCCGAGCTGCCCAGCTTCCTGCGTCTCGGCAGCTGGGTGGGCGGCGACCGCGACGGCAATCCCTTCGTCACCGGCGAGGTTCTGCGCCGTGCGCTTGCTCGCCAGGCCGAGGCGGTGCTCGGCCACTATCTCGAAGAGGTGCATCGCCTCGGCGTCAGCCTGTCGCTCGCCGAGGACCTGGCCCCGCCGACCCCTGAGTTGAAGGCGTTCGCCGACAGCCTTGCCGACCCGCCGGCGCACCAGGCCCGGGAGCCCTACCGCCGGGCCCTGACCCTCATCTCCGCGCGGTTGGCGGCGACCTACCAGGCCTTGGTCGGGCGGCCGGCCCCCCGCCTGGCCGCCGCGCGTGCGGACCCCTATTCGGCACCCGACGCGCTGGTCGCGGACCTGGAGCGCCTGCTGTCCTCGCTGCGGCGGACGAACGCACGGGCGTTCGCCCGCGGGCCTCTGCCGAAGCTCCTCCGCGCCGTGCGTGTGTTTGGCTTCCATCTCGCCAGCCTGGACCTTCGGCAGAACGCGGCGGTGCATGAACGCGTGGTGGCCGAGCTCCTGGCGAAGGCCGGCGCCTGTGACGACTACCTCGCCTTGGACGAGGCGGGTCGGCGACGAATCCTGTTGGCCGAGTTGGCGCACCGTCGCCCGCTCGTGTCGCCGCTTGTCTGCTATTCCGAGGAGACCGCGCGCGAATTGGGCGTGTTCCGGGCCGCAGCCGAGGCGCGCGCCCGGTTCGGGCCCGCGGCGCTCGGCGCCTACATCGTCTCGAACGCCGGCGCAGTCTCGGACCTGCTGGAGCCCTATGTGCTGATGAAGGAGGCGGGGCTGTTCGATCCCGTCGAACCCTCGGCGCCGCTGCCGGTGGAGCCGTTGTTTGAAACGATCGCCGACCTGCGCGCCGCGCCCGAGGTGCTCGCCGCCTATCTGGAGACGCCGCTGGTGGCGGGGCTGATGCGCGGCGCGAACGCCCGCCAGGAGGTGATGATCGGCTATTCGGATTCCAGCAAGGACGGCAGCTATCTGACCTCCAGCTGGCAGTTGCATCGGACGTCCGCGGCGCTTGCGGCGCTCGCGGACGCCAAGGGCGTGCGCCTGCAGCTGTTCCACGGCCGGGGCGGGGCGGTCGGCCGCGGCGGCGGCTCCAGCTTCGAAGCCATCGTCGCGCAGCCGCCGGGCGTGCTGCGGGGCCGTATGCGGCTGACGGAGCAGGGCGAGGTGATCGCCAACAAGTACGCCGACGCTCCGCTCGCCCGTCGCAGCCTGGAGACCTTGGCCTGCGGCGTGATCGCGGCCTCACTGCGTCCTGCCTCTGCGGACATGTCGGCGGCGGACGTCGAGGCGATGGATGCGATCGCAGAAGCCTCTCGCACGGCCTATCGCGGGCTCGTCTACGAAACGCCGGGATTCGCCGACTTCTTCTTCTCGTCGACGCCGATCGCCGAGCTCAGCGAACTCAACATCGCCAGCCGCCCGGTCGCCCGTCAGGCGGCGCGGACGATAGAGAGTCTCCGCGCCATACCGTGGGTGTTCTCCTGGTCGCAGGCGAGGGTGATGCTGCCGGGCTGGTACGGCTTCGGCGCGGCCACGCAGGACGCGGACCTCGAGCGACTGAAGGCCTGGTGGCGAGGCTGGCCGTTTTTCCGCGCGACGCTCCGGAACATGGAGATGGTGCTCGCCAAGGCTGACCTCGCGATTGGCGCCCGCTATGCGGAGCTGGTGGCCGACGTGGATCTCCGGGGCGCCATCTTCGGCCGTATCCGGGCCGAATGGGACCGGACGGTCGACCGACTGCTGGCGATCACCGGACAGACGCAGCTGTTGGAACATGAGCCGCGGCTGGCCGAGGCCATCAAGGGCCGGGCGCCCTACATCGAGCCCCTCAACCACCTGCAGGTCGAGCTGCTCCGCCGCCGCCGGGCCGGGGAGGACGATCTGAAGCTGCACGAGGCGCTGCTGATGACCCTGAACGGCATCGCGTCTGGACTGCGCAACAGCGGCTAGCGCACGAACAGCCGCGGCCCCTCGAGGGCGCGCGGCTGCCTTTGCGCTACTTCAGATTGGGAGCGACCAGCATTGCAGCGGCGGCGACCAAGCCCAGCGTGAGCAGGCCGATCATCCCGACCCGGTCGAGCGTCCGCTCCATCTTTGGGAAAGCGGCCGTCTCCAGCGCGCGGATCGCCTCAGCTTCCCGTCGGCGCAGGTCCGACCCTTCGGCCGAGAGCCAGCGCCGCAGTCCACGGATTGCGTTTCTCATGACCACATCCTCCAAGAAGCAATATGGTGCGAGAGGATCCCGCAGGCATCGTTCGCTAGGCCCTTAGACGGCGCCCAGCGTCAATGTAAATAGGGCGCTGCCCGTGACGCGCAAGGTCCTTTTCTTCAGTTCGTGGCCAGCGTGGCGCGCAGCATCCAGGCGTGCTTCTCGTGGGCCGAAAGCCGATCGTTCAGCAGGTCTACCGTGGCCGCATCGCTCGCGCCTTCGGCGGTCTGGATGGCGGCCTTGATGGCGCCGCAGGTCTGCTCGTGATCCTTGAGAAGATCGCGCAGCATCTCCTGGGCGCTCCATTGCGGATCGCCGTCCTTTACGCCTGTGAGGTTCGCCATGGAGGTGTGACCTTGCGGCGCCAGGGCGCCGAGGGCGCGGATCCGTTCGGCCAGCGCGTCCAGCGAGCCCCAAAGCTCCTTGTACTGCTGCTCGAACAGCTGATGCAGCGCGGGGAACTGCGGGCCGCGGACGTTCCAATGGAAGCCGTGCGTCTTCAGATAGAGCGCGTGCGTGTCGGCCAGCAGCTTGCCTAGCGCCAGGGCGACCTCGCTGGGGCCAGCCGTAGATGCGTCGGCGTGCTGCGTCGCGGTCTTGGACATCTCTTCAGTCAGCATGTTCATCCTCTGAAGGTGCGGCCGCGACGGCGCAGGGTCGGCGCCGCAGCGGCCTTGGTGTTGGAATACGGAACCCTCCGCCCGCCGAGCCGGCGCACATCGCTCGGTCGCAGCGGCGCCAGCCATCGGGGACGCAAAGGTTCAGCTTCATCCTCTGCCAGGCAGATGGGTTTCACCCGCCCGTTGGGGCGCAGCGTCATCTGTCGTGCGAGGTTCTATCTAGGGCGCGCGGCGGCCTCTTCAATCGTCTCCGGCCCGTCGGAGCGCGCGCTCTGGGTATGCTGCGCCGCTCGGTCGGTCGTGCCGAGTGCTGGCTCCGGCCTGGCGACGCTGCGGGTCCGCCAGACGGAATAGCCCATCCCGCCGAATAGCACGATCAGGGTGACAGCGAGCGAGACCAATGGGTCGATCTTCCCGACGAGGGCGTTGTAGAAGATTTTCCCGCCGGCCAGCGCGAGCAGTAAGCCCATCGCGGTTCTCAGGTGCTCCAGCCGGTTGATGACGTCCGCAAGCGCGAAGTAGAGGGCGCGAAGGCCGAGCACGGCGAAGATGTTCGACGTGTAGACCAAGTAGGGGTCCGTGGTGACCGCGAAGATCGCCGGCACGCTGTCGACGGCGAACATGACATCGCTGAGCTCGATGAGCAAAAGCGCCAGGAACAGGGGAGTGGCGGTCCAGCGGCCCGTGGCGCCGCGCACGAAGAACCGATTTCCCTGCAGGTCCGCCGTTACCGGCAGCCGGCGGACCAGGATCCGGTATAAGGGGGTGGGGGTCAGCGCCTCGGACGTATGGCTACGCGGGCGGCTGAGCCGCCAGCCTGCATAGAGTAGGAAGGCGCCGAACAACGGCAGCACCCAGGCGAACTCGTGCACGAGCGCAGCGCCCAGGCCGATCAACAGCGCTCGCAGGGCCAGCACGCTCAGTATGCCCCAGAAGAGCACGCGATGCTGCAGTTCCCGCGGCACCATCAGCGTGCCGAAGATGGCCGAGATGATAAAGAGGTTGTCGAGAGATAGGCTCTTCTCAAGCAGATAACCGCTGAAGAAGGCCGCGCCGGCGTCTGAGCCGAGCGTCGCCCAGGTCCACACCCCGAAAGCGATCGCCACCAGGATGTAGGCCGCGCTCAAGAAGAGGCTTTCTTTGAGCGGGATCTCGCGGCTTCTGCGATGCAGAACGCCCAGGTCGAAGGCGAGGAGGCAGACCACAACGGTCAAAAAGATGGCCCACAGCCACAACGGCTTATCGAGAAATTCAGCGGTCCAGGTCATGTCATCGTTCGCTTCCGCTGCGCGCGCTCGATGCGCGCGCTCTTATGAGCCTTGCGGGAGTCGGCTTCCGCGCTGCGATTGATCGGGTCAAGCGTTTGCTGCGCATCGAGTTCGCGCGCCCGGCGCAAAGTCGTGAGCTCGCGCGCATCCGGCCTTGCCGCTCCGGCTAGGGGAGAGTGTCAAATGCGCCCTGGCTCTCGAGTTGAGCGCGCCGCCGCGCAATATGTTGTCTCGTCGCGCTTCCCTTCCCGCTGAGCAGTGACGAGCCGGGCGGGCGTCACTCGGTGAGCCGCTGCAGCAGGTCCTCAGGCGGTCGCGCGACCAGGATGAGCTCAAGGTTCAAGCGCCGGCCGCGGCGGAAGAACTCAAGGGTTATCGTATCGCCTGGACGCTTGCGCGTGACGGCGCGCGTGACGGCCTCGGCGTTCTCGGCGTCGCGACCGTCCACCTTGAGGATGGCGTCACCGGGCTTGAGTCCCGCCACCGCCGCCGGCCCGCCGGGGGTGACGCTGGCCACCAACGCGCCCCGGGCCTCTGGCAGTCCAAGGGCGGCGGCCGCGTCGGCGCTGATGTCCTGTAGGGCGGCGCCCATGTAGCCGCGCTCGATCGGCCGCCGCGCTATCAGCCGTCCGGACACCGACCGCGCGGTCTCAGCCGGGATGGCGAATCCGATCCCCACATTGCCCCCGGACGGCGAGAGGATGGCTGTGTTGACGCCAACGAGCCGCCCTTGCGTGTCGAAGCTGGGTCCGCCCGAGTTGCCGCGGTTGATCGGCGCGTCGATCTGCACGTAGTCGACGAACGCCGAGCCCAGATCGCGGCCGTAAGCCGAAACAATCCCGGCGGTCGCCGTAGCGCCCAAACCGAAGGGGTTGCCGATGGCGATGACCCAGTCGCCGACCTTCGGCGCGCCGGCGCGCTGCAAGTCCACATAGCTGAAGCGTCCGCCAGAAACCTTCAGCACGGCTAGGTCCGTGGCCGGGTCGCTGCCGATGAGCCGCGCCTTGAGGCGACGTTCGTTGTGCAGCACGACTTCGACGCGCTCGGCGCCTTCGACCACATGGTGATTGGTCAAGACATAGCCGTCGGCGCTGATGAAGAAGCCGGAACCGGACGACATGCGCCGGGTGGGCGGTATGAACTCGGGCTGGAAGAACGGCAGGTCGGGAACGACCAGGATCGGCGGGGACGGCGCACCCTCGGCATAGATCGACACCACGGCGGGGGCGACGCGCTCGATCACCGGAGCAAAAGTGTCTGGGGCGCTGGTGCGCGTCGTCGGCCCAGCGGCGGGGCCCATTTGGCCTACGACCGACCGGTGAGTCGTGATCAAAGCCCCAAAGAGCGCCGCGGCCAATAGGGCGAGCGCGAGGGCGAGGACCTTCCAAATTCTTGGCGTCACGGCGCGAGATCCAGTCGTCAAGATCGTCGGGCTTGGGTTAGCAGCTTGGGGGGAGCGTCGCAAAGGGCCGTGATGCGCGGCGCCTCAGCCAAGCCGATCGACAGCCTTTTATCCCGACGCGTAGCATCTCCCCGTGGTCGCTTTGGAGCGGCTTCAGCATCGATACTTCCCAAGACGCGCCGGCCTGCAGGCATGCCTGATTTTCGGCCGCACCGGCGGACAAACCGGTGTGGTGGAGATAACAACAAGGTCCGCGCTACTCGCTCGACCACGCTCGTATCGGGATCGAGCGGGCAAGTTAAGTCCCGTGCGCTGTTACTTGTTTGGCCGGCTGGTCGACCTAGTTCGTTATCTGCAGCGTTCCAAGCGGCAAGGGAATTTGAATGCCGTCGTCCGCGCCGGCGTTGGCGCTGCGGCGCGTCCGGGCGCCCGTGGGACGCGCCTGAGGTCGTCGAGTCCCCTCAGTGCAGGCCGCGCTGTCACGTCGGGGGACTCGACCGACCGATATCCCGACCGCGATGGGGCATGCGATGGATCAGCTCTCGGCGGCACGAACGATCAAGGTATTGTCCCTCAACCGCCGCAGGGCTGGCTCGCTTCGACCTTCGGTGGGCTCGCGCCGCTTGTGGGCCTCAAGACCAGATGAACGCGCTCTGTGGCTAGATTTTACGGGAACCCTGCAGCCAGGTGCTGTGAGACGCGGAGGTCATTCCTCCACCAGTCGCTACCGCGTTTCGTCGTTTCCGTCAGTAGAGCGGCGGAGTTAGGCTTGTCGTCGTACGGGAGAGCTGGAGCCATGGGGAACCGAAGCGCGAGCGATTGGATGTGGTCGGAAGCCATTCAGATGTTGGCTCGCGCCGACCGGCTGCACCGAGAGGCGTTTCGTCCCGTCACAAGTCCGCGCACCGCCTACTGGGAACCGCCGATCGACCTCTTGGAGACGGCCAGCGACGTGCAGATCGTCGCGGCCCTTCCCGGAGTCGATCCTAGCGGCGTGCAAGTCTTCATCGACGGCGACGCTCTGATGATCACTGGGCGCCGCGATCCGTCGCCGGGCATGCGCCGCGGGGTGATCCATCACATGGAGCTGCCGCAAGGCCAGTTCGCCCGCCGGGTGCCGCTCCCCGCCGGACACTACGGCCGGATCGACTGGCAGGCGGAGAATGGGTGTCTGACAGTCACATTGCGCAAAGCAGGGCAGAACCGATGAACGGCGAGCAGTCCATCAACGGCGCGCGAAACCTGCCGGACGACACGGTCGTCGTCGTTCCAGTGTCCAACGTCATCTTCCCGGGCGTCGTGTTCCCGATCGTGCTCGACCGCCCGAGCGCGGTCGCGGCCGCCCAGCAGGCGCTGCGCGAACAGCATCCCCTCGTGCTCGTCCTCCAGCAGGACGTCCAGGCGCCCGATCCAGGGCCACAGTCGCTGCATCGCATGGGGACCTTGGCGAACGTCCTGCGCTACGTCACAGGACCCGACGGGGCGCCGCACGTGGCCTGCCAGGGCGTCGAGCGTTTCGAGATCGACGAATGGGTGGAGGGCTTCCCCTTCCTCGTCGCCCGCGGCCGCCGCATTCCTGAACCGGAGGCCGAGGGCGCGGCGATCGAAGCGCGCTTCCTGCATCTGCGAAGCCAGGCGCTGGAGGCGCTGCAGCTGCTTCCGCAGTCCCCGCCCGGTGAGCTGGTGGCGGCGGTGGAAGGCGCCAGCTCGCCGGCGGCGCTTGCAGACCTCGTCGCCGCCTACCTCGACCTGCAGCCGCCGGAAAAGCAGCAGATCCTCGAGACGATCGATCTTGAGGCGCGGCTCGACAAAGTCTCGGCCTTCCTCGCGCAACGGCTCGAGGTCCTGCGGCTGACCAGCGAGATCGCCCAACGCACGCGCCAGTCCCTCGGGGAGCGCCAGCGCGAGACGCTGCTGCGCGAGCAGATGGCCGCGATCCAGCGCGAGCTGGGCGAAGGCGAACGCGAGGAGCTGTTCGAGCTCGAAGCGGCGATCGAGAACGCCGATATGCCGGAGGAGGTGGTGCAGCAGGCGCGCAAGGAGCTGCGCCGGCTGGCCCGGACCCAGGAAGCCGCGGCCGAGTACGGGATGGTGCGCACCTATCTCGAATGGCTGGTGGAGCTGCCCTGGGGCGTTCCTGAGGCCGCGCCCATCGACTTAGCCGAAGCTCGCCTCATCCTGGACGAGGACCACTTCGGGCTGGAGAAGATCAAGCAGCGGATCATCGAGCACTTGGCGGTCCGGCGACTGGCGCCGGAAGGCAAGGCGCCGATCCTGTGCTTTGTCGGCCCGCCCGGCGTCGGCAAGACCTCCCTCGGGCAATCCATCGCGCGGGCCATGCATCGGCCGTTCGTGCGGGTCAGTCTTGGCGGGGTGCACGACGAGTCCGAGATCCGCGGCCATCGGCGCACCTACGTCGGCGCCCTGCCGGGCAACATCATCCAGGCGATCCGCAAGGCCGGCCGGCGCGACTGCGTCATGATGCTGGACGAGATCGACAAGATGAGCGCCGGCATCCACGGTGATCCGTCGGCGGCCCTGCTCGAGGTGCTCGATCCGGAGCAGAACGTCGCCTTTCGCGACAACTACCTGGCCGTTCCGTTCGACCTCAGCCGCGTCGTCTTCATCGCCACGGCCAACATGCTGGACACCATCCCCGGTCCGCTCCGCGACCGCATGGAGGTCATCCAGCTCTCGGGCTACACGGCCGGTGAGAAGCGGCAGATCGCCGAGCGCTACCTCGTCCGCCGTCAGCTGGAGGCCAACGGCCTGACCGCCGAACAGGTCCAGATCGAGCCCGCGGCGCTGGAGACCCTGATCGCGCGCTATACGCGCGAGGCCGGCGTGCGGTCCCTGGAGCGGGAGATCGGGCGGCTGTTGCGCCACGTGGCGGTTCGATTCGCGGAAGGCCACACCGAGCCGGTCCGCATCGGCCCGACCAACCTCGAACCGATCCTGGGCCCGCCGCGGGTGGAGAACGAGGTGGCGATGCGCACCAGCGTGCCCGGCGTCGCCACGGGCCTCGCCTGGACCCCGGTGGGCGGCGAGATCCTGTTCATCGAGGCCACCCGCACCCCGGGCGACGGTCGCCTGATCCTGACCGGCCAGCTCGGCGAGGTCATGCGCGAGAGCGCCCAGACCGCGCTCAGCCTGGTGAAAAGCCGGGCTGAAGCGCTCGGCGTCACGCCGTCGCTCTTCAAGGAGAGCGACATCCACATCCATGTGCCGGCGGGCGCCACGCCCAAGGATGGGCCGAGCGCCGGCGTCGCCATGACCATGGCGCTGATCTCGCTGCTGACCGAGCGGACCGTGCGCAGCGACACGGCGATGACCGGCGAGATCAGCCTGCGGGGCCTGGTGCTGCCCGTCGGCGGCATCAAGGAGAAGGTCGTGGCCGCTGCGACGGCAGGCGTTCGGCGGGTGCTGCTGCCGGCGCGCAACCGGGCCGACGAGCGCGACATTCCGGAGGAGACGCGCCAAACGCTCGAACTGATCTGGCTGGAGCGGATCGAGGATGCGATCGAAGCGGGGTTGGATCCGCGGCGTGGGGACGTGCGCCAGACGCAGGTCCGGGCGGCGAGCTAGGAGGAAGGACGATGGCCGAGGTCGTCAAACTGAAAGCGGGCGACGCCTTGCCCCAGGCGGGCGAGTTTCTGGTGGTGACCCGGCTCAGTCGTCCGCGCGTTTTCGAGTATTTCATCGACGTCAGCCCATCGCTCGAGCCGAAGGTGGGCCGGCGCCTGCCCCCGGGCGGACCTGGGTACGCCAGCCTAGAGACGGCGCTGCACGCAGCGCAGGAGCTGGCCGAACAGCATCATGTGCCGACCATCTATGTGCAGCATGAATCGATCCTGGTGCGGCCCTTCTATCCCGGGATCAACCTTCCGTAGGAGGCCGCCAGCGACCCATCAGGCCGCCAGGCGCTCCACCCATCCGCGAAGGACGCCCAGGTCGGCCACGCCGGACTGGCGCGCCGCCACCTGACCCTTCTGGAAAGCGAACAGCGCGGGAATGCCCTGGACGCCGTACTGCGCGGCGAGCTCCGGGTTCTCGTCGACATTGATCTTCACGAACCGGGCCCGGGGCTCGAGCGCCTGGGCGGCCCGCTCGAAGATCGGCGCCATGGCCCGGCAGGGCCCGCACCAGGGCGCCCAGAAGTCCACGATCACCGGGACATCGGAGTTTTGAAGGTGTTTGCGCGCCCGATCGCCGCTCAGTTCGATGGGGGCGTGCGGGAAGAGCTTGGCGTGACAGCGCCCGCACTTGGCCGCGTCGGCCGGCCGGTCGGCAGGCACGCTATTGGTGCTGTCGCAGTTGGGACAGACAACACGGCGTCTCTCGGCCATCTCATCCTCCCGTGTCTTGGCTGCATCACACCTTAGTTCGGTCCGCCAAGCCGCGCCAGCCACGCCGCGCGTGCGGCTGTCTTGTCCAGACGCGCGGCCGCTCTAGTTTTCAGGGAAGGGGCGGCGAGAGCGAACGCCGGCCTGCAGCGACATGTGTGGCTAAGGAGTACAGGGCAATGCGTGGAGATTCGGAGGTCCGACGCGATGTCGAGGCCCAGTTGGCGTGGGAGCCGGGTCTCGTCGATGACGATATCGCAGTGAGCGTCAAGGATGGTGTCGTCACCCTGGCGGGGTTCGTCAATAGCTACGCCGACTATCATGCGGCTGAGGCTGCAGCCAAGCGTATCAAAGGCGTGCAGGCGATCGCCAATGAGATCGCCGTTCGGCTGCCGGATGTCGATCAACGACCTGACCCCGAAATCGCCCGGGACGCCGTCGCAGCGTTGAAGCGAAGTTTGCCGACCATCGCCGAGCGGATCAAGGTTGTGGTCAAGAACGGCGACATCAGCCTGCAGGGCGATGTGGAGTGGAAGTTCCTCAAGGATTGGGCTGAGCGCGCAGTGCGCGACATCAAAGGGGTTCGCGCGGTCGCCAATGCAATCCTTGTCAAGCCCAAGGTTCAGCCCATCGACCTGAAAAAAAAGATCCAGGAAGCCTTCTTGCGGAGCGCCGAGGTCGACGCCCAGCATGTGATCGTCGAGGCCGATGGGAGCCAGGTCACTCTCAAGGGTCATGTCCGCTCTTGGGCGGAGCGGCAGGAGGCGGAACGCCAAGCCTGGTCGGCGCCCGGTGTCACGGAGGTCCGCAATGAACTGACGATCGATCCTTGGCCGTTCGCAGCCCAGGCGCTCTAGCCTGCGCGCGGACATCGCCAAACATGGTCGCGCGGGCGATCAGGCGTGGAAGGCAAGGAACTGAAAAGGATGAGCTTTGGAGACGCGCACAGCCATGGAGGTGCCGAACATGAACTGGTCTGACCATACCATCGCCAGGAGCCAATGGCAGGCGTTCTGCGATCAACTCACCCGCCAACTTGAAGGCGCTCAAGCCGAGATCGAGGTGGCCAGCCTGGGGCTCGGCGACCAGATTCAGGCGCAATGGGTGTCGCTGGTCGGCGTGGCTTACGATCCGAAAGACGACATCCTGGAGGTCGCCGTCGAAGGTCTCGACCATATCATCCGGGCGCCGACCGCACTGACCGCGCAGCGGGAAGGGGCCATGGTGGAGAGCCTGGCTGTCGACACGCGTACAGGCGAGCGGCATATCGTCAAATTCAGACGCCCGCTCAGCCTTCCCCCGCCGGAAGGGAGCGCTGCATGACGGACGCCGATACGGGTTCGGGCGCGTTGCTGGCGGGGCCATGGCGCGGGGTGTTGGCCGGCGACAAGGACGCCTACCGGCGCGCTGTCGAGCCGCACCTGCCCGAGCTCCTGGCCGCCGCGGCTCGCGAACTGCGCTACCGCCGCGCGGTGGGCGATCTGCGACCCCAGGACCTGACAGCTGACGAGCTGGTGGGCGAGACCCTGGCGCGAGGCTGGCGTGATCGCGCGCGCAAACCCGCTGGGCTAGAGGTGCGAGCTTGGCTGTTGGGCCTGGAGTTCAAGGTGCTTGAGTCGATCGTCCGCTCCGAACGACGGGCCCGGAAGCTGGCTGGCGTTTCGCTCGAGGCTGCAGTCGAGGAGGAGGCGCAGGCGCTGGACGCCTCGCGTTGGGAGGACACGATCCCGGCGCATGACGTCACGCCCGCGGACCTGGACGCAGCAGACGCCTATGCCTTGAGCCGGCAGGAACGCGAAGCCCTGGTCTTGGTCGTCGAGCATCAGTTCAGTCTAAAGGCGGTATCCATGGTGATGAATCTTCCACCCGACCAGGCGCTGCGCTTGCTTCAGGGCGCTGAGCGTCGGGTGGCCGCAGGCCGGCTGGCGGCAGAAGGCGCCAAGCGCCCGGTGACCATGGAACCGTCGCCACCGGTGCGCGTCAAAGGTTCCACTCGGCATCGACCTCGCTCCATCTCCCCATCGGATTGTCTCAGCCGCAAGGACTAAGCTAATGGTCGTAAGAACGTTTGCCGTTGCTGTTGTCGGGGGCGTGGCAGCGGTCACATCGGCGGCCGCCCAGCAGCCGATCTCGGCTCGCCAGTGTTTCTGGAGCCACCAGGTCAATAGTTTCGCCGCGCAGGGCGACCGGCTTGTGAACCTGCGCGTGGGGGTTAAGGACTATTTTCAACTGGAGCTCATGGGACCGTGCCCGGATGTGGACTGGACTCAGAAGATCGCTCTCGTGTCGCGCGGCGGCTCCACGATCTGCTCGGGTCTGGACGCGGAGATCGTGACGCCGTCGCCCATTGGGCCGCAGAAATGCCCGGTGAAGAGCGTTCGGAAATTGACGCCAACCGAGGTGGCGGCGCTCCCGAAGGGGGCCAAGCCCTAGCCGGTGTCTGCTGGACCTTGATCGCGGCTGGGCGGCTCGAGGCCGTCCGGATCGTGCGGCTGGACGAGGGTTGGCGGGTCGCTGGCCGGGAATGTCTCGTCCAGCGCTTCATCCAGCAATCTGTCGATCCGCTCCGCGGCCGCAGGTGCTTGGGGCTCGCCTGACAGGGGTGGCCAGAGCAGGTCGGCGGCTTGGCGCGCCATTTCGGCCTCCTCATTGGTAGGGATCACCCAGATCGCCACGCTGCTCGCGCGCGAATCAATGCGCCGTTCACCCTCCGCAGCATTCAGCTGCGGGTCGAGATCGACGCCGAGCCAGGCAAGGCGGCGGCAAATGCGCGCCCTCACCTCCGAGTTGTGCTCGCCGACGCCGCCGGTGAACACCAGCCCGTCCAAACCCCCGAGCGTGGCCGCCATGCTCCCGATCGCCTGGACGGCGCGATAGACGAAGAGTTCCACCGCAAGTGCAGCCGCTTCCGCATCGCTGTGCACGAGTTCTCGAAGATCGCCCGAGACGCCCGAGACGCCAAGCAGGCCTGAGCGGCGGTAAAGTAGCGCCTCGACGCCCTCCGGCGTCAGACCCCCGTGGCTGAGCAGATGCAGGATGACGCCAGGGTCGAGGCTCCCGCACCGCGTCGCCATCACCAGGCCATCCAGCGGGCTGAAGCCCATGGTGGTGTCGATGCCTTTTCCGCCCGCCACGGCGCACAGGCTCGCACCAGCTCCGAGGTGGGCGGCGACGATGCGCGCCGGCGCGAGCGCGGCGTCGATCTGACGCAGGCGTCGGACGAGGTGAGCGTAGGAAACGCCATGGAATCCGTAGCGTCTCACACCCTTGGCGCTGATCTCGCGGGGGATGGCGAAAATGCGCGCGCACTCGGGCATGGTGGCGTGGAAGCTGGTGTCGAAGCAGGCCACCGGCGTGGCCTGGGGCAGGCGGCTGCGCGCCAGGCGAAGCAATTCGAGGCCCGCCGGTTGATGCAGCGGCGCGCGCGGCGCCAGCGCCTCAAGCTCGGTCTCGATCCCAGGCGTGACGACCGTCGGCCCTGATCGTTCGCCGCCATGGACGATCCGGTGCGCCACGACCGATGGCCGTTCCTTCGCGGGCCGCCGCCCCACCCAGGCCAACACCCGTTCGAGCGCGCCCGCATGGTCGGGCGCCTCCGGGCCAGGGGTCCAGGCGGCGCTGATCAGCGTTTCGCCGCTGCTGTCGCGCCCGACCAGGTGCGCCTGGGTCGAGAGGTTCTCGGCCGCGCCCCGCACGGTCTCGACCAGGCGGCGCCCGCGGCGTCGGTAAAGGCCGAACTTCAGGCTGGAGGATCCGGCGTTGAGGCTCAGGATGGAACCGGTCATCACTCGCCTTCCGCACTCGCCATCACCGCCGCCACAGCGCAGGACGCAACTCGGGTGCGTTCGGCGTCTGCGCGGCTGGTCAGAATGATGGGAACGCGGGCGCCCAATGCAATGCCGGCGGCGGCGGCCTTGCCGAGGAAGATCAGCTGCTTGGCGAGCAGATTCCCGGACACCAGATCCGGCGCCACGAGGATGTCGGCCCGGCCCGCAACCGGCGAGCGGATCGCCTTGGCCTCGGCGGCCTGAGGACTGATGGCGTTGTCGAACGCCAAAGGGCCATCGATCAAGGCGCCCGTGATCTGGCCGCGCTCCGCCATCTTGCAGAGCGCGGCCGCGTCCAGCGTTGAGCGTAGCTGCGACTTGACGGTTTCGACCGCAGAGAGCACGGCCACACGCGGGGTGCGCAAGCCCAGGGCATGCGCCAAGTCGATCGCATTCAGGACGATGTCGCGCTTGTCATCCAGATCCGGATCGATGTTGATCGCGGTGTCGGTGACCAGGAGCGGCCGCGGAAAAGTCGGCGCCTCGACGATGTAGATGTGGCTCACCCGGCGCTCGGTGCGCAGGCCGCGCACCTCGTCCAGCACGGCGTGCATGAGCTCATCCGTCGGCAACGAGCCTTTCATGAGCAGGCGCGCCTGGCCGGCGCGCACCAGGGCGACGGCTTGCGCCGCTGCGGCGTGGCTGTGAGGTTCGGGAATGATCTGTACCCCCGGGAGGTCGACGCCCGCCGCGTCCGCCGCGCGGCGGATCTTGACCTCGGGCCCGACCAGGAGCGGCTCGATCAGGCCGCGCGCCGCCGCTTCCATGGCTGCACCGAGGGCGGCGCCGTCGCATGGGTGGGCGACAGCCGTCGGCACTGCGGGCTTTCCGGCGCATCGGGCGAGGAGGTCGTCCAGCCATTGGCCCGGCGCCGGGGTGCGGGGGTCGGCGTCCACCCCGATGTCTTCCGGCTGGTCTTCCGCATCGCAAGGGTGGATCGTCGGCAGTGCAAGCGCCGGCCAATGGCCGGGATGCTCCGGCGGCGTGAACGTCACATAAAGAGTATCCACCACCTGGGCGGCGGCGAGACCCTGGCTGAACAGATGCGCCGCCTCATAGGTGGCGAAGCCCAGGCCACCGCTTGGCAGCGGCTGCGGCAGCCGCGCTTCCAGGGACCGGGACGCGGTCACATAGTAGTCGTAGCCTGGGTGGCGGCGATACCGTCGGATCATCAGCCAGGATCCGGAGTCGTCTGGCGGCCCGTCGCCGCCGATTTCAATCCGCATCATAGCGCAGCTCCTTTCGCCGCAGCCGCTTCGAGCGCAACCTGTCTGCGGACGAACCAAGACCCGCATGGGCGAGATCTCGAGCGACGCCTCGGCGCCTGAGCGCCCGTTTCGAAGATCCGCGGCTGGGCCGAGTCGCTGTTTGGGCGAAGAGCAGGCGGTCGCCGCCCTGGGCGACGCCGCGGCGGCGTCCGCGAGCTGATCGATGCACGGGGCTCGCGCGGCATGTCATGGGGCCTGAGCGGTCTCATGGGGGAACTCGCGTCAAGAGGATTGAAGGGGAGACGCCAGAGGAGGCGGGGGGGCGCCAAGCCGTGTCCTTCCAGCCGAACTTGCGGTCAGACCTAGGTCGGAGCGCGGCATGGACAACCCTCCATATTCGAGTCGAAGCGCTCACGACTGTGTGGACGGAAGGCGCGGCCCCCCGCCGACCAGCCGTGGCGCGTCAGCGGTCGGGAACCCTGAGATCGCGCAGGAGGAGGCGGATCTCCTGGGCGCTGGCGCCGATGCGCTCGTGATCATCCGTCACCTCAATGCGTCGGGCGACGGCTGGCTTGAGCGCGTGCCGAAGGACCCCCAACGCTCGAGGCGGGGCGATGAGAACCAGGCGTTCGAACGCGCCGGCGGCGGCGCCGGCGTTGATGCGCTCGGCGACGCCCTCCAGAAAGCGTCGTTCGGCGGCGTCCGCGGGCGGGGCGTCGTGGATATTGTCCCGCCCGTAACCGAACCGGTCGAACACGGCACCGCCGGGAGTGCGGGCCCGATGTCGATCGTTCTCGTCGGCGAAAAGCGTCCAGGCATCAAGCTCAGTGAGCCGGCCGTAACGCCGGCGTTCGGCTAGACCGCGCGCCCGCGCGCCGTCGGCGAGGATGATGAGGGTCTCGGTGGAGTGTGTCACGAACTCTGCTCCCTGCTCGGCCTCGTCGCCGCCGATCGGAGAGGGTCCGGGGAGGCGTTTCCGAACCGATCCATGTCCCGGTCGATGCTTCCGCGGACGGCCCGACGACCGCGGCCCAATTTAAACCCTCGCCCCAAGTACGGATGTATCGCGCGCCTTGAGCACTTCAAGACGCCGTAGACCCTTCCCGTCCGCCGCTGCCCTAACTTCGACGATGCGGGACTTCATGGAGCGCATGACCGTTGCGTTCGAAAGCGGTGACGTTGCCGATCGTCGCCTCGGCGATCGCCGTTAGCGCTTCCGCTGTAAAGAAGCCCTGATGCCCCGTCACCAGCACATTCGGGAAGGTCAGCAGGCGCGCAAATACATCGTCGGCGATCACTTGGTCGGAGCGGTCGTCGAAGAAGAGGCCCTCCTCTTCTTCATACACATCGATGCCGAGGCTGCCGATGACGCCGGCCTTCAGTGCGCGGATCACCGCCCGAGTGTCGATGACCGCGCCGCGGCTCGTATTGATGAGCATCACGCCCCGCGTCATGCGGGTGATGGCGCTTGTGTCGATGAGGCGCCGGGTCCCCGCGGTGAGCGGGCAATGCAGGGAGATCAGGTCAGCCTTGGCCAGCAGATCGTCGAACGCCACGAACTCCACCCCTGCTCTCGCGAGCGCAGCGTCGGGGACCGGGTCGCTCGCAAGCACGTGGCAGCCGAAGCCCTTCAGCAGGCGGGCCATCACGCCGCCGATCGCGCCCGCACCGACCACGCCCGCGGTCTTGCCGTGCAGGTCAAATCCCATCAGTCCGTCCAAGGCGAAATTGCCCTCGCGGACGCGGTTGTAGGCGCGATGTGTTTTACGATTGAGCGTCAGCATCAACGCCAGGGCATGCTCGGCGACCGCGTGCGGCGAATAGGTAGGCGCCCGGGCCACGTGAACCCCCGCGTCCCGGGCCGCCTCCAGATCCACGTTGTTGAACCCTGCCGCGCGAAGAACCACGAGGCGAACGCCTTGGGCTGCGGCATGGCGGAGCACCTTGGCGTCGATGACGTCGTTCACAAACACACACGCCGCCTCGAAGCCGGCCAACAGCCCCTGGGTGTGCGGCGTCAAGGGGCTCTCGAAGAAGGTCAGCTGGTGCTTCGCGGCTCGGTTAGCCTTGCCAAGGAAAACCTCGTCGTACCGCCGCGCGCTGAACACTGCGACCCGCAATAGCGGCTCCTTCCAACCTCGCGAGCCCCGCAAGCGAGGGCTCAGCTCCAAAAGCTGGGAAATCGGCTACGCCCGGGCCACGAAGGCCGATCTGCACAGAACGCTCGTTCTTCGAGCACGACCTCGGCGTGCTCGCCGCGCCGCCGCAGCGCCTCTGCGACACCGTTTGCATGGTCCAACGCAGAGTCACGCGAGCCGAAGGGCGTCATCATACCCTCTCCGAGCCGTACAGCCCAACCGTAGGGTTCCTTGACCACCCGGAAACAGATTGTCTCGACCATGGCGACCGCGCTCTGAACTGTATTGGCCCGTCGATAGGATGCCCCTTCGGGGCCAAGCCGAATTGACGCACGTCAAGACGGATTTCCGCCGGCCGTCAGAGGGCGAGTCGCGTCCATGCCCAGGCGAAGCGTCAGGGTGTGATCGCGTTCGTCATCGCGCAGGGCGATGCGGGCCGGCCGCCCGGCGACCGCCACGCCGTCGAGGGTTGCGGTGACGACCCCCCGGCACACCCCGGCCGGATTCTCGACGACGATGCGATACCGGCTGCGGCCCGTCCGAACGGTCGCTTCGAAGCCTGGCCAGCGCCTGGGTATGCAAGGATCGACGATAAGGTCCTGGCCTTCGCGGCGCAGGCCGAGAAGGCTCTCCAGGCCGGCGCGATGCAGCCAGGCGGCTGAGCCGGTGTACCAGGTCCAGCCGCCGCGGCCGATATGTCCCGGTGCGGCGTAGACATCAGCAGCCGCAACATAGGGCTCGACCCGGTAGCGCTGCGCGGCTTGGCGGGTCAGCGCGTGATTGACCGGATTGAGCAGCCCCAGAAGCCGCTCGGCGGCATCGCCATCGCCGAGCGCGGCGAACGCCATCACCGACCAGGCCGCCGCGTGCGTATATTGGCCGCCGTTCTCTCGCACACCCGGCGGATACGCCTTGATGTAGCCGGGATCGCGCAACGTCCGGTCGAAGGGCGGCGTGAAGAGAAGGGCGAGTTGTTCGTCCTCAAGGATCAGGTGTCGCACGACGGACGCCATGGCCTGCGCCGCGCGCGCAGGCGAGCCTGCGGCCGAGATCACGGCCCAGGATTGGGCGATAGCGTCGATGCGACACTCGTCGCTCGCGACCGATCCGAGCGGCGCGCCGTCGTCGAACCATCCGCGCCGGTACCATTCACCGTCCCAGGCGTGCCGCTCCAGCGACGCCTGTAGGGCGGTGAGGTGCGTCTCCCAAGTGCGACACCGGGCTCGGTCGCCGCGCGCTCGCGCGAGGGGCAGGAAGGCCGAGAGCGTGGCGTGCAGCATCCAACCCAACCACACGCTCTCGCCGAGTCCCCGCTCGCCCACGCGATTCATGCCATCGTTCCAGTCGCCGCTCCCGAAGAGCGGCAGCCCATGACCGCCGAACGCCAGGCTGACATCCAGGGCGCGCGCGCAATGCTCGTAGAGGGTGGCGGGCTCGTCGCCTGTTTCGGGCTGGAAGAAGCGTTCCGTCTCGTCCGGCTGAAGCGGCGCGCCGTTCAGAAACGGCGCGCTCGCGTCGAGCACCTCCGCATCCCCGGCGGTCTTCACATAGTGGGCCGTGGCGTAGGGAAGCCAAAGCCGGTCGTCGGAGATCCTTGTGCGCACCCCTTGCCCTGAATGGGGCAGCCACCAGTGCAGCACGTCGCCTTCCGAGAACTGCTGTCCGGCGGCGCGCAACAGGTGCTCCCGCGTCAGCTGCGGCTCCAGCGCGGCGAAGGCCAGGCCGTCCTGGAGTTGATCGCGGAACCCATAGGCTCCGCTGGCCTGGTAGAACCCTGATCGCGCCCAGAGGCGGCAGGACAGAGCCTGATAGAGCAGCCAGCCGTTGAGCATTACATCGAGCGCGCGATCCGGCGTCTTGACCTGGACCTGCTGCAAGAGGCCGTCCCATCGCTGCTTGACCGCCGCGAGGACGGCGTCCAGATCGGCGGCGCGATACTTGGCTACGAGCGCGCGCGCGGCCTCGGCGCTGTCCGCTTCGCCGAGGAGGAAGAGGATCTCATGAGCTTCGGACGGGGCGACCTCGACGGTGGTCTTCAATGCAGCACAGGGATCCAGCCCGGCGCCGGTTTCGCCCGACAGGGCCCCGGAGCGCCGCAGCGCGGCCGGCGCCCGGAGCGAACCGTTGCGGCCGATGAACTCACATCGGTCGGCCGTCCAGCTCTCCTGTCGCCCCCCCAGATCGGCGAACGCGACGGCTGATCCGAAGGCTGGGTTCCAAGCGTTGCGGGCAAAGAGCGCCCCCGTCGCGTCATCCCGGCGGGTGGTCGTGAACGGCGCCATGCCAGACCGTGACGGGCCCAGCGCCCATTCGGCGTAGGCGGCGACGGCGATGCGACGGCTGCGCGATGAGGCGTTGCGGATCCGCAGCCGCATGATCTTGATCGGCGAATCGAGCGGCACGAACTGAAGCAGCTCGGTTTCGAGGCCATGGGCCCAAGCCTCGAAGCGGCTGTAGCCGTGACCGTGCCGGGCGAGATAGGTCGCGTCCTCGAGGCGAATCGGGGCCGCGGTCGGCGACCAGAGCGCGCCGGTCTCCTCGTCGCGCAGATAGAGAGCCTCGCCTGTAGGATCGCAGACGGGATCGTTGGACCAGGGCGTGAGCTGGTGCTCGCGGCTGTTGCGTCGCCAGGTGTAGCCGGCGCCGTCGGCCGAGACCTGGAAGCCGAATTCCGGGTTCGCGACGACATTGATCCAGGGCGCTGGCGTCGTTTGCCCGGCCTCCAGCAGTACGCAGTATTCGCGGCCGTCCTGGTCGAATCCCCCCAGTCCGTTGAAGAATTCGAGTTTCGGCGGCGGAGGGGCGGGGGGGTGCGCCGCTGTAGGTTGGCTCGGGGCGGTCGCCGGGCGGGGGCCTTCGGCTTTGGGCACTCGCTCCAGCTGCTCGGCGAGCGTTCCTTCCTGGGCCGACAGCACCACGCGCGCCACCGAGAGCAGTAAAGTTCGCGTTTCGTCCGCCACGAGATCGGCTCGCAGCACTACGGTGCGTCCGGCGGGCGCCTGGCCGCCCAGCCCCCCGCGCGCCTGCGCCGTGCGCACCAGGGATTCCAGGGCGACCTGAAGGTCCTGGACATAGGAAGCCGCGCGTTCGTTCAGGAGCACGAGATCGAAGGCGAGCTGCTTCGTGCGCCAATATTCCCCCGCCTTCACAAGTTGGCGGGCCACGCCGAGGTCGTGCAGCCCCGCCACCCGAAGGACAATGATAGGGAGGTCTCCGGAGATGCCGACGCGCCAGAGACCCGGCTGATCGCCCAAACCGCGTGCGAGGATATCTGCTGGTGCGCGCAGGTCCGCGGACGGGTAAATCATGCGGGAAGCCAGGTCCTGGAAGAGGGCGGCTTCGGTCCGGGTCACCCCAAGGTGATGCAGCTGAACGAGTGCCTGTGTCCAGGCGAGGTCGGCGGCGCGCTCGAACGCCGCCGGTTCGTGGTGCTTGTCGATCAGGTCGAGAATGCCGTTGCGAGAGGAGGCCGCCAAGGTCCAGAAGGCGATCCGCGCGGTGCCCCCCGGCGGGACCCTGATCCGGCGGCGCAGGGCGAACGCGGGATCGAGTACGGGGCCGGTTGCGCCGCCAAGAGGCCCGCCGTTGCGAAGGTGCGGACTCGTGCTCGCATCGAAGCCGCGACCGAGGATTTGAGCGCGGTCGGTGTCGAACTCTGGCCGCCCCGCCGGCTCACCCTCGACGATTGCAAAATGCGCGACCCAGATTTCGGGCTCGGAAGGGGACCGTCGCCGGCGGGTCGCCAGAAGGGCGCCGGCGGCCGGCAGGTGCTCGGTCTCCACAAACAGCTTCGAGAACGCCGGATGGGCGGCGTCGGCGGCCTGGGGGGCGAGCGCCAGTTCCGCAAAGGACGTCAGCTCGAACTCGCGTGTGGCGAGGCCCGCGTTGGTGATCGAGACGCGCCTGACCTCGCCCTCGTCTTCTGCGGAAACCAGTACGTCCAGTCTCGTGGTGATAGTCCCGTCGCGGCGAGAGATCTCCACATGGTCCTCGCTGAAGGCCGCCTGATAGCTATCCGCCTCTGCGCCGATCGGCTGATGGCCTGCCGACCACGCTGCACCGCTGTGGACATCACGTACGATGACATAGGCCCCGTATGCGTCTTGGGTGGCGTCCTCCCGCCAGCGCGTGATGGCTATGTCGCCCCAACGGCTGTAACCGCCCCCAGCGGCGCTGATCATGACCGAGTAGCGGCCGTTGGAGAGCACGTGCGTGGCCGGCGCCGGGGTGTAGGGCGAGGCGACGCGTCGCAGACCGGTTGCGTCGAACTCTGGCGCAGGCCCCGTCGCGCTATGCCGGGTGACGGGCGGCGGGCTGACCACCACCTCGCGCGGCATACGCTCCTCGAGCAGGAGCTCCGTCGCCCGCACGACGGGCTCGGCATGGAAGCGGGTCTGCATGCGGCCATTCGCCAGCGTGTTGGCGATCGCGACGATGGTCATGCCCTGGTGATGCGCCATATAGGCGCGCACGATCGTGTGCTTCTGACCTTCGGGCACCCTTGTCGGCGTGTAATCGATCGCCTCGTAGAAGCCGTGGGCTCCGAGACCGCCAAGGCTCTGCAAGGTCGCGAAGTTCTTCAGAGCCGCCCTCGGTTCGACCATGGCGGCCAAAGCGGTGGCGTAGGGCGCCACCACCACATGCTCATCGAGGCCGCGCTTAAGGCCGAGGCCAGGGACGCCGAAGCTCATATACTGATAGTTCAGATGAAGGTCGCGGGTGTTGTAGGCCGCCTCCGACATACCCCACGGGACGCCCAGCTCTGCGGCGTAGGCCTGCTGCTGCCGCACGACGAGCCGGTTCGTTGTCTCCAGCAAGCTGCCCGGCGGCTCGCGCATCACCAGCGAAGGCATGAGGTACTCGAACATGGAGCCCGACCAAGAAACCAGCGCGACGCCGTGCGCCACGGGGGTCACCGCGTGACTGAGCCGGAACCAATGGCGGGGTGGGGCGTCGCCCTTGGCGATGGCGAGAAAGCTAGCCAGCCGAGCTTCGGAACCGAGCAGATCGTAGCAGCTCGGGTCGAGTTCGCCGTCTGCGGCCCGATAACCGATGGAGAGCAACATCCGCTCCGGGTTGAGCAGGAATGTGAAGTCCATGTCGCGCGCCAGACGTCGCGCCCTTTGGGCGATGCTGTTCAATCGCGACGGCAGCAGCGACCCGCTCTCAGCCTGATCGCGACCATGGCTGGCGAGGGTCGCCGAGATGGCGCTGACCCAGAAGGCCAGAGGATCGTGCCGCCGGGCGTCGACTTCGGTCGCGAGGGCGTCCGAGGCCCGCTGAGCCGCCGACGCCGGCGCCGACAGGCCGCCCAGGGCCTCCATGATCGGCTCTTCGACTGCGCCGAGGGCGCTGGCTTGTTGGCGCAGGCGGTCGAGCGCGGCCCGCAGCCGCTTGCGCGCCGCTGCGCTCCCACTGTCGCTGGCCGCCGCCGCTTCCTCGAGGGCGACCTCGATCACGTCGGAGACGCCCGTCAGGCGCGCGCTCGCGGCGGGCGGGCGGGACGACCAATCGTCCATCGCATTGGCGAGCGCCACCAAGTGGCCGGCGAGGTTGCCGCTATCCACCGAGGAGACGTAGTGCGGCTCCAGCGGCTCCAGCGTACGCGTGTCATACCAGTTGAAGAAATGCCCGCGGAAACGGGCCATCTTGTCGAGTGCGCCGAAGGCCGCCTCCAGGCGCGCGAGAGCGTCCGCCAGTCCTAGCCAGCCATGATCCGCCGCGGCTATGACGGAGAGCAGGTAAAGCCCGATGTTGGTCGGCGATGTGCGATGGGCTAGCGCTTCGGGATCCTCCTGAAAATTGTCCGGCGGCAGCATGTTGTCGGCTGGCGTCACGTAGGTCTCGAAGAAGCGCCATGTGCGCCGGCCGATGCGCCGCAGCTGCGCGATCTCCTGGTCCGACAGCGCGGCTTTGGCGTGCGGTATGGGTGGGCGGCTGATCCAGAACGCCACCGCTGGCGAGGTCGCCCACATGAGTCCGAACGCGCCTGCAAGGGCCCAGGCTGACCCGCCTCCAGCGGCGGCCCAGGCGAGCGCCCCGAGACCTGCGAGGGCGGCTGGGGCCATCCGGCGGTAGAAGGCTTCAAGACTGAATGGAAGGGTTGCTGCAGCCTGGGCTGCGGGCGTCCATTCGAGAAGATGGCGGCGTGAGACCAGGACCCGCCACAGCGTGCGCGCGATCGCATCGCCCATGAGCCAAGCCTGATCGGCCAGGAAGATGGTCAAAAGCGCTGTTTGCAGGCCCGCGAGACGCAGATCGGTCCCTAGGACAGCGAAGCGCGCCCGCAGAGGCACGCCCGGCCGGCGACGGCCGATGGCGGCCAAGGGTGGAATGAACGGTGGAATGGCGAAGACGGCCACGATGAAGGCGGTCCACGCGGCTGCGGCGGGGGGCGTCGCCA
Source organism: Phenylobacterium sp. (assembly GCF_046290725.1). GTDB lineage: Bacteria > Pseudomonadota > Alphaproteobacteria > Caulobacterales > Caulobacteraceae > Phenylobacterium. The sequence continues at coordinate 103,978 of NZ_JBKBUH010000005.1, forward strand.
TCCATCCGAGCCAGAGACTGGTGAGCGCTGCGCCGGGCGACAGGGTTCGCCGCAAGTTGTCGACCATCTTCCAGCGTCCGAGCGCCGGCACGCCGGTCCTTCTCTTTGGCCCGTCGGGCGCCGGAGGCAGGCCCAGGATCCAGGGCAGAAGTTGCCAGTCCCCGCGCGCCCACCGATGATGGCGGACGGCGGCGACGTCGTAGCGATCCGGAAAATCCTCCACGACCTCGACGTCGGAGGCGAGCCCCGCCCGTGCAAAAACGCCCTCGAACAAATCGTGGCTGAGGAGAGTGGCCTCGGGAACTCTCCCCTCCAGGGCGCCTTCGAATGCGTCGATCTCATAGATGCCCTTGCCGGTGAAGGAGCCCTCGCCGAAGAGATCCTGATAGACGTCCGAGACGGCGGCTGCGTAGGGGTCGATGCCGCCGGGGCTGGCGAAGACCCGCCGGAACAGCGAGGCTTCGCGGCTCTGGGGCAAGGCGGGCGTGACGCGTGGCTGAAGGATCGCGTACCCCTCGGTCACCCGGCGTCGTACCGGATCAAGATGGGGGCGATTGAGGGGGTGGGCGAGCTTGCCGATCAGCCGGCGCACCGTGTCACGCGGGAGGCGCGTGTCGGAATCGAGGGTGACGACGTAGCGTACGCCTTGCGGGACGATCTGGTCCCGGACGGGAAGAAATGTGGTGTCGCTTGCGCCCCTCAAGAGCCGGTTCAGCTCGTGAAGCTTGCCGCGCTTACGCTCCCACCCCATCCACCGGCCTTCGCTGTCGCTCCAGACACGCCGCCGGTGGAGGAGCAGGAAGCGATCGCCCCCGGGCGCCGGTCCATAGGTCTGGTTGAGGCGCCGGACACCTGTTGCGGCGGCGTTGAAGATTTCATCGTCGCCAGGAGCGGTCGGGCCGTCGGCGTCGGGCCAATCCGAGAGCAGGGCGAAGTGCAGATGGCCCTCCGGGCACGACAGGTAGTGAATTTCCAGCCGTTCAATCAGCTCGTCGACCTGCGCCAGGTCGCCGAGCAGCACGGGTGTGGCGACAACGGTCCGCAGCCGCTGCGGCACGCCGCCCTTAAGTTCCAGCCCCGGCAGGGGCGTCGCGCGAAGGCCGCCGGTGAGGCCGCGATTCACAAGGGCGATGGCGGCGTCGAGCGCGGGGAAACTGCCCAGCACGCCCAGAGCGACCAAGAGGGCGCCGCTCGCGCCCAGGTGTTGCAGGATTGCGAGCGCTGGCGCGAGGAGGAGCAGAGCCACGGCGACGAACGCCGCGACATAGATGCTGAGCCCGAGCCGATGCATGATCCGGCCGGGCCAGGCTCGAAGCGGCGGCCGAAAGTCGATCGTCGATTCGAACGCCGTTCGGCCGGGGCCGACGAGATGATAGCCGGGATCGCAGCGCCGCCCTTCCCCCGTGAGATCGTTCGCCCGCCCCGCGGCGGCCACTGCCTGCCGGGCGATGTCCAGCTCGCTGCGCCCCGATCCCCGCGCCAGCTGTTCGATCGCCGTGCGGTAGAGGTTGCGCGTCGCGAAATCCATGTCGCCAAAGGCGCTGCCCGCCCTGAGCACCCCATCGACGAGGCTGATCCGCTCCACCAGGTCGGCCCAGTCCACGTCGGAAATCAGCCGCAGGCTGGTCACGATGTTGCGCACCGTTGCGCTCGCAGCGACTTGGCGCTGCTGCTCGTCATGGATCACCTGATCGGCCGTGGCGCCCCGTCGCGCGAGCTGATCGTCGAGCCAGCTCAGGGCCGGAGCCGCCAGCGCGTCCTGGTCCCGAAGGCGATGATAGACCTGCACTGCGAAGGCGTCGCTCAATCGGGGCACGGTTTGAGGCCGCAACACCTTGTCCGCCGCTTCCGGCCCCCCTCCTGTCAGCCCGAGTATCCGATCGCAGCATGCGTCCGCCGCCGCTCGCCCTGCGCGGCTGGCCATCACGCGTTCAGCGATCCGGCGCAGGTTCTCAACCAGCGTGATCCGCAGCGTGATCGCCAGGGCCCAGAGTTCCCCTATCGTTAGCGGCGCGACATCCTGGTAGGCCTGCAGGAAGCGGCAAAACTGATCGGTGTCGAAGCGGCTGTCCGTGTGGGCGACAAACGCCCAGGCGATCCCGAACACCCGCGGATAGCCTGCCAGATGGCCGCTCGCGATCTTCGGTAGTTGCCGGTAGTAGCTCGGCGGCAGGTCCAGTCGGATCTCGCGGATCTGCTTCTCGATCAGGTGGAAGTTGTCGATCAGCCATTCGGCGGCGGGCGTGATGGCCGCGCCCTCCTCGAGCGCTCCCAAGGTGTCCCGATAGGCCTCGATCAGCAGCCGCTGGTTTTGCGCGAGGCGGCGGGACAGCGCGTGTCCGCGACCGGGGCGGCCCGCGCCCTGGGCCTCGGCCAAACTACGCGCATGGGCTTCCAGGCGTTCGGGGCTGAAGAGCTCGGCGCGAATAGGCGCCGAGCTCGCCCAGACGGCGCGACGGTTTCCCACCTGGAGCCCGTGCATGAGATTAGAGATGTCGAACACGCGCAGGCCTTTCACGTCGAGCGAGTTCGCCCACGCGAAGGAAATCCGAGCGTGACCTTGGTCATCTTGATCGGCATCAACTTGCGCGCCGCTGGCCGCCTCACTTGGGCGCTCTCGAGCTGTCGCTGTCGCGCCACGCGTGCCTCTATCGCCCGGCAGGAAACTCGCTCGGCGCCTCGCAGTTGACGCCGATCAAGTCGTGCGGCTCGCAGCGGCCCGAGGTTGCGCGAGAGATACACCGGCCAGGAGATGAGCCATGTCGAAGTCGCTTACCCGCAAGGCGAAGCAGGAGTTGGAAGATTCCCTGAAGGACGTGTCGAAGGCGCTGCGGGCCGCGGCGGACGACCTCAGCGACGATGCCGAGACGGCCGTCGCTCAGGCCGCTCAGGCGCTTCGCAAGGCGGCCCAGGCGCTGGCGGAGAAAGCGCCCCGGGAGGTCGAAGAGATGGCAGGGAAGGCCGCGGCTGAGGCCAGGGCGCATCCGATCGCCACGGCGGCGGCTGCGCTGTCGGCGGCGACCGCGCTGATCACGTTGCTGGGCGTCGCGCGCCGCAAGCGAGCCTAGCTCGTCGAACTAGGGGCGCTGTGGCGGCGTCAACGGGTTCAGGGCGCGTGCTCCTCGCCTTGAACCTGTCGATGGCTGGACATCTCCTCCCGGGCGCGCAGCGCCAACTTCTCGTTCAAGGCCGCGGCCCGTGCGCAGCGGGCGTGCAGTTGCTCGAGTTCGCGATCCGTCAGGCGCTCGATACCGAATGAACTCGTTCTCCGCCTCGGAGGTGAGAATAAGCTCGTCGAGCTTGGTCTGCAGGGCAAGATTGTCGCGGTTCTGAGTGTTCTGAATCAGAAACACCATCAGAAAGGTCACAATCGTGGTGCCCGTGTTGATGACCAGCTGCCACGATTCGGAGAAGTCGAAGAGCGGACCGGTCGCCGGCCAAGCCACGACGACGAGCACACAGGCGGCGAAGGCTGGCGCACTGCCGGCCAGCCGGGCAATCCGGCTGGCGAAGTTCGAGAAGGCGCGGTCCAAGTCCATTGGGCAGCTAACGAACCCGTCTCAGCGCCGCTTGGAGCTCAATCGCCGGGTCGGTCGGCAGTGGCAGCGGGCGCGTCGCCGCGCCCGCACATCGATATGCTCGAGGCGACCCATCGGAGGGGCGATCGCTGAGGGTTGATGGGGTGATCGGATCGCGAGGCATCGGCGCTTCCTTTGGATACTTGCGGCCGGGAACATTTCTACTTCAGGGCTTAGCGTGCGCCGATGGCGCGAACGTTTTTTGAGATACATCAAGTCAACGGCACAATGCGTTGGCGGTCAGGCGAACCTGAGCGCCATGACGCTGTCCCGAGTCATTTTCCGGCGCATCACCGAGGCGCCGGCCTCGTTAAGGCCGGCCATGCTTCAGTTGTTCTTGCCGAGATGGATCCCCAGCATGGCGATCGGCGTCTTGCAGGGGTCTTCTCTCATCCAGCGCCGCATGCGGGCGGAAGGTGAGGGGCGGGCGCTCCCCGTAAGAGCCCCGCTCGTCTTCTCATCGCCTCCCGAGAACGATTGGCTCGTCGATGAGCATAGGTGGGTTTGGCCGGTTCGGGTGATGTGCGCGGTCCGGGTCTTGCGGCCTTACCCCGGTACAGACGCATGACCGATGGCGCCACCACGGCCATCCGATCGTGCCTACCGCCTCGGCTGCAATTTCACCGCCCAAATGGCCAACCAGGCTTGCCTTATCGAACTCGCCAGCATGCCCACCAGCGAGGGTTGGCTGTACTTGGCCACCGTGATTGACCTCTTCACCCGCAAACTGTCGGCCGGGGCGTTCGATGGTGTCGGGTTCAGAAGGATACGGTCACCGATGATCCGCGGCATACAGGGGCGGCCCCGCAGCCATGCCGTCGAGCCCCGTGTCGGCGTCGGGCACATCGGCTCGACCAGCAAGGCGAGCTGACGCGAAGGCATGTTGTGCCGCTGATCTCAAGGCGCTCCGTTTGCCAGGGGGCGGCTCGGCGGAGCCTTTGCCGAGGCATTTTTCCCCCGGGCGTGGGTCAGTCGGCCAAGTCCTGTCCAACCGCCCGCGAGGACGCCCGCCGCCATGGCAAGGGCGAGGTGGGTCGCTGTCGGCCGCGAGATCGCGAAGATCGCGGTGAGATCGGGAACAAGCAGGATTGCCGCGAGCACCGCGAGCACCGCCCCGGCTATGCCCCAGAAGACCCTTCGGTGCGGAGCGAAGAGGCGCCCGATTCGCGCGGAGTCGGCGAGCGCGAGCGCCAGGACACCTATGACCAGGGCGACGTAGCCTGCGCCGCGAGCCTCAAACTCGGTCGCGCCGGGCCGGACGAGCGACCACCCATAGACACCCAGCGCACCGATCAGGACGCCTGCGCCTTGCACCAGCGCGATCACCATTTGCCAAGGGCCGAACAGCAGTTCGTCGGGTCTGCGGGGCGGCCGCTGCATCGCGCTAGGATCCTCGGGCTCGGCCTCGAACACGAGCGAACAGGTCGGGTCGATCACCAGTTCGAGAAGCACGATGTGCATCGGCAGCAGCATCGGCGGCCAGCCGAGTAGCAGCGGCGCCAGCGCGAGGCCGGCGATGGGCAGGTGGATCGCAGTGATGTAGATCAGCGCCCGCCGTAGGTTGGCGAAAATCCGTCGTCCAAGCCTGACGCCGCCGACGATCGACGCGAAACTGTCGTCGAGGAGCACCAGGTCGGCGGCCTCGCGCGCCACATCCGTACCCCTCCGACCCATGGCGATGCCGATATGGGCGGCCTCGAGGGCGGGGGCGTCATTGACCCCGTCGCCGGTCATCGCCACCACCTCCCCGGAGGCCCTCAGCGCCGTAACGAGCGTCAACTTCTGCTCAGGTGCGATCCGGGCGAAGACCCGCACCTGGGCGATGCGCCGGGACAGTTCATCCTGAGGCAGGGCCGCGAGTTGCGCCCCAGTCAGGATGCCCGCCTCGGTGTCGAACCCCGCCTTACGCGCGATGGCGAGCGCGGTCGCCGGATGGTCGCCGGTGATCATAATCACCTTGATCCCCGCGGCGCGGGCCGCCGCGAGGGTGTCGGGCACGTCGCTGCGCAATGGATCAAGAAAGCCCACCAGGCCCTCGAACTTGAAGGCGGCTTGATCGGGCTGGTCGGGGAAGGCCCCCACCCCAGCGCACGAGGCCACCCCGAGAACACGCAAGCCTTCGTGGGCGTAGGCCTGCAGTACGCGCTCCAACCGATCGGTTTCCTCTTTGGACAGTCGGCAAAGCCGGAAGATCGCTTCAGGCGCGCCCTTAGCCGCCGCCAGATAGGCGTTGTCCGTCGTCTTCCAAAGCTGCACGACCGCGAGGAGCTCGCGCCGGAGGGGCCAGGATCGCATGGGCTCCCCGGTCGGCGCGCCTTCGGCGAGGGCACGGATCGCCTTGTCCATGGGATCGACGGGCCGCGATGCGCTGGCATAGGCCGCTAGGCGCAGCAAGGCTGTCGCCGAGCTCGGCAGCGTCGCCGATTGGGCCTGCACGTCGCCGTCGACGGTCCAGAGGCGCGACACCTGCATCCGGTTTTCCGTCAGGGTGCCGGTCTTGTCCACGCACAAGACGCTGGCGGCCCCGAGAGTCTCGATCACCGCGCTGCGTCGCACGAGCACGTGGTGGGCGGCCAACCGCCAGGCGCCGAGGGCGAGAAAGACCGCCAGCACCATCGGAAACTCTTCCGGGATCATGGCGATTGCAAAGGTCACGCCCGCGAGCACCCCGGCGACCCAATCTCGTTGTTGTACGCCGTAGGCAAGGGCCACCAGTCCGCAGAACGCCACGGCCGCGACGCCGAGCCAACCGACCACGCGTCCGGCGGTCTTCTGGAGCGGCGTTGGTTCGTGGCCAAGCTGAGCCATCGAATCTCCGATCCGCCCCAGCGCCGACGCCGCGCCAGTCCGGAGAACCTCCACAACCCCTTGCCCGCCCACGACCAGGGTCCCTGCGAAGACGAATGGCCCCCCCTCGGCGCCGGGCGCGACTTCGGGGATGACGGCTTGAGCGTCGCTGGCGGGTTGTTTCGCGACCGGCGCGGACTCCCCTGTCAATGCGGACTCGTCGACGCTGAGAACCTCACCACCGACCAGTACGCCATCGGCGGCGACGCGCTCGCCTTCACCGATCAACAGGATGTCGCCGGGCACGAGATCACGCGCCGGAAGCCGCTTTTCGACCCCGTCGCGGATGACCCTCGCCACCGGCTGGGCGATCTCGCGAAGCGCCGACAGGGCCCGCTCGCTCCGCGCCTCCTGGACGATCACCAGTCCAATCGAAGCTAGCGCCCCGGCGAGGAGGAAGAGTCCCTCGCCGACATCCCCCAGCACAAGGTAGAGCGCCGCCGCCCCCACCAGCAGCAGGAACATCGGCTCACGCAGGGTGTCGAGTGCGATCCTGCGCAGATTACGGCCATGCGGCCTGGCGATCTCATTGGGGCCGAACTGCTTGAAGCGCTCGGCGGCCTGCATTGAGCTCAGGCCGCGCGTCGTAGGAGTCTCCATTAATGCCTCGGGGGTCTGCGGGCGGGTTTTCGTCGATCTCGACCGTTCGCACCCAGGATAGGCGCACGCCGTAGGATCGGGAGTCCAAGGGTTTCCAGTTTCCTTATGTCTTAGGGCGCTGGCGGCTGGGTCCAAGGCAAAGCCCGCCCGATCCCGGCGCTTCAATCGCACCGGCCGGTGTTTCGCGCGCCTCCGGGCCGCCTAGGGTCCAGGTCCTTGCGTCGCCATAACCCGCTCTAAGTGATGTCGCAGCAGCTCAGGTTGCGGCCCGACGCGCTTCAAAGGGGGCTCGATGGAGACAGGAATGACATCCGACTATATCCGCTGGGCGGAAGGTTATGGACGGATCTTGCACACGGAGGAAACCTGCAGACGGGTGCAGGGGCTTTCGGACCGGTTCGATCGTGAGATGGTCCTTCGAGTCCTGGCGGCCGCAGATCGTCTCGCCAGCGCGGGGATGTGGACCGTCGCCCACATGACCTACGCTCGACGGGTGGACCTCTCCGGCGCGCCCCTGCCGATTGAGGCCTTCAAGGCCAAGCCTCAGGGGCACACTGGAGGCGCGCTCAACGTCGTACCGGCCTATGTGGGCTATCTCGCCGCGAACCTGATCACGGCGCAGACGCGCGGCTGGTTGCTGGGGCAGGGCCATTGCGCCGCCGCTATCGAGGCGGTGAACGCCCTGACCGGCAATCTGTCGCCCGCGCAAGAGGGCCGCTACGGCCCCGACGAAGCGGGGCTTTCACGCCTCTGCGCGGATTTCTACAGCTATGAGCTCGACGCGGCGGGCCGGCCGCTTCGACCGCTCGGCAGTCACCTGACACCCCACACGGGCGGCGCGTTGGCGGAGGGCGGCTATCTTGGTTTCGCCGAGATCCAGTACGTGCACATGCCGCTTCCCGGCGAGAGCTTGGTCGCGTTCCTGAGCGACGGGGCCTTCGAGGAGCAGCGCGGCGGCGACTGGTCGGACCGTTGGTGGCGGGCCGAGGACTGCGGCCTCGTCGTTCCGATCATGATCCTGAATGGTCGGCGGATCGAGCAGCGCACGGAAATCGCTCAGGATGGAGGGGCCGGCTGGTTGACGCAACATCTGCGGGCCAACGGCTTCGATCCGTTCGTGATCGACGGCCGCGATCCTGCGGCGTTCGCCTGGGCGATTCTCGAGTGCGAGCAGCGACTGGCGTCGGCCGCCGCGGCCGTCCAAAGTGGCGCAGCCGTCTACCCAGTCCGCCTGCCCTATGTGATCGCAACGACAGTCAAGGGCTATGGGTTTCCAGGCGCCGGAACCCTGGCGGCCCACAATCTGCCGCTGCCGGCCTCCCCGCGCGTCGACGCCAAGTCGCTCCGCCTCTTTCACGAGGGGGCGGCGGCGCTGTACGTCGCACCGCAAGAGCTGAACGCCGCGCGAGCCGTCTTTGCGCTCCGCGATCAGCAGGAGCGGCCGGCGGAGCGGGACAATCCGCTTGCGACGCGGTGGACGGCGACGCCGGTGTTTCCGGAGGAGCAAGGCCCTCCCACGGAGCTGGTGTCGCCGATGGCGGCCATCGATGCTTGGTTCGTCGCGCTGGCGGAGGCCAATTCGCACCTGCGGCTTCGGATCGGGAACCCTGACGAACTGAGCAGCAATCGGATGAGCGCCGCGCTGGCGCGGTTCAAGCATCGGGTGAACCGTCCCGAACCGGGGGCGCCCGAGGCGGTGGACGGGGCGGTCATCACCGCGCTGAACGAGGAGGCTGTGGCCAGCGCCGCGCTCGCCAACAAGGGCGGCCTCAATCTCATCGTCACCTACGAGGCGTTCGCCCCCAAGATGCTGGGGGCCCTCCGGCAGGAGATCATCTTCGCGCGCCAGCGGAAGGAGGCTGGGTATGCCCCCGGGTGGCTCGGCGTCCCACTCCTGGCCACTTCGCATACGTGGGAGAACGGCAAGAACCAGCAGTCGCATCAGGATCCGACGATTGGCGAGGCCATGCTCGGCGAGATGGCGGATGTCGCGCGAGTGCTCTTTCCAGTGGATGGCGCTACGGCCGTCGCGGCTCTGCGGAGCCTCTATGCGCAGCGGGGCGTCGTCGGTTGCGTGGTGGCGCCTAAAGGCGAGGTGGCGGCTCGGTTGTCTCCAAGCGCGGCCGATGAGGCCCTGCGCGAAGGGGTAGTCGAGATCGGTCATGACGCCGCGCCGGCCGTGCAGTTCCTCGCGGTGGGCGCCTACCAACTGGCTCAAGCCGAGGCGGCGAGCTCACGCCTTCGCGCCGCGGGCGTGCCGGTGCGGCTTACGGCGCTGTTGGAGCCGGCCCGCCTGCGAACGCCCCGCGACGAATGGGAAGCGTCGGTCACCTTGCCGGATGAACGGCTCGACGCGATGTTCCCGCGCAGCGCGCGTCGGGTGCTCGTGGCGCACACGCGCCCCGAGCCCTTGCTCGGCCTGCTTCGCCGGATCGACGGCGGCCCGGGCCGCCTGCGCGCCCATGGTTTTCAGAACCGCGGAGGAACGCTGGACCTGTTCGGCATGCTGTTCGCGAACCGGTGCACATTCGCTCATCTCGTGCGCAGCGCGGCGGCGCTCGTCGGCGTCGATGAGGCACGCCTGCTGACCGCGGCCGAGCGCTCGGCGCTGGATGGGGCCGGCGACCCGCAAGCGCTCCGCGCGGGCGCTGGACTTGCGCTAGGTCAAGTCGACGATCGGGCAGCCGGTCCAGGCTGACTGCGGAGGAGAGGGCGATGGCGCTGAGCCTGCAATGTTTGGGTGGTGCCGGGACGGTCACCGGTTCGCGTCATCTCCTCGAGGGGAAAAGCCAGCGAATCCTCGTCGACTGCGGACTCTTCCAGGGGTTGAAGGCGATGCGCGAGCGGAACTGGGCCCCGTTTCCGACGCCCCCGAAGAGCATCGGTCGGGTGGTGCTGACCCACGCCCACCTCGATCATAGCGGATATCTGCCCAGGCTCATCCGCGACGGTTACCGCGGCGAGGTGCTGTGCACGCCGGCGACGGCCGACCTTTGCCGCATTCTCCTGCGCGACGCCGCCCACTTGCAGGAGCGCGAGGCCGAGCAGGCGAACCGCTACGGCTACAGCAAGCACCATCCGGCCTTGCCGCTCTACACTGTTCAGGAGGCGGAACGGAGCTTACGGGCGCTCGCAACCCAGGCCGCCGGCGTGGAGCGGGACCTGGGCGGGGGCGTCCATCTGAGGTTCGCGCGCGCTGGCCATATCCTGGGCGCCGCCACCGCGCGGTTTCGCCTGGAAGCCGGGACAGTGGTGTTCTCGGGCGACCTTGGACGTTACGACGACGCCGTGATGCTCGACCCGGAGCCGGTCCGAGACGCCGACTATCTCGTGCTGGAATCGACCTACGGGGATCGGGTGCATGAACGGACCGACCCAGCTGAGGCGCTGTTCGCCGTCGTCGAGCGGACCATCGGGCGCGGCGGCACGGTCGTTATCCCGGCCTTCGCCGTGGGCCGCGCCCAGCAAATTCTTCACCACCTCTGGCGGCTCAAGGCGGCGGGCCGGCTCGGGCTAGTCCCCATCTTTCTCGATAGCCCGATGGCCATCGATGCGACAGATCTCCTGGCCCGGCATGCGGACGAGCACCGGCTGTCCGAGGGCGCCTGCCGGGCCACATGCGCCGTGGCGCAGTATGTCAGGACGGTCGAGGGCTCAAAGGCGCTAAGCGCCAACGCGATGCCGAAGATCATCATTTCGGCGAGCGGCATGGCGAGCGGCGGTCGGGTGCTGCACCACATCAAGGCTTTCGGCGGCGACCGGCGAAACACCCTCTTGTTCACCGGCTTCCAGGCTGTCGGCACCCGCGGCGCCAAGCTCGTGGCCGGCGCTCGCGAGATCAAGATGTTCGGGCAGTGGTGGCCGATCCGGTCAGAGGTCGTACATTTGTCGATGCTTTCCGCACATGCCGACGCCGAGGAGATTCTGCGTTGGCTGTCAGCCTTTGAAGGGCCGCCGCGGGAAACCTTCATCGTCCATGGCGAGCCCGCCGCATCGGAGGCGCTGCGTGACCGGATCAGCCGCCAACTGGGCTGGCGGTGCACGGTCGCCGAGCCCTTCAGACGCTATGAGTTGGCCGCATGACGGATCCAGGCGGCGACCTCCGCAAGACCCGGCTCGCGGCGCGCCGGTTCGGGCTGGTGACGCAGGACGAGCCCGTCGCCCTGGTGCGGGCAGACTCGCCGGTCAGCCACGCCGAAGGGTTGGCCCCCCGATCGCAGGTGGTGGTGAGCGGGCCAACCGCCACGATCACTGCCACCTTGTACCATGTTACTTCAAAGGTCCTGCGGCCCAACGAAATCGGCCTTTCGGAAGCCGCCTGGGCAAGGCTCGGCGTGGAGAGCGGCGCCGAGGTCGAGGTTCGACACCCGCTTCCGCTCGAGTCGCTGGCTCGGGTGCGGCGCCGGATCTTTGGCGAGCGCCTTGGGCCGGCGGATTTCTCCGCCATCCTTCGGGACATCGTCGAAGGCCGCTATGCCGAGGCGCATCTGGCGGCGTTTGTCACCGCCTGTTCTGCGTTGCCGCTCGACCTGAACGAGACGACGGAATTGACGCGCGCCATGGTCGACGTGGGAAGGCGCCTCACCTGGAAGCGGCCGGTCGTGCTCGACAAGCATTCAATCGGCGGACTGCCGGGCAACCGCACCACGCCGATCGTGGTCTCGATCGCCGCCGCCCTCGGCCTCGTCATCCCCAAGACCTCGTCGCGCGCGATCACCTCCTCGGCGGGCACTGCGGACACCATGGAGGTGCTGACCCGCGTCGACCTGGAGATCGACGCCGTCCGTCAGGTCGTCGAAATGGAGGGTGGCTGCTTTGTCTGGGGCGGAAGGATGTCGCTGAGCCCTGCCGACGAGATCATCGCTAGGATGGGCCGCACGCTAGAGATGGACGCCGAGGGACAGCTTGTCTCCTCGATCCTGTCCAAGAAGATCGCAGCAGGCTCCAATCACGTGGTCATCGATATCCCGGTCGGGCCGACGGCGAAGATGCGGACGCCGGCGGATGCGCAGGCCTTGGCCGAGCGGCTTGTCAGCGTCGGCCGCGCTTTCGGACTCCAGGTCCGTTGCGTGATCACTGATGGCTTGCAGCCGGTCGGGCGCGGCATCGGCCCGGCGCTGGAGGCGCGGGACGTCCTGGCGGTGCTCCAGGGGGCGCCGGAGGCGCCGCGCGATCTTCGGGAGCGCGCCCTCGCCTTGGCCGGCGCGGTGCTCGAATTGGGCGGGGCCGCGTGCGAAGGCGGCGGCGTCGACCTGGCCAGGGCGGCGCTGGATGATGGCCGGGCCTGGGCGAAGTTTCAGGCGATTTGCCGCGCGCAAGGCGCCTTTCGCTCACCGCCTCGGGCGCCGTTGACGCGGGTCCTACCGTCGTCGCACGCCGGAACCGTGGTGCATCTGAACAACCGCAAGCTGGCCAAGCTGGCCAAGCTCGCCGGCGCGCCTGAAGCGAAGGCCGCCGGGCTGGAGCTGCACGTGAAGATTGGCGACGAGGTCGTTGCGGGCCAGGCCATGATGACGCTCCATGCCCAGGCGGTGGGCGAGCTCGATTACGCCGGCGAATATGCGCGCGCCAACCCCGACATCATCGGAGTCGAGCTTTGAAGGTCTTCCTCGCCTTGCCGGGCAACGAGCGGCTCGCCCGTTGGCTCGCGGTCCAGACTGGCGGCGCCTTTTGCGGTCTCCGCACTCGCCGGTTCCCGGACGGCGAGACCTATGTGCGCCTCGGGCGGGCCGTCCTGGGGGACGAGGTCTATGCGGTCTGCACCCTGGCGCATCCGGATCGGCGGACTCTTCGATTGCTGCTTGCGGCTGGAGCGGCGCGCGATGCCGGCGCGAGGCGCGTTGTGTTGGTGGCGCCTTATCTGGCCTATATGCGTCAAGACCGCGCATTTGCGGAGGGCGAGGCCATCAGCGCCCGCCATTTCGCGCGCCTGCTGTCTCACGCTTTCGAAGGCTTGGTGACGGTCGATCCGCATCTGCATCGGATCCGCGCGCTTGGCGAGATTTTCGACATCCCGGCGCGAGCGCTCCACGCAGCACCGCTACTGGCCGACTGGGTGCGCGTGAACGTCGAGCGACCGCTGCTGATCGGACCGGACGTCGAGAGCCGTCAGTGGGTTGAGGCCGTCGCAGATCGCGCAGCAGCGCCCTTCGCCGTGTTGACCAAGGTGCGCCGCGCAGACCGCCAAGTCGAAATTGAGCTGCCAGCGCTGGCGACGTTTTCCGGACGCCAGCCCGTGCTGATCGATGACATCATTTCTTCAGGGACGACGATGATCCAGGCGGCGAGAATGCTTCAGGCCGCAGGGCTGGGGAGGCCGGTTTGCTTAGCTGTGCATGGGCTCTTCGCCCAGGATGCGTTCGAGCGGCTGTCGGCGCTCGCCGCGACGGTGGTCACGACCGATAGCGTTCCACACCCTTCGAACGGCATTTCGATTGCTCGTATGCTGGCCGATGGCTTGTCAGGAATCTAGAGCATGCAGATCCTCTCGTCAGACCAAACACAGTGGGGCGCCGGGCGCGATTTACCTGACACCTTGGGCCGGCGTCGCGCGGCCTTGCCCGCAGTCCGCCTCGTGAGCCGGCGATGAACAAGCAGGCACGATTCCATGTGGCCTATTGGCTCATCGCATTCCTCGGCGTGTTGGCCATCCAGCACTACATCGGCGTCGCCACCCAGGTGGCTCAAATTCCGTACAGCCAGTTCGAACGGTTGCTGCGCGAAGGCAAGATCGCCGAGGTGGGGATTTCGGACGAGTTCGTCCAAGGCCGGCTGAAGCAGCCCGTGCAGGGCAAGAGCGCCTTCGTTTCGGCGCGCGTCGAGCCCGAGCTTGCCCGTGAGCTTGACAAGTACGGTGTCGTCTATAGCGGCCAGGTCGAGAGTACCTTCCTGCGCGATCTGCTCTCCTGGGTGGTTCCGGTCCTGCTGTTCTTTGGCCTTTGGGCCTGGCTCTCTCGCAAGGCAGGGCCGGCCGGATTGATGCAGGTGGGGCGCAGCCGGGCGAAGGTCTATGTTGAAGCCGACACCGGCGTAACGTTCAGCGATGTTGCCGGCGTGGACGAGGCGAAAGCCGAGCTTCAGGAGATCATCGATTTCTTGAAGAGCCCGCAAGAGTACAGCCGCCTGGGCGGCCGAATGCCGAAGGGAATACTGCTCCTTGGGCCGCCGGGCACCGGCAAGACATTGCTCGCGAAGGCGGTGGCGGGGGAAGCCAAGGTTCCCTTCTTCTCGATCTCCGGATCGGAGTTCGTGGAAATGTTCGTGGGTGTCGGCGCGGCGCGGGTGCGCGACCTGTTCCAGCAGGCCCGCGAGCGCGCGCCGGCCATTATCTTCATCGACGAGCTCGATGCTTTGGGGCGCGCCCGCGGCCTCTACGCCTGGGGCGGGCACGATGAGAAAGAGCAGACGCTCAATCAGCTGCTGGTGGAACTGGACGGCTTCGATTCCAGCACGGGGCTGGTGCTGCTCGCTGCGACGAACCGGCCCGAAATCCTTGACCCAGCGCTGCTGCGGGCCGGGCGCTTCGACCGCCAGGTGCTTGTGGACAGACCGGACAAGAAGGGTCGGATTGATATTCTGCGGGTGCACACCCGAAGGGTGAAGCTCGCGCCGGACGTCGATCTCGAGAAGGTCGCGGCCCTAACGCCCGGCTTTACGGGCGCTGACCTCGCCAACCTTGTCAATGAAGCGGCGCTCCTGGCCACGCGGCGCCGCGCCGACGCGATAACCTTGGCGGATTTCAACGAAGCCGTGGAGCGGATCGTCGCTGGCCTGGAGAAGCGCAACCGCCTGCTGAATCCGAAGGAGCGCGAGGTGGTGGCGCACCATGAGATGGGTCACGCCCTGGTGGGCCTCACGCTGCCGGGGGTCGAGCAGGTGCACAAGGTTTCGATCATCCCGCGCGGGGTGGGGGCGCTCGGCTACACGATCCAGCGCCCGACCGAGGACCGCTTTCTGATGACCCGGGAGGAGCTGGAGAACAAGATGTGCGCGCTCCTGGGCGGTCGCGCCGCCGAATGGATCATCTTCCGACATCTGTCGACCGGCGCCGCGGACGACCTTCGCAAGGTGACCGATATCGCGCGAAGCATGGTGACGCGCTACGGCATGTCCAAGCGGCTTGGGCCTGTCTCCTATGATCGAGAGCCTCGGACCTTTCTCAGCGCCGGAGATGCTCCGCCTCCGTTCATGCGGGAGAACGACTTCGGAGAGGCCACGGCCGACGCGATCGACGAAGAGGTGCGCGCCATGGTGGAGGCGGTCTTCGCGCGCGCGGTGCAAATCCTCGAAAGCCGCCGCGCGGCGCTCGAGCGCGGCGCCAAGCTGCTGCTGGAGAAGGAAACCCTCGACGAGGCTGAACTGCAACGCCTGGTTCAAGATGGACCGGCCTCGAGCGAGGCTCGGCGAGCGTGAGCCAGGGCGCGCCCTTCCTGCCCGGGCGTTGGCTGATCGGCGCGCGCCGAGCGGCTTGGCTACGAGCGCCGAACCGGGAAGGGCGGTGAACACATGGAGTACAGAGGCGCCGACACCTCCGCTCGGCTGAACGAGCAAGTCGATCAGGCGGTGATCCGCGCGGCGGCCTACACCAAGCACGACCGCACGCTGCTCGCCCAAGTCCGAGCGTGCAACACGGTGTGCGAGTTCGCCTTTCCGATTCGTCGGGACAATGGGAGCGTCAAGGTCGTCAAGGCGTGGCGCGCCCAGCACAGCGACCATCGGCTTCCCACCAAGGGCGGAATTCGCTTCAGCCCCAACGTCGACTCTGATGAGATCATCGGGCTGGCGGCGCTGATGACCTACAAATGTGCGTTGATGGACGTGCCGTTCGGCGGCGCGAAGGGTGCCGTCCAGATCGACCGCGACGAATTCTCCGCCGGCGAGCTGGAACGGATCACACGACGCTATACGTTCGAACTCATAAGGCGAAACATGATCGGCCCAGGTGTTGATGTGCCTGCGCCTGACTATGGCACCGGGCCGCAGGAGATGGCCTGGGTCGCGGACACCTACCGTCAGATGAGCCGCGGCGACCTTGACGCACTGGCTTGCGTGACCGGCAAGCCGATCGCCCTGAGCGGCCTGCGTGGGCGGTCCGAGGCCACGGGACTCGGCGTCTTTTACGGCCTGCGTGAAGCCTGCGCCCAGGAAGAGGACATGCGAAAACTGGGCTTGGCGCCCGGCCTGGACGGCAAGACGGTCGTCATCCAGGGTTTTGGGAATGTCGGCGCCCATGCGGCGGCGTTTCTCGCGCAAGGCGGGGCGCGGATCGTCTGCGTCATCGAACGCGATGGCGCGATCTTCAACCCGACCGGACTCAAGGTCACCGAGATTGTCGAGCACCGGAGCCGGACTGGCTCCATCTTGGGCCTTCCCGGCGCCGAGACGCTGCCCTCCGCTGCGGCAGGACTGAACGTGGAATGCGACATTCTTGTCCCGGCCGCGCTCGAGAACACCGTTCACGCCGGCAACCAGGCGGGGATCCGCGCGCGGATCATCGCCGAGGCGGCCAACGGGCCTGTGACCGCTCTGGCGGACCAAGCCTTGCGGCAGCGTGGCCTGATGATCATCCCGGACATATATCTGAATGCTGGGGGGGTGACGGCGTCATATCTCGAGTGGCTGAAGAACCTGGCGCACGTCCGTTTCGGGCGCATCGAGCAGAGGTTCGATCAAGGAGCCTATCACCGGATCGTTGAGGCCGTCTCGGGGGCGACCGGCCATGCATTTGATGCGCAGATCCTCAGCGGGCTGAAGGGCGCCGGCGAGACGGACCTGGTCCGCTCGGCGCTCGAGGAGACCATGGCGACGACATTTGCGCAGCTACGCGCCGTCAGCGCTCAGCATCGGACGGACTTGCGCACGGCAGCGCTGATCATCGCCCTTGACAAGATCGCCGAAAGCTACGCCCGGATGGGGATATTTCCATAGTCCTGAGGGCTGTCGCGGCGTCGGCCCACAATTCGCTCCCGACGGCCTCGACAGCGCATGGCCCGATACAGGCATCGCCCCAGGACGGCGGGGGCCGCCGATTAGGCGCTTGGCCCCACACTGGCGGTTCCTGGACGGCGGCCAGACGCTCGACATGTTCCGGACGCGGCGCAGATCCATGCCTGCGGCGTCCTGGCCGAAGCTCCGCGGCCCAGGATCGGCCGCGGGGCGCTAACGTCCGTCAGGCGTCGCAAGCTTCAACGGCACGAAGAGGCTCCGGCCCGAACGCCAGACGCGTATAAGGACCGCCGGGCGACCTTGTTTGCGGGCCGCCTCGATCGCGGCACGGATGTCGGAGGGCGTGGTGACCACTCGATCCCCCACGCGGTCGATCACGTCGCCGGCGCGCAGGCCCTTTTCGGCAGCGTCGGATCCCGGCGAAACGCTTTCGATGACGACGCCGCGGGCGTCGTCGGGAAGGCGGTAGAGGCTTCGCGCTTCAGCACCCAGGGGGCGCAGCCGCAGACCAAGGCTGTCGACCCCGGCAGGTCCTCCCGGGACCGGCGCGCTCCGATCGTCGGGGCGACGTGCGGCGCGCACGTCCAGGGTCTGCCGCCGCCCGGCGCGCCAGACCTCCAGTCGCAGACGCTCGCCCTCCCGTGCGGCCGCCACCCGACGGGTCAGATCAGACGACGAGGCCAGCGGCTGTCCATTCAAGGTGAGGATCGCGTCCCCGGGCTGCAGGCCTGCGGCCTCTGCTGGGCCCCCCGGTGTCGTTTCCACGACGAGGGCGCCGGTACGCCCCGGAATACCGAGGCTGCCGGCGATCTCAGGCGTCAAGTTCTGAACCAATGCGCCGAGATAGCCTCGGACGATCCCGCCATCGGCGATCAGCTGCTTGGTGACGTGGTCGGCGATGTCGGCCGGGATAGCGAAACCGATGCCGACCGACCCGCCATTTGGCGAATAGATCGCCGTGTTGACGCCGACCACCCGGCCCTGCACGTCAAAGGCGGGGCCGCCGGAGTTTCCCCGATTGATCGGCGCGTCGATCTGGAGGTAGTCGACATAGGCCTCGCCGATGTCCCGCCCGTCAGCCGAGACAATCCCCGCCGAAGCGGTGCCGCCGAGGCCGAAGGGGTTGCCCATGGCGACGACCCAATCGCCGACCCTGGGCCGCGCGGTCGTCTCGAAGGTCACGAAGGCGAAGCGCGAACCGCTCACCTTCAGGACCGCCAGGTCGGTTAGTGGATCGCGGCCGATGATGCGCGCCGCAAGTTCGCGCCCGTCATTCGTTCGGACAGTCACCTTGGTCGCGTTCTCGACGACGTGATTGTTGGTGACGATATAGCCGTCCGGCGCGATAAAGAAGCCCGAGCCCGACACCCGAGCGAGGGGTGGTGTTCGCGGCTCTTCGTCGCCGTCGGGCACGCCCGGAAACCCGAAAAAGAACGGCAAGCCAGGAAACCCTTCAGGCAGGTAGGGACTGGCCGGAGCACTGCGGGTGACGTCGATTGAGACGACGGCCGGCGCAACGCGCGCGATGATGTCTGCAAAGCTCGACGGCGGCCGAACCGGCAAGCTTCGCGCCGGCTGTGCGGCGGCGAAGCAGACGGTGGGCGAGAGACCGCCGGTCGTGAGCGCGAGGGCGAGGGCCGCTGAGGCCAGGAGGGTCGCTTGGGGCGGCTTGGGCATCGCGGCGGCTCCTATTCGGCTTGGAGCGGGACTGCGGTTGACGCATCGTGGGCGGCTGGCGCAGCTTCCCATTGATACAGGGGCGCGGGCGGCGGCGTTCCTGCGTCGAGGCCGGCGAGGGCTGTCCGCACTTCGTCGAGGCGGGACACATGTTCGCGCACCGGCGCTTCCGTGGCCTCCACCTCCAGCAGGTATTCATCCCATTCCCAGGAGCGCAGGATCCTGCGCTTCTGCGCGGTCGTCAGCGACGGGTCGGCGACGATCGCCGCCGGTGTCCGGTAGATCGCCTGGGGACTGAGGTAGAGGGCTTCGGCCTCCACCGGCGTGAGGGGATCGAGCGGTTTCTCCGGCCGCTTGGCGGCGCTCATCGGGGGCGGATCCGCCGCGGTGTCGGACCCGTAGGGCGCAGCGCCCGCGCCCGCGTGGACCTCGAATTCGAGACCATGCCGGCGGCAGTAGCCGATCGCGGCTTCCGCTGTGGGGAAGCGCAGGTTCACCTGCTGCAGCGGGTCGGTGCTTTCCAGCCAACCCATCAGGGGCTCCACGCGGGGCGCGGATCGTGCGGCGAAGCGCAGGGTCCATGCCTTCGCCTTGCCCCGCCCCCCGGTGACGGGGGCGGAGGGCTCGTCCTGCCGGATGATCGCGAATGCGTCGGCCGGGAGAGCTGCCGCGTGACGACGCGCGGCGACGGATTGAACCCCTGTTTCGCCTTGCCGAAAGTCGTCGTGCCGGGGCATGTCTGGACCTCTGGTCTGGCCCGGGAACACAGGTTCCCGGGCAGCTTCACTGGGCGTGACCGGCCAAGTTACTGGCGTCGCGGATGACCGGGCCGGACAGGAGCTCTTTTCGGGAACCCCACGTCAGCCCTTGTCGATCGCGATCCGGCGAACGCCGTCCTGCTGGGCCCGGGTTTTCGGGAGCGTTACGGTGAGGACGCCCTTTTTGAACTTGGCCTTGATAGCATCCTCATCGATCGCCACGGGCATCGGGATCACGCGTTCGAAACGGCCGTAATAGTGCTCGCTGTAGCGTCGGTCGTCGTCTTCGACGTCCTTGCGCTTCTCTCCACGCAGAACCAGCACGCCATCGTCGAAGACCACATCCACGTCGTCCTCCTCCATTCCGGGCAGCTCGGCGGAGACGCGGATCGCCTTGTCGTCTTCCGACACTTCGAGGCTTGGCCAAGCCTGGCGGCCAAGCGTCGGCGCCCCGAAATCACGGAACACGTCGTCGAAAAGCCGATTCATCTCGCGATGCAGCACGAGAAAAGGATGACCGTCATCGTTGCGCTCGGCGGTCGTCAGCGCGTTCTCGCCGGGGCGTCGGCCGCCGCGGGTCCACGGGATCAAGTCGCGAACATTCATGTCTTGTCTCCTTTGATCATCGGGCGATCCGGTGCAGGGGACCAAGCCGCCCGGGAAGGTGTTTGGGCCGGTTCAGTTCGCCGGGGTCTGGGCCGTCTCGCTGGCGCTATCGGCAGCCGAAACCTGACCCTCGACCTGGATCCGCTTGGGCCGGGCGGCCTCTGGGATCTCGCGGACGAGATCTATGGACAAGAGCCCGTCCGCAAGGCGGGCGCCTTGGACCTGCACGTGATCTGCCAGGGCGAAGATCCGCCTGAACGGTTGGGTCGCAAAGCCGCGATAGACGACCTGTCCGGGCTCTGTCGTGTTCGAAGGCTGGCCGCTGATCGTCAGGCGGTTGGGTTCGTAGGTGATCTCGATGTCCGCATCCCGGAAGCCGGGTGTCGCCAGGACGATCCGGAAGTGATCATTGTCGAGGGTCACCACATTGTAGGGTGGCCCGGCCGTCTGCAGTTCGGGGCCGGCCGCCGATCGGTCGAACAGACTGAGCGCGTCTTCGACGCCCGGCGTCAGCCGATAGGGGAACATCGGCGTGATGGTGCTCATTCTCATGGCGACTTCCTGCCTGATCGTGTGAATCCGGGAGGAGCCGGGGTCGGCTCGCCTCCGGCGCCAGAGCCCTTGAATGGCCTGGCCACAGAGGACGTAGGGCGCGACCGGCGCCCTTCAAGGCAGAATTTTCGGCGATCGAGACGGAGCGCCTGGCGCTCCGCTCCCCGCGCCAATCAATCCCGGCGACGACGGGCGTCAGAACAGCGGGCCGTCAATCTCCAGCAGCTTGGAGGGTGGCACTTTCAAGGCGAGCGCAGTATGCCACAGCGTCAGAATGGTCGGGTTGCGGCGCCCGAGTTCAAGGCCGCTCACATAGGCGCGATCCACGCCCATCCGCTCGGCCAGGCCCTCCTGCGAAAGCCCAGCGTCGCCCCTATAGCGCCTGACGTTGGTTCCGACGACCATGCGAACGTCCATGGCGATCACCAACAGCACCGAGAACTTTGATGCTACGCACTAAAGTGCACGGGCCGCATGTTGTTCTGGCGCGGGGGGCGTTCGGGCATGCTCCTGCGCCCTACGGGTTGCTACGTAGTGGTCACCCACAAGTAGGCGTCCGTCCTGCCGGCCGCTAGACGTAGAGCATGCGACCTGGCGCACGCCCGATCCCCCCGACCGCATCGTCTCAGGGCGGTCAGGATGAGCCGTGTGCGACGGCGATCTCTGAGGCCTTTGCACGGCATGGTGCGCGGCTCCTCTGTCGGCGCCGGACGACGATCTATAGCGAAGGGGGTTGCGCCAATCGGGCCTTCTATATCCTGCGCGGCGTCGTGCGCACCAGCCGCGTGAGCGCGACCGGGCGACGAGAGGTCGGCGACTTCTACGAGCCTGGGGGTGTGTACGGGCTGGAGTCGAGCGCCGAGCGTCGCTTTGCCGCCGAGGCGGTCACCGATTGCGAGTTTCTGGTCGTGCTTCGCCAGGAGATCCGCGCCGATCCGCAGCTGCAGCAGGCGATCGACGCGGCTACGCGGCTGGAGCTGGCGCGAATGCAAGACCATCTGTCCCTCCTCCGCCGGATGAGCGCCCGGGAGAAGGTCGCAAGCTTTCTGACCCGCCTCTCGGGCCCCCACGCTGCGAGCCCCGTCGCCCTGCCGATGGGGCGACAGGATGTCGCCGATTTTCTCGGCCTGACCATGGAGACCGTTTCCCGCGTGCTCAGCCAATTCGAGCGGGACGGCGTTCTGCGTTTCGCCGGTCCGCGCCAGTTTGAGGTTCACCGGCCGCAAGTTCTTGCGGCGCTAGCCGCCTGAAGGTTAC
This sequence comes from Phenylobacterium sp., assembly GCF_046290725.1. Classification (GTDB taxonomy): domain Bacteria; phylum Pseudomonadota; class Alphaproteobacteria; order Caulobacterales; family Caulobacteraceae; genus Phenylobacterium. The sequence continues at coordinate 125,798 of NZ_JBKBUH010000005.1, forward strand.
CTGCCGAGGAAGGCTGAGAACTTGCCTTCGTCTTATCCTCCGCCCAAGCTCGCTGAGATGCTGCCTGGGGGACGATCCGCACTGCCTTGAAGACGCGGCTTGGCGAGGCCGCCGGCTATGCCGTGGCGATCGCCGCCGCTCTGGTTTGCGCCTTGCTCAGGCTCCTGGTCGATCCGCTGTTGGCGAACGAGGCGGGTCTCCTGCTCTTCGTGCCGGCGATACTGGCGGCGGCGATGCTCGGCGGCGCCGGCTCCACCTTCGTGGCCGCTGCGCTGTCGCTCGGATTAAGTTTCACCTTGGCCCGGTTTCACCTGGATGGCGCCGCTGCGGTGCGGATCGTGGTCTTTGTCCTGATCGCGCTGACAGTCGGCGTGCTGAGCTCGCAGATGCGGCGGAATAGCCGTGAACTCGAACGCTTTGTGGGCGAGCTTCGCGACCGCGAAGTGCGGCTGAAATCAATCCTCGAAACCATACCCGACGCTTTGATCATCATCGATGAGCGCGGGGTGATCGACGCTTTCTCGCCCGCCGCCGAACGGCTTTTCGGTTGGTCGGCCGCTGAGGTGGCGGGCCAAAGCATCAGCCAGCTGATGCCGGAGCCCTATCGATCGCAACATGACGCCTATCTGGCGCACTATTTGGCGACGGGCGAGAAACGCGTGATCGGCAAGGGGCGGGTGGTGATCGGCCTGCGGCGCGATGGCTCGACCTTTCCCATGCAGCTGGCGGTGGGCGAGATGATCCTCGGGTCGGAGCGCTTCTTCACCGGCTTTGTTCGCGATCTCACCGAGCGTCAAGACGCCGACCGTCGACTTCGGGACGCACAGGAGGAGTTGCTCCACTTCTCCCGGCTGGCATTGCTGGGCGAAATGACGTCCGCGTTCGCCCACGAGCTCAATCAGCCGCTGGCGGCGGCGACCAGCTACATGGAAGGCAGCCTCATGCTGCTTGAGCGCGAGCCGACCGATTTCGAACGACTCAGGGCGATGATCAGCCAGGGTGGGGAGCAGGCGTGGCGGGCGGGCGAGATCATCCGGCGGCTGCGGCGCTTCGCGGCCAGGGGCGAAACCGAGCAGCGGATCGAGCGCTTGTCACCGCTTCTGCAGGAAGCCGCCGCCCTCGCCCTGATCGGGCCTGGCGCGCGCGACGTCCGACTGAACTTTCAGATCGATCCCGCCGCAGACCTCGTGTGCATCGACAAGGTGCAAATCCAGCAGGTCATCGTTAATCTGGTTCGTAATGGGATCGAGGCGATGGAAGGCGCAGTCGACAAATCCCTGGTCGTAGGGACAAGTCCGGCGGCGGACGGCATGGTGGAGGTATGGGTTAGCGATCGCGGCGCAGGGCTGAGCGAGGCGGCGGCCTCGACATTGTTCGAGCCCTTCCGGTCGACCAAGCCGGACGGCATGGGCATTGGACTTTCTATCTCCCGGACGATCATCGAAGCCCACGGAGGACGGATCTGGGCAGATCTCAATCCTGTCGGCGGCGCGGTCTTCCGCTTCACGCTGCCCGGCGTGCATGCCGAGGCGGGTAGCGATTCTGAGCCGCGGGTGCATCTGATCGACGATGAGGACTCCGTGCGCAACGCCGTGAGCTTCATCCTCGACATGGCGGATCTGCCGTCCCGGAGCTACGCCAGCGCGCTCGAGTTTCTCGATGTCGCTGGATCCATCCGTGAGGGATGTGTCGTGACCGACCTGCGGATGCCCCATATGAGCGGCCTTGAGCTCATCACGCGGATGAAACAGCTGGGGCTTGGACTGCCCGTCGTGATGATCTCCGGCCACGGCGACATCCCCATCGCCGTCGAGGCGATGCGGGCCGGGGTGGTCGATTTCATCGAGAAGCCTTTCAAGAAAGAAGCGCTTCTCGACGCCATCCGCCGGGCGCTCGATAGCGAGGCGAGCCGCGCCGCGGCTCAATCCGCGCGGAGCCGGTTCGAGGAGATGATCGCGACGTTGTCGCCGCGACAGACGGACGTGCTGAGGGGCGTCATCGCGGGCAAGATGAACAAGACGATCGCCAACGAACTCGGCATCAGCATCCGCACCGTGGAGGTGCACCGGGCGCACGTCATGAGCAAGACGCACGCCGCCAGCCTGTCCGAACTCGTCCGCATCGCCATGTCAGCCGGCTTCTGAGCCAGAGCGGTCGGATGTCGGCTAACGGCATGATCGCCACCCCCGCTCAGGTTCCGTCGCCTGCGCCTCCGCCAATGCTGGCCCTATAGGCGCGCCGGCGATCGCGGATGAACGCATCGACAGCTTCGGCCGGCTCACCAAGGTCGCGCAGCAACGACTCGGACAGATGCAGGCTGGCCTCGAAGGTCTCTGGCACGGCGCTGGTCGCGCCGAGGCCATAGAGTCGGGCCGCATGGCGCGCGTCGCGCGCGCGGGCCACAATCACCAAATCTGGATGTTGATGGCGCGCCACGCCGACGACGGCTTCGACCCCTTCCGGGGCATCCATGGTTACGACCAGAGCGCGGGCGTCCGCCAGGCCCAAGCGATCCAAAAGCTCGATCCGGGATCCGTCGCCGAAGTAGATCGGCCGGTCCTGCCGCCGTTCGGCGCCGACGACGCGCGGGTCGCGATCTACGGCGGCCCAGGCGAAGCCTCTCGCATCGAGGATCTCGGCGATCATGCGGCCGACCCGGCCCATGCCGACGATCATGACAAGGCCCGGTTTGACGGTCTCGGCGGGCTCGGCAGATGGCTCAGCGGCAAGCTTGAGAGCAACCGATTTTCGCCCGGCCCAGCCGCCGAAGGCGACGAGACCCGGGGTGAAGGCCATGCTCAGGCTCACGGCGACAAACAGCGGCTGCAATATCGAGGTCGAGAGGATAGCAGAGTCGCTGGAGTGTCGGAGGACCACGAACGCGAATTCGCCTCCGCCGCAAAGCGCGAGGGCAGCCTCAAGGCTGGTGGCCGGCGCCAGCCCAAACAGGCGGCAGGCGACGAGGTTGGCCAGCGCCTTCAGCGACAGCAGGCCCACGGTCAGGCCGGCGACCAGTGTGGGTTGCACCCAAAGCGCCGACAGGTCCAAGCCCAAGCCAACGCTCAGGAAGAACAGCCCCAGCAACAGGGCTGTGAACGGCTCGATCATGACTTCGACCTCGTGCCGGTACTCGGTTTCGGCCAGCAGGACCCCGGCGACGAAGGCCCCAAGCGCCATGGACAGGCCCGCGAGTGCGCTGGCGGCGCCTGCGCCGATGATCACGAGGAAGGTCGCCGCCATGAACAGATCCTGGCTCTTGGCGCGGGCGACCAGTTTCATCAAAGGTCGCAGGAGCCACCGGCCGGCCAGGATCAGGGCGCCGACAGCCAAGACGCCCGGGGCCAGGGCATAGAGCGCTCCAACCTCCACCCCATGCCTTCCCGTGGCGAAGAGGGTGGCGACCGCCAGCAGGGGCGCGACAGCCAGATCCTGGAATAGGAGCACTCCAAACGCGGCGCGTCCAGCGGGCGCGTGCAGACGATGACGGCGAGACAGAGCCGGCGTCACCATCGCCGTTGAGGAAAGCGCCAGGGCGGCGCCGGCCATGAGGGCGCTTGGCGCATCGGGGACCAGCAGCCGCAGGGCGCCCCCGAGAAAGAGTGACGCGATGATGAGTTGCGCGAGACCCAGGCCGAACACCAGCTTGCGCATCAATCGCAGTCGTTCCCAGGAAAGCCCGAGCCCGAGGTGAAAGAGGAGGAAGGCCACCCCCAGCTGCGCAAACTGCTCGAATTCCGCCGGACGGGTGATTGTGAAGGCCGCAATCCAAGGCGCGGACGGCGCCAGGGCGCCGAGTCCATGAGGTCCGAGGATGACGCCGGCCGCCAGGAATCCTAGCGTGGAGCCGACGCGAAGGCGGGCGAAGATCGGTGCAACTACGCCGGCCGTCGCCAAGAACAGCATGAGGTCCTTCAAGACCGGCGCGATGATCGGATCGCTCATGCGACCTCCGTTGCGACGGATCGCATTGATCTGGGGCCGCCGCATTTCGGCGCCCGCATTGCCGCCGCCGATGGCGGAATTGGGCGCCACCGCGTCTCCGGGGTGTGTTGCGAAGACGGCGCCGCACCGGCACGATTGTCGGTGTGCGCCGGGAGATCAGCGGCGGATCGGCGCATTCCAGCGGGCGCCGCCTGCCTCTGCCGGTGGATCGCGACCCGCTCCATTTCCTAGAGCGGATCAGCCGGTTGCCGCCCAGGACCTGCATCCAGGGCCGCGTGCTTCTCATGCGTAAGCGGACAATCGTTCAAAGGACGGACCGTGACGGTGTCGCCGGGCCGATCCCCAGCCAGAACGGCGGCTCGGATCGCGCCACGGACCGCTTCGCGAGCCCTGAGGCGATGTCGCAGCATGCCTTGCGCCCAAGGCTGAGGATCGCCGACCTCGTGGTTGGCCAGATCCGTCTGACGCTGCGTCGCCAGCGCGCGCGGCGCGACGGTGTTTGCGCGCAGGTCGCCAGACACTGGGTGATATCGAGCCGCAACCCAACGGCCGGCGCGGCTTCTTCCCTGGCCCGGTCGTCGTCGTTCGGCATCGCTGTCCTCCGCGTCTTCGACCCGGCAGGGCGATACCGGCCAGGGCCGAAAGGCCAATCGCATTCGCGAGCAGACCCTCCGACGATGACATCTAGGGCAAGGGCTGCTGGCGACAACCGCGCCGACAACCGAAAGAAATGCATGCCCCGCCCGCCGCGGCGGCGTAGAAGTCGCCTAAGGCTTCGGCGCTGGTGATTGCGTGCTAGGTTCGCACGTCGCGCGCCCTCGCGTGGCGACAAGCGGACCGGTAGTCGGCCGCGGCTTTCGGGTCGAAGCGCTCGAGGGCCGAGATAAGGTCGTCGAGATGGGAGACAGGTGCGAACTCGGTGAGGTCGCGCGCATCCGCCATCTCCAGCCCCAGCGCATCGTTCGCCCAGGCCAGCAGGATGATCCGCTTCTGATCGTCAGTTAGTCCGGCATGGGCGATAACGTCCGCGGGACGGGCAAAGGCCGACGCCGGGTCGATCAGCGCATCCACGAACGCAGCCTTGGCCATGGGCGAAATGGCGGGTGGCGACGGCTCGGCTTCGGGCACCATATGCGCCTTCGCTGGTTGAGGTTCGTTTCGAACGTAGTGCGGGGGCGCATACCGGCAAGGTGGTGTGTAACAGCTGGCCCTAACTAGGCCGCGCCTCGGATCTTGCTGGCCTCTTGTCATCGCGCAGGACGACGTAGATGGCCGGGATCACCAGCACGGTCAGCAGGGTGGATGACGCCAGGCCGAACAGCAGGCTGATCGCCAGGCCCTGGAAGATCGGGTCGAACAGGATCACCGCCGCCCCGATCATGGCGGCCAGCGCCGTCAGCAGGATCGGCTTGAAGCGGATGGCGCCGGCCGAGAGGAGGACGTCCCGCAGGGGCCGCCCGTCGGCCTGCTGGTGGCGGATGAAGTCCACGAGCAGGATCGAGTTGCGCACGATGATGCCGGCTAGCGCGATGAAGCCGATCATCGAGGTGGCGGTGAACGGCGCCCGGAACAGCAGGTGCCCCGCCACGATGCCCACCAGCGTCAGCGGGATCGGCGTCAGGATGACCAGCGGCAGGCGGAAGCTTTTGAACTGCGCCACCACCAGGACGTAGATGCCGAGGATCGCCACCCCGAACGCCGCCCCCATGTCGCGGAAGGTGACCCAGGTGATCTCCCACTCGCCGTCCCACAGCACCGTCGGGCGGTTCTCGTCCATCGGCTGGCCGTTGAGGCGGATGTCGGGCCTGGGCAGGCTGCCCCAGTCGTGGGCCTCGATGGCCTTGTCCACCGCCAGCATGCCGTAGATCGGCGCCTCGTAGCGGCCGGCCAGGTCCGCCATGACCATCTCGGCGTCGCGGCCGTCGCGGCGATAGATCGGGTAGGAGCCCGTCTCGCGCGCGGCCTCCACGACCTCGCCCAGCTCGACCAGGCGCCGGCCCTGGGGCGTGTTCGCCACGGCCACGGGCGTCGCGGCCAGCCGCTCGCTCCAGGTGCGGTCCGACTGCGGCAGGCGGACGGCGATCTCCACGGGATAGCGGCCCTCGCCCCGGTGCGAATAGCCGACCGTCGAACCGCCCAGGATCGCGCCGATCGAGTCGAACACCTCGCCCTCGTTGAGGCCGAAGTACTCCACCTGCTCGCGGTTGGGCGTCAGCCGCAGGCGCGGCCGGGGCTCGCCCCAGCTGTCGTCGACGTCGACGATGTAGGGCACGCCCTTGAACAACGTCTTGACCTCGGCGGCCACGGCGCGCCGCGTCTCGGCGTCGGGTCCGTAGATTTCGGCCAGCAGGGTGGCCATGACCGGTGGTCCGGGCGGGGCTTCGACGACCTTGATCGAGGCGCCCTTGGGCAGGGGCAATTTGGCGAGCCGCTCGCGCAGGTCCAGCGCGATGGCGTGGCTGGCGCGCTTGCGGTCGGACTTGTGCGACAGGGCCACGGCCAGGTCGCCCTGCTCGGGCCGGCTGCGCAGGAAGTAGTGACGCACCAGGCCGTTGAAGTTGAACGGCGAGGCGGTCCCCGCATAGGCCTCCATGGAGATGACCTCGGGCACGGTCTGGGCGACGGCCGCGGCGGCGGCCAGGGTTCGGCGGGTGGCCTCCAGGCTGGTCCCCTCGGGCATGTCCACCACGACCTGCAGCTCCGACTTGTTGTCGAACGGCAGCAGCTTCACCGTCACCGCCTTGAAGTAGAACATCGACATGGCGATCAGGGTCGCGACGCCCACGCCGATCAGGAACATCCAGGCGCTGCGGCGGGTGGCGATCACCCGGCCGGCGACGGCTCGGTAAGCGGCGCCCAGCCGGCCCTCGCCGTCATGCCCGTGGCCGGGCCCGCCGGCCAGCGCCTGGCGTGCAAAGCGGACCATCAGCCAGGGCGCGATCACCACGGCCACAAAGAACGAGAAGACCATGGCCGCCGAGGCGTTCACCGGGATCGGCGCCATGTAGGGGCCCATCAGCCCCGAGACGAACAGCATGGGCAGCAGGGCGGCCACGACGGTCAGGGTCGCCACGACGGTGGGGTTGCCCACCTCGGCCACGGCCTCGACGGCGGCCTGCACGCGGCCGCGGCCGTCGTTCATGGCCCAGTGCCGGGCGATGTTCTCGATCATCACGATGGCGTCGTCGACGAGGATGCCGATCGAGAAGATCAGGGCGAACAGGCTGACGCGGTTGATGGTGTAGCCCATCAGGTTCGAGGCGAAGAGCGTCAGGAGGATGGTCGTCGGAATGACCACGGCGGTCACGGCGGCCTCCCGCCAGCCGATGGCGAAGCCAATCAGGACGACGATCGAGACGGTGGCCAGCCCCAGATGGAAAAGGAGCTCGTTGGCCTTCTCGTTGGCGGTCTCGCCGTAGTCGCGGGTGACGGCCACGTCGAGGCCTTCGGGGATCAGCGAACCCTCGAGCGTTTTCAGCTTCTCCTCGATGTGCTGGGCCACCACCACCGCGTTGGCGCCCTTGCGTTTGGCGATGGCGAGGCTCACGGCGGGCGCGTCGGTCCAGCGGCCTTCGCGCTTCACGTAGCGCCAGACCCCGGCCTGGTCCTCGCGCGGCGCCTGGATCACCTCGGCCACGTCGCGCAGGTACACCGGCTCGCCGTTCACCGAGGCGACGGTCAGCAGGCCCGCGTCGGCGGGGGAGGCCAGGGTGCGGCCGGCCACCACGTCCAGCGCCTGGCCGCCCTCGCGGATGGAGCCGGTCGGGAAGCTGCGGTTCGCCTGGCGGACCGCCTCGATCACCGACGACAGCGGGACGCCGTGCAGCGTCAGCCGCTCGGGATCGGGTTCGACCCGGATCTCGTCGGGGCGGCCGCCCACGATGAAGGTCAGGCCCACGTCCTCGACCTTGGCGACCTCGGTCCTGAGCTTGCCGGCGATCTCGTAGAGCGCCTGGTCGGTCCAGCGGCCGGCGTAGCCCGGCTTGGGCGACAGGGTCAGCACCACGGCGGGCACGTCGTTGATGCCCCGGGTCACCACCTGCGGCTCGGGGATGCCCACCGGGATCTTGTCGTAGTTGGCGCGCAGCTTCTCGTGGATGCGCACCGCCGCGTCGTCCGGATCCTCGCCCACGTCGAAGCGGGCGGTGACCAGCACCCTGTCGTCCTCGACCTGGGTATAGACATGGTCCACCGCGTCCACGCTCTTGACGACGGTCTCCAGGGGCTTGGCGACCAGCTCGGCGGCGTCCGGCGCGCGCAGGCCGGGCGCCTGGACCATGATGTCGACCATGGGCACGCTGATCTGCGGCTCCTCCTCGCGGGGGATCGACATCAGGGCGAGCAGGCCCATGGCGATGGCCGCCAGCAGGAACAGGGGCGTCAGCGGCGAGCCGATGGTCGCCTGGGTGAGCCGTCCGGAGACGCCGAGAGCGGTCACGTCAAACTCCTGGCGGGACGAGCGCGTCTCCGTCCGCCAGTCCCGACAGGACTTCGACGCGCCCCGGATCGACTGAGGGCGCCAGCTGTACGGCGACCTCAAGGGTTCGGCCGCCTCGGTCGATCACCCGCACAAGATCAAGTCCATAGCGGTGCGCGACATAGCTCCGGGGTATCAGTATCGCCCTTCGTTCCCCCATGGGGAGTCGCACCCGGACCCGTTGGCCGACAAACGCGGATCTCAGCTCCGGGGAGGTGACATCGGCGACGACGCGGCCAGCCGTTACCGCAGGATAGATTTGCGAGACAACGCCATGGGATGCGCCGGGAAGGTCGCCGGGCACGATCGACACGGCCTGGCCGACCTTGAGATTCCGCGCGGCGGTCTCCGGAATCTCGATGCGCAACACAGGCGGACCGGCCGTCAGGGTGGCCACCGACTGACCGGGCGTGACCACGGAGCCTGCCGGCGTATCAGCCCTGAGGATCTTCCCGTCGCTGGGCGCTAGGATGTTTCCCTGGCGAGCCGCCTCGGCGCTGGCGTCGCGTTGCGCTCGGGCGGCCACCAACGCGCCCTGGGCGGCCTTGGCCTGGGCCTCGACCGCATCCAGCCGCGCCTTGGCGTAGACATCTCTATCGAACAAATAGGTTGCTCGCTTGAGCTCAGACTCTGCACGCGCCGCTTCCGCCGCCGCCGCCGCCACCTCCGCTTCGGCGGCGCGGACCTGGAAGGTCAGCCGCTGGTCCGTCACCTGACCGATCTTCTGACCGCGCCGCACCACGTCACCTTCGCGGACGTTGAGGGCGACCAACGTCCCGCCGATGCGCGCGCGAGCCTCGGCTTGGTCCCGAAACGCCACGGTCGCAGCGACGACTTTCAGATCGGCCACCGGAGCGGCGCGGACGATCAAGTGTGGGCTTTTGGGGCCCGCTTCGCTCCGTGCCGTCTGCGGCGCAGACCGCTCGCAGGCGCTAACCGCCACGATTAGGGCGAGCGCCGCCAACGCGGAAGCGCGACTGGGAGTGGCGAGAGACCGTCCGGCAATGCGGGCCGCAGCGCTTCGCCGAGGTTCTGACGGCCGCCGCCGCGGCGCGAAGATGCTCTGAGAGGCTAAATGATCGATGCTGGCCTGGGGGCTCTGTCCGCGCGCGTTCACAATCCAACCCCCGAACATGCGGCGCTCCGCCAGACCCAGCCCGTCGAAGATCGCGCAGTTCCACCTCTGCACCTTGACGCATCTCAAGATCGCCGACGAAGGCGGGGTGTAAGCGCAAATCTATGAGCAAGCCCGCCATCATCATCCTTGGCGCTGGTCTCGGTGGGACCATTGCCGCCTACGAAATCAAGGCCGCCGTGGGCGCCCACGCCGACGTTTCCGTTGTCGGCCAGGGCGACACCTTTTGCTTCGTGCCGTCGAACCCCTGGGTCGCGGTTGGCTGGCGCACGCGCGACGCCATCCAGGTGAAGCTGCCGCCGATCATGAAGAAGAAGGGCATCAGCTTCACCGGCGTGGGCGTCAGGCGCGTCCATCCGGCGGAGAACCGGATCGAGACGAACGACGGCCGCAGCGTCACCTACGACTATCTGGTGATCGCCACCGGTCCCGATCTGGCCTTCGACGAGATCAAGGGGCTGGGCCCGCACGACGGCTTCACCCAGTCGATCTGCCACGTGGACCACGCCGAGAAGGCGGCGGTCGCCTTCGAGGCCTTCACCAAGGCCCCCGGCCCGATCGTGGTCGGCGCCGTCCAGGGCGCCTCGTGCTTCGGCCCGGCCTACGAGTTCGCCATGATCCTCGACACCGAGCTGCGGCGCCGCAAGCTGCGCGACCGCGTGCCGATGACCTTCGTCACCTCCGAGCCCTACATCGGCCACCTGGGCCTGGACGGGGTGGGCGACACCAAGGGCCTGCTCGAGGGCGAGCTGCGCAACCGCCACATCAAGTGGATCACCAACGCCAAGGTCGCCAAGGTCGAGGCCGGCGTGGCCGAAGTGGAAGAGGTGGCCGAGGACGGCTCGATCAAGGCCCGGCACGAACTGCCGTTCGCGTTCTCCATGTTCCTGCCGGCGTTCCGCGGCGTGCCCGCAATCCGCGGGATCGACGGGCTGACGAACCCGCGCGGCTTCGTGGTGGTGGACAAGAACCAGCGCAATCCGGCCTTCCCGAACATCTTCGGCCTGGGCGTGGCCGTGGCCATCCCCCCGGTCGGCAAGACGCCAGTGCCGGTGGGGGTGCCCAAGACCGGCTTCATGATCGAGAGCATGGTCACGGCCATCTCGCGCAACCTACTGGCCCTGATCGAGGGCCGCCCGGCCGACGCCGAGGCCACCTGGAACGCCATCTGCCTGGCCGACTTCGGCGACGGCGGCGTGGCCTTCATGGCCCAGCCGCAGATCCCGCCGCGCAACGTCAACTGGTCAGCCGAGGGCCGCTGGGTCCACCTCGCGAAGCTGGGCTTCGAGAAGTACTTCCTGCGCAAGGTCCGCCGCGGCGAGGGCGAGCCCTTCTACGAGAAGCTGGCGCTGGACCTCATTGGCGCCCGCAAGCTGAAGGTCTGACGACGGTGAACTTGCCTCGCCAGCCGTCGTCATTCGCGCCGGCGGACAGCTCTGCGGCGGGCAAGGACGTTTGCGCGGGTACACACAAGGAGTGGCTCTATGACCATTGATCGCGCTGTGTTGATGTTTGCGGGTTTCGTCACCTTGGCCGGCATAACGCTCGCCTACCTTTTGAATCCCTGGTGGATCCTCCTCAGCGTGTTGGCTGGGCTCAACATGATCCAAGCGGCGTTCACCGGCTTTTGTCCGGCCGCCATCCTGTTCAAAAGGCTGGGCCTGAAGCCCGGATCGGCCTTCCGGTGACCCGATGGCGCCCGGAAGCCGGCTGATCGCGGTGCTCAATCCCGCGGGCCGCTGAGCCGCTCATCAAAGGGCTGCTGAGGCGCGTCGGGACGCTGATCGATCGAACCGTCCGCACCGGCCAGCCCTGTTCGTGTGTCGCTTGGGCCGACTGGGGACGGCGACGGTCTGCTGTAGGTCGCTATGATCGCGAGCGGCCAAATCCGGCGCTGGCCGGGCGATCTCGAAATCGAGGATGTCGAGGGCGCCGGGCTTCAGGCCGCCTCCATCACTCGCCTCCTGAAAGATCCCAACGATCGAGCCCCCTCACGCCGAGGCGTTTCGACGGATCACGCCAGCCTTGCTGGCGCAGATCTCCGACGTCCTCGGCGATCTAGTCGACCTCAGCACCCGATTCTCGTGAGACGCTACAAGATCGAACCGGCCCGCAGAAATGGGGCGGCAGCGACAAATTTCACCAGCGGCGATACCGATAGACCCATGGGCCGGGCCGGAACCCTGGCCGCCAATAGTGGTGATTGTGCCAATACCAATAGCGATAGGGTCGGAACACCCAAACCCCTCCCGTCCAGACCCAGGGATTGTACCAGGGCGGCCCATGGATCACGTCGGGCGGATAAGCGCGCGTTCCGGGCGAGGCATGGACGAACGCCGGCGCGCCCGGCCGCACGATGTACCCCGGAGGGCACTGCGACCCGCCGCCGGATGCGACCGCGGCGCCAGCCGCAGCCCCCAAGGCTCCCCCGATGATCGCGCCGGCGGCCGGGTCCCGTCGCTCGGACAGGCTCGAGCCCAAGATCGCGCCCATAACGCCGCCGATCGCCGCGCCTGCCAGCGCATTGGTGCGTTGATCGATGCAGTTTTGAGCGGCCCATTCCGCATATCGCTGGGCGTAGTCTCGATCATACCACTGGGCCTGATCGTCGTAGACCGCCCCCCTGCGCTCCGCGCCCGGGGGCGGCGGCGCATGTTGGCCCATAGGCGGGGCGGACGCGGGGGGAGGCGCCGCCGAGGCGGAGGCGGCCGGATGGGCTTCTGCGACGGCGCCGTCGGTAAAGATCAGGCCGATCGCGGCGAGGAGCGCTGGTCCGTCGAACCGTCGAATCGTCGAGGTCATGGCTTCGGTCTCCTTGAAACGGGCGTTCGCCCCGGCGCTGCAATCCCCTGCCGGTATGGCGCCCGGGCGAACACTAGGGCGCGCCTGTCGCAACCCAAGCTTCCCCCACCTTGTTCGGAGCGCGGCTGCGATCGCCTGCCTAGTCCCGTCGTTGCCCGAACAACGACAGCAGAAATTGAAACAGGTTGATGAAGTTGATGTATAGGCTGAGCGCGCCGTAACTGGTGGCGACACTTCGGGCGGCTTCGGCTCCCCCGAGTTCGTAATAGGCGATCTTCAGGCGCTGGGTGTCGTAAGCGATCAGGCCCGCGAAGACGAAAACGCCGATCACGCTGATCATAAACTGCATCAGCTCCGACCTCAGGAACAGATTGACGAGAGAAGCGATCACCAACCCGACCACGCCGACAATAAGAAAGGATCCGAAGCCGGTCAGATCCTTCTTTGTGACGTAGCCGAAGAGGCTGAGGGCGCCGAAAGCCGTGGCCGTGATCAGGAACATCGAGACGATGGACGCCCCAGTATAGACAAGTCCGACGACCCCCAGGGACGCGCCGACCAGGGCCACGATCGTCCAGTAGAGCGCGCTTGCGGCTCCGCTTGTCGGATTGCGCATAGCGAACCCGGAAACCAGCAGGATTCCGAGCGGTGCGATGGCCACGATCCAGCCGATCGGCGTCATGCCGGCCAGATGGCCATCGGCGCTCGTCACGAACATCAGGTCCCGGACCGGGGGGACGCTGGAGGTGAGGTAGGCGAGGGCGGCCGAGACCAAGAGCCCCAGGGCCACCTTATTGTAGACGCCGATCATGAAGGATCGCAGGCCGGCGTCGATCGCCATGTCGGCGCGTGTGTTCAGGATTGTCGCGTGGCGGGCGCGCTGGAAGTCGCTCATGGCTGGTCGTCCCCAGGATGTGGTTCTCCAGCCAACTCCATCTAGGTCGAACGCCCAATGGAACAAGAGGGGCGCGCGGCGGTGATGCGGCGAGTGAGCGCCCGCTCTCACTGCGGCAGGCCTCCGCTCAAAGGCCCTCCGCGCAAAGGTCCAGTCGCCGCTAGGACAGCGCCTCGATGCCTGGAAGAGTGCCTTTCGCCAGGAACGTCAGGCAGGCTCCGCCACCGGTGGAGACATGGCTGAACCGCTCCCCAAGCCTCAGCCTCTGAGCGGCCGCGACGGTGTCGCCCCCGCCAAGCACTGTGAAGGCAGCCGGGAGGCTGGCGATGGCGCGGCCAATCGCCTGCGTTCCCCCCTGAAAGCCGTCGATCTCCGCCGCCCCCATCGGCCCGTTCCAGAACACGGTTCTGGCGCCCTGCAACGCCTCGACGAAGCGCTGGCGCGTCTGGGGGCCGATGTCCAGGCCGTTCCAGCCCGCCGGAATATGGTTGGCGGGAACGATTCTCGCCTCAGCGCCCACCGCCAGCTTGGGGGCCGCCACCACATCGACGGGGAGCAGGAGTTGTACGCCCCGATCCTGAGCCATGCCCAAGAGGCTTTTGGCCAACCCTGCGGTTTCCGCAGCCAACAGGGAGTTCCCCACCTGGCCGCCCTGAGCCTCGATGAACGGAAAGGCCAAGGCGCCGCCGATGAGCATGCCAGTCACGCGCGGCAGCAAGCTCTCCACTGCGCCAATTTTATCGGCCACCTTCGAGCCGCCCAGCACAACCCAAAAGGGTTTCTCCGGGCGCGCGATGAGTCTGGTGAGGGTGGCGACTTCCTTCTCCATCAAAAGGCCGGCGCAGCTCGGTAGGTACCTGGTGGGCCCGGTAACTGACGCGTGATTCCGGTGGGCGGACGCAAAAGCGTCGAGCACGAACGCTTCGCCCAGCCTGGCGTAACGCCGCGCCAGCGCGGCGTCGTTCGACTCTTCACCCGGTTCGAATCTCACATTGTCCAGCAGCGCCACTGAACCTTGAGGCAAAGATAGGACTTGCCTGAGCGTGGCGTCGGAAGCTGGTGTGCGTTCGGCGCTCCCGCCGATAAAGGTCACGGGGCGCCCCAACTGCGCCGCCAGCACCGGCGTCACGGGGGCCAGACTGCTCGTCGCTTCGAAGCGGCCTTTGGGACGTCCGAAATGGCTGAGGAGCACGAGGCTCGCGCCCTGCTCGAGCAACTGCTGCAGCGTCGGAAGGCTCGCCTTCACCCGGCTCACGTCGGCGATCTTGCCCGCGTGTGTTGGCAAGTTGTAGTCCGTCCGCACGATGATGCGCTTGCCGGCGGCGCTGAGATCCTTGAGCGTTCGCAAGTCGGCCTCCAGGCCTGCATTTTCAGTCGAGGTCTGCAGAGCGACACGGCGCCCCGGAGGGCCTCAGGTCGATCTGCGGGCGCAATCGACTCGTCCGGCATGTCGCAGAGAGGATCCGCCCTACGAGCAATTAGGGCGGGCCGCATCCAGGCTCAATGGTCCGCCACCCACCCGGACCCCAGCCGCTGGCGGTGGCGCCTCAGCCCGAGCGAACCGCCCTCTCGCTCGTGTGTGGACTCACTCTGCTGGGCTCTCGGGAATCTCTGCAACCACGTCCTGCGGGGACTTGTCCGACCGCAAGCCCTTGAAGCTTGCCTGCCGAATGCGGCCATGCTCGGTCCATTCGGCGAAGTCGATGTTCGCCACCAGTACCGGCCGGGTCCACTGAACGGCAGGATCCTTGCGCGGCGGATCGCCGGCCTCGAACGGACAGGTCTCGGACCGCACGGCGCGGAGTCGCGCGAGCAGCTCCGACACCACCCCGCGCGGATAGCCGGTATGTACGCGCCCGACATAGCGCAAGACCCCGTCGTCATAGACCCCGACCAGTAGGGATCGGAACTTGCGCGAACCGGTCATGGCCCAGCCGCCGATCACCACCTCCTGGGATGGGCGCCACTTCGACTTGCGCCAGCTGTCGTTCCGTTCGCCCGGGGCGTAGGGAGACTCGAGCCGTTTGGAGACCACGCCTTCGAATCCCTCGCGCCTCGCCCAGCCGAGGGGATCCGGGTCGGTGATCGCGGCCGCCGACCGGATCGGCCCATCGAGCGGCGCCCGCCGCAAGAGGCGCCCGAGCGCCTCGCGTCGGGCCGCGAGCGGTCGCCGCAGCAGCGCCTCGCGATTCAGGTGGAGCAAATCGAAGGCGAAGAAGACCAGCGGATCGCGGGCCGCGTGGCGCTGACGCGCTCCTAGTCGCGCCCGAAGGAGGCTGAAGTTCGGCCTTTCCGCTCGGTCGAGCGCGCAGAGCTCGCCGTCCAAGATGCAGTCGGGCAAGTCGGCGAGCCGTGCGCTGAGATCAGGAAGCAGAGCCGATCGGTCGACGCCGTTTCGACTACGCCACCGGACCTCGCCCTGCAGGACTCGGGCCTGGAAGCGGTCGCCATCAAGCTTGACCTCATGAAGCCAATCCGGACCTGACGGCGGCGCGCGGACGAGCCGCGGATGCTGGAAGGGGATGAACATCGGCGGTCCGGATCCGGTCAAAGATCCGTCGACGGGCTTGTCACGCGCCTTGGCCACGACAGTCACTCTTCGCCAGATCGCATTCTCTCAACGTGACACCTCGGTTTGGCGGCGGTTCAATGGAACCTATGGAGCAGGCTCGAGCGGGAACGACGACCCCATGACCGTGCGAATGTCGACAGATATCAAGTTCGAGAATGGCCGCGGCAGCATGATCTCCAGATCGTGTTCGCGACCAGGGCCGTCGCCAAGACGGCGGGCGGGGGCGAAGCCGAGCCGTTCAGGAGAGGCCAATTGAACGAAGACCCTTACAAGGTGCTGGGGCTGAGCTCCGACGCGACCCAGGACGAGATACAGAAAGCCTATCGAAGGCTGGCCAAGAAGCACCATCCCGACCTCAACCCGGGCGATCGGGCCGCTGAGGAGAAGTTCAAGCAGGTGTCGGCCGCCTACGATCTCCTAGGGGATGAGGAGAAGCGGCGCCGCTTCGATCGCGGCGAAATCGACGCGCAGGGGGCCGAGCGACCTCAGCACCGCTACTACCGGGAGTACGCTGATGCGGCCGCTGATCATCCCTACGCCAGTCGCGCCGGTTTCCAGGACTTCGCAGACGAGGACATCTTCGCACAGTTCTTCAGCCGGGGAGGGGAGCGCTTCCGTGACGTCCGGATGCGTGGCGCCGACCTCAGATTCCACCTCCGAATCGACTTCCTTGATGCTGTGCGCGGAGCGCGCCGCACGCTGACGCTTCCCGACGGCGCGTCCATGAACCTCAACATCCCCGCGGGAGTGGAAGACGGACAGGTGCTCCGGTTGCGGGGCAAGGGCGCGGCGGGCGTCAACGGCGGGGAGCCGGGCGATGCGCTCATCGAGCTCGAGATCGGAACGCACCCTTTCTTCAGCCGCGAGGGCCGGGACATTCACCTTGATCTGCCGATTACCCTCGATGAGGCGATCCTGGGCGGAAAGATCGAGGTGCCGACGCCCACCGGGCGGGTCACCATGACAGTGCCCGCAGGCGCCAACACTGGCCGCACCCTGCGCCTGCGCGGCAAGGGGGTGCAGGGCAAGCCGAAAGGGGACGAGCTGGTGCACCTCAAGATCGTCCTGCCGGAGCGGATCGACCCGGAGCTGGAGGCGTTCATGCGCCGCTGGCGCGAGCAACACCGGTATGATCCCCGTCAAGCGATGGGAGCAGCGTGATGAGGGAAGAGGCCGAGGTCCTGCAAGGGGTTCGCGGGCTAAGCCGCCGCAAGCTGCGCGCGTGGGTGCAGGCGGGCTGGGTGCTTCCCGCGCGGGGGGAGCAAGGCGCGATGTATAGCGACATCGACATCGCGCGGGTTCACCTGATCCACCACTTGCAGGCGGACCTCAATATCGGAACCGAAGCGCTGCCCGTGGTTCTGTCGCTGGTGGATCAGGTCTATGGCCTGCGGCGCGAGCTTCGGCGGCTGGCGCGCGCCGTCGAGGCGCAGCCGGACAGGGTGAAGCAGGCGATCCTGAGGGCGAACGACCAAGGCTGAGGGGCCGCTCCGGGGTGCGCCACGCCCCTCCTGGTCACCTCGCGGCGGGCGACGGATGCGCGCCCGGGCGCCAGGGGCGCGACTTGACCGCGGTCAAGTCGGCATGCCGATGGGGCCGGCATGGTTGAACCGCCAATGGAGAAGAAATTCCGCGGCGCTCCAGGAGGGTTCGATGAGCATCAAACATATTGTCGTGCAGGCGGCCGGGAAGGCAGAGGACGCGCGGCGCGTCGCCATGGCGGTCGATCTCGCGAACCGGTGCGAAGCTACGCTTGGTGGCGTATTCCTGGAGCCGGCGCCGCCCTGGCTCTTCGTGGGCGGGGACCTTGCAGCCCCCGCCGCCCTGGCCGATTTGACTGAATCTCACCGCAAAGCGGTGCAGACAGCGGCGGCGGCGGCGCGGGCGAACCTTGAGGCGGCGGCGCAGGGCAAGTCGTTCGAGTGGCGCCAAGTCGACGGCTCCGCCCCTACCGCGTTGGCCGAAGTCGCGCGGGAGGCGGATCTGCTCTTCATGGCGGGTCCTCCACTGACCAGTCGCGATGGCGTGTTCGCCCCAGCGGACGCCGTGGCGCTTACTGCCGGCGCGCCGATCATCGCGGTGCCTGAGACCGCGACCGGGACGTGTGTCGGACACCGCGTGCTCGTTGCTTGGAACGGCGCGCGCGAGAGCGCGCGCGCCTTGGGGGAAGCCCCGTCCTTTCTTCAACACGCCACGCCAGGAAAGGGAGTTACCATCGAACAAACAGAGGGGGACCGCCACCGGGGAAGA
>NZ_JBKBUH010000003.1:0-338136 GCF_046290725.1 Phenylobacterium sp.
CTTCCCCCTCTCCCCCCCTCCCCCACCCCCCCCCCCCCCCCCCCCCTCCCAACCCCCCCCCCTCCCCCCCCCCCCCCCCCCCCCGCGATGGGGCGCAGCAGCGCCGTGCAGCGCTGCTGCGCGTTCGCAGATCAGCCGACCGGATACCAGGTGGTCCCATCCGTGGACACTTCGAGACCATCGGCGCCCCCGCCCACGACCTCGGGCGCGCCGGCCGGGGTGGTCAGGGTCCATGGGCCGCTCGGGCAGCTGTTCAGGGGCGGGCCTTCCGTCTCGGAGGACTGGGTCGGGGTCCCGGAATAGCCGTTCAGATTGAAGCCCGTGATTTGGTTGCGTTCGCGGGCGACCGACGTCACGACCCCTTGGACTTCAGTGGTCGTGGTGCGCGCACGCTCCTGGGTCTGTTCATTGTTGGAGTTCGTGCAGATCCAGCTGACCTCGGTCACGGTCGTCGCGTTCGCCCGGAACTGAACGCTGCCGGCGTTGTCCTGCAGCGCCTTGTTGTTCCAGCCGTAAACGAGTTGAACGTCGCCCTTGCCGACGAAGCCCGTGCCGGTGGCCGGGTCGAAGGTGACCGCGGCGAGGGCGGCGGACGAGATGAGCGCGGCGCTGACGGCCGCGAGACCGATCTTCCAATTCATGACAAGCACCCCAATTTCGGACAGGCCCCCAATGGGTGTCCTTAATTAAAGATTACCAAGCAATCGGCGTGCCAACAATTCAGGTGGAATGACATGAATTAAGGAATTAGCCGTCAGACAACTCTAGATATTAAATCCTATTGAGTAGAATTTAGCCACGTTATCTTCCGTTATGGAGAACTGATACTCCAAGATGTTGTATAATATGTCGTTTCCCCGACATAGGCGCTTGGTTTCGAAGGGGGCTAGCGCCCAACTGAAACGGCCCGGCGGATCACCGCCGGGCCGTCGCATTCTAGGTCGCTTGCGCCCCTCGCAGGGGCGCGGGCGCTATCGGGCCGTTCAGGCGGCCAAGGCCAGCGGCTGGCGCTGGCGGCGCAGGGCCGCGCCGGCCAGGCCGAAGCCGACGATCATCAGCGCCCAGGCGCCGGGCTCCGGCACCGCGCCGGCCACGCCGGGGGCGATAGCCACCTGGCGAATGTCCTCGATGCCCTTGTTGGAGGTGAAGACGATCTTCTCGAAGGCCTTGCCGCCGTCGTCGAAGATGTTCCACTTCGTCAGATTGCTGAGCAGCTGGAAGGAGCCGGTGGACGAGCCGCCGCCGACGTAGAAGATCTCCACGCCCACGTTAACCGGCTTGGCTTCCTTGGTGAAGAAGCTGAAGTTCAGGCTGTCGATGCCGTAGGCGTAGTCGGTGAAATAGATGGCGAGATCGGTGAACATATCGTCGCTGTCGGCGCCGTCGACCTTGGCCACGCCCGAGCCATTGGCGGTGAGCAGGGTCGAGCTCTCGAAGGCGACCTGGTAGCTGTTCACTTCGCCATAGACGATGGTGCTCGTCTGCGAACCTTGGGTGTGGACGGCGGTCGGGCCGAGGCCGTCGCCCGAATTGATCACGACCGCGGCCGAAGCCGTGCCGGCCGAGAGGGTGAGCGCCGCGGCGGCGGCGAGGAAGGTCTTCATCATTACAAGCACTCTCCACCTTTAGCGGGCGGCGCAGGCCGACCCTTCGGAAGGTGGGCGACTTATCAATCGCAACCAGAACTAGGGAATAAGGAACGGTTAAGGTTTTCTCACCGCTCACTAAGGCCGGGCTGTCGCCCTGTCGACATAAGGGATTGCGGCCGATCCAGCCTGTGCCGGAGCGGAACAACCTTATGGTGAATTATCCCGCGTGAGGCGAAATTGGCGCTCTCCGACCGCGCAATAGGGTGGTTAAGGTGAATTAAGGCTTCCGCAAAAAAATTTTTCGAATTCCTGCCAGATGGGCGTGCTCGCCGCAAAAGATAAAGGATCGGAGAGCCGTTTCCGAACGGCGCCCCGATCCTTGAAGATGTCCCCCGACGCGTCTTGCGACGCTTGCTCGGCCCGCAAGGGCCGTTAAGGTCGTACTAGGCGGCGAGCAGCCGTTGGCGACGGGCCTGGCGGACCGCCGCGCCCATCAGGCCGAAGCCCGCGATCATCAGCGCCCAGGTGCCGGGCTCGGGGATCGCCGAAACCCCGCCGATCCGGATCTGGCGCACGTCGGCGACGACGTCCACCGTGGTGTCGAACGCCACCCGGCCGAGAAGCTCGCCATCGGTGAAGATGTTGATGCGGTTCTCACCGTTCGCGCCGATGGCCAAAGAGGTGCTGGCCAGGAGCACATTGGACAGGCTGTAGGCGTAGAAGTTCGCCATGCCGTCGGCCAGGGCGTTGATGTTGAGCTCAAGGGCCGTGAAGCCGAGGTTCGGGTTGGTCAGGAAGATCTCGAGGTAGCTGAAGCCCCCATCGACCGCCACGATCCGCGCCTGCCCCTGGGCCGGAGCATTCAGCATCTCGTCGCCCACGAAGCTGACCGACGTATTGGTCTGGTTCGTCACGCCCAGGATGGTGGTGCCGGGCGTATCCTGCGTCAGCTGGATGTTCTCTTCCGGATTCCCCGGAACATTCGCATCCGTGATGGTGACGGCCGCGGAGGCCGCCCCGGCGGAGAGGGCTAACGCCGCAGCCGCCGCAACTAATGTTTTCAACATGGTGGACATCCCTATTGGACTCTCTCCGGGCGTCGGCATCACCTTCCCCGGCTACTCGACCCTAGCAGCGGCAAATGGTCGCGGGAATAAAACGGCATTAAGGATAAGCATTTCATCCGCGGGAAGTCAGAGTAAAATCCTCCACCTGGAGTATTGTTTGGTTAAAACTCATTAAGATTTTTCGGTGGTTGGCATGGGGTGCGCACTCTGAACTGGAATGTAGGGGCGCGAATGCTGTCAGAAGGGGCGGTTTCGGTGGCCGCTTTCCGCCACAAAGCCAAGCTTGTGCTGCAGCGAATCTGGGCGAAGGCCCGGCGCCTCTTCCTCACTCGCCCTCAAGGTCCGTGGCGGGAAGGCCCTCGATCCATAGCGCCGAAGCCAGCTGTCGGGTTCGGCCAAGCCTTGGGCGCCGGCGCCCAAGGCTTGGTCTGCGTGACCCTGGGGCCGCACCAGGGGAGAAAATTGCTCCAGCCGCGATCGTGAACATTGATAAGTTGCAACCGCCGCCCCCAAGGTTCCGGAGCGGTTTGCGAGCGGCGTCGCGGATGCGGCGGCTAGGGAGCGGGGCGAAGTGCGTTTCTGTGCGTTGGAATGGGCGCGGGCTGCGGGCGCCGTGGCCGCGATACTGGCGTTTTCCGCCCTGCCCGTCGCGGCGGCGGCGAAGGATCTCGCCATCGTCGGCGCGACGGTGTTCGACGCGACGGGGGCTGCGCCGCGCCCCGCCACGGTGCTGATCCGCGACGGCCGCATCGCCGCGGTCGGGCCCGCGGTGAAGGTTCCTCGCGGCGCCACGGTGATCGAGGCCAAGGGCCAGGCGCTGCTGCCGGGTTTCTTCGACGTGCACACCCACTGGACGCCAGGCGGGGCGCCGGCGGTCACCCCAGCCATCGCCAACGCCTATCTGGCGGCCGGCGTGACGACGGTGAACGACTTCCATCAGCAGCCGGAATCCTTCGCGCCGCGCCGCGAGTGGCTGGGCGAGCTCGCCGCGCCGCACGTGAATTTCGTCGCCCGCATGAGCACGCCGGGCGGCCACGGCGCCGACTGGGCCGACCAGGCGACCACCAAGTGGGTGAATACGCCCCGCGCCGCCCGCTCCGAAGTGCAGGCGCTGGTTCCCTATAAGCCCGACATGATCAAGGCCTTCGCCGACGGCTGGCGCTACGGGACGGCGGCGGACAACACCAGCATGGACGAGGCCACGCTCTCGGCCCTGGTGGACGAGGCGCACAGGAACGACCTGAAGGTCTTGACCCACACCGTCACCGTCGATCGCGGCAAGGTCGCGGCGCGAGCCAAGGTCGACGTGATCGCCCACAGTCTGCAGGACCGGCCGGTGGACGAGGAGACGATCGCCCTCATGAAGGCGAACGGCACGGCCTATGCTCCGACCCTGGCCGTCTACGACCCTGACAAGAGCCTTGCGCCCGGAGCCCCGCCGCCGGCCGACACGCCGGCGCGGCGCCAGTCGGTGCGCAAGTTCGGCTACGCGCTCGCCAATGTGAAGGCGCTGCACGACGGCGGCGTGACCATCGCGCTCGGCACCGACGCCGGCATGCCGGGCACGCCGCACGGCGTCTCGACCCTGCGGGAGATGGAGCTGCTGGTGCGGGCGGGGCTGACGCCCTTCGAGGCGCTGATGGCCGGCACCGCCAACAGCGCGCGGGTGCTGGGTCAGATCGCCGACCGCGGCACCATCGAGCCGGGCAAACGCGCCGATCTGGTGCTGGTGGAGGGCGAGCCCTGGCGCGAGATTTCCGACGTGCGGCGTACGCGGATGGTGTTCGTCGACGGAAAGGCCGCCTACGGGCCGGGCGTGAGGCCTCCGGCCGCCAATGGCCGCACCGCCATGGCGGCGGTCCCCGTTCAGGCCCTGATCGACGATTTCGAGCGGGCCGACGGCCGCTCCAGCCTGGACACCTTGCGCACCCAAGACTTCGACGGCGGTATGGACCGGACGGTCGAGGTCGCCCAGACGATCGACCGGCCGGGCGGCGGGCGGGCGCTGTCCATCGCGGCTCGCATGTCCGACAAGGACGAGCCGGGCGCCGCGGTCGTGATCCCGTTAAGCCGCGGCTCCGTCCGGCCGGTGGACGCCACGGCGTTCCAGGGGCTCCGGTTGGAGGCCCGCGGCGACGGCGGCCCGTATCTGGTGGAGGTGGTGGGCCTGCAGGGGCGTTGGCGCGCCGAGATCGCGGCCGGTCCCGAATGGCGCACGGTGGAGGTCCCGTTCTCCGCCTTCACGCCTGCGCCGGGGCGGCAGACGGCGAGCGGCGCCCTGACCGGCGCCGAGCTGATCCAGGTGGTCGTTGGCGGAGGGCGCCCGGCGCGGACGGCCATGTGGCTGGAAATCGACGACATAACTTTCTTTTAGGGGTGGAGATCCAAGGCGCCGACAAGTGCGCCCACTTCGAGCGACATTTCAGACTAAGGGGGTAATCTCTTGAAAAACGTAACTTCTCTGCGCCACGCCATGCTGGCGACGAGCGCCATCTGCGCCGTGGGCTGGGCCGGTCAGGCCATGGCCCAGGAGGCGTCCACGGTCGAAGAGATCGTGGTGGTCGGATCGCAGATCCAGGGCTCCAGCGTGACGGCCGCCGTGCCGGTGACGGTGGTCAGCCAGGAGCAGATCCAGGCGGTGGCGGCGACCTCGGGCGACGATCTCTTCCGGTCGATCCCGCAGATGGGCGACGTGAGCTTCAACTCCAGCTACCTGCCCAACTCCTCCAACAGCGCCCGCGGCGACGTGGGCTCGGTCAACCTGCGCAACCTCGGCGTCGGCAACACCCTGGTGCTGCTGAACGGCCGCCGGGTCGTGGCTCACCCCACCAGCCGGGCCGACGAGAACCTGGTGCCGGTGTTGACCTACAACACCAACGCCATTCCGGTGAGCGGGCTCAAGCGCCTGGAAGTGCTGCGCGACGGCGCCGCGGCGCTCTATGGCTCGGACGCCGTGGCCGGCGTCGTCAACACTGTGCTGCAGGACGACTTCCAGGGCGTGACGCTGGACGCCCAGTACGGCGCCGCCGAGGGCACGGGCCTTCGCGAATACGAGCTCAACGCCATGCTGGGCCGCAACTTCGCCGAGGGTCGCGGTAATATCAGCGCCTTCGTCAACTACACCAACCGCAGCTCGCTGGACGCGCAGGACCAGGACTACACGGCTTCCGCCGACCGCCGCCCGCTGTTCGTCGGCACGCGGTTCGAAGGCGCAGCCACCCTGGACGGCCGCAATACGGTCACGCCCTGGGCCTCGCTGCAGACGCCGGCCTCCTTCGGTACGGTCCGCCAAGGGACGACGGCGATCACCAGCTCGGCCGGCGCCTTCCACCCGCAGCCCTCGACCTTCGCCGGCTGCCAGGTTCCGTTCGCAACCGGCTATTGCCTCGATGACGGCACGCCGGCCACGGCCGGGGCCGACCGCGACCTGCGCTTCGACGCGCCGGCCACTTTCAACACTACGGTCATGCCGAAGCTGGAGCGGGTGAACGTCTTCCTGACCGGCCGCTACGACCTGACCGACACCATCACCGCCTTTGGCGAGCTCGGCTACTACACGGCCACCACCCAGAGCGTACAGGCCTCCACCGGCACGCTTTCCTCGATGCCGATCACCATCCCGGCGTCCAACTACTGGAACCCCTTCGGCCCGACGGTCTTCGCCAACGGCCAGGCCAATCCAAACCGGCTGGCGAACCTGAACGTCCCCGCCGCCGGCCTTCCGGTGACGATCCGCACCTACAACTTCGTCGACGCCGGCCCCAACGTGGTCGATGTCGAGAACAATCAGTGGCGTTTCCTGGCCGGCCTGAAGGGGAAGGCCTACGGCTTCAACTGGGAGAGCGCGCTGCTCTACTCGAAGGCCGAGGTGGAGGACGTCTCCGACGGGATCAGCGCCACCCTGCTGCAGCAGAACCTCGCGCTCTCGACGGCCGACGCCTACAACCCGTTCAACGGCGGCAGCCTCACCAATCCCAGCCTGGGCGACGCCACGCCCAGCTCGCAGGCTGCGCTCGACGCCATCCGCATCAAGACGCTGCGCAAGAACACCAGCTCCCTGACCCTCGCCGATTTCAAGGTCTCCAAGGCCGACCTCTTCGCCCTGCCGGGCGGGGACCTCGGCATGGCCGCAGGCGTTGAATTCCGGCGCGAGACCCAGAAGGACGATCGCGACCCCCGCGTCGACGGCACGATCAACTTCACCGACGCCGTGACCGGCCAAGCCTATGTGGGCGACCTGATCGGCACCAGCCCGTCGCCGGACACCAAGGGCTCGCGCACGGTCTCTTCGGCCTATCTGGAGTTCGCCGTCCCGCTGGTCTCGCCGGACATGGAGATCCCCTTCGTCCATAAGCTCGAGATGCAGCTGGCCGGCCGCTACGAGAGCTTCAGCGATGCGGGCGAGGTGGCCAAGCCCAAGGTCGCCATGGCCTGGGATCTGTTCGACGGCCTGCGGATCCGCGGCTCCTGGGCCCAAGGGTTCAAGGCTCCGAACCTGGAGCAGGTGAACGCCACCCTGGTGACGCGCTCCAACACCCGCACCGATTGGGTCCGCTGCGAGGCCGACCTGCGGGCCGGCCGCATCACCAGCTTCTCCAATTGCGCACGTTCCGGCTCCACCACGGCCCGGCGTTCGGGCAATCCGGACCTGAAGCCGGAGGAATCGGAAACCTGGGCGGGCGGCGTGGTCTTCCAGCCGCACTTCATCCCGTCGGACTTCGGCCGCTTCACCTTCACCGTCGACTACTGGCGCGTGAAGCAGGAGGGGATCGTCGGCCTGTTCGGGGAGGGCAACGCCCTGATCGCCGACTATCTGGCCCGGGTGAACGGCTCCTCCAATCCGGACGTGGTTCGCGCCGCCCCGACCGCCGACGACATCGCCGCCTTCGCCGGCACTGGCCTGACGCCCGTCGGACAGGTGCTCTACGTCAACGACCAGTACCAGAACCTGCTGCCGCAGGAGGCCCGCGGCGTCGACTTCGGCGTCATGTGGAGTCTGAACGGCACGCGGTACGGCGACTTCACGGTCAATTTCAACGCCGCTCACCTGATCAAGTTCTACCGCCAGCCCTCGCCCGCCATCGCCGCCCTGTTGGCGGCGCGGGAGGCCGGGCAGATCAACGCCGGGACCACCATCACCGGCGGCGGCGACCTGATCCGGCAGAACGGGCGCCCAGAATGGAAGTGGTCCGCCTCGGCCACCTGGCGCTATGAGCAGTTCACGCTGGGCGCCTTCACCCAGTACATCGGCGACGTGGAGGACACCGGCCTGCGCGACTCCGCCGGCGTGCCCTGGGTGGTGGACAGCCAGCTGACCGCCAACCTCTACGGCCAGTACGAGTTCACCGAGGGCCTGGCCGCCGACACCCGCCTGCGGGTGGGCGTGCGGAACATCACCGACGAAAAGCCGCCGCTGCACTCGTCGGGATATCTGGGCGAACTCTACCAGCCCTATAGCCGCTACTGGTATGTGAGCGTCCGCAAGTCCTTCTAAGGCTTGCCGGAACGGCCGGCTCCTTGGTGGGAGCCGGCCGGTTCCTGGCTGCGCGTTGATTTGGGCCAAACGATGGACCATTATGGGGTTTCGATCAAAGGCGCGGCCCGATGCGCATTCCGGTTTCCGAGGCGAAGAGCCAACTGACGGACTTGGTCCGCCGCGCCGAAGGCGGCGAGGACGTGGTGTTGACGCGGCACGGTCGTCCCGCTGCGCGCATCGTCGCTGTTCAGCCCGTGAAGGGCCGCGAGGGGCGCCGCGCGCTGTTGTTGGCGATAAGCGCTTCAGGCGCCGCGAAGGCGCGTCCCGGGGCGAGCGCCGCTCGCAGCCAGGACGATCTCTACGACGACGCGGGGCTTCCGGTTTGATCGTCGCGGATACCTCCGCCTTGATGGCCATCGTGCTCGGGGAGCCGGAGGCCGAGGGCTGCATCGAGGCGGTTTCCGAAGCCGAAATCGTCACTGTCTCGGCCGTGACCATGGCCGAGGCTCTGATCATCGCCCAACGCCGGGGCGTCGGCGAGGAAATGATGCGGCTGTTCGACGAACTCGACCTGGAGGTCGAGGTCGTCACGGCGGCCACGGCACGGCAAGCTGCAGCCGCCTATCGCAGATGGGGAAAGGGCCGCGATCCGGCCGGCCTGAATTTCGGCGACTGCTTCCCCTATGCGCTAGCCAGGCTGAGATCCTGGCCTTTGCTCTATGTCGGGGAGGATTTCGTCCGGACGGACGTGGCGGCGGCCCGGTGACCGTGTGGACATTCTTAAAGACGCTAGCCGAGCGGCCCGAATGAAATCCCCGCGCCCTCCGCGCCTCGGCCGCGCCGAGCCGCCACCTGCGGGCGTGCGGGCCGAACCGCCGGGCTTTTCCGGCGTGCGGTTCTCCGCGATCGACGACGAGGCGGCGGTCAACGCCTTCTTCGAGGACATGCCGGCCCCGGCCATGGCCGCGGCGGGCCAGCCGCTGCGGGTGCTGGCGCTCTCCGGGGGCGGGGCGGGCGGCGCTTTCGGGGCCGGAGCCCTGGTCGGCCTGTCCCGGGCTGGCCGCCGCCCGGCCTTCGACATGGTCACCGGCGTCAGCACGGGCGCGCTGATCGCCCCGCTGGCCTTTCTGGGCGCCGACTGGGACCATCGGCTGACCGAAGCCTATGCCGGCGGCGCGGCGTCGGACCTCCTGGCGCTGAAGGGCCTGCGACCCGGCCCCAGTCTCTATGCCGGCGAGCCGCTTGCTCACCTCGTGGGGCGTTATGTGGACGAGGCGCTGCTCGTGGCCGTGGCGGCCGCCCACCGCCAAGGCCGCCGACTCTTCGTGGCGACTTCCAATCTCGACGCGCAATCCACCTCGATCTGGGACATGGGCGCCATCGCCGGCGTGGGCGGGGAGGCGGCCTTGCGCCTGTTCGCCGACGTACTGACCGCCTCGGCCAGCCTGCCGGGCCTGTTTCCGCCGAGGCTGATCCGCGTCGCGGGGGAGGGGCGAGAATTCGAGGAGATGCACGTTGACGGGGGCGCCATCACCCCGCTCTTCGTGGTGCCCGAGCCGCTGGTCCTGCGCCGGGCCCTACCGCTGGCTGACCGGGGCGTGGAGGTCTACGCCCTGGTGAACACCACGCTGGAGGGCGATGCGCGGGCCACGCCCATGGGCGCGGCGCCGATCCTGATGCGGTCGTTCGAACTCATGCTGCGCTCGTCCTACCGGAGCGCGCTGCGCTCGGTGGCGGCGTTCTGCGAGATCAACGGCTTTGGCCTGCGCACCGCCGCCGTGCCGCAGAGCTATGCCGGCGTCAGCATGCTGCGCTTCGAGGAAGCGACTATGCGCGCCCTATTCGAACATGGCGCGGAGCTAGGCGAGAGCGGCGGGCTGTGGACCACCCTGCTGGCGCCCGAGGGCGCCTGAAACGACCTCAGGCGTCGCAGAGCAGCGGCGCGCGCAGGCCTTCGCCCTGGAACATCAGGCCGGCGGAGCGGGCCGCCAGGCCGAAGCTCTCGGTCATGAAGCGGGTGTTGGCGATCAGCACCGCCTCGGGCGATCGAGCCTGGGCGAGGGCCGAAATATAGTCGGCGTAAAGGTCGTAGCCGCACTGGCACAGGGCGGTCATTTCCTTGGCGAGGTGTTCGACGGCGCCGCCGGCGGGCAGGTCTCCGGCGGTTTCGAGCATAGGCATGGCGGCCTCCATGGCGTCCGAGCGATCCAATCCCAAGCCGGAGGCGCCGGCCTTGCGCAGGATCAAATCGCGCGCCCTCTGGGGGGGATTCTGGTGCGGCCGCGGCCTGCGTCAACCGGCCCAGCGGCGCACGCGCCCGACGTCGACGTGCACGAAATCCGAACCCGGATAGAAACCCACCCCGCCGGCCTGCATCCCCCAGGCCGCGTCCCGCAGGTTGGCGAGCGGTACGCCGCGAATGCGGATGTCCATCGCAAGGCCGTCCATGTGCAGGCTGCGGGAGGCCACGCCGCTGCTGGCCTTGTGCAGGGCGGCGTTGGTTTTCGGCGAGCGGTAGCCGGAGATGATCTGCACCGTCTCGCGGGTCTCCAGCTTCGCGGTCAGGTTCGCCACGAGGTCGAGGAGGGCGGGCGAGATCGCGTGGACCTCGCCGGTGCGATGGTCGCGCAGCACCCTGTTCAGCGCCGCCAGCGCCTCGGGAACATAGCCGCCCGCTTCCCAATAGGTGGCCTTCAGGGCCTCGCCCGTATGCAGGTTGAGCAGCGACAGGGCGCGGAACGCCGGCGCGGCGCGTGCCCCGCCGGTCAGCGCCGAGGCGCCGGCCGCGGAAATCCCGCCCGCGATCAAACGCCGACGATCAAGCATCATGGGCCTCTCCATTCGGAGCGGCACTATAGTCGATGGGGCCCCGGCCCTGGCTAGGCGCAATCGGTCGCAGCTGCGGCGGCGCCTGAGGTGCGGGGCGAAAGGGAAGCCAGTGCGGCGCTCAACTGGCGGTCCCATCCGTAGGGGTCCGGCCACAGGTTCAGGCCGTTCTCGTCCATGAAGGCCGTGCGGTAGACGACCGCCAGCGGCGTGGAGGTTCGCAGGTCGATGCGCTGGGTCTGGCCGGCGTCGATCGCCGCCTCGAGGCGCTCGGCCGTCCAGCCCTGAGGCGCCAGGAGGCGCAGGGCGAGCTCCTTGGGCTTCTCCAGGCGCATGCAACCATGACTGACGGTGCGGATGCGGCGGGCGAACACCGCCTTGCCCGGCGTGTCGTGCAGATAGACGCCGTAGGGGCTGGGGAAGTCGAACTTGATGCGGCCCAGGGAATTGCCGGGACCGGGCTGCTGCTGTAGGCGCCCGTCCACGAACCGGAAGCCGTTGCGGGCCAGGTACCCTGGGTCGCGGGCCGCCTTGGGAAGGATTTCGGCGTTGGCGATGGACGTCGGCACGTTCCACGGCGGATTGACGACCACGGTTCGAAGGTCGGAGGCGAACATCGGCGTATTGTTTTGCAGGTCGCCCACGGCGATGCGCATGGAAAGGACCGGCTTGCCGGCTTCGAACAGCACGGCGACGGCGGCTGCGGAATTGACCTCCAGGCGGTCGGGGGCGAGCGGGCGAGGGAGCCAGCGCAGCCGCTCGAGATTGGCCTCGATCTGGGCCAGGCGCGTGGCGGCGGGAATGTTCAGGGCCCCGCGGGTTGCAGGTCCGACGATCCCGTCCACCTCCAGGCCCCGCAAGGTCTGGAACCTTAGGACGGCGGCCTGCAGGGCCTCGTCGTAGCCGGTTCCGTCGGCCTGGACGGCGGGCAGGAACCCTTCCGCGGCCAGGCGGCGGCGCAGGGCCGGGACGTCGGCATGATCCTCGCCAGGCCGCAGGGGCGGACCGGCGGGAACTGTTTCCCACCCGCCGCGGGCGACGAGGAGGGCGTAGGCGCGGCGGGCCTCCTGCAGGGCGGCGTAATCCGGATGCTGCGGCGCGAGTGCTGCGAGCCAGGCGG
Organism: Phenylobacterium sp.; assembly: GCF_046290725.1. GTDB lineage: Bacteria > Pseudomonadota > Alphaproteobacteria > Caulobacterales > Caulobacteraceae > Phenylobacterium. The sequence continues at coordinate 12,079 of NZ_JBKBUH010000003.1, forward strand.
CGAGGCGGCCGCCGGCGCGGGCGGCTTCGAACTCCGCCGCCAGGTTCCGCCGGGCGGGCGTCAGCCCCCATAGGCGGTTGATCCGCGGCGGATCGAGGCGCTGGCCGGTCTCGACGGCGGCGTGGGCGAGAAGGCGGGCGACGAGGGCCTCGTCGGCTTCGGCGGGGACCTGAGGCAGGACGCTGCGGATCGCCTGCCGCTCCTGAGGCGTCAGCGCCGCAGCGGCGAACGCCGTCCCGGCGCAGGCGAGCTGCAGGGCGATCAGGAAGCCAAAAAGACGGCCGGCGCGCCGAAGCGCCCGGCCAGGAGATCGAAGACCCATGCATATATCTGACGCCTCCGCGCGGCGGGCGCCTTGATGCAGCTCAAAACCCGGCGTCAGTCTTCCGCGCGGGCGCCGCCCGCCGGGACCAGCTCCACCTGGGCCGTCACCTTGCGCTCGGACCGGTCGATATGGACCTGGTGCGGATAGGGGAAGTTGAGACCCGAGGCCTGGAAGCGCTCCTTGACCGCCTTGACCAGATTGAAGCGGGTGTTCAGCCAGTCGGGGGCGTCGGCCCAGCATCGCAGGGCGACATTGACGCCGCTGTCGGCCAGGCCGGTCACCTTGGCCCAGGGCTCCGGCTCCCCGCGCACGCGCGGATCGGCGCGGGCGATCTCCAAGAGCAGGCTCAAGGCCAGATCGAGGTCGTCCTCGTAGTCCACCGTGAAGGTGAGTTCGATGCGACGCCGCCCGGTTTCGGTGAGGTTGACAATCATGTCGCCGAAGATCTTGCCGTTCGGCAGGTAGACGGTCAGGCCGTCGAAATCGAGCAACTTGGTGTTGAAGAGGTCCATGCTCTGGACCGTGCCCTGACGACCGTTCAGCTCGACCATGTCGCCGACGCGATAGGGACGCAGGATCAGCAGCATGACCCCGGCCGCGACATTGCTGAGCGCGCCCTGCAGCGCCAAGCCGATCGCCAGCGACGCCGCCCCCAGCACCGCCAGGATCGAAGTCGCCTGGATGCCCAGCTGCTGCAGAACGGCGATCAGGCCGATCGCCACGACCAGATAGCGGACCAGGGCGCCGACGAAGATGCTCAAGGTGCGGTCGGCCGGATGATGCTTGTGCACGCGCTCCAGCGCCCGTTGCACGAGACGGGAGAGCCGGCGCGACGCCCAGAAGGTGGCGGCCAGGATGAGGCCGGCCACGACGATCCGAACGGAGAACGCGCCCAAGGTTCCCATAAGGTCGCGGACCACGGCCGGGTCGCCGGACATGGCGGTGTTCACCATGGCGGTGACCGAAGCTGCGGGATCCGATGTGTCGAAGCTCATGGGGCCTTCTTCAAAGCAACTCAGGCCGCTGCTCTACCAGACCTTCCACCATTCGTCGGCGCTGACGTCGGCGTCGCCAGGCCGCACCTCCTGTTTCCCCCAGGAGAAGATCATCAGCATGGTGTGGCTGCGGATCTTGGCCGTGCCCGACATGCGGCCGCCCAAAGCGATGGGGCGGCCGGTGGCGGCCTCGTAGGCGAAGGCGGAGAACTCCGCGACACCCGTGCGGTCGCGCCGCGAATAGACCGAGAGCTCGGGAATCGTGACGGTGCTGAGCGTCTGTGTGACCGGCAAGGTCAGGCGCGGAATGCCGACCACCCGCTGCATCTTGTCGATGGAAAGGGCGCCCAGGCGCAATTCGACGATCACGTCGGCTTCCGAGCGGGCGAGGGTGATGCGGTTCCCGCGGGCCAGCAGGGCCTCGCGGATGGCGCTGGAGGCGTAGTCGGCGCCTTCGCCGCGGAAGGTGCTGGTGTCCACGAACACGCGGGCGTCCGGATCGAGCGCCAGCGCGAACTGCTGGGCCGCCCGCTCGGCGGCGCGTGAGATCAGGAGCTGCTCGGTGGCCGTGCGGCTCGGATGGGTTTCCGTGGCTGTGGCGCAGGCCGCCAGCAGAAGGCAAGCCGAGCCCACGGCCAGGTACGCGGACGTCTTCAAGGTCTGTTCCCCTGGGAGGCGCCCGCAATGGGCGCCGCCAGGGTTAATCGGCGCTTAATGCGGCGGCCTCTTGGCCGTCACTCCGCAGGCTCGCGCTCGGCGATCAGGCCGGCGGCCTCGGGGTTCAGGGCCTCGGGCTCGCGGCGCGGCTTGGCGAAGGGCTCAGGCTTGGGCGTCTGGACGTTGTTGCGCATGAGATATTGGCCGGCCGTCAGGCCGCCGGCCAACTGCAGCTCCAGCCGCTCGGCGTCGCGGCGGCGGACATCGCGGATCGCTTCGGCGACCTCCACCTCGTCGACGCCGAGCTCGATCAGCACCTTCTTGCCGAAGGCGAGCGCCGACTCGAAAGTCTCGCGGATCTGGAAGTCGACGCCGGCCTGGATCAGCCGCATGGAATGGCCGCGGTCGTAGGCCCGGACGAACAGCTTGGCGTGGGGGAACTCCGACTTCACCAGCTCCACGATGCGGTCGGCGGCTTCCGGCTTGTCGACGCAGACGAGGACCGCCTCGGCGCGGCCGGCGCCGGAGGCGTGCAGCACGTCCAGCCGCGTGCCGTCGCCGTAATAGACCTTGAAGCCGAAATCGGCGGCGACGCGGATCATCTCCACGTCGGTCTCGATCAGCGAGATCTCCACGCCGCGGGCCAGCAGCGGCTGGCTGACCAGCTGGGCGAAGCGGCCGAAGCCGATCATCAGCACGCGGCCCTCCAGCCCTTCGGCCAGCTCGATGCCGTCCATGGATTCCTTCGGCGGCGGCAAGAGGCGGTTCAGCGCCATGACCACCAGCGGGGTGAGCGCCATGGAGAGGATGACGATGGCCGTCATGCCAGCCGCGATGCGGGCGTCGAAAACCCCGCCCGACAGGGCTGCGGCGTAGAGCACGAAGGCGAACTCGCCCCCTTGGGCGAAGAGGGCGGCGCGCTGGATCGCCTCGCGATTGTCGGCGCGCAGGAGGCGGGCCACACCATATATCCCGAGCGCCTTGACCGCCATGAAGGCGAGCACGCCCGCCAGGATCAGGCGCCATTCGGCCAGCACCACCGAGACGTCGAGGGACATGCCGACGCTCAGGAAGAAGAGGCCGAGAAGGATTCCGCGGAAGGGCTCGATGTCGGCCTCCAGCTGATGCCGGAACGTGGACTCCGAGAGCAGCACGCCGGCCAGGAAGGCGCCCATGGCCATGGAAAGCCCGCCCCACTGCATGAAGAGGGCGGCGCCCAGCACCACCAGCAGGGCCGCGGCCGTCATCACCTCGCGCGCGCCGGAGCGGGCCAGGATGGCGAAGAACGGGTTGAGCAGCCAGCGCCCCGCCGCCAGCAGCGCCAGCAGGGAGGCGAGGCCAAGCCCGATGGCGAGGGGGATCGGCCGAGCGTCCTCCGCGCCCGAGCCGGCCAGAGAGGCGAACACCGCCACCAGGGCCAGGAGCGGGATGACGGCCAAGTCCTCCAGCAGCAGGATGGAGATCGAGCGCTGGCCGGCGGGGGTCGCGGTTTCGCCGCGTTCGTCCAGCATCTTCATGATGACCGCGGTGGAGGAGAGCACGAAGCCGCTGGCCCCGATGATCGCCGCCGGCAGCGGCAGGCCGGCCAGGACCGCGACGCCGGTGAGCAGGGCGCAGCAGACCAGCACCTGGGCGGCGCCCAGGCCGAAGATCTCCTTGCGCAGCAGCCACAGCTTGGCCGGCCGCATCTCCAGCCCGATGATGAACAGGAACATCACAACGCCGAGCTCGGCCACGTGCAGGATGGCCTCCGGATCGGTGAAGAGACGCAGGCCGAAGGGGCCGATGGCCAGCCCGGCGGCCAGGTAGCCCAGCACCGAACCCAGGCCGAGCTTTCGAAACACCGGCACGGCGACGACGCCCGCCGTCAGCAGGGCCACCGCATGGCCCAGATCCACCCCGGAGGTCGCTTCCGCCATGGCGCTTCGCCCCTTCGCCGGCGGATCGGCCCGCCGCGCCCATCTGGGCTGGAATGGGGGCGGCGCGCAACCGCGGCTCCGCCGTCGGGGCGTTAGAAGAAATTTGAATGGGCGCGGGATCGCGGTCGGACCTTGGCCGTTTCCGCACACGCGCCGCGCTCGGCGGGGTTGAGGAAGCTATGGGGGATCGATGACGGCGTCGCAGGGGATCGTCCTCGGCATACTGGCGGTCACGATCCTGCTGTTCCTTTGGGGGCGGTGGCGGCACGACATGGTGGCGGTCGCCGCCCTGCTGGCCTGCGTGGTCGCTGGGCTGACGCCGGCGGAAGCGGCCTTCGCCGGTTTCGGCCATCCGGCGGTGATCACCGTCGCCTGCGTGCTGATCCTGAGCCAGGGCCTACAGACCTCCGGGGCGGTCGACGTGCTCGCGCGGCGGTTCCTTCCCAGGAGCGGAAGCCCGTTGGTCATGCTGGCGGCGCTGACGGCGCTGGCCGCGGTGCTCTCGGCCTTCATGAACAATGTCGGAGCGCTGGCCCTGCTCATGCCGATCGCCCTGCAGGCCGCCGCCAAGCAGGGCCTGCCGCCCGGCCAGATCCTGATGCCGGTGTCGTTCGGCTCGATCCTCGGCGGCATGACCACCCTGATCGGAACCCCGCCCAACCTGATCGTCTCAGGCTTCCGCGGCGGAGGCGGCTTCGCCATGTTCGACTTCGCCCCCGTGGGTCTTGCCGTGGCGGCTTGCGGCGCGGTCTTCGTGGTGCTGGCGGCGCGCAGGCTGGTGCCGGCGCGCGAGCGGCTGGGCGCCGAGGAATTCAACATCGCGCCCTATCTCACCGAAGCGCGCGTGCCGCAGGGCGCCAAGGCCGCCGGCATGACCCTGCGCGAGGTGGAGCGGGTGCTGGACGACGCCGACGCCCAGGTGGTGGGCTTTGTCCGCAACGAGGTGCGGATTTCCGCGCCCCATCCCCTGCGCCGGGTGCGCGAGGACGACATCCTGGTCATCGAAGCCGACCCCAAGGCCCTGAGCGCCTCGCTATCGGCCCTGGGATTGAAGCTCGAGGAGGCGGTGTCTTCTGAGGAAGTCCTGAAGACCGAGGCGCTCGATCCCGCCGCGGGCGAAGAGGCCGAGCCGGCTCGGCCGCCCGTCCGGGACGAGGTGCTCATGGAGATCGCCGTCCTGCCGAACTCGGCCCTGGTGGGGCGCTCGGCGACCGACATCCGCCTGCGCGCCAGCTTCGGCATCAACCTCCTCGCCATCTCTCGAGAAGGCCGTCGAACCCTGGCTCGCCTCCGCACTGCCAAGGTCCAGTCCGGCGACGTTCTCCTGTTGCAGGGGCCGGCCGAGGCCGTCGCCGAATTCGCCGCCCAGTTCGGTTGCGTGCCGCTGGCCGAGCGCACCTTGCGGCTGCCCGATCCCGGCCAGGCGCTGAGGGCGACGGCGATCCTGGGCGTGGCGGTGGCAGGGGCCGCGTTCGGCCTGGTGCCGGCGGCGGTCGCCTTCGCCGGCGGGGTGCTGGCCAGCATGGTCTTCGGCGTGGTTCCGCCGCGCAGGGTCTATGAGGCGGTCGACTGGCCGGTGATCGTGCTGCTCGGCGCCCTGATCCCCGTCGCGGGCGCCATGGAGACGACCGGCGCCGCCAACCAAATCGCCCGCCTGCTGCTCGAGGGCGTGGCTCAGGGCAATCCGGCCATCGTGCTCGCCCTGATCCTGGTCGTGACCATGACGCTTTCGGATTTCATGAACAATGCGGCCACCGCGGCGGTGATGTGCCCCGTGGCGCTGGGCGCCGCCGCCGGGCTGGGCGTCAGCGCCGATCCATTCTTGATGGCCGTCGCGGTGGGCGCCTCCTGCGCATTCCTCACCCCCATCGGCCACCAGAACAACACCCTGATCCTCGGCCCCGGCGGCTTCCGGTTCGGGGACTATTGGCGGCTGGGACTGCCGCTGGAGGTCATCGTGATCGCCGTCGCTGTGCCGACCATCCTTGTGGTCTGGCCGCTGTAGGACGGGAGCGTCGGGCGCGAAGGGTTTCCAGTCCGCGCCGGGGGCGACCCCACGGTTTACTTCGCCGATTGTATGACATACAAATAACGTATGGCCGACGTGCGATCCCTCGCCGAAGCACGCCCGATGCGCGAGCCCGGGAAGCGAATGCGCTCCCGCTTGCTGGATGCCGCCGTGGAGCTGTTCAAGGCGCGGGGACTCGCCGGGGTGTCGGTGGCTGAGATCGCCGCGGCGGCGGGCGCCTACCCGAGCCAGGTCACCTACTATTTCCGCACCAAGGAGGCGCTGTTCGTCGAGGCGGCCTGCCGCGAAGTGCTTTACGTCGCCGCCCAGGCGGAGGCCGCCGCTGCGGGCGCCCCGACGGGCGCGGACTACAACCGGCGCCTGGTGGAGACGGTGGTCGGGTCGCCGGGTCTCGCCCTTTTCGTCGAAGCCTTGTCGCTGGCCCGTCGGCGGCAGGATCTGGCCCCCTTGGTCGAACGCACCTTCGAGCGGCTGCACGCCGAGGGCGACCGAGCCTACGCCCAGGCCCGGGAGCGTCGAGGCTGGACCGGGCCGGAGTCCACGGCGACGGTCGCCCGACGGTTCTGGACCCTGGCGCTCGGCGTGGCCCTGCGCGAGGGCGCGACGGACGCCCCGCTCGCCGAGGCCGTCGAAGAGATGATCGCGCTGCTGCGGCAAGAGCCCGTGGCGAGGGCGCGCCCCACTGAAGCCGGAGACGCCTGATGGCCGCAGCCGCCCGAGTCGCCCCCAAGGACTATTTCTCGCCGGAGGAGTGGGCGCCGCTCGCCCGGCGGTCGGCCTGGAAGGGACCGGCCCTGATCGCGCACGCCTGGATCGTCATCGGCCTGGCCGCGGCCATGGCGATGGCCTTCCCGATCACCATTCCGCTGGCGGTGATGATCATCGGCGCACGCCAGCTGGGCTTGGCGATCCTGATGCACGACGCCGCCCACGGCGCGCTGCACCCCAACCTGAAGGTCAACGATTTCCTGGGCGACAAGCTGACGCCCGGCGGGCTTGCCCAATACCGGGCCTATCATCTGGGGCATCACAAGTACGCCCAGCAGGCCGAGGATCCGGACCTTGGCCTCTCCGCGCCTTTCCCCATCACGCGGCAGTCGCTGAGGCGCAAGATCGTCCGCGACCTGACGGGCCAGACCCACTTCAAGCAGCGCTGGGCGCCGCTGTTCCGTCGCATCGCCGAGCGCAAGCCGGGCGAGAGCGCGGCGGACGTCCTGTGGCGGTTCGTGAAGAACCGGCCGCGGTTCTTTCTCGGCGCGGCCGTCACCATCGCGGCGACAGCGCCGTTCGGCTACTGGTGGGCCTGGTTCGTGCTTTGGTGGCTGCCTTCGGCGACCTGGCTGCCGCTGGTCACCCGTCTGCGCAACATCGCCGAACACGCCTGTGTGGCCAAGGACGAGCCCGATCCGCTGCGCCATGCGCGGACCACCCACGCCAATCTCCTGGAGCGGATGTTCCTGGCCCCCTACTGGGTGAACTACCACTGCGAGCACCACATGTTCATGCATGTGCCCTGCTACAATCTTCCCCGCACCCATCGCCTCCTGAAGGCGAAGGGCGTGATGGCGCAGATGCTGACCGCGCCCGGCTATATCGACGTGCTGCGCATGGCCTCTTCGAAGCCGGCGCGGGACGACCGCGGCGGGAACGCCACGCCCGAAGAGCGCGGCGTCGTTCAAGTGGCGGTGCAGTAGGCCGGAGCCGCCTGGCTAGAACCTCTGCGCCCCATCCAGGCGGATCGTCGTGCCGTTGAGGAAGTCGTTCTCGACAATGTGGGCCGCCAACCTGGCGTATTCGTCCGGATCGCCCATGCGCTTGGGATTGGGCACGGTCGGCCCCCAGTGGGCCTGGGCCTGTTCGTCGGTCATGCGCGAGGAATAGGCGAAGGTCAGGAAGGTGCCTGGGGCGATGGCCATGCAGCGGATGCCGAGTGGGGCGAGGTCGCGAGCAATGGTCAGGGTCATGCCGATGATCCCGCCTTTGGCCGCGGAATAGGCCGATTGCCCGGTCTGGCCCTCGTAGCCGGCGATGGAGGCGGTGTTGATGATCACGCCACGCTGGTTGGAAGCCAGAGGCTCGTTCTTGGCCATGGCCTCCGCGGCCTGGCTCGTCACGGCGAAGGCGCTGACCAGATAGACGTTCACGGTGTGGGCGAAGTTGGCCAGCGGGATGCGCTTGCCTTCCTTGTTCACCACCCGGGCGGGGCCGGTCGCGCCCGGCGCCGGGGGGCCGCCGTGGACGACGACGGCAGCGCGCAGCGGCCCCAGGCCGACGGCGGTCTGCACGGCTTCGGCTATGGAGTGCTCGTCCAGGATGTCGGTCTTGACGAAGACCGAGCCGTTGCCGAGCTCGTCGGCAAGCGCGCGGCCGCGCTCTTCGGCGACATCGGCGATGACCACCCGGGCCCCAAGCTGGGCGAGCCGCCGGGCGGTGGCGCCGCCGAAGCCGCCGGCCCCTCCTGTGACGAGCGCAGAGGCGTTGGTGAGATCGACCATGGCGTCTAGACCCGTTCGACGATGATGGCCGGGGCCATGCCGCCGGCGGCGCACATGGTGACGAGGCCGCGCTTCAGGTCCCGGCGCTCCAGCTCGTCGACGATGGTACCGATCAGGATCGAGCCGGTGGCGCCGATGGGATGGCCGAGCGCCATCGCCCCGCCGTTCACATTGACCTTCTCGCGATCAAGCTTCAGGTCGCGGATGAACTTCTCGGCCACGACGGCGAAGGCCTCGTTAATCTCCCAGAGGTCGATGTCGTCGGGCGTCAGGCCGGCTTTCTTCAGCACCTTCTGGGCGGCCGGAACCGGCGCGTTCAGCATCAGGGTCGGGCTGTCGCCGACATTGGCCATCGCCACCACCCGGGCGCGAGCCTTGAGGCCGTTCCTGGCCGCGTAGTCGGGCGAGGCGAGCAGTACGGCGGCCGCCCCGTCGACCACGCCCGAGGAGTTGCCGGCATGGTGCACGTGCTTGATCGCCAGGTCCGGATAGACCTGCTGGATCAGACCGGCATAGGTGACGCCGTCGGCGTTCAGCGGCACGTTGGCCATGGCCTCGAACGAGGCTTTCAGGGCGGCCAGACCCTCGCGGGTGGTTTGCGGGCGGGGGAACTCCTCGCGGTCGAGGGCAAGCGAGCCGTCTTCGCGATAGACCGGAACCAGGGCGCGGTCGAAATGGCCGTTGCGGATCGCGTGGTCGGCGCGCTGCTGGCTGACATAGGCGAGCTCGTCCAGCGCCTCGCGCGGGATGTTCTCCAGGGTGGCGATGGCGTCGGCGCAGACGCCCTGGTGGCTCTGGGGATGGCGGGCGCGCAGGCGCAGGTTGCCGTTGTCCATCATCGGCGGGTTTGAGGGATCGGCGGTGGAGGCGGTGTAGGACATCATCTCCGTGCCGCCGGCGATGACCAGGTCCTCCATGCCAGCCATGATCTGGGCGGCGGCCATGTTCACGGCCGTGATGCCCGAGCCGCAGAAGCGGTCCAGGGTGACGCCCGAGGCCCGGGTGTCGAAGCCGGCGTCGAGCGCCGCCATCCGGCCCATGTCGCCGCCCTGCTTGCCGCGTTGGGAGGAGGTGCCCCAGATCACGTCGTCCACCTCCTGGGTCTTCAGGTGGTTGCGCTCGGCGATCGCCCTCAGCACGGACGCGGCCAGGTGCTGTGGGTGGAAGTCGGCGAGAGCGCCCTTGCCGACCTTTCCGATGCCGCGGGGGGTGCGGCAGGCGTCGATGATCAGGGCTTCGGGCATGGCGGATCCTCGTCGGTATTGAGCTTGGCGAGAGGCTGCGGCGCCCGACGCCGCGTCAGTCCAGCTTCAATCGCTAGAGGCTGGCAGGACGAGTTCGCATTCCGGCCCCGCCGTGCGTATGACGGTCCCAAACGGCGCGGAGCGCCCGGCCAGGCGCTCGAGGATCCGGCGGCTCGTCTCGGGGCTGGCGAGCGAGGGCGCGCCGCGGGTCGCCATGTCGTCGGCCCCGCCCAAGCCGATCTCGTTCAGTTCGAGAGGGATCAGCCGCGCGCTGCGGCAGCGCCCATTGCGGAAGCCGCATTCGACGATGGCGCCCTCCCAGGATTCCCGCGGATAGGCGCCGGGCGCCTTCTCGGTCTGGAAGAAGAAGTTGCCGAGCCCATAGAAGAGCGGGACGCCCTCGAACACCTCGACACCCTGCAGCACCGGCGCGCCATGGCCGACGAAGACCGAAGCGCCGGCGGCGGCGCAGGCCTTGGCGAAGCGGCGCTGCCACTCGGGAACCTGGGTATTGTCGGGTTCCCAGTCGTGGTTGTGGTGATAGGCGATCACGACGTCAGCCCTCGCCTTAGCCGAGCGAAGGGCGGCAAGGACGCGCTCGCGGTCCTCCGCCAGGATCTCGCCGTCGTCGCTGCGCCTGACCTCGTTGACGCCGGGCCGGTCGGGCGTCGCTGCGCCTCCTTCACGGACCTTGCCGGTGGCGAAGGCGACCAGGGCGACGGTCCCGGCTGGAATCGCTACGAAGGCGGGCGCCGAGGCGGCGGCCAGATCCGCGCCGCTGCCGGCGGAGGGCAGGTTCGCCGCCCGGAGAGCCTCTGCCGTGTCGAGAATTCCGCCCGAGCCCAGGTCGAAGGCGTGATTGTTGGCGGTGGCGACGAGGTTGATCCGAAGGTCCCTGAGGACGTCCAGGATCTCCGGGCCCGCGGCGTGCAGGGTGAGAAGCTCGCGCGTCGGCGCGCCGGCGCGGGGCCCCTCGATCACCGTTTCAAGGTTGGTGAAGACCGCATGAGCTTGCGCCAACCGTTCGCGCACAGCGGTCCGGCCGGGCCATTCAGCAGGGCCGAAGGCGTGTTCGAGCAGGGCCTGACCGAGCAGGGTCACCCGCAGGTCCGTCGCCTGAGCGCCGGCGGCCGTTGCGAAGCTGGCTCCGGCCAGGGCCAGAAGCTGGCGGCGGTTCATTTGCATGGCCCCCTGTTTGGCGAACGGGACCATAAATGCAGAGTGCCCGAGCGGGGTAGATCATGCCCCTGGCGCATGGGTCGATACGAAACTGCAATAAGGTTGTGCCCTGAAACGCCCCCAGCGAGGTTCGCCATCGCCAAACGACCCGCGGCCCTTATGTCGCGAGGATGCAAAGGCAGAACGGGAGAAGGGGGCAGGACATGGCGAGCGAACAAAAGGCCACGGCGCGGCTTCGGTACGGTGCGGCTCTGGGCGCCTTGGCGGCGGCCGGCGTGCTGACAGGGACGACTTCTTCGGCTCAGGCCCAGGAGGTTGCGAGCGTCGAGGAGATCGTCGTCACCGGCTCGCGCATCCAGCGCCGCGACGCCGATTCCGTTGGGCCTGTGACCACTATCACCGCCGAAGAGATTCAGGCCTCGGGGGCCAGCTCGGTGGGCGAGATCCTGCAGAAGTTGCCGTCGGCCGGGGTCAGCCTGAACACCAACGGAACCCAGGGCACCTCCTATGGCGCCAGCTCCATCAACCTGCGCTATCTGGGCGGGGCCGAGGGCAGCGGCAACCGCGTGCTGGTGCTGGTCGACGGCCACCGCTGGGTGGACGGCGTAGGCCAGCGCGGCTTCCGCGACTTCGTAGACCTCAACACCATGCCGCTCGGCATGATCGAGGGCATCGAGGTGCTGAAGGACGGCGCGTCGGCGATTTACGGCGCTGACGCCATCGCGGGCGTGGTGAACATCCAGACGGTGCGCGATTTCGACGGGCTGCGCCTCTCGACCAAGGCCGGCGTCACGTCCGAAGGGGACGGCCAGTCGTTCTCCAGCGTCGTCACCTGGGGCAAGCGGTTCGACAACGGCTCGCTGATCTTCTCGGCCAGCTATGTAAAGGACCGGCCGATCCGCACCGACGCGCGCGACCTGACCCGGTTGACGATGGTTCCGGTGACCAGTCCGCCGAATAGCCCGAACGGCCTCTACATCCTGCCAGGCCTGGCTTCGAACGCTTACTTCGGAACCCCCGCCGGCTTCGCCACCTCGGCCTCGCCCATCGCGGCGAACGGGCAGGGTCCCTACGGGGCGGGCGCCCAGGCAGACAACAGCTTCCACACCGCGGCTCTGCCGGGCGACTTCTACAACATCCAGGCCCAGGGCATCTATTCGGTGGGCCCGAGCGAGCGGTACGGCTTCTATGGCCGCTATCGCGGCGATCTCTCGGACAATGTGCGCTTCCAGGCCGAGGCGCTGTTCAACCGGCGCATTTCCGACCAGCTGTTCTCCCCGGTGCTGCTGGACGTCGGCGGCACGGCCGGGACGATCCGCGGCTTCGCGATCCCGAACAACCATCCCTACAACCCGTTCGGCACGGCCAACGGCGTGCCCGCGGCCAACGCCCTGGGCTTTGCGGCCACCCAGGCCTGGCGGATCCGCCGGGTGATGACCGATGTGGGCAATCGCGACAACATCCAGGACGTGAAGACCTACCGCTTTGCTGCGGGCTTCGATGGCGAGTTGGAGCTGTTCGGCCGCGAATGGCGCTGGGACCTGTTCGGCAGCTATTCGAAGAACGACATGCAGTCGAAAGCGCTGAACGGCGTCAATTACGACCGCCTGGCTCTGGCCCTCGGCTCTCCGGCGGCCTGCGCCGCCAGCCCAGGCTGCACGCCGGTCAATCTGTTCGCGCCGATGACGCCGGAGATGGCGGCCTACATCCGCTACACCACCCGCGAATCCAACCAGACCGAGCTCTATGACCTGACCTTCAACGTCACGGGCGACCTGTTCGAACTGCCGGCCGGGCCGCTCGCCATCGCCGCGGGTTACGAGTACCGCCAGAACAAGGCTTCGGACTCCCCAGACCCCTATGTGAACCAGACGCCGGTCAACATCCCGGCCCAATACACCACCACCTCGGCCCAGACGCGGACCCCCACCTCCGGCCAGTACAGCCTGCACGAAGCCTATGTCGAACTGGCGGCGCCACTGCTGAAGGAAGTCGCCTTCGCTCATAGCCTCGATCTCAGCCTGGCCGGCCGCTATTCGAACTACGACACGGTCGGCGACGCCACGACGGTCAAGGTCGGCCTCGGCTGGCGACCCATCGAGGACATCCTGGTCCGCGCCACCTACTCGCAGGGCTTCCGCGCGCCGTCGATTCTCGAGCTTTATCAAGGCGCTCGCGAGACAAGCTTCCAGGGTATGGATCCCTGCAACGGCGGGGCGGCGGCCAATCCGGGCCGACCGGGCTGCGCCGGCGTTCCGGCCGGCTACAACCAGGCCAACTTCAACCTAAACGGCCTGATCCCCGGCACCATTTCGGGCAACACCGACCTGAAGCCGGAGACGGCCGACACCTACAGCGTGGGCGTGGCGATCAAGCCGAGTTTCGCGCCGGGCCTGTCGCTGACGGTCGACTGGTACGAGATCACCATCAAGGACGCCATCGCCTCGCAGTCGGCGACCCAGATCATGAACCTCTGCGCCAGCCAGGGTGGGGTGTTCTGCTCGCTGATCACCCGCGATCCCGGCACCGGCGCGGTCCTGAACCTGCTGCAGGGCGCCCAGAACCTGAACGAGATCTCGACGGCGGGCGTGGACACCACCCTCCGCTACGATTTCTCCACCCAGATCGGCCGCTTCGCCGCGGTGCTGGACGCTTCTTACCTGGATCACTTCACCACCACGAGCCCCAACCCGGCGGGCGGCCCGCCCATCGTAGACGAGCGGGCCGGGAAGGGGGATCAGCCCCGGTCGACCTATCCGCGATGGAAGGGCCAGACCTCCCTGCGCTGGAACGAGGGGCCGATGTCGGCGGTCTGGCGCGGGCGCTACATCGGCAAGACCACCGACGTGGTAAATCCGGTCAAGGACGCCACCACCAAGGCTGTCTTCTACCAGGACGTGGAGGCGACCTACCGGTTCGACTGGTACGACACCAGCGTCACGCTGGGCGTGAACAACATCTTCGACAAGATGCCGCCAGCCTCCTACGCCAACGCGCCGATCAACTTCGACATCTACACCTACGACGTGCGCGGCCGGTCCTTCTATGTTCGTCTGGGCATGCAGTTCTGAGCCCTAGAAGGCGTCGATGACCACCACCCTCGATCCGAAGGACGGCGCGCCCCGTGCGCGCCGGGGCGTGCTCGACCGGATCGCGGCGATCGGTGACGCCTTGCCCGATCCGGTCTTCATCTTCCTGGCCTGCATCGGGCTGGTGATGATCGGATCGGCCGCCGCCGCCGGCTGGTCGGCGGTCAATCCGGTCACCGGAGAGGCCCTGAGGGTGGAAAGCCTGCTGACCGAGGCCAATCTCGGGCGGCTGCTCACCCAGATGCCGGCGACCATGGCGGCTTTCCCGCCACTGGGCCTGGTGCTGGTGGTGATGCTGGGGGCGGGTGTGGCCGAACGGTCGGGCCTTTTCCACGCCTTGCTGGGCGGCGCCGTGCGGCGCCTGCCGTCCAAAGCCTTGACGCCGTCGCTGTTCATCGTCGGCCTCCTGTCGCACCACGCCTCCGATGCGGCCTATGTGGTGCTGATCCCACTGGCGGCGCTGATTTATGCGGAAGCGGGGCGTCATCCGCTGACCGGCATCGCCGTCGCCTACGCCGGCATCTCCGGCGCCTTCGCCGGCAATGTGATCCCTGGCCAGTTCGACGTGCTGATCCTGGGCATCACCGAGCCCGCCGCGCGGCTGATCGATCCCGCCTTCACGATGAATCCCCTCGGCAACTGGTGGTTCACCCTCGCCATCGGAGTGCTCTTTGCGCCTATCGCCTGGTTCGTGACCGACCGGATCGTCGAGCCCAGGCTCGGCGCCTGGCGCGGACCTGCCAGCCCCGTGGACGAGCCGGCGATCGCGCTCGGAGAGCTGACCGCGGCCCAGCGGCGCGGCCTCGTCCGTGCAGGTCTCGCGGCCCTGGTGGTGATCGGCCTCTTTGCGGCGCTGACCCTCTGGCCGGGCTTCACGCCCCTGATCGACGAAAGCGCGACAGGGCCGCAGCGAATGACGCCCTTCTATAGGGCGTTGATCGCGGCCTTCATGCTGCTGTTCCTGGCCACCGGCTGGGCCTATGGCGCGGCGGCAGGCACGGTGCGCAACCATCGCGAGGTGGTGGCGATGATGGGCGATGGGATGCGCGCGATGGCGCCCTATCTGGTCCTGGTCTTCTTCGCGGCCCATTTCGTGACCCTGTTCGCCTGGTCGAACCTGGGGCCGGTGATGGCGGTCCGTGGGGCCGAGACGCTGCAGGCGCTGAACCTGCCGACCCCGCTCCTGCTGCTGTCGCTGCTGTCGATGTCGGCGGGACTCGACCTCGTGATCGGCTCGGCTTCGGCCAAGTGGGCGGCCATGGCGCCGGTGGTGGTGCCGATGCTGATGCTGCTGGGCGTCTCCCCCGAAATGACCACCGCGGCCTACCGGATGGGCGACTCGATCTTCAACGTGGTCACCCCGCTCGCCTCCAACTTCCCCTTGGTCTTGGTGATGTGCAGGCGATGGATCCCGGAGTTCGGGGTCGGCTCGATGATCGCCCTGATGGCGCCCTACAGCGCCGCCTTCCTCCTCGGCGGCTTCCTTCTGCTCGGAACCTGGACGGCCCTGGAATTGCCGGTGGGACCTGGCGCGCCGGCCGCCTATGCGCCGCCGGCCGCGGCGGCCGGACGCTAGCGGCATGACGCCCCCCGATACATCGGCGCCGTTGCGCATTTTCGAAGGCGTGGACGTGCAGCGCGATGTCATGGTCCCGATGCGCGACGGCGTGCGGCTGGCCGCCGACATCTACCGTCCCGCCGGCGCGACCGGCCCTTTGCCGGTGCTGCTGGAGCGCACGCCCTACGGCAAGCGGGAGACCAATCACGCCGACCGCACGGCCGCCGATCCGACGCCGAAGCCGAAGCCCGAGATCGCGGCGGCTTTCGCACGCGCGGGCTATGTCTACGTCCTGCAGGACTGCCGCGGGCGCTTCGCCTCCGAAGGCGAGTTCGCCAAGTACGTCAACGAGGGGGAGGACGGCGTCGACACCTTGGCCTGGATCCTCGCCCAGCCCTGGTGCGATGGCGCCGTCGGCACGCTGGGCCTCTCCTACGGCGCTCACGTGCAGGCGGCCATGGCGGCCTACGATCCGCCGGGCCTTAAGGCGATGTTCCTGGATTCCGGGGGTTTCTCCAGCGCCTATCACAGCGGCATCCGCCAGGGCGGGGCCTTCGAGCTCAAGCAACTCACCTGGGCGGTCAAGCACGCCCGGCTTTCGCCCAAGACCGCCCGGGATCCGGCGCGGCGCGAGGCGCTCGAGAGGGAGGACATCCGCCGCTGGATCGGCGTCAATCCGTGGCGGCGCGGCGCCTCACCCGTCAGCGCCGCCCCGGAATACGAGGACTATGTCCTCGAACAGTGGGTCAATGAGACCTTCGGCGCGTTCTGGCGCCGGCCAGGCCTCTACGCGGCCGGCGCCTATGCGGCCTTCGTCGATGCGCCCCAGGTCCACATGAGCAGCTGGTACGACCCCTACGCTCTCACGGCGACGGAGAACTACCAGGGGCTCTCCAAAATCAAGCGCGGCCCGGTGAAGCTGGTCCTGGGGCCCTGGACCCACGGCCAGCGTTCGGTCTCCTACGCCGGCGACGTGGATTTCAGCCCCGCCGCCGTGCTCGACGGCGCGCTTGCGCCCGACTATCTGGCCCTGCGGCGGGCCTGGTTCGACCGGCATCTGAAGGGGCGCGAGGCGCCCGACTATCTGTCCGCGCCGGTGAAGCTGTTCGTCATGGGCGGCGGATCTGGACGGCGCACGCTGGAAGGGCGGCTGGACCACGGCGGCGCCTGGCGCGACGCGTCCGACTGGCCCCTGCCCGAAGCGGTTCCGACGGCCTTCCATCTCTGCGCCGACGGCGGCTTGCGGGTCGAGGCGCCGAATGAGGCGGGCTTGCGCGCCTGGCGGCACGATCCGCACGATCCCGTGCCCACCATCGGCGGGGCCATCGCCTCGGGCGCGCCGCTAATGGAGGCCGGCGCCTTTGATCAGCGGGAGAGCGAGCGGGTGTTTGGGGCCAAGGTCCCGGGCCGGCCTCTAGCGGACCGCGAGGACGTGCTGGTCTTCCAGACCGAACCGCTGGAGGCGGACGTGGAGGTGATCGGCCCGATCTCCGCGCGGCTCTTCGTCTCCTCCTCGGCGGTGGACACCGACATCATGTTCAAGCTGATCGACGTCTATCCGCCCAGCGAGGATTGGCCGGAAGGCTTCGCCATGAACTTGACCCACGGCGTGCTGCGCCTACGGTTCCGGGAGTCCTTCGAGACGCCGGTCCCGATGTCGCCTGGGGAAATCTATGAGGTCGCCGTCGCCGGGTTTCCTACCGCCAACCGGTTCGCCAAAGGCCATCGGATCCGGCTGGACATCGCCAGCAGCAACTTCCCGCATTTCGACGTCAATCCGAACACCGGCGCCCCGGCCGGCGAGGCGAGCGACCCTGTGGTGGCGGAGAACCGGGTGCATCTGGGGCCTGCGACGCCCTCCTGCGTCGTCCTGCCGGTGGTCCCGATCGGGCGGGTTTAGATGAGCCGGCCGGCGCGCCCGGCGGCCGCCGACGGCGTGGGCCTACGCGCCCTGCGCACCTTCGAGGCCATCATCCGTCTGGGGTCGGTGACGGCCGCAGCCGCGGAGGTGGGCCTGACCCAGCCGGCCGCTAGCCGCCTGCTCGCCCAGCTGGAGCGGCATGTGGGCTTCGAGCTCTTCTATCGCGATCGCGGCCGGCTCGCGCCGACGCCCGACGGACTGCTTTTGTTCGAAGAGGTCGAGCGGGCGCTGGACAATGTCGATCGGGTTTACGACCTGGCGCGCGACATCGCGGAGTTTCGGGTCGGGCAGCTGAAGCTGGTGGCGCCGCCGAGTTTCCTGGAGGGCCTTCTGCCGGATATCGCCGCGGCGTTCCTGGCGCAGTATCCGAAGGTGCATCTGACCATCGACTCCCATTCGGTGGAGGCGGCCAAGGCGCTGATCGCCTCGCGCAGCGTCGATGCGGGCTTCGTGAAGCTGCCGCTCAATCGGCCGGACCTGCGCGCCGAGACGGTGATGGTCAGCGAGACCGCCTGCGTCCTGCGCGGCGACGACCCGCTGGCGGCGTGCGAGGAGATCGATCCGGCTCGCCTGCGCGGCGCGCCGCTGGTGCTGCTGGGCCTGGGTCGCAGTTCGCGGGCCAGGGTTGAGGCGGCGTTCGACGCCGTGGGGGTGCGGCCGCGGGTGCGGGTCGAGACCCACACCGTCGCGTCCGCCTGCGCGCTGGCCGCCCGCGGCGTCGGGGTGGCCATCGTCAACGAGGATCTGGCGCGGGGCTACCTGCGCGACGGGGCGGTGATGCGCCGCTTCACCCCAAGCATCGTCCACGAATACGCCTTCGTGACCTCGGCGGGGGCGGCCCCCACGCGCCTGGCCGCCGCCTTCCTGGCCCTGACGCGGGAGCGGCTGGGGGCGGTATAGGGGCAAAGTCTCGGATTGGATGCCGCAGAGCGATCGCCGCAATGTCGACACCGTGATTCCGACTACAAGGGCGGCATGTGGATTCGCCGCCTTCGACGCACCGTCGTCGCCATTCTCGGACTGGGCCTCCTGCTGGGCAGCCCGGCGCACGCGCAGAACTCCCCCGAAGCCCAGCGCGTGTTCGACCGCGCCCGATTGGCGATGGGCGGACCGGCCGCGTGGAACGCGCTCCGCGGCCTGCACGAGACAGGAAAGGTCGCCGGGCGACCCTACCACCGCTGGGTGGACCCGCTGCGTTATGGAATCCGCACCGAGACGCACCTCCCCGAGGGCCTTTTCGTCGAGGCCTACAACGGGGCCGGCGAATGGCGGATCCTGCCGGACGGGATCGTCACCGGCTCGGTCGAGCGGGAGGTCATGGCCGAGGTTCGTTCCGACGCCTTTTTCGGGGCTTATGGCTATTTCTTTCCCAGCCGCTTCGACCTGCGCAGCACCCATGAGGGCGTCCGCCAAGCCGGCGGCCGGTCCTTCGACGTCCTGAGGGTGCAACCGGCCGGCGGCGAGCCGCGGGACCTGTGGTTCGACCGCGGCACCGGCCTGCTGGGCTTCGTCATCGATGAGACGGGCCCGAAGCAGGGGCGCACGGAACTTATGGACTATCGCCGCGTCGGGCAGGTCCTGATCCCGTTCCGCGCCGTGGCGCACGGCGGCGGCCGGCCCCGGGGCGAGGAGCGGGTCCTCGAGAGGATCGTCTTCCCGACGGCCGACCGGAACCTCTTCAGCCTGCCGCCACCGGGATCATAGAACGGCGCCGGAGCGCGGCGCCGGTCAGGCCCACGCCGAGGATCAGGAGCGCCCAGGTCGCGGTTTCGGGCACCGCGGAGGCAATGCGAGCGCTCTCCGCACTTAGGCCCATGCCCACGAAGCCCTCGGTGGTCCAAAGCACGGCCTGGGAGTTTATTTGGCCGTAGAATGGGCCAAACCCGGAAAAGTAGTCGGGGGGCGGCGTTGGGGTGAAAGCCACGAAGCCCATCCACCCAGCCGCCCCGGAAACGTAGTGAGCGACGCGGCCGGCGCCCACCTCGACCCGCGACTCATATTCGCTGAAGTTCAGGGAGACGTTGTTGATCGTCAGGGTGACGGTCATCAGCGGCGGAAGACCCCAATATGGCCCTCCATCCATCTTGAACTCACTGATCGCGCCGTCGGCGGGATCATAGACATACTTGGCGACGAACGCCTGGCCATCGAGCACCTCCCCCGGTGCGCCGAAGAGACCGTCATGGTCGGTAAATGAGGTGACCGAGCCTGTGTAGGTTGCGATCAGGGTCGCCGCAAAGCTCGGCCAGGCGCTGAAGCTTGCAGCCGCGGCTAAGGCTCCCGCTACGACGGCGGTTCGGAGCTTTGAAGGCGGCGGCATGACGATTTCCCACGTGCATGAAGGTATAGCGGGAAACCTGCAGCCGGATTCTTGCGCCAGTATTTGCTAGATTCTCGCGGCGGGTGTCTTCTCGACGTTCGCTGGAGACTTGGCGGGAGAGGGCGGCTCAATGTCGACGGCGTATTTCCACGACGTCGCTCTAGACGAGGGCTTCCTGACCGGGCGCCGGGCCGACGGAACGCCACTGAACTTCACCCGCCAGGAGCGTGCGCTCCTGTCGCTCATGGCGCCGCAGCCAGGGCGGCTGTTCACCCGCGACGAGCTTTGGAACGCACTGGGGTCGCGCGGGTCCGACCGCAGCGTCGATTTTGTGGTCAATCGCCTGCGTGGAAAGCTGGGCGACGACGGCCCCCAGCGTCGGTTCATCTCGACACAGTACGGCGAAGGCTATGTGTGGGTGGCGCCGCGTTCGGCCGGCGAGCCCCGCGAGGCGTTTATCGCTCTTCTTCAAACGACCGGGCAGGGCGGGCCGCAGGACGAGGCCGTCATCGAGGCGCTCAAGACGGCGCTTCAGGCGGAGGTCGGCTCGCGCAACCGCATCCTCCAGGTCAAGGATAAGGTGGCCGCTAGTCCTCATGTTTTCGCCCTCGAGGTCAGCCTCCATTGGATGGGCGGCGTGGCGCATGCGGGACTGGCGCTCAAGCGCAACCGGTCCGGCGGGACCGCGACGACATTTCGAGAACGTCTTGCGGACCCGCCAAGCCAAGGCTCGCTCAAGTCGCTCGCAAGGGCGGTCTTGCAGGCGGCGTGGCGGGATCTGGCCCTGGGCGGTCGCGGGGGCGCCGCGCCCACCGATCCGCCGCTGCACCTGCGCCTTCACGCAGCTTCGATCCTGCTGGACCCGCCCGGCGCGGTCTGGGTGCAGAACGGCGAGCAGATTCGGACGCTGAGAGCCGAGAATCCGGACGATTCGGTGCTCGCGATCCTCTGGGCCATGCATCTCTTCGGGCGGCTGACGATCGATCCGGGACCTGAGCCGCTCAGCCTCGAGAGCAACAAAGCTTGGGCTGCGGAAATCGAAGGACTGGTCTTTGCGAGCCAGGGCGCCGCCGCCGAGGATCCGATCCTGGCCTTGGCGGCCGCCAAGCTCCTGCTGGGCGTGAACCGCGGACATGAGGATCTGGCCGAACGGCTTGCGATGACCGCTTTCGCCAGCAGCGCGGCGTTTGCGGCGTCATTTCCGATGCTTGGCCAGATCAAGGCCTGTCGCGGCGAGCTTGGAGAGGCGTTGCGCCACTATGACGAAGGCTTGCGGCTCTGCGAGCCAGGGTCGGCGTTCGAACTCTATATCCAGATATTGAGAGCGACCGCCCTGATCGCCGCGGAGGACCACGAGGCCGTGGAGACGGTCTACGACCGGCTCGTCGCGATCTCGCCCGCTGAAGTCGAGAAGTTCGCCCTGCTGTTCCTGCCGGCCGATGATGCAGGCATGGCCCGCCGGCTTGCGCCTTATCTCGACCGTATCAGCGAGGCCGCAGCCAAGCGGATGATCGCCTATCTGCACATCAGGGTGGCCCGGCAATTCCGAAATCCGGAGCATTCGGCCAACCTCCTCCGCGGGCCGCTGACCCATCTTGTCCGGCGTTTCGGGCCAGGAGTCGTCTCGCCGGCGCTGTGGCGCGACATGCCCGCGGAGTTCGGTTACCTGCGGGGTGCGAAGTCCATGCCCGGCGAAGTTGCGAGGTGAAGCGGCCTGTGAGGACGGTCGACGGCGCTCTCGCTTTCAGGGACTTCCCGGAAACCAGGACGCATTCAGCCGACGAAACGCCAGATCACCAGACCCGCCGTACCGGCGGTGGCGGCGAGCGCGATCAGGATGACGACGCCGTCCCGCGCGGTCAGGCCTAGGCCGAAGGCGGTGATCGCCGTCGCGGGGGCGGCGGTGGAGAAGGGGATCAACTCCAGTGGCGGCGTGACGGCGCCGACGCAGACGCAGGCGAGCGCCACCATCCGGCGCGGAACGCCTTCCGTCAGTACGGTCAGCCGGGGCCTGACCAGTCGATCGAGAAACCGAGCCGGCTTTCGGGCGAAGTTGGCGCTCTTTTCGACCTTCGAAGCGCCCACCTTGAGCCGGAGAAGCTTGCCCGGCAGCCAGATGCGGTCCCGTCCAATCAACATCTGGCCGGCGATCAGGACCACCGTCAGGCCAAGCACGCTTGGAACTCCGGGAATCCCGCTGACCGGCGTCATGGTGAGAAGGCCCGCCACGAACAGCAGCGGCCCGAACGCGCGGACCCCGACCGCCTCGTGGATTTCTCCAAGCGAGATCTTCGGGTCGGCGAATTTCGCCCGCTCGGCGAGGGTATCCATCAGTTCGGCGAGATCACGCGCGGGCGCGTCCGGCATCGGCCTGCTCCTTTCGAGTGCCCAGGCTAAACGCCGAACGGCCGTGCAGGTCCCTCAGCGCGCCAGGTGGAACTCCACCGGCGTGGAGACCTCGATGCGCTCGCCGCGGACGGCGTGGGGCGCGCCGGGGAAGGGGTTGGAGCGGTCCAGCATGGCCATCGCCTCGGCGTCCAGGCTGGCGTGGCCGGAGCTGCGGACGATGTCGCCTTCCAGCAGCCGCCCTTGGCGGTCGACGGCGAACTGCAGGTGGACGACCCCTTCCTCCCGGCGCAGGCGCGCGCGGCGGGGATAGGTCTTGTGCGCTTCCAGCCAGGCGCGGAGCCGGGCGGCGTAGTCGAGGCTGGCGCCGTTGCGGGCGTCGATGTCCAGGCCTTGCCGAGTTCCCTGGCGTTCCGCCGGCGGCGCGGAAGGCGGCGCTGGTTCGGCCGCAGCCGCTCGCACCAGCTGCGCTGACGGGGCGGCCATTGCGGGGACGGGAGCGGATTCCGCCACGGGCGTCGGCTCCGTCGGGATGGCCGCCGGCGCAGGCTCCTGCGAGGGGGAGGAGGGAGCCTGCGCCGACGGGGCCGGGGCGTCGACCCTGCCGCCCCGGACTTGGACGAGTTCTGCGACCATGACGTTCTCCCGCCAGACTGGCGGCGCGTCCGCACCGGCGCGCAGGACCAGGGCGATGAGGCCGAGGTTCAGGGCGGTGGAGAAGGCCGCCGCGGCCGCCCGGGTGCGCGAGAGCTTCACGATCAGAAGGTCCGCGCCAGCGTCAGCTTGAAGGTCCGCCCCTCGGCGTCGAGCGAGGAGAGATGCCGGCGGAACTGCTTGTCGAACAGGTTGTCGACCGCCGCCCGGACCTCCAGCCCCTCGAAGGCGCCGTCCTGCGGCGTCCAGGTGAGGAAAAGGTTGTGGACGCCGTAGCCGCCGGTGCGGCGGCCGCCGGGGCCGATATCCTCCTGGTCGGCGGCGAACTCGCCGCGCCAGCCGGCGACGAGGCTGCGCTCCAGGAACCGGTAGCCGACCGTCAGGTCCAGCTCGTCGGCGGGGACGGTGTTGAGCGGCTGGCCGGTCAGGCGGTTCTCGCCTTCGACGGCCGAATAGCCGGCCCGGACGAACATGCGGCGGGTTGCGTATTCGGCCTCGACCTCCACGCCGGTGAACCGCGACTTGCCGACATTGATGAAGTAGGGCGCGCCGGCCGTGCCGCGGGTGATCAGGTTGGAGACGTCGTTGCGGAACGCCGTCGCTTTGACCCGCAGGGCGTCGCCGGGCGCGAGCAAGCCGTCGAAGGAAAGCGTGGCGCCGCCTTCGATATTGTCGGACTCCTCGGGCTTCAGGTTCAGGTTGAGATTGGCCGCCGTGGCGCTGGTGCGGCTGTAGATCTCGTCGAGCACCGGCATGCGCACCGTCCGGGCGACGGAGCCGAACACGGCGAAGTTGTCGTTGAAGGCGTAGAGCGCCGCCAGCTTCGGGGAGACGCCGGTGTCCTCCACCTCCTCGCGCGTCGGCACGCCGGCGCCGGGTTTGAGTCGCGTCCAGTCGACCCGGACGCCGGGAATGAGGGTCAGCCTGTCGGACCAGATCAGCTCGGCCTGGGCGTAGAGGCCGTACTTGTCCATGTCGCCTTCCGGGTGGGTGGCCGCGCCGGGCGTGACGGTTCCGGCCGCCGTCAGGCGCGGATTGCGCCGCTCCTGGCGGTAGGCCTGGGCTCCGAGGAACAGGAAGCCCGTCCAATCCGCGCCCCAGTCGAAGCGCGAGGTGTTCTGCACCCGGCTCTGCCAGGTCTCGTAGGAGAACTCCGAATAGACGACGCCGGGCAGGAAGGTGGTCTCGCGCTGCTCCACCTTGGAGTTGGCGTAGGAGACCTGGGCTTCGAGGTCGAAGATCTTGCTTCCGCCGAAGTCGTTCTCGTAGGCGACGACCGCGGTGACGTCGTCGACCTTGCGTCGCACGGGCGTGGTCCCGAAGCCTTCCGCCTGGTCGTAGACCTGGGCGCTGTCGGAGCGCCAGTTCTGGTAGGAGGCCCAGAGATTGTGGCCCTTGTCGCCGCTGAAATAGTAGCGGCCCTTCAGCAGGTAGGAGCTGGAGACGATGTTCGACGGGATGACCGTGGTCCCGTCGCCGCTTTCGTAGTGATCGGCTTCGCGCCGGGTGTAGGCGGCGAGGAGGTCGAGGTTCTCCACGGGCCGGCCCGCTATGATCGCGCTGCCGAAGGCGCCTTCCGAATTGGTCTCGTAGCCGCCGCGCAGGCGCAGGACGAAGCGATCGTCGCCCTTGAGGAAGTCGGAGGCGTCCTTGGTGGTCAGGTTCACCACGCCTGCAAGCGCGCCGGCGCCGTAGAGGGTGGAGGAGGCGGGGCCGCGCAGCACCTCGACGCGCTTGTAGAGCTCGGGCTCGGTGAACAGGGCTCCCATCCGGTACTGCTCGAAGAACTTCGCCGTCCCGTCGATCTGGACGAGGATGCGGCTGTCGGAGTCCGCCAGGCCCGTGCCCATGCCCCGGATATTGTAGCCCTGGCCGAGCGCCGAGACCCCGCCCACGACGCTGACCCCCGGCATGGCCTCGAGGAGATCGCCGACGGTGGAGGCCTGCGCGTCGTCGATGTCCGCCTGGTCGAGCACGGTCACGGCCTGGGGCGTGTCCATGGCGACCTTGTCGGCGCCCGCCGAGATCACGATGCGGTCGAGCGAGAGCTGCGCCGTCCCCGTTCCGCCGCCATGGTCCTGCGCCTGGGCCGCGCCCGCCAGCAGCAGGGCCGAGGCGCCCGCCAACAATCCGCACCGGGTCAGCCGAACGCCTAAGCCCATCTCAAAAACCTCCTGCCACTATGCAAGTGCGAGTCATTCGCATAAGACTCGCGGACGCCCCCCGCGGGCGGCCGAGGAGAGGTCAATGGCGCATTCGGGGTCGTATTGCAAGTGACTCGCAATTGCATTATTCGCAGCAGCATTGGATCGGACCGGAGGGACGTCATGAAAAGGATCGGGTGGGCGGCGCTTGCGGGCGTCGGCGCGCTGTCGGCGGCGGGCGCTGCGCAGGCGCACATGCCCTACATGTTGCCCAACATGTTCGACCTGACCGAGCGCGGCCACGTGACGGTGCAGGCCAGCTTCGCCGAGGACGCCTTCGTGCCGGAGGTGGCGATGAGGTCGGAGGCCTTCCATACCCGTGGCCCCGACGGCGCCGCGCTTCCGATCAAGGACGTCGTCTATCTGCGCGACCTGACGGTGTTCGAGGCGGCGGTCCCCGCGAACGGGACCTACCGCATTTCCTCGGGCGAGCGCTTCGGCCGCAAGGGCAAGATGTATCGGGACGCCGCCGGTCGCTGGGTGATGACCGGAGAGGGGGGCGAGCGGCCCGCCGGCGCGGAACTCGTCGACGTCCAGAGCCTGACGCTTGCGGAAGTCTATGTGAGCCGCGGGGCGCCGACGCGAGAGGCCCTGGCCGTCACCGGCAAGGGGCTCGAAGTGCGCCCTATCACCCATCCGAGCGAGATCTTCGCCGCCCAGCCCGCGGCGTTCGAGCTGCTGTTCGACGGCGCGCCTGTGGCCGGCGCAGAGGTCGAAGTCTATCGCAGCGCCGGCCTTTATGACGGGCGCAAGAAGATCGCCGACAGGATCGTGACCGACGCGGCCGGCCGCTTCTCGATCGTACCGCCCGACGGCGGGACCTATCTGGCGCTGATCCGGCACCGCACGGCCGCGCCGGCCGGGGCCGAGACGCCCTACCGCAGCTACTCCTACACCCTCACCTTCGAAGCCACCGAATAGGACACGTCATGACCAGCCTGCGTCTTCCGCTCGCCGCCACCGCCGCCCTGCTGGCGCTCGCCGCCTCCGCCCAGGCCGCTCCGCACGGACAGGCCGCCTTCATCGCCGATTACGACCTGGACGGCGACGGCAAGGTGACCGCCGCGGAGTTCCGCACCGTCCGCAACCAGCGCTTCGCCGCCACCGACCTCGACAAGGATGGCGGCCTGACCGAGGCGGAATATGTCGGCGAGTATCAGGCCCGCCTGGAGACCCAGCTGGCGGCCTCCGACGAGACCGCCGAACGCAAGGCCGAGGAGCGGGTGCGCCAGATCCGCCAAGCCCACGTGCGCTTCGGCGTCCTCGACAAGAACAAGGACGGCAGGATCGACGCCGAGGAGTTCGCCGCCTCCGGCCTTCGCGCCTTCGCCGAACAGGACGGCGATAAGGACGGGACAATCACCGCCGGCGAGCAACAGGCCCGCGTCACCGCCTCGCGATAGGGGCGGGCTTGGAGCGTTGCGCCCGGGCGGCTTCCAAATTATAGTGATTTTGCCTACAACCCTGGAGTCGCCCATGGAAGAGTCTGTCTCGGCGGCCGAGGCGAACCGTCGCTTCTCACTGCTGCTGCGCGGCGTTCGCGCCGGGCGCAGCTTTCTCGTCACCAGCCATGGGCGGCCCGTGGCGCGCCTCGTGCCTCCGGGCGTGCGGGACCGCGTCGCGACGGGCGCACGCCAGACGTTGCTGGACCGCCTGTCGCGCCAGGAAGCGGTTCGGGTGAGCCCCTGGACGCGCGACGAACTCTATGAGGACGAGGGGTGAAGATCGCCCTCGACACAAACATCCTCGCCTATGCCGAAGGGGTGAACGACGCCGGGCGGCGGGACGTGGTCCTCGACCTGCTTCGGCGCGCGCCTGAGGATACGGTGCTGATCCCCGTCCAGGCGCTGGGCGAGCTCTTCAACGTGCTGACCCGCAAGGCGGGGCGATCCAAGGCCGAGGCGCGCCTTGCGCTGTTGAGCTGGCGCGACGCCTATCCGCTCATCGACACTTCGCCAGAAGTCATGCTCGCCGCCGCCGATCTGGCGAGCGACCATCGGCTCGGGATCTGGGATGCGGTGATGGTGGCGTGCGCCTCTCGGGCCGGGTGCCGGCTGCTGTTGTCGGAAGACATGGCCGAGGGCTTCACCTGGGGCGGCGTCAGCATCGCCGACCCGTTCCGCTCCGATCGCAACGAGCTTCTGACCGCCTTCCTGGCCTAAGGCCGGACATCGTCAGTCCAGCTTCAGCACGCGCGCGGCGTTGGCGCCCATCCACTTCTCCCGCACGCTAGGCTTCAGGGGCAGTTCGTCGGTCTCGGCGACCAGTTGCGCCAGGGGAACGGCCAGCGTGCCCCAGCCGGTGGCGAAGATGATCTTGTCCTGCAGGTTGCGGGCTCCGTAGTAGATCAGGGCCTCGTAGCCGGCGCCGGGCGCCAGCATGTGCTTCACCCGCTTGCAGGCGAAGTCGATGTAGAGGTTGCTGTGGCGCGAGGCGATGGCGCAGGTCTCCGCCACCCAGGGCCATCCGGTGAGGCCGGCGACGATCCGCAGATCGGGGAACCGGATCGCCACTTCGTCCAAGTGCTTGGGATGGGCGTAGTCGTAAGGACGGTCGGAAAGCAGGTGCAGGCCTGCCGTGATCCGCACCGGGATATCAAGCTCCACGCACTTGGCCAGGAAGGGCCAATAGGCGGGATCATTGATGTAGCGGCCCTCGCGATAGGACGAGATCTCGAAGCCGCGGCAGCCCAGCGCCTTCACCCCGTGCTCGAGAGCGGCCACGCCGGCCTCGCCCTCGTCGCCCCAGATGCGGAACCAGGGGATCAGTCGGTCGGGGTATTCGGCGGCGAACCTGGCCACGTCCTCGTTGCTGGCCCGGCGGCCGGCGTTGCCGATGCAGGCGTGCGTCACGCCCGCCGCATCGAGCATGGCGATCACGTCGGCGTGGCTCATGGCCTTGGCCAGGTCGACCTCGCACAGCTCCAGCGCCAGGGCGGTCAGTCCGCGCTCGGCCTTGGCCTCGTTGAATTCCGCCAGGCTCATGCCGAGCTGGGCGGCCCAGCCAGGCGCCATCATCTGGGCGTAGCCCTCCTTGTCGAAGCCGCGCCCGGACCGGATCAGGCGCACCGTGTCCTCCACGGCTTCGCGGGTGGGGGTGTCGCATTCGAAATCGATGATGGTCATGACAGGTCCGTGCAAATGAATCGGCGGGCGGAACGCCCCAATGGCGCGCCAGCCTAGCCGCGGTTCGCCGAAGGAAAAGGGGGACGCCGCCGCCGTCGCGGAACCGCGCCGCGGGCTGCGCCTTCTTTAGGTCTCAATTGCGAAATCAGCAGGGCGGACGAGACATGGCGCTTCTGGCGAGCCGCGCGCCCGGACCGGCCGGCGTCTGGGCCGGGCGGATCCTGGGCGTTCTGATCGGGCTGATCGGCCTCGTCCTCATCGTGGGCGGGGGCTGGCTCGCCGCCGTGGGCGGGTCGCTTTACTACCTGCTGGCGGGCCTGGGACTCGCCGGCTCGGGCGCCTTGCTGTTCCGCGGCCAGCTTCTGGGCGTGTGGATCTACGCCGCGGTCTTCCTCGCCACCGTCCTGTGGGCGTTCTGGGAGGTCGGCCTGGCCGGCTGGCCGCTCGTGCCGCGGTTGGCGGGCCCGCTCGTCCTTATGGTCCTGGTTCTGGCGATCGCGCCGCTGCTTGCGCCGGCGCGCCCGATCCGACGTGTGGCCCTCGGCGGGATCGCCGCCGTCGCCGTTTTCGCCGTCGGCCTGATCCTCGCCGTGAGCGCGGTCAATCGGCCAGGTGTGAACCAGCCGCTGCCGGCGCCGGCCTTCGCCATGAACGATCCGTCCCTGTTCCAGGCCGGGGCCGACTGGCCGGCCTATGGCGGAACCTACGCCTCCCGCCGCTACTCGCCGCTGTCCCAGATCACGCCGCAGAACGTGGGACGGCTGGAGCGGGTGTGGCTGGCCCACACCGGCGACCTACCCAGCGAACGCGCCAAGAACAAGTATGGCGCTGAGACGACGCCCCTGAAGATCGGCGACGCGCTCTACCTCTGCTCGGCCAAGAACATCCTGATCTCGCTGGACGCGGCGACGGGCGAGGAGCGCTGGCGCTACGATCCCAAGGTTTCCGACGACTGGATCCCCTACACCGCCGCCTGCCGGGGCGTGGCCTATTACGTGGCGCCGGAACTGGAGGCGGCCGACGAGTGCGCCGCCCGGGTGATCGAAGGCACGCTGGACGGCCGGTTGATCGCTGTCGACGCCCGCACCGGCCGCCCCTGCTCCGGCTTCGGGCGCAACGGCCAGGTCGATATGAAACAGGGCATGGGCGAGGTCGCGCCGGGCATGGTGTCGATCACCTCGCCGCCGACCATCGTGCGCGGGGTGGTGGTGACCGGCCACCAGGTGCTCGACGGGCAGAAGCGCGACGCGCCGTCCGGCGTGATCCAAGGCTTCGATGCGGTGACGGGGGCTCTGCGCTGGGCCTGGGACCTGGGACGCCCCGACCGGACCGGCCCCCCCGAGCCGCATGAGACCTACACCCGCGGCACGCCCAACATGTGGACCATCGCCTCCGGCGACGAGGCGCTGGGCCACGTCTACCTGCCCATGGGCAATTCGGCGGTGGACTACTGGAGTTCCAGCCGTTCCGAAGAAGAGAACCGCTATGCGACCGCCCTCGTGGCGCTGGATGTGACCACCGGTCGGCCGGCCTGGTCCTTCCAAACCGTGCACATGGACGTCTGGGACTACGACCTCGGCTCCCAGGCGACGCTGATCGACTTTCCAGGCGCCGGCGGTCTGGTTCCGGCGCTGGTTCTGCCCAGCAAGCAGGGGGATATCTACATCCTCGACCGGCGTACCGGCCGCCCGTTGACGCCGGTGGAGAACCGGCCGGTCCCGCAGGGCGGGGTGGAGCCGGAGCAGCGCACCCAGACCCAGCCGTTCTCGCTCTATCACACCTTGCGAAAGCGCGACCTGACCGAGCGGGACATGTGGGGCATGTCGCCCATCGACCAGATGATCTGCCGCATCCAGTTCCGGATGGCCGAGTATCACGGGATCTACACGCCGCCGACGACCCGCAGGCGGTGGATTCAGTATCCCGGCTACAATGGCGGCTCTGATTGGGGCGGGGTGGCGGTCGATCCGGTGCGGGGGGTGATCGTCGCCAACTACAACGACATGCCCAACTACAACCGTCTGGTGCCCCGCGAGGAGGTGGACCGCCGGGGCTGGTCGCCGCGGGACGAGGCGCGCGGCGGCGACCTGGGCGGGCCCGAAGGCGGCGGCGACCCGCAGGTGGGCGCGCCTTACGGCGTCCAGGTGAACGCCGGCTGGCGGATGCCGGTCACCAACCTGCTCTGCAAGACGCCGCCCTATGGCGGCATCCGGGCCATCGACCTTCGCACCGGCCAGACGGTCTGGGATCGGCCGCTGGGCACGGCCCGCCGAAACGGCCCGTTCAACATCCCGTCCATGCTGCCGCTGATGATCGGGACGCCCAACAACGGCGGGGCGGTGGTGACGGCCGGCGGCCTCGTCTTCATCGCCGCGGCCACCGACAACCTGATCCGCGCCATCGACCTCGATACCGGCAAGGTGCTCTGGCAGGACGTACTGCCGGCGGGCGGCCAGGCCACTCCCATGACCTACGAGGTGGAAGGGCGCCAATACCTGGTGATCATGACCGGGGGGCATCACTTCATGGAAACGCCGGTTGGCGACGAGGTGATCGCCTACGCCTTGCCCGAGTAGGCCCGGCTCCGACCGCCGGCTCCGAATTGGCCGCCAGTCTCCGTTGAGTTGTAAGCTGCGGCGAACCGGTCCGGCCGCCGAGGTAAAACATTGTCAGACAGGCGGGAAATCGGACTTTGCTGTTGTAATCAGTCGCTCCGCCGCGCGAAAATGTCCTGCAGTAGGGTTAATGGCCGTGGCTGTTCCGGTTCGATCCGCGAGGGGGCGGAGCGTCCTGGCATGGGCGTTGCTGGTCGAGCTTCGGCTGTGCTTTCAGCGCGGCGGCCGCCGGGATCCTGTTCCAGGATGGCACGTCGGGCCGGAGCGGCTTGAATTTTGATACGCGTGGCGGGTTGGGTGATCGGGTGCGGTGGGATGGCGCAAGCGGAGGCTATCAGCGGCTTGCGTGCAGCCTCCAGGCCCATGCGGCGCCGGAAAGGCGCCCAGCCCCCCGAACAGGAAGGCGCCAGCGGCGGCGCGGGCCCAGCGGCCCTCCCGTCCAGCCGGGCGATGAGCGATGCCGAGTGAGTACGCCGTCTTGAGCGCCCTGGAGGCCCATCCGGATCTGGAGGCCGCCGCTCGCCGGCTGCGCGGCTCCCGGATCAAGCGGCTGATCGACATCTTCGGCGCGCTGTTCGGCCTGATCTTCCTGGCGCCGATGCTGGCGCTGGTGACCGTGCTGATCTGCCTGGAGAGTCGCGGCGGCCCAATCTTCCGCCAGCGCCGCACGGGCTGCGACGGCAAGACCTTCGTGATCTACAAGTTCCGCACCATGACCGTCGCCGAGGACGGCGAGGAGGTGGTGCAGGCCAGGCGCGGCGACAGTCGGATCACCCCGCTGGGCAGCTTCCTGCGCCGCTCGAGCATCGACGAGTTGCCGCAACTGGTGAACGTGCTCCGGGGCGACATGTCGCTGGTGGGGCCAAGGCCCCACGCCATAGCCCACGACCGCTTCTACGGCGGCCAGATTCCCGCCTACACCTTGAGGTTCGAGGCCAAGCCCGGCCTGACCGGCCTCGCCCAGGTCTCCGGATTCCGAGGCGGGACCGAGGATGTGGCGCTGATGGCGGCGCGGGTGGATCGCGATCTGGAATATATCCGCACCTGGTCGATCTGGCTCGACCTGAGGATTCTCCTGCGCACCCTCTGGATGGGGCCCTTCGACCCCTCGGCCTACTGAGCGGCGCCCCCACCGACGCTCAGGGCAGATCCTCTACGCCGCCCCGGATCGACTCCGCGCCCTTATGGTTCTGCTTGCGTCCAAGTTCGGTCTCCAGGGCGCGCGTCAGCTTGCCGGCCGCGCCGGCGACGGCTTCGTCGATCGTGCTGGCCGTGTGGCTGGCGGCCACCGGGTCGCCACCCTTGGGCCTCGCCTCGATGGAGCAGCGCTTGTCGCTGGGGCCGGATTTGCCGGCGTTGTCGTCGGTGACGAACACCTCCACACGGGTGAGGCGGCGTGAGAAGCGTCGAAGCGCATGGCGGAGACTGTCTTCGACCTGGCGCGCGACGCTTTCGGTCCCCGGCACATGGTCGTCGGTGTTGAGCTGGACGAGGAACTGGCGTTCCGTGTCCGACGCGCCGGTTTGTTCTTCGGCGAAGCTGCGGGGCTCATCCGCCGTTTCCATGGCTTCCCGGTCGCCCTCCTTGTCGCGGCGGGAGCGGTTCTTGCGCCACTCCCGCGTGGTCGTGGGGCTCGGGCTGTCGGTGGCGTGGGACTTGGCGCTACGCATGTGGTCGATGTGAGTGTGCTTCTCGTCCCGTTCACCGCCGCCGCCGGAAACCTGGCTTACCCGAGGGTTGGTGCTGACGGCGCCGGGCGGGTGGACCGGGCCGGGTTCGGGCATTGGTTTCGAGGCGTCTTCGTGGCTGGCCCCGGGGCCTCCCCAGCGGGCGGTGTTGGGGTGCTTTTCAGGCATGGGACGCTCCTTGGCTAACTATGCGAACGTCGACGTCGCCGTGGGGGAGCGTGGGCGCAAACGCCTCTTTCCGGAATCACGCTCCGGATCGCTACTCGGGCTTGCCGACGTTGATATGCGGGGAAGCGGCCGAACGGCGCTTTCGTTTCATCGGCCTCTCTCTGGGTAGGACGCGGTTGCGCGAAAGCCTCACCTTTGCGCGATCTTCCGTAACGGCGTTGTGCGGGGAAGGGGGCTGGGCCATCCTCCGCGCCGGAGTCCATCCAGCCTTGGGAGCGCCCGATGAGAACCTTCATGTCCGAACCGAAAGGAGACTCCGTCAATCACCAGGACATGAAGCTCTATGCTTATGCTCACTCGGGGGAGGCCGGCTCGACGCGACCGCGGCCTTAGATCCCCCAGACTTCCGCTTCGAGCGGGTTCCGGCGCCGGCGACATCGCCCGCGCCCCGGATCTGACGCGGGCGCGGCTCGCAAAGTTCCTCTCCTATTACCGGCCGCATCTGCCGTTGCTGGCGGCCGACCTCGCCTGTGCGGCGCTGGTCTCGGCCACGGCGCTGGCCCTGCCGCTCTGCGCCAACTACGTCGCCCGGCGGCTGGGGGCGGTCGAGCACGCGCCCGAGGTGCTCGGCCAGATCTATGCGATCGGCGGGGTGATGGCCGCCCTGCTGGCGGTCCAGGCGTTGGCCATGCTCTTCGTCGACTATCAGGGCCATGTGATGGGCGCGAAGATGGAGAGCGCGCTTCGCAAGGAGCTCTTCGAGCACTGCCAGAAGCTCTCCTTCAGCTTCTACGACCGCCAGCGCGTCGGCCAACTGATGAGCCGCATCACCCATGACCTGTTCAATCTGGGCGAGCTCTACCATCATGGTCCGGAAGACCTCGCGATCGCGGCCCTGAAGCTCGTCGGCGTGGTTCTGATCCTCTCCTGGATCGACCTGCCGCTGACGCTCGTCATGCTGGCGGTCCTGCCCTTCGCCACGGCCTATACGCTGCATTTCAACGCCCGGATGAGCGCCGCCTTGAAGCTCAGCCGGCAACGCATCGGGGCGATCAACGAGCGGGTGGAAGACTCGCTCTCCGGCATCCGGGTGGTGCAGTCCTTCGCCAACGAGGACCTGGAGAACCGCCGGTTCGAGGCGGAGAACGCCCGCTTCCTGGAAAGCCGCCGGGCGGGGTATCGCAGCGAGGCGTTCTTCTCGACCGGCACGACGGCCTTCGCCCAGATCATCACCGTGCTGGTGATCGTGGTCGGCGCCGTGCGGGTGGCCCAGGCGCAGCTGGCGGTCGCCGAGATGCTGACCTTCCTCCTCTGCGTGGCGGTGCTGGTGGACCCGGTGCAGAGGGTCGCCAATTTCCTGCGGCTCTGGCAGCAGGGCTTCACCGGCTTCGCGCGGATGATGGAGGTCCTGGAGGTGGAGCCGGACATCCGCGACCGACCCGGCGCGGTCGCCATCGGAAGACCGCGCGGCGCCATCGCATTCGAGGACGTGAGCTTCCGCTACGAACCGGGCGGGCGCGAGGTGCTGCGCAACCTCTCGCTCCAGGTCCGGCCCGGCGAATTCGTGGCCCTGGTCGGCGCCTCGGGCGTGGGCAAGAGCACGCTCTGCGCCCTCATCCCCCGCTTCTACGAGGCGAGCGTCGGACGGGTCCTGCTGGACGGGCTCGACGTGCGCGACATCCAGCTCGCCTGCCTTCGCCGGCACGTGGGCGTGGTTCAGCAGGACGTCTATCTGTTCGCCGGCACGGTGGCGGAGAACCTGCGTTACGGCCGACCCGAGGCCAGCGACGCCGAACTCGTGGCCGCGGCCAGGGCGGCGCACGCCCATGATTTCATCATGGCCCTTCCGAACGCCTACGACAGCGAGATCGGCCAGCGGGGCGTGAAGCTCTCGGGCGGCCAGAAGCAGCGGCTGACCATCGCACGGGCCTTTCTGAAGGACCCGGCGGTGCTGATCTTCGACGAGGCGACGAGCGCGCTGGACAACGAAAGCGAACGCGCCGTGCAGGCGGCGCTGGCGGACTTGGCCCGGGATCGGACCACCCTCGTAATCGCCCACCGCCTCTCTACGGTGCGCAACGCCGACCGCATCCTGGTGCTGACGGACGAGGGGATCGCCGAGGAAGGAACCCACGACGACCTGCTCGCCGCCGGCGGCGTCTATGCCGGCCTCTATCGCACCCAGGCCAGGATCTGAACGGGGGCGCTTCCCGGCGGCGCGCCGGGAAGCGCCAGCCGACCTTAGGGGTATGCGCGCCGAAGCGTGAGCGTGGCGAGGCAGTTTGTCGCGCGCGGAAAGCTCAAGCTTCGGCTAAGCTTGATTCTGTGCTGCGGTGGCGTTGTCGCCATTTGGCAGAGCCGATGCGCTTCGACCCTCCCTAGGGTGGCGCCCAGCGGTTAGACTTGGCCGGCGGCCCGGCTTCAAGTCGCAAGTGCGTTGCGGTCGGCCGAGGGCCGCGGCGGCTTTCCCGCGAAAAGATCGGCCCGCAGCGACTTTTTTCCCCAAGCGACCTCCGCGCGGCTTTGAGCGCCAGGAACGATCAACCCTTGCGCGCCGTTTCGGGAGCGTCGGCGGCCGCTCAGTGCGGCTACCAAGGGCCAGTGCTTGATGACCATTGCGACCGCCTATGAGGGCGCCCCGAAGGAAGGGGCCGCGCCTCGCATATACTACGTCCATCACCGTCTGGTCGGCGGCCGCGAAGGGATGGAACGGCTTCTCGACCATGCTCGCGACCTGGGCTTCGACCAAGTCCTCGTCTCGCCCCTGTTCGAACCGGGCGCCGACGGCGGCGTCTTTCACCCGCGCGACCACGAGCGTGCGCAGCTTTGGGGCGAAACCCTGGGTGCGCCCGACGCGATCGCCAAGATCGCAGAAGCCTGCCGCGGGCGAGGGCTGCGGCTCCTCATGGATCTGGATGTGCAGCGGTTCGACGCCGAACACGCTCTCGTCGCAGCGCGGCCGGAGCTGTTCGCCTACCGTCGGCGCGGCGCCGGCGATGGGCCGGTAGATCCCCGCCGGCCCGGCCCGCCGCGGGGGGTGGCGCTCGCTCGACTGCGCGATCCCGCCGCCGCTTCGGAGTTCCTCGACTGGTTCGCGTCGCAGGGGCGGGCGTGGCTCGCGGCGGGGCTTGGGGGCTTCCGCGTGCTGCGAACCGATCAGGCCGAGCCGGGGTTCTGGCGCGATCTGCTGTCGCGGCTCCGAGCCGAACGCCCCGATCTGACGGCGATCGCCGACACGCCAGGCATGGACCGCGGCGCGGCGCTTGCCTTGGAAGGCTGCGGCTTCGATCACCTGATCTCCTCGATCGCATGGTGGGACACGCGCGCGCGGTGGCTGGTGGAGGAGCACGAGGACCTGCGCCGGGTCGCTCCCTTGATCGCCGCACCGGAGGCGCCCTTCGGGCCCAGACTGGCGGCTCAAACCGACGGCGATCTCTCGACGGCCTATCGTCGCGCGCTGTCGGTGGCCGTAGCCACCTCGGCCGGCCTGCTGCTGCCCATGGGCTTCGAGCGCGCCGCCCGCCTGGCGCTCGATCCGGCCGCGCCGCCCGCGGACGGCTTGGCGCAGGCGTGCGGCCACGGCCTCGTCGATCTCGACGATGAGATCCGCGCCGCCAATCGCCTCTGCGGTGAGGTGGCCCAGTTCGACGGCGAGATGCGCCTGCTCTCAGGCCCCGGCGCGCCGGCGACGGCGCTGCTGCGGGCCACGGGTCCGGATGTGCGCACCGCCGAGGGCGCCTTGCTTGTGCTGATCAATCCGAGCCTGACCGAGGAGGCTCAGGTCGCGCCCGGCGAGATCTTGCCAGCCGCGGGCGGGGTCTTCGAACCGTTCCGTCGGCTCGACGGCGGCGGCGACCCCTTCGCCCAACTGGCCCCCGGCGAGGTGCGGCTCTTGGGCGCCCGGCGAGGCAAGCCGGTGGTGCTGCCCTCGCGCTTCGCCAAACAGGGGGCGAAGAACGCCGGCCGTGCGCCACGCCTGGTGGTCGAGGACATTCGTCCGCGGGTGGATGGCGGAGTTTTCGCGGTCAAGCGCGTCGTCGGCGACTGGGTGAGCGTCGAGGCCGACGTCTATGGCGACGGACACGAGCAGCTCGCCGCCGAGCTTCGCTGGCGGGCCCTGGACGAGCCGGACTGGCGCACCACGCGAATGGAGCCGCTGGGCAACGATCGGTGGCGGGCGAGCTTCCCGCTCGAGCGCCTCGGGCGCCATCAGTTCACGGTCGAGGCCTGGCTCGACGTCTATGGCGGCTATCGGCGCGACCTCTCCAAGAAGCTCGAGGCCGGCGTAGCTCAGGCGGTGGACCTGGACGAAGGGCGCCAGCTGATCGCCGCGGCGGCCGCCCGCACGTCCGGCGAGCTCCAGGCCGCGCTGGAGGCAAGGCTGGCGGCCCTGGCGGCCGCATCCGAGACGGATCGGGCCGAGGTCCTGCTGGACGCTGAAACCGCCGAGCTGATGAACCGGGCCGACGAGCGGCCGTTCCGCCTCTGCTACGAGCCGGGACAGCTGGTCGACGCCGAGCGCCTCGCCGCCCGCTTCGCCAGTTGGTACGAGCTTTTCCCACGCTCCCAGACCGATGATCCGAACCGGCATGGGACCTTCGACGACGTCATCGCCCGCCTGCCGGCGATCCGGGCCATGGGGTTCGACGTCCTCTACTTCCCGCCGATCCACC
Organism: Phenylobacterium sp.; assembly: GCF_046290725.1. GTDB lineage: Bacteria > Pseudomonadota > Alphaproteobacteria > Caulobacterales > Caulobacteraceae > Phenylobacterium. The sequence goes on from NZ_JBKBUH010000003.1 coordinate 49,283, forward strand.
CGATCGGGCGCAAGCACCGCAAGGGACGAAACAACACGCTCACCGCCGAGCCGGGCGATCCGGGCAGCCCCTATGCGATCGGGGCGGAGGAGGGCGGCCACGAGGCCATTCACCCCCAACTCGGCACGTTCGAGGATTTCCGCCGGCTGGTGGCCGCGGCCCGGGAACATGGCCTGGAGATCGCCCTGGACTTCGCCATCCAATGCTCGCCGGACCATCCTTGGCTGAAGGAGCATCCGGACTGGTTCGACTGGCGGCCGGACGGGACCATCAAATACGCCGAGAACCCGCCCAAGAAGTACCAGGACATCGTCAATGTCGACTTCTACAAGGACGCGGCGGTCCCGGACCTGTGGCTCGCCCTGCGCGACATCGTCTTGCTATGGGTGAAGGAAGGCGTCCGGACTTTCCGGGTCGACAACCCGCACACCAAGCCGTTCCCGTTCTGGGAGTGGATGATCCGCGAGGTCCGCTCGGCGCATCCCGACGTGATCTTCCTGTCGGAAGCCTTCACGCGGCCAAAGGTGATGTACCGGCTCGCCAAGCTCGGCTTCTCGCAGTCCTACACCTACTTCACCTGGCGCCACACCAAGCAGGAGTTCACAGACTATCTGACGGAGCTGACCACCACGGCGCCGAAGGAATTTTTCCGGCCCCACTTCTTCGTCAACACGCCCGACATCAACCCGTATTTCCTGCAGACGTCGGGCCGCGCCGGCTTCCTGATCCGCGCGGCGCTGGCCGCCACCTTGTCGGGCCTCTGGGGGGTCTATTCCGGCTTCGAGCTGTGCGAATACGAACCCCTGCCGGGCAAGGAGGAGTACAAGGACTCCGAGAAGTTCGAGATCCGCCCGCGCGATTGGAACGCGCCAGGCAACATCATCGCCGAGATCACGCGGCTCAATCGCCTGCGTAAGGGCCATCCGGCTCTGCAGAGCCACCTGAACGTCGTCTTCCACGCATCTTCGAACGAGAACGTCCTTTACTTCGCCAAGCCGAGCCCGGGCGGCGGGGATGTGATCCTGGTGGCGATCAATCTCGATCCGCACGGTGTCCACGAGAGCGAAATCGAGCTGCCGCTCTGGACCTTCGGCCTTCCCGACGACGGGGCCTTGGAGGTGGAAGACCTGGTCGGCGACCACCGCTTCGTCTGGCGCGGCAAGTGGCAGCGCGTGCGGCTCGACCCGGGCCAGCCCTACGCGATCTGGCGCGTTCAGCCGCAGGGGAGGGCGTGATGGCCGACGACGCCAGCGCGCCGCCCGACGATCCGCTCTGGTACAAGGACGCGGTCATCTACCAGCTGCACATCAAATCGTTCTTTGACGCCAATGACGACGGCGTCGGCGACTTCCCGGGTCTGATCGCCAAGCTCGACTACATCGCCAGCCTGGGCGTCACGGCGATCTGGCTCCTGCCCTTCTACCCCTCACCTCGTCGGGACGACGGGTACGATATCGCCGACTACCAGGGCGTTCATCCGGAATACGGCACCTTCGAGGACGCCAAGCGCTTCATCGACGAGGCCCATGCCCGCGGGATGCGGGTGATCACCGAGCTGGTGATCAATCACACCTCCGACCAGCACCCATGGTTTCAGGCCGCCAGGCGTGCGCCGCCCGGCTCGCCGGAACGCGACTACTACGTGTGGTCGGACACCGATACGACGTTTCCGGAAACCCGGATCATCTTCCTCGACACCGAGCACTCCAACTGGACATGGGATCCGGTGGCCGGCGCCTATTTCTGGCACCGCTTCTATTCCCACCAGCCCGATCTGAACTTCGACAACCCCAAGGTTCTCGAAGAGGTGCTGGACGTCATGCGCTTCTGGCTGGACGCGGGGATCGACGGCCTGCGCCTGGATGCGATCCCCTATCTGATCGAGCGCGAGGGCACCAACAACGAGAACCTGCCCGAGACCCACGAGGTCCTGAAGAAGATCCGGGCGGCGCTCGACGCCAGTTACAAGAACCGGATGCTTCTGGCCGAAGCCAACCAATGGCCGGAGGACACCCAGCAGTATTTCGGCGACGGCGACGAATGCCACATGGCCTTCCACTTCCCGCTGATGCCGCGGATGTACATGGCCATCGCCCAGGAGGACCGGTTTCCGATCACCGACATCATGCGGCAGACCCCGGATATTCCGGAGACCTGCCAGTGGGCGATCTTCCTGCGCAACCACGACGAGCTGACGCTCGAAATGGTCACCAACAAGGAGCGGGACTACCTCTGGAGCGTCTACGCCGCCGACCGGCGGGCGCGGATCAACCTCGGCATCCGCCGCAGGCTGGCGCCGCTGATGGAGCGCGATCGGCGGCGCATCGAGCTGATGAACTGCCTGCTGCTGACCATGCCGGGCACGCCGGTGATCTATTACGGCGACGAGATCGGCATGGGCGACAACATCTATCTGGGCGACCGCGACGGCGTGCGCACGCCGATGCAGTGGTCGCCCGACCGCAACGGCGGCTTCTCGAAGGCCGATCCGGCGGGCCTCACCCTCCCGGCGATCATGGACCCGCTTTACGGATACGAAGCCGTAAATGTCGAGGCGCAGTCCCGGGATAGCCACTCCCTGCTCAACTGGCTGCGCCGAATGTTGGCCGTGCGTCGCCGGCATCAGGCGTTCGGGCGCGGAAGCCTGCGCTTTCTGCGCCCTCAGAACCGAAAGGTGCTGGCCTATCTGCGCGACCACGGCGGGGAAACCATTCTTTGCGTGGCCAATGTCTCCCGAACCGCCCAGGCGGTGGAGCTCGACCTCTCCGAGTTCGCCGGCCGCGTGCCGATCGAGATGAGCGGCCAGACGCCCTTTCCCGCGATCGGGCAGCTGACCTATCTGCTGACCCTGCCGCCTTACGGCTTCTACTGGTTCGAGCTCTGCGAGGACGCTGAGGGGCCAAACTGGAGCACGGCCCCGGCCGGCGCTTCGCCGGAGCAGCATACCTTCGTGCTGCGAGGCGGCGTCGCGTCCCTTCTGACGGCCCCTCATCGGCATGTCCTGGAGCAAGAGATCCTGCCGGCCTGGGCGCCGGCGCGCCGGTGGTTCCAGGGCAAGGATGCGGCTTTCGCATCCGCCAAGATGCTCCACTTCTCGCCGCTGCCGGGGGGCGTCGACCAGGTTCTGGCCGAGGTCGAGCTCGCCACGACGGCGGGTTCGGCCATCTACACCCTGCCCTTGGGTGTGGTGTGGGAAGACGACCTGAACGATCCCTTTGCGCACAACCTCGCCTTGGCGCGGGTTCGTCGCGGCCCGCGGGTCGGGGACCTGACCGACGCCTTCATGACCTCCGAGTTCGTTCGGGCCGTCCTGGAGGGCCTGCGCAACCATGCACGCCTTCTGACCCCGCATGGGGAGCTGCAGTTCGACGCGACGGCCGCATTCGATCTTGGCGAAGACCCTCAGATCGAATGGTCGGGCGCCGAGCAGAGCAACAGCTCGGTGATCGTCGACCGCAAGGCGGTTCTGAAGCTGCTGCGCAAGGTGACGCCAGGCGTCCATCCGGAAGCGGAGATGACTCGGGTTCTCACCGAACGCGGCTTCCCTCACATCCCGCCGCTGATGGGCGAGGTGCGGCGTCTGGGGCCGGAGGGAACGCCCCATACGCTGATGGTCGTGCAGGGCTTCGTCTACAATCAGGGCGACGGCTGGGGCTGGACCCTCGAATATCTGCACCGGGCGATCGACGACCACGCGGTGGCGTCTGGCGGGGAGACGGCGTTCGCCTCCTACGCCGCCTTCGCGCGGACTTTGGGCCAGAGCCTGGCCGAAATGCACGCGACCCTGGCGCTCCCCACCGACGACCCCGCCTTCGCCCCACAGGCTGCCGACGAGGCGGTGGTGGAGGGGTGGCGCGCCCAGGTCTCGCACGAGCTGTCGGCGGCGCTGGGCGTGCTCGCCCAGAACGAACGCCTGGGCGAGTTGCGAGCCGTCATTGAGCCGCTCCTCGCCGCCCAGGAGGCCTTGCGGGCGAAGGTCGACGAGCTTGCGCGGGGAGGCTTGGGAACGCCGGTGACCCGGGTGCATGGAGACCTCCACCTTGGCCAGATCCTCGTGGCCGGCGGCGAGGTCCGGTTCATCGACTTCGAGGGCGAACCGGCCAAAAGCCTGGAGGCGCGGCGCGCCAAGACGAGCCCCATGCGCGATGTGGCGGGGATTCTGCGGTCTTTCGACTACGCCGCGGCGATGGCCGAGAAGACCATCGAAGCCATGGGGTCGGAGGTGGCAGAGCGCGCCTCCGCCGTGCTCGAGCAGTTCCGGGCGCTTGCGGCCGACGCCTTCCTGGAGGGCTATCAAGAGGGCGGCGGCGCCATTCCCCCGGGTTTGCTCGACCTCTTCCTTCTGGAGAAAGCGTCCTACGAGGTCGCCTATGAGGCGGCCAACCGCCCTGGCTGGATCGGCGTGCCCGCCCGGGGCCTGGCCGCCGTCGCCGCCCGACTGACGGGAGGATCGTCCGCATGAACGCCTGGACCTCCGATTTCAACGCCCTGACCGCGGCCCTGATGGAGGGGCGGATCACCGATCCCTTCGCCTTCCTGGGGCCTCACCGCGACGCGGAGGGGCGACTTGTCCGGACCTTCCAGCCGGGCGCGGGACGGGTCGAAGTGGCGGCGCTCGGACATGACGCCATCGAACTGCGCGAAGAGGCGCCTGGCCTGTTTGCCGGCCGTATCGCCGGCGAGGGGGCCTACGTGCTGCGTATCCACTGGCCGGACGGCGTGCAGGAAACCGAGGATCCCTACGCCTTCGGCCTCCTGCTCGGTGATCTGGACCTCCATCTCTTCCTGGAAGGCGCGCACTGGAAGCTTGCCGAGCGCATGGGCGCTCAGCCCCTGACCCATGAGGGCGTCGAGGGCGTGGGGTTCTCGGTCTGGGCTCCGAACGCCCGGCGCGTCTCCGTTGTCGGCGACTTCAACGCCTGGGACGGCCGCCGGCATCCCATGCGGCTGCGCCATCCGGCGGGCGTGTGGGAACTGTTCGTGCCGCGTCTTCGGCCTGGGGAGCGCTACAAGTTCGAGATCGTCGGGGCGGGCGGGCAGACGCTGCCGGCCAAGGCCGACCCGCTGGCCCGAATGACCGAAGCGCCCCCGGCCACGGCGTCGATTGTCGCGCCGAGTTGGCGCTTCAACTGGACCGACGCCGACTGGATGGCCGAGAGGGGCGCTCGGCAACGCCCGGACGCCCCGATGGCGATCTATGAGGTGCACGCCGCATCCTGGCTTCGGCCGCAGGGGCGGCCCGACGGCGTGATCGACTGGGACGCCTTGGCCGAGCGGCTGATCCCCTATGCCAGCGAACTCGGCTTCACCCACGTCGAGCTGCTGCCGATCATGGAGCACCCCTTCGGCGGATCGTGGGGGTATCAGCCGCTGTCGCAGTTCGCCCCCAGCGCCCGGTTCGGAGCGCCCGAGGGCTTCGCCCGTTTCGTCGACGCCTGCCACAGGTCGGGACTCGGCGTGATCCTCGACTGGGTGCCGGCGCACTTTCCGACCGATCCGCATGGCCTGGCGGAGTTCGATGGGACCGCCCTCTACGAGCACGCCGACCCGCGGGAAGGCTTCCACCAGGATTGGAACACGCTGATCTACAATCTCGGTCGGCGCGAGGTTTCCGGGTTCCTGATCGCCAGCGCCCTCTATTGGCTGGAGACCTTCCACATCGACGGCTTACGCGTCGATGCGGTCGCCTCGATGCTCTACCGCGACTACAGCCGCGAGGCGGGTCAGTGGGTGCCCAATCGTTACGGCGGGCGGGAAAATCTCGAGTCCATCGAGTTCCTACGCCGCTTGAACGGCGTGATCGCCGAGCGGTGTCCGGGCGCGGTCACCATCGCCGAGGAGTCGACGGCCTGGCCGGGCGTTTCGGCGCCTGTCTCAGAAGGCGGACTGGGCTTTTCCTACAAGTGGAACATGGGGTGGATGCACGACACCCTGTCCTACATGGAGCGGGATCCGGTCTATCGATCCTGGCACCACGGCCAGATGACCTTTGGCCTCGTCTACGCCTTCACCGAGAACTTCGTCCTGCCGATCTCCCACGACGAGGTGGTGCACGGCAAAGGCTCGCTGCTGGGCAAAATGCCCGGCGACCGCTGGCGGAAGTTCGCCAATCTTCGCGCCTACCTGGCGTTCATGTGGACCCATCCGGGCAAGAAGCTGCTCTTCATGGGCGGCGAACTTGGCCAGGAGTCGGAGTGGAACCACGACGCCGAGATTCCCTGGGATCTGCTGGCCCAAGGCGACCATGCGGGCGTTCAGCGCTTGGTCCGCGACCTCAACCGTCTCTATGGCGAGGAACGCGCGCTCCACCGGACGGACGCCCGGCCGGAGGGCTTCCAGTGGCTTGCCAACGATCCGACCGCCAGCGTCCTGGCCTATCTTCGGCAGGCGGCGGACGCCTCGCCCCCGCTGATCTTCGTGGCGAACATGACGCCCGAGCCGCGCCACGCCTACCGGATCGGTGCGCCAAAGGCTGGTCTTTGGCGGGAGGTTCTAAATACCGACTCCGCCGACTACGGCGGCGGGAACGTCGGCAACGGCGGAGAAGTTCATGCCGAGCCGGCCCCCTGTCAGGGTCAGCCGAACTCGCTGAGCCTGGTCCTTCCACCCCTCGGCGCGATCGTCCTGCGCTATGAAGGGACTGTTGCTTGATCATCTTGCCTGATCGTCTCGAGGGCGGTTCTCCCTATCCCCTCGGAGCGACGTTCGACGGCCTGGGCGTGAACTTCGCCGTGTTCTCCGCCCATGCCGAGAAGATCGAGCTTTGTGTCTTCGAGCGGACGGGCCGGCGGGAGATCTCCCGCTACGAACTGCCCGAATGCACCGACGAGGTCTGGCACGGCTATCTCCCCGAAGCCAAGCCGGGCCTACTCTACGGCTATCGCGCCTACGGCCGCTACGCCCCCCTGGAAGGCCATCGGTTCAATCCCAACAAGCTGCTTCTCGACCCCTATGCGAAGGGTGTGGCGGGCGAACTTCGGTGGACCGACGCGCTGTTCGGCTATCGCGTCAATTCGGCTCGGGCCGACCTGACCTTCGACCGCCGCGACAGCGCGCCCGCCATGCCCAAGGGCGTGGTGATGGCCAACACCTTCGACTGGAGCGGCGACAAGCGGCCGAACACGCCCTGGTCGGAGACGGTGATCTACGAGTGCCACGTGCGCGGTTTGACCAAGCTTTTCGACGAGGTCCTGCCGCCGGAGCGAGGGACTTTCGCCGCGCTCTCGCACCCGAAAACCATCGAATATCTGCAGCGGCTCGGCGTCACCGCCGTCGAGCTCCTGCCGATCCACGCCTACGTGCAGGACCGCGTGCTGCAGGAGAAGGGGCTCTCCAACTATTGGGGATACAACACCTTGAGCTTCTTCGCCCCGGAGGGGCGTTACCTCTCCACGGGCGACCATAACGAGCTGCGGATGGCGGTGCGCCGGCTGCACGCCGCCGGCATCGAGGTGATCCTAGACGTCGTCTACAACCATACCGCAGAGGGGAGCGAACGCGGCCCCACCCTTTCCTTCCGCGGGCTGGACAACGCCACCTACTACCGCCTGGTCGACGACGAGCCCCGCTACTGCGTCAACGACACCGGCACCGGCAATACTGTGGACCTGTCGCACGCGCGGGTGCTGCAACTGGTCGCCGACTCCCTGCGGTACTGGGCGACATCCTTCGGCATTGACGGTTTCCGGTTCGATCTTGGGGTCACCCTGGGGCGGGAACGGTATGGTTTCGATCCGGAAGCCGGCTTCTTCGACGTCTTGCGGCAGGACCCCGTCCTGCAGAGGCTGAAGCTCATCTCCGAGCCGTGGGATATCGGCCCCGGCGGTTATCAGCTCGGTCATCATCCTCCGAGCTTCGCCGAGTGGAACGACCGTTTCCGCGATGGGGTCCGCCGCTTCTGGCGCGGCGATCCGGGGATGCGGCCCGATATGGCCGCACGGCTTTCAGGCTCAGGCGACTTGTTCGACAGGCGCGCACGCAGGCCTTGGGCCTCAATCAACTACGCCGCCTCCCACGACGGTTTCACGCTGGCGGACGTCACGGCCTACGAAGAGCGGCGCAATGAGGCCAACGGCGAGGACAATCGCGACGGGCACGGCGAAAACTACACCTGCAACTGGGGCGTAGAGGGCGGGACCGACGATCCCGAGATCCTGGCGGTTCGCGGTCGTGTGCAGCGCTCGATGCTCATGACCGTGTTCGCCGCCATGGGCACCCCGATGCTGCTGGCCGGCGATGAGTTCGGGCGCACCCAGCAGGGAAACAACAACGCCTACTGCCAGGACAACGAGATTTCCTGGCTGGATTGGGAACAGGCCCGCAGTCCGGAAGGCGAGGCCTTGATCCGCTTCGTCTCCCGCCTGATCGCCCTGCGCAAGGAACACCCGGCGCTAAGGCCTCCGCAATTTCTCCACGGACGCGAGGAGCTGGCGCCCGGCGTGCTGGACCTGGACTGGTTCGATGAGCGCGGGCGCCGGCTTTCGCCGGAGGACTGGCAGAACCCGGAAGCGCACGCCCTTGTCATGCGTCGGGCCGCCACGCGCGAAGACGGGCGAACCGATCTGGTGATGCTCGTGCTCAACGCCTCGCCCGATCCGCTGGTCTTCACCCTGCCGCATCCGTTGGTCGGAACCCGCATCCTGGCCGACAGCAGTCGTCCAGACACCCCGGAGAGTGCGCTCAGCACCGATCATCTCGAAGTTCCCGCCCAGAGCGCGATCCTGCTCGCCAGCTCGCCGGAGCCTGCGCACCAGACCGAGCGCTTCGCCCACGAGCTGCCGTTCGGGGCCACGGTGCTGGAGGATGCACGCACGCGGTTCCGCTTCTGGGCGCCGGCGCGCCGCGCCGTGATGCTCGAGGTGGAGGGCCTGGAGCGCATCCCGATGCGCAGCCTCGCGGGCGGCTGGTTCGAAGCCGAAGCGCCTTGTGGAGCCGGCGCGCGCTATCGTTATCGCCTCGACAGCGGCCTGGCCGTTCCCGATCCGGCCTCTCGGCGTCAGGCGGGCGACGCCCACGAGGCGAGCGTGGTGATCGACCCCCGGGCCTATGAATGGCGCACGCCCGGCTGGAGCGGCCGACCTTGGGAAGAGGCCGTGATCTACGAGCTTCACCCTGGCCTCATGGGCGGGTTCCAGGGTCTCGCCGAGCAGCTGCCCGCCCTGAAGGAGCTTGGGATTACGGCCGTAGAGCTGATGCCGATCGCCGAGTTCCCCGGCGGCCGCAACTGGGGCTATGACGGCGTGCTGCCCTTCGCCCCCGACTGCGCCTATGGAACACCCGAGGACCTGAAGGCTCTCGTGGACCGCGCCCACGAACTGGAGCTGATGGTCTTCCTGGACGTGGTCTACAATCACTTCGGTCCAGACGGGAATTATCTGAGCGCCTACGCCCCGGACGTCTTCCGCAGCGACCTGAAAACGCCCTGGGGGGAGGCCATCGACTTCCGGCGTCCGGAGGTTCGGCGGTTCTTCATCGAGAACGCCCTCTACTGGATTCAGGAGTACCGCTTCGACGGCCTGCGTTTCGACGCGGTCCACGCCATTTCGGAACGCGACTGGATCGACGAGATGGGCGCGGCCGTACGCGCCGCCGCGGGACCCGACCGCCACGTGCATCTCATCCTGGAAAACGACGACAACCTCGCCGACCACCTGGCCGGCGACTTCGACGCGCAGTGGAACGACGACGTCCATCACGTGCTGCACGTGATGCTGACCGGAGAGGACGGGGGCTACTACCGCGACTATGCCGACAAGCCGGCTGAACGGCTGGCGCGGGCGCTCGCCGAAGGCTTCATCTATCAGGGCGAGCCGTCCAGACACCGAAAGGGCGAACCCCGCGGCACGCCCAGCAAGCACTTGCCGCCGACAGCCTTCGTCAACTTCGTCCAGAACCATGATCAGATCGGCAACCGCGCCCTGGGCGAGCGATTGACGACGCTCGCCGATCCGAAGGCTCTGCGGGCCGCCGTCGCGCTCACGCTGTTGGCGCCTCAGATCCCGATGATCTTCATGGGCGAGGAGACGGGCAGTCAGACGCCCTTCCTCTATTTCACCGATCACAACCCGGAACTCGGACAGGCGGTGCGGGAAGGCCGGCGCTCGGAGTTCGCCAGTTTCCCGCAGTTTGCAGATCCGGCCATGCGCGAGCAGATCCCGGATCCGAACGCCCCGGAGACGTTCGAGCGCTCCAGACCTGAGCCCGGCCCGGACGCGGCCGACTGGCGGCGGCTGTACCGCGACCTGCTTCACATTCGAGCCGCCGAGATCGCGCCGCGCCTGAGCGGCCTGCGGATCGAACGGGCGGAGGCCATCGGCCCGGCCGCCGTCATCGCGCGATGGCGGGCGGAAGACGGCGCGCGGCTGACCTTGGCGCTCAATCTCGGCTCCGCGCCCGTGCGCCTCGTCCGGCGGCCGGAGGCGAAGCCGCTGGCGGTTGTCGGCGCCCAGGGGCCCGCCCGCGAGCTTGCGCCGGCGACCCTTGTCGCCTGGCTGGAGACCGGCACGTGAGCGACCGGGAACTTCAGGCCCTGGCGGTCGAAGCGGGCGTCCTGGTGGAATGGGAAGACGCCTCCGGCCAGCCCCAGACCGTCGCGGCGGAAAGCCTTCGGGCGATCCTGGCCGCCCTGGGGCTCCCCGCTGGGAGCCTTAAGGAGATCGCCGAGAGCCGGAGGCGCCTGGCCGAACGGGCCCGCGCCCTCCGCGCCTTCGTCACGGGCGATGTCGGGCGGCCAATCGACCTTGGCCTGCAAGGGCCTGCGCGGCTCTCTCTCGAAAGCGGGGAGGTGCGGGACCTGATGGTCGAGGGCGCGTCGCTCTCGATCGACGAGGCCGGCTATCATCGGCTGGAGATCGGCGGGCGGGAGATCACGCTGGCCATCGCGCCGAGGCGGGCCTTCGCTGTCGATGACGCCGCGCCGGGGCGGCGCATATGGGCGCCGGCCGTTCAGGTCTATGCTCTGCGGGGCCGGACGCCGCAGCCGTTCGGCGATTTCGGCGTGCTCGGAGAGTTTGCGGAAGTCGCAGCCCAGCGGGGCGCCGACGCCGTAGCGATCAGTCCTGTCCATGCGCTGTTCGCCGCCGATGCGAAGCGGTTTGGGCCCTACGCGCCGTCCACACGCCTCTTTTTGAACGTTCTCTATGCCGACCCTTCCGCCGTTTTCGTCGAGGGATTGGCGCCTGGCGCCTCGGGCGGGGACCTCATCGAGTGGCGTGAAGCGATCCCGGAGCGCCTCGCGGCTCTGCGGGCCTTCTACGAGCGCTTCCGCGCCACCGCCGATGGCCGTCGCGGCGACTTCGAGGCGTTTCGCGCCGCAGGCGGCGACGACCTGGAGGGGCATGCACGGTTCGAGGCTCTGCATGGGAAGTTCTTCGAAGAAACCGGCGGGGGCGGATGGCCGGCCTGGCCAGAGCCGTTTCGAGACGCGCGCAGCCCGAAGGTTACGGCTTTTGCGCGTGAAAACGCCGCCGAGGTCGAGTTCCACATCTTTCTACAGTGGCTCGCCGACCGCAGCCTCGCCGCCGCTCAGCGCCGGGCGAAAGCCGCTGGTATGGCGCTTGGCCTGATCACCGACATCGCTGTGGGAATGGACGCCGGCGGCAGCCACGCCTGGTCGCGTCCGCAGGACCTGCTGCCGGGCGTGAGCATCGGCGCGCCGCCAGACTTCTTCCAGGCCGAAGGCCAGGACTGGGGGATCGCGGCTTTCTCGCCCCATGCCCTGATGCACAGCGGCTATGAAGCGTTCCTGGCCGTCCTGCGGGCCGCCATGCGCCATGCGGGCGGCGTGAGGATCGACCACGTCATGGGTCTGCGGCGCCTGTGGCTGACGCCGCATGGGGCCGGTCCCACCGAAGGCGCCTATCTGACTTACCCGTTCGAGGACCTGCTGCGTTTGATCGCGCTCGAATCCGTTCGCGCTCGGGCGGTCGTGGTGGGCGAAGATCTCGGCACCGTTCCCGACGGCTTCCGCGACGCGCTCGACGACCGGGGCGTCATGGGCATGCGCGTGCTTTGGTTCGAACGGACGGAGACGGGAGGCTTCACCCCTCCCGAGAGCTGGAGCGCCGAAGCCGCGGCGCTGACCTCCACGCACGACCTGCCCACCTTGGCGGGCTGGTGGCGCGGGCGCGACATCGACTGGCAGGTGAAACTCGGCCGCAAAGGTGAGTTCGAAAGCGAGGCGGAGGCGCGCCGTGGCCGCGCGGCCGACCGGCGCAAGCTTTGGCAGGCTTGCGTCGCCGCGGGCTGCGCCTCCGGGAGCGAGCCGCCCGAAAGCGACGCCGCGCCGGCGGTTGAAGCTGGCCTTGCGTTCGTCGCCTCGTCGCCGTCGAAGCTGGCGATCCTGCCCGTGGAGGATCTGCTTGGCCTGGAGGAGCAGCCAAACCTGCCCGGCACACTTGACGAGCATCCGAACTGGCGGCGGCGGTTGCCCGCCGAGCCGGAGGCGCTGTTCGCGACGCCAGAGGGTGAAGCGCGCAGCGTCGCGCTCAACGAACGGCGGGCGTCGTGATCCCGCGAGCCGCCTATCGCCTGCAGTTCCACGCCGGCTTCACCTTCGCCGATGCGGTTCCGCTGGCGCCTTATCTCGCCCGTCTCGGGATCAGTCACCTGTACGCCTCGCCCATCGCCAAGGCGCGGTCAGGCTCCACCCATGGCTATGACGTGGTCGACCCGACGATGGTCAATCCGGAACTCGGCGGGGAGGAGGCGTTCCGCGAGCTGGCCCGGGCTTTTCGGGCCGAAGGGCTCGGCGTCATTCTCGACATCGTGCCCAACCACATGGCCGTCGGCGGCGACGACAATCGGTGGTGGCTCGACGTGCTGGAGAATGGCGAGGCCAGCGCCTACGCCGCCTTCTTCGACATCGACTGGCGTCCGGCCGATGCGGCGCTGCACGGCAAGGTGCTGGCGCCGTTCCTGGGCGCGCCCTACGGCCAGGCGCTCGCGGCTGGCGATATCCGGCTGGAGTCCGGTCCCGATGGCCAGTTGGCCGCCGTCGCCTACGGCCGCCACCGCTTCCCGATCCGACCGCAGGACCGCCAAGCGGTCTTGGCCGAGGGCATACGGCGGTTCGACCCCGCCACGGAGCCCGGACGCGCGCGTCTGCACGATCTTCTGGAGCGCCAGAACTTCCGGCTGGCGTGGTGGCGGACAGCGGGTGACGAGATCAACTGGCGACGCTTCTTCGACATCACCGAACTGGCCGGCCTGCGCACCGACCGCCCCGAAGTTTTCGAGGCCCTGCACGCCTTGCCGCTGCGCCTCTATGCCGAGGGTCTGATCGACGGGCTGCGGGTCGACCACGTCGACGGCCTGGCCGACCCCGGGCGCTATTGCCGCGAGGTTCGCGCACGCCTTGAGGCGCTGGAGCCGCAGCGGCCGGCAGGGTCGCCTGCCGGTCCCGCCTATTTCGTCGTGGAGAAGATCCTGGCGCCTGGCGAGCGGCTGCCGCCCGACTGGCTCTGCGACGGGACGACCGGCTACGACTTCATGAACGAGGTCGCCGCCCTGCTGCACGACCCGCGAGGCGGTGAGCCGCTGACCCGCTACTGGGCGGAGGTCGGGCGCCGTTCGGAGGACTTCGAGGCCGAAGAGCGGACCGCGCGCCACGAGGTTGTCAACGGCGCATTCGCCGGGCAGCTGGACGCCGTAAGCGCGGCCTTCCACCGGCTTGCCCGCGCGGACATCGCCACCCGCGACTTCAGCCTCGCGGCGCTGCGGCGCGGTCTCGTCACCCTGCTCAGCGTCTTTCCGGCCTATCGAACCTATGGCGCGGGCGACGGGGCTGCTCTGTCCGACCGCGCGCTGCTGAGCGCCGCCGCCGACAGGGCCAAGGCCGTGGCGGGGGCCGGCGAAGGGCCTGTTCTGGACCAGCTCATCGCCTGGTTGGCAGGGGAGGGGCCCGGAACGGCCGAGGCGCGCCTCGAGGCGGTTCGGCGGTTCCAGCAGCTGAGCGCGCCGGTCTCGGCCAAGGCGGTGGAGGACACCGCCTTCTATCGGTACAGCCGGCTGCTTTCGCGGAATGACGTGGGGTTCGACCCAGGCAGGCTGGCCGCAGATCTGGGCGACTTCCATGCGGCCTCTCTAGAACGGGCAAAGGCCTATCCCGCCGCAATGCTCGCCACCGCCACCCACGACCATAAGCGCGGCGAAGACGTCCGCGCCCGCCTGGCGGTCCTAAGCGAGATCCCGGAGGACTGGATCGCCCACGCCAGGCGCTGGTCGGCGCTGAACAAGCGCTTCAGCGACGGGATCGACCCGGCGGACGAGTACGCCATCTATCAGATGCTGACCGGCGCCCTGCCGCTCGATCTTGCTGCGGACCGGGAGGGGGGGCTGGCGGCGTTCCGCGACCGGATCTGCGGCTGGCTGGAGAAGGCGCTGCGGGAGGCCAAGCTGCGCTCCTCCTGGGTCTCGCCCGACCAGGCCTATGAGCAGCTTTGCCGCAGCTTCGTACATGCGATCCTTGCGCCGGGCTCCACATTCCGGGCCGAACTGATCGCCTTCGTGCGGAAGATCGCGCCGGCCGGGGCGCTCAACGGGCTCAGCCAGGCGTTCCTGCGGTGCGTTGCGCCAGGTGTCCCCGACACCTACCAAGGCGCGGAGTTCTGGGACTTCAGCCTCGTAGATCCCGACAACCGTCGCCCGGTCGACTTTTCGAGCCGCGACGCCGCCCTGTCGCGCCGCGCCGCGCCGGACGCGCTCATGGCCGACTGGATGAGCGGCGCGGTCAAACAGGCCGTGATTGCGGCGGCCCTGCGGTTGCGGGCCGAGAAGCCGGCTCTCTTCGCGAGCGGCGACTATCGCCCGCTCACGGTGCGAGGCGCGCGCGCCGGCTCGGTGATCGCCTTCGCCCGGCGACGCGGAGACGATCTCGTCCTCGCAGCGGCGGCGCTGCGGTGCGCGGACGGCGCAATCGGCAGAGAACGTCCGACCCCCTCGGCCGACTGGTGGGGCGACACCGAGATCCTGACGCCGGAGTCTGGGCGGGGCCGGTGGCGGGATCGGCTCGGCGCCACGGAGGAAATAGGGGACGGGGCCGTCAAGGCGGCTCGCCTCTTCGCCCAGTTTCCCGTCGCCCTGCTTTCGAACTGAGGCGGCGCGATCCGGCAGCTTCGGCTCAAAGCATCGGCCGGCCTCCGGTCACCGGATAGACGCCGCCATTCATGTAGGCGCCCTCCTCGGAGGCGAGCAGCACGAAGATCCCGGCAAGCTCCTTCGGCTGTCCCGGCCGGCCAAGGGGCGTGTCCTTCCCGAACGACTTCACCTTCTCTTCCGGCATGGTCGAGGGGATCAGCGGCGTCCAGATCGGTCCCGGCGCGACGGCGTTCACGCGGATCTGCTTTTCCCCGAGGAGCTGGGCGAGACCCGCCGTGAAGTTCGATATGGCGCCCTTGGTCGCCGCGTAGGCGAGCAGCATCGGACTGGGGTTGTCCGACTGGATCGAGCTGGTGTTGATGATCGAGCCGCCGGGCGGAATGTGCGGCACGGCGGCTTTGCACAGGTGGAACATCGCGCCGATATTTGTGCGGAAGGTGTAGTCCCACTCCTCGTCGGGAATGTCCTCGAGCGTCTCGTAGGTGCGTTGGAACGCGGCGTTGTTGACGAGGATGTCGATGCGGCCGAAGGCCTGGACGGCGCGGGCGATTACCGCGCGGCAGTGCGCAGGGTCGGCCAGATCGCCCCGCATCAAGACGCACGTTCGGCCGGCCTCCTCGACCCGCCGTGCGGTGTCCTGGGCGTCGGCGTCTTCCTGCTCGTCCAGATAGGCGATGAGCACGTCTGCGCCTTCCCGGGCGTAGGCGATGGCCACCGCACGGCCGATTCCACTGTCGCCGCCGGTGATCACAGCCGCGCGGCCAGCGAGCCTGCCGGAGCCGCGATAGGTCTCCTCTCCATGATCGGCGGCGGGCTCCAGCCGGCGGTCGGAGCCGGGGGGATCTTGGCGGGGGGCGTCGGGCATTGGGCGGTTGCTCCTGTCTGGCTGCGGCTCAACGGCTCCCGTGTGGAAGGGTTCTGCGCGGGCGCCTCTTTGAGCGGTCGGTCACCGCCTTCAGGCGCCACCCTCGCGAGCAAATGAGAATTAGGCTCAAATTATCCGTTGCAACTGCGGATAACTCGCAATAGCACCTCCACCTGCCGTGGCCGCGACCGGCCGAACAGGGGGATGACCATATGAGTGTTTCGAGCCTGCCCAGCCTTCGCACGTCCCGGGCGAGCGCGCCGCCGCGCGCCGCGGGCGCCGCCGTGCTCGGCCTGTCGGCCGCCATGCTGATGCCCGGCGCGGTGCAGGCTCAGGACGCCGCCCAGCTGGCGACGGTGAAGGTGGAAGACACCGCCATCGACCCCAATCCCAACGCCGAGGTCGGCGTGCCCTACAAGGCCCGCACGTCCGGCGACGAGCGCCGCACCCGGCCGCTCGCCGAGACGCCCCAGACGATCCAGGTGCTGACCGGCGCCCAGATCGCCGATTCCGGCTACACCGACCTCGCCCGCATCCTCGACGCCCAGCCTGGGATCACCATCGGCACCGGAGAGAACGGCAACGCCTTCGGCGACCGCTACATCATCCGTGGCCAGGAGGCCCGGAGCGACGTCTTCGTCGATGGGATGCGCGACCCCGGCATGACCACGCGCGAGAGCTTCGCCATCGAGCAGCTGGAGATCTCCAAGGGTCCGAACTCCACCTTCGCCGGCCGCGGCACGGCGGGCGGGGCGATCAACGCCATCACCAAGCAGGCCAACACCGCCTTCAACTTCGGCAAGGCGACGCTGGGCGTCGGAACCGATCAGCACCTGCGCGCGACGCTCGACGTGAACCGCTCGTTCGGCGACAGCTTCGCCGTTCGCGCCAACGCCCTCTACGCCTATGAGGAAGTTCCGGACCGCGCCCCGGCCGACCGCGAGCGCACGGGCCTGGCGCTCTCGGCTCTCTATTCGCCGACCGACCAGTTCAGCCTGACGCTCGACTATTACGGCCTGCGCGCTTCGGACCTGCCCGACCTCGGCGGCTACCTGGTGGCCGGACGCCCCGCCAGCCACGTACCGGTCTACGCCCAGGCCCAGGACTTCCTGAAGTCCGATGTCGACACCTTCACGGCCCGCCTGAAGTACGAGTTCGCGCCCAACCTGCGCATCTCCAACCTCATGCGCTACGGCGAATCCGACAACCGCTACGTGGTGACCGGCGCGCGCCAGATCACCACCGCGGCGGGCGGGCCCGGTGGGTCCTATCCGGCTGCGAGCCTCTCCACCCACCAGGGCTGGCAGGAGGTCGAGTACTTCGCCAACCAGACCAACCTCTTCTGGGACGCCGAGCTGTTCGGCCGGACCCATGAGTTGGTGATCGGCCTGGAATACACCGACCATCAGGTCCTGAACGGCGTCTTTCGCGTGACCAACGCCGGCGCCTTCAACTGCGCCACCGGCAACAACGCGACGGCGTATAACAGCTTCTGCGCCCACACGGCTTCCGGCGCGGTGGTCAACGGCCTGAACACCCTGATGAACCGCCAGATCGTCAAGGGGCCGTGGGACATCGACTGGGCGGTGAAGACCACCTCGGCCTATGTGATGGACACCTTCGACCTGACCGACCGGCTGACCGTCTTCGCCGGCGTCCGGGCCGAATGGTTCGACTTCGATCTGGGGACCCAGAACACCAATACGCTGGCCCAGGCCCGCTACGACTATTCCGACACCCTGTGGAACGGCCTGTTCGGCGTGACCTACAAGCTAACCGAGGCCGGCATGATCTACGCCAGCTGGTCGACCGCGGCCGACATCAACGGCGGCGAATCCGACGTGGGGACCAGCAGCGGCTATGGCGGCACGGTGATCTTCAACGGCCGCGTGGCCGGCGCGAAGCCCGAGCGGTCGCAGAACTTCGAGATCGGCACGAAGTGGAACGTCTTCGACGAGCGCCTGCTGCTGACCGCAGCCCTCTTCCAGACCACCAAGTCCGACGTGATGGAGGGCGCCGATTACAGCGCCGTGGGCACCTTCAACACCGGCAAGAACCGCGTGCGGGGGATCGAGCTCGGGATCGTCGGCGAGGTGACCGAGAAGCTGACGCTCGAGGGCGGCGTCACCTTCATGGAAAGCGAGATCCTCGCCTCCGCCACCCCGGCCAACGTCGGCAAGGTGCTCAGCAACTTCGCCGACCAGTCGGCCTCGCTGCAGGCGCGCTACCAGGCGACCGAAGACTTCTACTTCGGCGGCGCGGTGAAGTACGAGAGCAAGCGCTACGCCGGTCAGCCCGACAGCGCCGCAGGGTTCAACGCCTCGGGCTACACCCAGCCGATCCCGGCCTACACGGTGCTCGACCTCTTCGCGGCGTATCGGATCAACCGGGACCTGGAGGCGCGGCTGAACATCGGCAACGTCACCGACAAGGAGTACTACATCGCCGCGTACCGGTCGGGGGCCTTCCTCTACAAGGGCGACGGGCGGAACGCCCGGTTGACCTTCACCTATGAGTTCTGATCCCGCCCATCGCGGATGCGGAGCAGGCCGGGGGCGCCCCCGGCCTGTCTGCGTGTCGTGAACGGGCCGGGGCCTGCGCCCGTCGAGGCCGGGCGGATCCCCGCCGAGGTGCGATGCGCCCTGGACTATGAGCGCCTGGCCGAACAGGCGCTGCCGCCGGAGGTCTTCGCCCACCTGGCCGGCGGCTCGGGCGAGGAACTGACCCTGCGCCGCAGCCGCGCCGCCTTCGAGGCGGTTGCGATCACGCCCCGGATGCTGAGGCGCGTGGACGGGGGGCATACCCAAGTCTCGCTGCCCGACCGCGTCCGGCCGCATCCGATCCTGCTGGCGCCGCTCGCCCACCAGAAGCTCTACCACCCCCGCGGCGAGATCGAGACCGCGCGCGGGGCCGGCGCGACGGAGACGGGGTTCGTCGTCAGCACCCTGTCGTCCTGCAGCCTGGAGCAGATCGCCGCGGCCGCGGGGCCGGATCGCTGGTTCCAGCTCTATGTCCAGCCCGAGCCCCGGGCGACGCTGGACCTCGCCCGCCGCGCCAAGGCCGCGGGGTACGCCGCACTCGTCGTCACCGTGGACACGCCGCTGCAGGCGCCGAGCCTGCGCGCGCTGCAGGCCGGCTTCCGGCCCGAGGCCTGCGAGTCCGCCAATCTTGCGCCCTATCGCCGGCCGCCGACGCCCGCGGGCGGTCAGAGCCGAATCCTGCAGGGGCTGATGGCGCAGGCGCCGGACTGGGACGAGGTGGAGCGCCTGATCGCCGCCGTCGGCTTACCCGTCTGGATCAAGGGTGTGATGCATCCCGACGACGCGGCCGAAGCGTTCCGGCGCGGCGCCGCCGGCGTCATCGTCTCCAACCACGGTGGGCGGGCGCTGGACGGCGCGCCGGCGAGCCTGGAAGCCTTGCCACGCATCCGCGCCGCAGTGGGGGAGGGGGCGGGCGTGCTGTTCGACGGCGGGATCCGGTCCGGCGCCGACATCTTCAAGGCCTTGGCCCTGGGCGCCGATGCGGTGCTGGTGGGCCGCCCCCAGGCCTACGCCCTCGCGGTCGCCGGCGCGTTGGGGGTCGGCCACATGATCAAGCTGCTGCGCGAGGAGCTGGAGCTCTGCATGGCGCTGGCCGGCTGCGCGACGCTCGCGGACATACGCGCCGCCGAGATCCTAAGCGATGGAGCGCGCTCATGCTGATCGCAATCCCGGCCGTCCTCACCAAGGACGAGGTGGCGCAGTTCCGCGCCCGGTTGGACGGCGCCGATTGGCAGGACGGCGCAGCCACGGCGGGCGCCGTGGCCCGTCGCCAGAAGCGCAACCTGCAGCTCGACGACCGGGCGGAGCCGGCGCTGAGCCTCGGCGCGCTCGTGCTGGCGAAGGTGCAGGCCCATCCGCTGTTCATCTCCGCCGCCTTGCCGCGGAAGATCTTCCCGCCGAAGTTCAACCGCTACGAAGGCGGCGGAACCTATGGCGCGCACGTGGACAGCGCCCTGATGCGCGCGCCGTCGGGCGACTTCACCGTCCGCAGCGACCTTTCGGCGACCCTCTTCCTCTCCGAGCCGGAAGAGTACGATGGCGGCGAGCTGGAGATCGAAGGCGCCTTCGGCGTCCAGCGGGTGAAGCTGCCGGCCGGGGACATGGTGCTCTATCCTTCCAGCAGCCTGCATCGAGTGACGCCGGTCACGCGGGGGGCGCGGATCGCCTCGTTCTTCTGGATCGAGAGCCTTGTCGCCGACGAGGGCGCACGCACCCTGCTGTTCGACCTGGATCAGGCCGTGCAGGGGCTGACCCCCGCCGTAGGTGTGGAGGACGCCGACCTCCTGAAGCTCACCCACGTCTATCACAACCTGCTTCGGCGTTGGGCGCGGACATGACGGCCTGGAGCCCACCCCTTCCGGCGCCCGGCGCGATGGACTATCGGCGAGCGAGCCGGCTCCGCGCCCCCCATCGCCTGGCGGTCTGGGGGCTGGTCGCCGGCGCGCACGGGCTTGCGCTCGCCGGTCTGCTGATCGCCCGCAACCATCAGGCGACGCCGGAGCCCGCGCCCGCCCTGATGGTCTCGCTGATCTCCGAAACGCCGGCGCCTGCGCCGCAGCCGGCGGAGCCGCCGCCGCCCCAGCCGCGCCCGCCCGAGCCGCCGGTGCGGATGACCGCTTCGACGCGCCCGACGACCTCGCCCATGACCGCGCCGCCGCCGGAGGAACAGGTCCGGCCCGCGCCGCCGCAGCCGACGGCCCCGCCGAGCCCCAGCGCCGCGGCCGCCAGCGCGCCCGCCGCCGGGCCGCCGTCCGTCACCCCGCCGAACTTCACGGCCGCTTATCTGAACAATCCCGGGCCGCAATACCCCTACGAATCCCGTCGCAAGCGCGAGCAGGGGATCGTGCAATTGAAAGTGCTCGTCGGCGCCGATGGTCGGCCCGAGCAGGTGCTGCTCGACAAGACCAGCGGCTTTCCGAACCTCGACGCGGCCGCCCTCGACATCGTCAGGAAACGCTGGCGGTTCGCGCCGGCGACCCAAGGCGACCGGCCGGTGGCGGCCTGGGTCGCCGTTCCCATGCAATTTTCGCTCAAGGATCGCTGAGTCCCGCCATGGAACCCTCCCTCGGCTTTGGCCACTTCCTCTCCCAGGCAGACCTGGTCGCCAAGGCGATTCTGGTCCTGATGGCGGCCGCCTCCATCGCCAGCTGGGGCATCATCGTCACCAAGACGGTGGCCGGCCGCCGCGCCCGTCGCCGCGCCGACGATTTCCTGAAGTTCTTCTGGAACGCAGCCTCCCTGGACCAGGTGGCCGCGCGGCTGGAGGCGACGCCGCCGGACGAGCCGTTCTCCAACCTCGCCCATCAGGCGATCCTCGCCAGCCGCCACCACGAGCGCCACGCCGGCGGGCGGCTGTTCGAGGCCGGCGGAGCGGGCGAGTTCGTCACCCGCGCCATCCGCCGCACCATCGACGAGGAGACCGCCGAGATGGAATCCGGCCTGACGCTGCTGGCCTCGATCGGGGCCACGGCGCCCTTCGTGGGCCTGCTTGGCACGGTCTGGGGCATCTATCACGCCCTGCTGGCCATCGGGATCTCAGGCTCGGGCACCCTCGACAAGGTGGCAGGCCCCGTGGGCGAGGCCCTGATCATGACCGCCATCGGCCTCGCCGTCGCGATCCCCGCCGTGCTGGGCTACAACTTCCTGGTCCGCGCCAACCGCGTGACCCTGGCCCGGCTCGACGGCTTCGCCCACGATCTCTTCGCCTTCCTGGCCACCGGCTCGAAAGTCGAGGAGACCAAGGCCTCGGTGACGCCGCTTTCGACCGAACTCAGCGCGCGGAGGGCCTGAACGTGGCTTTCGGAGGCTTCGGCGGCGGGCGCAACAGCACGCCCATGGCCGATATCAACGTCATCCCGCTGGTCGACATCATGCTGGTGCTGCTGGTGATCTTCATCGTCACTGCGCCGCTGCTCACCCACTCGGTGAAGGTCGACCTGCCGAAGGCTGAGAGCGCGCCCAACGCCACCCAGGCGGCCAATGTCCAGTTCGCTCTGGACGGCTCGGGCCAGATGTACTGGGACGGCGAACCCATTGACCGGGCGCAGATGGTCGAACGGATGACGGCGGCCGGCGCGCGCGACTCGGCGCCGGAACTGCACCTGCGCATCGACCGCCAGGCGCGCTACGAAACGATCGCCGACGTCATGAGCGAGGCGGCCAAGGCGGGCCTCACCAAGATCGGCTTCGTCACCGACCCGTCCCAGCCGATCGCGCCGGTCGCCGCCGCGACGCCCTGAACCGTTCCAGACAAGGTGCCCGCCATGCGCAAGATTCTTACCCTTGGCTGTCTGCTGGGCGGCCTGGCCCTCGCCGACGCTGCTGCGGCCCATGGGAACATCGCCTGCGAGGTCCCACGCGCCGAACGCCGGCCCATGGTGGAGCTGCAGAAGGAGCTGAAGAAGCAGGGCTGGACCGTCCGTAAGCTGCAGATGATGAACGGCTGCTACGAGGTCTACGGCTACGACGCCAACGGCAATCGCGTCGAAGCCTTCTTCCACCCCAAGACCTTCGAGCGCCTGCGCGAGAACTGAGGGCGACTTCGCCGCAGCGACGGGCGGCGCCAGTCGAGGTAGAGTATCGGCGTTATCGGCCATGCGACCTCTGCCTCAGATCCTTCGCGCCCTGGCTTCCCGCCTTGTCCGGCAAGGCGAGGCCCCGGCGTTCGGCGAGTCGCAGGGGATGGCCGGTCCGGGGCTCGGCCGGCTGGGCGTGAAGCCCCTGCGCCGAACGCCGCCCAAGGCGGCGAGGCTTGGTCCCGAGGACGCCCGTCTCCACGCCCGGCTGGAGGCCGAGGCCTGGCGCGTGCGCCTGGACGCCGAGACCGTGGCCGAGACGACGCGGCAGGCCTTCCGCGACTGGCGGCGCAACACCCTGAACGCGGCGGCCTTCACCGAGGCCGAGCGGGCCGCTCAGATCCGCGGCGTGATGGTCGCCACCCGCGCCCGGGCGGCTCCGCTCCGCCGTGGGCGGGAGCCCTCCTGCTAGCCAGCCTGTCGCCCGGCCGGAACCCTCCGGCGGCGGGGGGAATTGCCAAGGTCATGAGAAGACCTTCCGCCCTCGCCGCGCTGCTTGCGCTCTTCGCCGCATCGGCTTGCGACGGCCTGGCCGTGCCGACCGCCGGCGTGGAATACCGGCCCGAGCAGGCCGGGACGGTGGACCATGCCATGTGCCTCCTGGGCTTCTCCGCCGTGCCGGTGCGCCAGCTGGTCACCGGCCATCAGCTCGTGGACGGAGAGCTCAACGGTCGGCCCGCCAGCTTCGTGCTGGACACCGGCGCCAATGTCAGCGTGGTCCACGGCTCGCATGCCGAGGAATTCGGATTGACGCCCCAGCGCGGGATAACCGGGGCCGCGGTCGGGCTCGGCGGAGCGCTCCAGGCCACGCGCGCCGGCGTGGAAGGCCTGCGCATCGGCGAGGTCGACCTCCGCCAGCGGCACGTGATGGTCGCCGATCTCTCCCAGCTGGAATCATCCCTGGGCCGGCTGACCCGTTCGCCGATCCACGGCATCGTCGGCCAGGACGTCCTGCGGGCGCATCGCGCGGTGATCGACGTCTCCCGGCCGATGCTCTACCTGCGCCAGGAGAATTCCGCGCCGGCCCCCGTTCCCGCCGAGCGCTGCCAGGGCGAAGGCGCGGGCGGTTAGCGGCGCGCGCGCAGGCCCTCGGCGAAACGCTCGAGCCCCTGGGCGATCATCGGCGGATCGGCGCCGAAGCCGATCCGGACATGCCCCGGCGCGCCGAAATACTCGCCCGGCGCCACCAGCACGCGATGGCGTTCGAAGAGCTCCCGCGCGAGGCCGATCGTGTCCTCCACTCCGACCACGCGGGGGAAGTACATGCAGCCGAAGGGCGGGACCTCGCCCTCGATCACGCCCTCCCGGCGCAGCGCCTCGGCGGCGGCGACCACCGCCGGCCGGGTGGCGGAGAGCGTGCGGCGCCAGTGGGCCTCGAAGGCTTCCGGGGCCTCCAGGACATGAGCGGCGACCGCATGCGAAAGCTTGGAGACGCCGATGTCGCCGTCGGGCGCGGCTTGGCGGACCTTCGCGACCAGGGCCGGGTCGGCGGCGAGCCAGCCGAACTTCAGCGAAAACAGCCCGAACACCTTGGTCAGGCTGGAGATCGTGATCACGTTGGCGCCCAGCTTGGCTGCGGGCGGCGCCCGCCGGTCGGCGGCGAAGTCGGCATAGACCTCGTCGACCACCAGGACGGCGCCGGAGGGGGCCAGCGCCTGGGCCAGGGCGACGATGGCCTCCGGCTCCAGATAGGCGCCGCTCGGATTGTGCAGGTTGGTGATCAGCACCACCCTGGTCTGCGGCGTCATGCGGCCGAGCACGGCCTCTATGTCGACGCCGAAGGCGGGGGAGGGGCGCGGGAAGGTCTTAAGCCGGCAGCCTACCTCGGCGATCATCCGGGAGTGGATGTCGAAGCCCGGCTGCTCGGCGAGCACTTCGTCGCCCGGCTGAAGCAGGCTCCGGAGGACCAGCGACAGCGCCGCCGTCGCGCCGGTGGTGGCGATGAGCTGGTCCGGCTTAAGGCCGTAGCGGCGTGCGAGCGCGGCCAGCGCAAACCGGTTTCCGTCGGCGAAGACGCTGACATAGCGGGAGCTCACCGGATCGGCGAAGGCCTGGCGCACCAAGGCGGCCAGTTCCGCCGCAGGCTCGCCGATAGTGCTGTCGAACAGCACGGCGATGTCGGGATCGGCGGCGCGGACGCGCAAGGCCCGCCGCGTCCACTCGGCGTAGGAGGCGGCCTGGAACGGGTCGGCCGAACGGTCCGCGGTCGCGGCGAGGCCACTCGATTGCACTGAATTCAAGGCGTCCGCCCCCGCACGTCCCGCCGATGGATGGGACGGGTCTAAGCTTAGGCGCCGGCTGCGGAGTTTCTTTGCATTTTACCCCGTCGCCCCGCCTATTCTGTGAGCGGCTATGCGCCCGCTTGCGCTGCGGTGCATAAGTCATGCGGCCGGGTCGCGGAACGCGGATCGACCCCGCCGCCCAGCCGGCGCCGCCGCCTCAGATTGGAAGAACAATCCGGCCGATCGCCCCTAAGTTTGGGATATCCGAGGGGGAGGGACGTCCGATGAGCCGACCGGCAAGCCGCATCCTTTCGACCGCAGCGATCGCTGCGGTCGCGCTCGGCCTCGCTGCGCCGGCGCAGGCGAAGGCGCCGCGGTCGGGGGAGGTTCAGGCCGACGCGGTCGCGCCGCGCAAGGCCGTGACGCGCCATCGGGGCGTGTTCGGCGGCCGCCCGGTCCGCTATGTGGCGACGGCGGCCGAAACCCTGCTGAAAGACTCCGCGGGGCGGCCGGCGGGGCTCGCCACCACAATCGCCTATGTCCGCGAGGATGCGGGGCCGGCCTCCGCGCGGCCCGTGATCTTCCTCTTCAACGGGGGGCCGGGCGCGTCTTCCTCCCCCCTGCACATGGAGGCCATGGGACCCTACAGGCGGACGAAGACGGCGCCGGGCGACCGCGCCGCCGGCGGATGGGTCGTCAATCCGGAAAGCCCGCTGGACGCCGCCGATCTGGTCTTCATCGATCCGGTCGGCACGGGCTTCTCGCGGCCTCTGGACGGCGGCGACGCCGGCGAGTTTTTCTCCACCACCGGCGACGCCCTGGCGGTGAAGGCGGTGATCGAGGATTGGCTGAAAGCCAACGACCGCCAGGCCTCGCCGCGCTATCTAATGGGCGAGAGCTACGGCACGACCCGGGCGGCGATGATCGTGAAGCTCGCCAAGGACCTGCCCTTCGACGGGGTCATGCTGGTCGCTCTGGTCGGCGATACGCCCGGGCGGGAGATGCCGCATGTGGCGAGCCTTCCCACCATGGCGGCCGGCGCCTGGTTCCACGGCAAGATCGACCGCGCAGGGCGCACGGTCGACCAAGTGTTCGACGAGGCCGTGCGGTTCGCGCGCGGCGACTATGTGGAAGCTCTGATCCAGGGCGCGAGCCTGCCGGCGGCGGAGAGGCGACGGATCGCCGAGCGCATGTCCGCCCTGGTCGGCCTGCCGGCCGAGCTGATCGAAGAGAAGGGCCTGCGCCTGTCGAAGAACGACTGGATGTTCAACATCCTGAAGACGGAGGGCCTGCGCACCGGCCTGCTGGACGTGCGCGTCACCGCGCCCCTGGAGCCTGGCCAGGACGGCGCCATCGACGACCCGGCCCTGGGCGTGGCGCCGAAGCGGGCGCCTGGGGCGCCCGCAGCGCGCCCGCCGACGCCGGCGGAGATCGGCCCCGTACCCTCGCCGGTGGTCGGCCGCTACCTGACCGAGGTGCTGAAGCACCCCAGCGCAGATCCCTATTACGGGGTGAATTTCTCGGTGAACGCCGCCTGGCGGCACGAGCGCGACCAGCAGCCCATCGAGGCGCTCGGTGAGGCGATGCGGGACGATCCGAACCTGCGGCTCTTCTGGGCGGCCGGCTATTACGACCTGACCACGCCCGCCTACGCCGCCCGCTACACCCTCGACCAGGCCGGTGTCCCGGCCGGGCAACTGACTGCGGCCTATTTTCCAGGCCCTCACGGCGTCTATGACGGCGAGGAGAACCTGGCCCGGTTCGCAGCCGCCGTCAGAGCTTTCGTGAGGGGGAAGCCGTAGGGGCGCTGCGGCCTAGGCTGGGCGAGCGGGTGAGGGGCGCTGGAAGGATGGCTCCGCATCGTCCTCGCTAGCGGCGTGATCGGGCGATCAGGGTGCGGACGTCGGCGGCGAACGCTTCGGCGGTGTCGCCGATATAGAGCATGTGGCCGGAGGCGTAGCGGCGCACCATCAGGCGCTCGCGCGGCAGGCCGGCGTCTTCCAGCGCCTGTTCGGCGGGTGCGGCGTGGGTCGCCAGGTCGTAATAGCCCGAGGCGACGAGCACATTCAGCGCTTCGTTGCGCCGCATGGCGACGGCCAGGTCGACGGCGAAGCTCTGGCCCGGCGGCACGCCGGTGCGGTTCCAGTTCCAGGCGGGCAGGAGGTCCTTCCAGACGATGGCGCCGTAGGGGCGGTCCATCCGCACCTTCAGGTCGTCGCGAACCATCTGGTGGAAGGCGGCGACGAAGCCCGGCACGTAGCGGCCCATGGCCGGATCGTCGCCCACCGGATCGTGCCCGCTGCCGGCCAAAGGCAGAGTGTAGCGGCTGTCGTAGACGCCCACCTGCAGCCCCCGATCGGCGAGCAGCCGGCGGGAGAATTCCTGGTCGGAGAGCTTGAGGTTCCGCGCCCAGGCTTCGGCGGGAAGGCCGGTATAGCCCGCGAGGCGGGAAGCGACGCGCCCGCGCTCGTCGGCCGAGAGCTCGCCGGCCTTCTCCCGGCGCAGCGCCTGCAGATAGTCGCCCTTGGCGAAGGCGAGCGCCTCCTCGTGGAAGGCCTCCAGCGAGCGGCCGCCGCGGTCAATTTTTTCGTGGGCCCACGCGGTGTCGGCAAGCGCCGGCAACTGCAGGGCCTGGCGCATCTCGGCGTCGGCGGCGCCGCCTTGCCCCGGCCGGGCGTCCAGAGTGGCGCCCAGCAGGATGACGCCATTCAGCGTGATCCCCCGCATCAGGCCCACATAGAGCGGCCCGCCCATCAGGGCGCGCGGCAGGACGGCCGCGCGGATCGATCCGTAGCTTTCGCCCATCACGTACTTGGGGGCGTTCCAGCGGCCGTGCTCGGTGAGCCACAGCTCGATGAACTGGGCCACGGAATCTGCATCTTCGTCGACGCCCCAGAAGTCGGCGGGGACGCCCTTGCCGATCGGCTTGGACCAGCCGGTTCCCACCGGATCGATGAAGACCAGGTCGGCTGCATCCAGCAGGCTGTGGGGATTGTCGGCGACGCCGAAGGGCGGGACGTTGGAGGGATTGACCTCTCGATCGAGCACCACCCGGCGTGGGCCGACTACGCCCATGTGCAGCCAGAGCGAGGCGGAGCCCGGCCCGCCGTTGAAGACGAACAGCACCGGCCGATGCGGATCGCGCGGCCCATCCTTCAGATAGGTGAAGGAAAAGATCGAGCCTATCGGTTCGCCTGCGCGGTTGTAGAGGTAGGTCTCGCCGGCGATGGCCGTATAGGCGATGCGCTGGCCTCCGATGGTCGTCGCGCGCTGCGTCACGAACCGCTTGGGCGCGGGCAGGGGGTCGACCGGCCCGGGTTCGGTCGGGCGCGACATCGGGATGGCGAAGGGGCCGGCCGCCGCCGGGGGCGGTTGTTGGGCGAGCGCGGGCCCCGCGACCAGGGCGGCTGCGGCGAGGAGTGCGAGAGGCCTCATGCCGGCGGGGCTTTGGGCAGGGCCTCAAGCAGGCGGTCGACGTCGTTCATGTCGTTGAACACCGAAAGCGAGACGCGGAAGCGGTTGGCGGCGAGCGTCAGACGGATATCCGCCTTGGCCAGGGGCTCGGCGAGCTTGGCGCGCGCATTCTTCAGGGCGAAGGCCACGAGCGGCGTGCGGCTGTCCTGCGGCGTCAGCGGGCGGTAGCCGCGCCGCCGAAGTTCGCCCTGGATCGCGTCGATCATCGGCTGGCGCCAGGCCTGGATGTGCTCGACCCCCAGGCCGGTGATGAAGCCGAGGCTGTGTTCCAGCTGGACGACGCCCGTCCAGGAGGTGGTCCCCATGGCGAACAGGCCTGATGCGCCGGGCGCATAGCCGTAGGTGGCCGGCGTCTCTCCGGGGGGATCGAAGGGATAGAGGTGGGTGCGGAAGCCGCCGCCGACCTGGTGATAACCCCACCAGGGCCGCTTCACCTTGGCCTGAGCCTCGCGGCGGGCATAGAGGAAGCCCAGGCCGAAATCCCCCATCAGCCACTTGTAG
This sequence comes from Phenylobacterium sp., assembly GCF_046290725.1. Lineage (GTDB taxonomy): Bacteria > Pseudomonadota > Alphaproteobacteria > Caulobacterales > Caulobacteraceae > Phenylobacterium. The sequence goes on from NZ_JBKBUH010000003.1 coordinate 78,057, forward strand.
GAAGACCCGGCGGCGAAATCGACGCCGCTGGCCCGCAGGTCGAGTGGGACGGCCCCTGCGCCATGGACGATGTCGGCGTAGAGGAGGGCGCCGTGCGCATGGGCGACGTCCGCCACGCGCTTCAGGTCGTGCTCGAAGCCGTTGACGGTGGAGACATGGCTCAGCACCACCAGCCGGGTGCGGTCGTTCACGGCCGCCGCCATGGCGGCCATGTCGATGCGGCCGTCCTCGGTCATCGGCAGGGTGACCACCTCCATGCCCGCCTTGGCGAGCTCGCCATAGGTGTAGAAGGAGCCGAAGAAGTGCAGGGCGTCCGTGACGATCCGGCCCCCGCTCTCCGGTACGCCCAGCGCCCTCAGGACCAGGTTCTCGCCCATGGTGGTGGACTGGACGAATGTAAGCTCGTCGGGCGCGGCGCCGACCAGGCCGCCGTAGAGACCGAAGACCGCCTTCTCCTTGGCGTCCATGCTGTAGCCTGGCCATAGTCCGTCGCGGGCCTTGAAGCGCAGGTATTCCTCGAGCGCGGCCTTGGCGCCCAGCGGCATGGGATGGGTGGAGCCTGAATCCAGATAGACGTAGGGCATGGGCGCAAAGGCGCTCTTGGCCGGCGGGGCCGCGCCGGCGGCTGCGGCCGCCGTCAAGGTTGGGGCTATGGCTGCGCCGGCGACCAGGGCTCTGCGGGTGAGGTCCATCATCTCTCCTGCCTTGCGGCCAAGTCTATGCTCCCGCAGGTGGGATTATTCATTCGATCTGACCCGCGGCGGTGGTCGGCGAGGAATGATTTATCCAAGCCTCACCGGAACTGGCGGGCCACCATCGGCACGGCGTGGCTGCTCTTCTGGGCGCCGAGCGTCACGATGGACCGGACGTCGACGACCCCTGGCAGCTTCAAGAGCACCGAGAAGATGAAGTCCTGATACCAGGCGACGTCCGGGGCCAGGATCTTCATCATGGCGTCCATCTCGCCGAACACGGTCCAGCAGTCCTGGATCTCCGGGATGCTGTTGATCGCGCGGTAGAAATTCGCCCGCTCCGCCTCGGAGAGGGTGGTCATCTTGACCTGGGCGAAGATCTGCATCTTGTAGCCCAGCTTCTCGTGGTCGACGAGGGCGACCACCGCCTTGATATAGCCCTCCTCGCGCAGGCGCTGGATGCGCCGCCAGCAGGGCGACTGCGAAAGTCCCACCCGCTCGGCGATCTCGCCGGTGGAAAGCGAGGCGTCCTTCTGCATCACCTCCAGGATCTTGATGTCGATGGCGTCGAGGGGTTGCGGCATAGAATTGTCCTGAACGGCGAGGTTGTGCGCATAGCAGATGCGCGATTTCGACGTGTCAAGGCTGGGGCGTGCATCCGCCCTCTCTCCAGGCTTAGCTTCACCGGTGCATTGGTCATGCGCAGCTGCAAGAGCCTGCGCATTATCCATCTGTGACGAACCGGCGATGGTTCGAAGAACGAAAAGAAAATCCGTGTCCCGGAACCTACCGTCTTTTCAGGCAGAGCTCCGGCGTCGCAAGGCTTCGCCGGAGCCGGAACCGCGGGGGATAGGATGATCGGGATTTCGGCGCGCAGGCGGCTTTTCGCCTCCACCGTGATGGGCGGTTTGGCGCTCGCAGCGGCGCATCCCGCCGCGGCTCAGAGCGGCGACGATGTGGCGAGCCTGGAAGAGGTTGTGGTCACCGGTTCGCGGATCCGGCGGTCCGAAACCACGACGGAGGCGCCGGTCGCGGTGCTCGACGCCCAGACCATCGTCGACCGCGGCTTCGTCCAGGCCGGCGAGGCGCTGAACCAGCTCACCGCCTCGATGCCGCAGTTCGCCATGGCGCCCGGCAACGGCGCCGCCGCGGGCAACGGCCAGCAGTTCCCGAACCTCTTCGGTCTCGGCCCCGGGCGCACTCTGACCCTGGTCAATGGCCGGCGCTTCGTCACCTCCTCCTCGGGGCTCGGCGACCGGGTTGTCGACACCAACATCATCCCGACCGGCCTGATCCAGCGCATCGACATCGTTCAGGGCGGCGGGGCGGCCGTCTATGGGTCCGACGCCATCGCCGGCGTCGTAAACTATGTCCTTAAGGACGACTTCGAGGGGCTGGAGCTCGACGCCCAGTACGGGATCTCCTCGCGCGACGACTATCCCACCCAGAACCTGCGGGCCACGGCGGGGCGGAACTTCCTCGACAACCGGGCCAATGTGGCGGTGAACCTGGAATGGTCGCAGTCGCGGCCGCTCTACGACTACGACCGTCCGCGCAGCAATCTCGGTCGGGTGACGATCTCCAACGAGGCCAACACCTCGACCAGCGACGGCGTCCCGGCGGTGCGCGAGAACCTCAACACCCGGTTCACCAGCTTCAACGCCAACGGGATCATCTTCAGCCCGGCGCCCGCGCCGCCCGCGAACTTCATCTACCGCATCGGCGGCGTGCCCCAGCAGTTCAACAGCGTCGGCACGGCGCTCGTCCCTTACGATCTCGGCGTGGTCGGGGCGATCCCGTTCTCCAGCGGCGGCGACGGGCATCCGTACCAGGAGCTGGCCGCACTCTACGCCGGCGTGGAGCGGTGGAGCGGCGCGCTCATCGGCCATTACGACGTCACCGACCGCATCAAGCTGACCGGCGAACTGGTCGTCGCCCGCGTGGAGAGCCGCGACCCCTACGGCAACCAGGCCAGCAATACGGTGCTGAACAGCGCCGCCTCCGGCGCTGGGCCGATCGCGATCTCGCGCGCCAACCCCTACCTCACCCCCCAGACCCTGGCCCAGCTCGGCGGGCCGGGCGGCCCGCCGCTCTTCCTCTCCAAGTGGTGGTCGGATCTCCTGCCCACGCGGGAGAACACGCTTACGACCGACACGGTCTACGCCATGCTCGGCGCCGAGGGGGACTTCGATCTCGCCGGCCGGAACTTCTACTGGAGCGTCTCCTTCAGCCACGCGGAGACCGACGGCGCCCTGCGCGGCTATGGCGTGGTCACCAACCGGTTCAACAACGCCGTCAACGCCGTGCGCAACGCCCAGGGCCAGATCGTCTGCGCCATCAACGCCGATGCGACGAGCGCGAACGACGACCCGGCCTGCGCGCCGCTAAACCCGTTCGGCGTCGGCAATGTCAGCCAGGAGGCCCGGCTCTACGTCACCGCGCCGATCGGCCAGGATTACCTGAACACTCAGGACGATTTTCTGGCCACCCTGGCGGGCGACCTCTTCTCGCTGCCGGCCGGCCCGGTGAAGTTCAGCCTGGCCTATGAGCATCGGGAGGAGAAGGCGAAGTTCGTCCCGCTCGCGGCCAACCAGCAGGGGATCGTCGGCTCCCAGGTGCCGACGGTCGCCACCGGCGGCCAGTACAAGACCAACGAGTTCTCCGGCGAGCTGCTGGTCCCGCTGCTCGGGGGCGACTTCGCCCTGCCATTCGCCCAGTCCGTGGAGCTGAACGGCGCCTATCGTTTCGTCGACAATTCCGTGGCGGGCCAGGAGGACGTCTGGGGCCTGGGTGTGCGCTGGCAGGTGGTCGACGGTCTCGTCCTGCGCGCCTCGCGCAGCCGCAACTTCCGCGCCCCCACGCTCGACCAGCTCTTCGCGCCCTCGCGTACGGCGCTGGGCTCCATCGCCGTCAATCCGTGCGACGCCGACCGCATCGCCGCAGGCCCGGCGCCGGCCACGCGGCTGGCCAACTGCCAGGCGCTGTTCGCCGCCAACCCGGGCTATGGGCCGCTGGCCGGCTTTCAGGACCCGTCGGAGAACTTCTCTCAGGCGCTCATCACCACCGGCGGCAATCCCGACCTGCGCAACGAAGTCTCCAAGACCTGGACCTACGGCTTCGTCCTTCAGCCCGGTTTCGCGCCGGGCCTGACGCTCATCGCCGACAGGGTCGAGGTCGACCTCACCGACGGGCTCTCGGCCTTCACGCCGCAGCAGTTCCTGGAGACCTGCTTCGACTCCAGCCCGCAGCCGGCCGATATCTGCGCCACCGTCACCCGCAACGCGCAAGGGCACATCGCCACGGCGCGCCAGACCACCTTCAACGCCGGCCGCATCACCTTCCGAGGCGAGGTCTACAACGCCAACTACGTCTTCCAGGTGGGGCGGTTCTTCGACGACCGTGCGCTCGGCGAGCTGGAGCTGAACCTCGAGGCGACCCGGATCGAGAAGCTGGAAGTCTCGGTGACCGGCCTCGACGTCACTCGCGTCGACAACACCTCCAGCACCACCGGCTACGGCCCGTCTCCCGACTTCGCGGCCAGGTTCGACCTGCGCTACCGCAACGGCCCGTTCCGGGCGACCTACACCCTGAACTACCTCTCGCCAGTGAAGCAGGTGTTCAACGCCACCATCGAGACCACGCCGACCCCGGAGATCGACGAGAACATCCGCCACAGCGCCTCGGCCTCCTACGACTTCGGCCGGTTCACCGTGCGCGGCGGGGTGACCAACTTCACCGACGAGGAGCCCTCCTTCCCGACCCGCAACTATGGCGACATCCTGGGGCGGCGGTATTTCGTCGGCCTGAACGCCAGATTCTGATCGGCGAGGTCCGTCCTCCAGGACCGCGTCGGAGCGGCGGCGGCGCCCCACGTCGCCGCCGCACCCATTTTGGAGAAGCTCGCCCCATGGTCGAACCCTTCGCTGGTTTGAGGATCTTCGACGCCGCGGCGGTCCGCGAGGTCCTGACTTACGAGGCCGCCATCCCCGTGGTGCGAGATGCGATGATCGCCCTGTCGGACGGCCGGGTGCGCCAGCAGTTGCGCAGTTTCATCGGTTTGGGCGAAGGGCGCACCTTCGCGATCATGCCGGCGGCGTTGTCGGAGGGCGGCGCCTTCGGCGCGAAGCTGGTCAGCGTCTTCCACGATGGCCGCGGCCGCAAGGCGCATGAGGGCCTTGTGGTCCTCTTCGAGGGCGAGACCGGCGCGCCGGTCTGCCTGGCCGACGCCACCGAGGTGACGGCGATCCGCACGGCGGCGGCCAGCGCGGTTGCGACCGACGCGCTGGCCCGGCCCGACGCCCACGTCCTGGCCGTGCTCGGAACCGGCCGCCAGGCGGAGGCTCACATTCGCGCCATCTCGAAGGTCCGGCCGCTGAAGGAGGTGCGGGTCTGGGGGCGCAACCCGCAGCAGGCCCAGGCCCTGGCCGAGCGGGTCGGAGCGATCGCGGCCTGCCTCTACGCCGCGGTCGAAGGCGCCGACATCGTCTGCACGACGACCGCTGCGGCCGATCCGATCCTGCCCGGCGCACTCGTCGCGCCCGGCGTGCACGTGAACGTGGTGGGTTCGAGCGGGCCGGGCCAGGCGGAAATCGACGCCGATCTGGTCGCCAAGGCGCGCTTCATCGTCGACCATCGCGAGCATGTGCTGGCCCACGGCGGGGAGTTCCTGCGCGCCAGGGCCGTCGGCGCCGTCGGCGACGACCACATCGCCGGCGAGATCGGCGAGGTGCTGGTCGGGCGCGTCCCGGGCCGGCGCACTCCCGACGAAGTGACCGTCTACAAGTCGCTCGGCCATGCGGCGCAGGACCTGGCCGCGGCGGCGTGGCTGTATGAGCGCAGCCGAACATGAGGATCATAGACCGCGACGAGGTGCGCGCGCGCCTGACCTACGAGGCCTGCATCCCGCTGTTGCGGCGCGCCATGATCGCCTTTTCCAGGGGCGAGACCCGTCAGCTTCTGCGATCCATCATCCCGCTGGGCGAGGGGCGGATGTTCGGGATCATGCCGGGCGCGCTCGGCGAACGGGCGGTGTTCGGCGCCAAGCTGGTCAGCGTCTTTCCAGAGAACTTCGCCAAGGGTCTCCAGTCCCACCAGGGCGTGGTGGTCCTGTTCGACGGAGAGAGCGGCGCGCCGGTCTGCGTGGCCCACGCTGGCGAGATCACCGCCATCCGCACGGCCGCAGCGAGCGCCGCGGCCACCGACGCACTCGCCCGGGCCGATGCGACGCGGCTTGCGATCCTGGGCTATGGGGAACAGGCGGCCACCCACGCCCGCGCCATCTCGTGCGTGCGCAAGCTGGAGGCGATCGCTGTCTGGGGGCGGGACGCCGGGCGCGCCAGGGCTTTCGCCAAGTCCGTGGAAGCCGAGCTCGCCGTTCCCGTTTTCGCCGCACCTTCCGCAAGCCAGGCCGTGGCTGGCGCCGACATCGTCTGCACCGTGACCGCCGCGAAGGCGCCGATCCTGGAAGGCGCGTGGCTTGCGCCCGGAACCCACGTCAACATCGTGGGCTCTAGCTATGCCGGCCCGGTGGAGGTGGACGACGCGGTCGTCGTCCGTTCGCGTTTCATCGCCGACAGTCGCGAGGGCGTGCTGGCGCAAGGGGCCGAGTTCCTGAGCGCCAAGGCGAAGGGGATGGTGGACGATACGCACGTGGTCGGCGAGATCGGTCAGGTGTTCGCAGGCGACCTCGAAGGTCGGCGGACGGCGGACGAGATCACCGCCTACAAGTCGCTTGGCCATGTGGTCCAGGACCTGGCGTCGGCGCAGGCGCTCTACGAGGCGGAATGATGTTCAGGTTCGGACTTGTCCTGGCGGCCATGGCTGCAGCCTTTGCGGTTGAAGCCGGGACGGCCCCCGAGATGCAGGTCCGGCTGGCGCCTGGGCCGTTCGAACCGGAGGCGAGCGCCGGCTTCGTGGATGTCGCGCTGACGATCCCCGAGGTCGAGGCGGAGGCCGGCGCGCGGCTGCTCACCCTGCCTATCGTCATCGCCAACACGGACACGATCGCTGAAACCCTGACGGGCCTGACCGCGAGCGACGCCCAGGGGGAGATTCCGCTGAGCGTCGAGGACGATCCGGTCGCCATCGCCTATTCCCGCCACTGGCGCGCGGGGCGGGCGGTGAGTGGGACGCTGAGCGTCCGCTATCGGGCGCCGGTGGACAACACGCCGCCGGCCCGCGGCTCGGGCCCGCCCTACGCCCTGCGTACCGAAGGCGGCGGGATCTCAGGCGTGGGCAACACTTTCATCCTGCTGCCCGAAGGTGATCGGGCGTATCGCATCGCGATCAACTGGGACCTGAGCCGCCTGGCGCCGGGCTCCACCGCCATGTCGAGCTTCGGCGAGGGAGACGTGCGCCTGGCTGCAGGCCCCGCCGCCCGGCTGCACCGGTCGCTGTTCATGGCCGGTCCTCTGCGCCGCGTGCCCGAGGCCGTAACGCCTCATGGCTTCTCGGCCGCCTGGCTGGGTGATCCCCCCTTCGATCCGCGGCCGCTGATGTCCTGGGCCAACGAGCTGCACGGCTGGATGAGCGGCTTCTTCCAGGATCCCGCCGAGCCGCCCTATCGGGTGATCCTGCGCTACAACCCGATCAACGCCGGCGGCGGGGCGGCCCTGCACAATTCCTTCCTGCTGACCTGGGGCGAAACGGCCAAGGATCCGGAGAGGCTAAAGGGCACGCTGGCCCACGAGATGATCCATACCTGGACGACCTCCGGCCTGGGCGGTCAGTGGTACGGGGAGGGCGTGGCGGTCTACTACCAGGCGCTGCTGCCCTTGCGCGCGGGCCTCATCTCGCCCGAGGATTATCTGGAGGACGTCAACGACACGGCGCGGCGCTACTACACCAATGCGCTCAACGGGACCCCCGACGCCGAGATCGCGCCGCGGTTCTGGGAAGACACCCGCATCCGTACGCTACCCTATGATCGCGGCGCCATGTACTTCGCCGTTCTCGACGGCAAGATCCGCCGGGTCTCCCAAGGGCGCCGGTCGGTGGACGACCTGGTGGTGGAGATGGCTCGCCGTCAGCGCAGCGGCGAAGAGGCGTCCGAGCAGACCTGGCTGTCGTTCCTCAAACAGGAGCTGGGCGAGGCGGGTCTTCGGCTGCACGCCAACATGTTGGCGGGCAAGGTGATGACGCCGGATTCGGGCGACTTCGGTCCCTGTTTCGCCCGCACCACCGGCAAGTTCCGCCGCTTCGAACTGGGCTTCGACCCGAAGTCGCTGGTGGGATCGCCGAAGGTGATCCGGGGTCTGCAGCCCGACTCCGAGGCCGCGCGCGCGGGCCTGCGTGACGGAGACGTGGTGTCCTACGCCGTGGCGCTCGACGGCGTCCAGGGCGACCAGGGCCGAAAGCTCACCCTGCAGGTCACTCGTGGGGGACGGACCTTCCCGCTCACCTACCTGCCGCGCGGCGAGACGGTGGAGGCCTGGCAGTGGCGGCGCGTGGCCGGCGTGCCGGACAGCGCCTGCGGGCGGTTCGGCTCAGGCGGTTGAGCACCCAGCAGGGTGCGCACCTCCTTGCTCGTGGTCCTTCACCTGGAACCGCCGATCATCTCCCTGACATCCCGGCTGAGCTGCGTCCGGGCCGCGGGGTCGCGGTACATCATGTGACCGCCTTCGTAGCAGCGGAAGCTCATGGCCGCGCGCACGTCCGGGGCGAGCCGGCGGGCGATCTCGTCGGCGCCGGCGCAGTTGGCCAGCGAGTCGTAGAGGCCGCTCGCGACCAGCACCTTCAGGCGGGGGTTCAACGCCACGGCTTCCACCGTGCCGGGCAGCGGCGGGCCGAGTTGTGGCGGGCCGGCGGCGGTGCGCATCGCCTCGGCCATGGCGGCCTGCACCTCCTCGGGCGTCACCGGGCCGGTGGCGTAGTTCCATCGCGCACCGACCGAAGCGGGATAGTCGCCGCCCGGCGCATAGCCCCTCTCAACGGCCTCCAGCCCGACATAGGGCAAGTCGGTGCGATAGCCGAGATCGCTACGGAAGTAGGCCAGAAGCCGGTCGGTCGGGAGCGACTCCCCCGCCTCGCTCAGGCGCATGTCGAAGACGTCGAGGGTGCGGCCTTCGATCAGCCCCGTGCGGAACTGGCGCGGCGTGACGACCAGACTGTCGCGGTCGATCCTTTCGGGGGGAAGGCCGGTGAATTCCGCGAGCTTGGCGGCGATCGCCGCGCGCTCAGCGTCGGCCAGCGAGGCGCCGGCTCGCAGCGCAGGCGCATAGGTCTCGCGCGCCCATCGGGCGATCGCCTGCGGATCGCCGCCGCCGCGGCCGTGGTGGGCGGCGACGGCGGCCAGATTGACCACCCGCTGGGCCTCGATGTCGGCCGCGGCTGCCGGCGGCGGCCGCAGCCCTGCGCCGCCGGAGATCAGCGCCAGGCCGTCGACCCGCACGCCCCGCTTCAGGAGAGCGTGGCCGACATTGGCCGCGCGCCCGGCGCCCCAGCTCTCGCCGGCAAGGAATGTGGGGGCGTCTTGCGCGCCGTGGAGGATGCGCCAGGCGCGCACGAACTCCGTCACCGAGGCCACGTCGCCAAGAGTTCCGTAGAACTCTTCGGCGTACTCCCGTCGAGCTGGCCGGCTGAAACCCGTCCCGATAGGGTCGACGAAGACCAGGTCCGAATGCGTCAGCCAGGTGTCGGCATTGTCGACCAACCGCCCGTCCTCGACCCGTTTCGGTCCCGCCACCTCGAAGTGCAGCAGGGTGGAGGCCGCGCCCGGCCCACCGTTCCAGACGAAGGTCACCGGCCGCGGCCGGCCGGGCGAGGGGACCCGATAGGCGGTGTAGAACATGAAGCCGCGCGGCTCGCCCGTCGCTACGTCGCGGATGGCGATGCGGCCGGCCTCGGCTTCGTAGCCCAGCGTGCGGCCGGCCAGGCGGATCTCGTGACGGCTGACCACGGACGGCTCGGCGGCGGGCTGAGCTTGCGAAGGCGAAGGAACCGCCGTCGCGAGAGCCGCGGTGATGCCGGCGATCAGGAGAGCCTGCCTCACGCATTTCCTCCATCGGCCAGGGGCTTGCCGGTGACAAAAGCCCGGATGTCGTCGGTGAAGGCCCTCAGGGACGGCTCGTGAGTGTAGGCCATGTGCCCGCCCACATACTGGCGCTGGATCACGCGCTCGCGCGGCCAGTCGCTCTTGGAGACGAGGTAGCGGGCCGGTCCTACCGTGGTGGTCAGGTCATAGATTCCCGTGCCGATCATCAGCCGGAAGTCGGGGTTGGCCTGGAAGGCCGGGCCGACCCGGGCCTGGTAGTCGTAATCCAGGAACGGCCCGCCGGGGCCGAGCGTCCCGTTCCAGTTCCAGCTCTGGGTGTCGGGCGCCGAGGTGCGGTAGGCCTCGGCCGGCCACGGGACCTTCAGGAAGCCCGAGAGGTGCGCGAGCATGGCCGGGCGCACCGCCTCGACCACCTTGCCGTAGGGGTCGGCGGGCCGTGCGCCGGGCGGAGGGGCGGGGCCGACGTAGCGCGCGTCGTAGGTTCCAAGAATGAGACCTTGATCTTTCAGAAGCTCCCGCGCGAAAGCGATCTTGGTGATGACGAGGTCGTTGGCGAGGTAGTAGGCCGCAGCTATGCCGGTATAGGCCTGCAGCCGGGCGGCGATCCGTTCGCGTTCGGAACGCGGCAGGTCATGGCCCTGGACGAGCGCCTGCAGATATTCCCCCATGCCCCAGGCGTAGGTCTCGTCGATGAATGCGCCCATCGGCTTCCCGGTGTCGGCCCGGCCGTGATAGGCGGCGATGGCGGCCAGGGCCGGGAGGTTCGTCGCATAGGCCAGCACGTTCTTCGCCCGCTGGCTGGTCTCGATCATGTTGACCGCCTGGCCGAACAGGAAGACCCCGTCGAGCGGCGAGACGGCGGCCAGCTGGCCCGCCATCAGGGCTGCGCGGAGGGTCCCGTAGCTTTCGCCCAGCACGTATTTCGGCGAGGCCTCCCGCCCGTTGGCCTTCAGCCAGGCCAGGACGAAGTCGGAGACCGAGCGGGCGTCGCCCTCCACGGAATAGAAGCCCTCCCTCCGCCCGCCGGGGAGGATGCGGGAGAAGCCGGTCTCGGCCGGATCGATAAGGACGAGGTCGGCGACGTCGAGCACGGCGGCGGCGTTGTCCACCGTCGGGAGGTCGCCGATCGGCGCCGCCGGGTCCTGCGGCGCGGCGATGCGCCTGGGCCCCAGCGCCATCATGTGCAGGTACTGCGAGGATGAACTCGGCCCGCCGTTGAAGGCGAACAGCACCGGCCGCTTCGCCGAGGCGCCGCGGGCGACGTAGGAGGTGGAGACGAAGCGGGCGGCCGGCGCCCCGCCGGGCGAGGGAATCAGGGTTTCGCCGACACTCGCCGCATAGTCGACGCGCCGTCCATTGAAGACGCCGGAATGGCGGGTGACGAAGGGGCCTCCGGCCAGGTCCTGGGCCTTTGCGCCGCCGGCTGCGGCCAGGAGGCCCGCCGCCAGCAAAGTCCGCTTGGTGATCTGCGGCATCCTCTCCCCCGGGAAGCGTTTCTCGCGAGCCTAGCCTTGGGTCGGCGGATATTCCTTTCCTTCTGCCGCCCGGCGGCCTGCGCGGGGGCATAGCCTATGTGAGCGCCGGATCGGCGCTGCATCGATCTTGTCGCTGCAAGTGGGCCTCCCGACCAGTTCGAATAGAAAATCCCGGGCCGCGGGGTAGGATGATGCGAACCGTGGGTAGGGGGTCTCCATGTTGAAGCGGGCTGCAGCGCTGCTTGGCGCCCTGGCGGCGATTTGCCTGGCCAGCCCGGCCTCCGCGCAGGCCCAGCGCTTCACCGTCATGGCCAATGGCGAGAAGGTCGGCCACCTCGTCGCCGAGGCCAAGGGGCGGTCGGCGGAGATAGACTATTTCGTCTCGAATAACGGCCGCGGGCCCAAGCTGCGCGAGATGATCGAATTCGACCCGGCTGGCCGGCCGATCATCTGGAGCATCGAGGGGGCCTCGCTCTTCGGGAGTCCCGTGGCCGAACGTTATGCGTGGCGGGCGGGGACCGCCGAGTGGGTCAGCCAGGCCGACAAGGGCTCGGCGCAGGCTGAGAAGCCGCTGCTCTACATCGGCAACGACGTCAGCCCCTGGATGCTGGGCGTCTATGTGAAGCAGCTCCTGAAGACGCCGGGACGGGCCTTGCCGGTGCTGCCCTCGGGAACCCTCAAGCTCGCCGAGGTTCGCAAGATCACATTGGGCGAGGGCAGGGCTGCCGTCCCGCTCACGGTCTATGAGCTCTCCGGCATCGACCTCAATCCCGACTATGTGCTGATCGACGCCCGGGGCGAGCTGTTCGGGACCGGCGGCGGCGGCCTGATCCGCGAGGGCTATGAAGTCCACTATCCGCAGCTTCAGGCGCTAGGCCGCGAGATCGCGCTCGCCCGCGCGGAGGCCGCGCAGGCCAAGCTCGCCCACCGGTTCGACGGGCCGGTTCGGATCCGCAACGTGCGAATCTACGACCCCCATTCGATGCGCGTGGGCGAACTGGCTTCGGTGGTGGTCTTCGGCGACCGGATCACGGCCGTCGAGGCGGCCGACGCGGCGGGCGAGGCGGACGAGACGGTGATCGAAGGGCAGGGCGGAACCCTGGTCCCCGGCCTGCATGACATGCATTCCCACTCCAGCTTCTCGTCCAACCTCTTCAACCTCGCCGCCGGAGTGACCGCCACGCGCGACCAGGGTAACGACAACGAGGCCCTGCTCGCCATGATGGAGGGGCTGAAGGCCGGGCGGTTGGCCGGGCCGCGGATCGTCCGCAACGGGTTCCTGGAGGGCCGCAGCCCGCACTCGGCGCGCACCGGCTTTATCGCCGATAGCCTGGAAGAGGCGCTGGGTTACGTGCGGTGGTACGCCCGGCGCGGCTATTGGCAGGTGAAGATCTACAACTCCTTCAACCCCGACTGGGTGGCCCCGGTGGCCGCCGAGGCCAAGCGGCTGGGCATGGGGGTGACGGGTCATGTTCCCGCCTTCTCATCCCCAGATCGGGTGATCGCCGGCGGCTATGACGACATCGCTCACATCAATCAGCTGATGCTGGGCTGGATCCTCGATCCCGGCGAGGATACCCGCACGCCGCTTCGGTTGACCGCCATGGCCCGCGGTAAGGACCTCGACCTCGCCTCGTCCCGGGTGCGGGCGACGGTCGCCCTGATGAAGGAGCGCGGGGCTGCGCTCGACACCACGGCGATGATCCTGGAGCGGCTGATGCTGTCGCGCGCCGGCGAGGTGCAGGCGGGCGACGCGCCCTATCTGGATCACGTCCCCATCGCCTATCAGCGCTATCGCAAGCGCAGCTTCGTCACCATCGCGACCGCCCAGGACGACGCCGATTACCAGGCTGGCTTCGGCAAGGTGCTGGAGGTGCTCAAGCTGCTGGACGACGAGGGAATCCAACTCCTGCCCGGCACCGACGACGGCACGGGCTTCTCCAACCTGCGGGAGCTGGAGCTCTATGTGCAGGCGGGCATCCACTCAGGGAAAGCGCTGCGGCTCGCAACCCTGGATGCCGAACGCTATTTCGGCCGCGAACGGGAGCTCGGCTCCATCGAGCGGGGCAAGCTCGCCGACTTCATCCTGGTCGAGGGCGATCCCGTCGCCGACATCTCGGCCATCCGCCGCAACCGCATGACGGTGGTGGGCGGGGTGGCCTATTTCCCGGCCGAGATCTACGAGCACCTGGCGGTCCGGCCCTTCGCGCCGCCGCCTCCGGTGACCCGGCCGCAGTAGCGGCGCGCCGGGCGCCCGCTCCAAGGAGACCGCATGAGCGCAGAGCTCAAACATGGCGTGAAGCTGATCGACCTCGTGATGCTGGGAGCCGGTACGGCGATCGGCGCGGCCATCTTCTCGGTGCTGGGGCCGGCGGCGCAGGTCGGCGGCGCGGGAATCCTGATCGCCGTGGCCATTGCGGCGCTTCCCATGGTGGTGTTCGGCCTCGTCTACGCCTGGATGACTTCGGCCGTTCCGCGCACGGCGGCTTCCTTCGAGTGGCAGCGGGAGTTCACCCATCCGCTGCTCGCCTTCGCCATCGTCTGGATGCGGGTGCTCTCCAACGCCGTGGTGATGGTGATCCTCGGCCGGGTGCTGGTGAACTATCTGGGCATGGTCGTGCCGCTGCCGGGGGCGCTGGCGGTCGCAGGGTTCTTCCTGGCGGTGTTCGTGCTCAACTACGTGGGGGTGGCGGTCGCGGCGCGGGCCCAGACCGTGCTGATGCTCGGCTTGCTGGCGGTGTTCGCCGTGTTCGTGGCGGGCGGAGCGCCGCGGCTGGAGCCGGCGCTCTTCGTCGAGGCGGCGGGTGGCGGCTGGCTCCCGATCGTCGCGGCCCTGCCTCTGATGATCCAGCTCTTCCTCGGCATCGAGACGGCCACGGAGGTGGGCGAGGAAGTCGAGAACGCCAGGACGGTCATACCCCTGGGCCTGGCCCTGGCGTTGGCGCTGACGGTGGTGGTCTATCTCTCGATCACCTTCACGGCGCTGAGCCTGGTGGGGCCGCAGGCCCTGGCGGCCAGCCAGGCGCCTTTGCTGGATGCGGCGACCGTCGCGCTCGGCCCGATCGCCACGCCACTGATCGTGGCGGGGGCGGCGCTGGCGCTGGTCAACTCCCTGAACGCCGTGTTCTTGGTGTTCTCTAGGTTCCTGTTCGCCATGGGCCGCGCAGGCGTGCTGCCGTCGGCGTTTGGCCGCATTCACCCAAGGTTCGGCACGCCGCATGTCGCCACCGTCGTGGCCTTCGCCGCTTGCGTACTGGGCCTCTTCCTGCCGTCGAGCCTGCTCTTCCTGCTGATCGCGGTGAACATCCCGACGATGATGAAGTATCTCGGCTCGTGCCTGGCGGCTTGGAACGTGGCCGCCCGCCGTCCCGACATCGTTCAGGCGGCGCGCCTGCGCTTCTCTCCGGGGCTCGTGAAGACTCTTGCGGTGCTGGGAGGGCTCGCCGCCGTGGTCATCGCGCTCCTGGGCCTGGCGTCGGACTGGCGACCGTACGCGCTGCTCGCCGCCTGGCTGGCGCTGGGACTGGGCTATTATGCGATCCGCATTCGCCGGGGCGCGCCGAAGGCCTGAATCGGGGCGGTGACCCGAAACGGCCGAGCTTTTGACAAGTCGCAAGGCGTCGGTGGCGCGAATCGATACCGGCTGCAGACAAATTGCGTGGGGCGGATGGCTTGGCCGGGCGCCAAGAACCCCCGGGCCGCAGGAGCGTCAGGTCGGGGAGGCTTATGACGACTTCGTCCGCATTGCCGCAAGTTCGCAGCCTTGGCTATGGCGCGCCGTTCCGGTGGCTCGCCCAAGGGTGGCGCGACCTCTGGCGGGCGCCGCTTCCGATGCTGGCCTATGGCCTGGCGGTCGCGGCGATGAGCCTTGCGCTCTGCTACGGCCTCTATGTCACCAACGGCGCGTTCTGGATGCTGGTGCTGAGCTGCGGTTTCGTGCTCGTCGCCCCTATTCTGGCCATGGGGGCTTATGAGTCCGGGCGATTGCTCGAGGCTGGCGAGCGGCCCAGCCTTCGAAAGGTCGTTTTCGTCCGCCCCGCCTTTCGCCAGGACGTCGCCTATCTCGCGGTCGGCCTTCTAATCATCTACTTCTTCTGGGGGCGGATGGCCCAGATCGTCTACGGCCTTTCGACGTTCCAGCTCCACGACTCGGTCGATGCTTTGCTCACCTTCGCGCTGACCACCCCGGAAGGGCGCAATATGCTGGTCGTCGGGACCGTCGTCGGCGGCGTGATCGCCTATCTCACCTTCGCCATCGTGGTCGTCTCCACGCCCATGCTTCTCGATCCCGAAGCCAATGTATTCGTCGCCGTAGCGACCAGCGTTCGCAGCGTGGCGCTCAATCCGGGTCCCATGACCCTGTGGGCGTTCATTATCGTGGCTCTGCTGGTTCTATCGGCGGCCACCTGCTTCCTGGCCCTGATCCTTGTCTTCCCCTGGTTGGGCCTGGCAAGCTGGCGGGCCTATCGGGACCTCGTCGCCGCGCCGCATGCCGTCTTGGCAGGGTCCGAGATGCTCCGGAAGGGAGCGGCGGACGCCTAGAGCGAGATCCGATAGAGCATTTTCTTCGCCGAACCGGCATCCGCTTCGGCGGAAAATGCTCTAGGTCGAGGGCCGTCGCGACACCGGCGGGACCGCGCGCAGGGGCAGGAAGATCTTGCGGAAGCTTATGCTCACCGTGCGCCCGAGCGGGTCCATCAGATCGGGCTGATAGCTGATCGGCGTCGCGCCGCTGGCGTCGCGCACCCTGACGCGCTCATCGAACAGGTTGTCGACCGACAGGCTCACCCGCGCGCCTCGCATCCAGGGATTGTCCCGCGCCATGGGCTGCATGCCGAGATCGGCGAACAGGCGCAGATTGACGGTGGTGAGCGAGGAGAACTCCAGGCCGTCGCCCGCGAGCCCCGAGTCCACCGTTCCGCCTTCGCTCCAGCGGGCGTTGAGCCGTGCGCCCAGGCCGTTGCGGGCGACGCCGGCCTGAACGTCCACCTGGTGCTTCGCCGTCGGCGAACCGCCGCCGAGCGTCGAGCCGTCGAGCAGGTCGATGACCGGCGTTCCCACGCGGACCAGAACCTCGTCCTTCAGCCGCCAGGTGTGGAAGACGGCGAACTGCAGATTGCCCCCGGCCATGCCGCTGCGCCCGCCGAAGCCTGGGCCGCCTCCGCCGAATCCGCCCGGCCCGCCGCCGCCGGATTGCCGGCGGACCGCTTCGGCCGGCGGACCTTCAGCCGGCCCCTCGCCCGAGGGCGGCGGATCGCCGGCGGCGCGCAGCACCATCCACGGCGGCGGGCGGGTGTTGCGCAGGGGGCGGCTGTAGTTGAAGCCCCAGCGCAGCTCCTCCCGGTCGCGCCGGGCGAAGTTGACGGGGCTGACATCGACCTGCACCAGCCGGCCCGAAGCGTCGCGGACGAAGCGTTCGGGGAAGGCGGCCTCGATCTCCGGCGTCGCGGCCGGGAAGGAGGCGATCTCGTCCTCGATCCGCGTCTTGGTATAGTCGGCGCGCACCACGAAGTCGGTTTCGTCCCAAGGGCGAAGCATCAGGCCGAGCTTCAGGACCTGGCGGTTGTCGGCCAGCAGCGCCGGGTTGCCGCCTTCGATGCGCAGCACCTCCACGGTCTCGCCGCGGGTGAAGTCGAACACCCGCACGCCTGGGGTCGCCGTGATCGGGTCGCCCAGCTGCTGGACCGTGGGTGCGCCGTCCTCGGCGGTGAAGGAGGCGATCAGGCGCACGGGCTTGATCGGGGACCAGGTGACGCCGCCGCCAAGCGTGACCAGGTCGCCGAAGTCGGAGAGGTGCTCGAGCTCGGCGTTGAAATTGATCGACAGGTCGCCCAGGCCTTCGATCCCGCCGCGCGTGCGGCTGGCCAGCGGCGCATCGAGATTGGCCTGCAGGCGGCCCGTCTGGCGGTCGAGGTCGACGCTCTGGAAGGCGCCGAAGCGGCGGGACTCGCTTTCGAGATCGAGCGCCCGCCCGCCGACGGTGAGGGCTGCGTTCACGCCGCCCGCCGGCAGCTGGAAGAGCGTGCCGTTCACGAGCAGCTCCGCATCGGCCGACGTCACCGTGGACCGTGCGGTGTTCGGCGCGGGGAAGGCCTGCAGGGCCGGATCGTAGGCGACTTCGGTGAGCGTGCGCCGGCTCGTACGGTCGAGATTGCTCGTGAACGACCAGCGCCAGCCGGATCGCGCGCCGTTGACCGCCAGGCCGAGGTGCGCCTCGCTGGTGTCGCTCAGACGGCGGAGCGGGTCGAGCTGGCCGGCCGTCACGAAGGGATCGCCCGAGGCGCCGAGCCTGGCGGTCGAATCCGAGAAATCCAGCCGGCCGTTCAGACTGGCGGCCACGCCCTCGCCGAGCGGGCGCGCGAGAACGCCGTTCAGAGACAGGGTCTCGGTCTGCGGCAGCAGGGTGCGCAGGGCGCCGTTTTCGCCCCCGGTGCGGATCACGTTCCGATCGCTTTCCAGGAGGGCGTCGCTGCGGCCGAGCTGCACGCTCAGCTGAGTGCGCAGGTCGTCGCGGATGCGAAGGGTGTTGGCGCTGGCCTCCAAGGCGGTGCGGTCGCCGGCGGTCGGCAGGACCGCGCGCCCTTCCACGGTCAGCGCCTGGAAGCGACGGCGCAGGACGAAATTCACCACCCGCTGGTCGGCGCGGTAGCCATATCGGAGCGCCACCTCCTCGGGCAGGATCTCCAGGCGCAGGATCGCCTCGGGCGGCAGGTCGCGGATTTCGGAGAAGCTGGAGATGCGCATGCCGTTGACCAGCATGACCGGACGACCGGAGCCGCGCCCGCGGCCGCTGGCGAGCTGGGGTTCGAGGGCGGCGAGCAATTCGGTCACCGAGGTTACGCCCAGGGCGCGGATCTCGCTCGGGTCGAGGGTGAGCTCCGGCGTCGCCTCGCCGACCACGGAGCCGCGCAGGGCAAGCTGCCCTGCGGGCGTAACGACGAGCTCCTCGACTTCGTAGGTTTCATCAAGGGCGGACTGCGGCGTGGCGGTCTGGGCGACGGCGCCGGTGGTGAAGGCTGCGGCCAGGGCCGCGCCGCAGGAAAAGCCGAACAGACTGCGCTTCGATCTGGAGACCACGCCGACACCTCATTCCAATCGAGCACCAACGCGTGAACCCGATCTCGTGCTCAGCTAATCGGCGAGAATTGCGGCCGTGTTGCAGTTGGGTGTCTGGCCGGCGCGGCGGCGGAAACGTAGGCCCATCCGCACATCGCCTTCCCTCACGGTTTCGACCCGCTCAAGAGGGCGGCGGCGTAGCAAGGGCGCTCGAACAGCGTGCGGGTGAACTGCATTCGCCCATCCTGGACGCCGGGCGTCGCAAGCAGGTCGCGGAACCAGGCGTCGGCCGCCGCGGCGTCGGCATGGAAGGCGCGGACCCGGACGTCGGACCGACCGGTGATCTGTACGGCGTCGGCCACGCAAGGGTCGGATCTGAGCTTCGCTTCGAGGGCGCCCGGCCATTCGGCATGGTCCCAGGCTCCGTCCAGATAGGCGAGAACCTCGACATCGCCGGTCAGCGGCCGCACGGCGGCGACGACCTTGGCGACGCCGCGGCGACGTAGGGCGCAGGTGAGATGCCAGGCGTAGCTCTGGGACACCCCGAGAATCTGCGCCAGCTCCCGGGCCTTCAGCGGCGCCCGCCCTTCCAGCCGCGTCATAAGCCAAAGGTCGAACTCGTTGACGGCCGCGCGGGAGGGCCGGCCGCGAGGGCGCGTCCCGGGCCCCGGACCGCTCATGAGCCGGCGATCTCGACGATCGCGTCGACCTCGACCGCATAGCCGAGCGGAAGCCGGTAGACCCCCACGGCGGATCTCGCATGGCGTCCGGCGGCGCCCAGGGCGTCGGCGATCAGATCGGAGCAGCCGTTCATGACCGCCGGGATCTCGACGAAGTCGGCGCTCGCCTGGACGAAGCCGCCGAGCTTCACCACGCGGACGACGCGGGCAAGTTCGCCGCCGGCCGCAGCGCGCATCTGGGCCAGGAGATTGACGGCGCAGAGCCGGGCCGCCGCCTGCCCCTGCTGAAGCGTCAGGTCGCCTCCGACCACGCCTTTGACGCCGCCGTCCGGCGCGGACGAGACCTGGCCCGAGATGAAGACGAGTCCGCCGCCGGGCGCGAAGGGGACGTAGTTGGCCACGGGTGCGGCCGGGCTCGGGAGATCCACCCCCAGGGCCTTCAGGCGCGCTTCGATCGAGATTGCGGTCATGCCAGGTTCCTTTGTCGCTTCATCCGACGGTCGTCGGCGCCAGGGCCGGCGCCCTCGGCGTGAACTGCCGCTCCCACTTCCCCACCACCGCGGCGGCGACCGAATTGCCGACGACGTTCGTGCCGGAGCGGCCCATGTCGAGGAGATGGTCGACGGCCAGGATCAGCAGCAGGCCCGACTCCGGCAGATTGAAATGGGCCAGGGTCGCGGCGATCACGACCAGCGAGGCCCGCGGGACGCCGGCCATGCCCTTGGACGTCACCATCAGCAACAGCAGCATGGTGATCTGCTGGGCCAGCGTCAGGTCGATCCCATAGACCTGGGCGATGAACAGCACGGCGAAGGTGCAGTACATCATCGAGCCGTCCAGATTGAACGAGTAGCCGAGCGGCAGGACAAAGCTGACGACCCGACGGCTGACCCCGAACCTCTCCAGAGCTTCCATCGTACGCGGATAGGCCGCCTCGGAACTGGCGGTGGAGAAGGCCAGTAGAACCGGCGTCCGGATGGCCGCGAAGAGATTGGCGGCCTGGCCTCCCAGGATGAGGAATGCGCCGAGGAACAGGATCGTCCAGAGCACGCCGAGCGACAGATAGAAGCCGCCGACGAACTTCGCATAGGTCGCCAGGACCCCGGGGCCCTGCTCGGCGATCGTCGAGGCGAGGGCGGCGAAGATCGCCAGAGGGGCCAGCTTCATCACATAGCCGGTGACCTTGAGCATGATCGCCGCGATCTGGTCGACGACCGCCAGGACCGCCGGCGCGCGGTCGTCGACGGCGGCCACGGCCGTACCCACGAACAGGGCGAAGACCACGATCTGCAGGATTTCGTTCTGGGCCATGGCCGCGACGATCGAGGTCGGGACCAGGTGAGTGACGAAGCCCTTCAGGCTGAAGGCGGCGGCCTGCACGCCGGAGGCCGCGTCGGTCGGCGGCGGCGTCAGGGCCAGGCCCGAACCGGGCGCGATCAGGTGAACCATGACCAAGCCGACCAGCAGGCTGACCAGCGAGGCGCCGATGAACCAGCCCATGGTCTTCAGGCCCACGCGGCCGACGGCGCCGGCGTCTTCCATGTGCGCGATCCCCGCCACCAGCGTGGTGAAGACCAGGGGCGCGATGATCATCTTGATCAGGCGCAGGAAGAGTTCGGTGAGGATCGAGAGGGTTTCGGTGGCCTGGAGAATCTCGTCGGGCGGCAGGGTGCGGTTCAGGATCCAGCCGACGCCGATCCCGAGGATCATGGCGCCGACCACGAAATAGGCGAACAGGCGGTTCATCGGCGGGCGGATGCTCCTTGGGGAGGCTTCGGGCGCGGCTTCGGCGCGAGGGTCTGTCCGAAGACGCAGCCGTGGGCGAAATCCACACGCCGAGATTTCCGGCGCGGCGGCGCCGGTCAGGGGCGTTGGAGGTGTGGGAACCGGCGCGGCCTGCGTCCTAGGCTAGGACGGTTTGCAGTGACGGCGCCCGGGGCGCTGAAGGGGAGCGGGGTGGCGATGAAGGCGAAGGCGGGATTTCTTGGACTTCTGGCGGCCCTGGGGTGGTCGGGGGCCGCGCTGGCGGCCGGGCCGACCACGGCCATCGTCGGGGCGACGGTGTTCGACGCTACCGGGGCTCCGCCCCGTGTGGCCACGGTGATCCTGCGCGACGGTCGCATCGCCGACATCGGGGCCGACCTGAAGGCGCCCCGCGGCGCGGTGGTGATCGACGGCAGGGGGAAAGCCCTCCTGCCCGGCTTCTACGACGTGCACACCCACTGGACTCCCGGCGGAGACCCGAACACCACGCCCCAGATCGCCAGCGCCTACCTGGCCGCCGGGGTGACCACCATCAACGACTTCCACCAGCCGCCTGAGGCCTACGAACCTCGCCGTCGCTGGCTCCAATCCCTGACTTCGCCGCGGGTGAACTTCACCGCGCGGATGAGCACGCCGGGCGGCCACGGCGCCGACTGGGCCGACCGGGCGACCACCAAGTGGGTCAACACGCCCGAGGCCGCGCGGGCCGAGGTCCAGGCCCTGATCCCCTACAAGCCCGACGCCATCAAGGCGTTCGCCGACGGCTGGCGCTACGGGACCTCGCCCGACAACACCAGCATGGACCTGTGGACGCTCAGCGCACTGGTCGACGAGGCGCACAAGAACAAGCTGAAGGTCTTGACCCACACCGTGACGGTGGAGCGGGGCAAGGTCGCGGCCAAGGCCAAGGTGGACGTCATCGCCCACAGCCTGCAGGATCGGGAAGTCGACGCCGAGGTGGTCGAACTCCTGAAGCAGAGCGGCACGTTCTATGCCCCGACCCTGGCGGTGTACGAGCCGGTGAAACCCGGTCAGCCGGAGCCCGACCGGGCCGATCCCCGCGTCCAGCAGTCCTTCCGGAAGTTCGGCTACGCGCTGCACAACGTCAAAACGCTGCACGACGCCGGCGTGCCCATCGCGCTCGGCACGGACGCCGGCATGCCCGGCACGCCGCACGGCGTGGCGACGCTGCGGGAGATGGAGCTGCTGGTCCAGGCCGGGCTGACCCCAGTCGAGGCCCTGATGGCGGCGACGGCCAACAGCGCGCGCGCGATGGGCCAGATCGCCGACCGGGGGACGATCGAGAAGGGCAAGCGGGCCGATCTGGTGCTGATTTCGGGCGCGCCCTGGGACGAAATTTCCGATGTTCGCAAGACCGACCGGGTGTTCCTCGACGGGGTGCTGGCGCACGGGCCCGGCGCCAAGGTTTCGCCGACCAACGGCCGCACGGCGATGCCGCCGATCAAGACCGCCGCGCTGATCGACGACTTCGAGCGGCCGGACGGACGCACCCGGCTCGACACCTTGCGCCTGGACGACATGGACGGCGGGATGGAGCGCACGGTGCAGGTGAGCCAGGTCGTTTCCCGCACCGACGGCGGCCACGCCCTCTCCTTGGCGGCGCGGATGGCGACCAAGGCCGCGCCGAGCGCCGGCGTCCTGCTGCCGCTCAGCCGCGGCTCCGTCGAGCCGGTCGATGCGCGCGGCTATCGAGGCGTGCGCTTCGACGTACGGGGCGACGGCGGCGAATACGCCTTCAGCGTCGATACCCTGGGCGGCCGGTGGCGCACGTCGATCCGCGCCGGGGAGGCCTGGACGACGGTGGAAGCCCCCTTCGCCGCCCTCCGACCGGTCGGTCGCGGCCAGGAGGGGCGGGCATGGACCGGCGAGGACCTCCTAAGCATCGGCTTTTCCGGCGGCCGCGCCGCCGGAGAGAAACTCTGGATGGAAATCGACAACGTGACTTTCTACTGAAGATAGCAGCGGTAGTTGATCGATTATTGGCGGCCGGCCCCGGGGAGGGGGAGTTCATGAAGTTCGACAGGCATTTCATCGCAGCGGCGGCGCTAGCTCTTGGCGTCGCCTTGGCCGCTCCGGCGGGCGCCGATCCGCCCCGGGTGACCTCGCCGAAGGAGGCCTTCGGGCACGATATCGGCGACGACTACTTCCTGGCCAACTACACCCAGCTCGAGGCCTATTTCAAAACCCTCGCGGGCCAGTCGGACCGCATGAAACTGGTCGATATCGGCCCGACGGAGGAAGGCCGCCGGGAATACATGGCCATCGTCTCCTCTCCGGCGAACCTGGCCAAGCTGGACCGCTACCGTGAAATCGCGCGGAAGCTCGCCAAGGCCGAAGGGATCTCGGAGGCCGAAGCCGCCCGCCTGGCGGCGGAAGGCAAGGCTGTGGTCTGGATCGACGGCGGGCTTCATGCCACCGAGGTCGTGCCGCCGCAGGCGCTGATCGCAGCGCTGCACGACATGCTGACCCGGGACGATCCGGAAACCCTGCGGATCCTCGACGACGTGATCATCCTGTTCGCCCAGGTGAATCCGGACGGGATGGAGCTGGTGTCCAACTGGTACATGCGCAATTCCGATCCGGATAAGCGCGAGTTCTGGAGCATTCCGCGGCTGTACCAGAAGTACATCGGTCACGATAATAATCGCGACTACTACATGTCGGCCATGAAGGAGACGACGAACGTCAACCGCATCTTCTTCCGAGAGTGGTATCCGCAGATCATCTATAATCACCACCAGACCGCGCCTGGCGGAACCGTGGTGTTCATGCCGCCCTTCCGGGACCCGTTCAACTACAACTACGACCCGCTGGTGATGACCACCTTGAGCGAGGTCGGGGCGGCGATGCACAGCCGGCTGGTCAGCGAAGGCAAGCCGGGCTCGACCATGCGCAGCGGCGCGACCTACTCCACCTGGAACAACGGCATGGAGCGGTCGATCACCTATTTCCACAACGCCGTGGGGCTGCTGACGGAGATCACCGGCCACCCGACGCCGATGACCATTCCGCTGATCGCGCGCAACCAGATCGCCCGCAACGACCTGCCGGCGCCGGTGGCGCCCCAGACCTGGCGCTTCCGCCAGTCCATCGACTATTCGCTCAGCATCAACCGCGCGGTCCTGGACTACGCCTCGCGCAACCGCGAGCGCCTGCTGATGAACATCTGGCGGATGGGCGACAATTCCATCCAGCGGGGCCGCCGCGACAGCTGGACCATCACGCCCAAGCGGATCGAAGCGCTGGAAGCCGCCGCCGAGGGCAAGCCGCTGGTGGGGTCCGGGCGCACCCAGGGCCTGCAACCGGAGCTCTACGGGGCCGTCCTGCAGGACCCCGCCTATCGCGACGCGCGCGGCTACATCGTTCCGGCCGACCAGGCGGACCTGCCGACCGCGGTGAAGTTCCTGAACGCCCTGATCAAGACCGGCGTCGACGTCCATCGGGCGACGCGGCCGTTCTCCGCCGGCGGCAAGACCTATCCGGCCGGATCCTATGTGGTGAAGGCCGACCAGGCCTATCGCCCGCACGTCCTCGACATGTTCGAACCCCAGGACCATCCCCACGACTTCGCCTATCCGGGCGGGCCGCCGATCCCGCCCTATGACTCCACCGGCTATACGCTGGCCTATCAGATGGGGGTGAAGTTCGACCGGGTCCTCGAGGGCTTCGACGGGCCGTTCGAACAAGTCGCGGACGTCATGGCGCCGCCGCCGGGCCGGATCGTGGGGACCGGAGGGGCGGGCTATCTCGTCAGCCATGAGATCAACGACAGCTTCATCCTCTCCAACCGCCTGCTGAAGGCGGGAGCGACGGTGCGCTGGCAGAAGGCTTCGGTCCGGGTCGGCGGCAAGACCTTCGCGCCGGGCGCCCTCTGGATTCCGGCGAGCGATGCGAGCCGCGCCATCGTCCAGGCCGCCGTGCGGGAGCTCGGCTTCGACGCCCACGCCCTGGCGCGGGCCCCAGCCGGAGACAGCATCGCCCTGAAGCCGGTGCGGGTTGGGCTCGTCGACCGCTACGGCGGCTCCATGCCGTCGGGCTGGACCCGCTGGCTGATGGAGCAGTTCGAGTTCGATTATCAGGTCGTCTATCCCCAGCGGCTGGACGCCGGAGACCTGGCCAAGGACTTCGACGTCCTGATCTTCGTCAACGGAATCCTGGGGTCCGAGGGTGGGGAAGGCCCGCGGCAGCCGAAGCCCGAGGATATTCCCGCCGAGTTCCACGCCTGGCTGGGCGAAATCACCCAGGAGAAGGCCGGGCCGGGCCTCCAGGCCTTCCTTCGGGACGGCGGTTCGGTGGTGACGATCGGCAATTCCGCGCGTCTGGCCGAATGGGTCGGCGCGCCGGTCGGGAACGCCCTCCTCGATGGAGAGGGCAAGCCTCTCCCGCGGACCAGCTTCTACATCCCGGGCTCTCTGCTTCGGGTCGCGGTCGACAATACCCAGCCGATCGCCTACGGCGCGCCGGCGGCCATGGACGTCTATTTCGACCGCAGCCCGGCCTTTGTGGCGGACGGACCGCAGCGCGCGGCCTGGTATCCCGAGGGCGACGTGCTGCGAAGCGGGTGGGCCGTCGGACAGGAGAAGCTCGCCGGCGCCGCGGCCGTCGTGGAACAGCGGGTGGGGCGCGGCCGCCTGTTCCTGATGGGGCCGGAGGTGGCGCAGCGGGCGCAGTCGCACGCCGCGTTCAAGTTCCTGTTCAACGGGATCCAGTACGGGCCCGCCGCGGCGCAGCAATGACCTGAGACCCGAACGGGACGCCGGCGCGCCGGCCCTTACAGCGGCTGCGCATCCCCATTTCGCAGCCGTCTGTCGCGCCAGCGGACCATAGCGCCGCCCTTGCATCGGCGCCGGACCGGCCCCGCCTCCGCTCCCGAGGCGGGGCCGGTTTGCGTCCGCCGGCTCACTTTTTCTCCCCGCTGAAATGAGGATTCGGCCGCTTCGTCCGTCACAGGAGGAGTTCGTCCCCTTGCGGAGGGCGGACAACGACATGCGCCAGCCAGGCGCGGAGGGGGATCTGATGCAATTCACCAAGTCTCGCAGGCGCGCCGCCCTTCTGGCGACGACCGCAGCGTTCGCCATGTCCGCCGGCCACGCCGCCGCCCAGGCCGCCCGCGCCGACACTGTCGTCGACGAGATCGTCGTCGTCGGCACGCAGATCGAAGGCTCGAAGGTCACCGCGGCGCTGCCCGTGACCGTGGTCAACATGGAGGCGATCGCCGCCGCGGGCTCGGTGTCCGGCGACGAACTCTATCGCTCGATCCCGCAGATGGGGGACGTGCAGTTCAACTCCACCAACGGCGCCGTCAGCAGCAACTTCGCCCGGGGCGACGTGGGTTCGGTGAACCTCAGAAACCTGGGCGTGGGCAACACCCTCGTCCTGCTCAACGGGCGGCGCGTGGTGGCCCACCCCGGAAGCCAGGCCGACGACCAGCTGGTGCCCGTCCTGACCTACAACACCAATGCGATCCCGGTGAGCGGCCTGCAGCGCCTCGAGGTGCTGCGCGACGGCGCGGCGGCGATCTACGGCACCGACGCGGTGGCCGGCGTGGTCAACAACGTGCTGCGCAACGACTTCGACGGCGTGACGCTGGACCTCCAGTACGGCGGCGCGGAGGACACCAACCTCCACGAGTTCGAGGCCAACGCTTTCCTGGGCAAGAATTTCGCCGACGGGCGGGGGAACGTCTCGCTGTTCCTGAACTACACCGACCGCAGCGCCCTTTCGTCCTCGGACCAGACCTACACCTCCTCGTCCGACAAGCGCCCGCTGTTCGAGGGCACCCGCTTCGCCGGCAGCAATACCCTTGACCGCCGCTCGACGCTCAGCGGCTGGGCGGACCTGCAGACTCCGGCGAGCTTCGGGACGGTGCGGCAGGGAACCCTGGCGCTCACCAGCGCCGGCGGCCTGTTCCACATCCAGCCCACCGCCAACGGCGGATGCCAGGTGGTGCTGACCGGTGGAATCTGCATCGACGACGGCTCGCGCGCCACCGCCGCGGCCGACCGCAACACCCGCTACGATTCCGGTACGTTCCCCTCGTCAATCATCCCCAAGCTCCAGCGCTACAACGCTTTCACGACCGCGCGCTACGAGCTGACCGACGACATCGAGGTGTACGGGGAGCTGGGCTATTACCTCGCCAAGACCGAGAGCGAGCAGGACCCGGTCTTCACCATCGGCTCGACCAAGGTGACCATTCCGGCCTCGAACTACTGGAATCCCTTCGGCCCGACGGTCTTCGCCAACGGCCAGGTCAATCCGAACCGGCTGGCCAATCTCAACGTTCCCGCCGCCGGCTTGCCGGTGACGCTGGTCAATTATCGGTTCGTCGACATGGGCCCGACCCGGGTCGACGTGGAGACCTCCCAGATCCGCGTGCTGGCCGGGGCGCGCGGCGAGAAGTTCGGCTTCAAGTGGGACAGCGCGCTTCTCTATTCGGAGGCCGAGGTCACCGACACGCAGGACGGCATATCCTCCACCCTGCTGCAGCAGCAGCTCGCCCTGTCGACGCCTGACGCCTACAACCCCTTCAACGGCGGAAATCCCGCCAATCCGGCCGCCGGCGGGGATGCGACGCCGTCCAGCCAGGCCGCCCTCGACGCGATCCGCATCAAGACCGTCCGGCGTGGCAAGAGCTCGCTGGCGCTGTGGGACTTCAAGGTCTCGAAGGTGGATCTGTTCAGCCTTCCCGGCGGCGATGTCGGCGTGGCCGCGGGCGTCGAGTTCCGCCGCGAGACGCAGCTCGACGACCGCGATCCGCGCGTGGACGGGACCATCGGCTTCACCGACATGGTCACAGGCCAGTTCCAAACCGCGGACCTGTTCGGCGTCAGCCCCACTCCGGACACCAAGGGGTCGCGCAAGGTGGCCGCCGCCTATCTGGAATTCGCCGTTCCGCTGGTCTCGCCGGAGATGTCGATCCCGTTCGTCCGGAACCTGGAGATGCAGATCGCCGGGCGCTACGAGGACTACAGCGACTTCGGCAGCGTCGCGAAACCCAAGGTCGCCATGGCCTGGGACGTCTTCGACGGCCTGCGGCTGCGCGGGTCCTGGGCTCAGGGCTTCCGGGCGCCGAACCTCGAACAGGTCAACGCCTCGCTGGTGACGCGGGGCAACACCCGCACGGACTACGTCTTCTGCGAGGCCGACCTGCGCGCCGGGCGCATCGCCTCGTTCGCGAACTGCTCGCGCAACGTGGTGGCCACCGCCCAGCGAGCCGGCAATCCGGACCTTCAGCCCGAGGAATCGGAGACCTGGACCGCCGGCGTGGTGTTCCAGCCCCGCTTCATTCCCGAGCAGTTCGGATCCTTCACCTTCACCGCCGACCTCTGGAACGTGAAGCAGACCGGCATCGTCGGGCTGTTCGGCGAAGGCAACGGCCTGATCCTCGACTACCTGAACCGGGTGCAGGGGACGACGAACCCCAAGGTGATCCGCGCCGCGCCCACCGCCGACGACATAGCCGTGTTCGCCGGCACCGGCCTGACCCCGGCCGGCCAGGTGATCTATGTGCAGGACCAGTACGTGAACCTGCTCCCGCAGGACGTGCGCGGTCTGGACCTCGGGATGATGTGGCGGCTGCGGACCGATCGGTTCGGCAGCTTCGACGTCAACTTCAACGCTGCGCACCTGATCCGCTACTATCGTGCGCCCTCGCCGGATATCGCC
The DNA here is from genome assembly GCF_046290725.1 of Phenylobacterium sp. Classification (GTDB taxonomy): domain Bacteria; phylum Pseudomonadota; class Alphaproteobacteria; order Caulobacterales; family Caulobacteraceae; genus Phenylobacterium. The sequence goes on from NZ_JBKBUH010000003.1 coordinate 106,405, forward strand.
GCCCTGCTGGAGGCCCGAGAGGCCGGCCAGATCAACGCCGGCACGGTGATCACCGGCGGCGGCAACCTCCTGCGCCAGGGCAGCCGCCCGGAATGGAAGTGGTCGGGTTCGCTCACCTGGCGCTACGAGCAGTTCACCGTCGGCGCCTTCACCCAATACGTCGGGGACGTCGAGGACACCGGCCTCGCCGACTCCGCCGGCCAGCGCTGGATCGTCGACTCCCAGATCACCGCCAACCTCTACGGCGAGATCGCCTTCGAGGAGGGGATCAAGGCCAACACCCGGCTGCGGCTGGGCGTGCGGAACATCACCAACGAGGAGCCGCCGCTCGCCTCCAACGCCAACGGCTTCCTGGGCGCGCTCTACCAGCCCTACAGCCGCTACTGGTACGTGAGCGTGCGCAAGTCCTTCTAGGGACAAGCCTTGGCCCCGAAGACGCCAGCCTTCGGGGCCTGCACGCCTCGCCCTCCCGTGCTCCGTTCTCCAAGGCCTTCTGGATGCTCAATCTTCCGCTGTTCCGGCTTCGGGCGTGTTCGAACACTGCGTTGGGGGGCCTGTTCGCCCTGGCGCTGGCGGGGTGCGCGACCGGCGCGCCAAAGCCGCCGCCGGCCGCGGCGCCCGCACCTGCGGCCAGTCTGCGGCCGGGGCTCGATCCCCGGGGCGCCGATCCTTTCCCAAGCACCTATCGCCCGGCCGCGGCGCGCCCCGTCGCCATCGTCGGCGCGAACATCCTGACGGCGGCCGGCCCGGAGATTCTGGGCGGAACCGTCGTGCTTTCGGAAGGCAAGATCCTGGCCGTGGGCCGCGACGTCGCCCCGCCGACCGGGGCGGAGATCGTCCAGGCGAACGGCATGTGGGTCACGCCGGGCGTGATCGACGCCCACTCCCATCTCGGCGTCTTCCCGTCTCCCGGCGTCGCCGGCCACGCCGACGGCAATGAGAACATCGACCCGGTCACCCCGCATGTATGGGCCGAGCATTCGGTTTGGCCGCAGGATCCCGCCTTCGACCGGGCGCGGGCGGGCGGGGTCACCACCCTGATGATCCTGCCGGGATCGGCGAACCTCTTCGGCGGGCGCAGCGTGACGCTGAAGAACGTACCGGCGGTCACGGTGCAGGCGATGAAGTTCCCGGGCGCGCCCTACGGGCTGAAGATGGCCTGCGGCGAGAACCCCAAGGGACGCTACGGGAGTCGGGGCCGGGCGCCGGCGACCCGCATGGGAAACGTGGCGGGCGTGCGGCGCCAGTGGATCGAAGCGGCGGACTACGCCAAGCGGTGGGACGCCTACGCCCGCCGCTCCAGCCGCGGGGAGGGCGGGGACCCGCCCAAGCGGGACCTGGGCCTGGACACCCTCAGCGGGGTCCTGAACGGCGAGCTCAGCGTTCAGAACCACTGCTACAGGGCCGACGAAATGGCGCTGATGGTCGATGTCGGCAAGGAGTTCGGCTATCGCATCGCCGCCTTCCACCATGCCGTGGAGGCCTACAAGATCGCCGGCCTGCTGGCGGAGAACGACGTCTGCGTGGCCACCTGGGCGGGCCGTTGGGGCTTCAAGATGGAGGCCCTCGACGGCATCGAGGAGAACGCAGGCCTGCTGGCGGCCGCAGGTGTCTGCGTGGCGATCCATTCGGACGACGCCGGGATCATCCAGCGGCTCAATCTGGAATCGTCGGTGGCCCTCTCGGCGGCGCGGCGCGCCGGCCTCGACATCGACGAAGCCGAGGCGGTGAAGTGGTTCACTCTCAATCCGGCCCGCATCCTGGGGGTGGCGGACCGGACCGGCAGTCTGGAGCCGGGCAAGATGGCGGACGTCGTGCTCTGGAGCGCCAATCCCTTCAGCGTTTACGCCGTAGCCAAGAAGGTGTTCGTCGACGGGGCGCTGGTCTACGACGACGACGATCCCGCCCGTCAGCACCGCTCCGATTTCGAACTGGGCCAGCCGGCGGGAGGACAGCCGTGATGCGCCGCCTGCGGAAGGGGCTTCTGGCCCTCGCTCTCGTCCTGGCCGCGACGCCGGCGCTCGCCGAGCCGGTGGCGATCGTGAATGCGCGACTCTTCACCATGGGTCCGGCCGGAGAGGTTTCGAACGGGGCGGTGGTGATCGACGGCGGCCGCATCCTCGCGGCCGGCGCAGGCGTCGCCCCGCCCCGCGGCGCGCGGGTGATCGACGCGGCCGGCGCCATCGTCACGCCGGGCCTCATCGCCGGATCCACCGCGCTCGGCGCGGTGGAGGTGAACACCGTCCGCGGCACGGTCGACAATCGGGTTGGCGGCAAGAAGCTCAGCGCCGCCTTCGATGTGCGCTACGGGCTCAATCCCCGCTCAACCCTCATCCCGGTGGCGCGGCTGGGCGGGGTGACGCGGGCGGTGGTCATGCCGGACTATGGGGCGCCGGACGAGGACGGCGGCGGACTCTTCGCCGGCCAGGCCGCGCTCATCGCCCTGGACGGTTCGCCCGACCTGAAGGTCGCCCCGGGGCTCGCAATGGTGCTCGACCTCGGCGAGGACGGGGCGGCGCGCGCCGGAGGCGCCCGTGGTGCGGAGTTCGTGGCGCTGCGGGCGGCGTTCGACGAGGTGCGGCTTTACGCCCGCCGCAGGGCCGACTACGAGCGGGGCGAACTCAGGGAACTCTCGCTTCCCCGCGAAGACTTGGAGGCCCTGATACCGGTCCTGGAAGGACGCCGGCGCCTGATCGTCGGGGCCTCCCGGGAGGCCGACATCCGGCAGGCCCTGAAGCTGGCGCGGGACTACGGGCTGAAGATCGTGCTGTCGGGCGCGGAGGAGGGGTGGCTGCTGGCCGACGAGATCGCCGCCGCCGGCGCGCCGGTCCTGCTCAATCCGACGTCGAACCTGCCCACCCGGTTCGAGACCCTGGCGGCCAGCTTCCGCAACGCGGCGCGGCTGCGGCAGGCCGGCGTCGAGATCGCCATCCTCGGCAGCGACGGAACCCACCGCGTGCGGGAGATGCGCTACAACGCCGGCATCGCGGTCGCCCGGGGCCTGCCTTATGCAGACGCGCTCCGCGCCCTGACCCTGGGGCCGGCGCGGATATTCGGCGTCGCCGACCGGCTCGGCTCGCTGGAGCCTGGCAAGGCCGCCGACCTGGTCATATGGAGCGGAGATCCGCTGGAGCCGGCGAGCCAGCCCGTGGCCGTGTTCATCGCCGGCGTCGAGCAACCGCTCACTTCGCGGCCGCTGCTGCTGCGCGACCGCTACAGTCCTGGAGCCGCCCTTGCGCGACCCGAGTAGCCTGGTTCCCGCCATCCTCGCCACGGCCGCCCTGCTGGCCTTGGGCGGCTGCGGCGATCCGGGCAGCGCCGTGGACGAGCCGCCGCCGCAGGCCGCGGCTGTGGAGGGCGCCCCCTCGGAGGCGGCTCTGCGCCCAACCCAGCGCGGGGCGACCCTTCGGGCGGTGCGGGCGCGCGGCTATCTGCTCTGCGGGGTCCATCCGGGGCTTCTCGGCTTCGCCTATACGGACAACCGCAGCCGCTGGCGCGGCTTCGACGTGGACTTCTGCCGGGCGACCGCGGCCGCCGTGCTGGGCGACCCGAACGCGGTGCGTTTCGTCCCCACCTCGTCGACGGACCGGCTGACGGTCCTTCAATCGGGCGAGATCGACGTCCTGTGGCGCAACACCACGGCCACTTTCTCCCGCGACGCCGCCCTGAACTTCCCAGGTGTGAACTATTACGACGGCCAAGGCTTTCTGGTGCGCCGGAGCGCCGGCGTCGCAAGGGCCGCCGACCTCGACGGCGCGCGGATCTGCATCCAGACCGGCTCGACCAACGAACTCAATCTCACGGATTATTTCCGCGCCCACCGGATCCGCTATCAGCCGGTGGTGTTCGACACCGAAGACAAGGCGCGGTCGGCCTATGACCGCGAGCAGTGCGACGCGCTGACGGCCGACATCTCCAACCTCGCCGCGGCGCGGGTGGCGATGGACAGGCCCGACGACCACGTCCTGCTGCCGGAAGTGATCTCTAAAGAGCCCCTCGGGCCGGTGGTGCGTCACGGTGACGACCAATGGGCCGACGTGGTCCGCTGGACCCTGAACGCCGCCATCCTGGCGGAGGAACTGGGGATCACGTCCGCCAACGTGGAAGAGATGCGCCGCAGCGCCGCCAATCCCGAGATTCGCCGCCTGCTCGGGCAGGAGGGCGATTTCGGCCCGATGATCGGCCTTTCCGGCGACTGGGCGGTCCGGGTGATCGCCGGCGTCGGGAACTATGGCGAAATCTTCGAGCGGAACCTGGGGCAGGGGACGCCGCTCAAGCTCCCGAGGGGCCAGAACGCGCTCTGGAACGCCTCGCCGCCGGGGCTCCTCTACGCCGCGCCGGTGCGGTGAGCGTGACGCGCGCCCTTCGCTGGAAGCCGATCGCCCTGCAGGTGGCGCTGCTCGCCCTGGTCGCGGGCCTCGTCTGGCTGGCGGCCGATACGGCGCTGGGGAACATGCGCGCGCGGGGCCTGGCGAGCGGTTTCGCCTTCCTGCACCGCCCCGCCGGCTTCGACATCGCCCAGACCTTGATCCCTTATGCGCCCACCGATCCCCACACCCGCGTCTTCCTGGTGGGCGCGCTCAACACGCTGGCCGTGGCCGGCGCCGGAATCGTGCTGGCGACCCTCGTCGGCCTGATCGCCGGGCTGGGTCGGCGCGCCCGATCGGTGGCGGTCCGCACCGTGGCGACGGGCTACGTCGAGGCGGCGCGCAACACGCCCCTGCCGATCCAGCTGCTGGTCTGGTACAGCCTGGTGACGGCCGCGCCGCCGCCGCGGGCGGCGATCTCGCTCGGCGGCTTCGGCTATCTGAGCAATCGCGGGCTCTATCTGCCCGCCCCGGTCTGGGAGATTCCCGCCGCCGCGGCGATGCTCGGCCTCACCGCCATCGCCGCCGCCGCCATCTGGGCCTGGTTCGCCTTGCGCAGGCGGCGCGGCGCCGTCCCCGCCGTCGCCGCGCCAGTGGCTGGCGCCGCCGCTGCAGCCCTCTTCCTGGCGGCCTTCGTATCCGGGATCAGCCTGCCGCGCCCGGAGGGCTTCGGCTTCGCCGGCGGTTTCGAGGTCTCGCCGCCGCTGTTCACACTGCTGGTCGCGCTTACGGTCTATACCGGCGGCTACATCGCCGAGGTGGTTCGAGGCGGCCTCGACGCGGTCGGCGCCGGACAGTCCGAGGCGGCCAGGGCGCTGGGTCTGAGCGACGCTCAGGCGTTCCGCCTGGTCGCCTTGCCCCAGGCCTGGCGGATCATGGCTCCGCCGCTCGTAAGCCAATATCTCAACCTGCTGAAGAACTCGTCGCTGGCCGTGGTGGTGGGTTATCCCGACCTGGTCGCCACCTTCGGCGGCACCAGCCTCAACCAGACGGGCCAGGCCATCGAGACGCTGGGCCTGGTGCTGCTGTTCTACGTCGCCTTGAGCGTTTCGCTCAGCGCTGCGGTCAATATCTGGAGCCGGCGCCAAGGGCGCTGGGCGAGCCGATGAGCGCCTGCTCCGCATCCCCCCGCCCGCCGCCCCGCCCGGCCTTGAGCGAACGGCTTCGGCGGCTGGTTCGCGAACGGCCCGGCGACCTGGCGGCCGCCGTCCTTCTCGCCGTGCTCCTCACCTGGATCCTGCCGCCGCTCTTCCGCTGGGCGGTGCTGGACGCGACCTTCTTCGGCGAGAGCAAGGCGGCCTGCCAGGGCGGCGGCGCCTGCTGGGCGATCGTCACCTCCCGCTGGCGGCAGGTGCTCGCCGGCTTCTATCCGGAAGGCCACCTGTGGCGCGTGGCGGTGGCGGCGCTTTGCCTCTTTGCAGGGCTGCTGCCGGCGCTCAGCCGCCGCACCATCGCTCTGACCCCCCTGGTCGCGCCCCTCGGCGTGGTCGCGGCCTTCGGCGTGATGGGCGGGGCGGGCCTCCTTCCCCGGGCGCCGAGCGACTACTGGGGCGGCTTCTTCCTCAACTTCCTGATCGGCGTGGCGGCCTCGGTGTTCGCCCTGCCGATCGGCATCGCCCTCGCGCTCGGACGGCTGTCCCGGTTGCCGGTGGTGAAGGGCCTGTCGGTCGCCTTCATCGAGCTTGTCCGCGGCGCGCCGTTGATCGTCCTGCTGTTTGCGGCGGCGGTCGTTGCGCCCCTGTTCACCCCGCAGGGCGTCACCTTCGACAAGCTGACGCGGGCGATGATCGTGATCACGCTGTTCGAGGCGGCCTACATGGCCGAAGCCGTGCGCGGCGGCCTGCTGGGCGTGCCGGCGGGGCAGGCGGAGGCCGCGCGCGCGCTGGGATTGGATCCCGTCCGCGCCTTCGCGCTGGTGGTGGCGCCCCAGGCCCTGCGGATCGCCACGCCCGCCCTGGTCAACAGCTTCATCGGCCTCTTCAAGGATACCTCGCTCATCTATGTGATCGGGATCCTCGATGTGACCGGCGTCCTGCGGAACGCCGTCACCGACTTCGCCTGGCAGGGCCTGGAAACCGAGGCGTACGTCTTCGTCGCCGTCCTCTTCTGGATCGTCTGCTTTTCCCTGTCGCGCTGGTCGGCCGGCCTGGAGCGCCGGTCGGCCGCCCCCAAGCGGGAGCCTGCGCCGTGAGTGAGTCCTCGATCGCCATCGACATCCGCCAGCTGAACAAGTGGTTCGGCCAGCACCACGTGCTGCGCGACGTCGATCTCCAGGTCCGGGCGGGCGAACGCGTGGTGGTCCTCGGGCCCTCGGGATCGGGCAAGTCGACCCTGATCCGCTGCGTCAATGGGCTCGAGACCTTCGAGGAGGGCGAACTCGTGGTCTGCGGGCGGCCTGTCGACGCCCGCGGCCGGCGCGGGCGTTCGGAGCGCCAGGTCACCGGCATGGTGTTCCAGTCCTTCAACCTGTTCCCGCACCTGACCGTGCTCGACAACTGCACCCTGGCGCCGGTGCACGTGGCGCGCCGGCCGCGGGCCGAGGCCGAAGCCGAGGCGATGGCGCTGCTGGAGCGGGTGCGGATCGCCGATCAGGCGCGGAAGTTCCCCGCCCAGCTGTCCGGCGGCCAGCAGCAGCGGGCCGCGATCGCTCGCGCGCTGGCCATGCGCCCGGAGGTCATGCTGTTCGACGAGCCGACCTCGGCCCTGGATCCGGAGATGGTCGGCGAGGTGCTCGACGTCATGACAGGGCTCGCCGACACTGGCATGACCATGGTGGTGGTGACCCACGAGATGGGCTTCGCGCGCGACGTGGCCGACCGGGTGGTGTTCATGGACCAGGGCGAGGTGGTCGAGATGGCGGACCCGGAGGCCTTCTTCACCGCGCCGCGCGAGCCCCGCGCTCGCGCCTTCGTCGGCCGCATTCGCGCGTGACTCCGATGGATCGAGCAATCCGCTGGCGGGCCTCCCGCTTCCCTGGCAACCTCAGGATGCGCGCCCGCTGGGGCGCAATTCCGGGAGGTCGGCATGGGCCGTAAGAGCGCGACGCCGGACGACGCCCTGGAGGCCGCCGTCGCCTGGCTGCTCCGATTGCGCGACGACCGCAGCGAAACGACGATGGCGGCGTTCGAGGCCTGGCGCTCCGGCGGGGAAGGCCGCGCCCAGGCGTGGGAGGAGGCGATCCGTGCCTGGGACCTGGCCGCCGCCGCCCTGCTCAGTCCCGAACTCCCCCATGAGACGCCAGGCGATCGAGGCCGCCGCGCAGATCCCGGATCAGGTCCGCCGGCGTCTCCAACCCGATGTGCAGGCGAAGGAGCGGTCCCTCGCGCGCAGGGTCGCAGACCCGCGCCGCCAGCTGAGGATCGCAAGGCAGGGCCAGGCTCTCGAAGCCCCCCCACGAATAGCCCAGGCCGAAAAGCATGAGCCCTTCGACCATCGCCTTCACCGCGCCCTCGCTCGCCGGTTCGAGGATCACGCCGAACAGGCCGCACATGCCGGTGAAGTCGCGCTTCCAGAGCTCGTGACCCCGCGCGCCGGGCAGGCCGGGGCACAAGACCTCCGCGACCTCGGGCTGATCCTGCAGCCAACGGGCCACCTGCAGCGCCGAGGCGCCGTGATGGGCCAGGCGCGAGTGCAGGGTGCGCAGCCCCCGCAGGGCCAGATAGGCGTCATCCGGCGAGACGGCCCAGCCGACTTCGTAGCTGCTGCGCGCCAGGAGTTCGGCCGCCGGGCCCCGCACCGCGGCGGAACCCATGAACACGTCGGAGTGGCCGCACACGTATTTTGTCAGGGCCTGGATGCTGATGTCGACGCCGTGGTCCAGGGGCTTGAAGAGCACGCCTGAGGCCCAGGTGTTGTCCACCACGGTGACGAGATCGTGGGCCTGGGCCATGGCGGCGATGGCCGGCACGTCCTGAATCTCGAAGGTGAGGGAGGCGGGCGATTCCATGTAGACCAGCCGCGTGTTCGGCTGGATCAGCTGGGCGATCTCCTCGGCGCTGGCGCAGGCGGGGTAATAGGTGGCGCCGACGCCGAAGCGCCGAAGGGTCCCCTCGATGAACCGGCGCGTCGGATTGTAGGCGGCGTCGGTGACGAGGATGTGGTCGCCGGCGGCGGTCAGCGCCTGCAGCACGCCGGTGATCGCCGAGAGCCCGGAAGGATAGAGGAAGGTGCGCTCGGCGTGCTCCAGATCCGAAAGGGCCTCGCAGAGCGCCTGATGGGTCGCAAGCCCGCCGCGCCCGTAGGTCGTGCGGGAGGTGTCGTAGAGCGCCTCGGCTGTGGGCAGCAGGACGGTCGAGCCACGCTGGACGACCGGGCTGGGGGTTCGAAGCAGCCCGGCGGGCGCCGCGCCGTTGTGCAGCGCGCGGGTGGTTTCGCAAAATCCGGAGAGATCGTTCATCTGGGACTCGAAAGGGGCGTCAGCTGGCCAGCGCCGGCGGTTGCGCGGCGCGGACGGATTCGGAGAGCGCGCGAAGCGCCCGGCTCAGGTGCTTTTCGACGGCGCTTGTGGAGATGCCGTGGCGGGCGGCCGCTTCCTTCAGGCTCGCCCCCTCGATCCGGACCGCCAGCAGGATCTGACGGGTGCGTTCCGGCAGGCGGGCCAGCACCTCCTGCGCCATCCGGATCTCGTCGCGGGCGAGGACGAAGCGGTCGGGCGAAAGCTCGTCGTGGGGCAGGCGGGCTTCGCCCAGTTCGCAGTGGAACGGGACGCAACGGCTGCGTTCCTGACGGTGCCGGTCGATCAGGGTCGCCTGGGCGACCTGGTAGAGATAGCGGCGGGGGAACTCCACGGCGCCGGCGTCGCCGCGGCGCACCAGGCGGACCAGTATGTCCTGCACGACGTCGTCGATTTCGGCCGGCGGCAGGCGCTTGCGAAGGTAGCCGCGCAGCTCGGGCATGTAGGGCCAGAGCATGGCGATGACCTGGTTGCCGCGCCCGGGTTCCTCCGCCTGCGTGAGCCCGGTCATGGCCGAGACTCCGCCCCGATGCGCTGGACCTGCTTCAGGTCTGATGCGGCTTCGAATCCCACGCTGCGCTCCCCGTTGCCGCCATCAATCTGTCATGAAGGCGGGTGGGGAATCCTCACCGAATTTTGGCCAAAATCGCTTCTATTTGGGATGTTCATCCACACAAAGTGGAAAATCTCGAACCTCATGAGCGACATCTCGCCCGGTTGGTGATTTAATCGACCGGTGGTCGGCCGGCGAGGCGGCGCGCGCTCGTATCGCCCGACCTCAAGTCCATCAGGTCCTCGGCGTCGACGCGCCCGTCAATCGGCGGACTTCGGATCGGGGAGCGGCAGGGCGGTGGTGTGCTTGAGCTCCTGCATGGCGAAGGCGGAGCTCACGTCCGTCAGCCGGACCTTCGAAACCAGGCGCTTATAGACTCCGTCATAGGCGGCGATGCTGGCGACCTGCACCTTCAGCAGATAGTCGGTCTCGCCACTCATCCGATAGAATTCGACGACCTCGGGGATGGCGTCGACGGCTGCGGAGAACTGAGCGGCCCACGCCTCGCTGTGCTCGGCGGCGCGGACGCTGACGAAGACGGTCACGCCGACGCCCAGGGCTTCGGCGTCGAGCAGGGCGACGCGGCGCTTGATGACCCCTTCGTCCTCGAGCCGCTTTATCCGCCGCCAGCAGGCGTTCGTGGAAAGGTTCACGCGCTCGGCCACGGCCGCCACCGAAAGCGAGCCGTCGTCCTGAAGCACGGCCAGGATGCGGATGTCCGCCGCGTCGAGATCTGCCGGCCGCTTCATGCGATTTCTCCCTGTTCATCGGCGCGTGCGGGCTGGCCGGCCGGCCCGGGGCGTCGTCACCTCATAGGCCGTCCCGATCGCCGTCGTCCATGCGCCCCTTACGGCGAGCAGGCTTGGGCATCGCCCATGGCGGGCGGCGGACTGCTGCGCGATTGGGCGCTCGACGCCCGATTTCGCAGCAATTTTGGCGCGGCGGGGTGAGGGGATCGGCGGCGCCTCCGTCTTAGCCCTAACCCTTCGGCGGCGACGGCCGGTTCGCCCGCGTCTCGCCGCCCCCTGCCAGGATCGCTTCTTGCTGCACCCGTTTCCGCCCGTCCCGACCCGTCATCCTTCCGCGCTCTCCGGCGTTTCGAAGGAAGCGCGAGGCGGCGACCGCATCGCGGCGTTGGCCCGCCTGATCGGCCGCACGCCGCTCGTCGCCCTGGCGCTGCGTGCGAAGGGGCGGCGCATCAGGGTCTACGCCAAGCTCGAGGCCTACAACCTCACCGGCAGCATCAAGGACCGCATGGCGATGAACATCCTCGCCCGCGCCTATGCCCGCGGCGAACTGGTTCCCGGTCAGGAGATCGTCGAGGCGACCAGCGGCAACGCCGGGATCGCCCTGGCGGCGATCGGGCGGGCGCTGGGCCATCCGGTCACCATCTTCATGCCCGACTGGATGAGCGCCGAGCGGCGGGCGCTGCTGGCCAGCCACGGCGCGCAGATCCGCCTGGTGTCCCACGAGGACGGGGGCTTTCTCGGATCGATCGCCCGCGCCGAGCGCCACGCGGCCGAGGCCGGCGCGTTTCTTTCGCGGCAGTTCTCCAATCCGGACAATTGGCGCGCCCACTACGAAGGGACGGCGCCCGAACTGCTGACCCAGATGGCCGTCGCCGGGGCGACGCCGGACGCCTTCGTCGCCGGGGTGGGAACCGGAGGGACGGTCATGGGTCACGCCCGCTACTTCCGGGATCAAGGTCTGGCGGTCGCCGTCCATCCGGTGGAGCCGGCCGAGTCGCCGACCCTGTCGACGGGCTTCAAGGTAGGGCGTCACCGCATACAGGGCGTGTCGGACGAGTTCATTCCGGATATCGTCAAGCTGGACGAACTGGCGTCGGTCGTGGCCGTGCCCGACGGCGACGCCATCCTCATGGCGCAGCGGCTCGCCTCGTCGCTGGGTCTCGGCGTCGGGATTTCCAGCGGCGCGAATCTCGTGGCCGCCGTGAAGGTGGCCCTGGCGCGAGACGGCGAGCCGGTCGTGGCGACGGTGTTCTGCGACAACAGCGCCCGCTATCTCTCCACGGACCTGGCGCGCGAGGAGCCGGCGCGTCCGGACTATCTCGCCCCGGGCATAGAGTTCGAGCACCTGCAGGTCTTCTGAGCCCGCCTGCGATTCTCGTCTCGTTGGACATGAGGGTTTCGGGGCAGGTTCCGTCACTGTTGGGTCGGGAACCACGCCGCCGGTGAGCGGCGGGCGCGGCGTCGGGAGCTTCGAATGATCATCGAGACGAATCTCAGGCGCACGGCGGGCGCCGTCCTGGCGGCGGCCGCCGTGATCGCCGGCCCGTCTTACGCGCGGGACTTCGCGTTCGTTCGCGAGCCCGCGCCCGAGCTGGAAAAGCCTGGCGCGCTGGCCAACGCCTGGGGCGACTATGACGGCGACGGGTGGTTGGACCTAGCCGTCGGCTTCAAGGACGGCCAGGTCATACTGATGCGGAACCTCGGCGGCCGGTTCGTTTCCGGGCCGATCCTTGACGCCGGCGGGCCCGACGCACGCGCGCTCGCCTGGGGCGACTACGACGGCGACGGCCGCCTGGACCTTTATGTCGGCACGTCGGCCAATCCGCGCCATCGCAACCGGCTCTTCCGCAACGAGGGGGCAGGGCGCTTCGCCGAGGTGGGCCAGGAACTCGGCGTCGCGCCGCCGGAGGCGAGCACGCGGCAGGTCGCCTGGATCGATTTCGACAACGATGGCGACCTCGACCTCTTCGTCGCCCAGCGGGCCGGCGCCAACCAGCTGTTCCGCAACGACGGCGGCCGGTTCGTCGACATCGCGCCCAGCCTGGGCCTCGCCGATCCGCGCAAGAGCGTCGGCGCCTGCTGGTTCGACTTCGACCAGGACGGCGATCTCGACCTCTTCGTCGCCAACCAGGCCGGCGACCGCGACGGCTTCTTCCGCAACGACGGCGAGCGCTTCGTCGATGTGGCGGAGGAACTCGGCCTCACGCCTCTGGACCGCCCCGCGACCGAGGGCTCCGTCGGCTGCGCCGTCGCCGATTACGACAACGACGGGCGCTTGGATCTCTTCGTCGCCGCCTATGGGCCGAACCGGCTGCACCGGAACCGGGGCGACGGGACCTTCGAAGAGGTCGCCGGCGGCGCGGGCATCGTGGGAGACGAGCATCACGTCGCCGGGGCCTTCGCCGACATCGACCACGACGGCTGGCAGGATCTCTATGTCACGACCTTCCGTACGCCGGATCCGGCGCTTGCGGACCTGCTGTACCGGAATCTCGGCGGGCGGTTCGACAGCGCCCTGCCGGAGGCGCTCGCCGCGCCCGGCGCCGATCACGGCGTGCAGTGGGCCGACTTCGACGGAGACGGGGCGCTCGACCTCGCCTTGACCCACAACGACAACCAGGTCGGCGGCGCCCGGATCTACCGCAACGTCTCGTCGGGCGCGCGCGAGCGTCGTTCGCTCCGCATCGCGCCCCTGGACGCCTCGGGGCGCAGCCTTGCACCGGGCGCGGAGGTGCGGGTGTTCGGCGCCGACGGGCGCCTGCTGGGCGCGCGGATCGTCGACACCGGCGGCGGCTACAACTCCCAGAGCGCTTCGCCCGTGCACCTCGCCGTCGGCGACGCCTCTGCGGTGACCGTGGAGGCGACCTATCTGACCGCGGCCGGCCGCCGGGTGGTGCGGCGGACGATCGACCCGCAGGAATTCGCCGGATCGGTGCTCCAGATCCGCGCCCCAGCGCCCTGACACCCGCCCAACTCGAACCCGGTGGTTTCCATGCCCGCTCCCAAGTTCCGAACCTCCTCTCAGGCCCGCATCGCGCTTGTGGCCCTGGCGTTTGCGGCCGCCACGGCGGCCCAGGCGCAAACCCCGATGAACACGCGTGACGACGTGCTCCCGCGCACCGTCGCCACCACCGACGATCCCCAGCGCATTCCCAGGCGTCCCGGTCCCGCCGCGGGCGCGCAGACCGTGCTGACCGGCGGCCGGGTCTTCGACGCGGTCAGTACGGCCGCCTATCCCGCGACGGTGGTGCTGGAGGGGCGGACGATCAAGGCGATCCTCCCGCCCGGCCGGGTGGAATGGACCCCCGACGCGGTCGTCATCGACGTCTCCGGCAAGACGGTCATGCCGGGGCTGATCGACATGCACGTGCACATGACCTACCCCGATCCCGACACCCCCATCGACGAGCAGGACACCGAAGGCGACGGCGTGCTGCGCGGCGCACGGAACCTGCGCTGGTTCCTGGAGTCGGGCTTCACCTCGGTGCGCGATCTTGGGGGCGTTCTCGACGCGCCCTTCCAGCTCAGCCGCTGGAGCGCCGCCAATCGCCTGCCGGCGCCGCGGGTGTTCGCGGCCGGCCACATCATCACCGGGACTGGCGGCCACGCGACGGAAAGGCCCATCACCCCCAATCACGGGCCGGCCTATCAGTGGGAGCGGAATGGTGCGGACGCCTGGCGCGCCGCGGTTCGCGAGGCCTTCAAGCAAGGCGCCGGCGTCATCAAGGTGGCCAGCCACTTCTCGCCGGCGGAGATCGAGGCGGCGGTGGACGAGGCGCATACCCTCGGCCTGCCCGTGACCTGCGACTGCGAGACCCTCTATGTCGAGCGCGCCGTTGCGGCGGGCGTCGACATGATCGAGCACCCCTTGCCTCGGTCCGACCGGGCCGTGGCGCTGATGGCGAAGATGAAGACCGCCTCGGTGCCGACGCTGCAGGTCTATCAGAACGTGCTCGACACGGCCGGCGGCTTCTACGGCTCGACCTCGCGGCGCTTCACCATGACCAGCCAGTCCAATTTCGACATGTTCAAGAAGCTGAAAGCGGCCGGCGTGACCATGGGGGTGGGGACCGACACCATCGGCCGGGTCAATCAGATGATCCCGAACCCCTACATCGCCGAGCTGAAGTGGTTCGTGAAGGGCGGCTACACGGTGCCGGAGGCCCTGATCGCCGCCACCCGCACCAATGCGCGGCTCCTGGCGATGGGCGACAAGCTGGGAACGCTGGAGCCGGGGAAGCTCGCCGACCTCATCGTGGTGGACGGTCGGCCCGACGAGTCGCTCGACGATCTCGCCAGGATCGACAAGGTCTTCAAGGACGGCCAGATGTGGGTTTCCGGCGGCCAGGTGGTCGTCCCGCGCCACGTTTCGGCTCCGCTGGCCAAGCCGTCGCCGCCCGAAGAGACGCGGTGAGCGGCCCGCGAAGCATCGTCGATCCCCCGTCGCGCGAGCAAAACTCCGTTCACGAAGAGAAATCCCGATTGGGCGGTGTGGAGATCGCGCGGCTATCCGTCTCTTAAGGCTGTGCGGGCGGGGGCGCTTCGCGGAAACCGAGTTCGGCTCCGGGTTGTCCCTCCCCAACCTGCCAAGCGTCCCTGTCCCGTCACATCCTTCTGGACCCGAACCCCGCCATGACCTCCCGATCGCTGCTTCTGTCCACCACTCTTCTTGGGGCGGCCCTGGCGGCGCCCGCCTTCGCCCAACCCGCCGACGAAGTCGCCGAGGTGGTGGTGACCGGCAGCCGCGGCCAGGCGCGCACCGTCGTCTCCAGCCCCGCGCCCATCGACGTGATCGGCGCCGAGCAGATCGAGAAGATGGGCGGCGCCACACCCCTGCGCGACGTGCTGACCCAGCTTATCCCCTCCTTCCAGGCCCAGACCGTGGGATCCTCGTCCTGGGACAGCATCGCGCGCCCCGCGGGCCTGAGGGGGCTCGGCGGCGTCCACGTCCTGGTCCTGGTGGACGGCAAGCGTCGCCACAACAGCTCGCTGATCAATCTCAACACCGGCAACCTGTCCAACGGCGGCAATCCGGTGGATCTCGACCTGATCCCCGCCAGCGCCATCTCGCGCATCGAGGTGCTGCGCGACGGCGCGGCCGCCCAGTACGGCTCCGACGCCATCGCCGGCGTCATCAATGTGATCCTGCGCAAGGACAGCGAGGGCGGGCGATTCAACCTCAACGCTGGCCAGCGCTACGCCTATAACGGCGTCACCGACGGCGAGACCGTGCAGGCCGACCTCTTTCACGGCCTGGCCCTGGGCGACGACGGCTTCCTGACCGTGGCGCTCGAAGCCAAGCGGCAGAACGACACCCTGCGGGGCGTGAACACGACCGGCCAGCTCTACTTCAACCTGCCGAACGGCTCGCCCGATCCGCGCGAGGCCGCGGCCAACCGCTACCAGCTCTATCGCGGAGGGCTGCCGAAGACCAAGGCCGCCACCCTGTCGCTCAACGCCGGCAAGCCGCTCGGCGGGTTTGACCTCTATGGCTCCGGCACGATCGGCTTCCGCGAGGCGGTGGTGGGGCAGGGCTTCCGCCGGCCCAACAGCAACCAGAACCTGATCCAGATCTATCCCGACGGCTTTGCGCCCAACTACACCCTGGACGAGACCGACTTCCAGGCGACGGCGGGTCTTCGGTGGGAATCGCGGGGCTGGGACATGGACCTCAGCACCACCTTCGGCCGCAACGAGGTGGACCACGGCTCGACCAACACCCTCAACGCCTCGCTGGGTCCGACGAGCCCCACCAGCTTCCACACCTTCACCTCCCGGTTCGAGCAGTGGACCACCAATCTCGACGTCAGCCGGATGGTCCAGGTGCTGGGCGAGCGGCCGCTGACCGTCGCCGCCGGCGCGGAGTACCGGTGGGAGCGGTATCGCACCGAGGCCGGCGACCCGCTGGCCTACGCCGCTGGCGGCTATGTCTATCCGGCCGGCTACGGCAATCTAGCCGGGCGGGCCGCCAGCGTCGGCGCGCAAGGGGCGGTGACGCTCACCCCGGCCGACGAGGCCGACATCTCCCGCGCCAACTATGCGGCCTATGTGGACTTCGGCCTCGACGTCACCGACAGGCTCTTCCTGGCTGCGGCCGGGCGCTACGAACAGTACGACGACTCAGCCGGAGAGGTGCTGAGCGGCAAGATTTCGGCCCGCTACGAAGTCAACGACGCGATCGCGGTGCGGGCGACCGTCAGCAACGGCTTCCGCGCGCCTTCGCTCTCGCAGCAGGGCTACGCCCAGACCTCCAACCAGGCCAACATCGTCAACGGCGTCTTCACCTTCGTGGAGTCGAAGACCGTGCGGCCCGACTCCCCAGTCGGCCAGGCGCTGGGAGCCCGGCCGCTGGAACCGGAAACCTCCACGAACTACAGCGTCGGCCTGGCGCTCACGCCCCTGGCCGGGCTCTCGGTGACGGTCGACGCCTACCGGATCGAACTGCGCGACCGGATCGCGCTCACCGGCCTGCTGTCCGGCTCGGGCGTGGCGGCCGTCCTCACCCGCAACGGCCTGCCGTCCAACCTGTCGGTTCGCTACTTCGCCAACGCCATCGACACCAATACGACGGGCGTCGACGTGGTCGGGTCCTACGCCCACAATCTCGACGACTGGGGCCGGCTTCGGTTCACTCTGGGCTTCAACTGGAACAAGACGCGGATCGACAGCATAGCCGCCAATCCCGCCGAACTGGCTGGCCTTGGCCTTACGCTTTTCGACCGGCAGCAGCAGGGCGCCGTGACGCTCTCGACCCCGCGCACCAAGCTGCTGCTCGGCGCGGAATGGACCTATGACCGCTGGCGCGTGAACCTGCGCGAGAGCCGGTACGGCGAGTTCGACAACATCAACAACAATCCGGCCTTCGACCAGCACTACGGCGCCAAGTGGGTGACCGATCTGGAGGTGGGCTACGAAGTCAATGAACGCGTGGCCTTGGCGGTGGGTGCGAACAACTTGTTCGACATCTATCCGGACCGCAACACCGTGCCCGACACCAACGGATTTGCGCCCTTCGGAGCCAATTCCCCGTTCGGCGTCTATGGAGGCTATTACTACGGCCGCGTCACGGTGAACTTCTAGCGCCAGGACCAGAGGCGTTCGGCGGAGCCGATGAGGCGGCTTCGCCGAAGCCTCGATTCGAGCGCTAAGCGATCGCCGCGGCCGTCGTGGTCCGCTGGCGGCGCAGGGCCGCGCCGGCCAGGCCGAAGCCGGCGATCAGGAGCGCCCAGGTGGAGGGTTCGGGAACCGCCCCGCCGCCGGTGAAGTAGAGCACCGCGGACGATCCGCCTTTCAGATCCAGGGTGAAGGTGTCGAGATTGTCGGCGGTCAGCCTGAAGAAGGCCGTGCCTTCGAAGCCGCCCTGGCCGCCCTTGCCCTTGTGCACGCCGATCCAGGTGTCGCCGTTCAGCAGGGCGGCGAAGTCGTAGACGCCGTTCACCGGATTGATCTTGGTGGCGTCGACCACCGACCAGACGCCGTCCCAGGTGAAGCCGATGAGCGCCAGCCCGTCCTTCTGCGCTTGGATATTGGCGGCGTTGAGCAGGTTGCCCTGGTACCAGCCGCTGCAGGCGACCGCATCGGGGCTGATGTCGGCCGGGCTGCAGGCGCCGACGACGGTCGCGGCCGATGCAGAGCCGGCCGAAGCGGTGAGGAGGGCGGCGGCGGCGAGCGCCGATTTGAGCCAGACCTTCATGTCATTCCCCGTGGTTCAAAATGCGACGGCGAGGCGCCGGCTTGCGACGCCACGTGCAACCGGCGCGCCAACGGGACGCTCAGGCGGAGCGTCGGGGCGGCAGGCAACCTTTTCGGCGACGCTGCGTCTTGAAACGTGAGGGACGGCGCAATCTGCCGAGACGAGTCGAGATTCCATGTTGCATCGCCGCCGCTTTCTCGTTGCGGCTTCGAGTTCTTCGCTGACCCTCGCCTTGAGCGCGTGCGATATCCCGCTGCGTGCGGGGGAGGGCGCCGATACCGGCCAAGCCCGGCTGCGCCGCTCCGATCGGAAGGCCCTGCGGACCGCGCTTGCAGAAGCGCCCAGCCATGGCTTCGCGCCCGGCGCGTTTGGCGAGCAGCGGATCGACGAGCTCAGCGGGCCGGAGGCCGACGCCGGCTTGCGCGCTGCGATCCTCGCTTACGCCGGAGCGATGCGCGGCCACGCCCTTACGGGCGATCAGCGGCGCAAGGACTGGGCGATGCGCCCGGCGCCTTTCGACGCCGAGGCGGAGTTCCGGGCCGCGGTTCAGGAGCGGCGGGTTGACGCCTGGCTTCAGGGCCTGGCCCCGCAAGCGCCGGAATATGAAGCCTTGCGCGTGGCCTATGGCGACTACCTGAAGATCGCCCAATCGGGCGGTTGGCCAAGCGTCCCGGCGGGTGCGTCGTTCCGCGCCGGCGCCGGCGGCCCGCATGTTCGGGCGCTTCGTGAGCGGCTTGCGGCGGAGGGCGATCTGGCTTGGTCCGAGCCGGACGCGCCGTTCGATCCGGCGCTGGGGCAAGCGGTCCTGGCCTTCCAAGCCCGCCACGGACTTCGCGCCACCGGTGCGGTGGACGCCGAAACCTTGAAGGCGCTCAACGTCTCTCCGGCGGCGCGTGCAGCCCAGATTCGGGCGAACCTGGAGCGCTGGCGTTGGGCGCCGCGCGAGCCTTCGCCGGATCGGGTGGAGGTGAACGCCGCAGCAGGCCTCATGGTTCTCCATCAGAATGGCCAAGCGTCGATGCGGATGCTGGCGGCGGCGGGAAAGCCCGGAGACGAAACGCCGATCCTGGTTTCGGACATCGACCATGTGGTGCTGAACCCGCCCTGGAACGTACCCGACTCCATCGCCGAGGCCGAGCTCCTCCCAAAGGAGGCGCAGAACCCCGGCTACCTCGCCCGGGAAGGTTTCATCTTAGATCCCCCGGGCCTGGGCCTTCGCCTCCAGCAGAAGCCCGGGCCCAAGAACGCTCTGGGCCGGGTCAAATTCCAGTTCGACAACCCGTTCGCCGTCTATCTCCACGACACGCCGGCCAAAGCCGCCTTCTCACGCCCGCAGCGCACCGTCAGCCACGGCTGCGTCCGCCTGGAACGAGCGGTCGATCTCGCCAAGGTCGTGCTCGAGGCGCACGCCGGCTGGACGCCTGGTCGGGTCGACGAGGCGCTCGCCCAGGGAGACACCAGGAACGTGGCTCTTGAGCGGCCGCTGCAGGTGCTTCTGATGTACTGGACCGCGTTTCCGACGACGGGCGGCCAGGTGGCGTTTCGGCCCGACGTCTATGGGTGGGATGAAGCCGTTCTGCGGCGACTTGACGCGAAAACACCTAGCCCAGCTTGAACAGAGCCGGCCTCGGCCTCAGCTTGCGCGGCGTGCGCGCGCCTGAGCGCATGAGCGATAAGCAGGCTGATGGACTTCGCCAGACGACGAATTGTACTGGGAGCCGGCGCCGGCGTGCTGGCGGCGGCTTCCCCGAAGCTGCTCTCACCGGCGTTGGATCGCGGCGCTTCGCATGGAGCGTCCGCAGACCTGCACGCCGCGGCGGCGCCTGCCCCTGGTCCGGTCGCAGCGACAGACGTGCGCACTCTCTTCGTCGAGAGCCTGCATACGGGCGAGAGGCTTCAAGCGGCCTATTACGAGAACGGCGGCTATGTGCCCGAGGTCTTGAGGACCGCCGACGAGGTTCTTCGCGATTGGCGCACGGGCGAGACGCATCCCATCGACCCGGGCCTTTTCGACATTCTCGATGGGCTTCGGACTCGGCTCGAAGCGAGCCGACCCTTCAAGATCATCTCGGGTTATCGGTCGCCTCGAACCAACGACATGCTGAGTGCGAAGAACTCCGGGGTGGCGAAGCGCAGCCTGCACATGGACGGCAAGGCGCTGGATATCCGGATCCAGGGCGTCGATCTGCATCATCTCCACAAGGCTGCGCTCGACCTGGGCGCCGGCGGCGTCGGCTTCTATCCGGTGTCGGATTTCGTCCATGTGGACGTGGGTCGTGTGCGCCGCTGGACCGGCGCCTGACGGGCGGCATCCCCGAAAAGCGCCACCTCCCAAAAACCCGAAGTCGCACACCTTAGGCGCTCCCGCCAATAGGCGAGCCGTCAAGTCTGCGTCGCAGTGAAGATATTCACGCACGTGAGAGTGAATATTGACTCTGCGCCTGAGTCCGTTTCATCCTTCCCTCAGGCCGGCGAGCGACCGGCGTTGTCAGGGAGGGTAGACATGAGGGCGTTCCTATGGGGTTCGGCGTGCGCCGCCGCGCTCGCCGTCGCTGCACCGGCGGCGGCTCAGACGTCCGGCGGGGAGGGCGGCTCGCAAGCCGTGGAGATCGGCGAGGTGATCGTCACCGCCACCCGCCGCAGCGAGCGGCTGCAGGACGTGCCGCTCAGCGTCACCGCCTATTCGCAGGAGACGCTCACCGCCAAGGGCATCGTCGGCTATGAAGGCCTGGCGGTGGAGACCCCAGGCGTGGTCTTGAACCGGCCCAGCGCCAACTTCAACAACTTCACCGCCCGCGGCATCGCCACCAACGGCTATGGCGCGAACCTGCAGAGCACGGTGGCGGTCTATATCGACGAGCTGCCGATCTCGACGATCGGCAACACGACGGTTCTCGATCCCAACCTCTACGATGTGGAGCGGGTGGAATTCCTGCGCGGACCCCAGGGCACGCTGTTCGGCTCGGGCTCGCTGTCGGGCGCGCTGCGCATCCTGACCAAGAAGCCCGACGCAACCGCCTTCGACGCCTCGGTGCTGGTCGACTACGGCCTGACCGGCTCGGACTCGCTGCGCCAGCGCTACAACGGGATGGTCAACATCCCGCTGGTGGCCGACAAGCTCGCCGTCCGCGCCGTCGGCTTCGTGCGCGACGAGGAAGGCTATATCGACAACATCGGCACCGGTCAGGCGAACGCCAACACTCTCGACGCCTGGGGCGCCCGGGTCAGCCTGCTGTGGACGCCGACCGATCGTCTGTCGATCAAGCTCCTGGCCTCGCACGAGGACAGCCGGCCGCGCGACTCCTCGATCGTCAGCCCCAACCTTGGCCGCGACATCCGGGTGTCCGACCGGCCGGACCTCTTCCAAGGTAAGCTTCGCAGCTACAACGCCACCGTCGAGTACCAGTTCAACGGAGCTCAGCTCTTGAGCTCCTCGACTTGGTCTGAATTCGACCAGAAGTTCTTCGTGGACCTGGCGGGCACCTTCGGCCCGCTGGGCATCGCCTTCGGCCTCGATGCGCTGGCCTATATGGATACGTTCGTGCAGGAGGCGCGGCTGGCCTCCGATCCCGGCGGCAAGTGGGACTGGGTGATCGGGGGCTTCTACCTCGATCGTCGCTGGGACGTGGACTACAACTACCGCTCCCGCCCGGACTATCTGGCGCTCCGCGGCTTCACCGGCCTGCCGGACGAATATTACCAGCGCCAGCAGAACCACACGAACTCGCGAGAACTGGCCGGCTTCGGCGAGCTGACCTATCGCTTCAACGAGCAGTTCTGGGTGACCGCCGGGATGCGTTACGGCGGTTTCGAAGCCCAGTCCTTCGTCGAAGGCGGCTATACCAGCAACTATCTGGCCGCGGCGCTGAATCCCTTCTATCCCGGCCCCCTGGTCGTCACCCAGGTGGCGCCGGCCACGGGCGTGAAGGCCAAGGAGACCGGCCCCTCGTTCAAGGTCAGCGTCTCCTACAAGCCGACCCCGGCGGTGACGACCTACGCCACCGTCTCGACCGGCTTCCGCACGCCGGTGGTCAACGCTTTCGCCGGCCGCGCCAGCGTGGTGGATCCCAACGACATCATCATTCCGTTCGGGGCCGACTCCGACGACCTGACCAACTACGAGATCGGCCTCAAGGGCCGCTGGCTGAACGGCCGCCTGACCACCAACCTGGCGGCCTACTGGATCGATTGGGAAAACATCCAGGTTCAGGCCAACCGAGTGTCGGACTCGGTGCAGTTCGCCACCAACATCGGCAAGGCGGTCTCCAAGGGCCTCGAGTTCGAGATCATGGCCCTGCCGGCCGAGGGGCTGACGGTGGGCCTGAACGGCTCGATCATCGAGGCCAAGGTGACCAAGCTTTCGCCGACCGAAGCGGCGATCTCTGGGGCCGTGGAAGGCGCCCGGCTGGCGGCTCCACGGTTCCAGGGGGCGGTCTTTGTCAACTACGGCTTCGATCTGACGCCGGAGGCGAGGGCGAACCTCTCGGCCACGGTCCAGCGGGTGGGCAGCTTCCCGGGCCTGTTCCCCAACACGCCCGGCCGTCCGACCGTCCCGATGCCGACCTACGCCCACACCGAGGCCTACACCAACGTCAATGCGACGTTCGCGGTGGCCTACGACCGGCTGACCGTGGGCGCCTATGTCGAGAACCTCTTCGATAGCCGCAAGATCACCTACGTCCACCCCGAGGCGTTCCTCGCCAGCCGGTTCGCCGTCCAGCGGCCGCGCACGATCGGCGTGCGCCTGGGTTACGACTTCTAAGCCATGGCGCATCCTCCCCATGCGCTGGCCGCGGCGGGCCCTTCGGGCGCCGCTGCGGCCGCCCCGCCGGCCAAGGGCGCCTGGTGGGTGCTTTCGATCCTCTGCTTCGTCTATGTGCTGAATTTTCTGGACCGGCAGCTGCTCTCGATCCTGGCCAAGCCGATCCAGGATGAGCTTGGCGTCACCGACGGCCAACTCGGCCTCATCAGCGGGCTTTATTTCGCGCTGTTCTATTGCCTGATCTCGATCCCGGTCGGGTGGCTCGCCGACCGGACCAATCGGGTGCGGGTGCTGGCCTTCGCCTGCGGGCTCTGGAGCGCGGCCACGGTCGCCTGCGGCCTGGCGGCCAGCTATCCGCAGCTGGTCGTCGCCCGGATGACCGTGGGCGTGGGCGAGGCCGGGGGCGTGCCGCCGTCCTACGCCATCATCACCGACTATTTCCCGCCCGGCCGGCGGGGAACTGCGCTGGGCCTGTTCAATCTCGGCCCCCCGATCGGCCAGGCCCTGGGCGTGGCCTTCGGCGCGGCCCTGGCGGCGGCCTATAGCTGGCGCATGGCCTTCCTGGTGCTGGGGGCGGTGGGGATCGTCGCGGCCTTCGTGGTCATGTTCGGGGTCAAGGAGCCGGTGCGCGGCGGCCTCGACCCGGCGCCGGAGCGCAAATCTGCTGCGGAAGAGAGCGGACCTGCAGGCTTCTGGGCGACGGTGCGGATGTTCTTTTCGACGCCGGCGCTCGCGCTGGTCGCCTCGGCCGCCGCGGCGACCCAGATCGTCACCTACGGCGCGGGCAATTTCACCGTGCTGTTCCTGATGCGCGAAAAGGGCATGACGCTGGAAGACGTCTCGCTCTGGTACGCCCTGGTGGTCATCGTC
Organism: Phenylobacterium sp.; assembly: GCF_046290725.1. Taxonomy (GTDB): domain Bacteria; phylum Pseudomonadota; class Alphaproteobacteria; order Caulobacterales; family Caulobacteraceae; genus Phenylobacterium. The sequence continues at coordinate 129,852 of NZ_JBKBUH010000003.1, forward strand.
GGCATGGGCGGCGGGATCTTCGTCTCCGGCCGGGTGATCGACAGGTTCACGCGCCGGACCAAAGCGGCCTACGCCTTCGTCCCGGCCCTTTCCCTCTCGCTCGCGATCCTGCCTTATCTGGCCTTCGTCTGGGCGCCGAGCTGGCCGCTGGCGCTCGCCTTCCTGCTGGGTCCGACTTTCCTCAACTACTTCTATCTCTCCTCGGCGGTGGCGCTGGTCCAGGAGGAGGTTGCGCCGGGGCAGCGCGTACTGTCGGGCGCGCTCCTGCTCCTGGTGATGAACCTCGTCGGCATGGGGGTCGGGCCGACCTTCGTGGGCGCCGTCAGCGACGCCTTCCGCGACAGCCATCCGGGCAGTTCGCTGCAGCTGGCCTTCTATGCCCTGACGCCGGTGTATGCGGTGGCCATAGGGTTGTTCCTGGCTCTGACCCGCGTGCTGCAGCGGCAGGGGGCGCGGGCATGAGGCTCTGGCTTGGGGCAGGGCTGGCGCTGGTCGCGATGCTGAGCGCCGCCGCAGCGTCGGCCCGCCCGGCGCCCGTGGTCGAGGCTCCGGCGGGAGCGGTTCGTGGGCAGGCCCTAGGCGAGGTGAACGCCTTCCGGGGCGTCCCCTACGCAGCGCCGCCGACGGGCGAGCGCCGATGGAAGCCGCCGGCGACGGCGGCGGTCTGGGCGGGGGTTCGGGACGCGACCGCCTTCGGGCCCGCCTGCCTGCAGCCGCGCACGCCGGCGACCAGCATCTACGCCAGCGAGCTGCCTCAGCTGAGCGAGGACTGCCTGACCCTCAACATCTGGACGCCCGCCAAGGCCCACGGCGCGCCGGTGATGGTCTGGATCCATGGCGGCTCGCTGACGGGGGGCTCCAGCCGCGAGGCCATGTACGACGGCGCGGCGCTGGCGCGGCGGGGGATCGTCGTGGTGTCGATCAACTATCGGCTCGGCGTGTTGGGCTGGCTGGCCCATCCCGAGCTCAGCGCGGAGTCGCCCGACGGCGTCTCCGGCAATTACGGCCTGCTCGACCAGGTCGCCGCGCTCGAATGGGTTCGGCGCAATATCGCGGCCTTCGGCGGCGACCCTGGAAACGTCACCGTGGCGGGAGAATCCGCCGGCGCGCTCAGCATCATGTACCTGATGGCTTCGCCGTCGGCGCAGGGCCTCTTCCACAAGGCGATCTTGCAGAGCGCCTATATGGTCTCGACGCCGGAGCTGAAGGAGAGGCGGTTCGGCGAGGCGCCGGCCGAGACGCGGGGGCTGCAACTGGCCGAGCGGCTGGGCGCGAATGGCCTCGCCGCCCTGCGATCCATGGATGCGGCAAGCCTGGTCGAGCACGCGCCGAAGGCCGGCTTCCAACCCTGGGGGACCATCGACGGCAAGGTGCTGCCGCGCCAGCTGGTTGAGGTGTTCGACCGTGGCGAGCAGGCGCCTGTGCCGGTGCTGGCCGGTTTCAATCAGGGCGAAATCCGCTCGCTGCGAATCCTGGCGCCGCCGAAACCGGCCAGTGCGGCCGCCTACGAACAGGCGATCCGCAGCCGCTACGGCGACCTGGCGGAGGAGTATCTGCGCCTTTACCCCGCCAGCGACCTTGCCGAGAGCATATTGGCCGCGCCACGCGACGGGCTCTACGGTTGGACCGCCGAGCGGCTGGCGGTCAGCCAGACGGCCCTGGACCAGCCGGCGTTCCTTTACTTGTTCGACCATGGCTATCCGGCCGCCCAGGCGGCGGACCTGCACGCCTTCCACGCCGCCGAGATTCCCTACGTCTTTGGAACCCACGCCAGAACCCCGCCGCTCTGGCCCAAGCCGCCGGGCTCCAGCTCCGAACGGCGGCTGACCGACGCGATCCAGGGCTACTGGACGGCCTTCGTGAAGGGCGGGGTCCCCACGGCGTCCGGCCAGCCGGCCTGGCCGTCGTACGGTGAGGGTCGGGCCTACATGGCCTTCGAAGACACGCCCCGCCCGAAACGCCGCCTGGCGCCCGGCATGTACGAACTGCACGAGGAGGTGGTCCGCCGGCGCCGCGCCAAGGGCGACACCCCCTGGAATTGGAATGTCGGCGTCGTCGCGCCGCCGCTTGAGTAACGGGAGTTGCGATGATCGACGGAGCCATGCAGCCCTTCGCGCTGACGCTCGACAAGTTCCTGGCCCATGCTGCGAAGTGGCGCCCCGACGCCGGGGTGGCGACGGCGCGCGACGACGGGCGGGTCGAGAAGATCGGCTATGGCGAACTGATGGCGCGCAGCCGGCGGGTCTCGGCGGTGCTGGCCGGGCTTGGCGTGAGCCTCGGCGACAAGGTGGCGACGCTGGCCTGGAACACTCAGGCCCACGTGGAGGCGTGGTTCGCCGTGATGGGCATGGGCTCGGTTTGCCACACCCTCAATCCAAGGCTTACGCCCGAGCACCTCGGAGCGATGGCGGCGCGTTCGGGCGCGCGGGTGCTGATCTTCAGCGCCGATCTTGCGGATCTGGCGCGGCGGATCGCCCAGCTCGTCCCGCAGGAGGTCCGCCTGCTGGCGATCGATGGGCCGGCGCTGGAGGGCGCCGAGGCCCTGGAGCCGCTGATCGCCGACGCGCCGGACGGCTTCGCCTGGGGTGAGTTTCCGGAGACCGCGCCCTGCGGCCTCTGCTTCACCTCCGGCACGACCGGCGCACCCAAAGGCGTGACCTACACCCATCGGGCCAGCTATCTGCACACCCTGCGGGCCCTGCAGGCCGACTCCATGGCGATCACGGGGGCTGACACGGTGCTGGCGGTGGTGCCGATGTTCCACGCCAACGCGTGGGGGCTGCCGTTCGCCACGCCGGCGGCGGGCGCCAATCTGGTGCTGCCGGGGCGAAACGCCGACGGGGCCAGCCTTGCGCGCCTGATCCGCGCAGAGGGCGTGACGATCGCGGTCGGCGTGCCGACCGTCTGGCTGGGCCTCCTGGAGCATCTCGAGGCCGAAGGCGGCGAGGTTCCGAGCCTGAAGCGGATCGTCGTCGGTGGCGCGCCCATGCCGCCGGCCCTGATGGAGCGGCTGGAGCGTCGGCTCGGCGTCATCGTCCAGACCAGCTGGGGCATGACCGAGCTCTCGCCCTCCGGAACCGTGGCCTCGGCGCACGATCCTGTCCGCTCCGCCGGCCTTTCGGGACGGCCGGCGGTGGGTGTGGACCTGATGGTGGCCGACGCCGAAGGACGGCCGCTCGCCCAGCAACGGAATATCGAAGGCCATCTCCATGTCCGCGGCGCCGCCGTGGTGGAGCGCTATTTCGGCGAGGCGGAGCCTGCGACCAACGCCGAGGGCTGGTTCGCCACCGGCGACCTGGCCCGCATCGACGAGGCGGGCAACCTCGCCATCACCGGCCGCGCCAAGGACCTGATCAAGTCCGGAGGGGAGTGGATCAACCCGGCCGAGATCGAAGCGGTGGTGAGCGCCTTGCCCGAGGTTTCGCTGGCGGCGGTGATCGGGCGGCAGGATCCCAAATGGGGCGAGCGGCCGATCCTGCTGGTGGAGCTGCGCGAACCCGGCGCCAGCGACGCGGCGCTGCTGGCGCCGCTCGAAGGCAAGGTGGCGAGCTGGTGGATCCCCGACGAGGTGGTCCGGCTGGACGCCATGCCGCTCGCCGCGACGGGCAAGATCGACAAGCTGCGGCTGCGGGCGGAGTTCGGCGGCGTCGCGACTTGACGCCCCCCGCGCCCCGACCGAAAGAACCTGAGTGCCAGAACCCTCCAAAAGCCGGCGGACTTCCAAGAAAGCCGAACAGCGCGCCGAGTCGATGGAGCAGATCCTCGATGCGGCGGAGTATCTCTTCTCCAAGCACGGCCTCTATGGCGTCACCTTGAAGGACGTGGCCAAGCGCGTGGGCGTGCACCACACGCTGCTGAACTACTATTTCGAGGACAAGAAGAAGCTCTTCGACGCCGTTTTCGCCCGGCGAGCGGCGGTGACCAGCGAGCGGCGAATGAGGGCGCTGGACGAGTACGACGCGGCGACCGGGGGCAAGCCCACGGTCGAGGGCGCTCTGCACGCCTTCTTGGATACAGACCTTGATCTCTACATTCAGGGCGGCGAGGGCTGGAAGAACTATGGCGCCCTGGGCGCGCTCGTCTCGAACACCCCCGAATGGGGCGCCGAGCTGATGGACCAGCACTTCGACCCGGTCGTGCTGCGCCTGATCGGCCTATTGAAGAAGGCGCTGCCGGACTGCTCCGAGGAAGACATCTTCTGGGGCTATCACTTCGTCACCGGCGCCCTGATGGTGACGCTCGCCCGAACCGGCCGCATCGACAAGCTCTCGGGGGGGCTGTGCCGTTCGGAGGACTTCGTCGCGATCAAGCAGCGCATGGCCCGCTTCATGGCCGCCGGGTTCCTCGAGATCTGCAACGCCCGGGCGGCGTCGCGAACCTGACGGGGGCGGGGGGCGACCCGCGATAATTCAGCTTCTTCGACCTTAGCGGGCCAGCCCCAGGCGTGGGGCGGGGCCTCAGGCCCATCGGGGTCGCGAAGATCACAGAACGCTCAAGCCTTCGCCGAGCGTCGCGGCGAAACGCTCGATGCGCCTAAGCCGCCGCCTTTCGCGTGCCCACGGCGAGCGCGCCGAGTTCAAATCGCCCAATGGCCTCGGCCAGCCTTGCGGCCTCTCCGGCCAGTCGGTGGCTGGCGGCGGTCGACTCCTCGACCATGGCCGCGTTCTGCTGGGTGGCGTGATCCATCTGATTGATCGCCGTGTTGATCTGAGCCAAGCCGAGAGATTGCTCTTCCGCACTTGCCGAGATCGACACCACCAGCTCGTCGATTTCGGCGACTTTCGTCACGATGGCGTCGAGAGCCTTGCCGGTTTGTCCCACCAGCTGGACGCCGATCCCCACCTGCGAGCTCGACTCCATGATGAGGCCCTTGATTTCCTTCGCGGCCTCGGCTGATCGCTGGGCGAGCGCGCGCACCTCGGAGGCGACCACCGCAAAGCCGCGCCCGGCTTCGCCTGCACGCGCAGCCTCCACTCCGGCGTTGAGGGCCAAGAGGTTCGTCTGGAAGGCGATCTCATCGATGACCCCGATGATCTGCCCAATCTGGCCGGCCGAGGCTTCGATTTGTCCCATGGCCGCCACAGCCTTCGCCACGACCTCGGCGGATGCGCCGGCGACGCCCCGCGCCTCGCCGACCACGCCGGCAGCGGATTTGGCGCCCAGGGCCGACCGCTTGACGGTGGCGGTGATTTCATCGAGCGAGGCCGCCGTCTCCTCCAGGCTTGCGGCCTGGGTCTCGGTGCGGCGGGACAGGTCAGAGGCCGCCGCCGAGATTTCCCGGGCGCCTGAGCCGATTGAATCGGAGGCGGCAACCACATCCTGCATCGCCTGCGACAGCACATCCAAAGCGGTGTTGAAATCGGCGCGCATCGGTTCGAACTGAACGGGAAAGACTTCGCGGATGCGATAGGAAAGGTCGCCGGCCTGAAGCCGCTTGAGGGCCTCAGCCAGCCCTGACATCAAGGCCTGGTTCTCGCGCTCCACGGCCTCCCGCATCGCGCGCCGGTCGGCGCTGGCGCTAAGCTCAGCTGCTTGTGCGGCCTCCGCGGCGGCGCGCGCGCTCTCGGCTTCCTTCAGGGCAAGATCAGCCCGCTGAAGACTTGCGGCCGACGTCGTAAACATCTGGGCGATGTTCGAGGAGGCCCAGATCAGAACCCCGGCCTCGCACAGCAGAATGACGGCGTGGACCACGACCCGGCCCAGGTCGCCGCCGCCGGGGAACACCGCGGCGGGCAGGATGAAGCTCAAGAGGAGATGGTGAACGGCGACGACGGCCGTCCCCAGCGCGATCACTCGCCAGTCGCAGTAGATCACGAGGGCGGCGAGCGCGGCGAAGTAGGCCATATGCATGTCGATCTGCCACGGCTGCCCGGCCAGAGCGGCGACCAGCATGGAAACCTCGCCCATCAACGCCACCGCGATGGTCAGGCGGGTCGCTTCGGGGGCCGCATGCAGGCGCCAGGTCAGAGTGGAGGCGGTGGCGAAGCCTGCTGCGCCCAGCCCAAGCCCCAGCCATGGCGCTTTCGCGACCAGGGCGCTGACCACGACCACGAGGCAGAGCACCCAGAGCGTCCCCACCATCAGTCTGTCCGCAAATCGCCGTTGTTGTTCGATGGTTGAAAACATGGCTGTGAACCTAGACCGCAGGACGACAGGAGAGCGCCCCGAAGGGCCGAAAGACGAGGAGAGCGCCGGCCGATCGCAGTCGATCGCCAATATCGCCCTGCTGCGCGCGTACGATGACGACATGCGGGGAACGGGCCGTCGCCACGACGTCGCCGGCCTCGTCGGCCGCTGCGATCACGTGGCTTTCGCTCCACCAGGGCGGAAAGAGCGCCGCAGCTTCCGCCGGGTCGACGGGGTTGAAAGAAAGCCCCGCCACCCCGAACGCGCCCAGCACGGCAAGGCTGATCGCCGGCGCCCAAGCCGAAGACTTGGGATCGCGAGGTTTGGAAAGCTCATTCACATTACCATCCTCGCCCGACCATCCTTTATTTCGAGTTACTGCTGTAGGGGCATGTCATCTCGGCTGGAGGCGAGGTATCAACATGAAGTTGCGTTGAGGTCGTGGTTTTCAATTCAGAAGCGCAAAAGAAAAGCCTTTGGATGTGAATCGCCAATTCTCGCCTTCTTTGCCTGACGCGGGGTAAAGCGCGGCCGCGCGAACTTTGCGGTCGCACTTCCGAACCTCGGCTCGGGGCCAAGAGACCCAGGATGACGGGTGCGTAACACCGGACGATCCTCGCCGAGGACCCGCGGCGGCGTCGGAAGAGCCAGGGCGAAAAGTCCCACGAGCCGAGGCTGGCGTTCTCCTCGCCGCCGCGTTAGCAGACCGCCCGATGATCCGCCTCGACAACATCTCCAAGCAAAACGGCCACCAGATCCTGTTCATCGAGGCTTCGATGGGCGTCCAGAAGGGCGAAAAGGTCGGGCTTGTCGGCCCGAACGGCGCCGGCAAGACGACGCTGTTCCGCATGATCATGGGTCAGGAGCAACCCGACGACGGAGTTGTGGCGATCGATCCTGGAATGACGATCGGCTATTTCAGCCAGGACGTCGGCGAGATGTCGGGCCAGAGCGCGGTCGCCGCGGTGATGGACGGCGTCGGTCCTGTCAGCGCCCTGGCCACGGAAATGGCCAGTCTCGAGGCGGCCATGGTCGACCCGGACCAGGCCGACCGGTTGGACGCGATCATCGAACGCTATGGCGAGGTGCAGGCGCGCTTCGAGGAACTGGACGGCTACGCGCTGGAAGCCCGCGCGCGGGAAGTGCTGGCGGGCTTGAGCTTCAGCCAGGAGCGCATGGACGGCGATGTCGGTCTCTTGTCCGGAGGCTGGAAGATGCGCGTGGCGCTGGCCCGCATCCTACTGATGCGGCCCGACGGCATGCTGCTGGACGAACCCAGCAACCACCTCGACCTGGAAAGCCTGATCTGGCTTGAGGCTTTCCTCAAGAGCTACGACGGCGCTCTGTTGATGACCTCGCACGACCGCGCCTTCATGAACCGCATCATCGGCAAGGTGGTGGAGATCGACGCCGGCGACCTCGTCACCTATTCGGGCGATCTCGATTTCTACGAACAGCAGCGCGCGCTCAGCGAACAGCAGCGCCAGGCGCAGTACGAGCGCCAGCAGGCCATGCTGGCCAAGGAAATCAAGTTCATCGAGCGGTTCAAGGCGCGCGCCTCGCACGCCGCCCAGGTTCAGAGCCGGGTGAAGAAGCTCGACAAGATCGAACGCGTCGAGCCGCCGCGGCGTCGTCAGTCGGTCCAGTTCGAGTTCAAGAGCCCGCCGCGGTCGGGCGAGGACGTGATCAGCCTGCGCAATGTCCACAAAGGCTACGGCGCCCAGTCGATCTACGAAGGCCTGGATTTCCTGGTGCGCCGCAAGGAACGCTGGTGCGTGCTTGGCGCCAACGGCGCCGGCAAGTCGACCCTGCTGAAACTGGTGGCGGGCGCCGCTGCGCCCGACGAGGGCTCGGTCAGCGTCGGGGCCAGCGTCAAGATGGGCTATTTCGCCCAGCACTCGATGGACCTGCTGGACGGCGAAGAGACGATCTTCGAGTCTCTGGACCGCTCGTTCCCCCAGGCGGGCCAGGGTGCGCTGCGCACTCTGGCGGGGTGCTTCGGTTTCTCCGGTGACGATGTCGAAAAGCCTTGCCGCGTATTGTCCGGCGGCGAGAAGGCGCGCCTGGTCATGGCCAAGATGCTGTTCGATCCGCCGAACCTGCTGGTCCTCGACGAGCCGACCAACCATCTCGACATGGCGACCAAGGAGATGCTGATCGCGGCGCTGGCGGATTTCGAGGGGACCATGCTCTTCGTCTCGCACGACCGCCATTTCCTGGCGGCCCTGTCGAACCGCGTGCTGGAGCTGACGCCTGAGGGCGTCCATCAGTACGGCGGCGGCTATTCCGAATATGTCGCCCGCACGGGCCAGGAAGCGCCGGGGCTGCACCCAGAAGGGTAGGGCTGTAGGCTCCTCATATCGAGCCGATTGCAGCGTCCTCGCCCGCTCGGGAAAAAAATCGAACGCCGTGTCGCGGCGCCCGCCGTCCGTTCGTCCTCGGGATACGGAAAGCCTGGAGCGTGACCATGCCGAACATCACCATCACCGCCTTCGAACGCTCGCCTGATCGCGGCAAAGGACTTGCCCGGGACATGCGCGTCCGCTGGGCGCTGGAGGAGGTGGGCCAGCCCTATGAGGCGCGGCTTCTTTCGTTCGACGCGATGAAGAAGCCGGCGCACCTGGCCCGCAATCCCTTCGGGCAGATCCCGACCTATGAAGAGGGCGACCTGGTCCTGTTCGAGTCCGGCGCCATCGTGTTCCACATCGCCGAGCGCCACGCCGGGTTGTTGCCGGACGATCCCGACGCCCGGGCGCGGGCTGTGGCCTGGATGTTCGCCGCGCTCAACACGGTGGAGCCGCCGATCTTCGAGCGCGACATGGTTCGCATCCTTGAGCGGGACGAGCCCTGGTTCGAGCGGCGCCTGGCGGCTCTGGAGGAGAACATCCGCAAACGGCTAGGCGAGCTTTCCGCGAGCCTCGGCGAGGCCGACTGGCTCGAGAGCGAGTTCAGCGCCGGCGACCTTCTGATGGTGACGGTGCTGCGCCGTCTGCACGGATCCGGGATCCTGGAGGACTATCCGAACCTCTTGGCCTATGTGGCCCGGGCCGAGGCGCGGCCGGCCTACCAGCGCGCCTTCGCCGACCAGCTCGCGGTCTTCACCGCCGCCTCGGGCGGCCGATGAACGAAATCGCCGAGGGGAAGCCCCTGGGGCCGCCCCTCGGCAAAGAGGTTTCACGCTCTGCGGGCGAGCGTCAGGCCGCCTCGAACGCCGGCGCGTTATCGGCGAACGGGGCCAGCTGCGCGTCCAGCGCACGCTGGAATGCGGGCCTTGCCTCGCACCGGGCGAGATAGGGGCCAAGCACCGGATCGGCGGTGACGATGTCGGTATGCCGCAAGAGCCGCAGCACGGTCGCCATCATCAGGTCGCCGATGGTGAAGCGGTCCTCGAGCCATTCGCGGCCGGCGAGGCGCTTGGCGAGCGAGGAAAGCTTCATGCGGGTGAAGGCTTCCTGGCCTTCGCGGCGCGCCTTGGCCCAGTCCTCGTCCTTGTAGAAGATGTCGATCAGCACGAGGTTCTGCACGTGCGGTTCGACGGAGTTGAGCGCCGCCAGCACCCATTGGATCGCCTTGGCGCGGCCGGCGGGGTCCTTGGGCGCCAGCGCTTCGGAGCGATCGGCGAGGTAGATCAGGATCGCGCCGCTTTCGAACAGCTTCAGGCCGTCTTCCTCCAGAACCGGAACCTGGCCCCAGGGCTGGATCGCCCGGTACTCGGGGGTTTCGGGATCGCCTTCGCCGAGCAGGCGCGCCTCGTAGGGGATGCCGGCCTCTTCCAGCGCCCAGCGGACCCGCAGGTCGCGGACCAGCCCCTGCGCGAAGTCGGGCACCCACTTGAACGCAGTGACGGTGATCATGATGAAGCTCCTTGCGTCTTGGCCTCGACGTAGGCCTGCTGGCGGTCGAGCAGCCCGCTCCAGCCCGCGATGTGGCTGTCGCGCCGCTCCACCTCGGTGAACGGGGTCTGGTGGAAGGTCTGGATGGTCCCGCCATGCGCCTCGGCGAAGGTCACGGTGACGATGGTCTCCACGCCGCCGGCTGGCCCGGAGTCCCAGGTGAAGGTGAAGACGATGCGGCGGTCGCGCTCGATCTCCTGATAGACGCCGCCTTGCCAGTTCTCGCCGTAGTTCTCGGAGACGAAGCAGGCCCGCCAGGCGCCGCCCTCCCGGAACTCGTGGCTGAAATGGGTGCAGCGGCAGTCCCGGGGCGCCCACCAGTTGGCCCGGTGGACCGCGTCCTCCCACATGCGGAAGACCAGCGGCAGCGGCGCGTCGAAATGGCGGACGATCAGCAGTTCGTCGTCCCGCAGCGGCATGCCCGGATCGGCGACGCCGGGGCGGGCCTCAGTTCTTGCGTCCATCGGGGTTTCCTTTCGTGAGCGTCGCCAGATAGGCGTCCATCTTGTCGAAGCTGCCTTCCCAGAACCGGCGGTAGCGGGCGAGCCAGCCGTCCAGGTCTTTCAGCGGGCCGGCCTCCAGGCGGGCGGGCCGCCATTGGGCTTCGCGGCCGCGCGAGATCAGCCCGGCCTGTTCCAGCACCTTCAAGTGCCGCGACACGGCGGGAAGACTGATGTCGAACGGCTCGGCGAGCTCGTTCACGGTCGCCTCGCCCTCGGCGAGCCGCGCCAGGATCGCGCGCCGGGTGGGATCGGCGAGCGCCGAGAGCGTCGTGCTCAAGGGATCGGTTGGGGCCTGCATTCAGGCGCCTCCTTGATGGGGTGTCGGCGCGGCCGTCCGGCGCGGCCGCTCGAGTCTTCGCAACCACGGCCCCGCATGGAACAGGCTCATCAGCAGGTACATGGCGGTCATTCCGTCGAGCGGCGCGCCGGCCGGCGCCTGGCACAGAAGGTCCGCTGGTCCACCGCCGCCCGCCGCGGTCAGCGCCGCCATGGCGGCGAAGGCGGGAGCGGCGGCCAGGCCAAGATATTCCGCAGCCCGGCTCATGACCTGGCCGCGGCGCTCGCCGCCCGCATCGCCGCTTCGCCGGCGCCCGACACCTCGACCCATTTCGCGTCGGGCGCCGCGTCGGGTTGATATTGATCGCGCCAGTTCCACCATTGGTAAGGCGGGGTCTGGGGATAGCCCTCGGGGGAGTCCTCCCAGGTCTCCTGCCGACCCAGTGCGGTGAGGTCGAGATAGCTCCAGACCGTCCCCACCGCCTCATCGCCGCGGTTGTTGATGAAGTAGGTGCGGAACACCTGCTCGCCGTCGCGGATGAAGACGTTGTGGCCGTGCCATTCGTCCACGCCGAAGTCTGCGTCGAAGCTGTCGGTGGTCGTGTACCAGGGCATCTTCCAGCCCATCTTCGCCTTCAGCCGGAAGATGTCGGCCTGTGGAGCGCGGGAGGCGAACACCAGCGTCGTGTCGCGGGCGTTCAGGTGCTCCAGCCGCGACACCTGGTCGGCCAGCATCGAGCATCCGCGGCAGGCGTGATCGGGCCAGCCGTGCACCCCCGGCTCGAAGAAGGCGCGATAGAGGATCAACTGCCGCCGGCCTTCAAACAGGTCGAGCAGGGTCGCGCGGCCGTCCGGCCCTTCGAAGGCGTAGGCCTTGTCCACCGCCATCCAGGGCATGCGCCGACGCTCGGCGGCGAGTGCGTCTCGCGCGCGGGTAAGGGCCTTTTCCTGGCGGAGCAGACGGAGGCGGGCGGCTTCCCATTCCTCCTGCGTCACGATCGGCGGCGTCTGCATGGCGGCTGATCCTTATTTAAGTGTCGTGTTAATTAGCGTAATCGTTAAATACTAGGGGCGAGTAGGTGTCAAGCCGACAGCGCGCGGGAGGTGGGAGCCTAAGTGGCCGCTCCAGGGAGGCGAACCTCCGTCCGCCTGAGCACGCCTTGGCATAGGCAAGCCGCCGATGGAGATGCAGGACTTCTACCTGCTATGCAGGGCGCTGGGAGTCGATCCCGCCGCCCTTTTCGGGCGCGCGGCCTGACCCAAGGACGCACGATGGACGAAGATTTCCGGCGCGACGCGCTCGAGTACCACCGCCTTCCCAGGCCCGGGAAACTGGCCATCGAGGCCACCAAGCGCATGGCCAACCAGCGCGACCTGGCGCTGGCCTATTCCCCTGGGGTGGCGGCTGCCTGCGAGGCCATCGTCGCCGATCCGGAGGCCGCCCGCGACCTGACCGCGCGGGGCAACCTGGTGGCGGTGATCTCGAACGGCACGGCGGTCCTGGGCCTGGGCGATATCGGACCCTTGGCCGGCAAGCCGGTGATGGAGGGCAAGGCCGTCCTCTTCAAGAAATTCGCCGGCATCGACGTGTTCGACCTGGAGGTGGACGCCTCCGATCCTGACCGCTTCATCGAGGTGGTGGCGGCGCTGGAGCCCACCTTCGGCGGCGTCAATCTGGAGGACATCAAGGCCCCGGAGTGCTTCGCCATCGAGAAGGCGCTGCGCGAGCGCATGGGCATTCCCGTCTTCCACGACGACCAGCACGGCACGGCCATCGTCTGCGCCGCGGCGGTGCGCAACGGGCTGCTGCTGCAGGGCAAGGACCTGAAGAACGTCAAGCTGGTGACCTCGGGCGCCGGCGCCGCGGCGCTGGCCTGCGTGGACCTCCTGGTCGCCATGGGCTTGCCGGCGGAGAACGTCACGCTGACCGACATCAAGGGCGTGGTCCATGCGGGCCGCGATCCCGACATGGCCCCGAACATGGCCCGCTATGCGCGGGCCACCGACGCGCGCAGCCTGCCCGAGGTGCTGTCGGGCGCCGACGTCTTCCTGGGCCTTTCTGCGCCGCGGGTGCTCAAGGCCGAGTGGCTGTCCCTGCTGGCCGAACGGCCGCTCATCCTGGCGCTGGCCAATCCGGAGCCGGAGATCCTGCCCGAACTGGTGGCGGCCGCGCGGCCGGACGCCATCGTGGCGACCGGTCGCTCGGACTATCCCAACCAGGTCAACAACGTCCTCTGCTTTCCTTTCATCTTCCGCGGCGCGCTGGACGTGGGCGCGCGCCAGATCAACGAGCCGATGAAGCGGGCCGCGGCGGAAGCCATCGCCGAACTCGCCCGCGCCGAGGCGAGCGACGTGGTGGCCTCGGCCTATGGCGGCGCGGCGCCTCTGTTCGGCCCCGAGTACATCATCCCCAAGCCGTTCGATCCTCGCCTGATCCTGGTGGTCGCGCCCGCGGTGGCGAAGGCTGCGATGGAATCCGGGGTCGCCGCGCGGCCGATCGCCGACTTCGACGCCTACCGCCGCGAGCTTGAGCGCTTCGCCTATCGGTCCGGTCAGTTGATGCGTCCGGTCTTCGCCCGTGCGCGCGAGAGCGCTTGCCGGGTCGCCTATGCCGAGGGCGAGGACGAGCGGGTGCTGCGCGCGGTGCAAACGGTGCTCGACGAGCGGCTGGCCAAGCCGGTCCTGATCGGCCGCCCCGACGTCATCGCCCAGAAGATCGGCGCTCTGGGCCTAAGGCTCAAGGTTGGCGGGGACGTCGAGGTGGTCGACCCGGCGGATGAGGCCGCGATGGCGCCCCTGGCGGCGAGCTATCACGCCCTGGTGGGTCGCAGGGGGGTCTCGCCCCAGGCCGCCGAGCGCAGGCTGGCGACGAGGCCGACCGTGGCTGCGGCCATGCTGCTCCATGCCGGACGGGTCGATGCGGCCCTGGTCGGCGGCGGCGGCGACTGGTGGCGGCACTTCACCTACGCGCTGCCCATCGTGCCGCGGCGTGCGGGCGTCAGCCGCGTCTACGCCCTCTCGGCGGTCATTCTGCAGTCGGGGCCGCTCTTCCTCTGCGACACGCACGTGAACGTCGAGCCCACCGCCGCGCAGGTGGCGGAGATGACCCAGCTCGCCGCCGAGCAGGTGCGCCGCTTCGGCGTGGCGCCCAAGGCCGCGCTCCTGTCGCACTCCAACTTCGGCGCCAGCAATTCGCCTTCGGCGCGGAAAATGCGCGAGGCGCTCGCGCTGGTGCGGGCCCAGGCGCCGGAGCTGGAGGTGGACGGGGAGATGCACGCCGACGCCGCGCTCAGTCAGGCGCTTCGGGCGCGGCTGGTGACCGACAGCCCCCTGACGGGGTCGGCCAACCTTTTGGTGATGCCCTCGCTCGATGCGGCGAACATCGCGCTCACCCTGTTGAATGCGGCGGCCGATGCTCTGTTGGTCGGCCCTATCCTGCTGGGCCTTTCCAAGCCGCTGCACGTGCTGGCGCCCAGCGCGACCGCCCGCGGCGTCGTCAACATGACCGCGCTCGCCGTTTCGCAGAGCGCGCTGGGGGAGGGGGAGGGCCTCTAGAGTATCCTGGGCCGCCGCATAGGCGGTTGAGTTGCGCGCGGCGACGCCAAGCTTCCAGGGGCCCGCAAACCTGCCGCGCAATGCACAAGCCCCCTTGACGACCGAAACGTTATAACATTTCAGATCATCCCGCTAATCGCAGTCGGGGATGGCAAGGTGAGACGTTTCTGGATGGCCGGGGCCGCGGCCCTCGGGTGGAGCGGGTTGTGCGGGCAGGCTCATGCCGATGCGATGCAGGAGCGCACTCCCGACGTGGCGGAGCTGGTGGTCACCGCCACCGCCACGGCGCGTACGGTTGCGGACACGCCGGCCTCGGTTTCGGTCATCCGTCGCGAAGACCTGCTGGCCCGGCCGGTCCAGGATCTGAGCGACGCGCTTCGGGGCTCCACGGGGCTTGCGATCACCGGCGTGGGCATGACGCGGCGGGGGATCAGCTTCCGCGGCATGCAGGAGGAGCACACCCTTGTCCTCATCGACGGGCGGCGGGTGAACGCCTCGGCCGACGCGGTGGCGCATGCGGACTTCGACCTCGGCTGGACGCCGGTCGAGGCCGTCGAGCGGATCGAAGTGGTCCGGGGGCCGCTGTCGTCGCTCTATGGGTCCGACGCTCTGGGCGGTGTGGTCAACATCATCACCCGCAAGGCCACCGACGCCTGGAAGGGGAGCGCCATCCTGTCCGGCCAGACCCTGGACGCGGGCCATGGCGGGGACACCTATCAGCTCGGCGCCTATGCCGGCGGGCCCGTCGTGCGCGACCGCCTGGGCCTGAGCCTGGTCGCCGAAGCCCGCGGCCGCGACGATGTCCCGACCGGGGCCGATCCGAAGATCTCCGCCCTCGAAGCGCGAGAGGCGCGCACGCTCAGCGCCACCCTGAGCTGGACGCCCGACGCGGCGCAGCGGATCGATCTTTCCTACCTGCGCGGCAAGGAGGCGCGTCGGCGCGACACCGTGACCTCGGGCGCGCGCCCTGCCTACTACGTCTATGAGGACGACATCCGCCGCGATCACGTCTCCCTTTCCCATTCCGGCGCCTGGGCCTGGGGCGAGACGGCCTTCAAGGCTTATCGCTCCGAGCTCGAACGCGAAAACGCCGTCACGACCGGCACGCCCACCCGTCCGACGCGGCTTGTGGACAAGATCGTGGACGGGCGCGTTTCGATAGAGCCGCTGGCCCGTCACCGCCTGACCTTCGGAGGCGAGCACCGCTGGGAGCGCCTGGACGACGCCTCCGCCAGCCGATCTGGCAGCATCGAGGCCAAGCGCTACGCCCTCTTCCTGCAGGACGAGGCGCAGCTCACGGACCGCTGGTCGTTGGTCGCCGGCGCGCGGTTCGATCACCATCCGAAGTACGGCTGGCAGACGAGCCCGCGGGCCTACACCGTCTTCCACGTCACGGACGCCCTGACCCTCAAGGGCGGCGTCGGGCGGGGCTTCAAATCGCCCACCCTCAAGCAGCTGTCGCCGGAATATTCCGCCGTCGGCGGCGGCGGCCTCTTCACCATCTTCGGCACGCCGACCCTGGAGCCCGAGATCGCCACGGCCTACGAGGCCGGCGCGGAATACCGCACGGGCGGCGCCTTGCTTCGCCTGACGGTGTTCCAGAATGATGTCACGGACCTGATCGAGACCTATTGCGTCTCCTCGTGCGGCATCCGCGGCCGCGAGATCCGCAACTATCGGAATATCGCCGAGGCGCGCATCCGTGGCGTCGAGCTCTCCGGCGAGGCCGACCTGCCGCACGGGTTCAATGTCGGCGCCAACTATACCCGCCTTGAGACCGAGGATCGGGGAACGGGTCTTGAGCTGGCCGAACGCCCCGAGCACAGCGCCAATGCTCGGGTGAACTGGACCGCCGGCGGCTTCCGCGCCCAGGGCCGGATCGAATACGTCGGCGAGCAGACGGCGGTGGCTAGCGGGGTGCGATATCGCCTGCCGAACTACACGCTCGTCTCGGTCGACTTCAGCCAGCGCCTGACCTCGAACCTGACCGTGCGGGCCGGGGTGGAGAACCTGACCGACCAGCGCCTGGCGGAGAAGAACAGCCGGTTCACCTATGTCGAGCCCGGCCGGCGCTTCCACATGGGCCTCAACGTCAGCTTCTAGATGCGGCTCGCCGGCGTCCTCATTGCGCTCGCAGCGCACCTCCTGCTGGCGGTCGGTCCGGCCTCGGCGCAAGGCCGTGCGCCGATGGTGCGCGTCCTCGCCACCGACTTCGTGCTGCCGGGCAAGATCGCCCGCATCGCCGAGCTGGGCGCGGGCGAAGGCGTCGGGGTGACGGCCGCCTATGTCGAAACCGGTGATCCGGCCCAGTGGCTGGAGGGCGCCGACCTCGTCATCCTGGACACCCCCCGCGCGAACGATGCGGCGGCGGTCCAGACTCGGGCGGACGAGGCGCTGGCCGCATCGGGCAAGCCCTGGATCCAGGTTGGCGGCGGCCCGCCCCGCTTCGGCGGACTACCGCCGGAGGTCGCCCGCCGGATGATCGGCTATTACGCCGGCGGCGGGGCGGAGAATTTTCGCGCCCTGATGGCCTATGTCCGGACCTGGCGATCCGGCGGAGATCTGGCGACGGCGCCTCCGCCCATGGCTCTGCCGGCGCACGGCGTCTATCACCCCGACGCTCCGGGCCCTATTACGAGCGTCGAGGCCTATCTGGCTTGGGGGGAGGGGCGTTGGGGCGTGGGCGCGCCCGTCGTCGCCGCGGCGATCTCCTCGTCGATGCTGAGCGGGATGCAGACGGCGCTGGCGGACGCCGTGGCGCGGCGCGCCGAAGCCAAGGGGATGATTCCTGTCGTCTTCTGGTTCGATGCGGCCGATCCGCAAGGGATAAGCAAGGCTCTCGGCGGCTTGCGCCCCGCGGTGCTGGTCAACATGACCCACATGCAGAATGGGGCCGCGCGGGCCGCGGAGTTCCTCGCCCTGGATATCCCGTTCCTGCAGACCATCACCTATCGCGAGGGCGGGGCGGAGGCCTGGCGCGCCTCGCCCAGCGGCGTCTCCACCCAGAGCGCCGCCACCTTCCTGGCCGTGCCGGAAGCCTGGGGCCTGTCCGATCCGATGGTGGTGGCGGCGATCGAGGACGGAGAGCCGAAACCGATCCCCGACCAGTTGGACGCGCTCCTGGAAAAGGCGCGGCGCCTGGCCGCCCTGCAGACGACGGCCGCGGCGGACAAGCGCCTAGCGCTGATGTTCTGGAACGCGCCGGGCGGCGAGAAGAACCTCAGCGCCTCGAACCTCAATATACCCCGGAGCCTCGCGGCGCTCACCCGGCGCCTGGGCGAGGCTGGATATGACGTGCCGACGACGGAGGAGGCGGATCTGGTCGCCGCCGGGCAGGCGCTTCTGGCGGGCTACTACCGCCCGGAAACCCTGGACCGGCTGCTGGCGGAGGACCTAGCCGTCACTTTCCCGCTTAAGGCCTATCGCGCCTGGTTGGCGGAGCTTCCGGAGGCGCGCCGCCGTGAGGTGCTCGAGCGCTGGGGCGATCCGGTCCGGCATTGGGCGGTGCGCACGGTGGCCGGCGAGCCGGCCTTCGTCATTCCTCGCCTGCAGCTCGGCAAGCTGATGATCCTGCCGCAGCCGCCGCGGGCGGACCGTGTAGGGGAGGCCTATCACGATGTGAAGCAGCCGCCCGGCCACCTTTATCTGGCCACCTATCTCTATGTCCGCGAGCGCTTCCAGCCGTCGGCCCTGGTGCACTTCGGCACGCACGGAACCCAGGAATGGACGCCGGGCAAGGATCGCGGCCTGGCCCTGCACGACTATCCCTTCCTGGCGGTCGGCGACCTGCCCGTGTTCTATCCCTACATCCAGGACAATATCGGCGAGGCGATCCAGGCGCGCCGCCGGGGCCGCGCCGTCACCATCAGCCATCAGACGCCGCCCTTCGCGCCGGCCGGGCTCTATGACGAGCTGCGTGACCTGCACGCCCTGGTGCACGAGTATCAGCAGCTCGATCCGGGCGGGGTGCGCGATGCGACAGCCGATCGACTTCGCGGGGCCGCAGCCAGGGCGGACCTTGACCGGGACATCGGCTGGACGCAGGCCCAGGCGCAGGCCGACTTCGAGGGCTTCCTTCAGGCCCTCCACGACCATCTTCACGAGCTGGCCCGAACGGCCGCGCCGCTTGGGCTGCACACCTTCGGCGAGCCGGCCTCGCCCGAGCATCGCCTGACGACCGTCATGCAGCAGCTGGGCGAGCCCTATTACCGGCGGCTGGGGCTCGATCCGCTCGAAGTGTTCGCCGAAGACCACGAGGCGGTGAAGCGCTCGGCGCCTTATCGGCTGCTGGACCGCCACCTGCGCGACGGCGCGCCGCTGGACGAGATCGCCGACCCGCAACTTCGGGCGATGATCGCGCGCGGCCGCGAACTCGACGCACATCTCGCCGAGACCGGCGAGGTGGAGGCGCTGCTGGCCGGGCTGGCCGGGCGCTTCGTGGCTCCCGGCGCGGGCGGAGATCCGGTCCGCAATCCCGACGTGCCCAGCGGGCGCAACATCTACGCCTTCGAGCCGGACAAGATCCCAACCCAGGCGGCCTATGAAGCGGGCGGCAAGGCCTTCGCTCAGCTCCTGGAGGCCTATCGCGCCGACCACGGCGGGAAGTCCCCGGGCAAACTGGCGTTTTCCATGTGGTCGTCCGAGACGATCCGCACCCTGGGCGTGGTCGAGGGGCAGGTCCTCCACGCGCTGGGTCTGCGGCCCGTCTGGGATCGGGCCGGGCGCGTCGAGCGCCTGGAGATCGTTCCGGCCGCGGAGCTGGGGCGTCCGCGGATCGACGCGGTGCTGCAGATCACCAGCGTCTACCGCGACCAGTTCGACGGGATCATGCGGCTCTTGGGCGAGGCGATCGAGCAGCTGGCCGCCCTCGACGAGCCCGGCAACGCGGTGGCCGAGAACAGCCGGAGGCTCGCCGCCGAACTCGTGGCTCAGGGCCGCAGCCCACAGGAGGCGGCCTCGCTTTCGGCCCTGCGCCTCTTCAGCAACGCGCCGGGTGACTACGGCAGCGGTCTGCCGGACGCCGTGCTGGCGTCCGACAAGTGGGAGGAGACAGCCCCCCTGGCCGACACCTTTCTGACCCGCCTGCAGTACGCCTACGGGGCCAAGGCCTGGGGGGCGGAGACGCCGGGAGCCAACCTCTTCGCCAGTCAGCTCAAGGGGGTCGACGCGGCGGTGCTGTCGCGGTCGAGCAACCTGCATGGCCTGCTCTCGACCGATCACCCGTTCGAGTACCTGGGCGGCCTTTCCCTGGCGATCCGCACAATCAACGGCGAGAGCCCCAGCCTCTACGTCACCGACCTGCGCCGCCCGGAAGGGAAGGTCACCGGCGCGGCCAGGCTGCTGAGCGAGGAGATGCGCGTCCGCTATCTCAATCCGCACTGGATCGGGGCGATGAAGGCCGAAGGCTATGCCGGGACTGTCGAGCTGGTGGGCGTGGTCAACAACCTCTTCGGCTGGCAGGTCACCGATCCGGCGATGGTGCGCCCCGATCAGTGGCAGGCGGTTCACGATACCTATGTGCGCGACATCCGCGGACTTGGGGTGAACCGCTGGTTCGAGCAGGATAATCCGACGGCGCAGGCCCAGATGATCGAGCGGATGGCCGAGGCGATCCGCAAGGGATACTGGTCGCCCGACGCGGCGACGAAGCGCGAACTCGCCGAACGCTGGGCCGAGCTGACCATGCGCCATGCCGCCGACAAGGGCGCGATGGCGACGGCGCAGTTTCTGGAGACGCTCGCCGGCGGCTTTGGCCTTTCCGGGCGCGCCGCGCCCGCCGCTCCGCCGCCGGCCAAGGCCCCTGCTGAGCCGCCGTCCCCGACATCCGATACGCCCGCTGCAACGCCGCCGCCGACCGTCCGCGGTCAACTGCTTCAGGAGGTGAGACCGCCAGCCGCGCCGGCGGCGCCCGACGACCTCTGGGGAGCCTTGGCCGCGCTGGCGGCGCTGCTCCTCGCCGGCGGACTCTGGCGGATGCGGGCCAACCAAAGACTTCAACGCGTGGAGTTCGTCCAATGAACGGTCTGGAGGCGAGCCTGTTCGAGCTCGCCCGTCTCTTCCTGCTGCCCGCCCTGGGGCTGATCCTGCTTTCCCTCGCCTTCGCGCTCTTTGCGTTGGGCGGCTTCTTGGTCGAGAGCCTTCAGCGGCGCACGGGGCGATACGCCTCCGTGCTGGCGGCCCATCATGCGCGAACGGGGGCTGCGAGCGACGATCTCGAACTTTGGGTGATGAAGCGGCTCGAGCCCCTGAGGATCGTCTCGCGAAGCGCGCCCATGCTGGGCCTGGTGGCCACCATGATCCCCATGGGGCCAGCGCTTCTGGCGCTGGGGGAGGGCGATGCAGGCGCGGTGGGCCAAAACCTGGTCGTGGCCTTTTCCGGCGTCATCCTGGCGCTGATCGCCGCCAGCGTGGCGCATACGGTGCTGACCGTGCGGCGGCGGTGGCTGCTCGAGGAGCTGCGCCTCGTCGAGCGCCGACTGGGGGCGGCTTGATGCGCTTCCTCGAAGAGGACGACGACGATCCGATCCTATCGGTCGTCAACCTCGTGGATCTGTTCGTGGTGATCATCGGGATCTTGCTGATTCTGATCGTGCAGAATCCGCTCAACCCGTTCAGCAGCGAGAAGGTCGTGGTGGTGCGCAATCCCGGCGAAGAGACCATGAGCATGATCGTGAAGGACGGCCAGGAGCTCACGCGCTACGAGTCCAGCGGCGCCATCGGCGAAGGACAGGGCGAGAAGGCCGGCGTCACCTACCGCTTGGCCGACGGCAAGCTCGTCTATGTGCCGGAGGAGTGAGGTTGCACAGGGTGCGCGCGTCGCCAGCCGGCTTCCAACTATCCAGCTCGGCGCGTGACATACTTCACCGCATCGATGATCGCCTCGGGCCTGTCGAGGATCATCATGTGCCCTGATCCTTCTACCACCCGAGCCTCGCCCCTCGTGGACCGCGCGGCGATTTCGGCGTGCAGTTCGGCCCAGCGCCGTCGTATCACCGACCGCCCTGGCTCCGGGGCCGTGGCGTAGGCGTCGCCGGCGGTCAGGACGATGATCGGCAGGTCTCCATAGGATTGCGGACCTCGGCTGATCTGGTCCGAGGTGCGGGTCCAGAGGTTGTCCAGTTCGGAGATCTGGGCGCGCCAGGTGGAGGGGCGCTGGGCTTCGGCCAGGCGGGCGGCCTGGACGACCGGCGGCCGGTCGGGATTGGGGGCGGGCGTGCAGCGGGTCAGCGCCGGGTCGGTGGAGGGCAGGGCGCGCTGCTCGGCGGCGGTCAGGCATCGCTCAAGCCGCGCGCGGATGGGCGAGAGGTCTGCGGCCCCAGGGCCCAGCAGGTCGGCGAAGCGGCGGTCCTGATGCTCCACGGAGGTTTCCACCAGCACCATGCCGACCACTTCCCGCGGGCGGCGGTTGGCGAAGAGGCGGACATAGAGCCCGCCCGCGGAGTGTCCGACCAGGATGAAAGGGCCGTTGATCCGGGCGGCGCGCAAGGCGCGGTCGAGGTCGCGGGCGATGGCGGCGCCGTCACGCGGCGTGGGGCCGGGATCGCTGAAGCCGTAGCCGGCGCGGTCGTAGGCGCAGACCCTGTGGGTTTTGGCGAGCTCGGGCTGGACGCGGCTCCAGGCCAAGGAGGTCGCGCCGTGGCCGCTCTCCAGGATGACCGTAGGGGCGCCGACGCCCGAGCAGCGGAGATTGATCCGGCGGCCGTCGGGCAGGCGCGCGAGCAGGCCCGGATATGCCGAAGCCTCCGCCGCCGGCGGGGCGGGCGGCTGGGCCTCGATCGGGGTCGGGCGACAGGCGGCGAGGGCCAGCAGCGCGGCGGCGAACGCCGCCGGCCGCCACCTTCCTCGCGCGTGCGGGCCGAGGATCACCCCTCCGCGGCGGCCCGCGGCGTCGGGGCCGGCTTGGCGGCGGTCTTGGCCTCGAAGAACCGGGACTGGGCCGAGAGCAGGGTCAGGTAGGAGGGAACGCTCTCCTCCATGAACCGGTAGCAGGGCCCGAACTCGTCCTCGTCGGCCTCGATCAGCAGGCCGGAGTCGGCCAGATGCTCGACCAGCGCCTTGCAGCGGGCGACGTCCTCGCCCTGGCAGAGGGCGGAGATGTCGTCGAGGTTGAACTGGCCGCCGGCCGCCTGCGCGGCTCCGGCAAGGATGCCGAGGAAGCGCTGGGACTGGTCGTTGACGCTGTTGGCGATCTGGACCTGGGACTTTTTGGAGATCCGGCCCCGCAGTTCGCCGAGCGCCTCGGCGATGGCGGCCGAGACGTCCTCCACCGTCACCGTCACACGGCCGTCGTCCAGAGCGATGAGGCCGGCATGGTGGCTGAGCAGGCTGGCGAGATAGGGCAGGCCGTTGGCCACCGAGACCACGAACCGGGCCGCCGCGTCGTCGAAGGCAAGCCCGCAGCTTTCCGCGCCATTGTTGACCAGGTGGCGCACCTCGGCGGCCATCATGATCGGAACCTGGAGGGCGAAGACGTTCCGCTGGATCGAGGGGATGTGCTCGACCAGCTCGGCGAGATTGGCCGCGACGCCCGCGATCACCAGCTGCACGCGCACCGAGCGGTCCGACAGGTTCTTCAGGAGTTCGGCGATGCTGCGCCGGAAGGCGGCGGATTCGCAGCGGTCGAACTCATCCAGCACCACCAGCACGCGGGTGCCGGTGATCTTGGCCAGCATGTTGGAGGCCACCCGCACGGAAACGGGCTCGGAGGGCAGCAGGTCGGCCATGGTCGCCCCGCGCTCGGAGTCCGCGTGGGTCGGCCCATAGTCGGCGTGGTAGAGCAGCGGGATGGCGCCGGCGACCGTGCGGAACATCTCGTCGAAGTTCGAGCCGGCCCCGCAGGAGACATAGACCACGAGATAGCGCGCCTCGCGCGCGGCCTGGGTCAGCACGTGCAGCAGCGAGGTCTTGCCGATGCCGCGCTCGCCGTAGAGCACGGTGTGCAGGCGCTGGTCCTCGATGGCGCGGATCAGGGTGGTCAGCACCTCCGTCCGGCCGGCGAACATCCGGCGGTCGGTGATCGGCTGGGACGGCGTATAGGCGCTGCGCAGCCGCATCCGCACCGTCGCGAACCGGTCGGCCTGCCGCGGGTCCAGTTGGTCGCCGGCCGTGAACTGGAACCGGGGGAAGGCCGGCTGGGCCGGGCGCCGCTTGGTCGAGCCCGCAGTCTCCCGCGGCGGCGGCTCGGCCGCAGGCGGCGTGATGTTCAGGCCCGCGCCGGAGGGTTTGAGGCCCCGCTGTGCGCCGAACCGCGGCTTAAGCTTGTCGATCCAGCTCACGAGATCCTCGGATGGTCTGCTTCGCAAGAATACGAAGGGCTAAGGTCATGGCGAAAAGTCGTCGCTCCCCGCCATAACCTCGGCAATGGAATGCTTTTGAGCATAACAGAGTTCAATCGGCGTTAATTCCGCGATCTTGCATCAGGCCTTCACCAGCATGGCCGGCGCCAGGCCGCGGCGGGCGAAAGCGTTCCGGGTATCGACGATCAGGCGCGCGTGGTCGGCGAGCAGGCCATAGTCCACGGCGTCGTGGTCGGTGGAGATCAGCACGGCGTCGTAGGCCTGCACCGCGCCGGCGTCGAGCGCGACCGAGCGCCGGCCGGCCAGGGCCGCATGCTCGCGCGTCTCGGGGATCTCGGCGATGTGGGGGTCGTGGAAGTCGCAGGCCGCGCCGCGCTGTTCGATCAGCTCCATCAGCACGAGGGAGGGGCTTTCACGCGTGTCGTCCACGTTTTTCTTGTAGGCCGCGCCGATCAGCAGCACACGCGCGCCCTTCAGGCCCTTGGAGGTGGCCTGGTTCAGGGCCTCGGCCAGGCGGTCGACGACGATCCTGGGCATGCCTGTATTGATCTGGCCGGCCAGCTCGATGAAGCGCGTCTCCATGTCGTACTCGCGCGCCTTCCAGGTGAGATAGAAGGGGTCGATGGGAATGCAGTGGCCGCCGAGGCCTGGCCCGGGATAGAAGGGCAGATAGCCGAAGGGCTTGGTGGCGGCCGCATCGATCACCTCCCACACATCCACGCCCATAGCGTCGTAGACGAGCTTCAGTTCGTTCACGAGGGCGATGTTGATCGAGCGGAAGATGTTCTCGGTCAGCTTCGTCGCTTCCGCTGCGGCCGCGCTAGATACGGCCACGACCTTGGAGATCATCTGCTCGTAGAGCTTGACGGCGAGATCCCGGGAGTGCGGGTCATCGGCCCCCACGACCTTCGGGATGGTCTTGGTGGTGAAGTTGGCGTTGCCCGGATCCTCGCGCTCCGGCGAGAAGGCGAGGAAGATGTCGGCGCCGACCTTCAGCCCGGTGCGCTCCAGCACGGGCTGCACGATCTCGCGCGTGGTGCCGGGCCAAGTGGTGGATTCCAGGACGACGAGCTGGCCCGGGCGCAGCGTCTTGCCGATGGCTTCGGCCGTGGCGGCGACGTAGCTCAGGTCCGGATCGCGGTTCTTGGTGATCGGCGTCGGCACGCAGATCAGGATCACGTCGGGCTCGGAGAGGCGCGCGAAGTCGTCTGTGGCCTCGAGCCCGCCGTCCTTCAGGGCGGCCTGCATCACCTCGGCGCCGATATAGCTGATCACCTGCTCGCCGGCGTTGATCGAAGCCACGCGCGCGGGATTGATGTCGAAGCCTAGGACCCGGAACCCGGCCTCACGCCCGGCCAGCGCTAGCGGCAGGCCCACATAGCCGAGCCCGACGATGCCGATCAGGGCCTGGCGCCCGGCCAGGCGGGCGAGGAGGCCATCGAAGTGCGACGCGTCCTGGGACACAGACAATCCTTTCACTGGGGAGCCTTTGTTACTGAGGAACCTGAGGCTCGAAATCAACGGCGGGCGGCGCGGCGACCGGCGGGTCGGCGCCTGTAGGCGAGCGGTCGCTCGGAAAGGCTCAATGTTCCTGGCTGAACGGCTTCAGGATATGGAAGATGTAGGCCACCACGGCGAGCATGATGATGCCGGCCAGCAGCCCAAGGCCCTGGTTGCCGACATAGTTGGCGAGCGCGCAGCCGATCGCGGGCGGGAGATAGTGGATGATCCGGTCGCGCGGCTCTCCAGGCGCCATCGACCTGTGCAGAAAGAGGACGACCAGGCCGGCGAAGATCGCCATCGACGCCCAGTCATAGATCGTGCTCACTTCGAGTTCCCTCCGGAAACCGTCCCATTCTAAGCCGTTCGACTCGTTTGGCGCTAGTCGAACGGGCGTCGCTGCGAAAAATTGCAAAGCCTGGGCCAACGCCCATGGGGTGTTCAGCTCTGCGCAATCTCCTGCGGATAGAGGCTGTCGCGCGGAGGGGCGTATCAAGGGGGCGGATCGCTGGTGGAGCCGCGCAGCGTTCCGTGGGAAGGGAGCCAATGAATCCAGCGCCGAAGGTCAGCGTCATCGTTCCCCATTACAACGACCTCGCAGGCCTGGAGATTTGCCTGCAGACGCTCGAGCGCCAGACGCTGCCGCGGGATCAGTTTGAGATCGTCGTCGCCGACAACGCCTCGCCTCAAGGGGAAGCCGCGGTGGCCGGCGTGATCGCTGGACGTGCGAGGCTGGTGATCGTGCGCGAGAAGGGGGCGGGGCCGGCGCGAAACGGCGGCGTGGCCGCCTCTCGCGGGGAGATGCTGGCCTTCATAGACTCCGATTGCCAGGCCGAACCGGAGTGGCTGGAACAGGGCCTCGCCGCCCTGGCCGACTACGACTTTATCGGCGGGCGAGTGAAGGTGCTCGTCGACGATCCTGCGCGCATGACTGGGGCGGAGGCCTTCGAGCGGGTCTTCGCCTTCGACTTCAAGACCTACATCACCAAGAAGGGGTTCACCGGATCGGGAAACCTCTTCTGCCCGAGAAGCCTCTTCGAGGAGGTGGGCGGCTTCCGCACCGGCCTCTCGGAGGATCTGGAGTGGTCCCACCGGGCGCGGGCCGCCGGCTATCGCCTTGGCTATGCGCCTCTCGCCGTGGTCGGGCATCCGGCCCGCAGAAGCTGGGAAGAGCTGCGCGCCAAGTGGCGCCGGGTGAACGCCGAGACCTGGGGATTGTCGGCGGGACGGTCGGGACGGCGCCTGAGATGGCTCCTCCGCAATCTGGCCCTCCCGGCCTCGGCGGTCGTCCACAGCCCGAAGGTCCTTGCGAGCCGGGAGCTCCACACCTTCGGACAGAGGCTCAGGGCCTTGGGAACGCTCTACCGGCTGAGGTTCTGGCGCCTCGCCGATTCCCTTCGCATCCTGGTCCGGGAGCCGTAAGCCTTGCACGTCGCCGTCGCCATCGTGGCGTTCCGCAATGCGGAGGACGTCCTGGGGTGCCTGGCGGCGCTCGCCCGCTCGACCTATCGCGACTTCGAAGTGATCGTGGTCGAGAATGGCGGGCCGGAGGCATTCACGGCGCTTTCAAAGGTGCTGCCCGCGGAACTCGCCGGCGGCCAGACTGTCCGCGCGGTCGAGGCGCCCAGCAATCTCGGCTACGCCGGCGGCGTCAATCTGTGCATCGAGGAGACGCCGAAGGCGGACGCCTGGTGGGTCCTCAACCCGGACACCGAGCCGTACGCCGATGCGCTCGAGCTACAGGTCGCGCGGTTGGCGGCGGGCGACTGCGACGCCGTCGGCTGCACGATCCACCTGCCTGACGGCCGCGTTCAATCGCACGGGGGGCGCTGGAACGGCTGGCTGGCCCGGGCGGTGTCGATGGGGCACGGATCCGCGCTGGAGCCGGCCCCCGATCCATCCGCGGTCGAACGGCTGCAGAACTATCTCAACGGCGCCTCGATGCTGGTCGGCCGCCGGTTCGTGGAAGCCGCTGGCCCCATGCGGGAGGATTATTTCCTCTATTGCGAGGAGGTGGAGTGGTGCCTGCGGGCCCGGACGAAGGGGATGCGGCTGGGCTACGCGCCCGGCGCGCGCATTCTCCACCACCAGGGGACGAGCACGGGCAACGCCGTCGACATTCGCGCCAAGGGCCGGATGCCGGTCTATCTGAATGAGCGGAACAGACTGAACCTGACCCGGGATCGCTTTCCGATGCGGATGCCCGTGGTGGCCCTCGCATGCCTGGCGACGACGCTCGTCCGGTACGGCCGGCGACGCGCGTGGCGACAGGCGGCCTACGCTCTCGCAGGCTGGTGGGCAGGGGTGCGAAACCTCCGCGGTCATCCGCCGCCGTCAGCGGACGGCGCCGGCGAAGGGGCCTCATGACCGGCAGGGCCCTCGTCTAGGGGGTCGCGAGAACTCGCCTCGAGGCGGGTGCAAGCGCCGTGCTCTTCTGAGGCGCAGCCGCATTGGCCTGACCAACTCGCGCTGAAATCGCGACAACCAGTCCCAGCATCATGTAGGCGATCGGGTGATTGTCCTGATTGCTGAAGATCGACTTGATAATCACGAAGTTGATCAAGGATATGATCGCCGGCACCGCATAGGAATTATTGGAGGTATAGGCTTGCGGCTGGCGTAGGGATTTCACACCCTGAAAAATCCCCATGACCCACATCAAGTAGAAGGCCAGGAAGCCGATCAAGCCATACTCAAGTAGGATCAGTATGTAGTACGTATCGATCGTCATGACGCCGGCGCGGTTGTAGACGCCCAGCGTTTCAGCGCCTTGCCCCACGCCGTATCCGAAGGGGTTCTTGAGGAATTTCGAGAAGCCGAGCTCATACTGCATCATGCGGCCCTCATTGCTCGGCTGGTGCGCCGCATTTCCCCAGACCATGTTTCTGAGTCGGCCGACAAAGAAGCTCGCGACGATGAAGCCGCAGAACATGAGCGGGTAGGAAAGGACAACCGCCGGGCCGAACAGGCTCCGACGATCCTTCCACCAGTTCGTCGCGCCCCAGAAAAGCAGCGAGAACAGAATGGAGAGGAAGAAGCCCACCATGCCAAGGCGGGACTGCGAATAGGTGAGAATGTTGAACAGGAACAAGAGTGAGATGGCGCAGGCGGCCTTTATGAAGATATTCCTCTTGTAGATTAAGATATGGATGAAGAACGGCGTCGACATGGCGATCATTTCGGCCATGCCAAGGCTGGTGGTCGCCGTGCTCTGAACGCGGTGAATGCCGATGGCGGCCCGAGCGGTGCCCGCCAGAATACGCTGGACGGCCTCGTCCTCGATTTTCAGGAACGAGGGAATGTGTCCCGCCCAAGGGATATATCCGATCCGGTGCTCCCATAGGCCGAGAAGACCGATGAAGACCGTGCAAATGCAGAGTAAGATCGCCCAGCGTTCGGCCCGCCCTTCCTTGCTGAACACATAGCAGGAGGCGAAGAAGATCGTTGTCCAGGTGATCTGGTAGACGATGAACTTGTTTACAGAAACCGGGATGCTTTTCGATAATCCTATCGAAAGGAGCTGTATGACGACAAAGACGCAAAGAAGCTTCCAAACCCAAGGAGCGGATCTCAACACCTCGCCCATCTCGCTCCGAAATCTCGGAGATGTTGATGCGCACAAGAACATGACCGCAAGAAGCGGGAAGCCGGTCAGCCGGATCATCGTGATCCACGGCAGTCCGGGTAATGAGAGTGCGAGATAGTTCGGCCAGATTATGAGCGATATGAAGAACGTGAAAAAGAAGATCTCGATAAGGTAAGTCGGCGCCTTGTCTGTATCAGGCAACGCCCAGATGGCCATGACGGCGAGCGCTACGACCGGAGTGGCGAACAATGCGATGAGATAAGGCGCGAACAGGGCGAAGAAAAAGCCATAGACAAAGCAGAAGGCGATCGCCGCGATCGCGGCTGAAAGAACTATGGCGTGCCTGGAAAGCCCGGTTCTCTCGTGCCTGTATTGTGGCAGAGCGGCTGTCGGGCGACGCGCCGTGAGGGCCGCGCCCCATTTTACAAGCAGCCGCCATCCCGCCGCAGGCAGTTGAGACGTGATCTTGCCGTTCTTGAAGAGTTCTGACGCTCGCACTGTTACTTGCCCGGAGATGTGCGCCGACGGCGGCCGATGGCGTTATGCAAGATTGCCGCCGCCAAGCGAAGCGTAGGCGCCTCCTGGCGTCCGATCCAGCCCAGGAAAACTGCGAGCGCAACCGCCGCCGCCCACCAGGCGCCGGAAAGCGCGGGCAAAACACCCCAGAGCCAGGCGAGGACGGCGACGCCGACAAATGCGGCGATGCGGGTCGCGTCGGAGAGGGCTGGGCCGGCGCAGGCTCGGCGCAGCATCACAAGGGCGACGATGGTCGCGGCCACTTCCCCTACTACGAGCGCGACGAGAACGCCCTCCAGACTCTTGGTCTGTATCGCCACCACGAATGCGACGGGAAGCGAAGCGGCGCGGACAGCGTTGTTGGTCAGCACGATCCCGCTCCGGCCAAGTGCGAGGGCGGCGGTTGTAGGCCATTGGCGGAGCATGCGACCTGCTTGCAGTGCGGCGATCAAAGCGAAGACTGCAGTCGGCAGTCGAAAGTCCGCCCCGTAGAGGAGTTCGACGGCATAGGGCCCTACTAAGGTGTATCCGGTCATGATGGCCGCGGCAAACGCTAGGCAGGCTCCGCCCAGCAAGCCTTCTTCCGCCCCAAGGCGCGCGCTGTCGGCCTTTGCGCCCGCCAGTTTCGGGAGCTGGGTGGCGCTGAGATATCTCATCACCAGGCTCGTCGGATAGAGCGCCAGCAACATGACCGCCGCGTAGCGGCCCAGGTCGGCCGGTCCCAGCGTGGTGGCCATCACCAGGCGATCCCCCTGGCCCGCCAGGAACAGGAGCATGCCGTTCGCGATCAGCGGGGCCGAGAAGCGTGCGAGGCGCGGCCAGTGGGCCTTGGAAAACCCGATCTCGTAGCGGCGTTCGCGGGTCAGGTGCGACGTGATCGTCATCACCAGCGACCGCGCTATGAGACCGAACGCGACGGCGATGAAGCTCTTCAAGAACCAGGCGGCGACCCCCATCACGACGAACGCCGCCAGTTCCGATGTGATGATCCCAAGACCTTCGGCGCGGAAGTCGCGGCGCCGCTGCTGGCGCCGCATGTCGAGGTGCAGAAATCCGAGAAGGAAGGGCGACAGGGCGAGGCAGAGCGTCGCCCAGCCAAGGGTCGGATTCGAGTAGTGCAGTGAGATCGGATAGGCCACCGCCGCGAGCCCTAACGCGGTGATCGAGCCCCGTCCTACGGCGACCAGCTGGGCGAGGCGCTGCACCTCCGGTTCGTCACCCTGGGAATCCTGGATCACGAAGCGGTCGGCGCCGGCGTCGCTGCTCGCGGCGAACAGTTGGGCGGTCAGGATAAGGATCGCCGCAAAGCCCAGTTGTTCCGGCCCCAGGATTCGGGCCAGCAGCACGTAGCGCGCCAAGGCGCAGATTTGAGCCAGGGCCGAACCGAGAAGGAAAAGCTTGGCGCCCTTCTGTCTCCCCGTGGGTGGAGGATCGGGCGGGGTGGCGGTCAAGGTCTTCGCAGTCCTTCTCGGGCGCCGCGGATACTGAAGATGGCGGCGTGTATCTGGGGCGTCTGGGTGGCGCAAGCGCCTTCCAAGCGTTCAGAACAGCCGGGGTCCATCGCTATCGATCAGCGCCAGGTGGGTTCCGCTCATAAGGACATCCAGGCCGCCCGCGGCTTCGATCATTTCTTTGGAGAAGCCGATGTTGCGCCGCTTGGGGATCGCAAGGCAGCCCGCACGCTGGAATGCTGAGATCCATCGAGGATGAAGGAAGCAAGCTCCGATGAGATCGACGCCACGCGCTTGGAGGCGACGGACCGCGGCGGCGGCGACGGTCGCTTCAAAGCCGGGAATCGCCAGGGCATCTATCACCGAACCGGCTCTGAGGTCGCCGAAGAGCGGATCTCCCTCGAGCGTGCGGTCGCGCAGCGCCGCCCATCCGACCACGCGGCCGTCCACACGAACCTCCAGGGGAATTGCGTCGGGCCACTGGCCGGGCGGCATCACGCGGTTCAGGGTGTGGGCGTCCCGAACCGCGATCAAGGCGTAGGCGGAGCGCGCCTTCTCCCACACCTCGTCGGCCCACGGGCCGAACTCGCGATGCTCCGCCGCCGTGAACGGGTGAACCTTGGCTGGCCTCAGGGCTGCGCCAGCCTGAGCTAAAGCAATGGCTGCCTGCCCAACGCCCAGGGCCGTGGCGATACTTACGAAAGGTCGCAGTGCGCGTCGTTGATGAGCCACGGGTGCGCGCCGGAGAAACCGCCCCTTACGCACGATGCGGAGAAGCATCGGGGAGTCGCCGACCGACGGCGCTGCGATCGAATTCGCTCCCCAGCTGATCTGCATCGGATAACGCGCCGTGGCGTCACTCACCATGATCTTGCCGAGGCCCCGCAGATCCTTCCGGACCGCGCTCTCAGCGACGGGACCCTGCAGCCATCCCAGCTGTATCTGGCGCCCG
Source organism: Phenylobacterium sp. (assembly GCF_046290725.1). GTDB lineage: Bacteria > Pseudomonadota > Alphaproteobacteria > Caulobacterales > Caulobacteraceae > Phenylobacterium. The sequence continues at coordinate 161,506 of NZ_JBKBUH010000003.1, forward strand.
TTGAGCAGGAACTGCTCGTGTTTCAAGGCGAACCCGCCGCGGACGACGCCGGTTTCCTCTTCGAGAAGGGCGAAGTACTCGCGCCATACCGAAGCGCCCGGCTCGGGGGGGAGCCACAGCGGAACGCCGGTGTCGTAGAACCGCCATCGCCCGCCCCCCCTCTCTATCCGCAGATTGAGCTCACGTATCGCTGGGAGAACGTCCTCGGTGGTGGGTACGATCTTGAACGCCATGTCCAACCTGTGCGTCGAGCCTCGGGGAGGGAGCGGATGGGACGCTCCGATGAACGGCGTCGATCCCATGCATGATCGGCACCGGAAGCCCAAGGGCTCCGCAAGCCGCTCCCACATTTCCTGACGCCGATCCAGCCTTCGTGCGGGATCATCCCTGCGGCGCTTTCGGTGCGCAAGGCTCGGAATAGAGCGGCTCGGTGGACGCCGGGCGATCCCGGAAATCGCGCGCGCCTTTTTCTCTTCGACGACGCGTAGGAGCGCGAAGCCCCGCGGAGCGTAACGGCGAATTGCGGCGGCGCGACATCCACTACAAGTGGCAACCGATTATGGTTAAGCTTGGTAATAATTTGGAAGTGCGACGTATTGCGCGATTGTCGCCAAGTAAATCTACGATTAATCAGTGGTAGTATTAAACAATTAACCACACCCCTTAAGTGCGACTTAGTTCGGCTGGGGTAAAAACTCCAACATGTGAAGGGGTGGGTTCGAGGAGGCGTTCGTCTTCTCTCCCATGGGCGTCGGAGGTATCTAACGTGTCCACGATCTTTGCCGACAGCGCGGCCGGTCTGGCGTCTGCGCTGAAACTCGCCAAGCCGGGCGATGTCATCGCCCTGGCGCCTGGCGACTATGGCGCCCTGGTGCTGAAGACCGGCGCCTTCGGCGGCGTGACCATCACCTCGATGGATCCCTCGACCCCGGCCACGATCAGCGGGCTCAATCTCACCAACGTGAGCGGGTTGCGCTTCGATACGCTGGAGTTCTCGAGCGAGGCGGGTACGGACCTCTATCCCTTTCGTCTGACGCGCACGTCGGACATCAGTTTCAACAAGCTCGACGTCCACGGGTCCAAGAATGGCAATCCGGCGGACGACAAGCTGGGCTTCCTGATCCGGGAAAGCGACGGGATCACGATCAAGAACAGCGAGTTCTACGAGCAACAGCACGGGATCAATCACCTCGACAGCAACAACCTGGTCTTCGAGGGGAACTACTTCCACGATCTGCAGACTGACGGCATCCGCGGCGGCGGGTCGTCCAATGTCTATATCCTGAACAACAAGTTCACCGACTTCTATCCCGCGGCGGGAGACCACCCGGACGCGATCCAGTTCTGGACGACGAACGTGACCGTTTCGGTCACCAACATCGTGGTGTCCGGCAATGTGATCGAGCGAGGGAACGGCGCGTACATGCAGGGCATCTTCCTGCGCGACGCGACCGGGGCTCTGCCGTTCCGCAATGTGACCATCGAGAACAACGTCCTGGTCGGGACGATGTACAACGGCATCATGATCCAGGGCGGCCAGAACGTCTCGATCGTGAACAACAGCCTCACGTCCTTTACGGACATGAAGACCTGGATCCGTCTGGAAGAAGTCGACGGCGCCGTCGTTCAGTCGAACGCCGCCCTGACCTACCTCTATAAGGACGTGACGAACCTCATTGAGAGCTCGAACGTCCTGAACCTGGCCGTCGCGCCCGGCACGGTCGTGACGCAGCCGATCGCCTCGGAACCCGCGACTGCGCCTGCGCCCGCGCCCGAACCCGAACCCGTTCCCGCGCCGGCGCCGGCGCCTGAACCAGTCCCCGCGCCCGAACCGGCCCCCGCGCCCGAACCGGCCCCCGCGCCGGCTCCGCCGCCGGTGACGGCCACGATCTATTCCGGCGCCACCTACACCCTGAGCACCAATGAGGCGAACCTGGAGTTGACCGGCAGCAAGCCGATCAACGGCTTCGGCAACGCCCTGGACAATGTCCTGACGGGCAATTCGGCCGCCAACCAGCTCTCCGGCGGCGACGGGAACGACACCATCGCCGGCGGCGACGGCCACGACTTCGTCCGCGGCGATGCGGGCGACGACATGCTGCAGGGCAACGCCGGGAACGACACCGTCTACGCCGGCGCCGGCGCCGACACCGCGCTGGGCGGCAAGGGTCACGACAACATCTTCGGCGAGGATGGCGATGACCTGCTCTACGGCGACGAGGGCGACGATCGCATCGCCGGCAATATCGGCAATGACACCATCCATGGCGGCGCCGGCAAGGACATCCTCATGGGCGGCCAGGGCGACGACGTGCTGTACGGCGGCGACGGCGCCGACTACCTGAGCGGCGACCTGGGCAATGACGTGCTCTGGGGCGGCGCCGGGGCCGACACCTTCAACATGCAGAACGGCTTCGGCGTGAACCGGGTGATGGATTTCTCCCAGAAGGAGGGCGACAAGATCCTCCTGACCGGCGTGAAGTCCTACACCGTCAGCCAGGTCGGCGCCGACACGGTGGTCAACCTGGGCGGCGGCGACCAGATGGTCCTGGTGGGTGTGGACATGTCCGCCCTGAAGGCCGGCTGGATCGTCGCCGGCTGAGGCGGGGCGCGGCCTCGCGCCCTTGAGGCGCTCGCCATTCGGCTTCGGACGTTGTCCGGATCCGGGCTCCGGGTATATGGGGTGGCGCCTTCCGCGCCGCTAAGTCCCTGGAGCCATGGCGAACGCCCTCTTTCCGCGAGCACATCGATGAACTCCGGCGTGTACTTCGTTCGCGACGACGACATCGGAGACTTGACCGACGCGCTGGTATTTTTCGTCGAGCTGTTCGTCTCCCGAAGAATACCGGTCAGCTACCAGATCATACCGGCCCGCCTCACGGAGGAATGCGCCGAGTATCTTCTCGGCGTGCAGCGGGCGCATCCGGACCTGATCGAATTCGGTCAGCATGGGCTGCGCCACTGTCTCGAGCTGCCCGGCGGCCGGATGGTCAAGCGGGAGTTCGGGCCGGAGCGGAGCGCGCAGCAGCAGTTCGAGGACATCCTGGAGGGGAAGCGTCTTCTGGACGAGCGTCTGAAGGGCGCGCCGGTGAAGGTGTTCACGCCGCCGCAGCATAAGTACAACCGCGACACGGTCGCCGCCGCCGCGAAGGCCGGTCACCGCGTCTTTTCCGCCGCCGACTATGCCACCGGCATCCATCAGTTCGTCTATTCGATGGGGCGAAGCGTGGGGCTCAGCAGCATCCAGGGGCGGGGCATTTCCTACAATGGCGCGGTCCGGCCGGAGGCCGAGATTTTCGAGAGGTCGATCTCGATCGCCGTCGACAACGGCAGATCCATCTCGATCAAGCCGGACGATCTCGAGGCCAAGGTGCGACGCGCCCGGCGCAAGAACGACGCCGTCGGCTTCATGCTCCATCACGCCTGCTACGACAAGGAGCGCGGCGCGCTGACCAAGATCGCCGACCGCATGGCCGGCTTGGGCGCGCAGGACTTCGTGAAGCTGGGGGACCTGGCGCCCGCCTGATCGCGCCGGGACGCTGCGACCCGGCCCTACCGGCGCCGTCTCGGCGTCTGTCTCGAGATCAGCGCCTCCAGGTAGGCGATCAGCTCCTTCGGATCGCTCGTGGCCGATACCGGCTCGCGCGCCCGCGCCGTCTTCAGTGCGGCGGAGAGCTCATCCTTCGTGTTGGCCACCCCGATCAGGCCGCGTTCGGCGAACGCCTTGGTGATCTCGGCCTGATGGTCGTCATAGACCTCGCCGTGGGCGAAGAGGCGAGGGACCGCAACGATGCGGCATCCCTGACGGAGTGCGGTGATCAGCGAACCCGTCCCGCCGTGGCACACCACGATGTCGGCGTCGCGGAGCAGGGCCTGGATTTCCTCGAAGCCGAGGGTTTCGTGGGTCTCGATCCCCTCGGGCGCGGCGCCTCCGGCGCCGGTCTGGATCACCACCCGCTCGGGAATTTCGCCCGCCGCCTTCAGTTCGGCCACCATCTCCACCAGGCGATCGAACGGCAGGATCGCTCCGACGGTGGCGAAGAGAAGCGACTGTTTCGGGGGGCGCGGCGTATCGAGCAGCCGCAGCGGGTCGAAGACCGAGGCGTCGGGCCAGACCCCTGCCAGCGCGGCCGACTGGACGACCTTGTGATGGGCGAGGGGCGCGGCCATGCGCCCGAAGACGGATGGGCGGTGGAACCTCGCGAAGGATTCGATGGTCACCACCCGCGCGCCCGTCAGGCGCGCCCAAACCACGGAGAAGAAGACGGCGCCGGCGCCGGTCGTGATCACGATGTCCGGCCGTTCCGACAGCATCACCCTGCCGGTCTGGACAAAATTGCGGACGGCGGCGCCCAGCATTTTCAGGGGCGAGCCCAGGCGGGCCTGGCCGAGCGCCAGATGGGCGACGAAGTGGGCCCGATGCTTTTCGCCAATGCTGCGGCCAAGAGCGGTGTCTTCGGTGATGAAGAAGTGGTCGTGCGGCGCCCAGGCCGGTTCCAGGTCCAGGAGCTGGCGCACGTGGCCGCCTCCCGAGCCGGCGAGGCAGATGCGCAACCTCGAAGTCGACCCCAGGCTCGCCTCGTCGTGACTGCTCAATGTTCGCTCCGAGAGTTCATGCGCAATCGGCGGCCCTGGTCGGGGGGCGGCGAGCCGGCTCCCGCCTAGCCCGATTTCCGCCTCTTTCACAACTGTTTGGCGGCGACATCGCAGGCCTCTATACTCGCGCTCTAGGTTAGAGCGCGTGCGACTCGACTAAGCGGTGACGATTAATAAAGCGCAGCTTCGTGACCGGTGGTCGCTTGGCGCCGTTTCTGCTCATGTCTGTGTCGGGCGCGAAGGCGCGTTTCAATCCGAGGCGGGGGAACGATGAAATTCGACTATCGGTACGGTCTGGTGCTGGCGGCCTGCCTGGCGCTCGGCGCGTGCAATTCCAAGGGCAAAGAGCCGACCGGCCAGGTGGTGGCCACGGTCGAGGGCCAGGAGATCACCCTGCGCGAGCTGCAGGCCGAGCTGCAGGGCGCGAACCTGCCGACGCCGGAGGCGCGCAAGGCCGCCGAGCAACAGGCCCTGCAGGCGATCGTCAACCGCAAGATCATCGCCGCGGCCGCCAAGGAGCAGAAGCTGGACAAGACGCCCGACTTCGCCCTGCAGGAGCAGCGGGCGATGGAGGCGCTGCGCGCCAACGCGCTGCAGAAGAAGATCGCCGACTCCGTGCCGGCCCCGACGCCCGACGAGGCGCGGCGCTTCATGGCGGAAAACCCGCACATGTACGCCGAGCGGAAGATCTTCCAGATCGACCAGATTCGTATTCTCCGCCCGCGCAGCGCCGCTGAGTTGAAGGACTTCGAGCCGCTCAAGACCCTCGACGAGGTCGAGGCCATGCTGCGCGCCAAGGGGATCAACTATCAGAAGGGCGTCGACACCCTAGACGCCACGACGATCCCGTCGCAGCTGGTCCAGGCGATCGTCGCCCTGCCGCCGGGCGAGGTGTTCGTGCTGCCGACCGGTCAGGTGGTGCTGATCAACCGCGTGCGCGAGACCCGGGTCGAGCCGTACACCGGCGAGGCGGCGGTCCAGCACGCCATCAACCTCCTGAAGAACCAGCGCACCCAGGAGGCGGTCATGAAGCAGATGGCCGCTCTGGTGAAACAGGCCGAGGGCGAGGTCCGCTACAACAAGGCCTATGCTCCGCCCGCCAAGGGGCCGGCGCCCAAGGCCGCCGATCCGAAGGCGGCCCCGTCCAAGGGCGAACAGCCGCCGGCGCCGAAGGCCTGAGGATCGCGTGACCGAGTTGCGTACAGCCCGGCCGATCCGGGTCGGGCTGCTTTGGCATTCGCCGAACTCCGGGAACCTCGGCGTCGGCGCCTTGACGGTCGCCAATCTGGCCCTGGCGCGCCAGGTCGCGGCGGAACTCGGCCTCGAGCCGCAGTTCACCATCGTCGGGATGCAGGACGCCGACGCCCGCTACGTAACAGAGGGCGAGGCGGGCCTCTTTTCCGTGAACGGTCGCTCCCTGCTTTCGCCGTCCGGCTGCTGGCGGGTGCTGGGCGCCCAGGATTGCATCCTCGACATCGGAGCCGGCGACAGCTTCGCCGACATCTATGGGCCCAAGCGTTTTGGCTTTCTGTGGCTGACCAAGATGATCGCCTATGCCCGCGGCGTGCCGCTGGCGCTCTCGCCCCAGACGATCGGCCCGTTCACGAAGACCCCATACGTTCAGCTCGCTCGCATGGCCCTGGAGCGCGCGCGCGCGGTGGTGGCGCGCGACGAGACCTCGCTCAAGTTTCTCCGGAAGCTGGCGCCGCGGGCCCGGGGCGTGCTCTCCGTCGATGTCGCCTTCGCCATGCCCTACGAGGACCGTAGCTCCGAGCGAGGAGCGGCGGGCAAGCTCAGGGTCGGCGTCAATGTCTCCGGCCTGCTGTTGGGCGAGGCCCACTCCGGCCGCAACCGTTTCGGCCTGGAGGCCGACTACGGCGAGCTGATGCGGCGCTTCATCGGCGGACTATCCGGGCGCTCCGACATCGAGATCCACCTTCTGACCCACGCCAACGGCAAAGCCAGCGGCGCCGACGACGACGGCTGGGCGGCCGATGAGCTGGCGCGGGAATTCCCTCGTGCGATCCGGGTGCCGGACTTCGAAAGCCCTCAGGCGGCCAAGTCGTACATCTCGAGCCTCGACTTCCTGACGGCCGGGCGGATGCACGCCTGCATCGCCGCCTATTCGGCGGGAACGCCAGTGGTTCCTGTGGCTTACAGCCGGAAGTTCGCAGGCCTCTTCGGCATGCTCGACTATGCCTGGATGGTGCCGGTGACCGGTATGTCCACAGACCGGGCCCTGGCGTTCCTGAACGAGGCCCTGGAGCGCCGGGCCGAGCTCGCCGTCGCCGCGACCCAGGGAATGAGCCGCGTGGACGGCCTGCTCGAGGCCTATCGCCGGGAACTTCGCACGCTCTTCGCGGAGGCCGCGCCGTGAATGGGCCTGAGTCCCCGACTGTCGCGCGGGTCCTGCGCGGCCAGCTCTGCACCGGCTGCGGCCTCTGCGCTTCGCTCTCGGGCGGTGAGATCGAGATGACCACCGTCGCCCCGGGCTATGCGCGCCCCAGCCGACCCGGTCCGCTCTCGCCGGCGGCCGAACGGATGGTGGCCGAGGCCTGCCCGGGATCCAGGGTCGAACCCTGGACCGGCAAGGCTCCGAACCTGCATCCCTACTGGGGTCCCTGGAGGCGCGTCGCCACCGGCCATTCGACCGACGAGGCGCTGCGTCACCGGGCGTCCTCGGGCGGGGCGGTCACGGCCCTGGCTCTTCACGCCCTGCGCAGCGGGCTTGTGGACCGCGTGGTTCACGTGGCGGCCGATCCGCAGCGCCCGACCCGCAATATCGTCGTCTGCTCGACGTCCGAGGCCGAAGTGATCGCCGGCGCCGGATCGCGCTACGCCGCCTCCTCGCCGCTGGCCGAGATTAATGGAATCCTGTCCGACGGGGGCCGGTTCGCCTTCATCGGCAAGCCTTGCGACGTTTCGGCCTTGCGCCGGCTCGGCCGCGTCGACCCCCGGGTCGAAGCTCACGTGCCGCTGATGCTGTCCTTCTTCTGCGCCGGGGTGCCGAGTCACAACGGCGCAGACCGGGTTCTGGCGGCCATGGGCTGCGCGCCGCAGGAGGTTGTCGCGTTCCGGTATCGGGGGGAGGGGTGGCCCGGTTTCGCGACCGCCACCCTGCGCGACGGGCGTCAGGCGCAGATGAGCTATGCCGACAGCTGGGGCGGGCACCTCTCCAAGGAGGTGCAGTTCCGCTGCAAGATCTGCCCCGACGCGGTCGGCGGCGTCGCCGACATCGCCTGCGCCGACGCCTGGTACGGCGATGAAGCCGGCTATCCGAGTTTCGAGGAGCAGGCCGGCCGCAGCCTCATCGTCGCCCGCACGGCGCGAGGGGAAGCCCACCTGGAAGCGGCCGTTTCGGCGGGCGCCCTGGCCGTCGAGCCGCTGCCGGTCGACGAGATCGACGCCATGCAGCCATCCCAGGCCCGTCGCAAACGTCTGATCCAGGCGCGCACCGCCGGTGTGAAGGCGATGCTGCAGCCCTGCCCGGAAATGGCGGACCTCTCGGTCGCCGAGGCGGCTCGACGCGCGCAGGGCCGCGAGACCTTGAAGGACTTTCTGGGTACGGTGCGACGGATCTTGCAGGGGCGGCGGTGAAGTCGCCCAAGATGAGACATTCTCTCGCCCGCAAGCAGATGGTTATATCGCGCAGATTGGCAAATCGCCCGCCGACGGGCCGAACTTGGGGGATGAGGATGCGTTACGGCGGACTTCTCGGTTGCTCGACCATCGCAATGCTGCTTGCCGCCGGCGCGGCCCATGCGCAGGCGACGCGGCAGTTCGACCTCGAGCTCGAAGCGCGTGGCGTCTACGACACCAATGTCGCGCGATCCAACGCCGCGGTGGCGGCGCTGCGCGGGGTGGAGCGTGAGGACTGGATCTTCAGTCCCAGCGTCCGGGCGAACATCGTGCAGCCGTTTGGTCGCCAGGCCGTGTTCCTGAACGGCGCCGTCGGATACGAGTTCTACAACAAGAACGATCAGCTGAATCGCGAGCGGATCGGCCTTCAAGGCGGATTGCAGACCGGCTTCGGCCCCTGCCGCGGAAGTCTGGTGGGCGGCTATGATCGCAAGCAGAGCGACCTTCGCGATCTCACCCTGCTCACCGTGGAGAACATGGAAACGATCACTTCGGCAGGCGTGGATGCGGTGTGCGGCCGTCAGGCCGGCCTCGGCGTCATGGCCTCAGCGACCCAGAAGTGGGCCGACAACAGCGCAAGCTCCCGCGTCACCGCCGACTATACCGACTTCATGGCCGTCGCGGGCGTGGTCTATCAGCGGCCGACCTTCGGTGAGCTCAACCTTTTCGGCAGCTACGGCAAGATCAAGTACGATAATCGCCTCGTGCCGGCGGGCGCCGGATTCGTCCGTGACGGGTACGAACGCCACGGCGCCGGCGTTCGCTATACGCGCAGGCTTGGCGCGCGGCTGCAGGGATCGGTCTCGGCTAGCTATATCTCGGTTGAACCGGAAAGCCCCGCAGTCGATGACTTTCAGGGCGCGAACTACAGCGCCGATATCACGTTCCGATCCTCCGATCGCCTGCAGATGGCCCTGGCGTTCGCCCGCGAAGTGACGCCTTCGAACCGCATCGAAACCGCTTATTCGGTCGAGGATAGCTATCGTCTTGAAGGTACGTATGCGATGGGGTCGCGCATCAAGCTCGGGCTCGGCGCGTCTTACTCCAAGGCGGATTACGAAGGCGCGGCCCTCACGCCGACCTTTTCGGTGACCGAAGAGGAGATCAGGCGCGTCTTCGGTTCCGTCGGCGTCGATATCGGCCGGCGTTTCGCCGTGAAGCTGGATGCGACCCAGGAGGAACGCGATGCTAATGTTCCTGGGTTTGACTACACGGCCAACCGGGTGGGGCTCTCATTGGTCGCCAAGCTCTGACGTGCTGGAGAAGGTAATGGGTTTCCGATCCTCGATTGCAGCTGTTGTCATGCCGCTGTGCCTCGCCATCGCGGCGGCCGGCTCGGCGTGGGCGCAGACGCCAGCCGGGCAAGTTGCGCCCCCGATCGCGCCGCAGGCCGCGGAGACCGAAGCGGCAGCCCCCGAACAGAACTATATCCTGGGGCCGGACGACGTCGTCGAGGTGGAGGTTCTCGGGCGCGCCGATTTCCGGACGCGGGCCCGGATCGGTGCAGACGGCAAGATCCAGCTTCCGTTCCTGGGCGATGTCGAAGCCGCCAACCGGACCTCGCGGGAGCTCGGTGAACAGATCGCGCGCGCGCTCGAGGCCGGGGGTTATTTCAATCGGCCAGTGATGCGCGTCGAGGTCGTCGGCTACGCCAGCCGATACGTGACCGTGCTGGGGGCCGTGAACAATCCTGGCCTGGTGCCGATCAATCGCGCCTATCGCATCTCGGAGATCATCGCCCGGGTCGGCGGCGTCCGGACCGACGGCGCGGACCACGTGATCATCCGCCCTGAGAACGGCGCCGAGCGTCGGATCGACCTGAAGACGATGGCCATGGGTGGCGCGGAGGATGACCCCTATGTCTCGGCCGGGGACAAGATCTTCGCGCCGACCGCCGAGATCATCTACCTCTCCGGCCAGGTCCGGTCTCCGGGCGCCGTTCCGATGAACTCGGACATGACCTTCCGCATGGCGATCGCCCGGGCGGGCGGGATTACAGAACTGGGCTCGGAGCGCCGGGTTCAGGTCACCCGCGGCGGAGAGAAGCTCAAACGGGTCGACCTGGACAGTAAAGTCCAGCCCGGCGACATCATCAACGTCGGCGAACGCCTCTTCTAGCGCCGCCTGGAATCCATAGCATGAGCATCATCCAATTCCTGCGGATCCTCTGGGCGCGACGGCTGATCATCGTCGCGGCGACGATCAGTTGTTTCCTCGGCGCCCTCGTCGTCATCCAACTGGTGCCGCCGCGGTACGAAGCCAATTCCCGCATCCTGCTGAACCTGCTCCGCCCAGACCCGGTGACCGGACAGGTGATCGCCAACGCGGCGGCCCGGGGCTATATCGCCACCCAGCGAAGCCTGATCCGCGACTACTCCGTCGCTGGGCAAGTGGTGGATGAGCTCGGCTGGCTGTCCGATCCCAACCTGATCGCTCAGTATCAGAGCCGCCCCGCGACCGATACGCGCGACTTCCGTCGGTGGGTGGCGCAGCGGATCATCGACGGCACCAGCGTGAAGGTCGTCGAAGGCAGCAATATCCTCGAGATCACCTTCCGCGGGCCTTCGCCGCGGGATGCGCAGATCATCGCCGACGCGCTTCGCAAGGCCTATATCGATGCGAGCCTCGCCTTCCGCCGCGAAGACGCCGCCCGGACCGCCGAGTGGTACGACGAACAGTCCGACAAGGCGCGCGAAGCCCTCACCAAGGCCGAAGCTGAAAAAACCGCCTTCGAAAAGGAAACCGGCATCGTCCTTCAGGCCGACAATACCGATGTCGACAGTGCGCGCCTGGCGGCGCTGGCTGGGCAATCGGCGATTCCGCCCATCGTGACGGTGGCGCCGCCCAGCTCCGCCGCCTCGATGCAACTGGCCCAGCTCGACACCATGATCGCCCAGGCGTCCCAGACGCTGGGGCCGAACCACCCGGAACTGCAGCAAATGCGGTCGCAACGGGCCTCCGTCGCGGCTCTGGCCGCTCAGGAACAAGCGGCCGCACGGGCTCAAGCGGGCGCGGCGGCGGCCAGCGCAGGGGCCATGGACCGCGCTATGGCGGCGCAACGGGCGCGCGTGATCGCGCAGCGGGACAAGGTCGAGCGGCTGAGCCAGCTTCAGGCGGAGGTCGACATTCTTCGCGACCAGTTCAACAAGACGACAGCCCGCGCCGCCGCCCTGCGGCAGGAAGCCGCCATCGCCGAGACCGGCCTGACGCCGCTGGGCGCCGCCGTCATGCCACAGAGCCCGGTTTTCCCCAACAAGCCGCTGATCATCTTCGGATCCGTCGGCCTCGGCGGCGCCATGGGCTTGCTGGTCGCGCTGCTGGTGGAGCTCTTCGGACGCCGTGTGCGCGGCGTTGAGGACCTTCAAGGTCTCGGGGCCCCGGTGCTCACCGTCATCGCGCCGCCGGCTTCGCGCCGCTCGTTCTTCCGCCTTCCGGGGCCTTCACGGCTACGTCTCGCCCCGCCCGACGCCTCCAGGAGCGCCGCATGACCGCCGCCGTCGCACCGATCAAACGCCGAGGCCAGGCGGACTCCGCCCGCAGCCTCGTAGCCGTGGCCAGCGTCGCGCCGGCGCTCTCGAACGAGCTCGTCATGATCTCCGAGCCGGCCGGCGCGCGAGCCGAGGCGATACGGGCTCTGCGCACCTACATCATGACTCAGCACGTGCAGGGCGGTCGGCGCGCCCTGGCCATCTGCGGTGCGAGCATCGATGTCGGTTGCACCTTCGTGGCCGCCAACCTCGCCGTCGCGCTTTCGCAGATCGGCCTTAAGACCCTGCTGATCGACGGGGATTTGCGCCGGCCGGCGGTGGATGGCCTCATACGCCCCGTGCGGTCTTCGATCGGCCTGCAGCAGTTCCTTGCGTCCGCCGATATGGACATAAGCGAGGCGATCGAGGCCGAGGTGACCCCCAATCTCTCAGTGCTGCACGCCGGCGGCCCGGCCTCCAATCCGCAGGAATTGCTGGCCAGTTCGCGTTTCGAAGACCTCATGGAGGTCTGCATGCGCGACTACGATATGACCATCGTCGATACGCCGCCGGCCAATCTCTGCGCCGACGCCCGGCGGATCGGCAATGTCGCGGGTTATGCCCTGGTCGTAGCCCGCCGGAACCGCAGCCTGATCGATGACGTCAAGACCTTGGTCGGCGAGCTCGAGGGGGACCACGTCCATGTGGTCGGCTCGGTCCTGAACGAAGCATGACGCCGATGGCGGGGGCAGTGTCGGAACGGACGAGGCGGTTCGATCTCACTCTGAAAGGCGGCTGGCCCCTTGCGCTGGGTTTCGCCGTCCTTGCGGTCCCGACCTTTCTGGCTCTGGCCGACGAAGTTTGGAACCGGGAGTTCGGCGCCCATGGTCCGATCGTTCTGGCGACGGGCGCCTGGCTGCTGTGGCGCCAGACCGAGGAGTTCCGCAAGGAGGGCGTCCGCGGCAACCCGGCGGTGACGGCCCTGCTGTTTCTGCCGTCGATCGCCGTCTACGTCTTCGGCCGCGCCTATGACTTCATCAGCCTGGAGACGGCCGGCCTCTACGGCGTCGGCCTGGCGATTCTGCACAGCCTCGTCGGCCTGCGGTCGATGCTGCGGAACTGGTTTCCGTTCTTCTACCTGGCCTTTGCGATCCCCCCGCCGCAGTGGCTGATCGACGATATCACGGCGCCGCTGAAGCACTTCGTCTCCTATGCGGCGACGGGGCCGCTTGAAGTGGTGGGGATTCCGCTGGCGCGAGAGGGCGTGACGATCTTCGTCGCGCAGTACCAGCTCCTCGTCGAAGATGCGTGCTCGGGGGTCAATTCGCTCATCGGCCTCATGGCGATCAGCCTTCTCTACATCTACCTCATGCACCGGACGTCGGTTGCGTACGCCGCTCTGCTTGCGCTGCTGGTGGTGCCGATCGCGGTTCTGGCCAACATCCTCCGCATCATCGTCCTGATCCTATTGACCTATTTCTTTGGCGATGGCGTCGCGCAGGGCTTTTCGCATGAGCTGGCGGGCCTGTTCCTGTTTGCGACGGCGCTGCTCCTGGTCTTCGCCCTGGACAAGGCGATCCACGCCGGATGGCGGCGAATAAGGAGGGGCGAAGCATGATCGGCCGCCGCGAGCTTCTGATTGGCGGCGGCTGCCTGGTCGCTGCGGCGGCGGCATATGGCCTGAAGCCTCGCCATGAAATCTCGGTGTTGGGTGATCGGTCGCTCAACGAGATCGTTCCGCGGGCGTTCGGCGATTGGACATCCCAGGACGTCGGCGGCTTGGTCGCGCCGAAAATCGAAGGCAGCCTCGCAGACCGCCTCTACAACGAGATGGTGGAGCGGGTTTACGTGAACGGTGAAACCGGCGCCCAGATCATGGTTCTGATGGCCCACGGGGACCGGAACACCGACGCCCTGCAGCTCCATCGCCCCGAGAGCTGCTATCCGGCTTTCGGCTTCACGCTTTCGTCCAATCAGCCGACCGACATCCCGCTTGCGCAGGACGTCTCGATTCCGGGGCGCAGGCTTGTGGCGGATGCGCCTGGGCGGCGCGAAAGCATCGTCTATTGGACGCGCCTGGGCGAGTACTTGCCGATAAACTCCGGCGAACAGCGCCGCGACCGTCTGCGTACGGCCATGGAAGGAAATGTGCCCGACGGGTTGCTGGCGCGTTTTTCCGCCATCGGTTCGAGCCCGGACGCGACACTTGATCTGTTGCAAGCCTTCGTTCCGGCGCTGGTGCTCTCAACGCCGGCGGAGGGGCGCGACGCCCTGATCGGCAGCAAGCGCGCCAGGGCGCTTGCCCAGCAGGTTTGACGTCAGCCTGCCGCCGACGGGCGCGGCTCCACGGTGGCCGGGTTTCCGATCGCGATGGAGTTCGGCGGCATGTCCCGAGTAACGACGGCGCCCGGCATGACCAGGCTGTCGGCGCCGACAGTCAGGCCCGGCAGTATGATGGCTCGAGCGCCGAGAACGCTGCGATCGCCGATGCGAGTGTCGAGATAGACGCCGCGCGTCATGTCGTGGGTGAGGACGACGACATGCTCCCCGATACTGCAATCCGCGCCGATATGGATGCCTCGTGGCCACGTCCTGTCGATGAGCGCGGTTGTCGCGATCTGCGTGCTGGGGTGAATGTCCATGCCCCAGACATACTTTCGGATAAGCCCCTGGAACCAGGCGAGCGCTTTCTTCTGCAGGGTGTTATGAAGGGGTGCAGTCTTACTCATCAGCTTGGTTCGTTCATCGTCCCGCAGGCATAGATGCCACTGAATTCATTGAATAGCCTAAGAAGGTTTCGAAGGCTTCTCATCGGCGCCCGACGGCGTGTTCTCGGCGCCATTCAGGGTGTCGAGTTGCATCCCAGTGTGACCCTCTCACTCTCGGCTCGAATGTCGCCGGCGGCCCGCGGATCCATCACCGTGGGCGAAGAGACGCTGATCGCGTTCAAGACCTTCATCTACACGCGCGACGACGTGACGGGAGAGGTCAAGCCGGTCCGGATCGGCCGTCATTGTTTCATCGGCGGCGGCAGCACGATCATGCCGGGGGTCACGATCCACGACGAGTCCATCGTAGCCGCAGGGGCGGTGGTGATGGACGACGTTCCGCCGCGTTCGATCGTGGGCGGCAATCCGGCGCGGGTGATCCGCAGCGGGATCGTCGTCGGCAAGTACGGGCGCTTGGAAGGTGCGGACGACAACAGCCGTCGCATGTGGAAACCCAAGCGGTAATCCCGGGCGCTCGAAACAAGGAAGCCGGCGAGTCGCCTCGCCGGCTTCAAAGAGAGAGCAATGGTCGGTGCGACTTAGGCGAAGGCGCCCACGGTCGCCCGGCGGCGGCGAAGGGCGGCGCCCATCAGGCCGAAACCGGAGATCATCAGAGCCCAGGTGCCGGGCTCGGGGATGGCGGCCACCGCGATGTTGTCGAACTCGAAGGAGTTCTGGGTCGAGGTGAACACCACGCGGTTCACATAGTCGCCGCCGAAGTCGAAATAGACGCGACGGTTGGTGGCCGCGGCGCCTTGGTCGCCATTGGCGGGCGGGCCGAAGTCGATGCCGGAGAAGCTGCCGACCAGGCTCGCGCCGTTATAGAAGGCGATCGTGTTGTAGTCGTCGATCGAGCCGATGTAGAGGCTCAGCGACTTCAGCAGCTTGGCGGAGTTGAGTTCCGCCGGGCTCGCCTCGGCCGTGACGTAGTAGTAGGCCGTGCCGTCGCCGGCCGGAGCGGCGGCGACGTTCGGGATGTTGCCGGTGGTGACCGCGCCGCCCGAGATCGAGTAGCCGGGCGCCGCCGGGAAGTCGAAGTCCATCACGATCGTTTCGCCCGGTGCGACGGGCGCGTCGAAAGCGGTGGACGAGAAGGTCACGGCCGCGTTCGCCGCCGTGCCAGCCGAGAAGGCGAGCGCCGCGACGGCCGCCGTCAGCGCCAGCTTGTTGGTAACCATCTTCATGCGGATGCCCCTTGAAGTGGAAAGACGTAGACGGCGGCATTCTTAACCGGCGTTCACCGAACCTCAAAGCAAAAAAGCGCAAATTGGGGCGGGAATCCGGTTTGCCTCGGCTTTGGGCATGATTAAATCAAGAAGCAATTCGCGTCCTGGAAGATAAAAACTCGCCCAATAGAAGAATCTGTCGACGGTATCGACGTCGGTCGATCCCCAAGTTGAACGCTCGCGCATTGTGAGCATTTCCGGCCCGAGTGCTCTATCACTTCGAAGTGCGACAGCCGGTCGCGGCGCTGGTCTTACTTCGGCGGTCCGATTAAGCCTTCGTAAACCCTGAAGATTCACCAGCGTGGCCTTGCCTTCGGCCTCGTCGCCCCACTGCGCCGCCGGCGCCCGCGGCGCCATAGTCTGGCGCAAATCCCGCCTATGCTGCCCCTGGAACCCGAAACAGCCGTCGCCGTTTGGGCGAGGGGTCGTAGGGTCGTCACGCCACCGTCTTTAAGGTCGTCGCCTTGGAAATCATCCTCTTGCTTGCGGCTGGGCTTCTGGCGCTGCTGGCGGCCGGGCCTGCCTGGCGGGTCGCCCGCCGCCTGCGCCGCCGCCGGCGTCGGGCGCTCTACGCCGACTATTTCCCCGACGACTATCCGCGGCCTCCCCGGCGTCAGCGGCCCCCATAAACCCTATTTCAATGCGCTGAAGTCATGTTCGGCGAACGCCTCGAAGGACGTTTCGCGCATGAGCCCGCGCCGCCAACTCCCCAGCTCCAATCTCACGCCTGCCGACGTCTCGCGCCTGAAGGTGCTGGTGGTGGACGACCACGCCATGACCGTACGCCTGGTCACCGACGTGCTGCGGGCGGCCGGCGTCGAACACGTCCACGGCGCTTCCGACGGGCTGCGCGCCCGCGACCTCTTGAGCGCCATCCATCCGGACATCATCTTCACCGACTCCAAGATGCCGCACATGGACGGGCTGGAGTTCACCCGTTCGATCCGCCGGGCCGCGATCCATGCCGATCCGCGGGTGCCCAATCCCCAGGTGCCGATCGTGATGGTCACCGCCGATCGCAGCGTGCGCGACGTGCACATCGCCAGGCTGGCCGGCGTCAACGAGTTCGTCATCAAGCCGTTCACGCCGGCGGCGCTGCTCTCGCGCATCCAGCTGGTGCTGACCAAGCCCCGGCCGTTCATCATCAGCGAAGCCTATGTGGGTCCGGACCGCCGCCGCCGGGTGGAGCTCAACTATTCCGGTCCGCTTCGCCGCACGAGCGATCCGGACGAGGTCGCCGACGGGGTCGAGCGCGACCAGGCCCGCGAAACCATCGGGGTGGAGCTCGAGGCGATGCGCCGGCTGGTGGCCGCCCGCGGCGGCGTCGACCGCGCCACGCTGCAGATGATCTATCGCGTGATGCAGCACACCACGTTCCGCGCTCGCCAGGTGCGCGACCGGGCGGTGGAGCGCGCCTCGCTGTCAATGCTCGCCTATGTCGACGCCATGGGCGGGCCCGACGCCTGCGATCCTGAGGTGATCGAGGCGCATTTCGAAACCATTGGCGCCCTCCTGAAGACCGAGGCGCTGGACGAGGCCACGGCGGCCAAGCTCGCCCAGGACCTGGAGCGGATGGTGGCGATGAAAACCATGCTGCGGCGGGTGGCGGCGGCCTGAAGACCGCCCTATATCGGCCGCCCATGGCCGAAGCCTTCAACGACATGAGCTTGCCCGCCGCCAAGGCCGAGCGCTACGCCGCGGTGGCGCAGGAGATCGCCGCCGTGCTCGACGGCGAGCCGAACCGCGTGGCGCGGATGGCGACCATCGCGTCCATGCTGGCGTCGGCGTTCGACCACTATTTCTGGGCCGGCTTCTACGTGGTCGACCCGGACCGCGATCGCGAACTGGTGGTCGGCCCGTACCAGGGCACGCTCGGCTGCCTGCGCATCGCCTTCGGCCGCGGGGTCTGTGGCGCGGCGGCGGAAACCCGCCAGACCCAGCTCGTGCCGGACGTCCACGCTTTCCCCGGCCACATCGCCTGCGACGTCCGCTCGGCCAGCGAGATCGTGGTTCCGGTGTTCGACGGCGAGGGCGCGCTGATCGCCGTGTTCGACGTGGATGCGACGGAACCCGAGGCCTTCGACGAGACCGACGCCCGGTGGCTGGAAGAGATCCTGCGCCACGCCTTCGCCGGGACCGGCGACCGGTCCACCATTCCCTAACCCGCGCCTGCTTAAGGTTGCGGCATGAGCCGGAACCCGCCTCATGTGAGCCTCATCGTGCCCACCCAGCGCCGGCTGGAAGGGCTCGTCACCGCCGTGCGCTCACTCTTCCGGCAGACCGGCGTTTCGGCGGGTGCGCTCGAACTGGTGGTGGTCGACAACGATCCGGCCGCGTCCGCGCGCGACACCGTCGCCGGACTGGCGGCCGAAGCGCCGTTCCCCGTGGCATATGTGCATGAGCCTTCGCCCGGCGTCGCCAACGCCCGCAACAGCGCGCTCGCCAAGGCGCAAGCGCCGCTGATCGCCTTTCTGGACGATGACGAGGAGGCGGGGGAGGGATGGCTCGCCGCCCTGCTGGCGGTTCAGGCCGATTGCGGGGCCGATGTTGTGTTTGGTCCGGTGCGGGGTCGTGCGCCGGCATCGGTCGTGCGCCACCGGTCCTATCTGGAGCGCTTCTTCTCTCGCGAAGGGCCGGAAGCGGCGGGACCGATCGACCACTATTACGGCTGCGGCAACAGCCTCCTGCGCCGGGCGGCCTTGCCCGATCCGGACCGCCCGTTCGCCGCCGACCGCAACTTCATCGGCGGGGAGGACGATCTGCTCTTCGCCCAGATGCAGGCGCGCGGCGCCCGTTTCGCCTGGGCGCCGGAGGCCTGGGTCTGGGAGGACCCGGTCCCTTCGCGGCTGTCGCTGCGCTACGCCATCGTCCGGGCCTTCGGCTATGGCCAGGGGCCGTCGGCGGCCTGCGCCGCGGCCGAGCCTCGAGACTGGCTTGGCATGGTCGGTTGGATGGGGCAGGGGGTCGTCCAGGCCGCGGTCTTCGGCCTTGTCGCCGGAGGGAAGTGGCTGATGCGATCTCCCGACTACGCTTTCGCCCTCGACCGGGCGGCGCGCGGGCTCGGCAAGACGCTCTGGTTCGGGCCCTTCAAGCTGAAGTACTACGGCTTGCCGGCGCGCACCTGACTTCACGCGCACGTAAACCCCGTTGGCTTACGTGGCGTCGCGTCCCTAAATCTCCGTTCCGACGCGCGAAATCTCGCGCCATCTGCAAAGGGAGCGGAACCATGGCGGAAGCCTATATCGTTGCGGCGACCCGCACGGCCGGCGGTCGGAAGGGCGGCAAACTGAAGGACTGGCACCCGGTCGATCTGGGCGCGGTGGTGCTGAACGACCTCGTCGACCGCACGGGCGTCGACCCGGCCGGGGTCGAGGACGTGGTGATGGGCTGCGTCATGCAGGTCGGCGAGCACGCCACCAACATCGCCCGCAACGCCGTGCTGGCCTCCAAGCTTCCGGAAAGCGTGCCCGGCACCAGCGTCGACCGCCAGTGCGGTTCGTCGCAGCAGGCCCTGCAGTTCGCTGCTCAAGCCGTGATGAGCGGGACTATGGACGTGGTGATCGCCGCCGGCGTCGAGAGCATGACCCGCGTGCCGATGGGCCTGTCGGTCGCCCTGCCGGCCCAGAACGGCTTCGGCCATCCCAAGAGCCCCTGGACCGAGGAGCACTATCCCGGAATCCAGTTCTCGCAGTTCATGGGCGCGGAAATGGTCGCCGAGAAGTACGGCCTGACCAAGGACGACCTGGACGAGTACAGCTACCGCAGCCATCAGCGCGCCATCGCCGCGACCCAGGCCGGCGCCTTCAAGAACGAGATCGTCGGGGTCGAGATCACCGACGCCGAGGGCAACAAGACCCTCCACACGGTCGATGAGGGCATCCGCTTCGACGCCAGCCTCGAAGGCATCAAGGGCGTGAAGCTGCTGCGCGAAGGCGGCAAGATCACCGCGGCTTCCTCCAGCCAGATCTGCGACGGCGCCTCGGGCGTCATGGTCGTGTCCGAAAAGGCGCTGAAGGAGCACGGCCTGAAGCCGCTCGCCCGGATCCACCACCTGTCGATCCTGGGCCACGACCCGGTGATCATGCTGGAGGCGCCGCTTCCGGCCACCGAACGGGCCTTGAAGAAGGCCGGCATGAGCGTCGACGACATCGACCTCTTCGAAGTGAACGAGGCCTTCGCTTCCGTGCCCGTGGCCTACATCAAGTCGCTGGGCGTCGATCCGGAGAAGATCAACGTCAATGGCGGCGCCATCGCGCTCGGCCACCCGCTGGGCGCCTCGGGCACCAAGCTGATGTCGACCCTGCTCAACGCGCTCGAGGCGCGCGGCGGCCGCTACGGGTTGCAGACGATGTGCGAAGGCGGTGGTATGGCCAACGTCACCATCGTCGAGCGACTCTGAGGACTTAGGGAAGACCCATGGCCGGACGCATCTTCGCCATCACAGGCGCGTCCGGCGTCTTGGGCTCGGCCGTCGCACGGGCTGCGGCGGCCAAGGGCGCGCGCATCGCCCTGATCGACCACGCCCCGCACGCCCAGGCCCTGGCCGACTGCGGGCCCGAAGCGATCATGTTGGGCGGGGTCGACCTGACCGACGCGGTCGCCGCCGGCGCTGCGATCGATGCAGTCGTCGACCGCTTCGGCGGACTCGATGCTCTCCTGAACATCGCCGGCGGCTTTCGATGGGAGACCGTCGCCGATAGCACGGCCGACAGCTGGTACGCCATGTACCGGATCAATGTGGCGACCGCGGCCAACGCCTGTCGCGCCGCAATCCCGCATCTGAAACGCAGCGCCGCGGGCCGGATCGTCAATGTCGGCGCGGCCAGCGCGCTCAAGGCCTCGCTCGGCATGGGCCCCTATGCCGCCTCCAAGGCCGGCGTGCAGAAGCTGACCGAGAGCCTGGCCGAGGAGCTGAAGGCCGACGGGGTGACCGTCAACGCCGTCCTGCCCTCGATCCTCGACACGCCCGCCAACCGGGCCGACATGCCCAAGGCCGACTTTTCCGCCTGGGTGGCGCCGGAGGACCTGGCGCAGGTGATGCTGTTCCTGGCCTCGGAAGAGGCGCGCGCCGTGACGGGGGCGCTCGTGCCGGTGACGGGGCGGACTTGACGCGGCGCCCGGCGGCCGCATCGGATTTGGATTGGGCGCCGGGGCTCTGATAACCTCGCCCCATGACTGCCCGAGCCTTCGTGATCGTCCTTTCGATTTTGGCGGCCAGCCTCGCCCCGGGTTGCGGCAGGCCGCAGGCCGCCCAGGCGGGCGTGGTCAGCGTCGCCTCGACCTCTGCGCTATTGGATCGTCTGCAGCGCGCCTCGCCGGGCGAGGTGATCGTCCTGGCGCCGGGGGTCTATACGGGCGTGAGGATTCAGGGGTTCGAATTCGACAGGCCCGTCGAAATTCGGGGGCAGGGCGCGATCTTCCGCGATCTGCTCGTCCGGAACTCCCGCGGCCTGACCTTCCGCGATCTCACTTTCCAAGTGCAGCCTGAAGGGACGCCCAACCAGTTCGTCGTCATGCGCTCGCAGGACGTGCGGCTCCACGGTCTCAATGTCCATGGCCCGCTGGCGGAAGCGCCCCTCAAAGGCAAGGGCGGCCTGATGCTCCGGGAGAGCACGCGCGTGGGCGTGTCGCGCTCGACCTTCCACCAGACCCAGCACGGGCTCACGATCCTCGATTGCACGGACGTGGAGGTGCTCGAGAACCGCTTCCACAATCTCCAGACCGATGGCCTGCGGGGCGGCGGAAACGCGCGATTGGTGATCCGCGGCAACGACTTCCGCGACTTCTTCCCAGCGCCGGGCGATCACCCGGACGCCATCCAGCAATGGACCACCCATACGACCAGATCCGGAAGCGACATCGTCATCGAAGGCAATGTGATCGCGCGCGGGCAAGGCGCGCCAATGCAGGGCGTTTTCTTGCGGGACGGAAAGCAGCAGAAGCTCCCCTATCAGCGGGTGAGGATCGCCGGAAACGCCCTTATGGGCACGCTCTACAACGGGATCATGGTCGACGGCGGCGACGAGATCGAGATCGTGGGAAACCTGGTGGTGGGCTTTCCAGATCAGAAGTCATGGATTCGGCTGGAGAGCGTCCGCAACGCCGTCCTCACCGACAATACCGTCCAGCTCCTGCACTTGAAGGGCGGCGTGGCCGGCCTCGTCGAGCGCGGCAACCGGATCATTCCGCCCGCAAGGGATGGCGGCCGCGCCGCCTATGCCGCCTGGAAACAAGCCAGCGGCGCAGACTGATCAGAAGGAGCGGCCGGCGAAGGGGGGCTTCGCCGGCCAAGATCCTACGCGAGCCCCACGCGACGGCGCTGACGTAGCGCCGCACCCATCAGGCCAAAGCCCGCGATGAGCAGGACCCATGCCTCCGGTTCCGGCACGGCGATCGGGTCGCCGATGGTCAAGCTCAACTGAATCGGGTCGTCGCCATTGGCCGTGCGAAAGACGCCGAAGAAGCTGCCGAACTGCGGCTCATAGGTGACGCTGCAGTCGCCGATCGTGGCAGGCGTGCATGGCTTGCTGAAGCCTCTCGGCGTCTTCAGCCACGCATAGGCTAGCCCGGGCGCCACGATGTTGATGCAGCCGTCGCTGAGGTAGCAGTCGACTGCGTACAGATACTCGTTGCCCGTCACCCCACCCATCGCGTCGTCCCACCAGGTGACGCGCTGCTCCAGCAAGCCGGTATACTCGCCGTAGAGGAATTCGAGGCCTCCAAACTCCAGCTTCGCCAAGGCCTTCTGACCGTCGCCAGGCCAGTTGAAGTCCCCGAAGACCTGGAACTCGCCGCTCGAGTCGGGGGGCCAGACGTCGAGGGAAACGATCTGAGCTGCGTTGGCCGGCGTTGCGCAGAGCAGGGCGGCCAACGGGACGGCGCACAGCGCGCGAAGAAACTTGAACACGATCCTCTCCTCCAACCCCCGCATGGCAAGCGTGGCACTTTCAGGTTGCAAGTCAAGGTAGGGTTGATGGCCGTCAACCTCTTCGCCTCGGTCCGCCTTTTCGACCGGCAGGCCTAGCTCCTAACCAGCCGCGTCCCGACAATTCGGCGGCGAAACCCGAGTCGGCTGCAGACACGACATTGTCGACCCCACTCCGCGTGAGGCGCGTCTCGCGCTTGCCCGGCTCTTGCATCCGCCGAGGCGTTCGTTCTGGATTCCAGTACGGCAGGGACGCTAAGCTCTCCATCAGGGGATGGGGAGCTCCATGAAAACGAGGATGGTCAGCGCCTTTGCGGCGGCCTGGACGGCCGTTTGTTGCCTTCCAGGCGTCGCGCTTTCACAGGCCGCTCAGGCCGACTCGTCCGGTCTCATCGCCTATCCGCCGGAGTTCTTCGCCGAGATGGCGCCTTCGAGCGCCCACGACATGGTGCTGCGCCTGCCGGGCTTCTCCTTCGACAAGGGCGCGGCGGTGCGTGGGCTCGCAGGCTCCGGCGGCAATGTGCTGATCGACGGCGAGCCGCCGGTCTCGAAGAACGACACGCTTGAAGAGATCCTCAAGCGGATCCCGTTCGCCGCCGTGGCCCGCATCGAGGTGATCCGCGGGGGCGCGCCGGGCATCGACATGCAGGGGCGAACCGTCATCGCCAATGTCGTGCGCAAGCAGGCGGCGGGCGCCCGCGGAGCCGTCGGGTACTCCATCCATCCCTTGCGCGACGGCCGCGTCCTCAATGCGCTCCGCACCGAAGGCCAGTGGCGCTGGGACGGGCGGTTGCTCGAGCTCTCCACCGTCTATGGCAAGGGTCCCGACGACAGCATGGGGGATGGTCCCCGTCGTCGCTATGGACCGACGGGCGCGGAGATCCTCGCCTCCGACGTGGACGCTGACGCCCAAGGCGAGCGACGCTGGCTGCTGGGCGCCTTCGAGACGCCGCTCGCGCGCGGCCGTCTGCGGGTCAACGGCGCCTATATGGACACAAGGTCCAGCGTCGAGCTCATCGACCGCCTCATCCGGCCTGCGGGCGGCGAGTATGAGTACATCACCTCCGACCGGTTGCAGGCGGAAGCTGGCGCGCGCTTCAGCCGTCGCTTCTCGATCGGCGCGCTGGAAGCGGTGGCCTTCCAGCAATGGAACAATCTCGAGACCATTGCGCGGTTTGAGTCCGCCTCGGTCAATCGGCTCTTCGTTTCCGACAAGCAGGTCGCCGAAACGGTGGGCCGGCTCAATCTCCGGCGTCGGCAGAGCGAGACGCTCTCCCTTGAGCTGGGCGTCGAGGGCGCGTTCAACACGCTGGACTCCAAGACCGCGCTCACCATGAACGGCGCGGCCATCGCCGTTCCGGCCGCTAACGTGCGCGTCGAAGAGGCCCGCGCCGAGGTCTTCGGCCTCGCCACCTGGCGGCCGGCCGCGGCGCTCACCCTGGAAGGCGGTCTGCGCCAGGAGACCTCGACCATCAGTTCGAGCGGCGACGTCGTGCTCGAAAAATCACTGAGCTTCACCAAGCCGAGGCTGGCCGCCACCTGGGCGCTGGCCGCCGATCAGCAGCTTCGGGCGCGGATTGAGCGCGAGGTGAGCCAGCTCAACTTCGACGACTTCGTGGCCTCCTCCTCGGTCGCCAGCACAGGGGTGGTGCTGGCCGGCAACCCCGATCTCTCGCCGCAACAGGCCTGGATCTTCGAAACCGCCTACGAGCACCGCTTCTGGGGCGACGGCGCGGCGATCCTGACGCTCCGCCACGCCGAACTGACCGATGTCATCGACCGAGCTCCGATCGGTGCGGCGGGGGTGCTTGCCGATGGGCCCGCCAACATCGGGGAGGGGACCAAGGACGAGCTCGTCCTAAGCCTCGCCCTGCCGCTGGAGCGGCTCAAGGTGAAGGGCGCGACCGTGAAGGCGCTCGTGACCATGCGCGATTCCGAAGTGGTCGATCCGACCACCGGCCAAACCCGTGAGATTTCCGGCCTTCGGCCACTGGAATGGGAGGTCCGCTATGCGCAGGACCTGCCGCGGTGGAAGGCGACGGTCGGGCTCGACCTCTTCGGCGGGTTCCGGGAGAGCTATTACCGCCTCACCGAGGTGGAGACCCGCAAGTATGATCCCTGGGTCACGGCGTTCCTCGAGATGAAGCCCAGACCTGAGTGGGTGCTGCGCGTCGAGCTGCAGAACCTGACTCAGCGCGGCTTCACCCGCATCCGCGAGGTGCACGCCGGTTCGCGGGCGAGCGCGCCGATCGCCTATGTGGATGTCCGTGACTTGGACTACGGCCAAGCGCTCTTCTTGAGACTTCGGCGGATCTTTGGATGACCGCCGCCCCGCCGGCGAAACCTGGCCGGCTTGTTTGCGGGTGTGGGAACGCCTTGGCGGTGCAGCCTGATTGGCGCATCCCGTCGGCTGCAAGGCGCGCCGCGGAGGTCGCCACTTTGGCGCCTGCCGCTGGGGTCGTCAGCTTCTCGGCGAGCCTGCAAGGGCGATGGAGGACGCTTCGCCCTCCTCCAGCTCCAGGAAATCGGTGAAGGGCAGGTCGTAAACGTGGTCGAAGAACTCGCCCTGGAACCTGAACGGCAGGCCTGCGTCGCTATTCCACAGCATGGCGATCCCGGTTCGCCGTTCGGGATCGAACAGCAAGGTGGCGCGGTAGCCGGAGAGGCCGCCGCTGTGGCCCACGAGAAGATGACCCCGATAGGCGAAGCTTCTTACGCCCAGGCCATAGCCGGCGTCAGTGATCTCGCGGGCCATGGCCATGCGGCCGTAGGGCCGGCCCGTCGCCACGCGAGGGCGCTGGGCGGCGCTCACGACGTCCGGCGACAAGACGTCGGGGCGAAGCCCCATCAGCGCCTGCATCCATTTGGCCAGATCGACGATGTTGGAGTTCACGCCGGCGGCGGCGGGAACCCGATAATAGGCTTCGCCGAAGGGAAGACGCTGGCCGTGCCGGTGTGGCTGGGCCCAGCGCCGAGCCTGGGTCAGACCCGTCGTCCCGAGCGTCGCGCTCGTCATGCCAAGAGGGGCGAAAAGGCGCTCGGTCGCCACCTGCTCGTAAGCCTTGCCGGTGCGGGCGGCGATGACTTCGGACACGGCGTCGAAGGCGATGTTCTGATAAGTGTGGCAGGCGCCGGGCGGGCAAACCGTGGCGACGCTCGCGAGGGAGGTCCGGATCGCGACGGGATCTTCGCCGCCTTCGAGCCGCCCGTCATAGGCGTTCTTCGGCAGACCCGTCTGCTGGGAAAGCAATTGCTCGACGGTGAGATGGCGTTCGGCCCCGCCAGGCAATTGCAGACTGGTGGGAAAGGCGCTTAGGCGCTCGGAGAGGGAAAACGCCCCTTCCGCGGCCAGCTGGGCGCTTAGAACGCCGGCGACCGTCTTCGAAACCGAGGCCCAGCGGAACGACGTAGCCGCATCGATCGGCTCGCCGCCGGCCTCCGCCGTCACCCCATAGCCGCGCACGAAGGCTATGCGGCCGTCCTCCACGACCGCGACGGCCAGACCGGTCATGGAGGGATCGCCCATCATCGCCTGCAGGCGTTCATCGAGCGCCGCGTAATCGAGGGAGCCCTGCCAGGCGGGTTCAGCCGCCACGGCCGGAACGGCGAGGCGCGGGGAGGCCAAGGCTGTGGGCCGCGCATCCGAACGGCCGAGAAGCAGGCTCACGCCAAAGACGGCGATGCTCGCCAGAACGGCGACGAGACCGGCTCTTACAGCGATCTTCATCTCGCCCAGGCTCCTCTACGCTACAGACTTGGCCCGCCGCGTCAGGCGGCGAGTCAAGCCAACCCTAGCAGCCGCCCGCAATGAGCGGCGCCTCGGAGGCGAAGAAAACTTGGGGCCTGTCGCGGCCGCGCGGCCCTCCAACCCTTGAGTGGCGCGCGGCGAGCCTCGCCGCCGCGATTCCTGGGGGAACGCCGCTTGCGGGCGGCGGAGGCCTTCCTGAAGGCGACCTTTGCTCCGGCGGCTAGCCGCGCTCGCGCCGGCTGGCGGCCTCGCGTTCCCAGAACTCCCGGAAATAGCGGCGAGGATCGCTGACTGATCGAGTGGGATCGCCGAACACCAGGGTGTTGCGGTCCTTGAGGTCATAGGGCGCCCAGGCCGGGGTCTTCGGGTTGTCGGGGCGTCCGCTCGCGGCCATCGCAACCCAGGCTGCGGCCAGTTCGTCGGCGAGCCGCAGGTTGTTCGCCGTAGGACCGGCCAGCGGAAACCGGATGTCGTGCATGGCGTAGGCGACGTCGATCCCGTGGGTTGCGCCATAGCGGCCGCCGAAAGCGGGGCTGGGGCTCGCCCAGAGATAGGACCAGGTGGGCGCGGCGCCCGCCGCCAATCTCCGCTCCAGCATGGTGTTGGCGCTTCGCCGGAAGGTGGCGTCGGAGTTGATCCGGGCATTGATGATGAAGGGCGTGGCGGCCGAATCCTCGTCGCGGTAGGCGGTCAGCAAGTTGTCGGCCTCGGCGCCCACGCGCGTGGTCAGGCGCTCGCGCACCTCCTCCCAGCCCATGTCGAACCTGGTCTCGCGATAGGTCCGCTCATCGAGCGTCGTTGAGACCACCAGCGGGATGTGGAGCGACTCCGCCGGCGCGCCAGGCGTGAAGGGATGGCGCGGGATCGCCCGGCCCAGCACCGGAGCGAAGGATCGCGGCGCCTCGCCCCGCGCCCGCTCCTCGGCCTCGACCTCGGCCTGGGCCGCCAGCAGGGTGGTGAAGGGGACGGCGCGCAATTCCTTGATCTGATCCATGCGCAGACCCAGCCGGCGCAGCAGCGCGTCAGACGCCTTGGCGGCCTGTTCTCGGCTCATGGCGGCCAGTTGCGAGCCGCTCATGACGCCTGCGCTGGAGAAGAGGCCCTTGGCCTCCGGCATGGCCATCAGATGGCTGACCTTGGCCCCACCGCCGGATTGGCCGACGATCAGCACGCGGGTCGGATCGCCGCCAAAGGCCTCGATGTTGCGCGCCACCCACTGCAGGGAAGCGCGCAGGTCCTCCATCCCAGCCGCGCCGGAATCGGCCAGGGGGCCGTCTTCGCCCAGATAGAGGTAGCCGAGCGCGCTCAGGCGATGATTGACGGTCACGACCACGCAGTCGCCAAACCGCGCCAGCATCTCTCCGTCGCCGCCGGGATTGTTGCTCGATCCGCCGTAGAAGCCGCCGCCGTGGAAGCGCACGATCACCGGCTTCTTGGCCGACGGGTTGGGGTCCGGCGTCCAGAGGTTCAGCACCAGACAGTCTTCACCCATGCCGCCAGGCTGCACGTCGTTCAGGATCAGGTCGGCATAGACGTGGCGCCGGTCGCCGGGGATCTGCGGGGCGATGTTCCCATAGTCGAGCGCGTCGCGGACGCCGGCCCACGGCTTGACCGGCTGTGGCGGCAGGAAGCGGTTGGCGCCGGATGTGTCGGCGCCATAGCGCAGGCCCTTGAAGACACAGATGCGGCCAGACCTCAGGCCCCGAACCTTGCCCTCGGCCGTCTCTACGATCGGAAAGAGCCGAGATTCCTGGCCTCGGGCGGGGCCGGCGGCCAGGGTCAGGGCGGCGCCCGCCGCAGCGAGCACCTTGCGGCGATCAGGGGTCATGGGTCTCTCCAGTCTAGCGGTGCAGGGTCTTGCCCATCTGTTGGGTCGGAAACCGGCTCATGAAGCGCCGCTCGGCGGCGAAGGGGTCTTGCGCCAGCCGCGAGGATGCATCGAACAGCATGACGGGCCGGTCGGTCAGGTCGTAGGGCCGCCATTCGGGGATGGCGGCATTATTCGGATCGCCGGTGCGCGCAAAGCTGATCCAGGTTTCGGACATGGCTTGCGCCAGCGCCCGCGTCTCCTCGCTCTCGGGCCCGGTGAGGTGCGGAGCCTTGGCGACGTTGTCGAAGACGAAGGGCAGGTCGAGCGTATGCTGGCTGAAGCGGCGACCGTCTTCGGCCGGCGAGCGCCAGACAAGCTGGTAGGACCAGGTGGGCGCGGAGCCCGCATGCACCCGGTTCTCGGCCATGATCGTCTGGTCAAGGACGTAGCCCCGCGCCGAGGCGATGACGAAGTAGAGCTCCGAGGGCGAGGCGCCGGGCGACTCGCTTTGGAAAACCGCGATCGCCTCTTCCACCGCCTCCTCGCCCACATAGCGCGCCAGGCGCCGGCGAAGCTCCGTCATGTCGAGCTCGAACGCGCCTTCCTCATAGCCAAGCTGGTTGGAAAGCTCGGTGCGGGTCGTGCCCACCATCATCGGCAGGTGGGCCGAGATCTTCGGCGCGTCGGGAACGAAGGGGTGGGCCTGGAAGGCGAGCCCGTCCAGCACCGGCGAGAACCGGGAGCGGGTTTCCCGCATCACCTTGATCTGGGCCGAGGTGAGGACGTCCGTCGGGACCTCGAGGAGCTTGGCCGGATCGCCTGGGGCGATCTCCAGCTTGGCCAAGAGGGCGTCGGTCAGGCGGGCGGCGTGCTCGGGCGACTGCACCCGCAGATGCGAGCCGCTCTGGACGATGCCGCGCTGGAAGAGACCCTGCGCATCGTGACCTGCGTAGCAGAGGCTGACCTTCCGGCCGCCGCCGGATTGGCCGAAGATGGTGACATTGTCGGGATCGCCGCCGAAAGCGCCGATGTTTTCGCGCACCCACTTCAGGGCCGCGACCAGATCGAGATATCCGACATTGCCTGCACCTGCGTAGGCCTCGCCGAGGCGGTCGCCCAGGAAACAGTGGCCAAAGACGTTTAGGCGGTGATTGATCGAGACCATCACCACATCGCCGCGCAGGGCGAGCCTTGTTCCGTCATAGACCTTCTGCGAGGCGGAGCCCGCCTCGAAGCCGCCGCCGTGGAACCAGAGCATGACGGGTCGGCTGGGCGCGTCGAGGCCGGGCGTCCAGACGTTCACCCGAAGGCAATCTTCGCTCATCGGCCCCTTGTCGGCGAGCATGCTGCGCATCTGGGGGGACTGATGACCGTATTCGAAGGCGTCCTGGACGCCGGCCCAGGGCTCGACCGGTTGCGGCGGACGGAAGCGGTTGGCGCCGCCGGTGTCGGCGCCATAGCGCATGCCCTTGAACACGAACACGCCGCCCGTCCGCCGGCCGCGGATCTTGCCTTGCGCGGTGTCCACGACCTGGGTTTCGTCGAGCGTTTCGGTCGAGCTCATCAGGAACCTCGTCCTATCGGGCGATCAGTTGAATGAGGGGGAGCGGGCTTTCAGCCGCTTCCAGGTGCGCAACCGCGTCCACCACCGTCTGGGCGCGTTTGGGCCCAAGGCTTGGCCCCATCAGGTCCAGCGCCTTGGCCTCGACATCCGCCCTGCCCATGGGGTGGGTGGGGTAGCCGAGTACGTGGGGCACAAAAGCGCTCTCCTGCCGGCCATCGGCCAGCCGCACCGTCACGCGCGCCGATTCCGGGCGAGGCGCGGGCGGAGGCGCTTCCTGAGCCGGATCGTGGCGGATCTCCACACGCGCCATCAGCGCGCGCGCAGCCTCGTCATCGGCCATCCGCTCAAGGCTTTGTGCGGAGACGAAGTCCAAGCGTCCGTCGATGAGGATGATCGCGGTCAGATAGCGGAGGTTCAGCGCCGGCATGGCGGCGTCGCGGAAGGCCTGCCAGCGCCCGGGCATCTCGATGAGGACCGACTGGACGGGTGTCTGGCCGATCGAAGGCAGGAGGCCGAGCAGGGCCTCGACGGCCGGCTGGGTCGGCCCGCCGACCGGATAGCGCTTGAAAGCCGTCAGCGGCAGTTCCGAGCGCTCGCCAAGACCTTCCACCAGATAGGCCCTGTCGGCGTCGCCGCCGGAGAAGAGCTGCCCCCGCATCCAGCCTGAGGGATGGTCCAGCGCCCCGCGCACGCCGCGGAAGCCGGCGTGCGCCATCAGCGCCGCATGAAGGCCGGCCCGCGCGCCGAGCCCTGCGAAGACAAAGGACTTTTCGATGTGCTCGACGTCCAGCAGCCACTGCCAGGAGCCGGCCGCCTGCTGGGCGCAATAGGTCCAGACATCGCCCATCCGCGCCTGCGGCAGCCGCAGGAGGATCGCCGCGGCCGTCGCCGCCCCGAAGATCGGCCCGATCCCGTGATTGGCGAGACCCGCCTTGCGGAGGTTCTCGACCCCGAGCGCCTTGGGCATGCGGCCGGCGATCTCGTAGCCGGCGATCACAGCGCGCAGCAGGTCCGCGCCGCTTGCGCCATGGCGCTCCGCCACGGCGAAGGCGACGCCGACGACAGCGGGCCCAGGCTGCACGAAGGCCGAGGGAATGAAGTCGTTGATCTCCGCGCCGTGGGCCGTCATGGCGCTTGCAAAAGCTGCGTCCACCAGGCTGGCGCGCAAGCCTGTGCCCAGGATGGTGGCGGCCGCGGCGGACGCATCGCCGCTAAGCGCGACGGCGTAGTCTTGAGCGAGCCTCGCAGGCTCAAGGTCGCGGCAGGCGACGATCGAGGCGAGCGTATCGAGGATGTGGAGGCGGCCAAGCTCGCAGTGGTCTTGCGGCGGGTCGGCGGCGAGCGCGCCGGCCACATAGGCGCCAAGCGCAGGCTCGACCAGCATCGCCGCGTCTGGAGCCTTCATGGGCGGTCGAGGGCTTCGGCCATGCGCGCGCAGGCCTCCAGCAGCGCTTCGGCGGCGGCTTCCCGCTTGCCGCCCGCCAGGCGATCGCTGGGCGCGGAGATGGAAAGGGCTGCGGTTGGGGGTGCGCCTCCGGTTACGACCGCAGCGCCGATGCTCGTGACGCCAGGGCTGTAACCGGAGAGCGCGTATCCCCGCCGCCTGGCCTCGTCGAGCTCGGCCAGGATGGCGGGGATATCGATGGGGCGACGGGCGTTCAGCCGATCAAGGATCTCGGCGGCGTCGGTACGCGCCGCGAGCAGGGCCTTGCCGCTCGCCGTCAGAGGCGCTGGGACGCGGCTGCCCACGCGCGTCCTGAACTTTACCGGCCGGGGGGCGACCAGCTTCTCCAGATAGACCACGTCCTCGCCCGAAAGGATCGTCAGGCTGACCGTCTCGCCTGTGGCGCGCTGCAGGCCATGCAGGAAGCCTGCGGCCGCTCGCCGGATCGGAAGCTCGGCCACCACCCCTGCGCCAAGCTCCCAAGCCTTCAGGCTCGCGCGGTAGCGGGAGGAGGGGATTTGCTCGGCATAGCCCAGCGCGCACAGCGTGCCGATGATCCGATGCGCCGTGCTCTTCTGCAGACCGGTCGCCGCAGCAAGGTCCGAGAGCCGCGCGCCGTCGGGCGCGCCGGCCATGGCCTCCAAAAGCTGAAAACTGCGCGCCACCGCCCGATCCATGATCGCTCGGACCATCCCCTAGATTTGAGGCGCCATACTGGCATAGGCTAACGCGGCATTCCAAGACGTAGAATTCTATTCCGCCTGACGGAACAAAAGTGAGGGGAGGGAGCGATGGAGTTCATTGGGGAACGAACCCGAGACGGCGTCACCCGGCGGGAATT
This sequence comes from Phenylobacterium sp., assembly GCF_046290725.1. Classification (GTDB taxonomy): domain Bacteria; phylum Pseudomonadota; class Alphaproteobacteria; order Caulobacterales; family Caulobacteraceae; genus Phenylobacterium. The sequence continues at coordinate 193,534 of NZ_JBKBUH010000003.1, forward strand.
TCGGCTCATAGTCCAAGGCGATGTTGTGCCCGGCTGCATTTGGGCTCCGGAGGGCGCACGAGGACCGCGTCCCTTGATCCTCATGGGGCATGGCGGCTCGCAGCATAAGAAGGTCGCCAATATCGAGGCGGCGGCGCAGTCCCACGCCCGAGAACTTGGCTATGCGACCGTGGCCATCGACGCCCCGGGCCATGGCGACCGCGTGACGCGCGAAGAGGCCGAGAAGGCGCGGGCGGCGGCGCTGGCCGCTGGCCAGCGCGCCCGCCAAGGCGACCGCCCGCGAGCATCCCGCATCCCTGGCAACGCGCCCAAGGCGGTGGCGGAGTGGAAGGCGGTGCTGGACGCGGTGCAGGCGCTCGACATGGTCGGCGCAGGCGGACCGGTCGGCTACTGGGGCGTCTCCATGGGAACCCGGTTTGGCGTGCCCTTCGTGGCCGAAGAGCCGCGGATCGCCTGCGCGGTCTTTGGCCTGTTCGGCGTCTTCCCGGGCCTCGAAGACCACAAGGCCGCTGCCGAGAAGATCCGGATCCCGGTCATGTTCGTCTATCAGTGGGACGATGAGCTGATGTCGCGCGACCAGGGCCTGGCGCTGTTCGACGCCTTCGGCTCGCCTGAGAAGACGATGCACGTCAATCCAGGCGGCCACCTCGCAATACCCGCCCACGAGCGGGACGCGTGGCTGGCCTTCTGGCGCCGTCACCTTGAGCCGCAAGCCGCATCAGCCGAGCTGGCGTGAGCCGCGCTCGCCCCTTCCCGGGTGCGACAGGACGACAAGGTGCGATTGCGGGCGCCGAAGCCAGGAGGTGACTTCCGCCGGGCGATCGCGTCCCAAGCGTGCTGTAGTTTCGACTTATTGAGCCAGGCCCGCATGATCGCCATGGATTCAGGCGCGAGGCGAGCAGGCGAGGCGCGATCTTCCTCCCGGGGGCGGTCAACCTTCCCGGTCCATAGGGGAGGGGAGACGGATCCATGTCGATTTCGGCCGCGCCGCGCCGTGAGGGATCGCGCACCTCGATCATAGCCGCGGCCGTGGCGACCGGGCTGGCCGGGACGTTCGATCTCGTCTGGGCCTCCAGCCTCGGCCTGGTTCACGGGCGGTCCTTCGCCAAGGTGTGGCAGTCGGTGGCGAGCGGTTGGCTGGGGGCCGAGGCCTATGCGGCCGGCGCGGCCGCGGTCTGGCTCGGCGTGGCGACCCACTTCGGGATCATGGCGGCGATGGCCGCGACCTACGCCGTCCTCCTCCGGTGGTCGGGCTTCCTTCGCCGCCGCAGGCTGCTGGGCGGCGCCCTTTACGGCGTCGCGCTGTTCGGCGTGATGAACGGCCTTGTCCTGCCGCTGCGCTGGCCGGAGGTCTTTCCCCGCTGGAACGGCCTCTGGTCGGTGCTGGAGCTGCTGGCGCACATCGGCGTCGGCTTGATCCTGGCCGCCGTCTTTCGGCGCGTTTCGTCCAGCCGCTGAGGGTTCAGCGTCCCTCCGGGCCACAGGTCGAACAACCGTTGGCTTACGCTTCGGAAAGCTGACAGTTCTCTCCCGAACGGAATCGCGCCGGCTGGCTTCGGGAGCCCTTCATGCAGTTCGACGATGTGATCCTCGGTCGCCGCAGCATCCGCGGCTACAAGCCCGATCCGGTGCCGCGGGCGCTCATCGAGGAGATCCTTGCCCTGGCGATGCGCGCGCCGTCCTCGATGAACACCCAGCCCTGGAATTTCTACGTCGTCACGGGGGACGCTCTGGACCGCATCCGCGCCGGCAACACCGAGCGGATGGTGGCGGGCGTGCCGCAATCGCGCGAGTTCCGCACCGGCCAACCCTTCGAAGGCCTGCATCGCGAGCGGCAGATCGGCGTCGCCAAGCAGCTGTTCGGCGCCATGGGGATCGCGCGGGACGACAAGGAAAAGCGCCAGGACTGGGTGCTGCGCGGCTTCCGCCAGTTCGACGCGCCAGTCTGCATCATCGTGACCTATGACCGGGTCCTGGACGGCAGCGACGACACGCCCTTCGATTGCGGCGCGGTGACCAACGCGCTGGTGAACGCCGCATGGTCCCGCGGACTCGGCGCGGTGATCAACAGCCAAGGCATTATGCAGTCGCCGGTCGTGCGCGAACATGCCGGCATCGCCGAGGATCAGGTGATCATGAAGGCCATTGCGCTTGGCTGGCCCGACGACAGCTTCCCAGCCAATGCGGTGGTCTCCGAACGCAAGCCGGTCGCCGAGGCGGCGGTGTTCGTCGGTTTCGACGACTAGGAAATCTGGCGCCCCGGTGTCGGGCGTGCTTGGCTCAGCGGGCGTCCCGGGCCGCTTGGGCGACCGCCCCGGCCTTGCGCTGCCGTCCGCGTTCCATGGGGCGGATCAGGTTCTCCCGCCGCTCGCTGGCGGCGAGCTTCATCCCGCGATGGGCGTGGCGCGTGTTCGGCGGCGCCGAACCCTTGCTCGCCTGTTTTAGCGCCAGTGCGCGCTGGGCGTTCTCAACCATCGCAATACTGCCGGCCATCCGCCGCCGCCGCTCGCCTTCGCTGTTGAGTCGCCGCACCGCGGCGGAAAGCACCGCCAGCTTGAGCTTCGAACCCTCGTCGGCCCGGGAAGGGGTCGCACCCCGGGGCTCCGATTTGCCCCGCATCTCCCGGCGACGCTGGCGGGCCTGGTCGGCGGCGCGATCCCGGCGCTCGCGGACCAGCTTGGTAAGCCGCGCCAGCTCGGCGTCGGGCAGGTCCTGGAGTTCCGGGTGATGGGTTCCAGCCACCAGTTCTCGTTCGTCGGCGTCGAGGGCTCGGGCTTCCTGTTTCCGGTTGATGCTCATCGCTCTCCCTTGTCGTCGTCGGGCAGGGCTTGGTCCCCATTCGTCGGGGGACAACGGGCGGTCGCCGCCGTCGTTCCAGGCGATGGGCGGGTTCCGATCGCCGGCTCGCCCGGCGCTTCCAGGGCTCACGCCGCATCATCGATCCAGGCGCAGCGTCATCGGAGCGTGCGCGACGACTCTCCCTCTCCCGCGACAGCTTCGTGACACAACACCCGACCGGCGCCCTCCGGCTCGGCGGCCCGAGGCTTCGCGCCGCGGCCGCCAGCGGATCGCAGCGCCCGGCGGGTCGATCGCCGGGATCCGGATCTGGAGGGGCGCGGCCGCCGCCCGGCACGGCCGCAGGAGAAGAAGAGTGAAAACCCAAGTCTCTCGGGCGCGCCTCCTGGCGTCGTCCATCATTTGCAGCGCAGCCTTCGCCGGCGCCGTTCCCGCCTTCGCCCAGGAGGCCGCGGTCGAGGAGGTGGTGGTCACCGGTTCGCGCATCGCGCGCCAGGACTTCGTGGCCGCAAGCCCGATCGCCACGGTCACGGGCGAGCAGGTGGTCGCCAACGCCGACGTGACGCTCGACACCTATCTGAACACCCTGCCGCAGGTGAACCCCGCGGGCACGTCGACCTCCAACAATCCGGGGAACGCCGGCCAGGCCAATATCGATCTGCGCGGCTTGGGCGCCATCCGCAACCTCGTGCTCGTCGACGGGCGCCGGCCGATGTTCTCGGGCAATACGCTGACGGTCGACGTCAACACCATTCCCCAGGCGATGATCGAAAACGTCGAGATCATCACCGGCGGGGCGGGGGCCACCTATGGCGCCGACGCTGTCTCGGGCGTGGTGAACCTGAAGCTGAAGCGCAACTTCGAAGGCCTCGACTTCCGCGCGGCCTATTCCGACTCCACCGAGTACCACGACGCCAAGGAATACCAGGTGTCCTTCGTGCTCGGCGGCAACTTCGCCGACGGCAGGGGCAACGCCATTCTCGGTTTTGACCGTTCGGTGCGCGAGGAGATCACCAAGGGTCAGCGGCCGTTCGCGGCGCTCGCCACCTCCACAACCGGCACCCCGCCGGCCGGCGCGATTCGGTTCAACAGCTCCAATCCCATCCCCCTTGTGGCGGTGCAGAACCTGTTCGCCGGGTACGGCGTGGGACCCGGCGCTGTCACCAGCGGCTCGGGCCTCCTGGGCTTCAATCTCGACGGAAGCCTCTACTACACCGGGGTCGCCAACAATCCGGCCTTGAACGTCCAGAACTTCAAGTATCCCATCGACGTCAACGTCAATACGCGCTTCTACCCGGATTTCTATTCCTACAACTTCGACGCTCCCAACGCGCTGGTCCTGCCGCTGGAGCGCTATTCGTTCCTTTCCAAGCTCGACTACGAGTTCGAGAACCGGGTGAGGGCCTTCGCCCAGGTCGGCTACACCGAATACACCGCCGTCACCTCGCTGGCTCCGACGCCCATCCCCACCGTACAGACCGCGGCGCCCGGGCGGGCGACTTCGCTGCAGGTTTCCTCGCCGCTCGTCACGCCGGGCCAATCCATCGGCAGCAACCTGGTGGTCCCGGTCACTAACCCGTTCATCCCTCAGGACCTGCGCACCCTGCTGGCGGCTCGGACCGGCGATGACCCGCTGCTGGTCGGCTCGGGCGCGAACGAGCCCTTCCTTTTCGCCTTCCGGCCGCTCGGTTTCGGGGCGCGGACGGCGACCTTCGACAACCGGGTGGTCAACTATCTGGCGGGCGTAAGCTTCCCAGTCGGCGATACTTTCAAAGTCGAGGCCTATGTCAGCCGCGGCACGACCGACATCACCCGCGTCCAGGGCGGCAACATCGACACCCAGCGCCTGACCGACGTGCTCGGCCACCCCGACCAGAACCCGGCCGGCTCCAACGGCGCCTGCCGCACCCAGAACTTCTTCGGCGATCGGCCGATGAGCGCCTCCTGCCGCGACTATCTCGCCACCTTCGTCACCCGCGTGGAGCGCTATGAGCAGACCATCGCCCAGGCCTTCATCGGGGGAAACCTATTCGAGATCCCGGCTGGTCCGGTCTCGGTGGTGCTGGGCGCCGAACACCGGGAGATCGACTACACCCTGCGCTTCGCCTCCAATCCGGGGCCGTTCTCCGGCTTCAACGTCGGCAGCCCCGAGGCGGGCTCGTCGAACTTCAACGACATCTTCGCCGAAGCGCTGGTCCCGCTGCTGGCCGACATGCCCTATGTGGACAAGCTCGAGCTCGGCCTCGGCGCCCGCTACTCCTGGGCCCAGTTCGAGAATACCCTCACGGGCGGCGGCAGCGACGCCCGCGGCTCGGCCGCCTATAAGGCCGAACTCAATTGGGCGGCCACCGATTGGGCCAGGCTCCGGGCGTCCTACCAGCGGGCTGTGCGCGAGCCGAGTTTCGCCGAACTCTTCGTGGGCACCGCCGCAGCGCCCCAGATCCTCGACCCCTGTTCGCCCTTCACCCAGGGGTGGCAGACCAACGCCCAGCTGCGGGCGCTCTGCATCGCCCAAGGGGTGGGGCCGAACGGCGCTCCCACCGCGCCGGGCTCCCAGGCTAGCATATTCCTCTCGGGCAATGAGACTCTCGGCCCCGAGAAGGGCGATACCTTCACCGCCGGCCTGGTGCTGAGCTCGCCCTGGCGGAACCAATGGCTCGACCGCGCACGGGTCTCGATCGATTACTACAGCATCGAGATCAAGGACCCGATCCTTCTGTTTGACACCAACACCGCGCTTGCGGCCTGCTACAACTATCTCGGCACCAACCCGACCTATTCGCCGGACTACTTCTACTGCCGCGGGGTGCGCCGCACCGGCGGATCGCTGACGGGCGCGAATATCTCCAACCCCGACAATCCCGCCAACGGCGAGTGGCCGCTGGAGAACGGCGGTCTCATCAAGACCTCGGGCCTCGACTTCCAGTTCGCCTACGGCTTCGACTGGGCCTGGTTTGGCGCGCCGGACTGGATGGGGCGTGTGGACGTCAACCTGCTGCTCACCCACGTGCTGGAGTACAAGCAGTCAGACCGCCAGGGGCTGCCGGAGATCGACTACACCGGCACCATCACCTATTTCGGGGCCGGGCTGGGCACCAGCTTCCCCGACTGGAAGGCCACGCTCAGCGCCCGCTGGATGCTGGATGCCGTGGGCGCCTTCGGCTGGGAGGCCCAGACCTTCAGCCTCGGGACCCGTGTCCGCTACATCGACGCCATGGAGAACCGCCAGTTCCGGCAGTATCCGGGGGAGCCCTTCCTCGGCACCGCCGGCGTCGCCTCCAACGTGCCGGCCACCTGGTACATCGACCTCGACGCCAAGCTGGGGCTTACCGACAACGTCGAACTGACCATCGGGGTCAACAATCTCACCGACCAGCAGCCCCGCCTCTACGGGCCAAACATGCAGTCGGGCACCGAGCCCTCCACCTACGACGTCGTCGGCCGACGCCTCTTCGGCCAGGTCCGGCTGCGGTTCTGATCCCCCCGCAGCCTCGCGGGCGGCCGCACCCCACGCGGCCGCCCGCATCTTTCGAGACATCGGAAAAGGAGGAGGCATGGACCTGGACCTCGCTGCAGCCGTAGCCCGCCGCCACGCCCAGGCCCTCGAAGACTACTGGCGCACGGCCGAGTCTTCAGGGGCCCCACTCGCTGCGTCCCGCCGGATCGCCGCCGTCGCCTGCCTGGGGGCGGCCGAACTGGGTGTCGCGCCGGCGGCCCTTGCGCCGGTCGCGGCGGCGGCCGTCGACCGGCTCGGCAACGGCTATTCGGCCGCCAGCCTGAAGAAGCACCTTTCGGAGGCCCGCGCCGTCCTCGCCCACGCCCGCTGCGCAGGAGCGACGGGCCAGGACCTGGCCGCCGTCGCCACAATCGTGGCCGACATCAGCCTCGCCGAGGCCAGGCGCCAGAGAGCTCAGGCCCTGGCCGGCCGAAAGGGCGGGCGGCCCAGGACGGGGCGGAGAAAGGCCCTCGATGCGGTCCGCAGACTGCTGGCGCGATCCGAACAGGGCGACGCCGTGGCTCATGCGGAGCTTCGGGAGATCGAGGCCGCCGTCGCAAGAGCGCATCTTGCACGCGCGAAATCGCGGCCGATCCACGTCCGGAGCGAGGCGTCGACGTCGATCCAGGTCACGCCCACGGCTTAGAGGCGCCCGTCCGCCGATAGCGGCGGTCCAGGCCTCCTCAGGCGCGCCGCAGCTGGGCCGGCGTCAGGCCCAGGATCCGCCGCGTCCACCGCGCCATATGACTCTGATGGGCGAAGCCGCAGGCCAGCGCGATCTCGGCCTGTCCCGACCGGCCCGCCAGAAGCAGGTCCCGCGCCCGGGCGACGCGGCGCTCCATGACATAGGCGTGAACAGACCGGCCCATGGTGCGGCGGAACAGGGCGCTCAGGTGCGGCACGCTGAGCCCCGCGGCCCTGGCGATGTCGGCGAGCGGCAGGTCTTCCGCGAGGTGGGCCTCAATATGCTCGATCACCCGCCGCAGCTGCGGGCGCGACATCGCATGCGAGCCGGAGAGCCCGCGGCGATGGAAATCCTTGACCAGGCGCAGGGCGAGCGCATTGGCGAGGCTGTCGGCGAACAGCCGGCCGCCGGGCGTATCGCACTCCAGCTCGGCCAGGAGCGCCCGCACGACGTGCTCGATCCGGCCGTCGCGGCCGCCGAGCAGCGGCGCCGGATCGGCCGCGCCCGCCGGCGCGCCCATGGCGTCGGCCGCATCGAGAAGAAGGCGCGGCGTGAGCCGGATGGAGACCATCTCCGCTGGCGCGGCGTCTTCCCAGAACCCCTCGGCCCCCGCCGGCAGCAGATCGAAGTCTCCAGCTGTCTGCAACCGGCGCCCCGAAAGGTCCGCGCAGGCGCAAAGGGTTGGCACCGGTGAGCCGAGATAGAAGATCAGGCGATGTTCGGGCGCGGCCTGCGCCTCGTACCGACCAGGCGTCACCGAGAGCCGGCGGGCGCCGAAACTTCCCCAGTCGCGGCTTGGCCCGTTCGTGAAGGTGGGATGCGGCGGCTTGCGCGCCGGCCCGCGAGCGGTCGGCCGGGAGATCGCCAGGTTCATGCTTCGCCTCGCATAACGGGGGCCGGCGGCTCATCGCGGCTCGGGCGGCGATATTCTTACCCCGGAAACAAGCTCGGGCGAGCGGCCGAGGCGCACGTATCCTCGATTTCGGCGCAAATCATCAAAACAGGTGCAAACAGCGCCATCGGGAACCTGGCGCGCAGAATCCTGACAGCGTGTCGCGCGCACGGACTATCAGGGAGCTGCCTGAGCCGTGGTTCAGGTCGAGGTCGGATGGCCTGGCGCCGATCCGGGTCCGCCGCCTTCCAGACCGCGTAGTTCCGCCTCGGCCTCGGAGAGCAGCTGAAGCAGCATGGCCTGCTTCTGCGCATCGGGGGACTGGGCCAATTGCGCCTGGTAGCGCGCGATGTTTTGCTCCAGTTGGTAGCGCTTGTCGCGGTCGCTGACGCTGGCCATCGCTGACGCCTCCCGTAGGTTGCAGATTACCCGTTCCGAGCGCGGAGTCGAGAACTAGCCCGCATTCAGTCCTGGGCCAGGCGCCTGGCCTACAGCACGTCCAACGGGATCTTGAGGTAGCGGACGCCGTTGTCCTCCGGCTCGGGCAGGCGGCCTGCGCGCATGTTGACCTGGATCGAGGGGAGGATCAGGCGGGGCATGTCGAGCGTCTTGTCGCGGGCCTCGCGCAGGGCCACGAACTCCGCTTCGCTCACGCCTTCCCGCACGTGCACGTTCGCCTCGCGCTGATCGGCCACCGTCGTTTCCCAGGCATAGGTTTCCCGGCCCGGCGCCTTGTAGTCGTGGCACAGGAACATGCGCGTCTCGCCCGGCAGCTGCAGCAGGCGCCGGACCGAATGGTAGAGGGTCGCTGCGTCTCCGCCCGGAAAGTCGCAGCGGGCGGTGCCGTAGTCGGGCATGAACAGCGTGTCGCCGACAAAGGCCGCGTCCCCGATCACATAGCTCATGCAGGCGGGCGTGTGGCCGGGCGTGTGCAGCGCGATCGCCTGGAGCCCGCCAATGGCGAAACGGTCGCCGTCCCGGAACAGCCGGTCGAACTGGCGGCCGTCGCGGGCGAACTCGGTGCCGGCGTTGAAGAGCTTGCCGAACACCTCCTGCACCTGGACGATCCGCTCGCCGATGGCGAGCTGGCCCCCGACCTCCGCCTGCAGATAGGGCGCGGCGGAAAAGTGGTCGGCGTGGGCGTGGGTCTCCAGCTGCCAAACGACCTCGAGACCTTCTTCGCGGATGTAGGCGGCGACGGCGTCGGCCGAGCTGCGGCCGGTGCGTCCGGCGGCGGGATCGTAATCGAGCACGCTGTCGATCACCGCGGCGGCCTGCGAGCCCGGATCGCGCACCACATAGCTCACTGTGAAGGTGGCTTCGTCGAAGAAGGCCTTCACCACCGGCCGCTTGGCCGGATCCTGCAACGCCGCCTGAACGATCTGCGTCGCGGCGAGGCGGGCCGGGTCGGAGCCCGGCGTCTGGGCTGGCATGGCGGAAATCCCTTGTCTTGCGTTCGCTGGACACAATATATATTCGCATATACGAATATACAAGATGGACGCGATGCTCACCCTCACAACCACGACCATCGCCGCGGCCCTGGCGAGCGGAGCCCTGGTCGGGCTGCTGCTCGGCCTGTTCGGCGGCGGCGGTTCGGTGCTCGCCACGCCGCTCCTGCTCTATGTGGTGGGCGTGCGTGATCCCCACGTGGCGATCGGGACCTCGGCCGCGGCGGTGGCGGTCAGTGCGGCGTTGAACCTTGTCGGCCACGCCAGGGGCGGGCGGGTGAAGTGGTCCTGCGCCAGCGTCTTCGCCGGGGCCGGGCTCATCGGTTCCATTCTGGGCTCCAGCCTGGCCAAGATGGTCGACGGCCAGCGCCTGCTGTTCTTCTTCGCCCTCGCCATGGCGGCGATCGCGCTGTCCATGCTCCGGCGCCCGAAGTCGGAGGGCGATCCCGGCGTTCGGATCAACTGGCGCCTGACCCTGAAGCTTGCGCCCATGGGCGTGCTGACGGGGCTCGCCGCCGGCTTCTTCGGCATTGGCGGCGGCTTCCTGATCGTGCCGGGCCTGATGGCGGCCACCGGCATGACGCTCGCCAACGCCTCGGCTTCGTCGCTGGTTTCGGTGGCGCTGTTCGGCTCGGCGACCTCGCTGAACTTCGCCCAGTCGGGTCTGGTGGATTGGCCGGTGGCCGGCCTGTTCATCCTGGGCGGCCTGGTCGGTGGGATCCTCGGCGTGCGCGCCGCCGGCCGTCTCGCAAGCCACGCCCTTGCGGCGCGGCGCCTGTTCGCGGGCCTCGTGCTGCTGGTCGCGGCCTATGTGGCCTGGCGCGCCGTCGCCGGCTGATCGGGGTTAGCCCGTCATCGGGGCCTCGCCCCGATAGATTTCCGCCAGGGTCGCAAGCACCTTCGACGCCGCCGGATCTTCCAGGCGGTAATAGATGGTCTGGGCTTCGCGACGCGTCTCCACCAGCCCCTCGGCGCGCATCTTGGCCAAGTGCTGCGACGTGGCCGACTGGGCCAGGCCCGCATGCTCGGCCAGAACGCCAACGGAGGCCTCGCCCTCCACCAGCCGGCAGAGAATCGCCAGGCGCTGCTCGCTCGCCAACAGCTTAAGCAGCCGCGCGGCTTGATTTGCGCAGTCGCGGAGCGCCGAGATGTCGTGGGCGGCGTCAGTCATCTGCTCGATGTAGAATATTCGCAGGCAGGTTCAAGCCGCCGTCGCCGGCCGCCCATCGTCGCGCAGCACCACGTAGATGGCCGGGATCACCAGCACCGTCAGCAGGGTGGAGGAGGCCAGGCCGAACAGCAGCGAGATCGCCAGGCCCTGGAAGATCGGGTCGGTCAGGATCACGGCCGCCCCGATCATCGCCGCAAGGGCGGTCAGCAGGATCGGCTTGAACCGGATAGCCCCGGCCTCCAGCAGTACGTCGCGCAACGGCCGGTCCGCGCCCTGGGCGTGGCGGATGAAGTCCACCAGCAGGATCGAATTGCGCACGATTATGCCGGCTAGGGCGATGAAGCCGATCATCGAGGTGGCGGTGAACGGCGCCTGGAACAGGATGTGGCCGATCACGATGCCCACCAGGGTTAGGGGAATGGGGGTCAGGATGACCAGCGGAAGCCGGAAGCTTTTGAACTGGGCCACCACCAGGACGTAGATCCCGAGCAAGGCGACGCCGAAGGCCGCACCCATGTCGCGGAAGGTCACCCAGGTGATCTCCCATTCGCCGTCCCAGAGCACGGTGGGGCCGTGTTCTGTCGGCGGTTGGCCATGCAGGCGCACCTGCGGTTCCTGCAATGCGCCCCAGTCGGCGTTCTTAATGGCCTTGTTGACCTCGAGCATGCCGTAGATCGGGGCTTCGTACGCGCCGGCCAATTCGGCCATCACCATGTCCACGTCGCGGCCGTCGCGCCGGAAGACCTGAGTGGAGCCGGGCTCTTCGGAAGCTTCGACCACCTCGCCGAGCTCGACCAGCCGCCCGTCCTTGGCGCGCGCCACGGGAAGCGTCGCCAGGCCTTCGCCCCAGGTGCGGGCCGACTGCGGCAGGCGCACGGCGATCTCCAGCGGGTCGCGCCCCGCGCCACGATGGGCGTAGCCCACCACCTGGCCGCCCAGCGCGGCGGCGATGGAGTTCTGGACTTCCCCTTCGCTGACGCCGAGCGCCTCCAGTCGCGCCCGGTCGGGCGTCAGTTGCAGGTTGGGCCGCGGCAGGCCGTAGCTGTCGTCCACATCGACGATATAGGGGACGTCGCGGAACATGGCCTTCACCCGCTCGGCCACCGCGCGCCGTGTCGCCGCGTCCGGGCCGTAGACCTCCGCCAGCAAGGTGGCCATGACCGGCGGGCCGGGCGGGGCTTCCACGACCTTGACGGCGCCGCCGGCAGGGAGTTCCAGCCGCGCCAGTCGCCGGCGCAGGTCGAGCGCGATCTCGTGGCTGTTGCGCTTGCGCTCGCCCTTGGGCGCCAGGGCCACGGCCAGATCGCCCATTTCGGGCCGATTGCGCAGGTAGTAGTGGCGGACCAGGCCGTTGAAGTTGAAGGGGGAGGCGGTCCCCGCATAGGCGTCGATGGCGGAGACCTCGGGCAGGGTGCGGGCGATGGCGGCGGCTTCGGCGAGCGTGCGCTCCGTCTCCTCCAGCGAGGTCCCTTCCGGCAGGTCGAGCACCACCTGCAACTCGGATTTGTTGTCGAACGGCAGCAGCTTCACCGTCACCGTCTTGGTGGCGAACATCGCGCAGGCGACCAGGGTGGCCACGCCCACGCCGATCAGGAAACGCCAGGCCGAGCGGCGGCTGGCGATCACCCGACCGGCCACCCGGCGATAGAGCCGGCCGATCTTGCCCTCCTCGTGGTCGCCGTGGCCGCCGGCGGCCAGCGTCCGGCGCGCGAAGCGGATCATCAGCCAGGGCGCGATCACCACGGCGACGAAGAACGAAAACACCATGGCCGCCGAGGCGTTGATCGGGATCGGCGCCATGTAGGGGCCCATCAAGCCGCTCACGAACAGCATGGGCAGTAGGGCCGCCACCACGGTGAGGGTCGCTACGACGGTGGGGTTGCCCACCTCCGCCACTGCCTCGACCGCGGCCTGTACGCGGCTGCGGCCGTCGTTCCTCGCCCAGTGCCGGGCGATGTTCTCGATCATGACGATCGCGTCGTCGACCAGGATGCCGATGGAGAAGATCAGGGCGAAGAGGCTGACCCGGTTGATGGTGTAGCCCATCAGGTTCGAGGCGAAGAGGGTCAGAAGGATGGTCGTGGGAATGACGACGGCGGTCACCGCCGCCTCGCGCCAGCCGATGGCGAAGCCGATCAGGACAACGATGGAGACGGTTGCGAGACCCAGGTGGAACAGGAGTTCGTTGGCCTTCTCGTTAGCCGTCTCGCCATAGTCGCGGGTCACCGCCACATCGACGCCTTCGGGCAGCAGGGGACCCTTCAGGCTCTCGACGCGCTCGAGCACGGCGTGAGAGACCACCACGGCGTTGGCGCCCTTGCGCTTGGCGATCGCCAGGCTGACGGCCGGCGCCTCGGTCCACCGCTCGCCCTGGCGGACGGCGCGCCACACACGCGCCTGGTCCTCGCGCGGGGCGACGCTCACGGTGGCCACGTCGCGCACATAGACCGGCTGACCGGAGGCGGAGGGCAGGGCGAGAAAGCCGATCTCGTCGGCGCTCGCCAGGGTCTGGCCCGACATCACGTCCACCGCGCGGCCGCCGCTGCGGATCTGGCCGGCCGGGAAGGCGCGGTTGGCTTGGCGCACGGTGTCCATCAATACGCCCAGCGAGACGCCGTGCATGGCCAGCCGAGCCGGATCGGGCTCGATGCGGATCTCCTGCGGGCGGCCCCCGACGATGAAGGTGAGGCCGACGTTCTCGACCTTGGCCACCTCCGTGCGCAGCTTGCCGGCGAGCTCGAACAGCGCCTGATCGCTCCAGGCCCCGGCGGCGCCCGGCTTGGGCGAAAGGGTCAGGACCAGGCTCGGCACGTCGTTGATGCCGCGCGTCTGGATCAGCGGCTCGGGAATTCCGGCGGGAATCCGGTCGTAATTGGCGCGGACCTTCTCATGGATCCGCACGGCGGCGGCGTCGGGGTCGACGCCGACCTCGAAGCGGGCGGTCACCATCACCTGGTTGTCCTCGGCGAAGGTGTAGACGTGCTCGACCTGGGACACGCTCTTGACGATGGTCTCCAGCGGCTTGCCCACCAGTTCCACCGCGTCAGCCGCGCGCAGGCCCGGCGCGGCCACCATGATGTCGACCATGGGCACGCTGATCTGCGGCTCCTCCTCGCGCGGGATCGAGAAGAGGGCGAGCAGGCCGACCGCAATGGCCGCCAGCAGGAACAGCGGCGTCAGCGGCGAGCCGATCGTCGCCTTCGTCAGGCGACCGGACAGGCCGAGGTTCATCGCCGCACCGCCGGGACCAGCACGTCGCCGGCCCGCAGACCGGAGAGGATTTCGACCGTCTTCTCATCCGGTCCCGGCGCCGTCTGGACGGAGACCTCGGCCGTCGAGCCGTCGGTCCGCACGAGCCGCACATAGTCGACGCCGAATCTCGTCTGGACGTAGGCGCGCGGAACGACGATGGCTTGGCGTTCGCCGACCTTCACCGCCACGCGCACCCGCTGGCCGATGCGGTCGCGGGGCAGGCCCGGCGCGGTCACGTCGGCGATCACCTGGCCGCCGCGGACCGCTGGATAGATCTCAGCGATCGTTCCTTCCCCCGCCCCCGGCAGGTCCCTTGGGTCGAGGCGCACCGGATCGCCGACCTTCAGGGCGCCGGCCCCGGCTTCGGGAAGTTCGAGGCGCACGACCACCGGCCCCGCTGTGATGGTGGCGATGCTCTGGCCCGCCATCACCACCGAACCGACCGGGGTGTCGGCTCGGAGGACCCGGCCGGCGGCCGGGGCGAGGATGACGCCCTGGGCGTCCAGCTCGGCGCTGGCGCCCCGTTGGGCTCTTGCTGCGGCCAGTTGGGCGTTCGCCGCCTTCGCCTGGGCCTCGACCTGGTCGAGCCGGGCCTTGGCGTAGACGCCTTGCGCGTAAAGCGTACGCGTGCGCGCCAGGTCCGCCTCGGCTCGCGCGGCTTCCGCGGCCGCGGCGGCGGCCTGAGCCTCGAACGCTCCGGTCTGAAGGGCGAGGCGGTCGTCGCGGACCCGCCCGATTGGCTGACCTGGGCGCACCACGTCGCCTTCCTTGACCGCGAGGGTAACCAGGGTTCCCGGGATTCGCGCCCGGGCCTCGGCCATGTCGCGGGTGGTCAAGGTCGCCGGGGCGGGCTTCATTTCGGCGACGGCTTGCGGCTGGATCGTCAGCCTTCCTGCGGCCGGCGCGGTCTCGACCTTGCGCAGCTCGGGCTCGCGCCCGCCGCAGCCGGCGAGGCCCAGGGCCGCCGCCAGGGCTCCGATCAGGTAAATCCGCGCCGCCATGGTTCGCCTCCGCAGGTCTTGGGATCAGCGCGGGTCGCGCAGGCCGCCGGTGGCGACGTCGAGGGTCACGGTGGGAAGTCCCGCGCCCTTCCAGGCCTGGATGCCGCCGCTGAGGTGGGACCGGATGGCGTGGCCGGCCTTCTGGCACCGCTCCACCGCCATGGCCGAGCGCTTACCGGACCCGCATTGGAAGACGATCAGCCGGTCGCCGGCCTCGGGCAGGGCGTTCGGATCGAAGGTCGAGAGCGGGAAGTTGAGCGCGCCGTGGATGCGTTCGGCGGCGAACTCTGCGGGTTCGCGCACGTCGACCAGCAGGATCTTGTGCTCATCGAGAGAGGCCTTGACCTCATCGGGGGTCAGGTCGCGGATCTTGGGGGCGCCGAACATGTCTAAGCTCCTTCAGGCCGATTGGGGAGGGTGCAGAAGAGGCGGGAGAGGGTTTCCACCAGGGCGCGGGCCTGGCCGCTCTGCAGGTCGTAGAAGATGGTCTGCCCCTGACGGCGGGCCGACAGCACGCCTTCCCGCCGCAGCAGCGCCAGGTGCTGGGAGGCGAGCGTCTCGCGCACGCCGAGCAACTGGGCCAGGGCGCCCACGGATTTCTCGCCGTCGACGAGGGCGCAGACGATCATCAGCCGATGCGGATTGGCCAGCGCCTTCAGCAAGGCGCAGGCGTCGTCGGCGGAAGCCTTCATCGCTGGAAGATCAAAATTCATAATTGCGTATATGCGCAGAAAAGGATATTTAGTCAAGGCGCGACCAGGATCGCTACCGCCGCCCGACGCTGCGGGCCGTGATTTTGGTCAAGGTCGGGTGAGGCGGCGCGACGGAAAGTCGTCAAAGGACGCGGCCCGAGGAGGAGATGACCCATGACGAAGCCGCATATTGTTGTTCTGGGCGCCGGCCTTGGCGGCGCCGTCGCCGCCTTCGAGATCAAGCAGGCGCTTGGCGAGGCGGCGGACGTGACGGTGGTGTCGAAGGGCGACACCTTCCATTTCGTGCCGTCGAACCCGTGGGTCGCGGTGCGTTGGCGCGCCCGCAGGGACATCGAGGTTCCGCTGGCGCCGGTCTTCAAGCGCCGCGGTGTCGGATTCACCCCCGTCGGCGCCCGGCGCGTCCATCCGCAGGAAAACCGGCTGGAGTTGAACGACGGCTCCGACCTGGCCTACGACTATCTGGTGGTCGCCACCGGCCCTGAGCTCGCCTTCGACGAGATCGCTGGGCTCGGTCCCCATGGCGGCTTCACCCAATCGATCTGCCACGTGGATCACGCCGAAGCGGCCGCCGAAGCCTTCGAGCGGTTCGTGCGCGATCCGGGTCCTATCGTTGTGGGCGCGGTGCAGGGCGCCTCCTGCTTCGGGCCGGCCTACGAGTTCGCCATGATCCTCGACACCGAGCTTCGGCGGCGGAAGGTTCGCGACCGGGTGCCGATGACCTTCGTCACCTCCGAACCCTATGTCGGTCACCTCGGCCTCGACGGGGTGGGCGACACCAAGGGCCTGCTGGAGAGCGAGCTGCGCGCCCGGCACATCAAATGGATCGTCAACGCCAAGGTCGCCTCGGTGGAGGCCGGTCTCATGCATGTGGAAGAGGTGGGGGAGGACGGCGCGACCAAGGCCGCCCACGACCTGCCGTTCGCCTACGCCATGATGCTGCCGGCATTCCGCGGGGTGGAGGCGGTTCGGGGGCTGGAGGGCCTCACCAATCCCCGCGGCTTCGTCGTGGTCGACAAGAACCAGCGCAACCCGGCCTATCCCAATGTCTTCGCTCTGGGCGTCTGCGTCGCCATCGCCCCCACCGGCAAGACGCCGGTGCCGGTGGGCGTGCCCAAGACCGGCTTCATGATCGAGAGCATGGTCACGGCCATTGCACACAACCTGCGCGACCTGATCGCCGGCAAGCCGGCGAGCGCCGAAGCCACCTGGAACGCCATCTGCCTCGCCGACTTCGGTGACGGCGGCGTGGCCTTCGTCGCCCAGCCCCAGATCCCGCCGCGGAACGTCAACTGGTCCGCCAGCGGCAAGTGGGTCCACCTCGCCAAGGTCGGCTTCGAGAAATATTTCATCGGCAAGGTTCGTCGCGGCGAAAGCGAGCCATTCTACGAAAAGCTCGCCCTCGACGTCATGGGCGTGCGCAAGCTGAAGGCCTGAAGGCGCGCCATGGCCCAGATCGTCTGCCCTTCATGCGGCGCGGCCAACCGCATTCCACCAGGCCGCGATGCGCGTGCGGCCCGGTGCGGGCGGTGCGCTCAGGCCGCGTTTCCCGCGGGCCCCCTGGATGTGACGGGGGCGGCGCTCGGCGCCCATCGCGCAAAGACCCGCGGAACAGCGCTGCTGCTCGACGTCTGGGCGCCCTGGTGCGGACCCTGCCGGGCCATGGCGCCGCAGTTCCAGGCGGCCGCAGCCCAGCTCGAGCCCCAGGTGCGGCTCCTGAAGCTCGACTCTCAGGCGGAGCCGCAGGCCGCCGCCGAACTCGGCGTCAGCGGCATCCCGGCCCTGCTGCTGTTCCGCGACGGCGCTCTCATCGACCGCAAGGCCGGCTTGATGAGCGCCGACCAGATCGTCGCCTGGACGCGCCAGGCTCTGGCCCGGGCTTGAGGCCCGCGCCCCTTCGGGAGGTTGAGACATGACCGTAGACCGTGCGGTTCTGGCGTTCGCCGGATGCGTCGTGCTTGCGAGCGTGGCGCTCGCCTATTTCGTCCATCCCTGGTGGATTGCGCTGGCGGTCTTCGCCGGGCTCAACATGCTCCAGGCGGCCTTCACCGGCTTCTGTCCGGCGGCCATGCTGTTCAAGAAGCTCGGCGTGAAGCCCGGCGTCGCGTTCCGCTGACCGCCGGGAGCCGGCGGTCAGCCGGCCTGTGGGCCTTCGTCGATGGACGCCTTCATGGTCGCCATGGGCAGGAACAGGCGTAAGGGGCGGCTCGGGAGGGTTCGCAATCTGGAACGTCCATCATGATGGCGGCGAGGCCAATCGCCTCGCTGGCCGTCCGACCTATCAGGCCGGGCGCGGCCGCAGGCCGTAGGCGATGAGGTCGCACACCGCCTCGGCGATCTGGCGGGGCGACAGGGCGCCGTTGCGTGGCAGCCATTTGGGCAGCCACAGGAAGATCCCGGCCGCGACGGGGCTCACGAACGCCGTGTCGCACGGCCGCACCGAACCGTCGGCGGTCCCCTGGCGCAGGTTGCGGTTGGAGGTTATGCGCAGGCGCTGGGCGGCGCGCTCGAACGCCGCGCGGTCGGCTTCCGCCAGCGCCAGCCGGCCGGGCTGCAGCATCAGCGGCGAGGCGGGTCCGGCCTGGGCCTGGACGTTCAGGTGCAGGACGATCAGCGCCTTGTCGAACCCGTCGCGCCCCTGGGTCACGGCCGTGTCCATGATCAGGTCGAACAGCTCGAAGGCCCGGCGGTAGCAGCGGGTCACCAGATCCGCCTTGTCGTCGAAATAGTGATAGACTGCGCCCTTGGTCGCTCCCACTTCGGCCCCGATGTCGTCGAGCGAGGCGCCGTTGATGCCGCGCTGATTGAAGAGGCGCGAGGCCGCCGCGATCAGCTGGGCGATCTTGACCTCATTGGTCTGCTGACGGTCGAACGGATTGTAGGATCGCGCGGTCAGGGCCTCCATATCCAGCGTGCAGAGCGGAACGCTGCGCGGCCCGCTAGCAAACCCGTCCAGCATCAGCCTCCCTGGCGCGGCTGTTCGGCGCCTATGCGCGCGGCGACCTCGTGGCGCCTGAAACACTCGCCGCCGCCACGGCGCAGCGGATCGAGGGCGTGGATGAGGTGCTGGACGTCCCGGCCCGCTGGGCGGCGGGCTTCCTGCTCAACACCGACGGGCTCTACGGCCCCTCGCCGGAGGCCTTCGGCCATTCGGGCTGGGGCGGCTCCTTCGTGCTGGTCGATCCTGACCGGCGCTTGGCGCTCGCCTACGCGATGAACCGCATGGGGACCGATCTCGTCGGAGATCCCCGCGACGTGGCCCTGATCGCCGCCGCCTATGAGGGGCTGTCGCGATAGGGCGAGCCGGGGCTCGGCCTATCGCACAACGTCCGCCTCAAGCGATCGGCCCGGTCGGCGGCTCGCCGGCGCGCTGCTGCGCCTCGGCCTTGCGGGTCCAGCGTTCCAGCAGCCGGTGGGCCGTCTCCCGCCCGCCGATGCCGAAGGCGAGCGCCGCAGCCACGGCGGCCGAGCCGAGGATCAGGCCGAAGGCCAGGATCACGATCTCGTCGGCGATGCCCATGAACCGCAGCCCCATGGCGGTGGCCAGCGCGATGGTCGCCCAGCGCACCAGGGTGGAGGCGAATCCATCGGCGCCGTTCGTCGAGGTGTCGATCAGCCGGGCCAGGAAGTTCGCCAGAAGCACGCCGACGGTGATGATCACGCCCCCGAACACCACCTGGGCGGCGAGCTCCAGGATCTGCTCGAGCATCAGGGCCATGGCCGCGAACTCCAGCAGGCGGGCGGCCTCGACGGCGGAGAACAGCATAATCGCCACCAGGGCGAGCTGGGCCACCACCTTGGACGGGGTGACGCCGGAGGGCGCGGGCGGGGCGGAGAGCTCGGCTTCGGTGACGGCAGGGGCGACCGGCTCGGCGACGGAGGGCGGCGGGGCGGCCGCGCCCTGGCCCATCATGCCCTGCAAGGCGCGGTCGAAGCCGAATGAGGGCAGGACCTGCTCGATGACGCTCGCCACCCAGCGGCCGATGAAGAAGGCGAGCGCCAGGATGATCGCCGCCGCAATCAGGCGGGGGAGGGCGCTCAACACCGTATCCAGCACCGCCACGGCCGGCTCGCTGATCGCCGCGATCCGCAGTTGCTCCAAGGCTGCGATGGTCACGGGGATGACGATGAGCACGAAGACCAGCAGGCCGAGCGTACGGGAAAGCCCGGCCGAACCGGTGACCCGCGACAACCCCGCCTTCTCCAGCCAGGCGTCGACATGGGCGGCGCCCAGGGCCGCCTCCACCACCCGCCGGGCGATGGTGGCCAGCACCAGGCCCACGAAGAAGATGACCGCCGCGCCCACCAGGTTTGGCACGAAGGCGAGCACGCCGATGGTCAGGGTATTGAGCGGCGTGACCACCCCCTGGAGGCCCAGAATGGTGAGGGCGGCGATGAGGCCGATCAGGATCACCAGCCAGTAGCCGAGCTGGCCGAGCTGGAACCCCACCGTCTCCTTGGGCGGGGCGTCGCGGTTATGGGTCTTGGCGCCCGGGAAGCTGTTGATCAGCCTGGCCAGGCCCCATTGCACGGCCTTGCCGACGAAATGGGCGGCGATGAGGACGACGACCGCGCCCAGCACGCGCGGCGCCCACTCGATGATCGGGGCGGTGATCTGGTCGTAGGGGTACATCGGGCGCTCCCAGCCTTTGCCTTTGGGCTGAGAACACCCAAGGGCCGAGCATGGTTGCCGCCGCGGGCGGAGGCGCTGGAGCCATTCAAACCCCGCTGCAGGCGCCGGCGCGATGACGCCAGTTCCAGATATGGGCGCAGGCGAGGCAGAGGCCGCCGGCGACGGTCACCGGCGTCTCCCATTCGTGAGGCCCCACGGCGCCCGCCAGCAGGAGAACCAGGCCCAGCCCGGCGAGGGCCCCCAGGACGGCCGGGCGGGGCGGGGCGCCTGACCTGCGGAAGATGGCGAGGCCGGCGATCGGGGCGGCCAGGCCGACGAAGAGCAGGTGCGCCCATTCGGCCTCCGCCCAGGCGCCGAGCACGGGCAGGAACGCCGCGCCGACGGGAAGCAGCAGGCAATGGACCAGGCAGAGGGCGGAGAGCCCCACGGCCGAGCCATCGAGGGCGGACGGTGAAAGCCCCTTCATGCGTCTTGGCTCCTGCGCCGCATCAGAAGTTCGCCCGCAGCCCGACCACGACGTTCCGGCCCCGCAGCGGCGCCAGGCGGCTCAGGAGGGAGGCGTGGTTGAGGGCCAGTTCATCGAGCAGATTGGTTCCTCGAACGAACACCTGCCCTTTTGCGCCCCCTAGCGGCAGGTCGTAGGCCAGGCTGGCGTTCAGCATGTGGTGTCCTGGCGTCGCCGTCTCGAAGTCGGCGATCTTCTCCTGGTCGAAGACACGGGCGTATTCGAGGTCGCCCGACCAGTTGTCGCCGGACAGGTCCAGACGCGCCCCGAGGCGTCCCGCCGGGATGCGCGGCAGGTTCCCGCCGCCGTCGGCCAGCTTGCCCCGGACATGGTCGCCGAACACCGCCGCCGACAGCCAGGGCCTCAGCGCGTGGACCAGCTCGCCCTCGACGCCGGTGAAGGCGGCGTCGTCCTGGCTGTAGCGGATCAGCCGGAAGTCGCCGAACTGGTCGAGCGTACGGGCATAGACATAGCCCTCGTAGGCGTAGCGGTAGGCGCTGACCGAAAAGGTCGTCGCACCCTCCGTCTTGCGCACCGTCAGCTCGATCGCCCTGGCGGTCTCCACGTCGAGGCCTGGGTCGCCGATCTCGTAGGTGTTGGTCGCCAGGTGGACGCCGTCGGCGTGGAGCTCCTGGGCCGCCGGCGCACGCTGCGAGCGCGAGAGCGAGAGCGAAGCCGAAAAGCCGGGGGCGAAGGTCAGGGTGGCCGCCGCCGAGGCGGAGAGGGGCCGGTGGTCGGTCTCCGGGCGGTTTTCGGCGCGCACCTCCTGCCACTCCTGGCGAAGGGCGCCTTCCAGGCGCCAGGGGCCCGCCACATACTCTTCCAGCAGGAAGATCGCCGTGTTGCGCGTGCGGCTCTTGGGAATGAAGGACTCTTCCCCGATGGCTGCGAAGTCGGTGAAGGAGGTCTGAACCCCGACCACGCCGCGCAAGGCTCCAAGGGTCACGTGCTGGGCCTCGAGGCGCAGCTCGTGGCCCCTGTTCGAGAAGGTGGTGCCCACCTCGCCGTCGTCCACCTCGTCGTGAGCATAGTCGGTATAGCCGCCGCGGAAGCGCAGGCGCTCGACGCCTGTGAAGGGCTGGGCCAGCTCGCCTCTAAGATCGAACCTGCGGCTCCTCAGCTCGATGAGCGGCGGACCGTGGCCTTCGTGATCGTCATGGTCATGATCGTCGTGGCCGCCGCAGTGAAGGTGGGTTCCGTGCGGGTGGCAGTCTTCGTACTCATGGGTGTGGCCGGGCAGGCCGTAGGTGCTGCGCTGCTCGGTATAGGCCGCGCCCAGATAGCCCCGCTCGCCGATCCAGGAGACGCCGCCCGCCGCGGTCCAGCTGCGGTTGTAGGAACCGTCCAGGCGCGTCTCGCTCCAGTCGGGAACCGCATAGTCGGAAGTCCGCCGCCGCGCCCCCTCGATGCGGAACGCCAGCGGGCCTGCGCCCGCCGTGAGGCCGGCGACCCCGGCGGCTTCGTCGTCGGCCGTGCCGCCCCGGATCTCCACCGCACCCTCATAGCCCTCGGCGGGCAGGCGTCTGGGGACCTTCAGGTCCAAGAGGTTCACCGCACCCCCGATCGCGCCCCCGCCATAGAGCAGGGCGCTGGGGCCCCGGAGGATCTCGATCGCCTCCAAAAGCAGCGGCTCAGCGGAAATGGCGTGGTCTGGCGAGACTTCCGACGCATCCATCAGCGAGCCGCCGTCGCTCAGCGCCTTCACCCGCGGCGCGGTCTGGCCGCGGATGACGGGACGGCTCGCGCCGCCGCCGAAGGTGTCGGAGCTGACGCCCGGAAGGCCGTTCAGGGTCTCGCCCAGGGTCGACTGCCGACGCTGGGTCAGTTCGTCGCCGGCCATAACGGCGACACTGGAGGCCACCTGATCGGCGTCGCGGCCGAGCGGATCAGCCGTCACAACCAGTTCGTCCAGTTCGGCCGGCGGCGCGTCGAAGGCCGCGGCCGGGTGCGGAAGCGAAAGCGCGGCCGAACCGGCGGTCGTCAGCAGCAGGCGCCTCAGCATCATCAAAGTCCTCTTCGTGGAGGATTTGAGTGTTATATTATAACATTTTAAACTTCAACAGGGGCGTGAAGGCGGCGGGCCGGCGAACGGGTTAGGCCCTGGCGTGTTCTGCCCTCGTGGCGGACCGTTCAGCGACCTTTGGCCCGGATTTCGTCAAGCGCGTCGCCTTCGTCTTCGCGCTGGCCGCCGCGCTGCTCGTCGCCTGGCAGATCGTGGACGTCTTCCTGCTCGCCTTCGGGGCGGTCATCGTCGCGGTTGTCCTGCGCAGCGTCGCCGATCCGATCCGCGACCGCACGCCGCTGAACGACGTCGCATCGCTGTTCGTCGCCACCTTGGCCATCCTCGGATGCCTCGGGGGCGCCGGATGGCTCTTCGGATCGACCATCGCCGATCAGGTCGGCGAGCTCTCCGATCGCATGCCGCGCTCGCGCGAGGAGCTGGCGACGCTCGTCTCGCGGCTGCCGTTCGGCCAGGCGCTCGCTGACGAGATCGGCCGGGCCGACGCTGTCGCCTCCCGCATCGAGGGTTTCGCCGGACGGCTTGGGGGCTGGGCCATGACCCTCATCGGCGCGGCCGCGAACCTGCTGATCGTCTTCGTCGCCGGCGGTTATCTGGCGCTGCGGCCGCGCGCCGCGCGCGACGGCCTGCTGCTGCTCTTTCCGAAGGGCATGACCCAGCCCCTCCGCGAAGCTCTGGATGCGAGCGGCGCTGCGCTCCGTCTTTGGCTTCTCGGCACATTCGCCGACATGGCGGTGGTCGGCGTCCTGACCGGCTTGGGGACCGCATTGCTGGGCCTGCCCTCGCCGGTGGCGCTCGGCCTCTTCGCCGCCATCGTCTCCTTCGTGCCGATCGTCGGGCCGATCGTCTCGGCGGTCCCGGCGGTGATCCTGGCTCTGCAGCAGGGCCCCGAAATGGTGCTCTGGACGATCGGGGTCTATTTCCTGGTCCAGCAGATCGAGAGCATCCTGTTCTACCCCATCATCCAGAGGAAGGCGGTGAACCTGCCGCCGATCCTGACGCTCTTCGCCGTCCTGACCTTCGGGTTGCTCTTCGGACCTTTGGGCGTGCTGTTCGCCACCCCGCTGCTTGTGGTCGGGCTCGTGCTCACGAAGATGCTCTATGTGCGCAACACCTTGGGGAAATCGGTTACCCTTCCCGGCGCGCCGCGCGGGACAAGCGAGTGAGAGCGCTGTCGGCCAGGCCGCTAGACTGAAAAGGCCGTTCGCCTCTTGGCCCCACGCGGCGGCTTCGCCATATCGGTGGACGAATAGGACAGGGAGGCTGGAATGGCGGAATTGGCGAAGACCGGGCTTGCGATGCGCACGCAGCTCACGGCGGCGGGCGAGATCGAGCTTTCCCTCCAGGAGGTTCCGGTTCCGTCGCCCGGCCCCGGCGAGGTGCTGATCCGGGTGGAGGCCGCGCCGATCAATCCCTCCGACCTCGGCCTGCTGCTGGGACCGGCGGACGTCTCCAGCGCCGCGGTCTCGGGAACGGCGGAGCGGCCGGTCGTCCGCCTCAAGGTCCCCGAGCGCTTCATGCCGGCGCTTCAAGCGCGGGTGGGGCAGGCGCTGCCGGTCGGAAACGAGGGCGCCGGCGTGGTCGTGGCGGCTGGGGCGGGCGCCGAAGCCCTGCTCGGCAAGACGGTCGCCACGCTCGGGCGGGCGATGTACGCCCAGTACTTCTGCGCCCGGTCCGCCGACTGCCTGGTCCTGGACGAGGGCGTGACGGCGGCCGAGGGCGCCTCGGCCTTCGTCAATCCGCTGACGGCGCTGGGCATGGTGGAGACCATGCGATCGGAGGGGCACAAGGCGCTTGTCCACACCGCCGCCGCCTCCAACCTGGGCCAGATGCTGAACCGGCTCTGTCAGGCCGACGGCGTGCCCCTGGTCAACATCGTGCGCAAGCCCGAGCAGGCCGAGCTGCTGCGCAGCCAGGGCGCCCGGCACGTCTGCGTCTCCAGCGAACCAGGCTTCATGGGCGATCTCGTGGAGGCCCTGGCGGCCACCGGCGCCACCATCGCCTTCGACGCCATCGGCGGCGGCAAGCTGGCCAGCCAGATCCTCACGGCCATGGAGGCGGTCGCCAATCGGGCCGGCGGCGAATACAGCCGCTACGGCTCGACCACCCACAAGCAGGTCTACATCTATGGCGGGCTCGACACCGGCCCGACCGAGCTCACCCGCGGCTACGGCTTCGCCTGGGGCGTCGGCGGGTGGCTGCTGACGCCTTTCCTCCAGAAGGCCGGGCCTGAGCGGGCGGCCCAACTGCAGGCGCGGGTGGCCGCCGAGATCAAGACGACCTTCGCCTCGCGCTACACGGGGGAGCTCTCTCTCGTCGAGGCGCTCCGGCCGGAGAGCCTCGCCGCCTACAACCGCCGCGCCACGGGTGAGAAATACCTGATCGCGCCGCAGAAGGGGCTCGCCTCCGGCTGAGGCGAGCACCCTTCGCGGAAAATGCTCCCGAGCGCCGCAACCGCGGCCGGCTGTGAGGATTTACCATTGGCTACAAAGCCGAGCGGCCGATTCCGCCAGGTTTTACGACGAAGCGGCGCGGCTTCCTCCGGCTTGGCTCACAAGATGTGCGGGCCTTGGCGCGTGAGATGGTCTAGGCTATGGCCAGGGTCTTGCAGGGTCCGTCCACTGTGTGGTCAAGGTGGAACATGAAGTCTAGGTGGGGGGCGGCGGCCGTCGCCGGAATTCTCGCCGTCGCTTCGATCTCGGCGGTCGCCGTCGGACGGAGCGTCGAGGACGAAGAGAGCGGGGCGCCGCTGACGGCCATGCTACGCGACCCCCTGGCGCTTCTGGCCATGCGTTCGCCCGGCGAGCGCGGCCCCGGCGCGCTGCTGAACAGCAAGCCTCCGCGAGCCAAGGCCGAACCCGCGCCTGTCGAGCGCGTGCTTTCCACCGTCCGCGAACGGCCGGCGGCCATCGAGCCGCTGGAGGCGGCGGCCCCGGTCATCGAACCTCTGCCGGCGGTATTCGACATCCTGCCGCCCGGCGCCGAATTCGTGCCGGTCGACGCGTTGAACGACGAAGGTTCGCCAGGCTGGCGGTCGCCCTGGTGGAGTCCCGGCCCTTCGGGCGGCGGCGGCGGCGTTCTCACGCCCTCGCCGCCCAGTCCTGTGCCCGAGCCCGACGTCTGGCTCATGATGATCCTCGGCGTCTTCGGGGTCGGCGCCCTGCTGCGGCGCGCGAACGCCCGCCGGGCGCGATCGCAAGCCTGAGCGGCGGCCATGGGGGCGACGACAGCCTGGCGCGCCGTGGTGGTCCTCGCCATGACCGGCGCGGTCGCAGGGCTCGCCGCCTTGGCGACGGATCGGTTTTCCACCCAGAGCGCCCCCCCGCCGCCGGCCGTGGAGGTTGCAGAGGGCGCGACCGAGAACGCCCTACGCGTCCTCTATCCGGAGGACCGGCGACCGCGCATGAGCCTGCCCGAAGGGCGGCAGGAGACGATCCGCAGCGTCCTCAACATCGACTATCCCATGCAGTTCGGCAGCTATGTGTGGGAAGACCGGGATGTGCCGGCCGGGCGCGTCTGGGTTCGCGTCGACGTCTCGAAGCAACTGATTTCGGTCTTCCGTGACGGCCACGAGATTGGGTCGGCCGTCATCCTCTACGGCGCGGAGAGCAAGCCGACGCCCTCCGGAGCCTTCACCGTGCTCCAGAAGGCCAGGGATTACCACTCGCGCACCTACGATGCGCCCATGCCCTTCATGCTGCGGCTGACTGACGACGGC
This sequence comes from Phenylobacterium sp., assembly GCF_046290725.1. Taxonomy (GTDB): domain Bacteria; phylum Pseudomonadota; class Alphaproteobacteria; order Caulobacterales; family Caulobacteraceae; genus Phenylobacterium. The sequence continues at coordinate 219,864 of NZ_JBKBUH010000003.1, forward strand.
GTGGCCATCCACGCCAGCAACGTGCGCAAAGGCTGGGCCACGCACGGCTGCATTGGGGTGCCGGAGGCGTTCGCACAACGTCTCTTCGCGGAGATGAAGCTGGGCGATACGGTATTCATCGAGGCCTGACGCCAGTCGCTTCAGTCAACGAACGGCGAAGCTTGGTAAGATATGATTCAGGATGTTTGTTCATCCGGAATCGGTGCGGCTTAAGCGCGCAATAACCTAACCTGTAAACTTCGATATTACCGCGGTGCGTCCAACCTTTCCCGAATTTCGGGAGAGGATTGCGGCATGTCTCGCGGTCGTCCAAGCATACGACGCACGAGCCTATTGGTGCTCTGCCTCGCCCCATGGCTGATGGGCGCGCACGACCTTGCGACCGACTTCGACCAGCGCGTCCTCGCCACGCACAACCAGGAACGCGCCCGGGTTGGCGTTCCGCCGCTGCGCTGGAATCCCGCGCTCGCCGGCTCGGCGGCGGAATGGGCGGAATATCTCGCCGCCACCGGCAAGTTCGAGCATGCGCCGGAGGATCCCCAGGCGCCGGAAGGCGAGAACCTCTGGGCCGGCACGAAGGGGCGATTCTCCCCGGAAGCCATGACCGCCGCCTGGATTCGCGAGAAGCAGCACTTCCAGCCGGGACCGTTTCCCCACAACAGCACGACCGGCCGGGTCGAGGATGTGGGGCACTACACTCAGGTCGTCTGGCGCGACACGCGGGAGGTGGGATGCGCCATGGCCAGCGGCCGGCGCGAGGACGTCCTCGTCTGCCGCTACGCCGAAGCCGGCAACTACCGCGGCGAGCGGCCTTTCTGACCGAATAGGCCGTCCCGTGGCGGATCGCCGTCCGGCGGATGTTCTTGCGAATAGATCGCAATCCCGATAGGTCCTTCGGACACCTTCCGAAGGGAGCACGATCTTGCGCCGCACGCTTCTGGCCTGTCTTTCGCTTGCGGCCCTGGCGGTCGCCGCCTGCAGCCCGCGTCCATCCGAGGCCGATAAGGCCGCGCCTTCCGGCGAGGGAGGCGTGGTCAACGTCTACAGCGCCCGCCACTACGACGCCGACAAGCGGCTCTACGAGATGTTCACGCAAGCCACCGGGATCCGGGTGAACACGGTGGAGGGGGCCGCGCCTCAACTCATCGCCCGAATGCAAAGCGAGGGGCAGGCGAGCCCCGCCGACGTCTTCGTGGCGGCCGACGCAGGCGCGCTGTGGCGCGCCGAACAGGCTGGGCTTCTGCAGCCCGTCTCGTCCGAGACGCTGAACGCGGCCATCCCGGCGAACCTGCGCGATCCCCAAGGCCGCTGGTACGGCTTCCAGCGCCGGGCCCGGGTGGTCGCCTACGACGCCCAGAAGGTGAAGCCGGAGGAGGTCGACACCTACGAGAAGCTGGCCTCGCCGCGCTTCCGCGGCAAGCTCTGCGTCCGCGCCTCCGACAACATCTACAACCTCTCCCTCATGGGCGCCCTGATCGAGGCCTGGGGGCCGGAGAAGGCCCGCACGTGGGCGCAAGGGATCGTCGCCAACATGGCCCGCCCCCCGGAAGGCGGGGACCGCGACCAGATACGCGCCGTCGGCGCCGGGCTCTGCGAGATCGCCCTCACCAACAGCTACTATTACATCCGCATGGCCAGCGGCGACGATGCGGCCGACCGGGCGGTCGCCGAGCGGGTGAAGCTGGCGTTCCCGTCGCTGGACGGCCAGGGCGTGCACGTGAACATCTCCGGCGCGGGCGTGACCGCCAACGCCCCCAACCGGGCCGGTGCGGTCCGGCTCCTGGAGTTCCTCTCGTCAGCCGAGGCGCAGACCCTGGTCTCCCGCGAGAACGGCGAGTTCCCGGCGAGCCCCGGCGTCGTCGCGCCCGCGCCGGTCAGCGCCTATGCGAGCTTCCAGGCGCATCCCATGCCTGTATCGGCCTACGGCCCTCGCCAGGCCGAGGCCCAGGCGATCATGACCGCGGCAGGCTGGCGATAGGCGCTCCGGCACGATCCCGACCGGCGGGCGCCTGGCTGGGTTTTCGCACGCCGGGGCCGCTCGGCTGGCTGGGCGTCCTGGCCGCCGTCGTCGCCGTCGCGCCGCTGATCGGCGTCTTCGCCGCCGCGGGGGCCGGGGAGCGCGCGCCGATCCCGGCAAGCGAGATCGTGCGTTACGCCGGCGCATCGGCGCTCCTGGCGCTTCTGGTCGGCGCTGCGACCGCCGCCGTGGGCTCGTTGGCGGCCTGGCTTGTGGTCATGCATCGCTTTCCGGGTCGCGACGTCTTCGCCTGGGCCCTGGCCCTGCCGTTGGCGGCGCCGGCCTTCGCACTGGCCTACGCTTATGCGGATCTCTTCGACGTCGCGGGAAGCTTGCGGATATGGATGCGCTCCGTCGCAGGTTTCGATCTTCCGTTCCAGATGCGCAGCCTGCCGGGCGCGGCCTTCGTTCTGACCTGCGCCTTCTATCCTTACGTCTATCTGGCGATGCGCGCGGCCTTCGTGAACCAGCCGGTCCACGCCGTCGAAGCTGCGCGCCTGCTGGGCTGCTCGCAGGCCGAGGCGTTCTTCCGGATCGCCCTGCCGCTCGCCAGACCCGCCTTGGCCGCCGGCGTCGCCCTCGCGGTCATGGAGACGCTTGCCGACTACGGAGCGGTTCAGTTCCTGGCCGTCCAGACCCTGACCACCGGCGTGGTGCGCGCATGGTTCGTCTTCGGATCGCTGGCCTCGGCGGCCCAGTTCGCCCTGCCGCTCATGGCCACGGCGGCGCTGTTGCTGTGGATCGAACGGTGGGGGCGGGCCGAACGGGGGTTCGAAAGCCCGAACGCCCGCTGGCGCCCGCTGCCGGTGACCGCCCTTACCGGCTGGCGCGCTTGGGCCGCGACCGGCTTCTGCCTGACGCTCCTGTTGGTCGCCCTGCTGCTGCCCGTGGGATGGCTCGCCGCTGCCTTCCTGAAGGTGACGCCGGACTGGCCGAGGTTGCTGACCGCGGCCAGGAACTCGCTGACCCTGGGGCTCGCCGGCGCGGTGGTCACCGTCGCTCTGGCTTCGGCGCTCGCCTTGGGCGCGGCTCGCCGGCCGATGCTCGCCAGGCTGGCCAGCCTCGGCTATGCGACGCCGGGGGCGGTGATGGCGATCGGCCTGCTGGGTCCCGCCGCACTCGTCTGGCGGATGGCCCCGGGCGCGGCGCAGGGTTTTGGGGCGGGTTTGCTGATGCTGATCTATGCCTATGCGGCCCGTCTGATGGCGGCTGCGCTGGAGCCGATCGACGCCGGTCTGTCGAAGGTGACGCCCTCGATGGTCCAGGCCGCCCGCAGCCTCGGGCGGGGCGAGCTCGGCGCGGCCGGCGCCGTCCAGCTGCCCATGGCCAGGGGCGCCCTGTTCACGGCGGGCCTCGTGGTGTTCATCGACGTGCTGAAGGAACTGCCGGCGACGCTGATCCTGCGGCCGTTCAATTTCGACACCCTGGCGGTGATCGCCGACAACTATGCTCGAGACGAACGCCTGGCCAACGCCGGCTGGCCCTCGCTGCTGATCGTGCTGATCGCCCTCCCGGCCGTCGCCTGGCTGACGCATAAGGTCGCCGCTTCCAGGCCCGGAGCCCCGGCGTGACTGCGCCTGCGCTTCGGGTCCGCGATCTCGCAAAGTCCCATGGGGGGCATCTCGCCGTCGCGGGCGTGAACCTTGAGCTGAGGTCGGGCGAGATCACGTGCCTGCTGGGTCCCTCCGGCTGCGGCAAGAGCACGCTTCTGCGGCTCGTCGCCGGCCTGGAAACGCCGGACGCCGGCGAGATCTGGTCCGGCGAACGGATGCTGCTGGGGCCGGGTCTGTCGGTTCCGCCGGAGCGCCGGGGCGTGGGCCTGGTCTTCCAAGACTACGCCCTGTTCCCGCACATGACGGTGCGCCGGAACGTTGAGTTCGGGCTGAAGGGCTTTTCCGCCGCCGAGCGCCGCGCCCGGGCCGAGGCCATGCTGCGCCTCGTCCATCTGGAGACGCGCGCCGAGGCCTGGCCCCACATGCTCTCGGGCGGAGAACAGCAGCGGATTGCGATCGCCCGCGCCCTTGCGCCCCGCCCGGCGATCCTCCTCCTCGACGAGCCCTTTTCCGGCCTCGACGCCCACCTGAAGGCTGAAGTTCGACTATCCCTCCTGGAGACCCTGCGCGCGGTGAACGCGGCGGTGCTGATCGTGACTCACGATGCGCGCGAGGCGCTGCTGATGGCCGACAAGCTGTTGCTGATGACGGGCGGCGAGATCCTGCAGTCGGGAACGCCGCAGGACTGCTATCTCGCGCCGGCCTCGCCTGCCGCCGCGCGCCTGCTCGGCGAGATGAACCTGGTGAGGGCCTCGGTGCGCGACGGGGTCGCCAGGACCGCGTTTGGCATGCTTCCCGCGCCCGGCCTCGCCGATGGTGAAGCCCGCGCCATGATCCGGCCGGAGGGGATACACCTGGCGCTTGCCGGCGCGCCCGCACGGGTGGCCGACGCGCGGTTCGGCGGCGGGTTCTATGAGGTGACCTTGGAGGCGGGAGGCGAGCTGGCTCGCCTGCACCTACCCGGTCCTGTCCCCGAGCCTGGGTCCGAGGTCGAAGTCGAGCTTGAGCCCGGTCTGGCGAAGGTGTTCCCGTCGGCGTCCTGAGGATGGCGAGGCCGCGACGGAACGTGGCTACGTAGAATCCCGGAGGTGCGCCAAGCGCCGGCGGGGATATGTGTTCGCGCTTCGCCGAGGGCGAGCAAGATATGCACGAGACCTACGAACTCTACCTGCTGGACTCCAACGGCGAGCGGCGTTTCGAAGCCTTGACGACCCTGCCTAACCAGCTGGTCGAGGGCGTGCGGCGCGTGCTCGATCGCAGTGGCGCGCGCGCCTGCGAGGTCCACCAGTTCGGGCGAAAGCTGTTCACCCTCGAAGCGGGCGCCGCGTCCGCCTCCTGACGTTCGGCGCAATGCCGCCGAATGCCCATCATCCCGCCCGCCTACGCCAGTGCGCCAGGGTGTCGTCGAGTTCCCCGAGGTCGCGCACGACCACTACGCCCGCCGGTGCGGCGCGTTTGAGACTTGGCGCTGAGCCCCCCGCCCAGAGCTCGATCGGTTCCGGGAGACGCCGCCGCAACTGTTCCAGGCCGGTTTGCACAAGCCTGGCCGGCGCGAAGGCGGAGAACGAGAGGGCCACGATGTCGACGCCGTGCGCGGGTGCGGCGAGGGCCACTTCCTCGAGCGGCGTCTCCACCCCCAGCGACACGCAGGCGCAGCCGCGGACGGAGAGCAGCGCCTCGACCATCAGGAGCCCCAGGCCGTGGGATTCGCCTGGCAGGGTGGTGAGCAGCACTCGGGGTCGTCGATCGCCCGGGCCGAGCGGGGCGGCGCTCATGGCGCTGCGGAGCGTGCGGCTGACCTGCTCGGTGTAGAGATGCTCGTGGAAGACCTGGAGGTCGCCCGCCGCCCATGAGTCGCCCACCGCGGAGGTGAGCGGCGCGACGATGTCCATGACAAATCGCTCGAGCCCGAGCGCCAGGAGATCGGCGGCGAAGGCGTCCCGCAGCCGCTCCACATCGTGCGCCCGCAACATCTCCAGAAGCCGCGCGAGCCTCGGGTCCGGCGAGGCGAGCCGCGATGTGGCCGAGGCCGTCTCTCGCGCAAGTTCCGTCAGCCGCTCGACCGGCAGGGCGACGATGCGCCCTGGCCGGTGTCCGGCGTCGATCAGGCGGCTGAGCAAGCGCAGCTTCGCGACCTGGTCTGAAGGATAGACCCGCTCGTTGTTGGCGTCGCGCAGGGGTGCGGGAAAGCCGTATCGACGCTCCCAGACCCGCAGCGTGTCCTTCGGCAGGCCGCACGCCCGTTCGACGTCCGCGATCGTCAGCGGCGGCTCGCTGTCCCTTTCGGCGGCTTGACTACTCACATCGACTTCCCATATTTGTCCTAGACAAAGAGGCGTTGCGCCTCCTCATCTCACCTTGGAGCGCGGATTTGTCCATAACATTTAAGCCGCCTCCAGGACTCGGCGCCCAAAAGGTGGCGGTCGTCGGGTCGGGCGTCTCGGGGCTTTCGGCGGCTTGGCTTCTGTCGCGGCGTTACGCCGTGACCCTCTACGAGGCGGCGGACCGCCTCGGCGGCCACGCCAACACCGTGGAGGTTCAGGATCGGGAGGGCGGGCGGACGTCCGTCGATACCGGGTTCATCGTCTACAATGAAGAGAACTACCCGAACCTGACGGCGCTCTTTCGTCACCTTGGAGTCCCGACGAAGCCGGCGGAGATGGACTTCGCCGTCTCGCTGGACAGGGGCAAGCTCGAATACGGCAGCGCCCGCCCCACAGCCCTGTTCGCCCAACGCCGCAACGTGATCAGCCCGCGCTTCTGGGCGATGCTGCGCGATCTTGTGCGCTTCTATCGGGAAGCGCCGGCCGACCAGGCCCTGGTCCGGGAGGTTCAGCTCTCGATCGGCGAGTACCTGCAGGGCGGCGGCTACTGCGCGGCCTTCATGGAGGATCACCTTCTGCCGCAGGCCGCCGCGATTTGGTCGGCCTCAGTGGGCCAGATCCGCGATTACCCGGCCGCGGCCCTCGTGCGGTTCTTCGACAACCACGGCCTTTTGAAGCTTTCCGGCCGGCCGCAATGGCGCACGGTGGAGGGCGGCTCACGCCGCTATGTCGAGACGTTGTCCGCGGCGACAAAGGCCGATGTCCGCCTGGGATGCGCCGTGCGCAGGATCGTGCGCAATCCCTCCGGGGTCATAGTGGAGGACGCCACGGGACGGCTCGAGCGGTTCGACCGCGTTCTGGTGGCGACACACGCCAACCACGCGCTCGCCATGCTCTCGGAGCCTTCAGCCGAAGAGGTCCGGCTGCTGGGGGCGTTCCGCTACAGCGCCAACACCGCCGTCCTGCACACCGATACGAGCCTGATGCCCCAGCGCCGGGCCGCATGGTCGAGCTGGAACTACATCGGCCGGCGCGGCGATGCGGAAGGACGCTGCGTCACCTACTGGATGAACCGCCTGCAGGGGCTGAAGACCGCCGAACCGCTCTTCGTCTCCCTCAATCCCCACACCCCGCCGGATCCGGCCAAGGTGCTGCGCGAAGAGGCCTACGAGCATCCTTTGTTCGATGCCCGCGCCCTGGCGGCGCAGAGCGAGCTCTGGAGTCTCCAGGGACGCGGCGGCGTCTGGTTTAGCGGTGCGCACTTCGGATCGGGCTTTCACGAGGATGGGCTGCAGGCGGGCCTCGCAGCGGCCGAGGCCATGGGAGCGCCCCGCCGGCCGTGGTCGGTCGCCGACGAGTCCGGGCGTATCCATTTGCCGCCGGAGCCTGCGGAGTTTCCGATGAGGCGCACGGCGTGATGGGGGGAGCGGTCTATCGGGGCGTGGTGGTTCATGCCCGGACGCGCCCGCGTCGGCACGTGCTCCGCTATCGTCTCGCCCAGCTCCTGGTGGACCTCGACGAATTGCCGCGCCTCCAGGCGCGCCTGAGGCTCTTCTCGACCGATGGCGCCGGGTTGGTGCGGCTTCGCGCGTGCGACCACCTGGAAGGTTCGGATCGACCGCTCGCCCAACAGGTCCGCGAGCGCCTCGCCGCGGAAGGCTTGGATCCCAAGCACCTGCGCATCGCCTTGCTTTGTGCGCCCGCCGTACTCGGAGGGGCCTTCAATCCCTTGAGCGTCTATTTCTGCCAGGACGCCGTCTCGGGGCGGCTGGAGGCCCTGCTGCTGGAGGTCAATAACACCTTCGGGGAGCGTCACGCCTATGTCCTGCGCACGCCCGCCGAGGCGCCGGCAGGCGCGCCGTTGGAGCTCAAGTTCGCCAAGCGGTTCTTCGTTTCTCCCTTTCTGCCCATGGATCTGGAGTATCGGATCCGCGTGACCGCGCCCGGGGACGACCTGGTGGTCGCCATCGAAGCACGAGACGCCGAAGGGGTCGTGCTCGCCGCCAGCTTCGTCGGCCGCGCCCGGCCGCTGACCGACCGCGCGCTCCTCGCCATGGCGCTTGCGGCCCCCATGCCCAAGCTCGGCGTCCTCACGGCGATCCATTGGGAAGCCCTGAAGATCTGGCTGAAGGGCATGCGGCTTCAGCCGCGCGCCGCCGAGGCGGTTCGATGACCGGCCTGATCCTCGCCGCGTTCATGGTGCTTGCGATGCTCGCCTGCGTCATGGCGGCGGCCTGGGCGGTCCAGGCGGCGACGCGGAACGGCGGCTGGCTGGATGTCTTCTGGACGTTCGGAGTGGGCGCGGTCGCCGCCGCGCTGGCCTTCGCCCCGCTGGAGGCGCTGCCGGCGCCTCTCGAGCGTCGGCTGGCGTTTGCGGTGCTCATCGCCCTCTGGTCGCTCCGGCTTGGCACCTACCTCTTCCGCCGGACCGCCGGCGCGCCGGAGGATGCTCGCTACGCCGCCATCCGCCGCAACGCCGGGCCGCGGCCGCAGGGCGCGCTTTTCGGCGCCGCCATGGCCCAGGCTCCGGCAGGCGCGCTGCTCGTCATCCCCGTCGGCCTTGCAGCGCACGCGCCCGGGCCGCTCGGCTGGACGGATCTTGCAGCGGCCCTGACGCTCGCCGCCGCCATCGTCGGGGCAGGGGTCGCCGACGCCCAGCTCGCCGGCTTCAAGGCCGATCCGCGCAATCGCGGGAAGGTGTGCGACCGCGGCCTGTGGCGGCTGTCGCGACACCCGAACTATGTGTTCGAATGGCTGGGCTGGTGTGCGTTTCCTGTCGCAGCGCTGGGGCACGGCCCGGCCTCGCCGTGGTTCTGGGCGAGCCTGACGGCGCCTGCGCTCATGTACCTGCTGCTGCGCCACGTCAGCGGCGTTCCGCCTCTGGAGCGGTCGATGCTCGCCTCTCGCGGCGAGGCCTACCGGACCTACCAGGCCCGCACCCCGATCTTCTTCCCCATTCCAATGAAGAGACATTCCCGATGAGTGCGCTCGCCCTGGCGATTCACGCCTTCGAAGGCCTTCCTGCGCCCGACTTCGCCCGCCGGGCGGCCGTCGACCTTCTGGTCAGGTCCGCGCGTGAGAAGCTTACCCGGGCCGATCCCCTGGTGGAGGTGCGGTTCGCCGACGAGATGAGCCGCTATCCCGTCGCCACCCATACCGACGCGGCGAACACCCAGCATTACGAGCTCCCGCCGGCGTTCTTCGAGCAGGTGCTGGGCGCGCGGCTCAAATATTCCTGCTGCCTTTACGGGCCGGGCGTCACCGACCTCGACGGCGCAGAGGAGGCGGCGCTCGCCGCCACCGCCGCCCATGCCGAGATCGCGGACGGGCAGATGATCCTCGAACTCGGCTGCGGCTGGGGGTCGCTAGGCCTTTGGCTGGCCGAGCAGTTTCCGTCGAGCCGGGTGGTCAGCGTCTCCAACTCCAGGACCCAGAAGCAGTTCATCGAGGCGCGAGCCGCAGCCCGAGGGCTCCGGAACATCGCGGTGCTGACGGCCGACATGAACGACTTCGACATCGAGGTGCGCTTCGACCGCATCGTGTCGGTGGAGATGTTCGAGCACATGGCCAACTGGGCCGAGCTGCTCCGGCGGGCGCGCGGCTGGCTCAAGGACGACGGCCGGATGTTCGTTCACGTCTTCAGCCACCTCGTCACGCCCTACCGTTTCGACGCCGACGATCCCGCCGACTGGATCGGTCGACACTTCTTCTCCGGCGGGATCATGCCCAGCCACGGTCTCATGCGCCGCTTCAGCGACGACTTCGCGGTGGAGGCGGACTGGCGCTGGAGCGGCGAACACTATGCGCGGACGGCGCGGGCCTGGCTTTCGCGCTTCGATGCGAACGCGGCCGCCATTCGCCCGATCCTCGAAGACGTCTATGGCCCCAACGCCGAACTCTGGCGCCGTCGCTGGCGGCTATTCTTCCTCGCCACGGAAGGCCTCTTCGGTCACGCCGGCGGGCAGGAATGGGGCGTAAGCCACTATCGCCTCCGTCCATTGTGAGACATCCATGAAGCGCCTCGTCCTGGCCTGGCCTATCGCCGCCGCCGCATTCCTGGCCCTCGACGCCCCTTGGCTGATGGTGATGACGCCGCGGCTGTACCAACCGGAAATCGGCGCCTTGCTGGCCGCCGAACCGCGCATGGGGCCGGCCGTGCTGTTCTATGTTCTCTACATCAGCGGGATTGTCGCGTTTGCGATCGCCCCGGCCCTCCAGCGCCGGTCGGCTCGTGGCGGTCTTGTCCGTGGGGCCGGGCTTGGCCTGCTGGCCTATGGCACATACGACCTCACCAGCCATGCGGTGCTGGCGGTCTGGTCCTGGCGCGTAACCCTCATCGACATGGCCTGGGGCGCGGCTCTGACCGGCGCGGCCGCCTTCGTCGCCAGCTGGGCGGTCCTGAAGCTGGAGCGGGTTCAGGCCCGCCGGTAACGGACGGTGGAGCCGTCGGGTAGCTTGCCCCTCAGCGCCGCCCAGTCGCCCGCCGCGTCGTACCAGTTGTCGATCTCGGTCTCGCCGCGGAGCTCCCACCGGTCGGGCGCGACGCGCCGGGCCTGGATCTTCAGGGGCTTTCCGTTCTGGGGATTGAACAGCGGGCCGGTGAGCACCTGCTGGTTCCAGTGGGTGAGGGGGGCGGCGGCGGCGGCGATCGTGCGCGCGCCGGCGTGGGCCTCGATCCGTACGCCGCCCGTCGAGGACTGGGCTGCGACCCATTCGGTTCGCCCGTTCGTGACAGTCCGCGTCTCGAGGCTCGCAAAGCGGCCTCCTTCCCATCGCTCGACCGCACTGTGCCGATAGCGGAGGATCGGCGCCGGGCCGACCCGGATGGTCATTTCGACCTCGGAGCTTGCGGTCAGGGCGTCGCCGGAGCGCACGATCCGGAGTTCGTGGCGGCCGATGCGGGCTTCGTTGCGGGTGACGTCGAAAACGAGCGTCCGGCTCGCCTGCGCCGCCGCGGCCCAGGGCGTTGCGCCGGCGGCGAGCCCGATGATCAAGAGACTGCGGCGGTTCAGCTGCGGTGACGGCATCCGTCGGGCCCAGGCTGTTATTCCTGCCTTTTCCTAGGGGTCGGCTCTAGGTTTGTCTAGGACAAACGGCGGGGCCGCGCGCCACCCTACAGTTCCAGTCGGCCGGGCGGCTTGACCTGCACCACGCTGAGCAGCCGGTCGCGGCCGTCGCGGTCGGGCCAGCGGATTTGCTGGTTCGCGCCCAGCCCGATGAGGCCCGAGCCCACATGGGTGAGGATCGAGACCTTGCCGAGCGCGATATCGGCTTCCGACGGATAGACCAGCACGACCGTGCGGCTGCGGCCATGGGCGCCGTCGACGAAACGCACGATGGAATGCATCCGCACCACGTGGTCCGGCATCTCGGGATCGGGGCGGATCTCGGCCCGGTCGATCTCTTCGAGCAGAAGATGGGCGATTTCCGGATTGGCGTATTCGGCCTGAAGGGCCAGGGCCGACAGGCGCTCGGCCTCGGTTTCGGCGAGGATGATGGCGGGGCGCGCGGGTTCGGGCGCGGAAATGGGCATGGAGGACCTCGATGGCGTGCGGGCGTCGCCGCTGGGCGCGGGCGGCGCGGGGACTGGCGAACAGGTGGATTTCCCCGAACCCCCGCAGCTCAAGGCGCGAAAGGGCCGGGGCTAGGAGCCTGCCTGCAGGCTGCCGCCATGGTGGCGAAAACGCCGAAATGCCGGACGCACGAACATCCAGGCCTTGATCGCCCGGCGCGTGCGGCTTGTCAAACGGGCGCCTTAAGCCTCCGTCTCCGGCTCCTCCACGATCCCGTTCGGCTGCAAGCTTTCGAAGGTCGCCCAGTGGTGGGTTCCGGCGGGCTCCGGCGGGGCGCCCTCGGGCAGGGGCGCGCCGGCGCCCTTGAGGCTCAAGTGCAGGTGCGCCTTGGCGATCATGTTGGCCGAGACCGGGGCGGTCAGGAACAGGAAGATGGTGATCAGGAGCTCATGGGCCGAATATTTCCCTTGGAAGACCGGGAAATAGATCATCGAAGCGATCAGCGCCCCGCCAACGCCGAGCGTGGTGGCCTTGGTGGGCCCGTGCAGACGGGTCATCAGCGAGGGCAGCTTGGCCAGGCCCCAGGAGCCCACCAGCGCAAAGGCGCCGCCGAGGACCAGCAGGCTCGCGACCAGGATTTCGGCGAAGGTCTCCATGGGCCTACTCCACGATATCGCCGCGCAGGAGGAACTTGCAGAACGCCACGGTGCCGATGAACCCCACCATGGCTAGCAGCACCGCGGCCTCGAAATAGGTGTCGCTGCCCTCCATCACCCCGAACAGGATGATCAGGGCGATGGCGTTGATGGTCATGGTGTCGAGCGCCAGGATCCGGTCGGTGGCCGAGGGGCCGCGGACCAGGCGCCAGAGGTTGAGGGCCAGCGCCAGGCTGACGCATCCGAAGGCGAAGGCGAGGGCGTAGCCGATCATTGGAAGATCCTCAGGAGCCGGGCTTCGTAGCGTTGCTTGATCTGGGTCACCGCCGCGGCGGGGTCGGGCACGTCGAGCGCGTGGACCAAGAGTGAGTGGCCGTCGGCCGAGACGTCGCTGGAGACGGTGCCGGGCGTCAGGCTGATGGTGGCCGCGAGCGTGGTGATGGCCTCCGGAGACCGGATATCGAGGGGCACCACCAGCCACTGGGAGCGCAAATCACGATTTCGGCGGAAGACGATGATGTAGGCCACCTGGAAGTTGGCGACCACGATGTCCCACAGGACGACACCGAGATACTCGAATACCGGCCAGCCCCAGCGGATCTGCGGCCGATCAGGCCAGAAGCGGCTGGTGAAGAGTGGCAGGGTGAACGCCACCAGCGCCGCCAGCAGCGCGCCGCCGACGGTGATCTCGTTGAGGAGAAGCAGCCAGACGACGAAGAGGATGCCGCTCAGGCCTGGCTGAGGCAGGAAGCGCTTCAGCATGGCGCGTCTCCGCAAGGCGCGTCGAGCACGGCGCTAGCGTAGCCGGCGGCGTCGAACAGCTGCAGGCTGGCGGCGTCCAGATAGGTCATGGCCGGCCCGGCTGCGGCGCTGAGCAGGGCCAGGCACGCCAGCAGGGCGACGGGCGCGATCCAGGTCGCCGGCGAGGGCGCGCTCACAGTGGGCGCCTTGGCCTCGCCGCGGCTCTTCCAGAAGAGCACGCTGCCGGCCCGGGCGAAGGCCACCATGGCGAGGAAGGTGGTGAAGAGGATCATGACCCAGACCCATGCGCCGATCCCGCCCGGGGCGATCCGGTCGAGGATCAGGAGCTTGCCGAGGAAACCCGAGAGCGGCGGCAGGCCGACCACGCCGATCGCCGCCAGCAGGAACATGGCCGACAGCGCCATCCGGTGCGGAAAGGTCGGCCCCGGCGCCAGTGCGTCGCCGAAGTCGCCGCGGCGGGCGATCAGGATGTCGATCAGCAGGAACAGGGCCGCGCCGGCGAGCGTGGAGGAGGCGAGATAGTAGAGCGCGCTGCCCAGCGGCCCCGGCTGGAAGATCGAGACCGCGCTCAACATCACACCCATGGACCCCACCACGGCGAAGGCGGCCAGCGCCCGCAGGCCGGAAGCCGAGAAGACGCCCACGAAGCCGACGACACCGGTGATCAGGGCCGCGCCCAGCAGCCAGGGCGCGGCTTCCCAGGCCAGCGGCCCGGCGGTTTCCCCGAACATCGCGGTCGTGGTGCGGATGATGGAATAGGCCCCGACCTTGGTCATGATCACGAACAGGGCCGCGACCGCAGGGCTGGCGCTGGCGTAGGTGCGTGGAAGCCAGAGATGCAGCGGCGCCAGCGCCGCCTTCAGGGCGAAGACGACGGTCAGCACCATGCCGCCGGCCAGGATCAGGGCGTGGTCGCCCGGCGGGGCGGCGGCGATCTTCCGGCTCATGTCGGCCAGGTTCAGGGTGCCGGTGGCGCCGTAGAGGATGCCGGCGGCCACCAGGAAAAGCGTCGAGCCCACCAGGTTGACGACCACGTACTGCATCCCAGCCTTCATCCGCGCGCGGCCGCCGCCATGCAGCAGCAGGCAGTAGGAGGCGATCAGCAGCACCTCGAAGAAGACGAACAGGTTGAAGAGGTCGCCGGTCAGGAACGCGCCGTTCAGGCCCAGGAGCTGGAACTGCAGGAGGGCGTGGAAGTGCCAGCCTTGTCGGTCGAGCCCCGAGGCCGAGGCGTGGACGGCGAGCGCCAGCCCCAGGATCGCCGTCAAGAGCAGCATGGTCGCCGCCAGGCGGTCGAGGACCAGCACGATCCCGAAGGGCGGCGGCCAGTCGCCGAGGCGATAGGTCTGGATCGCGCCGGTGTCGGCGGCGGCGACCAGGAAGCCGGCGAGGACGAGCAGGCCGACGCTGCTGACGATCGAGACCGCCCGGGCCTGGGGCTGGTGATTGCGGAACAGCACCAGGATGAGCGGCGCGGCCACGGCCGGCAGCAGGATGGGGGCGATGATCCAGGGATTGGTCACGGCCGCTCCTCCGGCGCTTCACCGTCCACGTGGTCGGTGCCGGTCTCCAGGAAGGCGCGCAGCGCCAGCACCACCGAGAGCGCCGTCATGCCGAAGGAGATGACGATGGCGGTCAGCACCAGGGCCTGGGGCAGGGGATCGGTATAGGCCTCGGCGGCCTTGTCGTAGATCGGCGGACGGTCGACCTGCAGCCGCCCCATGGCGAACAGGAAGAGGTTGATCGCATAGGAGAGGAAGGCCAGGCCCAGGATGACCGAGAAGGTGCGGGCGCGCAGCACCAGGTAGATCCCGGTGGCGGTCAGCACCGCCACCCCCGCGGCGACGAGGTGTTCCAGCGTGATCGTCACGAGTGGGGTTCCTCCTCGCGGCGCGGATCGATGTCCATGGCCGCCTCGGTGTCGCGCAGTCGCTCGGCTCGCTGGCCGACGCGCGAGAGCTGCGCCAGCGCCAGGACCACGGCGCCGATCACGGTGAAGGCCACGCCCACGTCGAAGGCCATGGCGCTGGCCAGCTCGATCTCGCCGATCAGCGGCGGGTGGAAATAATCGAACCAGCTGGTCAGGAACGGCGCGCCCAAAGCCATGGCCGCCATGCCTGTGCCTCCGGCGATCAGCACGCCGGCCCCGATCAGGACATGGTGGTCGAACCGCATGCGCCGGGCCGCCCAGGACCAGCCAGACGCCAGATACTGCATGATCAGCGCGATGGAGACCACCAGGCCGGCGATGAAGCCGCCGCCCGGCTGATTATGGCCGCGCAGGAAGATGTAGAGCCCGGCGGCCAGGGCCAGCGGCAGCAGAAGGCGGGTGGCGACCACCAGCATCAGGGGGTGCCGTTCCGGCGATCGCGCCTGGTCCGGCCGCCAGGCGGCGAGTCGGCGGCCGGCCTCCCCGCGGTCGGCAGGCTCCAGCAGGGCGAAGATCCCAAGGGCGGCGATGCCAAGCACGATGATCTCGCCGAAGGTGTCGAAGCCCCGGAAGTCCACCAGGATCACGTTGACGACGTTGGTCCCGCCCCCGCCCGAATAGGAATTGGCCCAGTGGAAGGCCGAAATGGACTCGAGCGGCCGGGTGAGCGCCGCCCAGGTGACGGCGCCCAGGCCAAGGCCGCCGGCGATGGCGATCGCTCCGTCGCGCGCGCGCCGAACCGGGTGGCTCTCCTTCGGCGTCTCCTTGGGCAGGAGGTTGAGCGCGAGCAGCAGGAGGAGGATCGTCACCACCTCGACGGTGATCTGGGTAAGCGCCAGATCGGGCGCCGACAGGTAGACGAAGGCCACCCCGACGATCAGGCCGATCACGCTCATGAAGATCAGCGCTTCCAGCCGATGGCGATGGCGCAGGACCACCAACCCCGCCGCCGTCGCGAGCAGCAGGAAGGCGAGGATCGCCACGGCCGAGGCCGGCAAGAGCTCGCGCGTTCCTTCGCCATAGGTGGCGGAAGAGAAGCCGATCGCGGCCACGACGACCGAGGCCCCGACGATCCAGGCGAGCTGCCGCTGCAGGGAGCCGTCATGGACGAACCGCGTCGCCAGGTCCGCAAGCCGGCGTGCGGCGTCGAGCCCGGTCTCGAACAGCCGCTTGGCGTCGGGCAACAACAGGCGCGACCAGACGGCCAGGACGCGCGGATAGGCGCGCAGCAACAGCGCGCCGCCGGCCAGGGCGCCCAGGCTGATGAACAGGGCCGGCGCAAACCCGTGCCAGAGCTTCAAGGTGAACTCCGGAGGCGTCGCTCCGATCACGGCGCCCGAGGCGGCGAGCACCAGGGGGCCGGCGATCAGGGCGGGCGCCAGCCCCACCGCGACGACGACGATCGCCAGAAGGCCCGAAGGCCCCCATAGACCAGGCGGCGGATCGTGCGGTTTGCCTGCGGCCGCGGATCCCGCCGGTGCGAAATAAACGCCCCAGATGTAGCGCAGCGAATAGGCCGCCGAGAGCAGGGCGCCCAGCCCGGTCAGGGCCGGCAGCAGCCAGGCTTGGCCCGCCACCGGCGTGTGCAGGGCCTCCTCCAGCATCATTTCCTTGGAGATGAAGCCGTTGAGCGGCGGCAGGCCGGCCATGGCGCCGCCGGCTAGGACGGCGATGCCTGCCGAGATCGGCATCAGCTTGGCTAGGCCCCCCATCTGCTTGATGTCGCGCGTATGGGTCTCGTGGTCGACGATCCCGGCGTTCATGAAGAGCGCAGCCTTGAAGGCGGCGTGGTTCAGCACGTGGAACACCGCCGTCACCGCCGCCATCGGCGTCCCGAAGCCCAGCAGCATGGTCAGCAGGCCGAGATGGCTGATGGTGGAGTAGGCCAGCAGCGCCTTCAGGTCGTCCTTGAAGAGGGCCACGGCCGCCCCGATCAGAAGCGTGGTCAGGCCGGTCAGGGTGACGATGTAGAACCAGGCCTCGGTGCCGGCGAGCACCGGCCACAGCCGCGCCAGCAGGAAGACGCCCGCCTTCACCATGGTCGCCGAATGCAGATAGGCGCTGACCGGCGTCGGCGCGGCCATGGCGTGCGGCAGCCAGAAGTGGAAGGGGAACTGGGCCGACTTGGCGAAGCAGCCCAGCAGGATCAGCAGCAGGGCCGGCAGATAGAGCGGCGAAGCCTGGATCAGCTCGCGGTTCTGCAGGATCGTCGAGAGCTCGTACGACCCTACGATAGAGCCCAGGATCAGCAGGCCCGCCATCAGGGCCAGGCCGCCGCCGCCAGTGATGGCGAGCGCCAGGCGCGCGCCCTGCCGGCTTTCCGGGCGGTCCTGCCAAAACCCGATCAGCAGGAAGGACGACAGGCTGGTCAGCTCCCAGAAGACCAGCAGCATCAGCACGTTGTCGGAGATGACGATGCCGAGCATCGCCCCTTGGAACAGCAGCAGATAGCCGAAGAACCGCGGCTTGGAATCGCCCTTGCCCAGATAGTTCTGCGCATAGATCACGATCAGCAGGCCGATGCCTAAGATCAGGCTGGCGAACATGAAGCCCAGGGGATCGACGAACAGGCTGGCGCGAAGGCCCAGCGAAGGGACCCAGTCGACGCCGGCCCGCACGATTTCGCCCGAGAACACCGCCGGCGCCTGGCCGAGCAGCAGCAGCAGGGCGAGCAGGGTCGCGGCCAGGGCGGCCCCGGCGCTGGCCATGCGCCCCGCGCCCCCCATCAGAAAGGCCAAGCCGGCTCCGAGAAAGGGCGTGAGCGCCAGAAGCGCCAGGATCATCCAAGACTCCAGATAGGCCCGGCGCTCCGGGCGCCCGCGCCTTGGATGCCGATTACGTCGCCATGTTCAAGCTTTTTAGGATAACACCCTCGCGAGCAGCAGGGCTGCGCCTGGATTTCAAGGCGCCCGCACCGGCCGTGTGGCTGGACGCGGGGCCACCCGCCAGATCGCATCGCCCGCATCGTCGGCCACCAGGAGCGCGCCGCGGGAATCGACCGCAAGCCCGACGGGCCGCCCCTGCGCCTCGTCCTTGGAATTGAGGAAGCCGCCGAGGAAGGCCTCCGGCGGCCCCGTCGGCCGGCCGTTCTCGAAGGGGATGAAGGCCACACGGTATCCGCTGGGCGGGCGCCGGTTCCAGGAGCCGTGCTGGCCGACGAAGGCGCCGCCGCGATAGCGCTCCGGGAACGCCTCGGCGCGATAGAAGACCAAGCCTAAGGAGGCGGTGTGCGAGCCGAGCCCATAGTCGGGCTTGATGGCCTGGGCGACCAGGTCGGGCCGGGGCGGCTTCACCCGCTCATCCACGTGCTGGCCGAAATAGCTGTAGGGCCAGCCATAGAAGCCGCCGTCCTTCAGGCCGGTCATGTAGTCGGGTACGAGGTCGTGGCCGATCATGTCCCGCTCGTTGACCGCGGTCCAAAGCACGCCGGTGACCGGCTCGAAATCCAGGCCCACGGGATTGCGCAGGCCCGAGGCATAGACGCGGCCGGGTCCCGCGGGCAGGGCGAACTCCCACACCGCCGCCCGCCCGGCTTCGATCTCCATGCCGTTCTCGCCGATGTTCGAGTTGGAGCCGACGGCCGCGTAGAGGCGGGCGCCGTCCGGGCTTGCGATGATGTTCTTGGTCCAGTGGTGGTTGAGCGGCTCGCCCGGCAGGTCGAAGATCTTCTGCGGCGGCCCGGCCGCGCGGGTCCGGCCCTCGGCGTAGGGCAGGCGGACGACGGCGTCGTCCAGGGCCACGTAGAGGTCGCTTCCCACCAGCGCCATCCCGAAGGGACGCTTCAGATCTTGGGCGAACACCTCCTGCATCTCGGCGATCCCGTCGCCGTCGGCGTCGCGCAGCAGGGTGATGCGGTTGGGGCTCTCCTGAGCAGCGCCGGCCTTCTTCTGCAGCCAGTTGGCGATGATGCCTTGGATCCCCTTAGGGGGCTTTGGCTCGGAGGAAGACTGGGCGGCCAGAACGTCCCCGTTGGGCAGCACATGCAGCCAGCGTGGATGATCCAGCGTGGCGTACCGCGTGACGACGAAGCCGTCCGGCGCGACCGGCGCTGCGCCCGGCGGCCAACCCACGGCCTTGCGAGCGTTCAGCACCGGCAGGCCGCCGGTCTGCGGGCCGGGCAAGGCGGGATCTGGCCCGAAGCCGGCGAAGGGGTCGGGCGAGCCCTGGGTGCAGGCCCCCAGCAGGGTTGCAAACGCAAGGCCGACGAAGCGTGGGATCGCCATTGATGTCCTCCCGCCCGGCGTCCGGGCGCAGGGTTGGGAGCCGCATCAGAGCACTCCTGCGGCGTCGGGTGAAGGCGCCGGGAGCCCTTGCGTCCGGGCGGCCGATGTCGGACTTGACGCTTCCCACCCGCAAGGAGCCGTCATGACGAGTCCCCCGTCGAACGAACCGCACCTGGCTTCCCCCTCCTATCGCCTGGCCGCGCTGGATCAGGACTTCATGCTGGGGGACTCGATGCGCGGCGTGCGCTTCCTGCTGGAGTTCGCCAAGGCCGACGAGGCGTTGCGCGCCTGGGGCGTGGAATCGACCATCGTCGTGTTCGGCAGCGCCAGGGTCGGCGAGAACGGCGATCCCCGGCACGCCCGCTGGTACGGCGAGGCGCGGGCCTTCGGCCGGATCGCTTCGGAACGCGGCGGCGCGCTGATCGCCAACCAGGGCAAGCGCCACAATGTGATCGCCACGGGGGGCGGGCCCGGGATCATGGAGGCGGCCAACCGCGGCGCCCTGGACGCCGGCGCGCCCTCCGTCGGCTTCAACATCACCCTGCCGCACGAGCAGGAGCCCAATCCCTATTCGACGCCGGACCTGACCTTCCGCTTCCACTACTTCGCCATGCGCAAGATGCACCTGGCCATGCGGGCCAATGCGCTGGTGATCTTCCCCGGCGGCTTCGGGACTCTCGACGAACTCTTCGAACTGCTCACCCTGCGCCAGACCGCCAAGGCGCCGCCCATTCCGATCGCGCTCTTCGACGAGGCCTATTGGCGAAGCGTGATCAGTTTCGAGAGCCTGGCCGAGGCCGGCATGATCGCGCCTGAGGACCTGAAGCTCTTCACCTTCGCCGAGAGCGCCGATGCCCTATGGGCGCAATTGCTGGACGGCGGCCTACGCCCCTATGAAGAACCCAGCTGGGAGGCCGCGCGGGATGTCCAGGAATAGGTGCGCAATCCCGAATTCTTGATGCCGAGGCGCGAACCTCGGCGAGCTTCGCCCATTCCCTTTCAAAGCGTCTCACGAAAGGAATGCCACATGCTCAAATGGGCTCTCATCTTCGCCGTGGTCGCCGTCGTGGCGGGCGTCTTCGGCTTTACCGGCGTCGCCGGCGCCGCGGCCGGCATCGCCCAGGTGCTCTTCGGCCTCTTCGTCATCGGCTTCATCGTGTTCCTGGCGCTCGGTCTGATGGCCGGTCGGAAACTGACCGGACGCTGAGGTTCGCGCCATGCCCGAAAAGCATCCCAATACCCAACGCTGGGGCGGTCCCGGCGCCAGCCATGAGGACCGCTCCAAGCCCATGCCCGAGAAGGCCGACCGGCGGCCGGACGGAACGCCGACCAATCCGCCGGTGAGCCAGGTCTCCGGCGGCGGCGGCGAGCGGGATGAGAAGCACAGCCATGTGGACGGCATGCGCAGCTCCAAGTCCCACGCCACCGACAGCCCGAGCCCCACCGAGGGCCGCGATCAACGCGAGAACTGGCCGCGGCATCGCCGCTAGATCCGACTAAGATTCGGCAATTCAACGGCTTGTTCAGACCTCCCGACCACCCTGGGTCCGGGAGGATCCATGGCCGAACGCCGCATCTTCGATGAATTCGTGGCGATCCGCCGCCGCGAGTTGGGTACTCGGCTGGGCCTGGCTGTCCTGTTGGCCGCCCTCGCCGCGGCGTTGCGGCCCGGCCTCTTTCCAGCCTTCTGGCTGACCGCCGTGGCCGCGACCCAGCTCATGGATATCGCGCTGGTCGGCCGTTTCCTGGGCCGCGCCGATCACCAGATCGGCCGAGGCGAGCGTCTGGTCTACGGCCTGAATCTCTTCGTCAACGCCGCGGCGTTCGGTCCGATCAGCTTCTACATGTGGGCCGACCCCGGTCTGTTCGCCAAGCTCACCGCCTATCTGATCCCCGCCGGCTGCCTGTTGAATGTGGCCATGAACACCCAGCGCGGGCCGCGGGCCATGCTCCTCGCCTGGCCGCCGCATCTGGCGACCCTTCTGGCCTTGCCCTGGCTCTCCGTCTCGACCACCGATGGAGGTCTCCTCGGCGCCATGTGCGTGACGGTGGGCAGCCTCATCTACGTGGTCCACACGGTGATCGCCACGAACCGGGGCGCTTCGGTGGCGCGCGACCTGCGCCGCGCGCTCGCCACCGCCTCCAGCGAGCGCACCTTGCTGGATACGGTCATCGACATGCTGCCCACGGCCTTGCTCGTGCGGAACGCGTCCGACGGCCGGTTCGTACGCGTCAATCGGGCGGCCCAGGAGGTGCTGGGCGTGGATCCCGAGGCCGCCATCGGCCGCAGGCCCGCCGAGGTGCTCGGCTCCGCAGTCGTCGAGGCGGTGCTGAACGTCGATCAGGCGGCGCTCGCCTCACCCAGAGTCCAGACGGGGCCGGAGACGCCGGTTCCCGGACCCGGCGGCGTCCGCCACGTGAAGGCCGCCGCCGTCGCCACCTTCGATCCAAGAGGCCCCAAGCATCTGGTGACGGTGATCCACGACGTCACCGCCGAGCGGGAGGCCGCCGAGCGGCTGCGTGCGGCCTTCGCGCAGGCCGAGGCCGCCAGCCAGGCCAAGAGCGCCTTCCTGGCCAATATGAGCCACGAGATCCGGACTCCTCTGAACGGCGTGCTCGGCATGGCCCACGTCATGGCGCGCGGCGACCTCGATCCGGACCAGCGGGCGCGCCTCAAGGTGATCCAGGAGTCCGGCGAACTCCTCATGGCGGTGCTGAACGACGTGCTCGACATCTCCAAGATCGAGGCCGGCCGACTGGAGATCGACCATCATCCTTTCGATCTGCGGCCGGCGGTGGAGGCCGCCTGCCGCCCCTTCGTGCCGATCGCCGCCCAGAAGGACGTGACCCTTGGCCTCGACATCGCTGCGGAGGCCGAAGGCCGCTGGTTCGGCGACGCGTCGCGGCTGCGTCAGGTGCTGAGCAACCTCGTCTCCAACGCCGTGAAGTTCACCCACGCCGGGGACGTGCGGGTGGCGGTCTCCGCCGGCCCCGACGCGGTCGCCTTCTCCGTCAGCGACACCGGACCGGGCATCGCCGCCGAGCTGCTGCCGGCCCTGTTCGAGAAATTCCAGCAGGGCGACGTGTCCACGACGCGCCGCCACGGGGGGACGGGCCTGGGCCTAGCCATTTCCCGCGAACTCGTGCGCCTGATGGGTGGCGAGTTGACGGTGGAAAGCCGGGAAGGGGAGGGCGCTTGCTTCACCTTCCACCTGCCGCTGGTCTGCGATGAGCAGGGCCTGGCGGACGCCGCTCCCGTCCGTTCCGACGGCGCCCTGATGCTCGCCGGGCTGCGCGTGCTGGCCGCCGAGGACAACGCCGTCAACCAGCTGATCCTGCGCTCCCTGCTGGAGCCGCTGGGGGTGGCTCTGCACATGGCGGACGACGGCCGCGCGGCGGTCGTCGCCTATGAGGCCCAGGCCTTCGACCTCATCCTCATGGACATACAGATGCCGGAGATGAGCGGCGTCGAGGCGATGCAGGAAATCCGCCGCCTCGCCCGGGTGCGCGGCGATGCGCCCGTCCCGATCCACGCCGTATCGGCCAACGCCATGACCCACCAGATCGAGAGCTATCTCGCCGCCGGGTTCGACGGCCATATCGCCAAGCCGATCGTCCCCGACGCCCTCTTCGCCGCGGTCGCCGCCGCCTGCGTCCCGCTTGAGAAGCCGGACGACGACCTCGCCGCCTGTCAGGCCTGATCGGCCTCAGGCCTTCAGCATGTTCGCGGCGCGGCTGTAGTTCGAGGCCTCGTAGAGCGTCCAGGCCCCGCCGGCGATGAAGACCACGCCGACCAGGATGAACAGGGTGAGGACGCCGAGCACGATCAGCGCCGCGCCCATCATGTACCCCGCCGTCGTCGGAATGCTGTAGACCGCCCGCGTCTGGTCGTTGCGCAGGGCCAGGGCCTTGAAGACGCCATTCTTCTCGCTGCCGGCCAGGGTCACCTGGTCTCCGTCGCGAATGTCGGGCACGTCGGCCAGCTTGATCTGGGCCGACCGGTCGTCGACCCGGAAGGCGATGACCTGGCCGGTGTGCACCGAGCCGCCATTGCGGCCTACCGTGCCGCGCGTCTCCGTCGAATGCCGGATGCCGCTGACGGCCCCGGTCAGAGTGCTGAGCGCCATGTCGAAAAACCCCCTTGTTCTCGATGATGTGACGGAGAAGCCTGGTGCGCCGGCGTCAGGTGCAGCGATCGGTGTAGACCGCGCGTTCGGCGGGCGTCATGGGATCGAGCTGGCCTTCGAGGTTCAGGTTGAAGCCTTCCCACGGCTGGGCGCCGCCCCGCGCGGGCGCGATCCACAGCATGGCCTGGTGTTTGCCGCCGCCGCTTAAGCGGTACCATTGCGGGGCCGGCGCCGAGCGGTTGATGGTGCAGCGCGCCTTGACCACGCTGAGCCCCTGCTTGCGCAACGCGGCCACGACCGCCTCCTCGCCGAAGGGCGCGCCGTCGTTGCGGAAATAGAGGAGGAAGACCATCGTTCGTGCGCCGCCGGCCAGGATCTTGACCGGCCGTCCCCCGACCTGGGCGGTTCCGGCGCGGCGGAAGTAGAAGCGCCCCTCCATGGGCCGGTCCAGGGACTCCGGAGGCAAGGCCGCCCAGCGCACCGGCCGCGCCGCTTCCAGATCGCGCCAGTCCGGAAAGGTGTTGGCGGGCTCCGAGGCGGGATGCATCAGCGACGTCAGCAGGCCGGCGAACTCGTCGGCCGGGCTGCGCGCGGCAGCGGGGGGCGGGGCGGCGGAGGCCTTGGGCGGCGGCTGCGAAGAGGGCGCCGGCGCCGGGCGGGCGGGCGCGGCGCCGGCCTGGCAGCGCCGGAAGCTCTTGGCGCGCGCCACCTCGGTCATCGCCGCGCCCAGCGGCGTGTTTTGCGGATTGTCCAGCTCGACCTGCATGCGCCCGGCGATTTCGTCGGCGTTGAACATCATGACGACCGGCATGTAGTCGCCGCCCCAGCGATCCTTGCCGTACTTGAAATAGGCCCACTGCTGGATGCCGCTGTACTGAGCGCCGCCGGCGCAGGAGTAGCAGACGTCGTGGGCGAGAGGGCCGGTTCGGCCGGTCGCCGTCTCCACCCGGATGCCTCCGGCGTCCACCAGGACCCGCGGAAGCTTCGTGCAGTCGCCCGCCGGCGCATAGGTCCCGTGGACCTCCGGGCTAACCTTCAAGGCCTGGGCGCCGGCGGGTCCGGCGACGGCGAAAAGTGCAAGCGCGGCCAGTGCGAAGCGTCTCATGGCAAGTCCCACCCTCAAGTCGGCGTGCGAAGATCAAATCTTCGGAAAGGCGAACGAAATCGCCGTCTTGCGGAAAAAATCTCCGCAAGAT
Organism: Phenylobacterium sp.; assembly: GCF_046290725.1. Taxonomy (GTDB): domain Bacteria; phylum Pseudomonadota; class Alphaproteobacteria; order Caulobacterales; family Caulobacteraceae; genus Phenylobacterium. Next base: position 244,165 of record NZ_JBKBUH010000003.1, read on the forward strand.
TCTTACGCTGAATGACAAGAACAGAAGGCGGGAAGCAGATAAGCGCGTCCGCCCAACCCCACAGTGCCTGAGCTTTTCAGGTCGATTCTGAACGCGACCTGAACTGATTTTGCTCCTTAACCGTAGTCTTCCTTGCGCCCTTGGCAAGCGCGGCCCGCGCGGCTGAACTCGAGCTCCCACCCGTGGCAAGGCGCCGCACCCACGGCGAGCCCCAGGGTGGGGGCGGTTAACCGGAGCCGGTTAATTCTAAAGCTTGGTAGGAAAACGGGAGGGCGCCTTGGCGTCGGCCGAAACCACAGCACCCGTCACATTCGCCGATGGCGTGGAACGATCCTACGCCCTGACTCTGCAGGGCCTGCGACTGCCGTGGCAGGTGTCATTGGCCTTCAATCTCGTCACGGCGGCCGCGGCGGCTCTGCTTGCGTCGCCGAGCTTTGCGGCGGTGTGGTTCATCGCGTCCTTCGCCCTCGATCTCGTGCTTGGCCGCCTCTATGCGCGCTGGCTGCCGAGCGCCAACGAACTGCCGAACAAGGCCGGCGTGCGTAGGCTTGTGGTCTGCTGTTTCATCCGGTCGAGCGGATGGGTGGCCGCCCCGATCGGCGCCATCCTCCTCAACGATTCCCCCGCCTCCTACGCTTTCCTGGCGCTCACGGCGGCGTCGCTGGCGGCGACGGCCGCCTCGGCGGGTTGGGCGTCCATGGGGGTTTGGTTCGCAACCGCCTCGCCGGCGATCCTGGGCGCCTTGGCCGTCGCCTTGCCGCAGGGGACTCTGCGGCCGGGCGTAGGTCTGATGTTCAGCCTGGCCGGCTTCCTCTTCACTGCGCTCCTCATCGCCCTGGCCACCCGTCGCCTCATCGCCGCCGCTGTCCAGGCGACGGAGCAGTCGCAACGGGCGATGGCCGAGTTGAAGGCCGCGGTCGCGCGATCCGAAGCCGCCGAGCGGAGCGCCCAGGAGGCGCAGGCTTGGCTGGCGCGGTCGGAGGGGCGGCTGAACCTCGCCATGCAGATGGCTCAGATGCATGTCTGGGAAATGGACTATGAGCGGCGGGAGCTCTTCAAGTCCGGCGGGGAGGACACCTTCTTCGCCACGCCGAAAACCTATGAGGAGCTGGAGGCCGACATCTTCTCCACAATCGATCCCCGCGACCGCGAGACTGTGAAGGACGCCTGGATCGCGTACCTCAAAGGGCGAGCCCCGTTCCATCCTGAGTACCGCGTGGCGCGTCCGGACGGCCAGGAGATATGGGCCGCGTGCAATCTTCAGGTGGACGTGGGAGCCGACGGAAAGCCTCTGCGCGTCGTCGGGGCGCTCCAGAACATCACCGCCCGAAAACAGGCCGAACAGATGCTATTGCGGGCGAAGGACGCCGCCGAGGAGGCCAATCGGGTCAAGAGCCAGTTCCTTGCCAATATGAGCCACGAGATCCGCACCCCGATGAACGGGGTGATCGGTATGAACGACCTGCTCTTGCGAACCGATTTGTCGGCCGACCAGCGCCGCTACGCAGAGGCCGTGAAAGTCTCCGCCGACGCACTCCTGGACATCATCAACGACATCCTCGATCTCTCGAAGCTGGAGGCAGGGAAGGTCGAGCTCGAGACCGTCGACCTCTCGCTTCCCGAGGTCATTGAGGATGTGGTCGTGCTCCTGTCGCCAAAGGCCTCGGAGAAGCGACTGGAAATCGCCTGTCTTGTGGAGGAGAGCGCGTCCGCGCCGATCAAGGGCGATCCGCTGCGCCTGCGCCAGGTCTTGCTCAACCTCGCATCGAACGCCGTCAAATTCACCGAGGAGGGGCATGTCGCCGTCGAGGCGCGGGCCTATCCGGGAGAGAGCGGCAGGCTGCGCGTGCGTGTGGAGGTACAGGACACCGGCATCGGCCTGAGCGCCGAACAGAAGGGTCGCCTGTTCCGCAATTTTGAACAGGCCGACAGCTCCACCACCCGCAGGTACGGCGGCACGGGCCTCGGCCTCTCGATCTCGCGCCAGCTCATCGAACTCATGGGCGGCCAGATCGGCGTCGAAGACCGTCCGGGGGGCGGCAGCATCTTCTGGTTCGAGGTCGAGTTCGAGGCCGGCGAGGCGATGGGCGAACGCCGGAGGAACTGCCGCCTCGAAGGCCTGAGGGTCCTGGTCGTCGACGATCTGGCGATCAATCGCACCGTCTTCCGTGAGCAACTGCTGCAGGAAGGCGCCCTGGTCGAGGAAGCAGCCAGCGGCGCGCAGGCGCTTGAGCGCCTCGACCGGATCCAGCAGAGCGACCGCCCCTTCGACCTCATCCTGATCGACCATCAGATGCCGGAGCTCTCAGGTGAAGATGTGATCGCGCGGCTGCGGGCCGCCGACTACGCCCAGCCGAAGGTGGTGCTCGCCTCTTCCATGGGGGGACCGCCGCAGGACAGGTCGGGTTATGACCTCTTCCTCGCCAAACCCGTTCGGCGCGCTGAACTGGTGGAGCGGATCGGCGCGCTGATGCTCGGGCGGGCCGATCCGCAAGTCGAGGCGCCGGTTCCGCTCTCGCTGGAGGACGGGCGGCTGGCTCGGGTGCTCCTGGTGGAGGACAACGATGTCAACATTCTGCTCGCGACGGAGATACTCAAGCAGGTCGGCTTTGCTGTGACCTGCGCCAAGAATGGGAAGGAAGCCGTCGCCGCCGCAACGGCGCACGCCTACGACCTGATCCTGATGGACGTCCATATGCCAGAGATGGATGGGCTTGAGGCCACGCGCCGCATCCGCGCCCTACCAGGCGCAGGCGCGTGCGTTCCCATCGTCGCCATGACCGCCAACGCCATGGCGAGCGATCGGGAGGCATGCCTCCAGGCGGGCATGGACGCCTTCGTCTCCAAGCCGTTCAAGCCGGAGGAGTTCATCGGCGTTCTCGAACAGGTCCTGGGAGAGGCCGCCTAGGCAAGCCTTCGCCGAAGGATCAAGAGCGGCGGATTTCGAACCAGACGGCCGCGGCGGCGCCGATCAGCCCCGAAAGAATGATCACGGCGAAGACGACGGCCGTGGCGGTGCTTTCCTGCATCATTTTGACCCTCGTGAACGGTTGCACGGGACGCCGTGCAACTCCGGCGCCGTCAACGGGGATAGACGTGCGAGGTTCCCTGCGGGTCTTCAACGCGATGGCCGACGTCAGCGGGCGCGATATAGGCGGGGCCTGCCGGCGCCTTGCCGTGTCCGCCGGGGATGTCGAGCACATACGTCGGCTGGCAGAGACCGGAGTAACGGCCCCGCAAGGCGCGCATGAGCGCCTGGCCTTCCTCGAGGCTGGTGCGCAAGTGGGCCGTGCCGGGCGCGAGATCGCCGTGATGCAGGTAGTAGGGCTTCACCCTGGCCTCCACGAAGGCCCGCATTAGAGCGCCGAGGGTCTCGACGTCGTCGTTCACGCCGCGCAGCAGCACGGTCTGGCTGACCAGGGCGACGCCGGCCTCGAACAGCCGCGCGCAGGCCGCCCGCGCTTCTGGCGTCATCTCCCTCGGGTGATTGGCGTGCACCGCGACATAGACCGTGGGACCGGGGGTTTTCAGGGCCGCCAGCAGATCCTCGTCCACGCCGGTGGGATCGACGACCGGCACGCGGGTATGGAAGCGCACGACCTTCACGTGGTCGATGGCCGCAAGCCGCCGCATCAGCGTGCCCAGGCGTCGCCCCGACAGCACGAAGGGGTCCCCACCGGTGACGATCACCTCCCAGATTTCCGGCCGTTCGGCGATGTAGTTGAGGGCGCGATCGAGCGCCTCCCCGGCGAGCGGCGGCTCGCCTTGCGGCCCCACCCGCTCGCGCCGGAAGCAGAACCGGCAATAGACCGCGCAGGTGTGGGTGATCTTCAGAAGCACCCGGTCGGGATAGCGATGGACGATCCCTTCCACCGGGCTATGGGCGTCGTCCCCGATGGGGTCGGGGTCTTCGACCGGTAGCACCTCGAGCTCCGCCGGGTCGGGCAGGAACTGGCGCGCGATTGGGTCGGCCGGGTTGTCGGCGTCGATCAGTTCGGCGACCGTCGGCGTCACCGCCACCGCATAGCGCGCGGCCACCGCCTCCAGGGCGGCGACCCGCTCGGGCGGAACAAGCCCCGCCGAGGCGAGGGCTTCCGGGCTGCGAAGGGTCTGGGCGGCGGGCATGGGCAGCGCCCATATGGGCGAAGGGCAAGGCGCACGCAATGCGGCGTCGACTTCAGGCGCTCCCCCTCCGTCATGCGTCGCTGTTGCTCGGCGCGCCACCTCCCTCAGAGGGGGCTGTTCAGCGCCAAAATCCTCCCCCGCTGGGAGAGCTGGCCGAAGGCCTGACTGAGGGGGTTTTGACTTCGTCGCCGACTGGCTCACGCAACCGGCGTCCAGAGCACCTGCTCGATCCGCTGGGCGCCGGCGGCCAGCATGACCAGGCGGTCGAAGCCGAGGGCCGCGCCGGCGGCGGGCGGCATGTGCGCCAGCGCCGCCAGGAAATCCTCGTCGATGGGATAGCGCTCGCCGTAGACCCGGGCCTTCTCGTCCATCTCGGCCTCGAACCGCCGCCGCTGCTCGGCGGGGTCGGTCAGTTCCCCGAAGGCGTTGGCCAGCTCCACCCCGCAGACATAGAGCTCGAAGCGCTCGGCCACGCGGCGGTCGCCAGGCTTGGGACGGGCCAGCGCGGCCTCGGCGACGGGGTACGCGCAGAGGATCGAAGGTCGGCCGATCCCCAGCTGCGGCTCCACGCGCTCGACGATCACCCGGCTGAAGACGTCGGCCCAGGTGTCGTCGGCCGCCACGCGCACACCGGCCGCCGCGGCCTCGGCCGCCAGCCTGGCGCGGTCGGTCGCGCCGCCTTCCGCCACCGAAGCCAGCAGGTCGATTCCGGCGAACCGTTCGAAGGCTTCGGCGACGGTGATCCGCTCGGGCTCAGCGAAGGGATCGGCCTCCCGGCCGCGCCAGGCGAAGGTCCTGGTCCCCGCCGTTTCGGCGGCGATACGCAAGAGGTCCGCGCAATCGTCCATCAGCGTTTCGTAGGGCGTGTCGGCCCGGTACCACTCCAGCAGGGTGAACTCCGGATGGTGCAGAGGGCCGCGCTCGCGATTGCGCCAGACCCTGGCGAAGTCGAAGATCTGCGTCTCGCCGGCGGCCAGCAGCTTCTTGCAGGCGAACTCAGGCGAGGTGTGCAGGTAGAGCGCCCGCGCCTGGCCATCGGGCCCGAGGATCTCGGTGGCGAAGGCGTGCAGATGTGCTTCGTTCCCCGGAGAAACCTGCAGGGCGGCCGCCTCCACCTCCGTGAAGCCCTGGCCCTCGAAATGTCGGCGCAGGGCCGCCTTGATCCGGTTGCGGACGGTGAGAAACGGACGTCGGTCCTGATGCGCTTCGCGCCGCCACCAGGCTTCGGAGGGCGGCTCGGTCACCCGGCTTCGCCTACGCAAACCGTCGCGCAGGGCGCGCGGAGACTAGCGATATCGGCCAGGATCATTATAGCAGCGCCCGAACAAGCCATTCATCGCAGGCGCGCGCGCCGATACGAGGAACCAAAGACGTGAAGGTTATCGCCAGCTCGCTCCGGAAGGGCAATGTGGTCGATCTCGACGGCAAGCTCTACGTCGTCCTGAGCGCCGAGAACATCCATCCCGGCAAGGGCACGCCGGTCACCCAGCTGAACATGCGCCGCATCTCCGACGGGGTGAAGATCTCCGAGCGCTACCGGACCACCGAGCAGGTGGAGAAGGCCGTGGTCGACGACCGGCCCCACACCTTCCTCTATCAGGACGGCGACGGCTTCCACTTCATGAACCCGGAGACCTACGACCAGCTCACCGCTTCCGCGGACATGGTCGGCGACTCCGCGCCCTATCTGCAGGAGGGCATGACGGTGATGCTCTCCACCCACGAGGGCAATCCGATCGCACTCGAGCTGCCCCGCACGGTCTCGCTTGAGATCGTCGACACCGAGCCGTCGGTGAAGGGTCAGACCGCCTCCTCCTCCTACAAGCCGGCCGTGCTCTCCAACGGCGTCCGCACCATGGTGCCGCCCTACATCACCGTAGGCACCAAGGTGGTGATCCTCACCGAGGACAACAGCTACCTGGAACGCGCGAAGGACTAGGCCGCAATCTTCAGGCGGGCAGGGCCACGGCGACGGCCGCCAGGGTCAGCCCGCCCACGAAGACCACCGAGCCGAGGCCGAGGATCACGCCCAAGGCGACGACGAGGCCGTCGCCGGCCGCCAGGCCGAGGCCGATGATGGTCGCCCCGAAGGCCGGCGCCATGTTGGTCATCGGCAGGGGAACGGCGATCAGGAGGGCGAGCGCAAGGATCAGCGCGCCCAGCAGGCGTTCGGCGCCCGGATGGGTGATCAGGCTCCAGCGGGGCCGCAGCCGCCGCTCCAGCGGGCGCAGGCGGGCCGCCGCCGTCTCCAACGCCTTCAGGGCGCCGGCGCGGGGCAGGGGGCGTCGCGCGATGAAATCGGGCAGGCGTGCGCCGCCGCCGCGGATCATCTGGATACCGAGCAGCGCCAGCGGCACGCCGAAGATCGAGGTCATGCCCGGCACGCCGGGCATGCAGGCGGGCAGGGCCAGCAGGAGCAGCACGTAGCCGCCCGCGCGCGAGCCCAGACGTTCGAGGACGCCCGACAAGGTTATGTGGTCGGCGGATTCTTCGCGCACGGCGCTGGCGATCCGCCAGACGACCCCACGCGGCGAGTCCTCGAAAGGCTGAGCCACGTTGCTACCCGGTTTTCAGGGACGCGCCGGCCGGGGAGGGTCTGCGCTTCAACCTAGATGATGCTTGGCCCGCGCCGCCGCAATGGGCGCGAAGTCGCATTCGCCGAATGCGGGGCGGGCGTGTCGCACGCGCCACAGGGGGAAGGGGCGATCAGGCCTGGGCGCCGAGGGGGCCGGACCCTGCGTCGGGCAGAGGAAACCGGATCTCGCACCTTACGCCTTCCGGCGGGAACGAGAGCCGGACCGCCCCGCCGAGCTCCCGTGCGAGGCTGCGTTCGAGAAGGCGAGAGCCGAAGCCCTGGCGCTCCGGGGGCGCCACCTGCGGGCCGCCCGTCTCGCGCCAGATCAGCTCCAGAACGCCGTCGGAGAGGCGCCATCCGACCTCGACACGACCGTCGGGCTCCCGGAGCGCGCCGTACTTCACGGCGTTGGTGCCGAGCTCGTGCAGCGCCATGGCCAGGGCGAGCGCGCTGGCGGGCTCCAGCTCCACCTGCGGGCCGGCCAGCCGGAACCGGGACGTGGGTTCCGTTTCGAAGGGCGAGACGGCGCCTTCGATCATCTCGCGCAGTTCGGCGCTCTCCCAGCGCCGGGCGGTCAGGAGGTTGTGGGCGGCCGAAAGGGCCATCAGCCGCGCTTCATAGGCGTCCCGCGCCTCGGTGACGTCTCGGGAGGCGCGCAGAGTCTGGGCGCCGATCGACTGCACCGTGGCCAGGGTGTTCTTCACTCGGTGGTTCAGCTCATTGATCAGGAGCTGCTGGCGCTGTTCGGCGCGGGCGCGCTCGGCGAGCTCGCGCTGCGCCGCCTGGAAGAGGCGCGCATTGTCGATGGCGATCGCCGCCTGGGCCGCCAAGCCGGCGATCAGGCGTTCCGCCCGTTCGGTGAAGACCCCGGGCTCCGGGTGCCCGAAGAAGAGGCCGCCGATCACCTCGCCGGACCGCGACCTCACCGGCATGGCGAGATAGGCCCGCACGGGAAGGTGCCCCGCGGGCATGCCGAAGTGCGGCGCTTCGCGCCCGTATCTCGGATCTTGGGTGATGTCGTGGACGCGAACCACGCCCTCGCCCTTGAAGGTGGGGGCGAACACGGCGGTGGCTCGGGGGTGGCCGAACTTCTCGAAAGCCGAGCGCGGCGCGCCGGAAAGTGCGTAGAGCATGTACGACCCGCCGGACTCCGCGGGTACGTTGTAGAAGAAGGCCCCGAACCGCGCGCCGCTGAGGGAGACGCCCGCGTCGGTGACCACCTGGACGGCCTTGTCGAGGTCCAGCTCCGCGGCGATGGCGGCGCCGGTCGCGTTCAGGATCTCCAGCGCCTCGGTCTCCGCCCGCAGGCGCCGCTCGCTGCGGCGCAGCTGCTCCTGATTGCGCCGCTCGTCGCCCACCGCGGCCAGGATCAGCACCGTCGCGGCCATGACGGCGATGAATTCCTGGGTGAGCAACACGCGGGCCGAAGCGGATTCGGTCAGGGCGAAGGGCCCCACGCCCATCACCGCGGCGGCCACGGCCGTGCCGCCCGTCGCCACGAGGGCGAGGGCGGCGCCGGGCGCGCCGAACGCCAGCGCCGCCCAGACGAGGGCCGGAAACGTCGCCCAGGCGCGCGACGGATCGAGGTCCGGCCGAAGGAAGACCAGATAGGCGAGCGCCGTGCTCGCCAGGACCGTCGCCGCCAGATGGATTCCGTCCGACAGGCGCATGGCCGCGCGGCGCCGGGCCCAGGCCAGAATGGGCGGCGCCAGGATCAGGACGCCGGTCAGGAAGCCGAACCACCAGTTCTGCAGGGCCGCGACGTAGGTCGGTCCGGAGACGCCGCTGGCGCCGAGCGCAAGCGCGCCGGAGCCCATGGAGATGGTCGCGCCGGCGACGCCCCCGCCGAGCACGAGCCACAGCATGCCCTTGAGCTGGTCGAGCCTCGGCTCCAGTCGCAGGGGACCGAGCAGCAGCACCGGGACCACCGCCCCCAGGGCCGTGCCGAATGCGACGACCAGATCCGCCCACAGCGGCAGGGACGACTGGACCGTGAAGGCGGCCATCAGGCGGCCGAGCACGATCCCCGGCCACAGGCGCGCCCCGCCCAGGACCAGGAAGGCCAGGGCGACGCCGGCCGCCGGCCAGAAGGGCGTGCCGGCGCCCGGCACGGCGGCGAACCGCAGCCCCGCCACCGCGGCGGCCCAGTAGAGGGCGGCGAGGGCCAGGGCTGCAGCCAGGGGGCCTGGACGGACGGGCAGCCAGGCCGAAAGCGCGCCCACGCCGTCGCCGGGCCGCCTCATCGGTCGGCCGGGCGGCTATGGATCGAACGGCCCGCCATGCTGCGCTCCCCCCTCGGCCGCTTAGAACCGATAGAAGCGCAGCTTGTTCCGCTTCGGATTGTGGATAAAGGCCTTAAAGCAGCTGCAGGTTGACGGCGGAGGTCTTTCCGCTGCGCCGGTCCTGCTCGAGCTCGTAGGCCACCCGCTGACCTTCGTGCAGGGCGCCGAGGCCCGCGCGCTCCACCGCCGAGACGTGCACGAACACGTCCTGGCCGCCGTCATCCGGCTGAATGAAGCCGAAGCCCTTGGTGGAGTTGAACCACTTCACTGCGCCTTCGCCCGCGCCCAGCACTTCGCCGGAGCGTCGCGGGGCGCTGAAACCGCGCATGCCGCCGGGGCCGCGGTCGTCGCGCATCGGCGCGCGGGGCGGGGCGCGCCGCGCCGAGGGGCCGGCGGAGGCCAGGAGCTGCAGGTCGCTGGCCGCCGGCTTGCCGGAGCGGCGGTCCTGGGTGAGCTCATAGGAAACCTGGTCGCCGTCGTTGAGGCCCGGCAGCCCGGCCTGCTCGACGGCGGAAATATGGACGAAAACGTCGGGGCCGCCATCGTCAGGCGTAATGAAGCCAAACCCCTTTGCAGCGTTGAAGAACTTTACGGAGCCGGTCGTCATCATGCCCTCATCAAAAATCTCGGCCCGGCCTCATTAGCAGGTTTGGCGCGGCTGGCGAGTGGGTCTTAGCAAGCACAAACCCCATGGTCGGCTCAACTCCCGCCGATGCGGAACCTCAGAACCGCTTCGAAGGCGGAGCGTTGCCGTCTTGCAACGGCGAGGAGGACGTCTTGGAACTGGATCGAAGGGGTCTGCTCGCAGCCGGCGGCGCAGTGGTCGCCGCCAGCACCGCCTTGAGCGCCTGTGAGAGCGGCGAGGCGCGGCCACGGCGGCGATTTCGCGACGCCGGCGCGTGGCGGGGCGTGCGCGACCAGTTCGCCCTGTCGGATCGCGACATCCACATGAGCGCCATGCTCATCTCCTCGCACCCGCGTATCGTGCGGGAGGCCATCGAACGGCATCGCCGCGAGCTCGACGCCAATCCTGTCCGGTACCTGGAGGCCAACAACGGCCCTCGTCGCGCCGAGACCTTGGCGGCGGCGGCCCGCTATCTCGGCATGGATGGCGACGATATCGCCCTGACCGACTCCACCACCATGGGGATCGGGCTGGCTTACAACGCCTTGAGGCTCCGGCCTGGCCAGGAGATCCTGACGACGGACGAGGACTACTACGTCACCCACGAGGCGGTGCGCACGGCCGCAGGGCGCGCGGGCGCGAGCGTGCGGCAGATCCCGCTGTTCGATCGGGTGGAGGCGGCGACGCCGGAGGACCTGGCTCGCCGCGTCGTCGGCGCCGTCGGGCCGCGCACGCGCGTGCTTGCGCTCACCTGGGTGCACTCCAGCACCGGGCTGAAGCTGCCGGCCGCGGCGATCGCCCAGGGCCTTTCGGAGATCAACGCCGGGCGGGACGAGGACGACCAGGTGATTTTCGGCCTGGACGCCGTGCACGGCTTCGGCAATCAGGATTTCGACTTTCCAGGCCTTGGCTGCGACATCCTGATGGCCGGCTGCCACAAATGGCTGTTCGGTCCCCGCGGCACGGGAATATTGGCCGCCAGCCGACGCGGGTGGCAGGCTATGCGCCCGATCATCCCCAGCTTCACCGACGACGGAGTCTTTTCCGCCTGGCTCGAGCAGCGGGACCCGCAGGGGGCGACCACCGCCAGCCGCATGACGCCCGGCGGCTTCAAGGCGTTCGAGCACTACTGGGCGCTCGCCCAGGCCTTCGAGTTCCATCAGGAGATCGGCAAGGCGCGGGTCGCCCGGCGCACCGCGGAACTCGCCGGTCAGCTGAAGGCGGGGCTCGCCACCCTGCGGGGGGTGTCGCTGCGTACGCCGCGGCCCGAAGCGCTTTCGGCCGGCATCGTCTCCTTCGACGTCGATGGACACGCGCCCGAGGCGGTGGTCTCGCGCCTCCGCGATCGCGGCGTGATCGGCTCGGTCGCGCCCTACGCCACCCCCCACGTTCGGCTGACGCCCAGCATCCGCAATACGCCGGGCGAGGTGGACGCGGTGCTGGCGGAGATCCGAGAGATCGCCGCCTGACGGACCGGGGTCAGGGGTTCGGCGTCGCGGTGGTCGCCGGATCCCCTTCGGGCGCCGTGACCACCACCGAGGCTCCGGCCTGGGGGCGTCGCGGCGGCGGCGGCCGCGCCTTCGGCGGCGTTCTGCAGCTGGGTGTCGCTCACCTGGCTTTCGGGGAGCGGTGTCGAGACCTCGGCCGTCGCGCCGTTTGCCTCCGCAGAAGCTTCGCGTTCCTGACCTCCGCACGCGGCGAGCAGGGCGCCCAAGGCGAGCGGCGCGGCGAAGTGAATGTATGAGCGCATGTGAAATCTCCGGTGCGGGTCGCGAAACCGCCCGCGGCGAAACCGCGGGCGGTGGCAGGACGCCAGACTAAGTCGTCCGGCTGCCGAACTTAGCGGGGGCTGCCGTCTTCCCAGAAGTACCGGCCGGTCCGGGAGTCGTAATAGTAGTAACGCCGGGCCCGCTCGTCATAGTACTGGCGGCGATTGCCGTCGTAGCGGGGCGTCGTCGCCGCGCCCAGGGCCGCGCCCGCCGCGCCGCCGACCACGGCGCCGGTCACAGACCCGTCCACGGCCGCGCCGACCGCGGCCCCGGCCAGACCGCCCGTAGCCGCCCGTTCCGTCATGGTGGTTCCGCATGCCGCCAGCGTCAGAGCGCCGGCCGAAGCGATAGCGATGGTCACAACCTTCATAGCCAATCCTCCTCGCGCCCGCCCGTTGTTCCGATACGGAGTTGAACGGGCCTGGTCCGAAGCGGTTCCTGGAATCCGGCCGAGAACGCCTCCGTCCGATAAGCGTTGGGAGGCCATGGAACCTTCAGGGCCGCCGGGCGCGGCAGCCAAGACATGCGTGTGATGCGACGGGCGGGGCCCGGAGGCGGCGGCTTGTCCGGGAAGGTTGTGGTCGTCACCGGCGCTTCGGCGGGTATTGGGCGCGCCGTGGCGCTGGAGGCCGGGCGGCGCGGCGCGCGGGTCGCGCTCATCGCCCGGAGCGCCTCGGCCCTGGAAGACGTGCGCTCGGAGATCGCCGCCGCGGGAAGCCGGGCCCTGGCCCTGCCGCTCGACGTGGCCGACGCCCAAGCGGTCGCTGTTGCGGCGGAGCGGACGGAAGCGGAACTCGGCCCCATCGACGTCTGGATCAACAACGCCATGGCGACGGTGTTCTCGCCGGCGTCGCGCCTGCGCCCTGACGAGATCGTGCGGGTGACGGAGGTCGCCTATCTGGGAACGGTGTACGGCACGCTGGCCGCGCTTGAGGCCATGAGGCGTAGAAATCGCGGCGTGATCGTCGAGGTCGGCTCGGCGCTCGCCTTCCGCGGCATCCCCCTGCAGGCCGCCTATTGCGGGGCCAAGCATGCGATCCGGGGATTCACCTCGTCGCTCCGTGCGGAGCTGATCCACGAGAAGAGCAAGATCCGGATTTCGGAAGTGCACCTTCCGGCGGTGAACACGCCCCAGTTCGACTGGGCGCGCGCCCGCATCCCCTGCCGGCCGAGGCCCGTGGGAGAAATCCACGCCCCGGACGTGGCCGCCGATGCGATCCTGACGGCGGCCCTGCGGCCCCGTCGTGAGTACTGGCTGGGCGCCAGCACGGCCCAGACGGTGCTGGGTCAGGCCGCGCTCCCAGACCTGATGGACCGGCTGATGGCGAGGATGGCCTGGGAAGGGCAGTACGACGCAGCCCCGCACGATCCCGACGCGCCGAACAACCTCTTGGAGCCCGTCCCCGGCCTCCATCGCACCGCGGGCCGCTTCGTCGCCGAAGCCAAGGATGCCGCGCCGCTTCTCGACGGATCAGCGATGCGGGTCGCCGTGATTCTGGCCGGGGCCTTGGCGTTCTTCGTCGCCGGAACCGCGTTTGGAGCATCTCGCCGCTAGTCGTGCGGCTCGTCGGGGGCGGCGGCGTGCTTGGCTTCGGCCAGGTTGAAGGCGGTGTCCACCAGGGCGAAGTGGGAGAAGGCCTGCGGGAAGTTGCCCAGTTGCCGGCCGGCGCGGGGATCGTACTCTTCGGCCAGCAAGCCGACGTCGTTGCACAGCCCGACCAGGCGCGCGAACAGGGCTTCGGCCTCCTGGTGGCGCCCCTGCAGGATCAGGTTGTCGGCGAGCCAGAAGCTGCAGGCCAGGAAGGCGCCCTCGCTCCCGTCGACGCCGTCCGGCGCGGCTTCGGGGTCGTAGCGCAGCACCAGGCCTTCGCAGGTGAGGTCCCGCTCGATGGCGCGGACGGTTCCAACCATCCTCGGGTCGTCCGCCGGCAGGAACCCGACCAGCGGGATCAACAGGGTGGCGGCGTCCAGCGCCTTGGTGTCGTAGGCCTGGACGAAGGCGCCGAGATCGGGGTCGAAGCCGCGCTCGCAGACTTCGGCGTGGACCTCCGCGGCCAGGGCCCGCCAGCGCGCGGCGGGGCCGTCGCAGCCGAATTCCTCCACCGCCCGCGCCGCGCGGTCGAAGGCCGCCCAGGCCATGACCTTCGAGTGGACGAAGTGGCGCGGCTCGCAGCGCACTTCCCAGATGCCTTCGTCCGGTTCGCGCCAGAGATCTTCCAGATGAGCCATCAGGGCCTTCTGCAGGCCCCAGCTTTCCTCCTTCAGGGTCAGGCCCAGAGCGCGAGCCTGGTGCAGGGCGTCCATGACGCTGCCGAACACGTCGATTTGCAGCTGGTCATAGGCGCCGTTGCCGATCCGCACCGGGCGCGAGCCTTCGTAGCCGGGAAGCCAGTCGAGTTCGAGTTCCGGAAGGCGCCGCTCGCCGGCCACGCCGTAGAGCGGCTGAAGCTGCGCCACGTCGCCCGCCACGGCGCGCAGCAGCCAGTTGCACCAGGCCTCCGCCTCCCGGCGGTGGCCGGCGTTCATCAGGGTCAGCACGGTGAAAGTGGCGTCGCGCAGCCAGCAGTAACGGTAGTCCCAGTTGCGGCCGCCGCCGATCTTCTCGGGCAGGGAGGTGGTCGGCGCGGCCACGATCCCGCCGGTCGGCGCATAGGCCAGCGCCTTGATGGTGATGAGCGAGCGGTTCACCGCCTCCGGCCAGGCCCCGCGATACCGGCTCTTCCCCGACCAGTCGCGCCAGAAGTCCAGCGTCTCGGCCAGTGCGGCCTCCGGTTCGCAGGGCTCCGGCGTATAGACGTGCGACGGCTCGTAGGTCAGCACGAAGTCGCAGGTCTCCCCGGCCTCCAAGGAGACGCTGGCGCGGACCTCGGCGCCCTCGATCGTAAGCTCGCAATCGGCCTTCAGGATCACCGAATGCGGCCCGGCGACGGCCCGCACCGCACCTTCCTGCTGGTGAACCCAGGGCGAGATCCGGCCGTAGTCGAACCTGGGGCGCAGGATCATCTCGATCTTCGCCGTCCCGGACAGGCAGGCCGCCCGCCGCACGATCTGCGGATCCTCGTTGCGTGGCCGCATGAAGTCGGTGAGGCGCAGCCGCGCGCCGGCCTGGTCTTCAAACTCGGTCTCCAGCACCAGGCTTGCATCCCGGTAGCGGCGGCGCGCGCTCGGCGCCGCGCCGGCCGGGCCGATGCGCCAGAAGCCGTGCGCCTCGTCGCCCAGCAGCCGCGCGAAACAGGCCTCGTCGTCGAATCTCGGCCAGCAGAGCCAGTCGATCGCGCCGTCACGGCCGACGAGCGCTGCGCTGTGGCCGTCTCCGATCAGCGCATAGTCCTCTATCCGCGGCATCGCGGCTCCTTGGCGATCGACCTTACGATGGGGGTGGCGTCAGGCCGGGCGGTCGCCCGGGCGCGCGCCTTCCGCCAGCCGGGTCAACAGGCCGGCCAGCTCGATGGGCATCGGGAAGACGATGGTGGAGTTCTTGTCCGCGCCCACATCGTAAAGGGTGTTGAGATAGCGCAGCTGCATCGCCGCCGGCTCCCGCGCCAGCGTCGTGGCGGCGTCGACCAAGGTCTGCGCGGCCTGCTGTTCGCCCTCGGCGTTGATGATCCGGGCGCGGCGGTTGCGCTCGGCCTCGGCCTGGCGGGCGATGGCGCGGACCATGCTTTCGTCGATGTCGACGTGCTTGATCTCCACATTGGCCACCTTCACGCCCCAGGCGTCGGTCTGGCTGTCCAGGATCGCCTGGATGTCCTTGTTCAGCTTGTCCCGCTCGGCCAGCATCTCGTCGAGCTCGTGCTTGCCCAGCACCGAGCGCAGCGTGGTCTGGGCGAGCTGGCTGGTGGCGGCCAGATAGTCCTCCACCGCGATCACCGCCCGGTCCGCGTCGACCACGCGGAAATAGACCACCGCGCTCACCTTCACCGAGACGTTGTCCCGGGAGATGACGTCCTGGCTCGGCACGTCCAGCACCACGGTCCGCAGGGAGACCCGAACCATCTGCTGGATGATCGGGATCAGAAGGATCAAGCCTGGCCCCTTCACCCCCGAGAACCGGCCGAGCGTGAAGATCACGGCTCGTTCGTACTCCCGCAGGATCTTGATCGCCTGGGCCAGGATCATGGCCAGGACGACAGCGAGGGCGATCCAGGTCGCCCAGTCGAGCATCGGAGCAAGCACAGGAATCTCCTCTAGACAGCTGATTTGTCGTGGGGTTCTACGGTCAAGGTCAGGCCGCTTCGCCCGGTGACGCGGGCCCGGCCGCCGGCCTCGAGCGGGGTGGGAGACCGGGCTTGCCAAGTCTCGCCGTGGAGAGCGACCAGGCCTTGGGCTCCGGACCAGCTCACGACCTCGGCGACGGCGCCCAGCAAGGTGTCCGCCCCCGAAACGACGGCCACGCGCCGGCTGCGCATGGCCGCGCCGAGCGCCAGCACGAAGTAGCCGAGGCTCGCCAGGGTGACGGCGATCACCACCCCGGGCGCGACCCGCATCTCCGGAACCGGCCCCTTGAAGAGCAGGAGCGAGCCCAGGGCGAAGGCGATGGCGCCGCCGACGCCGATGATCCCCAGCGACGGGGTGAACGCCTCAACCGTCATCAGAGCGATGCCGAGCACCAGCAGGCCCAGCCCCGCATAGTGGACGGGGAGGAGGTTGAGCGCGAAGAGCGCCATGACCAGCGCGATGGCGCCCACCACGCCCGGGCCGACTCCGCCCGGCGACAGGAACTCGAAGATCAGGCCGTAGACCCCGACCAGCAGAAGCAGATAGGCCACGTTCGGATTGGTCAGGACGCCTAGAGCCCGGGTGCGCCAGTTGGGCGTGATTTCCACCACGCTGCGTCCGGCGAGGCTCAGCACCTGCGGCCGGCCCGCCACCTGCACCGTGCGGCCGTCGGCCTGGGCGAGCAGCTGCTCCAAGTCGCCGGCGACGATCTCCACCACCCGCTCGCGCAGGGCGCCCTCGGAGGTGAGCGTCGCGGCCTCCCGCACCGCGCGCTCCGCCCACTCGGCGTTGCGGCCATGTAGGGCCGCCAGCGAGGCCATGTAGGCGGCCGCATCGTTCACCACCTTGGCCGACATGGCGTCGGCGGGCGGAGTGTCGGAGCCCTTCTCCTCCCCCTCCTTCGGCGCAGGACCGGGCAGGGGCGAGCCCGGCCCGCCCAATTGAACCGGCGTCGCCGCGCCCAGGTGCGTGCCCGGCGCCATAGCGGCCAGGTGGCTGGCGAAGAGGATGTAGGTCCCGGCGCTGGCCGCCCGCGCGCCGGCGGGCGCCACGTAGGTCGCCACGGGCACGTCCGAGGCCAGGACGGCGGCGATGATGTCGCGAGTGGCCGAATCCAGCCCCCCCGGCGTGTCCATCCGCAGCACCACCAGCGGCGCGCCCCGTTCGCGCGCGGTTTCGAAGCCTTCCAGCAGGTACTCGGTCGTGGCCGGGCCGATGGCGCCCTTCACGTCGAGCAGGACCACAGGCCCCGGCTGGCTTTCCTGGCCCTGGGCGGCGGTCAGGAAGCCGGGCAGGGCGAGCGCCAGCGCAAGCACGAGCCACGCCATCGTCCTCATGGGCCAGCCGATCGGGCTCTGCGGATCTCGTTGGGCGCGCACGCCGGCGCCTCCTCTCCCGTCTCGAAGGTCTGGGCGCCCCGCAGGTCCGCATCGCGAGGCGTCCTCGGAAACGCCTCACGGCCAAGTTCGTTCGCGAAAATCGGCGGGCCTGGCGCCTATTTCGGATTCACAGGCCCCGGCGGCATCTCGCGGTCGGTGGTGTCGGACTCCGGCGGCGGCAGGGTCGGCGGCGTGCTGGGAATCGGCGCCCCGGGCGCTTCGGGCGGCGGAATCGGTTCGGGGTTCACCGCCAGGCCGGCGGCGTCCTCGCCGGAGGCCTGGGCTGCGGGCGCTTGCGCCGCCTCCTGGGTCTCCGACCCGTTGGCGCAGGCCGCGAGGCCGAACGCGGCGAGGATCGGGACGAGGGATCTCATGGGGTTTCCTCCTCGTCCTTAAACCCGCCGGCCGCGTCAGGGGTTCACAGTCCGAACGGCCAGGTTTCGTCCGGCCCTGCCTCGACCCTCGTCGGGATCGCCGCCACCGGCGTGGTCTGGTCGAACCAGACATAGGCGTCGAACTGCTGGGGCAGGGAGCAGGCGGCGTAATGGCTCCATCGCTCGGTCTCGGGGCGGTAGATGACGCCGATGAAGCGTTCCAGCCGCGGCTCCAGCAGGCGGTGGCGCAGGTCCGCGTGCATGCCCTCGCGCAGGTCCAGCAGGAACCGCTCGACCCCGCTGTCGTGGGCCAGCCGTTCGCAGCTGTCGGGCAGGGAAGGCCTGATCGCCTTGATCTCCATCGGCCCGTCCCAGTCGGAGGCGCAGGCGACCTCGCCCCCGTGGCAGCCGAAGCCGATCAGGGCGGCCTGCGCGCCGAACCGCTGGCGGCAGAGCTGGCCGAGGTTCAGTTCCTCGCGCACCACGCCCATTTCCGTCTTCGAGGCGTCGCCGATGTGCGAATTGTGCGCCCAGACCACCGCCTTGGCGTCGGGGCCGCGGGCCTCCAGGAGCGCGCAGAGCGTCTCGAACATGTGGGTGTCGCGCAGGTTCCAGCTCTCGCCGGAGGCGTAGTACATGGCCCGGTAGTAGGCTTCGGCGCTCTTCACCAGGCGGGCGTTGGCGGCGGCGTCCAGGAAGCTCTCGCCATCGCGCGCGGCGTAGTCGAGCCTGCGCTGGAGCAGGTCGTGCAAGGTGGCGACTACGCCCGCCTCGCACTCGGCGTAGCCGCGGCTCAATGCCATGCGGCCATAGGCCTGAGGCTCCTTGGCCCAAGGAGCGAGGCAGCCGTAGCGCTCGCGCGCCACCTTGCCCGCCTCCGGGTCGACACGGTCGAGATAGTCCAGCACGGCGCGGATTGAGGCCGTGAGGTTGTAGAGGTCGAGCCCGTGGAAGCCGGCGCGGTCCTCCGGCGGCCGCTCGAGGTTCCAGTCGCGCAGCCAGCGCAGGAAGGTCTGGACCTCTTCGTTGCGCCACATCCAGGTGGGGAAGCGGTGGAAAGGCGGGGCCGCGTCCGACGGCTGCGGCAGGCCGCGGACGAAGCGGTCCACCGCGGCGGCGTCCGGCCAGTCGGCTTCCACCGCCACGATGCGCACGCCGTGGCGTTCGATCAGCCGCCGGGTGATGGCGCAGCGGGCGCGGTAGAATTCGGAGGTTCCGTGGCTCGCCTCGCCCAGCAGGATCACGCGCGCGCCGGCGAAGCGGTCGAACGGTTCGGCGAAGTCCGGCGCGTCGGGCGAGGGCAGGGGCTCGGCCGCCTGGCGGATGAGCTGCGGAATCGTCGGTTCGGCGGCCGGCGTCCGGAAGCTTCGCGGCTCGGCGGGCCGCCGGTCGTCCGCCTCGTTCCAGCCGAACTCGCCGATCAGCGGCACGAACATCACCCCGCCCAGGTCCTCTTCCTCGAAATGGGTGGCGTCGATGCGGGTCACCTTGATCAGGCGCTGGTCGCGTGGCGCCTCGCCTACCGGCATCACCAGCCGTCCGCCGATCTCCAACTGCTCCTTCAAGGGCTGGGGTATGGCCGGGCCGCCGGCCGCGGCCAATATGGCGTCGAAGGGGGCGGCTTCCGGCCAGCCGCGGGTGCCGTCGCCGGTGCGCAGGGTGACGTTGTCATAGCCCAGCCTGGCCAGCTGGGCCGCCGCCTGGTCCGTCAGCCTCTCGTGCCGCTCGATGGCGTAGACGTGGGCGGCCATCCGGCTCAGCACCGCGGCGGCGTAGCCGGAGCCGGCGCCGACCTCCAGCACCCGGTCGCCGGGCCGAAGGTCGGCCGCGGAGATCATCATGGCGACGATATAGGGCTGGGAGATGGTCTGGCCCTCGGCGATGGGTAAGGCGGAGTCCTCGTAGGCGAACTCCTGCATGCCTTCGGGTACGAATATCTCGCGCGGAACCTGCCGCAGGGCTTCCAGAAGCTCGGGATCCTTCAGGCCGCGGCGAGCCACCTGCCGCTCGACCATGCGCGCGCGCGCGTCCGTCCAATCTACCATGGGAGACCTCCCGGGCGGCAAACCGCGGGAGCTGGCCTCCTGTTCCGCTTCGCGGTTTGACCCGCGCCAAGGATATGCTAATGCGAATAAGTCGCAATTCGATCCGGCGCAGCGCCGGCCGGCGCGGGGGTGTATGTCGAGTTCGGATGTCATGGATCAGACCGCCGTTCGGGCGAGGGCCAAACGCAAGGCCCAGCTGCGGGCGGCCCTGCTGCGCCAGACCCTGCGTTGGCACTGGATCAGCGCGGCGATCTGCCTGACCGGCATGCTGCTGTTCGCCGCCACCGGCTTCACCCTCAACCACGCCGAGACCCTGGAAGGCTCGAGCCGGGTCAGCGAGCAGAAGGGGACCTTGCCCGCGCCGGTCCTGTCCGAGCTGCGCGCCGCCCAACCCGGCCCGCTGCCGGACTCCGTGCGTGGCTGGGCGGTCGAGGCCCTGACCCTCTCCATTCCGGCCGGCCTCGCCGTCGAATGGTCGCCGGGCGAAGCCTATCTCGCCCTGCCGCGGCCGGGCACCGACGCCTGGATCAGCATCGATCTGGAAACTGGCGAGGCGCTCTACGAACGCACCGACCGCGGCGCCGTCGCCTTCCTCAACGACCTGCACAAGGGCCGGAACATCGGTCCCGCCTGGCGACTCTTCATCGACGCCTTCGCCCTGGGCTGCGTGGTGTTCTGCGTGACCGGCCTGATCCTCCTGCAGCTGCACGCCCATGCCAGGCGCTCGACCTGGCCGCTGGTCGCCCTGGGTCTCGCCGTCCCATTCCTGCTGGTCCTCGTCCTGATCCATTGAAGGTGAAGCTTTCCATGCGTCCGTCGCGCCTGCCCGTCCTCGCCGCCGCGCTCGCCGTCCCTGCCGCCGCACAGGGCGCCGAACTGGCCGTCGGGGTGGAGATTCCGCGCCTGAGCGTCGCCGAATATCATCGGCCCTATGTCGCCCTCTGGATCGAGACGCCCGACCAGGCGGCGGTGAAGACGCTGGCGGTCTGGTACGACGTGCGGGCGAAGAACGACAAGGGCGCCAACTGGCTGAAGGACCTTCGGCAGTGGTGGCGGCGCGCGGGCCGCAGCCAGAGCCTCGCTGACGGCATCGCCGGTCCCACCCGCGCGCCCGGCCGCCACCAGCTGACCTTCGCCGCCGCAGCGATCGGCGACCTGGCGCCCGGCTCCTACAACCTTGTCGTCGAGGCCGCCCGCGAGGTCGGCGGCCGCGAGGTGGTGCGAACCCCCTTCGCCTGGCCTGCGGGCGGCCGGGGCGGGTCGGTGTCGGCCAGGGGCGCGGAGGAACTGGGCGAGATCACGGTCGCCGTGCGCCCCTAATGCGGGTGGCCGTTCCGCTGGGTCTGGAGCCAGATCGGGTGCGGCCGCGCGGGGGGCGGCCGGTCCGGCTCTCGGGCCCGGCCATGGGCGTCGGCTGGACGCTTCAGGCGCTGGCGGCGCCGGACCTGCCCGATGCGGCGATCGCCGGCGCCGTGCAGGCCGCGCTCGACGAGGTGAGCGTCCAGATGAGCGATTGGGACCCGGAAAGCGACCTTTCCCGGTTCAACCGCGCCCCGCCCGGCTGGTTCGAGGTTCCGGCCCCAATGATGGAGGTCGTCCAGGCCGGCCTCGAGCTCGCCCGCCTCACCGAGGGCGCCTTCGACCCCACCCTCGGCCGGCTGACGGCGCTCTGGGGGTTCGGCCCGCCGGGTCCTGTCGCTCGCGCGCCCAATCCCGTCGCGCTGGCCGCGGCCGAAGTCGGCTGGCGCAGGCTGGGCTTCGATCCGATCGGCGGCCGGCTCCGCCAGCCCGGCGGTTTGCGCCTGGACCTTTCCGGCATCGCCAAGGGCTATGGCGTCGACCGCGCCGCCGCGGCTCTGAACACCCTGGGCTTGCAGGACTTCCTGATCGAGGTTGGCGGGGAGTTGCGCGGCGCGGGCGTGAAGGCGGGCGGCGCGCCCTGGTTCGTCGAGATCGAGCGGCCGCCGGGACTCGCCTGCGAGGCGCCGCCGATCCTGATCGCCCTGCACGACCTCGCCGTCGCGGCCTCCGGCGACTGGCGCCGCAGCCTCGATCTCGACGGGCGGCGCGTCAGCCACACCCTCGATCCGGCCGCCCGCGCGCCGGTCGCGGGCGAAGTGGCCGCCGTCGCCGTCCTGCACCCCTCCTGCATGCAGGCCGACGCCCTTTGCACGGCGCTCTGGGTGATGGGGTCTGAGGCCGGGCTCGCCTTCGCCGCCCGCTACGGCCTGGCCGCCCTCTACATGCTGCGCGACGGGGCGGGTCTGCGCGAGGCGGTCTCGCCCGACTTCGCCGCCTTGTTGGACGACGAACCGACGCCGGTTTGACCCGGCTCAAGGGCGGCGTCTCGCCCGTAGGCTAGGCAGGGGGCCGAACTCATCCAGGGAACTGGTTTATGCCGCTCAAGCCGCCCGACCTGCCGGCCGTCCGTTCCGATCCGGGATTCGCCGCTGCCGGTGATCGCGAGTGGCACGCCATTCCGGCCGAAGCTGCGCTTGCGGCCCTCGCTTCGTCGGAGGTCGGCCTGACCGAAGAGGAGGCGGAACGCCGGCTTCGGGTCGTCGGCCCCAATCGCCTGCCGCAGGGCCGGTCTCGGAGCGCCGCAGCCCGATTCTTCCACCAGTTCCGCAACCTGCTCATCTACGTACTTCTGGCTGCGGCAGCCCTGTCGGCGGCCATCGGCCATCCGGTGGATTCGGCCGTCATCCTGGCGGTGGTCCTGATCAACGCCCTGATCGGCTACGTGCAGGAGGGGCGGGCTGAGCGGGCGCTAGAGGCCATTCGCGGGATGATCGATCCCAGCGCTTCGGTGATCCGCGCGGGGCGGCGCGTCACCGTCGCCGCCCAGGAGGTCGTACCCGGCGACATGGTGTTGATCGAGGCGGGCGACCGCGTGCCGGCCGACCTGCGGCTCGTGCGTGCGCGAGGGCTGAAGATCGACGAGGCCGTGCTCACGGGCGAATCCGTGCCGGTCGAGAAGGCGACGGCGATCGTCGCGGCCGATGCGCCGCTGGGCGACCGCCTCTGCCTCGCCTTTTCCGGCTCCTTCGTGGCCGCGGGGCAGGGATGGGGCGTGGCGGTGGCGACGGGTCAGGCCACGGAGCTCGGGCGGATCAGCGCCCTGTTGGGCGCCGTCGAGCGGCTGGCCACGCCGCTGATCCGCCAGATGAACCAGTTCGCCCGTCAGGTGACGGTGGCGGTGCTGGGCGCTTCGATCCTGCTGTTCGCCTTCGCCGTCCTCGTGCGCGGTTACGCCCTGGATGACGCGTTCATGGCCGTCGTCGGACTAGCTGTGGCGGCGATACCCGAGGGCCTGCCTGCGGTGATGACGATCGCGCTCGCGGTGGGCGTTCGGCGCATGGCCCGCCGAAAGGCCATCGTCCGGCGGCTGCCGGCGGTGGAGACGCTCGGGGCCGTATCCGTCATCTGTTCCGACAAGACAGGAACCCTCACCCGAAACGAGATGGCGGCCCGCACCCTGGTCGTTCCGGGGCGGATCGTAGAGGTCGATGGGCAAGGCTACGAGCCCGAGGGCGTGTTTCGCGACCGGACCGGATTCCTTGAACCGATGCAGGATCCCACCTTGGCGGAGCTGCTGGCCGCCGGTCTCCTGTGCAACGACGCGCATCTGCGCCGCGCCGAGACCGGTTGGACCGTCAATGGCGACCCCATGGAAGGCGCGCTGGTGGTCTTGGCCAGCCGAGCGGGAGTCGATCCCGATGCGGCCCGGGCCGCTTGCCCGCGCCTGGACGAGATTCCGTTCGATTCACGTCATCGCTACATGGCGACGCTCAATCGATGCCTCGCCGGCCCCGTCGCCTATGTGAAGGGTGCGCCCGAGCGGGTGCTGGAGATGTGTGCGGTCGCGGACTCCGAGCGCGAGCACTGGCGCGAGCTCGTGGATGGCCTGGCCGCGGGCGGGCAGCGGGTGATCGCCCTGGCTTGTCGCGAGTTGGCCGCCGATGTGACGGGCCTTGCGCCCGAGCAGGTGGAGAGCGGGCTTCGGCTGCTTGGGCTCGTCGGCCTCATGGATCCGCCGCGGGAGGAAGCCGTCGCCGCGGTGGCCGAATGCCGGACCGCGGGCATCCGCATCAAGATGATCACTGGCGACCACGCCGCCACCGCCCGCGCGATCGCCGCTCAACTCGGCATCGACGAGGGTTCGACGGCGGTCACGGGCGGCGACCTCGACCAACTGGAACCCGAAGACTTTGCGCGCCACGCGCGGGAGGCCGCCGTGTTCGCCCGGACGAGTCCGGAGCACAAGCTGCGCCTGGTGGAATCGCTCCAGGCCGGCGGCGCCGTGGTGGCGATGACCGGCGACGGGGTGAACGACGCGCCGGCGCTCAAGCGGGCCGACATCGGCGTCGCCATGGGCCGAAAGGGCACCGAAGCCGCCAAGGAGGCTAGCGAACTCGTCCTTGCCGACGACAATTTCGCCTCCATCGTCGCCGCCGTGCGCGAAGGCCGCACGGTCTACGACAACCTCACCAAGGTGATCGCCTGGACGCTGCCCACCAACGGAGGCGAGGCGCTTACGATCATCCTGGCGGTGCTCTTCGGGCTGACCCTGCCAGTCGCACCCATTCAAATCCTCTGGATCAATATGGTGACGGCCGTGTGTCTCGGCCTGACCCTCGCCTTCGAGCCGACGGAGCCTGGAACCATGCTCCGCCCGCCGCGTCCGCCCGGCCGCGCGCTGCTCTCCGGCCGCCTGCTCTGGCGGGTGATCTTCGTCTCGATGCTGATGGTGGCCGGCGCCTTCGGCGTCTTCGCCTGGGCGCTCGAGCGGGGGCTTGGGACCGCCGAGGCCCGGACCCTGGTGGTCAACGCCATCGTCGTCATGGAAATCTTCTACCTGTTCAGCGTCCGCTACGCCTATGGCGCCTCCATCACCCGGCGTGGCGTGCTCGGGGCCCCGGCCGTGTGGCTCGGAATCGCAGGCGTGGTCGCCGCCCAGCTGGCCTTTACCTATGCGCCGCCGGTTCAGGCGGTATTCGGAGCGGCCGCCATCGGCGCGCTGGAAGGAATCGTCGTGGTCGGCCTGGGTCTCGCCATGCTGTTCGCCACCGAAGTCGAGAAGCGGATCGCCGCGGCGCTCCACCCCCGCCGGCGGGCCAGCCCTTGATCGGGATCAAGGCCGACGCAGTTCGGACTTGATAGCCCGACAAGATCGCCAAGAGGAGCTTTCCATGCCGTTGCGCGACGTCCTTCTGCAGATTCAGACCTATCCGCAGGCCACGCCGCCAGAGGCGATCGAGCAGGCGGTCGCCTTCGCCGCAGGGCGGGGCGCCCGTTTGAGCGCGCTGGCGATCGAGACGGCGATCCCTTTGCCGAAGAACCGTTTGGCGGATCGCGTCGCCGGCTTGGCCGAGGTGGCGCGGCAGGAGGAGGCCAGGAGCGCCGAGATCGCCAAAGCCTCCCTGGAACACTTCGCCTCAGCCGCCCGCGCCGCAGGGGTGCTGGGCGAGGTTCGGTATGAGCGCGCCGATCTGCACGAGGTGGCGAGCCGCGTCGCCCGCGAGGCCCGGCTCCACGACTTATGCCTGATCCCGATAGGGGCGCGGGAAGACGGCCAGCGTGCGGTGGCCGAGGCGGTGGTGTTCGGCTCCGGCCAGCCCACCTTGCTGTTCCGGCCCGGCGTCGCCGACCTGAAGCGGGAGTTCGCCCTGGCGCTCGTCGCCTGGGACGGCGGTCGGCCTGCGGCCCGGGCGCTCACCGACGCCTTGCCGCTGCTCGCGCGCGCCGAGGAGGTGAGGGTGCTCACAGTCCTGAACGAGAAGCCCGACGCGGTGGCCGGCCTGGCCGCGGAGGCCGTACGCCGGCTGCGCGCCCACAGCATCGAAGCCGTCCCTGTCGAGGTGGACGCCAAGCGCCGCGCCATCGGTCGGGTGCTGGACGACTACGCCGCAGCCGAGGGCGCCGACCTCCTGGTCATGGGCGCCTTTGGCCGATCGCGCCTGCGGGAGTTCATACTGGGCGGCGCCACAGAGCACGTGCTGCACGACCCCAAGGTCCCGCTGCTGCTCTCGCACTGACGCCGCCCAGGCTCGCTAGAAGGCCAGAACGATCCCGGCGAACACCGAGCGCCCGTCTCCGGGCCAGTAGACGGCAGGGCTCTGAGCGGTGGAGATCACCGGCTGGACGTTGGTGACATAGGCCTCATTGGTCAGGTTTCGCGCGTCGACGAACACCGTCGTCGTCCCGTTGAGCGCGACGCCCGCGTTCAGGTGGACGACCGTATAGGCCGGCGCCGCGGCCGTGTTGCGGAAGTCCGCCCAGGCTCGGGTCGCGCGCTCGAGAGTGGGTGCGACGAACCAGCCGGCCGAGTGCTCGTATCTCAGCTCCGCGCGATAGAGATGCTCCGGAACCACCGGCAGTCGGTTGTCGCCGTATTGTCGGTCACCCTCGAAACGGAAATCCGACCATGTCCAGGTCTGGCGCAGCCGCCAGCCGGGGGCGAACCGCCAGTCCACAGCCGCCTCCAGCCCCTGGTGAACCGTCCTGTCGGCGTTGAAGGTGGTCGCGGGAACGTCCTGGGAGACCGTGTACTGCAACAGCTCTTTCCTCAGTTCGGCGCGATAGAGCGTCACGTCCCAGGTGAGGGGGCCGCGCCGGCCGCGGGCGCCGATCTCCGCCGTCCAGGCCGTCTGAGGTTCGACCGGCGCGAAGCCGGTTCCCGTGGGCGAGAGCGCGCCGAAGTTCGGCGGCTCGACCGAGCGGGTCAGGTTGGCGAAGACCTGCGCCCCGTCCTCGGCTTCCCAGAGCACGCCGATGCGCGGGGCGATCCAGTCGAACTCTCGCGAGGCTGCAAGGTCGAAGGCCCCCCCGACGCCGGGAACCGCGAAGCTGCGATAGTCGCGGCTGGTCCAGCCCAGCGTCGCGCCGCCCACGATGGCGAGCTGGTCGATTATGAACAGGCGGCCTTCGGCGAACAGGTCCGCCGCCTTTGCGTTCTGAAGCGAGAGTGAGCGCAGCGCCCCACGGGCGCCTTGCCGGTTCACATAGAAGGCCTGGTCCAGATCGCCCTGGCGCAGCCAGAGCCCCGCATAGGCGTCGGCGCGGTGTCCGGCCAACTCGCCCTCCCAATCGGCGCGGGCGAAGGCGCCGTAGTTGCGGCTCTGCTGGTCGATCACCTGGAAGATCGGATGGTCGAGATCCTTCCAGACGGCGTAGAGGCCGCCCTCGACCACCGTGGCCTCGTCGAGCCGCCAGCGGGCGCGGAGCGAGCCGCGGAGGCCCCGCACGTCGCGGCTGTAGTCGTTCGCATAATTGCCTGCCGCAGCCTGCCGCGGGTCGGCCTGGAACTGGCTCCAGGTCAGGGCGCCGGGGATTTCCTGCTTGATGTTCGCGCCGTTCAGGATCAGCCGCACCTCCCGGTCTTCACCGAAGGTCCGGCCGAGGTTCAGCGAGGCGAACTGGATGTTCTGCTGGCTCTGGGGCCGCCAGCCCTGGCCGGTCTGATTGGTGACGGCGGTGAAGGCGTCCCAGCTCTCGCCCGCGTGCGCGATCTCGGCGTGCTGGCGCAGCAGGCCGAACGCGCCGCCGTCGAGCCTGAGCTTCTGCGAGAAACCGGCGTCGGCGCCGGTCGGCGTGACCATGTTGACGGCTCCGCCCAGCAGGGCGCCGCCGAAGCGAAGCGCGTTGCCACCGCGATAGACCTCGGTGAAGCGGGCGATCAGGGGATCGGCGATCTGGCTGTCGCCATAGCCGTCGGCCTCGTTCAGCGGCAGGCCGTCCTGGGCCAGAAACAGGCCGCGGTTGTGGTTGGCGTTGCCCAGGCCCGAGCCGCGGATGGAGAGCCGAATGTCGCCGCCCCACTTGCGCTGGGCGAAGACGCCGGGCGCGTCGCGCAGCATGTCGTCCAGCGCCAGAGCGAACCGGCGCTCATAAGATTCCGCCGAAATGACGGAGACCGCGCCGGGGGTTTCGGAAAGCCGTCGCCGGGCCTGGGCCACGACGGCGGGGTCTTCGGGGTCGGGGCGGGCGGTGACGATGACGGAATCGACCAGGGTGTCGGCGTCGGCGGCCTGGGCGGCGACCGGAAGAGCCAGGGCGCAGACGGCGCCCCCGGCGAGAAGAACGGATTTCATGAACGTGTCCTTTGCGCCCCTTGGGAACCGGGGCGTGCATGCCGATGGGAGCCGCGCCGGGGGCGGGGCGGCCGAACGAGCCGGCGCTCCAGCGCAGGCGGGTGTTCAGATCGGCAGGCTGGGCGGTCCGCGGGCGGGCAGGGGCGGGGCGGCGAGACCCCGGCCCGGCGCCAGGTGCGTCAGCGCCCGAATCGGCGGCGGCGCATAGGCGGCGAACTCCGCGCGCCCGGCGAAGTCGGCTTCGGCCGGCGGCGCGTTCAGGCCGTGGCCGGCGAAGGCGCAGGGCGGGTCGTGCTTCTCCGGCGCGCTCGGCGCGCCGCCCTCGTGGGGCAGGGGCGCGCCGGGTTCGATCACCGTCGCGCCCTGCGCCGTGCAGAGCACGATGGCGAAGGGCAGGTCGTTGGTCGGCGCGGCCATGAAGCCGGCCGGCACGGCGATCTTCAGCGCCAGGGCAAGCGTCGCCAGCGCCAGCCAGAGGCGGCGGCCTGTCGTCGATGCGCCGGCGAATCGTCCCACGGGTCGGGTCTATAGCGCCGCTGGCGAAGCCTGTCTCGGCAGCCGGTGTTGCCGTCCCGCAAAGAAGCGATTGACTTGCAATATCAGCCGGCCTATCGCGGATCGAAAACGCGAATTAATCGCAAAAGCTGGGGATAAGATATTGCGTTCGCACCTCTTCGCCACCGCCGCGGCCTTGGCGGCTCTCGGCGCCGCGCCCGCCTTCGCCGCCGACGACGCCACGCCGGTGTCCGAGCTGGTGGTGCTGGGGGTTGAGGGGCCCGGCGAAATCCCCGGCGCGGCGACGCTGGTGACGGCCGAGGAATTCGAACGCTCGCAACCGCTGAGCATCAACGACGTGCTTCGCCGCGTGCCGGGCCTCTATGTGCGTTCGGAGGAGGGGCTGGGCTTACGTCCGAATGTCGGCTTCCGCGGCCTCAACCCCAGCCGTTCCACCGAGGTGCTGTTCCTTGAGGACGGGGTTCCGCTGACCTATGCGCCCTACGGCGACAACGCCACCTACTACCACCCGCCGCTGGAGCGCTTTTCGGCTGTGGAGGTGCTGAAGGGGGCGGGCCAGATCGTCTACGGCCCACACACCGTCGGCGGGGTGATCAACTACCGCACGCCGCGCCCACCGGAGAACGCCTCGGGTCGGTTGATCGCCCGGGTCGGCGAGAACGACACCCAGGAGTTCGTGCTGCAGGGCGGGGACACGTTCGGCCGGCTGGGCCTGATCGGCGGCGTGGCGGCGGGCCACAGCGCTGGCGTCCGCGCCAATCAGGACCTCGTTTACGCCGACGCCTTCCTGAAGGCGGTGGCGACGCTTTCCGAGACCCAGGAACTCACCTTCAAGCTCTCCGCCTACCATGAGGACAGCCGCGTCAGCTATTCGGGCCTGACCCAGGCGGAATACCTGGCCAATCCTCGGGGCAACCGGTTCAAGAACGACAGCTTCACCCTCTGGCGTTACGGCGCCAGCGCCGCCCACGGCTGGCGCCCGTCCGGCAATCTGCAGGTTAATACAGTACTTTACGCGGCGAGCTTCGAGCGCGACTGGTGGCGTCAGTCCTCGAACTCGGCCCAACGCCCCGCCGATGCGTCCGATCCGCTCTGCGGCGGCATGGCCAATGTCGACACCACATGCGGCAACGAAGGACGGCTGCGCCAGTATTACATGTTCGGGCTTGAGAACCGGGTCACCCTCAACTGGGCCGGCGGCGAGCTTCTGGCCGGCGCGCGCATCCACGCCGAGAACCAGGAACGCTTCCAGATCAACGGCGACTTCCCCAACTCCCGCTCGCCCGGCGTGACCGCCAACGCCGGAGTGCGCGAGCAGAACGTGCGCGAGGCTCGCGCCGTGTCCGCCTTCGTCCAGAACACCTTCCGCTTCGGCGACTTCGCGGTGACGCCGGGGGTGCGGTTCGAAACCATGGACTTCGGCCGGTCCAACAAGCTGACCGGCCAGCGCGGCTCGGCCGACCTCAGCGAGTGGATCCCCGGGCTCGGCCTCTCCTGGAGCGCCGATCCGCGCCTGACCGTCTTCGCCGGCGTCCACCGCGGCTTCTCGCCCCCGCGGGTGGAGGACGTGATCACCGCCGCCGGCGGCTCGGTCGAGCTCGACGCTGAGCGCAGCCTCAACTGGGAGTTCGGCGTTCGTGGCGAACCCGTGCCGGGCCTCAAGGGCGAACTCGCCGCCTTCCGCATGGATTTCGACAACCAGATCGTCCCGGCCTCGGTGGCTGGCGGTGTGGGCGCCACGGCGACTAGCGCAGGGGAAACCCGCCATATGGGCCTGGAAGGGGCGGCCAGCTTCTCCTCCCGCGCCGCCTTCGGCACGACGGTGGACTGGTATGCGGAGGGGACCTTCACCTGGGTGGAGACGGCGGAGTATCGCGGCCGGCGGTTCTCGGCGATCTCCGGCTTCGGCAATGTGCCGGTGACAGGGAATCGGCTGCCCTATTCGCCCGAATGGGTGGGGCGTGCGGCCCTCGGTTTCGACACTGGGGCGCTGCAGGCCGAACTCGAGGCGGTCTACACCGGCGAGATGTTCACCGACGACCTGAACACCCGCGCGCCGACCGCCGACGGCCAGCGGGGACGGATCGACTCCGCCTGGCAATGGAACCTGGCGGCCGCCTGGCGGGTGCCGAACACCCGGGTGAAGCTGACCGCAGCCGTGCGCAACCTGGCCGACAAGACCTATATCGTCGACCGCTCGCGTGGGGTGCTGGTCAGCGAGCCGCGCACGGCGATCCTTGGCGTCGAGCTGAACTTCTGACCGAGGGGCGTCAGGCGGCTTCTCGCGAGGCCGCCAGCAGAAGGGCCTCGAACAGCCGCGCGGCCTCGATCGGCTTGGTCACGTAGCCGTCCATGCCTGAGGCCAGGTATTCGGCGATCTGGTGGGCCATGGCGTTGGCGGTCAGAGCCACGATCGGGGTGCGTGCGCGGCCGGTCTGCGCCTCTTCCGCCCGGATGGCGCGGGCGGCGGTCGGGCCGTCCATCTGCGGCATCTGGACGTCCATCAGCACCAGGTCCCAGGCCTCGCGCCGCCAAGCGGCGAGGGCCTGCTCTCCGTCGGAGACGACCTCGGGCTCCACGCCCACCTGATACAAGAGGGTCTTCAGCACCAGTTGGTTGACCTCGTTGTCCTCGGCCGCAAGCACCCGCAAGCCCTCGAAATCGGCGGTGGAGGCGACGCCGTTGGCCGCCCGCCCGTCCGGCGGGCCGATCTCGTTCCCTGAGATCCGCTCCAGCGGCAGGACGAGACGAAACACCGAGCCTTCCCCCTCGCGGCTTTCGACCTCCAGGCGCCCGCCCAGCATCGGGGCGAGCTCGCCGCAGATCGACAACCCAAGCCCCGTCCCTCCGTAGCGTCGCGTGGTGGAGGCGTCGGCCTGCTCGAACTTGCGGAACAGCCGGGCAACGGTCTCCTGCGACATGCCGGGCCCGGTGTCGGCGACCTCGAAACGGACCTCCTCTCCCGTCCGGGCGACGGTCACCCGCACCTGGCCGGCCTCGGTGAACTTCAAGGCGTTGGAGATCAGGTTGTAGAGGATCTGGCGGATGCGCGTGGGATCGGAACGATAGCGTCCGAGCGCCGCCGGCTCCACCGCCAGGCTGAAGTCCAGCCCCTTGCGCTCGGCCACCGCGGTGAAGGCGCCGTGCGCCCCGCGCGCGAGGTCGCTCATATCGAAGTCGAGGATCTCCAGCTCCAGCTTGCCGGCCTCGATCTTTGATAGGTCGAGCACGTCATTGAGGATGGCCAGCAGGGCCTCTCCGGACTGCCGGATCAGCTCCAACCGCTCGCGTTGGACCGGGGATAAGCCGTTGTCGGCGGCCATGGCCTGGGCCATGCCGAGCACGCCGTTCAGAGGCGTGCGGATCTCGTGGCTCATCGTCGCCAGGAAGGCGGACTTGGCGCGGTTTGCGGCTTCGGCCTCTTCCTTCGCCTGCAGGATCGTCGTCTCGGCGCGCTTGCGGTCGGTGATGTTCTGCATGGCGCCGACCAGGCGGCGTGGGTCGCCGGCCTCGTCGCGGACCAGCTTGACGTTGCAACTGGCCCAGACTTCCTTGCCGTCCTGACGAGCGATCCGGTATTCGGGCCGATAGGGGCGGTCTTCCATGACCGCACGAGTCCATTCCTCGCCGATCCGCGCGCGGTCGCGCGGGTCGATCGTGATGCTGGTGTCCCGGACGAAGGCATCGGTGTCGAGCGGCGTGTCGAAGAAGGTCTCCTCGGCGCCGTCGCGCTCCACCTCGCCGGTTTTGAAGTCCACTTCCCACACGTGCAGGTCCGCCAGTTCGACGGCGAGCTTCAGGCGTTGGCTGGCCCGTTCCGAGCGGTCCAGAGCCTCGACCATTTCGGTCACATCGAGGGCGGCGACGATGAGGCCGGCGATCTCGCCCGCGCCGTCGCGCCACGGCGCGGCCTCGGCGCGGAGGTATCGCAGCTCGCCGTTCGCATGGCGGCTGGGCAGCTTGGCCTCGTGGATCCGCTCGCCCCGCAGGCAGCGTTCGTAGGTCGCCCGGTAGGTCTCGAAATAGGCGGGCGCCAGCTCGTAGACAGAACGTCCCAGGGCGGCTTCCAACGTCAGGCCGAAAGCCTCTAGCCAAACGGGGCTGGCTTGCAGGATGCGCATCTCGCTGTCGGTGACCATGACCGAGGCGGGGACCGTCGCAACGAAGGCGGCGAGGGCTGATTGCGTTTCCTTCAGATCGCGCGCGTTGTGTTGCCGGCGACATTCGTCGGCGACGAAGTGGGCGAGTTTCTGGAGAATCCCGAGTTTGGCGGCGTCGAAAGGCCGAGGGTCGCGGGTCGCCACCGCCAAGGCGCCGATGGCGACGCCGTCATCGGCGAGAATAGGCGCGCCGATATAGGAACGTAGTCCGTTCGGCGCGGTGACCAGAGGGTGGTTGGCCGCGCGCGGGTCCAGTCTCAGGTCTTCCAACCAGAGCGGTTCGCCGGTCGCGATCACCTGTTCGCTCAAAGACGTGACCTTGGGCAGCCGCTCTTCAGGATCGTGCGTCCGCCATATCTCGCCCTTGTTCACAAGGGCGATGGACGCCGCGCAGGCTCCGAATATCTCGCGGGCAAGCTCCGTCGCCCGGTCGAATACCGGCTGCTCGGCCGCCAGGCCGAACGGAAGCCCCTCGTTTCGACTGTCGCCGTTCACGCCGCACGCCTTCTGTCGCGCCTGGGGTTCAGCGTTCCGGATAAGGTTCTAAGGAAGCCGTAAAGGCCGAGCTTGGGGCCCAGGCCGCGCGGCGGTATGTCGCAGACCTTGTGATGTAGGGCTTTCGCCTAGGCTCGAGGCGAAAACTCGGCGACCAGATCGTAGCGGTCGGCGGGGAAGACCTGGCGGACATAGGTCACCGGATCTTCCCGGCGCCAGGTCCAGCGTTCCACCTGCAGGCAGGGCGCGGTGCGCGTCACGCCAAGGGGGGCGGCCAATTCGCCGGCCGCCCGGGCGCTGATCCGGTGGCGCGCGAGCGTCCAGGGCACGTTCTCCAGCAGCCAGGAGCCCGGCGAGCGGGCGGAGAAGTCGGCCTGGCGCGCGCCCGGCGCCGCCGAAAGCGCGATCAGCCGATGCTCGTGGGCGAAGGGTTCCCCGGAGGCCACATGCACGCCGGTCAGGGCCAACCGCTCCCCGCCCGCCTCGAACGGTGCTTCCGGCGGGGCCGCGGCTCCGGTGGCGGATCGCGAAAGCAGGCGAAAGCTGTAGGCTTCGCCGCGGCTCTCGATGACCGCGGCGATGTCGGGGATCTCCAGCACGGCGGTCTGCACATGGGGCCGGGCGACGAAGGAGCCGGCCTTGCGCCGCCGCTCGATCAAGCCGGCCGTCGCCAGGGCCGAAAGCGCCTTGTTCACCGTCATCCGCGCGCAGCCGTATTGCGCCATCAGCTCGCGCTCGGTCGGGATGCGGTGGCCCGGCGCCCAGGCGCCGGAGCGGATCTGGTCCTCCAGGTCCGCCCGGATCTGCTGGTCGAGCCGGCGGGTCATGCGGCGAGAAGCTCGGCCAGCACCCGCCGGTAGCGCGCGGCGATAGCCTCGGCGCGCCTGTGGCGCCCGGCTTCCACCACCTTGCGACCGAAGCGCCAGACGCAATCCACCCGGCCGCCGGCGAAGATCCAGGCGTCCAGGAGGCCGTCGCGGGCGCGGGCGACCATCGAGGGGTGATCCAGGTCGAACGAGACGATGTCGGCCGCCGCGCCGGCCTGGATGCCATATTGCGCAAGGCCGAGCGCCTGGGCGCCGCCCGCCAGGGCGCGTCGGAACAGGTCTCCCCCGACCGAGGCGCCCTCGGCCGCGGCCAGGATGTTGCGCCCTCGCCGGGTCAGGCGCTGAGCGTATTCGAGGGCGCGCAATTCGCCGGCGGCGTCGATCAGGATGTTGGAGTCCGTGCCCACGCCGAAGCGGCCGTTCGCGCGAAGATAGTCGGTCGCCGGGAACACTCCGTCGCCGAGATTGGCTTCCGTCACCGGGCAGAGGCCGGCGACTGCGCCGCGTGCGGCCAGGCCTTGCGTCTCCTCCGGCGTCAGGTGGGTGGCGTGGATCAGGCACCAGGCTTCATCCACTGCGGTGTGTTCGAGCAGCCATTGGACGGGCCGCGCGCCGGACCAGGCGAGGCAGTCCTCCACCTCCTTCACCTGCTCGGCGGCGTGGATGTGCACCGGCCCGCCGCCCGCCATCCCAGCCACAGCGCCGAGCTCCTCGGGGGTGACGGCCCGCAGGCTGTGCGGGGCGACGCCGACGACCGGGTCGGAAAGGGGGGCTACGGCCTTCCGGCTCTCTTCAAGAAGCCGCGAGAAGCTCTCGACATCGTTCAGGAAACGGCGTTGCCTTGGATTCGCCTCGGCTCCGCCGAAGCCGCCGTGGGCGTAGAAGACGGGCAGCAGGGTGAGGCCAAGGCCCGTCTCGTCCGCGGCCGCCACAACCCGTTCCGCCAATTCGGAGACCCGATCATAGGGCCGTCCGTCCGGGTCGTGATGCAGGTAGTGGAATTCCCCGACCCGGGTGAAGCCTTGCTGCAGCATCTCCGCATAGGCCTGGGCGGCGATGGCCTCCACCTGGTCTGGGGTCAGCCGGTCGAGGAAACGGTACATCACCTCGCGCCAGGTCCAGAAGTCATCGTGCGCGGGCCCCCGCACCTCCGCCAGGCCGGCCATGCCGCGCTGGAAGGCGTGACTGTGGAGGTTGCAAAGGCCGGGAACCGCCGCGGCGTGGCGCTCCTCGCCGGGCGCGGGATCGCAGCCGACCTCGATGCGCGCGATCCGCCCGCCTTCGATCCCGATACGGACACGCTCGGCCCAGCCGTCCGCCAGCAGGGCCTGGCCAAACCACAGGGTCGTCGTCGGTCCGGAGGTCATGAGCGAACTATCCGGCGGCGTGGTTTTTATGTCTAGACATTATCGCCGTGTGGCCTAACCCTCCGGCGCGAAAGGAGGGCGGCATGCTTTGCGATCGCGTCTGGCGCAATGCGCGCCTGGCCACCCTTGCGCCGAACCGTCCCGGCCTCGGCGAGGTGGAGGACGGCCTGGTCGCCTGCCGCGACGGGCGCATCCTCTATGCCGGGACGAGAGCGGATGCGCCGAACTTCGAGGCCGCCGAGACCGTCGATTGCGAAGGCCGCTGGATCACGCCGGGCCTGATCGATCCTCACACCCACCTCGTCTATGCCGGCGACCGGGCGGCCGAGTTCGAGCAGCGACTGGCCGGCGCCTCCTACGAGGAGATCGCCCGCGCCGGCGGCGGCATCGTCTCCACCATGCGCGCCGTCCGAGCGGCCAGCGAGGGTGAGCTCGTGCACGCCGCCCTGCCGCGCCTGGACGCCCTGATCGCCGAGGGGGTCACCACGGTCGAGATCAAGTCCGGCTATGGCCTGAGCCTTGAGGACGAGCTGAAGCAGCTGCGCGCCGCCCGC
Source organism: Phenylobacterium sp. (assembly GCF_046290725.1). Lineage (GTDB taxonomy): Bacteria > Pseudomonadota > Alphaproteobacteria > Caulobacterales > Caulobacteraceae > Phenylobacterium. The sequence continues at coordinate 279,569 of NZ_JBKBUH010000003.1, forward strand.
GCCCTGGGCGAGGCCCGGGCCGTCGCGGTTTCGCCCACCTTCCTGGGGGCTCACGCCTTGCCGCCGGAGTTCCGCGAGGATCCGGACGCCTATATCGCCGAAGTCTGCGAACAGATGATCCCCGTCGTCGCTGCGGAGCGCCTGGCTGAGGCCGTGGACGCCTTCTGCGAAGGCGTCGGTTTTTCGCCCACCCAGGTCCGAAGGGTGTTCGAGGCCGCCCGCGTCCACGGCCTTCCGGTGAAACTGCATGCCGAACAGCTCTCCAATCTGCACGGCGCGGCGCTGGCCGCCGAGTTCGGCGCGCTGTCGGCCGATCACCTGGAGCACCTGGACGAGAACGGCGTGCAGGCCATGGCGGCGGCCGGAACGACAGCGGTCCTGCTGCCCGGCGCCTACTACTTCACCCGCGAGACCAAGCCGCCGCCGGTGGACCTTCTGCGCGCTCATGGGGTGCCTATCGCGCTCGCCACCGACTGCAATCCCGGAACCTCGCCGCTGACCTCGATCCTGCTGGTCATGAACATGGCCGCCACCTTCTTCCGCCTGAAGGTTCCCGAATGTCTGGCCGGCGTCACGCGGGAGGCGGCCCGCGCCCTGGGCCGCCTGGACGAGATCGGGACCCTCGAGGCCGGCAAGCGCTGCGACCTCGCCATCTGGAACGTCGAGCGCCCCGCCGAGCTCGTCTACCGCATCGGGTTCAACCCGCTCCACGCCCGGATCTGGAAAGGCCAATGACCCTCGTCCTGAAACCCGGAGAGGTCTCGCTGCGCGACTGGAAGGCGATCTGGCGCGGCGCGCCGGCTGCGCTCGATCCGGCGGCGGAAAGCGCCGTTGCGGCGAGTGCGGCGGCGGTGGAGGCGATCCTGGCCCGGGGCGAGCCGGTCTATGGCGTCAACACCGGCTTCGGGAAGCTTGCAACCATCCGCATCGAGGCCGCGGATCTCGGCCGCCTGCAGCGCAACATCGTGCTCAGCCACGCCGCCGGCGTCGGCCCCGCAACGCCTGTCGCGGTCGTTCGGCTGATGATGGCCCTGAAGCTGGCCAGCCTGGGGCAGGGAGCCTCGGGCGTCGCGCCGGCCACGGTCGGCCTTCTTCAAGCCATGCTGCAGAAGGGCCTTACGCCCGTCATACCGGCTCAGGGGTCGGTAGGCGCCTCGGGCGATCTGGCGCCGCTGGCGCACCTGGCCGCGGCGATGATCGGGGTGGGACACATCGTCTTCGACGGCGCCGTTTCGCCCGCCGAGGAGGCCCTGGCGCGGGCGGGCCTTGCGCCGCTCGAACTGGGCCCCAAGGAAGGCCTGGCTCTCCTCAATGGCACCCAGTTCTCCACGGCCTACGCGCTCGCCGCCCTGTTCGAGGCCGAGGCGTTGTTCCAGGCGGCCCTGGTGACCGGCGCGCTGTCCACCGAGGCGGCCAAGGGCTCCGACACCCCCTTCGACCACCGCATCCACGTCCTGCGCCGCCACCAGACCCAGATCGAAACCGCCGACGCCCTGCGGGCCCTGATGGCGGGCTCGGCGATCCGCGCCTCGCACCTGGAAGGCGACGAGCGGGTCCAGGATCCCTACTGCCTGCGCTGCCAGCCGCAGGTGATGGGCGCGGCGCTGAAGGTTCTGCGCCAGGCGGCCGAGACCCTGGCCGTCGAGGCCAACGGCGTCACCGACAACCCGCTGATCTTCGCCGAGACGGGCGAGGCGCTGTCCGGCGGCAATTTCCACGCCGAGCCGGTGGCGTTCGCCGCCGACATGATCGCGCTCGCGATCTGCGAGATCGGGTCCCTGGCCGAACGGCGGATCGCCATGCTGGTCGATCCGGCCCTTTCCGGACTGCCGGCCTTCCTTACCCCACGGCCGGGCCTGAATTCCGGCTTCATGATCCCTCAGGTGACCGCCGCGGCGCTCGTCTCGGAGAACAAGCAGAAGGCCTATCCGGCCTCAGTGGACTCGATTCCCACCTCGGCGAACCAGGAGGACCACGTCTCCATGGCCGCCCACGCCGCGCGGCGCCTGCTGGAGATGACCGCCAACGCCCGGACCGTTGTCGCCATCGAGCTGCTCGCCGCCGCCCAGGGCTGCGACTTCCACGCCTCGCTGGCTTCGAGCCCGCCCCTAGAGGCCGTCCGTCGCCTCGTCCGCGCCCACGTCCCGGCCCTGGAGGAGGATCGCCACTTCCATCCCGACATCGCCGCGGCGCTGGACCTCGTCACCCGCGGCGAGCTGGTCGAGGCGGCCGGCTCCGTCGCCCTTCCGGAGGCGCTGGATGTCGGCTGACTGGCTGGAGGTCCATGCGGGCGATGCGCCGCTGATCGTCGGCTTTCCGCACACCGGAACCGACATCCCGGCGGAGATCGAGGCCGGACTCGTCTCGCCCTGGCTCGCCCGCAAGGACGCCGACTGGTGGATCGACCGGCTCTACGCCTTCGCCCGCGAACTCGGCGCCACCACTGTGCGCACCCGCCTCTCGCGCACGGTGATCGACGTGAACCGCGATCCCTCTGGCGCTTCACTCTATCCGGGCCAGGCGACGACGGAGCTCTGTCCGACCACCACTTTCGACGGCGAACCGCTCTATCGCGGCGGAGCCGAGCCCGACGCCGCCGAGATCGCCGCGCGTCGCGAGCGCTGGTTTTCGCCCTACCACGCCGAGATCGAGGCCCAGATCGCGCGCTTGAAGACCCGCTACGGGGCGGTGGTCTTCTACGACGCCCACTCGATCCGATCGCGCATTCCCCGCCTGTTCGAGGGCGAGCTGCCGCACTTCAACATCGGGACCAACGGCGGGGCGACCTGTGCGCCCGAGCTCGCCGCCGGCGTCGCGGCGGCCTGCGACCGACCCGGCTACCGCCACGTGGTCGACGGCCGGTTCAAGGGCGGCTGGGCCACACGTCGCTACGGCCGCCCGGACGAGGGCGTGCACGCGATCCAGATGGAGCTCGCGTGCCGCGCCTATCTCGACGAGCCGGACAGTGAGGTTGGCCCTGACAACTGGCCCGCGCCCTTCGACGAAGCTCGGGCCAGCGCCTGCCGGGCGGTGCTGGGCGAGGTCCTTTCGGCCTGCCTGGCCTTTGCGGAGACAAGATCATGATCGCGCCGCTTCCCTTGCGCCGGGACGAGACCCGCAAGATCCGCGCCCCGCGAGGACCCGAACTGACCGCCCGGTCCTGGCTCACCGAAGCCGCCCTGCGGATGCTGATGAACAACCTCGACCCGGACGTGGCCGAACGTCCGGAGGAACTGGTGGTCTATGGCGGCGTCGGCCGGGCCGCGCGCGATTGGCCGAGCTTCGACCGCATCGTCGAGACCCTGCGCCGGCTGAAGGACGATGAGACCCTGCTGGTCCAGTCGGGCAAGCCGGTGGGCGTCTTCCCCACCCATGAGGACGCCCCGCGGGTGCTGATCGCCAATTCCAACTTGGTCCCCCGCTGGGCCACCTGGGACCATTTCAACGAGCTCGACCGCAGGGGCCTGGCCATGTACGGCCAGATGACCGCCGGCTCCTGGATCTATATCGGCGCTCAAGGCATCGTTCAGGGCACCTACGAGACCTTCGTCGAAATGGGCCGCCAGCACCACGGCGGCGATCTCTCCGGCAAATGGCTGCTGACCGCAGGCCTCGGCGGCATGGGCGGGGCCCAGCCGCTGGCGGCGGTGATGGCGGGAGCCTCGTGCCTGGCGATCGAATGCCAGCCCTCCAGCATCGATATGCGCCTGCGCACCGGCTATCTCGACCGCTCGACCGAGGACTTGGACGAGGCGCTGGCCTGGATCGCGCAGTCCTGCCGTAACAAGGCCCCGATCTCGGTCGGCCTCCTTGGCAACGCCTGCGAGGTGCTGCCCGAGCTCCTGCGCCGCGGCGTGCGCCCCGACCTGCTAACCGACCAGACCTCGGCCCACGATCCGGTGAACGGTTACCTCCCCAAGGGCTGGACCCTGGAACGCTGGTTCGCCATGCGCGAGCAGGATCCGGTCCAGGTGGAGGCGGCCGCCCGCGCTTCCATGGCCGAACACGTCCAAGCCATGCTGGACTTCCAGAAACAAGGCGTCCCCACCGTCGACTACGGCAACAACATCCGCCAGGTGGCCAAGGACGCCGGCGTCGCTGACGCCTTCGATTTCCCCGGCTTCGTGCCGGCCTATATCCGCCCGCTGTTCTGCCGCGGGATCGGGCCGTTCCGCTGGGCGGCGCTGTCCGGCGATCCGGAGGACATCGCCCGCACGGACGCCAAGGTGAAGGAACTGATCCCCGACAATCCGCACCTGCACAACTGGCTCGACATGGCCGCCCGGAGGATCAAGTTCCAGGGCCTGCCGGCGCGGATCTGCTGGGTGGGGCTGGGCGACCGCCATCGCCTGGGCCTGGCCTTCAACGAAATGGTGGCGCGCGGCGAGCTGAAGGCCCCAGTCGTCATCGGCCGCGACCATCTGGATTCCGGCTCCGTGGCCTCGCCCAACCGCGAGACCGAAGCCATGCGAGACGGGTCCGACGCCGTCTCCGACTGGCCGCTGCTGAACGCCCTGCTGAACTGCGCCTCAGGCGCGACCTGGGTGTCGCTGCATCACGGCGGCGGGGTGGGCATGGGCTATTCCCAGCACGCCGGCATGGTGATCGTCTGCGACGGCACGGAAGCCGCCGCCCGGCGCATCGAGCGCGTGCTCTGGAACGATCCCGCCAGCGGCGTCATGCGCCACGCCGACGCCGGCTATGAGATCGCCATCGACTGCGCCCGCGAAAAGGGCCTGGACCTGCCGAGCCTGGGCTGAAGCGCCTCGCCAGAACCGGCGGCATCCCTTGGTGGGGACAAGGCGGTTCCAGGCCGCTGCCGTCGTTCTGGCCGGCTCCGCGGCGCCCCCACCATGTCCGGTGATCAGGCGGTCAGCGGGCTGGAGGCGGTGATGCGGACGCGCCCCTGAAATGGGGTCGGGCCAAAAAGGTTCAACCCGGAGGCCGTAAGCTCCCCGCCGTTACTCCAGGCCCAGCAGCCACCGGTCCAGGCGCGCGGCGCGGATCGTGGCGCCGGGCATGGTGCGGTTGAGCTCGACGCGGTGGCTCATGATCCAGCTCAGGCAGGCGAGCCGGCTGTCGAAGGTCTCGAATTCGTCGCGGCTGGCGCAGAGCGTTCCGCAGTTCACGATGTAGCGGGCGCCCTTGCGGCAGCCGGGCGCGCCGAGCCAGTCGCGTTCGGGCGAGACGACGACCGGGATCCAGTAGCTCTGCTTCGGGTCCAGGCCGTCGACCTGATGCCTGTGCATCGGTCCGTCCTTTCGCCGGATGGCCGCCCCTGCGCCGCCGGACTACGGCGGGCAGGGGCGTGCGCTTCCGTCAGGCCGCCCGGCCCAGCCGCGCGGCGCGGGGCAGGTCGAAGCGGTCGGCGTTCATCACCTTGGTCCAGGCGGCGACGAAGTCCTTGACGAACTTCTCGCCCGCATCGTCGGCGGCGTAGACCTCCGAGATGGCCCGCAGCTGGGAATTGGAGCCGAAGACGAGGTCGGTCCGCGTCGCCGTCCACTTCTGCTCGCTGGTCTTCCGGCACGTGCCGACGAAGAGATCGTCGGCGTGATCGTCCACCTGCTTCCACGCCGTGCCCATGTCGAGCAGATTGACGAAGAAGTCGTTGGTGAGTTGGCCGGGACGGTCGGTGAAGACCCCGTCCTTGGACCCGCCGTGGTTGACGCCGAGCACGCGCAGACCCCCGACCAGCGCCGTCATCTGCGGCGCGCTGAGCCCCAGAAGCTGCGAGCGGTCGACCAGCAGTTCCTCGGTAGGCACGCTGAACCGCACCTGCAGGTAGTTGCGGAAGCCGTCGGCCTTGGGTTCGAGCACCTCGAAGCTCTCGGCATCGGTCTGCTCGGCGCTGGCGTCGGTGCGGCCGGGAACGAAGGGGACTTCGATCTCGCGGCCGGCGTCACGGGCCGCCTTCTCGATCCCCGCCGAACCGCCCAGCACGATAAGGTCGGCCAGCGAGATCTTCTTGCCGCCCGAGGCGGAGGCGTCGAAGTCGGCCTTGATCTTCTCCAGCGTCGCCAGCACCCGGGCCAGCTTCTCGGGCTCGTTGACCTCCCAGTCCTTCTGCGGGGCCAGGCGGATGCGCGCGCCGTTGGCCCCGCCGCGGTGATCGGAGCCGCGATAGGTGGCCGCCGAGGCCCAGGCGGTGCGGACCAGGTCGGCCACCGACAGGCCGCTGTCGAGCAGCTTGGCCTTCAAAGCCTTGATGTCCGCAGCGTCCACCAGCGGATGCTCGACCGGCGGGACCGGGTCCTGCCAGATCAGGTCCTCTTTCGGCACTTCGGGGCCGAGGTAGCGGGCCCTGGGTCCCATGTCGCGGTGGCACAGCTTGAACCAGGCGCGGGCGAAGGCGTCGGCGAACTGGTCCGGATTGTCGCGGAACCGCTCGGCGATCTCGCGGTACTTGGGATCCATCTTGAAGGCCAGGTCGGCCGTCGTCATCATCGTCGGCACGCGGCGATCGGGGCTGTGGGCGCCCGGCGCCATGTCTTCCGGCTTCTGGTTCTTGGGCTGCCATTGCTTGGCCCCGGCCGGGCTCCGCACCAGCTCGTAATCATAGTCGAGCAGCATGTGGAAATAGGCCATGGACCACTTGGTGGGCGTGGGCGTCCAGGGACCCTCCAGGCCGGACGTGATGGTGTGGTCCCCAAGCCCGCTCTCGTGGCTGCTGGTCCAGCCCAGGCCCTGCTGGGCGATGTCGGCGCCTTCAGGCTCCGCGCCCACCTTGGAGGCGTCTCCGGCGCCATGGCACTTGCCGAAGGTGTGGCCGCCGGCGGTCAGGGCAAGCGTCTCCTCGTCGTTCATGCCCATGCGGGCGAAGGTGATGCGGATGTCGCGGGCCGACTTCAGCGGATCAGGGTCGCCGCCCGGGCCTTCCGGGTTCACGTAGATCAGGCCCATCTGGATGGCGGCCAGAGGATCTTCCAGCGCCCGGCCGGCATCCTCGTCGAGGCGCGTCAGGTTGCCTTCGTGGCCGACCCACTGCTCTTCGGTGCCCCAGTAGATGTCCTTCTCCGGCTCGAAGATGTCGGCCCGGCCGCCGCCGAAGCCGAACACCGGCGCGCCCATGGATTCGAAGGCGACATTGCCCGCCATGATCATCAGGTCGGCCCAGGAGAGCTTGGCGCCGTACTTCTTCTTGATCGGCCAGAGCAGCCGGCGGGCCTTGTCGAGGTTGGCGTTGTCCGGCCAGCTGTTCAGAGGGGCGAACCGCTGGTTGCCCGAGTTGGCGCCGCCCCGTCCGTCGCCCGTGCGATAGGTGCCGGCGCTGTGCCAGGCCATGCGGATGAAGAAGGGGCCATAGTGGCCGTAGTCCGCCGGCCACCAGGGCTGGCTGTCGGTCATCAGGGCCTTCAGGTCCTCCTTGACCGCAAAATAGTCGAGCGTCTGGAACGCTTGGGCGTAGTCGAAGTCGTCGCCCATCGGATTGCCGTGCAAGCCGTGCTGGTGGAGGATTTCCAGGGACAGCTGGTTTGGCCACCAGTCGCGGTTCGTCCGTCCCAGCAGCGTCCGCAGGGCCGCAGGTTCCTTGGCGGGATTGCTCAGCGGGCTCGCATCGTCCATGGCGTTCCTCCTCTTGTCTGGCCGAAAGCCTAGGCCGGCTTTCGCGACCTTGACAAAATGAAAGAACCTATGGGGTCCAATGGGGGAATCTATACGAGCCCCGTGAGGCTCGGCCGCCGACCCTTGGGCCGGCGACCGGCTCAGGATCACATGCGGAAGCGCAGCCCCATGAAGACGGAGTAGCCGAACTTCTCGTATTCGTAGGTGCGCTCGCGGCTCCCGTAGTAGCGAACGCCGGGCGTGTTGGAGAGGTTCTTGGCCTCCACGAACGCCTCGTACTTGCCGCCTGCGAACGAATAGCCGGCGGTGAAGTCGAGCTGGCCTCGGCCTTCCCAATAGAGGTCCAGCCCGCTGTCGTCGGCGTTGATCTCGTTCAGGTAGTCGCTGCGCTTGGTGTAGGACAGGCGGGCGTTCAGCGCGCCGTCGTCATAGAAGAGCGCGATGTTGTACGAGGTGTCCGACTGCCCCGGCAGGGGGAACACCGAGCGCCCGGCATAGGTGCGCCCCAGCTTGATCTCGGCGTCGGTGAAGGTCGCGTTGGCCAGGATGCCGAGGTTCGACGCCGGCCCCGGCAGGAAGTCGAACTGCTGGCGCCAGTCGATCTCGATCCCGACGATATGCCCCTCCGGCGCGGTCTCCGGCCGGGTGATCTGGGCGACCGCGCCGTTGTAGGAGCCGGTGAGCGTCAGGTCGTACCGATAGTCCTGCAGGTCCTTGTAGAAGACGTTCGCGCCGATGACGCCGAACCGGGGCAGGAAGTAGTGCAGGCCGGCGTCGAAGTTGTTGGACAGCGTCGGGTCCAGGTCCGGATTGCCCTGGCTGACGCGGAGGATCGCCCCGTCCTGGTTCTCGGTGATGCGGGGGACCATGTCGACATGGTTCGGGCGGTTGATCCCCCGGGTCAGGGCGACGCGGCCGATCAGCCGATCGGAGAATTCGTGCCGCAGGGTCAGGTTCGGGAAGACCTGGGTGTCATCCTTGCTGGTCTGGGTGGGCGTGATCACCCCGGTGTTGGCGTTGAAGCGGTTGGCCGAGCCGGAGAAGTCCGTCGTCTCGATGCGCAGGCCGGCCAGCACGTTGGTGGCGCCGAAGTCGAGGTCGGCCATCCCGTAGAGGCCGGTGATCTTCTCCACCACGGCGTAGTCGGCGGTGATCGACTGCTCCAGGCGCCGCGTGGCGTCCGATCGCAGGGCGCGGCGCTCGGCGAAATAGGCCTTGGCCAGGTCGGCGTCCTGCTTGTAGCCGAGGACGTAGCCGTAGTTGCTGGACTCCTCGCCGCTCAGATAGGCGGTCAGGCCGCCCGTCGGGGCCGCAGAGGCCGCGCGGTCGCGCCAGCGCTCCTCGTCGGCCGTGACGTCGAGCTTGCGGTGGCTGATCCCGAAGCGCCAGGCCGCGGGCGCCCCGAAGACCTCGTTCTCGAACGCCACATTGGCGCGGAACTGCAGTTCCTCCTGCGAGGTGGTGTTGGAGCGGAAGGTGTTCTCGCGGAACGCGAAGGCGCCCGCGTTCAGGTGCTCGTTGGTGTTGAACAGAGACAGGGAGGGCTGGTCGGCGTCGGCGTAGTCGTAGCTGAGGGTCGGCCGCAGCGAAGAGCGCCAGAGCAGCTCGTCCCGATGCGGATAGGTCTGGTCGGACGTGGTGCGGGCGATCTGGAAGTCGGCCTTGAAGCCGCCGAAGTCGCGGGCGCCGCCCAGCTCGACGGTCTTCACCTCGTTGCGCTGCACGCGATGGCGGATCTGCTTTTCCAGGCGGGTGTTGGTGAAGGTCGCCCGGCTGTCCGTCGCCCCCGGCTGCAGCACGCCGCCGTCGGTGTAGAGGATCCGCAGCATGTTACGGATCTCGTCGTCCTCATACTTGGCCACGTTGCCGCGCAGATAGAGCTGGGTGGCGTCGTCGGGCCGCCACTCCAGCGAACCGGCGATCGAGGTGCGGTCGCGGATCGTGTCGTAGTCCTTGAACAGATTCTCGGCGACGCCGAAGATCTCGCCGCCTTCCGGCCGGGTCAGGCGGGTCCAGCCGGTTTCGACGTTCTCCGGCTTGCGGTCGGTGCGCGAATAGCTGGCCGAGACCACGGCGCCGAACTGGTCCCGCTCGCCGAACACGTCCGACGCGGTGAGGACGTAGCGCTCGTCGCGGCCGCCGTAGTCGTTATAGCTCCCGCCGATCAGGCCCGAAATCGAGCGGCCCTTGCCGTCGAAGGCCGAGCGGGTGACCAGGTTGATCGCGCCGGAGATCGAGTCCGCCTCCTGATCGGGGCGCAGGGTCTTGGAGACCTCGATCTTGCTGACCAGATCGGCCGGAAGGGTGTCGAGGCTGACCGCCCGGGAGCCGGCTTCCTGCGAGGGCAGGGAGACGCCGTTGACGGTGACCGAGGAGAAGGCCGCCGGGGCGCCGCGGAGGTTCACGTAGCGGCCTTCGCCCTGGTCGCGTTCCACGCCGACGCCCGGCAGGCGCTGCAGCGCCTCGGCCACGTTCGGGTCCGGGAAACGGCCGATCGCGTCGGAGGCCACCACGTCCACGATGTTGTCGGCCGCCTTCTGCTGTTCGAGGGCCCGCTGGTTCTGGGCGAGGATCGAGGCGGTTACGACCAGTTCTTCGACCGCAGCTGCATCGTCTGCATGGGCGGGAAGGGCGTAGGCGAGCGGCGCCAGCGCGCAGAACGCCAGATAGATGGATCTTCTCATTTCGACGGTCCCCCAGGGCCGTTCGGACGAAGCGCCGCTTGGTGCGCGCCCGTCCCTCACGGCGAATGGCGGCTTGCCTAAGCACGCCCCCGGAGCGTGACTAGTGAAGTTTTGTCGAAGGATAGATCTCAGTATTGTGACGACGATCGGCCTCTGGCCGCGACGAATGCTTGATGTGTCCGAACGGCGTCGGATGAAGCCCTTCCGAATGCAAGGCGAGGACCAGATCGGGCGAGTGATCGAAGGGCCCGATTGGCCGCCGCCCGATCCCGCAGGCGCGGCCGAATTGGTCTTGCAACGAGCGGTGGTGAGCAGGCAATTCTTTGGCCGTCGCTGTCCCTGTCGACTCCTTTGTGAGCTGCGTCGGATGGACGGCCCCAACCACTTAGGAGCGGCCCATGCGCGCCAGGCTTGTTATGTTCGCCATGGCGACCCTGCTGTTGGCCACGCCCGCCCTGGGCGCGGAAGAGCCGAAGCCCAGGAACCGCGCCGAGGCGACCGCTGTCGTGCAGGAACTGCGGCGGATCGTGACGCCGAATGGGATCGAGCGGAACACGACCGTCCGCATCGGCGGGATCGAACAGTTCGTCAGCATCCGCGGCGCCGACCGCCGAAATCCGGTGCTTCTGATCGTCCACGGCGGGCCGGGCTTTCCGATGACGCCGATCGCCTGGTGGAACACCCGCGCGCTCGAAGAATACTTCACCGTCGTCCATTGGGATCAGCGGGGGGCCGGAAAGACCCATCTGATCAACGACCCGCAGGCGGTGGCTCCGACGATGAAGCCCGAGCGGTTCGTCGACGATGCGGAGGAGCTGGTCGCCTGGCTGAGGGCCGAGATGGGCAAGGAGAAGCTGTTTCTCCTGGGCACCTCCTGGGGAAGCTTCGTGGGCCTCGAGGTCGCCCGCCGCCGGCCGGAGTGGCTGCACGCCTATATCGGGATGGGCCAGGCCACGGACATCCGGGAAAGCGAGCGTCGCGGCTACGCTTTCGCCTTGGCCGCCGCGCGGGAGGCGGGCAATGCCGAGGCGGTGGCCCAGCTTGAATCTATCGCGCCCTACGCCGAGGGCGACGAACCCATCCCGCTGGAAGAGGTGGTGATCCAGCGCCGTTGGTCCGACTACTACGGCGGGGTCATGGCCTACAGGACGAGGCAGGTTGACGGCGTGGCCGCCCGCCTATCCCCGGACTACAGCGACGACGAAGCGCCGCGGATCTACGAGGGCAACAACTTCTCGCGGGAATTCCTGTTCAGCCCCGTCCTGAGCATGGACCTTCGCCATGTCACCAGCCTGCGATGCCCGCTCATCATCCTGGCAGGGCGGCACGATCGGACGGTGAACTCCTATGTCGCCCATGAATGGTTCGAGACCGTGCGGGCGCCGCAAAAGCACTTCGTGTGGTTCGAGAACTCAGGCCACGAGGTGATGGCCGAGGAGCCGGGGAAGGTCCTCGTCACGCTCGTTCAGATCGCACGGCCGATGGCCGTCCGCGCCGAGAACTTGGCGCCGTGACGGCGCTGGCGGGGAACGGCCCGCGGCCCATGCCAACCCACGGCGCTCCCCGCGATCTGCAAGCTACCCGGCGCCAAGGCTTGCTTGACCCAGCGTCGGGCGTGCTGGGTTTGGGCGAAGTGAGATTCAGGCGGTGAACGGCCCCCTGAAGTGAGGCGAACGGAGGCCCTGGTGGCGGACGATACGGGCAATCTGGAACTCGAGGCGTTTCGCGCCGAGGCGCGCGCGTGGCTGGAAGCCAATTTCCCCCCGGCCCTGAAAGGCAAGGGCGGTCTGGCCATGGCCGAGATCACCTTCCAGGACGCCGACCTCGCGACCTGGCGCCGGGCCATCGGCGAGAAGGGGTGGGCGACGCCCACCTGGCCGAAGGAATACGGCGGCGGCGGGCTCTCGCGTGCTCAGGCGCGGGTGCTGCAGCAGGAGATGGGGCGGATCGGGGCCTTCAATCCGCTGATGTTCGGCATGGGCGTGACCATGATCGGCCCGACCATCCTCGACTACGGGACCGAGGCGCAGAAGCAGCAGCACATCCCGCCCATCGTCCGGGGCGAGGTGCAGTGGTGCGTCGGCTATTCCGAGCCCAACGCCGGTTCGGACCTGGCCTCCCTGCAGATGCGCTGTGAGGACGCCGGCGACCACTGGCAGATCAACGGCAGCAAGATCTGGACGTCCGGCGCGCAATATTCCGACTGGTGCGGCGCCCTGGTGCGCACCGACCCTACGGCCAAGAAGCACGACGGCATCAGCTTCATCCTGATCGACATGCATCAGCCGGCGATCGAGACCCGGCCGATCAAGCTGATCGCGGGCGCCTCGCCGTTCTGCGAGACCTTCTTCACCGACGCGACGGCGCCGAAGGATGCGATCCTGGGCGAGCTGAACCGCGGCTGGACGGTGGGCAAGCGCCTGCTGCAGCACGAACGGGCCAGTCAGACGGGCGATCGCGGTCCGGGCGGCGGCGGTTCGGCCGTCGCGCTGGCCGACCTCGCCAAGCGCTACGCGGGCGCAGACGCCGCCGGCCGCATCGCCGATCCGGACCTGCGGACGCGGGTGATCCGCCAGCAGATGGACGCCAAGGTCCACGGCCTGACGCTGGCGCGCGCAGCCGCCGAGGCGAAGGAAGGGGCCAGCAACGCCGCCTCGGTGCTCAAGAACTCGGCCACCCATGTGGCCCAGACCCGGGCGGAGCTGATGCTGGAGATCATGGGCCATCAGGGCCTGGGCTGGGACGGCGAGGACTTCACCCGCGAGGAGCTGGAGGCGGTGCGCGGCTGGCTGTCGGGCAAGGCGATGTCGATCTACGGCGGCTCGTTCGAGATCCAGAACAACATCATCTCCAAGCGGATCCTCGGCCTTCCGGACTCCACTGGCTCCACCTGACGGCGCCGCTCAGACCTTCTTGACGAACTCGGCGCGCAGGACGAGCCCCTTGATCCCCTCGTAGCGGCAGTCGATCTCCTGCTCGTCGCCGGTCAGGCGGATCGACCGGATCACCGTGCCGCGTTTCAAGGTCTGGTTGGCGCCCTTGACCTTCAGGTCCTTGACCAGGGTCACGCTGTCGCCATCGGCTAGGAGATTGGCGAGCGCGTCGCGCACCTCGACCTGGCTGGCCGCGGCCGCCTTGGCGGCGGCTTCGGCGGCGGCGATCCATTCGCCGGTCGCCTCGTCATAGACGAAGTCCTCGTCGCCGCCCGCGCTCATCCCGTGCTCCTGTCGATTCTGCGGGTGGCTTAGGGCTTCCGGTGGTTCCGCGCCAGCCCGGCTTCACCGTGCGGTGTAGCCGCCGTCGATGACCAGTTCAGCGCCGGTGACGAACTTCGCCTCGTCGGAGGCCAGATAGACCGCGCCCCACGCGATGTCGTCCGGCTCGCCGATGTGACCGAGCGGGTGCAGGGCGTCGGTGGCCTTGCGGCCCTCGTCGAGGTCTCCCAGCGCCTCCAGGTGATGCTCCACCATCGGCGTCCAGATGAAGCCCGGGTGGATCGAGTTCACCCGGATCTTGTCGGCCGCATAGAGCAGGGCGTCGGTCTTGGTCATCAGCCGCACCGCGCCCTTGGAGGCGTGATAGGGCGGCACGTCCGGCGCCCCGACCAGGCCATAGATCGAGGACAGGTTGACGATGGCGCCGCCGCCGGCCGCTTTGAGATGCGGGATGGCGTGCTTGGTGCAGAAGAACACGCCCTTGACGTTGATCGCCTGGACGAAGTCCCATTCCGCCTCGGTGATCTCGTGGGTGGGCTTGTTGGCGCCGGAGACGCCGGCGTTGTTCACCAGCACGTCGATGCGGCCGAAATGGGCGGCGGCCTCGCCGATCACCTTCGCCACCTGCGTCTCGTTCGAGACGTCGCAGCGCCAGGACCGCGCCCGCCCGCCGGCGGCTTCGATCTCCTGGGCGACGGCGGCGCCTTCGGCCTCCAGCATGTCCAGCACAGCCACCGCGGCGCCTTCCTCGGCCATGCGCAGGGCCGTGGCGCGACCGAGGCCGAGCCCGGCGCCCGTGACGACGGCGACCTTTCCTTTGAGCCTATCCATGGTTCCGCTCCCTTTCCGGCGCCCATTCTGGCCGGCCGAGGCCGGGGGAGCCTTGCGCTCGGTCAACCGGCGAGGCGGTCACAACGCCCGTCGAGATGCGCTATCGGAACAGCCGTGGGGATTCTCCCCGCTTCGGAGGAGGGGACATGGCGGACCTCGCCATCTACGGCATCAAGGCCTGCGACACGATGAAGAAGGCCCGCGCCTGGCTCGACGCTCAGGGGCTGGCCTATGACTTCCACGACTACAAGGTCGAGGGCGCGGATCGGGCGCGGCTGGAGGCCTGGGCCGATCGCGTCGGCTGGGAGACCCTGCTCAACCGCGCGGGCACCACCTTCCGCAAGCTGCCGGAGGACCGCAAGGCCGGGCTCGACCGCGAGAAGGCGATCGCGCTGATGCTGGAGCAGCCCTCGATGATCAAGCGGCCGGTGCTGGAGGCGGGCGGCGAACTGCTGGTCGGCTTCAAGCCCGAACGGTACGCGGCGGCCTTCGCGAAATAATCCGCGCCAGGCTGCATCCAAGCGGCGAAGCTGCGGCGAATAGCGTGTGAAGGGACGGGGAGAGGGCTCCCCGCCGACCGCGAAGGAGCCGAGGCTCATGGAAGACCTGTTCCGCAGCTACTGGTGGCTGCTGTTCCCGCTGGGGGCGTTCGTCTACGGCGCCTGGGACCGCTGGCTGGCCTATCGCCGGTCCAGGGACACCCTCGACCTCATCAAGTCCTATGCCGCCCAGGGCAAGGAGCCGCCGGCCGAGTTGGTCCGCCGGATCGAGGAGGACCAGGACGAGGAAGACTGGACGGGGATGGGACCGTCGCGGCGCTATCGCCGGCGTTACTATCGCCGCCGCTACTATCGGGACGACCTGCGCACGGCGATCTTCACCGGCTTCCTGGCGGGCGCCTTCTGGGTGGCGGCGGAATATGCCTGGCTGCCGGGCACCGAGGGGCCCTTCCGGCTGGTGGCCCTGATCCTCACCTGCATCGCGGTGGCCACCTTGCTGGCGGCCCTGCTCTCGTCGCGCTTCCGCGACCGATGACCCCACAGGCCGTGGACGAGGCTCTGGTCCGGGACGCCCGGGCTGGTTCGGCCGCGGCCTTCGCGCGGCTGGTGGACCGGCACCAGCAGGCGCTGCGCGCCTTCCTCCGGCGGGCCTGCGGCGACTGGGCGCTGGCCGACGACCTGGCGCAGGAGACCTTTCTCCTCGCCTGGGAGCGGCTCGACCGGCTTCGGCCCGGCGCCAACGTTCGGGCCTGGCTGTGCGGCGTCGGCTACAACAAGTGCCTGACGGAGTTACGTTCGCGCCGGCGCTCGGCGGCGCGGGAGGCGGCCTATCAGAGCGCCGGCGAGCATTCCGGCCCCTTGCCTGCCGCCGAACGGCTGGCCCTGGAGCAGGCCATGGCCGAACTGCCCCTGGAGCAGCGCGCCGCCGTCGCCCTATGCTTGGCCGCCGATTTCAGCCATGCCGAGGCGGCCGAAGCGCTCGACCTGCCGCTCGGCACGGTGAAGTCGCACGTGACCCGTGGACGCGCGCGTCTCCTGCGCGCCTTGGGAGGACCCGAAGATGAACAATGACGCCAAGCTCGCCGCGTTCTTCGCCGCCGCCGAGCCGCCGGCGCGGGATCCGGCGTTCCAGGCCGAACTGATGGCGCGGCTCGCGCGCCGTCGCCTGCGGCGGGACCTTGGAGTGCTCGCTGCGGCTTCGGCTGCGGGCGGATGGCTGCTGGCGACCGCCTGGCCGGCCTTGGCGCCCGCCCTGGAGGCCCTGGGCGAGGGTCTGGCGCCCGCCGCGGCGGCCCTGGCGCTCACCATGGGCCTCAGCCTGATGCTCACCGGCCGGCTCTTCTTCGGGGCGGGAGATCGCACATGACGAAGAATTCACGAGAATCCTTGCATCCGTAGGCCGGATGCGGCGCCTCTTTCCTTTCGAACGGGGCGCAACGACGCCCGTCGGATTGAGAAAAGGAAGATCATGGAAATTCTGATCCCTCTCGCGTTCTTCGCGATGATCGCGGCGATCGTCATCGTGCCGCGGTACCTGAAGGCCCAGGAACGGATGAAGCTGCAGGAGACCCTGCGCGCCTCCATCGAGAAGGGCGCCCAGCTGCCGCCCGAGGTCATCGAGGCCCTGACCAGCGATGTGAAGGCGCCGCCCTCGCCGCAGCGCGACCTGCGGGCCGGCGTGGTCTGGCTCGGCGTGGCGGTCGGCTTCGCCGCCCTGGGCTTC
This sequence comes from Phenylobacterium sp., assembly GCF_046290725.1. GTDB lineage: Bacteria > Pseudomonadota > Alphaproteobacteria > Caulobacterales > Caulobacteraceae > Phenylobacterium. The sequence goes on from NZ_JBKBUH010000003.1 coordinate 296,088, forward strand.
GCGGTCAGCTTCGAAGAGCCCGACGCCCTGCTGCCGATGCTGGGCATCGCCGCCTTTCCCGGCTTCATCGGCCTGGCGCTGGTGGTTCTCTACATCCTCGGCCGCGGCAAGAACTGAGCCTCCAGGGAGGGGGAGACAGCCCCGATGACGGGCTCACGCAACACACGCCTCGCAGGCTTGCACGACGTCGAACTGGCGGCCGTTGCGGCCACCGGCGACCGCGCAGCCTTCGGCGAGCTCGCCCGCCGGCACGGCTCGGCGGTTCGTGCGCTCCTACGCCGAATGGGCGCCGCGGCGGCCGAGGCGGACGACCTGGCGCAGGACGCCTTCCTGGCCGGTTTCGAACGGGTGGCCGAGTTCCGGGGTGAGGGGACGTTCGCCGCCTGGATCAAGAAGATCGCCGCCCGGCTCTATCTCCGCAGGCTCCAGCGGGAGCGACGGATCGCAGCCCTGGCGGCGGAAGCGGCGGCCGACGAGGGCGAGGCGGCCCCGCAGCCTGACGCGGCGGCCCGGATCGACCTGGACGAAGCCCTGAAGACCCTGAGCCCCGCCGAGCGCCTCTGCGTCTCGCTCTGCTACGGGGCGGGCGTATCGCACGCCGAGGCGGCCGAAGCCTTGAACCTGCCGCTTGGAACGGTCAAATCCCATGTCAAACGTGGTCTGGATAAGCTCAGAACGCGACTGGCGGCGCCTGCGGGCGTTGCTCTGGAAGGAAGGCGCGGCAATGGCTGACCTCGATTTCGAGCGCCATCTCGAGCGACTGTTCTCCGAAGCGCCCGTCCTGCCGGACGAGGCGGCTTTCGCCGAAGCGGTGGAGCGTAAGCTGGACCGGGGCTGGATGCTCCGGCGCTGGCTTATCGGCGCTGCGGGCCTGATCGGCGGCGTGGTCGGCGCCAGCCAGCTTGTGATGTCGAACTTCGTGGGGCAGGTGGAGGCGGCTTCGGCCGGGTCCACCCAGCTCGTGCGCGCCAGCCTGGCCGAATGGTCGCCGAGGCTGGACGTGCTCTCGGCCCTGCCGGCCGGATCCTCGGTGGTGTGGCTGGCCGGCGGCATGGCCGTCCTGGCCCTGGGTTTTGTGCTGACTCGCGTTCTTGAGGAGATCTGATCCATGTCGTCCCAGCGCCAGGAGACGGTTCGGCGGCTCGCCGCCCCCGACATCGCCGCCCGCAAGGGAGGCGAGCCGATCGTCTGTCTGACCGCCTACACCGCGCCCATGGCCGAGATCCTGGACGCCCACTGCGACCTGCTGCTGGTGGGCGATTCCGTCGGCATGGTGGTGCACGGCCTGCCCAACACTGTGGGCGTGACGCTGGATATGATGATCCTGCATGGTCAGGCGGTCATGCGAACCGCGCGGCGCGCCATGGTGGTGATCGACATGCCCTTCGGCTCCTACGAGGGCGCGCCGGAAGAGGCCTACGCCAACGCCGCGCGCGTCATGAAGGAGACCGGCGCCCAGGCGGTGAAGGTGGAGAGCGGCCCGACCGTCGTCGACACCATCGAATACCTGGTCAAGCGCGGCATCCCGGTGATGGGCCACGTCGGCCTGCGACCCCAGTCGGTGCTGGTGGACGGCGGCTTCAAGGCCAAGGGGAAGGCCAACGACGAGCGCGTGCGCATCCTGGAAGAGGCCAAGGCCACGGCGCGCGCCGGGGCCTTCGCCGTCGTCGTGGAGGGCGTGGCCGAAGGCCTGGCCCGCGAGATCACCGACGCGATCGCGGCGCCCACCATCGGAATCGGCGCCTCGGCGGGATGCGACGGCCAAATCCTGGTCACCGACGACATGCTGGGTCTGTTCGACTGGACGCCCAAGTTCGTCCGCCGCTACGGCGACCTGCGCCGGCAGATCGACGCGGCGGTGGGCGCCTATGCCGAGGACGTGCGCGCGCGACGCTTCCCCGGTCCCGCGGAGATCTATTTCGCCAAGGCGGCGAACACTTAGGCGCCAGCGCCCGCCTTTGAGCGATTGCGTGTTCCCCTGTGAGGCGTCGCCGCTCTAGGTTGGGGCGATGGCCCCACCGAGCTCCGCCTTCCGCGCCGCGGCGTCCCACTCGACCCTGCGGATCCTCGCAGCCCTGATTCTGGGCCTCGGGGCCGGGGCTTTCCTCGCCGGGCGAGGCGAGGGGGCTTTGGAACCCGTCATGGCGTTCGCCGGCCCGGTCGGCGGGGCCTGGCTGGACGCCCTGCGCATGACCATCGTGCCGCTGGTCGTTTCGCTGCTGATCGTGGGGACCGCCTCGGCGGCGGGCGCGGCCCAGGCCGGCGGGGCGGCGGGGCGGGCGCTGGGGACCTTTGCGGTCTTGCTGCTGGCGTCGGCCGCCTTCGCCGCCATGGCGCTGCCCGCCGTGCTCGCTGTCTGGCCCGCGCCTGGCGAGGCCGCCGCCGGCCTGCGCGCCGCCGCCGGCGCTTCGGCGGAGCGCGTTCCGGAATTCCCGACGCTCGGCGCATGGCTCCGGGCCTTCATCCCGGTGAACCCCATCGCGGCGGCGGCGGAGGGGGCGATGGCGCCTCTTGTCGTCTTTGCGCTCGCCTTCGGCCTCGCGGCCACACGGATCGCGCCGGAGTTGCGGGACGGCCTGCTGGCCTTCTTCCGCGCCGTGGAGCAGGCCATGCTGGTGCTGGTCCGCTGGGTGCTGTGGGCGGCTCCGGTCGGGGTGTTCGCCCTGGCGCTCGCCGTCGGCGCCCAGGCCGGGATCGGCGCGGCCGGGGCGCTCGGCCACTATGTCCTGCTGCTCTCCGGCCTGTGCGTGGCGATCACGCTGCTCGCCTATCTCCTCGCCCTTGTCGCGCGGGTTCCGCTGGCGGCCTTCGCGCGCGCGGTGATCCCTGCCCAGGCCGTGGCCTTTTCCACCCAGTCGTCCATAGCCTCCCTGCCGGCCATGCTGGAGGGGACGCGCCAGCTGGGGGTGTCGGAACGCACCCGAGCGCTCATCCTGCCCATGGCCGTGTCGCTGTTCCGCATCACCAGCCCGGCGGCCAATCTGGGCGTGGCGATCTACAGCGCCCACCTGTTCGGCGTCGCCCTTCAGCCCACCGCCCTGATCGCCGGCGTCATGGTGGCGGCGGTGGTGAGCCTGGCTTCGGTGGGCCTGCCGGGGCAGATCACCTTCTTCACCACCACGGGCCCCATCTGCCTCGTCATGGGCGTGCCGCTGGAGCTCCTGCCGATCCTCCTTGCGGTGGAGGTGATCCCCGACATCTTTCGCACGGTGGGCAATGTGACGGCCGACGTCGCCGTGACCTGCCTGACGCCCGAGTTGTCAGACGAAGCGCCTGCGCCTATGGCGGCGGGGTCATGACCAGCACCGAACAGCGGTCTCCCGCCGCAGGCCGCGGACGCCGGCGCAAGGGCGACGGGCCGGACCTGCGCCAGGCGATCCTGGACGCGGCCGAGGATCTCTTCTCCCGCCACGGCTTCTATGGCGTCACCACGCGGCAGGTGGCGGCGGAGGCCGGCGTGGATACCGCCCTGATCCACTATTACTTCGGCGCCAAGCGGGACCTGTTCGACGCGGTCTTCGCCCGCCGCGCGGAGATCCTGAACGTCGAGCGGGTTCAGGCCATGGCCGCCTACGAGGCCGCCCATGCCGGGGCCATGACCGCCCGCGGCGTGGTCGAGGCCTTCATCGGCCCGCTGATAGACCGTTCCTTGAGCGGAGAGCCCGGCTGGAAGGCCTATTTCCGGCTGGTGGCCCTGGTGAACAACACCCCGGCCTGGGGCGGGGAGACCATGCACCGGTTCTTCGATCCCGTGGTGCACCAGTTCATCGACACCCTGCAGCGGGCGCTGCCCGGGTCGAGGGCCGTCGACCTCTACTGGTGCTACCAGTTCCTGACCGGCTCGATGATGCTCACCCTTTCGGAGACGGGCCGCATCGACCAGCTTTCCGAGGGGCTGTGCCGCTCCACCGACCTGCAGGCGGTGCGCGATCGGCTGTTCGACTATTGCGCCGCCGGCTTCGAAGCGGTGATCCGCAAGCCAGCCTGACGCCACGCCACTGTGGCGCCTTTTCATCATCTGATTAAAAACCGTGCGAAAGCACGGCCAGGCGCCTAGCGGTGCGGCCGCAAATCGACTCACATGCGCCGAAATTCGCCTAATGGTGAATTCATCAAGCGGCCTCGCCCCGAAGCGGCGGGCGCGTGGGAGGATACGAGATGCAATCCATGTTCAAGGCGGCCCTCCTGGCGGGGGCGGCGTGGTCGGCCGCATCGACCATGGCGGTCGCCCAGACCTATGACGCCGGCGGCCCGTCGGTCGAAGAGCTGGTGGTCACCGCACGACGCCGGGAAGAGAACCTGAAGGACGTGCCGGTCGCCGTCACGGCGGTCACGGCCGAGCGCCTGGAGCAGGCCGGCGCGGCCGACATCACCGTCATGCAGCAGCAGGTCCCGAACCTGACCCTGCAGGTGGCCCGCGGCTCCAACTCCACCCTGATCTCCTTCATCCGCGGCGTCGGCCAGCAGGACCCGCTGTGGGGCTTCGAGCCCGGCGTCGGCCTCTATGTGGACGACGTCTATATCGCCCGGCCGCAGGCGGCGGTGCTGGACATCTTCGACATCGAGCGGGTCGAGGTGCTGCGCGGGCCGCAGGGCACCCTCTATGGCCGCAACACGATCGGCGGGGCGGTGAAGTACGTGACCGCCAAGATCCAGGGCGAGCCGGAATTCCGTTTCAAGGGCGCCTTCGGCTCCTACAACCAGCGTGACTTCGTGGCCTCCGCCAAGGGCATGGTCACCGACACCGTGGGACTGGGCCTGACCTGGGCGAAGTTCGACCGCGACGGCTACGGCTCCAACCTCTTCACCGGCGCCGAGCACTACAACAAGGACGTCGGCGCCATCCGCGGCACGTTGGAGTGGTCGCCGGCCGAGAACCTGTTCTTCCGCCTGTCGGGGGACATGGTGCAGGACAAGTCCAATCCCCGGCATGGCCGGCGGGAAGTGCAGGCGCTGGACTTCCTCGGCAATCCGATCGCCGGCGGGGCGCCGCCGGCCGGCGTGTACGACACCTATGCCGGTTCGGGCGACTACAACCGCGTCGAGGCGCGCGGCGTGTCGTTGCTGGGCGAGTGGGACGTTTCCGACACCCTGACGCTCAAGTCGATCACCGCCTATCGCGCCGGTGAGACCAACGGCACCATCGACTTCGACAACCTGCCGGCCGCACTGCTCGACATTCCGGCCCACTACAACGACCACCAGTTCACCCAGGAACTGCAGCTGCTCTACACCGGCGAGCGGATGCAGGCCGTCGCCGGCCTCTACTACCTGAACGCCACCGCCGCCGGCGCCTTCGACACCGTGGTGTCCCAGGCCAATCTCACCATCGCCACGGCCGGCCACGTGGACACCGAAAGCTGGTCGGCCTTCGCCGACGTCAGCTACGACCTGACCGACCAGCTCACCCTCTCGGTGGGCGGACGCTATACGAAGGACGACAAGCTCGGCCGCGTCTATCGGCAGAACTTCACCGGCCTTCGCAGCCCGCTCTTCGGAAACACCCTGGCCGTCCCCGGCCTGCTGCGGTCGAACTTCACCAGCTCGAAGGAGTTCGAAAAGTTCACGCCGCGGGTCTCGCTGCGCTACGAGTTCTCCGACGACCTGACCGGCTATGTCTCCTACAGCCAGGGCTTCAAGTCGGGCGGCTTCGACATGCGGGCCGACGAAATCCTGACCCCGGCCTCCCGGGACGGATACGAACCGGAGACGGTGGACTCCTATGAAGCCGGCCTGAAGGGTTTCTTCTTCGACCGTCGGCTGTCGCTGAACACCGCAGCCTTCTACGCCAAGTACAAGGACCAGCAGGTCACCCTGCAGACGCCTGTCGGCGCGTCCATCGCCAGCCAGGTTCTGAACGTCGGCCAGTCGCACATGTCCGGCTTCGAACTGGAGGGGACGGCCTTCCTCGCCCCCAGCCTGACGGCGAACTTCGCCCTCGGCTACATCAAGGCCGAGTTCGACGAGTACCGTGCGCTCGACTTGACCGCCACGCCGCCGGTGGTCCGCGACTTCGCCAACTCCCGGGTGTTCCAGAACACCCCCGAGTGGACCGGCGCGGTCAGCCTCACCTACACCCATGACATGGGCGACCACGGACGGGTGGTGTTCGTTCCCAGCGCGTCCTACCGCGGCGATTTCTCGATGTTCGAGGTTCCTTCGCGTCTGGATCAGGAGGCCTACTGGCTGGTGGATGCGAGCCTCGTCTGGCACTCGGCCGACGACCGCTACCGCGTCGGCCTGCACGGCAAGAATCTGGGCGACGAGACCTATCGCGTCGGCGGCTACAACTTCCCGCAATCGGCCGGCGTGCTGTTCGGCAACTCCGTCACCGCCTTCTACGGCCCGCCGCGGACGGTCACCCTGTCGCTGGAAGCCCGCTTCTAGCTGCAATACGAGCGCGGCCTTCGGGCCGCGCTTTTTGGTTCCGGTTCGGGTAAGGCTTGGCCATGGTTGCAGCGGTCGCGCGTGAGAGCGGACGGGCAGGGGGCGGCTACCGCTATGCGGTGCTGGCGCTCCTGATCCTCGTCTACACCTTCAATTTCCTGGACCGGCAGATCCTCGGAATCCTGGCCGGGCCCATCAAGCAGGAGCTGGGCCTCACCGATTCCCAACTGGGCCTGATGGGGGGCCTCGCCTTCGCCCTGTTCTATACCGGGCTCGGCATCCCCATCGCTTGGCTCGCCGACCGCTGGAGCCGCACCTGGATCATGACCGGGGCGCTGGCCACCTGGAGCGCCTTCACCGCCGCCTGCGGCTTTGCGGGCGGGTTCTGGCAGCTCTTCCTCTGCCGGATGGGCGTGGGCGTGGGCGAGGCCGGCGGCGTGGCCCCGGCCTATTCCCTGATCTCGGACTACTTCCCCAAGGCACAGAGGGCGCGGGCCCTCGCAGCCTTCTCGTTCGGGATTCCCGTCGGCAGCGCGCTGGGCATCCTGTTCGGCGGGCTGATCGCCGCCAAGGTCGACTGGCGCGCGGCCTTCGTCTTCGTGGGGCTGGCGGGCCTGATCCTGGCGCCGATCTTCCGGATCGTGGTGCGCGAACCCCGGCGCGGCCAGGCCGACGAGGTCGAGGGCGCGCCGATCCCGGAAGCGCCGCCGGCGCCGCCCAAGGGCGGGGTCGCGATGCTGCTGCGCAAGTCCAGCTTCTGGCTGATCTCGCTGGCGGCCGCCGCGTCGTCCATCTGTGGATATGGCGTGGCCTTCTGGCTGCCGTCCTTCTTCGAACGCAGCCTGGGCATGAGCCTGGTCGACCGATCGCTGTTCCTGGGCGCCATCACCCTGGTGGGCGGCGTGATCGGCGTGTGGCTGGGCGGGTGGCTGGGCGACCGTCTCGGCGCGAAGAACAAGGCGGCCTACCTGCTGGTGCCGGCCGGCGCATTCATGCTGGCCCTCCCGTGCTTCGCGCTCGCCATCAACACCACCTCGCTGACGCTGGCCTTCTTCCTGTTCCTGATCCCGACGGGGCTCAATCTCGCCTGGCTGGGACCGGTGATCAACGCCGTGCAGCACCTGGTGCCGGCCCAGATGCGCTCGACGGCCTCGGCCTGCTTCCTGTTCGTCAACAACCTGCTGGGCCTCGGGGTGGGCACCTACTACTTCGGGGCGGTGTCGGACCTGCTAACCCCCCGCTTCGGCGCCGAGGCCCTGCGCTACGCCATCTATTCGGGTCTGGCCTTCTATGTGGTCAGCGCCGTGCTCTTCACGATCGCCGCCCGGCGGTTGAAGCACGACTGGGTGGACTGACCGCGAGCGTTGCAGGCGCCGTCCCGGCGCTATAGGTTCCGCCGCTCTAAGCCATTCGCGGAGTCCCGGTTCGTGGCCGACGTTTTCGAAGAGGTCGAGGAGCAGATTCGCTCGGCCCGCTATAAGGCCCTGGCGCTGAGGGTGCTGCCCTGGGTCGCCGGAGCCCTGATCCTGGCGTTGATCGTCGCCCTGGGTGTCTGGGGCTGGCAGGCCTATCGCGACCGCACCGACGCGGCGGCCTCCGAACAGTACGCCGCGGCCATCGAGGCCTTCAACGCCGGCGACCGGAACGAGGCGATTCGGATCTGGGGCGAGGTCGGCAAGTCCAACTCGCGCGCCTACAAGTCGCTCTCGCTGCAGCACCTCGGCGGGGTCCGCCTGGCGGAGAACGACGTCGCCGGCGCCGTGAAGCTGTTCGACGAGGCCGCCGAGGCTGCGCCCACCCGCGTGATCGGCGACGCCGCCCGCCTCAAATCCGCCTTCGCCTTGCTGGACACGGCCCCCTACAAGGATCTGGAGTCCCGCTTGAACCCGCTGCTGGAAGAGGGCCGTCCCTATCGCGCCCAAGCCCGCGAGGCTCTGGCCTTCGCCAAGCTGCTCGCCGGCGACGAGGCCGGCGCCCGGCGCGAGTTCTCGGTGATCTCCCTGATGTCCGACGCGGGCGAGGGCGAGCGCCAGCGCGCCAACGCCGCCAAGGACCTGATCGACTCCGGTTCCGGCAAGGCCGTGGCCGCTGCGGCCAAGGCCGCCGCCGCCCTGCCGCCGCCCGAGCCCCAGCCCCAACCGACCGCTCCCGGACCCCAATGACGCCGATGCGCCGCAACAGCCTGTTCGTCCTCCTCCTGACGGCCGCCGTGGCCATCGGCGGGTGCCAGACGGTCAACCGCTTCAACCCCTTCTCGCGCGACGACGAGCCGCAGGAGGTGGCCTCGGAGGGCGAGCGCATCGCCATCGTCGCCGACGGCCAGCAGCTGGAGGTGTCGGAGGCCCTGCAAGGCGCCGACTTCTTCCTGCCCACCCCTACGCCGATGAGCGAGTGGCCGGTGCCGGGCGGCAATCTGGAGCAGGCGGTGGGCCACGCCGAGGGCGGCGGGAATCTCTCCGTCGTCTGGCGTCGCGATTTCGGTCAGGGTTCCAAGGGCGGCCATCATGTCACCGCCCCGCCGGTCGCCGCCGGCGGCAAGATCTTCGTGATGGACGGCGAGGCCCGCGTCTCGGCCTTCGACGCCCAGTCGGGTTCGCAGGTCTGGAGCGTTAATCTGAAGCCCGATGGCCGGCGCGACCGCGAAGCCTTCGGCGGCGGCCTGGCCGTGGCGGGCGGCAAGCTCTATGTCAGCTCCGGCTACCGTTTCATGGCCCAGCTCGACGCCAACACCGGCGCGGTCGGCTGGCGCACCAACACCGAGCAGCCGCTGCACGCCGCCCCCACCGTCTCGGGCGGCCGGGCCTTCGTGGTCGCCATCGACAATACGCTTCTGACCTTCGACACCGCCACCGGCGAGGCCGGCTGGACCTATCAGGCCCTGACCGAGCCGGCCCGCATCCTCAAGGCTTCGAGCCCGGCGGTGTCGGGCGACACGGTGGTGGCTTCGTTCGGATCGGGCGAACTGGTGGCCCTGCGGGCCGCCAACGGCAACGACCTGTGGAGCGAGGCGCTGTCCCAGGCCAGCCGCAGCAACGCGCTTTCCGAAATCCGCGACATCCCCGGGCGGCCGGCCATCTATCAGGGCGACGTGTTCGCCGTCAGCCACTCGGGTGTCTTCTCCGCCACCGACCTGCGCACGGGCCAGCCGCGCTGGAGCCTGCCGGTGACGGGCATCACCACCCCCTGGCCCGCGGGCGACGTGGTCTATGTGGTTTCCAAGTCCGGCGAGGTGATCTGCGCCGCGCGCGAGAGCGGCCAGATCTACTGGATCCGCGACCTCGGCGAAGGCCGCGAGAGCCGTCGCGGCCGCTTCTTCGGCCTGGGGACGCGTCACTTCTCGGTCCGCCCGATCTGGTCGAGCCCGCTTCTGGTCTCTAACCGACTGCTAGTGGCCGGCTCGACCGGCGAACTCGTGGTGCTGAACCCGAAGACGGGGGCGGTGGAGCGCACGATCAATCTCGGCGCGCCCACCCTGATCGGCCCGATCGCTGCGGGCGGAACCGTCTATGTGGTGACCGATCAGGCGCAACTGATCGCGCTGCGCTAGGCCGCGGCGGGGATGGCGTCATGCCCATGCGGCTTGCGATCGTAGGACGCCCGAACGTCGGCAAGTCCACCCTGTTCAACCGGCTGGCGGGCCGCAAGCTCGCCATCGTCGACGACCGGCCCGGCGTCACCCGCGACCGGCGCTATGGGACCGGCCGGATCGGCGACCTGGACCTGGAGCTGATCGACACAGCCGGCTTCGAAGACGTGACCGACGAGAGCCTCGAGGCGCGGATGCGCCAGCAGACCGAGGCGGCCATCGCCGAGGCCGACGTCGCGCTGTTCGTCGTCGATGCGCGCGAAGGGGTGACCCAACTGGACGAGGTTTTCGCCGAGATCGTCCGCAAGTACGACAAGCCGGTGGTGCTGGCCGCCAACAAGGCCGAGGGCAAGATCGGCGACGCCGGGGTGATGGAGGCGTTCGGCCTGGGCCTGGGCGAACCGATCCCGATCTCCGCCGAGCACGGGGAGGGCCTGGCCGATCTCTACGCCGCCCTGCTGGCCGTCTCGCCCGACGAGGACGCCGAGGAAGAAGCCGAACTCGGCGACAAGCCGGTGCGCATCGCCATCGTCGGACGGCCAAACGCCGGCAAGTCGACCCTGGTGAACAAGCTGATCGGCGAGGATCGGCTGCTGACCGGTCCCGAGGCCGGCATCACCCGCGACGCGATCCCCGTGGACTGGACCTGGGACGGACGTCCCGTCCGCCTGGTGGACACCGCGGGCCTGCGCCGCCGGGCCAAGGTTCAGGAGAAGCTGGAGAAGCTTTCCACCGCCGACACCATTCGCGCCATCACCTTCGCCGAGGTGGTGATCCTGGTGATGGACGCCACCCATCCTTTCGAGATCCAGGACCTGCAGATCGCCGACCTGGTGGAGCGGGAAGGGCGGGCTCTGGTCTTCTGCCTGACCAAGTGGGACCTGATCGAGGACCAGGGCGCGACGCTCAAGGCGGTGATCGAACAGGCGAGCCGCCTCCTGCCGCAGGTGCGCGGCGCGCCGGTCATCGCGCTTTCGGCGGAGACTGGGCGGCACCTGGACCGGCTGATGCCGGCGGTCTTCAAGACCCACGCCGACTGGTCCACCAAGGTGAAGACCCGCGACCTGAACGACTGGCTGCAGATGGCCATCCAGCGTCACCCGCCGCCGGCGGTGAACGGGCGCCGGGTGAAGCCGAAATACATGGCCCAGACCAAGGCCCGGCCGCCCACCTTCGTGATGTTCGCCACCCGCGCCGACCAGCTGCCGGACCACTACCGGCGCTATCTGATCCATTCGCTGCGGGATTCCTTCGACCTGCCGGGCGTGCCCATGCGCCTGACGGTGAAATCCAGCCGCAACCCTTACGCCGAGGGCGAGGAGAAGAGCGGGCCTGCGCCCTCCTCAGGCGCGCCGCGCGCAGCCCCGAAGCTCGCCAAGAAGCCGGCCGCGCCCAAGGGTGTCGCGGCCGTGCGAGCCAAGGCGGCGGGCGCCTCGGCCGGTCCCAAGCCCAAGCCGCAGAAGGCCAAGGCCGGCGCGCCGAAGGGGCGGGCGGCCAAGCTGGCCCGGCCTGGCGTCAAGCCGAAGCGAGCGTCCCGGACGCCTTCCACTCGGAAAAGCGGACGGTGACCTTGGGCAGGCCGAGCTCGGCCTGCGCCAGCTCCACGAACAGCGGCCCGATCTCGGACGGGTCGGGCAGGGTGAGGGGATCTTCGCCCGGCATGGCCTCGGCCCGCATCTTGGTGCGCATGGCGCCCGGGTCGACGATGGCGGCGCGGATCCTGGTGTTCTCCACCTCGTCGGCCCAGGTGCGGACCAGGTGTTCCAGTCCCGCCTTGGAGGCGCCGTAGAGCCCCCAGAACGCCTTGGGTCGGTCAACGCGCCCGGAGGTGAGGAAGATGGCGCGGCCGGCCTCGGACGCCTTCAGCAGGCGTTCGGTGGTGCGGATCAGCCGGAAGCTGGCCCCCAGGTTCACCGCCATGATCTTGTCCCAGTGGCTGGGGTCGATGTGGGAGATGGGCGACAGGCCGCCGAGCTGGGCCGCGGCGTGGACCAGGATGTCGAGCCGGCCGAACCGCTGATGCAGGGCCAGGCCCAGCCCATCGACGCTCGCGCCGTCGGCGAGGTCCAGGGGGATCAGGCTTGCGCGTTTGCCGGTCAGCGCGCGGATCTCGTCGTCGAGCGCCTCGAGCGCGCCCTGGGTGCGGGCGGTCGCGACCACCTGCGCCCCCGCCTCGGCCAAGGCCAGGGCCGCGGCCTTGCCGATGCCGCGCGTGGCGCCGGTGACGAGGGCGATACGGCCGTCGAGGGGAAGGGCTTCGGTCATGGGTCAGGCGTCTCGTCTGGCGTAGCGCTGCGCCAGGGCGGCGCAGACCATCAATTGGAACTGGTGATAGAGCATCACCGGCAGGAGGATGAAGCCCACGGTGGCGGCCGGGAACAGAACCCCGGCCATCGGCACGCCGGAGGCCAGGCTCTTGTTGCAGCCGGCGAAGGCCATGGCGATCTCGTCTTCCTTGGAAAACCCACGGACGCGGGCGATCCAAATCGAAAGCCCCAGCGTGAGGGCCAGGAGGACGAGGCAGAGCACGACGATGCGGGCGAGGTCGAAGCCTGAGACCTGCGACCAGATCCCCGCCACCACGGCGCCGGAAAAAGCGTTGTAGACCACCAGCAGGATCGAGCCGCGGTCCACGAGCGTCAGGCGCTTGCCGTGGCGGGTGACCCAGTCGCCGATCCAGCGGCGCAGGACCTGGCCGGCCACGAACGGAGCCAGCAACTGCAGCAGGATCGCCTCGAAGGACGAGAGCGAGAGGCCGCCGCCTTCGGCGCCCAGAAGGAAGGCCGCGAGCAGGGGCGTCAGGCCCATGCCGAGCAGGTTGGAGGCCGAGGCGCCGCAGACGGCGGCGGCCACATTTCCGCGCGCGATCGCCGTGAAGCCGATCGCCGACTGAATGGTGGAAGGCAGGCAGGCGAGGAAGACCACCCCCGGCGCGAGGGCGGCTGGAACCAGCCAGGCCGGCAGGCTCGCCGCGCCGAGGCCCAGCGCCGGCCACACCAGGAAGGTGATGGCGAAGACCACGCCGTGCAGGCGCCAGTGCAGCAGGCCTTCGATCACCGCCTTCTGGCTGAGCTTGGCGCCATGCAGGAAGAAGACGAGGCCGATCCCGATCTTGGTCGCCGTGGCCACGACGGGCGCGGCGTCGCCGCGGGCGGGCAGGATCGAGGCCAGCACCACCATCCCCACGATCGCGGCGATGTACCAGTCGAGGCCGAGGGTCTTGAGGAGGCGGCGGATCACGGGCGCAGATCTTCCTCCCCCGGGAACGGGGGAGGACAAGGGGACGCGCCGGCTGCGGAGATCACGCGTCGACCAGGAAGGACAGCTGCCGGTCGGAAGCTTCGTTGCGGCCCTCGGCGATCTCGCGGTCGAGCAGACGGGTGGGGTAGTCGCCGGTGAAGTAGTGGTCGGTGAACTGCGGGTCGGCCGGATCGCGGGGCTCGGCGTTCATCGCCCAGTAGAGGCCCTCCACCGACAGATACCCCATGGAATCAACCTCCAGGATCCTGGCGATCTCCTCGACCGACTTGTTGGCCGCCAGCAGGTGCTCGCGGTCGGGCATGTCGATGCCGTAGTAGTCCGGCCACTTGATCGGCGGGGAGGCCGAGCGCAGGTGCACCTCCTTGGCGCCGGCCTCGCGCACCATCCGCACCACCCGCACCGAGTTGGTGCCGCGGACGATGGAGTCGTCGATCAGCATCACCCGCTTGCCCGCCAGCACGTTGCGATTGGGGGAGAGCTTCATGCGCACGCCCAGTTCGCGTGCGCCCTGGGTGGGCTGGATGAAGGTGCGGCCGACATAGTGGTTGCGGATGATGCCCATCTCGAAGGGCTGGCCGGTTTCCTGGGCGTAGCCGAGGGCGGCGGGCACGCCGGAATCGGGGACCGGCACCACCACGTCCACCGGCACCGCGCTCTCCTGGGCCAGGCGGCGGCCCATGCGCTTGCGCACCTCGTAGACCGAGCGGCCGTTCACCACCGAGTCCGGCCGGGCGAAATAGACGTATTCGAAGATGCAGGGCCGGGCGCGGGCGGCGGGGAAGGGCTTCAGGCTGCGGATGCCCTTGTGGTCGATGACCACCATCTCGCCGTGCTCGATGTCGCGCACGAAGGTGGCGCCGATCATGTCCAGCGCGCAGGTTTCGGAGGCCAGCACCGCCTTGCCGTCCAGGTCGCCCAGCACCAGCGGGCGGATGCCCAGCGGATCGCGCACCCCGATCAGCTTCTTGTTGGTCAGGGCCACCAGGGCGTAGCCGCCCTCGATCTTGGCGAGCGCGTCGATGAACCGGTCGACGAACTTGGCCTTCCGGGAGCGGGCCAGGAGGTGGAGGATCACCTCGGAGTCTGACGTCGATTGGAAGATCGCCCCCTCGGAGACCAGTTGCTCGCGCAGGGTCAGGAAGTTGGTGAGGTTGCCGTTGTGGGCCAGGGCCACGCCGCCGGCCTCGAGGTCGGCGAACATCGGCTGGACGTTGCGGATGAACGAGCCGCCGGCGGTGGAATAGCGGGTGTGGCCGATGGCCATGTGCCCGGGCAGGCGGTCTACAAGGTCGGGGCCGGCGAAGGCGTCGCCCACGTGGCCCATATGGCGTTCGGTGTGGAACCGCTGACCATCGAAGGAGGCGATGCCGCAGGCCTCCTGGCCGCGGTGCTGCAGGGCGTGCAGGCCCAGCGCGGTGATCGCCGCCGCCGCATCGACGCCGTAGACGCCGAACACCCCGCACTCTAGGCGGGGGGTGTCGTCGTCAGGATCGCGGCCGTTCATGAGGCGCGGCTGGCGCCATCGATCCTGATCCTGAGTCATCGGGATTTCTCCACCAGATCGTCGAGTCCGCCGCGTTCGGCGGCGTCATAGCTTCCGGGTCGGACGGAGTCACCCCCGCCTGTCGTGGTTCCTTCACGAACCGCGTCTTCCAGCGCGGGGCGAAGCTTTCCGGCCATGTCGAGACCCCTGGGCGCGAACGTCTTCAAGGCCTGGCCCGCCGCCTCGGTGAGCGGATAGGTCGCCGAGTCCGTCATCCAGGGCGGCAGGCGTTCGGCCGGCGTCGCCGCGTGGAAGGCCAGGTGAAAGGCCCCCAGTACGACGAAGGCCCGGACGAGCCCGAAGCCCAGGCCGACGGTGCGGTCCAGGAGGCCCAGCACGTGGCCGTCCTGCACCCGCTTCGCAAGCCCGCCGCCGATGATGCGTAATGTCGCATAGGCGATCAGGAAGACGACGACGACCGCCGCCACCGTGCCGGCCCAGTCGGGATCGATCAGTTGCCGGCCCAGCGGCCCGGTGAAGCGCAGGCCGTAGAGCGCGGCGATGGCGGCGAAGACGAAGGCCAGAGCCGTCACCATCTCGCGCGCCGCGCCGCGGATGAAGCCCACCAGCGCCGAGACGCCCAGGACGCCGACGATGGCGATGTCGAACCAGGGCGTCGACATCAGCGCCAGTCCCCGTCGCCGATCTTGGCGATGGCCTCGGCCAGGCGGGCGACGCCGTCGATCTTCAGACCGCCGGCGCCCTCCACATCTTTCGGCGCCAGCGCGCGCTTGAAGCCGAGCTTCGCGGCTTCCTTCATGCGCGACTCCATGCGGCTGACCGGCCGAATGTCTCCCGAGAGGCTGATCTCGCCGAACACCACACAATCCTGGGGCAGGGCCTCGTCAAGCGCGGAGGAGGCGAGCGCCGCCGCCGCCGCCAGGTCCGCCGCCGGCTCATTGACCCGCAGGCCGCCCGCCACGTTCAGATAGACGTCGCGGCCCCCCAAGGAGAGGCCGCAGCGGGTCTCCAGCACCGCCAGCACCATGGCGAGGCGCCCGGAGTCCCAGCCCACCACCGCCCGCCGCGGCGTGCCGTAGGCCGACGGCGCGACCAGGGCCTGGAACTCCACCAGCACCGGCCGCGAGCCCTCTATGCCGGCGAACACCGCCGCCCCGGCCGCCCGCTCGCCGGAGGTGTCTAGGAACAGGGCCGAGGGGTTCTTCACCTCCGCAAGGCCGGCGTCGCCCATTTCGAAGACGCCGATCTCGTCGGTGGCGCCGAAACGGTTCTTCGCCCCGCGGAGCACCCGGAACGGGTAGCCCCGCTCCCCCTCGAAGGCGAGCACGGCGTCGACCATGTGTTCGATCACCCGGGGGCCCGCGATGGTTCCCTCCTTGGTGACGTGGCCCACGAGGATCACCGCCGTGCCGCGCTTCTTGGCCAGGCGGACCAGCTCGCCCGCGGCGGCCCGAACCTGGGTCACCGAGCCGGGCGCGGCCTCATGGGCGTCGGACCACATGGTCTGGATGGAATCGATCACCACCAGGTCGAACGGCTCGCGCTTCAGGCCGTCGAGGATGTCGCGCAGCGAGGTCTCGGCCGCCAGCCGCACGGGCGCGTCGGCCAAGCCCATGCGCTGGGCGCGGCCGCGCACCTGCTCCACGGCCTCCTCGCCGGAGATGTAGGCGCAGGAGATGCCCCGCCGCGCCGCATTGGCGGCCACCTGCATCAGCAGGGTCGACTTGCCCACCCCCGGATCGCCGCCCAGCAGGATGGCCGATCCCGGCACCACCCCGCCGCCGCAGACGCGGTCGAACTCCTCCACCCCCGTGATCAGCCGGGGCGGCGCTGCGACCGGGTCCTCCAGGCCCTGAAAGGCCAGCCCATGGCTCCGCGCGCCGCGCTTGGTGGCGAGCGCGCCGGGCGGACGAGCCTGGACCTCCTCTACGAGGGTGTTCCACGCGCCGCAGGCCTGGCATTGGCCCGACCACTTCGACTGCGCCGCGCCGCAGGACTGACAGACATAGACGGCGCCGTCGCGGGCCATGCACGCTCCTGATTCGCTGGGGCTCGCAGTTTAGCGCCCCTCCGCGCCCGCGTCCGAAAGCGGGTTGCCGCACCCGCGCGGTCGGCTAGGCTCCGGCGCGGGTTTGCGAACTGCAGCTTGGGGAGGCTGATATGAGCGTAGTAGAGCCGGGTCCGATGACCTCGGGGCTTGTCGATCGCGTGAAGGCGATACTGGTCCGCCCTTCGGAGACCTGGGACGTCATCGAGGGCGAGCCGGCCACCGTCGGCGGCCTGTACAAGGGGTACATCATCCCGCTGGCCGCCATCCCGGCGGTGGCGACGCTGATCGGGTCGCTCGTCTTCGGTTACGGCCTCTTCGGGGTCGTCTATCGCCCGAGCCTGATCGGCGCTCTGGTGCAGGCTCTGGTGAGCTATGGCCTGGCGCTGGCCATGGTCTATGTGCTGGCGCTGGTGATCGACGCCCTGGCCTCGAGCTTCGAAGGGCAGAAGAACCAGATCCAGGCGCTCAAGGTCGCCGCCTACTCTTATACGGCCGCCTGGGTGGCCGGGATCTTCGGAGTCTTTCCGGCCATCGCGCTCCTTGCGCTGCTGGGCGGCCTCTATTCGCTTTATCTGCTCTATCTCGGCCTGCCGAAGCTCATGAAGGTCCCGGCCGAGAAGGCGCTGCCGTACACGGCGGTCACCGTGGTCGTGGCGATCGTCCTGAGCATGGTGATCGGTCTGGTGGCCGGCGGCCTGGCCGGCGCAGGCGCCGTGGGTTCGGGCCTGATGGCCGATCGCGGTTCGGTCTCCGGAACCGTCCGCACGCCCGGTGGAACTCTCGACCTGGGCAAGCTGGAGGAGGCGAGCAAGCAGATGGAAGCCGCCGCCCGGCAGATGGAGCGGGGCGAGGGCCCGCCGGCGACCGATCCGGAGGTGCTGAAGACCTATCTCCCGGATGCGGTGGCGGGCTTTTCCCGCACCGAGGTGACCTCGGCGTCCGGCGGCGTCGGCGGCATGACCGGCTCGTCGGCCGAAGGG
Source organism: Phenylobacterium sp. (assembly GCF_046290725.1). Lineage (GTDB taxonomy): Bacteria > Pseudomonadota > Alphaproteobacteria > Caulobacterales > Caulobacteraceae > Phenylobacterium. The sequence continues at coordinate 313,856 of NZ_JBKBUH010000003.1, forward strand.
GCCTACGAAAAGGGCGACGCCCGCCTGCGCCTTTCTGTGGCGGACCTGGGTGCGGCCGGCGCGCTGGCGGGCCTGGCCGAGGCGTTCAACGTCCAGTCCTCGTCCGAACGTGACGGCGCCTACGAGAAGGTCGGCCGAGTCGACGGCCGCATGACTCAGGAACGCTACGACGCCGCCGCCCGCCACGGGGAGTACAGCGTGCTGGTCGGCAACCGCTTCCTGGTCAGCGCCGAGGGCGACGGCGTCGCCATGGCCGATTTGAAGGCTGCGGCGGCTTCGGTGGGCTTCAGCAAGCTGGAAGCCCTGGCCCGGTAAATCAGGCCTCGCCGAGGTAGATGCGCTCTCCGCGGCCGCCCAACCGGACCAGGCATTCGTGCGCCACGGTCCCGGCGGCGGCGGCCAGGTCGTCCAGCAGCGCATGGGGCCCGAGCAGTTCGGCCATGTCGCCGATCTGCACCCGGGCCTCACCGATCTCCAGCAGGATCAGGTCCATGGTGACGATCAGCATCGGCGCCATCAGTCCGCCGACCCAAGCCTGGGCCTTTCCGCGGGCGGCGCGGATGAGGCCATCGGCGTAGCCTGCGGCGACGACCGCCACGCGGGTGGGACGGTCCACGGTCAGAGAGGAACCGTAGCCGACCATTTCGCCCGGGGCGATGTTACGGATGTCCAGGACCGGCGCCTCGAAGGTCGCAACGGCCTCGAGCCGCGAATCCGGGCGCTCCTCCGGACCGCCGCCGAACAGGCTGACGCCGGGCCGCACCACATCGAAGCGGTAGTCCTCCCCCAGGAAGACGCCCGCCGAGGCGGCGAAGCTCGCCTTGGCTTCCGGGAAGAGGGGGCGGACAGCCTTGAAGCGCTGCAGTTGCAGCCGGTTGCGCGGATCGGCCGGATCGGTGGAGGAGCCCAGGTGGCTCATCACCAGCTCCAGATCGAGGCCTGCCAGGCGGTCGGGCGCCTGGGCGAGCGCGCGGGCTTCGTCGGGGCTGACCCCCTGGCGGTTCATGCCTGTGTCGATCTGCAGGGTGACGGCCAGCGGCGCGCGACGCGACGTCGCGAAGGCGCGGGCCGCTTCCACTTGAGGCAGGCTGTGCAGAACCGGCGTCAGCTCGGCCGCGGCCAGCCGTGCGCCGGCGCCGGGCAGGAAGCCGTCCAGCACGTGGATGCGTGCCGGCCGTTGCGGTCCCAGCGCCCCGCGCAAGGCTTCGCCTTCCTCCAGTCGCGCCACGAAGAACCGCCGGGCGCCTTCGGCCCAGAGGCGGCGGCCGACTGGCCCGGCGCCCAGGCCATAGGCGTCCGCCTTCAGGACCGGCGCGGGCTCCGCGCCGCCGGCGAGCGTTGCAAGGGTTCGATAGTTCCGGGCGAGGGCGTCGAGATCGATGGACAGGCGGGCGGCGGACGGCGCTGGCATAGCCTCCGCCATAGCCGGTCAGTGCGGTTCGTAGAACCCGTCGCGGGCCAGATTGCCGAACTTGGTGATGTTCTCGTTGAACGACAGCTTGACGGTGCCGATGGGGCCGTGGCGCTGCTTGCCGATGATGACCTCGGCCATGCCGCGGACCTTGTCCATCTCCTCCTGCCAGGTCAGGTGCTCGGGCGTGCCTTCGCGGGGTTCGGCGCGGCCGAGATAGTAGCTCTCGCGGTAGACGAACATGACCATGTCGGCGTCCTGCTCGATCGAGCCGGATTCGCGCAGGTCCGAGAGCTGAGGCTTCTTGTCCTCGCGGTTCTCCACCTGGCGGGAGAGCTGCGAGAGCGCCAGCACCGGCACGTTAAGTTCCTTGGCCAAGGCCTTGAGGGATTGGGTGATCATCGAGACTTCCTGCACCCGATTGGCGTCCTTGCCGCCCGTGTCGCCTGCAGTGATGAGCTGGAGGTAGTCGACGATGATCAGGTCCAGGCCGTGCTGGCGCTTCAGCCGGCGGCAGCGGGCCGCCAGCTTGGCGATGGACAGGCCGCCGGTGGCGTCGATGAAGAACGGCGCGTCCTGGATCTCCATGGCCGCCTCGCGCACCCGGGCGAATTCCGAGGCGTCGATCTCGCCCTTGCGCAGCCGGTCGCCCGAGACGCCGGACACCTCGGCGAGGAGACGCATGGCCAGTTGCTCGGCCGACATTTCCAGCGAGAAGAAGGCCACCACCCCGCCCGACACCGTCTTGCGCGAGCCGTCAGGCTGCGGCTCCCAGGCGTAGTGGCGCGCCACGTGGAAGCCGATGTTACAGGCGAGCGCCGACTTCCCCATTGAGGGCCGGCCAGCCAGGATCATCAGGTCGGAGGGGTGCAGGCCGCCGATCTTGCGGTCCATGTCGATCAGGCCGGTGGAGATGCCGGCCAGACCCCCGTCGCGGGCGTGGGCCTCGGCCGCCATGGCCACGGCGCCGTGCAGGGCGTCGGCGAAGGGCACGAACCCCTGAGACGTGCCGCCGCTCTCGGCCAGCTGGAAGAGCTGGGCTTCGGCGGATTCGATCTGGTCGCGGGCCGAACGCTCCTCGTCGGGCCGGCTGGCGGTGGTGGCGATGTCGCCGCCGATGCGGATCAGGTCGCGGCGCAGCGCCAGGTCGTAGATTGCTCGGGCGTAGTCGGGGGCGTTGGCCGCCGGCGGGGCGCGGTCCACCAGGTCGGCCAGATAGCGCACGCCGCCGAGCTCCTCGAAGGCCGGGTCGCGGCTGAACTGCTCGGCCAGCAGGATCGGCTCGGCCAGCTGGCCCTTGCGGACGCTGGTCTCGATGGCGCCGTAGAGCCGGCTGTGGAACGGCTCGTAGAAATGCCGCGCCTGCAGATAGTCGCCCAGCCGCTCGAACGCGGCGTTGTCGTAGAGCAGGCAGCCCAGCAGGGCCTGCTCGGCCTCGATGTTGGCGGGCGCATGCGGAATCTGCGCGTCGTTATGGGCGGGGCGGAGATCGAGAGCGGGGACGACGGCCATGGGTTAAGGATTAGCTGAAGCCTCCGCCCCCTTCAGCGCGACCGGACGCCCCATTCACAGGAAATCCGCGAGGCTGTGGGTAACCGGGTGCGGAGGTCATTGAGCGCGTGCTTTCACGGGGTCTGTACGCCCCTCCTAAACCACGCCGACGTCAGAAACGGGCGTGGTCCCGCTGAATTCGATGCGGGGAGCGGCCGCCTCCGCTTTCGAAAGCGGCCGCCATTCTCAGGGCTTCAGCACCACCTTGATGCAGCCGTCCTGCTTGTCGCGGAAGCGCTGGTACATTTCCGGCCCCCGGCCGAGCGGCGCGGTGTGGGTGATGACGAAGGTGGGGTCGATCTCGCCCTCGTCGATCCGGCGCAGGAGGTCGTCCGCATAGCGCTTCACATGGGTCTGGCCGGTGCGCAGGGTCAGCCCCTTGTTCATCAGGGCTCCCAACGGGATCGAGTTCGCCAGGCCGCCATAGACCCCGGGGACCGACACCGTCCCCGCCGCCTTGCAGGCGACGATAGCCTCGCGCAGGGCGATGGGGCGCTCCGTTTCGAGCTTCAGGGCGGTCTGCACGCGGTCGATCAGTTCCAGCACCTTGGTCGGGCCGTGGGCCTCGATGCCGACGGCGTCGATGCATTTCTCCGGGCCGTGGCCGTCGGTCATGTCCTTCAACGCCTGGATCACATTGACCTGGCTGCGATCCAGGATTTCCGCACCCTGCTGGCGGGCCATTTCCAGGCGTTCGGGCACGTCGTCGATGGCGATCACCCGCCGCGCGCCCAGCAGGCGGGCCGCGAGGATGGCAAACTGTGCGACCGGCCCGCAGCCCCAGATCGCCACCGTGTCCTCCGGCTCGATCTCGGCCTGGACCGCCGCCTGCCAGCCGGTGGGCAGGATGTCGGACAGGAAGAGATAGCGCTCGTCGGGGCCCACCTGCGGGACCTTGATCACCGTCGTCGCGGCGAAGGGTACGCGCATGTACTCCGCCTGGCCGCCGGCATAGCCGCCGGTGATGTGGGAGTAGCCGAACAGGCCGGCCGTGGTGTCGCCGAAGAAGGCCTTGGCGAGATCTGCGTTGCGATTGGTGCGCTGGCAGACGGAGAAGTTGCCCTTCAGGCACTGCTCGCACTCGCCGCAGACCATCTGGAAGGGCACCACCACGCGGTCGCCGACGGAGAGGCCGCGCGCCTTGGCATCAGGGCCTACCTCCACGACCTCGCCCATGGGTTCGTGACCCAGGACATCGCCCAGGCACATCGAAGGTACGAAGCCGTTCATCAGGTGCAGGTCGGAGCCGCAGATGCAGGTGCTGGTCACCTTGATGATGGCGTCGCGCGGATCTTCGATGATCGGGTCGGGGACTTCCTCGCAGCGGATATCCTTCTTGCCTTGCCAGCAAAGCGCTTTCATCGGTCGTCTCCGCAATTGCGTTGTACGTTGCTCATCCGGACGGCGGTGATCACGTCGAGCGCCGTCACCGCCAGGACCACGCCCAGCGCCGCCCGCGCCGTGCCGCGTTTCGGATTGCGGCGGTTGTCCAGCCCCTTGAGCACCGCGATGTCGAACAGGTCGCCGGCCACGCGCGCCCAGAGCATGCCGCTCTTGGTGGGATCCCCCGCGAGCGCATAGCCGGTCCAGAGTTCGCGCAGGCCGAAGAGGGCCTGGACCACTGGGGCGGGGGCCCGGACCCCCAGCGTTCTGGCCACGTGTTTTGGGAACATCATGCCCCAGATCCCAAGACCGATGGCGGTCATGCCGATGTTCATCGATAGGGTGGGGCTGATCGCCGGAGGGGCCCTGACCCGGTCGGTGGAGAGGCGCATGGGCTTTCCAGGGCCTTTGAGCGTAGCGCTGGGCGCGCGCGCAAGGCGCTGCAGCCTCTGCGGCGTCGGCCAAGGCATTTTCGACGCAAGACGCCCGTTTGGCCGGGCGGAAACGATCTCGGCGGTTGTCATGCTGAACTCCCGTTTTCCCTCGCCCCAAGCGCGGTGGGCGCGAGATGTTCCGGGTGCGGGACGCAAAAGCGGTCGGCTGGCGATCTTGTGATCTGAGGGGGTGACCCAGCGGAAAGCTGACAGCGAACCTGCGCGCGGCTAATGAGGCGAAGCCCCTCGCACAAGGACCGACCGTGATCGAATCCGCCCAGCTCGCCCTGGCGAACCTCCTGGCTCCGGCGGTGCTGTTCTTCCTTTTAGGGTTCGGAGCCGGCTGGTTCCGCTCGGACCTGGCGATTCCGGAGAGCGCGGCCAAGACGCTGGCCCTCGTCCTCATGCTCTCCATCGGCTTCAAGGGCGGGGTCGAAGCCTCCAAGGCCGGCCTCTCGCAGGCTTTTCTAAGCGCCGCGGGAGCCGGCGTGGCCCTGAGTTTCGGCATCCCGCTGTTGGCGTTTGCGATCCTGCGGGCCGTCAGCCGGCTGGACCGCACGACCGCGGCCGCGACGGCGGCGCACTATGGCTCGGTCTCCATCGTCACATTCGTGGCGGGGACGGAATTCCTGCGGGTCAGCGGCATACCCTTTGGCGGCTACATGGTGGCCGTCGTCGCCCTGATGGAGACGCCGGCCATCCTCTCGGCCCTGGTGCTGGCCGGCACCGGCGCCGCCGGCAGGCAGGGCCTTCGCGGCGAACTGGTGCGGGAAGTCGCCCTGAACGGCTCGGTCGTGCTGCTGATCGGCGCCTTCCTGATCGGCGTGCTCACGGGCGAAGGCGGCATGGCCAAGCTGGATGTCTTCGTCGGACCGGTCTTCCAGGGGGTTCTGGTGCTTTTCCTGCTGGAGATGGGCCTGGTGGCCTCGCGGCGGCTGCGCGAAGCGCGCAGCCTGACGCCGGCCCTGGTCGGCTTCGCCCTGGTCATGCCGCTGATCTCGTGTGCGATTTCGCTGCTGCTCGGCTTCCTCCTGCGCTTGCCGCCGGGCGACGCCGCGGTGCTGGCGATCCTGGGCGCCAGCGCTTCCTATATCGCCGTGCCGGCGGCCATGCGGATCGCCCTGCCGGACGCCGATCCGGGCGTCTATCTGACCCTGTCGCTGGCCGTCACCTTCCCCTTCAACCTCGTCGTCGGCATCCCGCTCTACACCGCCGCGGCGTCCCTGCTCGTGAGGTGACCATGCAGACCGCGCGCCGCAAGAAGCTGGAAATCGTGGTCGAGGCGCTGGTGCTGCGCCGGGTCGAGGAGATGCTGGGCGAGGCGGGCGTGCGCGGCTGGACGGTGCTGCCGAGCCTGGAGGGCGCCGGAACCGGCGGCGGCTGGAGCAGCGGCGACTTCGCGCCGGGCCAGGAGAAGCGGCTGATCTTCGCCGTGGTTTCCGATGAAACGGCCCAGAAGGCGCTGGAGCGCCTGGCCGCCTTCTTCGCCGACTATCCGGGCGTGGTCTGCGTCTCCGAGGTCGAGGTCCTGCGCGGCGAACGCTTCCTGTAGAAACGAAAGCGGCGCGGAACCGGAGTTCCGCGCCGCCCCGAAAGGTCAAGCCAGGTCGATCACCAGCTCACCGACACCCGGCCATAGACGTAGCGGCCGGACCGCCCGAACGGGGAGTAGTTCGAGAACGGCGTGTTGGAGGTGGTGTTGAGGCTCGGCGGGGTCTTGGTCGGATACTCGTCGAAGACGTTGTCGGCGCCGAGGGTCAGGCGGACCTTTTCGGTCACGTCCCAGCGGCCTTCCAGGTCGAGCAGGGTCCGCGGCTCCAGCACCAGGTCCAACGCCGCCGTGGTGCCGGGGCTCAGCACCTCGCCATAGCGGGTGGCCCGCACGGTCGCGCCGACCGGGCCGTAGGTCCAGTCCATCGAGCCGGAGAACTTCGACTCCGGCGTGCCCTTCTCGAAGGTCAGCACGTTCACCCGGTCGAACAGCACCGGGGCGGGGTTGAGCGCCGACAGCTGGGCGGTCACCGGCACCCGCGTCACCTTGGTGGAGTTGAAGTTGGCTCCCAGGGTGAAGGCGAAGACGCCGATCTCCTCGGTTGGGACCCGGAAGTTGGCGATCACGTCCAGCCCTTCGGTGACGGTGTCGACCCCGTTGATGAAGAACCGCCCGCCGCCGACGCCGACGAAGCCCTGCGACTGCAGATAGGCCCGCACATTGGCCTGGGTCAGGTTCTCCGACAGCACGATGCGGTTGTCGACTTCGATCCGGTAGGCGTCCACCGTCAGGTTGAACGCGCCCATGCGGAAGACCGCGCCGATCGCGTAGTTCAGCGACTCTTCCGCATCCAGGGGCTTGGCGCCCAGGGCCGCGGCCACCGGATCGGTCGCCGGGAAGGTGGTGATGTCGAACGGCACCCCGTTGATGAAGTTGGTCGAGGTGGCGGTGAAATACTGCTGCTGCAGCGAGGGCGCGCGGAACCCGTTCTGGACCGAGCCGCGCAAGGCGAAGTTCTCGGTGACGTCGTAGCGCAGGGCGATCTTGCCGGTCAGGGTTTCGCCGAAGTCCGAATAGTGCTCGAACCGGGCCGCCGCCGAGGCCAGCAGCTGGTCCGTCAGATTGGCTTCCAGGTCGAGATAGACGCCGACGGAGCTGCGATCGACGTCGACCTCGTTGGCCGGGCGGAAGCCGGGGAAGACCTGGGCGCCGGAGGGCGTGGGCGCCCCGTTCAGCAGGACCCCGCCGTTGCGGTAGGAATCCGGCTCGCCCGCGTGGATCTGGTAGCCCTCTCGACGCACTTCCATGCCGGTGGCGACGTTGAGCGGCGAGGCCAAGCCCACCTCGTAGGTGCGCACCCCCGACAGGTTGAAGACCAGCTGGTTGTATTCGAAGCCGCCGGCGTCGAACACCGTCTTGCTGGACGGGCCGATGGACCGGTTCAGGGTGTCGCGGATGACGAAGTCCATCTGGTTGGACCCGTAGACCAGCGAGGCGTCGAGGTCCCAGGCGCCCATCTGCCAGGCCATGCCGCCGCCGACGGAGATATCCTCAACCGTGGGATTGATGAGCGGCAGGAAGCCGTTCGGATAGATCGAGATGATGTTCCGGTCGTCGAGCGCCCGGCGGAAGAAGCCGGCCGAGGTGGAGTCGCGGTTCTGGTAACTGGCCCAGCCATAGAGCTTGGCGGTGTCGGAGAGGTCATAACCGGCGTTCGCGAACAGGGTGTACTGCTTGATATCCGGCTCGCCGTACCAGGCGTTGTAGCGGTCGATGGTGGCTTCGCGCGGATCGAAGGCGCCGTTCACCAGCGGATACTGCTGGCGCCAGTCGGGGGCTGTGCGCACGGTCTTTTCCTGGTCGAGGTACTCGGCCGCCAGGGTCAGGAAGCCCGCCTCGCCCAGCGGTAGGCCGATCCAGCCGGAAAGGTTGACCGTCTCGCCGTCCGTGCGGTCGTAGTTGGCCTTGTCGGCCACGCTCCAGTTGGCGCCGGCAGGCGGGGCGCCTACCAGGGTCTCCACCGTCGTGACCCGCGCGCCGTAGGTGGCGGTGACGTTGCCGCCGCTGGAGGCTTCGCGCAGGCGCAGGTTCAGCACGCCGGCGATAGCGTCGGAGCCGTACTGGGCCGAGGCGCCGTCGCGCAGCACCTCGATCGACTGCACCATGGCCGAGGGGATGGTGTTGAGGTCCACCGCCGAGGAGCCGCGGCCGACCGTGCCGTTGACGTTGACCAGCGAAGCCGAGTGCCGGCGCTTGGAGTTCACCAGCACCAGGGTCTGGTCCGGGGCCAGGCCGCGCAGGGTGGCCGGCCGCACCGTGTCCGTGCCGTCGGCGAGGCCCGGCCGGGGGAAGGTGAAGGAGGGCAGGGCGACAGAGAGCGCCTGGTTGACCTCGGTCACGCCCAGCTTGGCGAGTTCGGCGGCGCCGATCACGTCCACGGGCACGGCGGTGTCCAGCGCGGTGCGGTTGGCTGCCCGGGTGCCGGTGACCACGAATTCTTCCACTGTAGTCTGGTCCGCCGGCTGGGCGACCGCCTGGCCGCCGAGGAGGAGCGTCGCAGCCGATGCTGTGGCGAGCAGAATGTTTCGAGATTGCATGTTCTTCCCCTGAGCCTGCCGCCGTCATCGGCGCGGATCCTTCAGGCCCCGGACGAAAAGCTAGATCGGTTCTCTCGTGCGCGCCGTGTCCGCACTGTCACAGAACGGCGCAATCTTAGCTATCGGCGGCTTGACTAACCGCGACATGACGCCGCTTCGCCAGCGGCGGGTGGAGTGGAAGCACGGCGTCAGGGGCGCAAAAAGAAAACGGCGCGGAACTGGGGTTCCGCGCCGTTCGCAAGGTTCGAAGCCGACTTGAAGGCTCAGCGCTCTTCGTAGTCGCCTTCCTGCTGGCCCGCGCCGCCTTCGAGCAGGTCCTGGGCGGCTTCCACGTCGGCCAGGCGCTCCTCCTCGAATTGGGCGGCGATGACGTTCTCGCCGCGCGCCTGGCGCTCGGCTTCGTCTTCGCTGCGGGCGATGTTGATGTTGACGGTGATCGTCACTTCCGGGTGCAGGCGTACCTTCACCGGATGGACGCCCAGCGTCTTCAGCGGCTTGTCGAGCACGACCATGGCGCGGTCGATCTTGCCGCCGGCGGCATTGACGATCTCGGCCACGTCGCGGCCCGAGACCGAGCCATAGAGCTGGCCGCTCTCGCCCGCCTGGCGGATCATGACGTAGGAGCTTTCGTCCAGGGACTCGCCGGACTTGGCGGCGGCTTCCTTGGCCTTGGCGTTGCGCGCCTCGATCTCCGCACGCTGAGCGTCGAAGATCTTCTTGTTGGCGCTGGTGGCCCGCAGGGCCTTGCCGCGGGGCAGCAGGTAGTTCCGGGCGAAGCCGTCCTTGACGGAGACTTCGTCGCCCAGGCCGCCACGGCCTTCCACGCGCTCGAGCAGGATGACTTTCATCTGTGCGGCTCCCTTACTTCACGACGTAGGGGAGGAGGGCGAGGAAGCGGGCGCGCTTGATGGCCTTGGCCAGCTCACGCTGCTTCTTGGCCGACACCGCGGTGATGCGGGAGGGCACGATCTTGCCGCGTTCGGAGACGTAGCGCTGCAGCAGCTTCACGTCCTTGTAGTCGATCTTCGGGGCGTTGGCGCCGGAGAACGGGCACACCTTGCGGCGGCGGAAGAAGGGGCGGCGCGGGGCGGCCGAGGCGGCCGGCGCGGCGGAGGTTTCGTCGGTCATCTGAACCCTCCCTTTCTTAGGATTGGAAGTCGTCGCGACGCGCTTCGCGGTCGCGGCGGGCCAGGATGGGCGACAGTTCCAGGTCGAGCTCCTCGACGCGGACGGTCATGTAGCGCAGCACGTCTTCGTTGAGCGACAGCTGGCGTTCCATCTCCTTCACCGCCGGCGCCGGAGCGTCGATGGCGAGCAGGGAGTAGTGGCCCTTGCGGTTCTTCTTGATGCGGTAGGTGAGGTTGCGAAGACCCCAGTACTCGATCTTGGCGACGGCGCCGCCGCCTTCTTCGATCAGAGCCTTGATCTGGTCGTTGAGGGCTTCGGCCTGTTGCGGCGAGATATCCTGCCGCGAAATGACGACGTGCTCGTAGAGCGCCATGGTTCCTTTTCCCTTTGGAAGGCGGCGCGTCCGGAGGCGGGTGACCGCCGGAAACGATGGCTCTCCTGCGCGGCGGCCGGGGCTTTCCCGACCCTTTCGCGTTCCGGCTGGAGACCGCCTTCCGTGAAGAGGCGGGCTAGTAGGCGAAAACCCCGGCCAGGGCAAGCCTGTTGCTGCGCCGGGCGAACGCCGGAATGATCCCCCTTTCATGACGGCGAAGGGGACGGGCGCCATGCGGGCGATGTGGAGACGGACGGCGGCGGCGGGCCTGGCTCTGATGTTGGCTGCAAATCCAGTGATCGCTCCGGCGCAGGAGTCCATCCCGGCGGAGACGGACGCCCTGGTCCGCCGGCTGTTCGCCGCGCAGGACCTTGAAGGGCAGATCCGCAAGATGTTCGTCCCCCTGGCGCCCATGTTCGGCCGGGCCGCGGCGGCCGACGTTCCCGACAGCGAGCCGCTTCTTCGGGAGGCGATCGCCGAGACCGTCGCGGAGGTCGTCGAGCAGGTGCTCGTGCCGCGGATGATGGAAGAGGCGGTCCCCGTCTACGCCTCGGTCTTCACACGCGAGGAACTGGAGGCCATCGCCGCCTTCTACGAGAGCGCCGCAGGCCGGGCGATGCTGGCCAAGCAGCCGCAGGTCGAACAGGCCTGGGCGCCTCGCATGATGGAACTTCGGCCGCTGCTGGAGAAGGAACTGCGCGAGCGGGCCTGCGCCAAGATTGACTGCAACGCCGCGATCAAGGCCAAGCCGCGCTCGACCCGCTAGACCCTACCGCTTCGGATTCTTCGCCCGCCAGGCCCGAACCGCGCCCAGCGTCTCGGTGACGTGCTCGTTCGCCTTCATGTCGGAATAGGCGTGCACCACCTCGCCTGAGGGGGCGATGACGTAGGAGGTGCGGCTGGACCAGCCCGGCCGCACGGCCAGGGTGGCGTCGTAGAGCCCGGCGATCCGGGCGTTGGGGTCGGCGGCCACCGGGAACTTGCCCGAGCACTTCTCGGTATCGGCCGAGAAGGAGGCCAGCTTGTCGAGATTGCCTGCGGTGACGCCGATCACCGTCGCCCCCTGGGCCTGGAAATCGTCGATGGCCTCGGCGAAGAGGCGCGCTTCCAGATTGCAGCCGGCCGTCTCGGCCGCCGGGAAGAAATAGACCACCACCGGCCCCTTTCTCCGCGCCTCGGCGAGCGAGAAGGTGATCGGCTTTCCGGCCTGGAAGCCGTCGGCGGTGAAGTCGGGCGCCCGGGCGCCCGGCTTCAGCGCGGCCAGGGCGGGGGCGGCCGCCAGGGCGGCGAGGGCGGCGATGAAAGCGATGCGGCGCATGAGGCGATCTCCGGGTTGCGCCGACTATAGGAGTGATCCGCCGACTTGTCTTCGGGCCCTGGGGCCCCGCGCTTTCGTCCGTCAAGCTTTCGGTAAGCTTGCCAGGCGTTCACCGCCTTTGTTGGGGTTATCGCAACAGCCTGGCTGCTAACTGCCTGATGTTACGGGGCGTCTGGAAGTTGGGGGCTATGCGGGCAATCACCATAGCAAGTCTTGGCGCGTCGGCGCTTCTGGGCCTGGGCGCGCTGGTCGTCGCCAAGGTGCTGCTGCCGGCGCAGGGCAATGTGGCCCAGGCCTCCGCGCCGGCGCCTGCCGCCGACCTGGCGGCGATGGTCGTCGCCCGCGAGGACATCGCCTATGGCGAACGGCTTGAAGCCCGCCGCCTGATCGTGGTGCGCGCGCCAAAGGACGCGGTGCCCGCCGGAGCCTTCACCTCCGTGGACCAGGTGCTGAAACAGGACAACGGGCAGCCGCCGCTCGCGCTGCAGCCCATCGCAGCGCGCGAACCCCTGCTGCCGACCAAGCTGTCCGGCCCCGGCGCGCGCCCGACCATCGCCGCGGAGATCGCGGCCGGCATGCGCGCCTACACCATCGCGGTTTCCGACGTTTCCGGCGTGGGCGGCCACGCCCTGCCGGGCGACCATGTGGACGTGGTGCTGATGCGCGACCTCGCGCCCGACGAGGATCGCCGCGTGCTGCAGTCCGAGATCGTGCTGCAGAACGTGCGGGTGCTCGGCATGGACCTGAACGCCGACCCGACCTCCAGCAAGCCCGCCGCCCCCTCAACCGCCACCCTGGAGGTGACGATGAAGGACGCCCAGAAGCTGGCGCTCGCCGCCGATCTGGGGCGCCTGTCGCTCGCCCTGCGCGGCGCGGGCCAGGCGGAGATCGAAGCCCACGCGCCGCTCGGCGCCGGCGACGTCGTCACCGGCGGCGTCCGCGCCGCCGCTGGGCCCGCCCGCCCGCGCGCCGCCGGCCCGTCTTCGCCGCCCGCCGGCCGCCTGATCACCATCGTCGAGGGCGAAGGCGTATGAGCTCGGAAACCCTGAAGATGAAGTCCCTGTTCGCCGCTGCGTTCGCCTTCGCCGCGCTCGCCGTCCCGGCCGCTGCGCCGGCGGCCGAGCCTTTCTCCAGCGAATATGCGCGCAGCCGCATCATCACCGTTCCCAAGAACAAGTCGGCCTCGTTTCGCCTGGACGGGCCGGCTTCAAAGATCGTGGTCGCCCAACCCGAGACCGCTCAGATCGTCGCCACTACGGATCGCAGCTTCTATGTGCGCGGCAAGGCGTTGGGCGCCACGAACCTCCTGATCTACGGCCCCGGAGGAAACCTGCAGGAAGTGGTCGACGTGCGTGTCGGCTACGACGCCGAGGCCCTGCAGGCCGACCTCGCCGCAGCCCTGCCGGGCGAGCCGATCGAGGTGCGCAATCTCGGCGAAGGCCTGCTGCTGCTGGGCGACGTCTCGAACACCGCCGTGGCGACCAGGGCGCTCTCCTTGGCCGAGCGGTTCGCGCCGGAGGCGGTGACCTCGGGACTGACCGTGCGCGCCTCCCAGCAGGTGATCCTCGAGGTCCGTGTGCTGGAAGCCGGGCGCTCCGACCTGAAGGAGGCGGGCTTCGACCTCGCCGCCGCCAACAACTCGCGCTTCCAGTTCGTCTCCGGGTCGGGCCTGCTCGGTTCGATCTCGCCGCAGGGTGCCCTGCGGGTGACGGGCTCGCTCGGCACCGCCGAGATCGACATCATCCTGCGCCTGCTGGAGGAAAAGGGCGTCATCCGCACGCTCGCGCGGCCCAACCTCGTGGCGCTGTCGGGCGAAAAGGCCACCTTCCTGGCCGGCGGCGAGTTCCCGTTCCCGGTGCCCAGCGACCGCGACCGGGTGACCATCGAGTTCCGCGAATACGGCGTGAAGCTCGAATTCGAGCCGGTGGTGCAGGACAACGGCCTGATCCGCCTGCGGGTGGCGCCTGAGGTCAGCCAGCTCGATAACCGCAACAATGTCCGGGTGCTGGGCGTGGATATCCCAGGCTTGGTGGTCCGCCGCACCGAGACGACGGTCGAGCTGCGGGAGGGAGAGGCCTTCGCCGTGGCGGGCCTGTTCCAGCAGGACTATGTGAACCAGGTGCGCCAGCTGCCGGGCGCCGGCGACGTGCCGGTGCTGGGCGGGCTCTTCCGGTCTTCGCGCTGGCGGCGGCAGGAGACCGAGCTCGTGGTCATCGTCACGCCGCGCCTGGCGACCGCCGCGGACCTCGCGCCGGAAAACCAGCCCGATCCGATGGGCGGCGAAGAGCCCAGCGCCATCGACCTGATCCTGAGCGGCAAGGCTCTCGACAAGCCCCTGCAGACGCCGGTGGGCGAGGGACGGGTCCGTCGCCGGGGCCGCCCGGGATGATCGAGGTATCGCGTACGGAGGCGCCACGACCATGACGCACTGGAGTCTGCTCGGCCGCCGGGTGCTGGCGATCGGCCCCGCCCTCGGCCCGCTGGCCCGCGGCCCGCTGTTCGGCGCGGCGCTGGAGGTGGCCGGCGTGGAGCGGCTCGCCGACGTCTCATCGGCGACCGTCGACCTTCTGCTGATCGACGCCGACGCGGTGGAGCCGCAGGTCCTGGCCGATGCGGTCGCCGCCCTGGGGGCCGACTCCTCGCCCCCGACCCTGGTGGTGGGCTCGCGTCTGCCGGCTTCGGTGGTGCGGGCGCTCATGCGGATCCGCACGGCCGACGTGCTGGAGAGCCCGTTCAGCGACCAGGACCTGCAGGCGGCGGTCTACGCGCTTCTGGACCGCGACGGCATGGAGGTCCCCGCGCCGTCGCAGCACGCCTCGCGCTGCTGGTCGGTGGTGGGTGCCGTGGGCGGCTCCGGGGCCACCACCATCGCCATTGAAATCGCGAGCGCGCTCGCCGCGCGCAGCGGCAAGGACAACAGCGTCTGCCTGGTGGACCTGCACCTGGCCGACGGCGCGGCGGCGGCCTATCTGGGCGCCGCGCCCGCCATGGCGCTGGCCGAATTCGGGCCGGCGGCTGAGCGGATGGATGCGGCCCTGCTGGCCGCCTTCACCACGCCGGTGGGGAAGGGGATCGACCTTCTGGCCTGTCCCCGCGATCCGGTCGCCTTCGAGCAGATCTCCCGCGAGGCCGTGCTACGCATCCTGGAGATCGCCTGCGACACCTATGATTTCGTGGTGGTCGACATGCCCCGGCACCGCCGCCCCTGGACGCTCGAAGCCCTGGCCGGCTCCGACGAGGTGCTGGTGGTGAGCGAGCTGACCGTACCGGCGCTGCTGGCCGCCCGGGCGCTCTGCGGGGAGATCGAGGCTGCGCTGCCGCCGGCGCGCCGGGCGCGCGTGGTGCTGAATCGCCTGGCCTCGCGCATGTTCGGCCCCGCGCCGTCGACCGCCGAGGCCGAGCGGGCGCTGGAGCGCCAGGCCGACGCCGGGATCGCCTCGGACTGGGAGGCGGCCGCGGCCTCGGTGAACCTCGGCGGCCCGGTGCGCCAGCATCGACCGAAGTCGAAGATCGTCCGCGACGTCGCAGCCCTCGTCGACCGCCTGCTGGGCGTCGAGACCCAGGCCCGGCGAAGCGCCTGGAGCCGGAAGGCCGCCTGATGAGCCGCTTCAACCTCTCCCGCGCCGTCGCCGCCGCGCCTGAGGCGGAAGCGGAGGCCCCAGCGCCGCCTTCGCCGCCCGTCGCTTCGGCCCGGCCGGAGAACGCCCTGCTCGACGTGAAGCTCAAGCTCCACGCCCGGCTGATCGAGGAGCTGGACCTTTCAAAGCTGGAGAAGCTGGAGGAGCACGAACTGCGCCGCCAGGTGATGGGGCTGGTGGGCGACTTCGCCCGGGCCGAGCGGCTGGTGCTGAACACCACCGAGCTCGAGGAGTTGGGGTCCTCCGTCTATGACGAGATGGTGGGGCTCGGCCCCATCGAGCCGCTGCTGAAGGACGACAGCGTCAACGACATCCTGATCAACGGCCCCTATCAGGTCTATGTGGAGCGGCGCGGGGAACTGGAGCCCACGCCGGTCCGGTTCCGCGACAACGACCACCTGCTGCGCATCGTCAACCGCATCGTCGCCGGCGTCGGCCGCCGGATCGACGAGAGCCAGCCCATGGTGGATGCGCGCCTGCCGGACGGCAGCCGGGTCAACGCCGCCATCGCCCCCATCGCCATCGACGGCGCCTGTGTCTCGATCCGGAAGTTCTCCAAGAAGCCCTACACCCTGGAGAAGCTGGTGGACGTCGGGGCCATGCCGGCCTGCGTCGCCGAGTTCCTGCATGGGGCGGTGCGCTCCCGCGTCTCCACCGTGATCTCCGGCGGCACCGGGTCGGGCAAGACCACCATGCTCAACGCGCTTTCGGCGGCGATCAGCCACAAGGAACGGCTGATCACCATCGAGGACGCCGCCGAGCTGCAGATGCAGCAGCCGCACGTGGTGCGCATGGAGACCCGGCCGCCGAACATCGAGGGCAAGGGCGAGATCCGCCAGCGCGAACTGGTCAAGAACGCCCTGCGGATGCGCCCCGACCGGGTGATCCTGGGCGAGGTGCGCGGCGAGGAAGCCTTCGACATGCTGCAGGCCATGAACACCGGCCACGAAGGCTCCATGGCCACCATCCACGCCAACAACCCGCGCGACGCCATCACCCGCCTGGAGCAGATGGTGGCCATGTCGGGCATGCGGCTGACCCCGGAATCCATGCGCGGCCAGATCGCCTCGGCCATCGGCATGATCGTGCAGGTCATGCGCCTGTCGGACGGCAAGCGGAAGGTGATGAGCGTCACCGAGATCACCGGCATGGAAGGCCAGGTGGTCCAGATGCAGGAAATCTTCGCCTTCCACCGCACCCACACGACCGCCGACGGGATCGTGCACGGCGAGTTCCGCGCCACGGGCCTGCGGCCGCGCTGCCTGGACGAGATGATCCGGCGCGGCATCGCCTACGACACCGCCAATTTCGATCCGTCGCGGGTGCTGGGCTGATGGCGTTCGACGCGACCGCCGTCTACCTGATCCTGGTGTTCGCCGCGGTGTTCTCGGCGGCCCAGGCGGCGTTCGGCCTGCTGACCGCGGCGCGCACCAAACGCCAGGTGAACCAGCGCCTGAAAGTGGCCGAGCGGGTGGGCGGCATCCAGGAACTGGTGGTGGAGCTGCGCAAGCAGCGCGGCCTGTCGGCCAGCGGCGACCTCAAGGCGGGGCTGCGTTGGCTCTCGGAGCTGATCGTCCGGTCGGGCGTGCCCTATGACGGCCGCCGCTGGGCGCTGGCCGTGGCCGTCGCCACCGTCGTGGGAGCGGCCTTCGGCGTCGTGCTCGCCCGAAGCCTGTTGGCGATCCCGATCGGGGCCCTGCTGGGCGGGATCGGCGGCCCGATCCTGTTCCTCAAGATCATGGCCGGGCGCCGTTCGAAGGCCCTCAGCCTGCAATTGCCGCAGGCCCTGGAGATCGTGGTGCGCAGCCTGGAGGCCGGGCATCCGGTGCCGACGGCGGTCGCCCTGGTGGGCCGCGAGATGGCCGATCCCATCGGCTCGGAATTCGGCATGGCCGCCGACGAGATCGCCTACGGCGCTACGCTCGAGCAGGCGGTGGAGCGGATCGCCCTGCGATGCCAGCATCCGGACGTCGACCTGTTCGCCGCCACCGTGCGCTTGCAGGAGCGGGCCGGCGGCAATCTGACGGGGCTCCTGAAGCTGAACGCCAACACCGTGCGCGAGCGCCACCGGATGCGGCTGAAGATCAAGGCGGCCTCGGCGGAGGGGCGGGTGTCGGCCATGATCCTGACCGCCGCGCCCTTCATCGCCGCGGGCGCCATCACCCTGCTGTCGCCGGACTTCTACGGCGAAGTGATCCACGAGCCCTTCATCCAGATGGGGCTGGCCGGCTTCGGCGTCTGGATCACGATCGGCAACATCGTGATGCGCAAGATGGTGGACATGCGGATCTGAGCCATGGACGCCGCCGCCCTCCAAAACCTGTTCTTTATCCTGGCGCTCGCCCTGCTGGGCGCTGCGGCCCTCGGAGGCGTGGCGCTGGCGGCGGGCGAAGCGCGCGCCCGGGCGCAGCGGCGCGCGCGGTTCCAGGCGCCCGGCGGATCCTCCACGCCCGTCCTCGACGCAGGCGAGGTGCGGATCTTCGGCGTGGCGGTGGCGGGGCTGAAGCGCCTGGGCCAGCAGGCGGCGGTCCGCGATCCCTCCAAGGTGTCCGACGTGCGCATGCGGCTGATGCGGGCCGGCTACTTCAACCGCGATGCGGCGATCTACTATCTCGGCGCCCGGGCCGCGGCCCTGATGGCCGCCACGGTCGGCACGCTCCTGCTCCTGCCGTTCGCCCTGAAGGGCGGGGGGATGGCGCCAATTGGGCTCGCCGCCACGCTCGCCATCATCGCCCTGCTGGGCCCCGACCGCGTGCTGAAGATGCGGCAGGACGACCGCGAGCGGGAATATGCCGACGGCTTCCCCGACCTCCTCGACCTGCTGGTGGCTTCGGTGGAGGCCGGCCTGAGCCTCGACGCCGCCGTCGCCCGCGTCTGCGACGAGCTGTCCCGGCGCTATCCCCGGCTGACCATCCACCTGCGCCTGCTGACGCTCGAGCTGCGCGCCGGCAAGTCGCGCAAGGAGGCCTGGGCCGCCTTCGCCGACCGCCTCGGCATCGATGACGCCCGGGCGTTGGCCACCATGCTGCGCCAGGCCGAGGACATGGGGACCAGCCTCGGCGAGACCCTGACGGTCTTCTCCACCGACATGCGCCAGAAGCGGATGCTCCGGGCCGAGGAGAAGGCGCTGGCCCTGCCGGTGAAGCTGACCGTGCCGTTGATCCTGTTCATCTTCCCCTGCCTGATCGGGGTGCTGCTGCTGCCGGCCATCTTCCGCTTCAGCCAGGCCTTCTCAAATGGCGGGTTCGGCGGCGGCTAGGCGCTTGCGCCGAGGCGGGAACACGGCCGATAAGCTTGCGCCCATGGACTTCGCCGCCCTTCGACCCTACGCCGCCCACGTCCTCTCCGACGCCGCGATCCCGGAGCTCCCGAACCCCTATCACGGCAAGGTGCGGGACAATTACGACCTGCCCGACGGGCGGCGGATCATCATCGCCAGCGACCGCATCTCGGCCTTCGACCGGATCCTGGCGGCGATCCCATTCAAGGGCCAGGTGCTGACCCAGACCGCGCGGTTCTGGTTCGAGCGGACCGCGGACATCTGTCCCAACCACGTGCTGGAATACCCCGATCCGAGCGTGGTGGTGGCCCGACGCCTCGACATCCTGCCGGTGGAGATCGTCGTCCGCGGCTATCTGGCCGGGACCACCGGCACCTCGATCCTGACCCTTTACAAACGGGGCGAGCGGGAGATGTACGGCCATCGGCTGCCTGACGGTATGGCCGACAACGAGAAGCTGCCGGCGCCGATCATCACCCCCACATCCAAGGCCTTCGACGGCGGTCATGACGAGCCGCTGACCCCCGACCAGATTCTCTCCCAGGGCCTGCTGACCGCGCAGCAGTGGGAGACGCTGTCGCGCTACGCGCTCGCCCTTTTCACGCGCGGGCAGGCGATGGCGGCGGAGCGCGGGCTCATCCTGGCCGACACCAAGTACGAGTTCGGAACGGATGCGGAGGGGCGGATCGTCCTGGCCGACGAGATCCATACCCCCGATTCCAGCCGCTACTGGTTCGCCGAAAGCTATCCGGAGCGGTTCGCGGCCGGCCAGCGGCCGGAAAGCTTCGACAAGGATTTCGTCCGCGCCTGGGTGGCGGAGCGCTGCGATCCCTATTGCGATCCGATCCCGGAGATTCCCGCCGAGATGATCCTGCAGACCGCGGCGGTCTACATCCAAGCCAGCGAAACCATCACCGGCGAACAGTTCGAACTCCCGGCCTCGGGCGAGCCGCCGCTGGAGCGGATTCGGCGGAACCTTGCGCGGTTCTTCTAAAGACCTAGACCTCGGCCTCGCCCCGCAGAACCGCCACGCAGGCCCCCGCCACGGTGGCGAAGATGCCGTCCGGCGTGCGGCGGGCTCCGGCGCGTAACAGGCTGGGGCGGCCCATCTCGACCCCCTGGACGATGTCCCACCGGCCTTCGGTGGCGTCTGTCAGCGACAGGAGCAGGGCGGCGAGCGGCGTGGCGGCGCTGCCGGTGGCCGGGTCCTCGTAGGTTCCCGAGAGCGGCGCGAACATGCGGGCGCGCACGTTCTCGCCCTCCCGCGCGTAGAGATAGATGGAGAAGCGCTGGCGCAGGTCCTCGTCGTGGGCGGTGGCGGCGCGGAAGGCCGCCAGGTCCGGCGAGGCTCGGCCGAGGGCCTCGCCGCTCACCTCGGCGATCACGAAGGGGTTGCCCACCGAGGCGAAGGTCGGGACGTGGCGATCGGTGCGCACGTCGGACGGCTGCAGGCCTGCACAAGCGGCGACGACTTCGGCGGCGATGTCGGGGCCTGTGGACAGCGGCTTCGGCGCGGCGATCATGGCGCCGTCCGCATCGGCGCGGACTTCCACCACCCCGGCCGGGACCTCCAGCCGCAGCAGCCCGTCCTTTCCGAAGCCCTCACGCGCCAGGACCCAGCCCGTGCCGATGGTCGGATGCCCCGCAAAGGGCATTTCGGCCGTGGTGTTGAAGATTCGCACGCGCGCCGTGTTGGCGGAATCCTGCGGCGGCAGGACGAAGGTCGTCTCCGAGAGGTTGAACTCCGCCGCCAGGGCCTGCATCTGCGCGTCGGTCAGGCCGCGGGCGTCCGGGAAGACAGCAAGGGGGTTGCCGCCGAAGCGGGTTTGCGTGAACACGTCGAGCGTGACGAAGCGATAGGCGGTCATGTCCATAGGCTTGGCATGAAATAGCCGATTGGCAAAGTGACAATGTATGCGCGGCGGATGGTCCGCCGGCTGACAGGGCGCCTACCCTAAGGCGCGTCAACTATTCTACTGTCGGCGTGAGAAGGGGGCGGCCGGCCCCGGGAACGCGAGGACCAGGCTTGCCGACCGTTGCTTTCGTCAGCCCGAAGGGCGGGGCGGGGAAGACCACCGCCGCGCTTCTGCTCGCGCTCGGACTATGCGAGCGGGGCCAGCGGGTGGCGATCATCGATTCCGATCCCAACAAGCCGATGGTGCATTGGGCGAGCCTGCCTGGGCGGCCCGACCGCATCTCGGTCCATGCCGCGCCGACGGAGTTCGACATCCGCGATGCGGTGCGTGAGGCCGCGCGGAAGAACCCCGACTGGATGATCCTGGACACGGAAGGTTCGATCCGCGGCGCGATGGTGTTCCGTTCGCTGCATCCTCATCTGATCCTGACTCCTCTGGCGGCCTCGCAGCTCGAGGCCCTCCAGGCGATCAAGGCCAGCGAGATCGTCGGCCAGTTCGGCCGCCACGGCGGCCAGGCCCCGCTGCATCGGGCGCTGCTGACCCGCGTTCCGGCCGCCTTGCGGACGCGTTCCCTGAAGCTGGTGGTCGATCAGCTTCGGGAGCACCGGATGGAGATGCTGCCCACCGCCCTTATCGAGAAGGAGGCCTTCCGGGCCCTCTTCGCCGTCGGGGGCGGTTTCGAGGCCCTGGAGCGCGAAGGCATTTCCGGAATTCCGGCCGCCAAGGCCAACGCCAAGCTCTACGTCGAGGCCGTGCTCGTACTTCTCGGGCGCGCCCAGGCGCCGGCCGCCTGAAGCTCAGCCGCGCCCCGCAAACCAGCGCAGGCGGTAGGCGTTCATCGCCGTCTCTCCCAGCCGATCCGTCAGGCGGAAATTGACCACCGCGCCGACCGGCGCCCCGACCACGGGCAGCAGCTGAGCAAGCTTGGCCAGGTCGATATAGTCCCGGTACTCCTGCTGGAACCTCCGCCAGTCGATCTCCGCCACGCCCTGAGGGTGGGGCCGCGCGTCCCAATCCGTCATCTCTCCCAGGACGTCCCGGCGGTGCTCGGGGCTGGAGAAGGTGAGCTGGAAGATGTGCAGGATGTAGAGCCGTTCGCCGAAGTCCGCGGTCGGATGCCCGTAGATCGCCGCCAGCTCGAACAGCATCTTGACCTTGATGGCCATGAAGGCCGGGAAATCCGCCGCCGCCATCAGGAATCCGCCCGCCCCGGTGACGCCGCCCTCGGCCGCCGCGGCGGTTCGGTAGAAGGCGATGCGCTCGCGGGCGCGGGCCTCGCGCGCCTGCAGGCTCGCGCCCGCGATCGGAGAGGGATTGATCAGACCCGATCCGGTCAGGATCGCCCGCGTCATCTGTTCGATCGCGGCGGTGACGACCTTGTGGACGCGTTCCGGGATCGCCCGGTTGATACGCTGCTGCAGGGCGCGGGCCGCGCCCGACAGCGCGCCCGCGGGCTTCAGAACCTGGGCCCGCCAGGCTGCGGCCTCGGCGGCGGCGTTTCGTTCGTAGGCCTCTGCGCCAGCAGCGGTCATGGCGGTCAGTGCGCCGGGGCGTACTTCTCCAGGGGCATGTCGAGGAAATCGGGCGTGATCGCGTTGTACTGCGCGGCCCAGCCCAGGTCGCGGACGACGTCCTGGTGGCCCTGCCAGATCATGTGGAGCGCGACGTAGAGCACGATCAGCAGGCCGACATAACCGATCCACCGGTACTTGTGCAGCAGCCGGGCGATATAGGTGGCGGCCACGCCCATGAGGGCGATGGAGAGCAGGAGGCCGAAGACCAGGATCGCCGGATGCTCGCGCGCCGCCCCGGCCACGGCCAGCACGTTGTCCAGCGACATGGACAGGTCGGCGATCAGGATCTGGATGAAGGCCGAGCGGAACGTCTTGGGCTGGCGGGCGGCGATCTCCTGCGGGGGATGGGTGGTCGGATCCCCGTCCATGACCGCTTCGGCCGCGGCCTCTTCAGGCTCGGCCTGGTCGCGCAGCTCGCGCCACATCTTCCAGCACACCCAGAGCAGCAGCAGGCCGCCCGCCAGCAGCAGGCCGACGATCCCGAGGAGCTGGGTGGTGATCAGCGCAAAGCCGATCCGCATGGTGACCGCCGCGATCAGCCCCCAAAGAATGGCCTTGCGTCGCTGCTCGACCGGAAGCCCGGCGGCGGCGAGGCCCACGGCCACGGCGTTGTCGCCGGCCAGGACCAGATCGATCATCAAGACTTGAAAGAATGCGGCCAGCGCGCCGGCGGTGAAAAGATCTTCAAACATCGCGCCCTGAATGCTCTACCGCGGGCGCGACCGCAACCGCCATGCGGACCTCAGGCGAGCCCTTCGTCGCGTTTCGCCGCCGTCGCCCCCCGTCGGCGCGCCGCTTCCAAAGATTTCAGGGCGAACAAGCCGATCGCCGCCAACATCAGCAGGGCGGCCGCCGCGAAGCCCAGGGGCATGCTCGATCCTCCGATCCGCGGGCCGGATCGTTAACCTATTTTTCCCCGGCGCCAAGCGCCGAGAGTCGGGGGCGGGCCGCTTCGTAGAGCGCGACCGCCGCCGCCGCGGAGACGTTCAGGCTTTCAAAGCCGCCGGGCATCGGGATCTTCGCCAGTTCGTCGCAATGTTCGGCCACCAGGCGGCGCAGGCCTTCGCCTTCCGAACCCAGGACCAGCACGGTCGGGCCGCCGTCCAGCGCTTCGGCAAGGTCGCTCTGCGCCCCGCCGTCCAGGCCGACCGCCCGCCATCCGGCTTCGGTCAGCTCCTCGAGGGCGCGGGAGAGGTTCACCACCCGGGCGGTGGGGATCTGGTCGACGGCGCCGGCCGCGGCCTTGGCGAGCGCCCCGGTCAGCTTCGGCGCATGCCGGTCCTGCAGGACGACGCCCGCGGCGCCGAAGGCCGCGGCCGAGCGGAGGATCGCCCCGACGTTCTGCGGATCGGTGACCTGGTCGAGCATCAGCAGCACCGCGCCCGGTCTGGGACGGAAGGCGTCGAGCCCCCATTCGGGGAGCGGCGGGATGCGTAGGGCGACGCCCTGATGCACCGCGCCGGCCGGCAGGTTCTGCGCGATCAGGCCCGCCTCGGCGATCTCCAGGGCCCGGAGGCGGCCGAATCGCGCCTCGATCTCCTGGGCGCGCTCGGAGGTGGCGAGCAGCCGCTGCGGCGCCTCGCGCGCCGGGTTCGCCAAGGCCGCGCTGACTGCGTGCCATCCCCACAGCCAATCGTCCGACCCCTTGTGGGCCTTACGGTTGAGGTGGCCATGAGCCCCCTTTTTTCCGCCTTTCCAGGGCGCGTTGCGTTCGCGAGGGGAGGACACTATAAGACGCGCTCCAAATTGGGGCCGGCAGGGTTCTTCGCGCAAAGCGATCGGCCCGTCCAGGCTCCGATGCGGCTCCGAGCGCGCTGGGGGAATGTCCCGAGCGGCAAAGGGGGCGGACTGTAAATCCGCTGGCGTCAGCCTTCGCAGGTTCGAGTCCTGCTTCCCCCACCACGCGCCGGAGCGAGACGACTTTTTTAGGAGACCAGCGCGAGCCCCGCGCATCTTCGGCGGGTATAGCACAATGGTAGTGCAGCAGCCTTCCAAGCTGAGGATGCGGGTTCGATTCCCGCTACCCGCTCCAATCCTCTAGAGACCCCAAGCCGGCAGGATCCCGATGGCCAAGGAAAAGTTCGAACGCACGAAGCCGCATTGCAACATCGGCACGATTGGTCACGTGGACCATGGGAAGACGACGCTGACGGCGGCGATCACGATGACGCTGGCGAAGTCGGGCG
>NZ_JBKBUH010000001.1:0-648559 GCF_046290725.1 Phenylobacterium sp.
CGGGGCTTCTTCTCCGGGTACCGTCATTATCGTCCCCGGTGAAAGAATTTTACAATCCTAAGACCTTCATCATTCACGCGGCATGGCTGCGTCAGGCTTTCGCCCATTGCGCAAGATTCCCTACTGCTGCCTCCCGTAGGAGTCTGGGCCGTGTCTCAGTCCCAGTGTGGCTGATCATCCTCTCAGACCAGCTATGGATCGTCGCCTTGGTGGGCCATTACCCCACCAACTAGCTAATCCAACGCGGGCCGCTCCAATGGCGATGAATCTTTCCCCCGAAGGGCACATACGGTATTAGCTGAAGTTTCCCTCAGTTGTTCCGTACCAAAGGGCACGTTCCCACGCGTTACTCACCCGTCCGCCACTCACCCGAAGGTGCGTTCGACTTGCATGTATTAGGCCTGCCGCCAGCGTTCGCTCTGAGCCAGGATCAAACTCTCAGGTTGAGTTGACATTGACTCCATTGCTTTGTCGGTTCCGGGCAGGAACCGACTGGCATTGGTCTACGTAGTTCTTGACGAGTTCCCATAACGACCGATCCCCGAGAGGACCGATTGTTCATGGTATTGTCTTCAAGAGACCGCAGATTACGTCAGCGTCGAGATGGTCTGGTTAGGACCATCGCTAGAGCGCCGCCGCCTGCGTTTCTCTTTCCAATTCAACGATGTCAAAGACCGTGACCGGCTATCGCCAGCCCCACTGTTTAGCGCCGGTGGCCGGCGGAGGCGGCTATCTAGTGGCCGTCCTCTTGGGTGTCAATCGGTCCTTTCGGACTTTTTTTGCGCCGGCCGGCGGAGCCGGTTTCGAGCACAAAAATCACCGCGGGCTGCCGAGGGGCTTCCCTCAAAGTCCGTAGCGATTCGATTGAGGCTCGGGAACCTACCCGCCATCTTCGAGAAGATCAAGAGCCTTTTTCAAGGCTTTCATTCGTCTCGCCGGCGGCGCGGGCCCCGATGAAGAGCGGCGTATCTAGTCGCCGTTCCTCGGAGAGTCAATCGGCTCTTTCGAGCTTTCGTCCGAAGTTCCGGATTGCTCCGGAAGGCTTCGAACCTCGCGACCTCGACGCCGGAAAGCCTGCTCCCCGGGGATCTTGGAGGCGGATCGAGCGACCCTCACCCATTTAGTATTTCAAAGAACGATTTCAAGAGCTTACGCCCTTGCCACCGAGGCCTTCCGGCCCTGCCCCCCGAAGAGGAGCGGCGTATCTAGTGGCCGCCTTCCTGGGAGTCAATCGGCTCTTTCGAGCTTTTTCCGAGCCGCCGGCGGATCGCTCCGCCCTCACCTCGGAAACGCTCCAGCCGGTCTGCGCGGGAGACTTGCGTCTCCGGGCTCACGGCAGGAGTCCGATCATCGCTGCGCCCAGAGATTCGAAACGAAAACAAGGGCTTGTAGCCCCGGATCTCCGTCCCGCACCGTTCCGGCCGCGAGCGAGGGGCGGCATATATCCGCGCCCTCCGCCCTCGGCAACCCCCTTGCGACAGTTTGGCGACCTTCTCTGTGTGCGGCCTGTGGAGAACTTGGCTTCGGACCTGTGTCGAGCCGGGAGGCGGCGCCTCATAGCGAGCGAGCGGGCTCGGCTGCGCCGAGCCTCGGGCCCCTCCGCCGCCCAGGTCGCCTGAGCCGTGGGCAGCTATAGAAGAGCGCCGTGCGCCTCAGCCCGTGGCGATATAGGCCTTCAGCCCGTCGGCCTCGGCTTCGACCTCGGTGATCTTCCACTTCACCAGGTCGCCGATGGAGACGATGCCCACCAGACGGTCGCCTTCGCAGACGGGCAGATGGCGGATCCGGCGGTCGGTCATGCGGCCCAGCAGGGCGTCGACGACTTCCCCGGGGTCGGCGAACACCACGTCCCGGGTCATGCAGGAAGAGACGGGCTGGTTCAGGGCCTGGGCGCCGGCCTCCGCCACCGCGCGGATCACGTCGCGCTCGGAGACGATGCCCACCACCCGGTCGCCATCCATCACCACCATGGCGCCCACCCGGCGGGAATGCAGCAGGGCGCAGACCGCGCCGACGGTCTCCGCCGGCGAGGCGGTGAAGACCAGGTCGCCCTTCGTCTTCAGGATTTGAGACACCAGCATGAAACGCCTTCTCCCTTATCCCCGAGAGGAAGGGTCGCTCAGGACGGCCAGGGAATCAATGTCCTAGTAGGATTGCGCACTCCGGCGGGCGCCGGCCATCCAGCCGAACAGGTCGATCAGGAAGAGCCCCGCCGCATAGCCGATGAGATGCGCCTCCCAGGCGATGGAGGCCTCACCCATGCCCGGCGCGATCCCCAATATGCCGAGCAGCAGGTTCACCCCCACCCAGGCGAGCGTCATGCCGATCACCGGCGGAGTGAGGAAGCCGCCCGGAACGCCGCGGCCGCCCAGAATCCGCACCGCCGCCCCCATCAGGCCCGAGACCGCGCCGGAGGCCCCGATCAGCAGCACGCCGCCGGCCGCATGCAGCCAGCCATAGCCGAGGCTCGCGAGCGCGCCGCACGCCAAGTAAAAAAGAAAGAAGAACGCCACGCCCCGTGGGCGCAGGCCGAAATACCGCGCCACCGGCGTACCGAAGGCCAGCGCGCCGGCCGCGTTCAGCAGCGCGTGCGCCCAAGCCCCGTGCAGGAACAGCGAGGTGATCGCCGTCTCCCATCGCCCGGCGGCGATGTCCTGCGGCGCGAAGGCGAAGGCGCCGATCAGCGCTTCCTGGTCCGTCGTCCGCTGCAGAGCGTAGCCGCCCACGATCACCGCCGCCAGCATCAGCGAGGTCCAGGGGGCGTTGAAGATCGGTTGGCGCTCGGCGCTCAAGGGCAGTCTCCGTTCCAAGGCGACATATCCCAATGCGCCTTAACCAATTCGCGAGGGTCTGGGCCTTAAATGACTCTGTCCAATTCTGGCACGGCCCCGCACAGGCGGCGCGCCGGGCCTTCATGCGGAGTCACGAGGACCATGGTCGCAGCTCCCTTTGCGGCACGACGCGCAATCTGGGCCGCCGCAGCCGCCGCGGCCGGGCTCGCCGCCCAGCCGGCGTGCGCCCAATACATGTCGACGAACTCCGCCGAGTTCAACGCCGGCTACGGCCGCATCTCCGGCCAGGAGAATCGGGCGGTCGACGTCAGCACCCGCGACGCCAACGGCAATCGGGTGATCATCGACGGCATCATCCAGACCGGCGAAGACCAGTCCAGCTTCGCCCGAGCCTGGGGCGCGGGGGATTCCTTCTCGGGCGTGGGCGCCTCGGGCGGCGGATCGACCGCCATCGGCAACAGCCTCGTGGTGGTCACGCAGGGCAGCTACAACACCGTCATCGTCAATTCGACCCAGATCAACAACGGGAACGTGACGGCCGGCGGCAAGGTCAACGGGGGCGTCGGGGACGATGACCAATAGGACTTTCCGCATCGGGGCGCTGCTCGGCGCCTCGGCGCTCGCCTTGTCGGCGTGCGCAACGCCGACGGCGGGCCCCGGCGGCAACTATGCGCGGACCATCGGCAATGCGCCGGTGACCGCCAATCCCACCCCCTACTCCCAGGCGCTCGTCTGCATGGCCGGCTATGCGCGCAACGCCCGCCTGGTGGCCCCGCGCATCGCTGTCGGCCGCATCGCCGACTACACCGGCAAGGCCGAATCCGACGGCTCGGGCCGCAAGATCACCCAGGGCGCCTCGCTGATGGCCATGTCGGCC
The DNA here is from genome assembly GCF_046290725.1 of Phenylobacterium sp. Taxonomy (GTDB): domain Bacteria; phylum Pseudomonadota; class Alphaproteobacteria; order Caulobacterales; family Caulobacteraceae; genus Phenylobacterium. The sequence goes on from NZ_JBKBUH010000001.1 coordinate 3,670, forward strand.
TTCGCCAAGGCGGGCATGCCGCTCGTGGAGCGGTTCGACACCTCGGTCTCCGAACTGGAACTGAAGTACGCGAACAACAAGCTGATCTCGGACACGCCGAACCCAGCGCCTGATCAGCCCGCCGATTACCGCCGCATCCTCGCCGGCCAGGTGCCGGGCTCGGACTTCTACGTCGCCGGCGGCGTCACCGAGCTGAACTACAACATCCGCTCCTCCGGCTTCGACCTGGCGGCGGGCGACCCCGATCCTCAGGACGCCAAGGGCTCGTTCCGCGGGCGACTGTTCATCATGAACATCGGCCTGGACCTGCGGCTCATCAACACCCGCACGCTGGAGGTGGTGGACGTCATCTCCTACCAGAAGCAGGTGATCGGCCGTGAAGTCGGCGTCGGCTTCTTCGACTTCCTGAACGGCAACGTCTTCGACGTCTCCGCCGGCGCCGGCGCGCTGGAGCCCATGCAGCTCGCCGTGCGCAGCCTGGTGGAGCGCGCCGTGGTCGAGATGACCGCCAACCTCTACGGCATGCCCGGCCCGCAGGGCTGCCTCACCTCCGATCCCCTCGGCGGGACCGTGGGCCTGACCGGCGGCTACGTGCCGGCCTACGACAACCTGGGTACGAACAATGGCCAGACCCGCGCAGATCCTTCTCGTTGGAACGCTCGCCGCGATTCTGCCGTCCGGGGCCGCTATTAGTCAGACCGATCCGAGTTGGGTCCTGAACAACCAGGTCCAGCTCGGCGACGTCTTCTCCCAGCAGACCCTGAACGTCGTTGACGTCAGCGACCAGACCGTGGCCACGACCACGGCCACCGGCAACGCCTTTCAGGCGAACGCCGAGCTCAACGACGCCGACATGCGCTCGAACCAGTCGCTGCAGGGCAATGTGGCGGCCGACACCCGGGTGAACGTCACCGGCTATTCCGGCGACGCCGTGGTGCTGACCACCGCGGCTTCCGGCAACACCGGCCACGCCGGCGCCTACGGCGCCACCATGACCGGCGTCTACACCCAGATCACCGGTCAGACCTCGGTCTCCGCGCACAGCCATGTCGAGGCCCCCTCCGGCTCGGCGGGCAATGTCGATTCGGTGGTCCAGGCGGTCGGCAACAGCCAGTCTTTCGGCCTGGGCTACGCCTCGGCCGGCGTCCGCGCCAACCAGACCAATGAGGCGTCCGTCACCTCCGACGGCGGCGGCGTCTACGGCTACGTCTCGGGGATCGCCAGCTTTACGGCGACCACCTCAGGCAACGACGTCTCGCTCTCGGGCGAAAACCTGTCGGCGGCGCGCATGGCCGTCTCCCAGACCAACGCCGCCGCCTTGACCCAGGCCGCTCAGTTCACCGCCTTCGGGAATGTCCAGGAGAGCGTCACCGGCGCCACCGTGGCGGGGAACAACGTCACCGCCCACAACGAGGGTCCGCTGCTCGACGTGGCCTCGCAGCAGACGAACCAGTCTTACGTCCGCGCCCAGAGCTCCGGCGCGGCTTATTTGTTCGGCGCGGCGACGGCTTCGGCCTACGGCGTCGGCAACAGCCTGTCTGCCGGCGCGGTCGGCGGCGAACTCGTGCTCGACACCGTTCAGATCAACGACGGCGGTGGGGTCGAGGCCCTGGCGGCCTTCTCCGGAACCGAAGGCTACGACGCCCGCACCAGCGCCACGGCGATGGGCAACTCCATCACCGGCTACGCCTGTTCCGACTGCGGCGGCCGCATGACGGTCGGCAACAGCCAGACCAACTATTCCGACGTCGGCGCCCAGAGCACGGTGGAGATCGCCGGCTCCGGCCGATCGGTGCAGAGCGTCTCGACCGCGGTGGGCAACAGCGCCACCTACTATGTGACCCGCCCGGAATAGGCCAAGCTTCGCCGGAATCGCGCCTTGCCGACGCCACGGGCGGCGGCGCATCTTGGCCGACCATTTCGAACCCAGGCCGTTGAATGATCCGCCGTCTCGGCGCGCTTGCCGCGCTCGTCGCCGCCCTGGCGCTTTCCAGCTGCGCCTCGGGGATTTCGCTTCCCAAGCTCCCCACCATCGACCGCGCGCCGGCCGCCGCCGCGGCGCTGCAGCCCGGCGAGTGGCCCCAGGCCCGCAGCGACCTCGCCCCCGATCCGGACGTCCGGTTCGGCGCCTTGCCCAACGGAATGCGCTACGCCATCCGCCGCCAGACGATCCCGCCGCACCAGGCGGCGATCCGCCTGCGCTTCGACGCCGGGTCCCTGATGGAGGCCGATGACCAGCAGGGCCTCGCCCACTTCCTCGAGCATATGGCCTTCAACGGCTCGGCCGCGGTGCCGGAAGGCGAGATGATCAAGATCCTCGAGCGGCTGGGCTTGGCCTTCGGCGCCGACACCAACGCCTCCACCAGCTTTGACGAGACCATCTACAAGCTCGACCTGCCCCGCACAGATGAGCAGACGGTCGACACCGCCCTCATGCTGATGCGGGAGACTGCGGGAAATCTCACGCTGGACCAGGGCGCCATCGACCGCGAGCGCGGCGTCGTGCTGTCCGAGGAGCGCACCCGCGACACCCCAGCCTACCGCATCTATCAGCAGCGGCTGGAGTTCTTCCTGAAGGGCCAGTTGCCGCCCAAGCGCTATCCCATCGGCCAGGTGGAGGTGCTTCAGACCGCGCCAGCCCCCCGGTTCCGCGACTTCTACGAGAAATACTACCGCCCCGAGCGCGCCGTGCTGGTCGCCGTCGGCGACTTCGACCTCGACGCCATGGAAGCCAAGATCAAGGCCCGCTTCGGGGACTGGTCCGTGGCCGCGCCGCCCGGCCCCGACCCGGACCTGGGCGCCGTCGCGCGGCGCGGAGCCGAAGCGAAGATCGCCATAGAACCGGGCGCGCCGGTTTCGCTCCAGATCGCCTGGGTCCGGCCGCCCGACCGGAGCTTCGACACCTTCGCCAAGCGTCGGCGCGAGGTGGTCGAGCGGCTGGGCTACGCGGTGCTGAACCGGCGCATGCAGCGGCTGGCCCGCGGCCAGGAGCCGCCCTTCCTTTCGGCCGTGGCCTTCAAGGGCGATCAGTTCGCCGCCGCAGAGATCGCCAGTGTGGTGGTCAATACCGAGCCGGAGCGTTGGCGCGAGGCGCTCACCGCCATCGAACAGGAACAGCGCCGCGCGGTACGGCACGGCGTGCGCCAAGATGAGCTGGACCGGGAGATCGCCGAATACCGCACCGCCCTGCAAGCCCAGGCGGCCGGAGCGGCGACGCGGACGCCCGCGGCCCTGGCCGGCGAGATCGTCAATTCCCTGGTGGACGATCGGGTGGTCACCAGCCCCGCGCAGCAGCTCGCCCGGTTCGAAGAGATCGTGAAGGATCTGAAGGCGCAGGATGTCTCGGCCGCCCTGTCCAAGGCTTTCGACGGCGAGGGGCCGTTGATCTTCATGGCGGCTCCCAGGCCGATCGCCGGCGGCGAGGCGGCGCTGCTCGCCGCCTTCGAGACCTCCCGCAAAGTCGAGGTGACCCCTCCGGCGGCCCCCTCGGAAGTCGCCTGGCCCTATGACAGCTTCGGTCCGCCCGGCGCGGTGGCGGAGACGCGGGAGATCGCCGACCTCGACGCCGTCTTCGTCCGCTTCGGCAACGGCGTCCGCCTGACGGTGAAGCCCACCCGCTTCAAGGACGACGAGGTCCTGGTGCGGGTGAACATCGGCCGCGGCCGCATCGACCTGCCGACGGGCCGGCCCAACCTGACCTGGGCGGGCAACGCCTTCATCGAGGGCGGCCTCCAGCAGATCAGCGCCGAGGACCGCGAGCGCGTGCTAGCCTCGCGGGTCTATGGCGCCAATTTTGGCGTGGCCGACGACGCCTTCGTGCTCTCCGGCTACACCCGCCCGGAGGATCTGGAGGTGCAGATGCAGGTGCTGGCGGCCTACGCCTCCGAACCGGCCTGGGGTGCGGAAGCCTTCCAGCGGCAGAAGAACGCGCGCACCACCCTGCACGACCAGTACGAGGCCACGGTCGGCGGCGTCGTCGCCCGAGACCTTTCCGGCCTGCTGCACGGCGGCGATCCCCGCTGGGCCGCCCCAAGCCGCGAAGACATCGCCGGGGCCCGCCTGGAAGCCTTCCGCGACGATCTCGCCCCTCGCCTGACGCAGGGCGAGATTGAAGTCGTGATCGTCGGCGACACCACGGTGGAGAAGGCGACCGCCGCGGTCGCCGCCACGTTCGGCGCCCTGCCCCCGCGACCGCAGGCCCCGCCCGCCCCGCCGGAGGCGCTGCAGGTCGACCTGCCCAAGCCTTCCGCGACGCCGGTGGTGCGCACTCACAAGGGCCGTCCCGACCAGGCGGCGGGCTACGTGGTCTGGCGCGCCGCCGACTTCTACGCCGACCCACAGCTGGCGCGGGACAATTCCGTCCTGGCCCAGGTGCTGAACCTGCGCCTGATCGAGGAGCTGCGCGAAGGTCAGGGCGCCACCTACGCCCCGAGCGCCGGTTCGAACCACAGCCTGGTCTGGCCCGGCTGGGGGTATCTGGCGGCCGCCGTCGAGGTGCCGCCGGCCAAGCTGCCGGAGTTCTTCGCCGATGTACGCAAGATCGCGGCCGATCTCCGGACCCGGGAAATCTCGGAGGACGAGCTCGGTCGCGCCAAGCAACCTCGCCTGGAGCAGCTGGAGAAGGCGCGCGAGACCAACGGCTACTGGCTGGCGGAGCTTTCGGGCGCCCAGGCCGATCCTCGCCGGCTCGACGCCATCCGGGCCCTGATCCCCGGCGTCGCCCGCATCACCCCGGCCGACGTCCGCCGCGCGGCAGAACGCGTGCTGCGTGACGACAACATGTGGATGTTCGAGGTGCGGCCGGAGAGATAACGCCCTAGCGCCCGGCCTCCCGGGCGATGGCGTCCAATTCGCTGTCGAACAGCCGGGCTGCGGCGACCACCGTGGCGACGGACCGTAGGAAGAAGTCCTGCGGCACGGTTTCGAAGTCGTCCGTCGGGCGGTGGTACTGCGGATGGTCCTCGACGCCGAGATAGATCCACGGGACGCCCGCCTGGTGGAACGCGAAGTGGTCCGACTGGGTGGTCCAGTCGTCCTGGCCCTGCCACGGAGGCCCGTCATGGCCCTGGCGCAGGGTGACCGCCGCCCTCCGAGCCAGCCGGTCCAGCCGTGGCTTCATCCAGGGGAAGTGATGGCCGCCGGCGACGTAGAGTTCACCCTTGTCGCTCTTGCTGACCATATCGAGGTTGAGGTTGATGGCGATCCGCGCCAGCGCGACCGGCGGTTGGGCCACAAAGCTGTGGGCCCCGCGTTGCCCGACCTCCTCGGCGTCCAGCAGGGCGAAGACGGTGGTGTGGACCGGAGGCCGGCGCTTGAACTCCTCGGCCACAGCCAGCAGCGCCGCCACGCCCGAAGCGTTGTCGTCGGCGCCGTTGAACACCTCCCCGTCTCGCACGCCCAGATGATCGTAGTGCGCCGTGATCACCTGCACCCTATCGCTTCGGCCGGTTCCCTCGACCTTGGCGACGAGATTGATCCCGGTGTGCGGCCGCCCCTCCCGTTCGAAAACGAAGGGATGCTCGAAGCGCTCATGGGCGGGCTCCAGCCCCAGGGCCTGCAATCTGCCAAGCAGATAGGCGCGCGCCTTGGCTGCGCCTTCCGTTCCGGTCGCCCGCCCCGCCATGTCGTCGGCGGCCAGGATGCGCAGATCTCTTAGGGCCGGCGGCTCCCCATGGGCGCAGCCGGCAAGGAGGACGAGGATCGCCGCGCAAGCCGCATGGCAAAAACGCATCACGGAAATTCCGACGCTGAGATCGCGCCGCGGGACCGGCGCCGATCCCTAGTAGACCGTGCCGCCGACCCCGCCGTCCAGGCTCATGCTGGTGACGACCGTGCTCTCCGAGCGTTCCTCCTCCTCGCGGTAGGCGGTGTAGGTCTCGGTCTCGACGATGGTCAGGATCTTCACGCCCGCACCGAACCGGCGCAGCAGCGACCGCTCGAAGCAATTCCGCTGCGGCGTCGCCGGCCGGCAGGAGACTTGGCCGTCGCGCCCGCGATAGAGCGCATCGCCCTTGCGGCAGGCCAGCGTCTTGCCGCCGGAGAACTCGATCTTGCCGTCGTATTCGGCCAGCGTCGCCTGCAGCCAGGTGCCGGACATGCAGCGATAGAGCTCGCCTTCGAAGCCTTCGGCGATGTCGCGGTCGGGGCTGATCTGCGAAGCCGGGTGCGGCACCTGGCGCGCATCGATGCAGACGGCCTGGATGACGATCCGCTTGGTGCGCGTGCGGGTCGCCTGATAGGCCACCCGCTTCATGCGCTTGGGCCCTTCGACGTTCAGCTGCACAACGCCGGTGGCCATGGGCGGCACATAGCCGCCGCCGCCGCCGCCGCCGCCGTAGAAGACCGCGCTGGCGCCCGCCCCGGCTCCGGATCCGGCGCGTGCATTGGCGACCGCGATGCTGACGTTGGAGACGTGCACGTTCACGCTGGGCGGCCGCGGCGCCTCGCAGCACGGCGGCGAGGGCGGAGGGGGCGGCGGAGGCGGCTGGCAGCAGGGGGGCGTCGGCGGCTGGCAGCACGGCGGCGGAGGCGGCGGCGCGCAGCACTGGGCTGCGGCCGGCTCCGGCGCGGCGCCGGCCAGGATCAGGAGGCCGAAGCCGAGCAACAGCCCCAAAAGGCTTGGACGCGTCTTCATGGGCGGCCCCTCCAAAGGCCTTCGGGCGGATTTCGCCGCCGGATTCTGCGTCAGTAGAGCCGGCCCGGCTTAAGATTCTCTAAGCTTAAGCGCGTGCCGTTCCGGCACATCGGCCCGCTGGCGCCGATTTCCCTGCAAGCTGGATGCGGGCCGCCCCTGGCCCATAACCGGAGCTTGAATGGGATGACGCGGTTCCATTCGAACACTCAGAGGCTGATCGACTACTGGCGGGAGCTAGGCGCCGATAGCCGTCCGCCGCGCCGCGAGGCCGTCGATCCGTCGCATTTCGCGCGCCTCGCGCCGCAGGTCTTCATGCTGGGCCGCATTGCGCCGGGTCTGTATCCGGTACGCTTGGCCGGCGGTCTGGTGACCGAGTTGCACGCCGATCCGCTGCGCGGCCGCAACCTGCTGTCGCTGTTCCGCGAGCGCGACCGCTTCCTCCTGCAGACCGCGCTGGAGACCGCGCGCCGCCGGCCCGAGCCGGTCGTGGCGACCGTCCAGGCCGTCACGGAGGACGGCGCGGCCCTTCCGCTGGAGCTGCTGTTCGCGCCGCTGGCCGGCGAGCCGGAGCGGTTCTTCGGCCTCTATCAGCCGCTGGCCATGGTCTCGCGCCTGGACGAGCGGCCGATCCGCGAATTCGCCCTGGGGGCCTTGCAGGGGGTCGGCCCCGCCAACGAAGAGACGCCGCGCCTGCGCCTGGCCACCCTGGGCGGTCGACGGGTGGCTTGACGCCTTAGGGTGGGGGACCTGTCTCCGCCAGCACGCGTGGCAGCTCGCCCAGGATCTCGCGGGCCAGGAAGCCCATCGGGCCGATGCGCTCGCCCAGGCGCTCGCCGGCCTGCCCGTGCAGCCAAACGCCCCACAGGGCGGCTTCCACGGGAGCCGCGCCCCGCGCCATAAGACCGCCGATCGCGCCCGCCAGCACATCGCCCGACCCGCCGGTCCCCAGCCCGACGGCGCCGCCACGATGGATCCAGGCGCGTCCATCCGGCGTGACGATCCAGGTGTCCCGGCTCTTGAGCGCCACCACTGCCTGGAAGCGCGCCGCCGCCGCGCGCGCCGCCGCCGCCGGATCGGCGAGCACATCCTCCAGGCGGGCGCCGCTCAGCGCGGCCATTTCGCCCGGGTGCGGCGTCAACACCAGGCGCCCAGCGGCGCGGGCCGCCCGCCCATCTTGGCGCAGCGCCGTCATTGCGGCGGCGTCGAGCAAATAGGCGCTGTCCGGCGCCCCTTCCATTATTCGGGCCGTCAGGGCGCCCGCAGCCGCATCATCGATCATGCCCGGCCCGATCAGAACCGCGTCGCAGCGGCGGGCCGCCTCGGTCAAGGCTTCGGCGGCCTCGGGCGAGAAGTCGCCTTCACCCGCCACGGTCAGGACCCGTGCCTCGGGCATCGCCATGGCCAGCGCCAGGGCGAAGCGCTCCGTCGCGGCGAACTGCAACTTTCCGGCGCCTACGCGGAGCGCCGCTTCGCCCGTCAGCAAGGCTGCGCCCGGCACCTCCGCCCCGCCGGCGACCACCAGGACCCGCCCTCGAGTATCCTTGTCGCCGCGCGGGCCGAGGCTCGGCAGGGGCATGGTGCGGAGAAGGTCGGCGTCGACCGTCTGGCTCATCGGGCGGCCACCGGCGCATCCGGCTCGGCCGTGATCGCGGCCCCCGCGGCCCGTAGCGGCGCGACGTAGTTGTAGCGGATCAGACGCAGCGCGCCGTCCAGCCCCTCGTCCCGGTCGAAGACGTATTCCGTGACTCCGCAGTTGGCGACGTCGCCTTCGGCGTCGATCTTCAGGATTTCCGCCTCGGAGAGGTTCTCCAGAAGATATCGGAAGCAGAGCACCACCACCTGGTGCGCGACGATCAGCACCCGCCGGCCGCCGTGGTGCAGGCCGATGGTGTCCAACGCGCTTCGCAGCCGAAGGATGACGTCGCACCAGCTCTCCCCGCCGGGGGGCCGATGATAGAACTTGCCCAGAACCGCCCGGAACTCGGCCTGGTCGGGATGGTGCTCGCGAATGCCAAGCGTCGTCAGGCGATCGAGGATGCCGAATTCCCGTTCCCGCAGCCGCTCGTCGACGCAGTGGATCGAGGCGCCAGGCGCCAGTCCGCCGGCCCTCGCCACAGCCATCGTCGTCTGCTTCGCCCGCACGTAGGGCGACGACAGCGCCACTTCCGGACGTTCGCTCTCGGGCAGGTCGGCGAACCATCGCCCCAGAGCCTGCGCCTGCTGCTCCCCCAGGGGGCTGAGCGGCACGTCGACGTCCCGCGCCTCGATCTCGATCCGCGCCAGCCCCGCCGCCCGCGCCGCGTCGCGCGCGACGTTGCCCGCACTCTCCCCATGACGAACGATCCAGAGCCGAGCAGGCCAGTTCAGGGCCCCGTCGGCTCCCTTGCCAAACACCATGCCGAACCTCCGCCGCTCCTAACGCGGCGCATGGCGGCCTGGCTCCGGCTACGCCGCTGCGGGAGCCGGCGCAGACGCCTCGTCGAGCGTCTTCAGGTCGTCGCCCGACAGCACGAGCCGCGCCGCGCCGGCAAGCTCCTGCAGCTGCGCCACGCTGGTCGCCGAGGCGATGGGGCCGGTGAGGCCCGGCTGGGCCATCACCCAGGCCAGGGCGACCTGGGCCGGCGTGGCGCCCCTGGCGGAAGAAACCTGGTCGAGCGCTTTCAAGATGCGCAGCCCGCGGTCGTCGAGATAGCGCTTCACCCCGCGTCCTCGCGGGCTCTTCGTCAGGTCCGCCTCCGACCGGTACTTGCCGGTCAGGAAGCCGGAGGCGAGGCCGTAATAGGGGATCACCCCGACCTCGTTCTCGATGCAGACCTGCTGCAGCCCGCCCTCGAAGCCGGCGCGATCATAGAGGTTGTAGAGCGGCTGCTCGGAGTTGTAGCGGGCCACGCCCAGCCGTTCGCTGGTCTCCAGCGCCGATTTCAAACGGTCGGACGTGAAGTTGGAAGAGCCGATCGCCCGCACCTTTCCCGCCTTGATCAGGCGGTCATAGGCCTCCAGCGTCTCTTCTTGGGGAGTGTCGGGATCGTCCCTGTGCGACTGGTAGAGATCGATGACATCGGTCTGCAGGCGCTTCAGCGAAGCCTCCACCGCTTCTCCGATATACTTGGCCGAGAGGCCCTTCATCCCCTCGCCCATCTCCGAACCGACCTTGGTCATCAGCACGATCCGATCGCGCTTGCCGGTCGCCTTCAGCCAATTGCCGATCACCGTCTCGGACGCGCCGCCCCCCGCCGGAGCCCAGCGCGAATAGACGTCCGCCGTGTCGACCGCGTTGAGGCCCGCATCCACGAAGGCGTCGAGGATGGCGAAAGAGGTCTTCTCGTCCGCCGTCCAGCCGAACACATTGCCGCCCAGCACCAGGGGCGCGATCCGTAGCTCCGAACGTCCGAGCCTGCGCATTTCCATGGCGTTCTCCCAATCTCTCTAATCAATGCCCCAGCGGAGCACCGATCGGGAGGAGCCGCAATGGAAAGCCGGTCAGGCCGCTTGCTGCGCGTCCTCGTGCACCGGAGCGTCCTCCGCCGGCAGCGCCGCGCGGCCGCGGATCATGTCGGCGGCCTTCTCGGCGATCATGATGGTCGGGGCGTTGGTGTTGCCGCCCACCAGGGTCGGCATGACCGAGGCGTCCACCACGCGCAGGCCGGCGATCCCGCGCACCTTCAGCTCGGCGTCGACCACGGCCATCTCGTCCGTCCCCATCTTGCAGGTGCCGACCGGGTGGTAGATCGTCTCGGCGTGCTTGCGGATCCAGGCGTCGATCTGCTCGTCGCTTTCCACGTCCTTGCCCGGGAACAGCTCTTCGGAGCGATAGGGGTCGAGCGCCGGCTGGGCCGCCACCTTGCGCATCATCTTCACGCCTTCGCGCAGGGCGCGGCGATCTTCCTCGGCCGAGAGGTAGTTGGCGAAGATCGCCGGGTCGGCGGTCGGATCGGCCGACTTCAAACCCACCCGCCCGCGGCTTTCGGGGCGCAGCTGGCAGACGTGGAAGGTGAAGCCGTCCTTCTCCACCTGGACCTTGCCGTGATCCTGCATCACCGCCAGCACGGTGTGGATCTGCAGGTCCGGCCGATCGAGATCGGGGCGCGATTTCAGGAAGGCGCCGGACTCCAGGAACTGCTGGCGCCCCATGCCCTTGCCGAAGAAGGCGTAGTTCATGCCGATCAGCAGGGTCTTCACGAGGCCCCTGCGCAGGGAATAGGCGGTGATCGGCTGGGGGCACTCCCAGGACATGGTCACGTCGAGGTGGTCCTGCAGGTTGGCGCCGACGCCCTTCAGCGCCTGGACCACCGGAACGCCGTGCTTCTGCAGCTCCTCCGGATCGCCAATCCCCGACAGCTGCAGGATGTGCGGCGACTGCACGGCCCCGGCGCAGAGCAGGACCTCGCGACCGGCCGCGACCACCGTCTTCTGGCCGGTCTTCGCGTCCACATATTCGACGCCGGTCGCACGGCCGTCCTCCACCACGATGCGGCTGGTGCGCGCGCCGGTGAGGCAGGTGAGGTTCGGTCGGGTAAGGGCCGGATGCAGGTAGGCCCGCGCCGCGCTCCAGCGCTGGCCGTCGCGGATGGTGAGCTGATATGGGCCCCAGCCCTCCTGCTGGAAGCCGTTGAAGTCCGCGGTGACAGGGTGCCCCGCCTGCTTCCCCGCCTCGACTGTGGCGAAATAGATCGGGTTGGGCGTCGAGGCCTTGGAGACGTAGAGCGGTCCCTCGCCGCCGTGCCAGTCGTCGGCGCCGCCTTCGAAGGTCTCCGAGCGTTTGAAATAGGGCAGCACGTCCCGATAGGACCAGCCGGCTAGGCCCATCTGCCGCCACTGGTCGTAGTCCCGCGCATGGCCGCGGATATAGATCATGCCGTTGATCGACGAGGACCCGCCCCACCCCTTGCCCCGCGGCCACCAGAGCTTGCGGTTGTCGAGGTTGGGCTCTTCTTCCGTCCAGAAGCCCCAGTTGTAGGGGCCTTGCTTGCCGATCAGGGCGCCGACGCCGGCCGGCATCTTCACCAGGATGGAGGAATCCTTGCCGCCGGCCTCGAGCAGCAGCACCCGGACGTTCGGATCCTCGGTCAGCCGGTTGGCCAGCACGCACCCGGCGGAACCCGCCCCGATGATCACATAGTCGTACTGAGCCATGGCGTCGCCGTCCCCTGAACGCTGTTTAGTTGTCCGAACACTGGCCGGATCGCCTGACATAAATCAAGCGCAAGAATGACGCCGGCGTCATCTTTGTAGACGCCCTACCGGCCTTTCCACTGCGGGGCGCGCTTCTGGGCGAAGGCCATCGGCCCCTCCACGAAATCCTCGGACTTGAAGAGTGCGGCGACCGCCGGATAGCGGTTCTGGCCCTTGATCGCGGCCTCCAGGGTCGGCTCGTCGAGGCCCTTGTAGACCGCCTCCTTGGAGGCTCGGATCGACATCGGGGAAAGCTCGGCGATCTGCGCGGCCCACCGGCGGGCCGCCGCCATCAGCTCGCCCGGCGCCGCCACCTCGTTCACGAAGCCGAGTTCGTAGCCTTCCTGCGCCGAAACCCGGCGGCCGGTCAGGATCATGCCCAGCGCCCGCTTGGTCCCGATGGCCCGCGGCAGCCGGTGCAGACCGCCGGCCAGCGCCGCCAGGCCCACCCGCGGCTCTGGCAGGGCGAAGGTGGCGGTCTCAGAAGCGATGATGATGTCGCAGGCAAGCGCGATCTCGAATCCACCGCCCATGGCCACGCCGTTCACCGCGGCGATCAGCGGCTTCGTCAGGTCGAACCGCGAGGTCAGCCCCGCGAAACCCGACGGCGGGGAGGTCATCGAGCCGCCCATCGCCTGATGCTTCAGGTCGTTGCCGGCCGAAAAGGCCCGCTCGCCCGCGCCGGTGACGATCCCCACCCACTGGTCCGGGTCGGCGGCGAAGGCGTCGAACGCCTCGTGCAGCTCGAAGTGGGCCGGCGAGTGCAGGGCGTTCATCACGTCCGGCCGATTCAGCGTGAAGACGGTGACCGGCCCTTCGCGCTCCACCTTGATGAACTCGTAGCCCATGGCGTCCTCCCATCGTTGTCCGCGGGACGCTGGCGAGGCGCCGCTACGTCCGTCAAGCTGGGCCGGGTCCGCTTCGCCCCAGGCGCGGCTCCACCCCGGCCAGCAGCCGTCCGATATTGGCGCGATGACGGACGATCACGTAGAGGCCGCCGCCGATCACCAGCAGCCGGTAGGGCGTCGGGTGGTCCAGGATGCAGATCAGCGCGATGGCCGCCAAGGGGCCCAGGATCGAGCCCAGGGACACGATCCGGAACGTCGCCACCACCGCGCCGAACACCGCCGCAGCGCCCAGGCCGACGGGCCAGGACATCGCCAGCAGCACGCCCAACCCCGTCGCCGCCGACTTGCCGCCGGTGAAGCCCAGCCAGATCGAGCGGGCGTGCCCGACCAGGGCGGCGAGCCCCGCCAGGGCCACGGCCCAGGGCGTCAGCGTCTGCGCGTCCAGTCCTACCGGGGGCGCGGGGGCGCCGAGGGTGTAGAGCCACGGATAGAACCAGCCCGCAAACCCCACCGCAGCCGCGCCCTTCAGCAGGTCCACCAGCAGCACCGCCAAGGCGGGCCACATGCCGAGCGTGCGCAACACGTTGGTCGCACCGGTGGACCTGGAGCCCACCTCGCGAATGTCGATTCCCTTGAGCAGCTTCCCGGTCAGATAGCCGGTGGGCGTGGAGCCCAGGAGATAGGCGACGGCCAGTCCCGCCGCGCCCGCCATCCAGAAGATCATCCGTATGCCCCCCCCCCCGTCCTGCTCCGGGTTTCCGGCGCGCCTAGCCCGCCGGCCTCAGTTCGCGCCGGTAGCGCTTCCAGTTCTCCACATAGTGCATGGCGCCGGCGGCCATGATGCGGGCCTGTTCCGGCGAGAGCTCGCGAACCACCTTGCCCGGCGCGCCCATGACCAGGGAATTGTCGGGGATCTCCTTGCCCTCGGTGATCAGACAGTTGGCGCCGATCAGGCAATTCTTCCCGATCTTCGCCCCGTTCAGAACGATCGAGCCGATCCCCACCAGCGAGCCGTCGCCGATGGTGCAGCCATGCAGCATCACCATGTGGCCGATGGTGACGTTGGCGCCGATGGTGAGCGGCGAGCCGGAGTCGGTGTGCAGCACGCTGCCGTCCTGGACATTGGAGTTCTCGCCAACCACGATGGGATCGTTGTCGCCGCGAAGCGTGGCGCCCCACCAGACCGAAGCGTTCTTCTTCAGAATCACGCGGCCCATCACGGCGGCCGTCGGCGCGATCCAGTATTCGTCTTCTCCAGGCAGCTCGGGCGCCACATCGCCCAAGTTATACACACTCATCCGCACACCCCGTTTCTTGCAGCGAATGCCGCATTTAACCGTTCATAAAGCACGACTAGCATCATTCTAGTCGGGCGATTCGAGGGGGCGAAAGCCTTCCTGCGTCCCGCCAGGCGTCGATCATCGGCGTCCGGCCTGCCGTGTGACGGAGTTTGGGGTTGTCGCGTTGGCCTCGGCGGGGTCCCCCGCCTGGATCAGTTCCGAACAGCGGACCGCCGGGCCGCCGCGCGCGAGACCGCCGCCCCCTCCAGAATTTGCCGACCCTCAAGGGCGAGCCATTCCGGCCTCGCCCTTTTTTCTTGCCCCGATGGAGGCCTTCATGACCAAGCGAGCTCTGAAGCGGCAACTGCGCGAAGGCGCGTTCGACGCCCGCCAGTTCGAGGACGACGGAAAAGTGCGCCGTCTGCCTGTGGATCGCGCCTGGTCCCCCCTGCCCCATTACAATGACGACCGCGACCAGGCCTATATGAAGACCATCAAGGCCAAGTCGCAGGGCCAGCAGGCCCTGATCGAGGCGATCGACGCGAAGAATCTCGTCCTGGCCCTCGGCCCGGCCGGCACCGGCAAGACCTATCTGGCCATCGCCAAGGCCGTGGAGGCGCTGGAGGCCGGCCGCGTCGGGCGCATCGTGCTCTCCCGACCGGCGGTGGAGGCCGGCGAATCCATCGGCTTCCTGCCGGGCGAGATGGAGGACAAGCTCGCGCCCTATCTGCGCCCGCTCTACGACGCCCTGTCCGACCGCCTGTCGATGAAGCGGGTGCGCGCCCTGATGGCCGAGGGCGCCATCGAGATCGCGCCGGTGGGTTTCATGCGCGGCCGCACTCTCAACAACGCTTTCGTCGTGATCGATGAGGCGCAGAACTGCACCTATGTGCAGCTCAAGATGCTGCTGACCCGCCTGGGCTGGCACTCAACCATGGTGGTCACCGGCGACCCGGCCCAGTCCGACCTGCTGCCGGAGCTCTCGGGCCTGGCGACCGTGGCCGAGAAGTTCGAAGCCGTCGACAACATCGCCGTCGTCCGCTTGGCCGACCGCGATATCGTCCGCCACCCCCTGGTCGCCGAAATGCTCGGCGTCCTCTGAACGCGGGTCTCCAGTCGAACTCGCGCCCGGCTCCGCAAACCGCCTCGGAGCCGGGCTTTTTCTTGGGCTTCAGGCGTCTTGAAGATCGCGGATCGGGCGGCGACGGGCTCGAGGGCTAAGGCAGGTCCTCGGCGAGGATCGCCATCTCGAACATGAAGGAGCCGTCCTCGTCCTCGTCCTGATAGACGACGCCGATGAACTCCTCGCCGATATAGACCTCGGCGGAATCCTTCTGCTTGGGCCGCGGGGCCAGGGTGATCCGCGCGTTGGCGAAGGCGCCGCGGAGGTAGCCTTCGATCTTGCGGATGGTCTTTTCGTCCACGGCCGGCTCCTCGATTCAACAGGCGCGCGAACCTAGCGGCTCGGGACGCCCGAGGAAACCGTCAGATGGCGTCAAATGACGTAGTCGTAGACCGCATCGGCCAGGGTGTGGTCCATCTTCCGCGCCGGCTCGTCGCAGGTCGGGCAGTTGACCAGCCGCGCCGGCACGCCAGCCGCCGTGCAGTGCGCCGGCACGGGCTTCAGAACTACCGAACCCGAGGCCACCTTGGCGTAGTCGCCGATCACGATATTGCCGAGAACCTTGGCGCCCGCGCCCAGCAGCACGCCCCTGCCGATCTTCGGGTGGCGGTCGCCGCGCTCGGCCCCCGTGCCGCCCAGGGTCACGCCCTGCAGCAGCGAGACGTCGTCGCCGATCACCGCCGTCTCGCCGATGACGATGCCGGTGCCATGGTCGATGAAGACGCCTGAGCCGATCCGGGTGGCGGGGTGGATGTCCACCTGGAACACCTCGCTCATCCGGCTTTGCAGATAAAGCGCGATGGTCTCGCGCCCCTGGTTCCACAGCCAATGGGCCACCCGTTGGGTCTGCAGCGCCTGGAACCCCTTGAAGAACAGGAAGGGCTGCACATAGCCCTTGCAGGCCGGGTCGCGCTCGAACACCGCCTTCAGGTCGGCCTCGGCCACGCTCACCAGTCGGGGATCGGCGCGATAGGCCGCGTCGGCCAGCTCGCGCAGGCTCATCGCCCGAAGCTCCTGGTCGCCCAGCTTGCGGGCGAGCTGGTAGGACAGGGCCGCCCCCAGGTCCTCGTGGCTCAGAATCACCGCATTGAGCAGCGAGGCGAGCGCCGGCTCGGCCTTCGCCGCCCGTTCGGCCTCCATGCGCAGACTCGCCCATACCGGCGGCGGGACGGCCGGATCGATGACTTCAAGGCGTTGGCTCACAGGCTCCTCCCGTCCCATGGCGGCTCCCTCATCCTATCATGCCGCGCGCCAGAGCGTCCGGCAAAAGCCCTTCACGGGCCATATGGTAGCCCCGCAACAACATCGCCACCGTCAGCGAGTCCTGAATGTGTCCGGCCATGGCCGCATCCAACGCCTCGCGGAACGGGACGCGCACGACGGCCAGATCCTCCGTTCCGTCGCCTTCCGGTTCGGCCGCCTGGGCCAGGCCCAGCGCCAGGAAGCCCACGGCCACCTCGTCCGTCACGGAATTGGAAAGCTGCATCCGCAACACCTCACGCCACTCGGAGGCCGCAAGCCCCGTCTCTTCGAGCAGTTCCCGCTTCGCCCCGTCCAGGGGATCCTCGGCCATGGGCCCGCCGCCCTCCGGGATCTCCCAGCTGTAGTCGCCGAGCGGCAAGCGCTGCTGGCCGACCAGCACCACCGACCCGTCGTCGTGCAGGGGCAGTACGGCCAGGGCCCGGTTCTTGAACGACACCACGCCGTAGAGCGCCGGCTGGCCGGTCGGGGCGAGCGCCGTCTCCTCCGTCACGCGGATCCAGGGGTTGTCGTAGACGCACCGGACTTCGCCACGCGTCCAGGGCCGCCCGTGCGGCGCCAGCCAGTCCGGTTTTTGCGACATATTCTCAACTAGCCTTGCGAAACGGCCTCGACGCCCCGATAACAGCGACCCCTGACCTCTTTCCTAAAGAAAGGGCCACGCCCTTGACCGCCGCAACCGATCTTCTCCCGCCGCCCCCCGCCTTCGGCGCTCCCGTCGAGCAGGCGCCTTGCCCGGAGGTGCTGCAGTTCCTGGCCCGCCGGCGTTCGACCCCGGCGCTCACCCTGCAGGCGCCTGGCCCCAATGCGGAGGAGGTCGCCGCCATGCTCCGGCTGGCCGTCCGGGTCCCCGACCACGGCAAGCTGGCGCCCTGGCGGTTCGTGCTGCTGCCGGCCGAGGAGAAGGCCGCCTTCGCCGCCCGCCTGGAGGCCCTGGCGCTGGCCCGCGGCGAGACCAAGGCCGCCGCCAAGCTCGCCAAGCTCAAGGTCCCGCCCTTCGCCGTGGCCGTGGTCGCCCGCCCGCGGCCACACGAAATCCCCGAGTGGGAGCAGATCCTGTCCGCCGGCGCAGTGGCGACGACCCTGCTCTTCGCCGCCCAGGCCATGGGTTATGGGGCCAATTGGATCACCGACTGGTACGCCTATGACGCCGAGGCCCGCGCCATCCTCGGCCTGGAGCCGGAGGAACGGGTGGCGGCGTTCATGCTGCTCGGAACGCCCGCCGAGCCGCCGCTCGAGCGCGAACGCCCCGATTCTGCGGCCCTGATCAGCACCTGGCGGGCCTGAGCCCTTCGAAAAACACGACGGCCGGGCGACGTCTCCGCCGCCCGGCCTGATAGTGACACGCCCGAGGAGAGTTGGGCGACAAGGTTATTAACACATATGGCCGGGGTCGACTAGTCGACGGCCCTGCGGCCTGCTGTCCGCCGCCACCATCACGCGAGCGTGATCCGGCGCCCCGCGGAACGATCCGCATCGCTTTCGATGTGAATACTTGGGCGCTTCCACCTGACGCGCGGCCATTTGCCCTCGCTGCCCTTTCGAAAGCAGAATAGCGCCGCGCGCCTTAGCCGCGACCTCTGTAAGGCGCCACGCCCTGATCCGGAATCCACAGGCCTTCGGGCGCTGGGCCGGTCTGCCAGAAGACGTCGATCGGTATGCCGCCCCGCGGGAACCAGTAACCGCCGATCCGCAGCCAGCGGGGCTGCGCGACCTCGACGATTCTGCGGCCGATCGCCACCGTGCAGTCCTCGTGGAACGCGCCGTGGTTTCGGAAAGCGCTCAGATAGAGCTTCAGCGACTTCGATTCGATCAGCCAATCGCCCGGCGCATAGTCGATCACCAGGTGCGCGAAATCCGGCTGCCCGGTCACGGGGCAGAGGGAGGTGAACTCCGGCGCGGTGAACCGCGCCAGGTAGAGGCTGTCCTTCTGCGGGTTGGGAACCCGTTCCAGGACCGCTTCTTCGGGGCTCGAAAAGCCGCGGACTTCACGGCCGAGCTGGGTCAGTTGGGTTTCGTCCATTCCGTGGCCATAGCCGCCAGGCGGCTTTGCGGCAACTTGCGCCAGCCGCTATCAATCGCCGCAAATCGAAGCGGAGGAGACGGGTGTGAGCGGCAGGGATTTCGAGAACTACGTCGTGGCGGTGACCGGGGCGTCCACCGGTCTGGGGCGGGCGATCGCCATCGAAGTCGCAAGCCGCGGGGCGGCCGCGGTGATCGTCAACTACGCCCGCAGCGCCCAGGAGGCCGAGGAGACCGCCCGACTCGTGGAGGCGAAGGGCGCCAAGACGGTGCTGGCCCAGGGCGACGTCGCCTCCGACGCAGACTGCCGCGCCGTCGCCAGGGCGGCCGAGCCCTTCGGCCGGGTCGACGCGCTGTTCAACAACGCCGGAGTCACAAAGTTCGCGCCCAACCATGCCGATCTGGAGGCGGTGGCGGCCGAGGATTTCCTGCGCATCTACGGCGTCAACGTGGTCGGCGCCTTCCAGATGATCCGCGCCTTGCGGCCCCTGCTCGAGGCTGCGCCGCAGCCGGGCGCGGTGGTTAACACCTCCTCCATCGCCGGCATCCTCGGCATCGGCTCCTCGGTGCCCTATGCGGCCTCGAAAGGAGCGATGAACATCCTCACCCTCTCGCTCGCCCGCGCGCTGGCGCCGAAGATCCGGGTCAATGCGATCTGCCCCGGCTTCATCGACACGCCCTGGTTCGTGAAAGGGGCCGGCGAGGACGGCGCGGCGCGGGTGCGGGCGAGCGCGGCTGCCGGCGCGCCCCTCAAGGTCGCCTCCACGGCCGAGGACGTGGCCGCTGCGGCCGTGTTCCTCGCCTCGCCGGCCTCACGGCATGTGACCGGCGAAACCCTGCTGGTGGACGCCGGGACTCACCTGAACAATGGAGCAGGCCCTCGCTGAGCCAAGCTTGGCCGTTGCGCGGAAGGCACAGGTCGGCGCCTAAAAACGGGGCGCCGCGCTCCGTTAACGCACAAAGTTCGAACACGGCGTAGCTACGCCCCACCGCAGGTTCGGCTCGGATTGATCTGCCGGACGCCGCCATGGCGATGTCCGGACGTCGGTCGGCCGAGCCTGATCGGAGAAAATGGGGATAAACGAAATGAAAGCCTTGAAAATCAGTCTTCTCGCCGCCGCCGCCTCTGTGGCCATGACCGGCGCCGCTTCCGCGCAGGAAGTGTTCGACTTCTCGTTCAACCTCGGCGCGGCCACCGACTACGCCTTCCGCGGCGTCAGCCAGACCGACGAAAACTTCCAGGTGTTCGGCGGGATCGACACCACGCTCTGGGGCGTCGGCTATGCCGGCGTCTGGGTCTCCAACGTCGACTTCGACGATGGCACCAAGGGCGAATACGACCTCTACGCCGGCGTCACGCCCCAGGTCGGCCCTGTCAGCCTCGACCTCGGCGTCATCTACTACGGCTACATGAACCAGCCCTCCGGCTCCCATTACGACTTCATCGAGTGGAAGGTCGCGGGCTCGGTTCCGGTCGGCCCGGCCACGGTCGGCGCGGCGTTCTACTATTCCGACGACTTCTTCGGCGCCACGGGCCCGGCCAACTATGTCGAGCTCAACGGCGAGGTTCCGGTGGCCGAGAAGGTCAGCATCTCGGGCGCCGTAGGCCGCCAGCAGATCAAGGGCCCGGGCGACTACAACACCTGGAACCTGGGCGTCTCCTACGCCCTGAACGACATCGTCGGCTTCGACCTGCGTTACCACGACACCGACGAGCACTCCTTCGGCGACATCTATGAAAGCCGCGTGGTGCTGAGCCTGAAGGCCGAATTCTAAAGCACGGGCCATTCCGGCACGTACGAAAGCCGCCCCGGCGACGGGGCGGCTTTCTTCATTCTAACCGTTATAAGCTTTTGAAGGAATTCGCAGAAAGTTCCCACCGTCGCCAAAAAATGGCCAAGTGTGGGTTTAGAACCTCGCGCCTTGCAGATTCGTTGGACGGCGCCTTCGCGCCGTCTATGTTGCAGCCGGACAGTGAGCGGAGCACGCGACTCATGGAGCAGATGGCCCATCGAGCCCAGACCATCGTCGCGGATACTCTGATCGCTTCGGGCGCTTTCGTTCTCGCCTATCTGCTGTCTTCGGCCCGGGTCGAGGCCGGAGGCGACAGCGTCGCCGACCTGAAAATGGCTCAGCACGCGATCATCTATACTGGCCTCGCCGCCACCTTCTCCATCATCTTCCGTCGCGAGCTTTCGCCCTGGCGTTATGTCTCGATACCCGACGCCCTGGTGCTGGCCCGCACGGCCATCCTCACCGCCGGGGTCTTCCTGCTCGCCGCCTTCGTGATCGACCGGGCGGAGGGCCTGCCCCGTTCCGTCCTGGCCATGGCGGTGGTCTTCCAGATGGTGGGGTCGATGGGCGCGCGGATCGCCCGCCGGGCGCTGCACGAGCATGCGCTGGAGACGTTCGCGCCCCTGAAGGGCGCCCACGACCGCGCCTCCCAGGCGCCGTCCCTGCTGCTGATCGGCCCGCCGGCCCTGGCCGACACCTATCTGCGCGACGCCGGCCGGCGGCCCGACCGGCCCTGGACCCCGGTCGGCATCGTCAGCCCCGACCCACGCGACGTCGGCCAGCAGATGCGCGGCGTCTGCGTGATCGAATCCATGGCCAAGCTCGACGAAGCCCTGGCCGACCTGCGCCGCTGGAACCGCTATCCGCGCGCCGTCCTGTTCCTGGAGGAGCCGGGCCGCCTGCGCGGGCTCACCGCCGATCAACTCGGCCGCCTGAAGAATGACGGGATCCGCCTCTTGCGCCTGCCCTCCATTGTCGAACTGGCCCACCAAGGCGGCATGAACCTGGTTCCGATGCGCGACATCAGCGTCGAGGAGCTCCTGGCCCGCGAGCCGATCGAGCTTGACCGCGAGGCGGTCGGCGCCCTGATCCGCGGCCGGCGCGTGCTGATCACCGGCGCCGGCGGCTCCATCGGCGCCGAGCTCTGCCGTCAGGTGGCCAGCTTCGAGGCGGGCCACCTGAGCCTGCTGGACTTCTCCGAAACCTCGCTCTTCGAGATCAACCGGGAGCTGGCCGAAACCTGGCCGGCGCTGTCGCGCGCCGCCGTGCTCTGCGACGTGCGCAATCCCACTCGCCTGGAGCAGGCCTTTGCCACTGAGCGGCCGGACATCGTCTTCCACGCTGCGGCGCTCAAGCACGTCTCCATGGTTGAGAACCATCCGTGCGAGGGCGTGCTGACCAACGTCGTCGGCACCTGGAACGTGGCCGAGGCGGCCAAGGCCTGCGGCGCGGCCCAGATGGTGCTGATCTCCACCGACAAGGCCGTGGACCCTTCCAACGTCATGGGCGCGACCAAGCGGCTGGCCGAGGCCGTCATCCAGGCCCAGCAGTGGAGCCCCGGCGCCACCCGCTTCGCGGCCGTGCGGTTCGGCAACGTCCTGGGCTCGGCCGGGTCGGTGGTGCCGATCTTCAAATCGCAGATCGACCGCGGCGGCCCGGTCACCATCACGCACGAGAAGATGGAACGGTTCTTCATGACCATTCCGGAGGCCGCCCAGCTCGTGCTGCACGCCACGGCCACCAGCGCCGAGGGCGACCAGGGCAATGCGCGCCTGTTCCTGCTGGAGATGGGCAAGCCCGTGCGGATCATGGACCTGGCCCGCCAGATGATCGCGCTTTCCGGCCGTGCGCCCGGCAAGGACATCGAGATCGAGATCACCGGCCTGCGCCCCGGCGAGAAGCTGACCGAGTCCCTGCTCGATGAGACGGAGCGCTCGATTCCCTGCGCGCCGAAGGTGATGGAGGTGGTCTCCGCCTCGGCCCTGCGCGTCACCGCCGCCCACCTGATGGAGCTGGAAGCCCTCGCCCAGCGGGGCGAGGTCGACGCCGTGCGCGCCGGCCTGTTCGACCTGGTGGCCCAGATCCGCGGCGAGAAGCCCACCCCCGCGCCCAACCTGCGGGTCGTCGCGGGCGGTGACGGCGCGCGCGCGAGCGGCTAATCGGAGCGCATGGCGCTCATCCTCGTCACCGGCGCGGCCGGCTTCATCGGATCGCACGTCGCCCACCGCCTGCTGGATCGCGGCGACGAGGTGCTGGGCCTCGACAACCTCAACACCTATTACGATCCGGCGCTGAAGCAGGCGCGGCTGGCGCGACTGGAGACCCGCCCCGGCTATCGCCACGCCGTCGTCGATCTCGCCGACCGCGAATCCATGGCGCGGCTCTTTGCCGAGGCGCGGCCGCAAGGCGTCGTCCACCTCGCCGCCCAGGCGGGCGTCCGCTACAGTCTCGAGCAGCCGGCGGCCTATGTGGACTCAAACCTGGTGGGTTTCCTGTCGATCCTGGAAGGCTGCCGCGCCGTCGCCCCCTCGCACCTGGTCTACGCCTCGACCAGCTCGGTCTACGGCGCCAACGGCAAGCTGCCGTTCTCGGTCCACGACTCCGCCCAGCACCCGATCACCCTCTATGCAGCCACCAAGATCGCCAACGAGGCGATGGCCCATTCCTACGCCCACCTGTTCGGGATCCCGGCCACGGGCCTGCGCTTCTTTACGGTCTACGGCCCCTGGGGCCGGCCGGACATGGCGCTCTTCAAGTTCACCCAGGCGATCCTCGAAGGGCGGCCCATCGACGTCTACGGCCAGGGCAAGATGCAGCGCGACTTCACCTATATCGACGACATCGCCGCCGGGGTCGTGGCCGCCCTCGATCGCCCGCCGCAGGCCGATCCCGCCTGGGACCCGCAAGCCCCCGACCCGGCGACCAGCGGCGTCGCCCCGTGGCGGATCCTCAACCTCGGCGCCAGCCGGCCGGTCGAGCTGATGCGCTACATCCAGGTCCTGGAGGAGAAGATCGGCCGCAAGGCGGAGCTCAACATGATGCCCATGCAGCCGGGCGACGTGGTCCGCACGGAAGCCGATGTCGCCGAGACCATGGCCGCCCTCGACTATGCGCCGGACACGCCCATCGAGGTCGGCGTCGGCCGCTTCGTCGACTGGTATCTCGACTATTACCGCGTGGGCCGCAACTGAGCGGTCAGGGGCTCCGCCTCGAACAGCTTCAGGCAGGCGCAGAGGATGTGATAGAGCGCGGTCGCCCGCACCGGCTCCTCCACCAGCCGCCCTTCGGCGTCCATCCGGTCGAACCACAGGCCTGGCGTCGGCGTCGCCAGGAACAGGCGCAGGGCGTTGGCGGCTTCCAGCGCCCGCGGCGCATCGCCCATGATCAGGGCCGCCTTCAGGAATTCGGTCTGCGGCCAGATCTGGGTTCCGGCCTCGCGTACGCTCAGATCCTCCCAAAGGGCGCCGACCGCCACGCCACGTGCGGGATCGACCCCGCGGAGGCCGCAGTCGTAGAGCGTGCGCGCCGCGGAGAGCGCGCCCTCATCCGCCCGCGCCCGGCCCCACCGCGTTAGCAGCCAGGCCCATTCGAACTGGTGCCCCGGCTCCACCAGCCGCCCGTCGTCGCCGGCCGCGGGCCGCCATTCGGCGTCGAAGAACTCCCGCAGGAAGCCGACGTCCGGATCGATGAACCGCGCGAGGGCGAAGGTTGCCATCTCATCCGCCAGACCCGCCCAGCCGGGTTCGCCCAATTCCTCCCAGGCCAGGGCCGCCTCCAGGAGGTGCATATGGCAGTTGGCCTGGAACGGTTGCGGCCCCGCCTCCCGGAACAGGCCCGCCGGATGCCGCAGGGTCTCCAGAGCCGCCCGCAGGCGCGCGGCGCTCGCCGGCAGGTCGCCCGCGCCCGGCGCCACGCGGTGCAGGCTCGCCATCCCCAACAGGGCGAAGGCCTGGTCGTAGATCCAGGGGGTCTCGTCGATCGGCGTCCCGTCCTCGTCGGTCAGGGTCCGTAGCAGGGCGTCCGGCCGTAGGTGCCGCCCAAGGAAGACCTCCAGCCCCCGCCGGGCGATCTCCACGCCCGGTCCCGACCAGCCCGCGCCGCCGCTCTCGGCGAAGCAGTAGACCTGCCGCCCCTGGGTTCGCCCCCGCCGCGGCCGGGGCAGCGGCGCGCCGGCCAGGGTCAGGGCGTCGCGGAAGCCACCCGCCGCATCGACGCCCGCCGCGGCCCAGAGCGGGAAGGCGGCCGCCCTCAGCCAGTCCCTGTACCAGGCCGCCGCCTCACCCAAGCCCTTGAATCGCAAGCCGACGTTCCTATTCCGCCGCCTCTCGCGTTCGTGCGGCCTCCGCCTGATGCCAGTTCCAGGCGCTCTTGACGATGGATTTCAGGTCGTGCCTGGGCGACCAGCCGAGCACCTGGCGGGCCTTGCGGTTGTCGGCCACCAGCACCGGAGCGTCGCCCTCGCGCCGGGGCGCGATCTCCGCCTCGAAATTCGAGCCGGACGCCCAATGCACCGCTTCCAGCAACTCCTTCACGCTGGTCCCCTGCCCGGTCCCCAGGTTGAAGACGTCCGAGCCGCCGCCGGCCAGCAGCCGCCGCAGGGCCAACACGTGCGCGTCGGCCAGGTCCAGAACGTGTACATAGTCGCGGATCGCCGTGCCGTCGGGCGTCGGATAGTCCTGGCCGAAGATCTTGAAGCCGTGGGCCGAATCCATCGCCGCGCGGATAGCCAGCGGGATGGCGTGGGTCTCCGGCTCGTGCCGCTCGCCGATGCGGCCTTCAGGATCGGCCCCGGCGGCGTTGAAATAGCGCAGGGCGATGGAGCGGAAGCCGGCGTGACGGTCGAGGTCCCGCAGCATCTCCTCGACCATCAGCTTGGAGCGGCCATAGGGGTTCAGCGGGGCCTGCGGATGGCTCTCGTCCATCGGCGTGCGCACCGGAGCGCCGTAGGTGGCGCAGGTGGAGGAGAAGACGAAGGCGTCCACGCCCGCCCGCCGGGCCGCCTGGATCAGGCCGAGCGCGCCGGCCACATTGTTCTCATAGAAGCCGCCGGGGTTCTTCACCGACTCCCCGACCTCGATCAGGGCCGCGAAATGCAGCACCGCCGCGGGCCGGTGCTTGGCGAACACCTCGTCCAGCCGAACGGGATCGCGGATGTCGCCCACCTCCAGCGGGCCCCACTGAACGAAGGCAGCATGGCCGTTGGAAAGATTGTCCAGGGTCACCGGCCGGAACCCGGCCTCGGCCAGCCTCAGGCACGTGTGGGCGCCGACATAGCCGGCGCCGCCGGCCACGAGAACGGTCTGCATTACGCCTCCAGGAAGTGGAGCCCCGCCGAATCACCCATAGCACGGCCTCCGCAAAGGTCCGGCGACGAATTCCCGTCGCAAGAGACGGAAACCGCCCATGGCCTCACCACAACGTGTGGGCCGCCCGCGTGAGTCGCACGTGACAGCCGCAATCGCCGTTGCAATACTGAAGCTTGAAGAGCCCCTCAGAGGCTCAAGGAAAAGGGAAACGCCCATGGCCTTTCTTTCCCAAGCCGAGCGCCTTTCCACGCGCCGGCGGCCGATCTCGGTGAACTGGGACGTCGTTTTCCTTCTGGCGGCCAACGCCTTGGCCTGGGCGATCATCGTCAAGCTCGTCGCCCGCTTCTCTTGACGCTAGGCGCCGGGCGGCGCCTCCACCTCGCGCAGAGTCTCCACGCCGGCGGCCTTCAGGGCGCCGATCAGCTCGGCCACCGTCGCCTCCACTTCCGCCGGGTCGCGCCCGCGCAGCACAAGGTTGGAGCCGTAGCCCCCGTCGCCGAAGAAGGGGTAGCTGCCCAGGGACATCTGCGGATGGTTGCGCGCCACCGCCTCCAGCGGCGCGGCGATGGCCCCTTCGCCGGAGCCCTCCACCCGCACCGTGCGCGAGATCACCACCGCCCCGCTGCGCAGCCGCCAGCCCACGTCCTCCAGCATGCCGCGCATGATCATCGGCACGCCGGCCAGGACGAAGACATTGCCGATGGTGAAGCCGGGCGGCCCCTGCACCGGGTTCTTCACCAGCTCCCCGCCCACCGGCACCCGCGCCATGCGCCGGCGCGCGGCGTTCAGCTCGCTTCCCCAGCGGGCCTGCATCATGGCCAGGATGTCGGGGTGCTCGTAGAGCTCCACCCCGAAGGCGGCGGCGACCGCATCGGCGGTGATGTCGTCGTGGGTCGGGCCGATCCCGCCGGTGGTGATGACGTAGTCGTAGCGGCTCCGCAGCGCATCCAGCGCCGCCACGATCTCCTCCAGCACGTCCGGCACGGTGCGGGCTTCGGCCAGATCCACCCCGTGAACGCCCAGATAGAGGGCGATATCGCGCAGGTTGGTGTCCTGCGTGCGGCCCGAGAGGATCTCGTCGCCGATGATCAGCACGCCCGCCGTCACCCGGTCCGCGCCCGCCGGACTCCCCATTCGCCGCTCCTTGGCCTAGATGCGCCCTTCGCACCCTTACGCCTTCCGGACTAACCCCGCCCATGGACTTCCCGCAACCGCTGATCCCCGCTCGGCTCCTCCAGCGCTACAAGCGCTTCTTCGCCGACGTGGCGCTGGACGACGGGACCGAGCTCACCGCCCACTGCCCCAATCCTGGGGCGATGCTGGGCCTGAACACGCCGGGCCTGCGCTGCTGGCTTTCGCGGTCCGACGACCCGAAGCGCAAGCTCGCCCACACCCTGGAGCTGATGGAGGCCGACGGCGGGCTGGTCGGCATCAACACCCTGCACCCCAATCGCCTGGTGGCCGAGGCCCTGGCGGCGGACGCCATCCCCGAGGTCGCCGGCTATGTCAGCCACCGGCGCGAAGTGAAGTACGGCGTAAACTCCCGCATCGACTTCCTGCTGGAGCATCCCGACCGCCCGCCCTGCTGGCTGGAGGTGAAGAACGTCCACCTCATGAGAACGCCGGGGCTCGCGGAATTTCCCGACTGCGTTGCCGCGAGATCGCTCAAACATCTACGCGAGCTTGAGACGATGGTGGCCAACGGTAACCGCGCTGTGGTTCTATTTGTGGTTCAGCGAGCGGATTGCGGCGAATTCAGTGCATGCCAGGATCTCGACCGTGCATTCGCCCTTGGTTTGGATCAAGCGGCCGTGGCGGGGGTGGAAGTACTCGTCTACGGCTGCGATCTGACTGTGGACAGCGTGAGGATTGGTCGCCGAATAGAATGGCGCCGATGACCGGGCACACTCCTCTGCCGACCATGGATTGCTGATGACCAGTCCAGACGCTGTTACCGGCGTTCCCTACAGGCCTGATATCCACGAGGTGAGTGAGTGGTCCCGAGCGATTTACGATCACCTCAGAGACTGGGCCGCCTCGCGCGAGGGGAAGTGGGAACGCTGGGAGCCGGGCTATCTGCTGATGACGATCACCTCTGACAATGGAACCGAAGTTGAGCCCATACAGATCTACACTGCTGACGAAGAGCTGACGGTCACCTTCGGATTCTGGGAAACGCACCTTCCTGCACCAGGCTGGTCGGGGGAAGATGACGACAAGATCGCCTCTGCAGAAGCTCGAGATCTGGTGGAGGATTGGCTCTCGGGACGCATGTTTACCGCCATCTATTTCAATGGCGGCGGACAATGGTGCGGCTCGCTAAGCGTCGAGGCCGATCAGGACCTCAGCGATCGGCTTCGATACGGAAGAGACTGGATGCGGAGCTTCAAGCCCGCGCGGATCGAGGTGCGTCGTCCGCGCAAGGCGGAGTGGCGGCATTTCGATCTCAAGGGGGGCGACATCGTCGAGGTTGACGCGCTGGGAGATTAAGCTGAGGCAAGCGCCTGCGCCGATCTCGACCCGAAATACGCCGCGGGCCTGAACGCTGCGGCGGCGCGGGGCGTTGAAGTCCTGTGCTATGATTGCGACATAAGCCCGACAGGCGTCCGCCTCGCCCGCCCGATCCCCTGGCGCGACGCGGACCGCAAGGAAAGCCCATGAACGACGTCCTCGCCGCCGAGAACCGCACCGGCCAGATCCGCCTCCACGGCGCGGAAGGCTTCGAAGGCATGCGCAAGGCCGGCCGCCTGGCCGCCGAGTGCCTGGACATGCTGACCCCGCACGTGAAACCCGGCGCGGTCACCGAGGCGCTGGACGACCTGGCCCGGGAATTCATCCTGGACCACGGGGCGATC
The DNA here is from genome assembly GCF_046290725.1 of Phenylobacterium sp. Classification (GTDB taxonomy): domain Bacteria; phylum Pseudomonadota; class Alphaproteobacteria; order Caulobacterales; family Caulobacteraceae; genus Phenylobacterium. Next base: position 31,964 of record NZ_JBKBUH010000001.1, read on the forward strand.
CCGGCCTGCCTGTTCTATCGCGGCTACGGCAAGACCACCTGCATCTCGCCCAACCACGTCGTCTGCCACGGCATCCCGGGCGAGCGGACCCTGCGCGAGGGCGACATCGTCAATATCGACGTCACGGTCATCGTCGACGGCTGGCACGGCGACACCAGCCGCATGTACGGCGTCGGCCCCGTCGCCCCGCGGGCCAAGCGCCTGATCGACGTCACCTACGAGTCGCTGCAGCGCGGCATCGACGTGGTCAAGCCCGGCGCCACCACCGGCGACATCGGCCAGGCCATCCAATCCTATGTGGAGAGCATGCGCTGCTCGGTGGTGCGCGACTTCTGCGGTCACGGCCTGGGGCGGGTGTTCCACGACGCCCCCAACATCCTGCACTTCGGTCAGCGCGGCGCGGGCGAGGTGCTTAAAGCCGGCATGTTCTTCACCATCGAGCCCATGGTGAATCTCGGCAAGCCGTCGGTGAAGCTGCTGGCCGACGGCTGGACGGCGGTGACCCGCGACAAGTCGCTTTCGGCGCAGTGCGAGCATTCCATCGGCGTCACCGAGACCGGCTGCGAGATCTTCACCGCCTCGCCCGCAGGCCTCTTCCGGCCGCCGGTGATCGCCGCCTGACCGTGCGGCGCCCGCCTGGGCGTCAACCCCGGAAATTTGCAGCTGAACCACATTTTGGGGGTTCGCAAGATTCGCGCGCCTCGCCATATTCCGCGCCCGGGGGACGTCACCGTCAGAAGCGCGCCAAGCCAAGCTGGGCTTGGCCTTTTCGAAAGGCCCCCGATGCCGCACGTTCCGCAAACGCGCCCGCTGTCCCGCATCGCCACCCTGTTCGTCGGCTTCGTCGGCCTGTCGGTCTTTGCGGTGGCGTGGGGCTATTTCGTCGTCAACTTCGGCTGGTGGGGCGGCGCGCTCGGCTGGTGGCCGGCCACGGTGGTCGGCGCCGGCAGCGCCTTCCTGTTCGCCCTCGCCCTGGGCGCCCTGCGGCGGCCCCAGCCCGCCAAGACCCCTTCAGCCTCGCCCGAACGGGCGCCCGCCAGAGAAATTTAACGCCCAAAGCCTAGTCTGGCGCGAACGATCGGGCCCGGGCACACCAGACTTTGGAACGCCGAAGAACTCCCCGCACGCCGTTCCGACGGCAGAGACGACACGGCCTGGAGCGCGTGCGCGTGCTCGGCGCCGACGTCGATCTCGTGCGGCCCGAGGAGGTGATGCACCACGTGGAGGCGGCGGTCGGCTCCCGGACGCCCTTTCTGGTGGCCAACCACAATCTCCACAGCCTTTACCTCACCCGCCGCGATCCGGGGCTGGGGCGTTTCTTCGACCAGGCCGACCTCGTCGAGGTGGACTCCACCCCGCTGATCTTCTTCACCAAGCTCTTGGGCCTGCATTCGCGGCAGTTCCACCGCTGCACCTACCTCGACTGGCGCGACCACTTCTGGAGCCTGGCCAACCGCAAGGGATGGCGAATCTTCTACCTCGGCGGCGCGCCCGGCGTGGCCGAGAAGGCCAAGGCGAGCCTCACCGCGCGCTATCCCCGGGCGCAGATCGCCACCCGCCACGGCTATTTCGACGCCGCGCCCGGTTCGGACGCCAACGCCGACCTGCTGGCCGAGATCGCCGCCTACCGGCCCGACATCCTGTTCGTCGGCATGGGCATGCCGCGCCAGGAGCAGTGGATCCTCGATCATCGCGGTCGCCTGCCGCCCTGCGTCACCTTCTCGGTCGGCGCGGCGTTCGACTATGAGGCGGGCGTTCAGCGCGCCGCGCCACGCTGGATGGGCCGCGCCGGCCTGGAGTGGATGTTCCGCTTGGCGGTCGACCCCCGCCGGCTGTTCCGCCGCTACTGCATCGAACCGTGGTTCCTGATCGGACCGGCGACGCGGGACCTGTTCGAAGCTTTCGCCGCGGGGCGCCTGCTTCGCAAACCTCCGGCGGCCCGCCCGCAGAGCGTCGAGGCCTGAGCCAGCCTACCGGTCGAGGGCGGAAGCGGCTCGCTCCAAAGAACCGGCCAGCTTCAGCACCGCGGGGTCTCCGAACGGCAGCAACTGGGTCATCAGCACCCCCGCCCGCCCCGCCGCCCGGTCGGCCCAATAATAGGTGTTGAAGAGCCCGCCCCAGCTCAGAGAGCCGGGCCCACGCCCGTTCGGTCCAGCCTGGGGCGAGATCATGGCCGCCAGGCCCCAGCCGGTCGGCTGATCGGGGAAGAGATCGAAATCGTGGGTCAGCATCGGATTCGCCGACTGGAACGCTCCAGCGCGGACCGATCCGGTCTGCGGCTGGAACAGAAGGGCGACCGTCTCTGGCGCCAGCACCTGCCGCCCCTCCAGCGTTCCGTCGTTCAACAGCATCCGCAGAAACCGTCCGTAGTCGCCCGCCGTGCCATAAAGCCCCCCGCCGCCCGAGAACACCTCGGGATCCTCCAGGATCGGCGCAGGTGAAGGTATCGGAGCCACCTTGCCGTCCGGCGTTCGCAGATGCGCCCCGGCGAGGCGTCCAACCTGCTCCGGCGAAGGCCGGAAGCTGGTTTCGGCCATCCCGAGCGGCCCAAGAACGTTCTCCGCGAGATAAACGTCGAGCCTTCGTCCGCTGGCCGCTTCGACCGCCAGGCCGGCCCAGTCGACACCGATCCCATAGGCCCAGCGCTCCCCCGGATCGAAGAGCAGCGGCTGCACATGGGCCGCGCGCAGGCCGGTTACCACGCTGGGCGCGCCAGCGGTCTCCGCCCAGCGCGCAAGCTCGCGGCTCGTGAAGTCGTAGCCGAACCCAGAGGTGTGGGTGAGCAGATGCCGCAGGGTGACTGGCCGCCGCGCCGGGCGCAGCCGCGGCGCGCCGTCGGTTTCGAAACCGTCCAGGACCTTCAAATCCGCGAATTCGGGCAGGAGCCCGGCGAGATTGCCGTCGAGGCTCAGGCCCCCGCGCTCCACTTGTTGCAGGGCGGCGACCGAAACCACCGCCTTGGTCATGGAAGCCAACCAGAAGACGGTGGCGGCGTCCATCGGCGTAGGGCTCCCGAACGAGCGGACGCCAGCCGCGGTTTCGAAGACCACGCCCTCGCCGTCGGTCACAAGGGCGACGGCCCCAGCGACAGCGCCAGCTGCGACGGCCGCGGCGAGTTCGGCCTCGAATGATGAGAAGCTCGCCGCTTCCGACGCCACGTCGAGCGAAACCATGATCCCTCCCCTCGGGGCCGCTGCGGGCGCCTTTGGGCGATCAGATCACAGATCGGCGACGAAATCCCGCCCGCTCAGGCCGCCAGGCGCCGCCAGACCTGCCGGTCGGTCCAGACCGTGTCGAGCAAACCCTCGTCCTGGCGGCGATGCAGGTTCGCCATCACCTCGAAGTCGACGCTGGCGAAGCGCACGGCCACGTCGTCGGGCCGACAGGCGAAGGCGGGCGCGGTGAACAGCGCGGCGTTGATCGCCGGCGACTTGGCGATGATCAGGGTGGCCAGCCGCTTGGCGCGCTCAGGCTTGCGCAGGTGCAGCAGGGGATCGTCGGCATAGAGCTCCTGCCCCAGCCGCCGCACCGCCGGCAGGGTCAGCGCCTGAAAGCGCCGGCCGGCCATCTTGGGGGACAGCTTGATCGAATCGAGGTTCAGGACCGCGTCGTTCATCAGGAAGAGCATGCAGGGTACGCCGGACGCTTTCGGGGGACGCCCGTTATGCCGCTGCGGCGCTTTCGCTCAGGTTGAAAAAGGCGGTGAACGGCGCGTTCACCGTGCTCTTGGAGCGCGTTCCGCAAAAGTGGAGCCCGATTTCGCGATCAGAATGCGCTCAAGTCTTTGAATTAGAGCATGACGCGGTCAGATGATTCCCTCCGACCACATCGTGCTCTGGGCCTTCAGCCCTGCTCGACCGGCTCGACCAGGAAGTGCCGCCCCTCGCGGTCTTCGATCTCCACCACCCACAGGTCCGGATCGATGCGCAGGGCGCGCTCGATATAGCGGTCGAGATCGGCTTCGGTCTCCGAAAGCGAGGGCTGCATCCACACCCGCTCGCCGTCCCCGCGGGTGGCCTCGGCGTAGAGGCGGGTGGTCCCCTGTCCCCGGTTCAGCACCTTGATCAGTACGCTGCCGGCCCGGGCGTCGCCCTTGCGGGCCACCACGGCGAAGCCGCCGCCCAGTTCCACGCGGCGGATCAAGGCGGCGACCCAGATGTCGGTGGAAAGCAGCATGCGGCCTCGATAACCGAACGGAAAGGCCGATCGTCCAAGCTTCGGCCACAGGTCTGGAACCTATACGAGAAAAGACAGGAACATGACGAGCCAGCGCCGACCAGCGCGGCCGGCGTGTCGATGGGCGGGGGTGTTCGCGGGCGCGGCCCTGGCCGCGCTCCCAGCGGCGGCGGCGGCCCAGGCGCTGGACCTCTTCTACGAACGCACGGTGATGAGCGCCGCCGACGCGCGCTGCGGCCTTTTCGAGCCCGGCGTCCGCGACGCGCTCGCCGCCGGCCGCGTCCAGGCGCGCGGCGCGGCCCTGCGCGCCGGCGCAGACGCCGGGGCGCTCACCGAAGCCGAGGCGCGCGCGCGCCGCCAGGCCGCGGCCTTGCCTTGCGCCTCGCCGGAGCTGGCGCGCGAAGCCGCGCGCATCCGCGAAGCGTTCGCCGGCTTCGCGCGGATCGAACGCATGACCTATCCCGGCGACGTCGCCGAATGGCGCGCCGACCGCGGCGCCGGCCGCGCGGTGCGTTGGCGCCTGCAGCAGAGCGCACGCTTCGGTCCGGATCGGATGATCTTCGGTCTCGCCGGCCGCGAGGGCCTCGACGCCCTCCTGGCGGTGGGCGAGTTCGCCGACGGCCGCCAGCCCTATGCCGCGCGCCTGGTGCTGCGCAATCGCGACGCCACCCGCGGTCCCTATCTCGACACCCGGGGCCAAGCCCTGGCCGACCTGCCGCTGACGCGGCGCCTGCCGCCGCCGTCTGCGCGGCGCGCCTACACAGCCGAGGCCCGCAGCCCGGCCGGCGTCGAGCTCCTGCCGCGCGACATGAAATCGGGCTGGGCCTTCCGTTTCCCGGCCGAGGCCGCCGGGGCCCTGGCCGGGCTCGACCCGCGCGAAGCCGTGGCGGTGGAGTTCCTGTTCGCCGGCGATCAGGTCCGCCGCGCCTATCTGGAAGTGGGCGACTTCGCCGCCGCCCGCGCCTTCCTCGCCGCCTCGCGTTAGGACGTCAGCACCACCGGCAGGCGCACCCGCACCACCGTGCCCTCGCCCAGCCGGCTCTCGAGGGTCATGTCGCCGCCGTGCAGTTCGGCGAAGGCCCGCACCAGCGAGAGGCCGAGCCCCGTCCCCGCTGCCTTCTTCTCCGGGTCCCCGGCCTGTTCGAAGGGGCGGCCGATCCGCTGCAGGTCTTCCGGTGCGATGCCGGCGCCGGTGTCGGCGACCACGATCTGCAGGTCCTGGCCCGCCGCGCGGGCGATGACGCTGACCCCGCCGCCCTGCGGCGTGAACTTCACGGCGTTGGAGACGAGGTTCAGCACGATCTGCTTCAGGGCCCGCCGATCGGCGTCGACGAGAAGCGGCTCCTTCGGCAGTTCGCCTCGCAGCTGCACGCCGGCCCGGTCGGCCTGGCCGCGCATCAGCCGCAGCACGCCGGAGACCGCTTCGCGGGCGTCGAAGCGCTCGCGGTTCAGCTCGAACCGCTCCGCCTCAATCTTCGACATGTCGAGGATGTCGTTGATCAGGTCCAGCAGGTGCGCCCCGCTGTCGTGGATCAGGTCGGCATATTCGCCGTAGCGGTCGGGCATCGGGCCGAACAGCCGCTGCCGCATGATGTCGGAAAAGCCCATGATGGCGTTGAGCGGGGTGCGCAGCTCGTGGCTCATGCCGGCCAGGAAGCGCGATTTGCCGGCGCTGCGGGCCTCGGCGGCCTCGCGGGCGGCTTCCAGTTCGCGCTCGCGGTCGCGGTCGGCGGTGGCGTCGCGCAGGGCGCCCACCAGCCCGCTGGAGCCGGTGCGGCGCAGGCTGAGCACCAGCCAGGCGTCGGGCGCATTGACGGGAACGAAGCCCACCTCGGCGCGGCCGGCCTCCATCGCCTCGCGCAGGGCCTCCTGGATGCGCGCTCGGTCGCCCTCGGCCGCGACGTCGGCGATCTGGCGGTTGGCGGCCAGGTCGCATTCCACGCCCGGCGGCCGGAGCCCCCAGGCCGAGGCGATGCGTCCGCCGGGATAGATGGCCGCCAGGGCGTGCGGCTGGGTGGCCAGCACCCGCTGCAGCCGGGCGTCGGCCTGGTTGCGGGCGCGCTCCTCCTCCAGCACGTGCCGCTGCAGCATGATCAGAGCCGCCGAAAGGCCGAGCGCCGTGGTGGCCGCCGCCGTCAGCCCCAGCGCCAGCGACACGCCGGGATCGGGGATGAACATGTCGAGCGTGGCGCCGGCCACCGCTGAGGCGCCGACCGAGGCGATGGAGACCGCGGCGCCGAGCGCCAGCCGCCGCACCTGCCCCATGGCCGCGGCCGCCGCCAGCGGCGCCAGGTGCCAGGCCGAGAGCGGGCCGGCCACGCCGCCGGTGAGGACGATGGCGGCGGTGACGCAGATCCCCCAGGCGAACAGGCTGATCCGCCGGCTCCAGCGTCCGGCGAGGCGGCTGACGAAGAGCAAGGCCGGGGCGGCGCCGAGCGCGAGCGCCGCGGCCGGCGGGCCTTCGAGCCCCACCGTGAAGGCGAGCGCCAGCGCGGCCACGGCCAGGGCGCCCAGCCAGGCGAGATTCCACCAGACCACGCCTTCGACGCGGGCGAGGCGGCTCGCCGGCTTCAGGGCGCTGGTATAGGGCAGGGTCTCGGTCACGGCTCGATTCTCGGAGTTCCGGCCAAGCCGGGACGGCCGGCGACCTTAGCCGGCACAGAAGCCTCCGACGAGGCGGCTCGCCCAGCGCGCGATCCCGCGCCGTCCTCGCTCCGGCCTGGGCCGGGAAACGAAATCGTAAGCGCGTCCGCCTTAGGCTCGCAGCTTCCAATCCTGGCGAGGCGGTCCGTATCGTCCATGGTCAAGGCGGTCCACGCCCATGTCGAGACGACGCCGGAGCCTGCGGCCGAGGGCCCCGCCGTGCGGGCGCGCGGGCGGCGCGAGCTGGCGCTCGACGAGACCAAGCGTTCCTTCCTGCGCATGGTCAGCCATGAACTGCGCACGCCGCTGAACTCCATTCTGGGCTTCTCCGAGATCATCGCCTCGGAGCTCTACGGGCCTCTGGGGTCTCCCCAATACAAGGAATATGCCGGAATCATCCGGGCCAGCGGGATGCGGCTGCTCAAACTGGTGAACCAGATCCTCGAGATCGCCCGTCTGGAGGGCCGCGCGGTGGACCTCGACCTGCGCGCCGAGGCCCTGGATCACGCGCTGGACGATGTTTTCGACGGGCTTTCCGACGAAATCCGGGCGCGCGGCCTGCGGATGGCGGTCGAGAGCCAGGGCGCCCTGCCCTCGGTGGTCGCCGATCCGCGCGGCCTGCGCAGCATCCTGACCAATCTGGTGCAGAACGCGGTCGCCTTCGCGCCGGAGGGGTCCACCGTGTGGATCAAAACGGAACGCCATGCGGAGTTCGTCGACATCGCCATCGCCGACGAAGGCCCGGGCGTCGACCCGGCCGACATTCCCCGCCTGCTGCGGCCTTTCGAGCAGGGGGAGAACGCCTTGATCCGGCGCAGCGAAGGCGCGGGCCTCGGCTTGCCGATCGTCGAACTCCTCTGCACCGCCATGGGCGGCCGGCTGCGGCTGACCTCGGAGCCCGGCCGGGGTCTTACCGCGCTCGTCCGCCTGCCCGCGGCATGAGCCGCATTGCGCCGGGGCCCCGCCGACCTTAAGTCGCGGGCGTGATGACCGGCTCCGACACCATCGACGGCGCTCTCGCCGACCTCGCGGAGGAATTCGACCTGCTGGGCGACTGGGAGGAACGCTACCGCTATGTGATCGAGCTCGGCCGCGAGCTTGCGCCACTCGCCGATCCGGAGCGTAGCGAAGCCAACAAGGTCCGCGGCTGCGCCAGCCAGGTCTGGCTAGTGACCGAGCCGCAGGCCGACGGGACGGTGCGCTTCCGCGGCGATTCCGACGCCCACATCGTGCGCGGGCTCATCGCGGTGCTGCTGCGCCTGTTCTCCGGCCGCCGGCCGGACGCCATCGCCGGCTACGACGCCAAGGCCGCGCTCGACAAGTTGGGCCTGGCCGGCGCGCTTTCGGCCCAGCGGTCCAACGGTCTGGCCTCGATGGTGGCCCGGATCAAGCGCGACGCCGAAGCTCTCGCCGCCGCCTGAAGCCTCAAGCCGCCCGGATGCCGCTGGCGCCGGTGTCGCCTTGCAGGCCGACCACGGCGTCGTAGCCCAGGATCATGTCCACGTCCTTGCCGTTGGAGGCGAGCGGTAGGCGCAGCCACAGAATCGACAGGTGCGCCGCGCCGCGCCAGGCCAGGCTGTGCACGCCCACCGCCGGGCGGCGATCGGCCACCACCTTGGTCAGCTCCGAGCGCCAGTAGTCGGCCGCGGCAGTGTTGTAGATCTCGCTCAGCTTCCGGCCGGTGATCTCGCGGCCATAGACGCCATAGAGCCCCGTTCCGGCCAGCCGCAGGCGGAACTCGGGCGGATCGCCGATCACGTCGATCAGGCTGACCGTGGGCAACAGGCGCTTGAAGGCTTCCGGGTGAATGTCGCCCCGTCCAGGCAGGCGCGGACCATGCCGCAGCCCCGACCAGTAGCTGTACAGCTCCTCGTGGGCGCGGGCGGCCGCCGCCGATGCTCCGATCTGTGCCGCCATATTCAGATTCCTTAACAACCCCTTGGAATCACGACGAATCACATATCGCCCGATGCGCGATTCGGCGGCAAGGGCAAATCGGCGGGTGCGACGTCAAATCCGGCGAAAAGGTGGCGAAAGCGCCTCATCCGCCCTTCGCAAACGAAAACGCCCGCCTTTCGGCGGGCGTTCCGGAAACGTGTGGGAGGGCCTTACTTCGCGCCGCGTTTGCGGGGCGCCTGGCGGCCGCCCTGGCCGAGGCCCATTTGCTTGGCGAGGTCCGAGCGGGCCTTAGCGTAGTTCGGCGCCACCATGGGATAGTCCTTGGGCAGGCCCCACTTCGCCCGGTATTCCTCCGGGCTCATATTGTACTTGGTGCGCAAGTGCCGCTTCAGCGACTTGAACTTGCGGCCGTCCTCGAGGCAGACGAGGTAGTCCGGCGTGATCGAACGCCGAACCGGAACCGCCGGCTCCTTCGGCGCGGCTTCCTGCACCTCGGCACCGGCCGAAATCCCGGCCAAGGCGCGATGCACGCTCTGGATCAGATTGGGCAGATCCGCGGCGGCGACGGAATTGTTTCCGACATATGCGGAGACAATATCCGCGGTCATCTCGATAACTTCTGACTTTTCGTCCATTTTCCGAGGTTCCGTGAGCGCCTTCGCGGCAATTCTGGGGGATGACTGATTCACGACATCAGTAGTGGGTCATTATACCGAAGTCGCAAGGGGCACAAGCCCGCAAAACAGGTTCGTCTCAGGGGAACAAGCTCAATCTAAAGAAGAACTGCTGCATCGCATCATGCGGCCACGCCGCATCGCAGTAAGCTGCCCGGCGAAGCCCGATCCAGGCTTTGGCGTCTAGCGCCCAAATTCCTTGGAAAACGCCAGCATGGCGGCTCTTTGCGGAGCGGAGTACTCGTCGAGCGAGTCTTCGTCTCCATCTCGGATCGCGCGCAACAGGGCCGGCGTCAAGGCCGAGGTGAGCGCCCAGTTCCAGTAGCGCAGCACCGTCTGCGCCCGGTCGACGGCGATGCTGTCATAGGTCTCCAGCACCCGCTGCAGGGCTTCGGACGGCTCCCCCGACCGTTCCGTCTCGCTGCGCTTCAGCCCGCGCCAGAGCGCGCGGACCGCCTGGCGCGGCAGGCCGGTGGCCTTGCAGAGGATGGCGATGGGCTCTCCACCCGGATCGGTGAAGATCTTGGCGCCGGTCATCGGCTTCAGGCCGGAGAGATAGGAGATCTCCTCGGCGATCTCGCGCGTCAGTTCCGACTGGCCGGCGGCGACGGCTTCCTCGAGGCTTGCGAAGGGGCTGCGCGCCAGAGCCGCGCGGTTGCGCTGGCGCCGCTCGATGAACTGCAAGGCCTTGCGGGTCAACGGATCCTGCCAGTCCTCAGCCGCGGCGAGGGGGAAGATATCGCTGGCCGCCTCCTGCAGCACCTCGCGGCTGACGGCGAAGCGCTGAAGGATGGCCTTGCGGGTGTCGGTGTCGGCCCACCAGAACAGCACATAGGCGTGGGCTGGGCGCAGTTCCGGACGTCGCAGGAGGGTGGCGGTGATCCGCGAGTCGCCTCGTGTGGAGGCGACGATGGCCTCCACCCCGGCGTTGGAAAGCCGCGCGGTCTCGTTGCGCAGCAGACATTCCAGCACGACGATCTCGCCGAACTCAATCAAGGTGTCGCTGACCACTTCGCTGACCCCGCGGCGCAAGGCGATCAGCCGGCGGTGCTCCAGATGGGTCATCCGCGCGCAGTCCAGCAGGTCGGCGTCGGAAAGCGAGGCGCAGTGGACCAGCAGTTCCTCGGCCACGTCCACCTCGTCGCGCAGCAGCAGGCGTACGAGGCTGGCAGGAATCTCGGTCAGGCCGGCCAGCCGGTGGGCCACCTTCTTGCGCTCGGCCGGGCTCGCCTCGCGCAGCATGTCCACCAGCAGGTCGGCGGTCATGGCCCGCTCGAAGGCGTTCACCCGCGACGACGGCAGGCAGACCACGTCGGCCAGTCGCCTCAGCAGCGCCCCGCGCGAGCGGAACTGCGGCGCAGGCGCCTCGTCCGCCTCAGGCGTGTCGAACTCGGTGTGGGGCGCAGGCTGGCTCATCGGATCCCGGCGGAACGGCCCGGGAATCGAACCACACCGCCGTTAACCGGTCGTTTCCTATGGGAAGCCGCGTCTTCCCCCTACCGAAACTTCGGCGCCTCCCAATGATCCCAGATGTCCGGCAGGTCGCTGGAGACCTTGTCGGGATAGTTCGGCGGCCGCTTCTCCAGGAAGGAAGTCACGCCTTCCCGCGCATCGCCCATGGCCCCGCGGATGGCGATGGCGCGGCTGTCGGCCATGTGGGCGTCCATCGGGTGGGCGGCGCCGGCCATGCGCCAGATCAGCTGGCGGGTGATGGCGATGGAGACCGGCGCGGTGTTGTCGATGATCTCCCGCGCCAGGGCGCGGGCGGCTGGCAGCAGCTCGTCCGGGGCATGCAGGGAGCGCACCAGCCCCTTGTCCAGCGCCTCCTGCGCGCCGAACACCCGGCCGGTATAGCACCACTCCAGCGCCGTCTGGACGCCCACGAGCCTTGGCAGGAACCAGGAGGAAGCCGCCTCCGGATTGAGGCCACGCCGGGCGAAGACGAAGCCGAACCGCGCCTCGGTGGAGGCCAGCCGGATGTCCATCGGCAGCTGCATGGTCACGCCCACGCCCACGGCCGGGCCGTTCACCGCGGCGATGACCGGCTTGAGGCTCTCGAAGATGCGCAGAGTGGTTAGCCCGCCGCCGTCCCGCTGCACGCCGCTCTGGCTGCGGGCGGACAGCGCCTCGCCGCCTTGAGCCTTGTAGTCGAAGGTCTGGGCGCCGCCGGCCAGGTCCGCCCCGGCGCAGAAGCCGCGGCCCGCCCCGGTCACGATCACCGCCTTGACCGCATCGTCGGCGTCGGTGGCGTCGAAGGCGGCGATGATGTCCTTCATCATCTGGGTGTTGAAGGCGTTCAGCCGGTCGGGCCGATTGAGGGTGATCGTCGCGATCCCGTCTTCCACATCGTAGAGCAGGGTTTCGAAGCTGGGCGCGGCCATATCGTTCCTCCGGTGATTTTCCCGATCTCGCCGCGCTTGACGGACGGTCCGTCAAGTCCCGCTAATACGCCTGAACAACGATAAGTCAGGGAGGCCGGGCGGGCCCATCCGCCCGGGCAGCACAGCGTCCATGCATCCGTCCGTCCACGCCAAGGAACACCCCGATCGCGCCGCCTACATCATGGCGGGCACGGGCGAGACCGTGACCTACAAGGAGCTCGATGAGCGGTCGAACCAGGGCGCCCAGCTCTTCCGCTCGCTCGGCCTGAAGGCGGGCGATGTCATCGCCATCCTGATGGACAACCATCCCCGCTATTTCGAGATCGCCTGGGCGGCTCAGCGCTCGGGCCTCTACTTCACCTGCATCTCGTCCAAGCTCACCGCGGGCGAGATCGAGTACATCATGCAGGACTGCGAGGCGAAGGCGCTGATCGTCTCGCCCGGCGTCGGGCCGGTGGTGGACGAACTGCCGCCGTTGCTGCCCGGCGTGAAGCTCTACATGGTGGGCGAGACCCGGTCGCCGTACGAGAGCTACGAAGCCGCCCGCGACGCCATGCTCAAGACGCCGATCCCCGACGAGAGCGCGGGCTCGGACATGCTCTATTCCTCCGGCACCACCGGCCGCCCCAAGGGCATCAAGCCGCCCCTGACGGGCGCCAGAATCGACGAACCCAGCCCGTTGGCGATGATGGCCCAGGCGCTGTTCGGCTTCAGGAACGACAGCGTCTATCTCTCCCCCGCCCCGCTCTATCACGCCGCGCCCCTGCGCTGGTGCATGAGCGTGCAGCGCCTCGGCGGCACGGTGGTGGTGATGGAGAAGTTCGATCCGGAAGAGGCCCTGCGCCTGATCGAGAAATACAGGATCGACGTCGGCCAGTTCGTGCCGACCCATTTCGTGCGGATGCTGAAGCTGCCCCCGGAGGTGCGCGCCAAGTACGACGTCTCCTCCATGCGTTCGGCCGTCCACGCCGCCGCGCCCTGCCCCATCCCGGTGAAGGAGCAGATGATGGAATGGTGGGGCCCGGTGATCCACGAGTACTACGCCGGCTCGGAAGGCAACGGCTTCTGCTACATCGGCCCGCACGACTGGTTGGCCCACAAGGGCTCCGTCGGCCGCGGCATGACCGCCGAGGTGAAGATCTGCGGCGAGGACGGCGAGCCCCTGCCGCCGCGCACCGAAGGCGTGGTCTATTTCGCGAACGGGGCGCCGCTGACCTATCATAACGCGCCCGACAAGATCGCCGAGAACACCAACAAGTACGGCTGGACCACGCTCGGCGACGTGGGCTGGCTCGACGAAGAGGGCTTCCTCTACCTCACCGACCGCAAGAGCTTCATGATCATCTCGGGCGGTGTGAACATCTATCCGCAGGAGCTGGAGAACCTGCTCATCACCCATCCCAAGGTCGCCGACGCCGCCGTGGTCGGCGCGCCCGACGAGGAGATGGGCGAGAAGGTGGTGGCGGTGATCCAGCCCGCCGACTGGGATTCGGCCGGCGACGACCTGAAGGCCGAACTGGCCGCCTTCTGCCGGGCCAACCTCAGCCACGTGAAGTCGCCGCGGGTGATCGACTTCATGCAGGAACTCCCCCGCCACCCGACGGGCAAGCTCTACAAGCGCCTGATCCGCGACGCCTACTGGGGCCGGGAGGGGTCGAAGATCGTCTAGCGACGCGCCGGCTCTGACCTCGGCTCCTCCAGGTGGAGGCGGAACGGCTCGGGCGACAGGCTCGAGAGGAACTCGTAGGCGTCAAAGATCTCCCCTGGAGCGAAGACGCCGCCGACTTTCAGCTCCGCCGCACGCTCGGCCGCCGACACCACCAAAGGCGCGGTCACGGCGTAGATGTCCTGCCCCGTCAGCCAGCCGCGCCGGCGGGCCCCGCCTCGGGTGACGACGCACTCCAGGAGAAAGACCTGGTCTGATCGCCCCTTCGCGTCGACGGCGGTCGGCGCCGGAGTGTCTGGATCCCGCAGCTCCGCGAGCGGCTTGGTCGAGAAATAGCTTCGAACCTCTCGGCTCTGCAGATGACGCGGAATAAGGGCCATCTCGGTGAACGACAGCTCGACGACCTCCTGATCGCCGAATGGGGCCGGAAAGGCCCAGCGCCGCTGAGGCGCGGGCGTCTCGATCGGTTGCAGCGTTTGTTCCCGCACCATCAACCGCGGCGCGGTGTTCCGCTGGCCGGTCAGGCGCGTGCCGGCGGTAGGGCGCCAGCTGCTCAGGGCGATGGCGATCTCTATCCGGTCCGCCGAGGTCCAGTCGCCCAGCGTGACCGTCGCCAGGAGATCGCCCAAGCCGCCATAGAAGGCCACGGCCGGCAGAACCGGCGTTTCCGCCTGGCGAGCCGCATCCCCGAACCGACTGAAGGCGTCGAGCGCATAGGCCTGTTCGGCGGCGACATCGAGATAGGGGATCCGCGCCCGGAGCGCCGCCTCGATCAGCGGCTCAGCCGTATCGAGAAACGGCCCCGCGCAGTTGATGACGGCGGCGCAGCCCTCAAGCGCAGCGTCCAGGGCTTCCGAGGCGTCGAGCGGCGCCACTCGGATCTCGCCCCCGGCGACCTCCTTCAGCCGGTTCGGGTCTCGGCCGGCGAGGATCGGCCGGTGACCGCGCTTGATCAGCTCCGCCACCACGAACCGCCCGGTATGACCGGAGGCCCCGTAGACAAGAACCGGAAGGCCGGGCGCAGACATCGGAACCTCCAGATTCGCCGACGGCGGAAACGGCGGCCTTGATCGCACGCGCCGCGGCTCAGGGCTGGCGGCTATCGGACGTCGTCATTCGCCGACCATGTCCCGCGCCACGGCTTCCGCGACCTTGATGCCGTCGACGGCGGCGGAATAGATCCCGCCGGCGTAGCCCGCGCCCTCGCCCGCCGGGAACAGGCCGCGGGTGTTCAGGCTCTGGAAGTCGGCGCCGCGGGCGATCCGCACTGGCGAGGAGGTGCGGGTCTCCACCCCGGTCAGCACCGCGTCCGGATGGTCGAAGCCGGGGATCTGGCGTGCGAAGGCCGGCAGGGCCTCGCGGATGGCGGCGATAGCGTAGTCCGGCAGTACGGCGGAAAGATCGGCCGGCGTCACGCCGGGTCGATAGGACGGAACCACCTCCCCCAGGGCGGTCGACGCGACGCCCGCCAGGAAGTCCCCCACCCGCTGGCCCGGCGCGGCATAGGTCCCGCCGCCGGCGTGGAACGCCTGTTCCTCCCAGTGGCGCTGCAGCTCGATCCCGGCCAGGGGATGGGCGCTCGGATAGTCGGCCGGCGTGATCCCGACCACGATGCCGGCATTGGCGTTGCGCTCGTTGCGCGAATACTGGCTCATGCCGTTGGTGACGACGCGGCCGGGCTCCGAGGCCGCCGCCACCACCGTTCCGCCTGGACACATGCAGAAGGAATAGACGCTGCGCCCGTTCGAACAGTGGTGCGCCAAGCTGTAGGCGGCCGCGCCCAGGTCCTTGTGGCCGGCGCTTGGGCCAAAGCGCGCGCGGTCGATCCAGCTCTGCGGATGCTCGATCCGGAAGCCGATGGAGAAGGGCTTGGCTTCGACGAACACGCCGCGCTCGTAGAGCTTCGCGAAGGTGTCGCGCGAGCTGTGGCCCAGAGCCAGCACCACATGGCTGGCCGCGATCCGCTCGCCGCTCTCCAGCACCACCCCGCGCAGGCGCCGGTCGGCGTCGATATCGAAGTCTGTGACCTTGCTCTGGAACCGGTACTCGCCGCCCAGGGCCTCGATCTTCGCCCGCAGGCTCTCGACCATGGTCACAAGCCGGAAGGTGCCGATGTGGGGATGGGCCTCGGTGAGGATCTCCTCCGGCGCGCCGGCCTCCACGAACTCGGTCAGCACCTTGCGGCCCAGGAAGCGCGGGTCCTTGATCTGGCTGTAGAGCTTGCCGTCGGAGAAGGTGCCGGCCCCGCCCTCCCCGAACTGGACGTTGGATTCGGGGTTCAGCTCGCTCTTCCGCCACAGGCCCCAGGTGTCCTTGGTGCGCTCCCGCACCACCTTGCCGCGCTCCAGCAGGATGGGCCGAAAGCCCATCTCCGCCAGGACCAGCATGGCGAAGAGGCCGCAAGGGCCCGCCCCGATCACCACCGGCCGCGGCGCGCCGGCCGGCGCGCGCGAGACATGGCGATAGGTGGTGTCCGGCGTCGGTCCGACCTTGGGATCGTCGGCGAAGCGCTTCAGCACCGCGGCCTCGCCGCGCACCTGCACGTCCACCGAATAGACCATCAGGATCGCGCTCTTGCGCCGCGCATCATTGGCCCGGCGGGCCACGGTGAAGTCGATCAGGTCAGCCTCGGCGATCCCCAGCCGCGCCAGGATCGCCTCGCGCAGGGCCTCCGGCGGATGGCCGAGCGGCAGCTTCAGTTCGGTGATGCGGAGCATGACCGGGGCTCTAGCACGATTGGCGGCGTCAGGGCTGCGCGACGCGCCGCTGCATGAACGCCTCCGGCGCGCGCCAGGTCTCCGGCAGGCGCCGGTTCGCCCAACGGCAGATTTCCTGCAACACCGGCAGCAGCCCCTCGCCCATTTCGGTCAGGCGGTACTCGTGACGCACGGGGTTGGTCTGGTAGGCGCGCTTGGCCACCAGCCCCGCCGCCTCCAGCCGCGCCAGCCGGTCGGCCAGCACGCTGGTGGTCACGCCTTCCGGCGAATCCAGGAACTCCCCATAGCGGCTCTTGCCGTTCAGCATGTCGCGCACGATCACCAGGGACCAGCGGTCCCCCACCAGATCCAGGGTGGTGGCGATGGGGCAGCCGGAGCGCGGCTCGGGAATTTGGGCGGGCTTCATCCGCGGAAGCTGGGACGGTCGCTTGCGGAATGCAAGTTTCCCCCCTAATGTCACTTGCAATTTCCAAGTCACTGAGGTGGAGGAAGTCATGGCGTTCAGCGGCGGGTGCCTGTGCGGCAAGGTCCGTTACACCTGCGAGGGAGAGCCGCTGATGGGCGGCCACTGCCATTGCGTCGATTGCCGCAAGTCCAGCGGCTCTGGCCACTGCTCGCACCTGGTCGTGCCGGCCGACAGCGTGAAGATCGAGGGCGCGGTCGCCACCTATGTCTCGCCGGCCGACAGCGGCAATCTGGTCAGCCGCGCCTTCTGCCCCACCTGCGGCGCGCCGGTCTATTCCACCAATGCGGCCATGCCGGGCCAGATCTTCCTGAGGGCCTCCAGCCTGGACGACCCGGAGGTCTTCACGCCCACCATGGTGGTCTACGCCAGCCGCGCGCCGTCCTGGGACCGGATTGAAGGCGGACTGCCCACCTTCCATGAAATGCCGCCCGGCGGCCCGCCGGTTTGAGCGGCCCGCGTCCCAGGTGTCATCCCGGTTTGCGAAGCAAGACCGGGACCCATGAACGCCGAGGATTCAAGCACATCCGGGGCACTTAGTATGCATGGGTCCCGAACAAGCGCTCCGCGCTTTCCGGGATGACATGGAGTGAAACTCGCGCCTAGAGCACGATGCGATCAGACGGAATCGTCTGATCGTTGAATCGTGCTTTAGATTCAAAAGTTTGAGCGCGTTCTGATCGCAAAACCGGGGCCCACTTTTGCGGAACGCGCTCTAGTAGGCCCGCCCGATCAGGATCTCCTCCACACCCGGCTCGCCGGTGAAGATGCAGGAGCCGAAGGTCTGGGGCTGGTCCATCGGCGCGTTGCGCAGGGTGAGCTTCAGAGCCTTCAGCCGCTCCTCCACCGCCTCCAGGGCCGCTCCGCTCGGACGCGACCAGGGCGCGCGGACCCAGCCCCTGAAGGCCGAGGCTTCTTCTTCCTCGTCGGAGAGGGCGCCGAAATAGTCGGCCACCTGGTCGAAGGTGGTCAGGTCCGAGCGGATGTTGGCGACCAGCCGCGCCTTGGCCTCGTCGTAGAGCGCCTGCTGGATTTCGGCGAGCAGGCCGGGGACGGCGGCCACGAACTCGTCGCGCGCCATGGCCTGGCTTTTCACCTTGTCGCCGTCGCGCAGGGCGTCGCGGCGCATGAAGGTCACCTGGCCGCTCGCCGCGTCGCGCGGACCGAGTTCGACGATGATCGGCGCGCCACGGCGCACCCAGTTCCAGCGCTTGTCGGCCGAGCGCTGGGCGCGGGTGTCGAGCAGGGCCCGCACCGGCTCGCCCAGGGCGAACTGCGCGTTCAGGTCCTTCACGAGGGCCTCGGCGAAGGCCAGCACCTCGGCGTCCTCGGGCTTGTCGCGCAGCATGGGCACGATCACCACCTGGCGCGGCGCGATGGCCGGGGGCAGGCGCAGGCCGTCGTCGTCGCCGTGGGTCATGATCACCCCGCCGATCAGCCGGGTGGAGACGCCCCAGCTGGTCGTATGGCAGTATTCCAGCTGCCCTTCGTCGTTCTGGAAGCGGATGTTCTGGGCGTGGGCGAAGCTCGTCCCCAGATAGTGCGAGGTCCCGGCCTGCAGGGCCTTGCCGTCCTGCATCATGGCTTCGATCGAATAGGTGTTGTCGGCGCCGGGGAACCGCTCGTTCTCCGGCTTCTCGCCGGCGATCACCGGCAGGGCCAGCACCGTCTCGGCGAACTCCCGGTACATCTCCAGGATATCCAGCGTCTCCTTGCGCGCGTCCTCGCGGTCGGCGTGGGCGGTGTGGCCCTCCTGCCAGAGGAATTCCGAAGTGCGCAGGAACAGCCGCGTGCGCATCTCCCAGCGCACCACATTGGCCCACTGGTTGATCTTCAGCGGCAGGTCACGGTGGCTCTTCACCCAGCGCGAGAAGGCGTCGCCGATGATGGTCTCCGAGGTCGGCCGCACGATCAGCGGCTCTTCGAGCTTGGCGTCCGGATCGGGCGCGAGCTTGCCGTCGATGTTCTTCAGCCGGTGGTGGGTGACCACCGCCATCTCCTTGGCGAAGCCCTCCACATGCTCGGCCTCCTTGGCGAAGAAGGACAGCGGGATGAACAGCGGGAAGTAGCAGTTGTCGTGGCCGCTTTCGCGGATGCGGCGGTCGAGGGTCTGCTGGATGCGCTCCCAGACGCCGTAGCCCCACGGCTTGATAATCATGGAGCCGCGCACCGGCGAGACCTCGGCCATGTCGGCCTCGCGGACGACCGCCTGGTACCAGTCGGGGAAGGTCGATTTGTTGCCGGTCGTCCGGCTGACGGAGAGAGCGCGTTGCATGGCCGCTGTTTAGAAGCATCGCCCCTGCGCTGTCATCCGCTTCCACTTCGCCCGAAACCGCTCTAGAGGTCGAACACCTGTTTCAAAGCCTCGAGGGAGCAAACGATGAACCCGGTGGAGTTCAAGGACCTGCCCGGCCTGGTCGGCCAGGAAGTCGGCGTGTCGGACTGGGTCGAGATCACCCAGGAGCGCGTCAACCAGTTCGCCGAAGCCACCGGCGACCATCAATGGATCCACGTGGACGTGGAGCGCGCCACCCGCGAGATCGGCGGCCCGATCGCCCACGGCTACCTGACGCTCTCGCTGATCCCGTTCCTGTCGCAGGGCCTGATGCCGGTGAAGGGCGTCACCCGCGGCATCAACTACGGTTCCGACAAGGTCCGCTTCACCAACATGGTCCGCGTGGGCAAGCGCATCCGCCTGCGCCAGAAGCTGATCGGCGCCGAGCCCAAGTCGGGCGGCGTCCAGCTGAAGAACGAGTGCACCATCGAGATCGAGGGCGAAGAGCGCCCCGCCTGCGTGGCCGAGACCATCTCCATCGTCTACGGGGCCTGAGGATAGCGCCGGACAAACGAAAGCCCGGCGTTGCCCTTGTTCAGGGTGCGCGCCGGGCTTTCTTTGATCGGTCTCGTTTCCGTTTCCAGATCGAGGAGCCGACCTCGATCAGACAGCTTTCGCTCTTTGATCCGACGTTCCAACCTTCAAGCGGCTTTGGGGTTCCCGTCTCCGCGAAAAAAATCCGCCCGCGGAACGCTCAGCTGTCGAGGGTGAAGCCCACCTTCAGCCGCACCTGATAGTGCGCCACCTGCCCGTTCTCCACGTGCCCGCGGGTCTCGACGACCTCGAACCAGCGGACGTTGCGCAGGGTCTCGCCAGCCCGGCCGATCGCCGTCTGGACCGCGTCCTCGATGGACGCCTCGGAGGAGCCCACCAACTCCACCACCTTATAGACATGGTCCTCGGGCGTCGGCATGGCGCTCCTCCTCGTTGTCGTCCGATGAGGGGTGAACACGGCCGCGCCGAACCCGTTCCGTGAAGAGGCCGATCACCTGAAAGCCCGCCTCTCCCGCTGAGCGGGAGGGGGGAGGAAAAGAGCTTGGCTCTCGGCCTAAACGACAGCCTCGGCGGCTCGAGAGCCTGCTAGTGGATCGACTGGTTGTGCTGCCCGCCGGCGCGTGAGATGGCCGACAGCGTCTGGCCGGTCTCCTGCGGTCGGCAGGCCTCGGTCAGATCGCCCAGGGAGACGATGCCCACCAGCCGCTTCTGACGGCTCAGCACCGGCATCCGGCGGATCTGCTCGTCGGCCATGGTCTGCAGCGCCTCGTCGGCGTCGTCGTCCTCGAAGCACCAACGGACTTCCTCGGTCATCGCCTCGCGCACCTTGGCGTCCGGGCCCTTGCCCTCGGCGATGCCGCGGATGGCGATGTCGCGGTCGGTGAGCATGCCCACCAGCCGGTCGTTCTCGCCCACCGGCAGGACGCCCGCGTCGCACTCGCCCATCAGCCGCGCGGCTTCGCGCAGCGTCATGTCCGGGCTGGCCAGCCGGACGTCGCGCGTCATGCATTCCGAAATCTTCATTCGAGCCTCCGTCGGTTCCTGCCCCGCGCCGCCCCGGTTGGGAAACCGGCGCGCGACGACGGGAGTTCCGGGGGGGCCCTAATCCCGGGCGACGGCTTCTTCGGCCGAGGCCGCCTTGGCGCCGACCACAGGTTCCGACCGCGCCACCGTGACGGGCGCCAGGGGGTTGTCCATCAGGGCGAGCGTCTCGCGGATGAACTTGGCGTGGGTGACGATGCCGATCTCCAGCCGCTCGTTGTTCAGCTCCACCTGCTGGGTCAAGAGACCGGCGATGAACTGCACCTCCTGCGGTTCGGCCGCCCCCACCCGCTTGCGCGCGGCCTGCGACATGAACACCGGGCCGCCGGAATTGCCGGGGAACACCGTGAAGTCGAGCAGGAAGGTCGGGAACACCTGGGCCGGAGCCACCGGGAACGAGGCCACGCGCCCGGCGCGCAGGATCGGGAAGCCCGCCTGGTTGGCCGCCAGGCCGCGCGGGAAGCCGAGCGCCATCATCTCGTCGCCGGCGCCGACCTTGTTGGCCTGGAAGGTGTCGTCCTCGGCCAGCCAGTTCAGCGGGATCGCCGCCTTGGCGAATTCGGCCGGCGCGGTGATCGAGATGGCGGCCACGTCGCGCGAGGGATGCCGCGTCCACAGAGCGCCCCCGCCCTCGTCGCGGATGCGCAGGGTCTGGGGCGAATAGCTCCAGCTGCCGTCGGCGTTGGCGATGCGATAGCCGATGCGGGCGT
Source organism: Phenylobacterium sp. (assembly GCF_046290725.1). Lineage (GTDB taxonomy): Bacteria > Pseudomonadota > Alphaproteobacteria > Caulobacterales > Caulobacteraceae > Phenylobacterium. The sequence continues at coordinate 53,164 of NZ_JBKBUH010000001.1, forward strand.
CCTTGCCGGGCATCTTGGCCAGCACGTGGTTGGCGGTGACCAGCACGGTGCGGGGCGCGCCGTCGGGCGCCGTCGACTGGATGAGGAATCCGGTGCCGACGGTTCGGGTGCCGTCGCCGAGCGGCTGCTCAAGCTGCACGGTGGCGTGGATCAGCTCCACTGACAGGTCCATGACCATGGACGCCCCCAAACCCGGAAATAAGTATGCGAAGGACTATCGGCCTTGTTGGTTAATCGCCTGGTTAACGGGAAGCAAAAATCGCGTGAATCGGATGCGCCGGATCGCCGCGCCGGCGTCCGAGCTTGAGGACCGGCGCGGGGCGCCGCATCTAGCCTCCATGACCCTGCCCAAGCCCCCGGCCGCGCGCCGCGATCCGAAGACCATCGAGCAGCTCGGGCGCACGCGCGCCGATGACTACGCCTGGATGAAGGACGACAACTGGCGCGAGGTGCTGCGCGACCCCAAGGCCCTGCGGGCCGACATCCGCGAGCACCTGGAGGCGGAGAACGCCTACACCAAGGCGATGCTGGCGCAGACCGAGGCCCTGCAAGCCCAGCTGTTCGCCGAGATGAAGGGCCGCATCAAGGAGGACGACAGCTCCGTCCCCGCCCCCGACGGCCCGTGGGACTACTATGTGCGCTACGAGATCGGCGCCGAGCACCCGATCCATGGCCGCCGCCGCCGGGGCGAGTCCCACGGCGAGCAGATCCTGCTGGACGAGGAAGCCCTGTCGAAGGGCAAGGCCTTCTTCCAGGTCGGCGCGGCCCACCACAGCCCCGATCACGCCCTCTACGCCTGGGCCGCAGACGAGCAGGGCTCGGAGTACTACACGATCCGCGTCAAGGATCTCGCCACCGGCGACACCCTGCCCCAGGCGGTCGAGAGCGCCTATGGCGACTTCGCCTTCTCGCCCGACAGCCGATGGCTGTTCTGGATCTGGCGCGACGAGAACGCGCGGCCCGCCAAAATCTTCCGCCGTCCGGCCCGCGGCGGCGAGGACGTGCTGGTCTATGAGGAGCCGGACGACGGCATGTTCCTGGGCGTCGGCGTCGCGTCCGACCGCAGCCACATCCTGATCCACATCGGCAACCAGGAGACCACCGAGATCCGGCTGATCCCGGCCGCCGAGCCGACCGCCGAGCCGGTGGCGGCCGAGCCGCGTCAGGTCGGCGTGAAATACGACCTCGACCACTGGACCGACCGCTGGGTGATCCGCACCAACGCCGACGGGGCGGTGGACTTCAAGCTCATGACCTCGACCGCCGCCGTCCCCGCCAAGGCGACCTGGGCGGAGTTCGTCGCCCATGAGCCCGGCCGCTACATCACCGGCTTCGCAGCCTTCGCCGGCCATCTTGTGCGGGCCGAGCGGGTGAACGCCCTGGATCGCCTGGTGGTCATGGCCCGCAGTGGCGACGAGCACGCGATCGCCTTCGAAGAGGAGGCCTACGCCCTCTCCCTCGAGGGCGGCTACGAGTACGAGACCACCCTCACCCGCTTCGTCTACCAGTCGCCGACCACGCCGCGGCAGTGGTTCGATTACGACATGGCCACCCGCGAGCGCACTCTGCGCAAGACCCAGGAAGTGCCGTCCGGCCACGATCCCGCCCGCTATGTCGCCCGGCGCCTCTACGCCACGGCCCCCGACGGGGCGGAGGTGCCGATCACCGTCCTGATGCTGAAGGACACGCCGCTGGACGGCTCGGCGCGCCTGCTGCTCTACGGCTACGGCTCCTACGGCCATGCCATGGAGCCGGCCTTCTCGATCCGCAATCTATCGCTCGTGGACCGTGGATGGATCTGGGCCGTGGCCCACATCCGCGGCGGCTCCGACAAGGGCTGGGGCTGGTTCCTCGAGGGTCGCAAGGAGAAGAAGACCAACACGTTCATAGACTTCATCGCCTGCGCCGAGCACCTGGCCGAGAGCGGCTACGGCGCGAAGGGGAAGATGGTGGCCTATGGCGGCTCGGCCGGCGGCATGCTGATGGGGGCGGTGGCCAATATGCGGCCCGACCTCTGGGCCGGGATCATCGCCGCCGTGCCGTTCGTCGACGTGCTCAACACCATGAGCGACACCACCTTGCCGCTCACCCCGCCCGAATGGCCCGAGTGGGGCAACCCGCTGGAGGACGCCGAGGCTTACGACCGCATCGCGTCCTACAGCCCCTATGACAATGTGACGGCCCAGCCCTATCCGGCGATCCTGGCCACCGGCGGCCTCTCTGACCCGCGCGTCACCTATTGGGAGCCGCAGAAGTGGGTGGCGAAGCTGCGCCAATACTCGACAGGCGAGGCCCCCATCCTGCTCAAGATCAACATGGAGGCGGGCCACGGCGGCGCTTCGGGCCGGTTCGACTTCCTGAAGGAGATCGCCCTGGACTACGCCTTCGCCATCTGGGCGGTGGACCGGGCGTGGGCGCGCTGAGGCCGGCGGGGTCGGGAGGAAAGCCATGCTGATACGCCCTGCGACCGAGGCCGACGCGCAGGCCCTCGCCGCCATCTACGGCCACCACGTGCTGCACGGCTTCGGCACCTTCGAAGAGGTCCCGCCGACGGCGCAGGAAATGGACGCCCGCCGCCGCGCCGTCCTCGAGCGCGGCCTGCCCTATCTGGTCGCCGAGAGCGAAGGGCGGGTGCTGGGCTTCGCCTATGCCGGCCCGTTCCGGCCGCGGGCCGCCTACCGCTACACGGTCGAGGACAGCGTCTATGTCGCCCCCGAGGCCCAGGGACGCGGCGTCGGTCGGGCGGTGTTGTCGGCGGTGATCGGCGCCTGCGAGACGTTCGGCGTCCGCCAGGTGGTGGCGGTGATCGGCGATTCCGCCAACGCCGGCTCCATCGGCCTGCACACCGCCCTCGGCTTCAGCCATGCGGGCGTCGGCAAGGGCTTCGGCTTCAAGCACGGTCGCTGGGTCGACATCGTCTAGATGCAGAAGGCGCTGAACGGCGGCGATGCGACGGCGCCTTCGGGCGAGGGCCTGAGACTTTAGCCCTACGCCTTCAACGGCCCGGACATCCCATCGCTCGCGCCACTCCTTTCAGAAACCCCCGTCGCGCCGTTCCGGCCAGGACCGCCTCCTGGAACGCCCGCTCCTTCCGTTCCGCGCCGATCATCCATCTGAGCGCCCAGCGATAGGGAATGGCGCCGCGGATCGCCCCAGTCATGGCGCGTTCCACCACGTTCGGATCGCCCTCGGCGTCCGACGCGTCCAGATCGGGACCCAGCTCGACGTCCAGGGCGGAAATATCGATCTCGATCGTCGCGCAGGCGGCGGGTTGGGCCAGCACGTAGGGCCCGTCCTTGGCGGCGGCCAGGGCCGGCGGGATATCGGTGGCGCCGGTCAGCAGGCCTTCGCCGCGATCCGCAGCCGGCGGCGCGCCGGTTGATCTTGAGGTCGTGGCGCAGGCGGTCAAGGCCAGGCCGATCACCAGGGCCAGGACGGCGGTGGGGACATGGGGCATGACTTGCGGCTCCGCGGTCTCCTCCCGCTCCCACGGTCACGACCGTCGGGCCTTGATCCCCATCAAGCTTGGCCTTGGGTTCAATCCCCGTAGCGCGAGCAGACCTTCTCCAGCCCTTGCAGGATCTGCGCCCCCTCCTCCTCGGAGACCGCGCCGGGCTGGCCGAGCAGGCGCAGGGCGCGCACGTGCACGGCGATGGGCTCGGCCTCGAACCGCCCGCGCGACATGCGGTCCAGCAGTTCGCAGAGCCCGTGCGCCGCCGAGGCCGCGCCGTCCAGCCCGCACGCGCCGGCCACGGCGATCAGCAGTTGGGTCTGGTCATAGGCGGCCTGGATCAGGCCGGGTCCCTGCCCCGGCGGGCGCAGGAGCGTCTCCAGGGCGTCGATCCCGGCGCCGAGTTCGGCCAGCAGCTCCTCGCGCATGGCTTCGACATTGGCCTCGGCGCGACGGACCGCCTCGGGCACGGCCACGCCCGGCCCGCGGCGCAGCTTCTGCGCCATGGCGTATCTGGGGCGGTGGTACTTGACGGTCACGAGCTGACTTTCTTGGGCTGGAGGAGCTGGTCGACCTCGGACTGGTCCAGATTGGGCTCGAGCGCGCTTCCCACCTCCATGGAGAGGTCGCCCTGCCGGCGCCAGACGCCGTCCGGCGGCGGCTCGTACTTGAAGCGGCGCTCTGGCCCGACATAGGCCGCGCACTCCACGAACGGCCGCGTCTCGCGCGCGATCCACAGGATCCGCTCCAGCAGCACCGAGGGGCTGGCCGGCTTGCCGATCACGAAATGCGCGCCGCAGTCGCGACCCCGCTCCACCTTCGACCGCGGCGTATGGCCGGCCAGGATCAGGACGGGTGCGAAGCTGTTGGGATGGCGCGGAGCACGCCGCAGGGCGGAGACGAAGTCGTAGCCGTCGCCCTCGCCGTCGGGCAGGCGCGCATCCACGATGATCAGGTCCATCACCGTCTGGGCCAGCATCTCCATGGCCTCGGCCTGGGTGAGCGCCCGATGCAGCGACTTGGCGCCGAAACCGGTGAGCATCTGCACATAGATGTCGGCTTCCGTCACAGCCGGCTGCAGCAGCAGGATCTGCGTATCCTGCAGGTTGAAGCGGGAAAGCGGCTGCGCGATCAGAGCCATGCGAAGTTCGTGCGAGAGCCCGCCCTGGAACGCGCGAAGCCCGTCGGCGCCGGGCCTGAAACAACTGCCGAGCGAACCTTTAAGGCAAAGCTCGTTAACAGGGCGCTGACGCGCGCGGGCAGGATGTCGCAGTGAGGGATGTGGCTGGGGAACTAGGACTCGAACCTAGAATGACGGTACCAAAAACCGCAGTGTTACCATTACACCATTCCCCAGCAGGAACGGCGACGGGGGCTGCGCCCCGCGGCGAGGGCGTGGAAATAGCCCAACCGCTTCGACGATGCAACGCCCTCTCACGAGAGCTTTTCAAGGTCGCTTGCGGGGCGCCTGCGGCTCCTCTATAAGGCCCGCTCCCAAGTCGGAGTGTGGCTCAGTCTGGTAGAGCACCGCGTTCGGGACGCGGGGGTCGCAGGTTCAAATCCTGCCACTCCGACCATTCATTTCCCCGCTGAGGCGGGGTCTCGATTCTCCCGAAAACCTACCGTGTCAGGCCCGCAGACGAGCGGCGCCGTCTCGCGTGCTCTAAGGCGCATCCACCGGCGCCGGGAACCACGCGCCGCCGTCCGCGGGCAAGACGTCCTGGAACCACCTGATCCGGCTGAAACGCGGATCGCCGGCGAGTTGGGCGTGAAGATCCTGCAGGAATTGCACATAAGGGCCGGGCTTGGGCCACAGGCGAAACGTCATGTCCTGGGTGACCAGCACGAACTCCTGGATCTTGGTGAGGCGTAGCCAGAACCTGGAGCGGTCGCGCCGAACATCGAACTCCCAGCCAAGTTCCTGGCAGTTCTCCGGCGCGGCCACTTCGTAGCCCTGCTTGGTCAGCAGCGCGCCGATGGCCCGGGCGACATTCGCCCCGGCGAACTGGACCTCGTCGCCCGCCGCGTCATAGACGGTGTCGTCGGGGAATTCGGCGAGGAACTCCACGCTCCCTCTCGGCTTCGTCATTGTTCGCCCCAATTCAGATCATATAGGCCGCCGCCGACCGCTGCGCCGAGGCCGCCCACACGCGCCTTGAGTGGCGCGGGACTGCCATACCAAAACCGCCCCACCGGGCCGCGCCTCTCGAGCCCGAGGTCTCTTCCGCTCCAGCGCTCGCCTCGAACGCCTGTACCATAGAAACGTGGATCGACTTCATAATGGAGTTCGTAGAAGTCGCCGCGACTGATACCGGGCGGGACCAGCCTGTTGAACGGGCCGTCCATGTAGTCCTTTGGCAAAGGCCCTCCGCCGAGAAAATCCGGCAGCCTCGTACGCCTCGGGATGAAGTGGCTACCCATATTCGATGACGGATACGGATCAGAGAGATGCGCGGCGGCCCTCGGGCTGAATCCCTGAGCCAGATACTTCTCCGTATTGCCGACATTGGCGGCGCGGGGGAGCCCCTTCACCGCCTTCGCCGCGGGTCCGCCGACAAACAGCGACCCCACGTCGAAAAGAAGTTCACCCTGGTTTTGGGCGATATCGAAGTTTCGACGCAGCTCTCCGGCGAAGGTGGGCGCCGCCGGCGTCGCGGTCGGATCGAGATCACGCCGCCATTGCTTCGCCGTCTCCGTTACATCCGTCACGACGCTTCTAGGGTTGGCGGTCGCCTTTTGCACGTAGTCGGCGGTCGCCGAGCTGAAGTTCCTGCTGGCCCGGTGAAGCTGTTCGACCGCGGATTCACCCGGTGGACTCATCAAGACATCGAGGGGATTCGCCAGCCGACTGGCGAAAGCTGCGCCGTCGACCAGCCCTTGCACCGCGTGCACGCCTCCTCTGACGACGCCGATGGCGTTTCCTGCGCCGCGCACGGCATCGACGGCGACGACTCTGGCCGTGGGACTCTGGCCTACACGCTCCACCACATCTGCGAGTTGGACCTTGGCCTTCCGTGTGCCCTGCGAGACCGCATTCGCAGCGCGCTCCTCATACTTTTGAATGAGCCTCGCACCGTGCTCTACGACCTCTCGAGGTGAGGGCAGCTTGAGATCCTCACCTGCGCGGATCGCCTTTCCGTACGCCTCATGCGCGGCCGCCTCGGCTTCACGGCCGAAGCGGGCGACCCTTCGCTTCTGACGATCCATGAATTGCCCAATACTCTCGCCCATGCGTCAGCACCGCCCCCGTGATCTCTGAAACCTGCCGGCCTCGCCCAATCCGCCCAGCACAGCTTGAGTGTACCTGACCTAAGCGACAGGTCAAGAACAAATCAAGAACAAATGGGGAGCCCGCCAGGACCGACCGGAGGCGGAGGCCTAGCGCCCGTCTCGGCGGCTCCGCCAGCGTCCGACCGCTCCGCCGATCACGGCGGCCAGGGCGATCCCGACGGCGATGCCGATGGGCGCATTGTCGAAAGCTGCGCCGACGGCGGCCCCCAGGCCGACGCCCAGCGCGATCCAGATGGCGAGGTTCATGGCCGGCTCCTTGCGTTCAGCCCCAACCGGCGGCGCGCCGGCTCGGTTTCGGCGCGGGCGCGCCTTCCACCTTGGCCGTTCGCCCCCGGCGCCCGTAGCATGCGCCGCCTCGAAGACGGAGACCTGCGCCCATGGCCTACTGGCTGCTGAAGTCCGAACCCGACGCCTTTTCCTGGGACGACCTCGTCGCGCGCGGCGAGGCGGGCGAGCCCTGGACGGGCGTACGCAACCACACCGCCAAGCTGAACCTGATGGCCATGAAGGTCGGCGACCGCGCCTTCTACTACCACTCCCAGGCCGGCAAGGAGATCGTCGGCGTCGCCGAGGTGATCTCCGAGCACTATCCCGACCCCACCGATCCCAAGGGCGTGTTCGTCTGCGTCGACGTCCGGGCGCTGGCGCCCCTGCCCCGCCCCTTCACCCTGGCCGAGGCCAAGGCCGACCCGGCGCTCGCCGCCATGTCGCTGGTGACCTCGTTCCGCCTGTCGGTCCAGCCGGTGACCGAGGCGGAGTGGAGGCACATCTGCCGCCAGGTCGGCGCGAAGCTTTGAACCCGAGGCGCGACGCAGCCGTTCTGTCGTCGAGGGACGTCTGGAGCGACCGAATGAAGCCCCTTGTCATTCTGCTTTCCGCCGCCGCGCTCGTCGGCTCCGGCGCGACCGCCGCCGCCAAGCCCGGGCCGCCGGGCGGCCATCCGCACGGCATGCCGCCTGGCCAGGCCAAGAAGATGTGGCGCTCGGGCGAACGCATCCCGCGCGCCTACTACACCGAACGGACCTACTACATTGTCGAGCCGGCCCGCTATCAGCTGCGTGCGCCGCCGCCCGGCTATCGCTGGGTGCTGGTGGAGGACGACGCCTATCTGGTCCGCCGCGATACGGGTCTCGTGGCCGATGTGGTCGCCAACGTCGTGGCCAATCTCATCCGCTAAGCGACCCTTACGGGTCTAGATTGCAGGAAACCCCCGTCTCTGGTCTTCTCCCGCGGGGAGAAGACGACGGGGGTTTTCAATATGTCTCGGATTTCGACCGCCTTTTTCGGCGTGGCGGTGCTCTATGCGATCGCTGGCATGGTGCTGGGCATGGTCATGGGCGCAAGCCAGGACTTCGCCATGCGGCCGCTGCACGCGCACATCAACCTGCTCGGCTGGGCGGGCCTGGCGATCATGGGCGCCTTCTACGGCATCGCCGGCGCGCGCGCTTCCAGCCGCCTGGCCTGGACGGTGTTCGCCGTTTCCAATCTCGGCAACCTGCTGACGCTCGCCATGGTCTACAAGATCAGCAGCGGCCAGCCGCCGATCGCGCCGGTGCTGGTCGCCGGCGAGATCCTGATCGTCGCCGGCATGGCGCTGTTCGGCGTCTCGGTGCTGCTGGCCGGCCACAAGACGGCCGCGGCCGCCTAACCGGTGTTGCGCAGGCCGGCGGCGACGCCGGCCACGGTCAGCTGGATGGCCAGGCGCACGGCGGCGCTCTCGTCGCCGGCGCGCCGACGGCTGAGCAGCTCCACCTGCAGGTGGTTCAGCGGATCGACCGCGCGCGCCGCCAGGGCGACGGACTCGGCCAATTCCGGCTGGATCTCCAGAAGCTCGGTCCCGCCGCGGATCGAGAGCGCCAGCTCGCGCGCGGCCTCGTATTCCCGCCGGATCGGATCGAGGATCTTCTGCGCCAGGGCCGGGTCGGGCGTCAGCTCCGCGTACTTGCCGGCGATCTCCATGTCCGCCTGGGCGAGCGCCAGCTCCATGTTGGAAAGCAGCGAGCCGAACAGGTCGTCGGCCCCGGCCAGGTCCGCCAGCTCCGAGGCCGACAGCCCCGCCCGGCGCACCCCGCCGGCGAAGCCGTACCAGCCCGGCAGCATGAACCGCGCCTGCGACCAGGAGAACACCCACGGGATCGCCCGTAGGTCCTCGATCCGCCGGCTCTGGGTGCGCGAGGCCGGGCGCGAGCCGATGTTCAGGTGCACGATCTCGGCGATCGGCGTGGCCGACCAGAAGAAGTCCTCGAAGCCCGGGGTCTCGTAGACCAGCTCGCGATAGGCGGCGAAGGACGCCTCCGCCAGCCGGTCCAGCGCCGGGCTGCGGCCGTCTTGCACCGCTGCGCCCTTGCGGCTGGCCAGCACCACAGCGGCCACCAGGCTGTCGAGATTGCGCCGCGCCGTCGGCTGCTCGCCATAGCGGCGGGCGATCATCTCGCCCTGCTCGGTCATGCGCAGCCGGCCCTGCACGGTGCCGGCCGGCTGGGCCAGCACCGCCTCGGCGGCCGGCCCGCCGCCGCGCCCCACCGAACCGCCGCGGCCGTGGAAGAGCTGCAAGCCCACGCCGGCGGCCTCACAGGCCTGGGCGAGTTCGCTCGCCGCCCGCGCCACAGCCCGGCGCGAGGTCACATAGCCGCCGTCCTTGTTGGAGTCGGAATAGCCGAGCATCACCTCCTGCACGGCCTCAGGCCCCAGCAGGGAGCGCGCCTGCGGCAGGGCGAGCCAGTCGGAGATCACCTGCGCGCCCCGCTCCAGGTCGCCGATGGTCTCGAACAGCGGCGCCACGCGGACCTTCGAGCTCGACCGGGCGCCGCCCGTCACCAGGCCCGCCTGCTTCAGCAGCACCAGGGGTTCCAGGATGTCCGAGACCGTCGCCGACTTGGAGATCACATAGGCGCCCAGCGCCGCCGCGCCGTAGCGCCGCGCCGCCTCCGCCGCGGCGTCGTACACCCCGAGCTCCCGCGCCGTGACCTCGGAATAGTCCGCGAAGGGCGAGCGCAGCGGCCGTTCGTGGGAGAGCTCGGCCAGCAACAGCTTCACCCGCTCGGGCTCGTCCAGCGACAGATAGTCCGGCCCCTCGCCCGCCCGGGCGAACAGCTCGGCCAGCACCGCCTCGTGCACGTCGGCGTTCTGGCGCAGGTCGATGGCCAGCAGATGGAAGCCGCAGGCGCGCGCCACCTGCAGCAGGGTTCGCAGTCGCGCCCCCACCAGCCGCTCGCCCAGGTTTCCGGCGATGGAGTCCCGCACCGTCTCCAGGTCGCCGATGAACGCTGCGGCGCTGTCATAGGCGGGCGAGCGGGCGGGGTAGGAGCCGCCCGCCAGTTCGTTGGCGGTGGCCGACAGCCGCTCCCAGATCTGCTCGAGCGCGAGGCGATAGGGCTCGTCCTGGCGGTGAACCGAATTCTCCGGCGAGGCGGCGGCGATCGCCTTCAGGCCCTCGCTGACCGGGGCGAGCTCGGAGGAGACGGCCATGTCGAACCACAGCCGCCGCACCTCGTCGGAATAGAAGTTGAGGGCGAGCTTGGCCTGAGAGCGCAGGGCCAGCCTCAGGGTCTCGCCGGTCACGCCCGGATGGCCGTCGCGGTCGCCGCCGAGCCACGAGCCGAGCTTCAGAGGGATCGCCGAGAGCCCGGCGTCCCCCCACTGGTCGTAGAGCTCGACCAGGGCCGGCAGGATCGACTTGCGCACCACCGACATGGCGTTGCGGATCTCGTCGGCCGGGGCGATCCGATCGGGCCGGTGGAAGCGGGTGCGCCAGAGCAGGGCCACCTCGCGGAAGAGGTCGTCCTGCAGCCGCGTATCCAGCGTCGTGGGCAGGTGGTGCCGGCGCAGGGCCATGAGGCGGGAGATCTCGGCCTCCCGGTCCACCACCGCCCGGCGGCGCACCTCGGTCGGATGGGCGGTCAGCACCGGCGAGACGTCCAGCCCCGCCAGCAGCCCCTTCAGCTCGTCCTCGCCGACGCCCTCGCGGCGCAGGGCCTCCACCGCGGCCGGCAGGCTGCGCGGGCGGTTTGAATCGCCGTCGGCCTCCGCATGGCGGCGGCGACCGGTGACGTCCTCCGCGATATTGGCCAGCACCGAGTGGCAGGTGAAGGCGCGGGCCAGAAACAGCGCCTCCTCATTGGTGAGCGTGTCGAACAGGCTCTCCAGCGGGCTTTCGTCCTCGTGGCCGGCCGCGGCGCGGGCGCGCTCCACCAGGGCCGCGGCTTCAAGGCCGTCGAGATAGGCGATCACCTGCGCGAGCAGGTCGTCGAGCATTCGCACGTTCTGCCGCACGTCTCGGCTGGTGGGAGAGGCCATCATCGCGCGGCATCTAAAGCCAGACGCCGCCGATAATTCCAACCCGGGATCGCAGCGTTCGCTCAAGAATCCACGCCGCCCCGCGCGCCGAGCTTTCCCTTTTCTGGATACAAATGTTACCGGTGTCATAGTTGACGCCGCCTGGGGAGGTGCGCGCTTGTCGAAGGAAAGTCTGCTGGTCCCGAGCCGGCGAACGGCGCTGGCCGCCGGCGCCCTGCTCGCCGCCGCGCCCAAGGCGGTGTTCGCCCAGGCCCCGAGCGTGCTCGCGACCACCCGCCACGGGCCGGTGCGCGGCGACGTCCAGGACGCGATCTGCGTGTTCAAGGGCGTGCGCTACGGCGCCGACACCGCCCCGCGCCGCTTTCGGCCGCCTGCGCCGCCCGCGCCCTGGCGGACCCCAGCTGAGGCCTTCGACTACGGCCCCGCCTCGCCGCAGGGCGGCCGCGAGGCGCCGCGGAGCGAGGACTGCCTGTTCCTCAACGTCTGGACGCCGGCAGTGCGCGACCGCGGCCGGCGGCCGGTGATGGTCTATCTGCACGGCGGCGCCTATGCGACCGGCTCCGGCTCCAGCCCGCTCTATGACGGAACCCGCCTGGCCCGGCGGGGCGATGTGGTGGTCGTCACGGTGAACCACAGGCTGAACGCCTTCGGCTACGCCTATCTGGCCCGTTTCGGCCGGCCGGAGCTCGCCGACTCGGGCAATGTCGGCCAGCTCGACATCGTGCTCGCCCTGCGCTGGGTGCGCGACAACATCGCCGAGTTCGGCGGCGATCCGGGCAATGTGACGCTGTTCGGCCAGTCCGGCGGCGGAGCGAAGATCGCCACCCTGATGGCCATGCCCGCGGCCGCCGGCCTTTTCCATCGCGCCGCCACCATGAGCGGCCAGCAGGTGACCGCCTCAGGCCCCCTCAACGCCACCCGCCGCGCCGAGGCCTGGCTGGAGGCGCTGAAGCTGCGGCCCGACCAGGCGGGAGAGCTCCTGACCCTGCCCGCCCAAAGCCTGGTGGAAGCCCAGTCCGCCCGCGATCCGATCCTGCCGTTCGGAGGGATCTATTTCGGGCCGGTGCTGGACGAACGCAGCCTGACGCGCCACCCCTTCTACCCCGACGCCCCGGCCCAGTCGGCGCACATCCCCATGATCATCGGCAACACCCACGACGAGACCCGGGCCTTCCTCGGCGGGGACGAGGCGAATTTCCATCTGACCTGGGATGAGGTTCCGGCCAGGCTCGCCCCCGAGATGCGGGTCGACATCAGCCCCGAGCTCGTGGTGGAGACCTATCGCCGGCTCTATCCGCACTATTCGCCGAGCGACGTGTTCTTCTCCGCCACCACGGCGGGCCGCTCCTGGCGGGCGGCGATCATCGAGGCCGAAGCCCGCGCTCGCCGGGGATCGCCGGCCTTCGTCTATCAGCTCGACTTCCGCGCCCCGGAAAAGGGCGGCCGCATGGGCGCCTTCCACACTCTCGACATCCCGCTGGTCTTCGACAATGTCGCCGCCCCGGGATCGCGCACCGGCTCGAGCCCGCAAGCCCAGCGCGTGGCCGACCTGATGAGCGAAGCCTTCCTCGCCTTCGCCCGCACCGGCGACCCGAACCACGCCGGCCTGCCGCCCTGGGAGCCCTACGGCCTCGACCGGCGCCAGACCATGATCTTCGATACGTCCCCGCGTCTGGCCGACGACCCCCGCGGCGCCGAACGCGAACTCTTCGCCAAGGTCCCATACATCCAGCCCGGGACGTGACGCCACTTTCTCCGCTGCGAAGCGGGGGGTGGAAACGAGGCCCCCTATCCCCGCAGCGCCGCGGCTTCGCGCGCCAGGGCCTCGATCGCCGCCCAGTCGCCGGCCGCGACCAGGGCCTCGGGCGCCAGCCAGGAGCCGCCGACGCAGACCACATTGGGCAGGGCCAGGTAGTCGCGGGCGTTCTTGGGGCTCACCCCGCCCGTCGGGCAGAACCGCGCCTGGGGGAACGGCCCGGCGAACCCGCGCAGCAGGGCGACGCCGCCCACCGCCTCCGCCGGGAACAGCTTGAAGGCGCGATACCCCGCCTCCAGCCCCATCATCAGTTCGGAGGCCGATGCGACGCCGGGCAACAGCGGGATGGTCGCCCGCCGCCCCGCGTCCAGCAGGCTCGGCGTCGCCCCGGGCGAGACGGCGAACTTCGCCCCTGCATCGGCGGCGGCGGCGAGGTCGCGCTCCGACAGCACCGTGCCCGCCCCGACCAGGGCGCCGGGAACCGTTGCGGCCTGGGCGATCGCTTCCAGCGCGGCCGGCGTGCGCAGGGTGATCTCGACGCTCGGGACGCCGCCCGCCACCAGGGCGCGGGCCAGGGGCGCGGCTTTCGCGGGATCGGAGATCGTCACCACTGCGATCACCGGGGCGGCGGTCATGTATTCGAGGATGGGATCGGGGCTCATCGCTTCACGTCCAGGCCGTCGCCGGCGACCAGCGCCCGCACCTCGGCCTCCTGCACCAGATTGAAATCACCAGGGATGGAGTGCTTCAGCACCGCCGCGGCCAGGCCGAACTCCAGGCTCGCCCGGTCGCTCTCGCCGCCCAGAAGGCCGTGCAGCACGCCGGCGGCGAAGGCGTCTCCGGCCCCGATCCGGTCGACGATGCCCCCCAACGGATAGGCCTTGGTCGTGATCCACGCCTCGCGGGTCGCCAGCGTCGCCGAAAGGTCCTGCCGGTCGACGCCGTGATGGGTGCGGACCGTCGCGGCCAGGCGCTGCAGGTTCGGGAAGGCGGCGAAGGCCGCCTCGGCCGCCCGGCGGCGGCGCTCCTCCACCGAGCCTCTGGAATAGTCGCCGCCCAGCACCAGGCCGATGTCGCGCTCGTCGGCGAAGGCCACGTCGGCGCATTCGAAGATCGCCCGCAGGATGGCCGGCGCATCGCCCTGCCAGGCCGCCCACATGGTGGCGCGGAAATTGCCGTCGAAGGAGACCTTCACCCCCAGCCGCCGGGCCTCGCGCGCGGCGCGCACCGCCGCCTCCGCCGCGCCGGCGCCGATGGCGGGCGTCACCCCGGAGAGATGCAGCCAGGCGGCGCCGGAAAGCCGCGTCTCCCAGTCCACCGCCCCCGGATCGGCCACGGCGAAGGCGGAGCCGGCGCGGTCGTAGGTGACCTCCGAGGGCCTGAGCACCGCTCCCGGGCTCAGGAAATAGAGCCCCATCCGCCCAGGCGCGAAGCGCACGCCGGAGGTGTCGACCCCATGCCGGCGCAGCTCATCGCGCGCGGCTCGGCCCAGCGCGTTGTCGGGCAGCAGGCTGACCACCGCCGCCTCGCGCCCGAAGCGGGCCAGGGAGACCGCGACATTGGCCTCCGCCCCGCCCACGCAGACGTCGAGCTGCGGCGACTGCAGGAGCCGCCCCGCCCCCGGCGCGGAGAGCCGCAGCAGGACCTCTCCGAAACAGACGATGCGGCCAGGGCTCACGGACTTCCTCTTCGTCTAACAGGACGGCGCGCCGGGGGCCCGGCGCGCCGCAAGGAAAATACACCCTCTAAGGGGAGGTTCAGAAGGTGTATCGGACGCCAACCAGGATCTCCCGGCCGGTGTGGTGGTAGAACTGAACGCGGTTGCTGGAGTCGACGAACTGGTCGGAGAACTCGTCGGTCAGGTTCACCCCTTCGATCGAGAACTTGATGTTGTCGTTCCAGGTGTAGGTCAGCGAAGCGTCGACATTGAAGGTCTCGTTCGTCCCGTCGAAGTCGGTCCCGGCCTCCTGGCCCGGCACGCGGGTCAGGTAGCGGTCGCGATAGGCCGCCGAGACGCGGGCCGACCATTTGTCGTCCTCGTAATAGACGGTCGCGTTGTAGGACTTGCGCGAGAGGCCGGTGATGTCGTTGGTCGCCAGCACCGCGCCCGCGGCGTCGAGATAGTTAATCTCCGACTTCACATAGGTGTAGTTGGCCAGCACGCCGAGATTGGCGAACAGGCCCGGCAGGAAGCTCAGCGGCTGCTGGAAGCTGATCTCATAGCCTTCCAGGGTGCCGCCGGGCGTGTTGCGCGGGGTCGAGAACACCCAGTCGGACGAGGGACTGCAGCCCGGCGTCGTCCCGCAGGCGGCGACCGCCACGCTGTCGGGCAGGCCGAACGGGTTGTTCGAGAAGCTGGTCGTGGTCCGCTGGGTCTGCACGAAGGAGTCGACGTCCTTCTTGAACAGGGCCAGGCTGACCAGGGCCTCGGGCGCATAGTACCACTCGAAGGACAGGTCGAAGGCGTTGGCCCGGAACGGATCGAGGTTCGGATTGCCCGCATTGACCGTGCGGTTGGCGCCCGAAACATTGATGGTGGCCCCGGGCGTCAGGTTGCCGAGGTCCGGCCGCGACATGGTCTTGGCCGCGCCGAAGCGGATCAGGAAGCCTTCGAACGGCTCCAGCACCAGGTTCATCGACGGCAGGGTGTCGTCATAGGTGCGGTCCACCGTCACCGCCAGCGGCGTGCCGGAGATGGCGGTGAAGCCGCGGGCCGACTGTTCGGTCTTCACGTAGCGGACGCCGAAATTGCCGCGGAAGGGCATGGAGCCGAGCTCGGTCGCGAAGTCGACCTGCACGAACCCGCCCTTGTCGGTTTCCTTCACGCCGCGATTGTTGCCGAGCGAAGGCTCCGGGCCCAGCCGCCAGGCGCCGCCGAAGGCGGTGGGATCGCCCAGCGAGAACAGGCCCTTGGCGATCTGATAGTCCGGCACCACCCAGCTGGTGGCGTTGCCGGCCGGCATGTCCAGGCCGCTGCCCGGGAAGTTCACCAGCTTGGCGTAGGAGGACAGCGGGATCGCCGCGACAGCGGCGGGAACCACAGGCTCCTGGTTGGTGGTGGTGCCGTTGGAACGGCGGAATTCGGTGGTTTCGAACTCGTACCGCTTCCACGACAGGCCGGCCTTCACCTTCAGGATGTCGGTGAGGTCGTACTGCACCTCGGCCTGGACGGTGTCGTAGGTGTTGACCGCCGTCTGGGGCCGCATCCGCACCTGGGTCAGGCGCCAGGCGTTCGGGTCGGTGAGGTTGGCGTTGCCATAGGTGATCAGCGGCACCCGGCCGCGGCTGTAGTCGTAGCTGTAGCCATCGACGTTGAACTGATCCCAGATCAGGGTGGTCTGGACCGGGTTGTCGTGATCCGACTTCGAGTGCCCGGCCAAGGCCCGCATCCGCAGGCGGTCGGAGAACTCGTGGGTCAGGTCCAGCGAGTACTGGGTGAAGGTGGTGGTCAGCTCGTCGAACCGGTCTTCCACCCTAAGGTCGACGTCGTTGAACGTCCCCGAGATCAGGGTGTTGTTGGCGTCGATCACGCCCGCCAGCACATCGGTGTCGGCGATGCCGCAGGTGGTGGGCCGGTTGGCCGCGGTGCAGGCGCCGCCGACGCTGAAGGACGGGGCCTCCAGGAACATCTCCTCCCGCGTGCCGTCGAGCTTGGCGTAGAGGGCGTCGAAGGTCAGCAGGGTGACGTCGGTGGGCTTCCACTGCAGGGAGAGGGTGGCGCCCAGGCGCTCCATCTCCTGCTCGTACTTGTCGAAGCGCGGGAAACGCGGGTGGTAGGCTGCATTCACCTGGGCGAGGGTCGGGCCGCCGGCCGGGGCGCTCTCGAAGCCCGGCGCGAAGGCCGTGCCCCGCGCCCAGCGCACCGTGGAGGTGCCTTCGTCCAGCAGCTTGCGCTTGGCGTAGGCCACCGAGACCAGGGCCCCGAAGGTCCCGTCGCCCCAGGTCTTGGAGATCAGGGCCGCCATACGCGGGCTCGTCTCTTCGGACAGGTCGTTGTAGCTGGCCTGGGCCGAGGCGGTGAAGGTGAAGTCGCGGGCGTAGTCCAGCGGCCGCGCGGTGCGCAGGTCCACCGTCGCGCCCAGCGAGCCCTCCTCGGTCTCCGCCGCCGCCGTCTTCTGGACGGTGATGGCGTTGAACAGGTCCGAGGCGAAGATGTTGAAATCGAAGCCGCGGCCGCGGTTGGTGCCGCCGTTGGCGTCGGTGCCGCCCGCCGTGGTCAGGGCCTCCATGCCGTTGATGCGCACGCGGGTGAACTGCGGCCCCAGGCCCCGCACCGAGATCTGGCGCCCCTCCCCGCCCTCGCGGGTGATGGCCACGCCGGAGATCCGCTGGATCGACTCCGAGAGGTTCAGGTCCGGGAACTTGCCGATGTCCTCGGCCAGGATGGCGTCGGCGGCGACAGCCGAGTCGCGCTTCACGTTCAACGCCTGCTGCAGGCTGCTGCGGAATCCGGTGACGACGATTTCCTCGACTTCGCTGTCCTGGGCCTGGGCGGCCGACGCGCCGAGCCCCGCGAAAGCGAAGGCCGAGACCGCGGCCCCGCACAGCAGGGCGTGCGTCCGGCGACGCGGATGTTGGATAGCTGCCATTGTAACTCCTCCCTGCGGGCCGCCGGCGGATGCTTCCTCCTGACGACACCGGTGCGCCCGAGGACGCGTTCCCCAAATTGACACCGGTGTCAGCGAGCGACCAGCCGTTCTGACACCGGTAGCAAAATCCTGTTTAACTCCAACTAAGCCTTATGACAAGCCGGTGAACAGGCCTTGCGTCAGCGCGCCAGCCAGCCGCCGTCCACCGGCACCACGGCGCCGTGCATGTAGTCGGCCGCGCGCGAAGCCAGGAAAACCGCCGCGCCGCCCAGGTCCTCCGGCCGCCCCCAGCGTCCGGCGGGGATGCGTCCTAGGATCTCCCGGCTACGCCCCTCGTCGGCGCGCAGGGCCTCGGTGTTGTTGGTCTCGAAATAGCCCGGCGCAATGGCGTTGACGTTGATTCCCTTGGCCGCCCATTCATTGGCCAGGAGCTTGGTCAGCCCCGCCAAACCGCTCTTTGAGGCGGTGTAGGACGGCACCCGGATGCCGCCCTGGAAGGACAGCATCGAGACGATGTTGACGATCTTGCCGCCGCCGGCCTTCAGCATCTCCCGGGCCGCGGCCTGGGAAAGGAAGAACGCGGTCTTCAGGTTGGTGTCCATCACCGCGTCCCAGTCGGCCTCGGTGAAGTCGATGGCGTCGGCGCGGCGGATGATGCCGGCGTTGTTGACCAGGATGTCCAGGCCGCCCAGCCGCTCCACCGTGGTCCGCACCACCCGCTCCACCGGCTCGATGGAGGAAAGGTCGGCCTCGACGAAGGTGAAGCGGCGGCCGGCCGCCTCGACCTGACGACCGGTCTCCTCGGCCGGGCTGCGGCCGACGGCGGCGACGTCGGCACCGGCCTTGGCGAGCGCCACCGCGATCCCCTGCCCGAGGCCCGTATTGGCGCCGGTGACCACAGCCACCCGGCCCTCCAGGCTGAACGGATTGTCGGTCATCGCGCTCACTTCAGCTGGCAGATGTCGAGGACGTGCATGTCGGTGTAGTCGAGGTTCTCGCCGCCCATGGCCCAGATAAAGGTGTAGTTGCTGGTGCCCGAACCCATGTGGATCGACCACGGGGGCGAAACCACCGCCTCGTCATTGGCCATGACGACGTGGCGGGCCTTGTCCGGCTCGCCCATGAAGTGGAACACCCGGTCGTTCTCCGAGAGGCCGAAGTAGAAATAGACCTCCGACCGGCGGTCGTGCAGGTGCGGCGGCATGGTGTTCCAGACGCTGCCGGTCTTGAGGATCGTCAGGCCCAGCAGCAGCTGGGCCGAACGGCAGGTGGCCGGCACGATGTACTGATAGATGGTCCGTTCATTGGAGGTCTCGAGCGCGCCGCGCTCCAGGGGCACGGCGTCGGCGATGGAGATGTGCTTGGTCTCGAACCGCGCATGGGCGGGCGTGGAGACTAGGTAGAACTTGGCGGGACTAGTCGGGTCGGCGGCGGCGAACACGACCTCCTTCGACTCCATGGCCACATAGAGCCCGTCCTTGGGGTTCAGCGTGTAGGCCTGGCCGTCGACCGTGACCACGCCCACGGCGTCGGAGACGTTGACGACGCCGAGCTCGCGGCGCTCCAGGAACGGGCGCCCCTTGGCGGACTCAGGTTCGGTCTGGTCGGGCAGGCGCACGGGCTCCGCACCCGGCATGGCGCCGCCGATCACGAAGCGCTCGTAGTGAGTGTAGTTCAGCACCACCTGCCCTGGCGCAAACAGGTCGCCGATCAGATAGCGGTCGCGCAGCTGGTCGTTGTCGACGCCCTCCATCATGTCCGGATGCGTGGCGTGATAGGTCTTCCTGTACACGGGCGTCCTCCCGGGATCTGTAGTCGCGGAGCGGTTTGTCGATCTGGTAACCGGTGTCATGCCTGGGCGCAAATCAAATCCGTCGGCTTTGGCGTCCGCCGGAAAATGCCGGCCGCCAATCGCTCGGCCGTGTCGGCGAGGCCGGGACATTCCTCAAAAACCTGGAAAATTGCAAATTGACACCGGTTACCTCGTGAGGCATTGGTCCCCTCGACGCGGGAGGACATGGTGACAAATCCGATCTTCGGCGACGAGTACGGCGCCCTTATCGACACCCTGATCGCGGCCCGGACCGACGCCGGCCTCAGCCAGCGCCAGCTGGCGCGGCGCCTGAACCGCTCCCAGAGCCACGTCTGCATGATCGAGAAGCGCCAGCGCCGGGTCGAGATCGTCGAGTTCTGCCGCATCGCCGCGGCGCTGCGGGTGGAGCCCGAAGCCCTGTTCGTCCGCGTTCTGGAGAAGATCCGCAAGGCCGAACATCCCGCCCCGCCGCTGCGCCGGGTGGCTTAGCCGCCAGAGGGGAAGCCCGGCGGCCCGCCGACCTCAGGTCCCCCGCGACTTCGCCCCGGAGTCCAGAACCTCCGGCCGCTTGGGGCTCATGTCGTCGAGGTTCCAGTCGTCGGGGTTGAACGGGCGGCGGGTGGGCTTGTGCTTGGGATAGCCCTGCAGGTCCTCCTCGCTGTCGATGATTTCACCGCGGCCCTCGGCCACGTCGGCGATCAGGCGAACATCGTCGGCGTCCCGGTCCCAGGGCCGGGCGCCGGCGTTGGCCAGGACGTGGCGCTGGACGTCCACCGCCGGCAGCGCCTCCAGCCCCTCCGGCCACAGGGGCGGGCGCTTGAGCTCGATGATCTTCGCAGGCCCGGTGGTGTAGCGGCCGAACATCGGCAGCGGCTTGCCGAACTTGTCGACGGCGATGTTGTCGCGCCCGAAGAATTCCAGGTCGCCGTCTCCGCCCAGGGTCAGGAACGGCAATCCCTCCACCGTGTCCTGGCCCCCCCGCAGGACGTTGCCGACCGCGACCAACTGCCCGGTCTGGAAGGGCTGGTCACCCCACTCCTGGGCCATCAGGTTGTAGTGCACCGCCCGCTGGCCGGGATTGAAGATCAGGTTGTTGGCCAGCACGCCGCGCACCCCGCCCTTGAACAGCGGATTGCGCTCGTAGTTGTGGGCGTAGAGGTTTCCGACGATCAGGATGTTGGTGATGTTGTCGTGGATCAGGCTGCCCTTGGAATGCTCGACCTTGGCGTGGGTCGAATAGGACAGGCTCTCGGCGATGATGTTGTTCGAGAAGGTGATGTTGCGGCTGGTGCCGACGCGCCATTCGTCCGGCGTGTTCCCCACGAACCGCGGTCCGGAGGCCGAGAGGTTCTCGTCCGTGCCCCAGGTCAGCGAATTGTGGTCGACGATGACGTTGTAGGAGATCCCCTGGGTGGAGATCGAATCGAAGTCGTGCCCGCTCTTCTTGGGGAAGCCCGCCTCGCCGGGCCGCACGCGGATGTGACGGACGATCACGTCGTGGGTGGCGATGTCGATGCCGCCGCGGATGAAGGTCACCCCCGGCGACGGCGCGGTCTGGCCGGCGATGGTCAGGAACGGCTCGCGGATGGTGAGGGTCTTGCCGCCCAGATCGATCACCCCGCCGACCTCGAAGACCACGGTCCGCGGCCCCTTGGTCTCCACGGCCTCGCGGAATGAGCCCGGCCCCTCCGCGTCCAGGGTGGTGACACGGATGATCTGGCCGCCGCGGCCGCCGGGAGTCTGAGCCGCCCAGCCCTGCGCGCCAGGGAAAGCCAGCGCGCCCTGCGCCGCCGCGGGCCCCTCCAGGCCGAGCGCCAGGCAGGCCGAAAGAACAAGGGCGCACGCCCCGAATAGCCGCATGCCGTAGGTCTCCTCCCAACGAGCCGATTTAAGCGCGAGAACCGTGGTCCGTCGCATTGGGTTTGAAAATGACACCGGTTTCCTATAAGCACAACCGGACTTAAAGACGCCGAGCGCATTTTTCGGGGAGGACAAGGCGCGTGACCTTATCGCCGGCTCAGGCCGCGACTTCTTTGGAGCCTGCCGAGATCGCCGAGCGCCTGGTTCGCGCGCGACTCGACCGCAGGCCGCTGAGTGAATTTCCCGGCGGCGCCCTGCCTCCGGAGCTCGCCGTCAGCTACGCCGCCCAGGACCTCGCCATCGACCTGTGGCCCGACGAGGTCGCCGGCTGGAAGGTGGGGCGGATCCCGACCGAACTTCAGGAAAGCCTGGGCGCCGAGCGGCTGTGCGGCCCGATCTTCAGCCGGCGCGTGCAGATCGCCTCCGGCGCCGGGCCCACAGCCTTTCCCGTTTTCCAGGGCGGGTTCACGGCCGTGGAGGCCGAGTTCGTCTATCGGCTCGCCGCCGACGCCCCGGCCGACAAGACCGACTGGACGCCCGCCGAAGCCCTGAGCCTGGTCGACGGCCTGCACATGGGCGTGGAGATCGCCGCCAGCCCGCTGGCCGCCATCAACATCCTGGGCCCGCTCGCCGTCGCCTCGGATTTCGGCAACAACGAC
Source organism: Phenylobacterium sp. (assembly GCF_046290725.1). Classification (GTDB taxonomy): domain Bacteria; phylum Pseudomonadota; class Alphaproteobacteria; order Caulobacterales; family Caulobacteraceae; genus Phenylobacterium. The sequence goes on from NZ_JBKBUH010000001.1 coordinate 74,879, forward strand.
GGCCTGATCCTGGGGCCGGAACTGGTCGGCTGGCGCGACCGGACCGACGAGAGCCTGATCTGCGCCACCGAGATCGACGGCGTCACGGTCGGCGAAGGCTCCGCCGCGTCATTGGCGGGCGGGCCGGCGGCCTCGCTGGCCTTCCTGCTGAACAACACCGCCCGCCGCGGGCGGCCGCTCCGGCGGGGATGCCTGGTGACCACCGGCGCCGCCACGGGGATTCACGACATCAGGGCCGGCCAAACGGCCCGCATCAGCTTCGGCGAGTTCGGAGAGATCCTGTGCGTCGCACAGCCCGATCCCGCGGCCGCAAGCTCGGGAGGAAACGATGAGCACGACGACAAGGCCTGATTTCGCCGAGGCCGGAGCCAAGGTCGGCAACTTCCGCTGGGTGATCGTCGCCCTGCTGTTCACCGCCATGGTGATCAACTATGTCGACCGCCAGACCATCGGCCTGCTGAAGGGCGAGCTCTCGCAGGAGTTCGGCTGGAGCGAGAACGACTATGCGGACCTGGTCTTCTGGTTCCAAGCCTCCTACGCCGTCGCCTACCTCGCCTTCGGCCGCATCGTCGACCGCATCGGGGCGCGCTGGGGCTTCGGGATCGCCTTCCTGATCTGGCAGGTCGCCCACATCGCCCACGCCGGCGCGCGCGGCCTGACCGGCTTCATCTTCGCCCGCGTTGCGCTCGGCGTCGGCGAGGGCGGCGGCTTCCCCGGCGGCATCAAGGCCGTGGCCGAGTGGTTCCCGAAGAAGGAGCGCGCCTTCGCCACCGGCATCTTCAACGCCGGCACCAATATCGGCGCCATCGTCACGCCGCTGGTCATCCCCGCGATCACGCTGGCCTGGGGCTGGCAGATGGCGTTCATCGTCACCGGCCTTGTCGGCCTTGTCTGGCTGCCGATCTGGCTGATCGTCTATCGCCGCCCGCGCGAACACTCCAAGGTCACCGCGGCGGAGCTGGCCCACATCGAGAGCGACCCGCCGGACCCGGTGGAGAAGATCGCCTGGCGGCGCCTGCTGACGGTCAAGGAGACCTGGGCCTACGCCATCGGCAAGTTCCTGATCGACCCGATCTGGTGGATGTTCCTGTTCTGGTTGCCGGATTTCCTGGGCAAGCGGCACGGACTCGACCTGAAGACCTTCGGGCCGCCGCTGATCGCCATCTATCTGCTGTCCGACGTCGGCAGCGTCGGCGGCGGCTGGCTCTCCTCCCGCTTCATGAAGATGGGCTGGAGCATCAACGCCGCACGCAAGACCACCATGCTGATCTGCGCGCTTTGCGCCGTGCCGGTGGCCTTCGCCGCCTTCGCCTCCAACCTCTGGGTGGCGGTGCTGATCATCGGCCTGGCGACGGCGGCTCACCAGGGCTTCTCGGCCAATCTCTACACCCTGCCCTCCGACGTCTTTCCGCGGGCCGCGGTCGGCTCCGTCGTCGGTATCGGCGGCATGGTGGGCGCCATCGGCGGCATGGCCATGGCCAAGTACGCCGGCTACGTCCTCGACCAGATCGGCACCTACACCCCGATCTTCGTGGTCGCCGGCTCGGCCTATCTGCTGGCCCTGCTGGTGGTGCACCTGCTCAGCCCGCGCATGGAGCCGGCGAAGATCTGACGGAGGGAAGGTCCCTCTCCCAGATCCGAGCGGGGTCAAGGACGAGGCGCGGCTTTGCAGCCGCGCCTTTGTCGTGTCGGCCTATTTCGGAACCGGGCCTGAAGACTCGCGCACGACCAGGCTGGGCAGGCGCTGTTTAGGATCCCGTCGCTCGTCCTCGCGGCCCATCAGCTTCTCGGCGGCGAGGCGCCCGATCTCGCGCGTGGGCGTGCGGATGGTGGTGAGCGCGGGCCAGATGCGTGAGGCGATCTGGAAGTCGTCGAAGCCCACTACCGACAGGTCGCCGGGCACGGAGAGCCCCGCCTCCCGGGCGGCCTGCAACACGCCCGCAGCCATTTCATCGTTGCCGGCGAAGATGGCGGTGGGCCGCCGGTCCAGCGCCAACAGCGCTCGCGCCGCAGCGATCCCGGACTCGAAGGTGTAGGCGCCTTCCGCCACATGGCGCGGGTCGAGGGCGAGGCCGGCCTCGGCGAGCCCGTCCTCGAAACCGCCCAGCCGCTCGTGCGAGGACCGGAAGGTCGGAGGGCCCGAGATGAACGCCAACCGCCGGTGGCCCAGGGCGATCAGGTGCCGAGCCGCCTCCAGCCCCCCGAGCCGGTCCTTGGTCTCGATCATGTGCTCCGGCTCGTCCAGCGGCACCGAGGCGACGCGGACGTATTCGCAGCCGATCTCGTCCATCAGCTCGGCGATCCGGTCATCCTCCGAGACCGAGGGCGTCAGCACCACGCCGAACAGCTTCTGGCGTTCGATGAAGGCGCGGATCTCCGGCAGGACGTTGGGATCGCCCCGCTCGCACGGGTGCACCACCAGCTCGAAGCCCGAGCCGCGCATGCCGTCCAGCAGGCCGTTTTGCATGTTCACGACATACTGCGGATTGGGGTTGTCGTAGATCAGGCCGATCAGAAACGAGCGGCGGAAAGCGAGACCGCGGGCCTGAGGATCGGGCGCGTAGCCTGTCTCGGCGATCACCGCCTCGATCCGCTCGCGCGTATCGGCGCGGACGAAGGGCGACCCGTTGATGACCCGCGACACGGTCTTCTTCGACACGCCGGCCAGGCGCGCCACGTCGTTGATCGTCGGGCGGCGCCGCTCAAGGCCTTCGCCGCTCGCGCCCTGGGTTCTGGGTGGCTTCACGTCCGCTCCACGCCGCCATGCCGGTTCGGCTTGTTCATAAACTGCGTCGTGATCCTGAACAGCCCACCTTGCTGTAGCCTGGATACCGGTTACCGCGTCCTCAAGGCAACCAGCGTTGCGGCTTGGCCGTTGCCGCAGAATGACAGAGGCCGCCGCACCTGCGATCGACCAGCTGCTGTTGACCCGCCAGGCGCTCGCCGACGGGTGGCTGCCGTTGCTGGTCCAGTTTGTCGTGGCTTTCGCAGTCTTCGCCGTAGCCCTGTTCCTGGCCAAGCTCGCCCGGGCGGGGCTGGAGCGGATGAAGCGGCGCACGCGCCTCTCCGCGCCGTCCTTCTACATCATCCAGAAGCTGAGCATTTACGGCCTGATCTCGGCCGGCCTGTTCGTTGCGCTTTCCACCGCAGGGATCAACCTGACCTCGCTTGCCGTCTTCGCCGGCGCGCTGGGCGTGGGGCTCGGCCTTGGCCTGCAGGGCGTGGTGCGCGAGTTCGTCTCCGGCCTGGTGGTGATCTTCGACCAGAACGTACATGTAGGCGACTTCGTGGAGCTGGAGAACGGCGTGCGCGGTGAGATCGTCGAGGTCGGCCCACGCGCCACCCGCATCCGCACCAATGACGCCCTGGATGTGGTGCTGCCCAATTCCAAGCTGATCGACAGCCAGGTCACCAACTGGACCCTGCGGGGCGAGACCCGGCGGATGCACATCCCCTTCGCCGTCGCTTACGGCGCGGACAAGGCCAAGGTGCGCGAGGCGGTTCTGGCGGCGGCGGCCAAGGTGCCTTTCACCCTGCCGGAAACCGAGGCGCGCCGCAGCCAGGTCTGGCTGGTGGGATTTGGCGACTCCTCCCTGAATTTCGAACTGGTCGTCTGGCCCAACGCCGACGCGGCCCGACGCCCGGCGGCGATGCGCGCCGCCTACACCTGGGCGATCGACGACGCCTTGCGCGAGGCGGATATCGAGATCCCGTTCCCGCAGCTGGACGTGCGCCTGCGCGCCCTGTTCGGCCGCGAAAACGGCGACGCCCTGGAAGCGCTCAAGGCCCGCAGCCCGCCGCCTCCACCCGCCGCTCGCGCACCGCGCGCCGCCGCCCCCAACGACGCCTTGGAAGACCTCCAGCACGCGCCCGAGGAGTACGATCCGGAGGGGCGCGCGCCGCTCGACCCGCCGATCTCGCGCGACGCTTGAAGCCGCGGATGGACAGGTCTTCATTTGATCGCAACGCGGGGCGATATAGCTTGCGCGGCGAACCTCCTCTCCACGAGATCCCATGAAGCAGTTCCTGACCACCATGGCCGGCGTTTTCGCGGGCCTGGTGCTGTTCCTGATCGGCGTGCCCTTCCTGCTGATCGTCCTGGCCGCCGGCGCCGCGCGGCCCGCGCCGCCGCCGTCGGTGACGGTGCTGCAGCTCGACCTGCGCGATCCCTTGACCGATCAGGACCCGAACAACCCGTTGGCCAGCTTCGGGCGGCGGTCGCAGTCGGTGATGTCGGTGATCGAGACCCTGGACCGAGCCGGGCGGGACGGACGGGTCAAGGCGCTGCTGGTGCGCCTGCCCGAGGCGGGACTGGAGCCTGCGGCCGCCGACGAGCTGCGTCTGGCCTTCAAGAAGTTCCGTGCGGCCGGAAAGCCGGTGTTCGCCCACAGCCAGGGGCTTTACGCGGCCGGGGTGACGACCTCCACCTACATGCTTGGCGCGGCCGCCGACGAGTTCTGGATGCAGCCGGGAGCCTCGTTCCAGGCCGTCGGCCTGGCGGGCGAGGACCTGTTCTTCAAGCGCTTCCTCGACCGCTACGGGATCGAGGCCGACTACGAGCAGCGCTACGAGTACAAGAACGCGGTCAATCCGTTCCTCTACAGCGACTACACGCCGGCGCACAAAGAGGCCCAGCTCTCCTGGATGGGCTCGGTCTACCGCTCGGCCCTGGCCGCGGCGGCCACCGACCGCAAGGTCGAGCCGGCCGCCCTGGTGCGGACCATCGAGGCTGGACCCTACCTCGCCGAGCAGGCGCTGGAGCTTCGCCTGATCGACAAGATCGGCCAGGTGCGGGAGGCCGAACGCGCCGCCCTGAAGCGGGCCGGAGACGGCGCCGAGCTCGTGGACCTGGCCAAGTACGCCCGCGCGCGCCGCGACCGGGGCGGCCTGGGTTCGGGCCCGGTGATCGCGGTGGTCGAAGGCGAAGGCCCGATCGTCACCGGCCACGACGGGGTCGCCAATCCCTTCTCCGGCGGGCCGACCATGTATTCCGACGACGTCGCCGAAGCGCTCTACAAGGCCATCGACGACAAGGACGTGAAGGCCATCGTCTTCCGCGTTTCCTCGCCTGGCGGCTCCGACACCGCTTCGGAACAGATCCTGGCCGCGGTGCGCGCGGCCAAGGCGGCCGACAAGCCGGTGGTGGTCTCCATGGGCACCTATGCGGCCTCCGGCGGCTACTGGGTGGCGAGCGAAGCCTCGGCCATCGTCGCCCACCCCACCACCCTGACCGGCTCCATCGGCGTGTTCGGCGGCAAGCTGGCCCTGGGCCCCGCCCTCGCCCGGTTCGGGATCGACGTGCGGGAGACCGCCGTCGGCGGCGAATACGCCGGCGCCTTCGGCCTGGGCGAGGAGTTCACGCCGGCCCAGAAGGCCGCCTTCGCCGGCTGGATGAACCGGATCTACGACAACTTCATCGAGCGGGTGGCGAAGGGCCGCAAGCTTCCGCCCGAGCGCGTGCGCGAGATCGCCAAGGGCCGCGTCTGGACCGGCGCCCAGGCCCGCGAGATCGGCTTGGTGGACGAGGTCGGCGGCTTCTACGCCGCGGTTGACAAGGCCAAGGCCCTGGCCGGCGTCACCGGCGACGTGCGGCTGAGGCGCATGACGCCGCAGGTTTCGCCCTTCCAGGCGCTGGAGAGCGCGCTCGGGGTCTCGGCGACCTCGGTCCGCACCCTGGCCGCCGCCGCCTGGCTGATGGGCGACCCGCGCGCCCAGGCGGTGATGGACGAGATCGCCGACGCCCGCCTGCGCGCGTCGGGCGCGACGGTGCTGGCGCCGCGGGCGGTCGACTGATCAGCGCGCCTGGGTGATCTCCGTCGCCGCCCGCGGGGTGCGGAAGATCACCCGTCGGCGGGCGAAATCGAGGTCGATGGACCGGAAATGCCGCATCACGTCCATGCCGATCAGGATGGCCGGGGTATCCAGCAGGTCCCAGATCTTGAAGGTGTGCAGGTCGGCGAAGACGCAGGAGAGGTTGCCGATGCGCAGCCCTCCCAGCCTGAGCGACGGCAGGCGCGCCAGATCGCCGGAAATGGTCTGGCCGGTGGCGCCGACCAGCTGAACGCGGGTGGTGCGCAGGGCAAGCCCGATGTCCTGGGCGTAGGCCGCCCGGCGCAGGGCGAGATTCCCCACCGTCGACTGGGCGCCGGAGTCCAGGAAGGCGGTCACGGGAAGCCCTGTTCCCACCTCGGCGTCGACGATGGTGAGCTGGCCGAAGCGGTAGCGCGCCGGCACCACCACCACCGAAGGGTCGACCTCGGCGCTCTGCAGCCGTCCGCCGCCGCCCATGCGCAGCGAGCGTTCGAAGGTGTCGTCGGCCGCAGCGATGTTGAAGCGGTTGTTCTCGAAATCCAGCGAGACGTGCCGCCGCTCGAGGAGGTCGACGCCCAGCAGGCCATCGGCCCCCAGCGCCGCCCGGGGCAGCAGCGGCGCCCTGAACCGCCGGGTGACGGTGGGGCCGATGCCGAGCGAGCGGACGCTGGCCGTCTCCGCCGGCTCGGCGCCGGCGATGCCGTGCACCAGCGCCCGGCCGCCGGAAGGCAGGTCGAGGCCTTGCGCCACCTCGGTGGCGATGGCCGTGTGGTTCGCACCTGTATCGACCACGAAGACGAACGGGCCGGTCTTCTCGATCATCACCGGCACCGTCATTCGCAGGACCGGATCGAAACCGGCCTGGAGATCGGCCTCGGGGTCCGGCGGCGGCTCCACCCCGGCCGGCGGCGGCGAGAGCTGCGGCCCCTCGGCAAGGTTGAGCTGCATCATCGGGACGGGGGAGCCGGGCAGCGTGGCGCAGGCGGCCAGCGGCTGCGCCGCGACGCCGAGCAGAAGCGTCCTTCGCGAAAGCCTGGCCATGGTCCTCCCCGAGTCGTTGCGGCCAGCATAGGCGGGGCCTTTCGCTCCGGCGACGGGCTTTCGCGGCGGCCGGCCAGGCTCTAGAACCGACCTATGCAGACCTTCGATCAGGTGCGCGCCCAGGCCATGGCGGGAGACCCGGCGGCCCAGGAGCTGATGGCCCAAGTCTTCGAGCAGTCCGGCCAGGTCGACGAGGCGGTCGCCTGGCTGGCCCGCGCCGCGAAGGCCGGCCTGCCTTCGGCGCATGCGCGGCTGGGCTTGTGGCAAGTGGTCGGATTCGGGGTCGCCCAGGCCCCGGCCGACGGCGTAGCCCGCATCCTGGCCGCCGCCGGGGCCGGCGATCCGTTCGGCCTGAACCTGGCCGGTATTCTGGACGCCGGGGGCGTGGGTACGCCGCGGGACCCGGCCCGCGCCGTGCAGTGGCTGGCCAGGCTGGCCGCGGGGGGCGATGCTTCGGCGGCGTGCCAGATCGGCCTGCTGATCGGCTTGCGCGGCCCGCGCTTGGACCTCGCCCGCGCCGCCCTCTCCCAAGCCGCCGCCGCCGGCTATGCGCCGGCGGTGCGGATCCTGGGCCGAAAGCCGCCGCGGGCGACCCCGGTGGACTGGACCGCCGCTGCGGCGGCGGTGGACCTTTCGCCCTTCGAAGGCCCCATCGAACGGCGCGTCGAGCGGGAATCGCCGCGCGTGCGAATGATCTCCGACCTGCTGCCGGACTGGGCGTGCGACTACGTGATGAGCCTGGCGGAGCCCGCCCTGGTCCGCGCCAAGGTGGTCGACGACGAGACCGGCGGCGAGGCGGTGCGCGACGAGCGCTCCAATCGGGTGATGAACTTCGGCCTGGCTGACAGCGACGTGGTGCTGGAACTGATCAACAACCGGCTCGCCGCGGCCGCGGAAATGCCGCCGGAGAACGCCGAGGGGTTGGGCGTGCTGCACTATGCGGTGGGGGAGCGCTATCGCCCGCACGTGGACTATATCGCCGACACGCCCGCCAACGCGCCGCAGCTGGCGCAGCGCGGGCAACGGGTGCGGACGCTGTTGGTCTATCTGAACGAGGGGTTCGAAGGCGGGGCGACGGAATTCCCGCGGCTCGAGCTCGCCTACAGGCCGCCGCGCGGGTCGGCCCTGGTCTTCGACAGCGTCGACGCGGAAGGCGCGCCCGATCCCATGACCCTGCACACTGGCGCGCCGCCCACCCGCGGCGAGAAGTGGGTGATTTCCAAGTGGTTCCGCACCAAGGCCCTGCGGCCGCCGCCGGCCTGACAAGATCGCCCCCGCGCGCTATGGCTGGGGCCTCTGTTTCGAAGGACGTGCGATGCTGGCGGCGAGAGTGACGAGCAGGCCCGACACCCTGGGCCCGGAGATTCGGCGGTTTGCTCACGCGCCGCTGCGCCAGACGGCGTTCCTGAACAGCGTGCCCAAGTGCGGCACCCACCTGTTGCGCAACATCGTGCGAATGTTCGTGGCGCCCGAGCAGCACTACGACCGCGAGTTCCTGCAGATCCCCAATTTCGAGCAGCATCGCGGGGCGCTGGATCCGCGCCGGCCGCAGTTCAGCGTCGGCCACCTGCTGTTCGCCGACATCTCCCTGATGGGGCTGAAGCACGCGCGCCAGGTGATCCTGGTGCGCGACCCGTACGACTATGTGCTGGCCCGCGCTCGTTTCCATCTGTCGGACCAGTTCGACCATCCGCAGCTCAACCACCTGAAGGGCGGCGCCGTAACGGTCGAGCAGATGCTGAACATGATGATCTTCGGGATACCGGGCCGCGGGCCGGCCCTGCGGGAGGTCTTCCTGTTCCACGCCGTGGCCTGGATGGGGACCGGCGCGCACATCGTCCGCTACGAGGACATCGTCGCGCACCTGAAGGCGCTGGATGCGCCCGAGGCGGAGGCCTTCTTCGGCGATCTGCTGGGCCGGTTCGGCATCGACCTGCCGTCGGACTGGCGTGAGCGGGTGCGAATCGGCGCCGACCGCAAGCACAGCTCGACGGCGCGCGAGCATCTGTCGGGCGTCACCCTGCCCGATGAGCTTCCGGACGTGCAGAAGCAGCTTGTCGATCACATGGCGCCGGGCCTGCGCGAGCTGCTCGGCTACGCCTGACGTCTGGCACGGCTTCCCCCCGTCCCTCTCCCGCTAGGCGGGAGAGCATGAAGGACGGGTGAGGGCGAGGCGCAGCCGAGGCCGCCTTCAGGCGGGCGGCGAAGCGGCGCAAGAACCTCCAGCGCTTGAAAGTGTCGGCGCCTGCGGCGCCAGCGGCTTCGCCGCCGTCGCGACTTTCCGCCGCGAGCCCTCACCTGGCCTTCGGCCTGTCCTCTCCCGCAAACGGGAGAGGAGGTTTTGTGGACAACGGAAAGAAAAAGGGCGGCGAACCGAAGTCCGCCGCCCCAATTCCTGGATCTAGCCGAGCCTTAGAAGCGCAGCTTGATGCCGCCGAACACCCGACGCCCGATCACGTCGTAGGTGGACGGGTCGGTGCCCGACTGCACGTTCGGGGCGTAGACCTCGGGCTCCTTGTCGAAGGCGTTGTTCACGCCCAGACGCAGCTCCACGTTGTCGGTCACGTTCCACGTGCCGGCGAAGTCCCAGTACCAGACGGCGTCGGTGCCGGTGAACGACTGCTCGCCGGGGAACTCGACGCCCAGGCGGTTGTCCATCTTGCCGATGTAGCGGCCCCGGGCGTTGATGCGGAAGTCGTCGAACAGGCTCCACTCGCCGTTGATGGTCGCCTTCCACTTCGGGAAGCTCGTGCCGAGGCCGGCGCCGAAGTAGGAGACGGTGCCCGCAAAGTCGAGTTCCGGCACGCCCGAGATCGGATCCTGCTGCTTGAACTCGATCACGTGGGTGACCATCGCGTTCAGGCGGACCGAACCCCAGCGCTCGGAAGCGCCGAGCCAGGACATGTCGAAGCCCCAGTCGACCTGGAAGTCGATGCCGCTGGACTTCTGCTTGCCGTCGTTGCTGTTGATGAACACGTCATAGCCGGTGGCCGGATTGTAGATCCAGAGGATGTCGCCGCCGACCCGCAGGATACCGTCGCAGTTGACGTTGTTCGGATCGTAGTTCGGGTTCGTGCCGTAGTAGTTGTAGCAGGCCGCCACGATCTGGTTCGGGGTGGGCACCAGGATCGCGTCGTCGATCTTGATGTTGTAGTAGTCCATCGAACCTTGCAGGCGCGACAGCCACTGGTTTTCCCAGGGCGAACGCCAGACGAAGCCGACCGTGAAGGTCTTGCCGATTTCCGGATCGAGGTCGAGGTTCCCCTCGAGGTCGACGCCGATCTGGGAGCCAGGGGTCTGCACGAAGTTGTTGATCGCGCTGGCCGCCACGCCGCCATTGAAGCCGGCGGTCTGGCAGAGCTGGGCCAGCTGGGCGGCGTTCGGGCCGTTGCGGGCCGTGGACGTCACCGAGCAGGGATCGAAGTACTGCGGCGCAGAGCCGCCGCCGGCGAACAGTTCGGAGAAGTTCGGCTCACGCACCGACCGCTGATAGGACGCGCGCGCCCGCAGCATGTCGTTGATGGTCCAGTTCAGCTCGGCCTTGTAGGCCCAGGAACCGCGCGCATCGACCTTCTGGCCGGAGATCTTATCCGCGAACTCGGCTTCCGAATAACGGGCGCCGAGGTTCAGCTCCAGCGCCTGGATGTAGGGCTGATCCTTCACCAGCGGGATCAGCAACTCACCGAAGATGTCGCGGAACGAGTTGGTGCCGCGGTCCGGGTTCTGGTTGTTGAAGCCCGAGATCGGGCCCGAGGCCGCGCCCGGGTCGAAGGCATACTCGAAGCCGCGGTACTCGGCGCCGAGCACGAAGGAGAGGTCGCCGGCGGGCAGTTCATAGATCGGGCCGGTGACGAAGGCCTGGAAGATCTGCTGCTTCATCTCGGTCGACAGGGTCGTCGACACCGCGAGGTACTCACGGCACGCCGCCGAGATCGGTTGACGGCCGAAGATGTTGAAGCCGCCTTCGCAGATCACCGGCACCTGCACGGGTCCGCCCGCCGCGATCACCTGCGGAGCCAGCGGGTTGGTGCAGAGCCCGCCGGCGCCGCCGGCGCAGTCCTCGACGAGAGTCTGCATGCGCTGGGTGTTGATGTTGCCCGTCTGGGTCTGGTCGACCTCGGTGCGGCCTTCGGAGATCGAGGCTTCGAAGATCAGGCCCGTATCGCCGATCGGCGCACGGACGCCGGCCAGGAACTGGACGACGGTGTTTTCATAGACCGACTGCCGCAGACCGATGTCCAGCGTGCGCTGACGCATCCGGAACGGCTCGTCGGCGCCGGTTCCGACCAGGGCCGGGTCATCACCCGTCCGAGAATTCAGCAGCGTGCGCAGATCCGTCGGGATGAAGGGGTTCCAGGCGGGAATGACCAGTTGCTGGGCGATCTGCTGGCCCGGCGTGACCAGGCTGGAAATGACGTCCTGCGGCCGGGCGGTGCTGATATTCCGCGTGTTCACGGTCGGGAACGGCGTCGGCGCCAGGGCCGTCACGGCGTTGTACTCGGTCCAGCCGACCTGGGCGAACAGCTCGACGCCGTTGTCCAGCTCGTAATTGATCTTCGACATGAACGAATACCGGTCCATCGGCAGGACCAGGATGTTCACGTAGTCGAAGTTGTAGCTGTAGACGTCGGGATAGAGGTTCTGGTTGACGGCGCCATCGATCGGATAGCGGAAGTTCTGAACGTCGAGCGGGTTGTTGAACACGCCGCGATAGAACAGCGTGCCGTCCATGTTGAAGCCGAGCGTCCCGGAGCCCAGGGCGACCTGGTTCGGCGCCACGCCGTAGCCGGCGAACACGCCCTGCAGGGCGGCGAGTGTCGGGGCGTTGGTGCCGGCCCAGAACAGGTTGCCTTCCGGCAGGAAGGAGGTGGTCGAGGTGGCGTTCTGGGAGAAGGCGCGCTGCGACTTGATCAGCTGCTGGCGGACCGACCGGTCGAAGCCGATGATCGCGTTGCCCTTGCCGTCGGCGAAGTTGCCGCCGAGAACGGCCGAGACCTGATACTCTTCGGCGTCCCAGTGCTCGGTGGAGTTCGAATAGTTGACCCGCAGGTCGACGCCTTCGAAGTTCCGCTTCAGCTTCAGGTTCACCGCACCGGCGATGGCGTCGGCGCCGTAGGCGGCGCCCGCGCCGCCGGTGATCACTTCCACCGAGTCGATCATCGCCTGCGGGATGGTGTTCAGGTCGACGATCAGGCGGTTCTCCGAGACCATCGCCCGGCGGCCGTCGATCAGGACGACGTTGCGGTTGGCGCCGAAGCCGCGCAGATCGACGTTCGACTGACCGCCGTTGCCCGGGTTGTTCGAGGTGGTGGTGCCCGCCGGGTTAATCTGCGGCAGAGTGTTCAGATAGGTGTCGAGCGTGACGTCGGCGTTGGCGACGGCGGCGTCGCCGGTGACCGTGGCGATCGGGCTGTTGGCGACATAGTCCTGACGCACGATCCGAGAGCCGGTGACCACGACCTCAGAGACTTCAGCCTCCTGGGCCTGAGCCGGCACGGTCGCGATGGCCGCGAACGCCGCGCCGCAGATCATGGAAGACGCCAGCAGGCGTTCCCGCGTGGTGTTGATTTTCAAGGTCAAGATCCTCCAGCGGTCCGCCGGCCCGAAGGCCCGCGACGCCCGCTCCCCACAAAAAGTCGGTCCCGGACTCAGGTCTGAATCCGGTTACGCTGGAGTTACGGGGCTTGTCGCAAGGGGGTCAACGCTCATTCCTGGGGCGCAACGTGAAGGGCGCCAACCTGTCGCATTCTGGTCACAGATTACGCCGCTCGCCGAGCGATGCGCACGAATTTACCCTTTTGACGCCGTCTGCGGGCCGCCCCCCTCCACGCACCAATATCGCGAGCGGTGGTGATCGACGATGTTGTCGACCCAGCCGGTGATCCTCGGACTGACCAAGTTCTTGTTCACGTAGAAATAAATCGGCGCCACCGGCGCATCGTCCAGCATCACCCGCTCGGCCTCGCGGAGATACTCCGCCCGGCGCCGTGCGTCGGGCTCGGCGTCGGCGCGGGCGATCAGAGCGTCGTAGGCTGGATTCTTGTAGTCGCCGTAGTTTTGCGAACCCGTCGTGGATTGTTGAAGATAGAGGAAGCTCAAAGCGTCGTTGAAGTCGGCGATCCAGGCGGCGTCGGCCACCTCGAAATCGCGCGAGCGGTAGGCGGCGTAGGCGATCTGGGCCTCGTTCTGGGCCAGCCGCGCGTCGACCCCGATCGCCTTCCACTCCGCCTGGATGGCCGGCATGAACAGCATCGGATCGGGCGAGTTGCGGTGCTTGATCTCGATTCGCAGGGGATTGTCCGGGCCGTAGCCTGCCTCCGCCAGCAGGCGCCGGGCCTCGGCGTGGCGGCGCTCCAGCGGCCAGGCGGCCCAGGCCGGCGGTTCGGCGGGCCGATAATTGGCCACGCCCGGCGGCACGAAGGTGTAGGCCGGCGTCTGACCGCCCCGCAGCAGCTTCTCGGCGATGAACTCCCGGTCGATGGCCATGGCCAGCGCCCTGCGCACACGCTTGTCCTGCAAGGCCGGCACGTTGGAATTGAACGCCAGGTAGGTCACCCCGAGATAGGTGTGGGTGCGCACATAGCCCGGCATGGTCTCGCGCAGACGGGCGATGCGATTGGACTGGATGTCGGTGTTGAGGTCGAGCTCGCCGCGGGCCACCCGCCGTTCGGCCATGATCGCGTCGGTGGTGGGGTAGAAATAGATCTCGTCCACACAGACCTGATCGGCCTCGTAGAAGCGCGGGTTCTTGGCGATCTTCACATAGTCGCCCAGGCGCCAGTCGACGAGCGTGAAGGCGCCGTTGCCCACATAGTTCGCCGGCCGGACCCAGGCGTCGCCCACCTTCTCCACCACGTGCTTGGGCACGGGGTACATGGTCTGGTGCTTGGCGATTTCCGGCAGGTAAGGCGCCGGATGCTCAAGGGAGATTTCCAGCACGCGGGGCGAGACGGCCCGCACGCCCAGCGACTCGACCGGCGCGCTGCCCTCGTTCACCGGGAGGGCGTTCTTGATGAAGTAGAGCAGCGAGGCGTACTCCGCCGCCGTCTGAGGATCGAGGATCCGCCGCAGCGAGAAGACGAAATCGTCGGCGGTGACCGGCGCGCCGTCGGACCAGGCGGCCTCGCGCAGATAGAAGGTCCAGGTCAAGCCGTCGGGCGTGGTCTCCCAGCGCTCGGCCATCCCCGGGATCGCGGTCCCGTCCGGCGCGCTCTGGGTGAGCCCCATCATCAGGCTGGAGAGGATCCGGTCCTCCCAGGTGCCGGTGGTCTTGTGCGGGTCGAGCGAGACCGGCTCGGAGCCGTTGCCGGCGTGGATGCAGACCTTGCCAGCCGGGCACGGGGGCCGCGACGCCTTGCCTTGGCCACAGGCCGCCAGGGTGAGGAGGGCCAGCCCCAGCACGACCGTATTGCCGAGAGCCGCCAGGGCCTTATCAATGCGCGACGTCGATTTCATAGGGTCACCGATGACATACTTTGACACCCGCTCAAAGCTGGGCGCCGCCCTGGCGATCTGGCTCGGCCTGGCGGGGGCCGCGGACGCGCAACCGGCGGCGGAAGGCCGCGCCTCGGTGTTCCAGAGCCTGCTGGACTGCCGCGCAAAGGCCGATCCCGCCGAGCGCCTGGCCTGCTACGACGCCGCCGCCGCCGGCCTGGGCGAGGCCGAGCAGAAGGGCGACATCGTGGTGGTCGACCGCGACATGGCCCGCGCCGCCCGCCGCCAGGCCTTCGGTTTCAACCTGCCCACCCTCGACGTGTTCAATCGCGCCGAGAAGGCCGAAGAGGCCGACCGGCTGACGGCCCAGGTGGTCAACGCCTATCAGGGCGGCGACGGCAAGTGGGTCTTCGAGCTGGAAGGCGGGGCGGTCTGGGCCCAGAACGACAACGAACGGCTGATGCGCGGGCCCCGTAGGGGCTCCACCGTCGAGATCCGCAAGGCGGCGATGGGCGGCTTCTTCCTCAACTCCGACGGCCAGCGGGCGATCCGCGCGCGGCGGGTGCGCTGAGGCCTCGGAGCCGGCCGAGGTCATCGATCCTTGGGATCGATGGCGTCGCGCAGGCCGTCGCCGATGAAGTTGAAGCACATCAGCGTCACCACCATGGTGATCGAGGGGAAGATCAGCAGCCAGGGCGCCAGCTCCATGTCCTGCGCCCCGCCGGCGATCAGGGTGCCGAGCGAGGCCATCGGCGGCTGCACGCCCAGCCCCAGGAAGGACAGGAAGCTTTCGGCCAGGATCACGGCGGGGATTGTCAGGGTCACATAGACCACCACCGGTCCCAGCAGGTTCGGAACGATGTGGCGGGCGATGATCGCCCCTTGCGTCAGGCCGGCGGCGCGGGCCGCCTCCACGAACTCCTTGTGCTTCAGGGCCAGGGTCTGGCCGCGCACGATCCGGCTCATGGTCAGCCACTCCACCGCGCCGATGGCGAGGAAGATCAGGATGATGTTCGACCCGAAGGTCACCATCAGCAGGATCACGAAGAAGATGAAGGGCAGCGAATAGAGCACATCGACGAAGCGCATCATCGCCTCGTCCACCGCCCCGCCCACATAGCCGGCGACCGCCCCCCAGGCGATGCCGATGATCAGGGACACGACCGTCGCCACCAGCCCGATGGCCAGCGAGACCCGGAGCCCCATCAGCAGCCGGGCCAGCAGGTCCCGGCCGAGGGAGTCGGTCCCCAGCAGGTGGCCGCCGGTCAGCGGCGGGGCCCAGACGTCGCCCTTGTTGATCTGGTCATAGCCGAAGGGGACGAGAGACGGCCCAATCAGCGCGACCAGCACCAGAAGGGCCAGCACCACCATGCCGGTCACCGCCGCCCCGTTGCGGAACAGTCGCCGGCGGGCGTCGTCCCACAGGCTGCGTCCCTTGACGGCGCGTTCCATCGTTGCCGCCCCGGCGCGCGAGCCGGGAGCCAGGACCGGGCCGCTCACGACAGCCTCACGCGCGGGTCGAGCGCCGCATAGAGCAGGTCGGCGATCAGGTTCAGGATCAGGATCAGGGCGGCGTAGAAGATCACCATGCCCATCACCACGGTGTAGTCCCGCTGCAGGGCGGAGATGACGAAGAACTTTCCCAGGCCCGGCAGGTTGAAGATCTTCTCCACCACCAGCGAGCCGGTCAGCAGGCCCGCGCAGGCCGGCCCCAGATAGCTGACCAGCGGCAGGATCGCCGCGCGCAGGGCGTGCTTGCCGACGATCCGGTGGGCCGGCAGGCCCTTGGCCCGGGCGGTGCGGATATAGTTGGAGTTCAGGACCTCGATCATGCCCGCCCGCGTCAGGCGCGAGATGATGGCGATCTGCGGCAGGGCCAGCACCGTCACCGGCAGGATCAGGTTCGGCAGCGCCCCGCCGTTCCATCCGCCCGAGGGCAGGATCTGCAGAGTCGAGCCGAACAGCAGGACGAGCAAGGGCGCGGTCACGAAGGTGGGTATGCAGACGCCTATGATGGCGATGGTCATGACCCCGTAGTCGACGAGCCCGTTCTGCTTCAGCGCCGCCAGCACGCCCAGCGTCACCCCCACGGCGCCGGCGATGACGATGGCCGAGACCCCGAGCGTCAGGCTGACCTTGTAGTTCTCCTTGAGGATCTGCAGCACGGTTTTGTCGCGGTATTTCAGCGACGGTCCGAAGTCGCCGCGGACGACGCCGGCCAGGTAGTTGACGTACTGCTCGCCCAGCGGCCGGTCCATGCCGTACTTGGCCATGACGTTGCGCTCGATCTCGGGCGAGAGCTTCCGGTCGGTGTCGAAGGGACTGCCGGGCGCTGCGCGCATCATGAAGAAGGCGAGCGTGATCACCAGGAAGAGTGTGGGTATGGCCACCAGCAGGCGGCGGCCTATGAAACGCAACATGAAACCTGGCTCAAGGTGAGGGCTTTCGCAGGCCCGGGCGTTGCGAAACTTCCACCGCCCCCCGATGATGTCAACGAAAGCTCCCCCGCTCTCCTGGAAGATCAAGGGTTTCCATGGCCGCGTTCCGCAAAGTCACCGACGAGATTTCCGTCAGCCCGCAGATTTCGGTCGAGGACGTCGCCGCCGCCGCGGCGCAGGGGTTCCGCACGATCATCAACAATCGGCCCGACGGCGAGGAGCCGGGACAGCCCTCGAACGCCGAGCTGGAGGCGGCGGCCAGGGCCCGAGGGCTCGCCTACCACCACGTGCCGGTCCGCGGGTCGCCGACGCCGGACCAGGTGGCGGCCGAACGGGAGATCCTGCAGGCGGCGGAGGCGCCGGTGCTGGCCTTCTGCCGCACGGGCACGCGATCCATCGTCACCTGGTCGATCGGCGAGGCCCTGGCCGGCGCGCGGGGGCGAGAGGAGTTGGTCGCCCTGGGGACCCAGGCCGGCTACGATCTGGACCAGGTCCTGCCGCGCTAGCGGGCGGAGGCGACCCGCGCCGAGCCCATGGCCACCTGCTCGGGTTCGCAGCTGGCCACGGCGAGCACGAGCTGGACCGCGACGAGACACATCAGCGCGAAGACCGCCCGCTGGAGCCGTTTTGAGACAAAAATCGCCGCATCCGCCATGACGGGACCCTCGGAGAAAGGCTTCGAGGCCTCTCAGCGCAAGGACGGCGCCGGACCGGACGAGGAAACATGATCCCCTATGTGCGCGAGCTGACCTTCGAATACGGGGCCTGCGACCAGGTCTCGCCCCTGATCCGCCGGGTGGTGGCGAAGAACCCCGGCCCGTTCACCTATCTGGGCACGGGGACCTACATCGTCGGCCGCGGGGAGGTGGCGGTGATCGACCCCGGCCCCGACCTGCCCGAGCACCTGGATGCTTTGATGGCCGCGCTGGCGGGCGAGCGCGTGACCCACATCCTGGTCACCCATCACCACTCCGACCATTCACCCCTGGCCGGGCCGCTGAAGGAAAAGACCGGCGCGCCGATCTATGGCTGCGCGGTCAAGACGCCCGACGCCGACCGCAGCGTGATCACGGAGGCCGGCCACGACCTGGGGTTCGCCCCGGACATCGACATCTGCGGCGGCGGCCAAGTGTTCGAGGGACCGGGCTGGACGCTGGAGGCGGTGGCCACGCCGGGCCACACCTCCAACCACATCTGCTTCGCCCTGAAGGAGGAGAACGCCCTCTTCTCCGGCGACCACATCATGGGCTGGTCGACCACCGTGGTCTCGCCGCCCGACGGCGACATGACCGCCTATATGGAAAGCCTGGAGATGGTGAAGGCCCGCGGCTTCGACGTGCTCTGGCCCACCCACGGTCCGCCGGTGCGCGACGTCACGCCCTTCATCGAGGCCTATATCGCCCATCGCCGCGCCCGCGAGGCCCAGGTGCTGCAGGCGCTCAGCCAAGGCCACACCCGGATCAAGGACATGGTGCCTGCGCTCTACGCCGAGGTCGATCCGCGGCTGCACCCGGCGGCGGCCCGCTCGGTGCTGGGCCACATGATCGACCTCACGCGGCGCGGACTCGTCGTCGCCGACGGCGAGCCGGGCCTGGACAGCGCCTACCGCTTGGCGTGACGCCGGGCCTCGCCCAGCAGCACGTAGATGTGGGTGCCCGCCAGGGCGACCATGAAGGTGGTGAAGGCGACGACCACGCCGCCGAGAACGATCTGTTGCGCGAGGGGAAGGTCGGGCATCGGATATCTCCTTTGCCCGCATGCTTAGCAAAGCCTTACGGTCACGCTTTGATCGAGGTCAAACCCTGTTCCACAAAGGCTTGGCGCGCCGCTGGCGCCTGGATGAGCGCGATGTGGAAGGCGAGCGCCGCCGCCGTCAGGCCCAGCACCGCCAGGGCGGGTTTCCAATAGCGCCGGAAGCCCGCCAGCAAGGCCAGGACCAGCCCGCCGATTCCGACGAGCACCGCCGCATAGATCAGCGGCGGCGCCCAGTCCATCGCCGCACGCCCCGGCCAGCCGCGCCAGTCGGCCGCGCCGCTCTGCACGCCCGCGAACGCCGCGGTCATCAGCGCCGAGGGGGCGAGCGCCACGGCCAGCGCCAGGACGAAATAGCCCCCCGCCAGCCGCCGCAGGCCCGGGCGCGCCTGGCCGCGCCTCACCCTTCGCCGTCGTCCGGCGCGGTCAGCTTCGGGGCGCGCGCCGCGGCCTGCGCCGCCGCGCCGGCGGGCTTGGCGCTCGGCAGCACATAGGTCTCGTAGGCCTGGCGGATCACCTTCTTGTCGATCTTGCCGGTGGCGCCGAGCGGGATGTCGTCCACGAATACCACATCGTCGGGCATCCACCACTTGGCGATCTTGCCGTCCAGGAAACCCAGGAACTCTTCCTTGGTGGAGCTCTCGCCCTCGCGCAGCTTGACCAGCAGCAGCGGCCGCTCGTCCCACTTGGGATGCGGCACGCCGATCACCGCGGCGATGGCCGCCTTCGGGTGGCCGGCCGCCAGGTTCTCGATCTCGATGGAGGAGATCCACTCGCCGCCGGACTTGATCACGTCCTTGGCGCGGTCGGTGATCTGCATGTAGCCGTACTCGTCCACCGTCGCCACGTCGCCGGTGTCGAAGAAGCCGTCCTCGTCGAGGATCTTGCCGCCCTCGCCCTTGAAATACTCCCCGACCACGAAGGAGCCACGCACCTTCAGCCGGCCGAAGGTGGTTCCGTCGTGCGGCAGGCTCTCGCCGGCGTCGTCGGTAAGCTTCAGCTCGATGCCCAGCGGCGCGCGCCCCTGCTTCAGCTTGAACTGCAGCTGCGCCTCCTCGTCCATCGCCGCCACGGCGGCGTTGGGCACCGAGAGTGTGCCGAGCGGCGAGGTTTCGGTCATGCCCCAGGCGTGGGTCACATCGACCCCGAACTCGTCGCGGAAGCCGCGCACGATGGCTTCGGGCACCGCCGAGCCGCCGAT
This sequence comes from Phenylobacterium sp., assembly GCF_046290725.1. Lineage (GTDB taxonomy): Bacteria > Pseudomonadota > Alphaproteobacteria > Caulobacterales > Caulobacteraceae > Phenylobacterium. The sequence goes on from NZ_JBKBUH010000001.1 coordinate 94,556, forward strand.
CACCACGCGCTTCAAGGTGGTCAGCTTGGCCTTGGTCTCCCGGAGATGCGTCAGCAGCATCTGCCAAACCGTGGGCACCGCGGCGGAGAAGGTGACGCCCTCGGTCTCCAGCAGCTCGTAGACCGAGGCCCCGTCGAGCTTCTGACCGGGCATGACCAGCTTGGCGCCCACCGCCGGGCAGGAGAAGGCCAAGCCCCAGGCGTTGGCGTGGAACATCGGCACCACCGGCAGGATGACGTCGGTCGCCCCGATCCCCATCACGTCGCGGCTCATGGTGGTGAGCGTGTGAAGGAAGTTCGACCGATGCGAATAGAGCACGCCCTTGGGATTTCCGGTCGTGCCCGAGGTGTAGCAGAGCCCGGCGGCGGTGTTCTCGTCGAAGCCGCCCCAGGTGCAGTCGGCCGAGGCCTGCTCGATCAGGCTCTCATAGGCCAGCGCGCCCGGCAGGGCGTCGGTCATATGAGCGTCGTCCGTAAGGACGACGAAGTGCTCCACCTTCGGGATCTGGTCGCGGATGGCCGCCAGGATCGGCAGGAAGGTGAGGTCGGTGAAGATGATCCGGTCGTCGGCGTGGTTGATGATGTAGACCAGCTGCTCGGCGAAGAGGCGGGGGTTGAGGGTGTGGCAGACCGCCCCGATCCCCATGATCCCGTACCAGGCCTCGATGTGCCGGGCGGTGTTCCAGGCCAGAGTCGCCACCCGGTCGCCGGGCTTGATCCCCAGGCCAAGCAGGGCGTTGGAGACGCGTTTGGCTCGCGCATGGACCTCGGCATAGGTGGTGCGGACGATCGGCCCTTCCACCGAGCGGGAGACGATCTCGCGCTCCCCGTGCCAGGCCTTGGCGTGGTCCAGGATCCGATCGACCGTCAGCGGCCAGTCCTGCATCAAGCCCTGCATATCTTCCTCCCGCTCCGCCCTCTTTAGAGGTGCGCATTAGACGCTGGTAACGCTCCGGGTTTTCCGCAACGAAGCGTCCTTCAGGTCAAGCGAAATCGGGCTTTTCGCGCAATCTTCAACCCACGATCACCTGTTCCTGACCCCACCAGAGCGGTGAGCGGGCGTGGTCGATGAACCGGCGTTCGTCCTCCAGGAGCAGGCGGCCGGCCTCGCGGGCGGCGGGATCCTCCAGCCGGCGGGCCAAGTCCTCCAGGCTGTCGTACCAGAGCTCGGCCACCCCGTCGTACTCGGCCGGCGCCCCGCGGCTGGCGCGCAGGGCCTCGGAGAGTTCCGTAGGCAGACTGTGGGTCTGGACGTACCGCCGTATGCCCAGCGGCGCCTGTACGCTGGCGACTAGGGGGCCGTGGGTGTTCAGCCAATAGTCCTGAAACTCAGCGCGGCTGAGGTGCGGCAGCCGCGTGAGCGCAAAGGTGAGCTTGATCATCGGCGGTCCTCCCGCCCTTAGCCTAACCGGAGGCGTATCTGGCCGACCAGGCTTCGGCGGAGTCCTGTGCGGGGCCGGAGGCGTCGATGCGGTCCCAGCCGATCTGGCCGACGTCGCGCTCCAGCTGCATGGCGAGGGTGGCGACGGTGGCGTCCGAGGCGTCCCCTTCCCGGCCCTCGATCCGCTGGGCCAGCACCCGGGGCGAAGCGTCCAGCCAGACTCCGTGGAACGGCACGCCAGCGAGCAGGGCGGCTTCTTCCACTCGGCGGCGCAGCTCGGGCCGGATGAAGGTGGCGTCCAGCACCACGCCGCGTCCGGCGGCGAGCAGGGCCCGGGCCTCGGCGATCAGGGTGGCGTAGACGTCCTCGTAGAAGGCCGGCGAATAGACGCTGGCCGGCAGGCGCGCTTCCGGGGCCACGCCCATCAGCCGCTTGCGGATCTCGTCGGTGCGCAGGACGACGGCGCCTGGGGATGGCCCCAGGCCCGGCGCGATCAGCCGCGCGAAGGTCGACTTGCCGGACCCTGAGAGCCCTCCGACCGCCACCAGCTTGGGCGGCGGCGGCGCAAGATGCTCCAGGGCTGCGTCCAGATAGGCGCCGGCCGCCTGATCGTCGCCGCTATGCGCCCAGACGTGGGCGCGCACCCCGGCCCGGACCGCCAGCATCAGCGGCATGGCGGCGAGCCCCTCCAACAGCTCGGGCCCGAAACTGCGCAAAGCCTCATCCAGATAGGCCGACAACACGCGGACCCCGGCGTCGCGCCGGCGACGGAAATCCAGGTCCATCAGCAGGAAGGCTATGTCGTACTGGATATCGATCTCCGACAGCACGTCGTTGAATTCGATGCAGTCGAAGAGCACCGGGCGGCCGTCCTCCAGCAGGATGTTCCCCAGGTGCAGGTCGGCGTGGCAGTGGCGGGCGAAACCGGCGGCGCGGCGGGCGTCCAGTAGCGTCTCGCGCCGGAAGTATTCCGCATCGGTGGCGGCGATCACCGCCTCCACCCGCTCCGCGCCCAGCCGCGGCGCCAGTTCGCGCAGCAGCTTGGCGTTGGAATCGATGGTGTATTTCAGCGCCTTGCCGCCGCCCCCCTGCGGCCGGATCTCCGCCCCCGCGTGGGTGCGGGCGATCAGCCGGCCCATGGCCTCGGCGAGCGGCCCGTCAACCGCCCACGGCTGGGCGGACAGCACCGCGTCTTCGTCGAAGCGGCGCATCTCCAGGGCGTATTCGACCGCCCTCCCCGGCCCGTCCAGCTCAAGCCCGCCGCCGGCCGCGCGGGTCACCTTGCGGACGGAGCGGTAGATGTCGGACGCCGCCGCCCGGTTGAACCTCAGCTCCCGCTCCAGAGCCCAGAGCCGCAACTCCAGGGTGGAGTAGTCGAGAAAGCCCAGATCGACGCGCTTCTTGACCTTGAAGGCGGTGTCCCCGGCCAGGAAGACGTGGGCGCAGCCGGTCTCGATGCGCTTTTCGGCCCGTGCGCCGAACCAGGCCAGGACCTCGGCCTCCTCGGCGTCGGTCACGGGAACAGCCGCTCCGTCGTCCAGCCTTCGCCGGCCCGGCGGAAAACCAGCCGCTCGTGCAGGCGGAAGGGGCGGTCGCGCCAGAATTCCAGCACCTCCGGCGTCACGCGAAACCCCGACCAGTGCGGCGGCCGCGGCACCTTGCCGATGCCGAACTTCAGGCCGATCTCGGCGATCTTCCTTTCCAGGGCCAGGCGGTCGGGCAGGAGGCGCGACTGGGCCGAGGCCCAGGCCCCGATCTGGGCCGGCCGGGCGCGGGTGGCGAAATAGGCGTCGGCCTCGGCCTCGCTTACGGCTGACACCGTCCCGCGCACCCGCACCTGGCGGCGCAGGGACTTCCAGTGGAACAGCAGGGCGGCTTGCGGGTTGGCGGCCAGCTGCCGGCCCTTGGCGCTTTCGAGGTTGGTGTAGAACACGAAGCCGTCCGGTCCCGCGTCCTTCAGGAGCACCATGCGCACATCCGGCAGGCCCGCCTCGTCGGCCGTGGCGAGCGCCATGGCGTTGGCGTCGTTGGGCTCCTTGGCGACGGCTTCGCGCAGCCACTCGGCGAACAGGTCGAACGGGTCTTCGGCCGCCAGCAGCGGCGGCGGCTCGGCCTGCGAGACCTGGCGGACATAGTCGTCCTCGCTCGGCGAGGGCGGGATTTCGGCCTTGTCGCTCATGCCGGGCGTATAGCGCGAGCGTGCGCGCGTGGGCAGGGGCTTAACGCGGCATTGACGCCCGGCGCCCGAGATTCGGCCTCGATGGCGAGGGGATCATCCACAGGCATGGACGCGCGGCGCGCGCGCGAGGTTCTGGGCGTAACGCCCGGCGCCGGCCAGGCCGAGCTGCGCCGCGCTTTCCGCGAGGCCGCCAAGCTCGCCCATCCCGACCGCAAGGGCGGCGACGCGGCCCGCTTCCGCGCCGTGGTCGAGGCCTATCACCTGCTGCAGCGGGAACCCGGCGCCCCTCGAGCGGCCCCGGCGCCGCAGCCACATCCCGCCCGCCCGGCGCCGGCGGCCGATCGCATCCTTTCCGTCCCGCCGCTGATCGCCCTGACCGGCGGATCGCTTGAGCACGCCCTGTCGGACGGACGTCGGATCGCGCTCACCCTGCCCCCCGGCGTGCGCGCTGGCGACAAGGTCCGCGCCGGCCGTCACGAGTTCGAGGTCGCGGTGCGCGGCGACGGCCAGGCGATGGTTCGCGGCGACGATCTCTGGATCACCGTCGCCGTGGCCCCCGAGCTGCTGGCCGAGGGCGGGCGCATTGCGCTCGACACCCCGCTGGGCCGCCGGGTGGTCTGGATCACCCGCAAGGCCGCCGAACGCGGCCTGGTGCGGCTGGTCGGCCAGGGGCTGCCGGCCCGCGGCCGGCATCGGCAGGGCCACCTCTTCCTGCGCCTGCATCCGCAGCCGGCGAGGACCGACACCGCCGCCCAGACCCTGCTCCGCCGGTTCGCCGCCGCCTGGGCGGCCTAGCCACGGACCAAGGCGGCGGGCTAAAAGCGCCGCCATGTCGCACAACAGCTTCGGCCATCTGTTCCGCGTCACCACCTGGGGCGAAAGCCACGGGCCGGCCCTGGGCTGCGTGGTCGACGGCTGCCCGCCCGGGATCAAGCTCACCGCCGAGGACGTGCAGGTCTGGCTCGACCAGCGCCGGCCGGGCCAGGGCAAGTTCGTGACCCAGCGCCAGGAGCCGGATGCGGTGAAGATCCTCTCCGGCGTCTTCCAGGACGAGCGGACGGACGGCCAGGTCACCACCGGCACGCCGATCTCCATGCTGATCGAGAACGTCGACCAGCGCAGCCGCGACTATTCCGAGATCGCCACGGCCTTTCGCCCCGGCCATGCGGACTACGCCTATTTCGCCAAGTACGGGGTGCGCGACTATCGCGGAGGCGGCCGGGCCTCGGCGCGTGAGACCGCCGCGCGTGTGGCCGCCGGCGCCGTAGCGCGCAGGATCCTGGAAGACGTGACGATCCGCGCCGCGGTCGTGCAGATCGGCCCGCACGCCGTCGACCGCACGCGCTTCGACTGGGACCAGCGGACGGAGAACCCCTTCTGGTGCCCTGATCCGCAGACGGTCCCGGTCTGGGAAGAGCACCTGGAGAAGGTGCGCAAGGCGGGCTCTTCCACCGGCGCGATCGTCGAGGTGGAGGCCCTGGGCGTTCCCGCCGGCTGGGGCGCGCCGATCTATGGCAAGCTCGACGCCGAGCTGGCCGCGGCGCTGATGTCGATCAACGCCGCCAAAGGCGTGGAGATCGGGGCCGGCTTCGCCGCCGCGGCCTTCTCCGGCGAGGAGAACGCCGACGAGATGCGCATGGGGAACGAGGGGCCGCTCTTCCTGTCGAACAGCGCCGGCGGGATCCTGGGCGGGATCTCCACGGGCCAGCCGGTGGTGGCCCGGGTGGCCTTCAAGCCCACCTCCTCCATCCTGACCCCGCGCCGGAGCCTGAACGAGGCCGGCGAGGAGATCGAGCTGCGCACCAAGGGCCGCCATGACCCCTGCGTCGGCATCCGCGCCGTGCCGGTGGTGGAGGCCATGACCGCCTGCGTGCTGGCCGACGCCTTCCTGCGCCACCGCGCCCAGACCGGCGGCGGCGCCTTCATGCCGGGGGCAAGCCGCTAGTTTGGTCGCCGAACGCCGGTTCGCCAGATTGACCGCCGGCGTCCGGCGCCTTTAATCCGGCGCGTCGGCGGCGAATCACAAGCCAACGCCAGCGGGGGAAGGACATCGGCCGCGCCGTGCGCTTCGAGCTCTTGAAGATCCTGATCGTCGAGGACAACCGGCACATGCGCGTCATGCTGGCGGAGATCCTGCGCGCGGTCGGCGTGCGCGAGGTGTTCGAGGCCATGGACGGCGCCGAGGGCCTGGAGCTCCTGCGCAGCCACGCCATCGACATCGTCTTCACCGACCTGATCATGGAGCCGATGGACGGGATCGACTTCGTGCGCCTGGTCCGCAACGCGCCCGACAGCGCAAACCCCATGGTGCCGGTGATCATGATCACCGGCCAGCTCACCCGCTCGCGCATCGGCGAGGCCCGGGACGCCGGGGTCAGCGAGTTCGTGGCCAAGCCGATCACCGCCCGCGCGGTGATCGAGCGCCTGCATTTCGCCATCGATCACCCCCGGGCCTTCATTCGCACGGGCGACTATTTCGGACCGGACCGGCGCCGGCGGAACGACCCGACCTATGCAGGTCCGTGGCGTCGTGCGGGCGACGGGCCGCAGGCCCTGCGCCGCGGCTGAGCTTCGCCACCATTTGGCGACGATTGGCTGGTAACTGGCGGAAAGTCAGGGGATTTCCAGCATGAACGCCGTCCGCATCGTCGCCCGCATGGGCCTCGCCGCCGCACTCGCCGCCTCGTTGTCCGGCTGCCTGGCCATGGCGGTGGGGGGCGCGGCGGTCGGGGTCGCCGGCGCCGCAGTCGGCGTCACCGCCAAGGGCGTCGGCATGGCCGCCGGCGCAGTCATCCCGGACGGCGACGACGAGGACGACCGGAAGCGGAAGCGCTGATCCTCCGGCGAGGCGGACTTCAGTTCCGCGGGACGAGCTTCAGGATGCGGCCGTTCTCGTTATCGGTGGCGACATAGATCGCGCCCTCCGGCCCCACCACCACGTCGCGAATCCGTTCGCCCACGTCGGCGAGCAGGCGCTCCTCGCCGGCGATCCGGTCGCCGGCCAGGGTCAGGCGGACGAGCTGCTTGTCGCGCAGGGCGCCGACGAACAGGCTGCCCCTCCAGGCCGGGAACAGCTCGGCCTCGTAGAAGGCCATGCCGGAGGGTCCGATGACCGGGTCCCAGTAGTAGATCGGCTGTTCCATGCCCGCCTGCTGTGTCAGGCCCTCGCCGATCTTGCGGCCGTCATATTCCAGGCCGTAGGCGATGGTCGGCCAGCCATAGTCCTTGCCGGCCTCGACGATGTTGATCTCGTCGCCGCCGCGGGCGCCGTGCTCGACGACCCAGAGCTTGTTCGTGCGCGGGTGCAGGGCCGCCGACTGGATGTTGCGGTGGCCGATGGAGAAGATCTCCGGCCGCGCGCCTTCCCGGCCGACGAAGGGATTGTCGCCCGGGACCGAGCCGTCCGAGGCGATCCGGACCACCTTGCCCAGCGTTCCGTCCAGCCGCTGGGACTGGACCCGGCCGGCCAGGATCGAGCGCTCTCCCAGACCCACGTAGAGATTGCCGTCCGGGGCGAAGACCAGGCGCGAGCCGTAGTGCATGGTGGAGGCCAGCGACGGCGTCTGGCGGAAGATCACCTGCACGTTTTCAATGCGGGCGCTGTCAGCGGCGAGCCTGCCGCGGGCCACGGCGGTGTGGTTGGTCCCGTCGGGCCGAAGCTCGGAATAAGACCAGTAGATCAGGCCGTTGGACCGGAAATCGGGATCGACGGCCAGCGCCAGCAGGCCGCCCTGGTTGCGTGCGTCCACTTCCGGCAGGCCGGCCACGGGCGCAGATAGCCGGCCGTCGGCGCCGACGATCCGCAGGCGGCCGGGCTTTTCGGTGACCAGCATCCGCCCGTCCGGCAGGAAGGCGATGGCCCAGGGCTTGGCCAGCCCCTCGGCGACCGTCACCACCTCGAAGGCGACGTTGGAGGGCGCGGCCGGCGCGCGGGTCTGGCCTTCGAAGGCCGCGCGCTGGTCCGGAGCATTGGCCGCTCGCGTCTCCAGCGGCGGGGCGGGCGCGGCGGCGGCGGGCGGCGCAGCGTCGGTCTGAGCCTCGCCTTCCCCGCCGCAGGCGGCGAGCAGGACGGCGGCGAGGGCGGTGAAGGCGGGCCGGCGCATTCGTGTCTCCAAGAAAAGTTCCCGGGAAAAACCCGCAGGGCTCAGATCGTTCCGGCTGCGGCGGTCAAGGCTTCGTGGGGGCTCGCGCCGTCCAAGTGGATCAGCGCCCAGATGGCGAAGAAGAGCAGCGGCCAGCGCTCGCCGCCCTCGCTGGCGAAGGCCGCGCGGACGGCCTCGGGCGAGCGCACCCGGCGCACCGCCTCGATGCGCGCGACCCGCTCGGCGATCTCGGCGGCCCGGGGGGCGATCCAGGCGTCGACCGGCACGGTGAAACCCTTCTTGCGGCCCCACGGATCGGCGGCGGGGCAGGCGCCCTCCAGCCACTTGCGTAAGAGCCACTTGCCATAGCGCCCCCGCACCTTGAACCGGTCGGGCAAGGGAAAGGCGAAGGCCGCCACCTCCGGATCGAGGAACGGCGTGCGGCCCTCCAGCCCATGGGCCATCAGGCAGCGGTCGAGCTTCAGGAGCAGGTCGTTGGGCAGCCAGGTGGCGATGTCGGCGTGCTGGGCGGCCTGCAGCGGCGAAAGGCCCTTGGGCGCGGCGGCCTGATCGCGCCAGCGGGCGACGACGGCGGCCTCGGCCCGCGGCTCGGCGGCGCGGCCGCCAAGCCAAGCCGGACGCAGGGCCCGGCGATAGCGGCCGTAGCCGGCGAAGAGCTCGTCGCCCCCCTCCCCGGTCAGCACCACGGTCAGGGTTCCCTTGGCGGCTTCGGCGAGCTTGTAGGTGGGCAGGGTGGCGTAGTCGGCGGTGGGGTCGTCGTGGGCCCAGGCGATCTGCGGCAGGATCCGCCAGAAATCCTCTTCGCCGAAGCTGGTCTCGCGCCAGTCGAGATCGAGCGCCCGGGCCACCCGCTCGGCCTGGGCGCGTTCGTCGCGGGCGCCGGGCGCCTCGAAGCCGCAGGTGAAGGCGGTCACCGGCCGTTCGTTCAGCCGCGCCATCAGGGTGGCGATGGTCGCCGAATCGATCCCGCCCGAGAGGAAGAGGCCGTAGGGCACGTCCGAGCGCTGATGGACCCGCACGCTGTCTTCCAGCACCGCATCGAGGCGCGCGATGAGGGCCTTCTCATCGGCTTCGGCGCCGGGCTTCGCGCCCTTGGAAATCGCCGCGCGGCGGCGGCGGGGAACGATCTTCCCGTCCACGATCTCGACGATCTCGCCCGGCGCCAGACGGCGGACGCCCTGGAAGATGGTCTGGTCAGTCAGGGTGTAGTTGAAGGCCAGCAGCTCGCGCGCCCGGTCCTCGGAGAGCTCGGCGCCGACAAGGCCCGCCGCCAGGAAGGCGCGGGGTTCGGAGGCGAAGGCCACTGCGCCGTCCTGCTCCAGCAGGTAGAGCGGCTTGATCCCGAACGGGTCGCGGGCAAGCCACACCCGGCCGTCGGCGCCGATCAGGCAGAAGGCGTACATCCCCCGCAGCCGGTCGAAGGCGGCCTCGCCCTCCTGGGCGTAGAGGTGCAGCAGGGGCTCGAAGTCCGAGCCGGTGGAAAGCTTGCCGCCGAGCTGGAAGTCGCGGGCGAGCTCCACATAGTTGTAGATCTCGCCATTGCCGATCACCGTCGATCCGGCCGCATGCAGGGGCTGCCAGCCGCCCTCGAGGTCGATGATCGACAGCCGGGCGTGGGCGAGAGAGCGGCCGTCAGCCTCCTCGACCCGCACTCCGTCGGGACCGCGATGGGTGAGAGCCTCGATTAATGGCCGGGCCGAGCCGCCCGACCCGATGACGCCTGCGATCCCGCACATCAGACGCCGCCGTAGTCTTCGAAGAGCCGCCGCCACTGGGCGACCACCGCGGTTTCGGAGAACTCGCCCTCCACCCGCGCGGCGCCGCGCTGGACGAGGCCGATGCGCAGCATGGGGTCGGCGAGCAGGCGGCGGACGGAAGCCGCCAGGGCGTCTGCGTCGTCCACCGGGACCAGCAGGCCGTCCTCCCCGTCGCGGATCAGCGCCGCGGGGCCCTGGGATGCGGCGGCCACCACCGGCAGGCCGTGCGCCCAGGCCTGGATCACCACATTGCCCAGCGGCTCGTAGCGCGACGGGAAGACACAGACGTCGGCGGCGCGATAGAGGGCCGAGGGGTCGTTGCGCCAGCCCAGGAACCGCACGCGGGCGTCCACGCCCAGCGCCGCGGCCAGGGCCTTCAGCTTGGCCTCCAGCGGGCCGGCGCCGGCGATCCACAGATAGGCCTCGGGGACCTGGGCCAGGGCCGCCAGGGCCACATCGTGGGCCTTGACCTCGTGCAACCGGCCGAGCGCCAGCAGCAGGGGCGCGTCCGCCGGGGTGTCGAGCGCGGCGCGGTCGGCGGGCGCGACCTCGGGCGGGGCGGCGGCGAAGTTGGGGATGCAGCGCACCCGCCCCGCCGGCCAGCCCTGGCCGACGATCCAGTCGGCGATGTCCTCGGTATTGGCCACCAGGGCGTCGAAGCCGCGATAGTATTTGAGGTTGTAGTAGCCCCCCAGCCGGCCGATCCGCGCCCAGGGCCCTTTCGGCGTATGGCGGGCGGCGCGGTTCATCCAGGCAAGCGCCAGCTTCGTCTCCGACCGTCGGGCGAAGCCGCCGACGCGCGGGCGGGTGAGGATGTCCACCGGGCCGCCGAATCGGAAGGTCTCGGTCGGCACGCCGGCGGCGGCCAGCGCCGCCTGGCGGTTGGCGTTCGGCCGGATCGCCGCGGCCTGGCCGACGCCCGCCCGCGCCAGAGCGCCCACGAGGTCGACGAAATAGGTTTCCGCGCCGCCTTCGCCGGCCGTTCCGAGGAGATGGAGCACGCTCATGGGCGGCCCAACCTAGCCGCGCTTTTCACCGCGCCCAAGCGGCTTGAAGAGCCGCCGACGTTTCCCTATAAACCGCCCCTCGCCGAAAGGCCCGGCGGCTGGGTAGCTCAGATGGTTAGAGCGGTGGATTCATAACCCACAGGTCGGCGGTTCGATCCCGCCCCCAGCTACCAGCTTATCCAGAAGCCTTCCCTACGGCTGGCGTCGGACTGGTGGCTCACCCCTTCAAGATCGCGAGCCCGTTTGTCATATAAGTGCTAAGTCGCCCCTGAAGTTCTTGTCAGTCCGCTACTTGGATGAAAGTCTCTTGGATGACGTTACAAGCAGCCATACCAAGCTCGGCAGCGAATTTGTTACTCAATCCATAGTGCACATTACTTCCATCAATTGCGAACCGTAGCGCCTCCAACTCCTCTGGGCTGTTGGACCTCATCATGAAGCGCAACGAACCGTCGTCCATTGGCACCAAGATCGTCACGGTAAACGTCTCGGGGATCCAATTCCGCCAGGGGTCTAGGGAGGCTTCGCCGACGGTCAATCTCGAGTGCCCCCGCGCAACGGTCCAATCCGCTCCAATCTCCCCGCCTGGCGTGGACGAGAGGGTGAGAACACGTCCGAGCTCGTCCCCCGGCATATATCCGATGGCACGCGAATAGAATCGAAGGCTTCTCACCCCTAGGCGTTCCTGATGGAGGATTGCGAACAGGTTGAGGGCGCTTGGACCAAACACCCAACGTCCGACGCGGAAGTCAAAGTAAACGAACTCAAGGTACCCGCCCCAGGCGTTTGGAAGATTGCGTTCTGTAAACATCTCCTCAGCCAGCCGGCGACCATTCAACGAGGCCACGAAGCCCCGCACCCGTTCGAACAGCGGGGCTTCTGCCATTTGTTGAAGGTCGCGCTCTCCCTCTCGAGCGCGAGCAATTAGATCAGCGTGCCCACTGCCGATGGCTGTGCACATCCCAAGTTGAGGAATATGTGCAAACTCCACCAGCGCCCGGGGGTAGCAGGTGTTGAATCCGTTGGGCACTTGGCAAGAGCCTAGCGTTTGGATGGCACCCGGTCCGTACAAATTGGTGTAGAGGTTAGAGTGTTGCGCGAGCGAGGCCATCGGCCGCTCCTGCTCCAGCCAAGTCGGCAGATGACCGAGAACATCCTGGTAACAGGTGGCGATGTGGTCACCACTTCCGGCGAACGCAATTGCCGCTCGCCCGAGGGGATGGACCTTTCTTGCTAAGCGGCAGCGCAACGGCCGGGCCACGGTCTCAACAGTGAGCGTTGCCGGCGTGAGCCATTGCTCATCGTTGCCTCGCTGAGTCACCAAAGCGTCGGCAACGATCACGGGCATAATCGGCGAGTTCGGATCGTCTGGAACGACGTGCGGACTCATGTACATCGCAGCGGTTATGCTCGTTCTCCGATCAAAGGAATGAGCTGGGCGGATCGCCCAATCAGGGAGAACTACCGCCTGACGCTAGGGACGAAAATTGGGTGACAATGGGAACTCTATCAAGAGTAGAAAGGAGGAACCGCGCCACCCAGATTCCGGGCTGAGCGCAGGTTGGTTATGCATCAGAAACTGCCGACCACGCGATCATAGCCTCAATGCCTCCCCGCCTCCGAAAACGGCGCCTTTTGCCCGTCCCGACACCATTCTTTCGTTGCATTGCAACAAATAGGCGCTACCCGCTTTTTGCACCTGCGTAAGCGCGTAGGCTGGTCTGTGTCAGAACGAGGCGTATCCCATGATCATGACGTCGATGCGGGTTTTCCCGGGGCTTTTCGTGGGGCGGCGCGAGGTGATCTGCGCGGTCGAGGCGCCGCAGGGCCTGGCGGCCGGCGAGGCGCGTTCGGCCTTCGTCTGCGGCGCCTGCGAAGAGGTGATGCTGACCGACCAGGAGCGCGCCGACGTGCGCGACGTGGTCGTGCGCTGCCGCTGCGGGGAATACAACCAGCTCTGAATGGCGTGGGGCTGTAGCGAATAAGACTACTTCTCCCGCTTGCGGGAGAGGACGGCCGAAGGCCCGGTGAGGGCGAGCGGGCGAATCTTGCGAGGGCGGCGGAGCCGCTGGCGCCGGCAGGCGCCAACTTCAGACGCAGCAGGTTCTTGCGCCGCTTCGCGACGCCCGCCTGGCGGCGGCCTCGGCTTCGCCTCGCCCTCACCTGCCCTGCGGGCATCCCCTCCCGCACGCGGGAGAGGAAGGGGCGCGGGAATGAGGGCCTTAAGTCGCCAGCCAGTCGCCCAGCGTGCTCTGGGTCACCCCGGCCAGCACCATGCGGTGCCCGCCCCCTAGGTCGATGATGGTGTCGCTGCCTTCGAAGCGCAGGGTGTAGGGCGTGCCCGGGACCTCGAACCGCACCCGGTCGCCTTCGGCGCTGTTGAAGTCGGTCACATAGTCGAGGTCGCATTCGGCGATCAGGTGGAAGATGTCGGCGCCCGATCCGCCGGTGATGGTGTCGTTCCCGCGGTCGCCGGAGAGCCAGTCGTTCCCGGCCAGGCCCAGCAGCCAGTCCTCGCCCTGGCCGCCGCGCAGGGTGTCGTTCCCCACGTCGCCGTCGACCGTGTCGTTGCCCATATTGCCATAGACGATGTCGTTCCCGGCCTGGCCGTACAGCAGGTCGTGATCCTGGCCGCCCACGGCCCAGTCGTCGCCGTCGCCGGCGTAGACCGTGTCGTTGCCCATATTGCCGTTGATGTCGTCGAAGTCGGCGCCGCCGTAGATCAGGTCGTTCCCGGCGTCGCCGCGCAGATAGTCCCGCCCCTCGGCGCCGAAGACGGTGTCGTTCCCCGAGCCGCCGAAGATGCTGTTGTTCGCGGCGTTGCCCATGATGCTGTCGGCGCCCGAGCCGCCCCGGGCGTTCTCGATCGTCACGCCCTTGGCGATGGCGACATTGCCGATCAGCCCGCCCACGTCGGAGAAGTGGCCGGCGCGCAGGTCGATGGTCTGGTTGTTGGCGTAGCCGGAGAAGTCGAAGGTGTCGTCGCCGCCGGCGTCCCACACGGCGAAGACCAGGCGCGTGGCGCTGGAGGTCGCCTCGAACCACGGCCGATCGGCGTTGGAGTTGAAGCCGTAGACCGTGTTCCCCGTGCGGGTGGTCATATTGGCCCCGTATTCCAGCTGGGCCGCGGCGATGTCGTCGATCAGCGGGGCGGCGCTGTAGCGGCCGCCGAAATTGGCCCCGGTGTTGGCCTCGCTGAAATAGCTCATCACCGTGTACTGGCGGGTGTCCTCGTAATAGGTCGCGCTTGCGGCGTAGGTCGGGGACGAGGCGCCGGCGTTGTAGTCCGACGGATGGGCCAGGCCGATGGCGTGGCCGATCTCGTGCACCAGCACGTGGCCGCCATAGTTGCCGACGCTGGGGGTGGCGTTGCTGGAGCGGGTGACGTTGATCCAGACGTCGCCGGCCCGCGAGGAGGCGGCGGTGGAGCCCGGATAGTAGGCGAAGGCGACGGAGTCCTCCGAGCCCGTCGAATAGTTCGAGAACAGCATCGTGGCGTTGTTCGAATAGGCGCCCTCGCCCGAGGTTCCCGTCCCAACGCGCACGAAGGTGATGTTGGCCACGTCCGACCAGGCGGTCAGGGCCAGCTCGGCCTGGACGATCTGGGCCTCGTTGAAGCGCGAGAAGCCGCCGGTGTCGTCGGGCATGGTCGCCGGCGCCGTCGAGCGGAAGGCGTAGGTCACCGTGAAGGGCTGACCCAGCGCCGAAGACCAGCCGGGCTCCCCCCGGACGATCTGATAGGCCGCCTGATCGATGGTGTAGCTGGGCTTGCCGGAGGCGGTCCCGCCGCGCGCATCGGCGTTGAGGTAGCTGGCGGAGACGCCATCGTCCCCGAGATCCGCGGTCAGGGAGCCCGGCCAGGAGCTCGCGAGACAGACAATACACATGGCGGCCTACAGAACTGCGTTTTCGAAAGCCCCCCGGCCGGCGCAAGGTCGGGTCGGGGCGCACGGGCGGCAAGCCCACGCGAGGCGTCTGCGACGATAATGCGCAGTCAACCTTTACTGGAAGTTGCGATTCGGCGTCAGGCCGCCGTCGCCGCGCCCCACTCGTTCCAGCCGAGGATCCGGGGCGTGCGCGGCAGGTACATGGAGTCCATCCGCTCCACCGTCAGCCCGGCCTGGGCGACGGCGCCGGCGACCGGCCTCGTCAGATGGCAGCCGCCGGCCAGACGCTTCCAGACCGGCTCCACCCGCCGCTGCCAGCGGGCGACGCCCGGGTCGGGGGCCAGGCCATGCTCGCAGAACAGGAACCGCCCGCCGGGTTTCAGCACACGGCGCGATTCCGAAAGCGCGCGGGCCGGATCCTGGACCGAGCAGAGAGTGAAGGTGCAGACCACGCAGTCGAAGCTGGCGTCCGGAAACGGCAGGGCCTCGGCCGCGCCCTCCACCACCTCCACCGTCAGGCGCGGGTCGTGCGGCGCGCCCTGGGCCAATGCGCGCAATTCCGGCGAAGGGTCGACGCCGCTGACCGAGGTCACGCGGTCGGGATCGTAGAAGGCCAGGTTCAGGCCCATGCCGATGCCGAGCTCCAGCACCCGGCCCTCCGCCTGGGGCACGATCTTGGCGCGCTGCTTCATCATCGGCGGCGCCGAGCAGGCGCAGCTCAGAAGCTTCGGCAGGATGCGCCGTTCATAGAAGCTGGCCATGGAACCCTCCCTCGAGCGGCGGAGGATTCCGCAAACAACGGCGTTCGGCCAGAGGCAAACGCCGTCAGGCGGCCGCGGCGGCCCCTGCGCTGAGGTTCTCCTGCAGGGCGCGCAGCAGGTTTTCCGGCTTCATGGGCTTTTCGACCACGCCGTTCATGCCGGCCTTCAGATAGCCGGCGGCGTCCTCTGGATCGGCGTTGGCGGTCAGCGCGATGATCGGCACGCGGCCGGCGCGGCCGGGCAGGCCGCGGATCTCCCGCGTGGCGGCCACCCCGTCCATGCGCGGCATCTTGATGTCCATCAGGATCAGGTCGAAGCGGCCGGAGCGCGCCGCCTCCACCGCCTCGACGCCGTCGACGGCGGACTCCGAGGTGCAGTCGAACATCTCGCAGAGCGCCTCGGCCACCATGCGATTGGTGGCGTTGTCGTCGACCACCAGGATGTGGGCGCGTTCGCCGACCTCGGCCTCCGGCGCGTCCTCGGCGGCCGGCAGGGCCAGCGGCGCCGTCACTTCGAAGACGAGCGTCTCGCCCGCGCCGCGGTTGGCCTCGGCGCGCAGGACCCCGCCCATGGCCTCGACGATCTGACGGCCAAGCGCCACGCCGAGCGCGGTTTCCAGGCCGAAAAGGGCTTCGATCTCCTGGATGTCCAGGGCGCGGTCGCCGAGGATCCGTTCCGACCCGCCGCGGATCCGGCCTTCCAGGCGCACGGCCTCGCCCTCGACCGTGGCCTTCAAGGTGGCCTCGACCGCGCCGCGCCGCACGCCGGCGGCGGCCTGGGCGATGAAGGCGTCCAGCATCTGGCGCATGCGGCCCGGATCGACCATGGCCACGGTTTCCGGATCGCCGTCGTAGGAGAAGAAGACGGTGACGCCGCCGTCCTGGGCGCGCTCCTGCCAGCGGGCCTGGGCCTCGTCGGCCAGGTCGGCCACGCGCAGGGGCTCGGGCTGGAAGGCCAGGCCCTCCGCGGCGGCGTGCTTGAGGTCGGAGGCGGAGGCCAGGATCTGGCGCACGGCGCGCGCGGCTTCGGCCACCCCGGCCACGCAGGCCTGGGCGTCCCCGCCCAGCGGGTGGCGCGCCAGACGCTCGGCAAGCGCCAGCACCCCCTCCATCTGCTGATGGATTTCCCGTGTCACGCGCTCGAAGAAGAACTCGGGCAAGGACATGAAAACGTGGCGTCGCCTTGAATGACTTTTGCTCAGTCTGGCGGGAAGCACTTGCGGAGACGTTAAATTCCACCTGCGGTTCAAAGACGTCGCAGGCAAAGAAAAGGGCGGCCGGGAGATCCGGCCGCCCTTCGAGTCGGGGAGGAAACGCCTCGTCTTAGAAGCGGTACTGCAGTTCGACGCCGTAGGTGCGCGGCTGGATGAGGCCGCGGGTGATCGCCGTACGCGTCTGGGTGAGCGTGCCGGCCGCCGCGCTGCCCGGGTTGGGCATGTCGAAGATCGCCGTCGGGTTGGTCGAGCTGGTGGAGTTGTAGCCCCGCTCGTCGAAGGCGTTCTTGACGAAGGCGATCGCCGAATAGCGGCCCATGCCCTCGTTCCAGATGACCCGGAAGTCGGTCACGCCGTAGGACGGCACCTTCAGGGCGGCGCTCTTGAACGGCTGGTAGATGGTCTCGTCGGTCCAGGTGTGGCTGGCCGAGAGGATCAGGGAGCCGGCGTCGAAGTCGAAGGTGTAGTTGCCGTTGAAGGCGAACTTGTTCTCCGGCGATTGGTAGAGGTTGGAGCCCTTCAGGTCCTGGAAGACCAGGCGGGTTCCGTTGCTCAGCGCCGAACCGCCGCTGGGGGTCGCCGCGGGGTCGAGCGCGCCCGGATCGGCCGGGTCGTAGAAGCAGCAGCCGCGGGTGATCTCGGTGTTGAGATAGCCGTAGCTGGCCTGCAGCTGCAGCTCGCGCAGCGGGCGCCAGGTGACTTCCAGCTCCAGACCGTAGGCCTCGGCGTCGACATTGACGAAGTTGTTGGCCGAGGCGGTGCCGGCGGCGTTGAGCTGCTGCAGGTTCAGCTGCAGGTCCTTGTAGTCGTTGTAGAACAGCACGCCGTTGACGATCAGGCGGCCGCCGAACGACTTCTTCAGGCCCAGCTCGAAGGCGTCGACCTGTTCCTGGTCGGCCTGCGGCTGAGGTGCGAGCGTGCCGAGCAGGAACCCGCCCGACTTATAGCCGCGGCTGTACTTGCCGTAGACCAGGGTGTCGCTGTCGGGCGTCCACTCCAGGTTCAGGGTGCCGGTGACGGCGTCCCAGCTGTTGGAGAGGTAGCGGAAGTTCTGGACGCCGGGCGTGGTCGGGTCGGTGTCGGTGGAGACGTCGAAGGCCGCCGCGCCGCCCGCAATGGCCGGCGACAGGATGATCAGGCGCTGGGTCTCGAAACCGTCCTTCTCGTCCTTGGTGTAGCGCAGGCCGCCGGTGACCGCCCAGCTCTCGTTGAACTCGTAGCGTGCTTGGCCGAACACCGCCCAGGCGCGGGATTCCAGTTGCGCCTGGGTGTCGGCGAAGTTCCGCAGCGGGTTGGCCGCCGCGGGCGTTCCGGCGAGCGTCAGCGGCGTGGCGAGCTGCACCTGGTTCGGATTGGCCAGCTGGATCCGCTGCTTGTACTCCTCGTGATACTGGTAGACGCCTAGAATCCAGCTCAGCGGTCCGCCGCCGTTCGAGGTCAGGTTGATCTCGTTCGAGAAGTAGCGCTTGTGCTCGTTGAAGTCTGTGGTCTGGGTCGGGAAGTAGGGAACCAGCATCCCCGGGATGGAGATCGCCGTCGTGCGGCTGGTGCCGTCGTAGTCGCCGCCGGTCTGGTAGTTGTACTGCTGGAAACCGCCGATGTACTTCAGGTCCGCCCAGCCGAGGTCGTAGGTCAGGTTGGCGATCAGCACATGGTTGCCGCGCAGCTGGCCGTAGGCGTCGGTGTTGGTGTTCTGGACGTAGGGGTCGTTCACGCCCGGGTTCGGGGTGGTGTAGCCGAACTGCGGATTGGGCTGCAGCTGGCCGATCGGACCGAACGGATTGGTGGTGTCGTAGGGCGTGATCAGGTTCGCCAGCCGGTCGCCGACGCCCATGGTGTCGTCCCAGCTCGTGCGGTTGTAGCGCACGAAGGCGTCGAGGTTGTCGCCGAGCTCGGCTTCCATCTGCACCTCGAAATAGGTGCGCTTGATGGTGGCGCCGTCGTTGGCGCCGCCGATGTTCTTGATGAAGCCCTCGCGCTGCCAGTCCTGGCTGCCGCCGATCTTGAAGCGCAGGTTGTCGGCCACCGGCAGGGAGACGACGCCTTCGATGGCGGTGCGCTCATAGTTGGCGACCGTGGCGCGGATCTCGCCGCTGAACTCGTGCGAGGGGCGCTTGGAGACCTGGTTGATGGCGCCGCCGATGGCGTTGCGGCCATAGAGGGTGCCTTGCGGCCCGCGCAGGATTTCGGTCCGCTCGATGAACAGCGGGGTCTTGAACAGTTCCGACGAGGAGGCGGAGTAGAAGCCGTCGGTGTAGGAGGCCACGCCCGGGTCGTTGCCGACATAGAAGGTGTTGCGGCCGGCGCCGCGCAGCGAGACGCGGTCGGTGCCGGAATAGTTCATGCCCGGCGTGAAGTTCACGAAGTCCTGGATGCCGGTGATCCCGGCCACTTCCCGCTGGCGCGAGGTGAAGGCCGAGACCGCGACCGGAACGTCCTGCAGGGACTGTTCGCGCTTTTCGGCGGTGACGACCAACTCTTCGATCATGAAGGAGTCGGTTTCTTGGGCGGCGGCGGGGGCGGCGACGGCGGCGACCGCCAGGGCCGAAACGCCGAGGGCCAGGCAGGCCCGCAGACGCGGTGCGTTGTAAGACATCAGTATCCCTCCCAGGGCGGCGGAGCGTGGCACGCTCTCTGGGGCCGCCCTCGTGATGCGCATGCAGTGGGCGCCCGGGCGCGGGGAGGCGCCGAGCGGGCGGCAAGGTCTGCGGCCGGCCAGGCGGCGTCAATCTTGACGGCGGGGAAGTCGGGCGGTTCGGCGGCCGCTTTCGGGCGCTTGTGGCGAAAATACCGCGTTTTCAAATCGGATGCACAAAAACGACCTTCGTTCTTTGACGAACTCATGAATCAATTGGAAACGGGGCGGGCAAAATGGCGAAAAATCTTGCGGTTGGGCATACCAATGACTCTGAAGAATGCCGAACGCCAAAAGAAGAGGCCGCCGCCCGGGCGGGGCGGCGGCCTTGAGGGCTCGAGCCGGGTGCTGGGATCAGACCCGGCAGGAGTTGATCAGAACCGCTTCTGCAGCGAGACGCCGTAGGTCCGCGGCTCGGTGAAGAAGGCGTTGCGGAACAGGCCCGAGGAGTCGTCGGTGAGGTAGAAGTCGGTGATCGCCTCTTCGTCGGTGGCGTTCTTGACGAAGGCCCCGAGCTCCCAGCCGCTGGCGGGGTTGGCGATGGTCAGGGTGACGTTGACGTTCTGCCAGCCGTCGATCCGGTCGGCGGGGCTGTTGTAGATCCGCGCGAAGGTCTCGGTCTGCTTGTAGTAGTCGCCGCGCAAGGTCGCCGACCAGTCGTTGCCGAAGTCCCAGGTGTACTGGGCGCCGAACGAGAAGGTCCAGTGCGGCGCGTTCGGAAGCTCCTTGCCCTTCAGACTCACCGGCACGCCGTCGCTGACCAGGCCGCCGAAGGCGTTGGTGCCCACGGCGATGGCCCCGCTGCCGATGTCGGTCCCTGCGCCGGCCGTGGAAGCCGGAGTGCAGACGCCGAGCAGGGCGAAGGGGTTGTTGGTGGCGTTCGACACCGAGAGCGCCGTCTGGGCGGCCGCCAGCTGGACGACGCAGTTGGAGGCTGCGCTCGACTTCACCAACACCAGATTGGGATTGCCGCCGGTGCGGTTGAAGGTGTCAATGGAGGTCCCGCCGCTGATCTCGGTCTCCAGCCAGCCGATCGCGGTGTTGAGGCGCAGGCCGGAGATCGGCTGCCAGACCGACTCCAGCTCGAAACCCTTCACCTTGGCGTCGATATTCTCGTTGGTGGAGGCGCGGTTGACGATCTTGGAGACCTGATAGCCCTCATAGTCGTAGTGGAAGATCGAGGCGTTGAGCGTCATCGAGCCGCCCATCAGGGTGTTCTTCATCCCCACTTCGATGGCGTTGATGAACTCCGGCGCAAAGGTGGCCGGCCCGCAGATCACGCCAGCGCCGCCGCTACACGGGGAGTTCAGGCCCCCGGCCTTATAGCCGCGCGAAGCGAAGGCGTAGATCAGGGTGTCGTCGGTGAAGCCCAGGTCCGGCTTCCAGTCGAAGCCGAAGCGGCCGGTCGTCTCCTTGAACTCCACTCGCAGGATCGCCGGCGTGCCGGGCAGCGGCGGACCGATGCCGGCGCCGGGCGTGCCCAGGGTGACCTGGTGGTTCTCGATCTCCTTCTCGTCCTTGGTCCAGCGCAGGCCGAGGGTCCATTTGAAGTTCTCGGCCATCTGCCAGTAGAGCTCGCCGAAGATGGCCTGCGAGCGCAGGTCGTACGGGCTGTAGGCGTCGTAGTAGTTATGGCCCGTACGGTCCGGATTCGCGTTCGGATCGATGGAGATGCAGGGCGCCGGGCCGACGCAGTTGGGGCTGAGGCCGGCGAGCAGGTTCTGGATCTGGTACCAGCCGGTGCCGGTGTTGAACATCACGTAGTAATCGCCGGTCGCCTGGTACCGGGTCAGGATGCCGCCCACGTTGAAGTTGAAGGGGCCGTCATAGGCCGACTGCAGCCGCACCTCGTGGCTCCACTGCTCGGTCTTCGCCGAGGAGATGTCGCTGGTGGTGAAGCGGTTGAACGGTCCGTTCTGCGGATCGTTGATGACCCCGCCGGGGAACAGCGAGGCGTAGATCGCCGCATAGCCCGGCACCGCCGCCAGGGCGTTCACCGGATTGGGCGTGGTGTTGAAGCTCGTGCTGGGGACGTAGCGGTTGTAGTCCTGGCGGGTATAGAGGTCGTACTGGGTGTAGGCGGCCAGCCAGGTGAGCCGAAGTTCGTCGGTCAGGTCCCAGTCGACGTTGAACTGATAGATGTCGGTCTTGGACTGGTAGATCGGATCGAAGGTCGACTCGATGTCGCGCACGCTGGTGGGCTGCATCTTGCCGGCATAGGCGTCGCCGGTCTGGAACCCGCCGAGAGCGCCGAACAGGCCGCCCAAGGTGGCCTGGGAGTTCACCGTTCCGAGAACGCCCGGAGAATAGAGCGAAGTGGCTTGGCAACCCTGGCTGAAGAAGCCGCGCTGGATCTGAGCGATCGGGGCGACGGCGGAATATCCCACGCCGCCGAGACTGCCGGGTCCAAGGTCCTTCGTGCAGTACTGCTTGCCGATCCGGGAGCGGTTATCCTCCTCGTTGAAGTGATCGTACATGAAGAAGGCGCGGAATTCGTCCGTAGGCGTGAAGCCCAGGGTGAGGCGGACACCGTAGAGGTCGCGGTCGTCGGCGTCGTTGCCCGTGACCAGGTTGTCCCCGAAGCCGTCGCGCTTCAGATAGGAGCCGGCCGCGCGCAGGGCGAAGGTCTCGCCCAGCGGAATATTGATCATCCCGCGCAGCTTGTAGGAGTTGTAGTTGCCGACCTCGGCCCGGGCCATGGCCTCGAAGTCGTCGATCGGCTTGGCGGTGATCAGGTTGACGACGCCGCCGGTGGCGTTACGGCCGTAGAGGGTGCCCTGGGGGCCGCGCAGCACTTCCACCCGCTCGACATCGTAGAACTCGGTCTCGAACAGGTTGTTGGCGATCAGCGGGGCGTTGTTCAGGTGAATGCCGGTGCCGGCGTCGCCCGAGGCCGCCACCAGCTTGGAGCCGATGCCGCGAATCTGGAAGTTGTAGCCCGTGAAGTTCCCCTTGGAGAAGTTCACGTTGGGCACGGCCAGCACCAGGTTGGGCCCGCCGTCGATCTTGGCCTTTTCCAGGGCGTCCTGGTTGAACGCCGACACGGCGATGGGAACGTCCTGAAGCGCTTCTTCCCGCTTCTGGGCCGTGACGACCAGTTCCTCGATGATGGTCTGAGACCAGGCCGGAGCCGCGACGGCGGCCAGCGCGACAGCGGATGCGCCCACAACGAGCGTCCTCCGCAGATGCAGAGTGCGTGACATTCCAGCTTTCCTCCCATGACGGCCCCGGCTCTCGATCGGCCAGGTTCCGCCAGCAACGCCGCAATCGTTAGGTCGGGCGGAAGCGGCATCTCCCCCCGTACAGCGAGGCTCACGCTCAGTTACGGAGTCTGTCAACATGACAATGTTAAGTGAACGTCGTTCACCTTGCGGCGCGGGGAAAATTGTGGCCCAAATACCCGACGGGAACACTGGGCCGGGTTTCCGCAGCGTGAGGTTTCGCGTCCACGAAGACTGAAGGACGCCAGCTCAAATCATGCTGCGCCGCAACATTCGTCTCGACTGAAACGATCTCGCGATGCGCCGCGTCTCGCAACTGCGACGACTCTGCGCCCTTCCGATTTCGCGCCTGCACGCGCATATGGGCGCCATGACCTCGACCCGCGCGCTCGTGCTGTTCTCCGGCGGCCAGGATTCCAGCGTCTGCCTGGCCTGGGCGCTCGCCAACCACGCCCATGTGGAGACGGTGGGTTTCGACTACGGCCAGCGCCACGGGGTCGAGATGGCTCAGCGTCAGGTGGTCCGGCGCGAGATCGCCGAACGGTTCCCGGACTGGGCGCCGCGGCTGGGCGAGGATCACATCTTGGATCTCAAGGGTTTCGGCGCCATCGCCCAGACCGCCATGACCGAGGAACGGGCGTTCGAGGTCACCGAGAAGGGCCTGCCCAACACCTTCGTGCCCGGCCGAAACCTGGTGTTCCTGACCTACGCCGCGGCCCTGGCCGACCGGCGAGGTCTGACGGCCCTGGTCGGCGGCATGTGCGAGACCGACTTCTCCGGCTATCCGGACTGCCGCCGGGACACGCTGGACGCTCTGCAAAACGCGCTGAACCTCGGCATGGCGCAGGACTTCACGATCGAGACCCCCCTGATGCGGCTGACCAAGGCGCAGACCTGGGGGCTCGCCAAGGCGTTGGGCGGCGAAGCCCTCGTGGAACTGATCCTGGAGGAGAGCCACACCTGCTATCGCGGGACCCGGGGCGCGCGTCACGCCTGGGGCCACGGCTGCGGCGACTGCCCGGCTTGCGAGCTGCGCGCCCGGGGCTGGGCGGAATGGCTCGAGGCCGGCCGCCCGGAGGTCGCCGGGTGAGCTACGCCGTCAAGGAGATCTTCCTGACCCTGCAAGGGGAAGGCGGCCAAGCCGGCCGCGCGGCGGTGTTCTGCCGCTTCGCCGGCTGCAACCTGTGGTCCGGCCGTGAAGAGGACCGGGCAGCGGCGGTCTGCACCTTCTGCGACACGGACTTCGTGGGCATGGACGGGCCGGGCGGCGGGCGCTTCGCCGACGCCGAAGCGCTCGCGGATGCGGTGGAGGCGGCCTGGGCCGGCGGGCCGGACGAGCGCCTGGTGGTCTGCACCGGCGGCGAACCGCTGCTGCAGCTCGACGAGGGCCTGATCGCCGCGCTCCACGCCCGCGGCTTCCGCATCGCGCTGGAGACCAACGGCACCATGCCAGCGCCCCCGGGGATCGACTGGATCTGCGTCAGCCCCAAGGCCGACGCAGCCCTCGCCCAGACGACGGGTCAGGAGCTGAAGCTGGTCTATCCGCAGACCGGCGTCGATCCGGCCGCCTTCGAGCACCTCGATTTCGAACGCTTCCTGCTGCAGCCCATGGACGGGCCCGACCGGGTCGAGAACACCGAAAAGGCGATCGCCTATTGCCTCGCCCACCCTCGCTGGCGTTTAAGCGTCCAGACTCACAAATACCTGGGCATTCCCTGAAGGCCGCAGGCTCCAGGGCGCCCCCAAGACCTCCCCCAATGACCGCACCTGTCTTCGAGATCACCAAGGCCGCGACCTTCGACGCGGCGCACTATTTCGCCGAGGGGCCGGAACACCGGCCCTATACGAACCTGCACGGCCATTCCTTCAAGGTGGAGGCGAGCGTGCGCGGCGCGCCGCAGGAGCCGGTGGGCTGGGTGGCCGACCTCGCCGACCTGGACGCGGCGCTGAAGGCCGTGGCCGCCGAACTGGACCACGGCCTGCTCAACGAGAAGCCCGGTCTGGAGCGGCCGACGCTGGAACACCTGTGCCTGTATTTCGCCGAGCGGCTGAAGCCTAAGTTCCCCGGCCTGTCGCGGATCGTCGTCTCCCGCCCAACCATCGGCGAGAGCTGCGCCTTCGTCGTAAGCTGAAGGCGCCTCAAAGGCTCAGGCGGGCGGCAACCTCTTCGCCGATGGCCAGCGACGAGGTCAGGCCGGGGCTCTCGATGCCGAACAGGGCGACGAGACCCTCGAGGCCATGCGCCTCAGACCCGTCGATGCGGAAGTCGCCCTGCGGTTCTCCCGGCCCATGCAGCTTGGGCCGAATGCCGGCGTAATCGGGCGAGAGCGCCCCGTCCGGCAGGCCCGGCCAGAACTTGCGGATATAGCGGTAGAACTCCCCTGCCCGCTCCGGATCGACGCTGTAGTCCAGTTCGTCCACGAACTGCAGGTCCGGACCGAACACCGCCTGGCCGCCGAGGTCGCGACGATAATGGGTGCCGAGCGCGCCGGGGATGGGTGGCGGATAGATCAGCCGCGCGAACGGCGCCTTGCCGCTCAGCCGGAAATAGACCCCCTTGCCGTAGTGCAGCGGGGGGATGGTCGCCTGCGGGAAGCCCTCGATCCGGGCGGCCACCGCTTGGGCGGAGAGCCCGGGCGCCGTGACCAGATACCGTGCGGAGAGCATGGTCGGCTGCTCGCCGCCCGCCTGGACGGAAAAGCCGCCGGCTTCCAGGGGCGTCGCGCCTTCGAACGGCGTGGAGGTGACCACCGCCCCGCCGGCGGCCTCGATCTCCCCCTGCAGGGCCAGCATGTAGCCATGGCTGTCGAACACACCGCTCTCGGGCGAGATCAGCGCCGCCTCGCAGGAAAGCTCCGGCTCCAGCGCCAGGGCCTGCGCCTTGGAGAGCCAGGCCATGCCTTCGACCTCGTTGGTGCGGGCCTGGTCGAGGATCGCCTCCAGCCGGCCCATTTCCTCGACGCTCGTCGCTACAACCAGCTTGCCGCACTTGTCGTAGGCGACCTTGTGGCTTTCCAGGAACGGATAGAGGGCGCGCCGCCCCGCCACGCACAGCCGCGCCTTCAGCGAACCCGTGGCGTAGTAGAGCCCGCCGTGGATCACCTCGGAATTGCGGGCCGAGACCCCCTCGCCGATGATCGGCCCCGCTTCGAGCACAGCCGCCGTCAAGCCCCGCCGGGAAAGCGCGTAGCCGCAGGCCAGCCCCACCGCGCCCGCGCCGACCACCACCGCATCGAAATCGAAATCCGCCATCGTCTCCTGGCCTAGCGGAAGCCCCGCCATATGCAAACCGCCGACGACCGCCTAGCTTGGCCGCAAGGGAAGACTTCAAGGAGGGCGTTTTGGTTCGTATGACGCGTTTGGCCGCCTGCGCGACGGCGGTTCTTCTGGCTCCGCTTTCGGCCCTGGCGCAGGACGCCCCGCCGCCGGCCGAAAATTCCATCCTCACCTGGAGCTTCGAGCAGCAGAAGACCGGCTATCGCAGCATGGAGACGGTGGCCGCCCACCAGGTGGTCAAGCGCGGTGAGAGCGTCTTCCCCCTGCCGGCCGGAACCGCGATCGATCCGGCGTTCGAGATCGGCGGCGTGCGCCACACGGTCGAGAGCTTCATGGAGGCCTATCGCGCCTCCGGCGTGCTGGCGATCAAGGACGGCAAGGTTATCCTGGAGCGCTACGGCCTCGGCCGAGGCCCTGACGACCGCTGGACCTCCTTCTCCGTCGCCAAGTCGGTGACCGCCACCCTGGCCGGCGCGGCGGTGAAGGATGGCTTCATCCAGAGCCTGGATGATCCGGTCAGCCGCTACATCCCCGAGATGAAGGGCTCGGCCTATGACGAGGTGACGGTCCGCCAGCTCCTCACCATGACCTCGGGCGTGGAGTGGAACGAAGACTACACCGACCTGAACTCCGACGTCGCCAAGGTCGGGCTTTCGGTCCTCGAAGCGGGCGTCAATCCGGTGGTCAGCTATATGCGCCGCCTGCCCCGCGCGGTCCCGCCGGGGACGAAGTTCAACTATTCCACCGGTGAGACGGACCTTGCCGGCATCGTGGTCTCCAAGGCGGTGGGCAAGCCGCTCGCCCAATATCTCTCGGAGAAGATCTGGGCGCCCTTCGGCATGGAGCAGGACGCCATCTGGATCGAGGACGTGGCCGGGCACGAGCGCGGCGGCTGCTGCATGTCCATGACCCTGCGCGATTACGGCCGGCTGGGAGTGTTCATGCTCGGCGGCGGCGTGGCGGGCGGGCGGCAGGTGCTGCCCGACGGTTGGGCGCAGGAGGCGACGCGCAGCCACATCGCCGTCAGTCCCGACAACCCGGCCGCCGGCGGCTACGGCTATTTCTGGTGGATCAACACGGACGGTAGCTATCAGGCGCGCGGCATTTTCGGCCAGTCGATCACGGTCGTGCCGGAGGAGAACCTCGTGATCGTCGTCAACTCCGCCTGGCCGCGGGCCACAGGCCGCGACCTGCACGAGGCGCGCGAGGCGTTTATAGCCGCGGTGCGCGCCGCGGCGAAGTAGTTCAGCGGGAAAAGACCGACCGCACCTGGTCGCGATAGAGCAGGATCTGGCGCCGCATGATCTCCGGCTCGCCGAGGGCGATGGCCATGGTCAGGGCCGAGGCGGTGACGCCGAACACGCCATCGGCCAGGGCGACCAGATCTGCCCCCGCGCGCGGGGGATAGGTTTCGGCGATCTCCTCCAGCCAGGCCAGGTAGCGCTGACGCCAGGCCCGCAGGTCGTCCACGTTCATCTGCGCCACCGAGCGATCGAAGGCCTGATCCTGGAAGGTGATGGTGGCCACCAGGCAGCCGGGATGGTTCTCGATCGAGTTCACCATCGCCTCGGCATAGAGCTTCAGGAAGATCAGGAAGCTGTGCAGCGGATCGTCCGACAGGTCGCGCGCCTGGGCGATCAATTCGTCCTGGAAGGCGTTGTTCTCGGTCTGGTAGCGCTCCAGGATCTGTCGGGCGAGGTCGTTCTTGTCCCTGAAGTGATAGAAGAAGCCGCTCTTGGTGATGCCGGCGGCCGCCACCAGTTCCTCGATGGACGTGGCCGCAAAGCCCTTCTGGATGATGGCGCGATAGGCGAGATCGAGGATCCTTTCGCGCGTCCGCGCCCCCTTCGACTGCACCGCCGGTGTGGTTTTCTCCAGGATCTCCTGGTTCATCGAGCGCCTCCGTCGTCGCCGCCGCGCGCCAAACACCTTGTCGTACAAGGGAAAACTTGCAGCCGTCGCGAACCGACCACGCGACCGGTGGAGCCGGCCGAAGGATGCTTATACCTCTCGCGGCCCCAATGAAGGAACACCGATATGCCGATTAAGGATCATGCTGGGCTGCCGCTGACCGGCGCCAGTTACAAAGCCGCCGACCTCTACGGCCAGGCGCTCACCCTCTACCATTCCATGCGGGGCGACCCGCTCGGCCTGCTGGCCGAAGCCGTGGCCGACAGCCCGGGCTTCGTCATGGCCCACGTGCTCACCGCCGACCTGCTGCTGGTCGGCACGAACCCGGAGGCCCAGGCGATGGGCGTCGCCGCCTTCCGCTCGGCCGCGACGCTGCCGGCCGATACGCGCGAAACAGGCCACGTCCAGGCGCTCGCCTGCATGGTGGAGGGCGACTTCTCCGCCGCCGGCCGGATCCTCGAGGACGTCACCATCGAACACCCGCGCGACAGCCACGCCCTGCAGGCCGGCCAGCTGATGGACTTCTGCCTGGGCGACTCCCGCATGCTGCGCGACCGGATCGCCCGCGCCCTTCCCGCCTGGTCGGACGACATGCCGAACTACAGCGGCGTGCTGGGCATGCTGGCCTTCGGCCTGGAGGAGGCCGGCTTCTACGCGCGCGCCGAAGCCGCCGGGCGCCGCGCCATCGAACTGGAGCCGGGCAACACCTGGGCCCAACACGCCGTCGCCCACGTGATGGAGATGGAAGACCGCCGCCGCGACGGCCTGGCCTGGATGATGCGGGAGAGCACCGGCTGGCAGACCGACAGCTATTTCAGCGTCCACAACTGGTGGCACACGGCGCTCTTCCACTTGGGCCTGGGCGAGACCGCCGAAGTGCTCCGGCTCTTCGACGGACCGATCTATGGCGCCGCTTCGGACATGTCCTTCGACATGCTCGACGCCGCAGCCCTGCTCTGGCGGCTGCATCTGCTGGGCGTGGAGGTTGGGGGCGAACGCTGGCGGCGCGTGGCCGACAATTACGAGAAGACCTCGGCCGCCTTCGGCCAGTCGGCCTTCTGCGACGCCCACGCCGTGCTCGCCTTTCTCGGCGCAGGCCATCCGGACGCCGCTCGGGGCGTCATCGAAGCCCAGAAGGCCGCCATGGCCGGTTCCGGCGACAACCCGAGCATGATCCGCGACGTCGGACTACCGCTCACCGAGGGCTACAAGGCCTTCGCCGAGGGCGACTACGTGACGGCCATCGACCGCCTGCGCCGGGTCCGCAATCGCGCGGCCCGCTTCGGCGGCAGCCACGCCCAGCGCGACCTGATCGACCTCACCCTGATCGCCGCGGCGCAGCGGGGCGGACAAGACGGGCTGGGCCGGGCGCTCCTCACCGAGCGCGCCAATGCAAGGCCGCTGGCGCGGGGAGACGAGGCCAGGCTGGACCGCGCCGCCTGAACCGGAGGCTGGGGGCGGCCGCGCGCCGCCCCTACTCCACCGGCTTGGCCAGATAGACCTCTTCGTCCAGCTCGCCTTCCCACCTGGCCACGGTCACGGCCACGGCGAGGTCGGAGGTGTTGTTGGCGACGGTGCGGGTCATGTCGAGCAGGCGGTCGAACGGCAGGATGAAGCCCACCACCAGGGCCGTCTGCTCCGCGCTGACCCCCACGCTCGAGAGCACCGCAGCCAGCATGAAGAGCGAGGCCGAGGGGATCGGCGCGGTGCCGATGGAGACCAGGGTCGTGGTCAAGCCCGCCAGGGCCAGCTGGGCGAAGGTCAGCTCCAGCCCGAAGGCCTGGACCGCGAACATGGTGAGCAGGCCGATATAGAGCGCCGTGCCGTCCATGGAGATGGTGGCGCCCAGCGGCAGGGCGGTGGAGGCCACCGTGTGGCTGACGCCCAGGTTCTTCTCCGCCACCCGCATGGAGACCGGCAGGGTCGCGGCCGAGGATGAGGTGGAGAAGGCCACCATCACCGAATCGCCGATGTCGCGAAAGAATATCCGCGCCGGCAGCCCGGCGGCGAAGCGGATCAGGCCGCCGTGTACGATCACGATCTGCAGCAGGCACCCCGTCACCAGGGCCGCGGCCAGCAGCCCCACATGCACGAAGACCGAAAGGCCGGCGGTGCCCATCACCCAGGCGATCAGGGCGAAGACGCCGAAGGGCGCGATCTCCATCACCACGCGGACGATATAGAGCACCACCTCCACGCCGGCGTCGAAGAGCTTGCGCACGGGCTCGGCTTTCTCGCCGATGGCCAGGATCGCCGCGCCGACGAGGATCGAGAAGAAGATCACCGCCAGGATGTCGCCATTGGCCAGGGCCTGGACCGGATTGAGCGGCACGATGCCGAGGAGCTGGTCGCGCACCGTCGGCGGACTTCCAAGCACGTGCGGCTCCACGCCCGCCAGGCTCACGCCCGCTCCGGCGTTGAACAGCGAACCCAGCCCCAGGCCCAGGGCCACCGCGACCGCGGTGGTCGCCACATAGAGGAAGAGGGTCTTGCCGCCGAGGGAGCCCAGGCGCTTGGGATCGCCCAGCGCCGCCACGCCGGCGACGATGGAGACGAAGACCAGCGGCACCACCACCATGCGGATCAGCCGCACGAACAGGTCGCCCAGCCACTTGATCCCTTCCGCCGCCTCGCCCAGCACCAGGCCGGCGATCGCCCCCAGGACCAGGGCGACAAGGATCCGCTTCCAGAGAACGACGTCGAACCACCAGCGCCGCAGGAAGCTTCGGCGTGCGGGTTGCGGATTGGGATCGGCCTCAGCCGGCGTCTGGCCCATAAGCACTCGCGAAAAGCGGGGCGGCCACGCACCTGTCCCCCGGGAAAGGCGCCACCCTAAGCGTGACTGCGCCCCGCCGCCAAGGCCTCAGGCGGGCTCGACCTGCGGGTTCTTGGTCGCGCCCTCTGCAGATGCAACGGCGTCCCAGCGTCGCCAGAGCGCCGCCTCCTCGGCCTTGGCGGTCTTCACCGAAGCCTCCTTCACATGGCCGAAGCCGCGGATCCCTTGCGGGACCTGGGCGAGCTGGACGGCCAGCGCGTGGGTGTCGCCCGTGAGGCCGGCCAGCAGACGGTCGAGCCCGGCCTCGTATTCGGCGATCAGACGACGCTCCATCTTCCGCTCCTCGCTGGCGCCGAAGAGATCGAACACGCCGCCCCGCAGGCCCTTCAGCCGCGCCAGGACCGGGAAGCCGTAGTCCAGCATCCAGCCGCCGAAGGCGATCTTCCGCGGCCGGCCCTCCGAATCCTTCGGCGCCAGAAGCGGCGGCGACAGCCAGACCTTGGTCTTGCCCCCCTTGAAGGTCTCGGCGCGATCCTCGGCGAAACGGCCGTCGGTATAGAGCCGGGCGACCTCGTATTCGTCCTTGTAGGCCATCAGCTTGTAGAGGTTGGTCGCGACGGCCCGCGTCAGGGCTTCGGAGCCGAAGATCGCCTCGGCCTTGGCCGTCCGGTCCACGCGGTCGAGATAGCGCTTCGCATAGGCGGCGTTCTGATAGGCCGTCAGTTCCTTGGCTCGATGCGCGATCAGCTCGGGAAGCGGCATGGTCTCCGGGGTCGGGACGTCGGCCTCGGCCGGCCCCCGCAGCGAGGGATCGTGCGCCACCCGGCGGCCCAGCTCGAAGGCCTGCAGATTGGCCTCGGCCGCCACGCCGTTCAGGCGGATCGCCCGATAGACCGCCCGGCTGGAGATCGGGATCAGCCCCTTCTGCCAGGCGAAGCCGACCATGATCATGTTGGCGTAGATGGCGTCGCCGAAATTGGTCTCCGCCAGGTGATGCGCCGGCGCCTCGTCGTAGGACTTGGCCGCCGCCTTGATCCGCCGCGCCATGGCCGCCGAATCGAACCGCACGTCCCGGTCGGTGACGAAGTCAGCGGTGGGGGCGAAGTCCTCGTTGCCGACCGCCACGGTGCGGTCCTTGGCGTAAAGGGCGAGCGCGTCGGCCCCTGCGGCCGAAAGGATGTCGCAGGCGATCAGCACGTGGGCGCTGGCCGCCGGCACCCGGCCGCCGACCACCGTCTCCTCGGTCTCCCCGATCCGCACATGGCTGAACACCGCCCCGCCCTTCTGGGCGAGGCCCGTCATGTCCACCACCGAGGCGGCGCGGCCGTCCACGTGGGCGGCCATGGCCAGGATCGAGGCGACCGTCGTCACCCCGGTGCCGCCGATGCCGGTGAAGACGATGTTGCGCA
The DNA here is from genome assembly GCF_046290725.1 of Phenylobacterium sp. Taxonomy (GTDB): domain Bacteria; phylum Pseudomonadota; class Alphaproteobacteria; order Caulobacterales; family Caulobacteraceae; genus Phenylobacterium. The sequence continues at coordinate 126,071 of NZ_JBKBUH010000001.1, forward strand.
CGCCTTCCAGCGGTTCGAACTGCGGCAGGGGCGTGGACTCGGCGGTCAGGGCCGGCAGGCTCTTGGCCTGGGCGTTCTCGCCGCCCTCGATGGTGACGAACGAGGGGCAGAAGCCGTCCAGGCAGGAATAATCCTGGTTGCAGCTCGACTGGTTGATCTTGCGCTTGCGGCCGAACTCGGTGTTCAGCGGCTCCACCGACACGCAATGCGAGGCCCGGCTGCAGTCGCCGCAGCCTTCGCAGACCAGGTGGTTGATGAACACCCGCTTGGGCGCCTGCTCCATCTTGCCGCGCTTGCGCCGCCTGCGCTTTTCGGTGGCGCAGACCTGGTCGTAGAGCATGACCGTCGTGCCGGGCGTGTCGCGCAGCATCTTCTGCACGGCGATCAGGTCGGAGCGCGGCTTGACCTCCACGCCGGGCGCAAGGTCGCTGACGCCTTCGTAGCGAGAGGGATCGTCGGCGACGATCACGGTCTTGGCCACGCCCTCGGCCGCCAGCTGGCGGGTGATCTGGGACGGGGTGAAGCCGCTCTCGGCCTGCTGGCCCCCGGTCATGGCCACAGCGTCGTTGAACAGCAGCTTGTAGGTGATGTTGCTGCCGGCCGCGACCGAGGCCCGGATCGCCAGCGAGCCGGAGTGGTTGTAGGTGCCGTCGCCCAGATTGACGAAGACGTGCTTCTCCTCGGTGAAGGGCGCAGCCCCCACCCAGGTGAGGCCCTCGCCGCCCATGTGGCTGGTCAGGTCGGTGTTGGGGTCCGAGAAGCTGGCCATGTAGTGGCAGCCGATGCCGGCCAGGGCCCGCGAGCCTTCCGGCAGGCGGGTGGAGCTGTTGTGCGGGCAGCCCGAGCAGAAATAGGGCTTGCGCTGCTGCTCGGCCGCCAGGGTCACCGCCGCCATGGAGGCGGCCGAGACACGGCTCAGATAGTCATGCACCCGCTCCATGTGCGGGCCCGGCGGCAGGCGGTCGGCGATGGCGAGCGCCACCTCGGCCACCGAAAGCGCCGACAGCTCCGAGAGCAGCGGATGGCCCTGCTCGTCGGTCTTGCCCACCACCTTCGGCCGGGCGTGGGCCGGCAGGTCGTAGAGCGCCGCGCGCGCCTGGGTCTCGATCAGCGGCCGCTTGTGCTCGACCACCATCAGGGTCTCCAGCCCCGCGGCGAAGGCGCGAAGGCCGGTGGGCTCCAGGGGCCAAGGCATGCCGACCTTGTAGATCGCCACCCCCAGATCGGCGACCTGGGCCGGCGAGAGCCCCATGGCCGCGAAGGCCTCCATCACGTCCTTATAGGCCTGGCCCTGGCAGACGATGCCGAGCCTCGGTCGCGGGGCGGCGAGCGCCACCCGGTCGATCCGGTTGGCGCGGGCGAAGGCGAGCGCGGCAGGAAGCTTGAACGCCCGCAGCCGCCGCTCCTTGTCCAGCGGCTGGTCCTTCCGCCGAATGCCCAGCCCGCCGGGCGGGATGTTGAAATTGGTCGGCGCAGCGATCCGGTGGCGGTCCAGGGAGATGTCGATGGTGACGCCGGAATCCATGGTGTCGGCCAGCGCGATAAGGCCCACCCACAGGCCGGAGAACCGCGACATGGCGATCCCCATCAGGCCGTAATCCAGCACCTCCTGCACGTCGGCCGGCGAGAGCACCGGCATCTCGAAGTCCTGGAAGGCGAACTCCGATTGGGAGGGCAAGGTCGAAGACTTGCAGGTGTGGTCGTCGCCGGCCACGGCGAGGACGCCGCCCTTGGGCCAGGTTCCGGCGAAGTTGGCGTGCTTGAAGGCGTCGCCCGTGCGATCCACGCCCGGCGCCTTGCCGTACCACATGCCGGTGACGCCGTCGTACCTGGCGCCGGGGAAGAGGTTGGCCTGCTGGCTGCCCCAGACAGCCGTGGCGGCCAGGTCCTCGTTCAGGCCTTCCTTGAAGACCACCTCGGCGTCGTTCAGGAACTTCCCTGCGCGGTGGGCCTGCTGGTCGAGCCCGCCCAGCGGCGAGCCGCGATAGCCGGAGATGAAGCCCGCCGTGTTCAGCCCGGCCGCCTGATCCAGGCGCCGCTGGTCCATCATCACCCGCAGCAGCGCCTGCACGCCGGTGATGAAGACCCGACCCTCTGTGAGCAGGAATTTGTCGTCGAGCGTCACATCGGCGTGGCGCATTGCAATTTCTTTCCTTTTCGGCTCCCTAATGGCGCTAGAACATCATATAGGTTGCCGGGAATTGCTTGCTAAAGGCGTGCCCCCCACAGACGGTTCCGGGGCAAGAATGACGCCCGGATGCGGCGAAAGAAGGAGGAAAACTTGTCCGAGGCCCTCGACGCGGTCGATGCCAAGATTCTCGACCTCATCCAGCACGACGCCGGCCTGTCCGTGGCCGAGATCGCCGAGCGCGTCGGACTGTCCTCCAGCCCCTGCTGGCGGCGGATCAAGCGGCTGGAGGACGCCGGCGTCATCCAGCGCCGGGTGACGATCCTGGACCGCGAACGGCTGGGCCTGGGCTTTGAGGTCTATTGCACGGTCAAGCTTTCCCTGCCGACCAAGGACAACCTCGACGCCTTCGAGACAGCGATCACCAAGCTGCCGGAGGTGGTGCAGTGCGCCACCGTGACCGGCGCGGCCGACTACGAACTGCGCATCGTCACGCGCGACATGCACGCCTTCGACGACTTCCTGAGGGACAAGATCCTGTCGCTGGGCCTGGTCTCCAACATCGAAAGCCGCATCGTCATCCGCGCGGTGAAGAACACCACCGCCGCGCCGCTGGGCCTGGTCAGCCCCTATGTGAGCAGCCACGGCTGAGGCCCTTCCCCAATGTGTCGTCCCGGTCTTCCGCTACGCCGAAACCGGGATGACCCGGCAGGTATCTGCCACCGCCCCCTGTGCAAGCCCGTCTGAGGCTCTATCCTGGCTCCGTCCCGCCCCAGGAGCCCTCCAATGATCGAGCTCGTCATCGACCAGCGCCGCAAGGACCTCGGCGGCTTCGAGGTGGGGCGCGTCCTGCCGTTCGCCAGACGCCGAATGGTCGGCCCGTTCATCTTCTTCGACCATATGGGTCCGGCGGAGTTCCAGGCCGGCTTCGGCCGCGAGGTCGACGTGCGCCCGCATCCGCACATCGGCATCTCCACCCTCTCCTACCTCTTCGAAGGCGAGATGACTCATCGGGACTCCGTCGGGGCCATCCAGCCGATCCGGCCGGGCGAAGTGAACTGGATGACGGCGGGCCGCGGCGTCACCCATTCGGAGCGCTTCGAGACCCTGCGCGCACAGGGCGGACGCATGGACGGCATCCAGACCTGGATCGCCCTGCCGGACGGAGACGAGGAGATCGCCCCCAGCTTCGACCACCACGAAGCCGACAGCCTGCCCGCCTATGAGGGTGGCGGCCTGACCGCCCGGCTGATCGCGGGAGAAGCCTTCGGGGCCAAGTCGCCGGTGAACATCCACTCGCCGATGTTCTACGTGCACTGGACGCTGGAGCCCGGCGCCCGGGCCGAGATCCCGGCTCAATACCCAGAGCGCGCCCTCTATGTGGCCCGCGGCGAGGTGGAGGTGGCGGGCCAGCGGCTGACCGAAGGCCAGATGGCTGTGTTGCAGCCCGGCCAGGCCCTGGTCGCCCAGGCGCTCTCGCCCGCCGTGGTCATGCTGCTGGGCGGCGAGCCGGTCGGCCCGCGCTTCATCGAGTGGAACTTCGTCTCCTCTTCGAAGGACCGGATCGAACAGGCCAAGGCCGACTGGCGCGCCGGCCGCATGAAGCTGCCCGACGCCGACGACCAGGAGTTCATCCCCCTCCCGCCGGACCCGCCGCCCTCGCCCAACCCGATGTCATAGACGAAAGCGCTTGCCCGCCCTCGCGTAACCCGGCGCACACTGCCGCCGCGTCAGATCCAAGGGAGGACGGCATGAAGTTCTATACGTCGGTAGGGCCGAACCCGGCCGTGGTGGCCATGTTCCTGGCCGAAAAGGGCGTCGAGCTGCCGACCGAGAAGGTCGACCTGATGGCCGGCGAGAACCGCCAGGCCCCGTACCTGGCGAAGAACCCGGCCGGCCAGCTGCCGTGCCTGGAGCTGGACGACGGCTCCTACCTCTCCGAGATCCTGCCGATCTGCGAATATCTGGACGAGAAGTTCCCCACGCCGCCGCTTATCGGGAGCACGGCCGAGGAACGCGCCCAGACCCGCATGTGGGTTCGCCGCATCGACCTCAATATCTGCGAGCCCATGGGCGCTGGCTTCCGCTTCGCCGAGGGCCTGCCGCTGTTCCAGAGCCGCATTCGCTGCATTCCGCAGGCCGCCGACGACTTCAAGGCCCTGGCTCGCGAGAAGCTGACCTGGCTCGACGGCCTGATGACCGGCAAGACCTGGATCGCGGGCGACCGCTTCACCCTGGCCGACATCCTGCTCTTCTGCTTCCTCCAGTTCGGCGCCCAGGTCGGCCAGCCGCTCGCCCCGGAGAACAAGAACCTGACGGCCTGGATGGAGCGGGTGAAGGCGCGCACGGCGGAGAAGGCTCCAGCTTAGGGGCGATAGCCAGGGGGCAGCCCGCCAGGGCTGCCCCCCCCACGCCGTGAGCGCGTGACTCTCCACCCCTCCCCGCGCACTATCCGCACCGGAGGAAGCCCGCCCATGCCAAGCCTGGTCCACCTGCCAGCCGATGCGCCTTCCGGCGAAATCGCGGCCGTGCTCGCCCGCGACGGGGCGCTGATCCTGGACGACGCCCTGTCGCCGTCCGAGGTGGACGCCCTGGTCGCCGAGCTCGCTCCTTACGTCGAGGCCACCGAGCCAGGGCGGGACGTATTCTCGGGAACGCGCACCACCCGCACCGGGGCGCTGGTGGCGCGCTCGCCGCTCTCGAGGCGACTGGTGATGGATCGGCGTATCCATGCTCTATGCGAGGCGGTGCTGAAGCCCAACTGCCTGCGCTATCAGCTTCACCTTACCCAGCTGATCCGGATCATGCCCGGCCAGGGCGCCCAGCCGATCCACCGCGACCGCTGGGCTTGGGGCCGGGGGCTTTCGCATCTGGAGCCGCAGCTCAACACCATCTGGGCGCTGACCGACTTCACGGCTCAGAACGGTGCGACCCGGGTGGTCCCGGGCTCGGTGAACTGGCCCGACGACCGGAAGGCGGAGCCGCACGAAATCGCCAAGGCGGAGATGCGGCCCGGCTCGGTGCTGGTCTATACCGGCTCGGTCTTCCACGGCGGCGGCGCCAACGACAGCGAGGCCGACCGCTGGGGGCTCAACATCACCTATGCGCTGGGCTGGCTGCGCCAGGAAGAAAACCAATACCTCTCCTGCCCTCCGGAGATCGCCGCCACCCTCGAACCCGAGTTGCAGGCGCTGCTTGGCTACGCCATGGGCAGCTATGCGCTCGGCTACTTCACCCCGCCCCTACCACCGGGCGAGGGACCGGAAGTTGCGCCGCCGGAGCTGGCGCTGGCCGGCGGCGTCCGGCCTGGATCCAGCCTTGGCGGACAGGATCTCTACGACGCCACGGTCGCCCATGCGCGCGCCACGCGTGCCGAGCAGGCCGGCGCTGAAGCCTAGGCCGCCCGTCCCAGCAGGACGGCCTTCATGTCGCCTCGCGCCTGTATCGACAGGATGAGCAGGTAGGGCAGCAGAAAGCCCGCCCCGCCGAAGAACGCCAGGACCGCAAGTCCGAGGCCGACGGGATTGAAGCCGTTTCGCCAGGCGGTCCAGAGCGCCGAAAGCACCAGGAAGCAGAGGAAGTCGAGGTTGAACTGGCCCGGCCAGCCGACCTTGTAGATATCGCCGAAGAAGATCGGCAGCAGATCCAGGCCGTTGCGCGCTATGACCACCCCGGTGTAGGCCGCCAGGCCCAGCCAAAGAACAGCCAACAGAACCCGAAACCCCAACATCGCGCCCTCCCATGCCTGCGCCCGCTTAGAATAGGCGGGTAGCGGGCGCGGCGGCAACGCCCGGTCGTGGCGGCTATTCCTTGAGGGCCTTGCGAGTCTGCTCCCAGTACTGGGCGCCGGTGATGATGGTGGCGATCGCCGCGACCCACAGCAGCGTATGGGCGGTGACCACCACCGGCCCCTGGATCGCCGGGTCGGCCGGCAGGTCGAAGGCGGCCCAGGAGGCGACCAACAGTTCGCCGGCCAGCGCCGTGAGCTGGATCGTGGTCTTCCACTTGGCCAGCAGGGTGACGGGCAGCTTCACCCCCTTGCCGGCGCCCACCTCGCGCAGGGCGCTGACCGTGAACTCGCGGAACAGGATCAGGCCGGCCGGCAGCACCACGGCCGGCTGACCGCCCAGCGCCAGCAGGCCCAGGATCGCGCCGCAGACCAGCACCTTGTCGCCGATCGGGTCGAGGATCGCGCCCCAGACGGTGACCGCGTCCAGCTTGCGCGCCAGCCAGCCGTCGAAGAAGTCGGTCACCGCGGCGACGACGAAGGCCCAGAAGGCCCAACGCAGCAATGCGAACTGGGCGTCCGGCGTCAGGCGTTCGCTGACGTAGGGAATTCCCCCCGCCGCCCCGGCGAGCGCCAGGAAGACGAACAGCGTCAGCACCAGCCGCATGGAGGTCAGCAGGTTCGGCAGGGCTTTCATGGGCGGTCCCGTTCGCGCGTGGTCAGGTGGCCGGCGTCAGCTCGACCGTCTTCTCGGCCTTACGATAGACGCAGATTCGCTTATCCGCGCCCTCCCGCAGAACCCCCACGCCGTAAGACGGGGTCCCGACGGGGTGGACGATCACCTCCGGATTGCGCATCCCCTGCCCTTGCGCCGCCGAGAGGCAGCGGGCGCGGACCTCGGTCCGGAACTCCGCCCAGGCTTCGGGGCTGCTCGCCAGGGCGAGGCTGGGGGATGCGAGAGATAGAGCCAGGACGACGGACAGGGTGCGAAAGGTCATGGCGGGCTCCGGCAAGCTTAACGGTTCGATCCTGAGGAGCGCGCGGCGCGGCCGCTTCGTTCCCTTCAGGCCTTGCGGAAGAAGTCGAAGATGCGCTGGGCCAGCGCCTGGCTGACTCCCTCCACCTTGGCCAGATCCTCCACCGAGGCGCGGGAGACGCCGCGGGCGGAGCCGAAGGCGTGCAGCAGGGCCCGCTTGCGGCCGGGACCGACGCCCTCGATCTCGTCGAGGGGATTCTTCTTCAGGTCCATCGAGCGGCGGGTGCGGTGGCTGCCGATGGCGAAGCGGTGAGCCTCGTCGCGCAGCCGCTGCAGGTAATAGAGCACTGGCGACTTCGGCTCGAGCATGAAGGGCTCCTTGCCGGGGATGAAGAACCGCTCCAGCCCGGCGTCCCGGTCCGGTCCCTTGGCGACGCCCACCACCGGGATGTCGTCGACGCCGAGGTCCGCCATCACCTCCATGGCGGCGGCGAGCTGCCCGGCGCCCCCATCGATCAGCACCAGGTCCGGGCGGGGCGCGGGCTCGCCGGCCTCCTCCTCCTTCACCAGACGGGCGAAGCGGCGGCGCAGCACCTCCTTCATCATGCCGTAGTCGTCGCCGGGGGTGAGCTCGGTCCCCTTGATGTTGAACTTGCGGTACTGGCTCTTCTGGAAGCCGTCAGGCCCCGCCACGATCATGCCGCCCACCGCGTTCGTGCCCATGATGTGGCTGTTGTCGTAGACCTCGATCCGCTCGGGGCTGGCATCCAGGCCGAAGGCTTCGCAGACGCCGGCGAGCAGCTTCGATTGGGCCGAGCTCTCGGACATCTTGCGGCCCAGGGCCTCGCGCGCATTGGTCAGGGCATGGTCGACCAGCTGGCGCTTCTCGCCCCGCTGCGGCCGGTCGATGGAGACCTTGCGCCCCGCCTTCATGCCGAACGCCTCGCAGAGCAGGGCGCATTCGGCCGGCTCCACATTGGTCAGGATCAGGCGCGGGATCGGCTTGTCGTCGTAGAACTGGCCGAGGAAGGCGCTCATGATCTCGGCGTCCTCGTCCGACTTGTCCACGCGGGGGAAATAGGCGCGGTTCCCCCAGTTCTGGCCGCCGCGGAAGAAGAACACTTGGACGCAGGCCTGGCCGCCTTCGGCGTGCAGCGCGAAGACGTCGGCCTCCTCCACCGTCTCGGGATTGATCTGCTGCTCCTGGGCGACGGACGACAGGGCCCGGATGCGGTCGCGGATGCGGGCGGCGCGCTCGAACTCCATCTCGTCGGACGCGGCCTGCATCTCGGCGGCCATGCGCGCCATCACCGCCCGGCTCTTGCCGCGCAGGAAGTTCTCGCTCTCCTCCACCAGCTTGCCGTAGTCCTCAAGCGAGATGAGGCCCGTGCAGGGCGCCGCGCAGCGCTTGATCTGGTGCAGCATGCAGGGGCGCGTGCGGGTCTCGTAGACGCTGTCGGAGCAGGAGCGCAGCAGGAACGCCTTCTGCAGGGTGTTCAGGGTGCGGTTCACCGCCCAGGCGCTGGCGAAGGGCCCGAAATAGTCGCCCTTGATGGTATGCGCGCCGCGATGCTTGCGCAGCTGCGGCGCCTCGTGGTCGCGGCGGATGACGATCTCGGGAAAGCTCTTGTCGTCGCGCAGCAGCACGTTGAAACGCGGCTTCAGCTGCTTGATCAGGTTGATCTCGAGCAGCAGGGCGTCGGTCTCGGTGCGGACGGTGACGAACTCCATCGCCCGGGTCAGGTCGACCATCAGAGCGATGCGCTGGGTGTGGAACCGCCCCTGCGCATACTGCAGCACGCGCTTCTTCAGGCTGCGCGCCTTGCCGACATAGAGCACCTCGCCGTCCTCGCCGATCATGCGATAGACGCCGGGCGCGTCGGGCAGGCGGCGCACCTCGTCCTTGATCAGGGCCGCGCCGGTCAGCGGGGATTCGAGGGTCGGCATGGGCGCAGATATAAGGCAATCGGAGCCTGGCGGCAGGGGCGCCCTTCAAGCGGAACCGTAAGGGAGACCGCGGCGTTTCGCCCTCTGTCGCGCGAGGACCAGGTCTGACCAATGGATGTAAGTGAGGCCGGTCTGGTCGATTTCGCCGCAGGCCTCGGGGTAGGGCTATTGCGCGCAGACGAGATCGACTTCCGGACGCTGTTCGAGGTTCTGCCCAGTCCTTACATGATTCTGGACCGCGACTTCCGTTACGTCGAGGTCAACACTGCCTATCTGGAAACCCTCGGCCGGACGCGCGAGGCGCTGATCGGCGTCGGGCTGTTCGAGGCCTTTCCCAGTTCCGGCGAAAGCGAGCGCATGCTGCGCGGCTCGTTCGAGCGGGTGCTGGCGACGGGGCGGCGCGACGTGTTGGCCCTGATTCCGTATCCGATCGAGCGCCCCGCCGCCCGCGGCGGCGGGCTGGAGATGCGCTACTGGTCGGCGGTCCATACGCCGCTGTTCGGTGCGGACGGGCAGGTCGCCTTCATCCTGCAGAACACCGTCGACGTGACCGAGCTGCAGCGGCTGAAGGAGATCGCCTACGGCCCCGGCGCGTCGCCGCCGGCCGAGGGCGAGACGACGCTTCTGCAACGCGCCGAGCAGATGCAGCAGGCCAACCGCGCCCTGCTGCAGGAATTCACCCAGTTGCGCGACCTCTTCATGCAGGCGCCGGGCTTCATGGCGGTGCTGAGCGGGCCGGACTTCGTCTTCCGCTTCGTGAACAACGCCTACCAGCAGCTGATCGGCGATCGGCCGTTGATCGGCCTTCCAGTGGAGCACGCCCTGCCGGAGGTCCGCACCCAGGGCTTCCTGAACCTTCTGCAGCAGGCGTTCCACAGCCGCGAGCCGGTGGTCGGACGGGCCGCGAGCCTGCACCTGCGCCGGAGCCCGTCCGCGCCCCTGGAGGAGCGCTTCATCGATTTCGTCTACCAGCCGATCCTCGGCTCCGACGGGGCGGCCGAGGGCGTGTTCGTGGAGGGCGTGGACGTCACCGATCGGGTGCTGGCCGAGCGCCAGCAGAAGCTGCTCCTCGACGAGCTGAACCACCGGGTGAAGAACACCCTGGCCACCGTCCAGTCCATCGCCGCCCAGACCCATCGCAGCGCCCCCGATCCGCAGGCCTTCCGAAAAGCCTTCGAGGCGCGGCTCCTGGCGCTCTCGGCCACCCACGACCTGCTGACCGCCTCCAGCTGGCGCGGCGCCTCGCTTCGGGAGGTGATCTCGCTGGAGTTCCGCCCCTACGGCGCCGAACGGTACAGACTGGAGGGGCCGGAGGTTCAGCTTTCGGCGCCCGAGGCCCTGGCGCTTGGGCTGCTGTTCCACGAACTGGTCACCAATGCGGCGAAGTACGGGGCGCTGTCCTGCGCCGAAGGATGCGTGCGCTTGCGCTGGTCGGTGGCGGATGGGCGGCTGCAGTTGACCTGGACCGAGGAGGGCGGCCCCGCCGTGGCCCCGCCGAAGCGCCAGGGCTTCGGGTCGCGCCTCATCGAGCGCAGCCTGCGCGGCGAACTGGGCGGCCGCACGGAGCTATCGTTCCATCCGGCCGGCCTGACCTGCCGGATGGAGATCCCTCTGCAGAGCCCGCCTACAGCTTGACGCCGCCCGCCTGGATCTTGGCGTAGCCGGGCTTGGTCATCTTCACATAGCCGCGCTCCGGATCCTTCCAGAACAGCGGCCCGCGGATCTTCGCCGGATCAAAGCCGTCGGCCACCAGGTCGACCTTGCGCTGCTTGAAGGTGCCGGTCGTCTGGATGGCGGGCAGCAGGCGGACGAAGACCGGCTGGGCGTAGGGCGGCAGTTCCCGGCCCACATGCTCGCCGAAGGCCTGGATGTCGAATTCCGGCGTCACCACCATGGCAGCCATGCCGGCGCGCCCGTCGGCGCCTTCGACCGCCACGCCATAGACATTGGCCTCGGCCACGCCCGGCGCCGATTGCAGGCGTTCGGCCACCTCGCCGGTGGAGACGTTCTCGCCCTTCCAGCGGAAGGTGTCGCCGATCCGGTCGACGAAATAGTAGTAGCCGTCGGCGTCCATGCGCATCAGGTCGCCGGTGCGGAACCAGGCGTCGCCCTTCTGGAAGACGTCGCGCAGGACCTTCTTCTCCGAGGCCGCCTTGTCGACATAGCCGGTGAATTCGCTGCGCGCGTCGCCGCCGATCAGGCCCACGCACTCGCCCACCTGGCCCGGACCGCATTCGATGCAGAGCCCGTTCAGGCCGCGGACCGGCTCCTCGGTCTCCACGTCGAACTGGATCAACCGGATATGGAAGCGCTTGCGCAGCCACTTGGGCACCCGGCCGATGGCGCCGGTGCGGCCGTCGAAATTGAACAGGGAGACGTTGCCCTCGGTGGAGCCATAGAATTCCAGCACCTGGGGGATGCGGAACCGGCGCTTCAGCTCCGCCCAGACGTCGGGCCGCAGGCCGTTGCCGAACGCCAGGCGGATCTTGTGCCGGCCCTCGGCCTCCGTCTCCGGATGATTGACCATATAGCGGCAGAGCTCGCCGATATAGACGAACATGGTGCAGTCCTCGGCGACCACGTCGTCCCAGAAGTGGCTGGCGGAGAACTTCTTGCGCAGCACCACCGAGCCGCCGTTCAACAGGGCCGCGCCCATGCCGCAGAGCCCGCCGGTGGCGTGGTAGAGCGGCAGGCTCACATAGACGCGGTCCTTCTCGGTCGCGCCGGTCGCGCCGGCGAAGGCGCGCATATAGAGCTGGGCCCGCAGGTGGGTGATCCGCGCGGCCTTGGGCAGACCCGTCGTTCCACTGGTATAAATGTAGAGGGCGGTGTCCCGCGCGGTCATGCCTTCGCGCACCGAACGGTCGGGCGGCAGCTGGCTGCAGCTCTTCAGCGCCTGGACGAGGTCGCGTTGGTCGCCATGCGCCGGCCCGAGCACCCACTGGTGCATGGGCCGTTCCAGGAGCGCCTTGGCCTGTTCGAAGACCGGCGAGGTCTCCGTGTCGACGATGACATGGCTGGCGCCGGAGATGTTCAGGCAGTGGGCGAGCGGCAAGCCCGAGAGCTGGTTGTTCACCAGGGCTGTGACGACGCCGATCTTGCTGAGCCCGTACCAGACGGCGAGATATTCCAGCCGGTTGGGCATGAACAGCGCCACCGCCTGGCCGCGGCGCAGGTTCTGCCCCTTGGCCCAGTGGGCATAGCGATTGGCGATCGCGTCGAGTTCGCCGTAGGTGACCGTCCGACCCTCGAAGGTGATGGCGCGGCGGTCGCGCCACGCCTCCACGGCGGCCTGAAGGTCGTCACACAGCAGGTTCGACGAATCCGGCGCAATGGTCTTGATCCGCTTCAGCGTACGATTAAGCCCGCGCAGGAAACGCCAATCACGCTCGAGACGGGTCTTCAGACGCATTCTTTCCCTCCGACGCGCCCCAGTTGAGGCGGGCCGCCAGGGGCGGTCAAGCAGGGCCATGGCCACATCCGGTCACGGGTGCGTGGGTTCTGGCGCGCCGTGGCGCCGAGGACTCACCTGCGCCGCAGCGAAGACTCGGTGGCAAGAATTTGGCGCTTAAGAGGCGATCGCGGCAAAATATGTCGACAATATGGAGTCGAATTCTTTCGGTCACGATGAGAAGTCGCTGAATCGGAAATCCCTAAATCCAGCCTAGGACAAGGAAGATTCAACGAGTTTCCTTCGAATTTCTCCCATGAGAGCTTCACCCATCCTTCATCACGGAACATGTGATGGGATGTCGCGTTCTTCAGGCTAACCGATTATCTGGGAGGTCTGACCATGGCCGCCGACTACGGCCCCTTTGCTCGCCCGAATTTCACCGCCGCGGACTTCGACCGTCCGGACGACACCGGCACGTTTGACATGCCGGCTCGCACGCGCCCGCCGCATGAGCCCCGCAGCTTCCGCCCGCCGGAAGCCGCAGCTCCCCCGGCGCCCAGCTTCCAAGGACTGGGCCGCGATCCCGTGCTGGAGCGGCAGGACGACGAACTGCTGCTGGACGACCCCGCCCCGCCTGTTCGTACGCGGGAGCCGCGCGCGTCGGCCGGTCGGCGTAGCGTCCCCGTCGCGGCCCTGGTGGGCGTGCCTGCGCTCGTCCTCGCCGCCGGCGTCGGCTATCTGGCCCTGACCGGCGGAGAAGAGGCCGTCATCCCGGCCAAGGCGCCGGGCGAACCGACCGCCGAGCCCTTCCGCCTGGCTTCGGCGGAGACCTCGCCGGTGCTGGAGGAGGCGGATCCCGTCGCCGAGGCCGAACCCGCGCCCGCCGAGGCCGCGCCGCCGCCCGAGCCCCGCGCCCCGGCGCGCCGGGAGATCGCGCGCGCCGCTCCAGCCCCCGTCGCCGCGGCTAGCGCGGCCGATACCGGCGTCGAGGCTAGCGCCGTCCTTCCGGAAGCGCCGCAGCCCTATTCCGCCGTGGCGCAGACCCCGTCGGCGGCGGCGCCCATGATCGCCCCGCCGTCGCTGACGCCGCCGCCGATCACTTCCGCCCCGGCGACCCCGACGCCGATCCCGGCCCCGGCCCCGGCCACGGAGATCGAGCCCAACCCGTAGCGGGAAGGGCGCGGCCAGGCGCCGCGCCCTTTCGCGTAGAGCGTGCATCCACGAGAGACACCCCTCCTTAACCGCGCCGCGGTCACTCTCCTGTGGCAAATCGCAGCGGGGGTTCGAGGCGGGTGCGACTGGGATCGAATTTCCGTCTGTTGGCGCCATTGGCGGCTCTCGCCCTCGGCGCCATCACGGTTTTCCTGGGCAGCCTGTTCCTGTTGGCCGGCCAGATCGACGCCGGCGTGCGCCGGCACGAAGAGAAGCTGGTCCTGCAGGGTGCGGCGAGCCGGGTGCAGGAAGTCGGCCGCGCCATCGTGCCCCAGACCAGCTGGGACGAAGCCGTCCGCAAGCTCGATCACCGGTTCGACGCCAAGTGGGCCTATGACAACCTGACGGTCTATACGCGCCAGTTGGCGGACCTGGAGTGGATCTTCGTCCTCGACGCCAATGATCGGCCGATCTACGCCAGCCATGAGGACAGGCAGGTCTCCCCTGCCACCTATGCAGGGTTCCTGGACCTGAGGGACCTGATCGCCGAGGTCCGCCGCCGCGAGCGCGCGCGGCCGCCGCTGTTCCGGCCGGGCGGCATGGGCGCCAACGACATCGTCGCCAACGCGGTCCAGGCGCCGCGATATTTCGTGCGGGACGGGAAGCCCTACCTGGCCATCGCCACCCTGGTGCAGCCCGACCTCGGCGAAGCCCTGCCCCGCGGCGCGACCGCGCCCATCGTGGTGACCGCCCTGCCGCTGGACGGCGACGCCCTGGAGGTGATGCGCAAGCGATTCCACCTGGAGAACGCCCGCATGACGGTGGGCCATCGCCCCCTGCCGAAGGGGGACGCGGCGGTGTCGATCGAAAGTCCCAGCCACGTGCCCATCACCCTGGCCTGGACGCCGGAAAAGCCGGGCCTGAACATGCTGGCGCGCGCCGCCCCCGCGGTCGGCGTCGTCCTGCTGGCCTTCGCCGTGGTGGCGGCGATCATGCTGGGCCGCATACGCGCCGCGGCCATGCAGCTGGTGGCGAGCCACCGCGCCCAAAGCGAGTTCCTGGCCAATATGAGCCACGAGATCCGCACGCCGCTGAACGGGGTGAGCGCCATCGCCGAGGCCCTTGAGCGCACGCCGCTCAGCCCCGACCAAGCCGAGATGGTCGGCATCATCCGCGGCTCCGGCGCGACCCTGGAACGGCTGCTGTCGGACGTGCTGGACCTTTCCCGCATCGAAACCGGAGCGGTGGAGATGCACGAGGAGGCCTTTCACCTCGGCGAGGCGATCCGCGCGGTCGCGGCCCTGGCCGGCGCGCGGGCGCAGGAGAAAGGCGTCGACCTGATCCTGGACATCGACCCGGCGGTGGACACCCCGGTGCTCGGCGATGTGGTGCGCTTGAAGCAGGTGCTCACCAACCTCGTCTCCAACGCCGTCAAGTTCACCGACCAGGGCTACGTGGCTGTGGCCGCGCGCCGCGCGCCGGACGGCCGCTGGCGCCTCGAGGTGCAGGACACCGGCGTCGGCTTCGACCCCGCCGACAAGGCCAAGCTGTTCGCCCGCTTCCAGCAGGCCGACGGTTCGGTGACCCGGCGGTTCGGCGGCTCGGGGCTGGGCCTGGCCATCTCCCGCCAGTTGGTGGAGCTGATGGGCGGAACCATCGACGCCGTGGGCGCGCCGGGCGAAGGGGCGACGTTCACGGTGCTGCTGCCCTTGCCGCCCGCCGAGGCCGCCCCCGTGCAGGCTGAACAGGCGCCGGCCGCCACGACGCCGGAGCGGGCCCTGCGAGTGCTGCTGGCCGACGACCACCCCACCAACCGGCGCGTGGTCCAGGTGCTGCTGGCCGACCTGCCGGTGGAGATCGTGGCGGTGGAGAACGGCGAACAGGCCTGCGAGGCCTTCGCCGCCGACGCCTTCGATCTTGTGCTGATGGACATGCAGATGCCGGTGATGGACGGGCTGACCGCCACCCGCGCCATCCGGCGCTGGGAAGCGGCCCGCGCGCTCAGCCCCACGCCGGTGGTGATGCTGACCGCCAACGCCCTGCCCGAGCACCAGGCCGCCAGCCTGGAGGCCGGCGCCGATCTGCACATGACCAAGCCGATCGAGGCGTCCAAGCTCTTCGCCGTGTTGCGAGAGGTCGCGCAGGGCCATCCGCGTCGCCGGGAAACCCTGGCGGCCTGAGCCGGCGGCGCCATGCCACATCGCCGCCGCAGCGGGATTGTGGCTCCATGCCTGCCGGTTTCCGCCGCAGGGGTTGGCATGCTGAGGCTGTTGTTTTCGAGTTGGGGCGCGGAGTGGGGATCCGCCGCCCTGGTGTTCGCCGTCGGCGCCCTCATCGGCCGCTGCGCGGCCCAGGGCATGAACGCCGTGCAGTGGGCCGGCGCCCTGGTTGCGATTCTCGGCTCCATCACCGTCGCCGTGGCGGTTCGGGTCTGGCCAAACGAGCCGTCCCAGGCCAAGCTCGACCGTGACGACTAAGCGCAAGCCTCAATCCTGGCAGACGTAGACAAGCGCCCCGCCAGGACCCTGCGCGCCTCGTCAGCATCGTCGCGCGTCAGGAGTCCCGGACAGCCTCGCCTGTCCGGGATGCGCTTTACTCGGGATGGACATCCAGGCCGACGGCCGTCAGCAGACGATGCTGCTGGTCTGCGGCGATCTTGAGGCCGGCCAGGCTGCCAAGCGCCAGAAGGTCCAGCCCGCTCACCTCCGCGCCGCGGAGATCGGCGCCGGCCAGCTTCGCGCCGGCCGTCAGCGCCTGGAAGAGGTCGCAGCCGCGCAGGTCGGCGCCCTCCAGGTCCGCATCGATCAACACCGCCTCGCGCAGGTTGGATCCGGCCAGTTCGCAGCCCGGCAGGCGAGCCTCGGCCAGGTCGGCCAGTTCCAGATTGCAGTCCCGGAAGGCCGCGGCCCACCGCACGACGCTGCGCCCGAAGGCGCGGGCGAAGTCGGCCTTCAGGAAGACCGCGCCGCGCAGATTGCAGGCCTCCATCTCGACCCCATAGAGTCCCGAACGCTCGACCTTCGCGAAGGAGAGGTCGCAGCGGGCGAACCGCGCCTCCTCCAGCCGTGAAAAGGCGAACTGCACGCCGACATGGCCTTCGTCGTCGGCGAAGGCGCAGTCCTCGAAAACAGCGTCCCGCAGGTCGGCGTGGGCGAAGCGGCAGCGGACCAGCCGACAGCCCTTCAGCCGCGCGCCCTGCAGGATCACGCCCTGCAGCTGGGCGTCGCGGATGGTGCAGCCGGCAAGCTGCAGGTCGGCGAGATCCCGATCGGTGAAATCGGCCGCCGACAGGTCCTCGCCTTCGATGGTCGCGCCGTTCGCCAGGTCGGCCATCGGCTGCTCCTCCCGCGCCCAGAAAACGCCTAAACGGCGAGGACGGCAAATCCGGTCGCAGCTACTCCGCAGGCGCGGCCGGCACGTAGATCTCCCCGCCCTCCGCCCGGAACTTCTCGCTCATCTGGGCCATGCCGGCCGCCACGTCGTTCTGCCGAGCCGCGGAGTCGCGGATCTCCTGGCTGATCTTCATGGAGCAGAACTTCGGCCCGCACATGGAGCAGAAGTGGGCGGTCTTCATGGCCTCCTTCGGGAGGGTCTCGTCGTGGTACTCGCGCGCCGTCTCCGGATCGAGGCCGAGGTTGAACTGGTCTTCCCAGCGGAACTCGAAGCGGGCGCGTGAGAGCGCATCATCCCAGGCGCGCGCGGTCGGGTGCCCCTTCGCCAAGTCCGCAGCGTGGGCGGCGATCTTGTAGGCGATCACGCCCTGCTTGACGTCCTCGCGGTCGGGCAGGCCCAGGTGCTCCTTGGGGGTCACGTAGCAGAGCATGGCGGTGCCGAACCAGCCGATCATCGCCGCGCCGATGGCGCTGGTGATGTGGTCGTAGCCCGGAGCCACGTCGGTGGTGAGCGGACCCAGCGTGTAGAACGGCGCCTCGTGGCAGTGCTTCAGCTGCTCTTCCATATTGGCCTTGATCTTGTGCATCGGCACATGGCCGGGGCCTTCGATCATCACCTGGACGCCGTGCTTCCAGGCCACCTTGGTGAGCTCGCCCAGGGTGCGCAGTTCGGCGAACTGGGCCTCGTCGTTGGCGTCGGCGATGGAGCCGGGCCGCAGGCCGTCGCCCAGGCTGAACGAGACGTCATAGGCCCGCATGATCTCGCAGATCTCCTCGAACCGCTCGTAGAGGAAGTTCTCGCGGTGGTGGGCCAGGCACCACTTGGCCATGATCGAGCCGCCGCGGGACACGATCCCGGTCACCCGTTTTGCCGTCAGCGGCACGAAGGGCAGACGCACGCCGGCGTGGATGGTGAAGTAGTCCACCCCCTGCTCGGCCTGTTCGATCAGGGTGTCGCGGAACACCTCCCAGTTCAGGTCCTCGGCGATCCCGCCGACCTTCTCCAGGGCCTGATAGATCGGCACCGTGCCGATCGGCACCGGGCTGTTGCGGACGATCCAGTCGCGGATGTTGTGGATGTTGCGCCCGGTGGAAAGGTCCATGACCGTGTCGGCGCCCCAGCGGATCGCCCAGACCATCTTGTCCACCTCGTCGGCGACGGTGGAGAGCACGGCCGAGTTGCCGATGTTGGCGTTGATCTTGACCAGGAAGTTGCGGCCGATGGCCATGGGCTCGAGTTCGGTGTGGTTGATGTTGGCCGGGATGATCGCCCGGCCGCGGGCCACCTCGTCGCGCACGAATTCGGGCGTCACGAAGTCCGGGATCTCGGCCCCGAAGGCCTCGCCGTCGCGGATCGCCGGATCTCCCGCCTGGCGGCGCAGGTTCTCGCGGATGGCGACATATTCCATCTCGGGCGTGACGAGACCCCGCCGGGCGTACTCCAGCTGGGTGACGGCCGCGCCGGCTCGGGCGCGGTAGACGCGGCGCGGCGCCTTGAACTCCGGCGCCAGATGCTCGCCCTTGGCGAAGCCGTTGTCCTCGGGCTTCACCGCGCGGGGATTTTCGACGATCTCCACGTCGCCGCGGGAGACCACCCAGGGCTCGCGCGTGCGCGGCAGGCCCTTCTCGATGTCGATGGCCGCCGAGGGGTCGGTGTAGGGGCCGGAGGGGTCGTAGAGGGTCAGGGGCGGCTCGCCGGCGCTGGGATGCACGGCCACCTCGCGGAACGGCACGCGGATGTCCGGCCACAGTACGCCGGGCTGGTAGACCTTGCGCGAGCCGGGGCGCTCGCCCGTCGGAATGGCGTTGGCGATCGGGCTCTGAATGTTCACCGGCGCGGCTCCTCAAAGGGTATGGGCCGCCGGCGACGAGGGATTCCGGACCGGAGGGTCCAAGACGCCTTCCCTTCGCCGGCATGACCCGGATCAGGTTCTACGGGTCGCGGGCTCGCCCGCCTCTCAGCCGCCCAAGCGCGGCCCCCCGAGGACTGCCGCAGACCATAGGCGCGAACGCCGTTTCGGGAAAGGCCGCAGAGGGCTGGACCGCAGGAACCCCCTGCGGCACGCTCACGTTTCGAACATGGCTGTCAGGAGCTAACGCCATGAGAACCGCCCTTTGCCTGTTCGCAGCGGCCGCGCTGGCCGCCTGCGCGTCCGAACCGCCGCCCATGGCCTATTCCGCCGCCCACGCCTCGGCCATGTCCGACGCCGTCGCCACCGAGGCCCAGGACTGTTTCCGCATGAGCCAGATCCGCGGCCATCGGAAGGTGGACGACAGCACCCTGATCGTCTCGGTCGGAAGCGGAACCCTCTACCGCTGGGAGATGGGCGGGCGCTGCCTGGCCGGAACCACCTCCAGCGATCCGCTGATCATGACGCCGTTCGGCGGGACCGACGTGATCTGCCGGCCGCTCGACCTGGACCTGAAGGTGAAGATGGGCCCGACGGCCTCGCCCTGCATCATCCAGCGCTTCGTCAAGCTGACGCCGGAAGAGGCCGCCGCCCTGCCGGCGAGCCAGCGGCCTTAGCGGCACGGGCTACAGGGTCGCCCGAAACCTCGGCCGCATGCTAGGCAGGGCGGCCGAGGAGTTCCCATGCATCTGTCGAAGTTTCCCCGGGCGCGGTTCGCCCACCTGCCTACGCCGCTGGAGCCGCTGCCCCGCCTGGGCCAAGCCCTGGGCCTCACGCTGTTCGTCAAGCGCGACGACTGCACCGGCCTGGCCGGCGGCGGCAACAAGACCCGCAAGCTGGAGTTTCTGGTCGGCGAGGCCCTCGCCCAGGGCTGCGACACCCTGGTGACGCAAGGGGCGGTGCAGTCGAACCACGTCCGCCAGACGGCCGCGGCGGCCGCCCGATTCGGCCTGGCCTGCGAGGCGATCCTGGAGGAGCGCACCGGGTCGAAGGCCGCCGACTATGTGGGCTCCGGCAATGTGCTGCTCGACCGACTGCTGGGCGCGAACCTTCGCTTCGTCCCGGCCGGGACGGACATGAACGCCGAGCTTGAAAAGACCGCCCAGGCCGTCCGCGCCCACGGCGGCAAGCCCTATGTGATCCCGGGCGGCGGCTCCAACGCCGTCGGCGCCCTGGGTTACGCCGAGTGCGCGCTGGAGATCGTCACCCAGGCGAACGCCCAGGGCCTGAAGGTCGACCGCATCGTCACCGCCACCGGCAGCGCCGGGACGCAGGCGGGCCTGGTGGCCGGCCTGGCGGTGCTGGGGGCCGACATCCCTGTGCTGGGGATCGGCGTCCGTGCGCCGCGGGACGCGCAGGAGGCCAACGTCCACAAACTGGCGGTGGAGACCGCCGGCAAGCTCGGCCATCCCGATCGGGTGACCCGCGCGATGACCATCGCCGACTGCGATTATGTGGGCGCCGGCTACGGCCTGATCGACGAAACCGTGATCGACGCCCTGAAGCTGGCCGCCCAGACCGAGGGCCTGATCCTCGACCCGGTCTATTCCGGCAAGGCGATGAAGGGGCTGATCGCCCTGGCGCGGCAGGGCGCCTTCGCCGGCGAGACCGTGGTCTTCCTGCACACCGGCGGCGCGCAAGGGCTGTTCGGCTACCACAGCGAGCTTGCAGGCGCGCTCCCATGAGCCTGGCGCTCGGCGTCCTGGGCGGCATGGGGCCGGCCGCCACCCTGGACTTCCTGACCAAGCTGCAGGCCCACACCCCGGCGCGCCGCGACCAGGACCACCTGCGGGTGCTGGTGGACATCAATCCGCAGGTCCCGGACCGCAACGATCCGCTGGTCCGCCCCGGCCCCGTGCTGGCGGAGATGGCTGTGGGCCTGCGGCAGGCCGGCGCCGAGGTGCTGGCCATCGCCTGCAACACCGCCCACGCCCATGCCGACGAGATCGTGCGCGCCGCCGGCCTGCCGCTGGTGGACATGATCCAGGCCGCCGCCGTGGCCGCACGGGATTCCGGGGCCCTGCGCGCCGGCGTGTTGGGCACGCGCCAGGCGCTGAAGCTCTACCGCGAATACCTGGCCGCTCAGGGGATGGGCCTGGTCGTCCTGCCGCCCGAGCGCCAGGAGGCCTTCATGGCCTTGCTCTATCGCATCAAGAGCGGCGACACCGGCGCCGAGGTCCGGGCGGAAATGGCCGGCTTCGCCGCCGAGCTGGAGGCGGCGGGCGCCGAGGCGGTGATCGCCGGCTGCACGGAAGTTCCGCTGGTGCTGGAGGAAGGCGTGATCCGCACGCCCTTCGTCGACGCCGGCGACGAGCTGGCGCGCCGCTGCGTCGCCGTCTGCCTGGGCCTGGAGTCGGTGGCCGCCGTTTAAAGCCGCGCGGCCGCGAAGGTGTCGCAGGCGCTGGGATCGCCGGTGCGCACGCCGGTCCGGAACCAGGCCATCCGCTGCTCGCTGGTCCCGTGGGTGAAGGCGTCGGGGACCACGCGCCCCTGGGTGCGCTGCTGGATGGCGTCGTCCCCCACGGCCGCCGCCGCGCGCATGCCGTCCTCGATGTCGGAAGGGTCGAGCGCCACCTGACCGCCGGACGCTTCGCCCACGCGGGCGACCCAGACGCCGGCATAGCAGTCGGCCTGAAGCTCCAGGCGCACCGCGGCGCTGTCTTCCCCGCGCGACCCTGCGCCGACGCGGCCGGTCTGGCCCGTCAGGTGCTGGACATGATGGCCGACCTCGTGGGCGATGACATAGGCCCGCGCAGCCTCCCCCCTTGCGCCGAAGCGTGTCTCCAGCTCCTGCCAGAAACTGAGGTCGAGATAGATCTTGCGGTCGGCGGGGCAGTAGAACGGCCCCATGGCCGATTGGCCCATGCCGCAGCCGGTGCCGGTGGCGCGGTCGTATAGCACCACGGCGGCGGGACGATCGTAGCTGCGGCCGGCCTGCCGGAAGATCGGCGACCAGACGTCGAAGGTGGATTGCTCGACCACGTCGACGAACTGGCCGGCCTCGTCGGCGGTGACGCCGCGCACCCCCTCGCGCTGGACGCCTGCCCCGCCGGCCTGGTTCACGGCGGAGAGCGTGGTCTGGGGATCGATGCCGAAGACGAAATAGCCGATGGCGGCGAGAATGACCCCGCCGACTCCGAGGCCTGCGACGCCGCCGGCGCCCATACCCCTGCGATCCTCGATATTGCCGCCGCGGCGGCCCCCCTGCCATCGCACGGTTCGGCTCCTCCTATCGCGGCTGTCCGGACGCCTCGCGGACGCGGGCGTTGGATTCGGCCAGCCGGTCGTCGGGTATGCTCACGAAAGACCCGGTCTGCGACGGGCGGGCGGTCGGATCGCTGGGCGGCCTCGCGGGGAGGCTGCGCGCCTGCTGAGCCTCCAGCGATCTCAACCGCTGCTCGGTCGCCGCGCGGGCCTCGAGAGAGAAGAGCTGGTTCTCCAGGGCTATGGCCCGCTGTTGCGCCGCTTGCTGCGCGGCGAAGAGCTCGGCTTCCCGCTGCATCTGGAAGGGATCGGTCTGGGCCGGCGCCGGTGAGGCGGAGGCTGCGACGATGGCGAGGGCGAGCACGAGCGGGCGCATGACCTTAGCCTAACGCCTTTTCCGCAGGTTCGGCTCCTTCAGCGTTCGGTGCGCCGCGTCACGGTGAAGCGGGCGAGCTGTTCACGCGGAAGTTCCCAGTCCGGGCTGATCTCCAGCGCCTTCTGATAGTCGAAATAGGCCGACTTGGCGTCTTCCAGCCCTTCATAGGCCAGGGCGCGGTTGTAATAGGCCTTTGCCGGCTCCTCGACGCCCAGCTCCAGGCCGCGGTTGATGTCGGCCAGGCTCGCCTCGTAACGTTTCAGGCCGATGGCGGCCGCGCCGCGGTTCACGTAGGCCTCGCCGAGGTTCGGCTTGACCCGCAGCGCCATATCGAAGTCGCGCGCGGCGTCGGCATAGGACATCCGCCGCAGCTTCAAGACGCCGCGGTTCACATAGGTGCCGGCGCGGTCGCGGGGATGCAGGAACTCAGTCTCCAGCGCCAGGGTGCAGACCTCCTGGAACTTCGGGTCGCTCTCGCCGCCGATGGCTGCGCGGGAGCAGGCCTGGGCCATGCCGCCGCCGATGACCGTGACGGCGGAATGCGCCGATCCAGCCAGGCCCAGGACCGCGGCGCCCGCGGCCAGCATCGTCTTCCACATGGCGCATCTCCGATGCGTCGGAGCGCCGTCCGGGCTTGGGCTGCGCCCCATCTTCGGCGAGGGTCGTCCCGTAACGAGGTTCTGTCAATCGGCGGACGGGCGCGGCCGGCCGTAGCGTCGGGTTTCGCGGAAGAGGATATAGACCCCGCTGGCCGCCACGATCAGCGCGCCGGCCACAGTGTAGGGGCGCGGAATCTCGTCCCAGACGAGGTAGCCGATCAGGCCCGCCCAGACGAGCTGGGTGTAGTCGAAGGGCGCCACCACCGCCACAGGCGCGCGGCGCAGCGCCTCGGTCAGCAGGAGCTGACCCACCCCGCCGACCAGCCCCGTGGCCACCAGCATGGCGAGCGTGATCGCGTCGGGAACGATCCAGCCGCCGAAGGGCAGGCTGCTGAGGCCCAGGAAGCATCCCGCCAGGGTGAAATAGAAGACGATGGTGGGGCCAGGCTCGGTCCGGCCGATCTCGCGCACG
Organism: Phenylobacterium sp.; assembly: GCF_046290725.1. Classification (GTDB taxonomy): domain Bacteria; phylum Pseudomonadota; class Alphaproteobacteria; order Caulobacterales; family Caulobacteraceae; genus Phenylobacterium. The sequence continues at coordinate 149,348 of NZ_JBKBUH010000001.1, forward strand.
GCGATCATCGCCCCGGCCGCCCCCAGGGCGCCGGCCAGGCCGAACGCGGCGCCCAGCAGCGGCATGTGGGTCGGGTCCGGCCGGATCATGATCAGCACGCCCACGAAGCCGACCAGCACCGCCCCCCAGCGATGAAGGCCGACCTTCTCCTTCAGGATCGGGACCGAGAGCGCGGTCATGAAGATCGGGGCGGCGAAGGACAGCGCCGTGGCCTCGGTCAGCGGCAGCATGGAAACGGCGGTGAACCCGCAGACCATGCCCACCAGGCCGACCGTCGCCCGTGCGGCGTGGCCGAGGGGCCGACGCGTCTTCAGCACGCCGAACCCGCTGGTGCGGCCCACATAGGCGAGCACCGGGACGAAGGCGAAGGCGTTGCGGAAGAAGATGATCTCCAGCACCGGCACGCCGCGCGACGCGCAGGCCTTCACCAGCGCCGCCAGCACCGCCATGCAGGCCATGGCCGCGACCCGCAGCAGGATGCCCAGGCCGTTTCGCTGAAGGGCCGCCTGGCCCGTGGGTTCGTTCACGACAAGCCCTCCGCCCCCGTCACCTAGAGGCCGGTGCGGCCCACGTCGAGCGCTTGCGGCGGGTGGAACCGCACGCGACAGGGGAAATTCGTTTGCCCCCGGAACGACGGCCCCTATCTTGCGTTGCTGGACGGCGTGATCGTCCGAAGGGGTTGTTCGATGTTCAAAATGAAACAGGTCGCGATGGGCGCCGTTGCGGCCTTGGCTCTGGCGGGCTCGGCCCAGGCCGCCGTGATCGTCTCGGCCTCGCCGACTGACATGCCGCTGCCGTCCGACCACGTTCTGGTGTGGGACTTCGACGGCCTGGAAGCCGTCGGCTACAACCTCACTCTGGCCGGCGCCGCGGGCGTGTTCGACGGCTCGCTGGGCCTGGTTCCGAACATCGCCGCCCCGCCCCCCGGCACCACCTCCAATTACCTGGCGATCCAGCAGGGCGGCTCGGCCACCCTCGATACGCCCAAGGCGCTGAAGCAGCTCAGCATCTATATGGGCTCGCCGGACTCCTTCAACAGCATCCGCTTCATCGGCTTGAACGGCTTCGACGTGACCCTGACCGGCGCGGACCTCGCCGCCGGGGCCTTCGGAGGAAACCAGAGCGTCGGCCGGCGAATGACCTACGACTTCGGCGCCGATCGAGTGACGCAGGTCATCTTCTCCTCCAGCGGCAACTCGTTCGAGTTCGACAACATCAGCGTCAGCGCGGTGCCGGAACCGGCCACCTGGGGTCTGATGATCGCCGGCTTCGGACTCCTCGGCGGGGCCCTGCGCCAGCGCCGCAACGCGACCGCCGCCTTCGCCTGAAGCTATGAATCTCCGCTCGGCGTCAACAGCCGAGCGGCACGCCGTCCAGCGTGATCCGGTGCATCAGCCGCCGGTGGCCGTGATAGTCGTTCATGGCGTTGTGCCAGGTGCAGCGGTTGTCCCACACCGCCATCGAGCCCGGCCGCCAGGCGAACCGGCGCACGAACTGCGGCTTGACCGCATGCTCGTAGAGATAGCCCAGTAGCGCCCGGCTCTCCTCCCGCGTCCAACCGACAATGCCGGTGGTGAAGGCCGGGTTGACGTAGAGCGCCTTCTTCCCGCTGCCGGGATGGACGATCACCACCGGATGGATCGCTTCGGGCACGTCCTTGTGGCCGGAGAGCTCCGGCCGGTCGCTCATGGCGTAACCGCCGCCCTCGCCGAACACGTGGGCCGAGGCGTGGTGAGCCCTCAGACCTGCAAGCGTGGCCTTCAGACCGTCCGATAGCGCCTCATAGGCGGCGTACATGTCGGCGAACAGGGTGTCGCCGCCGCTGGGCGGAGTTTCGATCGCCAGCAGCACCGAGCCCATGGCCGGCGCCTGGTCATAGCTGTGATCGGTGTGCCAGCCGCCGCCGATGTTGGTGATCTGCGCCTCGCCTTTCTCGACCTTGGCGATCTCCGGATAGCGCTCCGTCTTGGGGAAATAGCGGTTGACGACGATGGGCGCGAGCCGTCGGGCGAAGGCGATCTGGTCCTCCGGCGTCAGTTGCTGGTCCTCGAGGAACACCACGCCGCGGTCGAAGACGGCTTGGCGCAGTTCGTCGATCTCCGTATCGCTGGCGGCGCGCACATCCAATCCCTGCACCAGGGCGCCGCAGCCCTCCAGCGGGCGGATGTCGAGGGCGGTGTGGGTCTGCATGGCGTCCTCCCGGTTTTGGACGAGACTTACCCGCCTCAGTGACGAAGATTGTCACTTGAGTTACAATTCTGAATGGACCTACGCGACCGAACCGCAGCCGAAGCCGCCCTGCGCGCGGCGCCCTGGCTGGGCGAGGGGCGCGGCGAGCTCGTCGAGCCGCTGCTGACCCACGGCAGGATCGTGCGGCTGTCCGCCGGGCAATGGGCCCAGGCCGAGGGCGATGACGAGACCGGCGTGCTGGTGGTGCTGTCCGGCGCCGTGCAGATGCTCTGCAAGGCCCCCGGCGACCGCGAGGTCCTGATCGGCCTCGCCGGCCCCGGCGTGGCGCTGGGCCAGACCACGCGGTTCGGCGGCGGCCCGCGGCTGGTGACGGTGGTCTGCCAGGAAGACAGCGTCCTGCTCCAAGTTTCCGATCGGGCGCTCGGCCGCATCGCCGATGAAACGCCGCGGATCTGGGAAGCCGTGGCCGCCTTGCTCTACCTCCAGCTTCGGGGCCTGCTGCAGTTGGTGGCCGAGGCCACGGCGCTCGCCCCGCGCCAGCGGCTGGCCGCCCGGCTCGACCTTCTGACCCGCGCTACGCCGCCGCCCCGGACGCTGCGCTTGAGCCAGCAGGCGCTAGGCGAAATGACCGCCCTGACGCGCAAGACGGTGAACCCCCATCTCGGCGAGTTCGAGGCGCGGGGGCTGATCGCGCGGTCCTACGGCGCAGTGACGGTGCGCGATCCGGCCGGCCTGCGCCGCATCGCCGAGAGCTAGGCTTCGCGCGCGGCGATCGCTGCTGCGATGGCGACGGTCTGCTCGGCCTGGGCCAGGTGCAGCCGCTCGGCCATGCGGCCCTCGACCCGCAGCACCCCCTTGCCGGCGTTCTCCGGGGCGGCGAAGGCGGCGATCACCGCACGCGCCCAGGCGACCTCCTCCGAGGCGGGCGAGAACACCCGGTTGCAGGTCTCCAGGTGCTTGGGGTGGATCAGGGTCTTGCCGTCGAAGCCGAGCTCCAGTCCTTGGCGACAGGCCGCCTCCAGGCCCTCGAGATCCTCGATGTCGTTGTGCACGCCGTCGAGAATGGCCAGGCCGTTGGCGCGCGCCGCCGCGACGGCCAGGGACAGGATCGGCAAGAAGGGTTCTCGGCCCCGGGTCTGGCGGGCGCGCATTTCTTTGGCCAAGTCGTTGACGCCCATCACCCAGGCCGAGAGCCGCGTTGTCCGCTCCGTCTGGCCGATCTCCCACAGATGGAAGGCCGCCTTGCCGGTCTCGATCATCGCCCAGAGCCCGGTCTTCCCCGGCGCGCCGGACAGCGCCGCGTCATAGGCGGCGACCTCCGCCGCGCTTCCAACCTTGGGGACCAGCACGGCGTCGGGACCGGCCTGGGCGGCCGCGGCGAGGTCTTCGCCGCCCCAGGGCGTGTCCAGGCCGTTCACGCGGATCACCACCTCGCGGGCGCCGAAGCCGCCGGCGCGGACCGCAGCCACGGCCGCCTCACGGGCGGCCGGCTTCATCTCCGGCGCGACGGCGTCCTCCAGGTCCAGGATCACCACGTCGCAGGCGAGGCCACGGGCCTTCTCCACCGCCTTGGCGTTCGAGGCGGGCATGTAGAGGGCGCTGCGCCGCGGGCGAACGCCTCGCACCGCATCCGAAATGATGATGTCCGTCATGGTGCATCCGGCCGCGTCGAGACGGCCCAGTCAGTTCATGAAATGGCGGTCGTCGCTCGCCACGCAGAGGATTTGGCGATTCTCCTCATCGTAGACTTCCACGACGTCGAAGGCGCGCCAACCGCGCATGGCGGCGAACAGCGAGGCCGTCAGGGTGCGGCGGCTGGCGCTGGCGATGATTTCGACGTCCGGCTGCATCACGCCGAGGCGGTGGACGTAACAGTAGAAGTTCTTCATGCGCACGCTCCTGGCCATCGGCGGGAGCGCACGGCCGCGGCCGTCGTCTCTCAGGCGCTGGGAGCCGTGGAGATGCCCAGCGATGCGCGGCAGCCTAGCAGGCTTGCGGCGGCGCCGCGCTCGGTTTAGCGCACGTTGCCGTGAGCCCGGCTCCGGGCCCGCTCACGGAGCGTCAGCAAGGCGTCTTCGCGCTCCAGGCGGGCGGCGTCGCGATCGAACTCCCGAGCCATGGTCTCCAGCACACCCTTCGCCGCGCCCGAGGGCGCGGCGACGGCCCGTTCTCGCCATAGGACGGCGGCGTCGCGAAGATCGGAGGCTTGGCTCATGGAGAGGCAAGCCCCTGCAAACGACTTGGTTCCGCCGAGCGTCAACGCCGGCGGTACTGAGGTCGCGCCGGCGCCGCGCCGCCGAGACGGGTGGTTTCGGGCTTGTGGCGATAGGTGATGCGGCCCCGATCCATGTCGTAGGGCGTCATCTCCACCGTCACGCGGTCCCCCACCATCGAGCGAATGCGGTTCTTCTTCATCCGGCCGGCGGTGTAGGCGAGGATTTCGTGGTCGTTCTCCAGGCGCACACGGAACCGGCCCTCCGGCAGGAGCTCGGTGATCTGGCCGTCGAATTCGATGGGTTCTTCTTTCGCCACTCTGGGTCCTTTCGGGAGTTGAAGGGTCGGTTTGCGCCGATTCGCTACTGACGGGCCTTGCGGGCCGCATAGCGGGCGTCGCGCTTGGCTTTCGCCTCGGCCTTGGTCAAGGCCTTGCGTTCCTTCCGCTCGCCGCGCCTGGCGTCCAGCTGGGCGGCGGCGACGGCCTCGACCGCCTGGGCGGCCGCCAGTTCGCGATCGGCGGCGGCCTGCTTCTTGGCCGCCCGGGCTGCGGCGCGGTCGGCCCGCACCTGTTGCAATTCCGCCGCCCGCCGGGCCGCCCGGTCCGGCGCGTCCGGAGCGGCGACGGCGGGCTTGGCCCGGAACCCGGCCAGCAGGACCTGCCGGGCTTCGGCGGCGGTCTTGAGCCTGTCGGCGAAATCGGTCTGTCGAGCTTCTTTCATTTCGTTCCTTGCGGCTGTTCAGTATTCGTCGCCTCTTGGCGCTCGCGCCGGGCCCGGCTGCCTGCAGCGCGCGCCTCCTCGGCGGCGGCGAGATCGGACCAGGTCCGGGCGGCAAGCTGATGCTGCTCCTTCGTGCGCGCCAAGGGCGCGCCGTCGGCGGCCAGGCTCGCAGCCCTCGCTCGGGCGCGATACTCTTCGGCCTTCAGTTCGCTTTTCAGCATCGATGCGGCTCCGGGCGGCGGGGATGGGTTGGGCTATTTGAGCCAGGCGGCTTGGCGCTCCTCGAGCGCCTGGGAGAGCCTTAGGCCCAGATGATCCAGCGACATGGCCTGGAAGGCAGGGTGTTCACGCCGGATGTCATGGAGGCTCGCAGCGGGGTTGCGCGCGAGAATGTCCTTGAGCGCCGACTGCGTCGCCGGCCGGCCTTGCGGGTTTTCGATGGTCTAGATCCTTGGAGCGCGAGACATCCCGCGCCTAGTTAGAAGATGGTGGTGGATACCCCCCACAGCGCCCGGTTGATCTCCGCCGCAAGTCGACGCGCCTCCTCGGCGGTGACGCCAGGGCGCAGATCGAGCGTGAAGAGGGAATTGCTGTAGGAGGAGCGTTCGCCGCTCGACGGCTCGAAGGCCAGGTAGGGCGCGCCGTCGTCCTTGATCTGCACGGTGCAGCGATGCTGTTGGTCCGGGCTCATTGCAGGATGCTCCGATCTCCGGTCAGGCGGCGTCTGTTCAGGCGGTCGGCGAGCGCGTCGGCCTCGGCCCAGGACAATCCCGACTGATCCGCTCGGGCCAGCACGACCGCCCTGCCGGTCCACCGGTCGAAGACCGTCCAGCCTTCGGCGTCTCTACGTACATCGTACTGAACGGTCATGGCTGCGCTTCGGCGTGCAAGCGGCCCGCGATCGGCGCGGGCCGCCGCTCGACACCGTCAGCTGGCTTGGAGCTGACCGGCGGACATCTTGCCGCTGCGCTGATCGCGCTCCAGCTCGAAGCCCAGCTTCTGACCTTCGTGCAGCGAGGCGAGGCCTGCGCGCTCGACCGCCGAGATGTGCACGAACACGTCGGAACCGCCGTCATCCGGCTGAATGAAACCAAAGCCCTTTTGGCCGTTGAACCACTTAACTGTACCAGTTTGCATAATCGTCCCTTTCCGGACACGAGTTCTCACGCCCGAGTTGGGCCTTGAGATCAAATTTTCGGAGAGGGTCGTAAGGCGATGATGAAGCTGGAGCTTAGGATTCCAGACGACAAGACGCCGAGCCAAAACGAAATTCGATGGCGAGATAATGATCATTCAATGGCGCAAAATCAAGGAATATTCCGAAAAAACTTTCTTCCACCCCTTCATGTGCTATGGTTAGTCATGCGAATGACATTGGATCGGGCGGTGTTGACCGTCCTGCGACACGAGGGCGCCTGGGCCGTCGAGTTGGACGGCGAACTGTTCGGGCAGTCCAGGGACCGCGAAGTCTCGAAGGCCGCCGCCAATCGCCGGGCTCGGGAGATGCAGGACGCCGGCCGGCCCTGCCAGGTACGCGTCGCCGGCGAGACCGGCTTCTACGCTCTGACGTGAAACCTTCCCTCACCCCCGGCCGCCGGGTCTCGCCAGCCCTGAGATTTCGAACCCAGATCGAACTGGCCACGGCCGACGGCGCGACGCCGGACGACCTGACCCTTCGCCTCACCCTGGGCGACGCCAGCCTCCTGAAGCGCGATCCGAACCTCGCCCTCGCCGATTTGAGCTTCATCGGCGGGACCATGCGGTTCCTGGGCGTGAAGATCGAGCAGGGCGGCGTCGCCGAAAGCGAGCTCGTCCGCCTCTAGGTCGCCTATGGCGCGGTCCGCCGACTGCGGCTAAAAGGCCCCCGCTGCCCTCTTGGCGGAATTGGTAGACGCACACGACTCAAAATCGTGCGCCGAAAGGCGTCCCGGTTCGACTCCGGGAGGGGGCACCACCGCATAGCGCCGGACGGCCGCCGAAAGCGCGGCGAGCCCATTGGTCGCAAGGGCGCGCGCCACATGCACCTCGACGGCGACTTCAGCAGGTGATAATCGTTCGCAAAAGGGGCGTGTAAGGAACCCGGATGAACGATCTGTCCTTCGATCTGGCCGCGGCCGCGCAGGCGGCCCAGGGCGTGCTGGTGCGGCTGAGCGACGCCTCCATCGGCGACCGGGGCGTGATCGTCGAGGTCCGGGGCGCGCGGGGCATGGTCGGCGGCCTGGGCGCCGAGGAACTGCAGCGCCGGCTGCTGGAGCTCGGCTTCGTCGAAGGCGCGCGGCTGGAAGTGCTTCACGAAGGCCTGATCCGGCACGATCCCATCGCCGTGCGCCTGGACGACATGCGCGTGGCCCTGCGGCGGCGGGACGCCGAAGACGTGTTCGTACTGCTGGATCCCCCGGCCGCGGCATGAGCGAGGCGCTTGCGCCGGCCACAGTCGCCCTGGTCGGCAATCCCAATTCCGGCAAGACCGCCCTCTTCAACGCGCTCACCGGCGCGCGCCAGAAAGTGGCCAACTACGCCGGCGTGACGGTGGAGCGGAAGGAGGGTCTGGTCCGCTCCCCCGCCGGCCGCACCATCCACGTACTGGACCTGCCCGGCACCTATTCCCTGCGCGCCCGCAGCCCGGACGAGGCGGTCACTCGCGACGCGGTGCTGGGCCGGCTGGCCGGCGAGGTCCCGCCCGACGTGGTGGTCTGCGTGGCCGACGCCACCAACCTGCGGCTGGTGCTGCGGCTGGCGCTGGAGCTGAAGCAGGTGGGCCGGCCGATGGTGCTGGCGCTCAACATGTACGACATCGCCCAGCGCCAGGGCCTGCGGATCGACCTGGAGGGGCTGTCGCGGGAGATCGGCGCGCCGATCGTCACCACCGTGGCCACCCGCAAGCGCGGGATCGAGGACCTGGTCGGCCAGGTCGACGCCCTGATCGCGGCCGGCGCCCTGGCCAGCGAGAACACCTGGCGCGAACCGAGCGCCGCCGAGATCCGCCAGGCCCACGCCGAGGCCCAGCGCCTGGTGCGGACCTATGTGCGCCCGCCCGAACGGCCCGATACCTGGACGGGCCGCGTGGATTCGGTGCTGCTGCACCCCGCAGCGGGCCTCGCCATCCTGCTTGCCCTGCTGTTCCTGATGTTCCAGGCGGTGTTCGCCTGGGCGACGCCGGCCGTGGACGGCATCGACGCGGGTTTCGCCGCCCTGGGCGAGTTGGCCGGCGCCCATATCCAAAGCGAACTCCTGCGCAGCCTGATCGCCGACGGCCTGATCGCCGGCGTCGGCAGCGTGCTGGTCTTCCTGCCGCAGATCCTGATCCTGTTCCTCTTCATCATCCTGCTGGAAGACTTCGGCTACATGGCCCGGGCGGCCTTCCTGATGGACCGGATCATGGGCGGGGCCGGCCTGCACGGGCGGGCCTTCATCCCGCTGCTGTCCTCCTTCGCCTGCGCGATCCCGGGGATCATGGCCACCCGGGTGATCGACTCCAAGCGCGACCGGCTGACGACCATCCTGGTGGCGCCGCTGATGACCTGCTCGGCGCGAATCCCGGTCTACACCCTGATCATCTCCGCCTTCATCCCGAACGAGACGGTGGGCGGGATCTTCAATCTGCAGGGGCTGGTCATGTTCGGCCTCTACGCCACCGGAATCGTCAGCGCGCTCGCCGTCTCTTTCGTGATCCGCAAGGTGTTCTGGCGCACGGCGGTGGAGCCGTTCCTGATGGAGCTGCCCACCTACAAGCTGCCCGACCCGATGAACGTGATCCGCAACCTCCTGCTGCGGGCGCAGATCTTCATCAGCCGGGCGGGGCGCATCATCCTGCCGCTGATGGTGCTGATCTGGTTCCTCTCCACCTTCCCCTATCCGCCGGAGGGCGCCCAAGGACCGGCCATCGACTATTCCTTCGCCGGCATGATCGGCCACGCGATCCAGCCGATCCTGGCCCCCATCGGCTTCAACTGGCAGATGTCCATCGCGCTGGTGCCCGGCATGGCGGCGCGCGAGGTGGCTGTGGCGACGCTCGGCACCGTCTATGCGGTCGGAAACCCCGAGGAGAACATCGGCACGCTGGCCTCCACCCTGGCCGGCCACTGGTCGCTGGCCACGGGCCTGGCCTTCCTGGCCTGGTACGTATTCGCCCCGCAGTGCGCGCCCACGTTGGGCGTGGTCAAGCGGGAGACCAACAGCTGGTTCTGGCCCTCGGTGATGTTCGCCTACATGGTCTCGCTGGCCTATCTCGCCGCCTTCGTCGTCTATCGCACGGCCGTGGCGCTGGGCGGCGGTTAAACCTTAAGCTGAATTAGGCTAGGCTGTTTACCAAGCGATAAATCGGTGTTTTCTACCCTTCTCGGTATCGGGAGGGGTTCAGAATGGACCAGACGCTTACGCAGCGCCGGCGCCGGAAAACGGCGGGCCGGCCGAATTCGGATCAGTTGGCCGAGCGGATTCGAGAGACTTTGCTGATGTTCGGCGGCGAGGCTCATCGCCGAGACGTCATCGCCAATGTGGCCCGCGAGGCCGGCCTGGGCGCCCAGGAGATTCCGGAAGATTTCCAGGCCGCGGTGATCCAGTCCTTCGAGCGGGCCTGGCGCGACGAGGCCCGGCGCGCAACCTACGGCTTCCATCTGCGCTTCGGCGAAGGCTCCCACCGCTGGGGCCTGGCCAAGTCCGCCCTGGCCCACTGAGCCTTCAGGCCGGCGAGGTTCCGGTCAGGGCGTCGGCCGCGCCCTGCAGGCGCACGAGCAGGCGCTTGAGCAGGGCCACTTCCTCGGGCGACAGGCCGGCGATTAGGGCCGCTTCGTAGGCGAGCGCCAGGGGCGAGATCTCCGCATGCAGGCGCGCGCCCTCGGTCGTCAGGGTCAGGACGTGCGACCGGCCGTCGGCGTGATGATCCGACCGGGCGACGAGGCGGCGTTGGGCCAGACCCTGGGCGGCGCGGCTGACCGTCACCTTGTCCATCACCGTGCGCGCCACGATGCCGCCCTGGGTCATCGGCCCGTCCTCCGCCAGCACGCAGATCAGCCGCCACTGCGGAATGGTCAGGCCGAAGCGGTCCTCATAGGCGCGCGCGATCAGGCGGCTGACGGCGTTGGAGGCGACCGAAAGACGATAGGGCAGATAGGCGTCCAGCTTCAGCTCGCCGCCGGCGGCGTCCTCATGAAGCGGGCTGGACGCGCTCATGCCGGCCGGACCTCCTGCTCGATGGCTCCGAAGACGGTGTGTCGGCGCCCGTCGCGCATTTCAATCCGCACCACGTCGCCGTGCTTCAGGAACGGCGTGCTGGCCGCCCCGTGGGCGAGCGTTTCCACGGTGCGCAACTCGGCGAGGCAGGAGTAACCCACTCCGCCCTGGTCGACCGGTTTTCCTGGGCCGCCGTCCGGGCCGCGATTCGAGACGGTGCCGGAGCCGACGATGGAGCCGGCGCCGAGCGCCCGGGTCTTGGCCGCATGGGCGATCAGCGTCCCGAAGTCGAAGGTCATGTCCACCCCGGCGTCGGCGCGGCCCAGCGGCTTGCCGTTCAGCTCGACCTCCAGGGCGCCGGAGAGCTTGCCGTCCTTCCAGGCCTCGCCCAGGGCGTCGGGCGTCACCGCCACGGGCGAGAAGGCCGAGGCGGGCTTCGACTGGAAGAAGCCGAAGTTCTTGGCGAGCTCCGCGGGGATCAGATTGCGCAGTGAGACGTCGTTGACCAGCATCACCAGACGGATGGCGTCCAGCGCCTCCTCCCGGGTCGCGCCCATCGGCACGTCGCCTGTCACCACCGCCACCTCGGCCTCCATGTCGCAGCCCCAGGCCTCGTCCTTCAGCGGAATGGGGTCGCGCGGGGCGAGGAACCCGTCGGAACCGCCCTGGTACATCAGCGGGTCGGTCCAGAAGCTCTCGGGCATGTCGGCGGCGCGCGCCTTTCGCACCAGGGCGACGTGGTTCACATAGGCCGAGCCGTCGGCCCACTGATAGGCGCGCGGCAGGGGGCTGGCCGCGTCGTGCTCGTGGAAGCGTTCGCGCGGCACCGCGCCGTGCTCAAGGCTCTCGGCCAAGCCCCGCAGCAGCGGCTCGACCCGCGTCCAGTCGTCCAGCGCCGCCTGCAGGGTGGGCGCGATGGCGCCGGCGTCGGCGAACCAGGCCAGGTCGTTGGAGACCACCACCAGCCGGCCGTCGCGGCCGCCCTTGAGCGAGGCGAGCTTCATTCAGAATCCTCCCGCGGGATCGTGCGGGTCAGCCGCACGCCCGTTTCATAGTGTTCCGGCAAATAGACCACGACCTCGACGCAGATGTCGCCGCCCGGCTCGGCCGCCCACAGATAGTTGCGCTCGAAGCAGACCTCGCGGCCGGCCGGCGTATAGCCTTCATAGGTGTCGCCCCAGGGCGTGCACTCGGCCATGTCTTTGCGGCTGAGCGTAACCGCCCGCTCCAGCTCCTCCTGCGCGGCGTTGGCGAGATCGGCCTGAAGCTCGGCCCCGGCCATCAGGCCGGCGACTTCCAGCTATCCACATAGGCCACGTTCTCCACCGAAGCGGCGGCCTCGCCCACCTCCAGGGGATCGCGCGTATCGATCATCACCGCATACTCGTCGGTGGCCGTCTTGGGCTGCTGCAGCATGTTCTTCAGCGCCTTGGGGTGCGGCCCGTGGGTGAAGCCGGACGGATGGAAGGTCATCATCCCGGCCTCGATATGGTCACGGCTGAAGAAGTCGCCGGCGTGGTAGAACAGCACTTCGTCATAGTCGTCGTTGTTGTGGAAGAACGGCACCTTCAGTGCGCCCGGATCGGTCTCGAACGGCCGCGGGGCGAAGGTGCAGACCACGAACCGGTCCGCCAGGAAGGTCGTGTGGACGCTGGGCGGCAGGTGGTAGCGGTGGCTGACGATCGGCCGGATGTGGCGCACGTTCAACCGCACCGGGGCGAGCTCCCCGTGCCAGCCAACCGCATCCAGCGGATTGTAGGGGTAGGTGACCACCGAGACCTGGCCGCGCTTCTTGATCTCGACGCGGGTCTCGCCGTCCTGCGCCTGATGGGCCTTGAACGCCTCGTCGATCTCAGGGGTGTCGAGCATGGCCGGGTCGAAGATGGCGTGGCCGCCCAGCATGCCCTTGTCGGGCAGGGTGAAATGGCTGTTGGTCGCCTGGATGGTCAGGATCGCCGTCGGCGAGGCGGGCGCGAGGCGCCACATGGTTCCGCGCGGCAGGTAGAGGTAGTCGCCGGCCTCATAGGCGATGTGGCCGTAGTCGCATAAGAGGTCGCCCTCGCCCTGGTGCACGAACAGCAGCTGGTCGCCGTCGGCGTTGCGGGCCAGCGCCGGCATGGGCGCGGCCAGCTTCCAGAACCGCATCTCGCAGGCGGCGTTGTGCAGGATCACCGGGGCAGCCCAGGGCGAACCGGGCGCTTCGTTCAGCCGCGCCAGGTCGAAGGCGCGGGGCCGGAGCGGCCCTTCGAAGCTCGTCCAGCCGGTCGGCGGCCGCGGATGGTGGATGAAGGCGGCCGGGCCGAAGAAGCCCTCCTTGGAGATCTCCCGCTCGTAGGTGCCCTCCGGCATGTCCGCATGGGCCTGGCGGGAGTGGGCGCCCTGGGCGGCGCGGACCGGAATCCAGTTGCGGGAAGCCATCACGGATCGTCCTTGTAGATGCCCACGATCACCGGCTGACCTGCGGCGGCGCGGGCCCGGTACATGCCGGAGGTGTTGAAGCTCCAGGCGATCTGGCCATCGGGGGCCACGGCGATGATCCCGCCGTCGCCGCCCAGGGCGGTCAGCTTCTTCTGCACCACTTCGTCGGCCGCGGCCTGCAGGCTCAGGCCCTTGTGCTCGACCAGAGCGCAGACCTCGCGGGCCACGGTCAGGCGGATGAAGTACTCGCCCGTGCCGGTGGCCGAGACGGCGCAGGAGGCGTTGGAAGCGAAGGTGCCGGCGCCGATGATCGGGGAATCCCCTACCCGGCCCCAGCGCTTGCCGGTCGTGCCGCCCGTGGAGGTGCCGGCCGCCACATTGCCTTGGGAGTCCAGCGCCACCACGCCCACCGTGCCGTGCTTGCCCTCGTCATGGGCGAGGCCTTGGGCCGCGTCCGGCGCGCCGGCGACCTTGGGCTTGGCGGGGACCGGCAGGTTGTTGGCCTTGGCGAAGTTCTCGAGGCTGCGCCACCGCCGCTCGGTGAAGAAGTAGCTGGGATCGACCTGTTCGACGCCCCTGGCCTTGGCGAAGCCTTCCGCCCCGGAACCGATCAGCATGACGTGCGGCGAGTGCTCCATCACCGCCCGGGCCAGGGCGATGGGATGCCGGATCGTCGAGACCCCCGCCACCGCCCCGGCGGCGAGGGTCTTGCCGTCCATGATCGAGGCGTCGTGCTCGTTGCGCCCCTCGGCGGTGAAGACTGCGCCGCGGCCAGCGTTGAACAGCGGGTCGTCCTCGAGCAGTTCGATGGTCGTCTGGATGGCGTCGAGCGCCGATCCGCCCCGTTCCAGCACCTGGGCTCCGGCCTCAGTGACGCGGGTCATGGCCTGGCGATAGGCGGCCTCCTGCTCGGGGCTCAGGTCCTTGCGCTCGATCACGCCGGCCCCGCCGTGCACCACAATGGCCCACCTGGGCTGGGCGGAAGCCGCCGTCGCCGACATCATCAACAGAACTCCAACAACAGCGGCTGCGAGGACGCGCATCACCCCTCCTTCGCGGGCAGGACTCCTCTGCGAATTTGGTCGAGCTCGATCGACTCGAACAGGGCCTTGAAGTTGCCCTCGCCGAATCCTTCGTTGCCCTTGCGCTGAATCAGCTCGAAGAAGATCGGGCCGATCATGTTCTCGGTGAAGATCTGCAGCAGCAGGCCCTGGCCCTCGGTCGGCGCCCCGTCGATCAGGATTTTGTTGGCGCGCAGCCGGTTCAGGTTCTCGCCATGGCCCGGCACCCGGGCGTCGATGCCGTCGAAATAGGTGTCGATGGTGTCCTGGAACACCACGCCGGCCTCACGCATCCGCTCGACAGATTCGTAGATGTCGTCGGTGCCCAGCGCCACGTGCTGGATGCCCTCGCCGTGATAGTCCTTCAGGAACTCCTCGATCTGCGAGTGGTCGTCTTGGCTCTCGTTCAGCGGGATGCGGATCTTGCCGCAGGGGCTGGTCATGGCCTTGGAGAACAGGCCCGTCTGAGCGCCCTCGATGTCGAAATAGCGGATCTCCCGGAAGTTGAAGATGCGCTCGTAGAAGTCGGCCCACTTGGCCATGTTGCCGCGGAACACGTTGTGGGTCAGGTGGTCGAGATAGGTCAGGCCTTTGGAGTTCGCCGCCATCTTCGCCTCCGCCCCCTCGATCGGGACGAAGTCGACGTCGTAGATCTCCTGGGCGCCGTAGCGGTCGACCAGGTAAAGGTTCGAGCCGCCGATCCCCTCGATGGCGGGGATGTTCAGCTCCATCGGCCCGACCGGCCCCTGCACCGGCGTGGCCCCGCGCTCGACGGCCAGCTTCAAGGCCTTGGCCGCGTCCTTCACCCGGAAGGCCATGGCGTTGGCGCTGGGGCCGTGAACCTTGCGGAACTCCGCGGCCTGGCCGGACGGCTCCATGTTCAGGATGAAGTTGATGTCGCCCTGGCGGAAGCGCAGCACGTTCTTCGAACGGTGCTTCGCCACCGCGGTGAAGCCCATCTGCTCGAACAGGCCGGCCAGCCGTTCCGGCTCCGGCGAGGTGAACTCCACGAACTCGAAACCGTCGGTGCCGAGCGGATTGTCGAACAGGTCGCCGCGGGCGGGAGTCTTCGTCTGGACGTTCATGGGCGCTCTCCCTCGAGAGATAGTATCAGTTGAAACTAGATGCCCGATGCGAGGGCGCGAGACAAGCCCCCGATCTCTTGCTAGCAACGCGCGAACTCCCGCTTCGGATCGCCATGTTTCGCAAGACCTACGACTGGGTGATGGGCCTGGCCGGCTCGCGTCACGCGCCCGCCTCCCTGGCAGCGATCTCCTTTGCGGAGAGCTCGTTCTTCCCGATCCCGCCGGACGTGATGCTGGCCCCCATGGTGCTGGCGCGGCCGAACCGGGCCTTCCTCTATGCCGGCCTCTGCACCCTGGCTTCGGTCGTGGGCGGCCTGTTCGGCTACGGCATCGGCTTCTTCCTGGAGCCGCTGGGGGTGCGGCTGTTGGAGGTCTTCGGCCATCCCGAGGGCAAGGCGGAGTTCGACGCCCTGTTCGATCGTTTCGGCATCGCCTTCGTGCTGGTCGCCGGCTTCACGCCCATACCCTTCAAGCTCATTACGATCGCCTCGGGCATGGCGCAGTTCGACATCGTGACCTTCATCTGGGCCGCGGCGGCGTCGCGCGGCGCCAGGTTCTTCGCCGTCGCTACGGTGCTGAAGTATCTCGGTCCGACCATGCTGCAGGAGTTCGAGCGGCGGCTGAACCTATACACGGTCATCCTGCTGATTCTGGCGGTCGGCGGGTTCCTGGTGCTGAAGGTCTTCATGTGAAGCCCTGTTTGGGGTTCTATCTGCGCCGATGACATTGTTCCGGCCCTTCCTCGAACGCTGGCGGCTGACCGCGCTCCTCGCCTCATTGGGCATGCTGGCCATCGCGCACGGCTTCCAGACCTTTGGCGGCTTCGCCCCCTGCGCGCTGTGCCTGCGCCAGCGGGAAGTCTATTGGGCCGCCGCGGCCGTGGCGGCCGCCGGCTTCCTGATCGTCCGGCTCTCGCCCTGGCGGGGTTGGCGGATTCTCTCCACCGGGCTCCTGGCGGCGATCTTCGTGGTCGGAATCGGCGTCGCGGTCTATCATGCCGGCGCGGAGTGGAAGTGGTGGCCGGGCCCCACCGCCTGCGCCAATGTCGGCGGGCGGGTGAGCGTGCAGGACATGACCGCCCTCCTACAGGGCGCCCAGATCCGCCCGCCGGCCTGCGACGAAGCGCCGTGGGTGTTCCTGGGCCTGTCGATGGCCGGATGGAACGCCCTGATCTCGCTGGCGCTTGCGGGGCTCAGCCTGATGGCGCTGAGGCTGGAGTGGACGAGACGATGAGCGGCAAGCCCCTTCCGCCCCGGCCGGGCGCCGGCGCCCTGCAGGCGCGGCTGGCCGAGATCCTGCGCGTCGACCACGCGGGCGAGCTGGGCGCCGTCCACATCTATCGCGGTCAGCGCGCCGTGCTGGACAAGGCGTCGGGCCGCGAGCGCATCGCCGGGCAGCTGGCCGAGATGGAAGGCCACGAGGCCGAGCACCTGGCGCGGTTCGACAAGCTGCTGGTCGAGCGCGGCGTGCGGCCCACGGCGCTGGCCCCCTTCTGGCGGGTCGCCGGCTTCGCTCTCGGCGCCGGCACGGCCCTGATGGGCGAGAAGGCCGCGCACGCCTGCACCGAGGCGGTGGAGAGCGTGATCGAGCAACACTACGCCAGCCAGGTGGCCGAGATCCTCGAGCGCGAGCCGGAACTGGCGGCCGAGCTGGCCCAGTTCCGGGAGGAGGAGCTGGCCCATCGCGACAAGGCGGTGGACGAAGGCGCCCGCGAGGCGCCGGGCTACGCCGTGCTGTCGGCGGCGATCCGGGCCGGCTGCCGGGCCGCCATCAAGATCAGCGAAAAGCTTTGACCCCTGAAGCCGCCGAAGCCCTGAAGCGCAGCGCCGAGGCGCCGGAGCGCGCTGGCCGAAGCGACTTGGGGGCCGTGGCCCAGGACCTGTCGGCGGCGTTCGCCACCGATCCGGTCATGAATTGGTTCCTACGCGCCGATGCGCAGCGAGACGCGGGCCGGCTGCGCCTCTTCCACCTGCTGATGGCCAGCGCCTTCGCGGATGGGGAGATCGTACGACCGGCTGCAGGCGGCGCCGCGGCCGTCTGGCTGCCCTCGGAGAGCCTGGGGCCCACACCCTTCCTGCAGGAGATGCGGGCCCTGCCCACCCTGTTGGCGGCCACGGGATTCTTGCGGATCGGCCGCATGGCCGCCACCCGCAGGGCCATGGAGGCGCACCATCCGAAGGATCGCCCTCACGCCTATCTGTGGTTCATCGGCGTGCGGCCGGAAGCCCAGGGCCTAGGCGTCGGATCACGGCTTCTGGCGGCCAGCCTGAGACGCCTCGATGCGGAGGGCCGGCCAGCCTATCTGGAGTCCTCCAACATCGCCAACGTGCCGCTCTACCGACGCCACGGCTTCGAGGTCACCGCCGAGATCGAGCCTCGGCCAGGCTCGCCGAAGCTCTACGCCATGTGGCGCGAACCCCAGGCCTAGGGCTGGGCCGGGGCCGGCTCCGGCTGGCTTGCGCCGGGCATGTCGCTGGCGACCACCTCGCCGCGGGTCGCGCCCGTCGCGATCATGGCGTCGTCGGTCGCGCTCTCCTGCGGCCTCGCCAGGAAGATCACTGCCAGCACCACCAGGCTTGCGCCTAGTATCCAGAAGACCGGCCGGCGCGCGCCGGGCTTGGAATTGACGGGCGGCGGGTTCACGCCGGCGCGGCCATCGTCCACGCCAGGGGCGGAATCGGCGGCGTTGGTGCGGGTGTGTCGGGGATCGGTCATCGGCTTGCTCCTCGCTGTCCCGAACCGACGCGCCGGGAGGAGGTTCCGCCCGGCTTGGCAAGCCGCGACGGCCGGGCCATGCTGGGCCGTCAGGAGGAAGGGCCGCCATGGTGCAATATGCGGTGACCCAGAAGGACGGAGCCTGGACCGTGTTCCGCGACGGCCAGCCGATCGAGCGCGACATCAGCCGCTCGGCGGGCATCGAGCTCGCCAAGACGCTGGCCTTCGAGGCCGAGGAACGCGGCGAGACGGTCGAACTGCTGATCCAGGGCTATACCGGCGAACTGACCCGCAAGGTGACCGGCGCAGACTGAAGCGCGTTCCACAAAAGTGGACCCCGGGTTTGCGGTCCGAACGCGCTCAAGCTCTGAAGAGCCGCCTCAGGCCTCCAACTCGATGTCCCAGTAGAGGTAGTCCAGCCAGCTTTCGTGCAGGTGGTTGGGGGGGAATCGGCGTCCCCGCTCCTGCAGCTCATAGGCCGTGGGCCGGCGAGGCCGGTGGAAGGGATGCATATGGGCCTCGGCCGGGGTGCGCCCGCCCTTGGTCAGGTTGCAGCGGGCGCAGGCGGTGACGATGTTCTCCCAGGTCGTGCGCCCGCCCCGCGACCGCGGCACCACATGGTCGAAGGTCAGGTCTTCGCCGCTGCGGCAGTACTGGCAGGTGAAGGCGTCGCGCAGGAAGAGGTTGAAGCGGGTGAAGGCCGGGGGACGGTCCTGGGCCACGTACTGCTTCAGCGAGACGACGCTGGGAAGCCGCATGGCGAACGAAGGCGAGCGGACCTCGTGGTCGTAGGTGGAGACAACATCGACGCGGTCGAGGAAGACCGCCTTGATCACCTCCTGCCACGGCCAGATCGACAGGGGGTAGTAGCTGAGCGGCCGGAAATCGGCGTTCAGCACGAGGGCGGGCCAGCCGGAGGGCGGGCGGCTAAGCACCTGCATGGCCGGGCCTCTCGGTGCGCCGGAGGGCGCCTATGGGGTACGCGTAGAGACTGAAGACAAGCCCCCTTTCGCGACTGACGGCCCGCGAACCCTCCCGCAGGACGATTCGCGCAATGAAGGAATTATAGGCGAGATTCCGCGACACCTCCATGACCGGGAACCCGACTCCGCTCGCAGGAAGCCGGGCCCCGCGGAGGCGGCGCCGTCCTCATGCGCCGAAAGCGGCCGTGGCGCCGGCCAGGGTCAGGCTAATGCCGACGAAGGCGACGGAGATGACCACGTCGAAGAGGCGGCCGATCCGGGTGAGAGCATACATGGCGTGCTTCCTTTGCATCTCGGGTTTCACCGGCGGGCCGCCGGCGCCGTCCATCTGGACAATGCTTAGATAGCACACATCTAAACGCCGTACAGTTTACATTTTACAATGTACGATATGCAGAATCGCATATCCGGGGTCGGGCACGAAAAAGGGGGCCGGAAGGCCCCCTAGGATCGTTTCGAAACGCGCCGGGATCAGATCCCGAGCGAGGCCGTCGCCACTGCGACGCCGAGGCCCAGAGCCAGCAGCACCGCAGGCGCCACCCGGTCGAAGAAGCGTTCGAAATTGGCGATACGCGCGAGAGACATGACACACACCTTTCAGTTGGAACCCCCGGGGGAGCGGGGGACGTTTGTTATTTGAACGACGCTAAGATAGCAGCGATCTTAGCGGCGTCAAGATGATCTTTACGGCGTCCAGATTCAGTTTTAGAGTGCCCGCGATGAGAGAAACTGCAGCCGCCGGTCCGCGCCCTTACCATCACGGCGATCTTCGTCGCGCCCTGATCGACGCCGCGCGCCGCCTGCTGGAGTCCGAAGGTCCCACCGCCCTTTCGCTGCGCGCCGTGGCCCGGGAGGCCGGCGTCAGCCCGGCCGCGCCCTATCACCACTTCAAGGACAAGAGCGAACTGCTCGACGCTGTGGCCGCGGAAGGCTGGGAGCTGTTGAACGAGAAGATGACGGCGGCGCGCACGGCCGAGAGCTCTCTCTCCGGCAAGCTCGCCTCCCTGGGGGTGGCCTATGTGCGCTTCGCCCGCGACAACCCGGCCCTCTATCGGGTGATGTACGACGCCTCGCGGGACAAGGAGGGCCTGCCCGAGCACGTGCACCAGGACGAGGACAGCGCCTACTGCCAGGTGCGCAACACCCTGGTGGAGGCCGGCGTCGATCCGCTCGACGATGTCGACCTGGAGCTCGCCACCACCGCCGCCTGGGCCGCCGCCCATGGACTGGCCGAAATGGTCGCCTTCAAGCAGTTCCAACCGCTGAAGGATGCGCTGGGCGGCGAGGACGCCTTCCTGCGCGGCGTGTTCGAGCACTTGGGCGTTTTCGCGCTCAGCCGCCGCGGCTAGAGCTTTCCGGGTGAGCTTGGTCACCCGCTTCGCCCCCTCCCCCACCGGCCGCCTGCACCGGGGGCACGCCTTCTCGGCGCTCACCGCCCATCGCGCTGCGCAAGGCGCCGGCGGACGATTCCTGTTGCGGATCGAGGACATCGACTTCACCCGCTGCCGGCCGGAGTTCGAGACGGGGATCTACGAGGACCTAGCCTGGCTCGGCCTTTCCTGGGAAACGCCCGTCCGCCGCCAGTCCGAGCACATGGCCGATTACGAGGCGGCGCTCGAAACCTTGCGCGGCCGCGGCCTCGCCTACCGCTGCTTCCGCACCCGCAAGGAGATCGCCGAGAGCGCCGCCAGCGCGCCGCACGGGCCTGGCCCGGCCTTTCGTGGGGAGCCCCATTCTCCGCAGGAGGAAGCGCGCCGGCTGGCGGCCGGGGAGCCGTTCGCATGGCGCCTGTCGCTCGAGGCGGCCGAACGGGCTCTGGGCGGGTTCGGAAGCCTCGTCTTCCTGGAGGAGGGCGAAGGTCCCGACGGCCGACGCGGCGTCATGGCCGCCCGCCCCCAACTGGCGGGCGACATCGTGCTGGCCCGCAAGGACGTGGGGGTCGCCTATCACCTGGCGGTGGTCGTCGACGACGCCTTGCAGGGGATCACCCACGTGATCCGCGGCCAGGACCTGTTCGAGGCCACCCACGTCCAGCGCCTGCTGCAGGCCTTGCTCGGCCTGCCGACGCCGGTCTATCGCCATCACCGGCTGCTCACCGGGCCCGACGGGCGGCGGTTCGCCAAGCGCGACCGTTCCGAGACCCTGGCGGAGCTGCGCGCCGCCGGCGTCACGCCTGCGCAGCTGCGGAAGGAGATGGGCTTTGAGTGAGGCGACGCAGGGTCGAGGCGCGGCGCTCGCCGTGCTGGTGTTCGGCGCCTGCGTGATCGGGACAGCCCCGATCCTGGTCCGCCTGGCCGAAGCGGGCCCGGCGGCCGCCGGCTTCTGGCGGCTGCTGCTGGCGCTTCCGCTTCTGGCCCTGATGGCGCAGAGGACCGACGGCGGCGTCGGCGCCGCGCCGAAGGCCGCCTTGCTCGCCGGCGTCGCCTTCGCCCTCGACCTCGGCTTCTGGCACTACTCCATCGAGATGACCTCGGTGGCGAACGCGACCGTCCTCTGCAACCTGAGTCCCGTGGTGGTGACGGCCCTGGCCTGGATTTTCCTGAAGCAGAAGGTCGGCCCGCGTTTTATCGCCGCCCTGGCTCTGGCGGTGGGCGG
Source organism: Phenylobacterium sp. (assembly GCF_046290725.1). Lineage (GTDB taxonomy): Bacteria > Pseudomonadota > Alphaproteobacteria > Caulobacterales > Caulobacteraceae > Phenylobacterium. The sequence continues at coordinate 170,503 of NZ_JBKBUH010000001.1, forward strand.
GGCGGCCCTGATCGCATTCGGCCGGCCGCCAGGAGCGCCCGGCTCGAACCCGCCGTTGGGCGACGCCCTGGCGCTGTCCACGGCGCTTTGGTACGCGCTCTACTTCGTGGCGGTGAGCGCCGCCCGGCGAAACGCCGGCGCCACACGGATCATGTTCTGGTCCACCCTCACCGGGATCCCCCTGCTGTTGGTCGCAGCGCTCGCGATGGGGGAGTCCATCCTGCCGGCCAGCGCCGCCGGCTGGGCGGCCTGCGCGGCGCTCGGCGTCATGCACATCGTCGGCCAGGGCTCCATCGCCTGGGCGTTGGGGCGGCTGCCTGCGGCCACGGCTTCGGTCGTGGTCGTGATCCAGCCGGTGGTGGCCGCCTTGCTTGGCTGGCTTCTGTTCTACGAAGCGCTGGGGCCGTTGCAGGCGGCAGGCGCCGCCGCGGCCCTGGCCGGCGTGGTCCTGGCCCAGATCGCCTCGCGACCGAAGCCTGCCGTCGCGGCGGCCTAGAACCCATACGCCGCCCGCGCCGCCTCGATGGCGGACAGTTTAGCCTCGAAAGCCGTCCACTCGTCGCGCTCGGCGATGTCGGCCCAGATCGCCTCGATCTCGTCATAGAGCAGCTCCTGGGGCTCCGGCGCCTGGAAATAGGCCGCCTGCAGCCGCTCCGGCCGGTCGGGCTCGAAGTCCGCCAGCATCCGACGGAAATCCGCGAAGCCTTCGCCCTCATAGAGGTCGCCGCGCGGCCCCGCGAGCGCACGGGCCGGATCACCTCCGAACCAATCAAAGAAGAACGGCTCCCACCGCAGCCGCTCGCCGCCAGCCGCTAGCGCCCGGAAAGCGGCGTTGGCGAGATCGGCGTCGGCCTCGGCGCCTCGGCCCTTCACCCCCAGACGGCGCGCCATGGCGGCGGCGAGCGCCTCGCGATAGGCGGGGCCGAAGGTGTTCAGCGCTTCGATCAGAGGCTCGCGCTCCGCCACCAGGGTCAGGCAGCCGCCCAGCTGCTGCAGGTTCCAGAACACCGCCTCCGGCTGGCGGCCGAAGGAATAGAGCCCGGCGGAGTCGAAATAGGCGGCCACGAAGTTGGGGTCGTTGCGCGGCAGGAACCGGTACGGGCCATAGTCGAAGCTCTCGCCCGTGATGTTCATGTTGTCGGTGTTGAGTACGCCGTGGACGAAGCCTGCAGCCATCCAGGACGCCGTCAGCCGCGCGGCTCGGGCGGTCACCGCCGAAAGCAGCGCGCCGGCGCGATCGGCGGCGCCGGCGAGCTCCGGATAGTAATGGGCGACGACGTGGTCGATGAGGGCTTCGATGCGGTCTGCCTTGTCGAAGAAGGCCTGCCGCTGGAAGGTCCCAAAGCGGATGTGGCTGTGCGACAGCCGCACCAGCACGGATGAACGCGTTGGGCTGGGCTCGTCCCCCCGCATCAGCGCCTCGCCGGTCTCGATGAGCGAAAATGAGCGCGAGGTCGGAACGCCCAGGGCCTCCAGCATGGCGGTGGCCAACACCTCGCGCACGCCGCCTTTCAGGGTGAGCCGCCCGTCGCCCTGACGCGACCAGGGCGTCTGGCCCGAGCCCTTGGTCCCGAGTTCCAGCAGCCGGTCGGATCCCCCCTCGCGCAGTTGGGCGAAGGTGAAGCCGCGCCCGTCCCCGAGCTCGGGGTTGTAAACCCGGAACTGGTGGCCGTGATAGCGCATGGCCAAGGGCCGAGGCAGGTTGCCCGGCAAGGGCTCGAACCGGCCGAAATGGTCGATCCACTCCGCGTCGGTCAGGGGCTCCAGGCCGACCGTCGCCGCCGCGCGGTCGTTTCGGAAGCGCAGGATCGCCTGTGGGAAATCCGCCGGCTCAACCGGATCGAAGAAATCCGGGCCAAGGTCCTGGACGCGCGGGTCGGGGCGATAGGCGGCGGAGACGGGCATCCGTCGCAGATGGCCCGCCACCGGCCGGGGAGCAAGCGCCAGCGGCGTCGAGAACGCCTGTCGGCCTGGCCACGGCCGTGCTACCGCAGGGACGATGGCGCGGCGCAGCACCCTCGATTTCCTGAAGACCGAGACCGCCTCGGGCCTGATCCTGGCGCTCGCGGCCCTGGCCGGCCTGGTGCTGGCCAACTCGCCGCTGGCGGAGCGCTACTTCACGTTCGTGAACCAGGAGATCACGGTCCAGGTCGCCGCCTTCCGCCAGACCCACAGCCTGCTCGTCTGGGTGAAGGACGGGCTGATGAGCGTGTTCTTCTTCGTGGTCGGGCTGGAGCTGAAGTCTGAGGTCCTACGCGGCGAACTCGCCAATCCGCGGCGGATCGCCCTGCCGGTCCTGGCGGCGCTCGGCGGCATGATCGCACCGGCCGGGCTTTATCTCCTGATCAACCAGGGGGCCGGCGGTGCGCCGCAGGGATGGCCGACGCCCACGGCCACCGACATCGCCTTCGCCCTGGCGGCCCTGACCATAGCCGGCCCGCGCCTGCCTCACGCCCTGCGGGCCTTCCTGCTGACCCTCGCCATCGCCAGCGACCTGGCGGCGGTGGGGCTGATCGCCATGCTCTATACCGAGGACGTGCATTTCGTGGCCCTCGGCGGGGCGGCCGCGGCGCTCGGCCTGATGGCCCTGCTCGGCCGCTGGAAGAACGCCCCCTTCCTCTTCTATGCGGTGTGTTTCGTCCTGGCCTGGGCCTTCACTCTCGAGAGCGGCGTGACGCCCTCCATCGTCGGCGCGGTCGCCGCCATGACCGTGCCCATCGATCCGCGCCGGCCGGGCGAGGAAAGCCCCCTGCGCCACTTCATGCGCAGCATCCACCCCTATGTCGCCTTCCTGATTCTGCCGCTGTTCGCCTTCTCGGCCTCCGGCTTCTCGCTCGCCGGCCTCTCGCTCTCGGCCCTCGCCGCCCCCGTGCCCATGGGCGTGGCCCTTGGCCTGTTCTTAGGCAAGCAGGCGGGCGTGTTCGGCGCCACGGCGCTGGCCATCGGCCTGAAGCTCGGCCGACGCCCGACAGGCGCCAAGTGGCTGGAGCTCTACGGGGTCGCGCTGCTCAGCGGCGTCGGCTTCACCTTGAGCCTCTTCATCGGCGGCCTCGCCTTCGACGCCGACGACGCAACCGGCCAGGCCGGCGTCCGGCTCGGCGTGTTCGCCGGCTCCCTGCTTTCCCTCGCCTTCGGCATGGCCGTGCTCGCCTTGGCCCAACGCCTGCGATCGGCGGAACGAGCCTAGACGTCAACGGACGGCGACGATCTCCACCTCGGCCCCGTTGACCATCGCCGTATCGCCGACCCCCTTGCCCATCGTCGCCCGTGCGAGCGGGGCGACATAGGAGATGCTGCCCTTGGCCGGGTCGGCCTCGTCCTCGCCGACGATGCGGAAGCTCTGGCGGCGGCCGTCCTCGCGTTCGATCTCCACCGTCAGCCCGAACTGCACGGCCTCCAAGGCCGGATCGGGCTCGGTAAGCTGGGCGCTGGCCCGCCGGGCGCTCCAATAGCGCAGATCCCGCGTCGCCCGCGCCATGGCCGTGCGGTCGGCGCTGACCCCTCCCTTAGCCTGGGCCGCGGAATAGGCCGCGCGTGCAGCCGCCAGCTCCGCCTCGATGGCCGCCAGGCCGCTGGCCGTCACCAGATTGGCGTGCGGCGAGATCGGCCGATCCGGCAGGTCGGCGGCCTGGGCTTCGTAGTCTTCCTCGCGGGTGAAGGCGACGCTCATGGGAGGAAATCTAGGCTGTGGGTGTTGGAAACCAAAGCCCTGCCGCGCTCCGCCGGTTCCATGCGAAAAACCAGTTTTAATTTGCAATCAGACATGCCACAAGAGTGATTGCGAATTGCAATCATTCTGGAGCGAGGAACATGAGAAAGCTCGTCGTTTGGAATCTGATGACCCTCGACGGTTCGTTCGAAGGCGCCGAGAAGTGGGACCTGGCCTTCCACGACACGGCCTGGGGCGACGAACTCAGCGCGTTCAGCCAGGCGCAAGCCGAGGAAGTCGGCGCCCTCCTGTTCGGCCGCGTGACCTATGAGGGCATGGCCGCCTATTGGTCGAAGGAGACCGGGCCGATCGCCGACTTCATGAACGGCGTGGAGAAGGTGGTGGTCTCCAAGACGCTCGACAAAGCCGACTGGAACAACAGCCGCCGCCTGGAGGGCGAGCTGCCCGGCGCGGTGGCGGAGCTCAAGCGGCGGCCGGGCAAGGACATCTATGTGTTCGGCAGCGCCGAGCTCGTGGCGGCCCTGCTGCGGCACGAACTGGTCGACGAATACCGCATCTGCATCGCGCCCGTGGTGCTCGGCGGGGGAACGCCGATGTTCAAGCCGTTCGATGGCGCCCTGGGCATGAAGCTGACCAAGACCACGCCGCTGAAGACCGGCGCGGTGATCCTGTACTACGAACCGCAATACCGAGCCTGAGGGGCGAGCCAGCGTCGCACGACGCGTTCATGGGCCGAGGCGCGAGGACGCCGTCTCGGCCGCTTAAGGGAGACGAACCCATGCCCAAGTTCATCACGATCGGATATGGCGATCCGGCCGACTACGACCGCACGCCCCGCTCCATCAGGGACGCCGCCCATGCCCAGGACGCGAAGCTGCGGTCCGAAGGCGCGGTGATCGCGATCGCCGGCGCGCCGGTGCAGGTCCGCAATCCGGAGGCCCGCGGCAGGGAAACCCGTGATGGGCCGTTCATGTCGTCGGCCTTGCCGATCGCCGGCTTCGCCATCCTGGAGGCCGCCGACCTGGCCGAAGCGATCGATAAGGTTTCACACGTGCCCTGCGCGGTGGCGCACGGCGTCGTCGAAGTCTGGCCGTTGAAGGAGACGCCGTGATCTGAACCGCGGCTTGGGCCCAGGCGGGATGGCTATCCCGCCGCCAGTTCGCGGGCTTCGACCAAGGCGAGCAGGCGCTCCATCACCTGGTCGTGGACGCCTTCCTCGCGCAGGTGCTCCACGAGATCGCGGAGATAGTCGACATTGCGCCCGGAAAGACCGCTGGCGCCGGCGATCAGCTCGGCCTGCCGCTCCAGCGAGAGCGCGCCGGCCCATTGCGGATGGCGCACGTCGGAGAGGAAGACCAGGCTCTCCACCCGCCGGCCGTCCGCCAGGCGAACATGGGCGCGGGCCTCCACATAGGTCTCGGTCGGCTGCTCGCGCTCGCGCAGATAGGCGTAGACCTCTTGCCAATCGGCCTCGTCCACCCGATAGGCGGCGCCGCGCACCGCCCCGCCGGGCGCCAGGCCCAGCACCAGGCCCGGACGCTGATAGGTTCCGCGGTGATGGACCGAATAGATGCAGAAGGCGCGGCGGCGGCCGTGTAGGGTGGCCGTCCGACGCTCGGCGAAGGGAAATCCCGGCCGCCACATCAGCGACCCGTAACCGAAGACCCAGTATTCACCCGACATGGCCCGCCGCTCGAAACCCGCCCCGCCTCCGCCACCTCTGCCCGATCCGGAACCGCCCCGCAAACGCGGACGCTGGGGGCTCTATGCGCCTTTCGTCCTGGCGCTCGTGGTCGTGGCGGCCTGGAGCGGCCTTTGGGTCTATGCGCGCCAGGAGGCCGCCGCACAGCTGGACGCCGCGGCCGCCGACCTGCGTCAGGCCGGCTACGAGCTTTCGTGGAGCGAACGCCGCATCGGCGGCTATCCCTTCCGCCTGAACCTAACCCTGACCGAAGCGCGGGTGCGCGAATCCTCCGGCTGGGCGCTCGCCGCGCCGCGCATCGAGGCCCAGGCCTTCCTGCACGGACTCGGGACGTGGGTGATCGCCGCGCCCGAGGGCTTGACCTTCGTGCGCCCGGTCGGTGGCGCCGTGGCGGTGCAGGGCGAAACCCTGCGGGCCAGCCTTTCCCAGATGAGCCGACGCCCGCCCAACATCTCCTTCCAAGGGATCAACCTCGCCTTCGTCCCGGCGGCGGGCGCCCAGCCCTTCGCCCTCTCCGCCGCCGAAAAGGTGGAGTTCCACCTGCGCGCCGGCCCCGACGACCAGGCCATGCTGGGCTTCCGGGTGGATCAAGGCCAGGCGCGGCTGAGCGGCCTGTTCGCTCGGGTCGCCGACGGGGGTCCGGTGTCGATCGTCTGGGATTCGATCCTATCCAAGGTCTCGGCCTTCTCCGGCGAGAGCTGGCCTGCGGCCGTGCGGGCCTGGTCGGCCGCGGGCGGCGTCGCCGAGGTGCGCCAGGCGGGCGTGACCGCCGGCGAGGCGGTGATCGGATCCCAGAGCGGCCGCCTGACCGTCGGCTATGATGGACGTCTGCGGGGCGTGCTGGACGTCAGCCTGCGCGAGGCGCCCCGCGCCCTGGCCGCCATGGGCGACGAAGGCGTGATCCCCAAGGACGCCGCCGCGGCCGCAGCCGCCGTCGCCGCCGCCCGGCAGGAGGCCGGGCCGCTCGCCCGCGCCACGCTCAATTTCGAGGCCGGCCGCACGACCCTGGGCCCGGTGGCCGTCGGGCCGGCGCCGCGGATCTACTGAGACGGTTTCGGCTGCAACTTTCTTGCGACGAGCGGGCCTATTGCGCCCCTCCACGCTATGACTTATGCGCCGAACTTCGCTTTTGGGGGAGAAAATGGCCAAGGCCGATCCGAAGCCCGCTGCGCCGTCGCTGGACGCCGTCCGTGCGCGGATCGACGTCATCGACCAGGAGCTCCTGAAGCTGGTCGACGAGCGCGCGGCCCTGGCCCGCGAGGTCGCCGCCGCCAAGGCCGCCGCCGGGGACGCCGACAAGTTCGGCCTGCGCCCGGGGCGTGAAACCCAGTTGCTGCGCCGCCTGCTGGCTCTGCCGCGCCAGGCGGCTAGCGCCGCCCTCGTGGTGCGCCTTTGGCGCGAGCTGATCGGCGACAGCCTCTCGCGCCAGGGGCCGTTCCACCTCTCGGTCTTCGGCGGGCGCGATCCGATCCGCGCCGTGGAGGCCGCCCGCCTGCGCTTCGGCGTCGCGCCCAGCCTGAAGACCGCCGCCCGGCCGGAAGACGCCTTCGCCGCGGCCAAGACCCTGGGCGGCGTGGCGGTGCTGTCGCTCGCCTCCGACGCCCCCTGGTGGGGCCGTCTGCTGGCCGAGCCGCGCCTGAAGGTTTTCGCCGCCCTGCCCTGCCTTTCGGCCTGGGGGCCCACGACGGCGCTCGCGGTCGCGGAGGTGGAGGTCGAACCCACCGGCCAGGACCGCACCTTCTGGGTGACCGACGCCCCAGGTTCCGCCGCGGCGGTGGAGGCGGCGCTCGGCCGCGACGGGGTGGCCGCCGACCTCGTCGCCGAGGCGGGCGGCCTGAAGCTCTTCGCTCTGATGGGATACTACCAGGCCGACGACGAGCGCCTGGCGCGGGCGCCTGGGCGGCTTTCCGGCGTCATCGGGGCTGCGCCGTCGCCGTTCGACGTGTAAGAGCGGGGCCAACCGCTTCCGCTTTATTCGAGATCCATGTCCGACATCGTCATCGACCGCGCCGCCGCCCCGCGCCCGACGCCCAAGCCGGGCATCCTCGACATCGCCCCTTACGTGCCTGGCAAGGCCAAGGTGGAAGGCGTCGAGAACCCGCTGAAACTGTCGGCCAACGAGAACATCCTGGGCTGCAGCCCCAAGGCGCGCGAGGCCTTCGCCGGGGCCATGGACATGCTGCACCTCTACCCCGAGGGTCGCGCCAACATCCTGCGCGAGGCGATCGCCCAGAAGTACGGCCTGGAGCCGGAGCGACTGCTGTTCGGCTGCGGCTCCGACGAGATCTTCCAGCTGCTCAACCAGACCTTCCTGGAGCCGGGCGACAATATCGTCCAGGGCGAATACGGCTTCGGCGCCTACGCCATCGGCGCGCGCGCCTGCCAGGCCGAGGTGCGCATGGCGCCCGAGCCCAACTACCGCATCGATGTCGACGAGATGCTGAAGCTGGTGGACGCGCGCACCCGCCTGATCTTCATCGCCAACCCCGCCAACCCGACGGGCACCTGGATTTCCGGCGAGGAGGTCCGCCGCCTTCACGCGGGACTCCCGCCCAGCGTGGTGCTGGTGCTGGACGGCGCCTATGCGGAATTCGCCCGCGACCCGGCCTATGAGGACGGCGCGGCCATGGTGCGCGAGTTCGAGAACGTGGTCATGACCCGCACCTTCTCGAAGCTGCACGGGCTGGCGGCCCTGCGGGTGGGCTGGGCCTATATGCCGCCGGAGATGGCAAGCGCGGTCGACCGTATCCGCCTGCCCTTCAACGTCAATATTCCCGCCCAGCTGGCCGCCGTGGCCGCGCTCGGCGACGACGAGTTCCAGCAGCGCTCCCTGGCGCTTATAGAGCAGTGGCGGCCCTGGCTGACCCAGCAACTCGGCGGGCTTGGCCTGGAGCCCGTACCCTCGGCGGCGAACTTCGTGCTGGTCGGCTTCCCCAAGACGCCGGGCAAGACGGCGCGCGAGGCCGAAGCCTTCCTCGCCGCCCGCGGCCTGATCGTGCGCGGCGTGGGCGGCTACGGCCTGCCCGACCACCTGCGCGTCACCATCGGCCTGGAAGAGCACAACCGCGCCGTGGTCGAGGCCCTGGCCGACTTCATGCAGGCCTGAGGCGGTGGGCGGGGCGATCTATCCCAAGATGGCCGTCATCGGCTGCGGCCTGATCGGCTCGTCGGTCATCCGCGCCGCCCGCGAGGCCGGCGTGGTCGGCGAGGTCGCCGTGGCCGACCTGAGCGAGGCCCATCGAAAGCGGATCGTCGAACTGGGCTACGCCGACACGGTGACCGGCGACGTGGCCGAAGCCGTGGCCGGGGCGGACCTGGTGGTTTTCGCCGTCCCAGTCCTAGCCATGGGCGAGGCCGCCCGGGCCGCCGCCGGCGCTTTGAAGCCGGGTGCGACCGTGACCGATGTCGGCTCGGTGAAGGGCTCGGTCGCCGAGGCGCTGTCGGAGGCGCTCTCCGCAGACTCCGTCTTCATCGTGCCCGGCCACCCGATCGCCGGCACCGAGCATTCCGGCCCCGAGGCGGGTTTCGCCGAGCTCTTCCAGAACCGCTGGGTCATCCTGACGCCGGAGGCGCGCGAGGACGCAGCCTATCTCGAAGCCGTCGACCGGCTGGCCGAGTTCTGGCGCGCCCTGGGCGCCAATGTCGAGCGGATGGACACCGGCCACCACGACCTGGTGCTGGCGGTCACCAGTCACCTGCCGCACCTGATCGCCTACAATATCGTCGGTACGGCCGCGGATATGGAGCAGGTCACCCGGGCCGAGGTGATGAAATATTCGGCCGGCGGCTTCCGCGACTTCACCCGCATCGCCGCATCCGACCCAACCATGTGGCGGGATGTGTTCGTGGCCAATCGCGAAGCCGTGCTGGAGATCCTCGGCCGCTTCACCGAGGATCTCCAGGCGCTCTCGCGCGCCATCCGCTGGGGCGAGGCCGACAAGCTCTACGACCTGTTCAGCCGCACGCGGGAGATCCGGCGCGGGATCATCGCGGCCGGCCAGGAGAGCCCCGAGCCCAATTTCGGCCGCGACCGCGGCAAGCACTGATCAGGCTCAGGCCTCAGGCCTCAGGCCTCAGGCATCAGGCCGCCGGCCGCTCGCGTTTGACCACCTCCTCGGCCAGCCGGCCGGACAGCTCGGCCAGGTGGTCGAACTCCGCCACGAAGGCGCCCAGCCCCTGGGTCAGGCCCCTCAGCTCGGCGATCAGGTCCATGCGCTCGGACCTGGGCAGGCAGACCTCGATCTCGTCCCAGCCATGCCAGCCGTCGCGCGGCTGGAAGCCGAGGATCTGGCCCCGCCGCGCCGACACCGCCTGGGTGACCTTCGAGGTCGAAGACTGCGGCGCATGGATGGTCAGCCGCTCCACCGGCTCCAGCAGATATGGGGCGCAGGCCTGCAGCCCCTCGCTCATGGCCAGACGACCCGCGGCGCGGAACGACATCTCCGAGGAATCGACGCTGTGATAGGAGCCGTCGACCAGCACCACCTCCACGTCAGTGACGGGGAAGCCCAGCGGCCCCCTCTCCATGGCGTCGCGCACCCCCTGTTCGACCGAGGGAATCCACTGCTTGGGCACCACCCCGCCGGTGATCTTCTGCGAGAAGGAAAAGCCCGAGCCGCGCGGCAGCGGCTTGATCTCGATCACCACGTCGCCGAACTGGCCGTGCCCGCCGGTCTGCTTCTTGTGGCGGCCGCGCTGGGTCACCGCCTTGCGGACGGATTCGTGGTAGCTGACCTTCGGCCGCGCGGCGGCGACCTCCAGGCCGAAACGCCGCTTCAGCCGCTCCAGCGCCACCTGCAGGTGGGTCTCGCCCTGGCCGCAGAGCAGGGTTTCGCGGGTCTCCGGATCGGGAACCACGGAGAGCGAGGGATCCTCCTCCGTCAGCTTCGTCAGCGCCGCCGAGAGCCGAACGTCGTCCTTCCGGTCCTTGGCGGCGACCGCCAGTGCGAACAGGGCTGGCGGCGGGCGCACCGGCTCGGCCACCCGGCGCGGGACGCCGTCCATGGAGAGCACCTGGCCGGCCGCGGCCTCGATCTTGGCGATGGCGACGATGTCGCCGGCCTCGGCCCGTTCGATCTTGCGCGTCGCCTGGCCGAAGACGGCCGACAGTCCGCCGGCGCGGCTCTTGTCGCCGCTTTCCGCGGTGAGCTCGTCCCCGTCCTTCAGGGTTCCGCCCATGACCCGGGCGTAGGCGAGCTTGCCCGCCTGGCCGGCGTAGGAGGTCTTGAAGACGTAGGCGCAAGGCCCGTCCAGGCCCAGCCGCGCCGCGGCCTGCTCCACCGGCGGGGTCTCGTGCCTCAGGGCCTTCAGTAGCCGGCGGACGCCGAAGCCGTTCTGGGCCGAGCCGAAGAAGACCGGCACGATCAGGCCCTGGTTCAGGTCCGCGACCAGGTCGGCGAACACCGCATCGCGATCCGGCGTCAGGTCCGACAGCAGCTGCTCCATGAGCGCATCGTCGAAATCGGCCAGCTGCTCCAGCATGTGGAACCGGGCCTCGGCCTCCAGCGATGCGACGTCCTCCGGCAGGTCGATCTGCTGCGACGGCTGGCCGGGGCGGTAGACATAGGCCCGCTCCAGCGCCAGGTCGACGAAGCCGGTGACCTGCTCGTTCTCGACCAGCGGAATCTGCCGGGCCACCAGCGGCGCGCGGCTGGCGGGCGCGAGCTCCGCCAGGCATTCGTCCAGGCCGCCGCGGGCCTGGTCGATCTTGTTGATGAACAGCGCGTGGGGGACCTTCCGCTCCTCCAGCGCCTTGATGATCGGCTGCAGCAGGCCCGCGCGGGCGGGATGCGGATCGGCCACCACGATGGCCAGGTCGACCGCCGGAAGCGCATAGTCCTCCGCGCTGCAGAACTCCGGCGAACCGGGGCAGTCGATGACCGTATAGCGGTCGCCCATGAACTCGAACCCGGCGACGTTCAGCTCCACCGAGAAGCCGCGCTGTCGCGCTTCCGGGCTGGCGTCGCCGACGCTGGATGCGCCCACCTCGCCCTGTCGCGGGATCGCCCCCGCGGCGTAGAGCATGGCTTCCATAAGGGTGGTCTTGCCGGCTCCCGGCGCGCCCACAAGGGCGATGGCGCGCGTCGAGCCGGAACCTGGTCTGCCCATGGTCCGTCCTCCGATGGCTTGCGCCGCGCCGGCCGGCGGGCGCTGTGGGACCCCCGACGGGCAGAGCTTCCTCCCGCCGGCGCGCTTTCGCAAGTCACTGGCGCGAGAGCTTGGCTCCAGCGGCGCCCACGGGCAGCATCGCCCGATCGCCCTTCCAGGAGAATTCCATGACCGGCTACGCCTGGCTCGCCATCGCCATCGTGGCGGAGGTGATCGCCACCACCGCGCTCAAGGCCTCGGACGGCTTCACTCACACGGTTCCGTCGGTCGTGACGGCGGTGGGCTACGGCATCGCCTTCTGGTGCCTGTCGCTGGCCATCCGCACGGTGCCGGTGGGCCTGGCCTATGCGATCTGGTCGGGGGTGGGCGTGGTGCTGATCACCGCCATCGCTTGGGTTCTCTACAGGCAGGCGCTGGACCCGCCGGCGCTCGCCGGGATGGCCCTGATCGTGGCCGGCGTGCTGGTGATCAACCTGTTCTCGAAATCCGCGGCGGGGTGAGGCGGACCGACGCCGGTCCACCTCCCCCCATCAGGGGCGATCCGCGCCTAGCCCAACGCCGCCTTCAGCTTCGCCGCCGTCTCCCGCGCCGCGGCTTCCACCGCCGGCGAGACGTCGCCCATGATGTAGAAGTCGTGGACGAGGTTCGGATATTCCACATGCTCGGCCTTGACGCCCGCAGCGTTGAGCCGGGCGGCGTAGTCGCGGCCTTCGTCCTTCAAGGGATCGTAGCCGGCGGTGACCACCAGGGCCGGCGGCGTGCCCGCGACCTCGGCCTTCGACCCAAGATTGGCCCGGTGCGCCTGGGGGTGGCCGGCGGCGGCCAGGCACTTGTCGAACCAGGCGATGGCCGCCTTGGTCAGGACGGGGCCGTCCAGATCCTTGCGCGACTGGGTCTCCTCGTCGGGCCAGATGCCGGGATAGAGCAGGAGCTGGAAGGCGAGCCGGCGCGCAGGATCGTTCTTCAGGTCGATGGAGACCGAGGCGGCGAGATTGCCGCCCGCGGAGCAGCCGCCGACGGCGATGCGCGTAGGATCGAAGCCGATCTCGGCGGCGTGGTCGAAGGCCCACTTCGTCGCCGCCAAGGCGTCGTCGTGGCCTGCGGGGAACGGATGCTCGGGGGCCAGCCGATAGTCCACCGCCAGGACGCGGCAGCCGGCATAGGCGGCCATTCGGCGGCAGTGGCCGTCGTGGGTCTCCAGGTCGCCGATCGCAAAGCCGCCGCCATGGAAATAGACGAGGCCCGGCGTCACGGGTCCAGCTCCGGCCGGCGTATAGAGCCGCGCGGGGATCGGGCCTTCGGCTCCCGCCACTTCCAGGTCGCGCGCCTCCACGTCCTTGGGCGCGTTCTGGTTCTGCGCCTGGCGCTGCATGCGATAGCCCGCGCGGATCATCTCCGGCGGCAGGGCGTCCAGCGGCGGCATCGGCTGGGCGGCGGCCGCAGCCGCCTGTTCGTCGATCATCGCCTTGATGTGCGGGTCCATCGCAAGTTCCTGTTCCTGAACGAAGTGATCAGCCGACGCGACGGCCGCGCCCGTCCCAATAGGGCGCCCGCAGCTCGCGCCGCAGGACCTTGCCGGATGGGTTGCGCGGCAGGACATCGGCGAAATCCACCGACTTGGGGATCTTGTAGCCGGCGATCAGCGGCCGACAGTGGGCGATGATCTCGGCCGCATCGGGATGGCGCCCTGGCCGCGGCACGATCACCGCCTTGACCGCCTCGCCCCACTTGTCGTCCGGAACCCCGATCACCGCCGCATCGGCGACGTCCGGGTGTGAGAAGAGGGCGTTCTCCACCTCGGCGGGATAGATGTTCTCGCCGCCGGAGACGATCATGTCCTTCACCCGGTCGTGGATGAAGAAGTAGCCGTCCTCATCGACATAGCCGGCGTCGCCGGTCTTGAACCAGCCCTCGGCGTCGATGGCCTCGGCCGTGGCGTCGGGCCGGTTCCAATAGCCCTTCATCACGCCGTCGGAACGGATCTCGATCTCGCCGACCTCGCCGGGCGCAGCGTCGCGTCCGTCGATCCGCACACGAACCTCGTAGCCGGCCGAGGCCCGGCCGCAGGCGCGCAGCTTGCCCTTCGCCGGATCGTGCGCCTCGGGCGGCAGATTGGTCCCGCCGCCGATAGTCTCGGTCAGGCCGTAGAGCTGGGTGAACTTGCAGCCGAACCGCTTCTGGGCCCGCGTCAGCACCTCCTCGGAAATCGGCGAGGCGCCGTAATAGATGTGCGCCAGACTCGAAAGGTCGGCGGTGTCGATCTCAGGATGCTGCAGCAGCATGTTGATCAACGCCGGCACGATGAAGGCGTGGCGGATACGATGCTGCTCGATGGCGCGGAAGATGGCGTTGGGGTCGGGCTCGCGCAGCACGATGGCCTTGGCGCCGTGCAAAAAGGACAACGCCCCCAGATTGGCCCCGGCCACGTGGAACAGCGGCATGGCGACCAGCACCGCCGATTCCGGCTCGAACCGGCCCCAGTCGGCGTCGGCCGAGCGGAACACCGCCATGTAGTTCTTCTCGGTCAGCTGCACGCCCTTGGGCAGGCCGGTGGTGCCGGAGGTGTAGAGCTGGATGACGTCGTCCTGCAGATCGGCTGGAAGCGACGGGTCCGCGGCGGAGGCGTCGGCGATCCAATCCCGCAGCGACGGCCAGGCGGGGTGCCCCGGCTCCACCTGCAGGAAGGTCTCGATGGCTGGGCAATCGCCGCGAAGGCCCTCCACCGTGTCGGCGTACTCGGCGCCGGTCGCCATCAGGCGCACGCCGGCGTCCTTCAGCACGAAGGCGATCTCCGGGGGAGCAAGCCGCCAGTTCACTGGCGCAAGGCAGGCCCTGGCCTTGGCGCAGCCTAGCCATAGGATGAAGAAGTCGTCGGAGCCCTTGGCCAGCACGCCCACCCGCTCGCCGGGCTTGATCCCCGCTGCGATCAGGGCGTTGGCGCATTGCGAAGACAGCCGGTCGAGCTCGGCATAGGTGGTCTCCCGGCCCTCGAACCACATGGCCACGGCGTTCGGCCGCACCCGCGCATGAACGCGCACGGTTTCGGCGAAGCTCTGAATCTCCGGATGCAATCCTTCCTCCCTCGAAGCCTCCCGTCTTGTTGTTGTTCGGGAAGCCGGAACGCGCTCGCATTTTCCTCCCCGCCGCAGCGGGGAGGAAAAGAGGCGAAGGTCCTTACTCCGCCGCCTGCTTGGGGGCGTAGCCGAGCATGGCCTTGGTCTCCAGGAACTCGTGGAAGGCGTAGTCGCCCCACTCCCGGCCGTTGCCGCTCATCTTGTAGCCGCCGAACGGCGCCATCAGGTCGCCGCCGCCGCCGTTGATCGAGACCTGGCCGGCGCGCAGCTTGGACGCCACCTCCCGCGCCTTGGCGATGTCGGCGGCGTTGACGTAGGCCGCCAGTCCGTACTCGGTGTCGTTGCCGACCTTGATCGCCTCATCCAGGGTCTCGTAGCCGAGGATCGACAGGACCGGGCCGAAGATCTCCTCCTTGGCGATGGTCATGTCGTTGGTGACGTTGGCGAACACGGTGGGCTTCACATAGTAGCCCTTCTCCAGGCCCTCCGGCCGGCCGGGGCCGCCGACGACCAGGGTGGCCCCCTCGTCGATCCCCTTCTGGATCAGGCCCTGGATCTTGTTCCACTGGGTCTCGGAGACCACCGGGCCCAACATGGAGTTGCCGTTGGGGTCGCCCACCGTGATCTGGCTGGCGGCTTCCTTGGCGACCTCGATGGCCTCGCCCATCCGCTTGGACGGGACCAGCATCCGGGTCGGCGCATTGCAGGACTGACCGGAGTTGGTCATCACGTTGCGCACGCCGCCGGCCACGCCCTTGGCGAAGGCCTCGTCGTCCAGGATGATGTTCGGGCTCTTGCCGCCCAGCTCCTGGTGCACGCGCTTGACCGTCGGGGCGGCGTTCTTGGCCACCTCGATCCCCGCTCGGGTCGAACCGGTGAAGGACACCATGTCCACCTCCGGATGGCTCGACAGGGCCACGCCCACGCCCGGGCCGTCGCCATGCACCAGGTTGAACACCCCGGCCGGCACGCCGGCGGCGTGCATGATCTCGGCGAAGATGTGCCCGGTGAACGGCGCCACTTCCGAAGGCTTCAGCACCATGGTGCAGCCGGTGGCGATGGCCGGCGCCACCTTGCAGGCGATCTGGTTCAGCGGCCAGTTCCAGGGGGTGATGAAGCCGCAGACGCCGATCGGCTCCTTGACGATCATGGTCGCGCCGCGGTCTTCCTCGAATTTGAAGTCCTTCAGGATGGCGGCGGCGGTGGCCAGGTGGCCCATGCCGATCGGCACCTGGGCGCGTTGGGCGAGCGACGCCGGCGCGCCCATCTCTTCGGTGACCGCCGTGGCCAGGTCGCCGAAGCGCTTCTGATACTCGGCGACGATCCGGTTCAGCACGTCCAGGCGCTCTTCGCGGCTGGTCTGGGACCAGGTCTCGAAGGCCTTGCGGGCGGCCTTGACCGCCTTGTCCACGTCGGCCGCGGAGCCGATGGCGATCTTGCCGCAAACCTCTTCCGTGGCCGGGTTGACCACGTCCAGGGTCTTGAGCTCGACAGGATCGACCCACTGGCCGTCGATGTAGAATTTCAGGTACTCGCGCATGGCGTCCTCCCGCTGAGCATGCTTTCGGCGCAAGGGAAACACCTCCCCCGGCCCGGCTTCAAACAGTCATTTTAGTGATCGGCGATCACTGTGGAAGCCCCCATGCCGGGCTCCCCACCGGAAAGCCTGCTTTTTTCAGGCCTGATGCACGTGCGGTTGACCCGCGACGGGGCTGCGCGCCTTCAGTACGTAGTCGGCCCGGATCGAGCCGATATAGAGGTCCTTCAGGTCCGGCCCGCCCCAGGTGACGTTGGTCGGGTGGTGCACCACCTCGCCGGTGGGATCATAGATCACCGTCAGGACCTCCAGAGAGGGCGTGATCGCCACCACCTTGTCGGAGGCCGGCAGGCAGACCCAGAGATTGCCCTCCGCATCCATGCCGATCCCGTCGGTATAGCCGAGGGAGCCCTTGTCCACCCCGGGGCCGGGCGGCTGCAGGAGGCCGAGCACGGGCCCATAACGCTCTCCAGGGCCCAGCTTGCCGGCGGGAAGGATCGGGAAGCGCAGCACGTCGGCGCCGGTGGTCTGGGCGCAGAACAGGAACGTCTCATCGGCCGAGAGCGCCAGGCCGTTGGGGAACTTCAGCTTCTCGGCGACGATCTCGGCGCTGCCGTCCGGCCGCAGCACGAAGAGGAAGCCGTCGTCGCGCCCGTCCAGCGCCTGGGGCCAGGTCTCGGCGTGGGTGGAATTGGCGCACCAGATGTTCCCGGCCCGGTCGATCACCGGATAGTTGGCGCTGGTCAGCCGCCGCCCGCCGACCTCCTCCAGAAGGTTCTCGTGCGCACCCGTGGCCGGGTCGAACCGCTGCAGCGGCCCTTCCTCCCGGTCGTAGATGCCGAAATTGGCGATCAGGACCCGGCCCTGAAGGTCCATGTTGATCCCGTTCGGCGCTCCGCCCTTCGGCCCCATCCGCTGGAACGAGCCGTCCGGGAAGATCTCGGCGACGGCGCACTGGTGATCGGCGGCGAAGACCCGGCCGTCCTTCCCCACCACCACGTCCTCCGGCCGGTCGATGCCCAGCGCGATCTTCTCGAAAGCCTCCGGCGGAATAGGCGCGAGCGGCATGGCGTTTCCCTCCAGGTGTTTCGCCGCAGATTGACGCCGGCCGACGCGCGGCCGCAAGGCCCGGCGAACCGGGCCTTGCCGCGCCCCGCGCGGATCGCTAAAGCCGCAGGATCGTTTCGGAGCCCGCCATGATCGCGATCCTGACCATCCTCGCCTTCCTCGTCGTCATCGGCGCGCTGAACGTCTTCGAGTTCGGCCGCCTCGATTAAGGCGCGAAGCGCTTGGCCGACACCGCCCGCGGCGCGGCCCTGGTCACCGGCGGCGCGCGCCGCATCGGGCGGGCGCTGGTGCGAGCCTGCGCCGACGCCGGCTACGACGTCGCCATCCACGTCCGCAGCATCGATTCCGACGCGGAGGCCGCCGCGGCCGAGGTCCGGTCCAAGGGCCGCAAGGCCTCGATCCACGTTTGCGACCTGCGCCAGGAAGCGGCCACCGCGCCCCTGGTGGGCGACGTGGAGGGCGAGCTCGGCCCCGTCACCCTGCTGGTCAACTGCGCCTCGGTGTTTGAGGAGGACAGCGTCTCGAGCATGAACCGCGCCTCCTGGGACGCGCACATGGAGACCAACCTGCGCGCCCCCCTGGTGCTGGCCCAGGCCTTCGCCCGGCGGCTGCCGGCCGACCGGACGGGCCTGATCGTCAACGTGCTCGACCAGCGGGTCCTCAGCCCCCGGCCGGACTTCTTCAGCTATTCCCTCTCCAAGAGCGCGCTTTGGGCCGCCACTCAGATGCTGGCCCAGGCGCTGGCCCCGATGATCCGGGTGAACGGGATCGGCCCAGGCCCGACCCTGCCGTCAATTCACCAGAAAGGCTCGGATTTCGAAGACGAAGTCGCCGCCACCCTGCTCAAGGAAGCGGTGGGGCCCGACCAGATCGCCGGTGCGCTGCGCTACCTCATTGACGCAAGGTCGGTGACGGGCCAGATGATCGCGGTCGACGCCGGCCAGCACCTGGCCTGAGCCCCGGAGCGCCCTTGGTTCTTCACCCTGCCGCGACAGACGCAAACTCGCCCGCGCCCAGCCCCGAAGCCGAAGGGCGCGTGGTCATGACCAAGGTGTTCGTCACCGGCCTGAAGGTCGAGGCGGAGATCGGCGTCTACGCCCACGAGCAGGGCAGGCCGCAGCCGCTGGTCATCGACGTCGAGCTCGATGTGCCGGCCGCCGGCTTCGGCTCGATCTCCGACACGGTCAATTACGAGATCGTCGGCCAGTCCGCCCGCGCCATCGCCGCCGAGGGGCATATCCTGCTGGTCGAGACCTTCGCCGAGCGCCTGGCGCGCGCCTGCATGGCCGATGCGCGGGTGATGCGCGCCCGGGTGCGGGTGGAGAAGCCCCTGGCGCTCGCGCCCGAGGCCTCGGGCGCCGGCGTCGAGATCACCATCGTCCGCGGCTGAGGTGGGACGCCCGCCCAGCGCGCGCGGACTGCTGTTCGGGATCGTGGCCCTGCTCGCCCTGGGGCTGGTGGCCACCGTCGCCTACGCCGCCTCGCTCGGCTTCTGGGCCATGGGCCTGGCCTTCGGCGCGCGGCTCGCCTTTCTGCTGATCCTGGCCCTCGCGGTGCTGCCCTGGATCGGCCGCTCCCGCGGATGAACGCGAATTAAGCTGGCGCCGGGCGCGCAAAGGGCCACATCTTGTGGGAAGACCCCGCCAAGGAGGCCGCCATGACTCAGACCGACGAAATCCTCGACCTGCCGGAAGACCGCACTCTCCCGGCCATCGTCTATGCCCTCTATCTGCTCGGCCTGGCCAACGGCCTGACCATCCTGATCGGCCTGATCATCGCCTATGCGAACCGCACCAGCGTCGGGCCGCGCATGGCGAGCCACTATACCTTCCTGATCCGCACCTTCTGGATCGGCCTCATCGTCTGCGTGGCCGCCGGCGTTCTGGTGCTGTTCGGCGCGATCCTGTCCTTCATCCTGATCGGCATCCCCTTCCTGATGCTGGGGATCGCCATCTGGGGCGTGGTCGGCTTGTGGTTCATCATCCGCTGCGTCGTCGGCCTGATCCACCTGTCGCGCGGCGACGCCTATCCACGCCCGGAGAACCTGATCATCTGAGACGGACACAGCTCTTCCTCCCCCGTTCACGGGGGAGGAAGATCGACCCGTTTCTCAGGCCGGCGCCAACTCCCGGCGCACCATCCGGGCATAGTCGTCCATCAGGGACAGCGAGATATTGCCCGGTTTGAAGCTGTACTCGCCGATCTGGGAGACCGGCGTCACCTCGGCCGCGGTGCCCACCACGAAGCATTCGGAGAAGGTGGAGAGCTCCTCCGGCCTGATGTGGCGCTCCACCACCTCGAAGCCCTTCTTCCGCGCCAGTTCGATCACCGACTGGCGGGTGATGCCGTTCAGGAAGCAGTCGGGGGTCGGCGTATGCAGCACCCCGTCGCGCACGAAGAACACGTTCGAGCCGGTGCTCTCGGCCACATAGCCGCGATAGTCGAGCATCATGGCGTCGGTGTAGCCGTCCTTCTCCGCCGCATGCTTGGAGATGGTGCAGATCATGTAGAGGCCGGTGGCCTTGGCGTGGACCGGCTCGGTCTCCGGCGAAGGCCGCTTGTACTTGGCCCAGCACATGCGGATGCCCTTGGCCTTTTCGTCCGGGCTGAAATAGCTCGGCCACTCCCACACGGCGACGGCCACGTGGATCTTGGTCATCTGAGCCGAGACGCCGATCATCTCCGAGCCCCGCCAGGCGATCGGGCGGATATAGGCGTCGGTCAGGCCGTTCCTGGCGCAGGTGTCCTTGCAGGCCTGGTCGATCTCGGCCACCGTGAACGGGATTTCGAAGTCTAGGATCTCTGCCGACTTGAACAGACGCTCGGTATGCTCCGTCAGCTTGTAGATTTCTCCCCCATACATCCGCTCGCCTTCGAACACGGCCGAGGCGTAATGGAGGCCATGGGTCAGTACGTGCACCTTCGCCTCGCGCCAGGGCACGAACTGGCCGTCCAGCCAGATCCAACCGTCGCGGTCGTCGAAGGGAACGAGAGACATGAGGGAAAGTCCTCCTTTCAGCAGGCCCCCCTTACAGCCCCCCAGGCTCGCGGCGTCAAACGAAATGGACGCCTGACCCGATGGTGAACGCCGACCCGAGGCTGATCCTGCGCGAGGACGAGCTCGACGCCGGGGTCGAACTCATGCTGCTGGCCGAGGCGGCGCTGTGGGAGGGGGTGGACGCCGGGCTGGAGGCCGAATCCCTCGGCCTCGGGCGATCGCACTGGCGCGCAGCCTTCCTGCTGAAGCGGCGGCCGGGCCTCGGCGTGCAGGACCTCGCCCATCTCACCAGCCTGTCGAAACAGGCCGCCAGTCGCATCATCGCCGACCTCGAGGCCAAGGGCCTGGCGCGGAAGGCCTCCGGCGAGCTCGACGGCCGCCGCCGAGCGGCTGTGCTGACCGAGGCCGGCCACGCCTTCGAGTCCCGCATCGCCGAGCGCCTGCGCGCCCAGCTCGCTCGCGCCTATCGCACCGGAGGGCTGGAAGGCGTATCCGGCGCGCGACGCATCCTCTCGGCGCTCGCCGGGGGACGGCTCAAGACATCGGGGGGGACTTAAAGCCGATGGCCGCAACCGACGCGCCCGATCGCCACCTGCTGGTGGTCGACGACGACGACCGCATCCGCGACCTGCTGAAGCAGTACCTGGCCCGCGCCGGCTTCCGGGTGACCGCAGCCCCCGGCGGGCCCCAGGCGCGCACCCTGCTGGAGACCCTGAATTTCGACCTGGCGGTCTTTGACGTGATGATGCCAGGCGAGGACGGATTTTCCCTGGTCCGCTGGCTGCGCGAGCAGAAGGGCCACGCCGGACGCACGCCGGTGCTGATGCTGACCGCCCGAGGCCTCGCCGGGGACCGCATCGAGGGCCTGAAGCTGGGCGCCGACGACTACCTCGCCAAGCCGTTCGAGCCGGAAGAGCTGTTGCTGCGCATCGAGGCGATCCTCCGGAGAGCTCAGGGGCGGCCGGCGGCCTCCGCGGCCCAGCCCCTGTCGCTCGGCCTCTGTCGGTTTGACCCCGAGCGCGGCGAACTGACCCGCGAGGGCGCGCCCGTTCGCCTGACCGAGGCCGAGGTGGGGCTGTTGAAGCGCCTGGCCCGCAGCCCGCACGAGCCGGTCGACCGGCTGGAGCTGGCGCGCGAGACCGTCGATCCCTCCGGCCGCGCCGTCGACGTGCAGGTGACCCGCCTGCGCCGCAAGATCGAAAGCGACCCCAAGACCCCCCGCTATCTGCAGACCGTCCGCGGCCGGGGCTACCTCCTGGCGCCGGACTGATGGCGGGCGGCGTGCATTTCGTGGGCCCACGGCGATGCGCATAGCCTCGCCGCGCCTTCTTGGACGGCTCATCAAGCGCCGGCTGCCGAGCTCGCTGTTCGGCCGCTCGCTGCTGATCATCGTGCTGCCGGTGGCGCTGATGCAGGTGGCGGTGACCTGGATCTTCTTCGACGCTCATTGGCAGACCGTGACCAGCCGCCTTTCCGAGGGCCTCGCCGGCGAGGTCGCTTGGGCGGTGGAGAGCTATCAGGACGATCCCAGCCCCGCCGCCCTTGAGCGGCTGGTGGACCGGGCCGAGGCCTCGCTCAGCCTCTCCATCGCCCTGCAGCCGGGGCGCGACCTGCCTAAGGGCCGCCGCCCGGCCCTGTTCGCCGTGGTCGACCGGTCGCTGGAGCGGGCGCTTTCGGAGCGGCTGGACCAGCCGTTCTGGTTCGACACCACCCGCTACCCGGCCTATGTGGACATCCGCGTGAAGGTGCCCGAGGGGACCTTGCGGGTCCTCGCCCCGCGCGACCGCGCCTTCGCCACCCAGGGACACATCTTCGTCCTCTGGATGACCGTCGCGACCATCCTGCTGACCGCCGTGGCGATCCTCTTCATCCGCAACCAGACCCGCGCCATCGAACGGCTGGCGACGGCCGCCGACGCCTTCGGGCGAGGCATCGACGCGCCCGCCTTCAAGCCGCACGGCGCGCGCGAGGTGCGCCAGGCGGCCCACGCCTTCCTGGCCATGAAGGCGCGCATCCAGCGCCATATCGAGCAGCGCACCGCCCTGCTGGCCTCCGTCAGCCACGACCTGCGCACGCCGCTGACCCGGCTGAAGCTGGAACTGGCGCTCGCCGAGCCTACCGCCCGCACCGCCGAGATGAAGCGCGACCTGGCCGAGATGGAGCACATGATCGACGAATATCTCGCCTTCGCCCGCGGCGAGGGGGGCGAGACGGTCGAGACCGTGCGGCTGAAGGCCCTGGTGGAGGAGGTGTGCGAAGGCGCCCTTCGCGCCGGCGCCGAGGTCGCCCTCGACGTCGATCCGGACCTCGCCGCCACCGTGCGGCCCAATGCGCTGAAGCGCGCCCTTTCCAACCTGGTGATGAACGCCGCCGTCTATGGCGAACGGATCGCCGTTTCCGCCACGCGCCGGGCGGGCGGCGGCGTGGAGGTGATGGTGGACGACGACGGCCCAGGCATTCCCGAGGACCGTTACGAGGAGGCCTTCAAGGCCTTCAACCGACTGGACGAGGCGCGGAACCAGAACGAGAAGGGCGTGGGCCTGGGCCTGGCCATCGCCCGCGACGTGGCCCGCGGCCACGGCGGCGACGTGGTGCTGGCCCGCTCGCCCCTGGGGGGTTTGCGGGCCATCGTGCGCCTGCCGGCATAACCCTGTTCATCGAGCATTCAGCCGGCTAAGGCGGAGGTTCGGGAATTCGCCGGGAGACCCTGCCATGAAGACCGCCCCACTCGCCCTCGCCGCCGCCCTGACGCTCGCCCTGCCCGCCGGGGCTTCGGCAGCCGATCCGGCGGAAGGCCACTGGCTCACCCAGGGGGGCTCGGCGCGCGTCCGCGTCGCGCCCTGCGCCAACGACAAGGCCAAGATGTGCGGAACCATCGTCTGGCTGAGGAACCCGAACGGTCCTGACGGCCGACCCCAGACCGACGTCAACAACCCCGACCCGGCCCTGCGCGACCGCCCGGTCGTGGGCCTGATGCTGATCCGCGACTTCAAGCCGGCCGGCCCGGGCAAGTGGGCCGGCGGCAAGATCTACGATCCGGAATCGGGCCGAACCTACGCCTCCAAGATCGCCGTGAACGGCGACGGCACGCTCAAGGTGGAGGGCTGCATCGCCGTCGTTTGCCAGGCTCAGACCTGGCGGCGAGCGAGCTGACGAAGGGTGTTCTACGTCTACATCCTGGCGAAGACCCAGGTGAAACCCGCTGAGTTCAAGGCTGAATCTGGGTCCCGGCCTTCGCCGGGATGAGCGTTGGGTGAGTCAGCCCCCCAGCTCTCGCGAACGCTTGGCGGCGGCGGCTACGGCCTTGTCCAGCAAGGGTCCGAGGCCGCCCTCTCCCATCAGCACCTCGAGCGCCGCTTGAGTGGTGCCGCCGGGCGAGGTGACCTGGCGGCGGAGCTCGGCCGGCTCCTCGCCGCTCCGGGCCATCAGGGCTGCGGCGCCTGCGATCGTGGCGCGGGCCAGTCGGGCGGAATCCGTCTGCGGCAGGCCGGCCGCCGCGCCGGCGGCCTCCAGCGCTTCGACGAAGGCGTACAGATAGGCGGGCGACGAGCCGGAGACGGCCGTCGCCGCATGCATCAGCTCCTCCTCGGCCAGCTCCACCACCGCTCCGAGCGGCTCGAACAGCGCCTTCGCCCGCGCCCGGGCTTCGGAGTCGACCGAATAGATGCTGGCGACGCCCTGGCCTATGGCGACCGCCGTGGTCGGCATGACGCGGGCGACGCGCCGGCCGCCAAAGGCGTCGGCGACATCGGCGCAGGCCACGCCGGCGGCGATGGAGACGATCACCGCCTCGGGCGAGATGTGCGGCGCGACCTGGGCCGCCGCGTCCCGCCAGGCCTGGGGCTTCACCGCCAGGACCACCGTGCGCGCGGCGCCCAGCGCCTCATCGGCCGGATTGAGCCGGGCTCCCGCCGCGACGGCGGCCTCGACCTGGGGGCCGGGATGAGGTTCGCGGACGATCAGCTCGACAGGCGCGAGCGCGCCGGACAGGCGCCAGCCCTCGATCATGGCGCCGCCCATCCGGCCGGCGCCGAGCATCAGGACGGGGCCCATCGGCAAGGCTCAGGCCTCGCCGACGGTCTCGAACATGCAGGCGGCGATCGCGTCGGCGGCGGACTTGGCCCCGCCGATCAGGAAGTCGAAGGCCGGATAGAAGCGGTCGGCCGCCTCCATGGCCACGTCGATCATCGCCGCGGCCTGGGCGAGCGTCGGCCGTTCGCCGGTCATCAGGGCCATGGCGTGGCGGAACACCACCTCGCCGTCGTCCCAGATCTCGAAATGGCCGAGCCAGACGCGCTGATTGACCGCCGAGACCAGTTCGAAGGCCGCCGCGCGGCGCTCGGCCGGGATCTGACGATCGATGGACAGGCACAGCTGCAGGCAGTCGGCTTCCGGACGCCAGGCGAACCAGAGCTCGTAGTCCTTCCAGTCGCCGGCGAGCGTGAAGGCGAGATCGCCGTCCTCGGTGCGGTCGAACTGCAGGTTCTCGGCCGTCAGGACGTGTTCGACCACTTCCAGGGGATCGAGGGCGACCAGGACGTCTTCGTCAGGCTGCGTATCCATAGACCGGCGGTCCTTTCGCATCTGGCGGCGGGGACCGGGAAGGGCCCCGAATCGCCTGCGATAATGAAGGTAATCTGCTTCGGGCGCCCTGCGTCACATTCTTCTTCCGCAGGGCGAGCCGGGTTCGCGTGTTCAAGCGCCCTTGGCGGCCTTCTTCGGCGCCGGCGCGGCCTTCAGCGTGGCAAGCTCGGCCCGGAGGGCGGCGATTTCGGCCTTGAGGGCCTCGAACTCGTCCCGGCGGACCAGGTCGAGCTCGGCGGCCATGCGGTCGGCCTGAGCGCGGAAGGCGGCCTTCGCCTCCTCGCCTGCCGATTGGGCCAGGCCCATGGCGGCGGCCGTCAGCTTGGCGAACTCGTCCATGAAAGGGTTCTGGGTCTGCATAGGCCCTATATGGACCCGCGGGGGATGAAAGCGAAGGGCTTCTCGTCTAAACCCCAGGGAAGATCAGTGGAGAAGCGCGCCTTGCCGTTTCCGGACATCGACCCTGTCCTCGTTCAAATCGGGCCTTTCGCCATACGTTGGTATGCGCTGGCCTACGTCGCTGGCATCCTGCTGGGGTGGCGATACGCCGCGGGGCTGGTGAAGAACCAGAGGCTCTGGCCCCGCCGCGGGCCGCCGGCCACCGTCGCCCAGATCGACGACCTGGTGCTGTGGATCACGCTCGGCGTCATCATCGGCGGCCGACTGGGCCACGTCCTGTTCTACACCCCCTCCATTGTCCTGACCGACCCCCTGGAGATTCTGCGGGTCTGGAACGGGGGCATGAGCTTCCACGGCGGCGCGCTGGGCGTGCTGGTCGCAGTCCTCGTCTTCGTGAAGGTCAACAGGCTCGACCTCCTGCGCCTGGGCGACGTGGTGACCGCCGCCGTGCCCTTCGGCCTGTTCTTCGGGCGTATCGCCAACTTCATCAACGGCGAGCTGTGGGGCCGGCCCACCGATCTGCCCTGGGGCGTGGTCTTCCCTGGCGCAGGCCTGGCCCCGCGCCATCCCAGCCAGCTTTACGAAGCCGCCCTGGAAGGGATCGTGCTGTTCCTCGTCCTGCGCTGGGCGACCCATTCGGCGGGGCTGCTCAACCGCCGCGGCGTGGTCGCCGGCATGTTCCTGTTCGGCTACGCCCTCTTCCGTTCGCTGGTGGAGAACGTCCGCGAGCCCGACAGCTATCTGCCTGACTTCCCGCTTGGCCTGACCATGGGGATGATGCTGTCGGCGCCGATGTTCATCGGCGGCGCCTGGCTGATCTGGCGCGGCCTGCGCGAGCCGGTTCCCGCCGAGCCGCCCGCCCCCGCCGGCGAAGCGGCCGGCGAACCCGCCCAGGCGCGATGAGCCTGCGCGAGCGGCTGGCGGCCCAGATCCGCCTCGGCGGGCCGCTGACCGTGGCGCAGTACATGGCCGCCTGCCTCTACGACCCGCAGGACGGATACTACGCCGTGCGCCCGGCCCTGGGCGCGCAAGGCGACTTCGTCACCGCCCCCGGGGTCAGCCAGATGTTCGGCGAGCTGATCGGCCTGTGGGCGGTGGAATGCTGGAACCGCATGGGCCGCCCGGCGTCGGTGCGCCTGGTGGAGATCGGGCCTGGCGACGGCTCGCTGATGAGCGACCTGCTGCGCGCCGCTCGCCTGTCGCCCGCCTTCTGCGAGGCCGCCGACGTGTGGCTGGTGGAGGTCTCCGAACCCTTGCGCGAACGCCAGCGCGCCTTGCTGGGCGACCGCCTGGCCTGGGCGCGGACGCTCGAAGAGGTCCCAGCCGGCGCGCCCATCCTGCTGATCGCCAACGAAGTGCTGGACTGCCTGCCCGCCCGCCAGCTCGTGCGTGCCGACCGCGGGTGGGCCGAGCGCATGGTGGGGCTAGATCCGGAAGGCGAGCTCGTCTTCGGCCTGGCGCCTACCACGGCGATCGATCGCGACGCCTCGCCCGGCGCGGTGCTGGAGATCTCCGCAGCCCAGCAGGCGCTCGGCGCCGAGATCGGCGCACGTGTCGTCGAGGAGGGCGGAGCCGCGCTGCTGATCGACTACGGCCGCGCCGTGCCGGGTTTCGGCGATACCCTGCAGGCGATCCGCGCCCACCGGAAGGAACACCCCCTGGCCTCTCCCGGCGAGGCCGACCTGACCGTCCACGCCGATTTCCCGACCGTGCTCGCCGCCGCCCACGCTCAGGGCGCGGCCATCCCGCAGATCCTGACCAGGGGGGGTTTCTTGTTCCGCCGGGGGATCGCCCCCCCCCCCGAGGCCCTGACCGCAGCCCGCCCGGACCGCGGCGACGAGATCGGCCGACAGCTGGAGCGCCTGGTCGCCCCCGACCAGATGGGCGAACTCTTCAAGGCCGCCTGCATCCACCGTCCCGGCTTCGTTCCGCCTGCTTTCGAGTCGCCGTCTTGACCGCCCTGCCCGTCGTCACCTCGCCCTTGCTCGACCTGCCCGGCGTGCGGCACGCCTTCTTCACCCGCCGCGGCGGCGTCTCGAAGGGAATCTACGAGAGCCTCAATGTCGGCCGCGGCTCGGCCGACGAGCCTGCCGAGGTGGCCGAGAACCGGCGGCGCGCGGCGGCGCACTTCGGCCTGGGGCCCGAGGCGCTCAGCACCTGCTACCAGATCCACTCCCCCGTCATCCTCGTGGCGGAAGCCCCGTTCGGCGAGGCCCGTCCAGAAGGCGACGGCGTGGCGACGCGCGCGCCCGGCGTAATCTGCGGAGCCCTGGCCGCCGACTGCGCCCCGATCCTGCTGGCCGATCCCGACGCCCGCGTCGTGGCCGCCGCCCACGCCGGCTGGAAGGGCGCGCTCGCCGGCGTGGCGGAAGCCGCGGTCGAGCGCATGGTGGAACTGGGCGCGGCGCCCGAGCGGATCGTCGCCGTCGTGGGTCCCTGCATCGCCCAGACCTCCTACGAGGTGGGCTTGGAGTTCCTCGAAAGATTCACGACCGCCGATCCCCGGAACGAAGCCTTCTTCGCCGCGGGCGAGGCGGCGGACAAGCGGCTCTTCGACCTGCCGGGTTTCGTCCTTTCCCGCCTGCGCCGGACAGGGGTGCGGAGTTGCGAATGGATCGGCCGCGACACCTGCGCCGAGGCCGAGGCGTTCTTCTCCAATCGGCGGGCGTTCAAGCGGGGCGAGCCGGACTTCGGCCGGCTCCTGTCGGCCATCGTGCTGGACTAGCCTGGATCAGGCGGGCTGCGCCTCCTGCGCCGCGAGGTCCAGCCGGCCGCGCGGCAGGGCGTGGGGATATTCCGCCTTCAGGAAGGCCACCATCTTCTCGCGCACCTCGCAGCGCAGGTCGAAGGCGTCGCCGGCGTTGCGTGCCCCCACCAGGCAGCGCAGCTCCATGGTGCGGTCGGTGAGGTCGGTCACCTGCAAGCCGACCACTTCGCCGTCCCAGAGGGGCGAGCCCCGGGCGATCTCCTCCAGCTTGGCGCGGAGCTGATCCACGGGCGCCGAATAATCGACATAGATTATCGCCGAACCGATCAGCTGGGCCGTCTCCCGCGTCCAGTTCTGGAACGGCTGCTGGATGAAGTAGGTGAGCGGCAGGATCATCCGGCGCAGATCCCAGATCCGCACCACCACATAGGTGGAGGTGATCTCCTCGATCCGCCCCCATTCGCCCTCGACGATCACCGCGTCGTCGATGCGGATCGGCTGGGTGGTGGCGATCTGGACGCCGGCGATCAGGTTGGTCAGGAACGGCTGCAGGGCGAGGCCCGCGATGATCCCCGCCGCCCCGGCCGAGGCTAGCAGGCTGACCCCGTATTGCCGCACGCCCGAGAAGGTCATGAGGGCGAAGGCGATGGTCAGCACCACGATGAGGGTCGAGGCCGTGCGCCGCAGGATGCGCGTCTGGGTCAGGTGCTTGCGCGCCAGCAAATTGTCTTCGACGTCGATCTTGAAGCGGCGGGTGTAGAGCAGGGTGGCGATGTCCAGCGCCGTCACTCCTATCCAGCCGCAGAGGCCGATGAAGGCCAGCAGCAGGACCCGCCGGAACGCGTCGAGCGGCGCCCCGTCCAACGGTGCGACGGTGGCGCCGAGCGCCAGGCCGACGATCAGCAGGGCGAGCGCCGTCGGCCTGCGGGTCCTTTGGATCAGCTCGCGCCAGAAGACGTCGCGCCGACGCAGCACGCGCCTGACCACGGCCACGGCGATCCGGTGGACCGCCAGGGCCAGGAGCCCGGCGGCGGCGATAATGATGAAATTGAGCGCCCACACCGGCAGCCAGTCCGGGCGCAGATCGACGATCGTTTCGGGCATGGGAGAAGGTTAGCGGCTTTCGGGTCCGGTTTGGAACGCCTGCGCGCAGGAAAGGATCGGCGCGGAGTCCTCTTGCCCGCGGCCGTCCGCCTGCTACAAGCCCGCGCCAACAGCCAAGACATGACCTCGGGGGCCCGATGAAGCTGCTGGCCGGCAATTCCAACCGTCCGCTCGCCGAAGCCGTGGCCGCGCACCTGGACGTGCCCCTCTGCCGGGCCCAGGTGAAGCGGTTCGCCGACAACGAGGTCTGGGTCACCATCGACGAGAACGTCCGCGGCGAGGACGTCTTCGTCCTGCAGTCGACCAGCTATCCGGCCAACGACAACCTGATGGAGCTCCTGATCTGCGTCGACGCGCTGAAGCGCGCCTCGGCCCGGCGGATCACCGCGGTGATGCCCTATTTCGGATACGCCCGGCAGGACCGGAAGACCGGCGGCCGCACGCCGATCTCCGCCAAGCTGGTCTCCAACCTCATCGAACGGGCCGGCGCCGACCGGGTCCTGACCATGGACCTGCACTCCGGCCAGATCCAGGGCTTCTTCGACATCCCGACCGACAACCTCCTGTCCGCGCCGCTGCTGGCCCGGGATATCAAGGACAATTACGAGAAGACGTCCGAGCTGATGATCGTCTCGCCGGACGTGGGCGGGGTGGTCCGGGCTCTGGCCGTCGCCAGCCGGCTGAACGCCGAGCTCGCGATCGTCGACAAGCGCCGCTCCGGCCCGGGCAAGAGCGAGGTGGCCAACATCATCGGCGACGTCTCCGGCCGCCGCTGCATCCTGTTCGACGACATCATCGACGGCGGCGGCACGCTCTGCAACGCCGCCCAAGCCCTGGTGGACGGCGGCGCGACGGAGGTCTCGGCCTATGTGACCCACGGGGTGCTGTCGGGGGCTGCGGTCGAGCGGGTCAACGCCTCGATCCTCAAGGAGCTGGTGATGACCGACTCCATCCAGCGCCCGGACCGGGCCGAGGGCGCCGGCAAGATCCGCTATGTCAGCTGCGACCAGCTGATCGGCGAAGCCATCCGCCGCATCGCCAACGAAGAGAGCGTTTCCAAGCTCTTCGACTGACCGCCCTCTCCCCTACCGCATCCGCGCGACCATGGCGTCGACCCGCGTCTCCAGCACGTCCAGCGGCAGGGCGCCGTTCTCCAGCACCGTCTCGTGGAAGGCGCGCAGGTCGAACTTCGGACCCAGCGCCGCCTGCGCCTTGCGGCGCAGCTCCAGGATCTTCAGTTCGCCGATCTTGTAGCTGACCGCCTGGCCCGGATTGGTGAAGTAGCGGTCGACCTCGCTCTGGATGTCCCGCTCGGAGTTCAGGGTGTTGTCGCGCATGTACTGCACGGTGCGCTCGCGATCCCAGCGCTTGGCGTGAATGCCCGTATCGACCACCAGCCGCGCGGCGCGCCAAAGCTCCAGGGAGAGCCGCCCGAAGTCTTCGTAGGGATCGGTGTAGAAGCCGGCCTCCTTGGCGAGCTTCTCCGCGTAGAGGCCCCAGCCCTCGATATAGGCGCCCTGATAGCTGTAGCGCCGGAACATGGGCAGGTCGGCCTGCTCGAGGCTGCGGGCGATCTGGAAGTGATGGCCGGGCGCGCCCTCATGATAGGCGATGGCCGCAAGCTGCGGCTTCAGCACCTGGGTCATGTCCGACAGGTTGACGTAGAAGATCCCGGGCCGCGATCCGTCCGGCGTGCCGGGATTGTAGAAGGCCACCGAGGCGGTCTTCTCCCGGAAGGGCTCCACCGCGCGCACCTCCAGGGCCTGTTTCGGGAGGCGGGAGAACTGCTTGTCGGCCACGGCCATGTAGTCGGCGATCAGCCGCTTGGCGTCGGCCAGGTACTGCTGCTTGCCGGCCTCGGTGTCGGGATAGTGGAACCTCTCGCCGGTCTTCACGTGGGTGAAGAACTCTTCCAGCGTTCCCGAAAAGCCGACCTTGGCCTTGATCGCCTCCATCTCCCCACGGACGCGCGCCACCTCCGAAAGACCGGTCTCGTGGATCTGGTCGGGGGTCAGGTCGGTGGTGGTGAAGAACGCCGCCATGTCGGCGTAATAGGCCTCGCCCTCCGGCAGGGCCCAGACGCCGTTCACGGCGCTGGCCGCCTTCTGCATGGCCTCCAGGGCGGCGATATAGGCTTGGTAGCCGCGCCGCCATTCGCCCTTGAGCGCCGCTTCGCCCTGCGCCAGCAGCCACGCCTTGACCGCCGGCTCGGCCTGCAGCGCCTCGACCTTCTTCTTGAAGTCCGCCCAGACGGCGTGGTCCGGGCCGTCGTCGAAGGGCGCGCCCTTGATCTGGTTGCGGGCGTCGGGGATCACCCGGCCGAAGACGAAGGCGGGCGGCAGGAAGCCCTTGGCCGTGCGTTCGCCAAGCTCCGCCGAAACCTCGCCCGCCGCCCGCTCGAATGCCCGCAGGCGCGAGACATAGGCCTCGGCGTCGGCGACCGAATCCACCCGGTGGTTGTTGATCAGCATGACCGGCAGGCCGTCCAGCGCGCTGCCGGTGCTGGAGACGGCGTAGCCCTGCCAGTACCAGCGGGCGAGGCGGCGCTGCACGCCCACCTGGCGCTCGAAGAGGTCGTAGGAAAGCTGCGAGGCGGGGCTGAGCGCGGCCCGGTCGAATGTCCGCTTCATCCGCGCCAGCTGGTCCTCGGCCACGGCCAGCGCCTTCTGCTGGCCGGCCTGGGTGTAGTCGCCGAGTTCGCCGTAGCGCTCCTTCATGCCGAGCGCGGTCAGGGTTTCGGGGCTGAGCCGCGCGCTCTCCAGGAAGGCCTCCTGGAAGAAGGCCGCCAGCCGGGCGTCGGCCGTCGGCGCGGCGGCTTCCGCCGCCGCCGCCGCGCCCTGGGCCAAGGCGGGGCCGGTGGAGAGGGCGAAGGCGAGAACGAGGGCCGAGGCCGTGGCGCGGAGCATGTATCCCCCCAAAGGAAAATTTTCCGCGACCTTACGCCCCCGCCCGCACGCCCGAAGTGAATTTTTGGAAAGGCGAGGCGAAATCCTGCCGGCCTCCGCGGGGAACGGGGCAGGCGCGATTGGGGGTGGCGACGCGCTGGCGGCGGTGGGGTGGCGCGGTTTGCCGGTTGCAGCGGGGCCGGAGCAGATGCCCAGGGCCGCAGGTTGGGGACGGCGATGCGCCAGGAAGAGACATCCGCCCACGGCCGCGAAGCGGACTCTGTACCCCGGGCCTGAGCGAGAACGGCGTGCTCCCAGGCCGCGCAGCTTCAGCGCTGCCCGCGGTCAACGCTCCATCAGGTGGATTTTTCGTGACGCCAGGCACCGGATGTCTACTAACCTCGCTATGAAAACGGGGGGAACATGCATCACTATCGCTTAGCGGTCGCTGTCGCGCTCGTAGCTGTATTCTTTACCGGAGCGACCTCCCAAAGCGCGGCACAGACGTCGGATCGGCAGCGCGTCGTCGCCATCGCCGAGAAACTGCAAGCCGCACCGCTGGATCCAGCTCTCAGCGACGAACGGGAGTGGGCAGTCGCGTGGCTTCTCACTCTGATCATAGGCGCGATGTTCGCCATCACTGTCGCAGGCTTCCTCAGCGCTCTGTTGGCGGTTCGGCAGCATCGCAGCTAGGGCCACGGCCCATACCCCCTCTACAGCTCGTGTTTGCCCATACGTCGGGCACGTTGCAGGCGGCGGCATCCTCTGATTGCCTGTAGGGTCTCGGGCCTTCACCTAGCGGGGTGATCGTGAACGATCAGAGGAACACCTTCGGCGCGGTGGCGGCCGAATACGATGCGGTTCGCCCTTACTATCCCGACGAGCTGTTCGAGGATCTAGCTGATGTCGTCGGGGGAGCCGCCCAGCGGGTTCTAGAGATCGGCTGCGGCAGCGGCCAGGCTACAGCTGGCTTGCTTGGCCGCGGATGGGAAGTGGTGGCCCTTGATCCGAGCGCCGAGCTGATCGCCCTCGCGCAGGCACGTCTGAGCGCCGTAGAGTTCCACGTCGATCAATTCGAGACGTTTGCTCCGGAGCCGGCCGGTTTTCGGCTCGTCGCCTCCGCCCAGGCGTGGCACTGGATCGATCCGGCCGTTAGCTTCCCCAAGGCCGCCTCGGCTTTGCAGCCAGGTGGGTGGCTCGCGGTCTTCGGTCACGTTCCATCGTCGCCGCCGCCTAAAGTTTTGGCGGTGCTTGAACCTATCTACGCCGAGATCGCGCCGGATCTCTGGCGCCCCCCGCCGCAGGCCTGGTACTTGCCAGAAGGCCCCGTTCGCGAGCTCTTCGATGCTTCCGGCCTGTTCGGACCAGTGCTTCAGAAGGCCTACACTTGGACGGAGCGCGTGACCGCCACCGGATTTGTACGGCAGCTGCGCACTCGATCCGACTACAACGTGATCGCTCAAAAGCGACGTGACCGGCTGTTGTTCGAGGTTGAAAGGGCATTGGCTCCGTTGGGCGAACTCTCGTTGCGTAACGAAACTCATCTGTATCTTGCCCAACTCAGGTCTTGAGCCTCGAAGACTGCTAGTCGTCGAACAGCGCCGTTCCATCCGGCAGTTCACCGCCTCGGAATCCGCTAGGAGGTGGCTCGTCCCTTCGGCGCCAAGAAGAGACGTTGAGACCGGTGCGGGAAGCGGACACTGGGAGATCAGCGACGAAGGTCGCCTTTATGCGCGTTGGCCAATGACGGGTCGCGACCCATGGCGGACCCTTCAGTCAGCGGAAGGGTGAGTTGGGAGCGAAGTAGGTTGGAATCGCGCGGGGCCTGCCGTTCACGGGCGGCCCGTCATCAACGTTGCACCAGCTTGCGAGCGTTGCTCCCGTATCGGCGTCAGCCACCATGTTCACAACTTGGCACCCGCCGTGAACAAACTCTGGAAACTCCTCGCGACGCTCCACGACCCGAACGCCGGGCGGCGAGGTGGTCCAGATGCTCGGAGTTTGGACGTAGATGCCGAGCCACACCTTGCGCGGCGCGGGGAGCGTGAAGGAACCTGATGTCGTGAAGGGCAGATCAGCGTCGCTGGTGATGGTCGTCCGCAGGTAGTAGCGAACGTATCGATCCTTGCTGAGCTTCTCGCCGGGTAGAACTGCGCGGGCCTCCACCCTGCCCGCTGTCGCTGACAGCGGGGCCGATGTGGCTCCCGCCAAAACCAAGCAGCTTGCGAACAGCGCCAACATGGCGCTCACTGTCGCAGACGGAACGTCCGCTTTCCACCCGAAGCGGACCTTGAGCATCGATCCATGTCGGTTGCGCCACTCCCGCTCGCACGTCTTGCGCGAACATCATTATTGAGCGAAGCTGTGCCTTATGGGAGGCGACCATGGCGAAAAAGCCTATCAACGAGCAGACGGGTAAGAAGGCCGGCGCCGCCGCCTCGAAAGTGTTGCGGGATCCGAAATCCTCGGCGGCCGCGAAAAGCGCCGCCGGTTCGGCCTTGAGCCAACGTCCCAACAAGAAAAAGTAAGGACGTCTGATGGCCAGAGTTCGGTACTACGTCCTCAGGGATGGCGCTCGGTAGAAGGTGCGCCACAACGATAAGGACTACGCCTACGACACTCAGAAGGCCGCCATGAAGGCGGCCGTGGATGCCGCCCACAGTTCAGGGAAAAAGGGTCACGACGCCCAAGTGCTCGTTCAAGGTCGAGACGGGCAATGGCAGACTGAGTGGACATACGGAAATGATCCCTATCCTCCGCCAGGCTGAACTTGGCTGAAGCGGTCGGCGCAGGCTCGCTCCGCGCCAGGTGCGGACCGTCGGATCGGGCCAGCAACCAGACATTTGAACACCGATGTCGGCACCCAGAACAAGGTCGGTCTGATCGGTGATCGCGGAACACAGCTGGTGTCAAGTAAGTGAAGATTATCCGTTTCAACGCCACGTTCTCCGCTTGTTGCTAGATCAACCAGCCACTATCCTCTGCCGAGGATGGGGAGATCTGATGCAAATATCTAGAGACGAGGCTGCGGCGGTAGCTGAGGCGGTCGCGACGCAGATCGCTTTTGAGCAAAATCTGGTTGCTGCGCGACTGAACTGGAATTTGACCTTCCAAGGGTTCATGATTGCAAGCTATGCTCTCGTCGCGACAGCAGACGGATCGGCGCCAGCGCGGAAATTTATCCACACAACCATTACACTTGCAGGTTTCGTTGTGGCGCTCGCGACCTTATTTGGCGTTCTCGCAGCATCCCAGCAATCTAAGTACTTAAAGGACCATTGGCTACTGCATCTTGGCGAGAACTCAATCTACCCTCGTCCCTTCTCAGTGGGCAAAGGCTCTCTATGGGGAAGATTGCCCGCTCGAGTAATGTGCGGCGCACTTATGGCAATGTGGATCGTACTCCTTGCAGCCGGCGCAGGCCTGATAGGCAAGTGAGAACAGCTATAGCGAAACTATGCTTGCCGATGGCTATGTAGCGCCACTTTCGGACCTTGGCGATTGGCCGAAGTCCGGACATCCTGGGGCCGCTCGGCAGCTACTAAAGCAACCGACGCTTGGGCGAGGATGGGGAACCCACGTCTTGCGGAAGCTTGGCCTTCCTTCGGCCTTCTCAGGCTACGGGGACAATCTCACCGTTGCGCTCGCATCATGACGTCGCTTGGGCGGAGGCGAGGATGAGTAGGATCATGTTCGCGACCGTGGCCGCATTCTGTGCGGCTACGAGTGCCGTAGCGGAGCCAATTGGGGAGATAAGGGAGCCCATCTGGACCGCTCAGCCTTCGGCTCACCAGGCGAGCGCAGCATACCCGTTCCGCGCCATGGCCAATGAGAAGATTGGCGTTGCTGTCGTGCGATGCGTGGTGGGCGGGGATGGCCGCCTCAACAACTGCAGCCTCGCCTGCGAGACACCGAAGAAATGGGGATTCGGCGCCGCGGCGTTGAAGCTGACGCGGCTCTACAGAATGAAAGAGACGCTCCCTGATGGGCGGTCGGTAGCAGGAGCCACCGTCGCGCTGCCGTTCAACTTCAATCCGCCCTTCCTCGAACGGCTACCTCGGTGCGACGCTGCTGGGAACTGAAGGAGCTACGATGGCCGGCGAAGTAGTTCCCTTCTCGACGAAGCGCTTGACGCCCCTGGAGAACGACATCCTTGAGGTTGTCGCGGAGATCCACGCTGAATCTGGATTTCCTCACCCCGAGGAAATCAACGTGTCCAGCCGCGTGAACACTGGCGGCGGTCGAAACACTGACATTTGGTGTGCCAACGCTGTCGACTTGGCGAGCCCGGTCGGGGTTCCGGTTGTGATCAAGTTGCCGCAACTCCGCTATGGAGCAATGGCTCTGGTATTCATGCGAGATAAGCGCCTCTCATTCCTCGAAATTGCGGTTTTCGGCGACGACTTCTGGAATGGCGACGAGACGGGCTACTCGCTGAGCCGCTACTGAATTAGACTGGCCCCTGGCCTCTCGTTGCATCGGGATGCCCCACAACGAGCTTGAGAACGCGGCTCTGTGACACACAAGTCCCGCGGCGGCAGGGTTGGGGCTCCCGCCCGACCTCGGAACCGCCGAAGGACTGCTAGGAGTCAACTCCGGCCATCGAACGCAGCCCAACCTCCGGACCTGAGCCCGCTTAATCAGGCTGACCGGAAGCGGACGCTCCCAACGTCGGCTTCGAGCCCATCTCGCCCGTCCGAAGCCCCGGCCGCGAGCCTCCGCGCCCGCCCGATCCCCCTATCTCCGCCACGGCCAGGACCGGAGTGCGAGGTCCAGCCAAGCGCGCCGGCGAAACCGGCCCCGAAACCGCTTCACCCCCGCCTCCAGGCGCTCGCCCCCCGCTTGGTCGAAACGCCCGCATGACGCACTCTGGCGGAAACGCTGAAGGGGGCCCGCGTCGATGACCTATCTGATCGTGAAGGCGCTGCTGTCGGGCCTGATCGTGGCCGTGGTGTCGGAGATCGCGCGGCGCAGCCCGGGGCTGGGGGCGCTGGTCGCCTCCCTGCCGCTGGTGTCGGTGCTCGGCATGATGTGGCTGTGGCGGGATACCGCCGATCCGGTCCGCCTGGCCGCCCACGCCGAGGCGACCTTCTGGTTCGTGCTGCCGTCCCTGCCGATGTTCCTGCTGATCCCCATCCTGCTCCGGAGCGGCGTGAACTTCTGGGCGGCCCTCCTCCTCGGCTGCGCACTGACCGTGACCCTCTATCTCGGCGTCACCTGGATCGGGCCGCGGCTGGGTTTACGCCTCTAGGGAGGCCCGCGAACGCCGCGGCCTGATGACGCAGGCGGGGCCGTCCCGGCTCCCGCAAGGCCGAAATCGCGTGCGCCGCCCCGTCCAAGGCCCCGCTTGGTTAAGATCGATTAAGCATCCCAAGTCACATTCTCGCCCAGTCCGCATGTGCTAGCATGCCTCCAAGCTGTATCCGGGGAAGGCTCAGGATGACTTCCGTTTCTCGCGCCGGCGCTCTTCGTGCGGCGCTGACCGCCGCCGCCGTTTCCGCCCTCGCGCTTCTCGCCGCCTGCGCCGAGCCGCCGCCGCCCGCGCCGCCGCCGCCGCCGCCACCGCCGATCTCCCTGGCGCCCAAGCTGATCGAGCAGGCCAGCGCCTATCGGTTCTATCTCGCCCGCTCGAGCGCCATCTCCCCGGCTTTTGCAGACGGCGGCGCCATCGCCGAGGCCCTGCGCACCGGGGCGGCCTACGAGCCCCGCCAGTTGATCGAGGGCGCTACAGCCTACGGAGCTATCGCGGCCCTGCAGGATCCGGCCTTCGTGGCCGGGGTGCGCGCCTATGCGGCCAATGCCGAGACCCGGCGCCAGATCGCCCACGAGATCATCAGGGATCCCGCCTACGCCGTGGGGATCTCGGGCTCGGCGTCCGCCGCCGCCCTGGTGAAGACGGCGCTCGGCGAGGACGGCGCCAAGTACTACGCCACCGGCAAGGCGGTGAAGGACGCCGCCTACAGCGTCCAGAAGGAGCGCTGGTCCAAGACTGATGTCGCCAACCGCGA
Organism: Phenylobacterium sp.; assembly: GCF_046290725.1. GTDB lineage: Bacteria > Pseudomonadota > Alphaproteobacteria > Caulobacterales > Caulobacteraceae > Phenylobacterium. The sequence continues at coordinate 208,347 of NZ_JBKBUH010000001.1, forward strand.
CCTGCGCCTGACCCAGGCCAAGACCCTGTCGGCCACGGCGGTGGTCGGCGACCTGGCCGAGACCGCGCGCCTGCAGGCCGCCGCCACCGGGAACGGCTCCCTGGGCCTCGTCGCCGCCGAGACGCCGGCGAGCCCCCCCTACACCCCCATCGTGGTCCGCAGCCTGGCGATCGCGGCGCTGTCCGTGCTGGGCGAGGCGACCGACGAAAACCTGGAGACGCTGAAGGCGATCATGCTGGAGCCGAACGCCAACATGTGCCTCTCCATGGCCAAGCTGAATCTCTACCAGTGCCTGGCCGTCTCGCGGCCGCACTACGAGGACGTCTTCTGCCTGGGCCAGCACGCGATGATGGACACCGCCCGGTGCGTCATCAAGGCCTCGGGCCAGCCGGAACCCTACGAACCGCGCTTCGTGCCGCAGGTGGCGACGCAGTCGGTCGGCTACACGCCCACCCCGGCCAAGCCGCCGGCGAAAAAGCGATAGGAAAACACCGCGCCCCACCGTTGCCACGGCGGGGCGTTTTGTGTATTTACGCGCACCTTTCGACTCCCTGGGGTCGTTCCGTCGCCGCGCGGGTCACGCGCGGCGGCTTCGTTTTGAGGCGAAGGCGATGGCCGAGATCATCCTGAACGTTGAAGTCCGCGAGCGCACCGGCACGGGCGGCGCCCGCGAAACCCGCCGGGCCGGCATGGTCCCGGGCGTCCTCTACGGCGGCGACAAGGATCCCGTCGCCATCGCGGTCAAGGCCAACGAGTTCCGCAAGGCGCTCTACACCGGCAAGCTGCTGGGCCACCTGGTGACCCTGAAGTACGGCGCCGAGACCCAGCCGGTCATCGCCAAGGCCGTCGACATGCATCCGGTGACCGACGAGCCGACCCATTTCGACCTCTACCGGGTCGACGCGCACCAGACGATCAAGATCTCGGTGCCGGTGCACTTCGTGAACCAGGACGCCTCGCCGGGCCTGAAGCGCGGCGGCACGCTCAACATCGTGCGCCACGAGGTCGAGCTGGCCTGCCCCGCCGACCAGATTCCGGAAGAGCTGAGCTTCGACCTGACGGGTCTCGACATCGGCGACACCATCCGGATTTCGGCTTTCGATCTGCCCAAGGGCGTTCAGGCCTCCGTCGACCGCGACTTCGTGGTCGCCACCATCGCCGGCTCCTCGGCCCAGGCCTCGGAAGACGCCCAGGCCGAAGAAGGCGCCGAGCAGAGCGAGTCCTGATCGGGCGGCTCTTCGCGCCGCTCGCTCTCGGACGGGCGAGAGCCATGCTGATCCTTGCGGGCCAGGGCAATCCTGGCCCCCGCTACGCCGGCAACCGCCACAATATCGGCTTCATGGCCGTGGACGAGATCGCGCGCCGCTGGCGCTTCGGGCCCGAGCGCTCGAAGTTCCAGAGCCTGATGCGCGAGGGTGAGATCGATACGCCGCAGGGGCCGGTCCGCACCCTGATCCTCAAGCCCCAGACCTATTACAACGAAAGCGGCCGCGCCGTGGGCGAGGCCATGAAGTTCTACAAGCTCACGCCCGCCGAGGTCGTGCTGTTCTACGACGAGATCGACCTGGCGCCGGGCCGCTTCCGGATGAAGACCGGCGGCGGCGCGGCGGGCAACAACGGCGTGCGTTCCGTCACTTCGCAGATCGGCCCCGACTTCCGCCGCGCTCGGCTGGGCGTCGGTCACCCGGGGCAGAAGGAACTGGTGCAGGGCCACGTGCTCTCGGACTTCCACAAGGTGGACCAGGCCTGGGTGGCCGAGCTGCTGCGCGCGGTGGCCGACGCCGCGCCGCTGCTGGCGGCGGGCGAGGACGAGAAGTTCCAGGCCGAGGTGATGCGCCTGGCGCCGGCCGAAAAGGCCGACACACGGCAGCTTCGCGGCCGCGACTAGACCCCTCGGTCAGCCCTCTCGCGGGCGTAGAGGGCGAAAGCGCGGGTCGCGGCCGCCTTGTCCGGATCGGTTGCCCGCTCGGAGACGATCGGATCGCCTTTGCGCATCGCCTGGGCCTCGGCGATCAGGCTGCGCCACGCCGGGGCCAGCGCGCCTTGCGCCCAGGTCATGGCCGCCTTCTTGGAGGTCACCTCCCCCGTCTCCAGCGTGTGCAGGATCCGGCAGAACAGCCCGACCCAGAAGGCCTGCCAGGCGGCCAGATGCATGGGCTCGAGGCCGGTCGCCAGGGCCAGGTCGAGGGTCTGGCGCACCTCGGCGCGCAGGGCCCCGGGCGGCACGGGATCGATCAGCGCCTGCGGGGGCGGCCCGGCCAGAACGACGCCCCGCTCGCGCAGGCACCAGCGCACCACCTGGGTGTTGTCGTGCTCGGACCGGACGAGGGTGTCTGCGCCATGGTCCAGATACCAGAACGGATAGGCCCGGGCCGGCAGGCCGGAGAGGCCCGGATCGGACCAGTCGGCGCCCCGCGGCTCGCCCGGCGGATCGCGCGGCGTGGTCGACCAGCGCCGCAGGATCGCCGCCGGCGCGTAGGAGCCCTCCAGCCCGGTGCGCCAGTAGGCGTAGGGCAGCCGATGGATCGCCTTATGCAGGCGCTGGAGGGCGTCGAGTTCGCCCGGGGAAAGGTCCTGGCGCGTCACGACGATGAAGTCGCAGTCGCTGTGTTCGGTGAAGTCCCCGACGGCGAAGGAGCCCTGGAGATAGGCGCCGACGAAATTGCCACGGAGCGCAGCGCGGGCGCCGTCGAGGAGATGGGCGAGGACGGCGTTCAGTTCGGCATAGGGCGTCGGCGCGCCCGGTTCGCGATGAGGCATGGGAGGTCGTGTCCAGCAGAAGGAGACCCGGCGCATCTGCGGCCGGGCGGAAGCGGGTTTTCAGGCCCCTGGGCCGGTCAGGCCCGGATGCGGTCGTAAGGACACATGGCCGCAAGCATAGCCGCAGATCGGCCCTGCGTCTTCCTTGCCTCGCCACGCGGGATGACCGGTCCGGGCGGACGTGCTAGGTCGCGCCCTCGCACGAGGAACCAAGCACTGCCATGGCTTTGAAAGTCGCCATCGTCGGCCTGCCGAACGTCGGCAAATCGACTCTTTTCAACGCGCTCACCCAGACAGCGGCGGCCCAGGCGGCCAATTATCCGTTCTGCACCATCGAGCCGAACACCGGCGACGTGGCGGTGCCCGAGCCGCGCCTGGAGGCGCTGGCCGCCATCATCCCGTCCAAGGAGATCATCCCCTCGCGGATCAACTTCGTGGACATCGCCGGACTGGTGCGCGGCGCCTCGAAGGGCGAGGGGCTGGGCAACCAGTTCCTGGCCAATATCCGCGACTGCGACGCCATCGCCTTCGTGGCCCGCTGCTTCGTCGACGACGACATCACCCATGTGGAGGGTAAGGTCGATCCGCTGGCCGACCTGGACACCATCGAGACCGAGCTGATGCTCGCCGACCTGGAGAGCCTGGAGAAGCGGGTGGTCAATCTGGAGAAGCGCGCCAAGACCGGCGACAAGGAGAGCGCCCAGACCCTGCGCCTGGCGCAGCTGGCGCTCGCCGAACTCAACGCCGGCCGCCCGGCCCGCAAGGCTCAGATCGCCCCGGAGGACGAGAAGGGCTGGCGGATGCTGCAGCTCCTGACGTCGAAGCCGGCGCTCTATGTCTCCAATGTGGACGAGGCCTCGGCCGCCACGGGCAACGATCTGTCGAGCCAGGTCGCCGAGCGCGCCAAGCGGGACGGCGCCGACCATGTGGTGATCTCCGCCCAGATCGAGAGCGAGATCGCCATGCTGGACCCGGCCGAGCGGGCCGAATTCCTGGAGACCCTCGGCCTTGCCGAGCCCGGCCTCAACAAGCTGATCCGCGAGGCCTATCACCTGCTGGGCCTGCAGACCTATTTCACCGTCGGGCCGAAGGAGGCCCGCGCCTGGACCATCCACAAGGGCGACACCGCCCCGCAGGCGGCCGGCGTGATCCACACCGACTTCGAGAAGGGCTTCATCCGGGCCGAGACCATCGCCTACGAGGACTATGTCCGCCTGAAGGGCGAGGCCGGCGCGCGCGAGGCCGGCAAACTCCGCCAGGAAGGCAAGGACTACGTCGTCCAGGACGGCGACGTGATGAACTTCCGCTTCAACGTCTGACTTGCCAGGGCCTTCTCGGGGCCTAGGCTCTGGGCGCAGGGAGGACCCACATGGGCGACACCATCACCATCGCCGGCGCCGACGGCTTTGCGTTCACGGCCTATCGCGAGCAGGCCTTCACGCCCCGCAAGGGCGGGGTGATCGTGCTGCAGGAGATCTTCGGGATCGACCGGCACGTCCGCGCCGACGTCGAGCGCTGGGCCAAGGCCGGCTATGAGGCGATCGCGCCGGCCCTGTTCGACCGCCGCCAGCGCGATTTCCACGCCGAGCACGACGAGGCCGGGATCGCCGCCGGCATCGCCCATGCGCGCGCCACGCCCCTGGAGCAGGCGCTGGCCGACATCGCCGCCTGCCGCGACCATCTGGCCCCGCGCGGCAAGGTGTTCGTGGTCGGCTACTGCTACGGCGGGTCGCTGACCTGGCTGGCGGCGGCCAAGGTGGAGGGCCTGGCGGCGGCATCCAGCTATTACGGCAGCCTGGTCAAGGCCAACGCCGCGCTGAAGCCCCTCTGCCCGACCATCGTCCACCTGGGCCACACCGACCCCGGCATCAACGCCGAGGAAGTCGAGACGGCGGTCCGCGAGCACAATCCGCACGTGCCGGTCTACATCTACGAAGGCGCCGGGCACGGCTTCAACAACGAGAGCCCCGAGCGCTACAACGCCGAGGCCGCCGACCTGGCGCGGGCCCGCACCCGCGAGCTGTTCGAGAGCGCCTGAGGCATGGGCGAGACGATCCGGCTGACGAGCCGCCACGACGGGTTCGAGCTTTCCGCCTATCGGGCCGCGCCGACCGACGCCCGGCGCGGCGGGCTGGTGCTGATCCAGGAGATCTTCGGCGTCACCGACCACATTCGCGAGCTTTGCGACGGCTTCGCCGAAGACGGCTACGAGACCATCGCGCCGGCCTTCTACGAGCGGCTGGAGCCCGGCTTCGCGGCCGACTACAGCGCCGACGCGATCGCCAAGGGCGTGCAGTATTCCCAGGCCACGCCTTGGGACCAGGTGGCCGGCGACGCCCAGGCGGCGATCGACGCCCTGGCCGGGCCGGTGTTCGTAACCGGCTTCTGCTGGGGTGGGGCGGCGACCTGGCTGGCGGCCTGCCGCTGCAAGGGGATCGCGGCCGCGGCGGGCTTCTACGGGCGGCGGATCAGCGAACTGGTGGACGAGACGCCCAAGGCGCCGATCATCCTGCATTTCGGCAAGGCCGACGCCTCGATTCCCCTGGAGGAGGTGGAAGAGATCCGCGAGCGGCATCCAGACGTGCCGATCTATCTCTACGACGCCGGCCACGGCTTCGTATCGGACCGGCGCGCGGACTATCATCCGGACTCCGCTCGGCTCGCGCGACTGCGGACCCTGGCCCACTTCGCCCGCCATGGCGGCGGACGCGGGGAAGGGGCGTAGGGCGCGCGCCGCCGCCTCTTCCTCCTCTCCCGCTCAGCCGTCCTTCTCCTCGATCGCCGGGCGCACCTCGGGGTGCTGCTCCAGCGCCCGGACCAGAACGGCCTGGGCGGCCAGGATGCCGATGCCCGCGGCGTAACCGGAGAAGACGCCGGCCGGATAGCGGCCGCCCCCGGCCACGGCGGCGACCTGCCAGTAGATGAAGGCCGCCGCGGCGGCGAGCAGGCCGACGCCGGTCAGCACCGAAACCGGCGTCTGACCGAAGCCTGCCTGAAAGCTCATCCAGACATAGCGGGCGAGCAGCCTTTTTAAGGGAGGAATCAGCAAGGGCAGGCAGAACGAGAGCATCAGGAAGGCGGACGGCCAGATCAGGGTGCGCTGGAGAATGAGGTCCGTTCCGCCGGGCAGCACCTGGAAAGCGTTGAGCACCGCCCCGGCATAGATCAGGCTGGCGGCGCCGAACGCCACGTCCTGCATGCGTTTGAAATTCCGCCAAGCGCGCGTGAAAGCCATGCCAAGGCCATATGCGATCGCCGCGGCGGGGTTAAGGCGTCGAGCCCGGATGAGGGCCGCCGGCGTGCTCATATGTTCGCGATCCGGGCGCTGGCGCTCTCCGCGGGGCGTCGCCGCGCCGCCGAGGCATGGCTATGCTGTTGGCGATTCAGGAGCTCTCCCCTCCCCGATGGCCCTTCGTTTCGCCGCCCTCGCCGCCGCCGCGGCGCTCGCTTCCGGGTCCGTCGCCCGCGCGGGCGAGACGCCCTGCTGGCTCGATCACGGCGTGGTGGTGGTGGCCGCCTCGGTGGGCGGCGTGGCCGGGGACTACATCCTCGACACCGGCGCGGCGCAGACCCAGATGCACGAGACCCGCGCCCAGGCGGCCGGTCTGGAGGGCGAGGAGCATCGCGGCGAGGTGCGGCTTGCTGGACTGAGTCTCGGGAACCGGTCCTTTCGCGTGGCGGACTTGGACGCCCGCACGGCCGCCTTCCCCACGCCAATCGCCGGCGTGATCGGGGCGGACGTCCTCAGCGGCCACGTGGTCGACGTGACATTCGATCCCTGTCGAGTGACGATCTACGCCGGGCGCGCGCCGCGCTTCGGCGACGGGGCGGTCGTCCCCCTGAGGCCGGACCGGATCGAGGCGGTCGCGCGAGCGGCGGTCGCCGACGGGCCGCGGGCCCTGGCCGGCGAGATGCGCGTCTCGACCGGCGGCGACGCGGCGGTGCGGCTCGACACCCGCATCGCGACGGCCGCGGACGCGGAGAGCCTCGCGCCCCATGGCCCGCGGCGGGCCCGGCTGCGGGCGCTGTCTTTCGGAGGCGAACTCTTCGAGCAGGTGAGCGCCGGCCTGATCGGGACGGAAGACCCGGCCCTGATCGGCGAGATCGGCCCACAGGCGCTGAGCCGTTTCCGGCTGCGCTTCGATTTCCCGCGGCGGCGCCTGCACCTTCTCGACGAAAAAGGCCCCGCCGAGGCGGGGCCTTGAAGAGGTCGGGAAACGAAAGCCCTCAGTGGGCCACGTTCCGCCACACCCGGCGATAGCTCCAGTAGAGCAGGCCGGTGAAGATGAGCAGATAGGTCATGGCGGCCAGGCCGAACTGCTTGCGCTCGATCATCTTGGGCTCCGAGGCCCAGGCGATGAAGGCGGCCACGTCCTTGGCCTGCTGGTCGATGGTGGACGGCGTGCCGTCGTCGAAGGTGACCTTGTCCGGCTCCAGCTGCGGCGGCATGGCCAGGACGCCGCCGGGCGGAACGTGCTTCGGATCGCCGGACCAGGAGGCGGTCAGGTCGCCCGGGAAGTACTTGTTGTAATACTGGCCCGGCGCCACGGTCAGGCCCGCCGGCGGGTTCGCATAGCCGTGGGCCATCAGCGAATAGATGTAGTGCGGGCCGGAGTGACGCGCCTTGGCCATCACCGACAGGTCCGGCGGCAGGGCGCCGCCGTTGGACGCCCGCGCCGCCGCCTCGTTCGGGAACGGGTTCGGGAAGCGGTCGGCCGGGATGCCGGGGCGCTGGACGACGTCGCCGGTCTCGGAGTCGATGTCGTTGATCTGGTACTCGGCCGCGATGGCCTTCACGTACGGATTGTCGTTCGGGTTCGGGTATTTCGGATCGTAGAACGGCCCGTCCTTCTGCCCGAGGTTGCGGAAGAACAGCAGGTCCATCGAGTGGCAGGACGAGCAGACCTCCCGATAGACCTTGTAGCCGCGTTGCAGCTGGGCCTGGTCGAACTTGCCGAACGGGCCTTCGAAGCTGAATTCCGCGTGCTTCAGGGGCGCAGCGCCCCCCGCAGCCAGAGCCGCGGGCGCCGTGGCGATGGCGAGCCCGAACGCCGCGAGCGCGATACCTTTACGCAGCATCTTGAGCTCAACCCCTCTTTTCAGGCGAAGCCACGGCGCCGGCAGGCGCGCTGGCGGGATGGGACAGCACCGGAGAACTGATCGATTCCGGTTGCGGCAGCGGGGTCTCGGTGAGGCCCAGGACCGGCAGGATGACGAGGAAGTAGGCGAAGTAGTAGAGCGTGGCCAGGCGCGACAGCCAGACGAAGCTGTTCAGGTCGGCGTCCAGCAGGGTGAAGGTGGCGAGCCCCGGGATCACGTGATCGTCGGGCAGCTGGCCGCCGCAATAGCCGAGCACCAGGCACACCAGCAGGAAGATCAGGAAGTAGAGCTTCGCCGTCGGGCGGTAGCGCATGGAGCGCACCTTGGAGGTGTCGAGCCAGGGCAGGACGAACAGCACCGCGATGGCGCCGAACATCAGGAGCACCCCGCCCAGCTTGTCCGGCACCGCCCGCAGGATCGCGTAGAACGGCAGGAAGTACCATTCGGGCACGATGTGGGCGGGGGTCACCAGCGGGTTGCCGGGGATGTAGTTGTCGGCGTGGCCGAGCGCGTTCGGATTGTAGAACACGAAGGTGGCGAACAGGATCAGGAACACCGCGATCGCGAAGCCGTCCTTCACCGTGTAGTACGGATGGAAGGGAACGGTGTCCTCCTTGGACTTCACGTTCACGCCGGTCGGGTTGTTGTTGCCCGGCACGTGCAGCGCCCAGATGTGCAGGCCGACGACGCCGGCGATCATGAAGGGCAGCAGGTAGTGCAGCGAGAAGAAGCGGTTGAGCGTCGGGTTGTCGACCGCAAAGCCGCCCCACAGCCAGGTGGTGATCGCCTCGCCCACCAGGGGCAGGGCGCCGAACAGGTTGGTGATCACGACCGCGCCGTGGAAGCTCATCTGGCCCCAGGGCAGGACGTAGCCCATGAAGGCCGTGGCCATCATCAGCAGGTAGATGACGCAGCCCAGGATCCACAGCACCTCGCGGGGCGCCTTGTAGGAGCCGTAATAGAGGCCGCGGAACATGTGGATGTAGACCGCGATGAAGAACATCGAGGCCCCGTTGGCGTGCATGTAGCGGATCAGCCAGCCGTAGTTCACGTCGCGCATGATGCGCTCGACCGAGGCGAAGGCGTGATCCACGTGCGGCACGTAGTGCATGGCCAGCACGATGCCGGTGACCAGCTGGATGGCCAGGCAGACGGCCAGGATGCCGCCGAAGGTCCACCAGTAGTTCAGGTTCTTCGGCGTCGGGAAGTCGATCATCGAGTCGTACGCCAGGCGCACGACGGGAAGGCGCGTGTCGAGCCAGCGCTCGATCCCGGTCTTGGGTTCGTAGTTGGAGTGTCCGCTCATCGCTGTCAGCCCACCTTGACCGTCGTGTCGGAGAGGAAGGCGTATTCGGGCACCTCCAGGTTCGTCGGCGCCGGGCCCTTACGGATGCGGCCCGACGTATCGTAGTGCGAACCATGGCAGGGGCAGAACCAGCCGTTGTAGTCGCCGCCGCCGAAGGTCGGCACGCAGCCCAGATGGGTGCAGGTGCCCACCAGGATCATCCATTCGGCCTTGCCGGGCTTGTGGCGGTCCTCGTCGCGCTGCGGGTCGCGCAGGGCGGCGTTGTCGTCGCGCACGGCGGCCTCGATCTCGGCGGCGGTGCGGTTGCGCACGAAGAGCGGCTTGCCCCGCCACTTCAGCGTGATCTGCTGGCCGGGCGAGACCTTGTTGAGGTCCACCTCGATCGAGGCGAGCGCCAGGGTGTCGCCCGACGGGTTCATCTGGTCGATGAACGGCCAGGCCAGGCCGGCGACGGCGCCGACCGCGGCCGCGCCCGCGGCGATATGGATGAAGTCGCGCCGGTTCGGGTCTTCGCCCGAGGCGTGAGGATCGGGATTTGCGCCCACGACGGTGTCGGCCACCTTAAAGCTACCCTTCGATTTGGGCCGCAGGCTGCGGCCCTTCGGACCTCCCCGGCGCACGCGCCGAAGACATCCCGCCTTCGACCCCCACCGGCTGGTCTGGTAAGGGCCATCGGAACCTGAGCCGGAGCGCGGCGGAACCCTCGGAAGGCTAGTCGGCGCCTCAATTGCGCCCGCCCCCGCGATTCGCCCCAGTCCCCGGCCAATCCCGTGGCTGGACCGCTTAGAATGCTCATCGCCCTTTTTCAACCGGACATTCCGCAAAACCTTGGCGCGGCCCTTCGTCTCGCCGCCTGCATGGGCGTTCAGCTGGACGTGATCGAGCCCTGCGGCTTCCCGCTTTCGGACCGCGCTATCGCCCGCGCGGCCATGGATTACGGGGGTCTGGCGCAGGTGACGCGGCATTCCGGCTGGGCGGAGTTCCGGGAACGGAGGAATGAGCGGCTGGTGCTGTTCACCACGAAAGGGGCCGAACCTTTTCATGAATTCGAGTTCCGGGAGACCGACGTTCTGCTGTTCGGGCGCGAAAGCGCCGGGGTTCCCGACGAGGTTCACGCCGTCGCGGACGCGCGACTGTGCATCCCGATGGCCCCTGGCGCGCGGTCATTGAACATCGTCAATGCGGCGGCCATGGCGCTGGGCGAGGCGCTTCGCCAGACGAAAGGCTTTCCAATCCCCGCCGCGAGCGGATAGCAGAACCGCCATGACCAGCCTGCCTCCCGAGATCGAAACCCGGCGCGGCCGCGCCAAGGAATGGTTCGAAGCCCTGCAGCAGCGCATCTGCGCCGAGCTGGAGCGGCTGGAAGAGGAGGCGCCGGCCGAGCTCTACCCCGGCGAACCCGGCAGGTTCGACTTCCGTCCCTGGAGCCGGGAGACCGGCGTCGGCGGCGGGATCGGCGGCCACCTGCGCGGGCGGCTGTTCGAGAAGGCCGGCGTGCACACCTCGGCCGCCACCGCCCGGTTCTCGCCGGAGATGGCCGCCCAGATGCCGGGCGCCGACAAGGACCCCACCTATGTGTCGGCTTCGATCAGCCTGATCGTGCACCCGCGCTCCCCCCGGACGCCGACCGTGCACATGAACACCCGGTTCCTGTCGACGGCGGAGAGCTGGTTCGGCGGCGGGGCGGACTTAACTCCCATGGTCGACGAGCAGCGCAGCCAGGAGGCCGACGACGCCAAGCTGTTCCACGCAGCGATGAAGGCCGCCTGCGACCCCTTCGATCCGGAGTGGCACGGCAAGTACAAGGCCTGGTGCGACGAGTACTTCTACCTGCCCCACCGCAAGGAGCCGCGGGGGATCGGCGGCATCTTCTACGATCGGCACAATTCGGGTGATTTCGAGAAGGACTTCGCCTTCACCCGCGCCGTGGGCGAGGCCTTCCTCGACGTCTATCCCAAGATCGTGCGCCACCGCATGGTCGAACCCTGGAGCGAGGCCGATCGCCACGAGCAGCTGGTGCGCCGCGGCCGCTACGTGGAGTTCAACCTGCTCTATGATCGCGGAACCATGTTCGGCCTGAAGGCCGGCGGCAACATCGAGACGATCCTGTCCTCCATGCCGCCGCTGGTGGCCTGGACCTAGAGCGCCACCAGCAAGGCGGTTGCGGCGGCGGCAAGGATGAGGGCGAGGCTGGTCGGGCGCATGGCCGACAACCGCCCGAGGGTAGGTCTCGGTTCCAGCTAGGCCTTCAGGAAACCGGCGATCCAGCCGCCCAGCGCGGCGCGGTCGTTGGGCTGCTCGTAGCTGAGAATGGCGCGGTCGGCCTGCTCGTCCGTGTAGCGGCTGCCGCGGCGGGTCTCGATCAGGGTCTTGGCGTAGGCGGGCTCGAACTCCGGATGGAGCTGAACCGAAATGGCCCGGAACCCGCCGTAGTCCAGCAGACCGAAGGGGCAGAAGTCGCTCCCGGCGACGACCCGGGCGCCGGGCGGAAGCTCGACCACCTGGTCCTGATGCGAGGCGGGGATGGAGAGGGTCGCGGCCTCGCCCATCCAGTCGGCCGGGCGTTCGATGCGATAGCGGTGCAGGCCCACGCCCCAGCCCTTGGGCGACTTCTCGACCTTGCCGCCGAAGGCCTCGGCCATGATCTGGTGGCCGAAACAGACCCCGACCAGCGGGACCTGGCCTCGCGCCGCGCGCAGGAAGTCCTTCAGCGGCTCGATCCAGGGCAGCGGGTCATAGACGCCCGCCGAAGAGCCAGTCACCAGATAGGCGTCGGCCTCGCCGACCTGCGCCGGCGTTTCGCCGTCCGCGACGGCGTAGGTGCGATAGTCGAAGGCCTCTTCGCCGAACAGGCGTCGGAACATGGCCGGATAGTCGCCGAACCGCTCCCGCGGTCCCGGCGGCGGCGCGCCGGTCTCAAGAATGCCGAGCTTCAATAGGCCATACCTTGGGCGACGGCCTTCAGCTTCTCGATGGCCGAGAACTTGTCGTCGATGAAGTCGTGGTCGATCCACCAGTCCTCCACCTCGCGCAGCACCTGGCCGACCATCGGGCCCTTCGGCACGCCCGAGTTCAGCACGTCCTCGCCGGTCAGGGGGAACGGTGGCGGGGTCCAGCTTTCCGCCAGGGCCAGCAGGCCGCGCCACTGGTGCGTCGCCGCCGTGCGGGTGGCGCGGGCCCAGGCAAGCTTGATGCGGTCGCCGAAGGCCTGGGTCCCGATCCGGTAGACAGCGCGGCGGCTTTCGCGCGGGCTCATCCAGGAGGTGATGCGCGGGGTCTTGCCCATGGCCTCCACCAGCCGGTCCCGCTCGTCGTTGGAGAGCCGCAGGCGCTCGGCGGCCTTGGCGGCGGCGAGCTGGTCGTCGGGCAGCAGGGCCGCCAGCCGCAGCAGCGGATCGTTGAGGAAAAGCTGCTCGGTCTCGATCTCCACCAGGCCGTCGAAGGCGGCCAGGCCCGGGCGTTCGGGCAGGATCTCCGCCAGCACGCCGGTCTTTTCCATCAGGGCCACGGCGGGCCGGGGATCGTCGGCGGCGAGCAGCTTCAGAAGCTCCTTGGAGACCCGCTCGGCGGCGAGCGCCGAGAGGCTGGCCTTGCCGGCGGCGCAGGCGGCGAGCGCGTCGGCGTCCGGCTCGCCCTTTCCGTACCAGGCCAGGAAACGGAAGAAGCGCAGGATCCGAAGGTGGTCCTCGGCGATGCGGCGCCCGGCGTCGCCGACGAAGACGATCCGGCCAGCCTTGGCGTCGGCCAGGCCGCGGCCGGTGGGGTCGTGGAGCGTCCCGTCCCGGCTCGCATAGAGGGCGTTCAGGGTGAAGTCGCGGCGTTGGGCGTCCTCGGCCCAGTCGGTGGTGAAGGCCACGACGGCGCGGCGGCCGTCGGTGGAGACGTCGCGCCGCAGGGTGGTGATCTCGAAGCCGCGGCTCTGGGAGACGGCGGTGACCGTGCCGTGCTCGATCCCGGTCGGAACGGCTTTGAGGCCGGCGGCCTCCAGCGCCTCGATCACTTCGTCGGGGGCCAGGGTGGTGGCGATGTCGACGTCGTCGATGGGTCGGTTGAGGATGGCGTTGCGCACGCAGCCGCCGACGAAACGGCTCTCGCCGCCCTTGGCGTCGAGGGCGTCGAGGACCGGATCGGCCGACGCCATCCAGGGTTTGCGGCCAAGGCTCTCGCTCACGTCACGCCCTCACTTGGTCTCGAAACGGCCCGGCGCCACCCGCCCGTCGGGCTGCACCTCAGCCGGCACATAGGTCTGGCCGCGATTGTCCTGCCGGAAGGCCGTGGAGGCCAGCAGGGACACGCCCATCAGGATCGCGCCCGCCGCGATCAGCCAGGCCCAGGGCGTGGCGCCCATCTCACGCCCGGTCCGACGGGCGATCTCGCGCCAGATGAACCAGATGACGAAGGGCGTCGCCACCAGGGCGGCCCGCCATAGGAGCTGGCTAAGCAACGGCGGCTCCATAGAGGCGGTCGTAGAGCGCGCGCAGCATCCCCGCCGTCGCCCCCCAGATGAAACGGTTCTCGTGGGTCATGGCGTAGAAGCGCCGCCGCTCGCCGGTGGGCAGTTCGCGCTCGTGCTCTTCGTGATTCGTCGGGTCCATCAGGAAGCCGAAGGGGGTCTCGAAGATGTCGGCCACCTCGTCGGGATTGGGCTGCAGGGTGAAGCCCGGCCGGATGAACCCCACCACCGGAGTGATCAGGTAGCCGGTGCCGGTCTGGTAGGGCGAGGAGAGACCGGCCAGGGACACATAGTCCGGATGCAGGCCCACCTCCTCGTGGCTTTCGCGCAGGGCGGTCGTCCAGGGCGCCTCGCCCGGATCGCTGCGCCCGCCGGGGAGGGCGATCTGGCCGGTGTGGCGGCGCAGGGTGTCGGAACGGCGGGTGAGCAGGACCGAATACCCCTCCTCCCGCTCGATGAGTCCGACCAGCACCGCCGCCGGGGTCAGCGGCTGAGCGTCGGCCGGCCGAAGATGCGGCGTCAGGTCGAAGTCGGAAGCCGGCTGGGTGGAGGGTCGCGCCTCCAGGGGATCGAGGTGGCGGGCGATCCAGTCGCGGAGCGCGCGCGGCGAGGCTGTGGGGCTCACGAGGCGTCCGCCTCCGCCGCGCCAAGGGAGAACCAGGCGCCGTTGGACGTGACGCCGAGGCTTCGGCCGCGCTCCTCCGCCATCTCGACCAGCTCGTAGAAGACCGGCCGGGCGATCAGGGCCTCTAGCCCGCGGCGAACATGTAGATAGGGACGCGGCTCGGCCGTCGCCTCGTCCAAAGCCACGCGGATCGGATTGTCGGGCCCGGCCTCGACCACGTCGCCGACATTGGTGACGAAGCGCAGCGCCTCGCCCTCGCGGTCCACGCGCACGGCGACGAAGGGGGCGTCCTCCACCACGACCTTCATTTTCTCGACCGGCGTCACCAGCCAGAAACCGTCCGGATCCCTGCGCAGGATGGTGGAGAAGAGCCGCACCAGGGCCTCCCGGACGATGGGCCTCCCCTCGTGCGTCCAGCCGCCGTCCTTGCGGATGACGATGTCGATCTCGCCGCTGTGGGGTGGGTTCCACAGGTGCACTGGCGGCAGGCCCCGCCCCGGCGCCTGGGCCTTGGCGGTCTCGGCGAGAGTTTCGAGACGGGGCTTGTCGCTGGTCTGCGCCATGACTCGGAAGGTAGGGCCCCGGGGGGCGCACCTCAACTGCGACGCTGGGGAAGGCTCTGCCTCTTCACGCCGTGAGGTCGCCGACCAGCGGCTCGGGCGCGCCGCGGGCGAGCACCCGGCGCTGGTCCACGGGGCCGGGAAGCCGCAGCTCGCGGGTCGTGGCCGCGGAGAAGCCGACGCGGGCGAAATAGGGCTCGTCGCCGACCAGCACCACGGTGGGATAGCCGGCCGCCTCGGCCGCGGCGCACGCCCGCGCCACCAGCGCGGTGCCGGTCCCATGCTTGCGGGCGTCCGCCTCCACCGCCAGCGGCCCCAGGAAGATGATCGGGCGGCCGGCGACGTGAACCTTCCACATGCGCACGGAGCCGACGAGGCGGTCCCCGTCCCAGGCGCAGAAGGAGAGATCCGGGCGGAACTCGGCGAACTCGCGCACCCGTTCGGAGACCTTCACGAAGCGGCCCGGGCCGAAGGCGTGATCAAGCAGGGCCTCAACGGCGGCGCCGTCGTCAGGCGTTTCGAGAGCGTAGTTCAGGGGGGAGCCTGGAAGGGGATCGGCGATCATGGAAGCTCTGGGCGAAGGCGGGAAGGAGCCCGCCGTCCGCGCGTGCGCGGCGTCCCGGCGGGGGCGTCAGGCGGCGCGGCTCACGCGCCCGGTTCGTCGCAGGCTTCGCATGGAAGGGCCTTCCGGTCGTCCGTTCGAAGGCGCGCGCATAAGGCTATCGGGAACCGGCGTCAATCGCGCGTTGCGAGCGGAGCCGTGGCGGGCCAAGTTGCCGCGCCCATGACGACATCACCCGAGTCCGACCAGCCCGTCTCCGCCTACGCGCTTCTGAAGCGGCGCGACTACATGCTCTTCTGGTCGACCCGGGTGGCCTCGACGCTGGGGGTCCAGATCCAGAGCGTCGCCCTGGGCTGGCAGGTCTACGAAGTGGCGCGGCGGACCATGAGCGTCGCCGAGTCCGCCTTCTATGTGGGCATGATTGGGCTGGCGACCTTCATCCCCGTGCTGCTGCTGGCCCTTCCGGCGGGCGAGGCGGCCGACCGGCACGATCGCAAGCGGATCCTGCAGCTCTGCTATCTGGGCGAGATCGCCTCGGTCCTGATCCTGCTGGCGGCGACCGTGTTCGACTTCGCCAGCCTGCCGCTGCTGCTGGGCGTTGCGGTGCTGTTCGGCGCCTCGCGGGCCTATATGGGTCCGGCAGGGACGGCGCTGGGGCCGATGCTGGTGCCGCGCAGCCTGCTGCCGCGGGCCATCGCCTGGAACTCCCTGGCCTGGCAGGGCGGCTCCATCATCGGACCGGCGCTCGGCGGGGCGCTTGTCTCGGTGTCGCTGGGCACGGCCTATGCGACCACCTGCGCCCTCTACCTTATCGCCGTTCTCACCGTCTCCCTGATCGCCGGCAACACCCAGCCGGAGGTGCAGCCCGGCTCGCGCTGGGCGCTGATCAAGGAGGGGCTGGGCTATGTCTGGCGCAACAAGATCGTCTTCGGCGCCATCTCGCTCGACCTTTTCGCCGTACTGCTGGGCGGGGCGACGGCGCTGTTGCCGGTCTATGCCCGAGACATCCTGCACGTCGGGCCGGAGGGCTTCGGAATCCTGAGGGCCGGCCCTGCCATCGGCGCGACCCTGGTGGCGATCTGGCTGGCGGCTAATCCGATCCGCACCAAGGCCGGGGTGTTCATGTTCACCGGCGTGGCGATCTTCGCCCTGGCCACCATCGTCTTCGGGCTGTCGGAGGTCTTCTGGCTGTCGGTGGTCGCCCTGGCGGTGCTGGGCGGGGCCGACATGCTGAGCGTCTATGTGCGCCAGACCCTGGTGCAGATCGTGACGCCGGATCAGATGCGGGGCCGGGTGGCGGCGGTCTCGTCGCTCTTCATCGGCGCCTCCAACGAACTGGGGGAATTCCGCACCGGCGTGGCCGCCCGGTTCCTCGGAGCAGTGGGCGCAGCGGTGACCGGCGGGGTTGCGGCTTTGCTCGTGACCGGGCTTTGGGCCAAACTCTTTCCCGCCTTGCGCAAGGCCGACAGGCTCGAATAACAACTCGCGAATTATTCTTTTAGGGAGATTGGAAAGATGGGTGCTTTGGAAGGCAAGGTCGTCCTCGTCACGGGCGGCGGCAACGGCATCGGGCGCGATTGCGCGCTGATCGCGGCGCAGGAAGGCGCCAAGGTCGTGGTCAACGACCTGGGCGGCGGCCTGAAGGGCGAGGACGAGGGCTCCGCCGGTCCGGCCGAGCAGGTCGCCCAGGAAATCCGCGCCGCGGGCGGCGAAGCGGTCTCCAACTCCGAGAGCGTCACCAGCTACAAGGCCGTGCAGGGCATGGTCGAGCAGGCGCTCGACACCTTCGGCGGCCTGCATGCGGTGATCAACCCGGCCGGCATCCTGCGCGACGTGATGTTCCACAAGATGACCGAGGACGATTGGGATCGGGTCATCGACGTCCACATGCGCGGCTCGTTCAACGTCGCCCGCGCCACCATCGAGCTGTTCCGCGAACAGAACGACGGCGCCTATATGTTCTTCACCTCCACCTCGGGCCTGTTCGGCAACATCGGCCAGGCCAATTACGGCGCGGCCAAGATGGGCATCGCCGGCCTGTCGCGGATCATCGCCATGGAAGGCGCGCGCAACAACGTCCGCTCCAACTGCCTAGCCCCGGTCGCCTGGACCCGCATGACCCAGTCGGTGCCGGTGAAGGACGAAGCCGCCGCCGCCCGCCGCGCGGTGATGGCCGAGAAAATCCGCGCCGACCAGCCGGCCCGCTTCTCCGTCGCCATGGTGGCCCCGGCCGCCGCTCACGTCTCGGGTCAGATCTTCGGCGCCTCGGGCGAGAACATCATCCTCTATTCCCAGCCGCGGCCGATCGAGACCGTGACCAAGGAAGAGGGCTGGACGGTCGAGACCATCCTCAATGAAGCCGTGCCGAAGATGGCGCCCAAGTTCTTCGACCTGAACCGCGGCCCCCTGCCCGGCAACAACCAGCAGCAACAGGCGAAGCCGGCGACGGCGTCCTAAGCCGCAGCCTTACGCGCAGGACAAGGGATCCCTCCCCGGCGACGGGGAGGGATTTTCTTTAGGCTCTGCGCATGCGCCGCCAGGCGTCGCGGGTGAGCTCCCAATAGAGCGACCGGCGGATGGAGCCGTCGGGCCGGACGCTCTCGCGCTCGCCCATGCGGACATAGCCGGCCGCGTCGATGGCCTTGGCGGAGCGGATATTGTCCAACGCGGCGGTGAGGCCGATCAGACGCACGCCCAGGGTCTCGAACATCAGGGCGGTGGCCTGCGCCACGCCGGCGCCGCCCGACCCGCTGTTCTGGCGGTCGGCCCGCTTGGCGCCGGCGATCTCGGCCGAGGCCCGATCGGGCCAGACGACGATCCGCGAATAGCCGGCGACCTCGCCGGCCTCGTCCAGGGTGACCGTCATCAGGCATTCGCCCCGTTCGCCCGCGGCGATGCTCTCGGCCACCCAGCGGCTGACGGTTTCCTCGGTGATCGGGCGGGGGATGTCGTAGATCGGATCCGACACGCGCGGATCGGCGAGCAGGCGCGCCAGGCCCGGAGCGTGTTCGAGGCGGACGCCGATCCGCGCGGCGAGTTCACGCACCGCCCGGCGGATGGCGTCCGCCTCGTCCGAGGTCGCGGTGAGGACGGTCTTGGGCGGCGCGCTCATGGTGTCCCTCCCATCTCAGCTCACCGCCAGCGCCCGCAGCGGTTCGTCGCTCAGGCGGCGCACGATCCAGTCGGTCTGGGCCGTGGCGCCAAGGCTGTCATAGAAGGCGATGGACGGCGCGTTCCAGTCGAGCACCGCCCATTCCAGCCTCGCCAGCCCCTCCTCGACGCAGCGCTGCGCCAGGCGGCGCAGCAGGGCCTTGCCGGCGCCTTTGCCCCGCGCCTCCGGAACCACGAACAGGTCTTCCAGATAGATCCCGTGGCGGCCGCGGAAGGTGGAGTAGTTGTAGAACCAGATGGCGAAGCCGACGGGCGCGCCGTCGGCCTCCGCGATATCGCAGAACAGCCGGGGATTTGGGCCGAACAGGTGCCCGGCGAGGTCGGCCTCGGTCGCCTCGACCTCATGCAGCAGTTTTTCGTATTCAGCCAGGGCGCGGACGAAACGGTGGATAAGGGCGGCGTCGGCCGGCGCGGCGGGTCGTACGGTCACGGTCATGCTTGTATCTTCGACATCCGCCGCAGGAGCGCAACGCATGGCCGTCTCGCCCGACTTCCTCGACATGATCCTCGAGCACCTGGAGCCCCTGGGCGGCGTCACCTCGCGGCGGATGTTCGGCGGGATCGGCCTGCGCCGGCACGACCTGTTCTTTGGCGTGATCGACGACGACGTGCTGTATCTGAAGGTCGATGCGGAAACCCGGCCCGATTTCGAAGCCGCCGGCGGCGAGGCGTTCCGCCCCTACAAGGACCACCGCACCGCCAACTACTTCACAGTCCCGCTCGACGCGCTGGAAGACCCGGACCGCCTGGCCGGCTGGGCGCACAAGGCGCTCGACGCGGCGGCCCGGGCCCAGGCGAGGAAACGGCCGAAGCCAGCACGCTAAATCCACCCCTAAGCGGGACGGATTTGACGTCAGCCGATCTTCACCCCCGGCGGCGGGACGGAGTCGGCGGGGACGAAGAAGTCCGGCATCAGCGGCTCTGTGGGATCCACGCGGTACTTGTCGAAATCCCGCTCGCCCTCGGCGTAGAGGAAGGTGTCGTCGATCAGGAAGTTGCCGGTGAATTCGCGCGCCGGTTTCTTGAAGACGGCGTAGGCGGCGTCGGCCATGATCTCGGGCGTTCGGCAGCGACGCATGCCCTCCTCGCCGGCCAGGGCGAACTGGATGGCGGCGGTGGCGATGCCGGTGCGGGGCCAGAGGGCGTTGAAGGCGATCCCGTCCGCTCGGAACTCCTCGGCCATGCCCAGCACGCACATGCTCATGCCGAACTTGGCCATCGTGTAGGCCACGTGGCCCTGGAACCAGCGCGGGCTCATGTCCAGCGGCGGGGAGAGCATCAGCACATGCGGATTGGCGGCGCGCTTCAGGTGCGGGATGCAGGCCTTGGAGACCAGGAAGGTCCCGCGCGCATTGACCTGGTTCATCAGATCATAGCGCTTCATGTCGGTGGCGAGCGTCGGTGTCAGGGAGATGGCCGAAGCGTTGTTCACGCAGATGTCGATCCCGCCGAACCGCTCCATGGTCTTCTCCACGGCGTCGTAGACATTGGCCTCGTCGCGCACGTCGACCACCAGCGGCAGGGCCTTGCCCCCGGCCTTCTCGATCTCCTCGGCGGCGGAATAGATGGTGCCCGGCAGGTGCTTGTGGGTTTCGGCGGTCTTGGCGGCGATGGCGACATTGGCGCCGTCGCGGGCGGCGCGGAGCGCGATGGCCAGGCCGATGCCGCGGCTGGCGCCGGTGACGAACAGGGTCTTGCCTTGCAGGCTCATAGGACGGCTCCCGTGGTCTCTTCGGAGATGGCCCAGAGGCGGTCGGCCGCCTCCGGGTCGAGGGCGTAGGGCATGACGCCCTTGCGCGGATTGTCGGGCGTCCAGGGCAGCGCCTCGGCGCAGTCCTCCAGATAGAGGCCGCCCTCCCCTTCCAGCTCCTCGCCCACCGCCGCCCAGACGCTCGTCGAGGCGCCCTGCTCCGGCGTCTTGAAGCCCTCGGCGACCTTCCCCTCCTCGTCGATCCAGCCCATGGCGATCATCTCTTCCTTGGGCAAGTAGCGCTGCAGGGGCGTCATGATGCCGCCGGGCATGACCGCGTTGGCGGTGACGCCGTGCTCGGCGAAACGGGCGTTGTAGCCGACGGCGAACAGGGCGTTGGCCGTCTTGGACTGCCCATAGGCCTCCCATTTGTCGTAGGGCCGGGAGCGGTAGTGGATGTCATCCCAGTGTATGTCGCTGCGGCGGTGGCCGATGGAGGAGAGCGCCACCACCCGGGCGGAGCGGCCGTCTTCGGCCGCGTTCATCAGGGCCCGCGTCAGGCCGAGCGTCAGCAGGAAGTGTCCGAAGTGGTTGGTGCCGATCTGCAGCTCCAGGTCGTCGGCGGTGTAGAGTTGGGGCGTAGCCATGACGCCCGCATTGTTGATCAGGATGTCCAGCGGCTCGTCGCCCCAGGCGTCCACGAAGGCCGCCACCGAGCCGAGGCTCGCCAGGTCCAGGGTTCCCGCCACCACCCGATCGTCGCCGATGGATTCGTTGATCGCCACCGCCGCCCGCTCGCCGGCCGCACGGTCGCGGACGGCCAGCATGACGTCGGCGCCTGCGCCGGCGAGCGCGCGGGCGGTCTCCAGGCCGATGCCGCTGGCCCCGCCGGTGACGATGACCCGCCGGCCGCCCAGGTCATGGTCGCCGGCCACCACCCGGGCGGGAGTGAAGGCGCCGAACCGCGAGACGATGCGGCTCATCAGGCGACCTTGGAGAAGTCGGGCGCGCGCTTCTCGGCGAAGGCTGCGAAGGCCTCGCGCGCCTCGGGCGACTTCAGCTGGGCGGCGAAGTGGGCGCCTTCCTCGTCCATGCGTTGGGCGATGGCGGCGGGATCGCGCATCAGGGCTTTGGTGATGGCCACGGCGGCGGGCGGACGGGCCGCCACGGCCTCGGCCGCGGCGCGAGCCTTCGCGCGCAGCTCGGACAGCGGAACCGCCGCGTTGGCGATGCCCCAGTCCACCGCCTTGCACGCGTCCACCGCCTCGCCCAGCACGAACATGGAGAAGGCGCGCGCATGGCCGATGCGGGCCGGCAGGGTCAGGCTGGAGGCCGCCTCCGGCACCAGGGCGAGGTTCACGAAGGGCGTGGTGAGCAAGGCGTCTTCGGACACATAGACGAGATCGCAATGCAGCAGCATGGTCGTGCCGACCCCGACGGCCCGGCCGTTCACGGCCGCCACGATGGGTGTCTTGGCCCGCGCCAGCGCCGCCAGCAGCGGGTTGCCGCCTCGCCGCGCCTCGTTGGCGCTGGCGTCGCCGGCGTTGACTGCAGCGAAGTCGGAAAGATCGTTGCCGGCGGTGAACATGTCGCCGTTGGCCTGGATGAGGACGCAGCGGACGTCCTTGTCGAACTCGGCCCCGTCGATGCCGTCGGCGAGCGCCTGGTACATGGCCCGGGTGATGGCGTTCTTCTTTTCCGGGCGGTTGAAGGTCAGCGTCAGCACGCCGCCGGCTTTCTCGACGAGGATGTGGTCGGTCATGTCTGCGCCTCTCTAAAAATTACGCCGTAAGCCTTAAGCCGTCGCCCGGTACCAGTCGACCCCATCGGCGTCGGTCTCGCGCACGGCCCGCCCCCGGCCGATCAGGCAGTTGAGGTGGGCGATGCTCTCGCCCGTGGCCATGCCCAGCACGTTCTGGTCGATCTTGCGCCGGAAGAGCACGTGGAAGACGTCCACGGCGCGCCTGGGCTCGGCGATCAGGGCCTCCAGGCGGCTCAGGCCGCGCTCGTGGCCGGCGATCAGATGGTCGATGCGGGCATGCAGGCCGTGGAACGGGTCGTTGTGCGCCGGCAGGACCAGCACGTCGTCGGGCACGCGGGCCTTGATGCGGGCCAGCGAGGTCAGCCATTCGTGCAACGGATCCCCGGCCGGTTCCGTCGGAAAGACCGAAACGTTGGAGGAGATCTTCGGCAGCACCTGGTCGCCGGAAATGAACAGCTTCAGCTCCGGACACCAGAGGCAGACGTGTTCGGGCGAATGGCCGGAGCCCGTCACCACTCGCCAGGTGCGGCCGCCGATGGTCGCCTCGTCGCCGTCGGACAGGCGATGGAAGGAATCGGGCAGGGCGTGCAGCCCCTTGCCGAAGCCCCCGAAGCGGGCGCGGTAGGTCTCGATCGCCTCCTCGTCCCAGCCCGCGGCGCGATAGAAGGAAAGCGCGTCCTGCGGCGCCTCGCGGCCGGTGTCGGCGGCGAGCGAGCGGCACATCAGGAACTCAAGCCGGCTAATCCAAAGGCGGCAGCCGAACTTGCGCGTCAGCCAGCCGGCCATGCCGATATGGTCGGGGTGCATGTGCGTCACGAAGACGCGGGTGACCGGCCGCCCCGCCAGAGGGCCGGCGAAGGCGCGGCGCCATGCCGCCTGGGTATCGGGCCCGCCCAGGCCGGTGTCTACGATGGCCCAGCCCTCGCCGTCCTCCAGCGCCCAGACGTTGATGTAGGCGAGCGAGCCGCCGAGCGGCATCCTAAGCCAGTAAACGCCCGGCGCGACTTCCAGCGCCTCGCCGTTCGCCGGGCCGCGCTCGAAGGGATAGTTCAGCCTGGCTCGCGCGGACGCCTCGCCCGCCTCCTCGAATCCATCCCGCAAGCCCGTCTCCTCCCTCTGTCCGGCCTTCAGTCTCGGCCGGTCCTGCGCGCAGAGCAAACCCCGAAGGGCGGTGCGACGCCCAAGTTCCGCCCCGGTTAACACCGAACTTGACCCTCAAGCGATGCAGGGGCTTATGTCCCGCTCGAGGAACCACCCCCAGGAGTCTTAATCTATGAAGCCATTCGGAATCGGGCTGGCTGCCGCGCTCGCCCTCGTGGCGTTCGCGCCGGCGGCCGTCTCCCAGTCCAAGAAGGGCGAGGAGATCACCGAAAAGGCGCGCACCCAGGGCATGGCGGAAGCCCCCGCGCTGGCGCAGGCCGCCGGCGTCCGTTGCCAGATCACCGACGCCCGGTTCATCGGCAAGGTGGACGACAAGAAGGCCAAGACCAGCACCAACTATTACGAGGTGGACTGCGACCAGGGCCTGGGCTTCGTGGTCCAGGCGCCGGCGGGCGGAACCCCCAGCGTCTTCACCTGCGTGGAGGCCAACGCGCCCGGCCCCGACGGCAAGCAGTCGAGCCTGGCCTGCAAGCTGCCTGGCAACGCCGATCCGAAGTCGGACATGCGCCCGCTGCTGGCGGCGGCCAAGGTGCAGTGCACGCCCGAGGAGGTGCGCGGCATCGGCCAGACCTCGACCAACACCTTCTTCGAAGTGCAATGCCAGGGCACGGCGCAGGGCTATGTGCTGAAGACCAGCGCTCCGGCCGATCCCGGCCAGCCGGCGGAAGCGACCGACTGCCTGCTCTATGACGACGCCGACACCAACATCAAATGCACCCTGCGCGACAAGGCCGCCCGCCTGTCGCTGGTGGACACCTACGTGGCTGCGGCCAACAACGGCTGCTCGCCGAAGGACCGCCGCTATGTCGGCCAGTCGCAGGCCGGCTCGACCTTCTTCGAAGCAGCGTGCACGGACGGCAAGGGCTACCTCTACAAGGTGGACAACGGCCAACTCACCCAGACCTACGAGTGCGCCAAGGCGACCATGGTGATGGGCGGCTGCACGCTCACCGACACCAAGGAAGCCATCACCGAGCAGAACGGCCTCTACACCCGCCTGGCCAAGTCGGCGAACTTCGACTGCGAAGTCTCCAAGTACGCCCCCTTCCCCGGCCCGGCCAACCTGGACGTGGTGGAGTTGGCCTGCGCCAACCGTCCCGACGGCGGCGTGGGCGTGTTCGGCGGCCCCGGCGTGAAACCGCAGGTGATCGACTGCGCCCGCGCGCCGATCGCCGGCTATCGCTGCTCCTTCTCCAAGCCGGAAACCGCCTACAAGGTGGTGACCGAGGACCTGAAGAAGCTGGGCCGCGCCGAGTGCGAGGTCTCCAACACCCGGGTGATCGGCAAGACCACCAAGGGCACGACCATGATGGAAGTGGCCTGCGCCGACGGCCTGAAGGGCTATGTGCTCGAGTACCAGCCCGAGCCGCTGACCGCGATCGGGGTGACCGGCTGCGCCTTCACCCGCGACTGCAAGCTGCCCGGCAACACCTAAGGCTGGGCGACGGCTGAAGAACGAGGCCCGCGGGTTCGCCCCGCGGGCCTTTTTCGTGGATCCTGGGCGAGCGGCGGCGCCTCAGATGGCCGCTTCGATAAAGTGCGGACCAGGTTCGGCCATGGCCCGGGCGAAGGCGGCGTCGAAGGCTTCGGCGGTCTCGCAGCGGACGGCGGCGACGCCCATCCCCTTGGCCATCGAAACCCAGTCGATCCGCGGGTCGCCGAGGTCGAGCAGCTTCGAGGCCGAGGGGCCGGGATTGCCCGATCCGGTGCGGCCCATCTCGATATTGAGGATGCGGTAGGAGTGGTTGGCGAAGACCACCACGGTCACATCCAGGTTCTCGCGGGCGAGCGACCAGAGCGCCTGGACCGTGTACATGGCCGCCCCGTCGCCGTTGAGGGAGACGACCTTGCGGTCCGGCGCTGCGACCGCCGCCCCCACCGCCAGGGGAACGCCGATGCCGATGGCGCCGCCGGTGAGCGCCAGGACGTCGTGCGGCCGCGCGGTCATGCAGGGCACGGCGACCCCGCCGCCGGAGGTGACGCTGTCGTCGCAGATGATGGCGCCCTCGGGCAGGTGACGGGCGACCGACTGGCCGGCGGACTGGGGAGTCAATGGGCCCGTCGGGGCGGCTTCGGGCAGCTTCAGAGGCTGGGTCGGCCCCGAAGCCGGCGCGCCGAGGACGTCGGCCAGGGCGCGGAGCGCGGCGACGGCATCGCTCGCGCGATCGGCCAGGGTGCGGGTCTCGCAGCCCTCCGGGACCAAAACGCTGGGCCTTTCCGGATAGGCGAAGAAGGCGACCGGCGTGGTCGTGCCGACCAGCACCATCAGGTCGACGCCCTCGAGATCGGCCAGGGCCATCTCGCCGAAATACTGCATCCGCCCCGGCTGGAAGACGCCGGCGCCGCGCGGCTGGCGGGCCACGAAAGTGTCGGTCATCACGCGCAGGCCCGCCGCGGCGAGGCGGGCGGCCTGGACCAGGGCCTCGGCCCGGCAGGCCTGGCCGCCCAGCAGGATCACTGGCTTGGCAGCGGCTTTCAGCGCCTTGGCGACATCGTCCACGGCGGCGGCGTCGGGCGCGGGTCGCACCGGGCGCTGCGCCTTCACAGGCTTGGTGGTCGTCGGAAGCCACGCGGAGTCCGCCGGCAGGATCAGGCTGACCGGCCCGCCCGGCGGACCGAAGCTGGCGGCGACCGCCTCGGCGGCGATCTGGGCGACGCTGTCGGGCGTATCGGCCGAGCGCTGCCAGATGGAGTTCGGCCGCACGAGGGTGTCGATGTCGGAGTTCAGCGGGGCGTCGTACTGGCGGTGATAGGTGGCGTGGTCGCCGACCACGTTGACGATGGGGGTGAAGGCGCGCCGCGCGTTGTGCAGATTGGCCAGGCCGTTGCCGTAGCCGGGCCCGAGATGCAGTAGGGTGCAGGCCGGCTTGTCGGCGATGCGGCCGTAGCCGTCGGCGGCCCCCGTGGCGACGCCCTCGAACAGGCAGAGCACCGGCCGCATGGCCGGCTGGCGGTCGAGAGCCGCGACGAACTGCATCTCGCTGGTGCCGGGATTGGCGAAGCAGGCGGTGACCTCGTTGGCCACCAGGGTCTCGATCAGGGCGTCGGCGCCGTTCATTCAAACACCATCACATCGGGAGGGGCGGGATCGGAGAACAGGCGCTGGAGCGCCTGCGCACGCAGGGTTCGGGCGAGCGCCTGGGCGATGTAGCCCTTGTCGGTGATCTCCCCGGCGCCGGCGTCGGGCGGAGTGTCGAGCACCAGGGCGCGGGCGACGCGGGAGCCCTGGCCCTTGGCGGCGGCATTGTGGCGTGTGAGCCCGGCGCGCACGGCCTGCTCCACCTCCGCCCGCGGCATGTGAGGGTTGGGATAGAAGAGCAGGCCCACGCGGTCCTGCCCCTCGCCGCAGACCACGGCGTCGGTCACCGCGTCGCCCACGGCGCCGACGGCGGCGATGCGCAGCTCGCCCACGCCCACGAAGGTGCCGCTGGAGAGTTTGAAGTTCTCTGAGAGCCGCCCGTCATAGGCCAGGCCCTGGGCGGGCTCGTCTGGGTCCACGAAGCGGGCGGCGTCGCCAATCTTGTAGAAGCCTTCCTCGTCGAAACAGGCGGCCGAAAGCTCCTGCTGGCCCAGATAGCCGGAGGTGATCTGCGGCCCCTTCACCCGGAACTCAAGCTTGTCGCCGGCGGGAACGAGCTTCACCGCCGTGCCCGGCACCGGCAGGCCGGCCAGACCCATGCGGTCGTTGTGCCAATGGACGTTGCAGGCGGTGGGGCCGGTCTCGGTGGCGCCGTAACCGGAGCCGAAGCTGATCTTCTCGCCCACCGTACGCAGGGCGATCGCCTGGATGCGGTCGCCCACGTCCTGGCCGAGCGCAGCGCCGCCATACTGCAGGTGGCGGACACGGGCGAAGAAGGTGGCGGCCAACTGCTCGTCGCGCTCCAGTTCCCCGGCGAACAGCATCCAGCCGGCGGGCACGAAGTTGTGGTAGGTGGGCGAAATCTCCTTGAGGTTCCGCAAGGTCTCGCCGAAGCGCCCGGCCACCGGCTGGCCGGCGTCGATATAGAGCGACCCGCCGCGGTGCGCCGCCATGTGCAGGATGGCGTTGGCCCCCAGGCTGTGGCTCCAGGGCGCGGAATTGACCATCACCGGCGGATCGGGATCGTCGAAGCAGGCGGCGATCTGGGCCGCATTTGTGGAGATCTGCCGGTGCAGGCAGATGACCGCCTTGGGCAGGCCGGTGGAGCCG
This sequence comes from Phenylobacterium sp., assembly GCF_046290725.1. GTDB lineage: Bacteria > Pseudomonadota > Alphaproteobacteria > Caulobacterales > Caulobacteraceae > Phenylobacterium. The sequence goes on from NZ_JBKBUH010000001.1 coordinate 235,686, forward strand.
GAGGTCAGCAGGTACTTGGCCGGATCGCCGGGCCGCGCCGTCGCCCCGGCGGGCGCGGCGCCCAGCAGGCGATCCAGCGGGATGTCGCCGGGACGCGGATTCTTCCCCGCCACCACCGGCAGGCCGGACAGGAAGGGCGCAGCGAGCGCCTCGCCGAACAGGGCCGCGTCCTCGGCATAGACGGCGGCGGGGTTCAGCACCTGCACCGCATGGGCCAGGCGCGCGAGATTGGCGCCGGGCAGGCCGTACTGGGGCGAGACGGGGGCCGCCGGCATGCCCTGGCTCATGGCCGCATACTTCACCAGCGCGTGGTCAATGTTGTTGCGCGAGAGGATCAGCAACGGGCGGCCGGAGGCTACCCCCGCCCCCCGCAGCCCGCCGGCGATCGCGCGCACGAGGTCGTGCGCCTCGGCGAAGCTCACCTCCCGCCAGCCCTCGCCGGAGCGCTCGGCGAGCCAGGTGCGGCCAGGCGCCTGGACCGCCCAGTGGGCGAGCGGCTCGGTCACGGTCTGGAAGGCGGTCGAATAGGGCGTGGGATTGGAGAGAACGATGACGCCATCGGGCCGGCGCTCCGCCTCCAGCCGTCGCGGGGCGTAGCGCGCGTCGCGGAAAGGGGCGGTCGACAGGCGAAGCTCGGCGTCCATGCCCTAGGCTTAGCGATGCGAACGGCGTCAGGCCAGCCCGGCAAGGCGGCGCTGAAGATATAGGCGCTCGGCCGGCGCCGGCTGCAGGGCCAGGGCCGCGCGATAGGCCCCCGCCGCATCGCTCTTCAGGCCCGCCCGCTCGCAGAGCGCGGCGCGAGCGGCCTGATAGGGGAGCCAGCGCGCCAGCCGCCGGGCGGCGGGAACGGCGTCCAGCGCGGCGAGCCCCGCCTGCGGGCCATGGACCTCGCCCACCGCCACCGCCTGGTTGACCGCCGTCACCGCGTCCGGCCGCAGGATGACGAGCGCCTCGTAGAGGGCGAGGATCTCCGGCCACGGGGTGAACCCGCGCTCGATCCGGGAGAGATGGGCCCCGTGGATCGCCGCCAGAAGCTGGCGCGGCCCGGTTCGGCCCAAGCCGGCGGCCCGGTCCAGGAGCCGTGCGCCCTCCCCGATCAAGTCGCGCCGCCAGAGGCGCATATCCTGCTCCGCCGGCGGGAGCATGGCGCCTGTATCATCCAGCCGCGCCGGGCGGCGCGCCTCGGCGAAGCGGACCAGGGCGGCGAGCCCCAGCACTTCCGGCTCTTCCGGCATGAGTTCGGCCAGCAGGCCGGAGAGGCGGATCACCTCGGCGGCGAAGGGGGCGCCCTCGCCGGCCAGGGCGGCGTCCTCATAGGCCTGGGCGTAGGCGATCTCCAGCGTGGCGAGCACCGCCTCGAGCCGCTCGGGCCAGGCGCCGCGGCCGGGGACCTCGAACGGCACGCCGGCGTCGCGGATCTTGCGCTTGGCGCGGGTGATCCGTTGCAGCATCGCCGGCTCTTCCACCAGGAAGGCCCTGGCCAGCCGCTCGGTGGAAAGCCCGCAGACCACTTTCAGGGTGAGCGCCGCCCGGACGTCCGGCGACAGGGCCGGATGGCAGCAAACGAAGATCAGGCGCAGGCGCTCATCCGGGATGGGATCGTCGGCGGCCATCAGGATCTCCTCCGGCGTGGGGGCCGGCGGGGCCGGATCGGGCGCCCGGCGCGCCCGCACGGCCGCCCGGCGACGGGCGTCCAGCCCTTTGCGCAGCGCGGCCCGCCACAGCCAGGCGCCGGGATCGCGCGGCGGCTCCTGGGGCCAGGCGGCGAGCGCCGCCGCGCAGGCTTCGGAGAAGGCGTCCTCGGCGGCGTCCAGGTCGCGCAGGCGCGCCGCGAGGGCCGCCACCACCCGGGGTCTAGCCGCCGCCATGGCGCGGCCGGCATCCTCCATCAGTACTGCATGACCGGGCGCACCTCGACCTTGCCGCCCTCCACCACCGGCACGCGCCTGGCCCAGGCGAGGGCGGCGTCGAGGTCGGCCGCCTCGACCAGGTAGTAGCCGCCCAGGTGCTCGCGGGTCTCGGCGAACGGCCCGTCGTGCAGGGTCTGGGCGCCGCCCGGGCCGGTGACCACGGTGGTGGCGGTCGGGGTGGGCTGCAGGCCGTCGCCGCCCAGCAGCACCCCGGCCTCCCGCATCTCCTGCGACAGCGCCATGTGCTTGCCGACCACCGCGCTCAGGAAAGCCTCGTCGGCGTCCGCATAGGCCGCCTCGTCCTCGTAGATCAGGAACATGTACTGCATGTCGTCCTCCAAACCTGTTGCGCCCGTGAGACGCGCGGCGTTGCGCGGATTCGACAGGGCCGCGCGCAAAATTTCCAGGGAGGAAGATCCGCTCGCCGCCCTTCCTAGCCCCTCGGCTCGCAGGCCGCCTTGATCGCGGCCCAGTCGGTCGGCTCGAAAGCGATCTCGCCCGGCCGCGCCGCCGCACGGCTGGCTTCGGCGCGGCGCAGGCTGGCAGGGTGGCTGGAAACGAACTCCTTGACCGCGGCGGCGTCGCGGCCTTCGTTCTTGGCGGCGAGGCGCTCGAAGAAGGGCGCCATGCCCTCCGAAGAGAGGCCCTGGGCATGGAGCAGGTCGCGCCCACGGGCGTCGGCCTCCGCCTCGGCTTCGCGGCTGTAGCCGAGGTCGGCGACATTGCCGAGCAGCAGCACGGCCTGCTGACCCGCTCCTGTGCCGCCGCCCACGACCAGATCAAGCACCAGGCCGAGTCCGAGGGATCGCCAGACCGCCTGCATCACGTGGCGCAGCTCCACATGGGCGGCCTCGTGGGCGATCACGGCGGCGAGTTCGTCGGGCGTCTCGGCCATCGCGATCAGATCGTCGGTCACCAGCACCGCGCCGCCCGGAAGAGCGAAGGCGTTGGCGAACGGCGCCTGGACAGCCCGCACCCGGACGTTGAAGGGACTGGTTCCGGTCTCTAAGCGGTCGCCGAAGGCATAGAGGGCGTCCTGCCCCGCCTCCCCTTCGCAGTCCTTGAACACCAGGCCGAGCTGGGCCTCGAAGCTGTCGCCGATCCGGCGCTCGAAGGCGACGGGCGTATGCCGGGCGAGCGGGCCCGCCGCCATCGGCATGCCGACGAAGACGAAGGCCGCCATGGCGAGGCCGGCGAGGGCGAGCCCGGCCACCAGACGCACCTCGTTCCGCTTCAGGATCGGTTGGGCGTCCGGTGGGCTCTCCGGCGCCGGCCAGTCGGAGGCCGCAACGTGCAGGCGCGCGGGATCGCCGGGCCGGGAAATGCGGACGAAGTCGCCGGCGCGTTCGACCACAGCCTCGTCCAGCCGCCAGGCTTGCGCGGCGCCCTCGACGTCGAAGGTGAGGCGGCCGTCGGCAAGAGCGACATCCACTTCGTGCGGACGCGCTGTCAGGCCGTCGTAATAGCGCGCACGCACGGCCGTCAGATGGGCGCCAGACCGAAGGCGTCGGCGAGGCCTTCGCCCGTCCTTGGCCCCTGCGGCGCTTGGCGCACGTCGACCAGGTTCGCCTCGCCGGGCGTCCGGACACGATCGAGCAGGAAGCGGCTGGTTCGCGCCTGGACGAAGGGCATGAGGAAGCCGAGGGACAGCGTCACCAGCAGGAGGTTGCTGATATAGAGCCACGCCATCGACCGCCATTTGACGTCTATCTGGCCGCGCACCTGCTGAAGCTGGATCCCCGCCACCACCGTCCGGAGACTCGCGGCCTGGTAGGGCGCCACGGCGATGGCGAACAGCGGCGCGGCGAGCAGCAGGGCCAGATAGACCTTCGCGATGTCCGCCAGGGACGGTTCTGCGGTCTGCTCGCCGAACCCGGGAAGTAGGAGAACAAGGACAACCGCGAAGACCGCGTAGGCCAGGCCCGTCAGGAAGCTGGTCGCGATATAGGCGACATAGACCGGCTCGTGGCTCCGGGCGCGCTGGATGTCGTAGCGGAATTTGCGGTCTCCGAAGCGCAGAGAGTCCCAAAGGGCGCCGGAGAGGCGGCGCTGGGCCGCCGGCCAGAACCAGCCGAAGCTGATCACGCTGAGGGCGACGTATCCTAGGAAGCGCAAGCCGTAGGCGCTGGCCGAGCCCTCCATGTGGAAGCGCAGGCCGCGCCAGACGGTGCGGCTGGCCAGGTAGCGGAACGCCGTGAACCGGCCGAACCCGATCAGGAAGCCCAGCAAGACGTAGAGCAGCAGCATGGCCACCCCGGCGAGCGCCGGACCCAGGAACTGGGCGGCGAAGAAGATCGACAGGAAGGGTAGGCCGACGACGGCCGCCGCCAGGACGAAACCCAAAAAGAGTTCGATCCCGCGCCCGGTGTATTCCAGCGGCTCGCCATTGATGTGGATCGAGTTCCAGAGCCTGCGGCGGACCTCGGTCTTTCCCCAGAACCGGTAGAGGGTCAGGGTGACGAGGTTCAGGAGGCCGTTCTTCAGGCTGAGCCCCAAGAACGACTTCGGATCGGCGCGCTGCTCGATCGTGACCGTTTCGCCGTTCTCGATGGCGGCGACGCCGAACATGGACATGGATGGCCCCTCTCCCCGCAGCCAAGCTTGCACGCCCAGGCTGCCGGCGCCAAGGGGTTCCCGCCGCGCGCGAGGCTCAGACCGCCAGGGTCTCCTGGAAGCGGACGGGTTCGCCGAGGCTGGGGGCGACGATCTCGTCCTCGCGCATGACCACGCGGCCGCGCACGATGGTGGCCATGGGCCAGCCCTTGGCCTCGAAACCGTCGAAGGGCGTCCAGCCGACGCGGGTGGCCATGTCCTCGTGGCGCAGGGTGCGGCGGGCGTTCAGGTCCACCACAGTCAGGTCGGCGTCGTAGCCGACCGCCAGGCGCCCCTTGTCGGCCAGGCCGAAGATGCGGTTGGCGCCATGGCTGGTGAGGTCGATGAAGCGCTCCAGACTCAGGCGACCTTCGGCCACGTGGGTCAGCATCACCGGCACGAGGGTCTGCACCCCCGGCATGCCCGAGGGCGAGGCCGGATAGGGCCGGGCCTTCTCGTCCTTGGTATGCGGCGCATGGTCGGAGCCCAGCACGTCGACCACGCCGGCGGCGATCCCGCGCCAGAGCCCGGCCTGATGGTCGGCGCCGCGGATCGGGGGGTTCATCTGGGCGTAGCCCTTCAGCCGCTCATAGGCTTCCGGCGCGGTGAGGGTCAGGTGCTGGGGGGTGACTTCGACGCTGGCCACATCCTTGTGGTCGGCGAGGAAGGCGATCTCCTGGGCGGTGGTCACGTGCAGCACGTGGATGCGCTTGCCCAGGCCCTTGGCGATGCGGACCAGCCGTTCGGTGGACTGGATGGCCGACTGGGCGTCGCGGACTTCCTCGTGGCTGGTCCAGTCGCCGGTGCGGGCGAGCGCCCGGCGGTCGGCCAGGCGGTATTCGTCCTCGGAGTGGAAGGCGGCGCGACGAGAGATGTGGCGCAGCACCTGCTCTACCCCCTCGTCGTCCTGAACCAGCAGGGTGCCGGTGGAAGCGCCCATGAACACCTTGACCCCGCAGCAGCCGGGCAGGCGCTCCAGCTCTCCGAGGAAGGCGGCGTTCTCGTGGGTGCCGCCCACATAGAAGGCGTGGTCGCAATGCATCCGGTGACGGGCGCGGGCGAGCTTGTCGGCCAGGGCGTCTGCGTCGGTGGTGGTGGGCTCGGTGTTCGGCATCTCGAACACGGCCACCACGCCCCCGAGGACCGCGGCGCGGGAGCCGGTCTCCAGGTCTTCCTTCCACTCCAGACCGGGCTCGCGGAAGTGCACCTGGGTGTCGATGACGCCGGGCAGGACGGTGAGGCCGCGGGCGTCGAAGGTCTCGCCGGCCGAGGCGTGGGCGAGGTCGCCGATCTCGACGATCTTGCCGTTGCGCACGCCGACGTCGGCCGGGCCGCGGCCCGCGTGGTTGGCCACCTCGCCGCCGCGGACGATCAGGTCGAAGGTTTCAGGCATGGTCGGTCCCAGGTTCGGTTCGGGCCAGGAGGTCGCGGGCCGCAGCGGCGACCGTCTCCACCGGCAGGTCCATCATATGGCAGAGGGCCTGCTGGAACTTCGGGTCGATCTCGCGGATCTGCTCGAAATCCCGCGGGCCGCGGACCACCTGGGTGTTCGGTCCCCAGGGGCCGTAGAGCCGTTCGTCCGAAGGGCCGAACAGGCCGAGTGTCGGCGCGCCGGCGGCGGCGGCCATGTGCATCAGGCCGGAATCGTTGCCGATGAAGAGCCGCGCGTGCTTGAGGGCCGCATAGATGGTGAGGAGGTCGGCCTTGCCGGCCAGGTCGATCACCCGCTCCCGCGGCAAGGACCGGCGCAGGGTGGAGACGACCCGCTCGTCGTCCGGCCCGCCCAGCAGCATCAGCCGGCCTCCGGCCATGTGGCCCGCGTCGTCGAGCAGCTGCCGGGCGACCTGGGCGAAGCGTTCGGCCGGCCAGGTCTTGCCGACCCAGTTGGCGGCCGGCGCCATGGCCAGGATCGGGCCGCGGCCGGCGACGAGCTCCCAGGCCCGCGCCTCGGTCTCGGGCGAGGTGTAGAGGTAGGGCGCGGGCGGATCGTCCTCGATCTTCAGCACCCGCGCGGCCTCGACCACCTTGTGCACAGGCCCGCCCGGCGCGCGGCGATAGACGGCGCGGCGGCCCCGCCGCAGGAAGCTCGATAGGGCCGAGCCGCGCAGGTCGACCACCAAGCCCCAGCGCCGGCGGCGCACCCGCCGCCAAAGATCGATCCAGTGGCGGCCGCCCTTGGCCTTCTCCATCACGATGACTTCGGAGAGGCCGGGCGTGTCGAGGAAAAGCGGGGCTGCGGCAGGGCCGGCGACGATGGTGAAGCGCGCGTTCGGCACCTCCTCCGCCAGCTTTCGGATCAGGCCAGAGGACAGCACCGCGTCCCCGATCCGGGTGGCGGTGATGAACAGAATCGGGAACGGCCCTTGCGCCATCGTCTATCTATAGGGTCGGGCGCGCTGGCGCTCCAGCCGCCGAACCCCTAAGTGCGAGCCATGGCAGAGGAAAGCTCCATCGCAGTGCTGGAAAGCCGCGCCGTCGTGGCGGTGGACGGCGAGGACTGGCGGGATTTCCTGCAAGGCCTGATCACCCAGGATGTGGACACGTTGCGCCCCGGCGAGGCGCGGTTCGCAGCGCTTCTGACCCCGCAAGGGCGGCTTTTGTTCGACCTCTTCGTGATCGGCCGCGAGGACGGCGTCTGGCTGGATGTGGAGCGCGAGGGCCGCGAGGCCCTGATCGCGCGGCTCGGCCTCTATCGCCTGCGGGCCAAGGTGCGGATCGCCGCCGAGGACGCCCGGGTGTTCGCCGCCTGGGGCGACCCGCCCGGCGCCGGCTGGGTCGCCGATCCGCGCTTGCCCGCCCTCGGCTGGCGCGGTTACGGGCTCGAAGTCGCGCCCAATGCGTCGGAAGCCGACTACCAGGCGCATCGTCTGGCGCTCGGGATTCCCGGGCCGGCCGACTGGGGGACGGAGAAGACCTATCCCATCGAGGCGAATTTCGACCTGCTGAACGGGATCGATTTCAAGAAGGGCTGCTTCGTCGGCCAGGAGACCACTTCGCGCATGAAGCGGCGGGGCCAGATCAAGAACCGCATGGCGCCCATCGCCTTCGAAGGTCCGCCGCCGGCGCCCGGCGCGGAGGTCCTGGCGGGCGACCTGCGGGCTGGCGAGGTGCTGTCCGGGGCGGACGGCCGCGCCATGGCCCTGCTGCGGCTGGACAGGATCGAAGGCGCCGCTCTGACGGTGGAGGGGCGACCGGCCCAGGTGGAGTTCCCGGAGTGGTTCGCCAACGAAGCCGCACCCGTCTCGTCGTAAGGCGGCTCCCGCGACGACCAGCCGCTTGATGCGGCGCACCTAGGCGGCCAAAACTGCCGCTCATGACCGCCGAACCGAATCGCTGCGGCTGGCGCGGCATGGCCGGCGACCCGCTCTACGAGGCCTATCACGACACCGAGTGGGGGGTGCCGGAGTATGACGCCCGCGCCCTCTGGGAGAAGCTGGTGCTGGACGGGTTCCAGGCCGGGCTGTCCTGGATCACAATCCTACGCAAGCGCGAGGCGTTCCGCGAGGCCTTCGCAGGCTTCGACCCGGACAAGGTGGCGCGGTTTGGCGAAGCCGAGCGCGCGCAGTTGATGGCGAACCCCGGCATCGTGCGGTCCAACGCCAAGGTCGACGCCGCGATCGAGGGCGCGCGCATCTATCTGGACATGCGCGAGCGCGGCGAGGACTTCTCCGAATTCCTATGGAGCTTCACCGGCGGGCGCACGATCCAGAACCAGTGGACCGAGATCTCCCAGGTGCCGGCCAAGACCCGCCTGGCCGAGGAGATGTCGAAGGCGCTGAAGGCCAAGGGCTTCAAGTTCGTGGGGCCGGTGATCGTCTACGCCTTCATGCAGGCCACCGGCTTCGTGAACGACCACCTGGTGACCTGCCATCGGCACGCGCCCATCAGGCGGATGAGCGCGTGATGGCCGCCCGGCCGAAGACTGCGCGCGGCCCGGACATGATGCTGGAACGCGCCTGCCCGGCTCCGGTCTGCGGCGTCGACGAGGCCGGCCGCGGCCCGTGGGCGGGCCCCGTCTCCGCCGGCGCCGTGATCCTGAACCCGAAAAAGATCCCCAAGGGCCTGGACGACTCCAAGAAGCTGAACGCCAAGACCCGCGAGGCGCTGGAGATCGAGATCAAGGAGACCGCTCTGGCCTGGGGCGTGGGCTTCGCCAGCGTCCAGGAAATCGCCGAGCTCAACATCCTGCACGCCACCGGCCTGGCCATGCGGCGGGCGGTGGAGTCCCTGGCCGTCACGCCGGCCTTCGCCCTGGTGGACGGCAACTATCGCTTCCCCCTGCCCTGCGAGGTGAAGACGGTGGTCGGCGGGGACGGCAAGTCGAAGTCCATCGCCGCGGCCTCGATCCTCGCCAAGGTGGCCCGCGATCGGCTGATGGCCGAGATGGACGCCCTCTATCCCGGCTACGGCTTCGCCGGCCACAAGGGCTACCGCACCCCCATCCACGCCAGGGCCCTGCTGGAGCTTGGCCCCTGCGAAATCCATCGCCTCTCCTGGGGCCCGGTGAAGCTCGCCCTGATGGGCAAGGACCCGCTCATGGCCTACGACCAGGCGCTGCAGGGCGACCTCGCCTTCGATTGACGCCGGCCCGGAACGCCGCCCGGCCGGCGGCGGTTTCCGCCACAGCCGCAGCCGGAAAGCGCCCATGACCCTGCTCGCCTGGCGTTTCGCCGCTCTCCTGATCGCCGCCCTCAGCCTGGGCCCCTCCTTCGCCCACCTCCTGGAGGCGCCGCCACGACTGAAGGTCTGGTCGCCGGAGCTCTGGCGCGAGGCCACCGTCTTCAACGGGCAGTTCAAACTGTTCGGCGTGCTCGGCGGCCCTCTCGACGCCGGCGCGATCGTGGTCGTCGGCGCCCTCGCCTTCCTCATGCGGCACGACCGGCCGGGGTTCTGGCTCGCCCTGGCCGCCGCCGTCCTGTTCGCTGCGAGCCTGGCGGTCTGGCTGAGCGTCGTCGCTCCGGCCAACAGCGTGCTGGCCACCTGGAAGCCCGGCCCGATCCCGCCGGACTTCGCCATCGTCCGCAACCGGTGGGAAACGGGCCACATCGTCATCGCGACGATCAAGATCGCCGCCTTCTCCGCCCTGGCGCTCGCGGTCGCCTGGCCAAGTTCCCCGCGGACTTGAGATAGGCGCTCGGCGACGGACCTCGGGAACCTTGTAAACCAAGGTAAACGGCGCGTTCACCACGTTTGGGAACGCCCTCTTCACCACGATGACGGAAGGATTCCGACTCCCGACATCGAGGTGTTCCATGGGCGTTCCGGCCGATACCATCATCTGCGGCGACTGCATCGAGGAGCTGAAGAAGCTGCCCGAAAAGTCGGTCGATCTCGTCTTCGCCGACCCGCCCTACAACCTCCAGCTCGGCGGCGATCTGCTGCGCCCGGACAATTCCAAGGTCGACGCCGTCGACGACGAATGGGACCAGTTCGAGAGCTTCGCCGCCTATGACAGGTTCACCCGCGAGTGGCTCTCCGAATGCCGCCGGGTGCTGAAGGACGACGGCGCCCTGTGGGTGATCGGCAGCTACCACAACATCTTCCGCGTGGGCGCGGCCCTGCAGGACCTGGGCTTCTGGCTGCTGAACGACATCATCTGGCGCAAGGCCAATCCGATGCCGAACTTCAAGGGCACCCGGTTCACCAATGCGCATGAGACCCTGATCTGGGCCGCCAAGGGCCGGGGCGCGCGCCGCTACACCTTCAACTACGACGCCATGAAGATGGCGAACGACGAGGTGCAGATGCGCTCGGACTGGACCTTTCCGCTCTGCACCGGCGAGGAGCGGCTGAAGGACGAGACAGGTTCGAAGGCCCATCCGACCCAAAAGCCCGAAGCCCTGCTGCACCGTGTGATCCTGGCCTCGACCAAGCCGGGCGACCTGATCCTCGATCCCTTCTTCGGGACCGGCACCACCGGCGCGGCCGCCAAGCGCCTGGGCCGCCGCTATCTGGGCCTGGAGCAGGACGAGAAGTATGTGAAGCTCGCCCGCGAGCGGATCTCCAAGATTGTCCCCATCGCACCGGCCGACCTGGACGTGATGGGCTCCAAGAAGGCCGAGCCGCGCGTCCCGTTCGGCCAGGTGGTCGAGGCCGGCCTGCTGCGTCCCGGCGACACCCTCTATTGCCCGAAGGGCGAGCGGGCCGCGCGGGTGCGCGCCGACGGGTCGCTGGTGGTGGGCGAGATGGCCGGCTCGATCCATAAGGTCGGCGCCATGGTGCAGTCCGCCCCGGCCTGCAACGGCTGGACCTACTGGCACTTCAAGTCGGACAAGGGCCTGGCCCCCATCGACGTGCTGCGGGCCAAGGTCCGGGCCCAGATCGCCGCCTGAGACTGGACGGACCCGCCCAAGCCCGCCAAGCTTGAGAAGAAGCGGGGAAGAGTCGGGTGGGTCCAGGGGCGTCGATGAATCCGCGGATCCTGGTCCTCACCCTCTGCACCTTCGCCTTCGGCTCGGCCGCCTTCATCTTCGCCGGGCTTCTGGAGGCCATGGCCGCCGACCTTGGCGTCTCCACCGCCGTCGCCGGACAACTACAGACCGCCTATGTGCTGACCGCCGCGGCCCTGGGGCCGGTGGCGGCCTGGCTGTTCGGACGGCTGGACCGGCGCGCGATCCTGATCGGCGGCGTCGGAGCGGGCCTCGTGCTTCACCTGGCCTGCGCGCTGGCGCCAAGCTTCGCCATCCTGCTGCCGCTGCGCGCCCTGGCGGGGCTGGCGGGGGCGATCGCCATGCCGGCGGCCAGCGTCGCGGCGGCCGCGCTTTCGCCGCCCGAGCGGCGGGGCTCCGCGCTGGCCATGGTCTCCGGCGGCATGACGCTCGCCTTCGTGATCGGCATCCCTCTGGGCAGCGTGGTGGGCGCGGCCTTCGGCTGGCGCGCCACCTTCGTCTTCGCAGCCCTGCTCTCGGCCATCGCGCTCGCGGGCGTCCTGCTGTTCATGCCGCGCGTGCCGGCGCCGCCGAAGCGGCCGGGCGGCAGCGTCGCCGTCGGCGAGGTCTGGCCGCTCTACCTCACCACCTTTCTGCTGTTCGCCGCGAACATGACCATCAACCTCTACATCGCGCCGATCGTGCGGGTCGGAGCGGGAGTGGTCGGGGCGGGCGTGGGCGCCTTCCAGATGATGATCGGGGTGGGATCCATAGCCGGGCTGTGGCTGGGTGCGCGGGCCGCCAACCGCTTCGCCGGCAAGGCCTGGATCCTGCAGGGCTTCGCCATCCAGGCGGCGGCCATGACCCTGCACCTGATCGCCATCCATCGCCTCGCGCCGGCCGGTTGGGCGAGCTGGGGCCTGGTGGCGACAGCGATCTTCATCGCGGCCACCGCGCTCTTCTCCATGACGCCGGTGGTGCAGGCCCGGCTGATCGCGGCCACCGATGGCGCGCCCGTCGCCATCGCGCTCAACGGCTCGGTGGTCTCTCTGGGCCAGGCGCTGGGCTCGGCCGTGGGCGGGGCGGCCCTGGCCGGCTTCGGCGTGCCGGCCATTCCGGGCGCGGCCCTGGCGCTCTCCTTAAGCGCCTTCGCCATCCTGCTGGTCGCCTTCCCGCGCGGGGCTAGAGCAGGTTCGTAAGGCCCGCCCGAGCGGCCTTCAGGAACACACTGGGCAGGGCGTCCAAACCCGAGCGCGGCGTCCAGATCAGGCCCTCGGCCTCGCCCTCGGCCCGCAGCAAACGCAGCGTGAGAGTGAAGTGGGTGAAGCCGTGCTCCACCTCACCCACCGGTCGCCAGTCCGCCGCGGCGGGCGCGGCGGCGCGAGCCTCCTCGTCGGTCCAGCCCATGCCGCGCCAGTCGGTGGTGGGCAGGGCCAGCATGCCGCCCAGCAGACCCTTGGGGGGGCGGCGGACCAGGGCGACCTCGCTCCCCCGCGTGAGGATGTAGGCGACGCCGTGGCGGTGCGGGCGCGGAGCCTTGGCCACGCGGCGGGGATAGGCGTCCGGCTCTCCGGTCGCCAGGCCTGCGCAGAATTCCGCCACGGGGCAGCGGTCGCAGAGCGGCCCCTTCGGCCGGCAGACCGTCGCGCCGAGGTCCATCAGGGCCTGGGCCCAGTCGCCCGGGCGCTCGTCCCGGACCAGGCCGGCGGCCAGGCTTTTCAGCTCCGGCTTGACGTCCGGCAGCGGCGCCTCGACGGCGAAGAGGCGGGCGATCACCCGCTCCACATTGCCGTCCACCACATTGGCCGACCGGTCGAAGGCGATGGCCGCCACCGCCGCGGCGGTGTAGGGCCCGAGCCCCGGCAGGGCGCGCAAGCCGTCCTCGGTGTCGGGAAAGACGCCGCCATAGTCCTTCGCCACCGCCCGGGCGCAGGCCAGCAGGTTGCGGGCCCGGGCGTAGTAGCCGAGCCCCGCCCAGGCGGCCATCACCTCGGCGTCGTCTTCGGCGGCAAGGTCCGAGACGGTCGGCCAGCGGGCGGTGAATTTCAGGAAGTAGGGCGCGGCGTGCGGCACCGTGGTCTGCTGCAGCATCACCTCGGAGAGCCAGACCCGGTAGGGATCGGCGCGCACGCCGGCGCGGTGCGCCGCAGGCCCCACCCGCCAGGGCAGGTCGCGGGCGTTGGCGTCGTACCAGGCAAGCAGGCGGGCGCGGAGGGCTTCGGGCGTCACGCCGCACCCATAGCGCTTCGAGGCGCTCTCGCGCGACGGCTTCCTGGCGCTATGATGGCTCCATGCCCCGACGGCCCCTGCCCTCGCCCGCCGAAGCCGCCGATATCCTCGCGCGCCGCCGCACGCGGCCGGCGCATCGGCCGCCGCCCCCGGCCGGCCGGGGGTTGAACCGGTTCCTGAAGGAGCTGGACGCCAAGTACGGCCAGGGACCAGGGGCGCTTCAGGCCCGATGGCGGGAAATCGTGGGCGCCGAACTGGCGCAGCGGACCGAGCCGGTCAAACTGTCGCGGCCCCGCGGCGGCGGGCCGGGAGCGCTCGAGATCCGCGTCGCCGGCGCCTCGGCGGCGCTGATCCAGCATCAGGCGCCGGAGATCGTCGCGCGGGTGAACCTGTTCCTGGGCGATGGGACGGTGAACAAGCTGCGGATCGTGCAGGGCCCTTTGCAGATCAAGGCCGGCAAGGCGCCGCCGAAGCCCTCGCGCCTGCGCGAAGGGCCGCTGGACGCCGCCCGGGAAGCCGAACTGGCCCGAAGTCTGGCCGACGCGCCGGACGGCCCTCTGAAAGCCGCATTGCTCCGCTTGGGTCGCGGCGTGATGCGGCGCGGCGGCGATTGACATCGGCCGCCCGCACCCGTTCCTGCACGCCAGGGAATCGCGCTTTAATCGTTTCTTCGGATTTCGAGAGAGGGCTCAATGCCGAATCTGAACCGCCGCCTCGCCATCGTCGCCGCAGCCGCCCTGGGCGCGCTGGCCCTGGCGGGCTGCAACCGCGGCGGCCCCTCCGGCGCCGCGTCGGCCGACGACATGACGCTGGGCGACCCGAACGCCTCGGTGAAGATGGTGGAATACGCCTCGGTCACCTGCGGCCACTGCGCGACGTTCAACAACGAGGTCTTCCCAGAGTTCAAGGCGAAGTACATCGACACCGGCAAGGTGCACTACACCTTCAAGGAATTCCTCACCCCGCCGAACGACGTGGCCGCCGCCGGCTTCCTGACGGCCCGCTGCGCCGGCAAGGACAAGTATTTCGCCGTCATCGACGCCATCTTCCACGCCCAGCAGGAGATGTTCACCACCGGCGACGTCCGCGGCGGCCTGCTGCGGGTGGCCCAGTCGGCCGGAATCAACGAAGAACAGTTCAATCGCTGCGTCAGCGACGAGGCGGCCCTGGCGGCGCTTAGCGAACGCGTCGAGCGGGCGGTCCAGCAGGACAAGATCAGCGCCACGCCCACCTTCATCTTCAACGGCAAGAAGGTGAAGGAGGGCGCCATGACCATGGCCGAGCTGGACGCGGCCGTGGCCGACGCGACGAAGTAGGCGAACCTTGACCCGCCCCAGCCGCCGCAGCGTCATCGCCGCCGCCATCGGCGCGCTGGCGCTCGCCGGCGGCGCGGGCGCGGCCCCGGCCGCCGGGGACATGGCGCTGGGCGATCCCAAGGCCAAGGTGACGGTGGTGGAGTACGCCTCGGCCTCCTGCAGCCACTGCGCAGCCTTCCACAACGAGGTCTTCCCGGCGTTCAAGGCCAAGTACGTGGACACCGGCAAGGTGCGCTACGTGCTGCGCGAGATCCTGACCGACCCGGTGGACTTCGCCGCCGCAGGTTTCCTGACCGCCCGATGCGCCGGCGACGACAAGTACTTCGCGGTGCTGGGCGAGCTCTATGCCGGCTTTCCCGACCTGATCCGTACGGGCGACGCGCGCTCGGCCCTGCTGCGGGCGGGGGCGGCGGGGGGTCTCGACGAGGCGAAGGTCGCCGCCTGCATCACCGACCAGGCCGCCATGCAGGCCCTGCATACGCGGGTGGACGCCGCCGGCCGCGAAGGGGAGATCCGCGCCACGCCGACCTTCTTCATCAACGGCAGGAAGGTTGCGGAAGGCCCCATGACCCTGGCCCAGCTGGACGCCGCCATCGCCGCGGCGGCCAAGGCGAAGTAGGGGCGCGGCCGTGCACTTCCAGCGGCTCAAGCTCTCCGGCTTCAAGTCCTTCGTGGACCCGACGGAGTTCCGGATCGAGCCGGGCGTAACCGGCATCGTCGGCCCCAACGGCTGCGGCAAGTCGAACCTGCTGGAAGCCCTGCGCTGGGTGATGGGCGCCAATTCCGCCAAGGCCATGCGCGCCGGGGGGATGGACGACGTGATCTTCGCCGGATCGGGTTCGCGCCCCTCGCGCAACCACGCCGAGGTGACCCTGACCATCGACAATTCCGGGCGGCAGGCGCCGGCGGCGTTCAACGACGCCCCGGTGCTGGAAGTGGTGCGCCGGATCGACCGCGGGGCGGGGTCCACCTACCGCATCAACGGGCGCGAGGTGCGGGCGCGGGACGTGCAGCTGCTGTTCGCCGACGCCTCGACGGGGTCGAACTCCCCGGCCCTGGTGCGGCAGGGACAGATTTCGGAACTTATCGCCGCCAAGCCTCAGAACCGGCGGCTGATCTTGGAAGAGGCGGCCGGCGTGTCGGGCCTGCACTCGCGCCGGCACGAGGCGGAGCTGCGACTGCGGGCCGCAGAAACGAACCTGGCGCGCCTGGACGACGTGGCCGGCGAGCTGGAGAGCGCGCTGAACCGACTGCGCCGTGAGGCTCGACAGGCCGAGCGATACAAGAAGCTGTCGGCCGAGATCCGGGTGCTGCAGGGCGCCGTGCTGTACGCCCGCTGGTCGGAAGCCAGGGCCACGGCCGAGCGGCTGCAGGCCGAATCCGCCGAGGCCGCCCGCATGGTCGAGGAAAGCGCCCGCGCCGCGGCGGCCGCGACGACTGGAGCCGCCGAGGCCGAAGCCGCCATCAAACCGCTGCGCGAAGCCGAAGCCGTGGCCGCGGCGATCCTGAACAACCTGGCCATAGACCGCGACCGGCTGGAGCGCGAGGGCGAGGCGCTGGCCGCTGAGCTTGAGCGGCTGGCTGCCGACCTGGGGCGGATCGACGCCGATCGGGCCCGCGAGAGCCAGATCGTCGAGGACGCCGAGATCGCGCTGGCGCGCCTGGCCGGCGACATCGCCGAACTGGAGACGGCGATCGCCGCCGCGCCGGAACGCGCACCAGAGCTGCAGGCCGCCGCCGAGGCCGCCGAGGCCGCCCGCAAGGCCGCCGACGCCGCCGTGGAGGAGCTGGCCGCCCAGGCCGCCGCCGCCGAGGCCCGCCGCCGCGCCGGCGCCGCTCGGGTGGAGGAGGCGCAGAACCGCGTCGCCCGCACGCGCCGGGCGCTGGATCAGGCCACGGCCGAGCGCGCGGCGCTGGCGCCGGCCGATGATCCGCGCCTGGCCGCCGCCCGCGAAGCCCTGGATAAGGCCGAGGCCGAACTGGCGGCTGCCCGAACGGCGCTGGAGGCCGCCGAAGAGGCTCGCGCCGCGGCCGCCGCGGCGGAGGCCGAAGCCCGGGAGACGGCGCGGAAACAGGAGGAACAGCTCGGCCGCTTGACCGCCGAGGCCCGCGCACTGGCCCAGATCGTGGCCCAGCAGCGGCGCGGCGGCTTCGCGCCGGCGCTGGACTCCGTGGCGCCCGACCGCGGCTACGAACAGGCCCTCGCCGCCGCCCTGGGCGACGATCTAGAAGCCGCGCTCGACCGCAAGGCCCCGGCCTATTGGGGCGGCCGGGATGCGCCGGCCCCGGCGTGGCCTAACGGCGCGACGCCGCTCGCCCCGCTGGTCAAGGCGCCGCCGGAGATGGCCGCGCGCCTGGCGTTCACCGCCCTCGTGGCGCGGGAGGACGGCGACCGGCTGCAGGCCGAACTGGCGCCCGGTTGCCGCCTGGTCTCGCGCGAAGGCGATCTCTGGCGGTGGGACGGGTTCACCGCCCGCGCCGACGCGCCCAAGCCGGCGGCCGTTCGCATGGAGCAGAAGACCCGGCTCGGCGAGGTGGAAGGCGAGATCGAGAAGGTCGAGCCGCGGGCCAAGACCGCCCGCGCCGCCCAGCAGGCGGCCGCCGACAAGGTGCGTGACGCCGAAGCGGCGCTGCGCGAGGCCCGCCGAATCCCGCCGCAGTCTGAGCAAGCCGCCGCCGCCGCGCGCCGGGCGCTGGAGACCTTGGAACGCGAGGCAGCGCGGCGTGAAGCCCAGGCCCAGTCCCTGGACGATGTGATCGCCCGGTTCGAAGCGGAGCTGGCGGACGCCGAGTTGGTGCTGAAGACCGCGCTGGACGAGACCGCCGGCGAGGGCGAGGCGGGCGATCTGACCGCGCGTTTGGCCGAGGCGCGCGCCGCCGCAGGCCCTGCTCGGGAAGCGGCGGCGACGGCGCGCTCGGCCCTGGAGCTGGAATCCCGCGAGCGTGAAGGCCGCGCCCGGCGCCTGGAGAGCCTGACCCGCGACCGCGACGACTGGACCCGCCGCGCTCAGGGCGCAGCCCGGCGGCTGGAGGATCTGGCGGCGGCGCGAGCCAAGGCGCAGACGGCCCTGGACATGGCGCACGAGAAGCCGGCCACTCACCATGCGCGGCTGGGCAAACTTCTGGACGAGATCGCTGCGGCCGAGGCGCGCCGCGCCAGGAGCGCCGACGCCCTTGCCCAGGCCGAGGCCGGACGCGGCGAGGCCGACCGCGCCCTACGCGCCGCCGAGGCGGCCGCCGGCCAGGCCCGCGAACTGCGCGCGGCGCTGGCCGCCAAGCTGGAAGCCGCCGCCGAGCGCCTGACCGAGATGACCGCCCAGATTCGTGAGACCGCGCGGGTGGAGCCGGAGGCCCTGGGCCGCAGCCTGGCCGACGAGGCGGTGGCCATCCCGTCGGAGCCCGGCGGCATGGAAGCGCACCTCTACAACCTGGAGCGCCAGCGCGACGCCATCGGACCGGTCAACCTGCGCGCCGAGGAGGAGGCCGGCGAGCTTTCCGCCCGGCTGGCGACCATGCAGACCGAGCGCGCCGACCTGACCGGCGCCATCGCCCGGCTGCGGGAGGGAATCGACGAGCTGAACCACGAAGGCCGCGAGCGCCTGGTGGCGGCCTTCGACGTGATCAACGAGCACTTCAAGACCTTGTTCGAGGCCTTGTTCGAAGGCGGCCAGGCCGAGCTGCGGCTGGTGGAATCCGATGACCCGCTGGAGGCGGGGCTGGAGATCTTCGCCTGCCCGCCGGGCAAACGGCTGGCGACCATGAGCCTGATGAGCGGCGGCGAGCAGGCCCTGACCGCCGCGGCCCTGATCTTCGCCGTGTTCCTGGCCCAACCGGCGCCGATCTGCGTGCTGGACGAGGTGGACGCCCCGCTCGACGACGCCAACGTCGATCGGTTCTGCAACATGCTGGACGAGATGCGCCGCCGCACCCAGACCCGGTTCATCGCCATCACCCATAATCCTGTGACCATGGCCCGGATGGACCGCCTGTTCGGGGTGACGATGGCCGAGCGCGGCGTTTCCCAACTGGTTTCGGTGGACCTGCGGCAGGCGGAGGCCATGGCCGCGCAATAGCGAACGGCCCGTTCCCCCCGATTTCGCCGCGTCGAGGCGACGATCTCGAAAACCCGGTCGGCTCCGCGCCGCGGAGATACCGAAAAGTCATTTTATTTCAACGCACTACTTACTGACCTCTGAGCCTTGACGCACTGCACCCGCGCCTATAGGTTCCGCGCGACTTGAAGCCCCGGCCGCGGCGGCGACGTCGTGGTCCTGCAAGACCACACGCATGCCAGATCCGGACATCGCGCGCGACGAGGCCATTCGGCGCCTCGACGAGCGGGCCGCCGCACTCGAAGCGCGGACGGTCCAGACACCGCGCGACTATGGCTCCAAGGCGGCCGGCTATGGCTATCGCCTCATGGGCGTGCTGATAGGCGGGGTATTCGTGGGGCTGGGCTTTGGGGCGGCGGCGGACGTCGTGCTGAAGTCGGCGCCGTGGGGAATGATAATCGGGGTGCTCGTCGGCTTCGCCGTGTCGATCTGGATGGCCGTCAAATCGGCCCAGAAGATGACGGCGGAAGCGGCGAAGGAGTGGGGCCCGGTCAGGGACCTGCCTTCCGACGACGAGGAAGATTGAAGGAGTTCGAGGCGGCATGGCCGACCCGATGCACCAGTTCGAGGTCCACAAGATCGTGGACCTGCCGGATTTCTCCATTCCCGGCCTGGGCGTGATCGACATGGCGATCACCAATTCGACCGTCGCCATGGCGCTGGCCGCCACGGCGGTGGTGCTCTTCTTCGCGCTCGCCACCGCCAAGGCCGCGGTCGTGCCCGGCCGCATGCAGGTGCTGGGCGAAGGCATCTTCGGCTATATCGACAATCTGACGACCGGGATCATCGGCCACGAGGGCCGTAAGTTCTTCCCCTTCGTCTTCACCATCTTCCTGTTCGTCCTGGCGATGAACCTGCTGGGGATGTTCCTGATCTTCACCGCCACCTCGCAGCTGGCGGTGACGGCGACCCTGGCGGTGATGACCATCACCCTGGTGATCGTGGTCGGCGTGATCCGCAACGGCGCCAACATGTACAAGCTGTTCGTCCCCTCGGGCGTGCCCTGGTACATGCTGATCCTGGTCACCCCGATCGAGATCATCTCCTTCCTGCTGCGTCCGGTGACCCTCGCCCTTCGTCTGTTCGGCAACATGCTGGGCGGCCACGTGGCGCTGAAGGTGTTCGCCGGCTTCGTTGTCTCGCTGGGCGCGCTTGCGGCTGGCGGCGGGCTGGGCCTGCTGGGCATCCCCGGCGCCATGCTCTCCCTGGGCGGGGTGGTGGCGCTGACGGCGCTGGAATTCCTCGTGGCCTTCCTGCAGGCCTTCGTCTTCGCGGTTCTGACCTGCGTCTATCTCAACGACGTGGTCAATCTCGGCCATCATCACTGACGGCCGGCCTCAACAACTCTCAACTTCCAAACGGGACCTGAAAATTATGGAAGCGGAAGCGGCTAAGTACATCGGCGCGGGCCTCGCCACTCTCGGCATGATCGGCGCGGGCATCGGCGTGGGCACCATCTTCGGGCACTTCCTGAACGGCGCCACCCGCAATCCCTCGGCCGCCGGCGGCCAGTTCACCAACCTGATCCTGGGCGCGGCTCTGACCGAAGCCCTGGGCATCCTGGCCTTCGTGCTCGGCCTGCTGATCCTGTTCTCCTAAGCGAGCAGTTCCCGGCGGCGTGCGCGTTTGCGCCGCGCCGCCGCCTGCGCATCTTTCTCAAGGACGCCTCAGTCTTATGGCCGCTGAGACACCCAAATATCCCGGCGCGGAGATCCCCGTGGGCGAGGCCGCCGAGGCCGTTCACGGCCACGACGTGCCCGCCGGAACCGCCGAAGTCGCCGCCCACGGCGGCGAAGGCGGCGGCCTGCCCCAGTTCGAGTTCGAGTACTGGGGCGGCCAGATCGTCTGGCTGCTGATTATCTTCGCGATCCTCTACGTCCTGCTGGCCAAGGTCTTCGTGCCGCGGCTGCGCAAGGTGCTGGATCTGCGGGCCGAGACCATCGCCGCGGCGGTGGAGCAGGCGCGCAAGGTGCAGGGCGAGGCCGAGGCGCAAGCCGAAGCCGCCCGCCAGGAGGTGAGCCGCGCCCGCGCCGAAGCCCGCGGCATGGCCGCCGAGGCCAAGGCCAAGGCCGCCGCCGAGCTGGCTCGCCGTCAGGCCGCCGAGGACGAACGGCTCGCCGCCGAAATGGCTTCGGCTGAAGACCGCATCCGCCAGATGCGCGACCAGGCCATGACCAACGTCCACGGCATCGCCCGCGACACCGCCCAGGCCATCGTCGAGAAGCTGACCGGCGACGCCGTCGCCGCAGCCGACGTCGAGGCCGTACTGGCCGCCCGCGCCGTCCAGGGAGCCGCCTGATGCCCGCCTTTCTCAATCCCGCCGAAGCGGAATTCTGGGTCGGCGCCGGCCTGCTGATCTTCCTGGGTATCGTGATCTTCGTCGCCAAGGCGCCGAAGGCCATCGCCGCGGCCCTGGATTCCAAGACCGCCTCGGTCCAGGCCGACCTCGACGAAGCCGCCCGGATCCGGGAGGAGGCCGAGCGCCTGCTCGCCGCGCTCAAGGCCGAGCGCGAGGAAGCCGAACGCCAGGCCAAGGACATGCTGGCCATGGCCCAGGAAGAAGCCAAGCGCTACGAGGTCGACGCCAAGGCGAAGCTGGACGAGACCCTCGCCCGCCGCCGGCAGCTGGCCGAGCGCCGGATCGCCAACGCCGAGGCCCAGGCCGCGGCCGAGGTGAAGGCCGCGGCCGCCGAGCTCGCCGCCCAGGCCGCGGAGTCGATCCTGGCGACGCGGCTGGCCGGTTCCAAGACCGACCCGCTGGTGGACAAGGCCATTCCCCAGCTCGGCGCCAAGCTGCAGTAAGGCGGAAAAGCCGATCTTCGAAAAAGCGCCTGTCTCGCGGCAGGCGCTTTTTCCTTGCTCAGTTCTGACGGAAGCGGCGGCGGCTGCGCACGGCGAAGCGGAGCTTCGGCGGCAGGAACATGCGCTCGATCTTCAAGGCCTGACGCCAGGAGGCCCGCACCATGCCCGGATTGCGCCGCAGCAGCCGGCGGATCGGCGAGAGCACGCGGGGATGGGCCTGCTGCAGCCGCACGAACTGGCGGCGCGCCTTGAACGAGTTGCGCAGGATGATCATCAGGCCGACCAGGATCACCGGCAGGCCGCCGGGACCCGGCAGCGGCGCGATCACCACGCCCAGCACCACGATCAGCGCGCCCAGCGCCACATAGGCGGCGCGGAGCGTCCGCCCGGCGATCCCGCGGGCGAAGGACTCGGAGGCGCGGTGACCGCGCACGCTGGGCATGGCGAGCGACACTTGGATTCGACCTGGGCAGAGACCCGCGCGCCGCTCTGGGGGAGGACCGGCGGTCGGGCCGTGATGCGCATATGCGAACCCATTAGGGCGAGGTAAAGGCGAGCCCCGGATTAAATCTTATACTTAATTCGCCTATCCGGCCGACCGCTGCGCCGGCGCCACACCTTCCGGCCGCCAGACGAGCTTGGGCCTTCGGGCCGCCTGGGTCTCGTCGAGCCGCCGAAGCGGCGCAAGATAGGGCGCGCCCTTGAACCGGTCGACATCCCCGGCCTTCGCCGCCTCGGCCAGGGCCAGGAGGGCGTCGCAGAACCGATCCAGCTCCTGCTTGGATTCCGTCTCGGTCGGCTCGATCAGCATGGCCCCGTGGACAACCAGGGGGAAGTACATGGTCATCGGATGGAAGCCTTCGTCGATCATCGCCTTGGCGAAATCGAGGGTGGTCACGCCCGTGCCTTCCAGCCAGGCGTCGTCGAACAGGGCCTCGTGCATGCAGGGCCCCTCCGGGAAGGCGGCGGTCATGGCCCCGGACAAGCGGGCCTTGACGTAGTTGGCGTTGAGCACCGCGTCCTCGGCCACCTGCCGCAGGCCGTCGGCGCCGTGGCTGAGCATGTAGGCGTAGGCGCGGACGAACATCCCCATCTGGCCATGGAAGGCGCTCATCCGGCCGAAGGCCTGGGCGGCTTCGCCCTTCGCCTCCTCCACCAGCCGCAAGCCCTCGCCGTCCGATACCACCCACGGCGCCGGCGCAAACGGCGCGAGCGCTTCGGAAAGCACCACCGGCCCCGCCCCCGGCCCGCCGCCGCCGTGAGGCGTGGAGAAGGTCTTGTGCAGGTTGATGTGCATGGCGTCGACGCCCAGGTCGCCGGGCCGCACCCGGCCAACGATGGCGTTGAAGTTGGCGCCGTCGCAGTAGAAGTAGGCTCCCGCCTCGTGCGTCAGGCGGGAGATCTCCAGGATGTCGCGCTCGAACAGGCCGCAGGTGTTGGGGTTGGTGACCATGATCGCGGCCACGTCCTCGCCCAGCTTGGCGGCCAGGTCGGCGATGTCGACGCGCCCGTCTTCGGTCTGGGCGATCTCTGTCACCGAATAGCCGACGAAGGCGGCCGTGGCCGGATTGGTGCCGTGGGCGGAGGTCGGCACCAGCACCCGCCGGCGATGATCCTGCCCCTTCGCCTCATGCGCCGCCTTGATGGCCAGCAGGCCGCAAAGTTCGCCATGCGCTCCAGCCTTGGGCGAAAGCGCCACGGCCGGCATGCCGGTCAGGGCTTTCAGCCAGTGCGCCAGCCGATCCATCAGCGCCAGCGCGCCTTGGACCGTCGACTGCGGCGCAAGCGGATGGAGGTCGGCGAAGCCCGCCAGCCGCGCAGCCTTCTCGTTCAGGCGCGGGTTGTGCTTCATGGTGCAGGAGCCGAGCGGATAGAGCGCCAGGTCGATGGCGTGGTTCTTCTGGCTGAGCCGCACATAGTGGCGCATGGCTTCGGGCTCGGAGAGCCCCGGCAGGCCGATGGGCGCGGTGCGGACGAGATCGCCGAGATCGGAGGCGTCGTGTTCAGCCGGCGCCAGGTCGACGCCGGTCTTTTCCCAGCCGCCCAGTTCGAAGATCAGCGGCTCGTCCTGCAGCAGGCCGCGCCCCCCGGCCAGGGAGCGATGCACGGGCTCGAGCACGGCTTCAGGACGGGTCGGGCGGCCGACGTTCAGCATGGTCATTGGGCGGCCCTCCCGGCCAGGGCCTGGGCGAAGGCGGCGATGTCCTGGGCCGTCGTGGTCTCGGTGGCGGCGACCAGCAGCACGTCGTCCAGGCCGGCGGCCGGGTCGAGCCTGGAGAAGGGCACGCCGGCGACGACGCCGTCGGCCAGTAGGGCTTCGACCATTTCGGCGGCGTTCCTCGGCAGGCGCACGGCGAACTCGTTGAAGAACCGGGGGCTCAGGATCTCCACGCCGGGAACGGCGGAGAGCGCCTTGGCCAGTTCGCGGGCGCGGGAATGGTTCAGCGCAGCCAGCTCCCGCAAACCCGCCTCGCCCAGCAGCGAAAGATGGATGGTGAAGGCGAGCGCGCAGAGGCCGGAATTGGTGCAGATGTTGGAGGTCGCCTTCTCGCGGCGGATATGCTGCTCGCGGGTGGAGAGGGTGAGCACGAAGCCGCGCCGGCCCTCGGCGTCCACCGTCTCGCCGCACAGGCGGCCCGGCATGGCGCGGACGAGCTTCTCCCGCACGGCGAAGAGACCGACATAGGGCCCGCCGAAATTCAGGCCGTTGCCGATCGACTGGCCTTCGGCGACGGCGATGTCGGCGCCCATCTCGCCGGGGGACTTCAGCAGACCGTAGGAGACGGCCTCGGTGGTCACGACGATCAGCAGGGCGCCGGCGGCGTGGGCCGCTTCGGCGATCTTCGTGACGTCGGTGGCGACGCCGAAGACATTGGGGGTCTGGACCACCACGCAGGCGGTCTCGGCGTCGATCGCGTCCAGCACCGCGGCCTCGGCGTCGATGGCGACCGGCTGCCGCACGATGTCCATGCCCTCGGCATGGGCGATGGTCTGGGTGGTGGCGGCGTAGTGCGGATGCAAGCCGCCGGAGAGCACCGCCTTTTTCCGGCGGGTGACGCGTTGGGCCATCATTACCGCTTCCGCACAGGCGGTGGAGCCGTCGTACATCGAGGCGTTGGCCACATCGAGGCCGGTCAGCGCCGCAACCTGGGTTTGGAACTCGAACAGCACCTGCAAGGTGCCCTGGGCGATTTCCGGCTGATAGGGGGTGTAGCTGGTCAGAAATTCCGAGCGCTGGATGATGTGGTCGACCGTCGCCGGCACATGGTGGCGATAGGCGCCCGCCCCGCAGAAGAACGGCCCCGCCCCCGCCGGACGGTTCATCGCCGCAAGGGCCGCCAACTCCCGCTCCACCTCCATCTCGCCGGCGTGCCGCGGCAGGTCGAAGAGTTCCGGCCGGCGGGCGGCCGCCGGCACGTCGGCGAACAGGTCGTCGACAGACTCGGCTCCGATGACGGCCAACATCTCGGCGCGATCGGAAGGGGTAAGGGGCAGGTATCGCATCGATGTCTTCATTCCCTCCGCTCCCCCCAACAGGCGGGAGGAGCTGGGCGGCTACAGGGTCTTGAGGAACGCTTCGTACTCGTCGCGGCTCATCAGCTTGGAATAGTCGGAGGGGTCGTCCACCTTCAGCCTGGCGAACCAGCCGCCGGCCTCGGGCTCGGCGTTGACCGTCTCCGGCGCGTCGGCCAGGGCGGCGTTGGCCTCGACCACCTCGCCCGCGACCGGCGCATAGACGTCGGAAGCGGCCTTGACGCTCTCCACGACGGCGAAGCCGTCCCCGGCCTTCACCGCCTTGCCGACCTCGGGGGTCTCGACGAAGACGACATCACCCAGCTGCTCGGCGGCGTAGGCGGTGATGCCGATGGTGGCCACGTCGCCCTCCAGGACGACCCACTCGTGATCCTTGGTGAAACGCATCGGGGTGATCTCCTCAGACCTTGCGGACGTAGCGATGGGGGACGAAGGGCATGGCCGTGACCTCCGCCGGCTGGGCCTTGCCGCGGACGATGACGGCGAGCTTGACGCCGGGCGCGGCGAAGGCGGGCGGCACGAAGCCCATGGCGATGGGCTTGCCGAGGGAAGGCGAAAAGCCGCCGGAGGTGACGACGCCGATCACGTTTCCCGCCTCGTCGGCGATCTCCGCCCCTTCGCGGGCGGGCGCGCCGGCCAGCACGGTCAGCCCCACGCGCTTGCGGGCCACGCCCTCGGCGAGTTCCTTGGCGATGCGGGCCGCGCCGGGGAAGTCGCGGGCCTCGCGGCGCTTCTTGGAGACGGCGAAGGCGAGGTCGGCCTCGATGGGGCTCACGGTCTCGTCCACGTCATGGCCGTAGAGCGGAAGCCCGGCTTCCAGCCGCAAGGAATCGCGGGCGCCCAGGCCGATGGGACGGACCCGCTCGTCAGCCAGCAGGGCGCTCCAGACACGCACCGCCTCGGCGGCGGGAATCGAGATCTCGTAGCCATCCTCGCCGGTGTAGCCCGAGCGCGAGACGATGGCGTCGGTTCCGAAGGCTTTCAGGGCCGCAGCGTCCATGAAGGCGAGTTTTGCAGCGTCGGGCGCATGTTCGGCCAGCACGGCGGCGGCCTTCGGCCCCTGCAGCGCCAGCAGCGCCCGGTCTTCGAGCCGCTCGATGGTGACCTGACCGGCCAGTTCGTCGTCGATGACCTTGAAGTCGTTGTCCTTGCAGGCGCCGTTGACCACCACGAACAAGCCGTCCTCATCGGGGCGCGAGGCCATCAGGTCGTCGATGATCCCACCCTTCTTGTTGAGCAGGACGGAATAGCGCTGCTTGCCGGGCTTCAGCCCGATGAAGTCGCCGGGCGTGACCTCCTCGAAGGCCGAGAGCGGCGAGACCCCGCGCAGGCGGGCCTGTCCCATGTGGGAGACGTCGAACAGCCCGGCGCTCTCCCGCGTCCACAAGTGCTCCTTGAGCACCCCGTCCCTGTACTGGACCGGCATCGAATAGCCGGCGAAGGGGACCATGCGCGCGCCCGCGGCCAGATGGGCCTCGTAGAGCGGGGTGGTCTTCAGGGTCTGATCCGACACGCATGGACTCCGGCTGACGACTCCGCAGGCGTGCGAGGGAATCGCCCCCGCCTCGCCTGCGCCCCCGCTGTCCCTTGCGCCTGAGAGATTTCGGGCCCGCAGGCCCCCTGCTCCTTCGGCGAACGCCCACGGCCTGGCCGCGGCGCTACTTTCCAGCGTTCATCAGCCCGCGCGGTCCTTTTGCCTGAGCGTTTCCGGGGCGGTTGCGCCTTCGGCTCCGGCCGTCCGGAGGCGGCCGATCTCTCCCGCGAGAGTCGTCCGGAACCTGTTCGAAGGCCCCGCCCGTGTCAACGCGCAAGTGGCGACGGCGCAGCGGAATCGCCCGGTTGACATGTTCCGGAAACCGCCAGCCCGCCGGCCGGCCCTCTGCCAGTCTCATCTCGTCGAAAGGAGACGCAGATGATCGCTGAATTCGAAACCACCGCGCCCGCCGACGCCGTGACCGTGTGCAAGGACTTTGTGGTCGAGGCGCCTGCGGAGACGGTCTGGGCCGCCTTGCGCGATGTCGGGGCCCTGCACACCCATCTCACCCGCGGCTTCGTCACGCATACGGAGATGGACGGGCAAGACCGCATCGTCACCTTCGCCAACGGCATGGTCGCGCGCGAGCGGATCGTCGAGATTGACGAGGCCGCGCGCCGGGTTCGCTACCGGGTCGTGGAGGCGGAGATCCTGCGCTTCCACCGCGCCTCCGCTCAGGTGTTTCCGTTGGAGGACGGCCGCAGCCGCTTCGTCTGGACCGCCGAACTCGCCCCTCCGGAAGCAGGTGCGATGGTGAGCGACATGATGGATGACGGGGTCGCCGCGATGCAGCGAACCCTGGGCGACGGCCGCTAAGCCGAGGTCACATGCGGTCGGGCGCCGCGATCCCCAGCAGATCCAGCGCCTGCTCCAACTGACGCAGGCTGGTCTGAGCCAGGGTCAGGCGCGAAGCGCGCGCAGGCGGCTCCGCCTGCAGGATCGGGCAGGCGGCGTAGAACTTCGAGAACGCCTGGGCCAGCTTGTAGGCGTGGTCGGCGAGGAAGTTCGGGGCCTTCTTGTCGTAGGCCTCGGCCACGGCGGTGTCGAAGGCGTCCAGCAGCAGGACAAGGTCACGCTCGGCGGGCTCGGAGACCGCCACGGGGCCGGCCTCGACGCCCTCCTCCGCAGCCTTGCGCAGCACCGATTTCACCCGCACCGCCTGATAGAGCAGATAGGGCCCGGTCTTGCCTTCGAAGGAGGAGAACCGGTCGAGGTCGAAGACGTAGGAGGTGCCGCGGAAGTTCTGCAGGTCGGCGAACTTGAGAGCGGCGACGGCCACCTTGTGGGCGGTGTCGGCGAAGGCCTCGGCGTCGAGCTCGCCGCCCAGCTCGGCCTCGTGCAGGCGCTCCTCGGCCTTGGCGCGCGTCATGCCGATCAGGTCGTTCAGCTTCAGCACCCCGCCCTCGCGGGTCTTGAAGGGCTTGCCGTCGGTCCCGTTCATGGTGCCGAAGCCGACATGCTCCAGGCCGCCCTCGTGGGCGTAGCCGGCTAGATAGGCGGCGCGGAACACGATCTCGAAATGGTCGGCCTGGCGCTGGTCAACCACATAGAGCACGTGGTGCGGATCGAACGTGCCCTTCCGGTCCAGGATGGTGGCCAGGTCCGTGGTGCCGTACATGGCGGAGCCTTCGGAGGAGACCACCAGCAGGGGCGGCAGCTCGCGCTTGTCGCCCTGGCGCGCCACGCGGACGATCCGGGCGCCCTGGTCCTCCACGAGCAGGCCCTTGTGCTCGAGCTCGTCGACCATGGTCTCGATCAGGTCGTGGACGTCGCTCTCGCCTTTCCAGAGGTCGAAATCGACGCCGAGCGCGTGGAAGTCGCGTTCCAGCGCCACGCGGGTGACCTTGGCGAAGTGGCGCCAGAGCAGGTGATGGCCCGGCGTGCGGTCCTGCAACTCCGCCGTCAGCCTGCGGGCGCGGTCGCGATAGTCCGGCTCGGCCTTCCCGCGGGCGGCGGCCTGGGGATAGAGCCGGTCGAGATCGTCGAGCGTGACCCTCTCTTCGAGCGTGGCGAAGGCGGCGGCCTCGTCCTCGTCGGCCAGCGGGCGGCCCTTGGCGTTCAGCGCCTCGATCAGGGCGCGGACGGTCTCGTCCTCGTCCATGACCGCGCCGATCAAGAGGCCCATCTGGTAGCCCCAGTCGCCGAAGTGGGCGTCGCCGATCACCGTATCGCCACGGAACCGATAGATGCGCTTGATGGACTCCCCGATGATCGAGGAGCGCAGGTGGCCCACATGCATCGGCTTGGCGACGTTGGGGCCGCCGTAGTCCACCAGGATGCGCCGGGGCAGGTCCACGAGTTCGGCGCCCAGGCGTGGATCGGCGGCGATCTCGCCCGCCCGTTCGCTCAGCGCGGCGTCGGAGAGCCTCAGGTTGATGAAGCCCGGGCCGGCGATCTCCACCGAGGCCAGGCGCGGGTCGCCGGCCAGACGGCCCGCCACCTCGGCGGCCACCTCGCGCGGGTTGCGCTTGGCCTGCTTGGCGGCGGCCAAGGCGCCATTACACTGGAAATCGGCGAGGTCGGGCCGGTCGGACGGCGTCACGCGCCCGAGCTCGGCCGGCAGGCCCACGGCGGCGAAGGCGGCGCCGACCGCCTCGCCCAGGCCCCGTTTCAGGTCGGTCATGGATTTTCGGACGTGGTTCCGGCGACGGCCTGGCCAGCATTGACGCGGAAGCGCTTGCCCTCGCGGTTGAAGGCCGCCATCTGCGGCGTCACGTCGAAGCCGACCAGGACCTCGAAGTTCGCGCCGCTGGTGGTGAGCGTGGCGCGCGGGATCACGATCTCGCCGATCTTCTCGGTGACGTAGACGCGGTCCTCGCCGGCCGGGAAGGTCACCGGCAGGTCGAAATACTGCTTGGTGATCGGGAAGTCATTGCGCTTGGTCACCGCCACCCAGTAGCGATAGGTGCGCGAGTTCGAGGTGGCCTGCGGCCCTTTGCCCAGTTCGAACAGCACCTCCATCTGCACGCGGATCGGCTCTTCGTCCTTGTACTGGCAGCCGGCGGAAATCCCCTGGATCTCGCCGGAATAGGCGACCGAAGCCGAGGCTTCGCGATTGTCCTTGAAGTCGATGTACCGGGCGGCGTCGTAGAGCACCTTCACATAGGGGCAGGGGCCGGCGTTGCGCAGAGCCGGCAGCGGGGCCTGCACGTCGTTCCATTCGGCGTCGCGCTTGCGCTTGGCCGACGCCTCCTGCTCCTGGCGCTTCTGGTCGCCCTGGCGGCGCTGCTGGGCGGCGGCCAGGTCGGGAACCGCGGTGGAGGCCGCAGCCATCAGGCCCACGGCGATCAGCAGGGAACGGCGCATTTTTTCAGGATCGTCCAAACAGTGGCGCAGGCGCCGACATCGGCCCCCGCTGTCGATCCCCTAGTAATGGCTCTCGATTGCGGCCGCAACGCGGCTGGCGGTCGCCGCCCCGAACCCCTAGTTTGTCGGCATGCTCCATACGCCTCCTCCACGCCGCCCCTTGAAGGTGCTTCTGGCCACGCCGCGAGGCTTCTGCGCCGGCGTCGACCGCGCCATCCAGATCGTGGAGCGGGCCATCGAGAAGTACGGCGCGCCGGTCTATGTGCGCCACGAGATCGTCCACAACCGCCACGTGGTGGACCGCCTGCGCCGCCTGGGCGCGGTGTTCGTGGAGGAGCTGGACGAGTGCCCGGCCGACCGCCCGGTGGTGTTCTCCGCCCACGGCGTGCCCAAGTCCGTGCCGGCGGAAGCCCGCGAGCGGCGGATGCTCTATCTCGACGCCACCTGCCCGCTGGTCTCCAAGGTGCATGTGGAGGCCCAGCGCCATCACGACGCCGGCCGGGAAATCCTGCTGATCGGCCATGCCGGCCATCCGGAGGTGGTGGGCACCATGGGCCAGCTGCCCGAGGGCGCTGTGACCCTGATCGAGACGGCGGCGGACGCCCGCGCCTATGTCCCGCGCGATCCGGCCAATGTGGCCTTCGTCACCCAGACGACGCTGTCGGTGGACGACACCGCCGGAATCGTCGCCGCCCTGCGCGAGCGCTTCCCGCAGATCGCCGCCCCGCACAAGGAAGACATCTGCTACGCCACAACCAACCGCCAGGAGGCGGTCAAGGTCGTGGCCGCCCAGGCCGACGTGCTGCTGGTGCTCGGCTCGGCCAATTCCTCCAACTCCGTGCGGCTGGTGGAGGTGGGTAAGCGGGCCGGGGTGAAGGGCGCCTATCTGATCGACGACGCCGAGGGGCTGGACCTTGCCTGGCTGGACGGGGCGCAGAGCGTGGGCGTCACCGCCGGCGCCTCGGCGCCGGAGGTGCTGGTCCAGGGCCTGATCGACCGTCTGGCCGAAGCCTTCGAGGTGACGGTGGAGGACGTCGACACCGTGCGCGAGACGGTGAGCTTCAAACTGCCGCGGGCGCTGACCGCCTGAAACT
Organism: Phenylobacterium sp.; assembly: GCF_046290725.1. GTDB lineage: Bacteria > Pseudomonadota > Alphaproteobacteria > Caulobacterales > Caulobacteraceae > Phenylobacterium. Next base: position 266,483 of record NZ_JBKBUH010000001.1, read on the forward strand.
CAGCTCCCCGCCAGGTTTTCGAAGGACCTGCGGTATCGCTTCAGGAACGCCTTGCCGCGGGCGACACGGGCCTCGTGGTCGGTGTCGTGCTCGCCGATGGCGATGACGCCGTCGGCCGTGCGCTGCACATGGACCGTGTCGCCGACTTCCAGGTTCAGGGCCTTTCGGGTCGCCGCGTCGAAGACGAGCACCACATCCGACCCCATCCGCTCGAGCTTGAGTGCGATCATGAGGAGCCTCCTGGCTCCTCGATTTACCACATGGCTTCCGCGGCGTCTTGACCCCGCCTGCGACCTCGCCCATCGGGGGCGGGCATGGCCGTCTATACCGACATCACCGACGAGGAGCTCGCTGAGCTCCTGGCCGATTTCGACCTCGGCGCGCCGCTGGCGTTCAAAGGCATCGCCGAGGGCGTGGAGAACTCCAACTTCCTGCTGGAGACCGAGGCCGGGCGCTTCATCCTGACGGTCTACGAGAAGCGGGTGCGGGCCGAGGACCTGCCGTTCTTCCTCGACCTGATGCGGTGGCTGGCCGAGCACGGTTATCCCTGCGCCACCCCCATGGCGGACCGGGCCGGCCGCATCCTGAAGACGGTGCGCGGGAAGCCCTGCGCCCTGATCGCCTTCCTGCCCGGGCTTTCCGTGCGCCGGCCGAGCGCCGCTCATTGCCGCGAGGCGGGCGAAGGCCTGGCCCGCCTGCATCTGGCCGCCGAGGGGTTCCCGCTCTCGCGCCCCAACGACCTCGGCCAGGCCGCCTGGGCGCCGATGTTCGCCACGCTGAGGCGCGACGCCGAGGCCCTGAAGCCGGGGCTGGCGGCGCAGATCGAGACGGACCTTTCGCGCATCGCCGCGGCCTGGCCCAAGGGGCTGCCGGAGGGGATCGTCCACGCCGACTTCTTCCCCGACAACGTCTTCTTCCAGGCCGGGAAGTTCGCCGCGGCGATCGACTTCTATTTCGCCTGCACCGACGCGCTGGCCTACGACATCGCAGTCGCCCTGAACGCCTGGTGCTTCGAGCCTGACGGCTCGTTCAACATCACCAGCGCGCGGGCCATGCTGGCCGGCTACGAAACCCGCCGCCCCTTGAGCGCCGCCGAACGCGCCGCCCTGCCGGTGCTGGCGCATGGGGCCGCCATGCGCTTCTTCTTGACCCGCCTGCACGACTGGGGCGCGACGCCGGCCGGGGCCCTGGTCAGGCCGAAGGATCCGCTGGAGTACGAACGCAAGCTGGCGGTCCACCGCGCCTCGCCCGACCTCGTCCTGTTCGGGGATCTCGCGTGACCCCGAAGGTGGTGATCTATACCGACGGCGCCTGCTCGGGGAATCCCGGCCCCGGCGGCTGGGGCGCGATCCTGATCTCCGGCTCGCACATGAAGGAGATCTGCGGCGGCGAGGCCCAGACCACCAACAACCGCATGGAGCTGATGGCGGCCATCCAATCCCTGGAAAGCCTGAAGCGCCCCTGCATCGTCGAGCTGCACACCGACAGCCAGTACGTGATGAAGGGCATTTTGGAGTGGATCCACGGCTGGAAACAGCGCGGGTGGAAGACCGCCGACAAGAAGCCGGTGAAGAACGACGACCTCTGGCGGCGCCTCGACGCCGCCCGCCAGCGGCACCAGGTGAAGTGGGCCTGGGTGAAGGGCCATGCCGGCCACGAGCTCAACGAGCGCGCCGACGCCCTGGCGCGCAAGGGGATGCTGGAGCTGGGGATCGCCTGAAGGCGGCTCAGCGCGCCCGTTCGATGGCGCTGATGGTGAACTCCCCGCCGTCGCTCTCGCCGGTGGACGAGGCGCGGATGAACAACCGCCCTGGCTCGGCGAAGGTCAGCACGAGCTCGGAGTTGAGCCCATTCGCATCGTCGTTGCTCGTCGCCACGGCGAAGCCCACAGGCGACATCACGCCAGCCTCCATCATCGGGTCGAAGGCGTCGGACTTGAGGTTCACCACCAAGGTCTGGCCGGCCCGGCCTTCCACGACGAAGAGCTTGTAGAATTGTAGCTGGGCCCCATCCCCGGAGCTGTTCTGCGCCACCACCGCATCTTCGAACGACAGGGCGCCACGGATCTCCCGCCCGATGACGAGCGGCGCCGGTTCGCTCGCGGAGAAACGGGCCGGAAGCTTGCGTATGGAGAGGGTGTAGGCGCCTTCCCGCGACACCGACATGGCCGAGACCTCGTAATCGCCCGCAGCCTCGAGGGTCGTGAGGATCCGGGCGTTCAGCCCCGCGCCGCCATCGTCGTCCCGCACCTCCCGGCCCTGTCCGACCAGGGGCCGCATCACCAGCTGTGAATCGAAGTCGTCGGACTTCATGTCGATCAGAACGCGGTCCCCCGCCTCGCCGCGGAAGTGGTAGAGGGCGTAGGGATATTTCTCGCCGAGCTGCGGCGTCGCCTCGTCGAACCGCCCTTCCCCACTGAAGCCGTAGGCGGCGGCGACCGGCGTGGGCGGCAGTATGGGCGCCCGCTCGCGGACGGCGATGGTGAATCGGCCCGAGGTGGAATCGACCGCCTGGGCGCGGATCAGATAGTCGCCGGCCTCCCGCGCGGTGAAGCGCAGCCGGGCGTCGAGACCCATGCCGCCATCGTCGTCTTCCGCCAGCAGACCGCCCTCCCGCCCGACACGGGAGATGTCGAGATAGGGATCGAAGTCCTCGGACCCCATGTCGATCTGCACGTTAGCGCCCGCCGCCAAATTGACGACGAACGGGACGTAGCTTCGCCCGTCCTCCGTCCGCCGGGCGTTGGACAGGCTTCCCGGCGTCTCCTCGCCGAGCGTCAGGCGATTGGCGGTCGCATCGGCGCGGCGCGACTGGGCCTGGGCGGCCTCGGGCGCGGTCAGAAGCATGGCGCTGGCGGCCAGGCCCGTCGTCCAGGTCAAGAAAGCGAAGCCGGAACGCCGGCTCGGAACGCTCCGCACTCGGTCCGACATCGTCACCCCCGTTGCGGTTCGACGGGGACCGCACCCCCGGGCGAACTTGAGCTTGACAACAGATTGCGACAATCCGCGTAATCGTCAACCTTACCGTGAGTTCACGGCCTCTGCAGCCACGCCTTGGGGGCTCCGGTGACGGACGCGGAGAAGGAAAACGGCGAAAGCGTATGCCGGGTCTGCCGCAACGGCATGCCGGCGGGCGCAGCCAAGTGCGCGGAATGCGGCTCGTTCCAGGACTGGCGCCGGCATGTCTTCGCCTGGAGCGGACTGGTGGGCGCCGGCCTCGCCCTGGTTCCGCTTTGGACAGGGGCGGCGGCCTTGCGGGAGCAGGCTTTTCCCAGCCCGCCCCGGATCGTCTCGGCCCTGGATTGCGCCCCCAACGAACTTACCGCCTATCTCACCAATATCGGCGGCCGTCCTGCGATGCTCAGGCAGCCGACCGTCGTGCGGAGCCATCCGGAAGACCAGGAGCCGACGCACCTCATGTTGAACCGGGTCGTGGACGAGGACGATCTGGAATTGCAGCAGAACGAGAGCGACATACTGAAGCTCTCGCTGGAGAGCGAAGGCGGCGCCTTTTACGACGACGACAAGTGCGAGATCACGGTCACCTTCGAGCTGGCGGAGTCCGCCGGAGCCAAGGCGACTGCACCGCCGAAGGCCTCATGCCCATGCGACGCGCGCTCCGACTTCTAACCGCGGTGGCGGCCCTGACGGCGGCCTTGGCGCCGACGCATGCGCACGCGGCCCCACGGTTGAAGATGCTGGTCGTCCACTATGACGGAGACCCGGAGCCATCCGTGGAAAAGGCCGACGAGAGCATCAGCCGTATTATCGGAAGGGTGAAGGTCTCCAACAGATGCCGCGACGACTACAAATATCTTGAGATCGAGACCGACCGGCTCAAGGCGAGCGGGCGTTCCGCCGCCCAGCTGAAGAAGGATTGGAACGACAATCAGGCCCTGGCCCTGCTGGCGGATCGCTTCGGCCATGACCAGGGCGTGCAGAAGGCGCGGAGCTGGATCTATATCGGAAACCGGGGCGAGGCCTGGGCGAGTCCGGCAGACCCTCGGATCTGGCTGGATATCAGGGACACCTCTTCGGTGCTCGCGGGATACGCCTTGCTGTTGCAGCTGGAACAGCACGCCTGCCCCGAAACCGTCCGCGCGTTTGCGGGCGTCCTGGAGCAGGCGATCAAGGACGCGGCTGCAAAGGGCGGCTCGGCGAAGATGCTCCGTCCCGTCCGATCGGAAATCCAGCGCATTCAGAAGGACAGCATCGCGGCCGCCCGATAGTTCGATGGCCACACCTTGACCGTTCGAAGTCGCATCACCATGTCGTTTGATATCGAACGATATGGAGGGCTATATGGGTCCCGCGCTTCAGGACCGCCCCGACGTGGCGGTGTTCAACGAGATCGGGGTGATCGAACACTACACACGTCATTCCGTCATCAAACACCTGCCGCCGGGCGTGACCTACGCCCATTTCGAGCTGCTGATGCATCTCCATCGCGACGGCGACGGCCAGACGCCGGCGGAGCTGGCGCAGGAGATGCTGATGTCCAAGGCGGCCATGACCAACATCCTGCAGAAGATGGAGGCCTTGGGGCTAGTGGCGGTGCTGGCCGACGCCGGCGACCGGCGCAAGAAGCGCGTGCGGCTGACCCGCGCCGGCGGCGAGGTCTACGCCCAGGTGCTGAAGGACATGAAGTGGAAGATGGAGGCCCTGCGCTCCGGCTTCACCGAGGCCGAGTTCCGCCAGGCCCTGCCCTTCCTGCGGGCGCTGCGCGCCTTTCTCGAGGAGATCAACGAGACGCCCGAACCCGCAGCCGCGATGCGCCGCTGAGGCCGATCACCTCCACCTCCGCGCCGGGCGCCAGGCTGTCGCCGCCTTCCAGGTCGGCCGCCCACTCCTTGCCGTCGATCGTCACGCGCCCCTGGCCGTCGATGAAGACCGCCGCGGCGCGGCCCTGCTGGCCCACCAGACGGCCGACATTGTCATTGATGTCGCCCTCGCTCGCCGGCCGCCGAGGCCAGAAGCGCCGGGCCGCCAAGGTGGTGACGATGGTCAGGACCGCGAAGGCGCCGATCTCCAGGGCGGCGTTGTCGGTGACAAGGGTGAGCAGGGCCACCACGGCGGCGCAGGCCGTGGGCCAGAGCAGCCAACCGGAGCCGGTGGCCACTTCCGCCGCCAGGATCACGGCGGCCAGCGCCACCCATATCCAGAAGGCGTGGGCCGCATAGAGGGAAACGAGGCCGCCCATGACGTCCTCAAGCTCCCGTCGGCGGCACGGCCGAGCCGCGCCGGGCGGGCGGTGGCGGACGCGGGCCATCGGCGTTGACCGCCTTCACCAGCTCACCGATCCCACCGACGGAGCCCACCAGGGCCGACATCTCGGCCGGGACGATGACGGTCTTCTGCTGCGGGCTGTCGGCCAGGCGGGCGAAGGCCTCCACGTATTTCTGGGCGACGAAGTAGTTGATGGCGTTGACGTCGCCGCGGGCGATGGCTTCGGAGACCATGGCCGTGGCCTTAGCCTCGGCCTCGGCTTCCCGCTCGCGGGCCTCGGCGTCGCGGAAGGCGGCCTCGCGCCGGCCCTCGGCTTCGAGGATGGCGGCCTGCTTGGCGCCCTCGGCCCGGGCGATGGCCGCCTGCTTTTCGCCGTCCGCCTCGGTGATGACCGCCCGGCGCTCGCGCTCGGCCTTCATCTGGCGGGCCATGGCGGCGGTGATGTCCGGCGGCGGCTGCAGGTCCTTGATCTCGATGCGGGCCACCTTCACGCCCCAGGGCATGGTCGCCTGGTCGATCACGTGCAGCAGGCGGGTGTTGATCTGGTCGCGCTGGGAGAGCACCTCGTCCAGCTCCATGGAGCCCACCACCGTGCGCAGGTTGGTCATGGCGAGCTGGGCGATCGCGTAGTTGAGGTTGTCCACCCGGTAGGCGGCCGCGGCGGCGTCCATCACCTGGATGAAGACGATGCCGTCCACCTGCACCACGGCGTTGTCCTTGGTGATCACCTCCTGGCGCGGCACGTCGAGCACCTGCTCCATCATGTTCACGCGCCGGCCGACGCCCTCGACGAAAGGCGTGAGAAAGCTGATGCCGGGGGTGAGCGTGCGCGTGTAGCGGCCGAACCGCTCGACGGTGAACTCCCGCCCCTGGGGGACGATCTTGATCGCCGAGAACAGGATCACGATCGCCAGCACCACGAAGACGACGGCCGCCATCAGTTCCATGAGGGACTCTCCCGAAACACCCAAGCTTAAGCTTAGCGCGGCTCGGAGGTTCCCGCCATGGTCGCATCGTCGGGGAGCGTCGGCTGCCAGCCGGGCACGCGGCGCTGAACCGAGGCGAGCCGGGCGGCCAGGCCGCGGCCGCGGCCGGCGGCTTCGGCCTCGGCGTGTCGGCTCAGGTCCGAACAGGCGGGAAAGGCGCGGCGGCCGGCGTCGAAACCCGCCTCGAATCCGGCCTTCAACCGCTGCTCGAACTCCGGCTCGGCGCCTTCCGTGTCGATCAGCTGGTCCAGCCGGCTGCGCCAGTAACGATCATAGGGGCCAAGGCAGGCTTGGCGCATCGCCTGGCTCTCGCCCATCACCCGGACGAGCGCGGCCAGGACCTCGCGTTCCTCCGACGGCCGCTCCTGAGCGAAGGCGGCGCCGGCGAACAGCATCGCGACGAAGACGGCGACGGATCGCATGGTCGAACTAAACGCCCCCGCCTTCGGCTTGTCACGCCCCCGTCGCCCATGGCGTCGCCGCCAGGCGCCGGACCAGGAAATCGGCCAGCACCGTCACCCGCGCCGGCCGCAGCCGCCCAGGCGGGCTGACCACATGCAGGTCCGGCTGGGGCGGGCGCCAGCCGCACATGACCGCCTCGAGGGCGCCGGATTCGAGGTCCCGCCAGCAGATGAACTCCGGCAGCAGGGCAAGGCCTAGGCCTGCGCGCAGGGCTGGGCCAAGCACCTCGGCGTTGTTCACCCGCATGGCGCCCGAGACGGTCACCGCCTGCTCGTCGCCCTCCGGATTCGTGAAGCGCCAGAGGTCGGGCGGCTCGATGTTGGAATAGGTGAAGCAGCGGTGGGCGGCGAGGTCGCGCGGCTGCTCCGGCCGGCCGTTGGCTTCGAAGTAGCCGGGCGCGCCCACCAGCAGCACGCGCATCTCGCAGATGCGCCGCGCCAGCAGGGAGGAGTCGGGCAGGCGGGCGATCCGAACGGCCAGGTCGTAGCCGCCGGCGACGAGATCGATCTTCTCGTCGGAGAGGTCGAGCTCGACCGACACGTCCGGATAGCGGGCCAGGAAGTCGGGCAGCTGGGGCGCCAGATGCAGCAGGCCGAAGGACATGGGTGCGGCGAGGCGGACGAGGCCGCGCGGAGTCGCCGACTGGGCGGCGGTTTCGGCCTCTACGGCTTCGCCCTCGGCCAGGATCCGACCGGCGCGCTCCAGGGCCGCCTGGCCGCTCTGCGTCAGGGAGAGCCGCCGCGAGGTGCGGTGGAACAGGCCGGTCCCCAGCCGGTTCTCCAGGCGGCCGACGGCCTTGGAGACGGTGGCTTTGGAAAGCTCCAGCTCTTCGGCTGCGCGGGCGAAGGAGCCAGTCTCCGCCACCCGGGCGAAGATCGCCCAGGCCTCCAGGTCGGGTAGCTTCGGCATCTCAGTTTCGGAAACAGTCTGTTTCCATCGTTTCTATTTCGAAACTCCGCCGAGACGCTACCTGTTTCTCCGACGACGGGCGGCCGACGCCGCCTTCACGGGAGATACGCGAATGATCGACCACCGACCCTTCGAAACCCTCGGCGGCGCCGACCACGGCTGGCTGGACGCCAAGCACCACTTCTCGTTCGCCGACTACTACGACCCCAAGCGGATGGGCTGGGGCGCCCTGCGCGTCTGGAACGACGACGTGATCGCGCCCAATTCCGGCTTTCCGCCGCACCCGCACGCGAACATGGAGATCGTCACCTATGTCCGCACCGGGGCGATCACCCACCAGGACAGCCTGGGCAACCAGGGCCGCACCGGCGCCGGCGACGTGCAGGTGATGAGCGCCGGCTCCGGCATCCGCCATGCGGAGTTCAACCTGGAAACCGAGCCGACGACCCTGTTCCAGATCTGGATCCTGCCGACCAAGGCCGGCGGCGAACCGTCCTGGGGCGCCCGGCCGTTCCCGCGCGGCGACCGCGCCGGGAAGTTCGTCACCCTGGCCAGCGGCATGGAAGGCGACGAAGACGCCCTGCCGATCCGTACCGACGGCCGGGTGGCCGGCGCGACGCTCAAGGCCGGCGAAAGCGCCGAATACGCCCTGGGCGAGGGCCGCCGCGCTTATCTGGTGGCCGCCACCGGCCGCATCGACGTCAACGGCGTGGTCGCCAAGGCTCGCGACGGTCTGGCGATCCGCGACGAGCCGGTGATCCGGGTGACCGCCCTGGACGACGCCGAGCTGGTGCTCGTCGACGCCGCCTAAACCTCCCCCCCCCGGCTTCCCGCGAATGCGGGGAGCCGTCTTTCTTCCATTGTTCGGAGTTTTTCATGACCAAGGTCCTCGTCCTCTACCACTCCACCTACGGCCACATCGAACAGATGGCCCGGGCCGTCGCCGAAGGCGCGCGCGAAGGCGGCGCCGAGGTCGACATCAAGCGTGTGCCCGAGACCGTGTCGGAGGACGTGGCCAGGGCCGCCCGCTACAAGCTCGACCAGGAGGCCCCCATCGCCACGGTGGACGAGCTGGCGGATTACGACGCCATCGTCGTCGGCGTCGGCACCCGCTACGGCCGAATGGCCTCTCAGATGGCGGCCTTCTGGGACCAGACCGGCGGTCTGTGGGCCAAGGGCGCCCTGGTCGGCAAGGTGGGCGCGGTCTTCACTTCCACGGCCACCCAGCATGGCGGCCAGGAGACCACGATCATCGCCGGCATCACCCAGCTGCTGCACCAGGGCATGGTGATCGTGGGCCTGCCCTACGCCTGGGCTGGCCAGATGACCCTGGACGAGATCACCGGCGGCAGCCCCTATGGCGCTTCGACCATCACCGGCGGCCAAGGCCAGCGCATGCCCAGCGACAACGAATTGGACGGCGCCCGCTTCCAGGGTCGCCTGGTCGCGCAGACCGCTGCGAAGCTGGCGGGGTGAGCGATATTGATCTCAGGCCGGCTCGCGCTGACGCAGCCTGGCCGTCCGGTCGATGGCGGCTTCCGCCTCGGCCACGATGCGGCGGACGATCTCGCCGGCCGGCAGGACCTCATGCACGCCGCCGGCGGACTGGCCCATAGCGAAGCAGGAGCGGTCCGGATCGAGCCCCTCGATCTGGCCGCCGATGCCCCCCATCACGCCGGCCTGGCTGGATAGCATCGCCTGCATGGGGAAGGGCTGGATGTCCTGGGGGCGCTTCTCCCAGTCTTCGACATAAGGGTTCTTCTTCACCCGCATGGGCTTGCCCGAATAGGAGCGGGTGCGGATGGTGTCCTCGTCCGAAGCCTCGACGATGGTCTGCCGGTAGAGCTCCCCGGCATGCGCCTCCTGGGAGGCGATGAAACGCGTGCCCATCCAGACCCCCACGGCGCCGAGCGACAGGGCGGCGGCCAGTCCCCGCCCGTCATAGAGGCCGCCGGCGGCGACCACCGGGATCTTCACCGCTTCGACCGCCTGGGCCACCAGGGGCATGGTGCCGACGAGGCCGGTATGCCCCCCGCCCTCTCCGCCCTGGCAGATGACCGCGTCGCAGCCGGCCTGTTCGGCCTTGACCGCGTGCTTCACGGCCCCGCAGACCACCATCACCTTCAGGCCGGCCTTCTTCAGCTTCTCCATGATCGGCATCGGCACGCCGAGGCCGGCGACAAAGGATGAGGCGCCCTCCTGGATGATGATCTCCACCGAGGCGGTGAGACTCTCGGGCGAGGCCGCCAGCAGATCCACACCGAACGGGCCGTCCGTCAGCTTGCGGACCTTGCGCATCTCCTCGCGGATGAAGTCGGGCGATCGTCCCGCCATGCCGAGCACCCCATAGCCGCCGGCGTTGGTCACCGCCGCGGCCAGTTCGGCGTAGGACACCCCGCCCATGCCGGCCAGCATGACGGGATGCTTGATCCCCAGGAGATCGCAGAGCGGCGTGTGCAGGGTCATCGAAATCCTCCCGAATTTTATGTTCGGGAGGATGGCGCCCGCGGGCCGGCTTGGAAACTATGACGCGGCGTCACGCTTCCCGGCGCGCCTCAGAAGATCGCGTAGCCGCCGTCGATCAGGATGTTGTCGCCGGTGTGGAAGGACGAGGCGTCGGAGGCGAAGTAGACGGCCATGCCGCCGAAGTCCTCCGGCTTGCCCCAGCGCCGCATGGGCACGCGCCGGATCACCTGGTCGTTGAACTTGTCGTTGTCCTGCGCGCCCGCGGTCATGTCGGTGGCGATCCAGCCCGGCAGGATCACATTGGCGCGCACGCCGTAACGCGCGTGCTCCACCGCCGTGGCGCGGATCATCGGGATCAGGGCCCCCTTGGTGGCCGCATAGGCCTGGTTGCGCGCCGCGCCGTCCAGGGCAGAGAGCGAGGAGATCGCGACCAGAGATCCGCCGAGATCCCCCTGGTTCGCCCTCTCCACCATGTGCCGGCAGGCCGCCCGCAGGGTGAAGAACACCCCGTCCAGATTGACCGCCAGCACCTTGCGATAGGTCTCTGTGGGGAATTCGGCGAAGGAGCGGGCGCCGCCGCCGATGCCGGCGTTGGCGATCACCGTGTCCACGCGCCCCATCTTCGAGACGGCCTCGACGAAAGCTGCGTCCACGGCGGCCTCGTCGGCGACGTTCACCACCTGTGTCAGGACGCGAACGCCGGTGGGTTTCAGCTTCTGCTCGGCGGCGGCGTTCTTCTGGGCGTTCGAGCCCCATATGACCACGTCCGCGCCGGCCTGGGCCAGGGCCTCGACCATGCCGAAGCCGATGCCGCCGTTGCCGCCGGTGACCAGGGCGACCTTCCCGGTCAGATCGAAAGGCTTGTAGGCCATGGCGTCTCGCTCCCGCATTTCAAACGATTGTTGGGAGGAGAAGGCCGTGCTTACGCCGCGTGCGTCAAGTCGCCGTCCAGCCGCCGTCCACCGTCAGGGCCGCACCGGTGGCCGAGGCGCCCATGTCGGAGACGAGGTAGAGCAGCATCCCGGCCAGATGGCCGTATTCGACGAACTGCTTGTTCGGCTGAGCCGCGAGGATGACGTCCTCCATCACCCGGTCCTCGGGGATACCGCGGGTCTTGGCCTGGTCGACGATCTGGGCCTCGATCAGCGGGGTCTTCACATAGCCTGGGCAGATGGCGTTGGCGGTGATCCCGGTGCGGGCGAGCTCGACACCGAGGCCCCGGGTGAATCCCACCACCCCGTGCTTGGCCGCCACATAGGGGGCCTTGAAGGGCGAGGCGACCAGGCCGTGGGCCGAGGCGATGTTGACGATCCGGCCGCGCCCCTGCGCCTTCATGATCGGGATGGCCGCCCGGCAGGCGTGGAAGGTGGATGACAGGATCACGGCGATCAGGGCGTCCCACTTCTCCACCGGGAACTCGTCCACCGGCGCCACGTGCTGGATGCCGGCGTTGTTCACCAGGATGTCCAATCGGCCGAACTCGCGCCGCGCATAGTCGATCAGGTCGGCGATCTCCTCCGGCTTGGTCATGTCGGCGCCGTGGTAGCGGATCGCAGCGTTGGTCCGCTCCTGCAGGGCCCGACGGTCGGTCTCGATCTGGGCCGGATCGCCGAAGCCGTTGAGGATGACATTGACGCCCTGCTCGGCCAGGGCCGCAGCCAGGGCCTGACCGATCCCGCTGGTGGAGCCGGTGATGACGGCCACGTGGCCCTGGATCCCGTAATCGACGGCCATGCCGGTCAGTCCTTCTGTTTCGCGGTCTTGCGGGCGGCGGCGACTGGCGGGGGTTGCGGCCGCGAGAACACCCATTCCGTATCGGTGGAAGCCTTCGGCTGGAAGCGGTAGCCGTCGAAATCGAAGCCTTTCAGCCCCGCGGCGCGGTCGATGCGATGGTCGATGGCGTAGCGGGCCATCATGCCCCGGGCCCGTTTGGCGAAAAACGAAATGACCTTCGCCTCGCCGTCCTTCTCCTCGAGGAACCGGCAGTGGACCAGCGGCAGCTTCAGCGCGGTCTGGTTCACCGCGCCGAAGTATTCCTGGCTCGCGCAGTTCACCAGAGTCCGGTCCTTATGGCCCGCGGCGGCCGCGTTCAGGGCCTCGGCGATCTTCTCGCCCCAGAAGGCGTAGAGGGTCTTGCCGCGCTTCGTTTTCAGCGAGACGCCCATCTCCAGGCGGTAGGGCTGGATGGCGTCCAGCGGGCGCAGCACGCCGTAAAGCCCGGAGAGGATCCGCACGTGCTTCTGAGCGAAGACCAGGGCCTTCTTGTCGAGCTCGCGGGCCCTCAGCCCGGCATAGACGTCGCCGTTGAAGGCGAAGGCCGCCTGCAGCCCGTCTTCCATGGCCGGATCGAAGGCCTGGAAGCGCTCGCGGTTCAGCTTCGCCAGGTTGTCGGAAAGGTCCATCATCCGCTTCAGATCGGCGACCCGCAGCTTTTTGGTGGTCTCGGCCAGTTCGGCGACATCTTCGGCGAGCTCCGGCGTGGTCACCGGCAAGACCTGTTCCGGCCGCGTGAAATCGAGCGCCTTGGCGGGTGAAAGGACGATGAGCATGCCGGCCTGGAATCAGAAGAGGACGCGCGGGTTCATGATCCGCTTGGGATCCAGGCTCTGCCTTATGGCGACCAGCGCCGCAACCTCCGCCGGGCTCTTGTAGCGCCGCGCCTCCTCGCTCTTCATCACGCCCAGGCCGTGCTCCGCCGAGATCGAGCCGCCCATGCGCGCGACGATGTCGTGGACCACCCGCGAGCCTTCCGACCGCCGGGCGGCGTGCGGCGCGTCCTCGGCGCCCTCCGGCCGGATCACGTCGTAGTGGATATTGCCGTCGCCGACGTGGCCGAAGGCGGTGACGCGACATCCGGGGACCATCGCCTCCACCGCGGCGGTGGCCTCTTCGATGAAGTCGGCCACCCGGCTGACGGGCACCGAGACGTCGTGCTTCCAGGTGGCGCCCTCAGGCTTCTGGCCGGCGGACTGGTGCTCGCGGATCGACCACAGCGCCTTGGCCTGGGCCTGGCTCTGGGCGAGCGCGGCGTCGCGGACCAGACCGTCCTCCAGACCCCGGGCGAGCAGGCGCTCCATGGCGGCCTGCGCCGCGCCCGGTTCGCCCGAGGCGATCTCGACCAGCACGTACCAGGGGTGAGGGGCGCTCAAGGGATCACGCTGGTCGGGGATGTTCTTCAGCACGAACTCGACGCCCCGCCGGCCCATCAGCTCGAAGGCCTCCACCGCCCCGCCCGCCTCGTCCTTGGCGCGGACCAGCAGTCGGATGGCGGCGGCGGGGTCATCCACCGCGGCGATGGCGGTGGCCCGCGAGGCCAGGATCGGGAAGAGCTTCAGGCTGGCGGCCGTGACCACGCCCAGGGTGCCTTCGGCCCCGATCAGCAGGTGCTTCAGGTCATAGCCGGTGTTGTCCTTGCGCAGGCGCTTGAGGCCGTTCCAGACCTCGCCATTGGGCAGCACCGCCTCGAGCCCGAGGACGAGGTCGCGCGTCGTCCCGTAGCGCAGGACCTGGGTGCCGCCGGCGTTGGTGGAGACGACGCCGCCGATAGTGGCGGTCCCTTCGGACGCCAGGCTCAGGGGAAAGCGCCGGCCTTTTTCCGCCGCCGCCTCATGTACGGCCGCCAGGGTGACGCCCGCCTCGACCACCAGCACGTCGTCGAAGGCGTCGACGTCGCGGACGCGCCGCAGGCGCTCGGTGGAGAGCAGGATCTCGCCCTGAGGGATCTGGCCGCCCACCAGGCCCGTGTTTCCGCCCTGAGGCGTGATCGGAACACCGGCCTCGAAACAGATCCCGACCACGGCCGAAACCTCTGCGGTTGTCTTCGGCAGGGCCAGGAACGGCGTCTCGCCGGTCCAGCGGTCGCGCCATTCCACCAGCTTGGGAGCCAGGCGTTCCGGATCCTGGCTCCAGCCGCCCTCGCCCAGCACCGCCTTGAGGCGCGAAAGGACGTCGGCGGGGACGGGGGCGGTCATGGCGGGAGACTACGCTTTCGAGGAGGCGCGGACCAGTATATACTCAGATATATACCGGAGGCGCGATGGCGATCCTGATCAAGAACCCACAGGTCGAGGCCCGAGCGCGCGAGTTGGCGGCGCGTACGGGCGAAAGCCTGACCGCCGCCATCGATGAGGCGGTGAAGATGCGGCTGGACGCGGAAAAGGCCAAGCCGAAGCGCCGTCCCACCTTGGAGGAAGCCCTGGCCGCCACCGAAGAGTTCCGCAAAGCGGTGGGGCTCGACAAGATGACCTTGAACATCACCCGGGCCGACTTCGACGAGATCAACGAGATTCCGGGCCTGGAGGACGACGAGCTTGATCGTCGTTGACGCCTCGGCCCTGGTCGCCGTCGGCGAGGCAGAGCCGGGCTTCGAGAGATACGTCCGGGCGATCGTCGAAGCGCCCCAGGCGATGATCGGGCAGGTGAACTACTTGGAGGTCGGGATGGTCCTGATCCGTCGGCGCGTCCTGGCCGATCCGACGGAGCTCGACCGCTGGCTGGGAAATCTCGGCGTTGAGATCGACGAAAGCGGCGACCTCGGCGCGGACGCGCTCGCCGCCTATCTCCGCTACGGCAAGGGGGTCCATCCGGCGCGGCTGAACCTCGCCGACTGCTTCGCCTATGCCCTGGCCCGCAAGCTGGACGCGCCGTTGCTCTACAAGGGCGACGACTTCGCCCTCACCGACGTTCGGCCGGCTCTTCAGCCCACATAGCCGGCGGCGCGTTTCAGCCGGTCATTGATGGCCTCGCCCAGCCCCTCGTGCGGGATGGGCGCGACGGCGATGGCCGTCGGGTCGGTGCGGTCGGCCTCGCGCAGATAGGCGAAGAGCCGGGCGGCAGCCTGGCGCAGGTCGCCGGCCGGGCTGAGGTTCCAGCGGTGCTCGCCGGGCCCGAAGGCGAGATAGGCCTCGCCGGGCTGGGGGGCGGTCGCGTCCAGGCGCACCGGCGCCTTGGGCGAATAGTGGCGGGCGAGGCGCCCCGGCGAGCGCCTGGCGTCCGCCTCCGCCTCGGCCAGGGGGCCGATCTCCGCCTCGATCTCCGCGCGGGTGACGGCGCCCGGGCGCAGCAGGCGCGCCTCGTCCAGCAGGGCGACGACGGTGGATTCGAGCCCGACCTCGCAGGGGCCGCCGTCCAGGGCCGCGGCCGTCGCCGCCCCGGTCTCCTCCACCGCATCGGCGAAGGTGGTGGGGCTCGGCCGGCCGGAGCGGTTGGCGGAGGGGGCGACCACTGGGCCGCCAAAGGCCTGCAGCACCGCGCGGGCGAGCGGATGGGCGGGAACGCGCACCGCCACCGTCTCCAGGCCGGCGCGGGCCAAGTCGCACACCGGCGTGTCGGCGCGGACCGGCAGCACCAGGGTCAGCGGCCCCGGCCAGAAGCGTTCGGCCAGGCGCCGCGCGCGGATATCGAACACGGCGATCCGTTCGGCGGCTTCGAGATCGGCCACATGGCTGATCAGGGGGTTGAACCGCGGCCGGCCCTTGGCCTCGAAGATCGCCGCTACGGCCCCCGGGTTCGACGCGTCGGCCGCCAGGCCGTAGACGGTCTCCGTCGGCAGGATGACGAGGCGGCCCGCGCCCAGGGCGGCCGCGGCCTCTTCCACCGATGCGGTTCTCGTCGCGTCCACTTGGCCCTCCGGTCGCGGCTCGTTACACCGCGCAAGGCCCTTCGTCAGCCAGGAGCTCCCACATGACCTTCCGCGCCCCGGTCCGCGACCTGATGCTCGCCCTGCGGACGGCCGGCCATCCCGCCCTGCTGCAGGCCGGGTTCCCGGAGCTCGACGAAGACACGGTCGCCGCCGTCCTGGAGGCCGCCGGGAGCTTCGCCCAGGAGGAGCTGGCGCCCCTGAACCGCCAGGGGGATCAGGCCGGCGCCCGGTTCGAGAACGGCCGCGTCTACGCCGCCCCGGGCTTCGCCGACGCCTATCGAGCCTTCGTGGCCGCCGGCTGGAACTCGCTGTCGGCAGATCCGGAGCATGGCGGCCAGGGGCTGACCAAGGCCATGGAGCTGGCGGTCTTCGAGATGGTGCATGCCGCCAACATGGCGTTCGGCCTCTGCCCGATGCTGACCCAGGGCGCCATCGAGGCCCTGCACCTGCACGGGACCGAACGCCAGAAGCGCGTGTTCCTGCCCAAGCTCGTCTCGGGCGAGTGGACCGGCACCATGAACCTGACCGAGCCCCAGGCGGGCTCGGACCTGGCCGCCGTGGCGACGCGCGCCGAGCCCGACGGGGAAGGCGGCTATCGGCTCACCGGCCAGAAGATCTTCATCACCTGGGGCGACCACGACGCGGCCGACAACATCTGCCACCTGGTGCTGGCCCGCCTGCCCGACGCGCCGCCAGGGGTGAAGGGCATCTCGCTCTTCCTGGCGCCCAAGCGGCTGGTGGACGTGGACGGGAACCTGGGGGCCGAAAACGACCTGCGCGCCGGCTCCATCGAGCACAAGCTGGGCATCCACGGCTCGCCCACCTGCGTGATGCTGTTCGAGGGAGCGAAGGCCGAGCTGGTCGGCCAGGCGAACAACGGCCTCGCCCACATGTTCACCATGATGAACGCCGCACGGCTGCAGGTCGGCGTCGAGGGCGTCGCCATCGCCGAGCGCGCGTTCCAGCAGGCGCTGGCCTACGCCCAGGAACGGCGGCAGGGCCGCGCCGCCTGGGCGTCCGACGGAGCGATCTTCGGCCATCCCGACGTGCGCCGCATGCTGATGCTGATGAAGGCCAAGATCGAGGCGGCCCGCGGCATCTGCCTCCTGACCGGCGTGCAGGCGGACCTCGCGCGACTGGCCGCCACCGAGGCCCAGCGGACCACCGCCCGCCAGCGGCAGGAGCTGCTCACCCCCATCGCCAAGGCCTGGTCGACGGACATCGGCGTCGAGGTGGCCTCGCTCGGCGTGCAGGTGCACGGCGGCATGGGCTTCATCGAGGAGACCGGCGCAGCCCAGCACTATCGCGACGCCCGGATCGCGCCGATCTACGAAGGTACCAACGGCATCCAGGCCATCGATCTCGTCGGCCGCAAGGTCCCCATGGAGGACGGGGCGGTGATGGACGCGCTGTGCGCCGAAATGCACGCCTGCGCCGCCGAGCTTCAGGGCGCAGCGGGGCTGGAAGCGGTCGGCGCCCGCCTGGAGGCTGGGGTTGCGGCCCTGGAGCGGGCCACCGACTGGCTGCTCGCCCACCGCGGAACCGAGGCCCTGGCCGTCGCCACGCCCTATCTGAAATTGGCCGGCGACGTGATCGGCGGCTGGGTGCTGGGCAAGCAGGCCTTGGCGCTCGCCGGCGGCGACGACGACTGGTCGAGGAGCAAGGGCGCCCTGGCGCGGCTCTATGCCGGCCAGGTGCTGGCCCAGGCGCCCGGCCTGGCCGACGGCGTGATGGACGGCGCCGGCGACCTGGTGGCGGTGAGCGCGGCGGCGCTAGGCGCCTAGGCCGCGACCAGCCCCGGCGCGTCGTGCAGGGCCGGGTCCAGCCCCCGCCCCATCAGGTCGATGAAGTTGTCCCGGTAGAACCGCCGCTTGGCGCGTTCGGGCAGCCCCTCGAGGGCGTCATTGAAGCGTTTAAGCGGATTGCGGCCACCCTCGACGTGCGGGAAGTCCGAGGAGAAGAGGCACACCTCCTCCCCCGCGTTCTCGACGATCCAGCGCGTGTCCTCGTGCGGATAGGGGGTGACCCGCAGCTGGCGGCGCAGGATCTCGCTCGGCTTGGCCGAGAGCTTCTGCAGCCGCTCCTCCTTGCCGAAGGCCGCAGCGCCGGAATCCATGAACCGCATCAGGCTGGGCAGCCAGGAGGCGCCGAGCTCGATGGCGCCGAACTTCAGGTTCGGGAAGCGGTCGAAGACGCCGTCGATCACCAGGGCCGACAGGGTCTGCCAGACCGAAAGCGGGATCGCCATGAAGGTCAGCGAGGTGAAGTTCTCCGCCCCGCCGTGGAAGTCCAGCACCTGGGGCAGGCCGTTGTTGAGATAGTCCCGGTGCATCTTCTCCTCCCCGCCCACGTGGAAGAGGATGGGCAGGCCCGCCTCCTGCACCGTCGCCCACAGCGGATCGAGTTCGATGTGGCTGGGCGAATGGCCGATGGGGTGGCGTGAGGGGACGACGATGCCCTTGGCGCCCATCTCGATGGCCTCTCGGGCGATGCCGGCGGCCCGGGCCCGATGGCAGAGCGGCACATAGGCCGTGGGCAGCAGCCGGCGGTCCACGGAGCAGAAGTCGACCATCATCCGGTTGTGCGCCCGGGCCGCCTCGATGGCGAGATCGGCGTCGCCGCTCTCGTCGAGGCCATAATTGCTCAAGGAGGCGGTGGTGAAGACGAGCTGGCTGGCGAAGCCGAACAGGTCCAGCGCCTTGGGCCGGTCCTCACGCCGAAAAGCGCCCAGCGCCTGGTAGTTCTTGCGCAGCAGCAGGTTGGCCTCGTCCCCGGCGCGGAACTCCGGGTCGTCCTGCAGGGCGGCGGCCTTTTCGAACCATTCAGGCAGGACGTCCTTCTTGCCGGTCCTGTCGATGAAGGCCTGCCGGTATTTGGGGTCCAGATAGCGGTGCAGGGTCCCCGGCAGCTCCATGACATGGCTGTCGGCGTCGTGGATGGTCTGGCCCTCGACGTAAGGCATGTGCGTTTCTTCCCTGATGATTTCTTCTTTTGCCGCCAGTTCGAACCTGCGCGACGCCGCCGTCAAGCAAGACGGCTTTTTCGCGCGCCATCCGGAGACGGTGGCGCGGGATCTCGTGGGGATGACGCTTCTCGTCGATGGCGTCGGCGGACGGATCGTCGAGACCGAGGCCTATCATCACGAAGACCCGGCTTCGCACAGCTTCTCCGGCCCCACGCCGCGCAACGCAGCCATGTTCGGGCCGGTGGACCGGGCCTATGTGTATCGCTCCTACGGCATCCACTGGTGCCTGAACCTCGTGTGCGGCGAGGACCCAGGAAGCGCCGTGCTGATCCGGGCGCTGGAGCCGGAACATGGGCTCGACATCATGCGCGAACGGCGGGACGGCGCGGCCGATCGGCTGCTCTGCTCAGGCCCAGGGCGGCTTTGCCAGGCCCTGGCGATCACCCGCGAACACGATGGCCTTCCGCTGAACCACCCCCCCTTCGAGCTGTCGGGCGCGGGCGTCGGTCCGGCGGAGGTGCTGGTGGGGCCGCGGATCGGCATCACCAAAGGGGCCGACACACCCTGGCGCTTCGGCCTGCGGGGTTCCAAGCATCTGAGCCGGCCGTTCCCCCCTGGGGCCGTGGCGTCGCCAAGGGGCCGCCGAGGGTCTAAACACCGGCCATGACCGAGTCGGCCACGCTGTCGCGTCAGGAGCTCTACGAACGCGTCTGGAGTCGCCCCCTGTCCCACGTCGCGACGGACCTCGGCCTTAGTCCAAGCGGGCTTTCGAAGATCTGCGACCGTCTGCTGATCCCGACGCCGCCGCGCGGCTACTGGCTTCGCCGCGGCGCAGGCGCGGGCGGCGCGCCGCCCGCCCTGCCCCCGCCGCCCCCCGGCGCCGCGGAGCGGCTCGCGATCGCCGACCAGCCCGCGCCGTCCCGCCGACGCCGAACAAGACTGGCGCCGGAGGCCCGCCGCGAGCAGTTGATCGACGCCGCCGCCGAGCTGATCGCGAGACAGGGCCTCGAGGCGGCGACCCTGAAGGCGGCGGCGCGCGCGGTGGGCCTGAGCGAGGCTCAGGCGCACAAGTACTTCCCGCAGAGGCGCGATCTGCTGACCGCCCTGGCCCGCCGCGAACTTTCCGCCATGGAGGCGCGGCGGCGCGACGAACTCAATCGCGGCCAGGACAGGCAGGCGCGTGTCGCCTTGTCCACCGCGGCCTATCTGCGCGAGGCGGCCGAGCGCGGGGCGCTGATCCAGGTGCTCACGCGCAGCGCGGAGGTCCGCGACGCCTTGCGCGAGGAGCGCCGCCAGGCGCGCGAGTGGGATTCGCAGCGAGTGGCCGGCGGCCTGACGGAAGCCTATGCGATGCCGCCGGAGATCGCCTATGGCGCCACGCGGGTGCTGACCGCGGTCACCCGTCGGGCGGGCCGGCTGATCGCCGAGGGAAAGATCGACCTCGCGGCCGCCGAGCGTCTGACCCTGGCGCTGGTGACCGCCGGAAACCGGGTCCTAGCTCGACGCTACAGGGCCTGAGCCGGTTCCACCTCGCGAAGCGCGAGCAGACTGGCCTGAAGAAGCTGACGCGTAAGTTCGAGGCCGGCCTCGAGTGAGATCTCGCCCCGCCAGACCAGGCGTCCGGCCTCCTCTGGGATCGTCAGGGTCAGGTTCAGGCTCGCCAGCGACCCGCGGACCGACAGCCCGAACTCCCGGCGGAGGCGCCGCGCCAGGTTGCGCATGATTCCGTCGCGGAACGCCGCCAGATCGGGGCGAAGCCGCCCTCTCATATAGGCGTCGCGGAGAATGTAGTGGGCCACCGGGCCGCGGCTGGCGACGTGTCGAAAATAGATCTCGCCCGCGGTTTGCGCGATCGTCCGGAGATCTCCGCCCGCCGGGCTCCGAGCGAGCCCGGCGTGGCGGAGGGCCTCGAAATCCCGCTCCAGCACCTCGTTCATGAGGCCCTGCTGGTCGGGGAAATAGTTGTAGATCGAGGCCTTGGAGACGCCGACCGCCTCGGCAAGCCGGCCAGGGGCCAGGGGCAGGTAGCCCTGATCCAGCAGGAGTCGCGCGGCGGCGTCCACGATCTGCGCCCGCCGCGCGTGCGCCCGCACATACCGCCGCCCTGCCGTCTCAGACCCCATGCACCCTCATAGAGGGGATGAGAGGCTCGCGGCAAACGGCGGCGGCGGCCGGTGCGCGGCCGATCAGGCGGGAACGACGGCCTTCACGCTCATCATCTCCTCGAAGTTCAGCCGATAGAAGCGGTCCTTCTCATCCTCGCCGATGTCGACCATCGTGCGCTCGAAGCGCCCAAGCGGGTCGTTCGTGCCCTCCGGATGCGGATAGTCGCTGGAGAACATGAAGAGCTCGCCGCCGCCGTCCTTGATCATGCGGCCGACATCCTCGCCGGGGAAGGGCGTGAATTTGACGGCGCGGCGGATGTATTCCGACGGCTTCATCGACATCGCCTTCAGATGCGGGTCGGTGCGGCCGAAGCTCTTGTGGGCCAGGTCCAGCTCGCGCAGGAATTCCGGAACCCAGCCGGCGCCGGCCTCGATGACGCCGCCCTTCAGCCCCGGGAAGCGTTCGAACACCCCGTCATAGACCATGGCGGTGAGGAAGATCTGGGGCGCATAGGCCAGCATGACATAGTCGGCGAACCGGAGGTTCTCCCCGCCGCCGTGGAGGTCGGGGGCGCGTTCGCGGCCGTTGTTCTGGAAGGCCTTGGGCTGGGTCTTGGTGCCGGGGCCGATATGCAGCACGAAGGGGACGCGACGGTCCTCAAGCAGTTTCCAGAACGGATCGAGGTCGGAATGGCCGGGCGAGCGCTCCCCGGCCGGGCCGGCGGACACCCAGATCGCGCCATTACCGGCCTCGAGCGCCGCTTCCGCCTCGGCCACCGCCCGCGCGGGGTTCTCCAGCGGCACATAGGCGACGCCGACCAGCCGCGGATCCGACCGGCAGAAGGCGCCCATGGCCAGGTTGTGGGCCCGGGCGCCGGCGTAGAGGCCGTCCTCGTCGCGCGCCGACAGAGCCGGTCGCAACGACGAGGTGGCGAAGACCAGCTGCAGCTGAAAGCCGAACTGATCGAGCACCCGCTTGCGCTCCTCGGCGTCGAAGGCGCCGGCCGCCACCCAGCCCTTCGGTCCGGCGATCGGATTTTCGAAGGCCTTCTCCATCGCGGCCGCATCGGCCTTTCGCGCCTTCGCCCCGTCCAGCAGGTCGTCGATCCGGCTCCGTTCCCGGCCATAGAGAGGCTTGAGGGCGCCCTTCGCCGCTGCATCCAGGAAGGGGTCGAGCCACTCCCGGGTTTCCATCACATGGCTGTCGGCGTCGTGAATGATGCGCCCGCTCGCATAGGTCATGTCGCGCTCCCAATGAACATCTGAAATTTGACATTTGCACCATTAGCGGGCGAGGCGCGTCGCGGCAACAATCGGCCGGACGATCATGCAAATGTGTGCGCGCTTGAAGGGGGCGGGGCCGCTCGGCCCCGCATCCTCGAACTCGATCCTAGAGCTGCGCCAGCAGGTAGTCCGCCGACGAAACCTTGAATTCGCCCGGCGCCTCGACGTTCAGCTCCTTCACCACGCCGTCCTCGACGATCATGGAATAGCGCTGAGAGCGCTGACCCATGCCGAACTTGGAACCGTCCATCTCCAGGCCCAGGGCCTTGGTGAAGTCGCCGTTGCCATCGGCCAGCATCAGGATGTCCTGGCCCACGCCAGCGCTCTCGCCCCAGGCCTTCATCACGAAGGCGTCGTTGACCGAGACGCAGGCGATCGTATCGACGCCCTTGCCCTTGATGGCGGCGGCCTGCTCCTTGAAGCCCGGCAGGTGCTTGGCCGAGCAGGTGGGGGTGAAGGCGCCCGGCACGGCGAACAGGGCCACCGTCTTGCCGGCGAAGATCTCGTCCGTCGACATCGGGCGGGGTCCCTCGGGGGTGGCGGCGGCGAGTGTGGCGGCGGGCAGCTTGTCGCCGGCTTTGATGGTCATGGGCGTCGTCTCCGGTGGGTTTCCCACACCAGATAACGCCGTCCCACGACGCTTCAACGGGTCTTGTGCGGAGATGCGGACTTGAAAGCGCCCCGTTCCGGTTCAAATCTGGGGGCGATGGAGGACGGCGCCTTCCTTTCCGGCCAGATGTTGATCGCCATGCCCGGCATCGGCGACCCGCGATTCGAGCGGGCGCTGGTGCTGATCTGCGCCCACGACGAGAACCACGCCATGGGAATCGCCGTTAACCGGCCGGTCGAAGGCCTGACCGTTCCCGATCTTCTGGGCCGGCTCGACGTGCAGGGGCCCATAGAGATCCCGCCCGACCTCGTGCTGATGGGCGGCCCGGTGGAGCGGGAGCGCGGTTTCGTGGTCCACACCGACGACTACGCCGCCGGCGACCGCAGCCTTGCGATCGGCGAAGGCGTGGCGCTGACCGCCACCCGGGAGGTGCTCGAGGCGATGGCCAATCGCGCCGGGCCGCCGCGCAAGGCCGTTCTGGCCCTGGGCTACGCCGGCTGGGGGCCAGGCCAGCTGGAGCAGGAGATCCGCGACAACGTCTGGCTGACCTGCCCGCCCGACGAGACCCTGATCTTCGGCGGGGATCACGAGCGGAAGTGGGCCAAGGCTCTGGCGAAGCTGGGCGTCGACGCCAGCCTGCTGACGTCTGCGGCCGGCCGGGCCTGACAATCGGCCTCTTGCGCCAAGGGGGTATCCGCGTCCAACTGCGCCGCCGATTCAGCCGCGAACGGAGAGATCATGAACGCCGTCACTTCCGGGCACGCCGCGGCGCTTTGGACCGGGCTGCACCTGATCCTTCTCCTCACCCTGTCGCTGCTGGTCGTGCGCCAGCGCCGGCGGCACAAGGTGGCGCTCGGCGACGAAGGCATCCCGGAACTGGCCCAGGCGATCCGCGCCTTCGGCAACGCCACCGAATATGTTCCGGCCGCCCTGATCGGCCTGGCCGTTCTGGCCGTGGTGGAAGCCTCGCCCATCGTGATCCACATCGCCGGCCTCCTGCTGTTCGCCGGCCGGGTGCTGCACGCGGTCGGCCTGTCGCGCAGCGGCGGCGCGACCATTCCACGGGCGCTGGGCATCGTGCTGACCTGGATCGCCTATGTCTTCGCCAGCGCCACCCTGCTCTTCTACGCCATCGTCTGAGACGTCGCGCACGCTTGCCCCCGGCCGCGCCGCCCGCCATATCGGCCCGGATGGATGAGAACCTGCTTGCCGATGTCGTCTCCGCCGCCCTGAAGGCCGGCGCCGACGCCGCCGAGGCCGTGGCCGCCGAACGCCGCGCGCTCAGCGTCAATGTCCGCCTGGGCGAACTGGAAGAGGTGGAGCGGGAGGAATCCCGCGACCTGGGCCTCCGGGTCTTCGTCGGCCGGCGGCAAGCGACGGTCTCCGGATCCGACATCTCCGCCGGGGCGCGCGCCAAGCTGGTGGAGCGCGCCGTCGCCATGGCGCGGCTGGCGCCGGAAGATCCCTACGCCGGGCTGGCGCCGGCGGACGTGCTGGCGCGCGGCCCCTTTCCCGATCTCGACCTCTACGACCCCAGCGAGCCCGCGCCCGAGGACCTGGAAGCCGTCGCCCGTGCGGCGGAGGACGCCGCGCGCGCCATGCCGAAGGTCACAAATTCCGACGGCGGCTCGGCCTCGGTTTCGCATTCCGAGTGGCGTCTCGTGACCTCCAACGGTTTTTCGGGCGAGCACCGCGCCTCCGGCTTTTCCCTGGGAGCCTCGGTGGTAGCCGGGGATGGCGAGAGCATGGAGAGCGGGTATGAAGGTCGCTCTCGCCGCTGGCGCTCCGACCTGCCCGATCCGCAGGCGATCGGCCAGGAGGCCGGCCGCCGCGCCGCAAGCCGTCTGGGCGCCCGCAAGATCGCTTCCACCACCGCCCCGGTCATCTTCGAGAACCGCCTGGCGACGTCCCTGCTCGGCCCGCTGATCGGAGCGATTTCGGGTCCCGCCATCGCACGCGGCACCTCCTTCCTGCGCGAAAAGCTGGGCCAGCCGGTGTTCGCCAAGGGCGTCGACATCACCGACGATCCGCACCGCCTCCGCGGCCTCGGCTCCTCGCCCTTCGACGACGAAGGGGTGGCCAACCGCCCCCGCAAGCTGATCGAGGATGGCGTGCTGACCACCTGGCTGCTCAACGTGGCCTCGGCGCGGCAGCTCGGCCTACAGACCACCGGCCACGCCACCCGCGGACTTGCGGGGCCGCCCGGGGTGTCGGTGACCAACCTGACCCTGGAGCCGGGCGAGCTCGATCTTGCCGGCTTGATCGGCGAGGCCAAGGCCGGCCTGCTGGTCACCTCCATGTTCGGCCCCTCGCTGAACAGCAACACCGGCGACTGGTCGGTGGGCTGTTCGGGCTTCTGGTTCGAGAACGGCGAGGTCGCCTATCCGGTCACCGAGATCACCGTCGCCGGCAATCTGATCGACATCTACGGCCGCCTGGTTCCGGGCTCCGACCTCGAGATCCGCGGCGCCTCCAACGCTCCGTCCCTGCTGGTCGATTCGCTCGCCGTCGCGGGACGCTGATGACGAACGCGGCCGCCGATCTCGCCCTGATCGCGGAGGCGGCGCAGGAAGCCGGCGCCCTGGCGCTGAAGCTTCGGAGCGAAGGGCTGGAGATCGAGTACAAGGAAGGCGACTCTCCGGTCACCAACGCCGACCTGGCCGCGGACGCCCTGCTCAAGGCCAAGCTCGGAGCCGCCAGACCGGACTACGGATGGCTTTCGGAGGAGACGGCCGACGATCCGGCCCGCCTCTCGAAACGACGGCTGTTCGTCGTCGATCCCATCGACGGCACCCGCGCTTTCCTGAAGGACCGGCCCTGGTGGGCCGTCTCCATCGCCGTGGTCGAGGACCGCCGCCCGATCGCCGGCGTGGTCTTCGCCCCTCAGCTGGGGGAAACCTTCGACGCCATCGCCGGGGGCGGCGCGCGCCTGAACGGCGAGCCCATCGCCGCCTCCGCCGCCGAGGCCATCGAGGGCTGCGGGATGCTGGGCGACCCGCGGATGTTCAGCCATCCGGCCTGGCCGATCCCCTGGCCTTCCATGCGGGTCGAGAGCAAGAACTCGACCGCTTACCGGATCTGCGCGGTGGGCGCCGGCATGTTCGACGCCGCCCTCGCGCTGGTGCCCAAGCACGACTGGGACCTGGCCGCCGCCGACCTGATCGCCGGCGAAGCGGGCGCCTTCGTCGGCGACCACAGGGGTCGGCCGTTCCGCTATAACGGGCCGCTTCCGTCGCAACCCAGCCTCATCTGCACGGCGCCGCGCCTGGCCCCATTGATCCTGGAGCGCGTCCGGCATATCGCCATCGGCAATTGAATCTCCTTACGGAAAGCACCGATGCCCGACAGACAGCTTCTGCACCTGGTGATCGGCGGCGAACTGGAGGACGTCGAGGGCGTCAAGTTCCGCGACCTCTCCAAGATCGACCTGGTCGGCGCCTACGCCAGCCACGGTGAAGCGCTCGCCGCCTGGCGCGCCAAGGCCCAGGCCACGGTCGACAACGCCCTGATGCGCTACTTCATCATCCATGCCCACAAGCTGCTCGATCCCGGCACGGGCGACGAGCACGACCACAAGCACTGAGATCCGGCGTCCTCCTTCGGGAGGGCGCTATTCCCGCTTCAGCAGGCCTTCGGTCAGCAGGCGGCCCCACATCTGGCTGCGGAAGTCGGCCTTGATGGCGGCGGGGTCGTAGAGCGGGCTCTGCACCCAGTCGAGGAAGCTCATCCCCTTGGGCTCGCCTTCGAGGAGATAGCGCTCGAAGGTGTAGTCCAGCACGCCGGTCTTGCCCTGCTTCACGTGCAGATAGCGCAGGTGCAGCTGGTCCATGGCCTCGCGGATGGTCTTGCCCTGCCGGAAGTGCATGTAGAAGACGCTCATGATGCCGGCCCGGTCCGCGCCGGACTTGCAGTGCATGAGGGCCGGGTACTCGATCGACTGGAACAGTTCCTTGGCGCCCAGCACCCGCGCGACGCTCGGGCACTCGCGCGAGGTGATGGTGAAGTCGACCATGGTCAGGCCCAGACGCTGGCAGGCGTCCTTCTCCAGAGCATGGAAGCTGGCGTCGAACCCGCCGCGCAGGTTGATGACGGTCTTGATGCCGCGCGCCTTCCACTCGGCCAGCTGATGCGGCCAGGGCTGGTTGGTGCGCACCAGCTCGTCGCTGATCCAGTGGGCGTTGGAGAAGCCCAGCCGCAGATAGGCGTGGTCGTTCCAGAGATAGTCGAGATAGGCCGCCCGGCGCCCCCGGGGCGTCGAGAGGTCGAAGGCCGGCGCTGGCAGGTCCTGTTTCACGCGACATTAGGTAGGCGGCGGCGGCCGGAAAGAAAAGCGCGGCGAATTGTGCGCCGCCGCCGCAAGGGCGGCCGACTTGACTTCCCCGCCCTGACATCCGACGCCAGGACCGATGAGCCAGGCCCCTGCGCCCCAAGAGCTGACGAACCGCGCCCTGATCGGCCGGATCGCGCGCGTCTATATGGCGCCGCGCTGGCGCGGATGGGCGGTGGCCATGGTCTGCGCCATCGCCGTGGCGGCCTTGAGCGCCATGCTCATCCAGATCCTCGAACCGGCGATCAACGACCTGCTGGTGAACCACAAGCCGGGAACCCTGCTGGCCATCCCCCTGACCATAGCCGCCCTGGCCGTCGCCCGCGGCCTGGCCCAGGTGATCCAGGCGAGCCAGGTCAACCGCATCGGCAACGAGGTGGTGGGCCAGGTGCAGGTGCAGCTGTTCGGAAAGCTGGTGCGCGCCGATCTGGCGCGCCTGCGGTCAGAGCATTCCGGCGGCTTCGTCTCGTCCGTGCTCTACGACGCCGGCCTGATCCGCGAGGCGGCGACCTCTGGCGTCATCAACTACACCCAGCACCTGCTGACGGTGATCGGGGCCATCATCGTCATGGTGGGCAATGATCCGTTCTTGTCCCTGGCTCTGATCGTGGTCGCGCCGCTCGCCACCGGCGTCATGCGCGCCTTCTCCAAGCGCACGGTCAAGGCGACCAAGGGCGCCATGGCCGAGACCTCCGCCCTCTCGACCGCGATCATGGAGAGCCTGGACGGGGT
Source organism: Phenylobacterium sp. (assembly GCF_046290725.1). GTDB lineage: Bacteria > Pseudomonadota > Alphaproteobacteria > Caulobacterales > Caulobacteraceae > Phenylobacterium. The sequence goes on from NZ_JBKBUH010000001.1 coordinate 294,195, forward strand.
GCGGGTGGTGAAGATCGAGAACCGCGAGGCGCACGAGGAGGCGCGGGTGGCCGAGGTGGTGAAGCGCCGCCAGCGCCACCTGGTGAAGGGCGCAAACGCCCGGGCCCGCGCCGCCCCCGCCACCGAGACCCTGATGACCCTCATCACCGCCGCGGTGATCGCCTATGCCGGCTGGCGCTCCCAGACCGGGGGGATGAACGTCGGCGCCTTCGTGGCCTTCATCGGGGCCCTGGGCCTGGCCTCGCAGTCGCTTCGTCAGCTGGCCAACCTGCAGACCGTGATGGCCGAGGGTCTGTCGGCCGCGCGCCGACTGTTCGCCGCCCTCGACGTGGAGCCGGAGGTGCGCGAACGCCCAGGCGCCCGCGCCCTGACACGGGGCGAAGGAACGATCCGGTTCGAGGACGTCGGCTTCAGCTATTCGGCCGACGGCCCCCCGGCGCTGCAGGGGGTGAGCCTGGAGGCCCGCCGCGGCGAGACCGTCGCCCTGGTCGGCCCCTCCGGCGGCGGCAAGAGCACGATCCTGAACCTGATCCCCCGCTTCTATGACGCGACGAAGGGACGGATCACCATCGACGGGACCGACATCCGGGAGGTGACGCTGGAATCCCTGCGTAGCCAGATCGCTCTGGTGACCCAGGAGCCGTTCCTGTTCGACGACACCATCCGGGCCAATATCGCCTATGCGCGGCCCGAGGCGACGGCGGAGGAGATCGAGGCCGCGGCGAAGGCCGCCGCCGCCCACGACTTCATCTGCGCCCTGCCCGCCGGTTACAACACCCTGGTCGGCGAGGCCGGCGCCCGGCTTTCCGGCGGACAGCGCCAGCGGATCGCCATCGCCCGCGCCTTCCTGAAGGACGCGCCGATCCTTTTGCTGGACGAGGCCACCAGCGCCCTCGACACCGAAAGCGAGGCCCAGGTCCAGGCCGCGCTCGGCCGGCTGATGGCCGGCCGCACCACCATCCTCATCGCGCACCGGCTGTCCACCGTTCGGGGAGCGGACCGGATCTATGTGATCGACCGCGGCCGGGTGACCGAGACCGGCGACCACGCCGCCCTGATGGCCGCCGGGGGCCTCTACGCCCGCCTTGCCCGCAGCCAGGATCTCGAGGCGGAGACGGCGGCGTGAAGAAGCTGATCCGGAGACCTTGGGTCCAGGCGTTCTTGAGCTGGATCCTCTGGCTGGTGCTCGTCGTCACGCGGCGCACCGTGCGTTGGCGGCACGAGGGCCTGGAGTGCATGGAGCCGGTGCTGAAGGACGACGTGCCGGCGATCGCCCTCTTCTGGCATGGACGGATCCCGCTCGCCCTCGGCCTGGCTCAGATCTGGTGGCGGCGAAACAAGCTGCGCTGCATGGTCTCGCCGTCCGCCGACGGGGAGTTCATCGCCCAGGCCCTGGAGCGGGCGCGTTTTCCCGCCATCCGCGTCTCCTCGGCCAAGCAAGGCGATTCCGCCAAGGCCCGAGCGGCCGTGGCCGCCATCCGCGAGGCGGTGACCTGGGTGAAGGGCGGCGGGGTCTTCGTCATCACGCCGGACGGCCCGCGCGGTCCCAACGAGGTGGTCGCGCCCGGCGCGCTGCAGATCGCCCGACGCACCGGCGCGCCGGTCTATCTGATGGGGGTGGGGGTTTCGCCAGCCATCCAGCTCGACACCTGGGACAGGGTGACCTTCGCCTGGCCTTTCGGGCGCGGCGCGACCGTCTGGGAAGGCCCGCTCCACGTGCCGCCCGACGCCGACGATGCGGTGATCGAAGCCCTGATCGCCGACTGGTCGGCCAGGCTGACCGCCGTCACCCGGCAGGCCGACGCCCTGGCCGCGGGTCGGGCGGATTGATCCTTCGCCGCGCGGGTGAGACATAGGGCCATGGGCCACGCGCACGGGCATCATCATCACGGCCATGGCTCGCACCATGCGGACGGCCATGGCCACGACCACGGCCATCATCACCATGCGCCGAAGGACTTTGGCCGCGCCTTCGCCATCGGCATCGCCCTCAACACCGCCTTTGTGATCGCGGAGGTCGCCGCGGGCCTGTGGTCGGGATCGCTGGCCCTGCTGGCGGACGCCGGCCACAACCTCTCGGACGTGCTGAGCCTGGTGGTGGCGTGGGGGGCGACGGTGCTCGCCCGGGCAGCCCCGACCTCTCGGCGAACCTATGGGCTCTCCAAGGCGACGATCCTAGCCTCGCTCACCAACGCCGTGCTGCTGCTTGTGGCCGTGGGCGTGATCGTATCGGAAGCCGTCCACCGCTTCATGGAGCCCGCCCCCATCGCCACCGGCCCGGTGATGGCGGTGGCGGCCATCGGCGTGGTGATCAACACCGCCACCGCCCTGCTCTTCCTGCGGGGTCAGGAGGACCTGAACATCCGCGGGGCGTTCCTGCACATGGCGGCCGACGCGGCGGTGTCGCTGGCGGTCGTGATCGGCGCCCTGATCATCGCGTTCACCGGCCTGCTCTGGATCGACCCGGCGCTCAGCCTGCTGATCGCCGCCGTCATCGTCGCGGGGACCTGGGGCCTCTTGCGAGATTCCGTGGACCTGGCGCTGGACGCCGCGCCCCGCGGCATGGACGTGGAGGCCGTCCGCGCCTGGCTGGCTTCACAGCCCGGGGTGACCGAGGTGCACGACCTGCACGTCTGGGCCATGAGCACCACCGAGACGGCCCTGACCGTCCATCTCGTCCGGCCGGAAAACCTCGACGGCGACGCCTTCCTGCACGAGACCTGCGAGGGCCTGGCTCACCGCTTCGGCATCGGCCACGCCACCTTGCAGGTGGAGACGGGGCAGAGCCAGTCCTGCCGGCTGGCCCTCGTCCACGCGGTCTGAGCTTCTTGCCGCCGCTCGCCCTTGCGCTCTACGGCGCCGTCACCGGCTTGGCTGAACCGCTCGCGCCGGGCATCCTGACCCGCCGCGCCCGCGCCGGAAAGGAAGACCCCGCGCGCCTGGGCGAGCGCCTGGGCCGGCCTTCGAAAGCCCGCCCGGACGGGCCGCTCGTCTGGTTGCACGGCGTCTCGGTGGGCGAGAGCCTGTCGCTGCTGCCACTGACCCAGGCCCTGCAGGCGCGGCGGCCCGACCTCGCCCTGCTGGTCACCTCGGGCACGCGCACTTCGGCCGAACTGCTGGCCCGGCGGCTGCCGCCCGGCGTCATCCACCAGTACGCCCCCGTCGATGGTCCGCGAGCCGTGCGCCGGTTCCTGGACCATTGGCGGCCGTCGGCGGGAATCTTCGTGGAAAGCGAGCTGTGGCCGAACCTGATCGGGGCTGCACGGGCGCGGGGCGTGCGCCTGGCCCTGGTCTCCGCCCGCATGACCAAGGACAGCGCCAGAGGCTGGAGGCGCGCGCCGGCCGCCGCCAGGGCGTTGCTTTCGGCCTTCGACATCGTCCTGCCGCAGGAGGCCGAGACCGAGGCGCGGTTGCGGTCGCTCGGCGCCGGCATCGATGGCCGGCTGAACCTGAAACTGGTGGGCGAGCCGCTGCCGGCCGACGAGGCCGAACTCGCCCGGCTGCAGGCTGCGCGCGGCGAGCGGAAGGTGGTGCTGGCGGCCAGCACCCATCCGGGGGAGGAGGCCCTGATGGTCCCTGCATTGATGCAGGCGGCGCCGAACGCTCTGATCGTGGTCGCCCCGCGGCATCCGGAGCGCGGCGCGGAGGTCGCGGAGTTATTGCAGGGCCTAGGCCTCAGGTTCGCCCGGCGCTCGGAAGGCGGAACCCTGCGGCCGGACACCCAGGCCTATCTGGCCGACACCCTGGGGGAGATGGGCCTCTTCTTCCGCCTGGCCGACGTGGTGGCGATGGGCGGCGGCTTCGCGCTCGAGATCGGCGGCCACAACCCCTTGGAGCCGGCACGGCTGGGCAAGCCCGTCGTGACCGGCCCTCACGTGTTCAACGCCCAGGCCATCTATGACGAGATGTTCGCAGAAGTCGCCGCCCTGGAGGCCGCCGATCCGGCGGCGCTGACCCGCCATGTGCGCGGCCTGCTCGACAACCCCATGATCGCCCGGCGCATCGGCGAGGCGGCCTTCGCCTATGCGGCTCGGGGACAGGGCGCGCTGGACGAGGCGCTGGCGCGCATCGAACCTCTGCTGCCTGCGCCATGAAGCTGTCCACGCCCCGCTGGTGGTATCTGCGCGACCCGGCGCCCGGCCGAGTGATGCGGGCCCTGCTGACGCCGCTCTCCTGGATCTGGGCCTGGGCGACGGCGCGGCGGATCGCCCGCGCCCAGCCGATCGATCCCGGCGCGCCGGTGATCTGCGTCGGCGGCCTGACGGTGGGCGGAACGGGCAAGACGCCGGTGGTGCGCGAGATCCTGCGTCGCGCGCCGGGCGCGCACGCCGTCTCGCGCGGCTATGGAGGTTCGTTGCCTGGGCCGGTGCAGGTCGATCCGCTGAAGCACACCGCTGCGGAGGTTGGCGACGAACCGCTGATGATGGCGCAGGACGCGCCGGTCTGGGTCGCCCGCGACCGGCCGGCCGGCGCCCGGGCGGCCGTGGCGGCCGGCGCGCGGGCCGTGGTGCTGGACGACGGCCACCAGAATCCCACCCTGCGCAAGGCCCTATCCCTGGTGGTGGTGGACGGCGAGACGCGCGACGGCGCCTGGCCGTTCGGCCGCCGAGGGGTCTTCCCGGCCGGCCCCCTGCGCGAGCCGTTGACGAAGGGCCTCGCGCGCGCCGATGCGGTGGTGCTGATGCTGCCGGCCGATCTGGCGGCGCCTGATCCGGAATTGGTCGCCCTGTTCGCCGGAAAGCCGCTCCTGATCGCGCGGCTCGCCCCGGCCGCCCCGCCGCCGGAAGGCCCGCAGCTCGGCTTCGCCGGGGTCGGCATGCCGTGGAAGGTGGAGCGCGCCCTGCAGGCGGCCGGCTGCCGTCTGGTGGACTTCGCCCCCTTCCCCGACCATTTCGCCTACGACGAGGGAACCCTGCGGGCGCTGGAGGCGCGCGCCAAAGCCGCCGGCGCTGGGCTCGTCACTACCGAGAAGGACTGGGTGCGCCTGCCGGCCGCCTGGCGCGCACTGGTCGCCGCCTGGCCGGTGAAGGCTCAGTTCGAGGACGACGCGGCGCTGGACGCGCTGCTCCGGAGAGCCCTCGGCGCCGCGGATCGCGCTTCCCAGACGCCCTAGATTCCCGAGCGATCGCCGTTCAGGCCCCTGCCTTCTGGGCGTACTTCCAGGCGGAACTCGCCAGAAGCGGCACGCGCTCGGCCATGGCGGCGGCCTGCGGATGGTTGGCGGTGCCGTCGCGGACCCGCCCGACGATGCCTTGGCAGATGCCGGCCAGGCGGAACATGTTGTAGGCGAAGAACCAGTCCAAGTCGTGGATCCCTGACCGGCCGGTACGGTGGCAATAGATCTCGACCGCCTCGTCGATGGTGGGGATGCCGTGGGCCTTGAGGTCCGGAAGCTGGGCGATGGTGCCGTTCACCCAGTTCATCAGCAGATAGGTGAAATCGGCCAGCGGTTCGCCGAGCGTGGAGAGCTCCCAGTCCAGCACCGCGATCACGCGGGCCTCGGTCGGATGGATCACCATGTTGTCGAGGCGGTAATCGCCGTGGACCACCGAGGTGCGCTCCTGCGGCGGCAGGCTCTGGGGCAGCCATTCGATCAGCCGCTCCATCTCCTCGATGCGGGTGGTCTCCGAGGCCTTGTACTGCTTGGTCCAGCGGTCGACCTGGCGGCCCATATAGTTGCCGGGCTTGCCGTAGTCGCCGAGGCCGATGGCCTCGTAGTCGGTGTTGTGCAGATCGGCCAGGGTCTGGATCTTGGCGGTGAAGATCGCCCGGCGCTCCGCCGGTTCGTACTGGGGCAGCTGCTGGTCCCAGAGGATCCGGCCCTCCACCATGTCCATCACGTAGAACATGGTGCCGATCACCGCCTCGTCCGTGCAGAGGCCGTAGGTGCGCGCCACGGGAAAGCCGGTCGGATAAAGGGCGGTGATCACCTTGTATTCCCGGTCGACCGCGTGGGCCGACGGCAGAAGCTTGCCCGGCGGCTTGCGGCGCAGGACGTATTTCTTGCCCGGGGTGACGAGCTGGTAGGTCGGGTTGGACTGGCCGCCCTTGAACTGGCGCACTTCGAGCGGGCCTTCGTAGCCCTCCACATTGGCGCGCATCCAGGCCTCGAGCGCCGCCTCGTCGAAGCGGTGGGTCTCGGCGACCGGCTTGGTTCCGGTGTTCAGCTGCTCGCGCTGCTGTTCGGCGGCGTCGGCCATCGCGCTCCCCTTCGATCTCTTACACTTGTTTGAACGCAACATACCGAGGCTGCCGTAACGACGGCAAGCGGCGAGGCGGAAAAGATACCGGATGTTCGAAGAGAATCGAACCTAGGTGGAAAGCGCCCGCCAGCCGATGTCGGTGCGGTGGAACCCCTCCGGCCAATCGATCTTGGCGATGGCGGCGTAGGCCTTGTCGCGGGCTTCGGCCAGGGTGGCGCCGCGGGCGCAGACGTTCAGCACCCGGCCGCCGGCGGCGCGCAGGGTTCCGTCCTCGTCCTGTGAGGTCCCGGCGTGGAAGACCACGACGTCGGGGCCGAAGTCCTGGTCGGCGCCGCGGATGATCGATCCGGTCTCCGGCGCCTCCGGATAGCCGCGGGCGGCCAGCACCACGCAGATGGCGGCGTCCCGGCTCCAAACCGGCGGCGGAACCTCATCCAGCATGCCGGTGGCGCAGGCAAGCAGATAGGGAACGATGTCGCTCTCCAGCCGCAACATCAGCACCTGGCACTCCGGATCGCCGAAGCGGACGTTGAACTCCACCAGCTTCGGGCCGTCCTTTGTGGCCATCAGCTCGACGAACAGCACGCCGCGATAGGGCGCGCCTTCGGCCGCGATGCCGGCGAAGGCAGGTTCGGCCAGGCGCGTGCGGACCTGGTCGATCAGTTGCGGCGTGAAGACCGGGGCCGGCGAATAGGTCCCCATGCCGCCGGTGTTGGGGCCCTGCTCGCCGTCATAGGCGCGTTTGTGGTCCTGGGCCGCGCCGAACAGGATCGAGCGCTCGCCGTCGCAGAGCGCGAAGAGCGAGCCGATCTCGCCCTCCAGATATTCCTCGATCACCACCCGGGCGCCCGCTGCGCCGAATCGGCCGCCGAGCGCGTCGTCGATGGCCGCTTCCGCCGCGGCCCGGTCCTGGGCGATGACCACCCCCTTGCCTGCCGCAAGCCCGTCGGCCTTGATCACATAGGGCGGGGCGAAGCGGTCGAGGGCGGCCTTGGCGGCGACCGCCTCCTCGGCGATCACGTAGCCGCCGGTGGGCAGACCGTGGCGGTCGCAGAACGCCTTGGTGAAGGCCTTGGAGCTCTCCAGCTGGCCAGCCTGGGCCACCGGCCCGAAACAGGAGATCTCCGCCTCGTCCAGGGCGTCGGCCAGGCCCGCCTCGACGGCGACCTCCGGCCCGATCACCACGAGGTCGGCCTCCACCTCCCGCGCCAGGGCGACAAGGCCTGGGACGTCGGTGGCCTTGACGTTGCGCACTTCGCCAAGCCCGGCCATGCCGGGATTGCCCGGCGCCATCACCAGCCGCGAGGTCAGGGGAGAGGCGGCGATCTTCCAGGCCAGGGCGTGTTCGCGCCCGCCCGACCCCACTAGCAGGATGTTCATGGGGCTCAGCGTTTGGCCCGTGGTCCCGGCCGGGTCAAGCTCGCCCGCCGCGCCCGCTCAGTGCGGGGCGGACGACGCGCCGAGCCAGCGCTGCACGGTGCGCGCCGCGCGTTCGGCCGCCGAGCCGTTCGGGCGGCTGGGCGGGGCGGTGATCTCCAGCACCACGCCGTCAGGATCCTCGAAATACAGCGACTGCTGAGCGCCGTGGTCCTCTTCCCAATAGCGCACGCCCGCGGCGCGGAGCTTCCTGCGCCAGGCGGCGAGCTCGCCGACGGACCCCTCCGCCATGGCGTAGTGGCGGACGTCCCTTGGAACGTCCTTTAGCGCCTTCGGGCGCGGGGCGTCCTTCAGCTCCACCAGGGCGATCTCCCCGCCGTCGGGCAGGGCGAAGATCATCATCAGCCAAGGATAGGAGCCCCAGTCGTCCCCTTCGTGCGCCTCGGCCAGCGGAAGGCCGAGGACGTCGCGATAGAAGGCGAGGCTGCGCGCGGCGTCGCGCACCGGAAAGACGACGTGATCGAGCCTGAGCATCCGGCCCTCCTGTACGAGCGCCGAAGCATAACACCGTTCCGCGCGATGCGGATCAGGCGTCCATATCGAGGGAATAGCCGGCCGAGCGGACGGTGCGGATCGGGTCGCTGTGACCTTCGTCGCGGTTCAGCGCCTTGCGCAAGCGCCCCACGTGCACGTCGACCGTGCGGGCCTCGACATAGACGTCCGACCCCCAGACCGCGTCCAGAAGCTGCTCGCGGGAGAACACCCGGCCCGGATGCTGCATCAGGTAGTCGAGCAGGCGGAACTCGGTCGGCCCGAGGTGGATCTCCTTGCCGCTGCGCTTCACCCGGTGCGCCACCCGGTCGATGACGATATCGCCCACGTGCACCCGGTCTTCGGCGAGGCCAGGCCGGATCCGGCGCAGCACGGCGCGGATGCGGGCGGCCAGCTCGCTCATGGCGAAGGGCTTGACGATGTAGTCGTCTGCGCCGGTGTCGAGGCCGCGGATCCGGTCGCTCTCCTCCCCGCGGGCGGTGAGCATGATGATCGGCACGTTGCGGCTTTCCGAGCGCTGGCGCAGCCTGCGGCAGACCTCGATGCCGGAGATCTTCGGCAGCATCCAGTCCAGCACGATGATGTCCGGCAGGCGCTCGGAGACCAGCGTCAGGGCCTCTTCCCCGTCGCCGGCCACGGCCACGTCATAGCCGTCCTTCTCGAGATTGTATTGCAGGAGGGTCGAGAGCGCGTCCTCGTCCTCGACGACCAGGATGTGCGGGGTCAATGCGGCGCTCCTATCGGCGGTCAGCTTGTCAGGTCGTCGGTCTTGGGCCGGTCGGCCGAGACCAGCTCCTCGCCCGAAATCTCGTAGTGAATGATCTCGGCGATGTTGGTGGCGTGGTCGCCGATGCGTTCGAAGTTCTTGGCCACGAACAGCAGGTGGGCGCAGGCCGTGATGGTGCGCGGATCGCCCATCATGTAGGTGAGCAGCTCACGGAACAGGCTGTTGTAGTGCTCGTCCACCTCGTCGTCGCGCGACCAGACGGCGACGGCGCGATCGAGATCCGAGGCGGTGTAGGCGTCCAGCACGTCCTTCAGCCGGCCCTGAACGAGACGGCCCATCCGCTCGATCGAGCGGGTCAGCGGCATGATCGGCTCGGCTTCGTTCAGCACGATGCTGCGCTTGGCGATGTTCTTGGCGAGGTCGCCGCAGCGCTCGAGATTGGTGGCGATCTTCATGGCCGAGACGGTCTTGCGCAGATCGTTGGCCATGGGCTGGCGCAAGGCGATCAGTCGGATCGCCTTGCGTTCGATGTCGGCTTCCAGGGCGTCGAGCCGCGCATCGCGGGCGACGATGGTCTCGGCCAGGGCCTGGTCGCGCTTGACCACCGCGTCGACCGCGTCGCCGACCTGCGCCTCGCACAGCCCCCCCATGCGGGCGCACTCGGCGGTCAGGGTGTTGAGTTCGTCCTCGTAGGACTTGACGATGTGCTCGGTCATGCGCGCTTCCTGAACTTATCGCCGCCGGCGAAGCGGACGCTTAAGTCCTAGCACCGTCGCCCAGGCTGACGCTTCAAGAGATTGGGCGCACCGGCGAGCGGGCGGCGTCGGGTTCGGCATCGGGCGTATCGCGCAAGATCCGGTCGAGAAAGGTTCCGGAAGCCGCGACCGAGGCCCCGTTCCGGTGAGGCGGAAATTGCCTCGTTTTTGCGGACCGCCCGTGACGATTTCACGACAGTTTTGTTGCAGCGTTAAGGGCCGGCGCCATGGGGAAATAGGCGGTGAAAGTCGCTCCCGCGCCCGGCTGACTCTCCACGGCCAGGCCGCCGCGATGGCGGTTGGCGATATGCTTGACGATGGCGAGGCCGAGGCCGGTGCCCGACCGTTCGCCGCTCTTCTGGCCTTCGACGCGGTAGAACCGCTCGGTGAGCCGTGGCAGGTGCTCGCGCGCCAGGCCGACGCCGGAATCGGTGACCCGCACCGCCGCATAGAGGTCCGGGCCGTGGTCGGGCGTCAGCAGGGAAAGTCGCGAGGCCTGCGGGTTCAGGGGCGCCGTCGCGGCCTCGGCCGTCAGGCCGCCTCGTACCGAGATCGAGACCGCCGCTTCCCGCGGCGTGTATTTGATGGCGTTGTCCACCAGGTTCTGGACGACCTGGATGATCTGGTCGCGGTCCCCGATCACCCGGGTCTGGCCGAGGCCGGGCAGATCGGTCTCCAACCGCACCCCGCGATCCCTGGCCAGCGGCCCGAGGGATTCGACCACATCCATCACGGTTTGGGCCAGATCCACCTCCCCCGCCGGGGCGATGTGCTCGTTGAGCTCGATACGGCTCAAGGACAACAGGTCGTCGATCAGGCGCGACATGCGTTCGGCCTGGGCCTGCATGATGCCGAGGAACCGGTCGCGGGCCTCCGCATCCGTCCGGGCGTGGCCGCGCAGGGTCTCGATGAACCCGCTCAAGGAGGCGAGCGGGGTGCGCAGTTCGTGGCTGGCATTGGCCAGGAAGTCGGCGCGGGTGCGTTCGGCCCGGCGCACGTCGGTCTCGTCGCGCAACACCAGCAGGGCCAGACGCCCGCCGCCCGGCCCTTCGCCCAGCGGTTTGGCGATCGCCTTCAGCACCCGGTCCTGAACCCCGCCGAGCTCGTACAGGGCTTCGGAGGCGATGCCGCCGAACAGCGCCTCGTCGACCGCCTCCAGCACGTCCGGATCGCGGATGGCGGTGACCAGCAGGCCTGCGTCAAATTGTATCCGCAGGAGCTCCCGGGCGGCGGCGTTAACCAGGACGAAGCGCCGGCTGGTCAGATCATCGGGTTCATGCGCGGAGATCACCAGCACCGGATCGGGCAAGGCTTCCACCAGCCCAGCATAGAACGGGACGTCGTTCCGGGCGGGCCCGGGCTCGACGCCCCGGACCTCGACCTGCGAGGCGCCTTCGGAGGTGCGCCAGGCCGCCGCCGCCGTGACGCCGGCCGCCAGGGCGGCGATCCACCAGGCCGCGACCGGCGCGTCGGCCACGACGCCCAGGACCGCGATCCCGCCCAGGCCGGCGGCCCCGGCCGCCAGCACCGGCATGGCCGGGCCGAAACGTCCCAGGGAGCGGGGCGATGAAGGCGGGGCCACGCGAATCTCCACTCCGGCCGCCCGTCAGTGGGCCTCACCCTTATGTCACCGACATGACAGCGGCCCAAGCTGCCCGAATCGTCCGTACACAAGCAGAATGGCGCCGGCCGGATCGAGCGATTCGCCGCCTGCGCCGCCGTTAAAGAAAGGCCGAAGGTCCAATGTCCGGCAAAACCAAACTCCTCCTCGGCGTCGCCGTCGTCACCCTCGCCTGGCCTGGCCTCGCGGCCGCCGACGAGGCCACCGAGGCGCGCATCCGCGCCCTGGAGGCGCAGCTCGCCCAGATGCAGGCCCAGCTCACAGAGTTGAAGGCGGCGGCCGCGGCGAAGCCAGCTCCGGCTATGGCGGCTGCAGCCTCGCCCGCCGCTCCGGCCCGCTCAGGCCCGCCCCCGGCCGTCGCCTCGATCGCCAACGGCCGGCCGACCTTCACCAGCGCCGACGGCCGCTTCACCGCCTCCCTGCGAGCCATCGTGCAGTTCGACGCGACCCGTTACGACCAGGCCTCGGCCGGCCCCCTCGGCTCCGACTTCCGCCGCGGCTCCTTCGGCGACGCCACGGAGAACGACCGGGCGCGGGACCTGTCCGACGGCACCAATTTCCGCCGGGCGCGGCTGGGGATCGAGGGCAAGGCCTTCGGCGATTTCGAGTACAACTTCATCTACGACTTCGGGGGTACGGGCGCCGAGGAGGCCGGCAAGATTAGCGCCGCCTGGGTGCAATACAACGGCCTCGGCCCGGCCCGGCTGCGGATCGGCGCCTATCCGGCCCCCGTCGACATGGACGGCGACACCTCGGTCGCAGGCTCGCTGTTCGCCGAGCGTGCGGCGCCGGCCGAGATGGTCCGCGGCATCGCCAGCGGCGACGGCCGCGCCGCGGCCACCCTGTTCGGTGGCGGCGACCGGTGGACGGCGGCCCTTTCGCTGACCGGCAACCTGGTGACGGTCCAGACCTTCGACGAGCAGAGCGCGCTGGTCGGGCGGCTGACCTTCGTTCCGTTCAAGGGCGAGCATTCGCTGGTCCATCTCGGCGTCAACGGCACGCGCGTGCTCAATCCCGCCGCCACCGGGCCGGAAGTGGCCGGCCAGGCGCCGACGCCCATCCGCCTGCGCGAGCGGCCGGAGATGCGGGTGGACGGGACGCGCCTGGTGGACACCGGCAACCTGGACGCCGACGGCCTGACTTCACTGGGCGCCGAATTCGGAGCCCAGTGGAAGAACCTCTATGTCCAGAGCGAGTACTTCGACATCGAGGTGGACCGGAAGGGCGCCTTCGCCGATCCGAACTTCTCCGGCTGGTACGCCCAGGCGGGCTGGACCCTCACCGGCGAGCCGCGCCGCTATGCGGCCGGCAACGGGACCTTCGACGCGCCGCGACCGGCCAAGCCGTTCGATCTGGCCGCCGGCGACTGGGGCGCGTGGGAGCTGGGCCTGCGCTATTCGAAACTCGACCTGAACCATGCGGCGGGGGCGCCCGGGACGGCGCCCGGCGCCTCGAGCGTCCGCGGCGGGGAACAGGAGATCTGGAGCCTCGGGCTCAACTGGTACGTCAATGCGGTGCTGCGCTTCCAGCTGGCCTATCAGGACGTGTCGATCGACCGGCTCTCGCCGGGCGGCGCGGCGTTCGGGACAGCCACGCCGCCGGCCGGCGCCCAGGTGGGCCAGGAGCTGAAGATCTACACCTTCCGCACCCAGTACGCGTTCTGACCCTCTTCGGCGGCGGCAACCGGGGCCGTGCGCGGCCGTTGAGCGCTCATGCCGCTCTCCGCCGCCGACCTGATCGGGACCGCCGCCGCCCTGTGCTCCATGGCCAGCTTCACGCCGCAGATCGTGAAGATCTGGCGCACCCGCGACGCCGCCTCGGTGTCGCTGCGCATGTACATGGTCACCGTGACCGGCTTCAGCCTCTGGATCGCCTATGGCGTCATGATCGAGAGCTGGCCGGTGATCGGCGCCAACTCGGTCTGCCTGGCGCTGTCGGCGACCATCCTGGCGCTGAAATGGCGATTTAGCCGCTGAGGGCGGCGGTTGGCGCCGGCAAGCGGCGCCTCTAGATTGCGCGCGATCCTGGGTCGCCGGTTCGCCGCGCCTGGCCCGCCATTCCCATCCCAGCGGCGAGGGGCGCTTTCGGCGAGGCCGAGGCTCCGGCCCGCACGACAGGACGCCGCATGAGCAACGACAGGTTCGCCCCCGCCGAAGCCGCCCTGCAGGCCGGCCGGTTCGACGAGGCCGTCGCCTTCATGGACGCCGAGATCGGTCGCGACCCGAACGCGCCGGCGGCGGTCTATCGGAACTTTGGCGCGATCCTGGTTCGCCGGCAGCGCTACGAGCAGGCCGAGTCCTGGACGGCGAAGGCCGTCGAGCGGCACCCCAAGGACGTGGACCTGTGGAACCTGCGCGGCGTCGCCCTGCGTCGACTCCAGCGCTACGACGAAGCTCTCGTCGCCCTCGACCGCGCCGGCAAGCTCGACCCGAAGAACAAGGGCGTGCTCAACAACAAGGGCAACGTCTACAACGACACCCGCAATCCCGCCGCCATCGACGCCTTCACCAAGCTGGTGCGGCTGGCGCCCGGCGACGCAGAGGCCCAGCGCAGCCTGGGCCGCGCCTACTGGTACGCGCGCGACCTGGAGAAGGCGCGGATGCGGTTCAGCCTGGCGACCAAGCTGAAACCCACCCTCGTCGACGCCTGGCTCGACCTTTCCGCCGTCATCTCCGAGGCGGGAGACGCCCACGGCAGCCTGGCGGCGATCGACCAGGGCCTCGCAGCCAATCCCGACGACGTCCGGCTGATCGAGGCCCGCGCCGTCGCCATACGCCGCACGGGCGCGACGCGCGAGGCCGAGCAGTATCTGCTGGAGCTCCTGGAACGGCGGCCCAACGAGGCGGCGATCCACTTCCAGCTCGCCTACGGCATAGCCGACTACGACCGGCCGCGCGCCAACGCCCATTTCGAACAGGCCGTGGAGCTGGACCCGGACAATGTCCGCTACCGGGTCTCGCTGGCCGAGAGCTACGGACGCTCCCGCCACGGCGACGAGGCCGCCAATCTGGAGCGCGGCTACGGCATCCTGCGCGAAGTGCTCGACCGGTTGCCGATGACCGCCGCCAACCTGAAGGTCGCCTACGAGCTGATGGTGCGGCTGGCCGCCTACGACGACATGGAGAAGTTGGGCAGCTTCAGGGACGTCGGCCGCACCTGGGCCGAGTCCGGCCGGCACACCGCGCTTCTCGCCCACCTGGCGCGGGTGAAGACCGACGAGGACCGGCTGGAGCTGATCGAGCAGCACCGGATCTGGGGCCGGCTGGTGGAGGCCGCCGTCGCGCGCAACCCGATCGCCCATCGCGGCCCTCGCACGCCCAACGGCAAGATCCGCGTCGGCTTCATGTCGTCCGACCTGCGGGGGCACCCGGTGGCCTATTTCGCCCTGCCGCTCTTCCAGCACTACGACCGGGATCGCTTCGAGGTCTATTGCTACTCCTACTACCAGGGCGAGGAGGACGGCACGCAGAAGGCCATCACCGGCTGGGTCGACGCCTTCCGCTGGAAGAAGGACATTTCCGACCGCGATGCGGCCCAAATGATCGCCGACGACCAGCTCGACATGCTGATCGAACTGGGCGGCTCCACCCATATGAACAAGCTCTCGGTCATGGGCTACAAGCCCGCCCCGCTGTCGGCGAGCTGGGTCGGCTATCCCCATTCGGCCGGCCTGGAGGAGATCGACTACCTCGTCCTCGATCCCTACATGGTCCCGGATGATCCGCGGCTGGTGATCGAAAAGCCGCTCGTCCTGCCGCACGGCTGGTACGCCCTGGGCGAAGGCGCCTTCCGCGAGGAGCCGAAAGTCGAGCCGGTCGCGCCGGTGGAACGCAACGGCTACGTCACCTTCGGCACCGCCAACAATCCCTACAAGTACGGGCGGGAGGTGGTCGCCGCATGGGCCCGGTGCGTGGCCCGGACGCCGGGTTCGAAGTTCCTCTTCGTGCGGCCGGAGGGCGGGGCGGCCACCTTCCGCGACAACATACGCGCCGTCTTCGCCTCCGAGGGCGTGGCGCCCGAGCGGGTGGTGTTCGAGGCCGTCCGCGGCCGACACCTGCCCTTCTACAATCAGATGGACATCTCGCTCGACACCTTCCCCCAGACCGGCGGCACCACGACCTGCGAGTCGCTCTGGATGGGGGTGCCGGTGGTGACCAAGGTCGGGCCGGCGGTGTTCGAGCGGCTGAGCTATTCGGTGCTCAACAACGCCGGCCTTGGCGAGTTCTGCGCCCGCACGACCGACGAATATGTTGACATCGCCGTCGCCCTGGCCGGCCAGCCGGAGCGGATCGGCGAGCTGCGCCGCGGGATGCGGGACCGCCTGAAGGCGAGCCCCCTGGGCCAGACCAAGCAATTCGCCGCCGACTACTACGCCATGATCGAAAAGGCCGTGGTCGAGGCTGGGCTGCAGACTTAAGCCGGGGCGGCGAGCCGGCCGGTCTCCGCCAGCCGCCGGTAGTAGGCGGCGTAGTCGTCCCAGAAGGCCGCGGCGTCCCAATCGGGCGGAATGGCCGGGTCGCTGTTCACGCGCCGCTCCGGTTCGGCGAGCTCCGGCTGGGGTAGGCTCTCGACCTCGCAGGGCAAGCCCAGGCGCGGCCGCATCTCCGCGGCCAGGCGCTCGGCGAAGGCGGCTTGGGTCCCGATGAAGCCGGCGGGGCGGCCGAAAGCGGTTCCCGCCCCATCGAGCAACCGCGCCGTCAGTCCTGCATAGGCGGCGGCCAGAAGCGGCGCGGGTATGTTGTCGCGCACATAGCGGGGCGTTCGCACCTGGCCGGGGCGCCCGTCGAACCAGGCCTGGAACAGCGACCAGGCGAAGCGCCCTTCCTCCAGAACCCCGAAGGGAGCCGCCACCACGAACTTGCCGAAGCCCAGCCCCGACCAAGGGGCGAAGTGCCGCGCCGCCTCGTTGGTCAAGGTCTTGGAAAGCCCATAGGGGCTGACCGCCAGGTCTCCGGCCCCGCCGCCGCCCTCCCCCGCCTCGAAGGTGGTGCCGGTGACGACGGCGGCCCGTGCGCCGGCCCGGGCGCAGGCGCGGAAGACCGCCTCGAGCCCCTCGGTGTTGCGCGCGACGCCCGCCATCACGTCGTAGTCGGCCGAGCGATAGTTGGGGATGTCGGCGGCGTGATGAGCCAGGAGATCGACGCCCCTCGCCGCCAGGTCCAGAAACCTCGCCGAGCCGAACGGCGCGTCGAACACCGCGTCCGCCGAACGCTTCAGCCGCACCACGCGCTCGGCGCGCAGGCCGGAATAGTCCGCTTCCTGCCGCTTCAGGGGCGCGGTCACCTCATGCCCCGCGGCGGCCAGGGCCTCGGCGATCCAGAGGCCGGAGAAGGAACTGGCGCCGGTCAGCAGGATGCGGGCCACCTCAGACGCTCCCGTGGTTGGGATAGGCGGCGTCGCGTTCCGAGATCACCTGCGGCTGGGCCGGCCATTCGATTGCGAAGGCCGGGTCGTTCCACCGCGCGCCGCGGCCGTGGCCGGGCGTGAAGATGCGGTCGATCTGATAGAGCACGTCGGTGTCCGGCTCGAGGGTGAGGAAGCCGTGGGCCATGCCGCGCCCGATCAGCAGAGCCTTGCCGTTCTCCGCCGACAGCTCGGCGCCGGTCCACTTCAGATAGGTCGGGCTGTCCGCCCGAAGGTCCACCGCCACGTCGAAGATCCGGCCGCGGGTCACTCGCACCAGCTTGGCCTCCTCGTGCGGCGGCGCCTCGTAGTGAAGGCCGCGCAGGGTGAAGGCGGCGGTGTTCCGCGACAGGCTGGTCTGGGCGGGGACGAAGGGGTGGCCGGCGTGAGCGAATTCCTCAGGGCAGTGCAGCCGGGCGAAGAAGCCGCGCGCGTCGGAGACCGGCTCGATCTCGACCAGGGTCACCCCCTCGATAGCGGTCGGCGAGAAGCGCATCAGTCGAGGACTTGGGTGTCTGGCGCGGCGATCACGAACCGGCCGCCCCAGTCGCGCACATGGGCGAGCTGGCCCATGATCTCGTCCTTCAGGTTCCAGGGCAGGATCACGATGTAGTCCGGCTGGATCTCCGCCACCTTCTCGGGGCCGTAGATCGGGATATGGCTGCCGGGCAGGAAGCGGTTCTGCTTGTGCGGATTGGCGTCGAAGGCCGCGACGATGTCGGTCTTGGTCACCGCGCAGTAGTTCAGGAAGGTGTTGCCCTTGGCCGCCGCGCCATAGGCCGCCACCGTCTTCCTCTCCGCATCGGCGCGATCCAGGAAGGCCAGGAACTGCGCCCGCACCGCCTCCACCTTGGCGGTGAACCCTTCATAGGTGGAGAGCCTGGCCAGCCCCGCCTCGTCCTCGCGCGCGCGGAGCGCCCGGAGTGCGTCCGTCTCGGCATGACTCGAAGCCTCATGAGCGCAGAACAGGCGAAGCGAACCGCCATGCGTCGGCAAGAGCTCCACGTCGAACGGGCGCAGGCCGTTGGCGCGCAGCACCCGCTCCACCGCCAGCAGCGACAGGTAGGAGTAGTGCTCGTGATAGATGGTGTCGAACTGCACCTTCTCGATCAGGTTCAGAAGGTGCGGGAACTCGAAGGTCAGCACGCCCTCGGGCTTCAGCACATGACGGAAGCCGGCCACGAAGTCGCCGATGTCCGGCACATGGGCCAGGACGTTGTTGCCGGCCATCAGGTCGGCGGCCACGCCGCGGGCGGCCAGGGCCCGGCCCGTGGCGTCGTTGAAGAAGGCGACCTCGGTCGGGACGCCCTTCTCCACCGCCGCGGCGGCGGTGTTGGCGGTGGGCTCTATCCCCAGGACAGGCACGCCCATCGCCTTGAAGTGCTGCAGCAGATAGCCGTCGTTCGAGGCGACCTCGATCACCAGCGACTGCGGCCCCAGTCCGAAGCGCGCCGCCATCGCCTCGGCGTAGCGCTTGGCGTGGGCCACCCAGCTTTCGGAATAGGAGGAGAAATAGGCGTAGCCGGAATCGAAGATCTCGTCGGCCGAGACCGGATCGTCCGCCTGGACCAGGAAGCAGGATCCGCAGACCCGGGTGTGCAGCGGATAGAACTTCTCCGTCCCTGCCTGCAGCTCTTCCTTCGTCAGATAGCTGTTGGCGAGCGGCTGTTCTCCCAGGTCCAGGAAGGTCTGGGTCAGGGGCGCGCGGCAGAAGCGGCAGGCAGGGACGGTCATTTCAGCTCTTCGTAGCGGGCGATCTGCTCGTGGACGAGGGCGAGCGCGTCCTCGCCTTGGTCCTGGCGGCGATACCAATCCATGGTCCAGGCCACCGCCTTGGGCGCGTCCAGCCGGCTCTCGAAGCCGAGCACGCGGCGGGCTAGGCTGGCGTCGATGCCCAGGGACTTGGCCTCGATGGAGTTCGGGTCCGGCTCGTGGCGCCAGGGCTTGGCGCCCAAGGCCTCGATAGCGGCGGTGGCGAGTTCGCCGACGCTCACCTCGCGCCCGCCCGGCCGGGGGCCGAAGTTGAGCGCCCGCGGGGCCTCGGCCCGGGTGGCGAGCGCCTCCAGATAAACGAGATAGCCCGCCACGCAGTCCAAGACGTGCTGCCAGGGCCGGGTGGCTTCCGGGTGGCGCAGCACCGTCACGTCCTGGCGCCAGGCGGCGCGGACGACGTCGGCCACCAGCCGGTCGCGCGAGAAGTCGCCGCCGCCGATCACATTGCCGCCTCTAGCCGTGGCCACCGGCACGCCGGCCTTGTCGAAGAAGCTGCGGGCGAAGCTCTGGACGACGATCTCCGTCGCGGCCTTGGAGGCGGAGTAGGGATCCTTGCCGCCCAGGGCGTCGTCCTCGACGAAGGCGCGGCCCGTTTCGGCGTTGGCGTAGACCTTGTCCGAGGTGATGGCGAGCACGGCCTGCAGGGCGGGCTGGCTGCGCAGGGCCTGCAGCAGGTGGGCCGTGCCCATGATGTTGGCCGCGAAGGTGCCGACCGGATCCTCCACCGAGGCGCGCACGATCGGCTGGGCGGCCATGTGCAGCACGAGGTCGAAGGTCCGCGCCCCGACCAGCGCCTCCACCCCTGCCTGGTCGCGCAGATCGACGATGTGGGAATCGACGAGATCGCCGACGCTCGCCTGGTCGAACAGGGCCGGGTCGTGATCCGGCGCCAGGGAAAGCCCGGTGACCTCAGCGCCCATGCGCGCCAGCCAGATGGCGGCCCACGAGCCCTTGAACCCCGTGTGCCCCGTCAACAGGACGCGCTTGCCGGACCAGAAGCCGGGCGAGGGCCTGGTCATTTCCAGACGCACCAGGGGGCCTTGCCCGAGGCCCAGAGCCCTTCCAGGTGGTTCTTGTCGCGCAGGGTATCCATGGCCGCCCAGAAGCCTTCATGAGCGTAGGCCATCAGTTCGCCCTGTTGGGCGAGGCCTTCCAGAGGCCCCTGCTCCCAGACCGTGGCGTCGCCCTCGATCCGCGCGACCGTTTCCGGCTGCAGGACGAAGAAGCCGCCATTGATCAGGCCGTGGTCGCCCGGCGGCTTCTCGACGAACCGCTGCACCTGGCCGTCCTTCAGCTCGAGGGCGCCGAAACGGCCGGGCGGCGCGACGGCGGTGACGGTGGCCTGCCGGCCATGCGCCTTGTGAAACGCCAGCAGCTTGCCGAGGTCCACATCGGCGACGCCGTCGCCATAGGTCAGGAAGAACGGTTCGCCAGGCGCAAGGTACTTTGCGACCCGCTTCACCCGCCCGCCGGTCATGGTCTCCTCGCCGGTGTCGACCAGGGTCACGCGCCAGGGCTCGTGATTGGTGGCGTGGTACTCGAGCGATCCCTTCTCCAGGTCCACGGTCAGGTCGGCGTTGTGGAGCACGTAGTTGGCGAAGTACTCCTTGACCACATAGCCCTTGTAGCCGAGGCACACGACGAAGTCGTTGAAGCCATGGTGCGAGAACAGCTTCATGATGTGCCACAGGATCGGCCGCCCGCCGATCTCGATCATCGGCTTGGGCTTCAGGTGGCTCTCTTCGGAGATGCGCGTGCCGAGGCCGCCGGCCAGGATGACGACCTTCATCCTCAGGCGATCCGCTTGATGAAGGCGTCCGGCCAGTAGGTGACGCGCTCGGTCACCACCCCCTCGTTGAACGGGAAAGCCGGCTCCTCGATCACGAAGCGCGCATCTTCGGCGACGAAGGCGTAGGCGGCGGCCTTGGGGTTGTTCCAGTCCCAATCGTCGCCCGTGCGCGGGCCGCCCTTCACCTGGGCCATGATGCCGTCGGTGGCGACGATGTAGGAGCCGACCTCCACCATCTCGCCGTAGGCGCGGAGCTCGTCCAGCACGTGGCCCTTGGTGTGGTTGGAATCGAGAACCACCAGCACCTTCTCGCCCGGCTTGATCAGGCTCTTCACCTGGGCGACCACTTCCGGCGCCGTCGAGGAGCCCTCGATCAGCTCGATGCGCTTCTTCATCGGGTGGGCTTCGATGGCGGCGCGGTTGTGCGGCCGGATCTCGATGTCGATCCCGACGACCCGGCCGTGGCCCATGGCCTCGAAGAGCGAGGCGTAGAAGATCAGGGACCCGCCGTGCGCGACGCCCGTCTCCACCAGCACGTCGGGCTTCAGGGCGTAGATCACCTCCTGCAGGCGGATCATGTCCTCAGGCAGCTGGATGATCGGGCGGCCCATCCAGGCGAAGGAGTAGACGTACTTGGCGTCCCAGCCCGCGCGCAGCCAGGCCTTGGAGACGGCGGCGAATCCTTCGTTGCTCGCCAGGCTGTGGCGGGTCTCAGTCTCGCCGTCCTTGACGACGACCTCGCCGCGCTCTTCGTCGATGATGGTGATCAAGTGCTCTGGCCCCGATATGAGATGTGGCCGGCAGGGGGCGTCCGCCCCGCCCCCGCCGGCGAACCGGCCCCTCTATTATCGCGTGTCGTCGGCGCGATGAAGCCGTATCCAGGCGAACGGCGGCGGCGCGCCGTCGCAAGCAGGAAGGAAGCGTCATGAGCGCCGGCCCCCGGATCGATTTCATGATCGTCGGCGTCCAGAAGGCGGGCACCACGGCGCTTTACGACTTCCTGGCCGAAGACCCGGCCATCGGTCTATCGGATGTGAAGGAGGTCCACTTCTTCGACGACGAATCTGTCGATTGGCGCGAGCCCGACTACGGCCCCTATCACGCTCGGTTCGACTGGACAGCGCCGCGCGTGCGGGGAGAAGCGACGCCGATCTACATCTATTGGCGGGAAGCGCTGGAGCGCATCGCCGCCTACAATCCCGCCGCCAAGCTGATCCTGCTGCTGCGCGATCCGGTCGCGCGAGCCTGGTCGCACTGGAAGATGGAGTATGCGCGCGGCGTGGAGACGAGGCCTTTCGCCTGGTGCATCCGACAAGGCCGCCGACGGCTTTTCGACGCCGAGCCCTGGGGCTTTCACCGCGAATATTCCTATGTGGAGCGCGGCTATTACGGCGAGCAGGTGGAGCGGCTCTTCGCCCTCTTTCCCCGCGACCAGGTGCTCATCCTGAAGGCCGAGGACCTGCGGGCCGACCCGAACCCGGCGCTCGGCGCCGTGAACGCCTTCCTCGGGCTCCCGTCGCCAGCTCCTCGGGAGCCGCGAGAGGTGCACGTGGGTCGGGAGATGGACTATGGCGGCGGTCTCTCGGCCGAGGACGAGGCCTTCCTGCGGGATCTCTATGCAGCGGACATGGCGCGGCTGAAATCCCTGACGGGAATCGCGTTCGGCTGACGCCACAGTTTCTCCAAGACGACCGGCGAGGATGAGCCGATGAGACCGATTCCCCTCCTGGCGCTGGCGCTCGTCGCCGGCTGCGGCCCCGCGGCCGAATCGAAGGCTCCCGAACCGCCGGCCGCACGGCCGCCGGCCGGCGCGCCGAGCCTCACCTTCCCCGTCGCGTGCGAGATCGGCAAGACCTGCGAACTGCAGAACCACGTCGACCGGGATCCGGGTCCGGGCGCGAAGGACTATCGCTGCGGCGTCCAGACCTACGAGGCGCACGGCGGCGTCGACATCCGCGTGCCGGACATGGCCGCCCAACGGGCCGGAGTCGACGTGTTGGCGGCCGCCGA
Organism: Phenylobacterium sp.; assembly: GCF_046290725.1. Classification (GTDB taxonomy): domain Bacteria; phylum Pseudomonadota; class Alphaproteobacteria; order Caulobacterales; family Caulobacteraceae; genus Phenylobacterium. The sequence continues at coordinate 316,405 of NZ_JBKBUH010000001.1, forward strand.
CGGACGGGTGGCGCGACTGCGCGACGGCGTCCCGGACGTCTCGATCCGGACGGCGGCCGCCGCCTCGGCTTCCGGCCAGGAGTGCGGCAACGGGATCGTCATCGACCATGGCGGCGGGTGGGAAACCCAGTACTGCCATCTCGCCCAGGGAAGCCTGAGGGTGAAGGCAGGCGACACCATCGCAGCGGGCCAGCCCATCGCGCGGATCGGTCTTTCCGGCAATACCGAGTATCCGCACCTGCACCTGACCGTGCGTCGAGACGGCGTGACGGTTGACCCCTTCGCACCCACGGCCCCGGAAGGAAGTTGCGAACCGCAGGCGCCGGTCGCCGGCCTATGGGAGCCCGCCGCGGCCAAGGCGCTCGCCTATCGCCGCGGCGCGGTGCTGAACCTGGGTTTCTCCGGCGCGCCGGTCACCATGGAGCAGATCGAGGCCGGCGAGATCGCCGCGCCGGGCGCGGCTGCTCCCGTCCTCGTGGCCTATGGCCGGGGCGTCAAACTGGAAGCGGGCGACGAACAGGAGATGGTTCTGGAGGGTCCTGGCGGCGTGGAGCTGGCGCGGCAGCGCCTGAAGCCGCTCGAGCGGCCGATGGCGCAGTATTTCATGTACGTCGGCAAGCGCACGCCCAGCGGCGGCTGGCCTCCGGGAACCTATCGGGCGACCTATCGAATCCTGCGCGAGGGGGCGACGGCCGCCAGCCAGACGGAGGAACTTCGCCTCTAGGGTGAGGCGCGGATGCACGCGACCGCGAAGCCGTCTTTTTCCCGCCGCTTCGGGCGCGGAGTCCCTTTCACGGGCGACGCGACTAGGCTACAGTTCAGCGTCAGCCTAGCTCTCCATGGCTGTGTCGCTTTGGCCGGGCGGTGAGTTCGCCGCTTCTCCGCCCGGCCTCTTGCGAACCCCCTGACAGGCCCGGATTTCAATCGGTGATATCGCCGGCGCGCGGGCGTACGCGCAGGATTCGGTATTTCACGAGCCAGAGAAGCCCTCGCTCCACGAAGGAGTGGCGGGCCGGCGGGAACAGGCCCACCAAGTCGGCGACGCGCGCCTCGCCATGATGAGCGACAGAGCCGAAGACCTGCTCCATCTCCGACTTCTGGGGCAAGGCCCAGGCGCCCAGCGTGGCGAGCGGGCCGGAAAGGCGGTCGTCGGCGGCGGGCCAGTCCATCCCCGGCTCCGCCTGCAGGACGGAGTCGGGGCCGAGGAGCTCGGTCGGGTAGGATTGGAAGAGGGTGAAAGGATCGAGCCGGCGCGGATTGTCGGCGATGCCGCCCGCGGGCGCCGTGGCCTGAGCGCGGCGTTCGGCGAGCTCGCCCCAGAAGGCCTGATAGAGCGGGATCACCGCCGACCAGTCGAAGACCGCCTGGGCGCGGCGGCGGCCCGCCTCGCCCATCCGGCGCCGGAGGTCGGCGTCGGTGACCAGCGCGACGAGAGCCTCGACCGCCGCCTGGTGGTCGATGGCGGTCATCTGGGCCGCGGCGGCCAGATAGAGCTCGTACTTGGCCCAGCCGTTGGCGTGGTAGTAGGCGAGGTCGCGCCCCAGCCCCGCGCGCGGCGCATAGGTGCGGATGCGGAAGCCGTCGACACCGTGGCGGACGGTGTCGCGATAGCCGTCCCAGTCTGTGACTACGCAGGGCAGGCCGGCGGCCATGGCCTCCGTCGGCGTGAGGCCGAAGGTCTCCTGGATGTTGTCGGAGAACGAAATGAAGAGGTCCGCCGCCGACCAGATCGAGAATCGCGTGTCGGCGGGACGTCCGTCGACCGCTCGATAATGCACGCTGGGGCACAGGGCGCGGGTCAGTTCGTGATAGTTGTCGGTCAGCGCCTGGGTGCTCGCCCAGCCGGACACGATCCAGTAGAGCGGCTTGCCGGTCCTCTGCGCGGCTTCTTCCAGGGCCATGGCCATCATGGCCGGGTTCATCTTCGCGGCGACATTGAGCCGGCCGACATAGAGGGCGACGACCGCATCCTCCGGAATTCCAAGCCGCTCGCGCCAGGCCCTGCGATGCTCCGGAGAGGGCGCGAAATCGGCTGCGTTCACGCCAAGCGGGATGGTCGTCAGCTGGGGTGTCGGAAATCGTGTGGCGCCAAGCCGCTCGGCCAGGTTCTGCCGCACCGCTTCCATCTGCAGTTCGACGCTGGCTCGGACGGCGCGCGAGGTGCAGATCAGGCCGTCCCACGGCTGGACCGGAGCCGTGGCCATCTCCGCGATCACGTCCATCGCCGCTTCGCTGGCTGTGGTGTGGGTGATTCCGCAGAGGCTGTAGCGATGGCTGCCGAAGGGGAGGCGGGCCCAGGCTTCGCGCGGTATGTCCGGCGAGGGGTAGGACAGGCAGCCCGGGTCGGCCAGGGCCGGGCGGTTGCGCATGGGAATCCAGCGGGCGGGCCGGGCGAGCGGCTCGATCCGTTCGACCAGCGCCTGCATGTCGGCCTGGCGGCGGGGCGTGGCGTTGTAGAAGTTGAAGCGGTCCACATCCGCATGGCGGATGAAGCCGCGGAGGAAGCTCTCGCCGGCCGAATGGCGGCCCATCAGCCGATCGCCGGTGGTGTCGAAGGCGTCGTGATGCAGGAAGATGGCGGCGTTGGTCATGCAACCTGGGCGGTAACGGGTTTCGCAGGCGGGGGCAAACGGCGGTTCGTCGCTATTTGATGACCAGCCCCTGGCCGGTGGGGAGTTCCAGGACGCTATAGCCCCGCGCGTCGAACCAGGCGTCATGGGCGAGCTTCTGGGCGCGATAGAACAGCCAGCCATAGTCGTCGAGCACGATGGCCGCACCTGGGACGACCCGGTCGAACAGGGCTTCCAGGACGGCGGTTTCCGCCTCCGCGTTGTTCAGATCGAGGTGGAGGAAGGCGATGGCGTCCGGCGCGGCCTCAACAAAGCTGTCGGGGACGCGGCCGCGGGTGATCACCACATTTTCGAGATCGGAGAAGCGCGCCTTCACCGCCTCGTAGAGCCCCGCCCCATGCTCCTCCATGTGGTGATGAGGCATGGAGGGGTCGTGCTCGAAAAGATCGTAGAGATAATAGGTCCGCTGCGCCTGGGAGCCGAAATCCAGATAGTCGCAGAGGATCCGCGCCGTCGTGCCCTTGTAGCAGGCGCATTCGACGAAATCGCCGGAGAGCCTGAGAGCGTTCTTCGCCGCCCAGGCCAGCGTCGCCGTCCGCCAGAGGATCCCCTTCTCCACCTTGGTCTGCGCATGGCGCTCGAAGGCGGTCATGAAGACCTCGTCCGACAGGAAGCTCAGGTTCTTGTCGAAGGTGATGAGGTTGTCGCCGGTGAAGGACCCCTGGAGCGTCTTCAGCTCCAGCAGCATGTCGCGGATGTGGCCCCGGAAGGTGGGCTCGTCCTTCCAGCCGAAGAACAGGGCGGAATGATAATAGGGACGTGTCATCGGAAGCGGCGCGATTGAGGCTCCAGCCTTAAACGGCTGAGCTTCGCCGGAGAAGCCCAAGGACACAAAAGAAAAGGGCCGCTCCGAAGAGCGGCCCTTCCCAGTCTGGTTCGACCTAGGTCGCTTAGGCGGTGAAGTCCGCTTCGGAGACGTCGGCGAGGGTGATGCCGGTCAGCTTGATGACCGTCGACACCGAGTTGGTGCCGGCGCTGTCGGCGAACACCCACACATCGGCGCCCACTTCCACCGCCACGATATCGCGCGCGCCGGTCGAGATCAGGGCCGAGGCGTCCGAGAGGGCCGCAGCGAAGCTCGCCGCGGACTGCTCGAGGTAGTTCGCCGCCGAGCCGACCACGCCGAGGGCGATCGAGTCGTCCGCCGCCGTGAAGTCGGTGATCTCGTCGGCCGTCGCCGCCGTCGTGCCGGTGTCGCCGGCCGCGAAGACGAAGCGGTCCGCACCGGCGCCGCCGGTCAGGACGTCGACGCCTGTGCCGCCGGTGATCGTGTCGGCGCCAGCGTCGCCATCGATCGTGTCGTTGCCCGCACCGCCGCGAAGGACTTCACCCGCGGTGTCGCCGGTGATGTTGTCGTCGCCTTCGCCGCCGTCGACCACGTCTGCGCCGCCACCCGTGGTGATGACGTCGTTGCCGGCGCCGCCATTGATGGTTTCAGCGCCCGCGCCGCCGTCGATCTGGTCGTCGCCGGCATCGCCCCAGAGTTGGGACGCACCCGCATCGCCGGTGATGGTGTCGTTGCCGTCACCGCCGAAGATGGTGTCGGCGCCGCCGCCGGAGACGAGTTCGTCGTCGCCGAGACCGCCGGTGATGTAGTCGACGCCCGTGCCGCCGGTGATGGTGTCGTTGCCGGCGCCGCCGTCGGCCAGGTCGGACGAAGCCGCGCCGGTGGCCAGGTCGATGGTGTCGTTGCCGTCACCGCCGAGGATGGTGTCGGACCCCGCACCGCCCACGAGCGAGTCGTTGCCCGCGCCGCCGGCGATGTTGTCATTGCCGAGACCGCCCAGGATGGTGTCGTTGCCGTCACCGCCCGAGATCAGGTCGTTGCCGTCGCCGCCGGTGATGGAGTCGGTGCCAGCATCGCCGTTGACGGTGTTGTTGCCCGTGCTGCCGGTCAGGGTGATGACGTCGTTGCCGTCGCCGCCGCCGATCTGAACGTTGCCGGTGCCCGCCGCGATCACGGTGTCGTTGCCCGCGCCCGCATCGACGATGTCGTTGCCCGAGCTGGCCGTGATGTTGTCGTTGCCGTCGCCACCATACATGGTGTCGTTGCCGCCTTCACCGTTCAGGCTGTCATTGCCCGCGTCGCCGAAGATCAGGTCGCCGCCGCCACCGCCGAGGATGGTGTCGTTGTCCTGACCGCCGAGCAGGGTGTCGGCGCCCGCACCACCGGTCACCGAGTCGGCGCCGATGTTGCCGTGGGCGTAGTTGGCCCCGTCGCCGGTCGTGATCACGTCGGCGCCTTGACCGCCCAGCAGGGTGTCGTTGCCGCCGGCCGCCACGATGGTGTCGTTGCCCGCATTGCCTTGGACGAAGTTGTTGCCCGCGCCGGCGTCGATATTGTCCGCACCGTCGCCGCCGAAGATGGTTTCGGCGTCGGCGCTGCCGGTGATCACGTCATCGCCCGCACCGCCGTCGATGGAGTCGGCGCCGCCGGAGTTGGTGATCGAGTCGTTGCCCGCACCGCCGGAGACGGTGTCGGCGCCCGCGCCGGAGGTGATGCTGTCGGCGCCCGCATCGCCGGCGAGATAGTCGTCGCCCGCGCCGCCGGCCAGGGTGTCGGCGCCATCGCCGCCCAGCAGGGTGTCGTTGCCGTCGCCGCCGTCCAGGTTGTCGTTGCCCAGGTCGCCCGAGACGTAGTCATTGCCAGCGGCCGCGACGATGGTGTCGTTGTCCTGGCCGCCGAGCAGGGTGTCGGCGCCCGAGCCGCCGGTGATGGAGTCGGCGCCCGCGTTGCCGTTGACATAATTGGCGCCGGTGCCGGTGGAGATCTGGTCGGCGCCTTGGCCGCCGAGCAGCGTGTCGTTGCCCGCGCCGCCGGACAGGGTGTCATCGCCCTGGTTGCCGTGCAGGTAGTCGTTGCCGTCGTTGCCCGACAGGTTGTCGTTGCCGGTGAAGCCGTACATGGCGTCGCCCTGGCTGGTGCCGGCCACCACGTCCGCGCCCGCGGCGCCCACGAACAGCATGCTGCCGTCGGGGAGGATGATTTCGCCGAGCTGATCGCCTTCGCCGAGGATGCCCGTGCCGAACACGACGGTGCGGCCGTTGAAGGTCACCGAGACGGTGTCCGGGTTCGGGAAGGAACCGATCGTGAAGACGACCGACACCGCCGTGGCGGTGGCGCCGGGGGTGGTGAACACCAGCGTGTCGTTCGTGGTGTACGCCAACGCCTCCTCGGCGGTGATCGTCTCGAAGTTATAAGTCGCCATGCTTCTCTCCAGTCTGTGTCACATGGACCCCCGAAACGCCCGGCCACCATTTTCCCGAATGGAGCGGTCCCAGCGGTCCTTTCCCGTCGCCATAACACGGTCGTGGCGAAGGTTAAACGAGCCCGAGGAAGACGTATCGGAAGCGTGTGAAATGCGCAACAGCAAAAACCTCCGCCGCGGGCGACGAATCACTCCTCCCGCAGAGCGTTGGAAACCGTGTCTGTAATAGGGCTAACGATGTATGAAAGGATCGTCCGTTTTCCGGTGACGATCATCGCTTCCACCGGCATGCCGGGCGTCACCTTCGCGCCTTCCGGCAGCTTCGCCATCTCCTGCGGCGGGATGCGAATCTCGGCCATGAAATAGCCCTCGCCGGAGCGTTCGTCGACGAGCTGGTCGGCCGAGACGCTGATCACCTCGGCCTCTACCGGCGAAACCTTCCGCTGGCTGAGCGCGGAGAGCCGGACCCGGGCCTTCATGCCGGTGGTCACCTGGTCGATGTCGATGGGCCTGATTCGCGCGCTGACGATCAGCGGCTCGTTGATCGGCACCACCGACATGACGAGCTCGCCCGCCCCGACCACCCCGCCGATGGTGTGCTGGCTGAGGTTGAGCACATAGCCGTCGGCCGGCGAGCGGACGACGGTGCGTTCCAGCACCTGCCGCGCCGCGGCGAGCTTGGGCCCCACGTCGGAGAGCTGGGTCTGCATCTCGCGCACCCCTTCGGCCGCCTGGCTGGTGCGCTGGTCGCGCAGGGCCGCGAGCTGCATGCGCGCCTCGCCCATCTGCTGGCGCAGGCGGTTGATCTCGGAGACCAGCGAGCCCTGGCGGCCGGCGAGGTCGGCCAGGGTGCGCTCGTATCGCAGGATGAGGGTCTTGGGCGCATAGCCCTTCTCGTTGAGGGTCTGGTAGCCGGACAGCTCCTCGCGGGTCAGGCGGATCTGCTCGTCGATGGAATCGAGCTGGGCCTGCACGCCGACGATCTGCGACTGGAGCTGCTGCTCCCGCTGGCCCAGCACGTCGGTCTGGCTGTCGTAGAAGGACAGCCGCGAGGCGAACAGGAACTGCTGGTCGCGCACCAGGTTGGCCACCCGGGGATCGTTCATCCGCGCGGTAAGCTCGGGCGGCATGTCGAAGGCGCGGCGTCCCGAGCCTTCGGCCTGGAAGCGCGCGCTCTGGGCGAGGAAGGTGTCGTACTGGTTCTGCAGCACGTCGACCAAGGCCTTGGCCTGCACGTCGTCCAGTACGATCAGCGGTTGGCCCTGGCGCACCTGCTGGCCCTCGCGCACCTGGATCTGGCGCACGATGCCGCCGTCGCGGTGGCGGACCTCCTTGCGGCTGGCCTCCACCTTCACCACGCCGGGCGCGATCACCGCCGCATCGATCGGCGCGACGGCTGCGAACAGCAGGAAGCCCAGCACGAAGACCCCGACGATCCAGGCGCCGACCACGATCGGCCGGCGCATCCGCGCCTTCAGCTCCGGGTCCAGGGCGCCCGGCTCGCCCGCTTCGAAACTCGGGCGGATATAGGGCTTGGGCGGCTTGAAGTTCATGTTCATCGGCGCGCCTCCACCGGACGCGGAGCCGCGGGCTGGACCACCCGGGCCATGACCTGCTCGCGCGGGCCGAACATCTCGATGCGGCCGTCGCGCATGACCAGCATCTTGTCGGCGGCGCGGAAGACGTTGGGCTTGTGCGAGACCACCACGATGGTGACGCCGCGCGCCTTCATCACGTCGAGCACGTTCATGAGGGCGTCCTCGCCCTCCGAGTCGAGGCTCGCATTCGGCTCGTCGAGCACCAGGAGCTGAATGTCCCCCAGAAGGGCGCGGGCGAGGCCGACGCGCTGGCGTTGGCCTGCCGAGAGCACGAAGCCGGTCTCGCCCAGCTCCGTCTCATAGCCCTCCGGCAGGCGCAGGATCATCTCGTGCACGCCCGCGAGCTGCGCCGCCGCCACCACCTGTTCGTCGGTCACGTCCGACCGGAAGCGGGCGATGTTCTCGCGGATCGAGCCGGAGAAAAGCTCGGTGTCCTGCGGCAGGTAGCCGACGTGACGCCCGAATTCCGCCCGGTCCCAGGCGAAGACGTCGGCGCCGTCCAGGCGCACGTGGCCGGCGTTGGGCTTCCAGATGCCGGCCAGAAGGCGCGCGAGCGTCGACTTGCCGGCGCCCGACGGGCCGATGACGCCCAGCATCTCGCCCGGTTCGATCTTGAAGTTCAGTCCCTGCAGGATCAGCCGATTGACCCCGGGCGGGGCGAAGCTGACGCCCTCCACCGACAGCTGGCCCAGCGGCCGCGGCAGGCTGGTGGCCACCTTGCCGGGCTGATAGACGCCGAGCAGGCCCATCAGGCGCTGATAGGCGCGGGTGCCGTTGACCAGGCCGTCCCAGGACCCCACCAGCCGCTCGATCGGCTGCAGGGCGCGGGAGGCCAGGATCATGTTGGCGAACAGCAGGCCGGCGTGGATCTTGCCCTCGATCACCAGCAGGGCGCCGATGGCGATGATCAGCACCTGGATCGCCTGGCGGGCGAACTTGGTGGCGTTGGAGAGGGTGCTGGCGCGCTCGCTGGCGCCGCTGCTCTTCTCCATGGTGACCGCCCGGAAGGTGGCCCAGCGGCCGCCCAGCGGCGTCACCATCCCCATGGCCCGGACCACCTCGCTGTTGCGCAGGGCCGCGTCGGTGAAGGCGTAGCTGCGCAGAGCCGCGTCGTTGGCCTCCTGCAGCGGCTGCCGGGTGGCGCGGTCCTGGGCGAGCGTCAGGGCGACCAGCACGACGGCCCCGATGATCGTCACCACGCCGATGATCGGGTCGATGATGAACAGGATGATCAGGAAGGGGACGATGAAGGGCAGGTCGAAGAAGGCGCCGAACACCGGCCCGGTCAGCATCTGACGGAAGGTGTCGAGGTCGCGCAGGGCCTGGGACCGCGCCGCGGGATTGCCGCGCACGGCGTTGTCGAACAGCGCCGAGAACACGTGGCCGGAGACGCGCTGGTCGAGGACCAGGCCGAAATTGATCAGCACCTTGGCGCGATAGTGGTCGATCACCCCGGAGATGGCGAACACCGCCAGCGTGCCGAGCGTCAGCACCAGGAGCGTGGCCATGCTGTTGGAGGTGATCACCCGGCCGTAGATCTGGAAGGTGAAGATCGGCAGGGCGAGGTAGAGCAGGTTGCTGATCAGGCTGAACACGGCTGCGGCGCCCAGCGGGCCGTAACCTTCCTTGATCGCGCGCGTCAGCACATTGTCCGGTTGCGCCGCCAGCGGGTTGTAGATCTTCATCGGTGGGGATCGTTCCGCTCGCGGAGGCTGGAAAGTCACGCCAGCCCTAGGACTTACGACTTTGACGTTTGTGCGGCGGAGCCGCTCCGGACCCTCCGCGAAGGGTGCGAGAGATGCTTGCCGCGCGCCCCGAAGTCAATGGCCCAATCGGCCACGCCGATTCGCGCGTGCGTTGATTCGACGGCGGCGGGCCGACGGTGCTAGGCGAAGGCCGGAACCGCTTTGCGCGCCGAAGGAGGCGGCTTGTCCAGGATCGCCATCGTCGGGAGCTGCATCACCCGCGACCTCTGGCCGCTCGCCGGCGAGGCGCCGGAAAACCTGCTCTATATATCGCGTACGAGCCTGCCCAGCCTGTTCTCTCCGTCGGTCGAGGGCCTGCGCCCGCGGGCCGCGCCGCCCGCGGGCCTCCGGCCCGGACAGCACCGGGCGTTGGTCGCGGACCTGACCAAGACCGCGCTGCCGGCGCTGGTCGCCCACCGGCCGACCCACATCGTCTTCGACTTCATCGACGAGCGCTTCGACCTCCTGCGGACCGACGGGGGCTTCGTCGCCCACAGCTGGGAGTTGGAGGCTTCGGGCTATCTGGAGGCGCCTCGCCTGAGACGGGCGCGTCCCGTCCCGCGGCTGTCTCAGGCCTGCGGCCGACTGTGGGCGGACGCCGTGCGCGAACTGGCGGACTTCATCCTCGCGACGCCCCTGCGCAAGGCGAAGCTCATCCTGCACGAGGCCCAGTGGGCCGACCGCTATGTGGACGCCCGGGGGCGGCGCCGGGAGCTGCCCGAGGAAACCGAAATCTGGGGAGGGCGCCCCGCCCGGCGAAGCGAACACAACGCGATGCTGCAGGACTATCAGGCCCGTTTCGTCGCCACCGTGCCGGGCGTGCACGTGGTCTCCGCGCCTGAGCTGCGGGTCGCCGACGAAGGGCACCGCTGGGGCTTGAGCCCCTTCCACTACACGTCCGGCTACTACCAGACGATCCTCGCCCAGCTGAGCGCGCTGGGCGTCTGAATCGTCAAGCCGCCGCTGCCGCCTTCACCGCCCCGGCGATCTCGCGGACCACCTGGTTGACCAGCTTCTCGTCGTCGCCTTCGGCCATGATACGGATCAGAGGCTCGGTGCCGGAGGCGCGGACCAGTATGCGGCCCGAGCCGTTCAGCCGCTGCTCGGCCTCGGCGATGGCGCCCTTCACCTTTTCCGCCTCCAGCGGCTTGCCGCCGGCGAAACGGACGTTCTCCAGCTTCTGCGGCACGGGTTCGAACTGACGGGCGAGTTCGCTCATCGGACGGCCCGACTCCTTCAGCACCGCCAGGACCTGCAGGGCCGCCAGGAGTCCGTCGCCGGTGGTGGAGAAGTCGGACAGGATCAGGTGCCCCGACTGCTCGCCGCCGAGATTGAAGCCGCCCTCGCGCATGCGGGCCATGACGTAGCGGTCGCCGACCTGGGTGCGCTCCAGCTTGAGACCGCGAGCGGCGAGGAACCGCTCGAGCCCCAGGTTCGACATCACCGTGGCGACCACCCCGCCGCCGGTCAGCCGATCGTGCTCGGCCCAGTGGCCGGCGATCAGGGCCATGATCTGGTCGCCGTCGACGATCTGGCCCTTCTCGTCGCAGAGGACGAGGCGGTCGGCGTCGCCGTCCAGGGCCACGCCGACGTCGGCGCGATATTCCTTCACCGCCCGGCTCATCGCCTCCGGATGAGTGGAGCCGCACTCCTCGTTGATGTTGAAGCCGTTGGGCGCCACCCCCACGGGGATCACCTCCGCCCCCAGCTCGTAGAGGGCGGTGGGAGCGACCTTGTAGGCCGCGCCGTTGGCGCAATCGACCACCACCCGCATGCCCGACAGGTTCAGCCGCTTGGGGAAGGTGGCCTTGGCGATCTCCACGTAGCGCGCCTGGGAATCGTCGATGCGGCGCACCCGGCCCAGGTCGGTGGGACCGGCCAGGCCTTCCTGCAGCCCCTGATCCATCAGCGCCTCGATCTCCGCCTCGCGCGCGTCGGACAGCTTGAAGCCGTCGGGGCCGAACAGCTTGATGCCGTTGTCGGAATAGGCGTTGTGCGAGGCCGAGATCATCACCCCCAGGTCGGCCCGCAGCGAGCGGGTCATCATGGCCACGCCGGGGGTGGGGAGCGGCCCGAGGGTGCGCACGTCCATGCCGACGCTGGTGAAACCCGCCACAAGGGCCGGCTCGATCATATAGCCGGAAAGCCGCGTATCCTTGCCGATCACCACCAGGTGGCGGCGGTCGTCCTGGGACATGAAGAGCTTGCCGGCGGCCATGCCGACGCGGAGGGCGACCTCCGCGGTCATCGGATGGCTGTTGGCCCGGCCACGGATGCCGTCGGTGCCGAAATAGGCGCGCTTGGTCATATGCGTTCTCGAAGGTCCTTCTGGAGCCGCGAAACGATCCGAAACCCCAATTTAGTCGACGCCGCGTTTGCGAATGCTAAAGGCGCGCTGCGCGGAAGTTTAGCCGCGGGCGTGACATTCCACAAAGGACGGCCATCCTCCATGTGCGGCATCATCGGCATCGTTGGGAAGACCCAGGTCCAGGACCGCCTGCTCGAAAGCCTGAAGCGGCTGGAATACCGCGGCTACGATTCGGCCGGCGTGGCGGGTTACGACGGGGCGGGCGTCGCCCGCCGCCGGGCCCAGGGCAAGATCCGCGCCTTGGAGGAGGTGCTCAGCGCCGATCCCCTGCGCGGCACGGTGGGGATCGGCCACACCCGCTGGGCCACCCATGGCGCGCCCTCGGAACGCAACGCTCACCCGCACAGGGCCGGGCGCGTGACCCTGGTGCACAACGGCATCATCGAAAACTTCGCCGAGCTGAAGAAGGAGCTGCAGGCGCAAGGCCGCACCTTCGAAAGCGACACCGACACCGAGGTCATCGCGCAGCTCATGGACTCCGAACTCGCCAAGGGCGCCGACCCCCTGGCCGCCCTGAAGGCGACCCTCGACCGCCTGACAGGCGCCTACGCCCTGGCGGTGCTGATCGAGGGCGAGGACCAGCTCGTCATGGGCGCGCGGCGGGGCAGCCCCCTGGTGGTCGGCTACGGCGACGGCGAGATGTTCATCGGCTCCGACGCGCTGGCGGTCGGCCCCTTCACCAACCGGATCGCCTATCTGGAAGAGGGCGACTATGTCGCTATCGACCACGCGAGCGCCCGGATCTTCGACGAGACGGGCCGGCCCGCCGAGCGGCGGGTCCAGACCATCGCCGCCTCCGCCGCCCTGGTGGAGAAGGGCAACTACCGGCACTTCATGGAGAAGGAGATCCATGACCAGCCGGACGCCTGCCAGCACACGCTCTCGGCCTATATCGACCCGGTCTCAGGCCGCGCCACGGCGCCCGGGGGAATCGACTTCGCCAAGGTCGACCGCCTGCAGATCGTCGCCTGCGGCACCGCCTATTACGCCGGTCTGATCAGCCGCTACCTGTTCGAGCGCCTGGCGCGGCTGCCGGTGGACATCGAGGTGGCCTCGGAATTCCGCTACCGCGAGCCGCCGGTGACGCCGGGCACGCTCGCCATCGCTGTCTCCCAGTCCGGCGAGACGGCGGACACCCTGGCCGCCCTGCGCTGGTGCAAGGCCCAGGGTCTGACGACGGCGGCCATCGTGAACGTGCACGAGTCCACCATGGCCCGGGAAGCCGACGTGCTGTTCCCGACCCATGCCGGGCCGGAGATCGGGGTGGCCTCGACCAAGGCCTTCACCAGCCAGGTGGCCGCGCTGACGGCGCTCGCCGTCGCCGCCGCGGCCGCCCGCGGCCATATCGACGCGGCCGAGGAGGCCAGGCTTTCGAAGGTGCTGCTGGAAGCGCCGCGCCTGATCGCCGAATCCATCCAGAGCGAGGACGAGATCCGCGCCCTGGCGCCCGAATTGGCCAAGGCCCGCGACGTGCTCTACTTCGGCCGCGGCGCCATGTCGGCCCTGGCGCTCGAAGGGGCGCTGAAACTTAAGGAGATCAGCTACATCCATGCCGAGGGCTACGCCGCCGGCGAGCTGAAGCACGGACCGATTGCCCTGATCGACGAAGCCACGCCGGTGATCGTGATCGCGCCGTCCGACCCGCTCTTCGAGAAGACCATGTCGAACATGAGCGAGGTCATGGCCCGTGGCGGGCCGATCCTGCTGGTCACCGACGCGGCCGGCGCGCGCCACGCCCCGGCAGGGGCCAAGGTGGTGGTCGCGCCGACCTGCGACCCGCTGATCGCGCCGCTGGTGTTTTCCGCGCCCGTCCAGTTGCTGGCCTACTACGTGGCCGTCCAGAAGGGCGCGGACGTCGACCAGCCGCGCAATCTCGCGAAGTCGGTGACCGTCGAGTAGCTTACGGCGACGGCGGGGTGGTCGTGGTGTCCGTGGCCGGCGGGGTGGTGGCCGGCGGCGCCATCGGGTCGGCCGGGACGACCGTTCCATCGACGGGGGGCGCCGCCATCGGATCGGCCGGCGGCACGGTGGCCATGGAATCGGTGGTCGTCGCGTCGGCCGCCGCGGTGTCGGCGGCCGGCGTGGTTTCCTCCGGTTGTCCGCAAGCGGTCAGGCCGAGCGCAAGCGTGGCCGCACCGACGGCGGCGAAAAGTTGAAGTCGCATTCGGAAGTCCCTCCGGGTTGTCGTCCGCGGGATGTGAACCCTTCACGCCGCCGTGAGTTCCCATTCCCGTGATCGCGATGCGGGGGGCGGGCGCTTGCGCCGCGCCGTAATCCAATTCGAACATTTGCCCGCTAAGGCCGGGCGCGACGGAGGTTCCGAATGACGAAACGCGTGCGCAAAGCTGTGCTGCCGGTGGCGGGTCTGGGGACGCGGGTGCTGCCCGGCGCCAAGACCACGCCCAAGAACCTGCTGAACGTGGTCGACCGGCCGATCCTCTCCTATGTGGTGGAGGAGGCGCGCGCGGCGGGCATCGAGCACTTCGTCTTCATCGTCGGGCGCGGCCAGGGCGCCATCGAGGACTATTTCGACGCCAATCCCGAGGTGGAGGGCGCGCTTGAGGCCAAGGGCAAGGCCGACATCCTGGCCGAGGTGCGCAAGGACCTGGCGAAGCCCGGCGAGATGAGCTTCGTGCGGCAGATGGCGCCGCTGGGGCTGGGCCACGCGGTCTGGTGCGCCCGGCACATCGTCGGCGACGAGCCCTTCGCCGTCATGCTGCCCGACATGCTGATGGCGGCCGAGCCCCCCGCCCTCGCCCAGGCCATCGCCGCCCATGAGAAGACCGGCGGCAACATCGTTGTGGTGGAGCCCGCCCCCGAAGGCGAAGCGCACAAGTACGGCATCGTCGCGCTCGAGGGCCAGGAGGGACGGCTCAATCGCATGACCGGCATGGTCGAAAAGCCGGCCCCGGGGACCGAGCCCTCGAACCTGTTCATCTCCGGTCGCTATATCCTGCGGCCCGAGATTTTCGATCTTCTGGAGCGGCAGGGAAAAGGCGCCGGGGGCGAGATCCAGCTGACCGACGCGATGGCCGAGCTGATGAAAGTCCAGGATTTCCACGCCCTTGAGTACGAGGGGACCACCTACGACTGCGGGGACAAGATCGGCCTGCTCCGCGCCAACGTCGCCTTTGCTCTACGCCGGCCGGACCTGGCCGACGCCGCTCGTTCGGCGATCGAAGCCCTGCTTTAGCAACGGGACGGCTTCGCAAACGCTTGCGCCTGGGTTAGCCCTAACGATCGGGGGGTTCCTCCAGGGAGAGCACGATGCGGGTGCTGGTCCTGGGCGGCGACGGCTTCTGCGGCTGGCCGACCGCCCTGCATCTTTCAGCGCGCGGCCACGAGGTGGCCGTGGCCGACAACCTGTCCCGGCGGCGGATCGACGTCGAGCTCGGGGTCCAGTCCTTGACGCCGATCCAGGAGCTGCCGGATCGGCTGGCGGCCTGGCGGGAGGTCTCCGGCCGGGAGATCGGCTTTCACGAGCTGACCGTCGGAAAGGACTATGGGGGCCTGCTGGCGCTGCTGAAGACGTTCCGGCCCGACGCCGTTGTCCACTTCGCCGAGCAGCGGGCCGCGCCCTATTCGATGAAGTCGGCGCAGCACAAGCGCTACACCATCGACAACAACCTGAACGCCACCAACGACGTCCTGGCGGCGATCGTGGAGAGCGGGTTCGATATCCACCTGGCGCATCTGGGCACCATGGGCGTCTATGGCTACGGAACGGCGGGCGCGGCGATACCCGAGGGCTATCTGACGGTGAAGGTGGAGACGCCAGGCGGCTGGACCGAGCAGGAGATTCTGTACCCGCCCAATCCCGGCTCGATCTACCACCTGACCAAGACCCAGGACGCCCTGCTTTTCCAGTTCTACGCCAAGAATGACGGCCTAAGGATCACCGATCTGCACCAGGGGATCGTCTGGGGCTGCCAGACGGCCGAGACCCGGCTCGACCCGCGGCTGGTCAACCGGTTCGACTATGACGGGGACTACGGCACGGTCCTGAACCGCTTCCTGATCCAGGCCGCCCTGGGCCACCCGCTGACCGTGCATGGGGCGGGCGGGCAGACCCGGGCCTTCATCAACATCCAGGACACGGTGCGCTGCGTGGAGCTCGCCCTGCTCCACCCGCCGGCCCGGGGCGATCGGGTGATGGTGATGAACCAGATGACCGAGTGTCATCGCGTCCGCGACCTGGCCGCCCTGGTCGCCGGCCTCACCGGCGCCGAGGTCGCCCACCTGCCCAATCCGCGCGCCGAGGCCGACGAGAACGAGCTGGCCGTGGAGAACCGGCGGCTGCTCGCCTTCGGCCTTGAGCCGATCACCCTGGCCGAGGGCCTGCTGATGGAGATCGCCGAGGTGGCCGGCCGCTACGCCGACCGGGTCGACCGCTCGAAGATCCCTTGCGTCTCCCACTGGAACGCCGAGCGCGCCCGGGCCGCCGGCGCAGGGCTGGACGTGGCGGCGGAGTAGACCTTGAAGCTGTTCGTGTTCGGCTACGGCTTTTCCGGCGGGGCGCTCGCCCGGCGCCTGCGGGCGGAAGGCTGGAGCTTCGCCGCCGCGGCGCGCAATCCCCAGGCCCGCGCCGCCGTCGAAGCCGAAGGCGGCCGCGCCGTCGACCCGTCGGACAGGGACGGCCTGGTGGAGGCCCTGGCGGACGCCCAAGCGGTGCTGGCCACGGCGCCGCCGGGGCCGGAAGGCTGCCCCGCCCTGCCCCTGGTCGTCTCGGCCCTGGCGCGGGCCGGCGCCTTTCCCGACTGGATCGGCTATCTCTCGACCACCGGGGTTTATGGCGACCGCGGCGGCGGTTGGGTGTTCGAGGAGAGCCGCCTGGCGGCCGTCTCGCTGGAAGGCGCCCGCCGCGTCGCGGCCGAGCGCGACTGGCTGGAGGTCGGTCGCGGCATGGGCCTGACCGTCACGATCCACCGCCTGCCGGGCATCTACGGGCCGGGCCGTTCGGCGTTCGATCGTCTACGAGAGGGCCGCGCGCGCCGCTACGCCGCGCCGGGCCAGGTGTTCAGCCGCGTCCATGTCGAGGATCTGGCGGCCGGGCTCGCGGCGTCCATCGCCAGGCCACGCGCGGGCGGGATCTATAACCTGTGCGACGACGAGCCGGCGCCGAACGGCGAGGTGATCGCCTATGCCGCGCAGCTGCTGGGCCTTCCCGCGCCGCCGGAAGAGCCGCTGAACCTCGACGCCCTCGCCCCCTCCGCCCGCAGGTTCTATGCGGAGACGAAGCGGGTCTCGAACGCCCGCGCCAAGGCCGAGCTGGGCTGGCGGCCAGCCTATCCCACCTATCGCGAAGGACTGGCGGCCGTGCTGGAGGCCGAGCGCGCGGCTCAGAGCTGACCTAGCAGCAGCCCGCCCGCCGCACAGGCCGCCAGCGTCGGGATCAACCCGACCTTGAACCGCAGCATGGCGACCAGTGCGCCCGTCGCCAGGAGCGCTGCGCGCCAGTCGAGGCTGGCCAGCACCGGAATCTCTGGCCCGATCCCGAGCACGGAAACCTCACGCACCTCTAGGAACAGCACGTGGAGGGCGAACCAGAGGGCGAGGTTGGCGATCACCCCCACGACGGCCGCCGTGATCGCGGCAAGCGCGCCGGAGGCGGCCTGGTGGCCGCGCAGCGCCTCCACATAGGGCGCGCCCAGGAAGATCCAGAGGAAGCAAGGCGCGAAGGTCACCCAGGTGGTCAGGAGCGCGCCGAGGGCGCCGGCGACGAGCGGATCCAGCGGCCCCGCCTCGCGATAGGCCGCCAGGAAGCCGACGAACTGCAAGACCAGGATCAGAGGCCCGGGCGTCGTCTCGGCCAGGCCCAGGCCATCGGCCATCTCGCCGGGCGCGAGCCATCCGAAAGCCTCCACCGCCGCCTGGGCCACATAGGCAAGCACCGCATATGCGCCGCCGAAGGTCACCACGCCCATGGTGGAGAAGAAGCCGGCGAGCTGCGTCCAGATGCTGCCTGGCCCCAGCGCGGCGAGGAGTGCGGCGAAGGGCGCGAGCCAGAGGACCAGCCACACCGCCAGGATCCGCAGGGACCGACCGCGGGAAGGCTTGAGGTGCCGCGCCCCTCCGGTCGCGATCACCCGGTCCACCAGCCCCCGTTGGTCGGTGTCGGCCTCGCCGCCGTGACCGGCCTGACCCACAAGGTGCGGCGCGCGCCAGCCCAGCAGCGCGGCAGCCGCGATGACCAGGGGAAAGGGGATGTCGAGCGCGTAGAGAGCCACGAAGGCCGCCACCGCCAGCCAGAGGGCCGCGCGGGTCTTCAAGGCGCGGCTTCCGACGCGGATCAGGGCTTGCGCCACAATGGCCAGCACCGCGCACTTCACCCCCAGGAATAGCGAAGCGGCGATCGGCGTGGCGCCGTAGAGCGCGTATCCGGCGCTCAGGGCCAGCATGACGAGGGCGCCCGGCAGGACGAAGAGCCCGCCCGCCACCAGCCCGCCGGCCGTGCGATGCATCAGCCAGCCCATATAGGTCGCCAGCTGCTGGGCCTCCGGCCCGGGCAGGAGCATGCAGTAGTTGAGGGCGTGCAGGAACCGCCGCTCGCCGATCCAGCCGGTTTCCTCCACCAGGACCCTGTGCATCAGGGCGATCTGGCCGGCCGGGCCGCCAAAGCTCAAAAGCCCGATCCGCGCCCAGACGCGCGTCGCCTGCCAGAAGCTGGGTAAGGCGAGATCGCCCCGCGCTTCCGGTCGGCCCGTCACGTCAAAGAACCTCTTCCAGGGCTGCGATCAGGCGGGCGATGTCCTGCGGCCGGGACAGCCGATGGTCGCCATCCTTCACCAGGGTGAAGACCACGTCCTCGCCTTTCAGACTCTGGGCGAGCTCGAGCGCGTGGCGCCAGGGCACGTCCGGATCGGCGCCGCCCTGCAGGATGCGTACGGGCGCCGTCACGTTCACGGGCGCATCGAGGATCGACCAGCGGGCGCCGTCCTCCAGGAGCTCGCGGGTGATCGGATAGGGATCGCCATAGTCCGACGGCCGCATCCACACGCCGGTGCGCGCCATTTCAGCCTTGGCCTCATCCGACATCTCCGGCGCCATCAGCTTTTCGGTGAAGTCGGGGGCTGGCGCGATCAGCACCATGGCCTTCACCCTTTCGGCCCGCGCCATGGCCGCCAGGCACGCGATCCAGCCGCCCATGGAGGAACCGACCAGGACTACTGGCCCCTCCGTGAGCTCGTCGATCACCGCCAGCGCGTCCTCCCGCCAACGGGTGATCGTGCCGGCCTCGAAGGCGCCCTCCGATTCGCCGTGGCCGAAATAGTCGAAGCGCACATACGACCGTCCCGCCGCCAGCGCCCAGTCGGCGAGCGCCTGGGCCTTGGTCCCGGCCATGTCAGAGCGGAAGCCGCCCAGCCACACCACCGCAGGGCCGACGCCGGGCGTCGCGCGCCAGGCCAGCCGCGCGCCGTCTGGGCGCGCCAGGAATCCGTTCGCCTCAGTCATTCGAACGCTCATACGCGCCCGCGTGGTTCGCGTCAGCCGCGAGGCGCCTTTACCAAATTTTGATGTACGCTAATGAGGGCGCGTGACCTTGCCCCCAGACTTCACGCTCCTGCAGGTGGTGCCGGAGCTCGACACCGGCGGCGCCGAACAGACCACCATCGACGTGGCGCAAGCCGTCGTCCGCGCCGGCGGCAAGGCGCTGGTGGCCACCCGGGGGGGACGCATGGCCGCGCGGCTGGAGGCCGACGGCGGGCGCCTGGCCCAGATGCCGGTGCAGACGAAGAATCCGCTGGTGATGCTGGGCAACGCCGCCCGGCTTGTCGACCTGATCCGGCGGGAGAAGGTGTCCATCGTCCATGCCCGGTCGCGGGCCCCGGCCTTTTCCGCGCTCTGGGCGGCCCAGACCACCGGCACGCCGTTCGTGGCCACCTATCACGGCGTCTACAATGCGAAGAGCGGGCTGAAGCGCTGGTACAACGCGGTCATGACCCGCGGCGACCTGGTGATCGCCAATTCCGACTACACCCGCGATCACATCCTGGCCGAGCACGGGGTCGACCCCGACAAGCTAGTCACCATTCCCCGGGGCGTCGACCTCGAACGCTTCACCCCAAGCTGGGTGACGCCCGATCGGGTGGACAACCTGCGCGCCGCCTGGGGACTCGACCCCGCCGACCGGCGGATGAAGCTGCTGCTCGCCGGCCGCCTGACGCGGATCAAGGGCCATCTGATGATCGTGGAGGCGGCCACGCGGCTGAAGGCGCGAGGCCGCCGCGACTTCCTGATCCTCTTCGCCGGCGACGACCAAGGCCGGATCGAGTACCGCCACGAGGTGGAGCGCGCCATCGTCGCGGCGGGGCTGGAAGAGCAGGTCAAGCTCGTGGGCCACTGCGACGACATGCCGGCCGCCTATCTCGTCTGCGACATCGCCATGCTGCCGACCACCAAGCCGGAGAGCTTCGGCCGCGCCGCCGTGGAGCCCCAGGTGATGGGCAAGCCGGTGCTCGCCTCCGACCACGGCGGGACGACTGAGACGGTGGTGTCGGGCGAGACTGGGTGGCTCGTCCCGGTGGATGATCCCGAGGCGTGGGCGCTCGCCATCGCCAAGGCGATCGACGTCGGCCATGCGCGGCTTGCGGCCATGGGCCAGGCGGCCGCCAACCGTGCCCGACGGCTCTATTCCGTCGACGCCATGTGCGAAGCGACGCTCGCCGCCTACGCCCGGGTGCTGGAAGCCCGCGCCAGATGAGCGGCCAGATCCGCAAGGTGCTGGTGATCAAGCTGTCGGCGCTGGGCGACTTCGTCCTGGCGCTGGCGGCCATGCGCAAGATCCGCGAGGCCCACCGGAAGGCGCACATCACCCTGCTCACCACGCCGCCCTTCGAGGCGCTGGCCAGGTCCTGCCCCTATTTCAACGCCGTGGAGATCGACGGGCGGCCGGAAGGCCTTTCCGGCTGGCTCGAGTTGCGGCGGCGCTTGAAGGCGGCGCGGTACGACCGGGTCTACGATCTGCAGACCTCGGCCCAGTCGGCGCGGATCTTCTATTCCCTCTGGCCCTTCCCCCCAGAGTGGTCCGGCAACGCGTTCGGCTGCGCCCTGCGCCACGCCAATCCCGACCGCGACCGGATGCACACGCTGGAGCGCCACGCCGACCAGCTGAAGTACGCCGGAATCTGGCCCGACGCGCCGACGGAGCCCGGATCGGCCCCGCCGCCGGACCTCTCCTGGATCCTGGCGCGCCAGCCGAAGCCGCCGCCGGTCTCGGGCGGCGTGACGCCCCGGCCCTATGTGCTGTTCGTGCCCGGCGGCTCAGCCCACCGGCTGGACAAGCGCTGGCCCGCCGACCATTTCGGCCAGCTGGGGCGGACGCTCTACGACCGCGGTTTCGACATCGTCATCATCGGCGGCCCGCAGGAAAGCGCGGTGGCCCGCGCGATCCAGAAGCACGTCGGCCAGGCCCGCGACCTGACCGGCCGCACCGACTTCGCCCGCATCGCCGTGTTGGGGGCCAAGGCGGCGTTGGCGGTCGGCAACGACACCGGGCCGCTGCATCTGGCGGCCGCGGCCGGCGCGCCGACCGTGGTGCTTTTCTCCAAGGCGTCCGATCCGGCGCTCTCGGCGCCCCGCGGGCATGTGGCCGTCCTCCAGGCCGACCGGCTGGCGGATCTGGCTGTGTCCGAAGTGATGCAGGCGGTGAACGCTCTTCTACCCTGAGACGCCGGCCGCCTTGATCGCGCACCGGCCCTTCGTCATATACTGGCTGTGAACGCTCCGGAGCTTAACTGCGGCCGGCGCGTTCGCCGTTCGAACAAATCCGGAGCAAAAGCCTATTCGCCGCCCCATGCAGGCGCCGCCCGTCAAAGACGGTCCGCGCATCAACGACGACATCCGCGTTCCCCGCGTCCTCCTCATCGACCAGCACGGTGAGAAGCAGGGCGTGATGCCGACTTCCTCCGCCCTGGAGGCCGCCGAGGAAGCCGGGCTCGACCTGGTGGAGATCGTGCCCAACGCCGATCCGCCGGTTTGCAAGATCCTGGACTATGGCAAGTTCAAGTTCCAAGAGCAGAAGAAGAAGAACGAGGCGCGCAAGCGGCAGAAGGTGGTGGAGATCAAGGAGATCAAGCTCCGTCCCAACATCGACAAGCACGACTACGACGTCAAAGCCCGCTCGATGCACCGCTTCTTCGAGGAAGGCGACAAGGTGAAGGTCACCCTGCGCTTCCGCGGCCGCGAACTGGCTCACCCCGAACTCGGCATGAAGCTGCTCCAGCAGGTTAAGGCCGACTTCGAGCCGGTGGCCAAGGTCGAGTACGAGCCGAAGATGGAAGGCCGCCAGATGATCATGATCCTGGCGCCGCGCTAAGGCGCCGTCGAAACGAGGTTGAACGGCCGCCTCTCCCGGCGGCCGTTTGCATTTCCGGCGCGGGGGCGCCGCCGAACCTCCGCGCCCCGTGGAGCCCCCAATGCCCTGGACGCGCCGCTATGAGGAAGCCGAACCCCAGCGGGTGAACCGCTGGCTGGCCCAGAGCGGCGTCTGTTCCCGTCGCGAAGCCGAGGCCCTGATCGCCGAGGGCCTGGTCTCCATCGACGGCGCAAGGGTCGAGGATCCGGGCCGGAAGATCGAGAGGGGCCAGACCCTCGTCCTGGCCGACCGCGCGCAGCAGAAGCTCGCCGGCCATTTCACGGCCGTGCTGAACAAGCCTGTGGGCTATGTCTCCGGACAGCCGGAGCCGGGTCAGACTCCCGCCGCCCGCCTGCTGACGGCGAAGAACCTGATGGGCGACGGCGAAGCGCCCGGCCCGAAGGCCAGCCTTGCCCCGCTCGGGCGGCTCGACATGGATAGCCGCGGCCTCTTGATCCTCTCCGAGGACGGCGTTCTGGCCAAAGCTATCATCGGCCCCGACTCCGACCTCGAGAAGGAGTACCGCGTCCGCGTAGCCGGCCCGCTCGACGAGAAGAAGATGGGGCTTCTGCGGTATGGCCTGCAGTTGGACGGGCGGCAGCTCAAGCGCGCCCGCGTCGACGTGATCGGCGACCAGCGCCTGTGCTTCGTGCTGAAGGAAGGCCGCAATCGCCAGATCCGCCGCATGTGCGACCTTGTGGGGCTGAAGGTGGTCGACCTGCTGCGCGTGCGGATCGGGACCTTGCGGCTCGGCGACCTGCCGGAGGGGCGCTGGCGGCCGCTGACACCCGCCGAACGTGAGGCCCTCGTCGCGCCGCCGGGGCCGCTCCGCGGCGCGCGGAACACACCTGAACGGTGAAAAATCCGACCGTCGCACTCGGGCTTGCCGGGTTCGCCGACGCCGCTTAACAGCGTTCACATGGCCCATACCGAACCGCAGAGGGCGACTCCGTCCGCTCTCGCGGCGCCGTCGCTGATCGCCGTCATCTTCATCAACATGCTGGGCTTCGGGATCATCGTCCCGTTGCTGCCCTTCTATGCCAAGTCGTTCAACGCCGAGGCCTGGCAGATCGCGTTGATCTTCTCGGCCTATTCGGTCGGGGCCTTCTTCGGCGAGCCCTTCTGGGGCCGGCTGTCGGACAAGTACGGTCGCAAGCCGCTGCTGATCTCGACGATCATGGGCAATTGCCTTTGCTATCTGGCGCTGGCCTTCGCGCCCAACATATGGGCCGCCTTCTTCATCCGCCTGATCGGCGGGCTGGCGGCCGGCAACGGCGCGGTGGTGCAGGGCTACATCGCCGACGTGACGCCGCCGGAGAAGCGTGCGCGGCAGATGTCCTATCAGGGGGCGGCCTGGAATGTCGGCCTGATCGTCGGCCCCTCGGTCGGCGGCCTGCTGGCGCATCCCGAGGCCGGTCCCGCCGGGTTCCAGATTCCGCTCTTCGTTGCGTCAGGCCTCGCGCTGGTCTGCGTGGTCGCCATCGCCCTCTTCATCCGCGAGAGCCACCAGCGGGAGCAGACCATAAGCCAACGGCCGGCCCGCTGGTCGGCCCTTGGAGAAGCGGTCCGCCATCCGGCCATCGGGCGTCTGATGCTGCTGACCTTCCTGGTGGGCTTCGCCTTCACCGGCATCGAATCCACATTCGGCCTCTGGGCCCAGGCCCGGTTCGACTGGGGGCCGCGGGAGATCGGCGTCTGCTTCGCCTTCGTCGGCATCGCCGCAGCCGGAACCCAGATGTTCGTCACCGGCCCCCTGGCCGAGCGCTATGGCGAAGGGCGGATGTTGGCGGTCGGCATGGCGCTCACCATGGTCTGCTCGGCCCTGCAGCCGTTCTCGGTGAACGGGGTGATGGTCGTGATCCTGATGTGCCTGACCGCCATCGGCCAGTCGGTCGCCTGGCCCAATGTCAGCGCCCTGATCTCGCGCAGCGCCGACCCGCACCGCCAGGGCCAGATCCTGGGCCTGAACAACGCCACCAGCGCGCTGGCCCGCGTCGTCGGACCATTCTGCGCCGGCCTCGCCTTCGCCGGGATCAGCGTCAACGGTCCATTCTTCCTGGGCGCCCTGGTGGTCGCCCCCGCCATCGCGCTGGCCCTGTCGGCCAGCCGTCACGCCGCCGCGCGGCCATGAGCACGCCGCCCCCGGACCGGCGCGCGCTCGTCATCCTCCTGTCGGTGGTGTTCCTCAACATCGCCGGCTTCGGCCTGGTCATCCCGCTGCTGCCCTTCTTCGGCAGGGCCCTGGACGCCCCGCCCTGGCAGATCGCGCTGCTCTTCTCCGCCTTCTCCTTCGGGCAGTTCCTGGGCGAGCCGTTCTGGGGCCGGCTATCGGACCGGGTCGGACGGCGGCCGGTGCTGCTGGCCACCATCGCCGCCAGCGCGCTGGCCTATGTCGCCCTCGCCTTCGCCCCGACCATCTGGCTCGCCTTCCTGGCCCGGTTCGCGGGCGGTTTTCTGTCGGGCAACATCTCGACCCTGCAGGGGTGCCTCGCCGACATCACCCCGCCGGAGGAGCGAGCCGCCAAGATGGGGATCATGGGCTCGGCCTTTTCGCTCGGCTTCATGGTGGGGCCAGGGCTGGGCGGCCTCCTGGCGCGGCCCGAACTCGGAACCCTCGGCTTCCAGATCCCGCTCTTCGCGGCCGCCGGCTTCGGCCTGCTGGCGGCGCTGGGCGTGGTCTTCTTCGTCAAGGAGAGCCGGCCGGGCACGCCCGACATGCGTCCCCCGGGCCGCCGTGCGGCCCTGCGCGAGGCCTTCGCTCATCCGGTGGTCTCGCGCATCCTGGCGATCAGCTTCATCACCGTGGCGGGCTTCGCCGGCATCGAAGCCACCTACGGCCTGTGGACCGAGCATCGGTTCGGCTGGGGCCCGCGCGAGATCGGCTTCGCCTTCATGGCCATCGGCGTGCTGGGCGCCTATTGCCAGGGCGTGCTGACCGGCTTCCTCGTCCGCCGGTTCAGCGAGCCGCGCGTCCTGACGGCGGGCCTGGTGCTGATGTGGTTCGGGATGATCTTCCAGTTCGGCTCGCCCAACTGGCAGGTCGCCATGGTCGGATTCGCCTTCGTCTGCGTCGGGCAGTCGATCTGCTTCCCCAACATCGCCGCCCTGATCTCTCAGGCCACGCCGCCGGACCGCCAGGGCGAGATGCTGGGCCTCAACATGTCGAACATGGCGCTCGCCCGGATCGGGGGGCCGATCTACGCCGGCCAGCTCTTCTCCCACGTCCATCCAGGCGCGGCCTTCCTGGTGACCGCGATCCTGATCGTTCCGGCGACGATCCTCGCCGTACAGATCATGCGCCGCCTCCCGGCCCGCGCCTGACCCGCCGCCCTTGCCTTTGCGCGGGCTTTCGCGTATTGAGCCGCCCCTTCGGAGCCGCCTGGCCAAAGGCATGCCAGGGCGGTTCGTCAATACGCCAGAGGACGGGACCGCAAGGTTCCGCAAGAGAAATGCCGAAACTGAAGACCCATTCGGGCGCCAAAAAGCGCTTCAAGATGACCGCCACCGGCAAGATCAAGGCCGGCGTCGCGGGCAAGCGCCACCGCCTGATCAGCCACAATGGCAAGTACATCCGTCAGAACCGCGGGACCAAGGTGATGAGCGAGGCCGACGCCAAGATCATCAAGTCGTTCCTGCCCAACGGCCTTTAAGCGCGAAGGAGATCTGACAGATGGCTCGCGTGAAACGGGGCGTTGTCGCCCACGCCAAGCACAAGAAGGTTCTGGAGCAGGCCAAGGGCTTCTACGGCCGCCGCAAGAACACCATCCGCGCCGCCAAGGCCGCAGTCGACAAGGCCGGCCAGTACGCCTACCGCGACCGCAAGGTCCGCAAGCGCAACTTCCGCTCGCTGTGGATCCAGCGCATCAACGCCGCTGCGCGTCTGGAAGGCCTGACCTACGCCCGATTTATCCACGGCCTTGAGAAGGCCGGGATCCAGATGGACCGCAAGGTCCTGGCGGACATCGCAGGCAGCGACCCGACCGGTTTCAAGGCCATCGCCGACAAGGTTCGCGCCGCGCTGGCTTGAGGCCTGGGAGCATCCCGCTCCTGAAGCATTCGAAGCCCTCCGGCCGAACCGCCGGAGGGCTTTTTGCTGCCCTCTTCCCGCACCCGGTCCGATCCCTTAGACGAGCCCAGCCATGATCGCCCAACTCGAAGCCGAAATCCTCGCCGCCATCGAGGCCGCGAACGACCCCGCCGCCCTGGAAGCCGTCCGCGTCGCCGCGCTCGGCAAGTCCGGCTCCATCTCCGAACTCCTGAAGTCCCTAGGCAAGATGAGCCCGGAGGAGCGCCGCGAGCAGGGGCCGCAGATCAACGGCCTGCGCGACCGCGTCGCCGGCCTGATCGCCGAGAAGAAGGCCGCCCTGGAGGCCGCCGAGCTCGACGCCAAGCTGGCCTCCGAGCGCGTCGACCTCACCCTGCCCCCGCCGCCGCGCCGCCGCGGTTCGGTCCATCCCACGATGCAGGTGATGGACGAGATGATCGCCGTCTTCGCCGAGATGGGCTTCTCGGTGGCCGAAGGCCCGGACATCGAGACCGACTTCAACAACTTCACCGCGCTGAACTTCCCGGAGAAGCATCCGGCGCGGGAGATGCACGACACCTTCTTCCTCCAGGAAGACGCCAAGGGCGAGCGCAAGGTGCTGCGCACGCACACCAGCCCCGTCCAGGTGCGGGTGATGCGCGCCACGAACGAGCAGTTGCCGGCCTGGATCGCCAACGGTCAGGAGCCGCCGATCCGCGTCATCGTGCCGGGCCGCACCTTCCGGAAGGACTCGGACCAGACCCACACCCCGATGTTCCACCAGATCGAGGGGCTGGTGATCGACAAGGGCATCCACATGGGCCACCTGAAATGGACGCTGGAGACCTTCATCGCCAAGTTCTTCGAGACCGACGCGGTGGAGACCCGGTTCCGGCCGCACCACTTCCCCTTCACCGAGCCTTCGGCGGAGATGGACGTGCGCTGCGACCGCTCCGGCGGCGAGGTGAAGATCGGCCAGGGCTCCGACTGGCTGGAGATCCTGGGCTGCGGGATGGTTCATCCCAACGTGCTGCGCAATTGCGGGCTCGATCCGGATGTCTGGCAGGGCTTCGCCTTCGGGGCCGGCGTCGACCGGCTGGGCGTGCTGAAATACGGCATGCCCGACCTGCGCGACATGTTCGCCTCGGACGTGCGGTGGCTGGAGCATTACGGCTTCTCGGCCTTCGCCGCGCCGAACCCGGCTACGGGGCTGTCCTGACCGCCCACCCACACCAGAGGCTCCCCCTCCCGGGGGAGCTGTCCGCGAAGCGGATTGAGGGGGACGGAGGTCCCAGCGGTCGCCGCCCCCTCCGTCGTCCGTCGCTTCGTCCCGAACGCCACCTCCCCCCGAGGGGGAGGATCTAGGAAGACGAGAAGATGAAGTTCACCCTGTCCTGGTTGAAGGATCACCTGGAAACCGAGGCCACGGTCGCCGAGGTGGTCGAGGCCATGACCATGGCCGGCCTCGAGGTCGAGCACGTGGAAGATCCGGCCGCCAAGCTCGCCGCCTTCTCCGTCGCCAGGATCGTCGAGGCCGTCCAGCATCCGAACGCCGACCGGCTGCGCGTCTGTCAGGTGGACACCAAGGACGGCCGCAAGGAGATCGTCTGCGGGGCGCCGAACGCGCGGCCGGGCCTGACCACCATCTACGCCCCGCTCGGCGCCTATGTTCCCGGGTCAGGGATCACCCTGGAGGCGCGGCCGGTGCGCGGCGTCGTCTCCAACGGCATGCTCTGCTCGGCCGCCGAGCTGGAAGTCGCCACCGAGTCCGACGGCATCATGGAGCTGCCGGGCGATCTCGCGGTCGGGACCTCGGCGACCGAGGCGCTGGGCCTGGAGGCGGTGATCGACTTCGAGGTCACTCCCAATCGTCCGGACTGGCTGGGCGTGGTCGGCATCGCCCGCGACCTGGCCGCCGCCGGCCTGGGCGTGCTGAAGGATGCGGGCGTCGAGGCCGTGCCCGGCAAGTTCGCCAACCCGATAGAGATCCGCATCGACGCCTCGGGCGCCTGCCGCCAGTTCGCCGGTCGGCTGATCCGCGGGGTGAAGAACGGCCCCTCGCCGGCCTGGCTGCAGCAGCGGCTGACCTCCATCGGGCTTCGGCCGATCAACGCCCTGGTCGACGTGACCAACCTGATCTCCTACGACCGCGCGCGGCCGCTGCACGTCTATGACGCGGCCAAGCTTTCCGGCGGCTTCATCGAGGCGCGCCTCGGCCGCGAAGGCGAGAGCGTGGAGGCGTTGGACGGCAAGACCTACGCCCTTACGCCCGAGATGTGCGTCATCGCCGACGCCTCCGGGGTCATCGGCCTGGGCGGCGTGATGGGTGGAGAATCCACGGGCTGCTCCGAGGAGACCACGGACGTCTTCGTGGAAGCCGCCTGGTTCGACCCGATCCGCACCGCCCAGACGGGGCGGACGACGGGCATCGTCTCCGACGCCCAGTACCGCTTCGCCCGCGGGGTGGATCCGGAGAGCCAGGTCCCCGGGGTGGAGCTCGCCACCCGCCTGATCCTGGAGCTGTGCGGCGGCGAGCCGTCGGAGCTGACGGTGGTGGGCGAAAGCCTGCCGCATCCGCAGCCGATCGCCTTCGACCGGTCCTATGTGAAGCAGCTGGCGGGCCTGGACCTGCAGCCTGGGCGCATCGACGACATCCTGCGCGACCTGGGCTTCGCCGTCGAAGGCGACCGGGTGACGCCGCCCTCCTGGCGGCGCGACGTGGAAGGCAAGGCCGACCTGGTCGAGGAGGTGGCGCGGATCGAGGGCTATGACGCCCTGCCGGCCGAGCCCCTGCCGCCCGCGCCGGCGCGGGCCGGCGGCGTGCTGACCGTGCGCCAGAACCGCATGCGCGCCGGCCGCCGCGCCATGGCGGCGCTGGGTTATGCGGAGACCATCACCTGGAGCTTCATGAAGCGCGAGACCGCCCGCCTGTTCGGCGGCGGCCAGGACGAATTGGTCGTGACCAATCCCATCGCCTCGGACCTCGACTGCATGCGCCCGTCGATCCTGCCCAACCTGATCGAGGCGGCCGCGCGCAATGCGCGCCGCGGCTTCCCCGACGCGGCCCTGTTCGAGGTTGGGCCGTTCTATCGGGGCGATCGGCCAGAAGATCAGGTGACGGCCGTTGCGGCGGTCGTCGCGCCGCACCCGCCCCGCCGGTGGGACGGAGCCAGGGAAGACGCGCTCTTCCAGCTGAAAGGCGACCTTCTCGCCCTGCTGGCCGAGCTCGGCGCGCCGGCCAGCCTGCAGACGGCGCAGTCCGGGCTGTCCCCATGGTGGCACCCCGGCCGAGCGGCGGCTCTGCGGCTCGGCAAGGCCACCGTGGCGGAGTTCGGCGAAATCCACCCGCGCATTCTGAAGGCGCTGGACGTGGAGGGGCCGGTCTATGGCTTCGAACTGGTGCTGGACGCCATTCCGGAGCCCAAGAAGAAGCCCACCAAGACTAAGCCGGCCCTGGCGCTCTCGCCGCTCATGCCGCTCTCGCGCGATTTCGCCTTCGTGGTGGACGAAGCGGTGCCGGCCGGCGATCTCGTCCGCGCCTTGGCCGGCGCTGACAAGCAGCTGGTCTCCGAGGTGCGGGTCTTCGACGTCTATCGCGGCCAGGGCGTGCCCGAGGGCGCCAAGTCGGTGGCCGTCGAGGTGCTCGTGCAGCCGCGCGAGAAGACCTTGACCGACGCGGAGATCGAGGCCCTGTCGACCCGGCTGGTGGCCGCCGCCAAGAAGGCGGTGGGCGCGACCCTGCGGGCCTGACGCCGGGCGAGTCGCCGCTCACCCGCCGGTTGATCGGCGTTGACGGGATCGCCGCATGCGCGTTCCGTGCGGCCCAGGTTGCGCTCGCTCCGCGTGGGCGCCAGGGCTGTTGGGGTTTACGATGTCCGATCAAGACAAGCCGCTGGCGGCCGAGGCCGACCGGCGCGCCTTTCTCAAGACCGCCGGGCGCTTCGCCGCGGTGACGCCGCCGGCGATGACGCTGCTGCTCTCCACCTCGATGAGCTCGCCGGCCATCGCCAAGTCGAACGGCGGCGACACGCCGCACGATCCCGACTGCAAGGATCCCAAGCACAACCATCCCAAGCCGGGCCATGGCGGGCATAAGCCCGGTCACGGCGGCGGGCATGGCGGCGGCTGGCCCAAGCCCAAGCGCCGGAAGTGACGCCGGAGGCTCGGCGTCGTGAGCCGTGTAGCGCCTGACGCCGGGCTCGAAGAGGAGCGGTTCGCCGTCTCGCCGGCTGTCCGGATTCTGAAACTGGCGGGACGCTCCGCCCTGTTCTGCGGCCGCCGCCAGCAGCTGTTCGAACTCAACGCCACCGCCGCCGAGATCTGGCGCGGGCTGGCCGCGGGCGCGTCGACATCCGAGGCCGGCGAGGGTCTGCGGCGGCTGGGCGCTTCACGCGACGAAGCCTGCGCCTATGTCGCCCAGGCTGCGCTGGACTGGACGGATCTGGGCCTGCTCGTCCCTGCCGCCGTCCAACAAGGCCTGGCGCGCCCACCGCTCACCGAGCGCGTCTATCGCCTCGACGGCCTGGCGGTCCGGCTCTCGCTGCACGGCTCCGGCGCGCTCGATGCGGTGGACTCCGCCTTCGGCCATCTGGAGGCGACCGACGCCCTGCCGACGGGGGAGCTGGCGCTGGCGCCCTATGCCGGCGGCTGGATGCTGTTCGTGAACGGCGCCAGCCACGGGCGCCTGGCGCCGGAGGCGCTGGTTCCCGGTCTCAAGGCGATCCTCACCGACCTCTATGCCGGCGCCGTGGACGAGGGCTTCCTGGTCCATGCGGCGCTATTGAAGGCCGGCGAACGCACCCTGCTGCTCACCGGCGAGCCGGGCGCGGGCAAGACGACCCTGACCCTGGCGCTCGCCGCCGCCGGCATGACCTATGGCGGGGACGACATCGTCCGCATCTCGCCCGACGGCCTGGCGCGTCCCGCCCCCTTCGCCGCGGCGGTGAAGGCCGGCGCCTGGCCGCTGCTGAGCGGCCGCCTGCCCCAGGTCGATCATGCGCCCACGCATCGCCGCGCCGACGGCCAGGAGGTGCGCTATGTCCTGCCGCCGACCGCCGCCGCCTTCGCGCCCGCTGCGCCGGACCTCGTGCTGGTCCTGAGGCGTGAGGCCGGCGCCGCGCCGCGGCTTGAGCCGATGCATCCCCTCGACGCGCTCTGCGTGCTGCTGGACTCCGCCTTCGCCCGGCGTGGCGCGGCCGATCCGGACGGCCTGACCGGCTTCGCCCAGCGCCTGGAGCACGCCGCCTGCGGAACCTTCGTCTATTCCGACCTGGACGCCGCCGTCGCCGCCGTCGAGGCCCTGGCGCGATGACCGCGCCCTACGCCGCCCTGGGCCAGCTCGGCGAGGCGATGCAGGGGCGCCTGCCGCCCGACGTCGACTGGCTGGCCTTGATCAAGCTCGCCAACGACGCCCTGATGACGCCCGCCGTGGCCGGCGCGCTGCTTCCTGCCGCAGCCTTGCCCGACGACGTCCGCGCCTTCCTGGCCGATGTGCGCGCCCGCAACGCCGCCCGCAACGCCCGTCTCGCCGACCAGCTGACCGAGGCGGTGGGCGTGCTGAACCGCGCGGGCGTCGAACCGGTGCTGCTGAAAGGTGCGGCGCTTTGGGCGGGCCGCAGCCCCGACGAACCCTTCGACCGCCTGCTGGCCGACCTCGACCTGCTGGTGGCGCCGCACGAAGCGGCCCGCGCCCGCGCCGCCCTGACCCTGCACGGCTATTCGGTGATGGCGGAGAAGGACGGTGCCGACGTCCACGCCGTGGCCGAGCTCGCCCGTCCGCAGGACGCTGCGGCCATCGACCTGCACCAGCGCGCGCCCGGGCCGCCGGGGCTGGCCCAGCCGCGCGACTTCTCCGCCCGTTGCCGGCGGGTGAACTGGGCCGGCGTCTCGGCGCGCGTTCCCGACCCGGCCTTCCAGGTGTTCCTGACGATCCTGCACGACCTCTTCCATGACGGCGACTTCTGGCGCGGCGCGTTCGACCTGCGCCACCTGCACGACGTGGCCGTGCTCGCCGGACGGCCGGAGGGCGTGGACTGGGAGGCCTTGCACGATCTCGCCGGCACGCGGCTGGCGCGCCACGCCGTCGCAGCCCAGCTGCTCGCCGCCCGGCGGCTGTTCGGCGCCCGAATTCCGGCGGAGCGGGTCGAGACCCCCCGCGCCCGGCTGCAGCACGCCCGCCGCCTGGCTCAGCTGCGGTGGCCGCAGTTGCGGACGCCGCTGGCCTTTGGGGGTCTGCTGCTGGAGGCGCCGCACCTGCCCGAACACGCCCTGGCCAACCGCGCCGGCCGCGAGCGCGTGCTGGACGGCGCGCAAGGGCTGGGGGAGGCCGACCGCCTCTCGCGCCTGCGCCAGATCCTCGCCCCTCCGGCGACGGGAAAGGTCTAGAAGGGCAGGACCCGCCGGGTGCGAGAGAAGCCCAGATAGCCGACATTGGCGCCCAGGCGCAGGCCCACGCCGGCCCGGATGGGCGCCAGGGTGATATCGTCCGTGCGCAGGTAGTTCACGCCGAGCCCGGCCACCAGATAGGCCGACCCCTCCACGCCGGGGAAGCGCTGGAAGATCACTTCCGGATAGTGGAGATTATAGCACAGGGTGAAGACCCGGCTGGCGTTGCCGCCCAGGTCCCAGCCGATGGAGGGGCCCTGCCAGAAGACCTCCATCGCTTCCTTGTTCTTCATGTAGAGCAGGCCGCGGCCGTAGCGCGCGCCGACCGTGAAGGCGCCCGAGGCCTCTTCGCCGGCGATGTAGGCGGTGGGCCGGCCATTGTCCTTGAAGATCCGCTCGATGGCGCCGCCGGCGGCCTCGGCCGTCACCCCCAGGAAGTCCGAGACAGTGTTGACCAGTTCGTCGCGCGAATAGGTCTCGGTCTGGGCCGGATAGCTGGGGTTGGCCGTGGCGCTGGGCGAGGGCGGCGGGGGGCCGGGGCTGTACTCGCGCTGCTGAGCGGTCGCGCAACCGGCGCTCCCCAAGGTGGCGAGGCCCGAAGCGATGAGCGTGCGGCGATCCATGTGCGCGTGATTCCTCGAGAAAACTGCCGAAGGCTCCCATCCCCCGAGGGCATGAATGCGGCCGCCAAGCTTAATGGCCGATTAACCATGCCGGCGCGAACCGTCGCGCTCGCTTAAGCCGGCGGATGTGCTAGAGGCTCGCCACCATGACGACGCCGCTCTCGCGCATCCGCAACTTCTCCATCGTGGCCCACATCGACCACGGCAAGTCGACCCTGTCCGATCGCCTGATCCAGGAGACCGGCGCGCTGACCCAGCGCGAGATGACCGAGCAGGTCCTCGACAACATGGACATCGAGCGCGAGCGGGGGATCACCATCAAGGCCCAGACCGTCCGCCTGCACTACAAGGCCAAGGACGGCGAGACCTATGTCCTGAACCTGATGGACACGCCCGGTCACGTCGATTTCGCCTACGAGGTCTCCCGCTCGCTGGCCGCCTGCGAGGGCTCGATCCTGGTGGTGGACGCCTCGCAAGGGGTCGAGGCCCAGACGCTCGCCAACGTCTACCAGGCCATCGACAACAATCACGAGATCGTCCCGGTCCTGAACAAGATCGACTTGCCGGCCGCCGACCCCGAGCGGGTGCGCCAGCAGATCGAGGACGTGATCGGCATCGACGCCTCGGACGCGGTCGAGTGCTCCGCCAAGACCGGGGTCGGCATCGCCGACGTGCTGGAGGCCGTCGTCACCCGTCTGCCGCCGCCGAAGGGCGACCGCGACGCGCCGCTGAAGGCGCTGCTGGTCGACGCCTGGTACGACCAGTACCTGGGCGTGGTGGTTCTTGTCCGCGTCTTCGACGGAACCCTGCGCGTCGGCCAGAAGGTCAAGATGATGCAGACCGGCGCCCAGTACCAGATCGACCGGCTGGGCGTGTTCCGGCCCAAGCAGACCGACGTGGCCGAGCTCGGCCCCGGCGAGGTCGGCTTCATCACCGCCTCGATAAAGGAAGTGGCCCACGCCGCCGTCGGCGACACCATCACCGACGAGCGCAAGCCCACGGACAAGCCCCTGCCCGGCTTCCGCGAGGTGCAGCCGGTGGTGTTCTGCGGCCTCTTCCCCGTCGACGCCGCCGATTTCGAGGACCTGCGCGCGGCCATCGGCCGCCTGCGCCTGAACGACGCCAGCTTCACCTACGAGATGGAGACCAGCGCGGCGCTGGGCTTCGGCTTCCGCTGCGGGTTCCTGGGCCTCCTGCACCTGGAAATCATCCAGGAGCGGCTGAGCCGGGAGTTCGACCTCGACCTGATCGCGACGGCGCCTTCGGTGGTCTACAAGATCAAGCTGACCAACGGCGACGAGATCGAACTGCACAATCCGGCCGACCTGCCCGACCCGGTGAAGATCGAGAGCATTTCCGAGCCCTGGATCAAGGCCACCATCTTCACCCCGGACGAATATCTCGGCTCGATCATCAAGCTCTGCCAGGACCGCCGCGGCGAGCAGCGCGAGCTCTCCTATGTCGGCAGCCGCGCCATGGTGGTCTACGACCTGCCGCTGAACGAGGTGGTGTTCGACTTCTATGATCGGCTGAAGTCGATCTCGAAGGGCTATGCCAGCTTCGACTATTCGATCGAGGGCTATCGCGAGGGCGACCTCGTGAAGATGTCGATCCTGGTCAACGCAGAGCCGGTGGATGCGCTCTCCATGCTGGTCCACCGCAACCGCGCCGAAAGCCGCGGCCGGGGCATGGTCGAGAAGATGAAGGAACTGATCCCGCAGCACATGTTCCAGATCCCGATCCAGGCGGCGATCGGCGGGCGGATCATCGCCCGCGAGACGGTGCGCGCGCTGCGCAAGGACGTGACGGCCAAGTGCTACGGCGGCGACATCACCCGCAAGCGCAAGCTCCTCGAGAAGCAGAAGGAGGGCAAGAAGCGCATGCGCCAGTTCGGCAAGGTGGAGATCCCGCAGGAAGCCTTCATCGCCGCCCTGAAGATGGACGCCGACTAGGCTTCACCCAGATCCACAGCCCGACCACATAGGCGAACACCGCCAGATAGGCCGCGGTGAACGCCCACATCGGCAAGTCCCAGTAGATCAGGCGGTTGACCGTGCGCATGACGAGGGGGTCCTGCGCGCCTGCGCCGGTCAGCTCGTCCTGCCAGATGGTGAGGAAGCAGGCCTGGCCGAACAGGGCCTGCAGCGCCACTACGCCGAGCGAGGCCAGGTGCAGGATCCGCCAGCCGCGGGCCCGCACCCAGGACCAGCCGCGCCAGGCGCCGACGGGAATGGCGATCAGGCCGAAGACATTGAAGGCGATGACGGCCACGTGGGCGGCCAGCACCGCCGCGGCGGCGAGGGCGGGGTCCATGACCGGAACTTAAGTCCTGCGCGTTTCGCCGCCATGGGTTTCCTCTGCGACGAAATGCTTGCGCGGCTGGCCCGGCTGCTGAGGGCCGCAGGCCACGACACCCTGTTGGCCACGGGCGGCGCGCCCGACAGCCTGCTGCTCGGCCTGGCGCGGTGGGAACATCGCCTGCTTCTGACCCAGGATCGCCGGCTGGCGGCCCGCGCCGCCCCCTTCGCCGCCCTGGTGGAGGGGCGAAGCGCCATGGACCAGGCGCGCAGCCTATCGCGCGCCGCGGCGGTGGACTGGCGCTGCGCGCCCTTCACCCGCTGCCTGGTCGACAACGCCCGGCTGGTCCTGGCCGGCCCCTCGGCGCTGGCCGCCATGCCGCCGGAGGCCCAGGCCGGCCCCGGGCCCTTCCGCGCCTGCCCGATCTGCGGCCGCGCCTATTGGCCCGGCAGCCATGTCAAGCGGCTGGCCGAACGGCTGGCGACGCTGGCCGGCGACGATTGATCCCGCTCGCGGCCTCGCCTAAATCCCGACATCGAGCTCGGCCATTCGTCGCCGACCAGCCAGAGGGGGAAAGACCTTGCGCAAGCTCGTCATCCTGGCGGCCGTCGCGGCCGCATTGACCACGGCGGCCTGCAACACCGTCGCCGGCGTCGGGCGCGACGTCCAGGCCGCCGGCGCAGCGGTGACCGGCGCAGCCAACGACGCCAAGCGCTGAGCCGGCACGGGAGACGCGTTCGCGCGTTTCCCCGCCATGCCGCTTCGCCGTTCCGCCGCTCTGGCCGCGGCGCTCGCACTCGCCGCCTGCGAGACCCTGCCAGGACCGCCGCCGGAAGCGCGGGTGACGGGCGAGGCCGTCTGGGCCGAACCGGCCGAGTTGGCGGCCGGCGCCATGCTGGAGGTCTTCCTCCTGGAGGAGGATCCCAGGCTCGGCGTCCGCACCGCCGACCTGGTCCGCCTGCCGCTGTATCGCCAGGATGCGGTTCCCTTCGCCCTGGCCATTCCCGTCGAGCACCTGAATCCGGCAGCGCGCTATCGCGTGGCGGGCCAGGTGATCGAGCCATCCGGCCGCCGCATCTGGGCCGCCGCGCCCGAGCCGCCGGCGCTCGCCTTCGGGCGCCCGTCGCATGTGACCCTGGTGCTCGCTCCGGTCGGGCGATGAAGGGAACGCCTCCCGGTCCGAGCGGTTGGGAAGGCGAACAGGGAGTATCGCATGAGCACGTCCAAGCACCCGCTTTCCGGCCACACCCCCAACCCGCCGCCCCGCGACGACCTGGAAGACAATCCGCACATCGGCGCGTCACGTGGAACCACCATGGCGGGCGAGGATCCGCACATCATCGAAGGCGAGAACACCTCCGAGGGCGACGTCCAGAACGACGCCGATGCGACGGGCGCCCCCACACCCATGAACCGCCACCGCACGAACCCCTAAACCTATGAGAGTTTAGGACAATTCGCCGCGATTCACGTTGAATCCCAAGGCCGTTCAGGCCTTTCGCCGCAAATTGTCCATGCCTGCGGCGGCGGGGCGCCTTTTCTTCGGCGGGGCCTGCGCGCATATGGCCAAGCATGAGTTCGCAGCCCCACGCCCCGTTCCTCCAATCGGTCCTGCGCGGACTGAAAGGCCGCTGCCCGCATTGCGCGGAAGGGCGGCTGTTCTGGCGCTACCTGAAGGTGGAGCCGCACTGCCAGGCCTGCGGCCACGACCTCGCCCGCTATCCGGCCGACGACGGCCCGGCCTACTTCACCATCCTGATCGTCGGCCACCTGATCATCGCCCCGGCCCTGTTCTTCCCCTTCATCTGGGAGGCGCCGCCGGCCATCGTCCTGCCCACCGTGCTGATCCCGCTGGGCGCTGCGACGCTGGCGCTGCTGCACGTGGTGAAGGGCGGCTTCGTGGGCGCCATGTACGCCCTGGGCGTCAAGGACTCCGACGCCAAGCTGCACACGGCCGACGTCGCCGACCCGCGCTGAGCGGAACCGGCGGCTTCAGCATACGTTCGTCCCCCGCCAGACCTTGAGCCGGGGCTTGGGAGACGAAACGCATGTCGCTCGGAACCATCCTGCTGATCATCCTGGTGCTGCTGCTGATCGGCGCCCTGCCCACCTGGGGCTACTCGCGCAGCTGGGGCTATTTCCCGAGCGGCGGCCTGGGCCTCGTTCTGGTGATCGTCCTGATCCTGGTGCTGATGGGCCGCGTGTAGCGGCCGCCCCCTTCCGTCGGGGGGCGAAACTCCTCTAGCATCCGCGCCTCGAACGCCAGGCCGGGGGAGGATGCATGACGGCGACGGAAACGGGGGTCGACACCCAGGCGCCCAAGGACATCCTGACGCCGGGGCTTACCCCGCTGGCCCGCGCCAAGGCGATCCTGGGCGGATCGGCCGGCAACCTGGTCGAGTGGTACGACTGGTTCGCCTATTCGTCCTTCGCCCTTTATTTCGCGCCCCACTTCTTTCCCCAGGGGGACCCGACCGTTCAATTGCTGCAGACGGCGGCGATCTTTGCGGTCGGCTTCCTGGCGCGTCCGGTGGGCGCCTGGCTGATGGGGCTCTACGCCGATCGGGCCGGGCGGAAGACGGCTCTCACCCTGGCGGTGGCGATGATGTGCGCCGGATCGCTGATCATCGCCCTCACCCCCGACTACGCCGCCATCGGGGCGGCGGCGCCGGCCATCCTGCTCGTTGCGCGCATCCTGCAGGGGCTTTCGGTCGGCGGCGAGTACGGCGCCAGCGCCACCTACATGTCGGAAATGGCCAGCCGCCAGCGGCGGGGCTTCTGGTCGTCGTTCCAGTACGTGACCCTGATCCTCGGCCAGCTGCTGGCGCTGGGCGTCCTGATCCTGCTGCAAGCCGTCATGGATCCCGCCGACCTGGCGGCCTGGGGCTGGCGCATCCCGTTCTTCATCGGCGCAGCCCTGGCCGTGGTGGTGTTCTTCATCCGCCGCGGGCTGGAGGAGAGCGCCTCCTTCATGGCGGCGCAGGCGGAGGGCGGGCCCCGCTCCACCACCATGATGCTGTTCCTGAAGTTCCCGCGGGAGAGCGCCATCATCTTCGCGCTGACCGCCGGCGGCTCGCTCGCCTTCTACGCCTACACCACCTACATGCAGAAATTCCTGGTCAATACGGCGGGCTTCGCCAAGGAGACCGCCACGGCGATCACCGCCGCGGCTCTGACCATCTACATGTTCGCCCAGCCCCTGTTCGGCTGGCTGTCGGACCATCTGGGCCGACACCGGACTATCGCCTTCGCCTTCGGCGGGGGGGCGCTCGCCACCTATCCGGTCATGTCGGCCCTGGCCGGGACCAGCGACGCCTTCACGGCCTTCGTCCTGATGACGCTGCTGATGCTGATCCTCTCGGGCTACACCTCGGTCAGCGCCGTGGTGAAGGCCGAGCTTTTCCCCGCGCATGTACGCGCCCTGGGCGTGGCCCTGCCCTACGCCATCGCCAACGCCATCTTCGGCGGCACCTCGGAATACGCCGCCCTGTGGTTCAAGGCCGAGGGGATCGAGAGCGGCTATTACATCTATGTCTCGGCGATCATGACCGTGGCCTTCCTGGTGGCGCTGCGCCTGCGCAACACCAACCGCGAGAGCCTGATCCGGGAGGACTGACGGCCGATGGACCTCACCCGCGTCTTCTCGGCCGCCGATTTCGCCGCCCTGGCGATCTTCGTCGTGTGCTGGTTCGCCTATGAACCTCTGCTGAAGGCCATCGCGCGAGGCCGCGGCGCGATCAACACGGACATGACGGTGCTGAGGCTCGCCTGGATGCGCAACATGGCGGTGCGCGAGAACCGGTTCATGGACGGCCAGCTTCTGGGCCACACCCTCAACTCGGCCTCCTTCTTCGCCTCCTCCAACCTGATCCTGATCGCCGCGGCGGCGGGCGTGCTGTTCGGCGGCGAGGCGACCTTCCGCTCGGCCTCCAGCCTGATCGTGCTGAAGACCTCCTCGCGCCTGCTGTTCGAGACCCAGATCGCCCTGGTGGTGCTGGCGCTCGCCCGCGGGCTGCTCGATTTCATCTGGTCGATCCGGCAGATGAACTACTGCATCGCTGTGATCGGGGCGGCCCCCGACACCGAGGACAAGGCCCGCCAGCAGGCCTATGGCGAAGCCGCCGCCCAGCTGATGAACCCGGCGCTCTCGGCCTTCAACGCCGGGGTCCGCGGCTATTACTTCGCCCTGGCTGCGGCGGCCTGGCTGTTCGGTCCCATCGCCTTCGCCGTCGCCACCCTTTCGGCCGTGGCCCTGCTCCTGTACCGCCAGCGCCGCTCGCCCGCCGCCAAGGCGGTGAACACCCTACGTCGCTTGATCGAGGAGCCTTAAAGCCCGAGCTCGGCCCGCGCCTTGCGGGTCAGCTTGGCGGCGATCAGCTGGTGGGAGACGGAGAGCCAGCCGGCCGCATCCTCGGCCTCGGCGTCGTCGAGGTCGACCAGCACCCACTGACCCTTGGCGAGATAGGGCGCCTGACGCCCCGGACCGCCGTCCTCCGTCAGGACCACGAAGCCGATGTCGGTGACCTTGAACGACAGCCCGCCGGACAGCCCGCAGATGGCGAACACCTTGCCGCCGACCTTGTAGACGTCGGAGCCGCCCCACTGGACGACCTTATCCGTCGCCGGCAGGGCCAGGGCGATCGCCTCCACCTCCTCGCGCGTCACGCCCTGACGCCCACCCCGATGGGGCAGCTGACGCCCGTGCCGCCGACGCCGCAATAGCCGTTCGGGTTCTTGGCCAGGTACTGCTGGTGGTAGTCCTCGGCGAAATAGAACTCCGGCGCCGCGGCGATCTCCGTGGTGACCGCGCCGTAGCCGCGTTCGGACAGCGCCTGCTGATAGGCCATCTTCGAGGCCGCGGCAGCCTGGGCCTGGGCGTCGTCATAGACGTAGATCCCGGACCGGTACTGTGTGCCGATGTCGTTCCCCTGACGCATGCCCTGGGTGGGGTCATGGCCTTCCCAGAACACCTTCAGGAGCTCCTCGTAGGTGACCGCCTTGGGGTCGAAGACCACCAGCACCACCTCCGCATGGCCCGTGCGGCCGCTGCAGACCTCCTCATAGGTCGGATTGGGGGTGACGCCGTTGGAATAGCCCACCGCCGTCACCCAGACGCCCGGAACCTGCCAGAACTTGCGCTCCACGCCCCAGAAGCAGCCCATGGCGAACTGGGCCAGCGCCAGGCCTTCCGGATAGGGGCCTTTCAGCGGCCGGCCGTTGACGAAGTGGGTCGCGGCGGTGGGGATCGGCGCCTGCCGGCCCGGCAGGGCTTCCTCGGGCGTGGGAAGGTCGAGGGTCTTCTTGGCGAAGAGCATGGGAGCGGACCTGATGTTTGCGGAACCTCCCGAAGATAGGCGCACGCGGCGCCGATTGCACGATGGCGGCGGCTGACCGAACGGCGTTCTTGTGTCAAGCTTGCTGAAAAGCTTCCAGGGAGGAGGCGCCCATGATCCCTGTTCGCAACATCCTTCTGGCCGGCGCCATGCTGGCCCTGCTGGCAGGTCCCGCCTGGAGCGCGGGCAGCGGCGGGGGCGGGGGCGGCGACCTGCCGTCGGCCTCGGGCCCCAGCTACGACCCCGCCGCCGAATACGCCAAGGGCGTGGCGGCCCTGAACGCCGGCCAGGCGCGCGAGGCCGAACGCGCCTTCACCCGGGTGGTCCAGGCCCTGCCGCGCAACGCCGAGGCCTGGCGGCTGCTGGGCGCGGCCAACGCCGCCCAGGACGACCACAAGGGCGCCCGCCGCGCCTATGAACGGGCGCTGAAGATCGAGCCCGACGACATCCAAGGGCGCCAGGGCCTGGGCGTGGCCCTGGGCGCCCTGAAGGACGCCAAGGCCGCGGAACAGCTCGACTGGCTGCGCGCCCGCGCGGAGGCCTGCGGCGGCTGCGCCGAGGCCGCGGCCCTCCAGACGGCGGTGCGGGCGGTGGAGGCGGCGACCGGCGCCGGCCCCGCCGCGATCCTGGACCACCCGCTGGTCTTCGCTAGTGCAGACGAAGGCGACAGCGCCTATCTGGCGGCCGTCGCCCTGATCAACGAGCAGCGCTACGACGAGGCCCTGGAAAGCCTCGACCGCGCCCGGGCGGCGTTCGGGCCCCACCCCGACATCCTCACCTATCAGGGCTTCGCCTGGCGCAAGAAGGGGGCGTTCGACCGGGCGGAAAGCTATTACCGCCAGGCGCTCGCGGTCGCCCCGCAACATCGGGGCGCGACCGAATACTATGGCGAACTGAAGGTGGAGCGCGGCGACCTGGCCGGCGCGCGCAGGATGCTGGCGCGGCTGGAGCGGACCTGCGCCTATGGCTGCGCCGAGGCCGAGGAGCTGCGCCGGTGGATCGAGGCCGCAAGCGCGCCGGCCTCCTAGGCCTCGCCCTGCTCCTGCCCTTCGCCGCCGGAGGATCGGACGCCGGGGACCTGACGATCCGCGCCGCCGGCTGGCTGGCGCCGGGCGCCGACCGCATCGCCGCCCTGACCACCGAGCCGGCCGAATGCCTGGCCTTGCCCGCCGATCCCGCGCGGCGGCGTTCGGTGGAGATCGGTCGCGCGGCCTTCCGCACGCCGGTGCTGCTGGGCGGCCAAGCGGCGCGCGCGGGCCTCTCCTGCGAGAGCTGCCACCGCGCCGGGCGCGACAACCCCGAGTTCCGCTTTCCCGGCGTTTCCGGCGCGCCGGGCGCCGCCGACGTCACCCACTCGCTGTTCTCCGCCCGTCGCGGCGACGGCCGTGACAACCCCGTGCCGATCCCCGACCTTTCGACCGGCGAGGCTGCGCGGAAGGTGTCGCCCGAGGCGCTGCCCGGCTTCGTCCACGGCCTGATCGTGGAGGAATTCGACGGCCCCGAGCCGCCGCCGGCCGTGCTGGCCGGCGTGGTCGATTACCTGAAGGCGCTGACGCCGGCGGCCTGCCCGGCGGAGCCCGCTGTTCCCATCACCGCGGCGGCCTTGATGTCGGACGTCCGCCGCGCGATCGCCGCCGCTCAAGCCGCGCCCGATTCGGCCACTTCGGCCCTGATGGTCGCCGCGGCCCGCGCGCGGCTGGGCCTGATCGACGAACGCTTCGCAGGCCCAGGGCTGGCCGCCGAACGCCAGGCCCTGCGCCAGGCCGACCGAAGGCTCGCCCAGGCCGCCGCCCAAGCCCGCGCCGGCGATCCGCGCCTTGCCGAAACCCTCCGCCGATGGCTCGCCGCAGCCCCCGCCCTGGAGGCGCGGCTGCAGCGCCGGAAGGGCCTTTCCCTCTTCGTCCCGGACCGCATTTCGCCCGCGACCTGACGCCGCTTGCCCCGCGAAGCGTCATCGCTATATTGCGCGCCTTCCGCCGGGGGCCTGCTCCCGAA
Source organism: Phenylobacterium sp. (assembly GCF_046290725.1). Classification (GTDB taxonomy): domain Bacteria; phylum Pseudomonadota; class Alphaproteobacteria; order Caulobacterales; family Caulobacteraceae; genus Phenylobacterium. The sequence continues at coordinate 358,966 of NZ_JBKBUH010000001.1, forward strand.
CGGTGCGTGGTGAGGTGGCCGAGTGGTTGAAGGCGCACGCCTGGAACGCGTGTATAGGTGAAAGCCTATCGAGGGTTCGAATCCCTCTCTCACCGCCACATCGCCGTTCGTCCAGCCGACAGATCGGCGAGGCTGCCTGCGCGGGACGGCCCCTCCAGCCCCCAACATTCACCCATCCGGCGCCGGCTGATATGGATGCGTACGGGGCGGATCTCGGAGTTGGGCATGGGAAGCGCGAAGACGCAGCGGCGCACGGCGGCGGCCAAGCGCCCCGGGCCGGATCTGCGCGCCAAGTCCCGCCCCTCGCGCCGCAACGGCGTCACCACCTATGAGACCATCCTGGCCACGGCGGGCGAGGTTCTGGCCGAGGTCGGGTTCGAGCGCCTGACCACCAATCTGGTCTGCGAGCGCGCCGGCCTGACGCCACCCGCCCTCTATCGCTATTTCCCGAACAAGTACGCCCTGCTCTCCGAGCTCGCCCGCCGGCTGATGGCGGCTCAGGACGAGGCGGTCTTCGCCTGGCTGGACGCCGGCCTCGACGAGGCCTCCAGCGTCGAGGAGGCGGTGCGCAACAACCTTGAACTCCGAAAGCGCCTGCGGGCGGTGACGCGGGACTTTCCGGGCGGCGCCTGGATCCTGCGGGCGATCCGGGCGATTCCGGCGCTTCAGGAGGTCCGCGCCGCCTCGCGCGAAGCGGTGCTCGCCCGCCTGATCGAAAGCCGCCGCGTCCGGTTTCCGGAGGTGAGCGAGCGGCGGCTGCGCACGGCCATGCGGCTGTCGGAGCTGATGACCTACGCCGCCATCGAAATGATGGCGGACGATCCCGACCTCGAGGAGGATCTGGTGGCCGAGGAGCTGGCCTGGATGGCGACGCACTACTTCCAGGGCCTCGCCGCCCGTCGATAGGCTGAAGGCGAAGCAAAGGGCGATTGCCACGCCCGCTTGCGGATCGCTAGGATAGGTTTTGCTATCTTAAAGATCGAGCATCGGGGGGCGCTTCATGCTGGCCTGCTACACCGACCGCCTGAGCGCCCGGCCCGGAGAGCGCATCGCCCTGCACGCCAGCGCCGCCGACGGCCCCTGCCGGCTGGAGATCGCCCGCGTGGGCGCGACGGTCGAGCCGGTGCTGCGGCTGGACGGCCTCCAAATCGGCGACCATCCGGTCCCGCCGAACGTCGACCGCGACGGCTGCGGCTGGCCGGTCGCTTTGGAGATCCCCATCGGAGAGGCTTGGCGGTCGGGCTATTACGACATCCGGCTGATCGACGCGGCCGGCGCCGAGGCGCGCCACTTCGTCTGCGTGAAGCCGGCGCGGAACCGGCCCAGCGCCCGCGCGGTCATGGTGCTCGCGACCAACACCTACCTCGCCTACAACTGGTGGGGCGGGGCCAACGCCTATGCCGACGTCACCGCCCTGATGTCGCGCAAGGCGCCCTTGGCCGAAGCGATGGAAGGCGCCATCGGCGTGCTCTCCACCCAGCGCCCCTTCGCGCCCCTGATCGTCGCAGCTCCCGAAGGGGCGCCGCGGCTGGTGACGCTGGAGAAACGCGGCTTCAAGGCGCCGCCAGGCGTGGGCGCGCGGCTGCCCGGCTACCGGCCTTCGCCCTATGACGGCTCGGCCGGCTTCCTGAACAAGTGGGAGCACGCCTTCGTCGCCTGGGCCGAGGGCGAAGGCTACCGGCTCGACTACGTCACCGACTACGACCTGGACGCGGAGCCGGACCTGCTGGAGGGCTACGGCGCCTGCCTGATGGTCGGCCACAGCGAGTATTGGTCGGGGGCGGAACGCGATCAGGTCGAGCGGTTCGTCGACCGCGGCGGCAAGCTGGCGATATTCTCGGGCAACAGCTGCTTCTGGAAAGTGCGGTTCGAGGACGACGGCAAGACCTTCGTCTGCCACAAGTGGCGCGGCTTCGAGGCCGAGGACGTGGAGCCGGACCGCGCCACCCACCTCTGGTCCCATCCGGCGTTCGGACGCCCGGAGGCGGCGCTGACGGGCTTGAGCTTCCTGTTCGGCGGCTATCACCGGCTCGGCATGTGCGTCTCGCGCGGCCAGGGCGGCTACACCATCTACGACGACCGGCACTGGGCGCTGGAGGGGTCGGACCTCTTCTATGGCGACGTGCTGGGCGGCGACCTGCCGCTGATCGGCTATGAGAGCGACGGCTGCCGGTTCGAGTTCGCGCCCGACGGCCGGCTGCGGCCGGTCCCCATGCTGGGCGTGCCGGCAAACCTGGAGATCATCGGCATCGCCCCTTGCGCCTTCGGCGAGGAGCCGGACCGCGGCTACGCTCCGATCATTCCGCCGGAGAAGCTGGACGTCGTTGCGAACGTGATGTTCGGCGACGCCAGCGCGGAGAACCAGGCGCGGGTCCTGCGCGGCCACGCGGTGCTGGCGAGCTTCCGGCGCGGCGAGGGCGAGGTGTTCAACAGCGGCACGACGGAGTGGGCGCACGGCCTGAAGGCGAAGGACCCCTTTGTGGAGATCGTCACCCACAATGTGCTCAAGCGGTTCGGCGTCGGCCGCGGGGCCGCGGCCTGACGGAGATCACCGCTTCTGGCCGTAGGTCCCGAACCGCTCGAGGATCCGGTCCATCTCCGCCGCGTCGAGCAGGGTCGGCCCGCCGATGGCGAGGGTTCCCCAATAGACCGCCGCCTGCTCCTCCACCTCCTCGGCGATGGCCAGCGCCGCGCGCAGGCTACGGGCCACCACCACCTGGCCGTGATTGGCCATGAGCGCCGCCGAGCGGCCGTCCAGGGCGGTGGCCACCGCCTCGGCGAGCTCTTCGGAGCCGAAGGTGGCGTAGGGCGCCAGGGGGATGGAGGCGCCGCCGCCGACGGCGACCATGTAGTGGAGGGGCGGAATCTCCTTGCCCGCGCAGGCGAGGATGGTGGCGTGGCGTGAATGGCAGTGGACCACCGCGTTCGCTTCCGGTCGGCGGTCGAGCAGGCCCCGGTGCATCCGCCACTCGCTGGAAGGCTTAAGCGCGCCCGGATCGGTGGTCCCATCCGGGCGGACCCGCACCATCTGGCCGGCGGAGAGCCTGGCGGGCGTCACGCCGCTGGGGGTGACCAGCATGTCAGCCCCCATGCGCACGGCCAGATTGCCGGAGGTCCCGCGGTTGAGGCCGCGCGCCTCCAGCGCGACCATGATCTCCACCATTTCCTGGCGCAGTTCGGCTTCGCTCGGCACTTGGTTACTCCTTCGCACGCAGGGGCAGGTTGCGCATAGCCTGCTCGGCGGCCTCGAAACCTTCCAGCCGGCCGAGCGTGCCCAAGCCCTGAGCGACCAGGGCCGCCGCCGCGCCGGCGAAACGGCAGGCTTCCAGGGGCTCCCAACCGCAGGCGAGGGCGGCGATGAAGCCCGCACAATAGGAATCGCCACAGCTCGTGGTGTCCACCGGTACGATGTCGTGGGCGGGCAGGGCGTGACGCCCGGTCGGCAGCACGGCGTAGGCTCCACGCGCGCCGTTCTTGATGATGCAGGCCTTGACGCCCCAGCCCAGGAAGGCGTCGGCGGCTGCATCCAGATCCTCGGTTCCGGCGAGCGCCTGGGCCTCGGCCGCGCTCGGCATGAAGTAGTCGACGTGCGGCAGGAGAAGCTGAAGCTCCTCCCTCACCCGAGCGTTGAGGGCGATCAGGTCCAGGGTGGTCACCGCGCCGCCCGCCTTGGCCGCCCGGAGCGCCTCGGCGCCCGCACCGCCGTCGAGCCGGGGGCCGCCGACCCCGCCATAGTGGACGAAATCCGCGCGCTGCGCCGCCTCGACGACCGCCGCATCCGCACCCGCCAGCATGCCGGCGCCCAGGGCATGGAAGTTCGGCCGCCGGCCGCCGGAATCGATGGCGAGCACCGTGGTCGAGGTCGGCCGCCCCTCCATCCGCGTCAGGAGGCCGGTATCGACGCCCCCCTCCTCCAGGGCCAGCCGCACGAGGCGCCCCGCCAGATCGTCGCCGACGGCGGAGGCCAGCTTGGTCGGCATTCCCAGGCGCGCCGCGACATAGGCCGCGCCGCCCGCGGTGCCGGCCGGCGACAGCGCGATCCCCTCCACCAGCGTGGTCGTCTCCGCCCGCGGCAGGGCGTCGATCGGCCGAACCGTCACGTCCAGAGTGGTGAGCCCGATCGCCAGCAGCGTTCGTTCCATGCGGGTCCTCCAATCCCGCAGGAGACTTAGCCTCGCAGAGGTAAGATAGTCAAAGCTATCTCAACGGGATCGCGCTTCAGCCGACGACGGCCGCGCCCTCGCGCCAGGCGCGCATGCGTTCGCCGTGGCGGCCGAATTCCAGGCGGGCGATGGCGCGCAGGTGCACCTCGTCGGGCCCGTCGGCCAGGCGCAGGGCGCGCATGCCGGCATAGGCCTTGGCCAGGCCGAAGTCTTCGGAAAGGCCGCCGCCGCCGTGGGCCTGGATGGCGTCGTCGATCACCTTCAGGGCTGTGCGCGGCGCCGCCACCTTGATCATGGCGATCTCCTGCTGGGCGGTCTTGTTGCCGGCCTTGTCCATCATGTCGGCGGCCTTCAGGCAGAGCAGGCGGGTCATCTCGATGTCCATCCGCGCCTCGCCCACACGCTGCTCCCAGACCGACTGGTCGGCCAGACGCTTGCCGAAGGCGACGCGGGACAGCAGGCGGTCGACCATCTTCTCCAGAGCCACTTCGGCCGCGCCGATGGTGCGCATGCAGTGGTGGATGCGGCCCGGGCCCAGGCGCCCCTGCGCGATCTCGAACCCGCGGCCTTCGCCCAGGATCAGGTTCTCGGCCGGCACGCGCACCCCGCGCAGCACCACCTCGGCGTGGCCGTGAGGGGCGTCGTCATAGCCGAACACCGGCAACATCCGCACGACTTCCACGCCGGGCGCGTCGAGCGGCACGAGGATCTGCGACTGCTGGGCGTGGCGGGCGCCGTCGGGGTCGGTCTTGCCCATGACGATGGCGACCTTGCAGCGCGGGTCGCCCACGCCCGAAGACCACCATTTGCGCCCGTCGATCACGTACTCGTCGCCGTCGCGCCGGATGGAGGTCTGGATGTTGGTGGCGTCGGAGGAGGCTACGTCCGGCTCGGTCATCAGGAAGGCCGAGCGGATCTCGCCGTCCATCAGCGGCCTCAGCCACTTCGCCTTCTGGTGCGCCGATCCGTAGCGGTGCAGGACCTCCATGTTGCCGGTGTCGGGCGCCGAGCAGTTGAAGACCTCCGAGGCGAAGCCGACGCGTCCCATCTCCTCGGCGCAAAGAGCGTATTCGAGGTTGGACAGACCGGCGCCGCGATAGTCATCCTCATCGTGTTCGGACGGCGGCAGGAACAGGTTCCAGAGGCCTTCCGCATAGGCCTTGGCCTTCAAGGTCTCGATGACCGGAATGACCGACCAGCGCTCCGGCCCCTGCTGCGCCATGTGGGCCTGATAAGCGGGGATCGCCGGATAGACATGCTCGGCCATGAAGGCGCGCACGCGGTCGCGCCAGACGCGCTGGCGGTCGGAAAGGGTGAAGTCCATTGAGCTTGTCTCCTGTCGTGTCGCCGCCGCCGACAGTGAGCCCCGCCCGCGGCGCCGGAAATGACGCAGATCAAGTCCGCGCCGGTCCGGAGGCTCCACCCTTCCTTAACCCTGCGACCCGCTGTATCAGGGCAGAACAATTCCCGAACACCGAACCGTCGCGTAAGCTTCTCCGGTCCATCTCGAGTCGCCCATGTCCGCCCCGCTCCGCATCCTTGGCCTCGACCCCGGCCTCCGCCGCACCGGCTGGGGCGTGATCACGATCGACGGGGCGCGGCTGGCGCACATCGCGCATGGGGTGATCGCGCCCAAGGACAGCCTGCCCTTCGCCGAACGCCTGCTCGTCCTCTTCAACGCCCTCTCGGAAGTGGTGGCGGCCCACACTCCGCACGAGGCGGCGGTGGAAGAGACCTTCATGAACAACAACGCCGCCTCGGCCTTGAAGCTCGGCCATGCACGGGCCATGGCCCTGGTCGTTCCGGCGCGCGCAGGCCTGCCGGTCGCCGAATACGCCGCCACGGTCGTCAAGAAGTCGGTGGTCGGCACCGGCTCCGCCGACAAGGGTCAGGTGGGTTTCATGATCCGCCGCCTCCTGCCGACCGCCGGCGAAACCGCCGCCGACGCCGCCGACGCCCTGGCCGTCGCCATCGCCCACGCCCACGCGCGGAAAGTCCGCCGGATGGGAGCCGCCGCATGATCGGCCGCCTGCGCGGTCTGGTGGCCGAGATCGGCGAGGAGGACGCCCTGATCGACGTGGGCGGAGTGGGTTACGTGGTTCGCTGCGGCTCGCGCACGCTCGGCCGCTTGCCGCCGGTGGGCGAGGAGACGGTGCTGCACATCGAGAGCCACTGGTCGGAACAGGGAGGGATGCGGCTCTACGGCTTCCTCGGCCGCGACGAGCGGCGCGCCTTCGTGATCCTGCAGGCGATCCAGGGCGTAGGGCCGAAGGCCGCGCTGGGCGTCCTGGACGTCCTCTCACCGCCCGAACTCGCCGCCGCGGTGGCGCGGCAGGATAAGGCGGCCGTCGTCCGCGCCAACGGAGTTGGGCCGAAACTCGCCCTGCGCATCGTGGTGGAGCTGAAGGACAAGCCGATCTCCGACGCGCCGGCCGCGGCCTTCCACGCCTCTGTCGAGGCGCCCGCCGCCCCGCCCGCCCACTCGGCGGTGGGCGACGCCGTGGCGGCGCTCATGGGCCTGGGCGTGGCCGAGGTGAACGCGCGACGCGTGGTTGAGCAGGCCGCCCTGCGCCTGGGCGAGGCCGCCGAGGTCCCGGCGCTGGTGAAGGCCGGCCTCCAGGAGTTGGGCCGGTGAGAGGCGAGCGGCCATGAGCCGCCTCGTCTCCGGCGAACCGGCCCCGTTCGAGGCCTCCGACCGCGCCCTGCGGCCGCAGACGCTGGCCGAATTCGTCGGCCAGCAGCAGGCCAAGGCCAATCTCTCGGTGTTCATCGACGCGGCCAAGGGCCGGGGCGAGGCGCTGGATCACGTGCTGCTGTTCGGCCCCCCAGGCCTGGGCAAGACGACGCTGGCCCAGATCGTGGCCCGGGAGCTGGGGGTGAACTTCCGCGCCACCTCCGGTCCGGTGCTCGCCAAGGCCGGCGACCTGGCGGCGATCCTCACCAATCTCGAGCCGCGCGACGTCCTCTTCATCGACGAGATCCACCGCCTGGCCGCCAATGTGGAGGAGATCCTCTATCCGGCCATGGAGGACCACGTGCTGGACCTGGTGATCGGCGAAGGTCCCTCGGCGCGCTCGATCCGCATCGACCTGGCGCCCTTCACCCTGGTGGCGGCCACCACCCGGGCGGGGCTGCTGGCGACGCCGCTGCGCGACCGGTTCGGCATTCCGATCCGGCTGGAGTTCTACACCCATGCGGAGCTGTCTCAGGTGCTCACCGGCGCCGCCCGCAAGCTGTCGCTGGACTTGGCCGAGGACGGGGCCGCCGAGATCGCCGCCCGCTCGCGGGGCACCCCCCGCGTGGCCGGCCGGCTGCTGCGTCGGGTGCGGGACTTCGCGGAGGCCGAAGGTGCGGCGACCATCGACCGCGCTGCGGCGGCGCGGGCGCTCGCCCGCCTCGACGTCGATCCCGCCGGGCTGGACGCGCTCGACCGCCGATACCTGCGGGCCCTGATCGAGAACTACGGCGGCGGACCGGCCGGAGTGGAGACCCTGGCCTACGCCATCGCCGAGGCGCGCGACGCGGTGGAGGACGTGATCGAGCCTTTCCTGCTGCAGCAGGGTTTCATCCAGCGCACGCCGCGCGGCCGGATGGCCTGCGCCAAGGCGTACGCCCATCTCGGCCTGACGCCACCGCCCCAGCCGCCGGGGGCCGGCCAGGCCAGCCTGTTCGACGAGGAATAGGGACGCTAAAGGGGCGGCATGGAAGCTCCGATCCCGTCCGCCGGCGTCATCCAGGGCCGAGAACACGTCTTGCCCGTGCGGGTCTATTACGAGGACACCGACTTCACCGGCGTGGTCTATCACGGCGCTTATGTGCGGTTTTTCGAACGCGGTCGCTCGGACTTCCTGCGAGCGATCGGGGTCCGGCACGCCGACCTGCTGGACCGCCCCGACCCGGCGGCCTTCACCGTCACGCGGCTGGACATAGCCTTCAAGCGCGCCGCGCGCATCGACGACGCGCTCGCCGTCCGCACCACCTACGAAGCCGCCCGCGGCCCGCGGTTGTACGTGGCCCAGCGCATCACCCGCGGCGAGGAGTTGATCGCCACCGCCGCGGTGGAGGCGGCCTGCATCGATCTCGCCGGCCGGCCCCGCAAGCCGCCGCCGGGGATGCTCGACCTCATCTCGCCTTACTTCGCGAGTTCCTGAGAAACGACGCGCCTGTATCTGCGTTAGCACGCCATTAACCAAAAAATAGCCGGGCCGGGTTAGGTCGGCCCGGTAAGCCTGGCCGCCACAAGTTCGCCACCTGGACGCGCCAAGCCTCACGCCGCCGACAGCCCGGAGAGTCCATGGAATCCGCTCCGATCACCGCCGACAGTTTTTCCGCCCTCAATCTTTTCCTTCGCGCCGACTGGGTCGTGAAAGGGGTGATGATCGGCCTGGCCTTCGCCTCGATCTGGTCCTGGGCCGTGATCATCGAGAAATTCCTGCGGATCCGGTCGCTGAACGCCGAGGCCGACCGCTTCGAGGCCGAGGTGTCCTCGGGCCGCAGCCTGGAGGAGGTCGCCCAGGAAGCCGGCGCCCAGCCGGCCCACGCCCTGCCCCGGATGCTGCAGGGGGCGCTCAAGGAGTGGCGCGAGGCGCGCGCCAAGGGTCAAACCTCCGAGACCCAGACGGCCATGCTGGTCCAGCGGATCGACCGGGTTCTCGACACCACCATCTCGCGAGAGAGCGCGAAGGTCGAAGACGGCCTGGGGCTGCTGGCCATCGTCGCCACCGCCTCGCCGTTCATCGGCCTGTTCGGGACGGTCTGGGGGATCATGAAGGCCTTCCAGGCCATCGCCGTCGAGCGCTCGACCAACCTCGCGGTCGTGGCCCCTTCCATCGCCGAGGCCCTGTTCGCCACCGCCATCGGCCTGGCCGCGGCCATTCCCGCCTATATCGCCTACAACAAGTTCTCCACCGACGCAGGGCGGTTCTCCGCGCGCCTGGAAGGGTTCGCCGACGAGCTCTCCACCGCCATCCAGCGCCGCCTGGCGGAGCGGGCCTGACCCATGGCGCTTTCCGCCCACGACGCCTTTTCCGCCGGCGGCGGCTCCCGACGTCGGCGCGGCCGCGCCCGCCGCGGGGCGCTGTCCGAGATCAACGTGACCCCGCTCGTCGACGTCATGCTGGTGCTGCTGATTATCTTCATGGTCTCGGCCCCGCTGCTCACCGTCGGCGTGCCGCTGGAGCTGCCGAAGACCGAAGCCGGCGCCCTGGAGGACCAGTCCGAGCCGCTCACCGTCTCGATCCGCGCCAACGGCGGAATCTTCGTGCAGGAGGATCCGGTGGCCTTCGAGGCCATGGCGCCGCGACTGCAGGCCATGGCGACGGGCGAGAGCCAGCCGATCTATGTCCGCGCCGACGGCCAGGCGACCTACGAGACCGTGGCCCAGGTCATGGCCGCGCTGTCGACCTCCGGCTTCACCTCGATCAACCTCATCACCGACACGGGCGGGCCTTCCTCGGGCGGCGGGCCCGAGCGGCCCTGAGGCGCCCATGGAGCGGGAGCGGTCACGCGCCCTCGTCGCCTCGGCCCTGTTGCATGCGGGCGTCGTGGTCGCGACCCTGATCTCCTGGCCGTGGAGCCGTGAGCTGAAGATCGGCTCGGCCGTGCCGGTCAACATCGTCGCCAGCGCCCCGTCGGCCGACCTGCGCCCGGCCATCCAGGCCGACGAGGCCCTGCCGGCTCAGACCGAGGAACCGACACCCGCCGCTCCGCCGGAGCCGGCGGCGCCGGAACCCACACCCCAGCCGGAGCCGACGCCGCCTCAGCCGAAAGCCGCGCCGCAGCCGGCGCCGCCTCCGCCCCAGAAGGCGCCGACGCCCGCGCCAAAGGCGCCGCCGCAGAAGGCGCAACCAAAAACGCCGCCCGCTAAGTCCAGCGACGACTTCCTGGAGTCCCTCGCCGCGGACCTCGCCAAGTCGGCGCCGAGGTCGGGCGGCGCGCCCAAGTCCTCCGCCCAGCAGGGCGCCAGCCGCCCGGAAACCGCGCCGGACGCGCGCCAGGGCGCAGGGCAAGGCCTCTCGGCCAGCGCGATGGCGGGCCTTGCCGACGAACTGCAGCGCCGCTGGAATCCGAATTGTGAGGTCGAGGGCGGGCGCGACGTACGCGTGCGCGTGACCTTCCGGCTCGGTCCGGGGGGGCGCGTCGTCGGCGAGGTCTCCGCGGGCGGCCAGGAGAATTCCTCCAACCCCGTGGTGCGCGCCGCGGCCGAACGGGCGGTGCGCGCCGTTCACCAGGCCGCGCCCTTCGACCGGCTGCCGCGGGAATTCTATGGAAATCAGATCGTCGTGAACTTTAACGCCCGCGAGGCGTGTTCATGATGCGAACCCTTGGGAGTTCACCTTCGATGCGCATGAAGCTCGTCATCCTGGCCGCCCTGGCTGCGTTCGTCTCGACGGCCGCGATAGCCCCGCCGGCGCGCGCCCAGATCGAGGTCGACGTCAACCGCGGCGACATCAAGCCCCTGCCCATCGCGATTCCCGCCTTTGGGGGCGAGCGCGGCGGCGACATCGCCCAGGTGATCTCCGCCAATCTGGATCGCTCGGGCCTCTTCGCGCCGATCAGCCCGGCGGCCTTTATCGAGCGGAACCTGAACGTCAACGTCCAGCCGCGCTTCGCCGACTGGAAGGCGATCAACGCCCAGGCCCTGGTGAACGGCCAAGTCAGCGTGGTGGACGGCCGGCTGCAGGTGGACTTCCGCCTCTGGGACCCCTTCGCCGAACAGCAGCTGCTCGGCCTGCAGTTCACCTCCACCCCGGAGAACTGGCGGCGGGTGGCCCACAAGATTTCCGACGCGGTCTATGAGCGCCTGACCGGCGAGAAGGGCTATTTCGACACCCGCATCGTCTTTGTCTCCGAGGGCGGCGACCGGCTGAACCGGGTCAAGCGCCTGGGGATCATGGACCAGGACGGGGCCAACCCGTCCTATCTGACCGACGGCTCCTACATCGTCATGACCCCGCGGTTCTCCTCCAGCAGCCAGGAGATCACCTACATGTCGCTGCGGCCCGAGGGCTCGGCGATCTATCTCTTCAACCTGGAGACCGGCCGCCGGGAGACGCTCGGCAACTTCCCCGGCATGGTCTACGCGCCCAGGTTCTCGCCGGACGGGGGGCGCGTCGCCTTCTCGGTGGAGCGCGCCGGCAATTCCGACATCTACGTGATGGACCTGCGCAACCGCACGACCACGCGCCTGACCTCCGGCCCCTCCATCGAAACCTCGCCCTCCTTCTCGCCCGACGGCACGCGGATTGTGTTCAATTCCGACCGCGGCGGCAGTCCGCAGCTTTATGTGATGAACGCCGATGGTTCGGGCGTGCGGCGCATCTCCTACGGCTCTGGCCGCTACACCACGCCGGTGTGGAGCCCGACCGGCGACCACATCGCCTTCACCAAGCAGACCGGGGGCGAATTCCACATCGGCGTCATGCGCGCCGATGGCTCCGAGGAGCGGATCCTGACCTCCAGCTACCTGGATGAAGGCCCCACCTGGGCGCCCAACGGCCGCGTTTTGATGTTCAGCCGTGAAACGCCCGGCGCAGCTCCGCGTTTGTGGACGGTGGACATCACCGGGCGGATCCAACGACCGGCCCCCTATCCGGGCGCGGCGTCGGACCCTGCGTGGTCGCCGCTTCTGAACTGATCACATTCCAGTCAGAAGCCGCGCATTAGTGAACAGGCAAGTTTTCGCGGCCCAAAAAGCCGACTAAAGCGAGGAACTCAGGTGTCCATTCGCAAACACAAACAAGGAGAAGTCGAGGTGCGAAGCTTCAACACCAAGGGCGCCGTCCGACTGGCGCTTGTCGCCGCCGCCGCCGTGTCCGTGACCGCCTGCGCCTCGCGGCCCAAGCCCGCGCCGGAGGCCCCGCCCCCGCCGCCCCCGCCGCCGTCGACCACCCAGCCCGCGCCGCCGGCGCCGGCGCCGACCACCAGCATCCTGCCGGGTTCGGCCCAGGACTTCTCGATCAATGTCGGCGACCGGATCTATTTCGACTTCGATCGCTACGACATCCGCGCCGACGCGATCCCCGTGCTGAACGCCCAGGCCGACTGGCTGGTGCGCTATCCGAACGTGCAGGTGCGGATCGAGGGCAACGCCGACGAACGCGGCACCCGCGAATACAACCTGGCGCTCGGCGCCCGCCGCGCCAACTCGGTGCGCGAGCACCTGGTCTCCCGCGGCGTCGCGCCATCGCGGATCAACACCATCTCCTACGGCAAGGAGCGCCCGATCGATCCGGGCACCAGCGAGGAAGCCTATCAGCGGAACCGGAACGCCCACACGGCCATCGTGAGCGGCGCCCGCTGAACGCGGATCTGGACCAAGCCCCTGCGGCGCGCCGCCGCGGGGGCTCCCGAATGGGCGGCGCCGTGTGCGCCGCCCCTTTTCGTTCGGCTCGGCGCGCCGCATTTTAGCGCCTGATCGCAACCAAGATGCGCCCATGAAGCTTCGCCCATTCGCCCTACCCCTCGCCCTGGCCCTGGTGGCGGGAACCGCCGCAGCCCAGATTCCGATGGATCCGCTGGACGCTCGCGACGCACGTCGCCTGGACCGCATGGAGCAGGTGGTGCGCGAGCTGCGCGCCATCGTCTTCCAGGGCCGCGACTCCGGCCGTCCGGTTGTGGTCCAGCCGGCGGAGACCGACTACCAGCTGCAGGAGATCGGCCGCCGCATCGCCGATCTCGAACAGTCGCTGATGCGCACCAACGGCGACCTGGAGCTGGTCACCCGCGACCTCGACCTGGCCCGACGGGACAACGAGACCCTGCGCCGGGAAAACCAGCGCCTGGCCGACAAGGTGACCACCCTCGAACAGCAAATGGTCGGCGCCGGCCCTGCGGAGGAGGCTCCTCCCGCTCCGGTCAGCGCTGCGCCCACCACCTCGGCCGAAGCTTTCGATCAGGCGCGCCAGCTGATGCTGGCCGGCGACTATTCGGCCGCAGAGGCGGCGTTCCGCGACTATGTCGCCCGTTACGGCGACACCCAGCGCGCGCCGGAGGCGCGCTACTGGCTGGGCAAGACGCTCACCGCCCGCGGCGCCCACACCGAAGCGGCGGGCGCCTATGTGGCGGCCGTGCGCGGCTGGCCCCAGACCACCTGGGCGCCGGACGGCACGGTGGAGCTCGCCCGTTCCCTGATCGCCTTGCGGCGCACCACCGACGCCTGCCAGACGCTGGCGGAGTTCGACAAGCGCTATCCCCGCGCCCCGGCGGCGGTGAAGACCCGGGCCACGGCGGCCCGCACCCAGGCCAAGTGCGCGGCCTGACGGCCACGGACGCGCTTTCCAGACCCGCCGATCCGGCCTGGGCGGCGAACGCCCTCAGGTGCATGGACGCGCGGCTGCGGATTGACTCCACCCGGCCGATGGCCGTCGGCGTCTCTGGCGGCGGCGATTCCGTAGCCCTCGCCCTCCTGGCGCGCCGATGGGCGGCCGACCACGGCCGGCCGCTGCTGCTTCTTACCGTCGACCACGGATTGTCGCCGCTGAGCACCGCCTGGACCCAGACGTGCCGCGCCCTCGCCAAACGGCTGGACGCCGATTTCCGCGCTCTGGCGTGGCAGGGTGAGAAGCCGGCCAACGGCCTGCCGGCGGCGGCGCGCACCGCCCGTCACCGGCTGCTGGCCGAGGCGGCGCGGCAAGCCGGGGCGTCGGTGCTGATGCTGGGACACACAGCCGACGATCTGGCCGAGAGCCGACGCATGCGCGCCGAGGGCTCCACCATCCCGCTCGTTCGGGAGTGGGCGCCCTCTCCGGCCTGGCCCGAGGGGCGCGACGTCTTCCTGCTGCGCCCCCTGCTGTCGGCCCGGCGCGCGGAGATTCGCGCCTGGCTGGCCGGCCGCGGTGAGCCATGGATCGAGGATCCGGCCAATGACGACCCGAGATTCGCCCGCGCCCGCGCTCGGCGAGCGGCGCCGGCTCCTGGTCCGCCATCCGACGAGCGGCCGAACCTTGCGCCGCTCGCGCGCCGGGTCAGGACGAACGACGCCGGCGTGCTGCGCCTGCCCCGCGTCCTTCTGCAGGACGATGCGGCCGGGCCGCTCCTGGCGATGGCCTGTCTCTGCGCGGCCGGGACGGTGCGTCCGCCTCGCCGGGACGCCGTCGAACGCCTGGCCGCACGCCTGAGGGAGGCCGGGCCCGTCGCCGCGACCTTGGCCGGCGCTCACATCGAAGCCGACATGGCCGAGGTTCGGATCATGCGCGAGCCAGGCGAGGCCAGGCGGGGCGGCCTCGCCCCCCTCACGATGGTCCCGGGCGAGGCCGTGTGGGACGGGCGCTTCGAGATCGCCGCCGACCGACCCTTGACCGTGGCGCCGCTCGATGGCCAGATCACCCGCCTGGCGCCGTCCTCCCACGCGGCTCTGGCCGCCCTCCCCCCCAAGGCCCGCCGCAGCCTACCGGCGATCGAGGAGGCTGGCGGCGTCGCCTGCCCTGTGCTTGCGCCCCTGCCCGGAGTCTCGATCCGCCCCCTCGCCTATGAACGGCTGCTGGCCGCCTGCGGCGCGGCGCCGCGAGAGACATAATCCCCGGCCGCCTCCAGCACGTGCCGTACGGCTGCGACGATGGGATCGGCGAACCTGCGGCCGAGCAGGCTGGCGTGACTGGCGCCGGCCACGTGCTCCACCCGGCCGGCGCGCGAGGCGACGGCGGGCGCGGACTGCAGGGTTTTCAAGACGCTCGCCCCGTCGCCTGCCGTGACCACCGCCACCGGCAGGGCCGGATCGAACGCGCCGGCCGCCGCGCCCTGGGCGGAGGTGGTCGGCCAGGCGACCACTTCTTCGGCAGCCCATCGCGCATGGACCGCCGAGCCGTAGATCCGCCGCTTCTCCAGCGAGGCCTCGCCCTCCAGGCCGATCAGGTCGCCGATCACCCGCGCAACCGGCCCCATGTAGCCGAGCCCGGCGGTGCGTCGCACCACCCGCATGGCGGTGCGGTAGGCGCGGACGGCCGCCGCCCCCGCCCGGTGTTCGCTCAGCTCGGGCGTCACCGCGTCCACCAGCACGAGCCCCAGCAGCCGCTCGCGGTTACGCGGCGCGAACACCCGCAGGAAGAGCCCGGCCATCGAATGGCCCACGGCCACGAGCGGCCGCCCCTCGCCCAGCCGCGCAAGAAGGGCCTCCAGGTCGGCGGCGATGGCCACGCCGTCCCGCGGCGCCGGGCCGGGGTCGGAATAGCCGAGGCCGGCGCGGTCATAGGCCAGGCTCGCCACCCCCTGGGCGGCCAGGCGCGATTGCACGACGGCCCAATCGGCCGCGCAGCCGAAGGAGCCGCACTCCAGCACCGCCAGCACGTTGCTTTCGACGGGGCCTGCGCGCACGACCCGCAGACGCCGCCCGCCGATATCGATCAGTTCCCCCCGCAAGGCGTCCGCCCCAACCTGTTCGTCATCGCTGCAGTCTAAACCGGAATTCGCGGCGGGGGAGGCAGGCGTTCAGCTCTCGGCCTCCGCGACCAGTTCCGCAACGGCGTCGACGGCCTGGCTCTCGGCGGAGGCCGCCATGGCCGGCGGCGGAGCTTCGACCGGCGGCCTGGCGGCGAACTGGAGGATCGCGCGCGGGCGGGCGGCCTCGGACGCCCTGGCTTCCGCGGCGGGTTTCGGGTCCCCGGCCTTCGCGGCCTTCGCGGCCTTGGCTCCGGCCTCGCGCGCCGCCATCTCGATCTGCTTCTGTTTCGGGATCACCGACACCTGGGCGACGCGCACCCGGCGGGAATAGCGGGCGGCGGTCTTCAGCGGCAGGTCGTCGACGGTGGCGAAGCGGCGACCCATGAAGGCCGCGGGATCGAGAGGCCGGCCGTCCCGGCGCACCTCGAAGTGCAGGTGCGGGCCGGTGGAGGTTCCAGTCGAACCCACCCGCCCCAGGACCGACCCGCCTTCCACGGCGACGCCCGGCTTGAGGTGACGTTCGACCTTGCCGAGGTGAGCGTAGAGGGTGACGAGGTCGGCGGCGTGACGAACCTCCACGAAGCGCCCATAGCCGAAGCTGACGCCGGCGCGAGTCACCACGCCGGAGGCGGCGGCGCGAACCGGCGTGCCGCCTGGGGCTGCGATGTCGACGCCCTCATGCAGGCGGCCATGGGCCTCCCAGGGCATGCGGCGTAAGCCGAACGGAGAGTTCACCGCATGACCGGGCAGCGGCTCGCCGAAGATCAGGAAAGGTTCGGGCTCCGCCGGCGGGGATGTCGTCGCCGGGGGTGGCGCAGTGGCAGCGGGCGCGGATGCAGGTGCCGCCGTCAAGGTGATCTGCGGCGCGGCGGCCAGGGTCTGGACGGCGTAGGCCGCCGTCACGGCGCTTAGTCCCACGAAGGCGGCGAGGGCGGCGTCTGGGCGCATGGCGCCCAGCCGGCCGGCCGCAGCCAGCAATTTGAAATCCAAACGCAAACCTCTTCGCTACGGTCGAGCTTTCTGCGATCCGCCAGAGGTAGAGCGGCCGCGTCCCGACAGTGTCCCGTCAGTCGAAGCGGGGTTAATAGACGGGATATCTGGACGAAAACAAGGCGCGTGACGCCGGTTTCGGGAGTCTCGCGCCCTGCACGAGCTGCAGCATTAGAACTCTGGTCTCGCTTCGATCAGAGCCCTTTGAGGATACCTTCGACCATCTTCTTGGCGTCGCCGAACAGCATCATGGTGTTGTCGCGGAAGAAGAGCTCGTTCTCCACGCCCGCATAACCGGACGACATGCCGCGTTTCACGAAAAGCACCGTGCGGGCCTTCTCCACGTCCAGGATCGGCATGCCGAAGATCGGCGACTGCGGGTCGGTCTTGGCGGCCGGGTTGGTGACGTCGTTGGCGCCGATGACGAAGGCGACGTCGGCGGTGGAGAATTCGGAGTTGATGTCCTCCAGTTCGAACACCTCGTCATAAGGCACGTTGGCCTCGGCCAGCAGGACGTTCATGTGGCCGGGCATGCGGCCGGCGACGGGGTGGATGGCGTACTTCACGTCCACGCCCTCTTCCTTCAGAACGTCGGCCATTTCGCGCAGGGCGTGCTGGGCCTGGGAGACGGCCATGCCGTAGCCCGGCACGATGATCACCTTGCTGGCGTTCTTCATGATGAAGGCCGCGTCGTCGGCCGAGCCCTGCTTGACCGGGCGGGTCTCCACGCGGCCGCCCGCCGCCGCGGCGGAATCCTCGCCCCCGAAGCCGCCCAGGATCACCGAGACGAAGGACCGGTTCATCCCCTTGCACATGATGTAGGAGAGGATGGCGCCCGAGGAGCCCACCAGGGCGCCGGTGATGATCAGGGTGATGTTCTCGAGCGTGAAGCCCAGGGCTGCGGCCGCCCACCCCGAATAGGAGTTCAGCATCGAGACCACGACGGGCATGTCGGCCCCGCCGATGGGGATGATCAGCGTGACGCCGATCAGCAGCGAAAGGGCGAAGATCGCCCAGAAGGCCCAGAGCGCCTGGCCGCCGCTCATCACCAGCACCACGACCAGGGCGACGATGGCCACGGCGATGGCGATGTTCAGCAGGTGCCGCGCCGGCAACAGGATCGGCGCCCCGCTCATGTTTCCGTTCAGCTTGGCGAAAGCGATCACCGAGCCGGTGAAGGTGATCGCCCCGATCGCCAGGCCCACCGACAGTTCCACCAGCGAGAGGGTGTGCACCTGTCCGTCGGCCGCGGCGATGCCGTAGGCTTCCGGGGTGTGGATGGCGGCGACGGCGACCAGGCAGGCCGCCAGGCCGACGAGGCTGTGGAAGGCCGCCACCAGTTGGGGCATGGAGGTCATGGCCACCCGACGGGCGATCACCGCGCCCACGGTCCCGCCCACGGCCACACCGCCGACGATCAGGGCCAGGGTCAGGGCGTCCAGCGCCCCCTGCCCCCACAGGGTCAGCAGGGTCACGCCCACGGCGATGGCCATGCCGATCATGCCGTTGCGGTTGCCCGCCCGGCTGGTCTCGGGGCTGGAGAGCCCGCGCAGGGCCAGGATGAAGAGGACGCCCGAAACCAGATAGGCGACGGCGGCGAGATTGGCGTTCATGTCTAGCCTTCCCCCAGGGCTTTCTTCAGGCGTTCGATGAGAGGCGGAAAGTGGTCGCGAACGGTCTCCACGACCAAGCCTGCGTCCAGCCCGCGATACCCATGGATCAGCACGTTGCGCATACCGACGATCTGACGCCACGGCAGCGCCGGGAGCCGAGCCCGGCCCTCCGGCGACACCTTGGCGTAGGCGAGCATGTCTTCAAGGTAGCTCGGATCCCGGTCGATCATGCCCGCACGAGGTCGCGTTCGAGCGCCGCACGAAGACGCGGCTTGACGGCGCTGAGGTCGACGAGGTCGACGGACCGCTCCAGCCGATCCTGCAGGTCCATCAGCACCGCGCCGATATCGAACAGGGACGCGCGCCCCACGACGTCGTAGGCGATGTCCACGTCGCTGTCGGACCGGGCCTCGCCGCGAGCGACCGACCCCACGACCCCGATAAGCTCGACGCCGCGAGCCTCGGCTTCGGGCCGCTCCGCGCGGATCGCCTCGAGGGTGCGGGCGAGCAGGTCCCCCGGCTCGCTCACTTCGGCTTGTCCTTCTTCTTATACATGGCCAGCATGCGCTGGGTGACGAGGAACCCGCCAAAGATGTTGACCGCCGCGAAGGCTGCGGCGACCGCGCCGGAGACCTTGGAGATCATCACGTTTCCGGTGAGTTCTCCGCCCGCGCCATGCGCGGCGGCGGCCAGCAGGGCGCCGACCACGATCACCGAGGAGATGGCGTTGGTCACCGCCATCAGCGGCGTGTGCAGGGCGGGCGTGACGCTCCAGACGACATAGTAACCCACGAAGATCGCGAGCACGAAGATCGCCAGGCGGAAGATGGTGGGATCGACGGCTTCCATCTCTTGAGCTCCGGTCAGGACTTGAGGTTGGGATGGACGACCGCGCCGTCCTTGGTCACCAGCGCGGCCTTCAGGATCTCGTCCTCGTAGTCGGGGGCGAGCTTGCCCTCCTTGTCGAGGAAGAGGCCGGCGAAGGCGAAGAGGTTGCGGGCGTAGAGCGCCGAAGCGTCGGCGGCGATGCGGCCGGGCAGGTTCGGCCGGCCCAGGATCTTCACGCCGTTGGCGGTCTGCGCCACTTCGCCCAGTTTCGCGCCTTCCACATTGCCGCCCTGCTCGACCGCCAGATCGACGATCACCGAGCCCGGCTTCATCGAGGCGACGTGCGCCGCCGAGACCAGGCGCGGCGCCGGCCGGCCGGGGATCAGGGCGGTGGTGATGACGATGTCCTGTTTGGCGATGTGGCTGGAGACCAGCTCGGCCTGCTTGGCCTGGTATTCGGCGCTCATCTCCTTGGCGTAGCCGCCCTCGGTCTGAGCGTTCTTGAACTCCTCGTCCTCCACCGCCAGGAACTTCGCTCCCAGGCTCTCCACCTGTTCCTTGGTCGCCGGCCGCACGTCGGTGGCTGTAACCACAGCGCCCATACGCCGGGCGGTGGCGATGGCCTGCAGTCCGGCCACCCCCACACCCATGATGAAGACCTTGGCGGCCGCCACGGTGCCGGCGGCGGTCATCATCATCGGCAGGGCCTTGCCGTAGGCCTCCGCCGCCTCGATCACCGCTCGATAGCCGGCGAGGTTGGCCTGGGAGGACAAGACGTCCATCACCTGGGCCCGGGTGATCCGCGGCACGAATTCCATGGCGAAGGCGGTCGCGCCCTGGGCGGCGAGCGCCTGCAGGGCGTCCTTCTCCTGATAGGGATTGAGCGTGGCGGCGACGATGGCGCCGGTCTTCAGGGCCGCGATCTCCTCGTCGACGGGCGCGCGGACCTTGAAGAGGATGTCGGCCTGGCCGACGGCCTCCTTCAGGTCCCTGGCCAGAGTGGCCCCGGCGGCCTCGTAATCGGCGTCGACGAAGTTCGCCGCGCCGCCGGCGCCCGCCTCCACAACCACCGAGAAGCCCGCCCCGATCAGCTTCTTGACCGTCTCAGGAGTGGCGGCCACGCGCGTCTCCCCGGCGCGGCGTTCCTTCGTGACGGCGATGACCGGCATGCGCCCCTATCCCCTTCCTGCCCTTGTGAACGGCGCGACCATAGGGGCGCCCGCGCACGCTTGTCCAGCGAGCGACCAGAGGTTTTCGAACAAACGTTTGAATGAGCTGGCGCAGTGTTCAGGCGCGCGAAATCCCCCGGCGCAGGGCGGCGCCGGGGGAGATCAGACCGAGAAGAGATGGGGCCTTAGTGGGCCGGCGCCTTTTCGCGCAGGACCAGGACGCCGAGAGCGGTCATGACCACGGCCGCGACGAAGCCGGAGAAGAAGCCGGCCGGCGTGCAGAACCACAGGACCAGCAGGACCAGCAGGGCCGACAGGGCCAGCGAGCCCCACTTGGTCAGGCCCATGAAGAGCTTGAAGGTCGAGACCTGCTCTTGGATGTCCATGTCGCCGCGGTGATATTCGGAGGCCATGAGGTCGCCGTCTCTCTGGAAAATCTTGAAGGAAGCGGGTCTGCGACTACACGAAGCCGGGCGGCCGCTCAAGCCGGCCAGACTGCGAGCAATGCGCGCAGGGCGGCCACCAGGGCCAGGGGCTGGTCGATCATGATGTGGTGGGCCGAGTCCGGGATCGCGATCTCCAGGATGTCGTCCGGCAGGGGCGAAGGCTGGCTGCTCGCCCGCCGCGACATCACCACCGAGCGGTCGCCATAGATGTGGGCCATGGGGGTGGTCACGGTCGGCTTGCCGCCAGCCGTCAGCCCCATCATCGCCGAGCGGTCCAGCTTGGTCCACATGTTGGGATCGAACCGCCAGGACCAGCCCTCCCCCGAGCCGTCCTCCAGCGGGGCGCGCTTGAGCGAGCGGCGGGCGATGAAGTCGGCCACGAACAGGTTGCCGGCCACCTGCGGCGGCATCAGGCGGAAACGCGCCAGGGCCGAAGCGATGTCCGGATAGACCCGCTGGGCCCGGTCAGGGGTCGGGATGTTGCGCACCTCGCGCTGGCGCTGCTCCTCCAGCATGCGCTTGCCTTCCGGCGAGTCGGGCGGCGGGCCGCCGAAGCCCACGTCCACGAGGATGGCGGCGTGCATCCGGTCCGGATGGTTGGCGGCGGCGTAGAACACCTGCGAGCCGCCGAAGGAGTGGCCGACATAGACCGGTTTGCGGCCGCCTTCGTAGAGCCCGGCCGCCTGTGCGCAGGCCTCGGCGTCCTCGGCGAAGTCCTGGAAGGCGTAGGTGTCGCGCCAGTCCGAAGCGCCCATGCCGGCCAGCGACATGGAGGCCACGCGATAGTCCTCGGCGAAGAACGGCGCGATGAAGCTCCACCAGTCGGCGTGGGCCGAATTGCCGTGCACGAAGAGGAGGCCCGGCTTGCCCACCTCGCCCCAGGTGAGCAGTTCCAGCTTCGTACCCTTCGAGGTGACGAAGCTGCGCTCCGGAGCCTTGGCGACGGCGTCCTGGAACCACTTGGGCGCATCCGGCTCGCGGCCGCGGAAGGGCGCCAGCGGCGCCTGCACCTCGGGCGGCAGGGCGCCGGGCTCGGTGTGGATCGGCTGGTCCTCGTAGCCGACAGGCGCACCTTCCTTGATCGCCGGATCCAGAGCCATCAGCCTACCCCCTGCACTTCCCGCTCGCCCGGCTTGCGCACGATCGACCGGATTCCCTTGAAGACGCCCGTGCCGGTCATCAGGGTGCGCTCGCCGCACCAGATCCGGCCCCGGACGGTGAAGATGTCGTCCTGTTCGGCGACGATCTCGCTGGTTCCCTCCACCCAGTCGCCCATGTGGGCGCCCGAAAGGAAATCGGTGGTCAGCCGCACGGTCACCCAGCCGATCTGCCGCTTGTTGGAGATCACCCGCCCCCAGGCCATGTCGGCGAAGCTCATCAGCATGCCGCCGTGGCAGTTGTTCATGCCGTTGGCGTGGTGCTCCTCGACCCGGAAGGCCATGATCTCGTCCTGGGTGGCCGGGTCGCGCTTGGAATAGAACGGGCCGACCGTGCGGCCGAAGCCGCGCTGCCACAGGTTGATCACATAGCCGTCGGGCACGACGGCGGCCTGGACTTCGGTCAGATCGTCGGACATCGGGCAAGCTGACTAACGCCCGTTTGAAAAATGGCAAGCACGGAGACGCCCTGGCCATGCCGCCGCCTCGCCGACGCATCCACATCACCGGCCCTTCGGGCGCCGGAACCACGACCCTGGGCGCGGCGCTGGCCCCGGCCCTCGGCGCCGCGCACCTGGACACCGACGCCTATTACTGGGAGGCGACCGACCCGCCCTTCACCACCCCTCGTCCGGCCGCCGAACGGCTGCGGCGGATCGAGAGCGAACTCCACGGCCGCGACGCCTGGGTGATTTCCGGCTCCCTGATGGGTTGGGGCGATGCGCTGACCCCGCGCTTCGACCTTGTGATCTTCCTCTATGTGCCGCCGGTCCTGCGCCTGGAACGGCTGCGAGCGCGCGAGCGGAGCAGGTATGGGGCGGGGATCGAGCCCGGCGGTCGGATGCATGAAGCGAGTCGGGCGTTCCTAGACTGGGCGCGCAGCTATGAAGACCCGAGCTTCCGGGGGCGCAGCCTCGCCCTGCATCGCGCCTGGCTCGCAAGCCTGCCCTGCCCGGTGCTCTCCATCGAAGACGCCCCGCCG
Source organism: Phenylobacterium sp. (assembly GCF_046290725.1). Classification (GTDB taxonomy): domain Bacteria; phylum Pseudomonadota; class Alphaproteobacteria; order Caulobacterales; family Caulobacteraceae; genus Phenylobacterium. Next base: position 381,690 of record NZ_JBKBUH010000001.1, read on the forward strand.
CTCGAGGAAAGCCTCCGCCGCGCCCTGGCCGCGGCCGGCTGAGGGCCTGCGCAAAATATTCCCCGAAGCGGCTTGTTCAGGGGACGAAAGCCGGTGTCTTATCGCCGCTCACCAGAGTTCAACGGGGGGCGAATGAGGAGATTGGGCACGACGGTCGCTCTGCTTGCGGCGACCGCCTTGGGGGCCTGCGCGACCGCCGCGCCGACCAAGTCCGAACCGTCGGCGTCCGGCGGCCAGCCGTCGGCCGCCGCCTCTCGCGGCAAGGCGCTGCCCAAGGGGCTCGACCCCGTGGGACATGATCCCTTCGCCTCCACCTATCGGCCGCTGCCCAGCCGTCCCACGGCGCTGATCGGCGCCAGCGTCTTCACCGGAACCGGCGCCCTGGTCGAGAACGGCACGGTGCTGCTGCGCGATGGCAAGGTCGAGCGCGTGGAGGCGGGCCTCGCCGCGCCGGCCGGCTATGAGGTGGTCGATGCGCGGGGCAAGTACGTAACCCCCGGCCTGATCGACGCGCACTCGCACCTGGGCGTCTATCCTTCGCCCTCGGCACCCGCCCATTCCGACGGCAATGAGCTCACCGATCCCAACACCGCCGGCGTCTGGGCCGAGCATTCGGTCTGGCCGCAGGATCCGGGATTCAATCTCGCCCGCGCGGGCGGCGTAACCACCATCCTGGTGCTGCCGGGCTCTGGCAACCTGATCGGCGGCCGTTCGGTCACCCTGCGCAACATCCCGGCGCGGACGGTGCAGGAGATGAAATATCCCGGGGCGCCGTACGGCCTGAAGATGGCCTGCGGCGAGAACCCCAAGCGGGTCTATGGCGGCCGCAACCGCGCGCCCTCCACCCGCATGGGCAATGTGGCCGGCTATCGGACCGCCTGGATCAACGCCGCCGACTACATGCGCAAGTGGGACGACTATCGCGCCAAGGCCGACCGGGGCGAGAAGGCCGATCCGCCCAAGCGCGACCTGCAGCTCGACACCCTGGCCGGCGTGCTGAAGGGCGAGATCCTGGTGCAGAACCACTGCTACCGGGCCGACGAGATGGCCCAGATGATCGGGGTGGCCGACGAGTTCGGCTATCGCATCACGACCTTCCACCACACCTCCGAGGCCTACAAGATCGCCGATCTGCTGGCCGCCCGCGACATCTGCGCGGCTACCTGGGCCAACTGGTGGGGCGCCAAGCTGGAGGTCTGGGACGGGATCGAGGCCAACGCCGCCCTGGTGCACGCCGCCGGCGGCTGCGCGGTCATCAAGTCCGACGATCCCGACCTGATCCAGCGCCTGAACCAGGAAGCCGCCGAGGCCCTGGCCGCCGGCCGCGCCGCCGGTCTCGACATCTCCGAGGCCGAGGCCATCAAGTGGATCACCTCCAACGCCGCCAAGGCGCTGGGCCTGACCGACACCGGGGCGCTGGAGCCCGGCAAGCGTGCGGACGTGGTGCTGTGGGACCGCAATCCCTTCTCGGTCTACGCCCGGGCCGAGAGGGTCTATGTGGACGGCGGGATCGCCTACGACCGGCGCGACCCGCGCTATCAACCGAAATCGGACTTCGAACTGGGCCAGGGGGCCAATCGCTGATGCGCAAGCTCGCCCTTGGCCTCGCCCTTTCGCTCACCCTGGCGGCCCCGGCCGCCGCCGAAACCGTCGCCATTGTCGGCGGCCGCATCCTGACCGCCGGCCCCGCCGGAGAGATCCCGCAAGGCACGGTGGTGATCCGCGACGGCAAGATCGCCGCCGTCGGCGCGAACCTCTCTCCGCCGGCCGGAGCCCGGATCATCGACGCCCGCGGCCTGACGGTGACCCCCGGCCTCGTGGCCGCCAACGCCCATCTGGGCGCGGTGGAAGTCCGTGCGCTCGGCGACGACGTGGCGGTCAGCAACACTGCGATCGGCGCGGCCTTCGACGTGCAATACGGGCTCGATCCGCAGTCGACCCTGATCCCCGTCGCCCGGCTGGCCGGCATCACCCGCGCCATCGTAACGCCCCGCGCGGCGGGCGGCGGAACGGGCGACCACATGCACGGCGACGAGGGCGAGGATCTCACCGCCGGAGGCGGGGACGACTCGCGATCCCACGCCCTGTTCGGCGGGCAGGCGGCGGTGATCCACCTGGGCGAAGGCGCCGACATCCTGATGCAGCCGAAAGTCGGCATGGTGGTTCCGTTCGGCGGCGGCGGGGCGCGGGTCGCCGGCGGCGCCCGCGGCGCCCAGATCGTGGCGCTGAAGGCGGTGTTCCGCGACGTCCGCGACTACATGCGCAATCGCACCGCCTACGACCGGGCAGGCCTGCGGGATCTGGCGCTCTCGAAGTCGGACTTGGAAGCGCTGATCCCGGTGATCGAGGGACGCACGCCGATCATCGCGCGGGTCTCGAAGCTCTCCGACATCCGCATGGTGCTCAAGTTCGCCCGCGAGGAGCGGGTGAAGCTGATCCTCAATGGCGCCGAGGAAGGCTGGATGGCCGCCGCCGAGATCGCCCAGGCGGGGGTTCCGGTGATCCTCAATCCCCTGACCGACCGGCCCGAGAACTTCGAGATGCTGGGCGCCACCCTGGAGAACGCCGCGCGCCTGCACGCCGCCGGCGTCACCGTGGTCATCGAAGGCCAGGGCGGCGCCCACCGGGTGCGGGAGATGCGCTACAACGCCGGCAATGCGGCGGCCTATGGCCTGCCCTACGCCGCCGCCCTGGCCGCAGTGACGATCAATCCCGCACGGGTGTTCGGCGTGGCCGACCGCATCGGCTCGCTGGAGCCGGGCAAGGAAGCCGATGTGGTGATCTGGACGGGCGACCCGTTCGAACCGCTTTCGCAGCCTACGGCGGTCTTCATCCGAGGCGAGGCCCAACCGATGACGTCGCGCCAGCTCGACCTGCGCGATCGCTACAAGGACCTGTCCGGCGCATATCCCGTGGCCTATCCGCGCTGATCGGGCTTAGGGTCGAATCGACTTGGCGGCCAGTTCGGTTCGACCCTCCAAGGTTCGCGTGCGCGCGTCGGACCCGACGAACACCTCGACGGGGCCGGCTTCGATGCGCCAGCCGGGGAGGTTCACGTCGTAGCGGGCCAGAAGCCGGGGATCGGCCTCGATCTCCACGCGCTTCGCCTCCCCCGGCGCCAGGCTCACCCGCGCCCAGCCGACCAGGCGCGGAACGCCGTCCACCACCGCATAGAGCTGGGGCGTGTCGACGCCGGCGCGGTCGCCCGTGTTGGCCACCTCCAAGCTCACGCGCACCGTTTCGCCGCCGGAAAGCTGCAGGGCCGAATGGGCGAACCGCGTGTAGGAAAGACCGAAGCCGAAGGGGAACAGGGGCGGCTTACCGGCGCGCGCGAACCAGCGGTAGCCGACATCGGCGCCTTCCGGATGCTCCACCGAGAACCGGCCCTTGTGCTGCTGCACGTCCGGCCGCGAGGTGGGGATGGTTCGCCCCTCCACCGGCGGGCCGAAGATCTGTCCGGGGATTTCCGGCCGCACCAGATCTTCGGCTCCCCTTGGGAAGCTGATGGGCAAACGGCCGGAGGGGTTCGCCTCGCCGAAGAGTATGCGGGCGATGGCCTCGCCGCCGCGTGAGCCGCCGTACCAGGCTTCAAGGACGCCCGCGACCTGGTCGAGCCAGGGCATGGTCACAGGCCCGCCGGTCTCCAGCACCACCACCGTCTTCGGATTGGCCGCTGCGACGGCGGCGATCAGGGCGTCCTGGCTGTCCGGCAGGGCGAGGCCGGGCAGGTCCTCGGCCTCGGTCGTCCACTGCTCGGCGAAGACGATCGCCACGTCGGCCCTCGCCGCAAGCGCCGCAGCGGCCGCGGGATCGCGCCCATCGTCGAACATCACCTCGGCCTCGCCCGCCAACTCCCGGATCGCCAGCAGCGGCGAGGAGGGGTGATAGGTCACCTTGGCGAAGGTTCCCGACAGACCGCCGACGGGGATCTGCAGGGCCGGACCGCCGTAGGGCAGCACCTGGGAGGAGCCGCCGCCGGAAAGCACGCCTACATCGGCGTGGCCGCCGATCACGGCGATATGCTTCAGGCCTCTGGGGAGCGGCAGGACGCCGTCGTTCTTCAGCAGCACGATCCCCGCCTCGGCCGCGGTCTGGGCGATCTCCGCATGGGCGTCGAAGTCGATGGGGCCGGGCTCCGGCGGATCGTCGAACGCGCCCGAGGCGATCAGGCTGCGCAGGATGCGGCGGACCATGTCGCAGAGCCGCTCGAAGGGAACCTCCCCCTCCCGGATCGCCGCCTTCAGCGGGTCACCGAACCAGACCTGCTTGTCATGCTGCTCGCCGCTTTGCTGGTCGAGGCCGGCGAGCGCGGCCTTGGCGCCCGAGTGGCAGCCGCCCCAGTCGCTCATCACCCAGCCGCGATAGCCCCAGTCGCCCTTCAGCACGCTGTTCAGCAGGAAGTCGTTCTCGCCGCACCATTCGCCGTTCACCCGGTTGTAGGCGCTCATCACCGAACCGGGCTCGCCACGCTCGATGGCGATCTGGAAGGCCAGCAGGTCGCTCTCCCGAAGGGCCGCCTCGTCGATCCGGGCGTCCACAACGTGGCGGCAGGTCTCCTGGTCGTTGAGGGCGAAGTGCTTGAGGGTGCAGACGATGCGGTTGGACTGGGCGCCGCGGATCGCTTCGCCCGCGAGCACGCCCGTCAGCAGCGGATCCTCGCCCAGGTACTCGAAGTTGCGCCCGCAACGAGGCTCGCGAGTGAGATTGGCGCCGCCGCCCAGCAGCACGTTGAACCCCCGGGCGCGGGCCTCGGCCCCCACCATCGCTCCGGCGTCATAGGCGATCTGCGGATCCCAGCCAGAGGCGAGCGCCAGCCCGCTGGGCAGGGCGGTCGACCCGTCGCCCGCCGGAACGCCGCGCAGGTTGGCCACCCCCAGGCTGGCGTCGGTCTCGTTCAGCGCCGGTATGCCCAGCCGCGGCACACCGGGGATATAGCCGGCGCCGTGGCGGCAGTCGGCGGGGATCTCCTCGGGCTTCATCAAATGGGGGCCCGGCCCGTGCACCAGCGAAATCATCTCGTCGAGGGTCAGCGCCTCCACCAGCCGCTCGGCCCGCTCGTCGGGTGAAAGGCTGGCGTCCATCCAAGGCTGCGTGGCGAGAGACATTGCGCTTCCTCCAGTTTGGGAGAACGCTATCCATTTTTGCACAACTGGGCAATAATGCGGCCATGACCGCGACCGCGCCACGCAGGAGGGGCCGTCCGGGGCGCGCCGCGCGTCCGGTGGAAGAGACGCGCGCGGCCATCCTGCAGGCGGCTCTGACGCTTTTCTCGCAGCGGGGGTTCGAGGGCGCGGCCATGCGCGACATCGCCGCCCTGGCCGGGGTGGAGCACAGCCTGCTGCGCTACCACTTCGGGGACAAGGGAGCGCTATGGCGCGCCGCCCTGCGGCGGCTGATCGACCATATGGACGAGGAAATGGCGCAGAGCTGGCGCGCCAGCCGCGGCCAGACCGCCGAGGCGCGTTTCCGCCAGGCCGTGCGGGACTATGTGCGCTACTGCGCCCGCAATCCGGAGCATGCACGGATCATGGTGCAGGAGGCGGCGGGTGAGAACGACCGCGTCGCCTGGATCGCAGAAGAGATCGTCAAGCCTCAGCACCGCCGTACGGCGCGGGTGCTGGAGACCCTTATGGACGAGGGCCGCCTGCCGCGCATGCCGGTGCGCTCACTGATCTACATCCTCTCGGCCGGCGCCCAGGCCCCCTTCACCCTGGCCGGCGAGGTGAAGGCGGCCTACGGCGTCGACACCTCGCAGGAAGCCGAGATCGAGGCCCATGCCGAGGCCCTGCTCTCCCTGCTGCTGCGCGATTAGACGAGCGTTTCGAACTCGTCGACGAGGCGCTCGATCTGGCGCATGCCGGCCGCCCAGAACGCCTTTTCCCGCGGATTGAGCCCGAAAGGCGCGAGCGCCTCCACATAGGTGCGGGCGCCGCCGGCCGCGAGCAGGTCCTCATAGAGCGGGGCGAAGCCTTCCGGATCCTCCCGCCGCTTCTCCATCAGGCCACGGACCAGGAGGTCGCCGAAGGCGTAGGCGTAGACGTAGAAGGGCGCATGCACGAAGTGGCTGACATAGGCCCAATAGTGCTCGTAGCCGGAATTGAGCTTGACCGCGGGGCCCAGGCTTTCGGCCATGATCTCCAGCCATAGGTCGCCGATCTGCTCGGCCGACAGCTCGCCTTCCTGCCGTGCGGCGTGGAACCGGGTTTCGAAGCGATGGAAGGCGATCTGGCGCACGACCGTGTTGAGGCCATCCTCGATCTTCCCGGCCAGCAGGCCGCGGCGCTCCTCCGGCGTCGCCTGGGCCAGCAGCCGCTCGAACACCAGCCCCTCGCCGAAGATGGAGGCGGTCTCGGCCAGGGTGAGAGGCGTATCGGCCAGCAGCGTGCCCAGCGGCGCGCAGAGCGTCTGGTGCACGGCGTGGCCGAGCTCGTGGGCCAAGGTCAGCACGTCCCGCCGCTCGCCCATATAGTTCAGGAACACATAGGGGTGCCGATCGGCGTTCACCGGATGCGAATAGGCGCCTGACTGCTTGCCCGGCCGGGGGCGCGCGTCGATCCAGGGCTGATCGAAGAAGACCCGCGCGGTGTCGGCGAACTTGGGGGCCAGGGCCGAGAAGCTCTCCAGAACGATGCCCTTGGCCTCATCCCAGCCGTAGGTGCGAGGCTGGGCGGCGTCGAGCGGGGCGTTGCGGTCCCAGTAGTCGAGGGTCTTGCGCCCCATGACCTTGGCCTTGAGCGCATAGTAGCGATGGCTGACCGCAGGGTAGGACTCGACCACCGCCGCCTCCAGCGCCTCCACGGCGTCGGCGTCGACCTCGTTGGCGATATGGCGCGAGGCCGCCGGAGTGGGATAGCTCCGCCAGCGGTCCTCAACCTGCTTTTCGAAGGCCAGCGTGTCGAGCGCCAGGGACAGCACCGGCGTCCGCTCCTCCAGCGATTTGGCCAAGCCTTGCGCCGCCTGCCGCCGGCGACCGGCGTCTGGATCGGAGAGGCGGTTCAGCGCCTCGGACAGGGTGAGCGTGTCGCGCCCCGCCTTGACGGTCAGACGGGCCAGGGTCTCGTCCCAGAGCCGCATCCAGTTGGCCACCGCCGGGCCGCGGTCGATCAGCAGCCGCTCCAGGTCCTGAGAAAGCTCATGCGGACGGGTCAGCCGCAGGCGCCGCAGCCAGGGCCGCCACCGGGCGGCGGGCGGATGGGCGGAAAGCGCGGCCTCGAGTTCGGCGTCCTCCAGCTGGTTGAGCTCGAGGGTGAAAAAGAGGCTCTCGGCGGCGATCTGGGCGGCGCGGGCGCGGAAGTCGGCCTCGAACTTCGCCCAGGCCGGATCGTCGCGGGCGGTGGAGGCGGCCAGGGAGGCGAAGGCGCCGACGCTCCAGAGCCCGTTGGTGGCCTGCTCATAGAGCGACACGCCGCGGTCGAGGAGTTCACCCAGCTCGCGCGGCTGGCTCCGCAGCTCCAGGAACCGGCCCTTCAGGGCCGTCAGCTCCTGGTTGGTCGCCGCGGCCGCGGTCAGGTCGGCCTCGATCCGGGGATCCTCTCGGCCGGAATAGAGGTCGTCGAGCCGCCACTGCGGCAGGGTCTCGGGCTTTACAAGCGCGTTCATGGGGGAGGATTTAGCGGTTCGGGCGGCCCGCCGCCACCGCCCGACCGCCACCCCGCCTCAAGTCTTCGGCGCCGGCCCCCTCGCCCCTTCGACCGTCGGAGCCCGGGACGTCTTGCGCGCTTCCGACAGGACATAGGCCCGCAGATCCTCCGCGCCCCGGGCATCGATGAAGCGCGAGAAGCTGGCCATGCCGCGGGGCGCCAGGGCGCCGTCGATCAACACCGACTTCCAGCTCTCCTCGCCCAGCAGCATCTGCGAACGCTTCAGGTCGGGCAGGAAGGCTCCGCCCGCGTTCGGCCCATGACAGACCTGGCAGTTCTGATGGTAGAGCTCGAAACCACGACGCAGGTCGCCGCGGGAGCTGACGCCCGTCAGGTCGATGGTCGGCGGCTCGGGGATCTCATAGGCCGGCGCCTGGGCCGTCCCGCCCAGCTTGAAGACCATAAGGCGCCCTGGCAGGCGCGGGCGGTCGGGCAGGAAGGCCGGCGCGGACAGGGCCCCGGCGCCGCCATAGCCGACCATCAGCGCCACATACTGCTCGCCGTCGATCTCGTAGGTGGACGGCGCGGCGATCACCCCGTTCTGGGTGGGATAGCTCCAGAGCTTCTTGCCGTCGGCGGCGCTGTAGGCGGCGAACTCGCCCTGGGCCGCACCCTGGAACACCAGGCCGCCGGCCGTCGACAGCACGCCGGCGTTCCAGAAGAACGGATGCTCGATGGTGAAGCGGGCCTGCTGGGCCACCGGGTCCCAGGCGATGAGCTGGCCCTTCACCATGGCCTTGACGGCGGCGATCTGGGCCTGGTCGTCGGGCAGGGCGTTGGCGAGGAAGTCGGTGCCGACGTTCCAGGCGCCGGGACGATGCTGATAGCCGGCGTCATCGACATAGCCGAAAGGCAGCACCTGGGCCGGAATATAGACCAGGCCTTCGGTGGGATTGAACGCCATCGGATGCCAGTTGTGGGCGCCGAACGGCGCGGGCACCTGCAAGGAAGGCGCATCGGTATAGCGCGCCCCGGGCGTCTCGATAGGTCGGCCGGTCGCCATGTCGACGCCCGTGGCCCAGGTGATGGGCACATAGGGTTTGGCCGAGAGGAGCTGCCCCGTCGCCCGGTCGAGCACATAGAAGAAGCCGTTCTTGGGCGCCTGCATGAGCACCTTGCGCGGCTGCCCGTCGAGCGTCAGGTCGGCCAGGATGATGTGCTGGGTGGCGGTGTAGTCCCAGCTCTCGCCCGGGGTCGTCTGGTAGTGCCAGACATATTCGCCGGTGTCCGGCTTGAGGGCCAGGATCGAGGACAGGAAGAGATTGTCGCCCTTGCCGTCGGAGCGTTTCTGATGGTTCCAGGGCGTGCCGTTGCCGACACCCGCATAGAGGATGTCGAGCTCGGGGTCGTAGGCCATGGCGTCCCAGACTGTGCCGCCGCCGCCGGTCGCCTTCCAGCCCTCGCCGAACCAGGTGGCCGCGCCCTTCTCGCTCATCGCCTTGTCGGAGGCGGCGTTGTCGGGCTGCCCGTTCGGGTTCGGCGTGGTGTAGAAGCGCCAGACGAGCTTGCCCGTGGCCGCGTCATAGGCCGAGAGGTAGCCGCGCACCCCGTACTCGGCCCCGCCGTTGCCGATCAGGACCTTGTCCTTGATGACCCGCGGGGCGCCGGTGATGGTGTAGGGCCTTGAGGTGTCGGTGGTCTGGACGGACCAGACCTCGCGTCCGGTGGCCGCGTCGAGCGCGATCAGCCGCCCATCCAGCGCGCCCACATAGACGCGGCCCTTCCACACCGCCACGCCGCGGTTGACCACGTCGCAGCAGGCGTCGAAGCCCTTGGCGCCCTCGACTTTCGGATCGTAGGACCACTTCAGCGCGCCTGTCTTGGCGTCGAAGGCGTAGACCTTGGACCAGGCGGTGGTGGTGTAGAGCACGCCGTCGACCATCAGCGGGGTGGCTTCCTGCCCGCGGTCGGTGTCGAACTCATAGAACCAGGCCAAGCCGAGTTGGCCGACATTGGACGCGTTGATCTTGTCGAGCGGGCTGTGCCGCTGCTCGTCATAGGTCCGGCCGTAGGAGAGCCATTCACCCGGCGCGCCGGCGGCGATCCGCGATCCATCCACATTGGCGGCCCCGCCGCCGCCCTGGCCGCATGCCGCCAAGAGCGCCGCAGCCGCCAAGGCGGCCGCCAGTTTCAGGGTCTTCATGGATCACGCCTCCCTCTTGGCCGTTCAAGCGCGGCCTTCGCGGGCGACTGTGCGGCCGATCCGTGGAACCGGCAAGATTTCCGCCGCGTCAGGCGGTGCCGCCGGGCCGGTCCAGCGCCCAGGCGAGCGCCGCCAGGACCAGGTAGACGGCGATGGCCGTCGCGCCGAGGCCGACCATATCGCCGCCGCCGGGCATCAGCATGGCCACGATCTGCACCGCCACAAGCGCCGCCAGGAACACCAGCACCGGCCAGAGGCTGCGGCCGGCCCGGCCGCGGACCCAGGCCCAGGCGGCGGCTCCCAGCCCCAAAAGACCGATCTCCACCGCCTGTTCGGGGACCGGATAGTTCCAGAGCCCGAACCCCGCCTTCGGCCCGCCGAACCACAGCTCGAGATCCGGCCGGTGCACCAGGAGGTCGAGCAGCCAGTGGGAGAAGACCACCAGCCCGACGAACACCGCCGGCCGCCAGGAGAGCCTGAGCGCATGGCGGGCGAGCAGCGCGCCGGCCAGCGACCAGGCAAGCGCCGCCGGCAGGCTGTGCGTCCAGGGCATATGGTAGAGGTCGAGCGCGCTGCCCGGCAGGGTGGGATCGATCCGGACCTTCTCGACGCCGGCCATGACCAGGCCGCCCCAGCCGATGTCGACCAGCTGAGCGGCGATGACATAGGTCCAGAGCGGTGCGCGCGGCTCGGCGGCCTTGGCGGCGACGGCGGCGGCGTAGTGGCCCACGAACATGGCGGCGTCCTTCCCTCTCGACCGCCATGGTTGAGCTTGGCGGACGCGCGGCGCAACCGCCGTTTTCCGAACTTCAGCCATTCGGAAATGCAGCCGGCGGCCCCTCGTCCGTTAACCCCCGACTCAGGAGTCCGAAACCCCGCCTTTACCCCGGCCCTGTACCAATCCGGGTCAAGAAGAGCCTGGCCCGAAGAGGTCAGCGTCCGTTTCAGGTGTGGGTGTTTTCAGATGTCCAAGACGGTCCTCGTCGTCGATGACGACCCGACGCAACGCCGGCTGATCCAGGCGGTCCTGGAGCGCGAAGGCTTCGCCGTGGCACATGCCGAGAACGGCGACCAGGCCATCGCGCGGCTGCAGTCGGGCGCGCCCTGCGACCTTGTCCTGCTCGACCTGAACATGCCCGGCCTCTCCGGTCAGGAAACCCTGAAGGAGATGCGCGCCCGTGGGTTCGCCCAGCCCGTGGTGGTGCTCACCGCCACCGGCGGCATCGATACGGTTGTCCAGGCCATGCAGGCCGGCGCCGTCGACTTCTTCGTCAAGCCGGCCAGCCCCGAGCGGATCATCGTCTCGATCCGCAACGCGCTTTCGATGGGCGCCCTGAAGGGTGAGGTGGAACGGCTGAAGAAGCACGCCACCGGGCGCATGACCTTCGCCGACATGGTGGGAACCTCGCCGGCCATGACCATGGTCAAGCGCATGGGCGAGCGGGCGGCCAAGTCGTCCATTCCCATCTTGATCACCGGGGAGAGCGGCGTCGGCAAGGAGGTCATCGCGCGCGCCCTGCACGGCTCGTCCGACCGGGCCGGCAAGCCGTTCGTGGCGGTGAACTGCGGCGCCATTCCGGAGAACCTGGTCGAGAGCATCCTCTTCGGCCATGAGAAGGGCAGCTTCACCGGCGCTACCGACAAGCATCTGGGCAAGTTCCAGGAAGCCAACGGCGGAACGCTCTTCCTCGACGAGGTGGGCGAGCTGCCCCTGGACATCCAGGTCAAGCTGCTGCGCGCCCTGCAGGAGAGCGAGATCGACCCGGTCGGCGCGAAGCGCTCGGTCAAGGTGGACGTGCGCATCGTCTCGGCCACCAATCGCGACCTGACACAGGCGGTGAAGGACGGCGCCTTCCGCGAGGACCTGTTCTATCGCCTGAACGTCTTCCCCATCGAAGCGCCGGCCTTGCGCGAGCGGCGCGAGGACATCCCGGCCCTCCTCGATCACTTCATCCGCCGTTTCAATGTGGAGGAAGGCAAGTCGGTGGTGGGCGCCTCGCCCGAGACCCTCGCCCTGCTGACCGGCTATGACTGGCCCGGCAACGTGCGCCAGTTGGAGAACGCGGTCTATCGCGCCATCGTGCTGGCCGACGCGCCCTATCTGCAGCCCTACGACTTCCCCGCCATTTCCGGGATCGCGGCCCCGCCGCCCGAAGCGTTGCCTGCCGCCGTTGCGGTTCCGGCGCCTGTCCCGGCCGCGGGCGGCGAGACGCCCGCCGCCGAGGCGCCGGTGCGGATCCTTGACCATCGGGGACACCTGCGGACGCTGGAGGAGATCGAACGCGATCTGATCCAGCTGGCCATCGAGATCTATGCCGGCCATATGAGCGAGGTCGCCCGCCGCCTCGGCATCGGCCGCTCCACCCTCTATCGCAAGGTTCGCGAGCAAGGGCTGGAAGGGGTGATCAAGGAAGCCTCCAACGAGGGCGACACGGCGGCGGCCTAAGCAAGGCGCTCCTCAGCTCATCCCGACGAAGGCCGGGACCCAAGCTGAGTTGGAGTAGCGGAAAGGCTGCCTGGACCTCAGCTTTCGCCGGGGTGATCGGTATTGGATTAGTCTTCTGAATAAGGCTTGGCGCGACGGCGGAAGGGCTTGCGCGCCAGCTCCTTCTTCTCGCCCTTGGCCTTGGCGGCGATCTCCTTGAGCTTCACCGCCTGCATGGCCGACAGCGCCTCGCCGGGCGCGCCCTTCTCGGGATCGCCGAAGGCGCGGCCGTAGGTCTTGACCCGCTCCTCGACCGAGCCGAGGAACTCGCCCTCCCAGTCGGAGAGCTTGACGCCCGCCCGGTCGGCCTGGCGGCGGGCACGCTTGAGGGCGTTCAGCGCGGCCCGCTTGGCCTGCGCCTTCCGGTCGGGCGGCCCCCGCTTCAAATCTCTCCGATCGCCGAGAGATAGAGGTCGAGGATCGCCTCCTCCTCCATCCGCTTGGCCCGGTCCTGCTTGCGGATGCGGACGACCTTGCGCAGCACCTTGACGTCGAAGCCGTTGCCCTTGGCCTCGGCGAAGACTTCCTTGATCTGTTCGGCGATCTCGGCCTTCTCCTGCTCCAGCCGCTCGACGCGCTCGATGATGCTCTTCAGCTGGCCCTGGGCGGCCTGGTTCAGGATGTCGCCGTGGGGGTTGTCGTCGGACATGGAGGCAGGCTCTCGCGAGTCGGGGGTGTCGGAAAGGCGCGGAAACTAGCGGCGCGCCCCGGCGCTGTCACCAGGGCGCTGAACCTTCGCCGCACGCCGTCCGTTGAGGCGGATCGACGCGGAGTTTCCCATGCCCGAAACCAAGCCCCGCCCCACCCAGGAAGAGGCCGAAGCCGCGGTCCGCACGCTCATCGAATGGGCGGGCGACGATCCTGACCGCGAAGGCCTGCTGGACACGCCCAAGCGGGTGGCCAAGTCCTACCGCGAGCTGTTCTCCGGCTATGAGGCCGATCCGCGCGAGTATCTCGAGCGCACCTTCGACGAGGTCGGCGGCTATGACGAGCTGGTGGTGCTGCGCGACATCCGCGTGGTCAGCTTCTGCGAGCACCATATGCTGCCTTTCCTCGGCAAGGCGCATGTGGGTTATCTGCCGCGCAACCGGGTGGTCGGGATCTCGAAGCTGGCGCGCGTGGTCCACGGCTTCGCCCGGCGCCTGCAGATCCAGGAGAAGCTGACCGCCGAGATCGCCGAGGCCATCCAGGACATCCTCGACCCCAAGGGCGTTGGCGTGGTGGTGGTCTCCGAGCACAGCTGCATGACCATGCGTGGGGTCAACACCCCCGGCTCGCGCCTGACCACCAGCCACCTGCTGGGCGAGGTGCGCGACGATCCGCGGACGCGGCAGGAGTTCTTCGAGCTGGTGCGGAACGGATGAGGCCAGCGTGTCATCCCGGTTTCGGCGCAGCCGAAGACCGGGACCTATGAACACCGGATGGCCCAGGATGCGGCTCGCGCGTCGTTCCATCCGATCAGATCGGGCGCGAATGGGTCCCGGTCTTGCTTCGCAAACCGGGATGACACTCGGGGTTACAGCAGCCCCCGCGACTCCAGCGCCGGGCGCAGCGCCGCCGGATCGGTGAAGTGCAGGGTGTCGAAGCCCAGCTCCGCCGCCGCGGCGATGTTCCAGGCGCTGTCGTCGACGAAGAGGAAGTCTTCCGGCGCGCAGCCGAACCGCTCGCAGGCGCGCTGATAGATTTCCGGCTGCGGCTTCATCAGCTTCTCGTTCGCCGAGATGACGAAGCCTTCGATCCGCCGAAACGCCGGACTCATGGCGGTGATCCCGTCGAACACCTCGTGGGACATGTTGGAGAGCACGAACTGCGGCACGCCGCGGGCGTGCAGGGCCTCGATGGCGGCCTCGGCCTCGGCGATCGTTCCGGAGAACATCTCCCACCACCGCTGCTCCCAGGCCAGGATCGCCTCGGCGTACTCCGGGAACTCGTCCAGCAGCGGCTTGCGGTTCTCTTCGAAGGTCACGCCCAGGTCGTGCCGGACGTGCCATTCCATGGTGCAGACATGCGAAAGGAACCGGTCGCATTCGGCCGGTTCCTCGAAGAACTTTTCGTAGAGCGTGCGCGGGTTCCAGCGCACGATGACGTTGCCGACGTCCCAGAGAACCGCTTTCGGCATCTCCGGGACCTTCGCGTCCTCAGCCCTGCTTGGCCTTGAAGCGCGGATCGGTCTTGTTGATGACGTAAACCCGGCCCTTACGGCGCACGAGCTTGCAGTCGCGGTGGCGAGTCTTGAGCGACTTGAGCGAGCTTCTGACCTTCATGACCGTGATCTCATGGGCGCCCGCGAGGGCGTCGATGTCTTACAGGAGCCGGCGCGTATAAGGGGGCCTGGCCGTGGAGTCAATGCCGTGGGCGGCGTCTCTGCGGCGCAGCCGGCTGACGGGCTTGTGATGGACGCCCAGCGCCCGACGCCTTTAGATTCCTCCAAATGGACCGCCGGTCATTCATCGTTCTGCTCGCGGCGGGTTGCGCCGATCCTTCGGCCAATTTTGTGCCGGCCGCCGGTCAGCCCACGCCCCAGGCCCCCCCGCCCCCAGCGCCTACGGTCAGTTCGGGCGACGCCGGCTTCGACGCCTGGGCGCGGGACTTCTATCGCAAGGCCTTGCAGGGGGGAATCGGCGCGCCGGTTCTGGACCGGGAATTGGCGGGGCTGACGCCCAATCCGCGGGTGATGTCGCTGGATTCGGCCCAGCCGGAGTTCTCCCGCCCCATCGGCGACTACATCCGCGGCGCCGTCTCCGACGACCGGATTGCGCGGGGCCAGCGGTTCCGCACCGAGCTTTCCTTCTGGCCGCAGATCGAGGCGCGCTATGGCGTGCCCCGTGAGATCCTGATCGCCATCTGGGCGATGGAGAGCGCCTTTGGCGCGGTCCAGGGCGACTTCGACGTTGTCCGCTCCATGGCGAGCCTGGCCTATCATGGCCGCCGCCGCGCTTGGGCCGAAGGCGAGCTGATCGCCGCCCTGCGGATCATCGGCTCGGGCGAGGCCGCCCGGGCCCAGCTGAAGGGCTCCTGGGCGGGCGCCATGGGCCAGACCCAGTTCCTGCCCTCCAACTATCTCTCCACCGCCGTAGACGCCGACGGGGATGGCAAGCGCGATATCTGGGGCTCGCGGGCCGACGCCCTGGCTTCGGCCGCCAACCTGCTGGCCAAGGGCGGCTGGGCGCGGGGGGTGGGCTGGGCGCAGGAAGTCGCCCTGCCGCCGGGCTTCGACTATTCCCTGACCGAGGGGCCGCGCGAGCCGTCCGGCTGGTGGAGCGAGCGTGGCGTGCGCCGAGCCGACGGACGGTCCTGGAGCGCAGCCGATGCGGCCGCCCCGGCCCAGCTGGTCGCGCCGGCCGGCGCGGGCGGACCGGCCTTCCTGCTGCTGCCCAACCACTTCTCGATCCGCAAGTACAACAACTCCACCGCCTATGCCCTGGCCGTCGGTCTGCTGGCCGACCGCATGGCCGGCGCCGCGCCGCTGGTCAGGTCCTGGCCGACTGAGACGCCGCTTTCGCTGTCCGATCGGATATCCGCCCAGGTGGCGCTGACCAAGCTCGGCTTTAATCCGGGCGAGCCGGACGGGGTGGTGGGCGTCAATACCCGCCAGGCGCTGCGGGCCTGGCAGAAGTCGCGGGGCCTGACGGCCGACGGCTATCTGAACGCCGAGATGGTGCGCCGCCTGAACGTCGAGGCCGACCAGGCAGGCGCGATCTAGACCCCGCCCTCGTCGCGCTTCTCCAGCGTCGCCTTGGCGGCGTCGGCGCGAGTGGCCGGTTGGGGATGAGCGTTGCGCAGCTGCGGATTGCGGAAGGCGTAGGCCAGCATGGCCAGCATCAAGAGGGCGCTGAGCACGAAGGGCGCCGGGGCGATCGCCTGATAGAGCCAGACGAAGGCCGGGGCGAGCACCACGTTGACGCCGTTGACAGCGGCGATAGCGCCTGCGACGCGGGCCTGTTCGTGCATATCCACCGCGAGCGACGAGCCCGCCGTGAAGCCGGGACGCGCCAGGCCGAAGCCGAGACTCGATATGGCGTAGCCCGCCACCACCGCGGCGTAGGTCGGCTGCAGCGCGACGATGACGTTGCCGAGCGCCGCCACCGCCACGCCCCACCGCAGGAGCTGGCGCGGCGTCATCTCGAACATGCGGATGATGCCCCATTGGGCCAGCAGGCCGGCCACGGCCCCGAACATCATGGCGATGGCGATGAAGCCCTGGGCCTGCATGGGCGAGAGCTTCAGCTTGTCGATGATCAGGAAGCCGAGCGTCTGGGCCTGGGCCGTCTGGCAGACGGCGACGATGAAGCCGTAGATCAGGAACGGCGTGACCCGGGGGTCGCGCCACATCGGCCTGGCCTTCACCGCAGGGACGCCGTCCGCCTTCGGCGCCTCGTCCTCGCGCACCATGTGCTGGCTCTCGGGCAGGTATTTCCAGACCACGAACAGCATGGCGCCGGCCAGCAGCGCGAAGCCGTACATCGGGCCGGCCAGCCCTATGATCGGCAGGACGAAGACCGGCGCCAGAAAGGGGCCGATCACGGTGCCCAGGCCGAATGCGCCGGCCAGGGCCGACATCGACTGGGTCCGCTGCTCAGGCGGCGTATGCTCGGCGACATAGGCCTGGGTGGCGGGGTTCGAGGCGGCGCCGAACAGGCCGAACAGCGCCCGCGCCAGGAGAAACAGGCCGAAGATCACCATCGGCGTGGCCAGGTGCGCCAGGCCGGCGCCGACCACCAGGCCGCAGGCGATCATCGAGACCATGAAGCCCGTCAGGCCGATCAGCATCAGCGGCTTGCGGCCGTACTTGTCCGACGCGCGCGCCCAGAAGGGCGAGGAGAAGGCCCAGAGCAGGGCCGAGAGCGAGAAGATCGCCGCCACCATGGGATCGGGGATGCCGATGGACCGCCCGATGGCGGGCAGCACCGAGATCATGCCCGTATTGCCCATCGCCGTGACCAGCGAGACGCTGAAGATGATCGCGAACGACCCCTTTGGCAGGCCGTCCGGCGGTGGCGCGATCCTGGGCATGGGTTGAGCTGTTAAGCCGCGCCGCGACGCTGCGCAAACCCGGAAGATGCTCACCTCGAATTAAGCATTAATCGCGAATCTGGCGCCTCACGCGGGGGACGCAAAGCCTAAGCCATGTTTCAGATCATCGGCATCGTGCTGCTGTTTGCGTTGGTGTTCGGCAGCTACATCCTGGCCGGCGGCAAGATGGGCGTGATCCTGCACGCCCTGCCCCACGAGATGATGGCCATCGGCGGCGCGGGGATTGCAGCCTTCCTGATCGGCAACTCGATTCCGGTGATCAAAGGCACGCTGTCGGGTCTGGGGAAGGTGTTCTCCGGCGCCAAATGGAAGGCCTCCGACTATCGCGACCTGCTCTCGCTGCTGTTCCTGCTGACCAAGACGATGAAGTCCAAGGGCGTGATCGCCCTGGAGAGCCACATCGAAAACCCCAAGGAGAGCACGATCTTCTCGCGCTTCCCGAAGGTGATGAAGGACCACTTCGCCGTCGACTTCATCTGCGACACCCTGCGGATGATGACCATGAACCTCGAAGACCCGCATCAGGTCGAGGACGCCATGGAGAAACAGCTGGAGAAGCATCACCACGAGGCCATGGCCCCGGCCGGCGCCCTGCAGAACATGGCCGACGCCTTGCCCGCCTTGGGCATCGTCGCGGCCGTGCTGGGGGTCATCAAGACCATGGGCTCGATCACCGAGCCGCCGGAGGTGCTGGGCGGCATGATCGGCGGCGCCCTGGTCGGCACTTTCCTTGGCGTGTTCCTGGCCTATGGCCTGGTCGGCCCGATGGCCAACCGGCTGAAGGAGCTGATCGAGGAGGAGCACTCCTACTATAAGATCATCCAGTCGGTGCTTGTGGCGCACCTGCACGGCAACGCCGCACAGATTTCGGTCGAGATCGGCCGCGGCAACGTCCCCTCCGGCGCCCAGCCGAGCTTCCTGGAGCTGGAAGAGGCGCTCTCCTCGATCCCGAACGAGGCCTAACTCCCCGGCGGCCTCCGCGCCACATAGACCACGTGCCGGCGCAAGGGATGGTCCGGCGCCAGGCGGGGATGGTCGAAGTCCCGCGCCGGATCCGGCGTCATGCCGATGCGGCGCATGACGGCCTGGGAGTTCAGATTCGTCGCCCCGGTGAAAGCGACGATCTCGGGCGTGTCGATGTGCGCGAGGCCCCAGGCGAGCGCCGCCCTTGCTCCCTCAGTGGCGAGCCCGCCGCCCCAGGCGTCGGGAGCCAGACGCCAGCCCATCTCCACCGCAGGGCCGATCGGCAGGGCGCCCTCCGCGACCGTGGAAAGCCCGATGAACCCCACGAGCCTTGCGTCGGCGCGGCGCTCGGCCGCCCACAGCCCCCAGCCGCGCTCGGCGATGTGGGCCTGAATCCGATCCATCAGGGCGTCGCTGGCCACACGGTCGAGCACGCCGCCCAGCCATTCGCCCACGCGCGGGTCGCCGTTGAGCGCGGCGAACGGATCGCGGTCGCTCTCGCGATAGGGACGAAGGATCAGGCGCTCGGTCTGGATCACGGGCCGAGCTTAGGCGCGTCGCGAGAGGCCGGCTATTCCGGCCAGAGCTCCTGGACGTCGCCCTTGCGGTTCAGCACCCGGACCGCGCGTTTGACCACGGCCAGCAGGCGTTCCTTGCGGGCCTTTTCGTCGAAGGTCATGGCCCCCCGGGCCATCCCCTCGAGCAGGAACCGGCCAAGGTCGCGGCTGGTCTGGAAGCGCGGATCGCCGCCCGCCTGCGCGATGGCCAGGAAACGGTCGCCGATCTGGTTGCGGTCGAAGGCGCTCTGCGCCGACGCCAGGCGCGCCTTCAGCATGGGATCGGTGCGAGCGGCCGATTCCAATTCGGCGAAGGCGAGAAAGGGGATCTCGTGCAGCAGCGCCCAATAGGCGTCGATGGCGTGCTCGGCGGCGTCCACGCCCGGCGGCGGAGCCGAGGCGTACTGTTCGAACAGCCGAGCCCGTTCGAGGTCGATGAAGGCGACGGCGGCCTCCACCAGCTCCTCGCGGCTGGCGAAATGGTAGAGCATCGCGCCGCGGGTGAGATTGGCCGCGTCGGCGATCACCGCGTTGGTGGCGGCGTGATAGCCCAACTGAGCGAACAGCCGCATGGCGGCGTCCAGGATGCGCGCGCGGGTCCGCCGAGACTTCGGCGTCTCCTTCGCAGGATAGGTTCGGGCGTCCATCGGGACCTTGTACGAGGAAGACCTGGGGAGGGTCGGCCTTGGCGAATCCCTTACGCCGAAAGGCGGCGCGACAAAAGGGCCGATCACGGTTTCATGAGAATGACATGCAATCAGCCTATCGCGCGGGCAATTGGCCGCACATCTGGGGGGCGCCCATGGCTGGTTTCGCGGTACGCCGTTATCGAACGGTGTTCATATCCGACATCCATCTGGGCACCCGCGGGTGCCAGGCGGAGATCCTGCTGGACTTCATCCGGCACATCGAATGCGACACGCTCTATCTGGTCGGCGACATCGTCGACGGGTGGAAGCTGCGCTCCGGCTG
The DNA here is from genome assembly GCF_046290725.1 of Phenylobacterium sp. Lineage (GTDB taxonomy): Bacteria > Pseudomonadota > Alphaproteobacteria > Caulobacterales > Caulobacteraceae > Phenylobacterium. Next base: position 401,484 of record NZ_JBKBUH010000001.1, read on the forward strand.
GCACTGGCCGCAGTCGCACAACGACGTGGTCCAGAAGATCCTGCGCATGGCCCGCAAGGGCGTGAAGGTGGTCTACGTCCCCGGCAATCACGACGACCGGGTGCGCGACTTCGTCGGCGTCCACTTCGGCGGGGTGCTGGTGGCGCGCGACGCGATCCATGAGGCGGCCGACGGGCGGCGGTATCTGGTGACCCACGGCGACGAGTTCGACGGCGTGGTGCAGCACGCCAAGTGGCTGGCCTTCCTGGGCGATTACGCCTACCGGGCGCTGCTGACCGCCAACACGCTCTTCAACCGCGTGCGCCGCCGCCTGGGCTTCGGCTACTGGAGCCTATCGGCTTATCTGAAGACGCGGGTGAAGAACGCCCTGCAATTTGTCGAAAACTTCGAGGCCGCCGTCGCCGAGGAGGCCCGCCGGCGCGGCGTGGACGGGGTGATCTGCGGCCACATCCACAAGGCCGAGATGCGCGACATCGACGGCATCGTCTATATCAACGACGGGGACTGGGTGGAGAGCTGTTCGGCCCTCGTGGAGCATCCGGACGGCCGGATGGAGATCCTGGAGTGGGCCAGGCTGCGGTCCTGGTCGGCCATCGACCGCACCCGCCGGGACGAGCCGGCGACCGCCCTTCCCGAAGCGGCCTGAATCCGGCGTTATGTTGACAGGGCGCCGGTTTTGGTGACAGTGCCACTGTCATGAAAACGCCCGAGCGCTATTCGTCGAGCCTGCGCGATCGACAGAAGGCCGAGACCCAGGCCCAGATCATGCAGGCGGTGGCCCGGAAGCTGGAGTCCGGTCCGCTGGAGGACCTGAGCTTCGCCGAGATCGCCGCCGAGGCGGAGGTGGGCGAGCGCACCGTCTACCGGCATTTCCCCACCAAGGAAGCCCTGCTGGGCGCCTTCTGGGCCTGGCTGCAGTCGCAGGCGGCCACTCCGGTGCGCCCGGCCTCGCGCATCCGCGACGCGATCACCGCGCCGCGCGCCGACGGGCAGAAGCCGATGCGCATCATGCTGGTCACCGACGCCTGGGAGCCGCAGGTGAACGGCGTGGTCCGCACCCTGACCCGGGTGGTGAGGGAGCTTAAGGACCTGGGCCACGCCGTGGAGGTGATCAGCCCCGATCAGTTCAAGACCTTCCCCCTGCCGACCTATCCGGAGATCAAGGTGGCGCTGGCCGCCCACGAGCCCGTGCAGGAGCGGTTCAAGGCGTTCGAGCCGGAGGCGATCCATATCGCCACCGAAGGCCCGCTGGGCCTCGCCGCGCGGCGGATCTGCGTGGAGTGGAAGCTGCCCTTCACCACCAGCTATCACACGCGGTTCCCCGAATATGTCTCGGCGCGCCTGCCCGTGCCGCTGGCCGCCGGCTACGCCTATATGAAGTGGTTCCACAAGCCGTCGGGCCGCCTGATGGTGGCGACGCCCACCATGCGCGACGAGCTTTCGCGCCACGGCTTTCGCAATATCTCCTCCTGGTCGCGCGGCGTCGACACACAGATGTTCCGCCCACGGAAGGATGGCGAGCCCGATGTGTTCGAAGGCCTGGCGCGCCCGATCTTCCTCTATGTCGGCCGGGTGGCGGTGGAGAAGAACATCGAGGCGTTCCTGGGCCTGGACCTGCCCGGGACCAAGGTGGTGGTGGGCGATGGGCCGCAGCGCGAAGAGCTGATCGCGAAATATCCGAAGGCGGTCTTCACCGGCGCCAAGTTCGGCGAGGAACTGGCGGCGCATTTCGCCTGCGCTGACGTCTTCGTCTTCCCCTCGCTCACCGACACCTTCGGCCTGGTGATCCTGGAGGCCATGGCGGCGGGCACGCCGGTCGCCGCCTATCCGGCGCCGGGGCCGATCGATATCGTTCCGGGGTCGGGCGCCGGCGTGCTGGCGGCCAGCGCCACCGAAGGCCTGCGCGAAGCATGCCTGGAGTGCCTGAAGCTCGACCGCAAGGCGGTGCGCGCCTTCGCCGAGACCTTCTCCTGGAAGGCCTGCGCTGAGGATTTCGTGCGCAACCTGCAGCCCTATCCAGAGCCGGAGAAGACCCGCTTCTGGCGCCGTCTGCGCCGGCTCGCGCGAGTGCGGCGGCGACGTCCCGAGGCGGCGTAGGCGCTCGCCTCAGAGCAGCCGCGAGCGGATGGTCTGGGAAAGCATGTCGATGAGGGTGACCGCCACGACGATCACGATGGCGATGGCCGCCACGCGTGAATAGGCGAAGCTGTTCAGCGAATCGAACAGGATCTGGCCGATGCCGCCGGCCCCGATCAGGCCCAGCACCGTGGCCGCGCGGCTGTTCGATTCGAAGCGGTAGAGGGCGTAGGAGGTCCAGAGCGGCGCCACCTGCGGAATGACGCCCCAGACCACCTCCTGCAGCGGCGCGGCGCCGGTGGCGCGGACGCCCTCGACGGGGCCCTTGTCGATCGCCTCGACGGCCTCGGAAAACAGCTTTCCCAGCACCCCGCCGGTGTTCAAGGCGAGCGCCATGACCCCGGCGAAGGGGCCAAGGCCGACCGCCACCACGAAGATGGTGCCGATCACCAGGTCAGGGATCGAGCGCAGGCCGTCCATCAGCCGGCGAATCGGCAACTGGATATAGGCCGGCGTCACGTTGCGGGCGCCCAGCAGGCCGAGCGGAATGGCCAGCAGCACCGCGATGGCCGTACCCCACATGGCGATCTGGATGGTCAGCCACATCTGGGCCACCAGCAGGCGCCAGTCGCTGAAATCCGGATGCAGGAACTCGCGCCCGAACTGGCGCATGTTCTCGGAATTCTGGAACAGCAGCGGCAGCTTGCGCATCTCCGCCGGTCCGAAGCTCGCCACCAGCAGGATGAAGATCCCGCCCCAGAGGATGAGGTCGAAAAGCTGTTGTCCGAGCGGCCGGCTCGGCGGCTTCAGGGTGTCGGTCGCGGGCGCGGCGGCGGTCACGGGGTCTTTCGAACCTTACTGGGCGGCGAGCGGTTGGCCGGCGCGCGCCTCGATGGCGGCGCGCTCGGCGCGGATGGCGTCGAGTTCCTGCTGCGCCTTGGCGATCCGCGCCTGGTCGCCGGAATTGCGGGCCTGCAGCAGCGCCTGGGTCGCCTCCATCTCGCGCACCGGCAGGAGGTGGGTGTCGTCGGCCGGCATGAACCCGCCGATGGAGAGCGCCTCGACAAGCTTGCGCTGGCGCTGGGCCTCGGGGCCGTCGCCCTTGCCGTAGGTGAGGAAGAACTGCCGCAGCTTCTCCTTCACGGCGGGATCGAGATCCTTGCGCCAGATGATCGGGTCTTCCGGCAGCTTGGGGCTCTCCCAGATCACCCGGACCTGGTCGGCGACCGGCGAACCGCGCTCGCGCTGCAGGCGGATGGCCGTAGAGTTGTTCGTCGCCACGTCCAGCACCCCGCGGGCGGTGGCGAAGAGATTGGCCTGGTGGTTGGCGGCCCGGACCTGCTTGAAGCAGCGGTCGGGCTCGATGCCGCGCGGGGCGAACAGATAGGTCATGGGCGCCAGCGTGCCGGAGGTCGACTTGGCGTCGCCGATGCCGAAGGTCAGCGTCCGGTCGCAGCGCAGAACATCTTCCAGCGTGGTGGTGGAATTTGCCGGCACGATCAGCAGGGAACGGTAACCGTCCTCCTCCGACGGATCGAAGGTGCGGGCGAAGACTTCGCCGTTGGATCGGCGCACCGCCTCCAGGCCCGACTGGTTGGAGAACCAGCCCGCATCGGTCTGCTTGAAGCGCAGGGCTTCGATCAGGGCGGTGTAGTTGGTGCCGTAGAAGGGTTTCACCGGAATGCCGATGGATTTCTCCATATCGGCCAGGATCGGCTTCCAGAAGGTTTCGAGGCTGGAGGCGTTCTCCGTGGCCAGGATGGAGAAGTTCAACACCTGGGGCGGGCCGCCCGGCGCGGTCTGTTCCGGAGATCCGCAGCCGGCGAGGCCGAGGGCGGCGCCGGCGCCGGCCAGGAGCATTCGACGGTCGATCACTTGGGCGCTCCTTCCCAGAATACGTCTTCGAATTCGGGACCATAGATGTCGATGAGCTGTTTGCGGTCGAGATTCGCCGCGGCCCCATCATAGACGACCTTCCCCGCCTTGAGGGCCACGACGCGGTCGCAATAGCGCAGGGCGTAGTCCACCTGGTGCAGGGTGACGACGACGGTCAGGCCGTCGACATTGTTCAGTTCACGGAGGATTTCCATCACCCGCCGGGCCGACACAGGGTCTAGCGAGGCCACGGGTTCGTCGGCCAGGATGATCTTGGCCTTCTGGACCAGGGCGCGGGCGATGGCGCCACGCTGCTGCTGACCGCCGGAAAGGGTGTTGGCCCGCTGGCCGGCGTATTCGGCGACGCCTACGCGGGCCAGGGCCGCCATGGCCGCGGACTTGGTCTCCTGCGGCCAAAGCCCGAAGACGCCGCGCACGAAGGGGATCCGCCCCAGCGACCCCAGCGCGACGTTGGAGAACAGGGTCAGCCGGCCGACTAGGTTGAACTGCTGGAAGATGAAGCCGATGCGGATGCGCGCCTCGCGCACCTTGGCGCTGATCTTGCCGTCGGACTGGATCGCCTGGCCGAAGGCCTCGATCCGCCCCGCCCCCGAGTCGATGGTCTGCAGACCCGAGATCGACCGCAGCAGAGTCGACTTGCCCGAGCCGGACGGGCCGATCAGGGCGATCATCTCGCCCTTGCGGACTTGCAGGGAGACCGAATCCAGGGCCCGCCGCGAACCGAAGCTCTTGGAGGCGTTCCGCACGGACAGAACGGCGGCGTCAGTCATGGATAGTGTGGATTCCCCAGGGTCGGCGCGCGCAAGCGTTCGGACTGGCTGTCTTCGCCGAGACTTGCGACGGCTTCATGACACGGCCACGGTCTCGCGGTCCAGCGCCTGTTAACGCGCAGCCTGCGGCAAGTCGTCGAAACGGCTCGAAGATTCCGCGGCGCGGGAGGGCGCGATTCACGCTGTCTGGACGCCCTTAGCGGCTTCTTCATCAAACCCAGGCCCGGCCAGGGTTTCGCGACGTTTCGGGCGGATCGAAATTAGGGTCTTTACATCGGGGACCATCGACCCTATTTCGCACGGCTCCGGCGGACCCGATGTCCTCAAAAGCGCTGCTAACGCCGGTCTGGGTTCAACAATCCGTTGGGGGTTGCGTGAGGTGCAAAGGTACCATACGCCCCTGGACCTGGTCCGCATGCGGGCGCCGGAACGTCCTGTCGCAATTGCGCGACCGGACGCGGTGGCCGTAGCGGCGCGCTGGTTCCAGGACAATTTCAAAGGCGACGTCTTCTACGCCGTTAAGGCGAACCCTTCGCCGTGGGTGATCGAAACCCTGGCGGCGAACGGGGTGACGTCCTTCGATGTAGCCTCGATCCCTGAGATCGAGCTGGTCGCGCAGCACGCGCCGGGCTCCCGCATGGCCTTCATGCACCCGGTCAAGAGCCGCGCGGCGATCGCCGCCGCCTATTTCGACCACGGCGTCCGCACCTTCGCGCTCGACACCCACGAGGAGCTCGCCAAGATCCTCGCGGCCACCGGCGATGCGAAGGACCTGAACCTGATCGTGCGTCTGGGCGTCTCGGCGGACGGGGCGGCCTATTCGCTGTCGGGCAAGTTCGGCGTCGATCCGCACCAGGCGCCGGCCCTGCTGCTGGCCGCCCGCCGCGCGACCCAGGACCTGATGGGCGTCTCCTTCCACGTGGGCAGCCAGTGCATGCGGCCGACCGCCTTCCAGGCGGCGATGACCCAGGCCTCGCGCGCCCTGGTCCGCGCCGGCGTCTTCGCCGACGTGGTGGACGTGGGCGGGGGCTTCCCGTCGGTCTATCCGGGCATGGTGCCGCCGGCGCTCGCCGACTACGCGGACTCCATCGAGCGCGGCTTCGCCGAGATGATGGTCCACGAGACGACCGAGCTGTGGTGCGAGCCCGGCCGGGCGCTGGTGGCGGAAGGTTCCTCCATCCTCACCAAGGTCGAGCTGCGCAAGGGCGATGCGCTTTACCTGAACGACGGGTCCTATGGCTCGCTGTTCGACGCGGCGCACACCAAGTGGCCCTTTCCGGTCAAGCTCCTCCGCAAGGATGAGGATGGCGCCATCGAGGTTGAAGGCCCGCTGAAGCCCTTTCGGTTCTACGGCCCGACCTGCGATTCCATCGACCACATGCCGGGGCCGTTCTGGCTGCCGGAGGACGTCCGCGAGGGCGACTATGTGGAGATCGGCATGATGGGCGCCTATGGCGTGGCGATGAACACGCGCTTCAACGGCTTCGGCGACGCCGAAACGGTCGCCGTTGAAGACGCGCCCATGGCCTCCATGTTCGGCCTCGCCCGGCGTTCCATCCCCCTGCCCCGGCAGGAAAGCCAGAACGTCGTGAAGCTGTCGCGAGCCCGCGGAAAGAAGCGTCGGCGGAAATAAGCCGGCGGCGGAAAAGTTATAGGCGCGGTCGGTCGCTCCGTCCCGGCCGCGCCTTTTCCTTTGGACGGGCGCTCAAACTCTTAAGGGATCAAGGGAATGAACGCTGACGTTCAGAAGTCGAACCGCAAGGCCGAACTGCTGGCCAACACCGTCGAGCACGTGGCGATCGACCAGTACGACGCCCGTCCGGTGATCGACGCCATGCGCCAGATGAGCTTCACCAGCCGCGACACTGCGCGCGCGGCCGACATCTGGTCGATGTCGCTGGAAGACAAGGACTGCTCCACCTGGCTGACGCTCGCCGGCTCCACCAGCGCCGGCGGCTGCATGCACATCTACCGCGACATGGTGAAGTACGGGATGATCGACGTGATCGTCGCCACCGGCGCCTCCATCGTCGACATGGATTTCTTCGAAGCCCTGGGCTTCAAGCACTACCAGGCGCAGTCCAATGTCGACGACCGCGACCTGCGCGACCTCTATATCGACCGGATCTACGACACCTATATCGACGAGGAAGAGCTGCAGGCCTGCGATGCGACGATCTACGAGATCGCCAACGCCCTGGAGCCCCGCGCCTATTCCAGCCGCGAGTTCATCCACGAGATGGGCAAGTGGCTGGCGGCGGGCAACGCCAAGAAGCCCGACAGCCTGATCGAGGTCGCCTATCGCGAGGGCGTGCCGATCTTCTGCCCCGCCTTCGTGGACTCCTCGGCCGGCTTCGGCCTGGTCAAGCATCAGGTCGAGCGGATGAAGGCCGGCAAGCCGTACCTGACGATCGACGCGATCGCCGATTTCCGCGAGCTGACCGACATCAAGATCGCGGCGGGGACCACGGGCCTGTTCATGGTCGGCGGCGGCGTGCCGAAGAACTTCGCCCAGGACACCGTGGTCTGCGCGGAGATTCTTGGCGAAGAGGCCGACATGCACAAATACGCCGTCCAGATCACGGTGGCGGACGTGCGCGACGGCGCCTGCTCGTCCTCGACGCTGAAGGAGGCCTGCTCCTGGGGCAAGGTGGACGTCACCTGGGAGCAGATGGTGTTCGCCGAAGCCACCACGGTGGTGCCGCTGATCGCCTCCGACGCCTGGCACCGCGGCTCGTGGAAGACCCGCGAGAAGCGCCGCTGGGCCAAGCTGTTCGACAAGGCGGTCTGACCGCGCTGAAACCGAATTATCGAGCGGCCGGGGTTCGCCCCGGCCGCTTTCTTTTTGCGCGATCCCCGGTGCATGATCCCTGCAAAATTCCAAGGGAGGGGACGATGCGACGCATACTGATCGGGACGGCGGCCGGGCTGACTCTGGCGGGGGCGGCCTTGGCTCAGACCGCGCCTGTCCTGCCCACCGGCTACCTCGGCGCCGAGCGCTGGCCCGACGCCGCGCGCATCCTGCCACCGGCGCCGCAAATCGGATCCGTCCGCGAGGCGCAGGACCAGGCGGTGTTCCGCGCCACCCGCAGCCTGCAGGGACAACCGCGCTGGAGCCTGGCCGAGGCCGATGTGCCCACCCTGCCGCCGGCCATGCTGAAGACCTTCGCCTGCGCCGTGGGCGCCGACCTGACCCCGGACAATGCGCCGCGCCTGACCAACCTGCTCTCCCGCGTCGGCCTGGACGTGGGACGGCAGGTCGCGTCCGTGAAGGACGTTTTCCAGCGCAAGCGCCCCTACCTGATCGAGGACGGCCCGATCTGCGTGGCCAAGAGCGAGGATCTCGCCGCCAGCCCCGACTATCCGTCCGGCCACGCCAGCTGGGGATGGGCCATCGGCCTGATCCTCACCGAGCTCGCTCCGGACCGCGCCACGGAGATCCTGACCCGCGCACGAGCCTATGGCGAAAGCCGTGTGGTCTGCGGCGTGCACTCCCCGAGCGCCGTCGAGGCCGGCCGCACCAACGGGGCGGCGATGGTCGCGGCTCTGCGCGCCGATCCGCAGTTCCGCCTCGACCTGGACGCCGCCCGGGCGGAGGTGGAGGCCGCGCGCCGCACCGCAGGCGCGCCGGCCCCGCACTGCGCGGCAGAGGCCGAACTCCTCGCCACGCCGGCCTGGTGACTCAGATCCCGGCGTACCACTCGTAGCCACGGTCCTCCCAGAACCCGCCCTTGCCGCGGCCCAGATGGGCGAAATCGGCCACGGCCTCGATGCGCATCACGTACTTGGCGTGCTTGTAGCCGAGCTGCCGCTCCACCCGCAGGCGGACCGGAGCCCCGTGGGCGACCGGCAGGGCTTGGCCGTTCATCTCGTAGGCGAGGATGGTCTGGGGGTGATAGGCGTCGACCAGATCGATGCTCTCATAATAGACGCCGTGCCCGTCACGCGCGCCGGGATCGAGCGTGTCGGCGCAATGGAAGACGACGTAGCGCGCCTCGGGGCGCAGGCCCGCGCGGTCGAGCAGCGGTCCCAGCCGGGCGCCGGTCCACTGGCCGATGGACGACCAGCCCTCCACGCAGTCGTGGCGAGTGATCTGGGTCCGCGCCGGCGCCGCCCTCAGCTCGGCCAGGCCCAGGGCCAGGGGCTGCTCGACCAGGCCGTCGACGACGAGGCGCCAATCGGCAAAGGCGGTCTCCAGATGCGCCAGATAGGCGGGATCGTTCGGCGCGGTCGAACCGTTGGCGCGGAAGTCGGGCGAGATGGCGCTGGCCGGGAACTCCTTAGCCAGGGCCGTGCGGTTCAGGATCAGGCGCTGGGCGCGGCGGGTCAGCCCCTCGGCCAGGGCCAGGCCCTGCTGCACGCTCGGATCGAGGGTGACGCGGTTGCAGGCGCCCAGCGCGAGCCCGGCCGCGCCAAGCGCCGCCCCTCTCAGCCAGTCGCGGCGGCGGAGGCTCATGATGCGCCACCTTCGGCGCGGATCGCGAACCGGCCGGTGATCATCGAACGCAGGCCGCTCCAGGGTCCGGAGAGCACGACCATCGATACGTGGATGAGCGTGAAGAGGACAAGCGCGCCTGCGGTGAGGAAATGGATCGTGCGCGCCGATTGCCGCCCGCCGAACAGGTCGGCGAGCCAGGGAAACGCGGCGTTCATCCCTGGCGACATGGACAGGCCGGTCAGCAGCATCAGGGGCAGGAGGATGAAGATCACCAGGAGGTAGGCCAGCTTCTGCAGGCTGTTGTAGCGCCGGGCCGCCTCGCCCTTGGGGAAACGCAGGCGTGCGTGGTCGAGGGCTTCCCGCCAGAGATGCCGGGGCCCCAGCTCACCCCGCCTCGGCAGCAGGTCGCGGCGGATATGGCCGCCCACGAGCCCGGCGGAAAGGTATGCGAGCCCGTTCAGCACCAGCACCCAGGCGAAGAAGAAGTGCCAGCGCCGGCCGTCCGCGAGGCTGCGATAGCTGGGCAGGGTCGCCCAGGCCGGAAAGGCGCGGGGCTCCCGCATGCCAGGCTTGCCCGACCAGCCCAGCACGCCGGTGGTGTCGTAGAGCCGGTCGCCGACCTTCAGCACGCCTACCGGCTCCCCGCCTCGCTCGCCGAGCGCTATGGCGATCCAAGGGGTGGCGAAGGTGGAGGTCTCGCCCCAGTAGAGCGAGGGATGGGCATTGAAGATCTGCAGCCCGCTCATCAAAAGCACGGCCAGGGTCACGGCGTTCACCCAGTGGGTGACCCGCACCAGCAGGCTGTGGCGGCGGATCAGAAGGGGCGCGGCTGTCGGCATCTCGTCTCCCGAAGGGCCAAGTCTGCCACGAGCCCGAGCGGCGAACCACCGGCGGCGCGCGGAACACCGCCCGGCGCGCACCGTTCTGAAGGCGAACCCCGAAGTGAGGAGCCCTCCCATGGCCGAACCGCGCCAGGACGCCGAGACCGGCAAGGACCGCCTGCAGTCCCAAGGCCGCGACGAGAACGCCGCCCAGCCGCTGGATGCGGCCGCGGACAACGCCGGAGCCGAGCGTTATCCTCCGACTCGCGCCGACGACGGGCTCGACCGCAGCTTCGAACCCAAGGTCCGCAACGAGACCGCGCCGGCCGCTTCGCCCAACGAGGGCCGGCTCGGCCCGGCCGCCGATCCCAGCGAAGGCAAGCGCGACGAAGGTTGACGCCGCGGCGGGCGTTCCCCTGCGCTCCCCGCTCGCCTAAGGTCCCCGCCGCGTTTTAGAGGGGACGGCGTTTGCAAGAGGGGATCGAGGTCTGGCGCGGCGGCGTCAACACCTGGGAATGCGATGAGATGGGTCACCTGAACGTACGGTTCTGGGTGGCCAAGGCGCTGCAAGGCCTCGTTGGCTTGGCGCGCGAGATGGGCATGCCGCACGCCTTCGCCCCCGACGCCGAGGCGACCCTGGTCCTGCGCGACCTACACATGCGCTTCCTGCGCGAAGCGCGGCCCGGCGCGGCCCTGGACATGACCGGCGGCGTGGTCTCCCTCGACGAATGCGAGGCGCGCCTGCTGCTCGTGATCCGGCATGTGTCGGGCGAGCCGGCCGCCACCTTCCAGTGCGTGGTCGCCCACGCCACGCCTCGCGACCTGCGGGCCTTCCCGTGGCCGCAGCGGGTGCGGTCCCGGGCAGAGGGGCTGCGCGTCGAAGTTCCGCCCCACGCCGCAGCCCGCTCCATCGATCTCTCGCCGGTGGCGGTCGCCGCCAGCCTGAACCGCGCCGAGGAGCTTGGCCTGATGCGCATCGGACTTTCGGCGATCGGCCCCGGCGATCTCGACGCCTTCGGCCGGATGCGGCCGGAGATCTTCATCGGCCAGGTGTCGGACGGCGTCGCCCGCCTGTTCGATCGCCCTCCGCCCGCCCTGAAGCCGGGCGGGTCCGAGCCCCGGATCGGCGGGGCGGTGCTGGAATATCGCGCAGTGTTCGCCGACTGGCCGCGGGCAGGCGACGCCGTGGAGGTGCGCTCCGGCTTCGCCGAATGCGCTCCCAAGACCCGGCGGGTCTTCCACTGGATGGTCGATCCGGTGTCCGGAAAGCCGTGGGTGAGCTCCGAGGCCGTGGTGATCTCCTTCGACCTCGATGCGCGCAAGGTGGTCGAGCTGACGCCCGAAGCCATGGCGGCTTTCCAGGCGCGAGTGGCGCCGGGCTTGAGCTACTGAGCCGCGGCTTTCAGGAGGGCCGCGCGCACCAGGTCCGGCCGCTCCATCGGCAGGAAGTGCGTCGTCCCCGGGATGGTCTCCATGCGCACGCGACCCTCGGCGACGAGCGCCTCCAGGGCCGGGGCGTCACGTGTGGTGGAGCCCGCCTCGGCCCGCAGGATGCGGATCGGCGCCCGGGCGGCGGCGAATGCGGCCCAGGGATCATGGCCATGGGAGCGGAAGTTCGAGGCTTCCCATTCCGGCGCGCAGGCCAGCTCCAGCTGGCCGTCGGCGCGCGGCCGCAAGCCATCGGCGAGGTAGTCCGCCAGCATCTCGTCCGGCCAGGTGCGAAAGGCCCCGCGACCGCGATAGGCGGAAAACGCGCCCGCCCGGTCGGGGAAGATCGCCCGCCGCCGCAGCGCCCCCTGGACGAGCGGCGATTCAGCGAAGGCGGCGGGATCGAAATCCGCCTGCAGGGGCGGCATCACCACCGGATCGAAAAGCACCAGCGCCTTGATGCGCTCCGGCGCGCAGGCCTGTGCGAGCAGGCTGACCGCCCCGCCCATGGAATGGCCGGAGAGCACCACGTTCTTCAGGTCGAGCGCCGCCAGAAGCGCCAGCAGGTCGTCGCGGAAATCGTACCAGGAGGTGCGGCCTTCGATCGCAGCCGGCAGGTCGGTCCGACCGTGGCCGCGCTGGTCCACCGCCAGGACATGCAGTCGTTCGCCCAGCGGTTCGAGAACGGCGGCGTAGGTGCGGGCGTTGAAGCCGTTGGCGTGCAGGAACACGACGTCGATCGGCCGGGCCGGGTCGCCGAATTCGATCCCCGCCATGGCTCCGCCCCGGCTTGGCAGCGGAATCCGCCGCTCGCGAAGCGGGCGCGTCGCATACGCATCCATGAAGCATCCCCTTTTTCGGCGGCGTTCCCGCAGCTCTTGACTCAGTGAACCACCGCTCCCCCCGGGGCCGGCAAGCCTGCGGCCGGGCTTAAAGGTTGCAAATGTGATCACGGTCCCGTGAATTAAACCCTTGCCCTCCCCGCGAACCGCGGCATATTCCAGAGCAGCGCTTACGGAATTCCCCGCCAGGGGCCGCCTGGGGCGCTTCAACCTCCGTTCTAGGGGACCAGGGACATGACCACCGACATCCTTCGCAAGCTGCTCGTCGCCGGCGCCGCCGTCGCCGCCCTCTCCGTCGCCGCCTGCGGCCAACCGGCCGAGAAGGCCGACGAAGCCGCCGCCGAAGCCTCCGCTGAAGCCGCGACCGCCGAAGCCGCGGCCGACACCGCCGCCGACGCCGCGGCCACCGCCGCCGACGCCGCCGCCGACGCCGCCGCTGCTGCTCCGGCCGACGCCGCCGCTGCTCCGGCTGCCGACGCTGCCGCTCCGGCCGAAGCTCCGGCCACGAAGTAAGCCTTTCGGGCGCATCCGCGTCCTATGGCGAGGGCCGCCCCTTGGGGCGGCCCTTTTCGTTTGCGTTATAAGCTCGCGGCATGAAGCCGAACTCTCCCCTGGCCTGGACGCCGGACGGACAGCCGCGCTCGCGGCTCTATGACGACGTCTACTTCTCCGCCGAGGACGGCTTGGCCGAATCGCGCGCGGTCTTCCTGGATGGTTGTGGCCTGCCCGGCGCCTGGGCCGGGCGGCGGCGGTTCGTGGTGGGCGAGCTCGGTTTCGGCACGGGGCTGAACATCCTGGCGCTGCTGGATCTCTGGCGGCGAACACGCCCTTCGGACGCGCGGCTGCACGTCTTCTCCATCGAGGCCCACCCGATCGAAGCGGATGACGCCGTCCAGGCGCTGTCCCGGTGGCCGGAACTCGCCGACCTTGCCGGGCTGCTGACCGAGCGTTGGCCGGGCCGCGCCCGCGGCTTCCATCGGGTCGAGTTTCCGGAACTCGGCGCGAGCCTCGATCTGGCGGTCATGGATGTCGAACCGGCGCTGCAGGCCTGGCAGGGCTGCGCCGACGCCTGGTTCCTCGACGGTTTCTCCCCCGCCTTGAACCCCGCCATGTGGCGGCCGGAGATCATGGCCCTGGTCGCCGCCCGTTCGGCGCCCGGTGCGCGGGCGGCCACCTTCACCGTCGCCGGCGAGGTTCGCCGCGGCCTGCAGGCTGCGGGTTTCGAGATCGCCAAGCGGCCCGGCTTCGGCCGCAAGCGCGAACGGCTGGAGGCCTGGCTTCCGGCCGCCGCCCAGCCGGAGCCGCCTGCGCGTCGCGTTGCGGTGATCGGCGCTGGAATCGCGGGCGCTTCGGCGGCGCGAGCGCTGCGCGCCCTGGGCTGCGAGCCGCTGGTCTTCGACGCCGAGGGGCCTGGCGCTGGCGCGTCGGGCAATCCGGCCGCCCTGGTCACTCCGCGGCTGGACGCGGGGCTCGGGTCCCTTGCGGCCCTGTTCGCCCAGGGGCTGGCGCGCGCGGCGCGCCTGTACGACAGCGTGCCGGGCGCAGTGGTCGCGCGCGGCGTCCTGCAGCTCTCGCAGGGGCCGCGGGACCCGGAACGGTTCGGGAAGATCGCCGGCGGCGACCTGTTCGAGCCAGGCGCCTTGACCCTGCTGTCGCCGGAGGCCGCCGGTGAGCGGCTGGGCGAGCCCGTCCCGGCAGCGCTCGACATGGCCCAGGCCCAGGTGGTGGAGCCGGCCCGCATCCTCGCCGCCTGGACCGGGCCGGTTCGCCGGGAGGCGGTGAACCGCCTGGACTTCACCGACCGCGGGTGGCGGCTGGTCGGGGATGAAGAGCGCCTGCTTGCCGAGGTCGACGCCGTGGTGATCGCCGCCGGCCATCGCGCGGCCAGCCTCTGGCCCGAGCCCGCCCTGGAGCCGGTGCGTGGCCAGGCGAGCTGGGCGTCCAGCCCGCCGGCTCCTCCGGCCGCCGCCTGGGGCGGCTATGTGCTGCCGCTGCGCGAGGGCGTGTTGTTCGGGGCCACCCATGATCGCGGCGATGCGGAGACCGAACTCCGGCCGACCGACGACCAGCGCAACCTGAACGCCCTCGCCGAGGCCCTGCCGCACCTGGCGCGGCGGTTGGAAGGAGCGGAGCTTCGGTCCCGCGCCTCAGTGCGGGCGACGACGCCCGACCGGCTGCCGGCCGCCGGGACTGCGCCCGGCGCGCCGCCTGGGCTCTTCGTCCTGACCGGCTTCGGCTCTCGTGGCTTCGCCATGGCGCCTCTGTTGGCCGAGCATGTGGCGGCTCTGGCTCTGGGCGCGCCCTCCCCCTTGCCCGCGCCGCTGGCCGGCCTCGTGGATCCCGAACGGTTCCGCCGGCGTGCGGCGCGGCGCGGCCACGATTCCGTCCTACCGCGCCGCTAGATTGCCGCCATTCGCATGGAGCGCATTCACATGAGCCGTTACCTGCTTCCCCTCGCCCTGGCCGCGGGGGCCGTCCTGTCGACCGCGGGGGCCGCCGCCGCCCAAGCCGCCGATCCCCAGCCCGCCGCAAAGGCCGACCGCCAGTGCTTCTGGACCCGTAACGTCTCCGGCTACACGCCGGTGGACGATCAGACGGTGAACGTCCGGGTCGGCGTCCGCGACGTCTATCGGATGGAGCTGATGGGCATCTGCCCCGACGTGGACTGGAGCCATCAGATCGGGCTGGTTTCCCGCGGCGGGTCCCACATATGCACCGGCCTGGACGCCACCATCGTGGTGAACGGCCCGCTTGGGCCGCAACGCTGCCCGGTGAAGTCGATCCGCAAGCTTACGCCGGAAGAAGCGGCCGCCCTGTCGCCGAAGCAGAAGCCTTAAGCCTTAAGCCTTCAAAGAAAACGCCGCCCTCCGATCGGAGGGCGGCGCAAATGCAGTGCTCTGTTCGGCGCGGCTTAGAAGCGCTTCTTGACGCCGAGGGAGTAGACGCGGCCCAGCGGGTTTCCGCTGCCGGGGTCATAGTTGTACTGGGTGCCGATCGCGAACGGCGGATCTTCGTCGAAGACGTTCATGACCGTCGCCGTGACCACCGTCTCCCAGGGCAGCTCGACGCGATAGGTCAGGTCATGCTGCCAGTATTCGGCGATCTTGGTGCTGCCCTGAACCTGGGCGGCGATGGCGATCGGCGTCGCCTCGGACTGGGTGGTCGAGGAGACGTGCCGCACCTGCCAGCGCAGGTTATGGATGTCCCGCGACCAGTTCACATAGGCGTTGGCCCGCAGCCGGTTGTAGCCGGTGAACAGCGAGGCCCGGTAAGTGCCCGCACGCTCCTGCACGCCCGAGGCCACCGGGGTGCCCTCGATGCTGTAGGGCGTCTCGTCGAACTTCAGCAGGTAGGTGCCGTCGAAGCCCGCCGAGAAGTCGCCGCCTAGCACTTCGCCGACGTTCAGGTTGGCCTGGAAGTCGATCCCGCTCGTCTTGATGTTGCCGCCGTTGATATACTGCGTGCGGTACGAGAGGATGTTGGGCCGGTTGTTGATCCCCGGCTGACACGGCGTGCTAAGCGTGATGCGGGCGAGCGCGGCGGGATTGGCGGCGCACTGGTTGGGCGAGTTCAGCGGCAGGGCCACATTGAGCAAGTCCGCCGTCGCCTCGGAGGTCAGGGCGTCGTCGAAGTCGAAGCTCCAGTAGTCCACCGTCGCCTTGAAGACGCCGCTGAAGTTGACCGCCGCGCCGACGTTGTAGGTAAAGGCGGTTTCCGGCTCCAGGTTCGGGTTGCCGTAGAGGTCGTTGGCCCGATAGGTGCCGCTGGCGTTGGTCAGCCCGCGGGTGAAGTTGGTGGTGGTGATCGTCGCCGCCGGCGCCCGATAGGTGGTGCCGACCGAGCCGCGCAGGGCCAGCCAGTCGAGAACCTGCCAGCGGACGGAGGCCTTCGGATTGAAGGTTTCCCCCTGGCTTTCGTAGTACTCGTAGCGGCCCGCCAGCGTCAGTTCGAGGTTGTCGGTGATCGGCAGCAGGAACTCGGCGAAGGTCGAGCTGATCTTCCGGTTCACGTCGTAGGGCCGCAGGTTGGCGTTGAACAGGAACGGCCCGTTCGCCGTGGTCGGGCAGAAGGGCTGTCCGTCGCCGTAGGGCGGGGAGTCCACGCAGGGCGTGGCGTTGGCGTCGTAGAAGACGTCCGGATCCTGGATCACACGGTCATAGCGGTACTGGGCGCCCGCGGCCCACTTCACCGCGCCGCCGCCGAGCTCCCAGGGAAGCTCGCCGTTCAGCACGAGGTCGGCGACGAAGAGCTCAGAAGAGATCTCGTTGCGCTGCTTCTCGTCCATCCAGGCCACCACGTCGGCCCGCGCCGCCGCAGCCTCGTTGAAGCCTGGAATGGCGCTCGAGGCGACGTGGAACGGATTGGGCCCAACATTGGCCAGGCTGTCGGCGAAGGCGTTGGTGAACGGGTTGAAGTAGTAGCAGCCGAGGGCTGCGTTGCCCGCGCCGGTGGTGAAGTTGTTGGTCTCCGCCGCCGTGCACTGGTTGGCGTCGCCGTCTCGGCTGCCGTAGCCGCGCAGGGCCAGCTGCAGCCGGTTCACCGACGTGTCTTCGAGATTATAGTTGTAGTCCTGCTTCTGGTAGGTCAGCGACAGGTCGAAGCCGATCCCGTTCTCGAACCGCCCCTTGAAGCCCCCCGCTACGCGCGCGGTGTCGACCTTGTAGGTGTAGTGCGAATGGCGGTCTTCGGTATACGGATTGCCGGCGAAGCCGATCGGGCGCCAGGCCGTCTGGCTGGTCGCCACGCCGTGAGCTAGCGCGTTGGCCGCCTGGCTCTGAGCCAGCGCCAGGGCCGTCGCGCAGTTGGTGGGATTGGTCCCGTAAGGCAGGGGCCCGCTGGTGCAGGACGCCGATCCGATCTGCTGGACCAGGGCGATCAGGCCCGGGTTGGTGTTGGGGACGTAGAACCGCGACTGCTCGCTCGTTCCGGTCGCCGGGATCGGCGAAACCCCGCCGCCCGGGGAGCCGCCCGAGGCCATCTGAGGCGCCGGGAACTGGTTCGGGCCGGTCATCGCCCAGCTCTGCAGCGGCGTTTCGTGCATCGCATAGAGCACCTCGACGTGAGCGGTGATGTTGTCCGTCACGTCGAAGTTGAACTTCCCGTAGGCTTGGTAGTGGTGCTCGTCCTCCACCAGGTTGTCGAAGGTCGTGTACTGGAAGTTGCACGAGGTGGGGCTGACGATGGAGCTGCCGATGATGTAGGGCGCGCCGCCATTGACCGCGCAGCCGATGTCGGGCAGAGCGCCGGTGAAGCTGCCCGCCGCCGCGGCCGCCGCGCTGGTCGCGGTATTGTACTGCCCCGGGTTCCCGGTGCCGGCCCAGCCGCCGAGCGGGTTCTGCAGATAGCCTTCGACGCCGCGACGCAGGGCCCAGTCGCGTTCGAAGATCGACATCTCGGACCGGCGGCGATAGCCGAGGGTGACCAGCGCATCGGCGCTGTCCCACTTCTTGCCCCAGGCGACCGAGGCTTCGTAGTCGCCGTTGGAGCCGTCGATCAGCTGGTACTGGCCCGCCAGTTCCAGCCCGTCGAGGTCGGTGCGGGTGATGAAGTTGACGACGCCGGCGATGGCGTCGGAGCCGTAGGTGGCGGCCGCGCCGTCCTTCAGCACTTCGACCCGCCCGATAGCCGCTGTGGGCAGCAGGTTGATGTCCACCGAGTTCAGGCCCTGGGGCGAGACGGGAACGCGGCGGCCGTTGAACAGCACCAGGGTCCGCGCGCCAGTGACCGCGGAGTTGAGGCTGCGCAGGTTGATCGTGGCCGCGCCGGAGCCCGAGCCGAACCGGTTGTTCTCGCCGATCACGGCGCCGGAGGACGGGATAGTCTTGATGAACTGGACCATGGAGGGCGAGCCGCGCTGCTCTAGTTCGCGCGAGCCGATCACGTCGACCGGGAGGGCTGCGTCCTCCGGGGTGCCGGCGATGAACGAGCCGGTGACGATCACTTCCTCCACCATGGCCGGTTCGCTCTGCGCCGCGGCCTGGCCGGCCATACCGAGCGACAGGGCGACGGCCAGTAGGGAGCCGCCGCAGAAGTATCTGCTTTTCAACATCGTGTTTCCTTTCCCCCTCGAGCGTGCGTCCCGATTGAAATGCGACGCTTATTGGAGCCCGAGTTCGTGGATCATCGGGCCGGTTCGGCCATGGCGCCAGCAAGATGTTGAGGAAGTTTCATCATTGAAATGAATACGCCGAGCGAAACAAATTCGACAGAACATCGATCTTTGATTTTGGGCGACATACCCCCATCGAACTTTCTGAACCAACCGCTCCAAAGATCACACATCTCTTTGTTTCTACAAGAATAAATTGAACGCATAAACAACCAAACGCCGTACGGATCATTCCGGTCCGTCAAATTTTCGACCCACTTCCGCTGCGGAAGGCGCTCTGCGGCAAGCGCGGGTGTGGCGCCCATGCCGCGCCGTAGAAAAAACTCTCAAGAGCCCCCGTTCATCACCCAAGAGGACGCCTTTTTCGGGTTCGCGGTATGGTCGGCGAGGCGAGTCCGCGGATGGGGCCCAAACAAGAAAAAGGGCCGCCGGCGCATCGCCGACGGCCCCGATCGCGAATAAAGGGAGGATCGCGGTGAAAACCCCCCGCGATCCTCAGTTGCGACGTCCGGGGAGGAAGAATGACCCGGCTGACGTCGATCCGAGGAAACGCCGCGCACACGACCTGGAATGGCGGAGCGCTAGCGAAAGTTGCGCAAGACTATGCTTCGACCCGCGGATCCGCGCAAGTCTCCCGGCAGCGGCCGTGCAGATTTCACACCACGTCAGAACCAGGCGCGCAGGCCGGCCACGAAGCGGGTTTCCTCCACATGCTCTCCGGCCGCGCGAGCGAGGTCGGCCGTGCCCCCGAGCTTGCGTTCCCAGTGCACGCCCACATAGGGCGCGAACTCCGGCCGAACGGCGAAGCGCAGGCGAAGCCCCGCCTCGACGTCCGTCGGCCCCGAGCCCAAGCCGAGCTCATGCACCTCGCCCGCAGAGAGGTTCAGCTCCGCCCTGGGCTCCAGGATCAGGCGCTGGGTGAGCCTGAGGTCGTAGGAGCCTTCGAGTCGCGCAGAGACGTCACCCTTCTCCGAGAGGAAGAGCGCCGCCGAGACCTCGAACCAGTAGGGCGCCAGCCCCTCCACGCCCACCGTAGCGTAGGTCCGCGCCGGCCCGGGCTCGAAATCGTGGCGCAGGCCGGCCTGCAGATTGAAATAGGGATCGATGGCGCGGGAATAGAGGGCCTGGACCTCGGCCTCGCGAACCTCGTCCTCAACCTCGCCTTCGGTCTTCAGGACGAAACGGTTGATGTCGCCGCCGAACGAGGCCGAGCCTTCCCAGGCGAAGGCGTCCTGGCCGTCGGCGACACGGACCTCGGCGGTCTCCAGCATGACCTTGGTCCAACGCAGATCGCCATGCTCCTTGCGCAGCTGGGCGCGGGCGGCGGCCATCGCTTCGGCGGAATAGTAGCGCTCGGCCGCCCAGTCGGTCGGCGGGGCCGGCGGAGGCTCGGAACCGACCGGTTCGGCGTGGGCGCCATGGCCCGCATGGGGATCCGCCCCGGGCGCCGGGGCCGCCGTACGGTGTCCCGCGTGGGGATCCGGCGCCGGCGTTGCAGGCGCCGGATGGCCGACATGCCCGGCATGGGGATCCGGCGAAGGCGCGCCATGACCGGCATGAGGATCTTCGGTCTGGGCGAAGGCGGGGGCGGCGAGCGCGGCGGCGGCCAGCGCGATGAGGGCTCTCACGCGGCGCCCCCGTCCAGCGGCCGCACGGTGACCACCTTGAACATGCCGGCATGCATGTGCAGCAGCATGTGGCAGTGGAAGGCCCAGTCGCCCGGCTCGTCGGCGGTCAGGTCGAAGGTCAGCTTGCCGCCGGGCATGACGTTCACCGTGTGCTTGCGCGGATGGCGGCCGGCATGGCCGTTGACCAGTTCCACGAAATGGCCGTGCAGATGGATCGGGTGGTTCATCATGGTGTCGTTCACCAGCGTCACCCGCACCCGTTCGTTGAAGCGGAAGGGAATCGGCTCGACCACCTCGCTGAACTTCTCCCCGTCGAACGACCACATGAACCGTTCCATGTTGCCGGTCAGGTGGATCTCCAGCGACCGTGACGGCGTGCGGGTGTCGCGATTGGGCTCCAGCGCCACAAGGTCCGCATAGGTCAGGACCCGATGCTCGACATCCTCCAGCCCCGTCCCCCGGTCGGCCACGCGGTCCACGGGCATGGGCGAGATCATCTGGACACCGGGATTGAGCGGCACGCCCGGCGCGTTCGCCGGATCGCGCATGCCCATGGAGCCGTGATCCATGGCTCCGCCGTGGGCGGCGTGGTCCATGCTCCCCATGCCCATGTCCTTCATCGACAGCAGGGGCCGCTTGCGCAGCGGCGGGACGGCGGCGGCCATGCCGGGCCGCGGCGCGAGCGTGGCGCGCGCCATGCCCGAGCGGTCCGCCGCCTCCGCCACGATGGTGAAGGCCCGGTCCTCGGCCGGCTGGACGATGACGTCATAGGTCTCGGCGTTGGCGATCTGGAACTCGTCGACCTCCACCGGCGCCACGTCGATCCCGTCGGCCTGGACGACCCGCATGGACAGGCCCGGGATGCGGACATTGAAGATGGTCATGGCCGCGGCGTTGACGAACCGCAGGCGCACCCGCTCGCCGAGCGCGAAAAGTCCCGTCCAGTTGTCCTTCGGCCCGTGGCCGTTGGCCAGGTAGCTGTAGGTCGAGGCGGTGACGTCGAGGATGTCGGTCGGGTCCATCCGCATCTGCGCCCAGGCCAGCCGATCCTTCAGCGGCTGGTCGCGACCGGAGAGCAGCCCCCCCACCGTCTGCTTCTGGCGGTTGAAGAAGCCGGCCTCCTGCTTCAACCGGGCGATCAGCTGGTGCGGGTGCATGAAGCTGTAGTCCGACAGTACGATCACGTGCTCGCGGTCGTAGGGCGCAGGCTCCGGACCCGCCGGGTCGATGATCATCGGCGCGTAGTGGCCGACCAGCTCCTGCAGCCCCGAATGGCTGTGGTACCAGTATGTGCCAGCCTGCCGGACCGGGAACTCGTAGACGAAGGTTTCGCCGGGCTTGATCCCGGGGAAGCTAAGGCCTGGCACGCCGTCCATCTGGAACGGCACGAGAAGCCCGTGCCAGTGGATGGAGGTGTCCTCATCCAGCCGGTTGGTCACCGCAAGCCGGACGTTCTGGCCTTCCTTCAGCCGGATCAGCGGCCCCGGAACCGTTCCGTTGATGGCGATGGCGTGCCCTTGCCGCCCGTCGATCGACAGGTGGGAGTGGCCGATGGTGAGCGCGATTTCATCGCCCGTCAGGGCCTCGGGCCCGGACGAGGCGCGCCCGCTCTGCGCCCAGGCCGGCATGAAGGGATGGAGCGCTGCGCCCCCGGCCAGCCCAACCAGCAAACTCCGTCGATCGATACGCACGACGCCTCCGACAATCCACGACCGGCCCGACATATAGTGTGTGCACGGTCGATCGCCGCATCACGCTTGGGCCATCGGCCGGCGCGGGTATATCCGGCGCATCGTTCGATGCAAAAGCCATCTTGGAGACGGCGCGCGACGGCGGCTAGCGAGGGAGGTCTAGGCTCAGGGGACCCGATGATGACGGATGGATCGGCGGCGACGGCTTCGCTCAAGGGCAAGGTGAGCCCGGAGGAATGGCAGGCGCGGGTCGATCTGGCGGCGCTGTACCGGCTCGTCGCCCTGCACGGCTGGGACGACCTGATCTACACCCACATCTCGGCGCGGATTCCCGGGCCTGAACACCACTTCCTGATCAACCCCTATGGTTGGCTGTTCGACGAGATCACCGCCTCGTCGCTGGTGAAGATCGACCTCGACGGCAATGTCCTGCAGGAGACTGCGGACTTCATCAATCCGGCAGGCTTCACCATCCACTCCGCGATCCACGCCGCCCGGGAGGACGCCAGGTTCGTCATGCACCTGCACAGCGACCAGGGGGTCGCCGTGGCGGCCCAGAAGGACGGCCTGCTGCCGCTTAGCCAGCACGCCCTGATCGTCCGGCCGCGCCTGGCCTATCACGACTACGAAGGCATCGCCCTGAACCTCGACGAGCGCGAGCGTCTGGTCGCCGACCTCGGCGACAAGACCCTGATGCTGCTGAGGAACCACGGCACGCTGTCGGTCGGCGCCACGGCCGCCGACTGTTGGGTGGGGATGTTCTTCCTCGAACGCGCCTGCCTTCAGCAGATGATGGCGCTGGCCGCCGGCCGCGAGAACGTGCTCATCGCGCCGCAGACCGCCCAGGACGAGGTGAGGATGCAGACCTCCGGCGGCGTCGGCGGCGGCCTGGCCTGGCCTGGCTGCCTGCGCCGGCTGGATCGAGAGCTGCCCGGCTACGACGCCTGACCGGCCCGCTGGCCCGGGCGGACGGCACGAGGCCTGGCGCGCGGGCGCGTCACATGAGCGCCGAACGCCCGCCGGCCTGAACAGCGGCAAGAGG
Source organism: Phenylobacterium sp. (assembly GCF_046290725.1). Taxonomy (GTDB): domain Bacteria; phylum Pseudomonadota; class Alphaproteobacteria; order Caulobacterales; family Caulobacteraceae; genus Phenylobacterium. The sequence continues at coordinate 424,225 of NZ_JBKBUH010000001.1, forward strand.
GCGGCGGCCTGTTCAGCCGCCTCCCGCCGGAGGTTGGCGCGCGCCCTTCGCCCCCAGTCCGCCGAGGCTCAGAATCTCGCCTTCAAGCCGATGAAGAAGCGCCGTCCCAGGAGATCGAGCGTCGCCGGCTTCTTATCGGCCAGGTTCACTACGCCGGCGCACAGCTCCAGCTCGGCATTGATCGGCGCAGGTGGAACCGTTGACGCGTCGCGGAATATCCGCAAATATTTGCGCAAATTTTGGAGTATCTTGTTCATGACCGAACCGGCTTTGGGGTTCCTGGGCGCCAGGCGGAGCGCCTTCGTGGCTCATCTCGCCACGCGGTTGAGCGACCTGATCTGCGAGGACACCGCCCCCCTGGCCGCCAGCCGCGGGATCGTCACCCCGGTCCGGTCCCACTCCGCTGTCCTCTTCCTGGCGGAGCGCGGCCCTGCGACCTTGACGGAGATGGCTCAGACCGACGGCCAGTCGCATCAGTTGCTGGCCTCGCGGCTGCTCCCGCTGGAGCGGCTCGGCCTCATCGAACGAACCGAGGATCCGCAAGACGGGCGGCGCAAGCCCTATCGGTTGACCGCGGCCGGCCGGCGGGAGGCGGCGCGCATCCAGTCCCTGACCCGTGACCTCAGCCGCGCCGTCGAGCAGCTCGGTAAGGAACTGGGGGTCGACCTCGTCGGCGCCCTCGACCAAGCTCTGGCGGCCCTGCAGCACCAGCCGCTCAGCCGGCGTGTCGGCGAGGGGGCCCATGCCTAGGCGGCGACGCATCGCCGTGGCGCTGGCCGTCGCTGCGACGCTGTCGGGCGCGCCGGGGAGCGCTGTGGGCGCGGATCCGACCGCGCCACCGCCGGCCGAGGTCCACCTGTCGCCCGAGACGCTGCGGCGCGAGTTCGACGGCTGGATAGCCGCAATGGCGGCCACTCACCCGGACCTTGCCGGCCGCGTCGACTTGGCCGAGCTGCGGCGGGCGCAGGTGGAAGTCCGGGCGGCGATCCGCCAACCTATGACCGCAGACGAGGCCTGGCGGCTCTTCGCCCGCCTCAATCCCTATCTCCGCGACGGGCACAATGGCGTGCTGCCGGCGGACTATCGAGGGCGCGTGCAGGCCCACCTGGACGGCGGCGGGCGGGTGTTTCCGTTCGAGGTGCGAATCTCCGAAGCGGGAGAGCTCTACGCCCTGGATGCGGATCCAGCCGGACCTCGGCGGATCCGCACGATCGAGGGGCGGCCGGCGGGGGCGGTCGTCGAGCGCCTGCTGGCGCTGGCCATCGGCGATACGCTCCGCTTCCGCCAAGCCTGGGTCAGTCGCCGGTTCCCCTTGCTGTACTGGCAGATCTATGGAGATCCCGGCGACTACGAGATCGGCCTCGAAGCTAGGCCTGCGCGCCGCGTACCCGGCGCTCGCGCACTCCCGGTCTCGGCCCAGCCGGCGCCGCCCGCCGCGCAGCTCTACAGTCGCGAAACCTTGCCTGGAGACATCGGTTACCTGCGAATCGACTCCTTCGCCGGCGAACATCGCGACGCCCTGGCGCGCTTCGCCCGCGAGTCGTTCGCGGAATTCCGGGGCCGGGGCGTCCAGGCGCTGATCGTCGACATCCGGGAGAACGACGGGGGCGACGACCCGCCCTGGCAGGAAAGTCTGATGGATCACATCACGGCCGCCCCCTACGCCCACGTCTCGCGCTACGCTGTGCGCGTCACCGCGCGCAACGCCCGGCCGGGCGAGACGATCGGCGCGATCCGGCGTTCGAACTTCGAGGATCGCTTCCGGCCGAGCGCCGACAATCCCAACCGCATGTCCGCGCCGGTCTATATCCTCGTTGGGCCGTTCACCTATTCGGCGGCCATCCAGTTCGCCGTCGCCGCTCAGGATTTCAGCGTGGCGAAGATCGCCGGCGTCGAGACGGGCGCCCTCGCCTGCCAGACCGGCCAGACACAAGCCGTGCCGATGCTGCATACCGGCCTGAACGCCTTCGCCCCACGCGCTGCGTTCACACGGCCGTCGGGCGAAGGCTGCGAGCGGGGCGTCTTACCCGACGTCCCAATCCCCGTGGACGAAACCAACCCCCGCGCGGCGGTCGAAGCCTTGGCGCAGCATATCCGCAGCACGGCCCGCTGAACCCAGGCCCCGGCGTTCCCCGTCGAAGATGAGGCCCGGCGAATCCGGCGCCAGGATGCGCCGCCACCGATATGCGGAGGCCTGCAAGGCGCGGGCGTTCGGCCTGAGACCCGCCCACCCCTTAGTGTTTGAATTTATAAGAAAAGAATGGTGGACGCGGCTGGGATTGAACCAGCGACCCCTACGATGTCAAGGCCATCAAGGGTCATCCCAAGCGGTTTCACCGCGTTTCATTTTCTATATGAAACAACAACTTAGGTTGACGGGACCGTTACATTTTGGTCGCCTCATTGCACCGAGTTCTGCATCCGGCGCCCCCCTAGCGCCCCCATGAACCCCCCTCCGTAGGGGTCACTGGACACCCGTAAATCACTGTGTGCGGGGGTCACTGGTTCGTAGGGGTCACTGGCTTCCACGTAGGGGTCAGTGAGAAAGGGGGACGGAGGGCAAGGACTCCTGGTGGTGGAGGTGAGCCATGCCCGTGAAACAGGTTGCGACGGACCGTCAGATCGCCGCCCTGAAGCCCGGCGACGCGCGCTACGAGGTCGGCATCGAGGGCAGCCGTGGGCTGTCGCTGCGGGTCTACCCGAGCGGCGGGAAGATGTTCGAGTTCCGCTATACGGCGCGGAACGGGGCCCGGCGCCGGCACGTGCTGGGAGCCTATCCGGATCTTTCCCTCTCGGACGCTCGCGGGAAGTCGGCCTCCCTCCGGGTGGAGGTCGCGGACGGCGGCGATCCCGCCGCCGAGCGCGCGGCCGAAAAGGAGCGGGCCCGCACGGGCGAGACGATGAGCGAGCTTGTCGAGGCCTACTGGAAGGCCGCTGCGGTCGGGCTGCACGGCGGCCGCAAGCGCCCGAAGAGAGCCTCGACGCTGGCGAAGGAACGAGGATGGTGGCGCCACATCGAGCCGAAGCTGGGCGACAGGCGCTTCGCCGACATTCGGCGCGCGGACATCAAGTCCTTCATGCGCGACCTCGTCACCGACAGCGGCCTCAGTCCGGCGAGCATCGCCGACGTCGGGGCGCTCATCCATGCGGTGCTCGGCTTCGCCGTTCACGAGGACCGGCTCGAGGCCAACCCGGCTGTGGGACTGACGCGACCGCTCGCCGTGAGCTCGCGCACCCGCATGTTCCCCGACGAGGCCCTGGCTGTGATTCTGCGGGCGGCGCTCGAGGCCTCACGTCTGCGCGCGGCCGGCGAGGCGCCGAACGATCCCCTGGCGCGGCTTGGGCCCGCCATGGGCTTGGCGATCCGGCTGCTCCTGCTCACCCTGACCCGACGCATCGAAGTGGCGGGGGCGCGCTGGGACGAGTTCGACCGCAACGCGCGCCTTTGGACCATCCCTGAGGCGCGGGCGAAGGCCAGGCACATCCACGTGGTGCCGATCACGGACGACATGGAGGCGGTCCTCGACCAGATCCGGGAACTGAATCCGGAGGGGCCCTACCTTTTCCCGTCATCGGGGCCGACGGCCGAGCACATGGACCCGCACTCGATCACGCGGGCGTTCGCGCGCATCACGGCTCGGCACAAGCTCGGCGCCGGATCGCCCCACGACGTGCGCCGGACCGGCGCCACCACCCTGGTCGGCCGCTACGGCGTGAGCCGCCTCGTCGCCGGCCTCTTGCTGGGCCACACCCCACGCGAAGGCGCCGCGGTCACCGGCGTCTATGACCGGCACACCTACATCCCGGAGAAGCGGGCCGCCCTGGAGCAATGGCACAGCCACCTGCGGCGGCTTGCGCGGGAGGACCCCGAGTTCCATCGCGCGGCGGCCGAGTGACCGTCACAGTCACACGATCGGCAGGTTCGATACGCGCCAGTCGAGGACCTTCCGATCCTGTCGACCAGCAGGCGCACGACGAGAAGACCGCGCATCCGGCGCCCGGGTTCTGGACGTGGCGGCCGGCACCGGAGCATTGGCGTGATCATGTTCCCGCGGACTCGCGGAAGGGCCTCTACGAGATGGCGCGGGTCACCGGCCCGGGGGTACGGCGTCGTCGGAACCTGGCGCGACGCCGCGCGGCGACCTTCCTGCTCCTGAACCAGGTGCGCCGCAAACCGTTCCCGGGCCGCGAGGGCATGAAGATGCCTGAGGCGGTGGCCGCCCTCAGCGAGCCGCAGGACTTTTGCGCGCGAGATGTGGGCCGCCGGCGTCACAGATCGAGGCGGTGACGTTTGACTACGACCTGGACGTGGCCGCGCTCGAGGACCCTGACACCCTATTCAGCATGTCGCCGGACTGGACCGGCCTCGATGACGCCGAGAAAGCCGCCGTGGTCGCGGACGTGCGTAGCATGGCGGGCGACCGCTTCATCCTCCCGATCCCCTCCACCGCACTGATCGGCATGGCGAGGCGCTAGCGAGTTGTTGGGTTCGCGCGGCACTGCTCGGCATCTTGGTCAGCCCTGCGCCAGGAGCGAATTTAGCATGGCGCCTAAAGCGGACCCTGACTGCCGCTCCCGGTCGAGGCGGTTCAGCTCTGTCGGTCCAACGCCTCAAGCTCCAGCGCCTCGCGCAGTACAGGGCCGCGTTGATCGTCAGCAAGCTGAGGAAGGTGAAGCGGCCCAGGGCGGTGACGTCCCGCGCAGCCTCCTCGAACCAGCGCGGTCCGACAGGATCGGAGAGGTCGGTCGGCTCCCAGAGCATAAGGATCAATCGACGATCCATGGAGATCTGCTCGCCTTCGGAGATCTCCTCTGCGATCTCGAGGAAGACCGTGAGGGACGTCGCGGCGCCGGCCGCGAACCAGAGCAGCAAGGCCTGCGGTCGCCGGAGCGCGGACGCCGGTCAGCAGTCGCCGCATCAGAGGAGAGCGCCTTCACTGTCGGCGCGTTCCGCGCGCCCAGAATTCCAGCGGAGCGGGCCCGCGCCCCTACATGACGGGACAGTCTGCTGTGCGCGCTCAGGCCTTGTGCGGCTGGCAGGCGAATCCCAGCACGGTGGGGTCGCGGCGCAGGGCCGCCCTCAGCGCCTCGGCCTTCGCGCCAAAGCCTTCCACTGTGGCGCTGTACTCCAGCACCTCCGCCTCGACGTGTTGGGTGACGGATTGGGGGCGCAGTCCGTGACCCGCCAGCATCTCGCGGAAGGCCTTCTGGGTTACGGGCCTGTCCCGCCGGTAGCGGATCTTGAGATCAGCGTCCTGGCGCTGCGGCAGCACCGCCTCCGTCAAGGTCACGGCTGCCAGCACGAGGAGTGTCGCGCCCGCCCCGACGCCGAGATTCAGGTCAGCTATGCGCCAACAGCTCTTGATCTGAAGGCGGTGCCCTTGCTTGGTCACGACAAGCGACTCCGCGCCATGAGCGAGGGGGAGGGCTCATCCCGCCTGCCCACAGGGACGGGCAGCGACCTTCATCAGAGCGTCTAATGCGTTGTCGTGCCTGCGCTCGCCGGCAACGCCAGGGGAGGGCCGTCGCGACGGGTAAGCAAGGCCTTCCGCTCGCCTCGCCATCCGGCGACCGACACGCACGCGGGATATTCGATCAGCAAACCTTCGGCGTAATCACCTGCCGCGCGGTCGTTCTCAAGGTCCACCGCGCAGAAGGTCAAAGAGACGCCGTTCGGGCGTGTCGGGTAGAAGACGTACAGGGACATGGTGATGGCTCCGACGCGGAGGCGGGAGTGCGCGGGCGGCAGCCCGATCTCTCAGTCGTTGGAACCGCGAGAACACCAACAATAAGGGAGCTTAGCACGGTTCGAAGTTCGGCGCGCTAGCGCGTTCAGCTTTCGTCCCGCGGTTCCGAAGTGCAGAAAAATCGCCGACGCCGCGCCTGGCGATCACCGTGCCGCCCCTCAGGAGTTCCGCTCGCCGCCCGTTCAAGGGCAGAAGGTCGAACCGCGCGATCGCAGTCTCCGCATCCCAGCCGTTCAAGGTCGCGCCAAACGCAAACGAGCCGTTCGGCTCGTAGGCTCGCATCGACTATCTGGACATCAGCTCACCTCAGCCTGAAGGCGAGAGCATGAAGTCCGTCGGGCCAGTCTCTCAGCCGCCAGCGCCCGGAGGGTCGTTGCTGACGATGGAGAATGTTAACATAGATTGCGGCGAACGGCGGCATCCGAATGATCGCGAGCTTCGGGGCTTGGACTTCCCGCCCCAAGTGCGGAACCCACGCAGGCCGACCTGGCGTTCTATGCCTCGTCGTTCGCGCTCGGGAGCCTCACGTGGGTGTTGATCGCTCTCTTGGTCGCGCTTCGCCGCGCCTACCCGCCCAAGGCCTGCCCCATTACGGGCGGCCCGCCGAGCGGCGCGCCGATCTTGTCGTGCATCTGTCGGGCCTCGCCCTGTCCTTGCTGGGCGCTGGCATGCTGGCCGGAATCGCCATCGGCACGAGCCAGGCGGGGCGGCTTTGGGCGGTCGGCGTCTACGCCTTGGGGCTACTGGCGATGCTCGCGCTCTCAACGGCCTACAACTTCTCTACCTCCCGGCATCAACCCCTGCTGCGGCGCCTCGACCATGCGGGCATCTTCCTGATGATCGCCGGCTCCTACACCCCCTTCACGACCCATCATCTCACCGGCGCCTGGGCCTGGGCGATGACGGGCGGCGTCTGGACGATCGCGAGCCTTGGCGCGGCCGCCAAACTGCTGCTTCCCGGTCTCGGCAAAGGCTTCTGGCTGGCCGTCTACCTCATCTTCGGCTGGCTGATGCTGATCGCCGTGAAGCCCTTGCTGAGCAGCGTCGGCCTCGCGCCCTTGGTTCTGCTCGCCGTCGGCGGGCTGCTCTACACGCTCGGGGTCGCCTTCTACGCCAACAAGCGGCTCCCGTTCCGTCGGGCGATCTGGCACGGCCACGTGGTGGCGGCTGCGGCCGTGCACTGGACGGCCGTTCTGCTGGCCGTCCTCAAGCGGTGACCCTTGCGCCCGGTCAGGCCGGAAGCGGCTCAGCAAGCTGGCGCGGCTCCGGGTCCGCCCGGCGTTCTCCGCCACCGCCCGTATCGAACGCGATCTGGCGCAGGAAGCCCAGGACAGCTTCGGCGACAACCTGCGGCGCCGTGTGGTGCACCATGTGGCCCGCGCCCTCGATCACCTGGATCTCGCCGCCGAGCAGTTCGCGGGCCAACCGCCGGGATTGATGCTCGCAGCTGACGATCTTGTCGCCATCGCCGCTCATCACCAGGACTGGGCCGACGACGGCCTTCAGTTGCGGCGCCAGCTTGCCGGCCTCCAGCGGCATCATGGCCGTGTCGGCGGCGGTCGCCCGTAGCTGCGAGGGCCGCAGCGACATGTCGGACGCAAAGCCCTGCCGGAAGTGCTCCGGAACCTTGGCCGGGGAGAACATCTGCTTGAACATGAGGGGCATCATCAGCCGCCCGAGCAGGGGGGACGCGGTGAACCGCATCACGTCGCCGAGAGCTGGAATTGCGGGACCGCCCAGCAGGGGCGCGTCGAGGCGCACGGTCGGCCAGTAGTAGCCTGACATCAGCACCAGCCCGCGGATCCGCTTCGGTGCGGTCAGCTGCGCCTGCATGGCGACGAGCGTTCCCCACGAGTGGGCCACGAGAACCGCCTCTCCGGCGCTCAGGGCGGCCATTGCGCCGAGAAGCAGCCGCGCCTGGTCTTCCGCCGTCCAGGGCCGGTTCCGCGGCCGTTCGCTGTAGCCGAAGCCCGGCCGATCGAAGGCGATGACGCGGTAGCGTTGCGCCAGCTCCGCGAACAGGCCGGACAGCACGTAATCCTCCGAACTGACGCCGTTTCCGTGGATCAGCACCAGCGTCGGCCCCTGTCCGCGCTCCTGGTAATGCAGGCGAACCCCGTCCACTGTGACAAAGCGCCCCGCCGGCGGTCTGCGCCGTTCCGTTCGCTTGGCGGCTAGGTGATTTCCGACCGCGGCGGCGATGAGCTTCACCTCGTGCCCCAGCGCGCTCAGCTCCCGCGCCCAGTGGTGGGAAGAGGCGCACGCCTCCATGCCGACGAGGCAGCTCGGCTGCCGGGCAAAGAACTGAAGCACTTGGGACCGGCGCAACTGCCGCCGCAGCACCACCTCACCAGACCCATCAACGCCATGGACCTGGAACACCGACTTGGCGAGATCCAGACCAATCGTAACCACCTGACCCATCGCTCTCCTCCTCCAATCTGCGAGAGCTATGCTCCCGCGGGTGGTGGAGAGCCGTCCACGTTCGCCGGGCCCGCTCTCCGCGAGCCCGGCGGGTACCGTCAGAGGTCAAGCTGCTCGGAGAGTTCGAGCGCGTCGCCCACCTCGATGCCAAGGTAGCGGACCGTGCTTTCGAGCTTGCGATGGCCCAGCAGGACCTGGCACGCTCGCAAGTTGCCGGTCTTCCTGTAAACGAGAGCGACCTCGGTGCGCCTGAGGCTATGGGTGCCAAACGCGGCGGGCTCTAGGTCGATCATCCCGACCCACTCATCGCCCAGCCGTGCGTACTGCCGCGTACTGATGTGGGCACCGGGCCGACTGCGGCTTGGGAAAAGCCAGTCGTCACTTCTGCGGCCGCGCTTCTGAAGCCATGCTCACAAGGCATCGCTCGTCGGCTCCGTGATCGCGAATGGCACGGGTCGGCCGGTCGTCTGCTGTATGACGGTCGCTCTCGCCGGGAGGGCCCCACCAGGCGCGACGTCGCTCACGCGAAGGCGAACCAAGTCACAGCCACGCAGCTTCGCGTCGATCGCGCAGTTGAACAGGGCGAGATCCCGTACGCGGCGGGTGTTCTTGAGCTGCTGGCGGATGGCCCAAATATGCTTCGGCTTCAGGGGCGGTTTAGGGCCAATGGTACGGCCTGAATTCCATGGTGTGCGGGATAGGATGAAGAGGTCACGTCTGGCCATGGACGCCTCCTGCGTTGGCCTACGCCCCTCCCCTTCAACTTAGTCCGAAGACTTCTGCATCGCGCCAGCAACGGGCCTCGAGCGGCGAAGCTCAATGGAGCGGCGGAACAAGCCCGTCCGTTGCGAGCGCGGTTAGCGAGCGCCGCCGCTCGAGGAAGCGACGGCGAGGAGCACCTGATGCATCCGACGGGCTAGAACTCAAAGGTCATCTGGTCACGATCCAGCGCCTTGCGCCGCGTCCGAGCGGGGTGGCGCCTGACGCCAGCGCCGTCCGAGCGGGTCAGGGACGTCGGTGGAGGCGCGGGCTCAGGGTTGAGGGCCTGCGGCGGCGCCGGCGACCAGGTGAGCGGCTCAGGACGGGCTTGGACATTCTCCTGGGTGTGGGCTCGCGGGCGCTGCGTTCGACGAGCGCCGGCGGTCCGCGGGCCGCGTGAGTCCTTCCAGGCGTCGATTTCGGCTTCCCGGTAGGCCACACGGCCCGGCGAGACGACATAGGGCGTGGGGAAGTCGCCGGTCTTCTGCATGCGCCACGCCGTGGTGCGGCTGATGCCGACGCGGGGCTCAACCTTCTTCCAAGGCAGCAAGGCCCCGCGGGGCGCGTCGGCGTCCAGGAAGTCTCGCCAATGAGGCATCCTCAGCCCTCCCCGTGGCGTCGTGACCGGCGCAGGCTGGTCTTCTGGGTCTCGGCCCATTTCCGAAGTTCGCCGCGCGGGCACCACGGCTTCTTCCGAATGTGGGTGCAGGGCGGGCCGTCGCCGCCGACGGACCAGACTCGCGCGAGGGTGGTCGGCTTCATACGGATCTGGAGCCGGGCCAGATAGGCTGACGCCTCGGCTCGGGTGAGCAGGTCGTCGTCGCGTTCCTCCGGGGCGGCTTGCGCCTGTTCGAGATGGGTCATTGGACGACCCCCGGGGGCCGGCACTCGCGCGACGAGCGGACACCCCGGCCGGCGGTGAGCGCCAGGTAGCAGTCAAGGACAGCCTCGACGTACGCCTTGGTTTCCTGGATCTCAGGCACCCGGCCGAGACGGGCGACGCGGCCGGGGCCGGCGTTGTAGGCGGCAAGGGCGAGGCGCAGGTCGCCGAAGCGCACGATCTGCCGGGCGAGGTAGTCGGCTCCGCCCAGGAGGTTCGCCATGGGGTCGAAGCGGTTCCGGACGCCGAGCTCGCCCGCCGTCGCCGGCATCAGCTGGGTGAGGCCGGCGGCTCCCGCGGGCGAGACGGCGTCGGGCCGGTAGGAGCTTTCCACAGTCACCAGCGCGTGCAGGAGCTTGGGGTCGAGGCCGTGACGCGCGGCCGCCTCCGCGACCGCGGCGCCGAACGGCTGGCGCAGCGGCGGCAGGGTCGCTGTGGCCGCAGCGCCCGTCGCGTCCTCACTCGGGGATGCCGGCTCGCCAGGGCCTACGAAGAGGGGGCCGCCGGAGGCGCGCCAGTCGGCCGCGCGGCCCGGAGCGACGAGGCTGAACGACAGCGCGAGCGCGCCCAAGACAAGAGGAACGACGCTCACCATCGCAGCACCTCCACATAGACGCCGTCCACCTGCTCCAGGCGGAGCGGGCCGAAGAACCGGCTGTCGAAGCTCCTCGGCGTGTCGCCCAGCACGAGCAGCTCGCCGGCGCCAAGGTGGCGGCAGCCGCGCCAGCTTGGCAGCGGAGCGCCGCGTCGGTCGCGGCCCGGGGCCGGAACGGCGCCCTTCGGCGTGACCAGCGCGCCGGCCCAGGCGCAGACCGCATCGCCGGGGACCGCAGCCACCCGTTTCAGCAGCCGCATGTCGGACGGGACGCCGAGGCCGCGGAGGTAGGCCGCCGCCGGGCCGGCGGGCTGGCGCACGGCCACGAGGCGCCCGCGCTCGGGCGTGAGATCGTCCCGGCGCAGGTAGAGGCCGCGCGGCACGCTCCGGCTCTCGTTGACGAGCAGGCGCGGCGCCCCGCCGGACGTTGCGGCGGCCGCCAGGCCGGCGAGGACCGCTAGGGCGGCCGCGCAGGCGATGGGAACGGCGGCGGTCATGGGCGGTACGGCTCCAACAGGAGGTCCCGGGTCACCAGCACGCGGACTCGCGCGCCCGGCTTCAGGCGGATCTGCGGACGCACCTGCAGCTCGCGGTCGATCAGCTTGCCGCCGACCTGGGCGGCCTCGACGGCCGCCGCGTCGCCGGCGTCGCCGAGCAGGCCGCCGGAGCGATCGTCGTCGTCGCGCGCCGCCTGGCCGAGCGTGGTGATCGCGCCGGCGAAGAGCGTCGCCACCGCCAGCGGGAACAGCCGGCGGTCGACGCGGCCCTTGAGGCCGGTTCGCCCCTGGGCGTCCACGCCGGGTTCGCGGTTGAGGATCAGGCTCTTGCCGTTCGGCAGGATGAGGCGGTCCCAGGCGAGGAAGGCGCGCCTGTCGCCGTGACGGCTCTCGCCCTCGTGGCGGCCGACGAGCCGGGCGCCCTGCGGGATCAGCAGGTGCCGGCCCGAGATGCTGTCGAAGACGTTCTCCGTCACCGTCGCCACGACCGGGCCGGCCCGGCTCGTGTCCACCCCGGTGATCAGAGCGGCCGGGATCACGGCGCCGGCCTTCACCTCGTAGGGGCTGAGCGGCGCCAGCAGCTGATGGGTGTTGTAGACGGCGGCGTAGTCCCGGCTCGGGGCGTCGGTCGTCTTGGCCGCGGGCGCGGCCGCCCCGCTTCCCCCGGCCGCGAAGAAGAGGTCCGACTGCCGGGCTTCGGCCGCGGGCGATCCTGCCCCTGCCCTTGGCGTTGGCCCGGAGCGCGGCGGAGGCGCGTCGTCGGCAACCGGCTGAGAAGGGACAGACTCCCGGTCGCCTCCGAGCCGCCGCGGCTCCGGAAGCCGGTCGGCCTCGCCGTAGCCGGACGGGCCGTCCGTCACACGGCCGCTGGGACGGATGTCCCCGTCGGAAGCGGCCGCGTCGAGCGGGCGGGCGCGGGCTTCGGCGCGGATCTCCGGCTGCACCACGAAGGCCCAGGCGAGCGCCATAGCCAACAGGCCCGCGGCCGACATCACCGCCGCGGTCACCACGCTGCGGCGCAGCCGCACCACCGGGGGCCGCGGCGCGCGGACGTCGAGCGGCTCGGCCGGCGCCTTGGGCTGGGGCGTGGCGGCGGAGGAAGGGGCGTCGGTCATGGACGGTCTCCGGCGTCGGGGTCCCGGCGGATGCGGACGACCTGGGGGCGCTTGCCGCCGAGCCGCAGCTCGGCGGCGTCGAAGACCCGGTCGACGACCCACAGCCCGGCCTGCTGGCGGTAGTTGACGAGCTGGGCCTCCCCGCCCGCCCCGCGCACCAGCAGCACCGGCGCCTCGCCCGACGCGGCGCCCGGCGGGAAGGTCAGGAAGGTGCGCACGCCGTCGGTCATCACCGCCGTCGGCGTCCAGTCGGGGCGGCGGCCCCGCGGCTCGATCCGGAAGCGGGCGTCCAGCGGCCCCGCCGGGCCGGCGAGCGTCTCCGGCGCGGCGGCCTCGGCGCCTTCGAGCAGGGCGGCCGCCGCCGGCGAGAGCACCGCGCCGGCGTCCCAGGCCACCGCCGCGTTGAAGGCCTCGGCCGAGCCGCTCTTCAGCTGGATCAGGTAGACCCGCTGGCTGGTGGCCAGCACCAGGTTGGTCTCCAGGCCCCGCTCCAACGGCTTGATCATCACATGGCCGCGCTGGCCAGGTCCCTGGCCCGACCGCGTCTCGCCAATCTGCCAGCGGACGGTGTCGCCGGCGGCCATGGACACCACGGCCTCGCCGGCGCCCAAGGTGAGCGTCGTCACCCGCAGCGGGGCGGTCCAGACCTCGTACACCCGTCCCGGTGAATAGGCGAAGACCTGCACGCCGCCGACGAAGGCGTCGGCCCGGGAGGTCTCGCGCGCCTCGGCGTTGGCGGCGGCGATGGCCGTCCGGCCGCTGGCGGCGGGCGTACCGCGGGCCGGCGGCCCCGGCCTCGCCAGCTGATCGTCGGCGGTCCGCGAGGATGCGGAGGCTGACGCGACGCCCGGCGCCCGCGCCCGCCCCGACCGGCGTCCCGGCGGGTTCGGGATCGGCGCCATGACGCCGCGGATCCCGGGCGGTGCGGGAGCCGTTGCCGGAACCGCCAGGCCTGCCGCGTTGGTGGCGCTGGCGGCGGCGGCGGCTTGCGGGGGTGCGGAGGCCTGCGAGGCGCCGGCAGACGCGCGGCCCAGGTCGCGCAGGGCGGCGCATCCGCCGAGCGTCAGGGCGGCGATCGCCACGGTGGCGGCGGCGTAGCGGTTCAGGCGGCGTCGGGGGTCCATGACACCTCCTCGATGCGGATGCCGAGCGGGTTCTTCATCAGCTGCGCCTCGGTCCTCGGCGGCTGCAGGCGCGTGGTGATCAGCGCGCGCCAGCGCTGGCGGCTGGCCTCCTGGCCGTCGACGAAACGGGTCTCCCGCCACTGCAGGTCGTAGGTCCGCTCGGAGCGGCGGACGACGTTGAGAACCTCGACGTTCACCGCCTCCCGGCCAACGGAGGCGAAGGGGTCGTGCGCCTGGGCGTGGGCGTTGAGGAAGGCCGCGGCGCGCGGGGTGGCGAGCTCGTAGGCGGCCAGCCAGTTCTGGCGGATCACCACCGGGTCGGTGCTCTTTGAGCGCACGTTGCGCACCCACTGCGCCAGGGCGTGGGCGGTCTGCGCCTCGGTCGGCTCGTAGCGGCCGCCGATGGCGGTGATCCTCTGGGTCTCGCCCCAGTCGGAGACCTCGACCACGAAGGGCTTCACCACCGCCTGGCGGCTCTCCGCCCACCAGCCCACGCCAAGTCCCGCCGCCAGCAGCAGGTTGCCGAAGGCCAAGCGGCGCCAGTTACGGGCGTGGGCGACGGTGAGCCCCAGGCGCTCGTCCCAGACCTGGCCGGCGCGCTGGTAGGGCGTGGCGTCCGGCGTGGCGCTCAGCGCGCGCTTGGGGCGGAAGAAGGGATGCATGGCCTCACGGCTCCTCGGTCTTCAGCTGCGGGGCGATCGCGCCGCTGCTCTCGCCGGCGGGCAGCAGGGACCGACCGGCGTTGGCGGCGAAGAAGGCGCGGACGGCGGCGCTGCGGCGGCCCTCCCCCGCCTGGGGTGTGGCGGGCGCGGCGTCCGCCTGGGCCGCCCGGTGGAAGGCGGCGCGGGCGGCCTCGCGCTCGCCGGCGATGGTGTCCGCCGGTCGGCCTGGGGCGGATCTGGACGCCGCGTCTGCGGCGGCCGGCCGCGCCGCGTCCCTCGGTCCGCCATCGTGGCCCGACGAACCGCCGCCCGAGGCGCCCTCCCCGCGCCAGGCGCTCGCGGGCTCGGCGACGCCGCCGAGCGAGCCGCCGCGGCCGGACGCGGACCGCCCGGGACCGTGGGGATTGTCGTTGGTGGGGCGCGGGCCTGAGGGCGGTCCGGGCGGCGGTCCTTGCGGCCGCCCGGAAGGTGGCGGCGGCGCCGGCGGACGCCCGGTCCCGGCGCCGGCCGCGGCGCGGGAGGGTCCGGCGATCCGCGCGGCCGCTGTTTCGAGCCCGGTGACGCCGGCCGCGGCCAGGGCTCCGGCGCCGGCCACCGCCAGCCCGCCGGTCGCCGCGGCCCCGGCGCCCAGGGCGGGGCCCCCGGTGACCAGGGCGGCGGCGAGGTTCGGCACGAAGATCGCCAGCATGGCCAGCAGCAGCGAGGCCGAGAGGATCGCCAGCGCCTCCTGCAGGCCGGGATTGGCGGACGGCTGCAGCTGGTCGAACACCGAGCGCGCGCCGGAGACGACGATGGCGAGCGCCAGCACCTTCAGGCCGGAGGCGACCACGAAGCCCAGCGGCCGCTCGGCGAGGAAGGCGGACTTCGACCAGATCCCGAACGGCAGCAGCACGAAGCCGCCGAGGGTGACGATCTTGAACTCCAGGAGGGTGACGATGATCTGCAGCGCCAGCACCGCGAAGGCCAGCATGATGCCGATCATCGCCAGACCGAGGACCAGGGCGTCGGTGAGGTTGCCCATCACGTCGATGGGGTTCTCGACCGGCGCGGGCGTCTCGCCCAGCGCCTTCACGATCCGCCAGCCCTCGTGGAGGATGGCGCCGGGGTTGAGGAAGTCGCCGCGGCTGAGTCCGCCGCCGCCGGCGCGCAGCCCGATGTCCACGAAGCCGGACTGAATGAGCAGGCTGAGCCGCTCCCAGTCGTTGATCAGATAGGCGAAGAAGCCGATCAGCAGGATCTTGCCGAAGCCGGCCGCCAGCACCTCGCGGTTGGAGGACAGCGCCCACTGGATGCCGGTGAGCGCCACCACCAGGGCGATCATCAGGCCGAAGACGCCGTTGACCGGACCCTGGAGAGCCGCGAAGCCGGACGAGACGGTGTTCGAGAACACCACCATCAGGTCGTTGGGCGTCTGCATCGTGACGGCGGACATGGCCGGACCTCACCGCGACGCCGGCGAATAGGGATCGAAGTCGGGATTGGCGGGCGCCGCGGCACCGTCGTGCCAGAACCGCCGCCGGGCCTCCGCGCCCGCGGCCCGCTCGGCCGAACGGCGGGCGGTCTCCTCCGCCATCAGCCGCGACTGGGCCATGAGGATGGTGCGCATGGCGGTAAGGTCCTCGGCGAGCACCGCCAGCACCTGGGTCGAGGACTGGATCGCGGCCGTCTGGCCGGTGGCCGCCTGGCTGGCGCCGAGCGCCCCCTGCAGGCGTCCGGCGCGGCCCTGGGCCAGCCGCTCGAGTTCGGCGGCCGTGCGCGCGAGGTCGCGGGCGGTCTCGCGGGCCTTGGCGTTGCGCGCCCGGCTTTGCTGCAGCGCCTGCCTGGGATCCAGCCCCTGCACGGCCGCCGGGTAGAGCTGCTCGAAATCGCGCTGCAGCCCCTCGACGTCCGCGGCGACGCCCTTCACCGAGCGGGCGAGCTCGCCCATCTCGCGCAGCGCCTCGCCGGTCTCGCCGAGATGGCTGTACGGCGAGGCCGCGAGCTCCCGCGCCTGGTTGGCCAGCATGCGGGCCTCGTTGGCGAGGCTGTCCAGCTGGCGGGCGGCCTGCAGGGCGTTCTCCAGGTGGTTCTTGGGATCGAACACCACCTGCTGGGCCTCGGCCGGCTTCGGCCCGGAGCAGGCCCCGCCGGCGAGCAGGATCAGCACGAGGGCGGCGCGCGCCCTACTCGGCGGCGAGCGGCGGCCGGTCGGCGGGCGTGTGGGCGAGCGCGTCGAACAGCGGATCCACATGACGGACTCCCTTGGCTTGCAGGAAGGCGCGCAGGAAGCCGTCCGGGCCGGACCGCTCGAGCGCCTGGTCGATGAGGCGGTGATCCTCGGGCGCGGACGCGCCGCAGAGGGCGAGGGCCACGCCGGAGAGCTTGAGGTCGAAGAGCCGGCGGCCGTGCGGCTGGCGCCAGTAGTAGGACCGCTTGGGCGTCGCGTGGGCGATCAGCTCAAGCTGCCGGCGATTGAGGCCGAAGGCGCGGTAGAGCTCCGCCGAGCCGGGCTCGAGGGCCCGCGGATTGGGCAGGAAGACCTGGGTCGGGCAGGACTCGATCAGGCTGGCGGCGATGCTCGAGGCCGCCACATCGTCGAGGCTCTGGGTGGCGAACACCACGGCCACCCGCTTCTTGCGCAGCGTCTTCAGCCACTCGCGGATCTTCGCCGCGAAGCCGGTGTCGTCCAGGAACAGCCAGGCCTCGTCGAGGACCAGCAGGGTCGGTCGTCCGTCGAATCCGCGCTCGAGCTGGTGGAAGAGCGCGCCGAGCACCGGGCCCAACGCCGACGGCGTCGCCATCAGGCGCTCGAGCTCGAAGGTGTCGAAGCGACTTGCGGCGAGGTCTTCGCGGGCGCCGTCGAGCAGCGCCCCATGCGGCCCCTCGAGCGTGAAGGGCTCGAGGGCGGCGGCCGCGGCCCGGTCCTGCAGCAGGGCGGCAAAGACCGTGAGCGTGCGCTGGTCGGCGGGCGCTTCGGCGAGGGCCTTGAGCGCGGCCCAGACCTCCTCGCGCAGCGCCGCCGTGACGGCGCAGCCGGCGCCCCGCAGGACCTCCGCCAGCCATTCCGCCGCCCAGGCCCGCTCGCTCATGTCGTCGATGCGCGCCAGCGGCTGCAGGGCGAAGGGCTGGTCCGGCTCGAGCGCGCGCCAGGCGCCGCCGGCGGCCAGGGTCGCGGCCCGGGCGCTGCGGCCCTTGTCGAGGAACACCACCCGCGCCTGCGGATAGCGGAACCACTGCAGCGCCAGGAAGGCGAGGAGCGCGCTCTTGCCGGAGCCGGTGGGGCCCACGACCATGGCATGCCCGACGTCGCCGACGTGCAGCACCAGGCGGAACGGCGTGGCGCCCGTCGTGCGCGCGACCGCCAGCGGCGGACCCTCCAGGGCCGGATCTCGGGCCGGCCCGGCCCAGACGGCCGACGCCGGCAGCAGGTCGGCGAGGTTGAGCGTCGAGACCATCGGCCGGCGGACGTCGGCGTAGGGCTCGCCTGGGATGGAGCCCAGCCAGGCGTCGACGGCGTTGAGGTCCTCGACGCGGGCGACGAAGCCGTGGGCGTTCAGCGTCGCCTCCACGGCGCGCGCCTTCTCCGCGGCGGCGGCGGGATCGCCGTCGAGCAGGGTCACGGTGAGGGTCAGGTAGCCGTAGGCGCAGGCGTCGGCGCCAAGCGCCGCCAGCGCGCCGTCGCACTCCTCGGCCTTGGCGGCGGCGTCGGTGTCGAGAAGCGGGACCTCTTCCTTGGTCACGGCCTCGCGCAGCAGCACGCCGACGCCCTTGCGTTTGGCGAACCAGCGCTTGCGCAGCTTGGCGATCTCCCGCTCCGCGTCGGCCTTGTCGAGGGCGATCCAGCGGGCCGTCCACCGGTAGGGGAACGGCAGGGACGAGAGCGCGTCGAGGAGACCCGGGCGGGTCGCGGCCGGCATCCCGCGGACCGACACCACCTTCAGCCACGCCGTCCCGAGCCGCGGCGTGACGCCGCCCGTGACCGGCGCATCCGCCAGGGCCGCATCCAGGAACGCCGGCGTCGCGTCCGGGTCGATGGGGTGGGGCCGCGTGGAGACGCAGGCATGCAGCCAGTGGAGCAAGGCCGCGTCGTCCAGCCGCCGGCACTCGGGCAGGACGTCGGCCAGGAGGTCGAACACGGCGTCGGTCTGCCGGCGGAAGGCCTCGAGGGCGGCGCGCCAGTCGCGGCCGGTCCGTTCGAGGCCGTCGAACATCAGCCGCTGGAGCCTCCGGGTTTCGTCGGCGGGCGGAAGCCAGGTGAGCGCGAGCCGGAACTCGCTCTCGAAGGCCGGCTCGGCGCCGTCGAACAGCGCCTGGCGCTCGGCGTCCACCAGCCAGGCGGCGGTCACCTCCGCGTCCGTTGGCGGATAGGGCTCGGCGGGGCGCCGCCGCGCCTCCACGTGCAGGCACCAGCCGGAGCCCAGGCGACGGAGCGTATTGTTGAGGCGGGCGCGCACCGCCATCAGCTCGTCCTCGGTCGAGGACTCCAGGTCTGGGCCGCGGAAGGCGAACGCGGTCAGGAAGGAGCCGTCCTTGTTGAGGACGACGCCCGGCGCCACCAGCGCGGCCCAGGGCAGATGGTCGGCGAGGCTCGCGGGCCGCCGGCGATGTTCGTGGAGGAAGCGCATCGGCCCGTCCTCACGCGTCGAGGTGGCCAGGCCGGGCGAGATGACGCCTCAGCACGTCGAAACACAGCTTGTCAGCCCGCGCCGCGGCGATCCCGAGGGCGTGGGCGGCCGTCCACCACAGCAGGCCGAGCCACCAGATGCGCAGCGCCAGGCCCAGCACGAGGGCGACGGTGCCCATCAGGATGGCGTAGTCACGCGGCATGCCGGCCAGCAGCACGGGTTCGGCGAGGCTCTGCGCCACCGGCAGCTCCCAGCCTTCGCGCGGGGCGGGTTCGGAGGCCTGAGCCATCAGCCGATCTCCAGGCCGCCGGCGAAGCCGAAGAAGTCCAGGAAGAAGGTCGAGGCCGCGAAGGCGATGGACAGGCCGAACAGGATGCCGACGCCGCGCCGCATGCCCGAGCCGCTCTCGCTCATGGCGACGCCCGCGCCGAACACCGCCACGGCGATCACCGCGGCGGCCTGGACGACGGGGCCGGTCACCGATTCGACGATCTGCTGCAGAGGCCCTTCCCAGGGCATGCCGGAGCCGCCCGCCGCCGCCGGTCCGGCGACCAGCAGGGCGCAAGAGGTCACGGCGGCGAAGAGGCCGCACACGCGTATCCGGCGCATGTCCGAAGTCCTTGATCCGGCGCTGGAAAGCGCGCCTCAGATCAACGCAATCAAATCCATCCACAGACTGTCAACAGAGACCGGACGGAGTGGGCCGGAATATTTTCTTCCAACTTGGAGGCAAGTCGCGAATCGGTCCTTATACGCTCGCGTTTAGACGCGGCCGCGCGCATAATCTTGGACAATCCTGTCGACAACTTGGACCCAACGAGAGAAGCTCACGCCGCAGAGGTGAGCCTGTAGCTCCCGTTCGCGTCGAGGCCGTCCAGGGTCAGCAGGCCGGTGAGCCGTCGCCCGTCCGCGGTCCGACGCAGATGCGCGATGAGATCGACAGCCTGCGCCAGCGCCCGACGCGGCGGCTCCGCCACGACTTCCAACAAAAGGTCCTCCAGGCGCTGCAGCGCCTCCTCCGCCGAATTCGCGTGCAGGGTCGAGAGGCCGCCGGGGTGGCCGGTGTTCCAGGCCTTCAGGGTCTCCAGGGCCGCCGCGCCGTCGCGGATCTCCCCCACCACGATGCGGTCGGGGCGCATGCGAAGCGCATCGCGCACGAGGTCGACGACGCCGATCGATCGGGGATGCCGGCGGGTCAGCACCGCCACGCAGTCCCACGCCGAACACTGCAGCTCGGCGGTGTCCTCGACGAGGAACACGCGGTCCTCGGCGAACGCCGGCTCGGCGAGCAGCGCGTTGGCCAGGGTCGTCTTGCCCGAGCCGGTGCCGCCGCTGATCAGGATGTTCCGGCGGGCCGTGACGGCCGCCCGAAGCGCATCGGCCTGCCCGGCGGAGACCACGCCCTGGGCGACATAGTCGTCGAGCCCCCAGATCACCGGCGGCCGCTTGCGGATCGAGAAGGTGGGCGCAGACGAGACCGGCGGCAGGAAACCCTGGAAGCGTTCGCCAGTGGGCAGCACGCCGGAGAGCCGGGGGTCTTCGCGCGTCACCGGTTCGCCGACATGTTCGGCGACCAGGCGGATCGCCCGTTCGCGGGCCGCCGGGCTCAGCCGCTCGCCCGTGTCCCGCCGCCCCCCGGTGGCATGGTCGACGACCAGCCGGCCGTCCGGGTTGGCGAGCACCTCGACGACGCCCGGCTCGTCCAGGGCCGCCAGCACCGCCGCGCCGAGCGCGTGCCGCAGCGCCTCCAGCTTGCGGAGGTCCGAGCGGTCGTCCGGGCTCATGCGTCCGCCGCCTGGAAGGACCTCGCCTCCGACGGCGCCCCTGCCTCCCCTTCGGCTTCCGCGCGGTGCTCCCGCAGGGACGCGCCGGCGATGCGGGCGATGGTGTCGTCGATGAACCGGCGGACCCGCACCTCGACGGCGGCCTGCAGCAGGGGATCCCGGTCGGCGGGGCGTTCGGGCAGGACCGTGAAGAGCTCGCGCGCGAACTGCGCCATCAGCTCCTGCATGAAGGTCATGTCGCGGGCCATCGCCCGGCCGTGGTCGCGCACCGCCCGCTCGACGGCAAGCAGCCGGTCCTCGGGATCGCCCGCCAGCCGGCGCGCAAGGCCGCGCGCGATGGCGCGCTCGGCCGCGCGGCTGACCGAGCCTCCGCTGGCGGCGGCTTCCTCGGCCAGCGCCTTGGCGATGCGCGCGTCTTCGAAATAGACCTGCACGCGCTGGCCGACCGCCACTTCCCGCCTACCCATGATGTCTTCCCTGCAGATGGTCGAGCGCCGCTTCCTGGGCGGCCATCTCGCCGGCGACCCGCTCGTAGATTTCGGCGGCGCGGGCGGCCGCCTTCTTGTCGTCCATGGCCGCCGCCACCTCCTTGAACAGCGGCAGCGTCGCGGTGGGGTCCTCACCAAGCGCGCGGCGGCCGGCCCACGGATGGGCGGGCGCGCCGGGCGTGTCGACCGGCGCGTCGGCCGGCGGTGGCAAGGCCGCACGGGTCCGGAAGGGCACGCGCCGGTCGTACTGCAGCTTGCGGGTCCGCAGCGGCCGCCGGCCCGCGGCGAACACCAGCTGTTCCCCGTCGTCGAGGGCGCGGATCTCGCCGGGCTCCAGCAACGGGCGCTCCACCTCCGATCGGGAGACCGAACTGCGCCCGCTCCCCAGCCCGGAGGGCCCGCTGCGGCTGGTGCGCAACTCCGCCACCGTGCCGGTGAGCCTGGACACCTTGTCCTGGGTGAGCGGGTCAAGCGCGCTGAAGGCGGTGTAGACGTGGCAGTTGTCGAGGATGGTGTTGTTGGGCCCGTAGGTCTCGACGATGTCGTTGAGGCTCTGGGCGACGAACAGCGTCTTCAGGCCGTAGCCGCTCATCAGCCGCAGGCTCTTCTCGAAGAACTCCACGCGGCCGAGCAGCGGGAACTCGTCCATCACCATGAGCAGCTTGTGGCGCTTTGGCCGGCCCGCCGCGTCGGCCTGCTCGTGGGCTGTGAGGGACTGGGCGGCGGCGTAGAACAGCAACCGCACCAGCGGGCGCAGCGCCGCGGCGTCGGCGGGGGCGACCTGGACATACAGGCTGACCGGGGCGTCGGCGCACATCAGGTCGCCGAGGGCGAAGTCGGACGCCGAGAGCACGCGCTCCAGGTCCTCTCCGGCCAGCCACTTGAGATAGGAGCGCGCCGTGCCCTGCACGGACGTGCGGAAGCGGTCGTGCATCGCCGAATAGCCCTTCACGGCTGTGGCGATGAAGGGGTGGGTCTCCGGCCGCCCGTCGGCGCCCGGGCGATGCAGGGTCTTCAGCATGCGGTCGGCGGCATCGTCGAGGTCGGCGAGCAGGCCGCGCACCGTCACCAGGGACTTGGCCGCGTCGTCGGCGGTGTAGAGCACGTGGAGGATGACGGCCTCGAGGATCTCCGAGGCCGACTTGTCCCAGATCGCCTCGTCATCACGCACGCCGCCGGGATCGGCGAGGATGGCCACCAGCCGCTGCACCTGCGCGAGCTCCCCCGGTCCTGGCCGGATCTCCGCCAGCGGGTTCCATCGAGCGGAGGTCGCGCTACGCGGGTCGAACCGCAGCGTGTGCGAGAAGCCGGTCCGCCAGCCGGCGGTGACGCGCCAGAGCTCGCCCTTCGGGTCGTGGACCAGGGCGCTCTCGGTCCAGGACAGCAGGCTGGGCGCCACGTGTCCGCGCCCCTTGCCGGACCGAGTGCCGCCGGTGACCAGGGTGGGCCGCAGGTCGGCGGTGATGAGCACACGCCCGTTCAACTCGCCGATCACGCAGCCGCGCTTCGCCAGCAGCCCGGCCCGCCGAGCCTCGGCGAGACCGCCCCAGCCTCGGACCCTTTGGGGGCGGCCCTCTGCGCCCAGCAGCACGCCCGCCCCGAGGCCCCCGACCACACCCAACAGCAGCAGCGCCGTCGCGCCCGAGAACACCCGGGGACCTTCGGCCTCGAAGCGGGCGCGCCACACGAGGAACGACCACGGCGGATAGAGCGGCGTTCCGGCGACCGGCAGGCTCGCACCGAGCGCCGGGGCGAAGTCGAACGACCAGCCCACGAACTGCGTCGCCGCCTGCAGGCCCAGCAGGCCTCCCGCGGCCAAGCCACACAATCGAACACCAAGGCCCATGCGTCCTCGCGGGAGCCCGCCAGCAAAGGCGATCAAAACCCGCCAACCCTCGGCGTGGAATATGTACGGCCCGGTCATTTCGGTCCTGGGCGGGACGATTCGGTCAGCCTCTGGACCCGATCGCCGCGCATCAGACCGGGAGATCGGCGGTATGCAGAAGCGGTCCTGATGCGGTCCGAAAGGGGCTTCCGGGCGCCCGAAACCGCACGCCCGCAATGGGATTGCGCGCGGTCCGCGACCACTTTGCGGGCGTCGCGGCGGACTTCAGTAATTATCGGACTCGCGCCTTGCTAAGTCGGGCCTCTGCCCTTTAGTCCACCCACGTAGGGTTGGTTTAAGAGGGCGTCCAAGCCCATGGTTGCACCGCCGGATGACCCGGCCGCCAAGGGCCCGCTCCTGGCGATGATCCTGCGTTCGTTGCGCCGGATGCGGCGCCGACGGCTGGTGGACGTCTCGGCCGAGCTCGGCCTCAAGCAGAGAACCTACGAACACTTCGAAGCCGGCCGCGGACCGCTCAACGTCGAGCGGATCCACCAGTTCGCCGAGCTCCTGGACGTCGATCCCTACGGCATCCTGGCGGCGCTCGAGATCGGCTCCAGCGAATTCGCCCGGCGGACGGCGGACAACAAGTTCATGACCGCCTTCCACCTGCAGCTTCAGGCCTTCGATCAACGGATAGGAGACAAGCTCTCGCTCCTCGACGCCTACAGCCTGATGGAGGCGTTCGAGGCGATGTTCGCCGACCTGGAGGCCCGGGCAGATCAGCTGCAGGCGCTCAGCCTCCGCAGGCCCCCGCCCGATGAGGAGCCGGGACCCTCATGACACGACACGGCGCGGCGCCAAGGTCTGTAGATGAACCCCGGCGGCCATCTCGCATTGTCAGCCCATATGAGCTATCTATTCGCTCAAAGGAGCACGACATGGGCAACGCCGCACGCGCCGAGAAGACCGGACGCTCCCTTCCCCGCGGAGGACCGGCCGGCGCGCCGCTGAGCTACGTCGCGATCTACAAGGCCGACCCGCTCGACCGGATCGAGCTGGTCAAGGCGGGCCTGCCGGCGGAGCAGGCCAAGCAGATCATCGCCGACCTCGCGATGCCGGTGGGGGTCACCTTCAACGCCCTGCACGTGGCCATCTCCACCATCAACCGGAAGGCCAAGAACCAGGAGCTGCTGGCCCAGGACGAGAGCGAACGCTTCGTCGGGCTCGCCAAGTTGATCGGCCAGGTCGAGGCGATGGTCGAGGAGTCCGGCGATCCGAAGGGGTTCGACGCCAAGGCCTGGACCTCCCGCTGGCTGCAGGAGCCGCTGCCTGCGTTCGGCGGCGCCCGGCCGGTCGACCTGATGGACACCATGGAGGGTCAGGCGCTGGTGTCAGAGACCCTCGCCCGGATCCAGAGCGGGGCCTACGCTTGACGCGCACGCTCTGGCGCATCGCCGTGGACGCCCCCGCCTACGAGGCACACGACCTCTCGGGCAAGGGCGCGGAGATCACCGGCGGGCGCTGGAACGTCAAAGGGCTGCCGGCGGTCTATGCCTCGGAGACCCGCGCCCTCGCCTGCCTCGAGACCATGGTCCACCTGAACGCCGGCGGGCTGCCCCTGAACCGCTACCTCGTGCAGATCGACGTGCCGCCGGACGTCTGGGCGAACGCCAAGGTCGTCACGCCCGACGAGCTGCCGGTCGGCTGGGACGCGGAGCCGCCCGCCAAGGCGAGCCTCGACTTCGCTTCCGCGTGGCTCAAGTCCAAGGCGACGGCGCTCCTCGTCGTGCCGTCGATGATCATCCCCGAGGAGCGGAATGTCCTGATCAACCCGCTGCACCCGGACAGCGCCGGCGTCACCGCGACCAAGGTCCGCAAGTGGCTCTACGATCCGCGGCTGTCGAAGGCCTAGGTCAATCGATCAGGGCCGCGGCCAGGCCGAGCAGCGCGAGGCCCGCCACCACGATCAGCAGAATGCTTCCGGCCGACGGGGCGGTCGCCTTCGAACGGCTGACATGCGAGATCCCCGTTCCGGGGACGCTGAGCGTGGTGGCCTTCTGGCCGCGCGAGTTCACCGAGACCTTGGCGCCCTTCGGCCCGACCGACAGGCCTGACGTCAGCCCGCGTTTGCTGGCGGTGAGATTGACGCGCACGCCCGGCGCGATCTTGATCCGGCGCGACATGCGAAAGCCCATGCGCCCCTCCTCCCCTGAAGCTCCTGCGCCGATAACAGCCAAGCTTCAGCCAGCGATCAAGTCCGGGCTCGCGCCCGCTCTGATCCTGCTTCTGCTTTCGGCCAGCCCCGCCCTCGCCGATCCCTGCAAGGCGATCCCCGATCGCGGCCCCCTGCCGCCGGGGCTCGGCCGAGGCCAGACGTTCACCGGCCCGGTCGTCTATGTGGGCGACGGGGACTCGCTCTGCGTCGCCCGTGGCCCGACGCCGGCCAGCTGGATCGAGGTGCGCCTCGCGGACTTCTACGCCCCGGAACTCGACACGCCCGCCGGCCAGGCCGCCAAGGCGACGCTCAGCGCCCTGACGCTCGGCCGGACGGTCACCTGCCGCGCGCAGCACAGGTCCTGGGATCGCATTGTCGCGACCTGCTCCCGCGACCGGAAGCCGCTCGGCGCGCTGCTGCGGCAAGCGGGCGTGCGCGAAGGCGGCCGCGGCCGCCGCTGACCATCCGCATTACCGCTCGCAGCCGACGCCGTCGCCGTCACGGTCGAGATGTGCGCCGTAGCCGGGCTCGCCGCGCCGGACGGGCGCCGCGCCCGCCGCCCGCGCCGCCGCGCAGTTGGGGAAGGCGCCGTCGCCGGAGCGGGAGACGAGGCTTTCGGGCTGCGCCGGTCGCCGTGGCGCTTGAGCGGCGCCGGTTCGGTGACAGTGGTAGTCCCCGGTCTTTCGGTTGTTGTGGCACCCTTCGGCATTGAGCCCGCCGGGATGCGCCGTCGCGCTCCCACAGACGGCCGCCGCGGCCGCGGCGAACATGATCGCCCGCATGTTTCCCCCTCCAGCGACTTTAGATCGCGTCGTTCTCCACCCCACTCGCTGCAGCTCAGTCTCGCGTGAGAGCCAAGAACGGGGAAGCGGAAGTGTCGCCCTAGGTGCGGAGGGTCTGAACCGACGTCAGGCTGCGGTCATCAGGGCGCGCGCCGCCGGCCGACGCCTCGCTGAAGGCTGAGGCTCTGCCACTTTGACGGCGAATAGCCGATCAACTCGTAGAGCCGTCCCAGGCCTCCGAAGCGGTCGATGTACTGCCTCGCCGAGGCGGTCTCCGGGGCCACGTCGAGGAGGCTGCTGGTCAGGCGCCCTTTCCGCGCGAGAAGCGCCCGCGCCTCTTCGAGCATCTGTTCAGAGCTTCGCCGCATGCGGTCACTACGACGAGGCGCCTTCGGGGTCACGCCAGCAGGCTTCACGCGCCTTGAAACGTCAGGAATGCGCCAGGTGCGGACATTCGCGTCTGGGCCAGAAGCAGACATTAGCCTGCGACTAAGCGGGCCTCCTCGCGCCAACCGCTATTTGGCAGAAAAAGCTCGCTTGAGTAGGTAGGCGACTCCACTAAGGCTACGCTTGATGCACGGCGCCACCTTCGGTGTCGGATTCACTCTTGCCACGCAGTGTCCAGGGGGCGGCCGATCAGCGCTGATCCGATCGAGCAGGATGATCTCTTTGCGGAGGACGTCACTCTCGACCTTCCCCCGGTCTTCGCACTCGAGGGTAGGTTGCTGGGCAGCCCCATTCGCCAACAAGCACGCCCTCAGACGAAGATCGCCTGCCGGCTGAAGCCATTCACCTTTCGCCGCACCAGCGGATTCAAGGCCAACCTTCCTTCAGGCGAAACACTGGTCGTCGTCGGTGCCAAGACATCCACTAAGTTCGAGGCCGATCTCGTCCTGTTAGCGCCAGGCGCTGTTCACGCCGGCGACGTCGCAGCCATCCTCGAACGCGGCGACAGTCGGTGGCTCTTCCCATTACCCGTGGATCCTTCTTCGCTGAGTGACGAAGAGATGCAGGCGCGTCTCGGCGCAGTCACTCTCTCCTGGGAAGACGCGGTCCATCTGCGAGAGGGGCGACCAGCGAGCGCCGGACGACCAGCGGCTCCCGGCCTACGACGACCTCAGATTGGCGCCCTACATGCGGCGCTGGCGCACGCGACGCGATCGACGCAACCTGCGACCGTCGTGATGCCGACTGGCA
Organism: Phenylobacterium sp.; assembly: GCF_046290725.1. Classification (GTDB taxonomy): domain Bacteria; phylum Pseudomonadota; class Alphaproteobacteria; order Caulobacterales; family Caulobacteraceae; genus Phenylobacterium. The sequence continues at coordinate 450,926 of NZ_JBKBUH010000001.1, forward strand.
CCGGCAAGACGGAAACGATGCTGGCGCTCAACGCCCGGCAGCGATTCGAGCGTCTCCTTGTCGTGGTGCCCACCGACGCGCTTAGGGACCAAATCGGCCGCAAGTTCGAGTCCTTCGGCGTGCTCAAGGCCCAAGCTTGCCTGGACGACGCAGCCATCCACCCGGTGGTGTTGCGCCTGTCCCATATCCCAACCTCCGTTGCAGAGGTCGACGCGATCTTTGATCGGGCGAACGTCGTGGTGACCACCATGCACGTCGCGGGTCGAGCGGATGCGGACGTCCAAGAGCGGATGGCAGCACGAGCGGACGCATTGTTCATCGACGAAGCGCACCACATTGGTGCGCGGACCTGGGCTGAGTTTCGTCGGCTGTTCGCTGACCGGAGCCCCCCACTCCCGGTCGTCCAGTTCACAGCCACACCCTTCCGTGAGGACGGTCGCCGCGTCGATGGCGAGTTCATCTACACGTACCCGCTCAAGAAGGCGCAAGAGGAAGGCTACTTCAAACCCATCCGCTTTGAGGCCGTGTTCGGGCTTGAGCGAGATGACGCGGACTTGGCTATCGCGCAAAAGGTCGGCGACATTTTGGAAGCCGATCTCAGCGCCGGGCTGAATCATCTCGCGATGGCGCGCTGCAATACGATCGATCGCGCGAGGCAGCTGCACCGTCTCTACTCGGATATCTATCCGCAGCACCGGCCGGTGATCGTCCACAGCCAGCAGTCGATGCGTGAGCGGTCGGAAAATCTCGCCGCGCTTCGCAGTTTCAACAGCAGGATCATCGTCTGCGTCGACATGCTGGGCGAGGGCTTCGACCTCCCCGAATTAAAGATCGCTGCGCTGCACGATCACCACAAGAGCGTCGCAGTGACGATCCAGTTTGTCGGCCGGTTCACGCGGCAGGACCCCACCCTCGGCGACGCCACAGTCATCGCCAATACCGGCGTGGACGACATCGATCGCTCCCTCGCCAAGCTCTATGCCGAAGACGCCGACTGGAACGCGTTGGTCGAGGCGCTGAGCTCAGCGCGCATTGAGCGTCAGGTCCGTCGGGCCGAGATGTTCAGGGGTTTCGTCGGCACGTTGAACGACATTCCCTTGCAGACCCTCGAGCCCAAGATGAACGCGGTGGTCTACAAGACTACGTGCGCCAACTGGGACCCCTTCCGCGCCGAGGATCTGTACGACGCCGGCGTGTTCCTCGGCATGAAGGTGAATCCCCATCAGGGCGTAGCCATCTTTGTCACCCGTGCCGAAGAACAGGCGCCCTGGACAACCGCTCAGCACGCGATCGACGTGACGTGGGATCTCCACATGATGCACTGGGACGCGTCGACTCGTCTGCTTTACGTAAGCAGCTCCATTAAAGGGACTTTCGACCGCCTGGCGAAGACCGTCTGCGGCGAGGATGCGCGGCGGATTGAAGGCGAGGACGTCTTCCGCAGCCTCGCCGGCTTCAAGCGACTTATCCTCCGCAATCTGGGTTTGACCCACCACCAGGGACGCGGCGTTCGTTACTCGATGTACATGGGGGTCGACGTTGCCGAGGGCCTCGACAACGCGAAGTCACAAGCCCGCATCAAGAACAATGTTTTTGGGACGGGCTTCCTGGACGGCGCGCCGGCAGCTCGTGGCTGTTCGGCCAAGGGGAAATTCTGGTCAATCTCCCGCGTCAGGGACCTGACCGATTGGGTGGACTGGTGTCAGGAGATCGGTCGCTCGGTCACAGACGCTGGGATCACCACAGACGGCGTGTTCAAGAGCGCAATGCGCCCGCGGCAGATCAGCGAACGCCCAGCGGTTCCGCCTGTCGCAATCCATTGGCCGGAGTCACTGCTCACCCAGCTCGAAGACAGGGTCGAAATCGCCTTCGGCGACCAAGTCGCCCTTCTCACTGAGTGCGATATCGAACTGGCAGATCATAACCGGTCCGGTCCCTTGCGCTTCATCGTTCGCAACGACACGCAGGCTGCTCAATTCGATGTGGTCTTCAGCGAGGGAGGGGCTCGCTACCCTCAAATGAAGGGGCCGCGGGCGACGATCAAGATCGGTAGCAAGCTCCAAACGCTGTCGGAGGCCTTCGCCGACGACTCGCCGCAGATCGATTTTGGGGACGGGTCCCTATTGATCTACAGCCACCTCTACGTGCTGCCCGAGGGACAGACTCCTGCGCCGTATCCACCGGAGAAGATCGAGACCTGGGACTGGAGCAAGACCGACATTCGCGCGGAATCTCAGGGCCCCTCCAAGCGGGCAGACTCCGTCCAACGGCTGGTGATTGAAACCCTTCTCGCGGACGAAGCGCCCTACGACATCATCTTCGATGACGACGGCGCCGGTGAGATCGCGGACGTCGTCGCCATCCGGGTGACTGAGAGTGTCGTCTACGTGACGCTCTACCACTGCAAATACTCCAGCAGCGATGCTCCCGGGGCGCGCGTGAAGGATCTCTACGAGGTCTGCGGTCAGGCGCAGAAATCCGCTCGCTGGCGGGACCGCCCCAATCGCATGTTCCAGCACATGCTGAAGCGCGAAAGGCTCCGCCTCGATAGGGGGGCGGCGTCGAGGTTTGAACAAGGTACGGCCGCCGCCCTGAAGAAGCTCAAGGCCGGGTGGCAGGACTACCGGTACGAATACGACGTGAAGATAGTCCAGCCTGGCCTATCCCGTAGGGCGGTTGGTGAGGAGGGCCTTCATCTCCTTGCGGGCGCTGAAACCTATCTACTTGAAACGCGAGCCATGCCTCTAAAAGTTATCGCAAGCGAGTAAGCGATCACTTGAGTCCCTCCGGGATTCGTCGGGGGTCGCTGGTGCGCCAGTGCCCGAGAGCTTCCATCATGCAAGACCTAATTGTGTGGCTGACTGCGCACGACAAGCTGGCGGGCTGGGCCCAATTCGCCGGCGCAATCTTGGCGTTAGGGCTCACATACGTCACGGCGTTCGCTCCAACCTGGCGCCGCAAGCGACAGCTTCAGGAGGCGGCCAAGCGGCTCCTATTGAACGGCTATGAAGTGATCGAGAGTTATCATCGAACCTCGGCGAATTTCCTCCCTTCCCCGCTTTCAGTTCGAGCCGCCGCTCTAACCATGACCGCTGTAGTGGACGAGCTGAGCCGATTTCCGATTTTCGAGCTGGACAACCAGGGGCCCAACTCAGTCGCACGTCGACTAGGCGCGATGGGTCAAACTGTGAGGCTGACAAGCCTTTTCCTAGAAACCTTTGCTTCAGACCTCAACGGAGAGACCGCCACCGAAGACGAGCGCGACCAACTTCGTATGTTCCTGAACGACCGGCTGACGCTCGCCGGCGCCTTAGTGCTAGGCCACGAATTGAAACGTCCCGAGTGGTCTGGTTCGTAACTGGCCTCGTCGGGCAACGCCCTTTGCGAGATCCCGGTTAAGCCAGCTGCGGCGGCCGCGCGGCCAGCTTGGCGAGCGCCGTGGGGCCGACCTTCCGAAGGTCCCCTAAGAGTCAGCAGCTGACCTTTCGGGTACTCCGGACGACAGTTCAGTCAAAGCGCCAGAATTCCACAGGCTGCAGGCCAAGCCCGCGGGCGAGCGCGAATATTGTCTTCACGGAAGCGGTGCGTTCGCCGCGCTCGACCAAGCCGACGTAATTGCGGTGAAGCCCTGCACGCTCGGCAAGCTCCTCCTGGCTCAGTTGCTGAGCTTCGCGGCATGCGCGAATGCGGCGTCCTAGGCGCAGGAGTTCGGCGTCAACCGGCACAGCCGGAAGTTCGCTTCGCTGCCAGCTACGCTCTACACACTGACAGTGTGTGTTGTTAGACTCGGCGCGAGTTCGACTTGAGCCGCAGCTATGGCCTCCTTCCCGACACGACCGAAGATCGCCACGAGCTTGGTCCGCTCGAATGCAGCGCAATGCGACCTACTGTACCGGGAACATCGGCACTGGCTGCTGAACTTTGTGGCGCGCAAGTTCGGCACCGATCTCGCAGAGGAACTCTCGCAGGAGGCGTTCGCCCGGTGCGCGAGGATCAGCGGCGTAGTTACCAATCCCCGCGCCCTGCTCGCCACCTTGGCGCGGCGGGCTGCTGCGGATCAGTTCCGGCGGGAAGGTCGGGCTGAGCGCGTGGAGGTGCGGGAGCCTGAGAGCGGGTACCTTCCGGACCAGCTTGAGCGGGTGCTGTTGCAACAACTTCTGCGCGAGCTACCGCCCAAGGTGCGCGAGGTGTATCTGTTGGTTCGGGTCGTAGGTCTCACCTACGCCGAGGCGGCGGAGCGGTGCGGGATCTCGGTCAAGCGCGTCGAGGCGCGGATGACGGAGGCCCACAAGCGGTTCGCCGCCCTGATGCGGGAATAGGCGGCGCTTTGGGCATGAGCGATCAGGCGGAGCTCTCGCGGGCGGAGACGGAGGCGGCCGAATGGTTCGAGCGGCTGCGCCGGCCGTCTGTGACCGCGCGCGCCCTCAAGGATTTCCAGGCCTGGAAGCAGTCTTCGGTGAACGCCGAGGCCTTCCGGCGCGTGGAGGCGGGCTGGCGGGCCACGGGGGCGCTGGTCGGCCATCCCGAGGTACAGGCAGCCGCCCGCGAGGTGCTCGCGAAGCGACCGCTGCGACGCCGGCGGGACTGGCGGCAGATTTGGTTGCCCGCCGCGGTGGCCGGGGCGCTGGGGCTCATCCTGTTGGCATGGGCGGACCGGGCGTTGGCGCCGGGCTATCGCACCGCCGTGGGCGAGCAGCGGCTGGTGGTGCTGGACGACGGCTCGCGGGTGCGGCTAAACACCGACAGCACGGTGCGTGTGGTCTTCTGGGGCGATATGCGCCGGGTGTACCTGCGGCGGGGCCAGGCCTTCTTCGACGTGGCCCACGATCCGGCCCGGCCGTTCCTGGTGGACGCCGGCGGGACCGAGGTGCGGGCGCTGGGCACGCGGTTTGACGTCCGGCGCGATCGCGACGGCGTCTCGGTGACGCTGGTCGACGGCCGCGTGCGGATCGAGGACGACCGGGGCGAGGCCGCGGAGCTTCTGCCGAACCAGCAGCTTCGTGTGACGGACGCCGGATTGAGCCGGGTGCGGGCCGCGGGCGCCGACGCGGTGAGCTGGACGAACGGCCGCCTGGTCTTCCGGGACACGCCGCTGGCGGCGGCGGTGGCCGAGGTGAACCGCTACTCGGCGCACAAGATCGAACTTGGGGACGCGGCGGGTCTCGGCGACGAGCCGGTGAGCGGGGTGTTCGACGCGGGCGACGTGGAGGCCTTCGCCTCCGCCGTGGCGGCGGTGTACGGGCTGCGGCCGGTCGACGAGCGGGATGGGCGGATCGTGCTGGTCCCGGCCGCCCAGAGCTCCGGCGGCTGAATTATTTTCGAGGGTGTTTGGCGTCTTCTTCCGACTCCACCCCATGACGACGGAATTGGCCGTGTTCGGCCGGGCTGCTGTGGCCCGGCGGGCCCTCACCGTCGCGGTGGGGGAAACATGACCTTCGGAACTTCGACGCCCGTTCGCTCGGTTCGGCGGCTGCTGCTCGGCGTCGGCGCGGCGGCGCTGCTGGCCGGGGCCGTCCAGGCGCAGTCGCTCTATGCCGTGAACATCGAAGCGGGGCCGCTGGACGCGGCGCTGCTCTCGCTCGCCAAGCAGACCGACCAGCAGCTGTTCTTCCCGCGCGAGGCGGTGGCCGGCCGCAAGGCGCCGGCGCTGCAGGGGCGCTACACCCCGGAGCAGGCGCTGGCCGTGCTGCTGGGCGGGACGGACCTTTCGGCGCGGCGCACCGGGCCTGAGGTGCTCGTAGTCCAGCGCCGGGGGGCCGCTGCGGCGCCGGCGGAGGCGAACCCGCCCCGCCCTTTCGTCGGTGAGATCGCCGAGGCGGGTCCGGCTCTCCTCGGGCTCGTGGAAGCGGGCTCATCGACCGCGCCGACCACCGTGGAGGAGCTGCAGGTCACCGGCAGCCATATCCGCGGGGTGCAGAGCCCCTCCCCGCTGGTCGTCGCCGATCGCGCCGACCTGGAGCGGACGGGACAGACCACCCTCGTCCAGGCGCTGCGGGCGCTGCCGCAGAACTTCGGCGGCGGAGCCGCGGAGGGTACGGCGCTGACGGGCGCGGACCGGTCGGGACGCAATGGCGCATTCGGAACAGGCATCAATCTGCGGGGCCTGGGCGCGGGGGCCACCCTCGTGCTGGTCAACGGCCGGCGGATCGCCGGCTCCGGCGCCTTCGGCGACTTCGCCGACGTCTCCAGCATTCCCACGGCGGCGGTGGAGCGGGTGGAGGTTCTGCTGGACGGCGCCTCGGCCATCTACGGGTCCGACGCCGTCGGCGGGGTCGTGAACATCATCCTGCGCCGGGGGCTGGAGGGCGGCGAGCTGCGGCTGCTGGGCGGGACCGCGACCCGCGGCGAGCCGGTGGAGGGCCAGGCCTCGGTCGTCGCGGGACGCCGCTGGGATGGGGGCGGCGCGCTGTTTGCCTACGAACTCCAGCGGCGGGACGCGCTGCCGGCGGCGGCCCGGCCGTTCAGCGCCTCGGCCGACCTGCGGCGCTTCGGCGGCCGCGACCAGCGCCAGGCGAACAGCTTCCCGGGCAATATCCAGCGCACCGATCCGGTCACCGGGATCACCGCGCCGTACTGGGCGATCCCCGCCGGCCAAAACGGGGTGGGCCTGCAGCCGGGCGACCTGCAGGCGGGGACGGCCAATCGCGGCGAGCCGCGGAAGGGCAGCGACCTCCTCCCGCAGCAGACGCTCAACGCGGTGTATCTGGCCCTCGACCAGGCGGTGGGTGAAGGATTCGAGCTCACCGCCGACGCCCGCTACAGCGCCCGGCGCTTCCGGCTGCGGTCGCTGCCGAGCACGGCGACCTTCACGGTGAACCGCAGCAATCCCTTCTTCGTGTCGCCGACCGGGGCGGCGAGCCACAGCCTCGCCTACTCCTTCGCCGAGGACCTGCCGAACCCGGTGATCTCCGGGACCGCGGAGACCCTGGCCCTGACCGCCGGAGCCGAGGCGCGGCTCCCCCGCGGCTGGCGGGCGGACCTGCACGGCGCCTTCGCCCAGGAGATCGACGAGTCCCGCAACACCGGCCTGGTCAACAGCGCGCTGCTGAGCGAGGCGCTGGGCGCCGTGGCGGACCGCCCGCAGACGCTGTTCAGCACGGCGCGCGACGGCTTCTTCAATCCGTTCGCGGGGGTTCCGGGCGCCAACTCTTCGGAGGTCCTGGCCTTCGTCGGCAGCGGGTTCAGCACCAGCCGCAGCCGCAGCCGGGTGGTCTCGGGCGGGCTGCAACTGGACGGCGCGCTCTGGCGGCTCCCGGGGGGCGAGCTGAAGGTAGCGGCCGGGGTGCAGGCGCGGCGGGAAACCCTGACCAGTTCGGGGGCCAATTACGCCAGCTCGCTGGCGCCCACGCCCACCCGGGCGGTGGACGTGTCGCGCTCGGTCGCCGCCGGGTTCCTCGAGGCCCGGGCGCCTCTGATCGGGCCGGTCAACCGCCGGCCGGGCGTCGAGCGGCTCGAGTTCTCCGCATCGCTGCGCACCGAACGTTACTCGGACGTGGGCCCGACCACCAATCCGCGGCTGGGCCTGATCTGGGAAGCGCTACCGGGCGTGGCCGTGCGCGCCACCTACGGCCGCTCCTTCCGGGCGCCGGCGCTGCGGGAGGTCCAGGACCCGACCTCGTACAGCCCCACCTTCCTGCCCTTCGGCGGGGCGCGCGTCCTCAGCCTGTTGCTCAACGGCGGCAATACGGACCTGGAGCCGGAGACGGCGGAGTCCTGGACGGCCACGCTCGACGTGGCGCCGCCGAACTGGCCGGTGGCCGTCCACTTGACCGGCTTCGACGTCCGCTTCGACGATCGGATCGAGCGGCCGGTGCAGCAGAGCGTGACCACGGCGCTCAGCGACCCGACGCTCGCGCCCTTCGTCGAGCGGATCGCCCCGGCCCTGAACGCCGCCGACCTGGCGCGCATCACCGCTCTGATCTCCAGCCCGCAGTTCGTGAGCGTGAACGGCAGCTTCCCGGCCGAGCAGTATGGGGCGCTCGTCGACAACCGCTATGTGAACACCGGCGGCCTGCACGTGCGCGGCCTCGACCTGACCGCCACGGGCGGCTTCGAGCTGGGCGGCGGTCGGCTCGACCTCGCGGCCACCGGCGCTTACATCCTCGATTACGAGCAGCAGGTGACGCCCGCTTCGCCGATCGTGGAGCGGCGGGGCGTGGCGGGCTTCCCGGTCCGCTTCCGCGGCCGGGCGACGGCGGATTGGACGCGCGGCGACCTCACCTCCGGCGTCGCCATCAACTATGTCTCGGCTTACCGGGACGGGGTGGGCGCGCGGATCGACGACCACGCGACCGCGGACCTGCAGCTGCGCTGGGCGCCTTCCCGGGGCCCGCTGAAGGACGCCGCGGCCACGCTGATCGTCCGCAACGTGTTCGACCGGTCGCCGCCGTTCTACGACAACACGTCCGGGCTGGCCTACGACCCGGCCAACGCCGATCCGATCGGGCGCTACGTCGTCCTGCAGCTCACCCGTCGCTGGTAGACGGCCGTGTTACGGCGGCTGTTCGGGCCGGCGCTGGCCGCCGGCATGCTCCTGTGCGCGGGCGCGGGCACGGCTCGTCCCGTCACGGTCGAGGACCTCCTGACGCAGGGCTCATTCGGGCGGGTCGCCTTCGACCCCACCGGTCGTTGGCTCGTCTTCGAGCAGCGGGACACCTACCTCAGCGCCGACCGGTTCGACCTCGACACTTGGATGAGCCCGAGCCTTGGCCGGCTGAGGCTCATCGACCTCGCCTCGGGTCCGGCGGCTGCGCCGGATGGGCCCGCGGGTGATCCTCGCGGCCTGGTGCTGGGCGCCTTCTCGCCGAGCGGCCGGCGCGCGGCGGTCTATCAGCTGCGCGGCGAGGACTTCCGGCTGGGAGTCCTGACGTTGGAGACCCGGGAGATCCGCTGGGTGGACCTGACGCCGGAAGCCGATCCCCGGGCCTTGGGCTGGCGGTCCGACGACGTTCTGCTGGTCCTCACGCGCCCCGACCGGCAGCCGCCGGGCGCCGTGCGATCTGCGAGGGTGCGCCCGGCCCGCCTGCCGGCCGCCTGGGCAAGCGCCGCAACCGGCCAGGGCGCCCACACCGTGCTCGGCAGCGGGCGATACCTTGGAGTCCGGCGGCGCGCGCCGCCACGCCGGCTGATGTCCATCGACGTCGCCTCCGGCGTCACGGCGTCGCTCGCCGAGGGCGAGTTCTTCCGCCTCGAGCTCTCGCCGGACCGTGGGCGGGTGGCGCTCTTCGCCACGGGACCGGACCTGTCGCTGCGGGCGGACCGCCCGACGCGCGGGCCCGCCGGCAATGAGACCGAAGCCACGCGGCTCACCGTGCTGGATCTGGAGAGCGGGCGCGTGGCGCGCCCCTGCCCGGCCTGCGACCTGCTCCCCGACCTTCTCGCCTGGTCGCCCGACAACCGGGCCCTTCTTGTACTGATGCGCGGCGCGGACGGGCTCTGGGCGAGCGGGCGACTGCTCCGGGTCGATGCGCGGAATGGCGATGTCGAGCCCGTCTGTCGGGACGTCGTCCCCGAGGTTCGCGTCAACCCCGTCACTGTGCACGCGCGGTGGCTGAGCTCGCGCCCCCTGGTCTGGAGCCGGCCGTTCGGCGCACCGGACGCGCGGCCGGACTGGCGCCTTTGCGACCAGAGCGGCAGCCGCAACCTGACGGCCGCAGCGCCCTCGCCGCCGCGGGACCTCGCCGAACTCGCGCCCGGCGTTCTGCTGGCCTTGAGCGACGGCCGTCTTTGGCGGCTTTCCGCGACGGGCGCCGTCTCCGAGCCCTCGCCGCAGATCGAGGGGCGTCTTGTGGGACCGGCCGCGCACGTGGGCGGACCGGCGGCGCCCGCCTTGGAGAGCGCGACCTTCCGCGCCGGCGCGACGCTGCTGCGGTTCGCGGTCGATCGGCAAGGCCCGGTGGATAGCCTGCCCTCGCCGCCTGGCCAGGTGCTGGCCGTCTCCTGGCCGCGCAGAGCGGTCGTGGTCCGCGAGGCGCAGCCGTCCGGGGTCGAGCGCCTGGTGCTGCGGCAGGGAGACGAGCGGCGGGTCCTGGCCGAAATCAACGGTCACCTCGCCGACGCCGATACGCCGGAGGTGGTCGCAGTGGCCCATCGCGGTCTCAAGGGCGAGCCGCTGACGAGCTGGCTCTTCCTGCCCTCCAACGAGGAAGGCCCCCCGCCGCCGCTGGTTATCCGACCCTATCTCGGCCAGACCTTCCGCAGCCGGCCGCAGGACGGCCCTGTGGAGCGGGGCTTCCTGCAGAACCTCAGGGCGCTTACCGGCCATGGCTACGCCGTGCTCGTCCCCAGCCTGCCGGCGCGGGACGACGGCCAGCCGGCGCAGGGGCTGGCGGACCGCATCCTGGGCATCGTGGAGGCGGCCTCCGGGACGCCGGCGGGCTCCGGGCGTTTCGATCCCGACCGGCTCGGCCTCTTGGGGTTCAGCAATGGCGGCTACAGCGTGCTCAGCGCAGCGGCGCAGTCGCCCCGCTTCCGGGCGGCTATCGCTTTCGCCGCGCCCACCGACATGGCGGCGATCTGGGCGAACTACCCGGAGGGCCGCATCCTGCAGCCCGAGGACGGTTACATGACCTCTTGGGCCACCGGGCTCGTCGAGCGGACGCAGAACCCCATGCTCACGCCGCCGTGGGCCGATCCGCCGCGCTACGCCCGGAACAGCCCGCTCTACGTCGCCGACCGTATCGTGACGCCGGTCCTGCTGTTCCACGGCTCGGAGGACAAGCTGCCGCTCAGCCAGTCGGCGAGCCTGTTCTCGGCGCTTGCCCGTCAGGGAAAGGACGCGCAGCTGGTCGTCTACTGGGGCGAAGATCATGGGCTGACCAGCCCGGGGAACGTCCGCGACTACTACGACCGGCTGTTCAGCTTCCTCGACGCGCATCTCGCCCCGGGCGACGTGGCGCCGTCCGCGCATCCGGAACCTGCCGCTGCCACGTCCGCACCCAAGCCTCCACCGCGGTCGCCCAGAGGATCGCGCCGGGCTGCTCCTCCCAGATGAGGCGCTCGGGCCGCAGCGCCCGCTCGAGGGCGGCGCGGTCGAGGACGCCGGCGCGGCACAGGCTGCCGTCGAGGAGATAGGGGCGGATCACATCCAGGCTGCGCGCCACGACATGGGCGTAGTGGACCGTGTGGTCCCCCTTCCCGCGGCGCGCGAGGACTTCGGACGGCAGGCGAGCGGCGAAGGCTTGGCGGGCGAACGGGCGGTCATAGGCGGCGCCGGCGAGCACATAGCTCGGGATGGCGAGGGCGTGCTCGATCAGCGGCTGCGAGAACAGCGGAAAGACGATGTCAGCCACGGCGCGCCGGCGACTGTCGGCCTGGTGCAGGTGCAGGGCGGCGAGCGCCAGGATCTGGAGCCGCTTGCCCGGGGGCGCATCGGCCTCTCGGGCGGCTCGGACCCACGGGTGCTCCGCCTCGCCCGGCGGGGCGAGCACATAGGGCGATCGACGGGCTGGCGCGGTCCGCCGCTTGTCCGGCGCGACCTCAGCGAGCACGCCCCAGACCGAGCGCCGGGTGCGGCGCGCCACATTGGCGAGCAGCGGCGAGTTGAGCGCACGGAGGCCCCGGTCGCGCAGCGCATCGGCGAAGATCGCCGCTCCCGGCATCTGGAAAAAGGCGGCGTCGCCGCCCTGGCCGGACACGATGGCTGTCGCGCCGAGGCTGCGGGCGAGCTCCGCCTCGATCCGGTCCCTGTCTGGCTCGATGGCCGCCATTGTCGGCCAGGGCTCGAAGGCGGCCGCTTCGATCTCGTCGACGTCGAGGCGGCGCGCGCGGCGTTCGATCCGGTGCAAGGCAGCCCCCACGCGTCTGACCACCGCGTCAGCGTAGCGCGCCTCGTCGGCCTCGCGCTCGCCGCCGACAATGTTCAGCCAGGCGGCCACCCGCCGCGTCAAGCCCGCCGCTGCGATTGCGCCAGCCACAATGGCCGAGTCCAGTCCGCCGGAGACCTCGACCAGGACCCGGTCGTGATGACGCAGGCGCCCGGCGACGGCCTGGTCGACGCGCGCCACGATCGTTTCGGCCGCTTCGTCGGGCATCCTGCCGCCGCGGGGGATGAAGTCCGCAGGCGTCCAGACCGTCTCGGGCGCCGCGTCCTGTTCGTCCAGCCACAGCAACTGACCCGGACAGGCGCCCTGCAGACCGTCCAGCAACGGGCGGTCGCTCGCGGCGCCGGGCTGCGCCGTGAAGCGCCAGACCCGTTCCCAGTGGATCCCGAGGTCGGGCGGCGAGAGCGCCGCGGGCACGCGCCGCGGATCGGAGGCGACCACCCGCTCGCCGCTGCGCAATGTCCAGGCGAAGGCCGGAAGCTGGCCCGTCGGCTCACGGAACAGGGCGAGGCGCGCGCGCGGGTCGCGCAGCAGGGCGACATAAGCGCCCCAGGCGCCGGCGCAGAGATGTCCGGCCGCAGCGCGCGGATTCTCCCAGTCGACGTGGGGCGCAGCCCAGGGCGATGGCGCAGCGGCGGCCCGGGGCAGAACCTCGCCGATCAGCACGCCGCTGCCCCGCGGCAGCGCCCGTACCGGCAGCGCCCCGCTGGGCTCGCTCCACACGGCGAGCCCCGGCAGCCGGACGGCGCAGCGCCAGTCGCCGGCATGCTCGATCTCCGCCAGCTGTTCGGCGTCGAGGCCCGGTGAGGCGAGGCTGTCCCGACGCGCGGCGATGGCGAAAAAGGATGTGCGGCGCACCGCTAGACTACCAGGATCCGCTCGAACGCCTGCAGGCGCTCAGGGACGTCGTCGAGGGCGAGGTCGCCGGACTGCAGCCAGCAGTGAGCGCGGAACGGCCAGGTCGCCACGCCGAACACCCACTGTGTCGCGTGGCCGCGGCGGGCGAGCCAGCGGCGAAGGACGAACGACCGGATGAGGCATTTGCCCGAGATCGGCGCCCACGGGATCCAGGCGTGGAAATCGGCGACGAGCGTCGCGAGGTCCTCGGCGGCGGCGCCGGCGCGCGGCGATACGCGCCCCGCGGCGAGGACCTCGCTGAAGCTGCGTCCGCGATAGTGCCGAAGCACATCGGCGGTGACGGCTACGATATCGGGGAGGTGACGCGGCCGCGCCGGCCGCGCTGTGTGCGGCGACAACGTCGCGCGGACAGGCGGCGGCATGGCGCGTGGGCCAGGCGGCGAGCCGTTGCGCTGCGCGAGGCCCGCGCGCAGCAGCTGGCTGGCAAGGGACGCGGACGCCGCCAGCGATCCGTCCGGCCGCAGGTCGATCGCCTCGGCTCCGCTGGGCAGGCAGCTATAAGCGTCGGCCGAGACGTCGAGGAACACCAGATCGTCGCCGACCCGCGCGGCGTGTACGTCGCGCCTGAGCACCAAGGCCTGGAAGGGAGCGTCCGTCATGGCGTAGCCCGCCGCCCCTGAGAGACGGCGGGCGCCGTCGTCAGTCGTCGAAGCCTTCTTCCGGATCGGCTTCCAGGATCTGGCCCACGCCCTGGTTGGTGCAGGCCTTGGCGCTGCCGAAGCAGATCAGCCGCGATTGCGGCAGTTCGAGGCGCGTTTGCATGGTCGTTACTCCGCTGTTGATTGCCGTCACGTCGACGACAGCAGAATTCCGCGCCTGGGGAGCTCTCTATTCAATCTATATTCCCTCTATATTTACCCTATAATCTTCCGGCCTGCCGCGCGTAGACCAGGGCAAGCCGGTCGGCGGCGGCGATGCGGCGGGCATGAAACCTGCGGAACATCTGGGCGATCTCGGCGGCGGCCTCGTCGACGGCCGCTCGGGCGAACGCCAGCGCCTCTTCAGCCAGGTCGTCCAGGATCAGCGGCTCGGTGCGGCGGATCGGCCCGAGCTGGACGGCGGCGCTGCGGTAAGCGGCGTGGAGGGTCGAGCTTCCCCGCGCGTGCAGCCACGCCAGGCAGAAGGCCTCGATGGCGGTCACCGGTTCGGCCTGCAGGCGCTCGGCGTCCGGGGGGCTGTGGCGGACGGCGCGCTCCTGGGCGAGCAGCATCAGCAGGTGCGACTGGCTCAGGCGATAGAGGTCGGCGACGTCCGCGCCGGTCAGCCGGCGGGCGAAGAAGCCCTGGTGGCGGCGCTCGTCCACCAGCCCTTCGCCGGCAAGTCGCGACAGGGCTTCGCGGATCGGCGTCGCGCTGAGCTTCAGCTCGTCGGCGATGGCGACCGCCGGGATGCGTTCGCCGGGCGGAAAGCGTCCTTCCAGTAGGCGGCGGCGCAGGGCCTCGAGGGCGGTTTCGAACGCCTCTTCTCGCTCTGGACGCATGACGCACTCCACGCAAACCCGAACGACCATAGGTTGTCGAAAGACAGCGCATGGCAAGTCGATGAGGTCGCAGAACAGGATTTCTTTAGCTTGTCCGCAACATTCTTGCGGACTACCCGCAATGACATTGCGGGCGCGCTCGAATACTGAACCCAGAGGTGTGATCGGGTGTTCTGGCAGCAGAGGAATGGCTGGCCGGATCACAGTCGGATGAGGGTCGTGGAAACCTGGGGCGGCGACGCCCCGCCCAGCGTCGAACAGGTGCTCCGGCGGATCGCCTTCCACATCCGCCAGCGCATCGCCGAGCCCGGCATGGCGGAGCGCGTCGCCGCCCGGGCTCGGATCACCCGCAAGACGCTGGCGCGCTATGCGGCGTTCGACTCGCCACAGGCGCCGGGCGAGGTCCGGGGCGCAGGGCCGCGCCGGCTCGATCTGTTCGTGGCCATCTGCCGGGCGCTCGACGAGAACCCCGGCAAGGTGTTGTGGGCCGCGACCCTGGCCGCCGACTACCCCGCCATGCGGATCCTGCTCGAGGCCGACGTCCACCTGCAGCGGGAGCTGCAGATCGTGGCCGAACCCGGGGGGCCGAGCAGCCTCGCACTGCGGCTGGTGCGCGCGCCGGGCGGCGGAGCGGCCTGAAGCTGGAGCAAGGGCGAGCGGGGTCCCCCGGAGCCGGCGAAGGAGGTCGAAATGCCCGAGTTGGGTGAAGGGCGCCCCGCAACCCTGCATGCCATCGCCGCGGCGCTCGGCGGCGAGGTCTACGCCGGCGGCCGCCGCGCGAGCGTCCCGGCGCCGGGTCACAGCGCCGCGGACCGCTCCGTCTCGCTGCTGCTCGCCGGCGAGCGGCTGGTGGTCCACAGCTTCGGCGGTGCGCCCTGGCAAGACGTGATGGACGATCTGCGCACCCGCGGCCTCGTGGATGCCGACCACCGGCTGGTGGGCGGCTTCGGAGCACGGCCTGCCCCAAACGCCGCGGGAGCGGTCCTGCTGGCGGCGGAGCGTGTGGCGGCGGCCCGGCGGCTCTGGGCCGAGGGCGCGCCGCTTGGGACCGCTTCGGCGGCGTCCCGTCACTGCCGACGCCGCGGCGTGGTCGAGGCCTATGCCGTGCCGGCGCTGCGCGCCCACGCGGCGGCGCCGACCTCCGTGTACCGCCCCGGCCGCCGGAGAGCGCCCGCGCTGATGGCCGCCGCTCACGACACCACGGGCGCCCTCACCGCCGTGGAGGTGACCTACCTCACCGACGACGGCCTGCGCCGGCGGATGCGCGCCTCGCGCAAGGTCGTGGGCGTCCTGCCGCCAGGTTCGGCCGTCCGGCTCGCCCCCGCCGGCCAGGAAATGCTGGTCGCCGAGGGCGTCTTCACGACGCTCGCGGCGATGCGGTTGTTCGGCCTGCCCGGCTGGGCGTTGCTCGGCGCACACAACCTCGCACGCTGGACGCCGCCGCCCGACGTGCGGCGGGTCCTCATCGCCGCCGACCGCGGCCGTGTCGGCCAGGCGGCGGCCGCGCAGCTCCAGGCGACGCTTGGCCTTGTGGGCCTCGGGGTCGTGGTCCGCACGCCGCCTGCTCCATTCGGCGATTGGAACGATGTCCTTGTCGAAAGAGCCGCGCGCAGCGTGCGCAGATTCGGATCCTGAGATCCGCCGCTGACCATAGCCGAGGCGGTTCGGCTTCCGCCGCGCCGCATTCGGGCTCCCTTTGGGTGAGGCTCGTGCCGAATCCTGGAGGCTTGCGCCGAGGGACGACTCCCCACCGAGTCTCCCGCGGATGGGGGGCCTTGCGCGCGATGCTGATCGACTTCGCTGACCACCGCCGGCGTTCGCAACAGAACGGCGCAGCCGCGCCCTCCGCGCCGGCAGGGCATCTTGTCCTGTCGGAGGTCGAACTCCTGGCGGCCGTGGAAGCCTTGCGGCGGACCATCGCGGAGAAGACGGAGACAGGCTTTCGCCGAATTGCGCCCGCGCGCTCCGCGGCCTAGCGCACCGGCTAGGCGGCGACGGGCTCCGGCTTCTCCCGCGCGAAAGACCCGATGGTGCTGCGGCGGAGGAGCTCTTCGGAAAGTTGCTCGAGCCGGGCGACGTCCGCAGGATCGGCCCCGCCCTCGAAGCCGGCATAGATCACCTTCGTGGCAAGGCGGCGGTATTCGGCTTCAAGCTTCTCTAGGTCCGACATCGTCTCACCTGGTCAACGTTCAGATTCTGCCACACGGACCGCACGCCAACAAGCTGCGCCTTCGGCGGTCACGGCCGCAACTTGGCGAGCAGGCTGGCGACCATCGCGATGTCGCGAACGGTCTCCACGCTCTGCCGCGCCAGGTCGCCGACATGATCAAAAACGCCGGCCCGGTCGCTGGTTGCCGTCACGACGCCCCAGATATCGTCCTGGCTGCCGATCAGGATCGGGAAGCTCGCCACCGAGCGATAGCGCGCCTCCCTCACCGGATCAGCGTTCTCCACCCTGTACTGCGCCGCCGGGCGCTGGGTGTCGGGTTCGACGATGCTCACCTCGCGGTCGTCGTGCGCGAGGCTCCAGAGGCGTCCCGTGTACCCCTCCCCCCGCTTCCACTCGCGCCCCAAGGACGAGGCGGCGTGCGCGTCGGTCCACTGGCGCGCGATCGGCCGCATGACCTCTCCGCCGCCGCGCACCTTCACCTTCTGGAAGATGGTGAAGGTCAGGAAGTCGCCGGCCTTGTAGTCCATGGCGCTGCGGAGCCGCGATGCGGCGAGGCGCAGCATCAACTGGGCGGACTTCTTCGGGTCGGCGGCGTTGAGGAAGGCGGCTTCGACGCTCTCGATCATCAGGCGCGTGGCGTCGATCCGCGCCAGTCGCTTGAGGTCGAAGGCCACGGCCTGCCGACAGGTGGCCTCGGCGGCCTCGAGCTCGCGGATCTTCTCGGCGAGAGCGTCCAGCGCCTCGTCGGCGATGCGATGCGCGTCCTTCGCGTCCTGCGAGATCTCCAGCTTCTTGTAGTCCATCAGGACGACCATGGCGCCGCCGGCTCCGGCCACCACGGCGCCGCCGATCGTCAGGGCAAGGCCCCAGGGGTCGTCCACCGCCCGGGCCAAGGCCACAATCAAGGTGCCCCCGACGCCGATGAACCCGAACAGGGGTCGCAGGCTCTCGACGTGGGTGATCCGCTTGGAGAATTTGTCGAAGAACGTCTGCTCGCTCTTGCGCAGCTGCGCCCTCAGGCTCTCGGCGTCGCTCATTCCCTCGTCCACTCGCCGCTGCGCTCGGCTCGGGCGCGGCGTCGCGACTCGACGCCTCCGGGTGCGGCGAGTTTGAGCATGACGGTTGCGGCCGGCGGCGGCAATCGGCGCGCCGCGGTGCAATTGGAGGGGAAGGCAGGGTCGGAACGGGCGCCCGGCGCGGGGGTGGTCCCCGGAGGCCGGGCGGAGAGCATCCGATGTCAGATCCCGTCCCGACCCCAGCGCCCGAGGCGCGCCTGCCCCTCACCGTCCCGCTTCGCGACCTCGCGGTGGCGCCCGAGAACCTGCGCTTCGGCGAACCGCCGGACGACGGGATCCCGCAGCTGGCGGAGACCATCCTGGCTGCGGGCCTGCTTCAGCCGCTCACCGTGCGGCCCGGCCGCCGCCGTGAGGCCCGCTGGATGGTGCTCGACGGCCGCCGCCGGTGGCTGGCGCTGACGGCGTTGCTGGCGGACGGCCGGATCGCCGAGGATTTCGGCGTCAGCGCCTTCGTCGAAAACGATCGCGCGCGTCAGGCCGCCGCCGTGGTGCTGACCAACACCGGAGTGCCGGTGCACGTGGCCGACGTCATCGCCGCCATCGGCCGCATGCTGAAGGCCAAGCTGACCGTCGAGGCCGTCGCGGCCGCGCTGGGCTACGAGGAGGTCGAGGTGCGGCGGCTGGCCGCCCTGGCCGGATTGCACCCGAAGGCGCTCGAGGCCCTGAAGGCCGGCCGCGTGAGCCTGCGCCAGGCGCGGCTCCTGGCGCGGCTGCCGGACCGCAAGGAGCAGGGCGAACTCGCCCAGGCGACCCTCGACGGCTACGCCTTCCCGGAATGGCGGATCACCGACCGGCTGGAGCGCGGCCGGCTCACGGCGGCGGACCGGCGGTTCCGGCTGGCCGGCGCGGCGCGCTACGCCGCCGCCGGCGGGCGCATCGAGAGCGACCTCTTCGGCGAGCACCCGGACGTGCTGCTCGATCCGGCTGCGCTCGAGGCGGCCTGGAGCGGGCGCGCCGAGGCCCTCGCGGATGCGGTGGCGGCGCCGGGGCGCGAAGTGCAGGTGGCCTCGATCGCCGGCGAGCCCGACGAGACCCTGGAGCCGTTCGGGCCCGCCTATGGCGACGGGCTGGACGCCGAGGCGCTGGACGCCGAGGCGCTGGACGCCTGGCGGGCGGCGGAGGCGGCGGCCGCCGAGGCCGCGGCGGCGCTCGCCGACCGCGACCTTTCCGACGCGAGCTGCGACGGCGCGATCCGGGCGTTCCTGGAGGCCAGGCTGGCCGCGCTCGTGGCGAGCGAACGCGCGCGGGACGCGAGCCTGGTGCAGGTGTTCGCCAGCGGCAGGACGGGCCTGGATCTCCGCGCCTATGGACCGCCGCCCGAGGTTGTGGAGGTCGAGGCACACGAGACCCAGCGGGAGGCGGCGGATGACGGCCCTGCGCTGTCCTTGTCGACGACCTTTGCGCGCCCGGGCGCAGGGTCTCTCGCGCCCGTCCGGTGCGTGGCCGCGGCGCCGCCTCCGGAGCTGGAGGGCGTGAACCACGCCCTGCACGAGGTGCGGACGGACACCGCCACCCGGGCGCTGGTCCGCGCCCTGGCCGACGACCCGGGCACGGCCCTGGTGGCGATCGTCGCGCGGCTGTTCGCGGTGATGGTGCTGCGGCAGGGCCTGGGCAAGGGCGGAGGCGCCCTCACCGTCGGCGCCGAGGCCTATAGCCGTCCGCGGACGCCGCCGATCGCCAGCCTCGACGGCGAGGTCCGTCAGCGCCTCGCCGACCGGCGGGTCGCCTGGGAGGCCTCGGGCCTCTCCCCGATCGGCTGGGTCGCTTCCTTGGCGCATGGCGAGCGGATGGCGCTGCTGGCCGAACTGGCGGGGCTCAGCCTCGACCTGCGGGAGGAGCGGACCTCCCTCCTGCGGCGTGCGGCCCGGGCGGAGGCGGTCGAGATCGCCGCCCTGTGCGGCGCCGACGTCACCCTCCACTGGACGCCCGACGCGCCGTTCCTGGCGGCGCATCCCAAGGGCAAGCTCCTGGCCATGCTCGACGAGATGGGCGGGCCCGACGGCCGCGCCGGCGGCTGCCGAAAGGACGAACTGGTGGCCCTCGTGGCCGAGCGCGCGGCGGAGCGGGCCTGGGCGCCTGCGTACCTGTCCTGGGCCGCCGCGCTGCCCGAGGAACCGGAGCCGCAGCCTGACGAAGCGGGCGCGCTCACGCGCGATGGGGCGTCGCATGACGAGGCGCCGGACGACGAGGCGGCGGCCGTCGCCGCCTGACGGGACCGCCCGAGGGCGCCGCCCGTCGCGAACGCCGGGGAGACCCGCGGCCAGGAGCGGCCGCGGCCCCGGGGTGGGCACGTCTAGGAGCGCTCCGCGGCGACCGTCCTACAGGTCCCGCCTCCCACCAGTGCGCCCGTCGGGCCGACGGCGCCCTTCCGCTTGGCCGGCGGGAGGGCGTCGTCTTCTGCGGAGAAGGAGCCAGGTGGGGCCAGGGCGAGCCCGGCGGACCGGAGGGAGGCGCCCGCCGCGCCGGGCCGACGGGAGCTCCCCATGACCGCCCTGCCCCTCTTCGCCGCCGTCTCCGGCGCGGACGACCGCCCCGCCAACCTGCTCGCCGCCGCCCGGGCGCTCGCGCCGCACCTGGCGCGCGGTCGCGCGCTCGACCGCCGGCTGGTGTCGGGCGGGCTCACCACCGCCTTCGGCGCGACGGACGCCGAGGGCGCCTGGGACTGGCGCGACGCCTACGACGCCATCGAGGCGGCCATGGTGCTGCAGGTCCGTCGGGTGGGCGCGCAGGTCGCGCCGCTGGAAGATGCGCCGGCCGAGGTCGTCGCCCTCCTGGACGGGATCTCGGCCCTGGGCCTGACGCAGACCCGCCGTTCGGAGGAGCAGCTGGCGCTGGACCAGTTTTCGACGCCCGCCCCGCTCGCCGGCCTGCTGGTGCTGGCGGCGCAGGTGCGCCCCGGCGATGCAGTGCTGGAGCCGTCCGCCGGCGTCGGCATGATCGCCGCGGTGGCCGAGGCGTGCGGCGCCGCCGTGACCCTGAATGAGCTGTCCGACCGGCGCGCCGGTCTGCTGGACGGGCTGTTCCCTGCCGCGGCGCGCTGGCGGCGCGACGCCGTGCTGCTGCCGGACCTGCTGCCGCAGGCCGGCGGCTATGGCGCCGTGCTGATGAACCCCCCGTTCGCGGGGCTGGGCTCGCACCTGCTGGCCGGCTTGAGGTGCCTGGCCGACGGCGGCCGACTGGCGGCGATCGTGCCCGCCTCGGCGCTCACCGACGGCGGGCTCCTGGCGCTGCTCGCTCGGGAGGGTTCGGTCGTGGGGCGGCTGGCGCTGCCGCCGCGCGCCTTCGCGCGGCACGGGACCAGCGTCGAGACTGGCCTTCTGGCGATCGACCGGGCGGGCGGGGCCGCTGCGTCGGCCGAGACAGTTGTGGTGCGGGACCTGGCTGAAGCCGCGGCCTGGGCCGCCGGGCTCCCCGACCGGCCGACCGCACAGGCGCGCCCGGTGCGGACAGGACCTGTCGGCATGGCGATGCCTCTGCGGCGGGCCGAGGGCGTGGGACTGCGGTTCCTGCAGGGCGCAGCGCCCCTCGACTATGCGGTGGAGCCCTGGTCGGGCGAGGGCCGCGACGTGGGCCTCTACCAGGCCTGGCGCGGCCGTCTGGCCATCGTCGGCGCTCAGGCGCATCCGACGCCCCTGGTGGAAGCCGCGGCGATGGCTTCGGTGGGGGCGCCGGAACCCTCCTATCGGCCCGTGCTGCCGCCGGCGCTGGTGCAGGACGGCCGGCTGTCGGACGCCCAGCTGGAGACCGTGGTCTACGCCGGCGAGGCGCATGGGACGCGGCTGCCGGGATGGTGGACGCTCGGCGAGGCGCCGCATGAGCTGCGGCTCGCGGCCGAGGGCGCCGCCGGCGCCGTGCGGCTGCGGCGGGGCATGTTCCTGGGCGACGGCACCGGAGCCGGCAAGGGCCGGCAGATCGCCGCCGTCATCGCCGACAACATGGCCCAGGGCCGCGCGCGCGCCGTCTGGCTGTCGCGCAACGAGGCGCTGCTAGAAGACGCCCGACGCGACTGGCGGGCGCTCGGCGGCTCGGCCCACGACGTCGTCCCCCAGAGCCGCTGGAAGCCGTCCGAGGCGATCGGCCTGGAGCGGGGCGTGCTCTTCACCACCTACGCCACCCTGCGCCAGCCGGCGCGCGGCGGCCGGCCCTCGCGGCTCGAGCAGATCGTGGCCTGGCTGGGAGCCGGCTTCGACGGCGTAATCGTCTTCGACGAAGCCCACGCCCTGGCGAACGCCGCCGGCGGCGTGGGCGGCCGCGGGCCGAAGAAAGCCTCCCAGCAGGGTCTCGCGGGGCTGGTGCTGCAGAACCGCCTGCCCGACGCGCGCGTGCTCTACGTCTCGGCCACGGGGGCCACCGAGCCCGCCAACCTGGCCTATGCCGGCCGGCTCGGGCTGTGGGGCGGGCCCGAGGCGCCGTTCGCGACGCGGGCGGACTTCCTGGACGCCGCCGAGGCGGGCGGCATCGCCTTCATGGAGCTGGTGGCGCGCGAGCTGAAGGCGCTGGGGCTCTATGTGGCGCGCAGCCTGTCCTTCGAGGGCGTCGAGTACGAACCGCTCGAGCATCCGCTGAGCGCCGAGGACGTCGCCCTCTGGGGCGCCTGGGCGGACGCCTTCCAGACCATCCACGGCAACCTCGACGCCGCGATCCGTGCGGTGGGGATCTGCGACGAGGCGGGTAAGGTGCTGAGCGGGGCGGCGCTGAGCGCCCTGCGCTCGGCGTTCGAGAGCGCCAAGCTGCGCTTCTTCGGCCACCTGCTGGCCGGGCTCAAGGCGCCCACGCTCGTGGCGGCCATTCGGCAGGACTTGGCGGAGGGCCGCGCGGCCGTCGTGCAGATCGTCTCCACCAACGAGGCGGTCGCCGCCCGCCGGCTGGCGGAGATCCCGCCGGAGGAGTGGAACAACCTCTCCGTCGACCTGACGCCCAAGGAGTACGTGCTCGACTACCTGAAGGGCGCCTTCCCGACCGCGCTGATGCAGGCGCTCGAGGGCGAGGACGGCGAGACCGTGCTCGTGCCGGTGATGGAGGACGGCCGGCCGGTTCACAGCCAGGAGGCGCTGCGGCTGCGCGACGAGACCATCGCCGGGCTCGCCAGCCTGCCGGCCGTGCCGGGGGTGCTCGACGCCCTGCTGGAGGCGCTCGGGACCGGCGCCGTCGCCGAGATCACCGGGCGCACGCGGCGCGTGGTGCTGCGGGAAGGCCGGCGGGTGGTGGAACGCCGGGGCCCGTCCGCCGCCAAGGCCGAGACCGACGCCTTCATGGACGGGCGCAAGCGGGTCCTGGTCTTCTCCGACGCCGGCGGCACCGGGCGCAGCTACCACGCCGCCGTGGACGCGGTGAACCGCGCGCGGCGCGTGCACTACCTCGTCGAGCCGGGCTGGCGGGCGGACGCCGCGATCCAGGGTCTGGGCCGCACGCATCGCACCCACCAGGTCTGCGCCCCGCTGTTCCGGCCGGTGACCACCGACATCCATGGCGAGAAGCGCTTCCTCTCCACCATTGCGCGCCGGCTGGACTCGCTGGGCGCGCTCACCCGAGGCGAGCGACGCGTGGCGGGCGCGGGGCTCTTCCGGGCCGAGAACAACCTCGAGAGCCCCTGGGCGCGCCGCGCCCTGCTGGTGATGTACGGGGCGCTGGCGCGCGGCGAGCTCGATAGCATGAGCCTCGAGGACTTCCAGGCGAAGACGGGGCTGAAGCTGCTGGACGCCGAGGGCCTGCTGAGGGGCTCCGACGAGCTGCCGCCGATCACCACCTTCCTCAACCGGCTGCTGGCCTTGCGCATCGCCGACCAGAACGCCCTCTTCGCAGACTTCGGGCGGATCCTGGCGGGCGTTCTGGAGCGCGCCGCCGCCGCGGGCGAGCTCGACCACGGCGTCGAGGACATCGTCGCCGACGAGCTGCAGGTGCTGTCGGAGGAGACGGTTCGCACCGACCCCGGCTCCGGCGCCGAGACCCGGCTCGTGGCCTTCTCGCTGCGCACGCCGCGCCGGCTGCTGGGCGTCGGCGAGGCGCTGGCGCGGGCCGACGCGCTCGGCGCAGGCGCCGTCCTCGCCGTCAACGGCCGCTCCGGGCGCGCCGCGCTCGTCGAGCTTGGCCTGACGACCACGGGCGACGACGACCGGCTGCTGCCGGCGGTGCGGCTCGTGCGGCCCGAGGAGCGCAGCCTTGGGCCGCTGAAGGGCTTCGAGGAGTCGGCCTGGGCGCCGGTCGATCGGGACGCCTGGGCCGCCGCCTGGCAGGCGGAGATCGACGCGGCCGACCCCTGGCGGCGGCGCGAGCTCGTGCTGGCCACCGGCCTGCTGCTGCCGGTCTGGGCGCGGCTGCCGGCCAAGAGCGCCCAGGTGCGGCGGGTGAAGGCGCCCGATGGCCGCCGCTGGCTGGGCCGGGTGCTCGACGCCGCGCAGGTCGCCGCGCTCAAGGCGGCGCTGGGGGTTTCGAGCTTGGCGGAGAGTTGGGCGGACGGCGCGCTCGTGCTGCGCGAGACGCTGGAGCGCGGCGTGCAGCTGGGCCTCGAGGGCGGGTGCTGGCTCCGGCGGGCGCGGGTGATGGACCGCTGGCGACTGGAAGTGGTGGGCGGAGCCGGCGACCGGGCGGCGCTCGTGGCGCTCGGTGGCTTCGTGGAGATCATCGCCTACACGCCGAGGATGTTCCTCCCGGTCGACCGGGCCGAGGTGGTCCAAGCCGTCCTGCGGCGGCACCCAGTCGTGCAGGTGCTGGAGCCCGGCAGGTGAGCTCAGGCGATCTGCCCGGCGACCGCCTCCGGCGCCAGGGCGGCGATGTCGGCATGTTCGGCTTCGCGCGCGGCCCGGGCTACATTGAGGCGGATGTAGACCACAGCGCCGCGGCGCGCCTTCAGAGCCTCCGCGGCGCCGCTGGCGGCCTGTGCCAGGCTGTCGGCGGCGGCGCACAGGAGCAGCTCGGGGCCGGCCTTGCGCAGGCACACCACCAGGAGGTTGCCGGCCGTCGCCGGCAGGGCGTGCAGGTCCGCGCGGCGGAACCGGTAGCGGGCGCCGGACACGCCGGGGACATCCAGGAAGTCGCTCATCGGGAGCGGGATAGCCCGCGGCGAGCGGTGTCGCCAGGGTCCGGCGCGCGACCGTGCGTCACGCCGCCCGCGGAGTGGAGACGGAAGGGCTTCGTGGGGCGAAGCCGGACCGGGAGGAGGTCTCGCGGCGGCTTCGGACCAAGGAGACTGACATGCAGAACGTGGTGTTTGTGGGCCGCCTGGCGGCTGATCCGCAGGTGACGGAGGACTTCGGCAAGGCCGTCTTCCGGCTGATCGAGAACCGCGGCCGGGACGCGGAGGGCGCCGAACGGGTCGTGGGCGTCAACTGCGTGAGCCGGGCCAAGGGGCTCAACGAGAAGGTCATCGCGCCGGGGCTGGCCGCAGGCTGCGAGGTGATGGTGGTCGGCGCCTTCGTCGACAACCACTACGAGGCGCGAGACGGCGGCCGCAGGGCCGCCAAGGAGCTGGTGGTGCGCCGCCTCACCGTCCTCGACTGGGCCGGCGTTCGCGAGGGCGCGGCCGCGGCGCGCGAGCCGCTGGCGGCCTGACCGCCTCCCTCCTTTTCCCATTCCGATCTAGGAGACTGACCATGCAGACCGTGACCGTCGAAGGCTATCTGGCCGCCGATCCGTCCATCCTCACCGCGCAGGGCTCCGGCAAGAAGCGCGCGAGCTTCCGCCTCGTGGAGACCGCCCGCTTCCGGCGCGGGGACGGCCAGCCCGGCGAGCGCACCACCGGCTTCAACTGCATCTGCTTCAACGAGGCCGCCGCCGAGGGCTACATCGGCCCGTACGCCCGCAAAGGATCCAGGGTTGTGGTGAGCGGGCATGTGGAGAACGACAGCTGGACCGGGCAGGACGGGGTCGTTCACT
Source organism: Phenylobacterium sp. (assembly GCF_046290725.1). Taxonomy (GTDB): domain Bacteria; phylum Pseudomonadota; class Alphaproteobacteria; order Caulobacterales; family Caulobacteraceae; genus Phenylobacterium. The sequence goes on from NZ_JBKBUH010000001.1 coordinate 476,264, forward strand.
ACGACCTCCGGCTCGTCGTCGAACAGCTGCGCATCAAGGCGAGGCGGCCGGATCAAGCCTCCGGCCAGGAGCCGGCGGCCGACGCCGCTGGCGACTTCGACGAGGAGGAGATCCCGTTCTGACACGCCACCCTTGAGATGCATGGACGGCCGCCCCTACCGGGGCGGCCGTCTTCATTCTGCGACCTCTCGCGGCGTGCGCGCGGCTGCCGCGCGATGGTTCCTCCATTCCAGCCAGGGAGCCTGAGCGGCGATCTGACCCGTCTCAAGCCGTGGCGGGCCGCCCCCACCCGCATCGCCGCGCTGGAGGCGTTTTCGTCTTGACCGCATCGGCGCGCCTTCCGTTGATCTGCAGATGGACGAAGCGGCTGACCCCTACCCGCTCTTCACGCTGATCTATTGCCGCGAGGACGGCTTCGGCCTCGCAAAGCGTGCGGCGTTCGCGGAGGCGGCCGAAGCCCGGGAACATGCACGCCGTGCGCTGCTGGCGCGCCCCGAAGTCTGGACCTCGGTGGTGGTGGCTCGCGGCGTGGAGCTCGACCTCGCCTTCGTCGGCGCCTGGGACCGGGATGAGACCGGCGCTCTGGCGTGGGACGCGGCAAGCCTGAGCTGAACCTTGGCGCTCGCGCTTTTGGCGTGCCCCGGCCGGCTGGCCGGGTCGGGCTCTAGTCGCCGCCGGGGCGGCTCCCGGAGCCCCTGTCGGGTCTCCGCCCTTCCGGGTGACGATCCCTCACGCGAAGCGGGAGGGAGGGCGGGCTCGGGCGAGCCGATCGGGCTCGTCGTAGGTCCGTCATGTCCTCATCCCCTTCCTGGACGCGGGAACGCGTCGACGCCCTCGCCCGCCTCTGGCGGGGCGGCCTCAGCGCCGCGCAGATCGCCGCCGCCCTGGGCGGGGTCACCCGCAACGCCGTCATCGGCAAGATCCATCGCCTCGGGCTGAACGGGGGACCGAAGGCGGCGCGGCCGGGGACCCGCCGAGCGTCGCCCGTGCGCCGGTCCGACGGCGGCAGGCGCGGGCCCGCGCCTGTTCGGCCGCCGCCGCCGCGCATTGTCGCCGCACCCGAAGACCCCGGTCTGGCCACGGTGCTGACGGTGGCCGCGCACGCCTGCCGCTGGCCGATCGGCGATCCGCTCGCGGCCGGCTTCACGCTCTGCGGCCGACCGGCCGCGCGTGGCGCCTACTGCGACGGACACGCGGCCCAGGCCTACCAGCCGCAGCGGCCCCGCGATCACCTGCTGAAGATGGCGGGGCTCGCCTGATGGCGGGCGCCATGAACGCGCTCGCCGGCGGCGGCTCGTTCGTGTCCATGCCGGCGCTGATCGCAGCCGGGCTGCCGTCGGTCGCCGCGAACGCCACGAGCACGGCAGCCCTGTTTCCCGGCGGGCTCGCCAGCGCCTGGGTCTACCGCGGCGGCGCGCGGCCGCTGCCGCTGCCGGGGGCGAGCTTTCCCGTGCTCGTCGCCGCAACGGTTGTGGGTGGCCTCGTCGGCGGGCTGCTGCTGCTCTGGACGCCGAGCTCCACCTTCGACCAGGTCCTGCCGTGGCTGTTGCTCGCGGCGACGGCGATGCTGGCGGCGGGACCGCGGATCGCGCCGCGGCTCGCCGGCCTCGCGGGGCGGCCGGCGGTGCTGGTCGTCCTGCAGTTCGGACTCGGGGTCTATGGCGGCTACTTCGGCGGCGCCGTGGGCATCATGATGATGGCGGCCTGGCGCATGCTGACCGGCGCCGAGGTGCAGGCGCTGCAGGGCGCCCGCACGCTCATGGTCACGGCGGCGAACGCCGTCGCGGTGGCGACCTTCATCGTCGCCGGGGCCGTGGCCTGGCCCTTCGCCCTGGCGCTCGGCGCGGGCGCGCTGGCGGGAGGCTACGCCGGCGCCCACGTCGGACGGCGCCTGTCGGCGCCCGTGATCAAGTGGGCCACCGTGGCGCTCTGCGCCGGCGTGACGGTCCTGTTCTTCCTGCGCAGGGTCTGCTCCCGCTCCCGGCGCGGTCCCCGCGCCGGACAGCGCGCCCGCCTCGTCGGCGGGCGCAGACACCCCCACACAACGCCCTCCGATCCTGTCACGTCACCCCGGCCGTCAACGGCCTGGCGGCCGTTCCCCTGCGCTCCGCCTGAGGCTCCGCTCCGGTGACCGCCGGGGGCCCGACGTGGGCGGGGAGAGGGTCGTTGCGCATCGGGCGCAGTCGACGTGCTTCAGACCGATGGAGTCATCGTCATGACCTTCTCCCTTCACGCCTTCTCGTCTTCGGACACCGCTTTCGACGTCCAGGCCGCGGCGCTGGAAGACCCGCGGCCGCATCCGACGGAAGCGGCCCTCGTGCAGCTCGGCCACGCCCTGATGACCGAGCTGCTCGACGTCCTCGGCGACACAGCGCTCGAGGACGTCCAGACCATCCTCTGCGAAAGCCTGATCGGCGCCTTCCATTCGGCGGCGGGCCGCATCGAGCGCGACGCCGACCGGGCCCGTGACCGGATGCGCGTCCTGGAGCGCGACTTCGACGGATCGGAGATGGCCGACACCGAACTGCAGGACGCCACGCGCGCGACCCGTGCGGCCGACGTCAGCCAGACGGCGGCCGAGCTCGTCCGCGACGCCGCGGCCGAGGTCTACACGGTGCAGACCGGCCAGGTCTGGACGGCTTGGCGCGGCAGCCGGCGGGGCACGCGGCTTACGGCGGCGGAACTGGACGCCAAGCAGGTGGCCCGGGCGGCGGAACGCCGGAAGGCCGGCGAAGCCGAGGTGACCGGCCCGGTCGTGGCCTTCCGCGCCGCGCCGTTCGCCGACGGCGCCGAGGACGCGCGGCGGATCTTCGACGCGCTGAACTGGGCGAAGACGCAGTGGCCCGACATGGCGCTGGCGACCACCGGCGCCCGCGGGGCGGAGCGGCTGGCGATTCGTTGGGCCCAGCAGAAGCACGTGACCCTGGTGCTCGCCCGCGCCGACTTCGACCGCCACGGCAAGGCCGCGCCGTTCCGGGCCAACGATGACCTGCTGGCGCTGGAGCCGACCTGCTGCCTGACGCTGGCGCAGTCGCTGGACGGCGAACGCCGCGGACGGTCGCAGCCGTTCGGACCGGCGCTGAACCTGGCGCAGCTCGCCCAGGCCCGTGGCGGCCGGCACCTGGCCATTCAGGCCAGAGCGGCCTAGGCTTCCGCTTCTCTCTGTCTGTGCGACCCGCTCGGCTCCGGCCGGGCGGGTTTCTTCGTTTGGCCGATCCGAGTGCTCGAGACTCGGCTTAGCTTAGGCCGAAAATGCGACTTGCTCGGGCATGATGAATGTTGATTTCGATTGCGCCGATTTGTCGTCACACGGATTTCGGGGCTCAGGGCAAGATAAAAGAGATGAGTTTGCTTCCGTTTTGCTTTAGGCTTTCAGCGGTTTAGGGCGGCCACGGCTGCATTGTGCGACGTGCGGTGACGTGCGGCCTTCCGAACGGCAGGAGAGCGTTCGATGCTCGTGCGCGAAGCCATCCACGTCCGACTGGCGGAGCCGCAGATCCGCGGCGAGCGGCCCCTTTACGTGCGGCTTCCCACATCCCTGAAATCCGACCGGGCGGGGGTGCGGACCGTCATGCTTCAGCGGCTGGCGGCGTCGCGGCTGTTCGCGATCGGCGGCCGGGCCGGCGTGCTCAGGTCGGCGCAGCGGCGTTCAGGGCGATCCTTCAAGCTGGACGTCCGGCAGCGGGTGATCGTCAAGGCGCTGGTCTCGAGGCACGCCGGGCGTGGCGCCGGGCGGGGTGTCGCCCTGGCCAAGCACCTGGCCTATCTGGGGCGGTCCGGCGCCGGGGCGGAGGGCGCCCGACCCGAGTTCTTCGACCGAGCGACGGACGAGCTGGAGCCCTCGGCGGCCACGGCGAGGTGGGCGCCCGATCGGCACCACTTCCGCCTCATCGTCTCGCCGGAGCACGGCGACCGGATCGCCGACCTGAAGGCGTACGCCCGGGAGGTGATGCGACGCGTGGCGGACGACCTCGGCCAGCCGGAGCTGGAGTGGGTCGGGACCTGCCATTTCGACACGGACCAGCCGCATGCCCACCTGCTGATCCGCGGCCGCAAGGCGAACGGCAAGGACCTGGTGATCCCGCGCGATTATATCGCCTACGGCTTCCGGGCGCGAGCCCAGGAGGTGGCGCACGAGCTGCTGGGCGATCTGTCCCGCGCGGACGCCGAGCGGCGGGTGTGGCGGGAGACCCGGTCCGGTCGGTTCACCGGCTTCGACCGCCGCCTGCTGGCCGCCGCCGACGCGGACCGGCTCGTGGACGATGGCGTCGGCGTGAACGACGCCTGGGCCGCGCTGACCCGGGGCCGGTTGCGGCACCTCGAGGCGCTCGGGCTCGCGACCCGCCAAGGACGCCGCTACCGGCTCGATGCGGACCTGGAAGCGCGGCTGCGCAGCCTGCAGCTGCGGCGGGACATCATCCGGACCCTGCATCGGCGGCGGCTTGAAACCGGGCGAGCGGTGGGCGAGCTCGGCGACGAGCGGGTCCGCGGGAAGGTGGTCCAAAGCGGCTCGCATGACGAGCTCGGAGGGATCCCCTGGGTGATCGTCCGCAGCCGTGACGGCGAGGAGGTTTACGCCAGGCTGGGCTTCGGCCAGTCGCCTCCGCGAACCGGCAAGAGCCTCGACCTCCTGCCTGGGCCGCGCGGCGCCCTGATCCTGGATGCGGGACGTGGCGGAGAGCGAGGTCGGTAAGTTCGTGGAGGCGTCGACACTGGGTTGCGCGGCGGACACGAGCTCGAGGGAGAGAGGCAGGAGCGGAGCGTCGCCGTTCGGCGTTCGGCTTGAGGGCGCCGCCCTAGGACGCCTCAGCCAACGACGCCGTGATCCGGCAGCGCACGCCCCTCAGCCGGGAAGGTCATCTCGACCTCCCCGTTGAGCTCGCCGGCAAGCCCGCGCTCCAGCAGCCTGGAGCCAAATCCACGCCGGGCCGGAGCATGCACGGGGGGACCGCCGCGTTCGCGCCATTCGAGGCGCAGCTGATCTCCGCCGGCCACCTGCCACGTCAGCTCGACCGATCCGCTTCCCGTGCTCAACGCCCCGTATTTCACCGCATTGGTGCCCAGCTCGTGGAAGGCCATCGACAGCGCGAGACTGACTTTGCTGGACAGACGGACCTCGGAGCCGGAAAGCCGGATGCGATCGCCCACGGCAAGCGGTTCCAGCACGCCCAGGGCGATATTCGAGAGGGTCGCGCCTTCCCACTGCTCCCGCGTGAGGATGTCATGCGCGGCGGCCAGGGCGGAGATCCGCTGGACAAGCGCCTCGCGCATCCGCTCAGGCGGGTCGGAACCCCGAAGCGTCTGGACCGCGATGGACTGGACGGTGGCGAGGTTGTTCTTCACCCGATGATTGAGTTCGAGGACCATGAGCTTCAGCTGCTCCTGGCTCGACCGCACCGCCAGTTCCGACAAGGTGCGGTCCGTAACGTCAGCCCCGAGCACGAAGACCCCTGTGACCTTGCCCTCGCCATCCTTCAGGGGCTGGTAGACGAAGTCGACATAGCGCTCGTCGACGGGCCCCTGGGGCTCGGCCTGGACCGCATACTTGGCGCCGTTGGCGGCATAGGCGACGCCGCTCGAGTAGACGCCGTCGAGCAGGGTGAGGTAGCCCTGAGCCACGGCGTCCGGCAGGGCGTCCGCCACCGTCCGGCCCACCACGGGCCGATGGCCCACCAGGGCCATGTAGCCGGGATTGGCCATCTCGATCCGATGCTCGGGACCGGACAGCATCGCCATGAAGGTCGGCGCCTGTTCGAACATGTCGACCAGCCGCTGGCGCTCACCGCTCAACCTGCGCTCCGCCAGCACCAGCTCGGTGGTCTCGTGCACCGCGCAGAACATGCCGGCGACGATCCCGTCCTCCGCGCGAACCGGCGAGTACGAGAAGGTGAACCAGGCCTCTTCGTCGTATCCTTTGCGGCTGACGGTGAGCCGAAGGTTCTCGTGGTAGGACGCCTCGCCCCTCATAGCGGTGCTGACCAACGGCGAGATCTCCTCCCAGATTTCGGCCCACACCTGTCGGAACCGACCGCCCAGCGCGGCTGGATGCTTGGCGCCGAGGATCTCGGCGTACGCGTCGTTGTAGAGGAAGCCAAGATCCTCGCCCCAAGCCACGAACATCGGGAACTTCGAATTCAGCAGAAGCCCGACGACAGAGCGCAGCGACTGCGGCCAGGAGGCGGGCTGTCCAAGCGGCGAGCCCTTCCATTCATGGCCGCGCATCATCTCGCCGACCCGGCCGCCGCCGCTGAGGAAGGAAAGGTCCAGCCGCCCGGCGGACAGGATTTCAGTCATTCAGCTCACCTTGGACCATCGGCCGGCGTGTTAGCCCCTCTCAACCGGCGGGTCATCCGCTGTTGGCGGGCGGGTTGGCAACAACGCCGACAGGGGATATTCGCGAAATTTGTTAGGCTCGGCGAGGGGCGCCCGCTGCCCCGAAACACGGCATAGGCCGACGCTTGTGGCGCCGGGCCCTACACCAAGCCTTCCTTTGGGGCGCGGACTTGCCGGCGGCCAAGCGTACGCCGCCCCTGGTTGAGACGCTCCCCGTCCAAGATCGACGGGCGGGTGGGGCCGGATGCGCGGCGGCCTGGCGCTAGCGATAGGCTCAGCGAGTGAAGCGCATACGTCGTCGGCGGCGCGGCCTGCGGCCGGTCGGGGAGGCTCAGCCTCCAGCCCAGCCCAATGACGCTGTTCCGGGCGCCAGAGCTGTAGGTGAGCGGCGGCTTGAGCAGATGCATGCCCGCGAGGCCTGTGTTTGGAGAGCCAATTAGTTTGCCAAATGGATAACTATCGCTTATGGTTGTCCAGATGGAGAACTCTCGCGCATCTCTCAACGGGGTGTTCCACGCCCTTGCCGACCCCACCCGACGAGCGGTCCTCGCTCGGCTTGCGCGTGGCCCAGCCTCGGTCAAGGAGCTCGCAGCCCCCTTTGACATGGGGCTCCCCTCGTTTCTGAAGCACCTTCGGGTTCTCGAGGAGGATGGCCTGGTTCGGTCCCAGAAGGTTGGGCGGGTGCGCACCTGCCGGGTGAACGCCCCGCGCCTGGCGCTCGCGGAGGCCTGGCTCTCCGAACAACGGGCCATCTGGGAGGCGCAGGCCGATCGCCTCGCCGACTACGTCGAAACTCACCTTATGAAGGGCGGAGACCATGAAGGTTGAAACGTCGGAACTGACGATCGACCGCTTCATCAAGGCGCCCCCGTCGGTGATCTGGAAGGCCTGGAGCATGCCCGAGCATCTGGCCAGGTGGTGGATCCCGGCCCCCATGGAATGCAAGGTCGTCAAGCTCGACCTGCGGCCGGGGGGTGGCTTCGAGACTCTGATGCGCGAGGGTGACGGCGACTTCCAGCCGCACGTCGAAGGCTGTTTCGTCGAAGTGGTTCCGGAGACCCGCCTGGCGTTTACGACCGTGCTCAAGGAAGGTTGGCAGCCGACGGAGCCCTGGCTTGCCCTCACCGCCATCATGACCTTCGAGGCGGAGGGCGCCGGGACACGATACTCGGCCCGGGCTCTGCACAGGACCCCGGAAGACTCTCGCAAGCACGAGGAGATGGGCTTCCAGGAAGGCTGGGGCGCCACGCTGGATCAATTGGCCGCCTTGGTGGAACGGCTCACCTAAAAGACTTCAAGGACGGTCGCGGAGAGAGCGTGTGACCCGCAGACTTGGCATGGGCCGTGCTTACGGCCGTCCTCCGTTCGCCGAAACCGTCCCGGAGGATCAGTGTCCCTGCTCGGCGTGGGCTTGGCGACGCATCACGACCTAAGAATCCTAGCTGACGCCGATGTCACGGCGCCAGTCCGTCAGCACCGTGCGCACCGTGTCCTGAAGATCTCCGACCCGCCGGAAGGCCCACCACAGATGATCTCCATGCGGCGCAGCTAGCCGGCCGTGCGTCCGCTGGTCAGCCCTCGCGCATGCTCGCCGGCGCCGGTCGGCGAGCGGCCTTGATCGCGCCGGGCTTTGCCCCGCGAAGTCGCGTGAACTCTGCGCTGCCCGTCACGTGGCCGGAGGGCGGGTCAGGCGTTCATCAGGCCGCAGCTCGCGCGCCGTGTCATCCCCAGCACGATCGAAGCGGGAGGGCAGATCCACGGAAGCGCTCGGTTGAACCTCCAGCGCGAAGTCGCCGATCAGCTGATTGTAGAGGTCGGCGCGCTCCATCGGGCCCATGTGGTTGACGCCCTCCACGACGTGCAGGCGGGCCATGTCGCTCTCGCCGGCGATCGTGCGGTTCGCCTCAAGCTTGGTGACGATGTCCTTGTCTCCCCCGATGACCAGCAGCGGGATGCGGAGCCTGGCGAGCGCTTCGCTTGCGTCCCAGTGGAACATGGCCAGATCGCCGCGCGCCAGCACGCCGGGCGGGTTGCGGGTCGAAAGCAGGGTCGCGTGCTCGAGCTGGCTGCGGGTGACGAACTTGCCGAAGCCCAGGCGATGGGCCAGGTGCGCGGAGCCGCTGAGATAGCTCTGCCACTTGGAGAGCCAGACGAGCGGTTGCAGGGCGATGATCAGCTTCATGACCGGCTCGAGGACCGGCCGCTGCAAGGCGCGGGCAAGGCCGCTCAGGACCATCGTCTTCAGCGGGTTCGTGTGGGTGGTGTTCAGCAGCACAAGCCCGGCGAGCCGCGCCTGAAGCTGCGGGTTGTCGCGGATCAGCGTCTGGATAGTCATGCCGCCGATGCTGTGGCCGACAAGCACGGCCGGCTGCCGCCCTGTCACTTCAACCAGGGTCGCCAGGTCGGCGGCGAACGCCTCCAGCCGTACGGCGTCCTTGCCGGCCTTCGACTTGCCAAGTCCAGGAAGGTCCCAGAGCACCAGGCGGAAGCGATCGCCGAGATCCTGCTTGGCGTAGTTCCAGAAGGTGCTGTCCATGCCCCAGCCGTGGGTGAAGATGATCGGCGGCGCACCGACAGGTCCATGCTGTTCGACATAGAGGGTAGAGCCGGTGGAGCTGGCGATCATCTGGCCTTCGGCCCTCTCGGCCCGGGTCCGCCGGATGTCGGCCTTCGCCAGCAACAGGGGAACCACGCTGCGGCCTAGGAAGGACCAAGCGAGGAGGGCTCCGCCGGTCCAGAGCCGCCAGTCTTCCCGCACCCGCTGCAGGTCGCCAGCGGCGTCGCGCACGAGATCGCCTTGATACCAGCTCCAGAGCAGGTAGCCCGCCGCGCCGAGGAGGACCAGCGAGAGCACGATCGTGAAGAATCGGATGATCGACAGCAGGGGCATTTCGACACCGAGGGTAAGAGACGGGCGAACAACTCCACCGCTGCGCGCCTGTTCCGCCGACGGCCCAAGAGTTGCGGACGTCAGAACGGATTCCGGCGCGGAGAGGCTGGATGTGCGGTTCCATCCAGCGCACGGGCGGCGGCGACGCTGGCCTTCAAAGAGGATCGGCCCGAAGTCCTGCGCGGCCTGATGGCCTGGCGCGCGCTTCCTTGCTCCACTGTTCGCCAAGCCGATGGCGTGGCGCGTCTTCGACGGCGCCACTGGCGTCATGACGCTCCTGATCGCCATCGTCCTGCTCCGCAGCGCATTCCTTCCGTAGGTTTCCACGACATGATCCAGCCTCAGATCTCGCCCCCATCTACCGCCTGCGCCGCGACTTCACCGCCCTCAGCATCACTGTGACTGGCGGGCTGAATGCACGAAGCGGCGGAGACGGCGCCGCCCTGCTGAAGGAGGCTTGCGAGACCCCGTATCAGGCCGTTGAAGATCCGGCATAGGCGCGTCGCGCCACTATTCTTCGCGTTGCTGCCAAGAACATCTACAACTCCGCAAGTTGCACGCGCCGGTGAGGAGCGACCTGGAGGTGAAAGTTCAGCGTCGATGATTGTCGCCCCTGGACTGACGGAAGACCAAGCAGGAAAGTGTCGGCTAGTGGACTCGGCAAGCAACCCCTTCGCGAGCCCCCGCTTGGAGTATGTGATGAGTTGCGTGCTGGTGGTGGACGATGACCCGCTCGTCGGCGAGGTGATCGCCGAGGCCGTCAGCGAAGGCGGGATGACCGTCGAGACCGCCGACAGCGACCGCGCCGCCTACCCATGGATCACCGCGTTGCCGACGATCGGCACGCTCATCATCGACATTCACCTGGGCGTGGCGACCACGGGTTTCGAGGTGGCCCGCTTCGCGCGGCAGGTGATCCCCGATCTCGGGGTTCTGTATGTCAGCGGACAGGTCCCGCCCGAATCGTTCCGGTCCTTCGGCGTGCCGGACAGGGCATTTCTGATGAAGCCTCTCGCGCCTGCCGAACTTGCGACCCAACTGGCCAAGCGGGTCGTCCCTTGAAGGCTGGCGGAGACCAGTCGGGGGCGCCCGCGGGGCGCTGGCGTGAACACTCCCTGCGCATGGCGGCCGCGACGCACGAGCTCGCCGAGACGTGCGACGACCTCGCGATGATGGGCGACTACATGGATCTCGCCGGCCGCTGGCTGGGAAAGGCCGAAGCCCCGCCGCCAGCGGAATTCGAGCGGCATGAGCCTCAGCGCTGAGTCCACCCGCCGTCGGCCGGCATGCGAATCCGGGCGCGGCTGAATAACGTCACGGCGGACGAGGCAGTGTTCGTTAAGGACGCCGCTTAGCCGTTTGTTCGCCCCGTCGCGCTAAAGCGGTGGCTCAGTAGAGACGTGCGCTATGGCCCTGTGGCAGCTATTCCACCTCGACGAGCATTTCGACGCAACCGCCGCCAGCACACGGCGCACGGCGCCGCAGCGCATCGCCCTTTCCATCGCCGCCGTTTTGGTCTGCGTTCTTCCGGCTGGCGCGCACGAGGCTGTCATCTGGTGGACGCTGACCCTTCCCGCGGAGCTGATGCTGTGGTGGGCGACGTCACCGGCGCTTCTGGCGAAGGCCCCGGGGCCCTCGCGGGTCGTCCGCCTGCTCGCCTCGTTCATCGCTAGCGCCGCCTGGTCATTGATCGCTGTGGCGACGTGGGACAAGGGCACGGAGCCGGCCCGCATGGTGGCGCTCGCCCTCGCCGCCGGGGTGCTTCTCTACGTCGTTCGCACCTCGCACCGCAATTTGCCCCACCTCATCGCCGCTTCCTTCCCCCCGGTGCTCTGCCTGGCGATCCTGCCTGTGCGCGACGGCCCGCCCGGCCCTGGTCTGCTTGGCGTGGAGGCCGCCTTCCTGCTGCTGGCAGGCTTCGCCCTGAGCTCCGCCCTCTCCTCCTGGCGAGAGCACGTTCAGCTGATCCGCGCAAAGCGTGAGCTGGAGGAGAAGACCGGGCTCGCCGAGGCGGCGAACGCCGCCAAGAGCGAGTTTCTGGCCAACATCAGCCACGAGATCCGGACACCCCTGAACGGTGTGCTTGGCATGGCCCAGGCGATGGGTCATGAGGCGCTTTCTCCGACCCAACGCGAACGCTTGGCCGTCATCAACACCTCCGGCCGGGCGCTGCTCGATCTTCTCAACGATCTGCTCGACCTCGCCAAGATCGAAGCTGGGCGGATCGAGCTGGAAGACGGGGTCCTGGATGTCGGCGCCCTGGCGGCCGAGGCGCAGGCCAACTTCACCGCGCTCTCTGCCGCGAAGGATATCTACCTGGTCCTCAACGTCTCGGAGGCGGCCAAGGGGTACTGGCGGGGCGATCCCATTCGTGTTCGTCAGATCCTCTACAACCTGGTGACCAACGCCGTGAAATTCACCGACGCGGGGTCGGTCCAAATCTCCATCGACCGGGCTGGCGGCGAGCTGGTGATCCAGGTTGCGGATACAGGCGTCGGCATCGCCCAGGAGAGTCTTGCCAAGCTCTTCCACAAGTTTGCGCAAGCCGACTCGTCGACCACCCGTCGATTCGGCGGCACCGGGCTTGGCCTGGCGATTTGTCGCGAGCTCGCGGAGCTGATGGGCGGCTCGATCCGGGTCGAGAGCGTGCTTGGCCAGGGGTCACGCTTCACTGTCAGGCTGCCTCTGGCCCGGGCGGATGCGCCCGCCGATGATGCGGCCGAACTGGTCGGCGCGGCAGAGCTCCACGAGCGTGAGGAAGGGATTCGCATCCTGGCCGCGGAAGACAACCCGACCAATCAACTCGTCCTACGCGCCCTGCTGGAACCACTTGGGATCGAGATCCAGGTGGTCGGAAACGGGGCGGACGCGGTGGCGGCCTGGCGTAGCGGCGCGTGGAGCGTCGTCCTCATGGACGTGCAGATGCCGGTGCTCGACGGCGTCGCCGCCGCTCGCGAAATCCGGGAACAGGAAGCGCGCCTCGCCCTCCCGCGCACACCGATCCTGGCGCTGAGCGCCAATGTCATGGCCCATCACCTCGCCGAGTACGCCGAGGCCGGTATGGATGGTTGGGTCGCCAAGCCCATCGAGCTCACTCGCCTGATGGAGGCGCTGGAGGAGGCGCTGACGACAGGCTCAGATCCGGTCGACAGAGGGGCTCCGGCTGGCCATGTCCCGGAGCGCCTGCAGGCCTGAACTCGTCGCCGGCGGCGTCCGCGGCGCAGCGAACATGCCAGTTTGGTCTTGAAGCCTGCGGGAGGGTTCATGGACTTGACGGAGGAGGTTGAACGCCTCGTGAGCGACTATCCACGCACAGGCCCCCCCATCGTGGCGGAGGTGCTCGCCGTGCTTCTCAAGGCTCGGGAGCACTTTTGCGACCTAGAGGACTGGACCGTGTTCCTGGCGGTATTGACCCGCGCCCAGTCCGCAGGGGCGTTCGGGGCGGTCTCCCGCGGCGATCTACTCGCCGGCAAGATTGCGGAGCTGCCCGGAGGCGGCACCAATGTCCGGTCGATCTCAGAGTCCTGCCGCATCCCCAGGGAGACCGTCCGCCGCAAGGTCGCCGCGATGGTTGCGCGTGGCTTTCTGGAACGACGCGGAGGGCGCCTCTATCCGACCGTAGGCGCCATGCAGGCCCTCGATCCACTGCGGATGCAGATTTACGCCAGCGCCGCGCGCGTCTGGCAGGTGGTCGACCGCACCCGGCGCCAATCCTGACGCCTCCGGATTGGGCTCTGCGCCTCGCCGCATGGGCCGACGAGGCGCAGAGCTTCGGCTGGCCATACTGAAAGCGGCGCGCCGCGGGCCCACAGGTACGCGGCCCCGGCCGCGAGACGCGCCTTCTGCCCCCGCTCGCCTGAGCGCAGTCTAGGCCGGCGAACAACCCCACGGCGCGCGACGATGGGGGCGCGGGGCAGCGGTCCCTTCGCGCGATTTCACAAGGCCGAGCGCCTCGTCCGGGCTGGGACCCGATAACAAGGCCGAAGATGGCGCCCGGATCACCGTGACGATGCGCGGTCATCCGTGATGGCGATGGGTCGCGTGTGGTGGGCCCGATGGCGGCCGGCGTCGCTTCCACCGTCGGATGGCTCCTCTGTCGCGCAGCACGCCGGCGGCGCCGAGGGCGAGGTTGGGTCCTACGACAGAAGCCTTGGGAACTGCGACCGATCGCGCGGGGCGCTCCAGGTTGCAAGGCTGGGTTCACGGTTGAATGTGCCGACGGCGTCCCAAGTCTTAACGTGGGTAAGCGCCGCGCCATCCATCCCATGCTTTGGCTGACCGCGAGGATGGGAAAGCACCAAATGACGGTCACATCGCAAAACAGCGGCGGGGCGCGGCTGCTGGCGCCCAGATCCGAGCTTCTCGACCCTTCAGCCGCGTGGCTCGGAAGGGTACAGCCGGCGCATTCCGAGGAGTGGTACAGCACCGGCGCCACGATCGAGCACGTGGCCGAGGAGCAGCCTGTGCTGCGGATCGTGCAGAGCGGGTGGGCCGGTTGCTGTCGGTCCCTGCCCGACGGCCGCAGGCAGATCCTCCATCTCCTATTGCCTGGGGACATCTGCGGTCTGGCGAGCTTCAGCTCGCAGCCGAGCGGATGCTCGACGGTGGCGCTGAGCCGCGTCGGGACCGCGAACTTCGGCAGCATCGCCGCGGTGCTGCGCGCCGAGACCGTCGAGCACCGCGCCATGGCCGATCTGCTCCGAAGCCAGGCTGTACGGCAGCACCAGGCCCTCGTGGATCACCTGGTGCGCCTGGGCCGTCTATCGGCGCTCGAGCGGACCGCACTTGCTGCTCGACCTCCACGCCCGCCTCCGGGCGGTGGGCCTCGTCGAAGGGGAGACGGTGCCGTTCCCGCTCACCCAGGAAACATTGGCGGACACCCTCGGTCTCTCGATCGTCCACATGAACCGCACCCTGCAGCAGCTGCGGCGGGCCGGCTTGATCCGCTGCCGCGCGGGTCGTCTGGCGCTGGAGGACAGACGCGCACTCGAGCAGATCGCCGGCTTCGACGTCGGCTCGCACGCGGGCCGATCGAGCGCCGTGACGCCCCGCGCCGCCTCCGCGCCGGGCTGATCGAGAGACCCTCGGGCTATCGCGGTTCACCCGGACTGCAGTCCTTCCTGCGCGGGTCAAAATTGCTGGGTTCGGGAACATTTTGCCCGCGCCCGGACCCGCTGCACCTGATGCATCGCCTGTTTCGAGGGCGATGCCTGCTCCTCAACGAAGCGGACCCTACAAAGCCGCGGCGCTCCGTTGGCGTCGCGCGTCAATGCAGGGAAAGGGACTGGATCGCGTCCAGGATGTGACGCGGCTCCACCGGCTTCTGCAGGCAAGGGACGGCTGCGAGTTCCGGGGGGATCACGGCGGCGTCATAGCCCGTGACGAAGATGATCGAAATCCCGCGGGCGATCAGGGCCTTGGCCGGCGCGAAGTCCGGACCGTCGCCCAGGTTGATGTCGACGAGGGCGCAGCTCGGTTTCTCCCGCTCGGCGGCCGCGATCGCTTCGTCAGCGTCGGAAAATGGGCCGATGACCGTTGCGCCCGCCTCCTCCAGCGTCCGACGCGCGTCTTCCGCCAGGTAGAAGTCGTCCTCCAGGACCAGGACCCCGACGGCCTCGAGCGCCTGCGGCGAGCTCATGGGAGATCCTCCGCGTTGGGCGAGGTCTTGGGCAGGTCGGTCGCCAGGATGCTTTCGCCGGGGACGAGGGGGAACGAGATCTGGGCCTGTAGGCCGCCAGGCAGGAGCTGCATCGATCCCTCGCCCTTCAGCTCGTACGGGACGCGCCGCTCGACGAGCTCGCTGCCGAAGCCCCTCCGCCGAGGCGCGTTTGCGACGACCAGCACGCCGCTCTCCCTCCATGTCAGCCGGAGCGTGCGTGCGGCGCCGGCCGGCTCGACGCGCCACCGGACGACGAGGGACCCGTTGGGCTGGGCGAAGGCGCCGTACTTGGTGGCGTTGGTCGCAAGCTCGTGGACGGCCAGGGTGAGCACCTCGGCGGCCTTGGGGGCGAGCTCGACCGCTGGTCCCTCCACCAGCACCTTCGTGTCGTCGGCGCGCTGGGCCAGCAGCTCCTCGCGGACCAGCATCTCCAGGTCCACGCCTGCTCCGGCCGCGCGGGTCAGAAGGCCTTGTGTCCGGGCCAGCGAACTCAGCCGGCCATCCAGGTGGTTGGCGACCTCTTCGACGGTCTCGGCGTTTCCCACGGTCCGCCGAACGACGGACCGGATCATCGCCAGGATGTTCCGTACGCGATGCTGCAGTTCCGCCAGCAGAAGCTGCTGGCGCGCGGCGGCCCGCTTCGCCGCGGTCACGTCGCGGGCGATGCCCCCGATCCGCTGAAGCCGCCCTCGGGCGTCGTAGAGGGGGAAGTCGGTGTTCTCGATCCAGCGCAAGGCGCCGTCCGGCCGGACGATCCGGAACTCGTGCGTGACCCGGGCGCCGGCGCGTACGCGCTCAAGGGCCGCCACGGCGCCGGCCCGGTCGTCGGGATGGATCAGGTGGGTCCACTCGCCGAGGCCGGCCCCCAGCACCGCCGCCCGGTCCTCCCCGTAGATGCGCTCGAACGCCGGGCTCAGGTACTCCATAAGGAGGCTGTCGGCGTTCCGCACCCAGAAGGCGTCCGTGGTCGCGTCGGCGAACTGTCGGAACCGCTCTTCGCTCTCGCGCAGCCGGGCCTCCATCTTCCGGCGCGCGGCGAGCTCGTCTTCCGCTTCGACCCGGCGGGTGATGTCGAAGTAGGAGAGGAACTGATGCAGGGTGCGGCCATCGCCGTCCTTGAAGGCGCTCAGGAAGACGGAGGCGACGAAGCGGGAGCCGTCCTTGCGATACTGGACGGCCTCTAGGATCTCGTCGCGGTCCTGCGACAGGGCCTCCTGGAACCTGTCCGCGTCGGTCGGGTCCGTCTCGTCGCCGTTCATGAAGTAGGGCTGCTGCCCGAGCACCTCGGCCATGCTGTAGCCCGACAGCTCGAGGAACGCGCCGTTGGCGAAGACGATCGGGTTGCCCGGAAGCGCCGGATCGGTCACCACCATGGGCATGCGGGTGGCGCGCACCGCCTCGACGAAGACGCCGCCAGCCGCCCTGAGCTGCTCGATGCCCGACTGCGCGAGCGTACGCGCCGCCGTGCCGGGCTTGGCCGGCTCGAAGTCGTTGGGAGAGACGTCCGAGCTGTTCTCGTCCATGACCTGCGTCGTTCCCCGCCGCCGCGGGGCCTCCCGGGCGACGATCACATCAATCCTGTGGACAATGCGCTTGCGGCGGGCGCGTTGCGAGCCCGCCAGGCCGGGTCTGCGCATGTCGTGCGCCGACGAACTCCGGAAGCAAATGGCGGAGGTAGGCCTACGACTTCAACCGCCCGATCGCACGCCCTTCTTCGACAGCAGGGCGCGCCAGTCCCGGGCCATCTTCAGCCAGGGAGCCCTCTGGGCGGGATCCTTCAAGTGCGAGGCCTGCGTCTCGCACTCCTGCGCCTTGCCCCGGTAGAAGTCGTCCGATCGTCCCATCATCTCAAAACTAACATAGGCTAAATTTGGTTCAACGACGCCGCTCTGAAACGGCCTCGTTCCCGAGCGCCACCGCGCCTGTCGGCGGCCGCCTGAAGCAGCAAAAAGCCCCCGGCCTTCCGGCCGGGGGCGATGGCAGCGGTGGCCGGACCCGAGATGCAGGCCGGCGGTGGGGGGGCGTGTGTGTCGCTGCGGAGGGAAAACGCGCCCAGGCCAAGCTTGTTCCACCGTGGCGGCGCTTCGCGGCGCCCGGATCGGTTAAGCCGCCGACGCAACTTCGTGGGAAAGCTTTGGCGAACGCAGAGCGCCAGTTGCGGCCGTCGAGGCGGCAGCGCCGCGCAGGGGGCGTGGGGGCCGCCTACGCGGCCTCGCCGCCTTCGCATGGGAGGACCGCCACGCGCATCGCGCCGCGCCAAAGCTCGACCTTCGGCGTCGCCGGATCGCACATCGCGTGCGCCGCGGCTCGGGCGTCGTCCTCGTTCGCGGCCTCGATCCATTCGCCGCTGGTGATCTTCCCCGCCGGGTTCAACCGGTAGACGCGGTAGGCCTGCATGTCTCCACACCTTTGACTGGGGCGTTCAGGTAGTAAGGGGCGCGGGGCGCGGCCATGCGACGGAAGGAAGCTCGACTTCGCCACGGCGGCTCGGGACGCCGCGCGCCAGACGACGCGGGGACGTGCGCAGGCGGCCTGCGCCTTTCGGCGGTGCGTCCACCTATGTGAGGGGACAGCCCGCCACTCTTCGCCTATGATGGCCTCATCGCTGGCCCTTTGTGGAGGCTGCCGGCGGCCGAGAGACAACCTGTGCTCCCAGCCTCGCAGCCCTGGAGCACCCATGCACGATCCCCTGCGTTCCCAGCCGAATTACGACCGCCTGCTCGACAAGCTTGAGAGCATGGGCCCGGTGACCCAGGAGCAGCGCGCCGCGATCCGCGACCTGCCGATCCGGGTGAGCGAGCCCAAGGGTGACGAGGACCTGGTCCGGGAAGGAGACGCCCCGAAGGAGTGCTGCCTGGTGCTGGAAGGCTTCGCCTGCCGCTACAAGCTGCTCCCGGACGGACGTCGACAGATCCTGTCGTTCCACGTCCCGGGCGACATCCCCGACCTGCAAAGCCTCCACCTCAGGAAGATGGACCACAGCCTCGCGGCTCTGCTGCCAAGCCGGGTGGTCTACATTCCCCACGAGGCCATTCGCCGCCTGACCCATGCCCATCCCAGGCTGACCGACATGCTCTGGCGGGACACGCTCGTCGATGCGGCGGTGTTCCGGGAGTGGATGGTGGGGCTGGGGCGGCGCTCGGCCTACGCGCGGATCGCCCACCTCTTCTGCGAGCTGGTGGTGAAGTTCAGGGCGGTCGGCCTCGCCAAGGACGACACGATCGAGCTTCGCCTGACGCAGGTGGAGCTGGCGGACGCGCTCGGACTGTCGAGCGTCCACGTCAATCGCGTGCTCCAGCAGCTCCGCGGCGAAGAGATCATCCAGATGCGCACCGGGCGCTTGCAGGTGCTGGAGTGGTCGCGGCTCACGGCCGCCGGCGAGTTCAACGAGGACTACCTGCACCTCGCCGCAGCCTAGCCGGCTGAGCGCCGGCTATCGCGCCCTGAGCCGACCCATGGAGACGCTCGCCGCCTCGGCGCCCGTCACGCTCAGGGTCCAGAGCGTCAAGTTGTCGGCGTTCGTGACCGTCACGACCAGGTCGGGCTTCGCCCAGAAGCTATCGCCCTGATCCCGGAGCATCTCGCCCAGCAACTGCACGGCGGCGGCCCGGGCCTCCTGCAGGCTCGGGAGCAAAAACCCCTCGTTATCCCGCGTGGTTTCGCCATAGGTGACGTGGAAGAAGTAGCGTTCCATCGGGGCTCGTTATGCAGCTTGTGGGTCTGGATCGTTCGCGGCCTGCAGGCGCGGCAGCACAAGCGCACGAGCGCGGGCCACCACCTGGCGACGCGCGATGACCATGCGCTGGTGATCGGCGGCCCGTTCTATGCGAAGGCCGATGATCCGTAGGTCTGTGATCTTGCTGGACATGCGCTCTCCCGTCACAGGCGGGAGCGCGGGGGTCTCTCAGCCACCGGCGCCTGTCGTCTTGGCCGGTGATGCCGGCAGTGTAAGCCTGTCCGGACGAAGAAGCCAGCCCGACGAAGGCCGTCGGCGTTCCGGCGGCACGGGGCCTCTGTCTCGCAGCCTTGACTGATATCTCCGCCCGACGCCCTGGCGCAGGCTCGCGGCTAAGCGGCGAGGCGGTCCTTCCGCATCCGCAACGTCACGACCAAGCCGCTGGGCTGCCAGTCGTACGACAGGCCGCCGTCGAAGTGCTGGGACATGCTGCGGGAGATCATCTTGCTGCCGAACCCCCGCATCTCGGGCGTTCCCTGGACCTTGGGCCCGCCGTCTTCCGCCCAGGTGAGCTGCAGGTGGGTGTCGTCGCACGACCCCGAAACGTCCAAGGTCCCTTCCTGGACGGACAGGGCGCCATGCTTGACCGAGTTGGTGGCCAGCTCGTGGATCACCATCGCGAGGGTCGTCGCGGTCCCTTCCCCTATGCCCATCCGGGGCACGGCCACCCGGATGCGCCCGGCGAACGCCCCCGGATCGTCATAGGGCGCGAGCAGGACCGACAGCAGGTCGCCCAGGAGGGCGGCCTTGCCCTGGCTGCCGGGAAGCGGACGAACGAGGTCGTGGGCGCGGCCGAGCGCGGTGAGGCGCTGGATCAGGTCCTCGGCCATCTCCTCGGCGCCTTTGCCGGACCGCCGGGAGATGTGCGTGAGACCGGTTGCGACCGCGAGCAGGTTCTTGACCCTGTGGCTCATCTCGCCGGCCAGCAGTTCGTGACCCTCCTCCGCCTGCTTGCGATTGGTCACGTCCAGGAAGATGCCGAACATCACCCCCTCGACGATGCCCGCATCCGCGCCCTGGCCGCGCGCCGAGATCCAGCGGACCTCGTCCCCCAGAATAATGCGGAAGTCGATCTCGTAGGCTCCGGCGACCGACCGCGTCCCCGTGAACGCGGCGCGGACCCGATCCCGGTCGGCGGGGTGGATGTGGGCCGAGAGCTCCTCGAACGTGACTTCGTCGGCCCACGGGAGTCCCCAGAGGCCGAAGGCGCGCTCGTCCATGGTGAAGCGGTCGGTGTTGACGTTCCAAGACCACAAAGCCACCTCGGCGGCGTCGATCGCCTGCTTGAGATGCTCGGGGAGCCAGACTTGTGAACCGGAGCCTTGCGCTGACAACGGGACGGTCTCCAGGCCGGACTGAGGATACGGACTTGGGCGGGCGCAGATCGACTAGGGCCGCTTCGTAGAACGCCGCCACCTCCACCTCAACCTTTGCAATGGAGGGAATGACGGGGACGGGTCCGTGCACCTGCCACAGTTGCGGAGCTTGCCGCGCGACCCGGCGCACGGGCGCTGGAGCTGGATCTTCGCAACGCGACGATTGCCGCCATGGGCCGCGACCCGACGTGTGTCGATCTCGACTGTCCGGGGGAGCGGTGAACAGCGGCCGTCGATCCGAGGCGCCGGCGCCCGGTCGCTCAGCTGTGCGCTTCCACCCTGCGGCAGGCCGCCCGGAACAGCTGCTGCCGTATGGGCTTCTCCACCACCGCCGGGGCCGCGAGTTCGGCGAGCATGCCGACATTGCCCGTGACGTAGACCACCGGAATGGGCCCTAGCAGCTCGGCGATAGCCTGCACCGCTTCGATGCCGGTGCCATGGGTTATACGCACGTCGGCGGTGATCAGGTCAGGGCGACGCCGGCGCGCTTCGGCCACGGCTTCAGACGGCGAGGCCGCGAAGGGACGCTTTCGTAGCCAAGGTCTCGGAGCTCGGCCTCGATCTCCAGGGCGATCAGCATCTCGTCCTCGATGATCAAGGCGTGCCGCCCGGACTCCGTGCTCATTGGGAAGGCGCCCGCCGGCGCCCGGCCTTGGCGGCCAACTCGCCGCCCGACCGGAACGCCGGCGCGACTATGGACATGGGCTTGTACTCGGACATGCGACCCCATGCCGCCGATATTGCACCGCTTACGCTAGTCGCAGCTGCGGACCGCGGGCAAGGTGGGTTCTGCATCGGCCCGCCGCGCCGGAGTCCGGTTGCTCGCGGCCCCCAGCTTACTGAGCTCGCCGCGGCTGCGGCGGGCCGCCGTCGTCAGCCGTCATCCGGCGCCCTGGCGGCGTCCGGGTCGCCGTCGAGCTTCCCCACCTCGGCTTCCACGGCCCGCATGTGGTGCATCGTAGCCTCGCCGATCAGGCGGCTGCGCTCCGCGAGGTTCTGCGTCTCGGCGGCCTTGCGCAGCAGTTCTTCCGCCCTTCGCTGATTGAAATCCCGATCCGTCATCGCGCGCTCTGTCGTCTCGTCGACCGAATGGTGCGCACAACCCGCCATATGAATTGATAGTTTCAGCGCTGCTGTTCCCGGGCGGTCTGCGGCAAGTCCGATCCTGAGATCGGTCGCATCGGCCGCATTCCGTTTATGTGATCACGTCGGTATCATCGCGGTGATGAACCACGACCACTACGTCGCACAGCTCAAGACGATGCGCCGCCAGGCGGAGGAGCTGCTCAAGCCTCTGGAGGCGGGCGCCTTGGCGAGTGGCGACGAGGCCGCGAACCTTGCGCGCATCATGTCCCTCAAAGCGCAGATTCGCGAGATGGACGCGATGATCGCATTCGAGGCGGGGCGCCGAGCCCAGGGGGCGTAGAGGCCGAGGGGCCTCACGCCGAGTCTGCGCTTGCCCAGACGGCGCCGTCGGGCGTGGTGTCGAAGGCCCAGCAACTGGAATGCACTTGCGCCGATGCTTCCGAAGTTCCGACGGCCGGCTGTTCCGTGGTCGTCGTCGTCGCCCGCAGTCCGACCGGCCGCCCCGCCACCGTGCATCGGGGTCGGGCATCCTTGGGCTTCTCGGTCCCAGGGCCCGCGGCGCGGCGGACCTGGCCGCGCCCGGCGCGCGCTCTACCGAAGGGGGCGTCCGGGCACGCGGCGAGAGGCTTCGGCGAGCGTGTGCAGCGCCGTCGCCGCCGGCGCGTCGTCCCTCGCAAATGCCGCTGCCGGCGCGAAGTGAGGGTGGCTGGCGCCCGCTGATGATCGAGCACTCCGCGGGAAGCAATGCGTTGCTGAGTTGGACGCGACGGATGAGCACAAGCTCAAAAGGCGCCGAGGGCGGCTTCCCAGTCACGGCCGCCGTAGAAGATCCGAAGGATCGTCACCTGCTCGCGGGCCAGGAACGCAACTGTGAGGCGCCGCTCAAAGCCGACGGTCCGGAGCGCTGGGCGTATGTCATCGCGGCGCGTGCCGCGTTCGGGTCCCGCTCGAACCCTGAAATGAACTGCTCGATCCGCTCGATGTAAGCCATCGCGGTGCCGGGGGGAATCAGCCCTCGCTCGATGCGCCCCACGCCGCCGAACGGATCACCCGGGGCACGACGTCGAAGGGGATCAGGCGTTCGGCGCCGCCGGGAGCGCCATCTGCCTCAAGATCATCCGGCCTTGCGTGCGGAAGTCTCCGGCGCTGTTCGCGGGTCCCCCATCACGGTGGAGCCGACCAGGCATCCTCCGCGATCATGGACCAACACCTGCGCCTGGTCCCGGGCGGCGAGAAGGCGACCGAGCTCCTCGGCCTTCTTCTCGGCCGCGGCGCCAGACAGGAACGCCGTCGGCGCGGCGACTTGACTCTCCACCATCCAGCCGCCCTGGACGGGTATCACCTTGACCGTCTGCATGTGTATCGTCGCCCCTTGGGGGTTGTGTCTGCCGGCGCGCTTCAGCGGGGGTGTGCGCCCTCGTCGAACGCGGCCGAACGCTGTGATCCGCGACTATGCGCGCCTTGCGGGGTCCGGCATTCACCTGGGTTAGCACTGCCCGAAAAACGGCTGCGAGCGGCGTCCCCGAGGCGAGGCGAGGTTCGGCCACACCTTGCGCAGACCCGCCTTGCTTTGCCCCGGCGCGGCTCGCCGCCGGTGCGTGGAGCTCCCCCCGTGCCCGCGCAGGCGCGGGGCCGGGCCGGGGCGATCAGCGCCACAGGGGCGCGCCGGCTCAAGGCTGGTCGCGGCCGCCGGACGCCGGCTCAGGAGATGAGGGGGCGCCGATGGACCCGCAGGCTGCGCTTGTGCGGGCCGGGCGTTCGCAGGTTCGGTGATCAGTCGAGCCCGCCGGCCGAACGTCAGATAGTCCCAGCACCAGCTGAACGCCACGGCGATCCGGTTGCGCATCCCTCGGCTGGCGCCGTTCCACCGCCACGCTGAAGGCCTGGCCTATGCGCTCCTTCGACTGGCCTTTGGACTGACCATCGTCACCCATGGGTCCCGAAGATGCTGGGGACCAGCCACGGGTCCATGGCTGACCCCATGGCCGGATCAACCCGTTTGATTGGCGAAGTGCTTGGCCTGCCCTTCGCTCCGCAGCTTGCAGTGTTTGTCGCGCTGCTGGAGACCTTTGGCGGTCTCGCGGTCGCTGCCGGCCTCGCCACCCGACGGTTCGCGCCGATGCTGGCCAGATCATCTTCATCTGCCTAGCCATGGGACCGACCTATCCCTGGATCGACGGCGGATTCGAGTATCCTCTGATCCTAGGATTTGTGGCCTTTCCCATCTCGATCAGAGGTTGCGACCGGTACTCCGCCGACCGCCTGGTCGGGCGTGAGCTCTAGGAAGTTTCCCGCCCATCGGCGAGCTTGGGAAGGTCCACTTTCTGGGCCGCTGTGAGGGCCCGCATTGGTCTAGTGCGGATCGGCCCCCGCTGGCAGATGGCTCTTGTCGTGCTTGCCGACCTGATCAACGAGGGTCTGGCCGGCCTGGTTCATGCCGATCAGTTCGACCTCAGCGCCCTGGCGGCGGTAACGGAACCACCTTGTCGACCGCGGCCACTCCGGTCAGGTCCCACAGGTGCGCTTCGCTCATGTCGATCTCCACACGCTTCGGATGCCCATGATGCTCGAAGCTGGCGGCGAACAGGTCGGCGGAGGCGAAGAACAACTGGCCGCTGACGCGATAGCGCAGCACGCCATCCTCCGGCGTCTCGATCTCCTCCACCGCGATGGTCTTGCCGACCTTTCGCATGAAGAAGACGGCCGACAGGAGCACGCCCAGAACGACGCCCTTTGACAGGTCGTGCGTGGCGACCACGGTGACCGTCGTGGCGATCATCACGATGGACGACTGCACCGGCGTCGAGCGCAGGCGCAGCACCGAGCCCCAGTCGAAGGTGCCGATCGAAACCATGATCATCACCGCCACCAGGGCCGCCATCGGGATGCGGGCGACCCAGTCCTGCAAGATCAGGATGAGGAACAGGAGGAACAGTCCCGCCCAGAGGGTGGAGAGCCGAGCACGGGCGCCGGACGTCACATTGATGAGCGATTGGCCGATCATGGCGCAGCCCGCCATCCCGCCGAACAGGCCCGAGGCGATGTTGGCGATGCCCTGGCCCCTCGTCTCCCGGTCCTTGTCGGACGGGGTGTCGGTGATGTCGTCCAGCAGATTGGCGGTCAGCAGCGACTCCAGCAGGCCGACGAAGGCCAGGGTCGCCGACACTGGCGCGATGATCGCGAAGGTCTCCCAGGTCAGCGGGACCAGGGGCAGGTGGAACATGGGCAACTTCGACGGCATCTGCCCCATGTCGCCGACGGTGCGCACGTCGAGCCGGTGAAGATCACCAAAGCGCTGAGCACCACGATGGCGACCAGCGGCGACGGCACGGCCTTGTTGAGCCTGGGGAAGCCGTAGATGATCGCCAGACCACCCGCGACCAGGGCGAAGGTCTGCCAGCTGGCGCCGATCAATTCGGGCATCTGGGCCAGGAAGATCAGGATGGCCAGCGAATTGACGAAGCCGGTCATGACGCTGCGCGACACGAACTTGTAGCGACCGAGCTTCAGCAGCCCGACGGCGATCTGGAACACGCCGGTCAGGATCGACGCGGCGAACAGGTACTCCACCCCGTGGTCCTTCACGAGGGTGACCATCAGGAGCGCCATGGCGCCGGTGGCGGCGGAAATCATCGGCGGACGGCCGCCGACGAAGGCGATGGTCACGGCGATGATGAAGGAGGCGTAGAGGCCGACGGCCGGGTCGACGCCGGCGATGATCGAAAAGGCGATGGCCTCGGGAATGAGGGCCAGCGCCACGACCGTACCCGCTAGGAGGTCGCCGCGGGGATTGGCGAGCCATTGCTGCGCGCGGATGCAAAGATGGACATTGAGGTTCAGACACTGCGTCAGCCGCCGCGCGCCGGGCGCAGCCTAGGCGGGGCGAGTTCGGAGGCTGGAAGGTTTCCCGGGGGATCGGCGCGCAGGCTAGCCACCCGGTCAAACCGGGTCCGTGGTGATGGCGCCCCTCTCCTATGCTGCAGCGCAAAAGGCAAGCGGCGCCAGAACGAGGCTCCGCGTCAGCGAACCTGTTCGTGCGTCAGGCTGCCTTCGGGCAAGGGCCGCAGGACTTCGGCCTCAGGGCGCGCCAGGTTCAGCCAATCCATGCCCTGGTTCCGCGGCAGCACGACGATCTGGCGATCATGATAGGGGGCGATATCCGGGCCCGGCGAGGTGGTCAGCATGGCGAAGGCGCCCTCCTTCACCAGACCCGCGATCCAGAACCACGGCTCGCCGGCCAGGGTGAACAGGTGCTTGTCCTTCAGCCGCTGCTTGGGGTCGTCGGGCTTGGTGAACTCATAGAAGCCGTCGGACGGGATCAGGCACCGGTCGCTCTTGGCGAATCTGCGGCCTTCGGACCGGAAGTTGAACACGGGCTTGCCGCTGGACGACTTCCAGGCCCAAGGCGTCACCGACAGTTCGACGCCAGCGGACGAGCCCCGAAGGATCGGCGCGGTCTGGTTCGGTCGGATGTCCTCGTAGGGCGGGTAGTTCGGCGTCGCGTCGCCCGCGAAGCGCAGCGGGATCTTCAGCTGGCTGAACTCCTCCCGCAGCGTGTCCGGCGACTTTGTGTAGCGGTAGTCGTTGCACATCCCCGCCTAACGCGCCGGCGCGGTAGCGGTCGCCGGCGCAGCGGGCGCCTCAGGTCATCGCCGCCTCATGAGACATGGCGGCGGCGGCCAACTGATCGCCCTCGGTGACACGACGGGCGGCTTTGCGCTCGCTGTAGCGATCCACCAGATAGTCGGCGCGGTCGCGCGTCAGCAGCGTGAACTTGTAGAGCTCCTCCATCACGTCCACGACGCGGTCGTAGTAGGCGGACGGCTTCATGCGGCCGGCCTCGTCGAATTCCTGGTAGGCCTTGGCCACCGAGGACTGATTGGGGATGGTGATCATCCGCATCCAGCGGCCAAGCAGGCGCAGGGTGTTCACGGCGTTGAACGACTGCGAGCCGCCGGACACCTGCATGACGGCCAGCGTTCGGCCCTGGGTCGGCCGCACACTGCCGATCTCCAAAGGGATCCAGTCGATCTGCGCCTTCATGATCCCCGAGATCGCCCCATGGCGTTCCGGGCTGCACCACACCTGGCCCTCGGACCACTGCGAGAGCGCCCGCAGCTCCTGCACCTTCGGATGGTCGGGGGAAACGGAGTCGGGAAGCGGCAGGTTACGGGGATCGAAGATGCGCGTCTCGGCGCCGAAGCGCTGCAGGATCCGGGCGGCCTCCTCCGTCAGCAGCCGGCTGTAGGACCGTTCCCGCAGGGAGCCGTAGAGCAGTAGGATCCGCGGCGGGTGGGTCGCCGGCGCCGCCGCTTTGAGCTTCTCCAGGCTCGGTGTGTCGAGGAACTGCGGCTGCAGGGCGGGGAATTCGGTCATTCGGAAACCTCGGAACACGGCGGACGCGACTTCAAACTGTCAAAAAGTTCCTATATTGTGGAAATATGGAAACCAAGCCTGCCGTTGCAAGCCTGTCGGCCCTCGCGCACGAGGTTCGCCTGTCGACCTTCCGCCTCCTGGTGCAGGCCGGCCCGGAAGGCCTCGCGGCCGGCGAGGTCGCCCGCCGCCTGGGCGTGCTGCCCAATACCCTGTCGGCCAGCCTCAATGTGCTGAGCCATGCCGGTTTGATCGACTCGCGGCGCGACGGCCGCTCGATCATCTACACCGCCCGCTACGACGCCATGCGCGAGCTGCTCGCCTTCCTGATGGAGGACTGCTGCGCCGGCTCACCCGAGATCTGCGCCCCGCTCGCCGCCATCGCCAGCCACGCATGCTCGGCCGAAGGCGCCTGCGCCTGAACGGAGCTCTGCGATGGCCGACAAGACCTACAACATCCTCTTCCTGTGCACCGGCAATTCGGCCCGGTCGGTCATCGCCGAGGCGCTGATGAACAAGGAGGGCCGCGGCCGCTTCGCGGCCTACTCGGCGGGGTCCATGCCCACGGGACGCGTCAATCCGCACGCGCTGGCGATCACCCGCGCCCTCGGCTTCGAGGACACGGCGTTCCGCTCCAAGTCCTGGGGGGAGTTCGCCAAGCCAGGCGCGCCGGCCCTCGATTTCGTCTTCACGGTCTGTGACAACGCCGCCGGCGAGGTCTGCCCGGTCTGGCCCGGCCAGCCCATGACCGCCCACTGGGGCGTGCCCGACCCGGCCGCGGCCCAGGGCTCCGAGGCCGAGATCGCCGCCGCATTTTCCGAGACGGCGCGGATGCTGGGCAACCGCATCCGCATCTTCCTCAACCTGCCGCTGGCTTCCATCGACCGGATGTCGCTCCAGACGAAGCTGCGCGAGATCGGGGAGCGCGCCGACGAGACCCACACGGCCCAATGACCACCATCGAACCGCCCGCCCCTGCTGAGGGGCCCAAGGCGATGTCCCGTTTCGAGCGCTTCCTGTCCCTGTGGGTCGCGCTTTGCATCGTGGTCGGCGTCGGCCTGGGTCACCTCTTCCCGAGCGTCTTCCAGGCGATCGGCGGCGCCGAGGTCGCCAAGGTCAACCTCCCCGTCGCGGTGCTGATCTGGCTGATGATCACCCCGATGCTGATGAAGGTCGACTTCGGGGCCATGCGCGAAGTGGGCCAGCACTGGCGGGGCATCGGCGTCACCCTGTTCGTCAACTGGGCCGTGAAGCCGTTCTCCATGGCGGCGCTGGGCGCCTTCTTCATCGGCTACCTGTTCCGGCCCTACCTGCCGGCCGGCGAGATCAACAGCTACATCGCCGGCCTGATCCTGCTGGCGGCGGCGCCCTGCACCGCGATGGTGTTCGTCTGGAGCAATCTGACCCGCGGAGAGCCCCATTTCACGCTCAGCCAGGTGGCGGTGAACGACGCGATCATGGTGGTGGCGTTCGCGCCGATCGTCGGCCTGCTGCTGGGGCTGTCGGCGATCACCGTGCCCTGGGAGACCCTGCTGCTCTCGGTCGGGCTCTACATCATCGTCCCGGTCGTGCTGGCGCAGCTGCTCAGGCGCGCGCTCCTCCAGCGCGGCGGCGAGGCCGAACTCCAGCGAGTGCTTGGCCGCATCGGCCCCCTCTCCCTCACTGCCCTGCTCGCCACCCTGGTCCTGCTGTTCGGCTTCCAGGGCGAGCAGATCCTCGCCCAGCCGGCGATCATCGCCATGCTGGCCGTGCCGATCCTCATCCAGGTCTACGCCAACTCGGCCATCGCCTACCTGCTAAACCGCGCCACCGGCGAAGCCCATTGCGTCGCGGGCCCCTCGGCCCTGATCGGCGCCAGCAACTTCTTCGAGCTGGCTGTCGCCGCCGCCATCAGCCTGTTCGGCTTCAGCTCCGGCGCGGCGCTCGCCACCGTGGTCGGCGTGCTGATCGAGGTGCCGGTGATGCTGACCATCGTCGCCATCGTGAACCGATCCAAGCGCTGGTACGAGCGCGGCGCGGCCGTTCAACGGGTGGCGGCGCGCTGCGCCCCGCCGATCACAAGGTGAGGCCCATGTCCGACTTCCCGATCACCATCTTCCACAACCCCGCCTGCGGCACCTCGCGCAACACCGTCGCCATGGTCCAAGCCGCCGGCTACGAGCCCACCGTCGTCGAATACCTGCAGGCGGGTTGGACCAAGCCGCAGCTGCAGGAGCTGCTCGCCGCGATGGGCGCCAAGCCGCGGGACATGCTGCGCGACAAAGGCACGCCCGCCGCGGAGCTCGGCCTCCTCGAACCAAAGGTCACCGACGACGCCATCCTGGACGCGATGGTGGAACACCCGATCCTGGTGAACCGGCCGATCGTGGTCACGCCCAAGGGCGTGAAACTCAGCCGGCCTTCGGACGCTGTCCTCGACTTGCTCGACCGCAAGCCCGACAGCTTCACCAAAGAAGACGGCGAGGTTGTGCGACTCTGAGAGTCGCCGACTGGCCGTGGCGGGCATTTGAGGTCGGAGGGACAGCGTACCCTTATGACCCCGCCCACATCGGTCTTCGAATACTCCCGAATGCGATTGGAAAGCTTCGCTAAGCATACCGCTTGCCCTGGGGCGCCTGTCCGGCGAGGCTCCCGTACAATGGAAGCGGAGTTAGGCGCATAGCGCGGGAGGGGCCATGCCCATTGGCACCGTGAAATTCGTCAATGCCGACGCGGGCTATGGCTTCATTTCCCGCGACGACAAAGAGCCGAAGGTGTTCGTTCACGTGTCCGAAGTCCGACGCGCAGGGCTGGAGGGCCTGGCGAAAGGCCAACGCTTCCGCTTCCGTATTGAGCTGGACTCGAGCGGCCGAACCGCGGCGACGGATCTCGAACCAGTTGGCGACTGACCCGGCGCCGAGCAATTGCCGCAGGCCCGCCCGAACGGCTTGCTTTCGATGGCGAGCCGAGGCATTGGAGGCGCCGACAAGGACCCGGCGCGCCGGGTGGCTCTTCCGGGCGCCTATCCCCCGGACAACTCCAAGCTTGCGCGGTGCGGCATGACCCACCCTTCGCAGCTTCGATCCTGGAATGTGTGTTTATGGATCTCATCGCATCCGTGCGACGTGATTGGCTGTCCAATGTCCGCGGCGACGTGCTCGCCGGCATCGTCGTCGCGCTGGCCCTGATCCCGGAGGCCATCGGCTTCTCCGTCATCGCCGGGGTCGATCCCAAGGTCGGCCTCTACGCTTCCTTCTCCATCGCCGTGGTGACGGCCATCGTGGGCGGCCGGCCAGGGATGATCTCCGCGGCCACCGCCGCCGTCGCCCTCTTGATGGTCGACCTCGTGAAGGATCACGGGGTGCAGTACCTGTTCGCCGCCACGATCCTGATGGGATTGCTCCAGCTTGTGGCCGGCGCCCTGCGGCTGGGCGTGTTGATGCGCTACGTCTCGCGCTCGGTGATCACCGGCTTCGTCAACGCGCTGGCGATCCTGATCTTCCTGGCGCAGCTCCCGGAGCTGACCGGCGTGGGATGGCAGACCTACGCCATGGTCGCCGGCGGGCTGGCGATCATCTACCTCTTCCCGCGTCTGACGAAGGCGATACCGTCCCCGCTGGTGACGATCGTCGTCCTGTCGCTCCTGGCCATCCTGCTCGACCTGGACGTCCGGCGGGTCGGCGATCTGGGCGAACTTCCGACGACCTTGCCCATGTTCCTGCTGCCGCAGATCCCGCTGAACTTCGAGACCCTGCAGATCATCTTCCCGTATGCGCTCACCATGGCGGTCGTCGGCCTTCTGGAGAGCCTGCTGACCGCCACCATCGTCGATGACCTCACCGACACGCCCAGCAACAAGAACCGGGAGTGCGGCGGCCAGGGCGTCGCGAACGTGATCGCCGGTTTCCTGGGCGGCATGGGCGGCTGCGCCATGATCGGCCAGTCGGTGATCAACGTGAAGTCAGGCGGCCGCGGTCGCCTCTCGGGCGTGGTCGCCGGCTGCTTCCTGCTGTTCCTGATCGTGGTGCTGGGACCCTGGGTCGCGCAGATCCCGATGGCGGCCCTCGTCGCCGTCATGATCATGGTGGCGATCGGCACCTTCAACTGGGGTTCGATCAAGAACCTGCGCAGCCATCCGCTGAGCTCGTCCGTCGTCATGGTGGTGACGGTCATCGTGGTTGTCGCGACGCACGACCTCTCGCTCGGCGTGCTGGCGGGGGTGCTGCTCTCCGGCATTTTCTTCGCCCGCAAGGTGGCGCGGATCCTGGCGATCAGCTCGGAGCTGAGCGAGGATGGCCGCGTGCGGACCTACCGCGTCGCCGGCCAGGTGTTCTTCGCGTCCTCGGAGACGTTCGCAAATGGCTTCGACCTCCGGGAGGTCCTGGACAAGGTGGTGATCGACGTGTCCCACGCGCACTTCTGGGACATCTCGGCCATCGGCGCCCTCGACAAGGTGGTGCTGAAGTTCCGCCGTGAAGGCACGGAGGTGGAGATCATGGGCCTCAACGAGGCCAGCTCCACGATGATCGACAGGTTCGGCCTGCACGACAAACCAGACGCCGAGCTCAAGATCGGCGCGCACTAGGGAGGCGAGCAATGCCCAAGGTACTGGCGGCGGTCGACGCCTCCTCATATGCGACAAGCATCTGCGATCACGCCGCGTGGTTCGCCACGCGCATGGACGCGGAGGTCGAGGTCCTGCACGTGATCGACCGGGCCGAGGGCGCCCGCGAGCGGCTCGACCTCAGCGGCAGCGTCGGACTCGGCGCGAGCGAGACCCTCATGGAGGAGCTTGCCCGTGCGGATGAGGCGCGCGGCCGTGTGGCGCGGGAGCAAGGCAAGGCCATGCTCGACGGCGCCGAGCGCCGTCTGCGCGAGGACGGCGTGACAACCGTCACCCAGACGCACCGGCATGGCGAAGTCGCCGAGACGGTCATCGAGCTCGAAGCCTCGGCCGACCTGGTGGTGATCGGGAAGCGCGGCGAGAGCGGCAACTTCTCGCACGGCCACCTCGGCAGCAAGGTCGAGCGCGTGGTGCGCGGCAGCATCCGCCCGGTGCTGGTGGTGCCGCGGGTCTTCATGCCGATCACCCGCGCCGTGGTCGCCTTCGATGCCGGGGCGGCCTCGACCAAGGCCCTGCGTCATGTCCTGACGAGCCCCGTGTTCGACGAGGTCCCGTGCACGGTGGTCATCGTCAGCGAGGCGGAAGCGCACGCCGAGCAGCGGTCCGCCGCCGCCCGGGCCGCGGCGGGCGCGCGCCAGATCGACATCCAGATCGTCGGCGGCCAGGTGGAGGAAGGTCTTCGCAGCCGCCTTCGTCACGGCGAAGGAGATCTCCTGGTGATGGGCGCCTATGGCCATTCCCGTATTCGCGAACTCATCGTCGGCAGCACGACGACGGCGATGATCCGCACCAGCAAGCTGCCGGTGCTGCTCTTCCGCTGAGGTGAGGCCATGGACATCGAGGCGGCGCGCCGCAGGCTCGACCAGGCCAGGGCCGAGCTCGTCGAGCAGGACCAGATCACCGAAACCGACCGGGCGCCGGTGGAACTGGACCAGACGAGCGTCGGGCGGCTGTCGCGCATGGACGCCATCCAGCGGCAGGCCATGGCCCAGGCCGGCAAGCAGCGCCGCCAGCTCGAGCGGCGGCGGATCGACGCCGCCCTCGATCGCATCGACAGCGGCGACTACGGCTATTGCGCCCGTTGCGGCGAAGCGATCGCTCCGCGCCGGCTTGAGCTCGACCCGGCGATCGCCACCTGCGTGGGCTGCTCGTCGGAGTAACGTCCCCGTGGGGGCGCCCTAGTTCGAGCCCTGGGCGGTCGGCTGCGCGCTGCGAGGCTCCCCGTCCGTGAAGCGCGGCAGCGAGACGAACTGTGCGACGTCGAGCTTCTGGCCGCGAGCCCGCCCCGCAAGCACGGTGAAGCTGCTGCTCAGAAGCTCTTCCATGTAGGCGTCGCGGGCAGCCCCGGTCGGGCCGCCGAGCACGACGGCGATGACCCGTCGGTCGTCCCGCACGGCGGAGGAGATCAGGTTGAAGCCGGACGCGCGGATGTAGCCGGTCTTCAGGCCGTCGGCCCCCGGGTAGCGCTGCGTGACGCGGTTGTGGCCTGTGATCGTGCGGCCCCGGTGCGTGAAGGACGTGCGGCCAAAGACAGCATACCGCTCGGGGTGGTCCCGCAGGATCGCACGACCAAGGACCGCCATGTCGCGGGCGGTGGTGATCTGGCCGGGATGCGGCAGGCCCGAGGCGTTGCGGAACACGGTGTCGCGCATCCCGAGGCCCAGCCCCTGGCGGGTCATCCGGGTTGCGAACCGCGCCTCCGTCCCGGAAACATGCTCGGCCAAGGCGACGGCGATGTCGTTGGCAGAACGGATGGCCACCGCGTCAATCGCCTCCCTGAGGCTGATGGTTTCGCCTGCGGCGAGGCCGAGCTTGGTCGGCGACTGCGCGGCGGCGCGCGGCGAGATCACCACGCGGTCGCTGGGCTTCATCCGGCCCGCGGAGAGCTCGTCGAAGACGATGTAAAGCGTCATCAGCTTCGCCAGCGACGCGGGATGGCGGATCGTGTCCGGCTCGTGGGCGAAGAGCACCTGGCCGGTGGCTGCGTCTACGGAGATGGCGGCGAACTTCTGCTGGCTGAAGATCGGCCGCGACTGGGCGGCTGCTGGGGTCGGCAGGGCGGGCGCCAATGACGCGGCGCCCATTGCAAGGGCGGCCAAAAGGCGAATGGCGAGCGGCCTCATGCGAGCCTCCCCAACTGTTCTGCGATGTCCGGAGCGGGCGAAAGTCGCCAAGCCCGCGCAGGCTGACCGCCTGTGCTTAATGAGGTCTTAAGCGGGGTCGCCGTCCGCCGCATCTCACGGAATTGCGATCACGGCTGCGACGCGGCGAAGGGCCGCGATCGCGAACACAGGGGTAGAACAGCTACGATCGTTCGACTATACTTCTGAAGCGCTCTCCCGTCTTTCAGGTCGAGGGCGCGGACTCCCTGAAATTCAGGCGTCCATCTTTGATGATCGCGAGCGTTGAGACGTTCTCGGCCTTACGGCCTGGCTGTCTGAGCGCCCTCGCGATGCGGCGATCGCCGTCGCGGATCGAGATGGATGCGAAGACACGGCCGCACCGACAGGTCGTCGGCGTGCTCCCCGCCTCGCGTGCAGCGAGAGGAGAGACGCATGTCTGTCGCCACCCCCCCCCGCCGCCGACGCCCTGGCGCGAACCTGGCGATTCTACACGGTTCGCACGCACGCCGCCGGGGATGCACACACCGCGTTCGCCTATACCGGCGACAGAGTGGTGGCCGCTGCATCGGCGCGCCGCCCGGACCTCGCGTGCGCCGCAGTCGAGGCCGAGCTTGAGAGGCGCCTCGTCGCCGCCCGGCTGCAGCGGCGGGACGGCGTGGCCACGGGGGACGAACTACAGGACCTGCTGGATGCGCTGCCCGCCACATGGCGCGCCAAGATCCTGACGCTGCTCTTCGCGCATCTGGATCTCGGCGGGCTGGCGACGGCAGCGGAGATCGGCGCGCGAGCCGGAAAGAGCGTCCCCCATGTCTGGTGGGCCTACGAGCGCTTCGGCCGCAAGGTCGCCTCGGCTCTGGAGGCCCCGCCGCCCAAGAGCGTCCCCCCGGAACAGCTGCAAGCGCGGCCGCTGCTCACCTTCTCGCAACTCACCCGATCAAGCTTCCGGGACGACTGGTCCATCCGGCTCAGGCCCGAAATCCGCGAGGCGCTCGGCAGGCTTCGCGGCCACTCCCCCCGCCGGCTTACGGAGCACGCGGCGTGAACCCCCTCCATGATGAAGGACAGATCTGCATGACGATGACGCCCGACCGCGCCCGCTCGCTGCTGGCCGAGATCCAGGCAAGGCTGGAGGCGCAGGCGCCGGCCCAGGAGGCCTCGGCGGGCGGGGGCGACGCGGTCGCCCATCGCCTGGCCGTGGCGACGGAAGAGCGCCGGGTTTTCAACCTGCGCCGGGTGCGGCTCGCCCTCGAACGGCTCGCGGCGGGCGAGTTCGGATATTGCCAGAGCTGCGGCGAGGACATCGCTCCGGAGCGAATCGAGGCGGACCCGCTGGCGCCCACCTGCGGCGGCTGCGCCGCGCAGCGGGCGCTCTGAATTTGGCTCTCATGCGGAGCACCCTGCCAATGGCCGCCGCGCAGGCCGCCTGGCTTGCAATCAGCCAGCCGTTCGACGGGCGGCGGGGGAACGACGAGCACGTGGCCTTTCGGCGCTACGGGCATGTGGTCGCCGCCCTGCACTTCAGTCGCGACGCCATCCACCTCCAAAGGGTGGAATCCCTTTCCCCAGGCGCGGGCGGTTTCCTCGCCTTTCTCCGGCGCATCATCGCCCTGGCGGCGGAGCACGGCCTGGCGATCCGCGGCAATGCGCGCGCGTTCGCCACCCCGGAAGCGCCCCAGCCCGACCAGGCGCGCCTGGTCGCCAGCTATGCCGGGGCAGGGTTCGTGGTCGGCGACGGACCGCTGTTCCCGGTCGCCTACACGCCCGATCCGGGCCGCGCGGCGACCCGCGACCCAGGCGAGGTCGCCGACGTGGGAGACAAGCTTCCGGCCCACGGAAGGGGAGCCCGATGAGCGGCGAGACGGAGCCGGCGGCGGCCGGCGACGGCATCGGAGCGTCGCATTTCCGGGCGCTCGCCCAGACCGCCTCCTGCCTGACGATCCTGCTGGACGACAGCGGGCGGGTTCTCGAGGCGATGGACGCCGACCGCCCCGGAGTCGGACCTTCCTTCCGCTCCGAGGAATGGATCGAAGCTTTCGCGGTGGAGGATCGAGCCCGTGTGCGCAAGCTTCTGGGGCAGGCCCGGGGCGGCGACGACCCGCGCCGCATGCCCGCGCGCCTCTGGAGTCACCGCCGCCGCGGGTTCCTGGACGTCGAGGTCGCGGTGATCGCCGTGGCGAGACTGGGCGGCCCGCCGCATGTGCTGGTCAGCGCCGTCGACCTCACGGCCGCCCGCGCCGCAGAGGAGGAGCATCAGCGCAAGCTGGCCGAAAAGGACGCGGTCGTGCGCGAGCACAAGGTGCGGCTGCGGGAGCTCAGCCATCGCGTCAAGAACGACCTGCAGCTGGTGAGCGGCTTCCTCGGCATGGCGGGGCAGACCGCCAGCCAGGAGTCACGGCCAGCCTTCGAGACCGCGAACCAGCGGGTTCGCGCCATCGCGCAGGTGTATGACCGGCTGACCCAATACAGCGAGAGCGAGCGGATCGACCTGCAAGACCTCGTGGGGGAACTCGGCGCCGATGCCGCGCGCAGCCTGGACCTGACGCCTGACATTTCGGCCGATCGCGTCGAGCTCACCTCGTCGCTCGCCATCACCATCGCGCTCGTCGTCAACGAACTGCTGCTGAACGCCGCCAAACATGCGTACGGACCCGCGGAAGCGCGCCCGGTTGCGCTCCAGGCGCGGCGGCTCGCCGGCGGGTTGGAGATCCTGGTGCGGGATCGGGGGCGCGGCCTGCCCGAGGGCGTGGATCCGTTGCAGCTGCCGAGGCCCGGCTCGCAGATCATCCTGTCCCTGGTCGGCCGAAACGGAGGCCGGGTGACGTTCCGGCGCCTCGACCCGGGCCTGGAGGCGCGCGTCCTGCTGCCCCTGGACTGAACCCATGAAACGAGAGGAGCCGACGTGGCGAAGGAACAAGGCATTCCGTACAGAGGCCGCATCCTGGAAGTGCTGCCCTCAGGGCACTTTCGGGTGCAGGCGCCTGACGACATCATCGTCCTGGCGACCGTCGCCAACCGGGCCCGGCGCGACCTGCGCCACCTTGCTGTCGGGGAGGCGGTTCGCATCGAGGTGACCCCTTACGACCGTCACCGGGGCGGATCGTCGCCCGTTGCGAGGCGGAAGATAGCACTACAAACGGCCGGCAAGAGGCCTTAGACTGATGTCCGACGGCAGCCCTTCCGCGGCGGCCGCGACTTTCCCGGAACATCCCGGGTCCGACCAACGCGCGAGCGACCTGCTGTGCGAGCCGATGCCTTGGAGCATTGTCTCGCGACCGAGGTGTCTCCGCGTCCGCCGAGAGCTCCTCGGCGACTGGCTTGTTCCAGGTGGCTCGGATCCCTCGAGGACGCATCGTCGTCGCATCGCAAGATGCGCCGTTCGCTCGCGCCCAGCACCGGCCGTCGGCCGGAGGGAAGGCGATGAAGAACGATCCGACCAAGAAGAGCATGCTGCTGCAAAACGTGCTGCGCGTGAAGCCGGACGCGACGGTGGACCAGGTACGAGCCATTGCGCCGGCGCTCGCCGCCGTCCCGGAACACGAACTCAAGGATTGGATGGCGCAGGCCAAGCGGATGCTCGAACGCCGCAAGGGGCTGGCCCGATGATCGCGAGGGCCCGCCCGCGGGCGGCCGGCCAGCCGCGGCGCGACGAGAGCCGGGGCATGTACCGGGTCATCGCGGCGCCCGCAGGCGGGCTCTGCAAGGCGGCCGCCTACGCCGGCATGCGCCGCATCGAGATGGCCGACGCGGAGAGCCTGGACGGCGCCTTCGACGCCGTGGTCGCGCGGCTCGAGGCCCGCGTCCGCGCCCACAGATCTGCGCGCGTCGACGGCTGGCCGGGCGCCGAGGAGTACCGCGACGCGATCGAGGCGGCGCCGCTGCAGGGCTCGGCCCGGCTGATGTCGATCCTGCGGGCGCACGTCTATCGTCCGGACGCCCGGTCCACCTGGGGCGACCTGGCGCAGGCGGTCGGCGCGAGCGAAGCCGACGTGCGCCTCGAATATGCGCGCCTGGGGCGCAAGCTGGCGCGATTCCTCGACCTGCCGGCGGACCCCACGCTCGGCCGCGAACTGGCTCCGGTGAACACCTTCGCCCATGTGGGCGAGGCCGGACACGCCGCCGCCATTCGCCTGCGTCGGGCGGTCGTCGAAGCTCTGGAGGACCTCTGATGGCGCCCGACCCCCATGACTTTCGAGCGCGCCTGACCTGGATCGCGATCGCCATGCCCGCCGCCACGCGACCTGCCGAGCTCAGCCTCGTTGCGAGATGTCTGGGCGGCCTGATCGAGGCGAGAATCCTCATCGAGTTCGATGGGGATCAGTCGAGGATCCACATGTTCGCCGAGCGCCCGGGCGGCCTCTCCGCGGACGCGTTCCGGGAGGAGGTGAAGCGCGCCTTGCGTGAGGTCACCGGTGAGCCCCGGCCGGGCCAGCGCCCCAGGCGCGGGGCGCGGGGCGCGGTCCGATGACCTCGCAACCCCACAGCCTCGCCGCAGAGGCCCCCGCCGACCGTTCCGCGCCGCACGACCTTCTGCCGGCGGCGGCGCCCGCCGGGCCGGCAAGCCGCCGAACCTTCGCCATCATCTCCCACCCCGACGCGGGCAAGACCACCCTGACCGAGAAACTGCTGCTGTTCGGCGGGGCGATCCGGGCGGCTGGGGAGGTGAAGGCCCGCGGCGCCCGCCGCCGCGCCCGCTCAGACTGGATGAAGATCGAGCAGCAGCGCGGGATCTCGGTGACCAGTTCGGTGATGACCTTCGAGCGGGACGGCGTCGTCTTCAACCTGCTCGACACCCCGGGACACGAGGACTTCTCCGAGGACACCTTCCGTACGCTGACGGCGGTCGACAGCGCGGTCATGGTGATCGATGCGGCCAAGGGCATCGAGGCCCAGACGCTGAAGCTCTTCGAGGTCTGCCGCCTGCGCGACATCCCGATCCTGACCTTCATCAACAAGGCCGACCGGGAGGGGCGCGATCCCTTCGAGCTGCTCGACGAGATCGCCCAGACGCTGGCGCTGGATGTCGCCCCGGTGACCTGGCCGGTCGGGACGGGGTCGGTGTTCCGCGGCTGCTACGACCTGCGCCGCAACCGGCTGCTGCTGCCGGAGCCGACCGAGCCGCGGGGACATTTCGCCCGTGGCGTGGACGTGCGCGGGCTCGACGATCCGGCGCTCGCGGACCACGTGCCCGAAAACCAGCTTGCGGAACTGCGGGAGACCGGCGCCCTGGCGCTGGCCGGCTACGCCGCGCTCGATCCCGTCGCCTACCGGGAGGGCCACCTGACGCCGGTGTTCTTCGGCAGCGCGCTGAAGGACTTCTGCGTCGAGGAGCTGCTCGAGGCCCTGGGGTGCCTGGCGCCGCCGCCGCAGCCGCGGCCGGCCCGGCCGCGCCCGGTCCAGCCGTCCGACCCGAAGGTCAGCGGCTTCGTCTTCAAGGTGCAAGCCAACATGGACCCAAACCATCGGGACCGCGTGGCCTTCGTGCGTCTCTGCTCCGGCCGCTTCCGCCGCGGGATGAAGCTGCGCCACGTCCGCGCGGGCAAGCTCATGTCGGTGAACAACCCGATCTTCTTCTTAGCGCAGGACCGGGAGGTGGTCGACGAGGCCTTTCCCGGCGACATCATCGGCATCCCCAACCATGGCGCGCTCTATGTGGGCGACACCCTAACCGAGGGCGAGACGGAAGCTTTCACCGGCCTGCCGAACTTCGCCCCCGAGATCCTGCGCCGGGTCCGGCTGGACGATCCCCTGAAGGCCAAGCAGTTGCGCAAGGCCCTTGACGACCTCGCCGACGAGGGGGTGGCGCAGGTCTTCCGCCCCCTCGTAGGGTCGCAGATCATGGTTGGCGTCGTGGGCCAGCTGCAGCTCGACGTGCTGACCTCCCGGATCGCCGCGGAGTACGCCGTCGCCGCTGGGTTCGAGGCCTCGCCCCATCAGCTCGTCCGCTGGCTCGAGGGGGACACCCCGGCCGCGCTGGAGCGCTTCATCGACGCTCACCGGACGGCCGTGGCGCTCGACCGCGACGACGCGCCGGTCCTGCTGGCCAAGTCGCAGTGGGACCTGGACTACGCCGAGAAGACCTATCCGGGCGTACGCTTCCTCAAGCTGAAGGAGCGCGCCTGATCGCAGGCCGCGGCGTCGAGGCTCGCCCGCCTGATTCCGTTAGGACCTCACCAGGGACGCTGGTTGATCCTCTGGCCTTGGCAGTCATTGAGGACCACGGTCTCGCGCACACGGCGGAAGAAGGAGGTGCGCTCGAAGACCTGGACGAGCTCCCACTCGTCTTCGCCCAGGAGAAAGTCGTGAAGGATGCGCACTGAGGGCATGCAGAAGTCGTCGACGCCGACGAGGCCGCCGACCCGGAGCCGGCCCTCCGTGTAATGCCAGTCGAGGCACGGAAACGGGAAACGGTGCGCGCCATCGATAAAGACGAAGTCGAGCACCGGCGGGAGCGTGTCGGCCCGGGCGAGCGCCCTGTCCGAGCTCTCGTGGATGAAGCGGACGGGGCAATGCAGCCCGCGATCCGCCAGGTAGGCGCGGATCCGCGCCGCCTCGCCGCTGTCGAGCGTGACCGCCGTATGTCGCGCGCCGGCCAGGGCGAAGGCAATGGTGCTTTGTCCCGCGCCTGTTTCGACCGTCTGCATGCCGGCTTGCACATTTGCGGCGATGAAGCGCAGCACGTCCGGCGCGGGCGCCCAGTTCGCCGGGCTGTCGTCGCCCCAGGCCTGCAGCGCCGGATTGAGTGCGATGAGCTCTTCGATCAGCGGAAGGCGATCTGCCGCGGGGGTTGCGCTCACGGTGTCTCGGGCCCCCAGTTTTCCGTCCCGGCGCCCACCCAGACGTGGCCGGGGGCGGGGCGGCGCTGCACCTTCCTCAGGGCGACGATGGAGTCGGCGATCAGGATGGAGCCGATCTCGTCGCGCCCGGCCCAGCGCTCATCCTCCGTGTGATACCAGGCGTGCATGTCGTCGATGAGTTGTTTCACGAGTTCGATCGCGGAGCCCGGGCGGCGCAGGCCGCCTTCCCACTTCGGCATATAGGCCGTGTGCAGGTCCTCGATGACGTAGAGGCCGCCGGGGTTTAGCAGCGGCCAGAGCGCTTCGAACGACAGGCGCTGGTGAGTCGCCACGTGCGAGCCGTCGTCGAGCACGATCTCTAGCCCGCCCATCTCCCGCACGACTTCCCGGAGAAACGCCTTGTCGGCCTGCGAGCCGATCCGGACCTGGTTTGGCGCATCCGCCCGCTCGGCGCATTCGGGGTCGATGTCGATTCCGAAGATCACCGCCTCAGGACCGAAGTACTTCCGCCAGAGCTCCAGCGATCCGCCTTCGCAGACCCCGATCTCTAGAAGCCGCACGGGAAGGCCGCGATACGGCGCGAGCATCCGATCGTAGAAGGGCAAGTAGTGGGTCCACTTGTCGGCGGGCCGTCCCTTGTGGGCGTAGAAGAGCTGCTCGAAGGGACCCGGATGGCTGGAACGCCGTGTCAGCGCCTGGTCGAGGCTGAGCAGCATGTCGCGCGGCGCGGGCTTCGGCGTCACCGCCGTAGGCTTGTAGCTCTCGTCGCTCATTATTCCTCCGGATTGCCGTTGTTCGCCGCGGGGAACCCGGGGCGGGGAGAAGGTGTCGGACCGGCCCGCGGAGATCACAACGGCGCGGCTCAGGTTCGATGGTTCGGCGCCAAGGGGCCTAGGAGACGGTCGGCCTCCACGAGGGCGAGCGCCGCCCGCGCGGCCTGTTCGAGCGGCAGCGTCAGCGTCTCGGCGGGCAGGCCCTGCAGGTCCGTGGCGGCGACGTACTGGTCGAGATAGACCCTGAGGGTCGCGCCCGACGTGCCGGTGCCGGAGAGGCGGAAGACCACCCGTCCGCTTCCCGCGAGCACCAGGCGCACGCCCTGGCGCGCCGTCTCCGACCCGTCGATCGGATCGACATAGGCGAAGTCGTCGCAAGCCTCGACCAGCCGGCCGGCCAGGGTCGTACCGGGAAGCGTGTCGAGTTTGCTGCGGAGCCGCTCGATGAGGACGGCGGCCGGCTCGGCCGGCAACCCTTCGAAGTCCAGCCGCTGGGCGGCGTGGCGCCCAAACCGCGCCCAATGCTCATGCACGACCTGGACGACGCCCTGCCCGCGCGCCGCCATGATGTTGAGCCAGTAGAGGACCGCCCACAGGCCGTCCTTTTCGCGAACATGGTCGGAGCCGGCGCCGGCGCTTTCCTCCCCGCAGAAGGTGATGCGGCCCGCGTCCAGCAGCGAGCCGAAGTACTTCCAGCCCGTCGGCGTCTCGAAGCACGGTAGGCCAAGCCGCGCGGCGACCTCGTCCACCGCCCGGCTCGTCGGCATCGAACGGGCCACGCCGGTCACGCGGCCGCTGTAGCC
The DNA here is from genome assembly GCF_046290725.1 of Phenylobacterium sp. Classification (GTDB taxonomy): domain Bacteria; phylum Pseudomonadota; class Alphaproteobacteria; order Caulobacterales; family Caulobacteraceae; genus Phenylobacterium. Next base: position 517,813 of record NZ_JBKBUH010000001.1, read on the forward strand.
GGGGATCAGCTCGGCGTTGGCGAGGATGATGGCCAAGCTGTCGCTGGGGTTCACCGTGAAGTTCGGCCCCATGATCAGGTGGCGGTCGCCGTCGCCGTCGGACGCTGCGCCGAACCTCGGCGGCCCGGCGCCGAACATCAGCGCCGACAGCTCCGCCGCATGGGCCGGCGTCGGGTCCGGGTGGCCGCCGCCGAAGTCCGGCAGCGGATCGCCGCGCAGGACGACCCCCGTCGCCGCGAGCCGGCGCTCGAAGATCTCCCGCGCGTACGGACCGGTCACGGCGTGCATGGCGTCGAACACCATCCGGAAGCCCGGCTTGCGCAGAAGCGCCGAGATCCGGTCGAAGTCGAACAGCCGCTCCATGAGGTCGGCGTAGGCCGCCGCGGGATCGACGACTTCCAGGACCGTGTTCCCCAGCGACCGCTCGCCGACACTGGACAGGTCGGCGGCGGGGAGACCGGCCAACCGATAGGCTGTAAGCTGCCGGCTGCGGGCGAAAACCGCCTCGGAGACCGCCTCCGGCGCCGGGGCGCCGTTCGGACCGTTGAACTTCACGCCGAAGTCGCCGTCCGCGCCGCCGGGATTGTGGCTGGCGGATAGCACGAGGGCGCCCCAGGCGTTGCGCGCGCGCACCAGATGCGAGGCCGCCGGCGTCGAGAGCAAGGCGTTGCGGCCCACGACGATCCGTTTTGCGCCGTTCGCCGCCGCCAGGCGGATGATGGTCTGGGCGGCCTCGGCGCCGAAGAACCGTCCGTCCCCGCCGAGCACGACGGGACCGTCGATCGGCCGGACGTCGAAAATCGCTTGGACGAATGCGGCGAGGTAGTGCGGCGTGCGGAAGCGCTCCGTCGTCTTCCGCAGGCCCGACGTCCCCGGGCGCTGGTCGTCGAAGGGGGACATCGACACCGTGCGGACCGCGGCGTCGTCAGTCCCTTGGGCGGCGGCGGGAGCGTCGGTCATTTGCTCAGGCCCGTCTCGCGCTCGAGCAACCGGGTGACGCGAACGGTCAGGTGGTCATAGGACATGGCGCGGAAGGCGGGATGCGCGCTGCGGATCTCGCGCAGGCTCGCCCGCGGGTTCCGGTCCAGAATGCGCCGCAGCATGGCTTCGGTGGTGGCGAACGAGATCTTCATGGCTCCTCCTGGAATGACGCCGTGAGGCTGGGGTTTGGCGTGGACGGCCGCTGGGCCGAGGCGTGGGACATCTCGGCGCGCGCTTCGACGAACTCGGCGAGCTGGCTCGGGGATCCGTAGCGGGGGTGCTCCGGGCCGATACCCGTCACCGAGACGCTGTAGCCGTTGCGCTGCGCCACCCCCTCGGCCCACCGCCTGAACCGGTCCCGGCCCCATTCGAACCGGTGATCCGGCCGGCGGAAGCAGCCGTCCGGCACGCCGAGGAGGCGATTGCAATCGGCGTTCGGCGTGGTGATCAGGACGAGCCTGGGTCGGTGGAAGGCGAACAGGGCCTGCTCCACCTGGGAGAGCCGATCCGGCGGCAGGTGCTCGATGGTCTCCAGCATGACGGCGGCGTCGAAGCCCTGCAGCCGGTGATCGCGATCGGTGAAGGAGCCGTGGATCAGCCGAAGGCGCGGCTCGCGGCCGAAGCGTCTGCGCAGGCGTTCGATCGCCTCGGCGGAGATGTCGATCGCCGTGAGCGCCTCGGCCACGCCGGATTCGAGCAACCGCTCCAGCAGCGGGCCTGGCCCGCACCCCAGGTCCAGCACGCGCCGCGCGGCCCTGGACTCCAGGGCGCCCAGCACGGTGTCCAGACGGGCCTGATGCAGCGAAGAGACCTGCGTCTGCATCATCGCGGCCCCCGGCCGATGTAGATCGTGCAGGTGGCGGTGCGATCCTGCAGCGGGTTCGGAAACTCGACGACCTCCGATCTCGTGGCGGCGAAGGCGCCGGCGAGGGCGGCCTCGAAGGCCGGCTCCGGCGGCGCATCGGACCACATGGCGAACACCCCGTCCGAGCGCAGGCGCGTTCCGAGCTGGCGCAGGCCCTCGTTCGTGTAGAAGCCGTCGTGGGCGTCGCTCAGCAGCGCGGTCGGCGAATGGTCGATGTCCAGCAGGATGACGTCCACGGGCGCCGCGCCGGCGTCGGCCTCGCCGCGCGCATAGGCGAAGAAGTCGCCCAGGCGCAGCCGGCAGCGGGCGTCGCCGATCAGTCCGCCGCCGAGCGGCACGAGGCCCTGCTTGTGCCATTGGATGACGGGTTCGAGCGCCTCGATGACGTCAAGGCGTCGGACCCGAGGCTCCCTCAGCGCCGTCGCCGCCGTGTAGCCGAGGCCGAGGCCGCCGACGACGACCTCGAGGTCCGGACGGTCGATCTCCGCGAGCCCGAGGGTCGCAAGCGCCCGCTCCCCGACCGTGAACAGGCTGGACATGAGGAACTCCTCCCCCAGCTTCACTTCGAGGACATCGACGTCGAGCGAGAGGATCCTGCGGCGTCGCAGGCTGAGGTCGCCCATGGGCGTCGGGGCGAAGGCGAGTTCCTGGAAGAGCGCGCTCACCGGGACTCCCTCGCCGTGCGATCGCGGGAGACGGGCTCGTAGTGGTGACCGTCGAGCAGCTTCTCGGCTCGCGCGAAGCGGCTCCGACTGGGCCGCTCCACGCACTGCAGTTCGTAGACGCCGGAATGCTCGTTCAGCACCTGCCAGTGCTGCGGCCCGCCGGCTTCACGGAAGACGGTTCCAGGGTGGATGTTGGGCATCACGACCTCGCGCCACGCGCCGCGCCGTGAGGCTGCGGTCGCGGAGTCCGCTCGGGGTCACAGGGCGGACAGATTTGGGGCTGGAGCAGCTGGCCGAACCGCTGCGACTTGGCGGGGCAGTGCCCGGCCGCGCGCCAAGTCCCTTGAACATAGGGGGCGGGACCCGGCCTGTGAAGACAAGATCCGCCGGAGGCGAGGCCGGGAGAGGTCCGCCGCGGGCGGACATCGACAGGCGCAGACCTGCGTGCCGCCTCAGGTGCCGAGACGACGCCTCTGCGCCCGCCGGCTTCCCAGAGGCGTTAGCTCGCCAACGTCGTCGAAAGGTCCTGGCCCGTGGCCTGATCGACATCTTTCAGCGACAGCCGGATCTTGCCGCGTTCGTCAGCGCCGAGGAACTTCACCTTCACCGTCTGCCCTTCAGCGAGAACGTCCGAGACCTTGGCCACGCGCTCGCCGGAGATCTGGCTGATGTGGACCAGCCCGTCCTTCGGCCCGAAGAAGTTCACGAACGCGCCGAAGTCGACGATCTTCATGACCTTGCCTTCGTAGATGGCGTTCAGCTCCGGCTCGGCGACGATGGATTCGATCCACGCCCGCGCGGCGTCGATTTTCGACTGCTCGGCCGCGGCGATCTTCACGGCGCCGTCGTCCTCGATGCTCACCTTTGCGCCGGTCTTCTCGACGATCTCGCGGATCACCTTGCCGCCCGTCCCGATCACCTCACGGATCTTGTCCACGGGGACCTTCATGGTCTCGATCTTCGGGGCGTACTCGCCCAATTCGGCGCGGGGCGCCTCCATGGCCTTGCTCATTTCCAGGAGGATATGGTCGCGGCCGCCCTTCGCCTGCTCAAGGGCCTTCCTCATGATCGCCTCGGTGATCCCGGCGATCTTGATGTCCATCTGCAGGGAGGTGATCCCGTCAGCCGTGCCGGCCACCTTGAAATCCATGTCGCCGAGGTGGTCCTCGTCGCCCAGGATGTCCGAGAGGACCGCGAAGCCGTCGCTCTCGAGGATCAGGCCCATGGCGATGCCGGAGACCGGGCGCGCCAGGGGCACGCCCGCGTCCATCAGGGCCAGGGATGCGCCGCAGACCGTGGCCATGGATGACGAGCCGTTGGACTCCAGGACCTCGGACACCACTCGCATGGTGTAGGGAAACTCGTCCCGCGGCGGCAGCACCGGCCGGATCGCCCGCCAGGCGAGTTTGCCGTGGCCGATCTCCCGGCGACCGGTGCCCATGCGGCCCGTCTCGCCCACCGAGAAGGGCGGGAAGTTGTAGTGCAGCATGAAGGCCTCGAAGGACTTGCCCGCCAGGGCGTCCACAAGCTGCTCGTCGTCGCCGGTGCCGAGCGTGGCCACGACCAGCGCCTGGGTCTCGCCGCGGGTGAACAGCGCCGAGCCGTGGGCCCGGGACAGCACGCCCACTTCGCCGACGATCTGCCGGACCTGGTCCACCGAACGGCCGTCGATGCGCTTGCCGGTCTCCAGAATCGAGCGCCGGACGATGTCGGCCTCGAGGTCCTTGAACACGGCGCCCAGCTTGTTGGCGTCCACGCCATCCGGATTGGCGTCGGTCTTGGCGAAGGCGGTCACCGCCTTGGTCTTGGCGGCCGCCAGCGCGGCCTGGCGCTCGGACTTGCCGGTCATCTGATAGGCGGCGCGCAGGTCGTCGCCGATGGCAGCCTTCACCCGAGCCTTCAGGGCGTCGGTGTCGTCGGGCTGAAAATCGAACGGGGGCTTGGCGGCGCGTTCGGCCAGCTCGACGATCGCGGCGATGACGGGCTGCATGCCGGCGTGGGCGAACATCACCCCCTTCAGCACTTCGTCCTCGGACATCTCCTGGATCTCGGACTCCACCATCATCACGGCGTCGTCGGTGCCGGCGACCACCAGGTCCATCCGGCTCTCCTTCATCTCGTCCAGCGTCGGGTTCAGAACATACGCGCCATTCACGAAGCCCACGCGCGCGCAGCCGATCGGCCCGAGGAACGGCGCGCCGGAGAGGGATAGCGCCGCCGAGGCGGCGATCATCGCCACCACGTCCGGATCGTTCTCGCGGTCGTGAGAGAGCACGGTGGCCACGACGAGGACCTCGTTCTTGAAGCCCTTTGCGAACAGCGGCCGGATCGGGCGATCGATCAGGCGCGAGGTGAGCGTCTCCTTCTGCGACGGCGCGGTCTCCCGGCGGGGGAAACTTCCCGGGATCTTGCCCGCGGCATAGAACTTCTCCTGGTAGTGGACGGTGAGGGGGAAGAAGTCCTGGCCGGGCTTCGCGGCCTTCGCGAATGTGACGGCGGCCATGACCATGGTCTGGCCGTAAGTGACGAGCACCGCGCCGTCCGCCTGGCGCGCCATGCGCCCGGTTTCAAGGGTGAGGGTGCGCCCCGCCCATTCGACGGACTTGGTGTGGGATTCGAACATGGTGATTCCTTCAGATCCCCCGGGCGGATTCCCGGGGATGGTCGGGGAGACGGCGAACCGCGGCTCCCGGCGAAACGGGCCGATGCGGCTCAGCCGCAGCGACCTGTCGGGTGCGGAGTCCTGACGGAGCTCCGTAATGTCGCTCCAGCCTCTCAACGGCGCTCGGCCGGTGAGGATGGCCGGATTTGCGGCGTTCTGCTCGTGGCGCTTCTTCGCAGCGCCGGTGCAACGCCTGGCAGAGCGGAAGTCCGCACTGAATCGGCGAGGGCCACGGATCGAAATTAGGCAATTGACCTCACGCCACGCCCCTCATCGGATGAGGGCTGCGATGTCCGCTCGGGGTCACAGGGCGGACAAGTCTCGGGGCGGAAGCAGCTGGGGAGCCGCTGTGACTTGGCGGGGCAGTGCCCGGCCCGGCGCCAAGCCCGTCAAGCATAGGGTGTCCGATGGGGGCTGGGAAGCCTGGATCGGCGTTGGCGCTCCGCGCTAGCCCTCCCGCTTGGCCCCGGGGATGCGCGCCGCCAAGAGGCTCGCCGCAAGCATGTAGAGGATCGCGCCGCCCGCCTGTGCGCTCAAGGGGATTCCGCGGTCGATGAGCACGCCCATCAGGATCGGGGACGCTCCGCTGGCGATCACCAGGGCCGCCTCGACGGTCGATCGCACGCCGGCAAGCCGCTCCGGTCCATAGAGCTGGACCCAGAGCGCGGTGGCCAAGGTGCCTGCGATGGCCGAGGAGACGCCGGACAGCACCAGGTAGACCGGCGCGACCCACGGAGAGTCGGAGACCGCGAGCGCGAACAGGCCCAGCGCGAAGGGCGCCAGGAAGACCGGCAGGAGCCGGCGCGGTCCGAGGCGATCGATCACCGGGCCAATGCCCACATAGGTGATCGCCTGCACCGCCGCGAAGGCGGCGAACCACCCGGCGAGCCACTCCAAGGTCCAGCCCTTCTCGGTCACGAGCCGGGCCTGGTGGAAAAAGAAGCCAGTTCCGAAGAACGGCGCCGCCAGGATCGCGGGCATCGTGACGTGCAGCCGGCGGTCGCGCCACAGCGGCGCGCTCTTGGCTTGCGCCAGTGCGGCGGTCCGCTCAGCCAGGTCGGCCACCTCGGCGGGCCGGGGCGGCAGGAAGCGGGTGGCGAGGGCCATGCCGGCCAGGACCAGGCCTGCGCTCAACGCCCACGCCCCGCGCCAGCCGAAGGCGGCGATCAGGGCGACGGCCAGGGCTGGGAACACCGCCTGGGCCAGCGTGAAGCCCAGGGCGACAATGCCGAGCGCGCGCCCCGACTCGGCCGGGAACGCCCGCGCCGTGGCCGTGAGCGCGGTGTGGACCATCAGCCCCTGGCCGCCCAGGCGCAGCAGGTAGAAGCCCGCGGCTAGGAACAGCGCCCCCGGCGCCGCGGCCACGGCGAGGCAGGCGATGCTCAGCAGCGCGGCCGTCATCCAACTATAGGTCCGCACCGTCGTGCGATCGAGCAGCCGGCCGACCCAGGTGAGGGTGAGCGCGCTGGCGACGGTGCCGAACGCGTAAAGCGCGCCAAGGCCGCCGTCGGAGAGGTCGAAGGCGGCCCGGAAGTGCTGCCCGAACAGGGCGACATAGTAGGTCTGCCCGAAGCTTGAGAGCCCCATCAGGGCGGCGCCGAAGAGCAGGCCTCGCCAGTTGGAGGCGATGAACGCGAAGTACGCCTGGAACACGAGGAGCCTTCAGGTGGGGACGCCCGGTGCTCAGTACAGTCGAGGGCGAGGCGGGGGAAGCCGAGAGGTCTGGCCGCGAGGGAGCGACGGCGCTTCAGCTGTTGTCCACTGGCTTACCCACCGCGCCGCCTGGCGGAGCCTGTTTGTCTAGGGTGACGACGCTGCACGCAATCAGGCCGCAACCCTTCCCTCGGGCTCGGAAGCTGACCTTCTGAAGGTCGCTCCCGACCATGTCGGATGTCTAGAATGTTTCGAAGGGTGATGGTGCGGGCGGTCGGACTCGAACCGACACGTCTCTCGCTGCGGATTTCGAATCCGCAGCGTCTACCATTTCGCCACGCCCGCCGCGGCGATCCATCTATCGTCCAGGATGGCGTTCGCCAGGTGGTCGCTGGAGCGTTCGCCCGCGACCTGAGAGCCGGAAGGTGCCTTCCGGGCTGAGGCCTTGGCACATTGATAGCCGCCGCATCGAGGCGAGTCTTGATGTGAGAGGCGTAGACCTTTTCGATCATGTCGACGCTCGTCGGACAGTTCTTCGCCACTTGATAGATGTCGGCGCCCTCCATCAGCCGCAGGCAGATGTAGGTGTGGCGCAGGCTATAGGCCGTGCGCAGATTCCTTCCCGATCTCGCTTCAGCCCGAGTTCGTCGAGGACCCTGTTCAGGAATTGCCGCTGCACTTTGCCGAAAATCGGGATGCTGGGATCGAGGGCGCTGCGCTCCGACAGCCTCTCGACTGCGGGAACGGCCTCCGGCATGCTCTTGCAGTAGCCCGTGCCGCGCTTTCCTCGCACCTTGATCTCGAGAATGCGCTGCCCCGTCGCCTCGTCGTTGATGATGCTGACGTCCCGGTACTGAAGGCGCGAAGCTTCGTCGGGTCGGAGGCCGGTGTTGGCCGTGACCACCACATGGACGTGAATCTGTTCGCACTCGGCTCGCCAGCGCTCCTTGAGCGGCCGACGAGGGCGCTCCAGCGTCGCATCGTCTGCAGCGAAAGATGGACGTTCCTGGCTTCTGAGGCCGCCAGGTCTCAAGGCGAATTCACCATGCGCAGGGTGTGATTGTTCTGTGGGACGGCGCGGAGCGCCAGGCCGGCGCCTGTCCGGGCTGTGGCGCGGCGATGCGCATGACCGGTTCCAAGCTGACGCCGATCGAGTGCAGCACCGTGGCGCAGGGGCGCCGCAGCGTGCGGTCCAACAAAATGGCGCGCGCCTAATCTAGTTAATCGCACCGCCCCTTCGGCCCGCGTAAGCCCCTCGGGGAGGAGGCGCATGCGGTCACCCCGCGGACGGGGCGCCCAGAACGTCTGTTGGACGCTCCGGACGGCCGTCGAGATGACAATCGACGTCCGTCAGTCGCGCGAGGCCCCTCGCCGTGCGTCAGGAGGTCCTGGCGGACCTCAAGCACAAAGCTTTGCGCGCGTACCGCCAAGGGGAGCCAGCCTTGATGCCAGGGCCAGCCGTTAAACTCCGAGCCGCTTTGACGCTTGCGGTCCTGCGCCATCGAGACGGCTGGTGCGTGTTCGGTCCGAACGGACGGTGGCGCCATTTCGGCTACAGGGTGGATGCGGAAGAGGCCGCCCTGCGCCTTGCGCGGCAGGCGGATGCGTCCGGCGGCCCCGTACAAGTCCTGGTGCAGGAACCGTGGGGCGAGCTGCGGCCGGTCTAAGCCGCGTGACCCGCGCCGGGCGCCGCATGCTGGGGCCTACTCGGCGTCGGGGGCGAGCGCCACACGCCGGAAGGCGGCCACAAACCTGGGTTTCGTCAATGCCGGCTCCTGTTCGAGGCGGGAACGGCGATGGCTCGGCTGATACGCGGCGCGGCCCGCGGCGGCCTTGAAGGGCCCGGCGCGCAGGATCGGCCCTAGGCCCGACCGCGCGCGACCGGGCCTGCGGGGCTCGCTCGGGAGACTGCTGCTGCTATTGCAGGCGGATAGCGGCTGCAAGCGCCCGGACGTCTGCCTGGGCCCGATGCGGCAGTTCTCCGTCGGCCGTGCCGGTCAGAAACACGATCCCCGTTTGGCGGCGGAACCGTCCGACATGGGGTTGGCGGTCTAAGCCCTGCCGCGCGCCGCTCAGGCTTCCTCGATCATGGCGCGGATGCGTGCGGCCAGAGTCTGGACTGGGAAGGGCTTAGTGATGAGCGCCATCCCAGCGTCCAGAAAGCCCCGGCTGACGGCCGCGTTCTCGGCGTATCCGGTCATGAACAGCACCTTGAGCTGGGGGCGACTTTCGCGGGCGGCGTCCGCCAGCTGGCGCCCATTCAGGCCGGGCAAACCGACATCGGTCACGAGGAGATCGATCCTGGACAGGCTCTGCACCAGCTTGAGGCCCTCGAGGCCGTCCGCCGCCTCGACGGTCTGATATCCGAGTTCCCGAAGGACCTCGACGACAAGGTCCCGCACCGCCTGTTCGTCCTCGACGACCACCACCACCTCGCCCTCGTGGGTGCGGAGGTCCTCGACGACGTCGAGATCGTGCGCTTCGTCCTCGCCGGCCTTTCCGCGGAAGCGAGGCAGGTAGAGCTTGACCGTCGTGCCGTCGCCCGGCTCGCTGTAGATCTTCGCGTAGCCATCGGACTGGCGAGCGAAACCATAGACCATCGACAGGCCCAGCCCCGTGCCCTGGCCGATGGGCTTGGTGGTGTAGAATGGGTCGAACGCGCGGCTAAGCACGTCCGGCGGCATGCCGGTTCCGGTGTCGGTCACGCAGATGCAGACGTACTGCCCCGGCCGCACCTCGCGCTGCCGGGCCGCGTAGGCGCTGTCCAGGTGGGCGTTGCAGGTCTCGATCGTGATCCGGCCGCCGTCCGGCATCGCGTCGCGCGCATTGATGGCGAGGTTCAGGATCGCGCTTTCGAGCTGGTTGGCGTCGCAGCGGGTGATCCATAGGCCCGCCGCCGTGACGATTTCGAGCGAAATCGCCTCGCCAATGGTGCGGCGGAGCAGGTCCTCCATCGAGCTCACCAGCCGATTGGCGTCGATCGGCTTCGGATCGATCGGCTGCCGGCGCGAGAAGGCGAGCAGGCGGTGGGTCAGGGCCGCGGCGCGGTTGGCGGCAGTGGTGGCCGCCGTGGCGAAGCGCTCGACGTCGGCGGTCCGTCCCTGGCGGATGCGCGACTGCATCAGTTCCAGGGAGCCGAGGATGCCGGTCAGCAGGTTGTTGAAGTCGTGGGCGATGCCGCCGGTCAGCTGGCCGATGGCTTCCATCTTTTGCGCCTGCCGCAGTTGCTCCTCGCGCTCGCGTTCGACGGTCACGTCGCGGCCGACGGCGTAGAAGACATCGCCCTCCGGCACCGCGGTCCAGGAGACCGTCACCGGCGAGCCATCCGCGCGGACCAGGCGGTCCTCGTATGAGATCGCCGGGTCGCCTCGCGACAGGGCGGCCACCACTGCCGCCGCGCTGGCGTGGTCGTCGGGGTGGATGATCTCTGCGAACGGTCGGGACAGGAGCTCCTCCTGACTGTAGCCCAGGAGCCGCTCCCACGCCGGGTTCACCGCTCTCAGCGTTCCGTCGAAGCCGGCGATCGCGAAGAGGTCGCTGGAGAGCTGGAAGATGCGGTCACGCTCGCGGGTCCGCTCCTCGACCTTCAACTCGAGTGTCTCGTTGAACTCGCGCAGCTGATCCTCGATCCGCTGCCGCCGCGCGATCTCCGACTGGGCGGCCTGATAGAGCCGGGCGTTGTCGATGGCGATTGCAGCCTGGCCCGCGAGACCGAGCATCAGGGTTTCGACCGTGTCGCTGAAGACGCCCGGCGTCGAGTGACCGAAGAACAGCCCGCCGATCACCTCGCCGGAGCGCGAGGTGACGGGAACCGCCAGGTAGCTGCGGACCGGCAGGTGCCCGGACGGCATGCCCTTGTTGGGGGCGTTGCGGCCATAGCGGGGGTCCTGGGTGATGTCGTCGGAGCGGATCACGCCTTCGCCCCTGAACGTCGGTCCGAAGACCTCCGTCGCGCGGGGGTGGGGGAACTGGGAGAACGCCTCCTTAGGCGCGCCGGAGAGGCTGTAGAGCAGGAGACTGCCGCCTTGCTCGTCGTAGACGTTGTAGAAGAAGGCCCCGAACTGTGCGCCGGTGATATCGACGCCGGCGTCGGTGACCATCTGCACGATCCGGTCGAGGTCGAGCTCGGCGGACAGCGCGGCGCCGGTGGCGTTCAGCACCTCCAGGACATGAGCCTGTTCTGCGGCGCGCTCCTGCTCGCGTGTAGCGGTCCCGCGCGCCCGCACACTCGCAGTGGTCTCCACGCAGACGCAGAGGCCGCCGGGAATGGCTCCCCGTTCGTCGATGATCGGGCTGTAGGAGAAGGTGAACCAGGCCTGCTCGGGCGCGCCGGAGCGCGTCAAGGTGACCTCGAGGTCTTCGAAGAAGCTTTCCTGCCCAGCGAAGGCGGCGTCGATGACCGGGGCGATGACCTCTTCGACCTCGGGCCACACCGAAAAGAACGGTCGCGCGAAACCCTCGGGATGCCGGGCCCCAAGGATCGGCGCGTAGGCGTCGTTGTAAAGGAATGTCCGCTCCGGCCCCCAGACCACGAACATCGGAAAGCCGGACCGCTGAATGAGTCCGACGGCGTGGCGAAGCGCCTCCGGCCAAGCCGTAGGCGACCCGCAGCTGGTCGCTCCCCAATCGGCGGCAGCCAATCGCTCGCTGAGCGACGGCCGGATATGACCCGGCGCAGGACTGCCCTGCGGTGAGTGGTCCGCGTGCGCCATGCCCCCCCTACTCCATACGAACTCGTGGCGATGCGGAGGCGCGATCGTCCCCCGCCCGCCCATCCTGGACGCCGAAGCGTCGCGCTGCATCGGGTTCCGGTGCAGCCAAGCTAACGCGGCGTGAAACATTTGGTTCGTCGCGTCGGGCCGGCCAGAGGCCAGAGGCCTCGCCCAACGCTCCGCCCTCGCCGATCGGACAGAATCAGGGCCGGGAAGCCATCAAGCAGGTCACGCTGGAGCCATGCAGCTGGCGTCGGGAGGCGCCGCCCAGATGGCCCTCGAAAGCCGCTTCAGGAGCCGTCTGCCGAAGCTCCTGAGGCGGCGCCTTGAACCGCCGGCCCCGCCGTTCCAGAGCCGCCAGTTCACGTTTGGCCGGCCGGCCGCCACCAAGAGCGGGCCACATCCAGCGCGTTGGTGGCGCGTTGGATGACGGCCAGCCCCGGCGCCAGGGCGCGCTCGCTCCAGGGGTTACCGGGCCCCACCTTGAGACGGCCCTGCGCGTTGACGCTGTAGGCTCTGAACTCGAGAGCAGCCACGAGCTCCCTCGTGGGTTCGGACCACAAACTGCCCAGAGGATGTTGGTGCAGATTGTCGCAGGTTGTTCCGCATCCAATGCCCCCCTACTGCCCCCCAAACAAAGAAAAAGGGTGTCAGCAGGCCTCGATGCCGATCTCGGCACCCGGTAAGTGGTTGATTTTATTGAGGAAGGATGGTGGACGCGGCTGGGATCGAACCAGCGACCCCTACGATGTCAACGTAGTGCTCTCCCGCTGAGCTACGCGTCCGACCGGGCCGGCTCCCCTCGCGGGGACGGGAGGCGGCGGTATAACGGCGCGGCGGGCGCCGTGCAAGCGTCGTCAGGCCGCGGCCATCATCCGCTCCACCTCCGAGACGATCTCCCGCAGGTGGATGGGCTTGGACAGCACCTTGGCCCCGGGCGGAGCCGCTTCGCCGGCGGCCAGGGCGACGGCGGCGAAGCCGGTGATGAACATGATGCGCAGGCCCGGCTGACGGGCGGCGGCCAGGCGCGCCACCTCGATGCCGTCCATGCCGGGCATGACGATGTCGGTCAGCAGCAGGTCCCAATCGCGGTCCAGCGCCGCGGCCGCCTGGTCGCCGTCGGCGCAGGCGGTCACCTCATAGCCGGCGCGCTCCAGGGCCCGGGTGAGGAATCCGCGCAGGGAATCGTCGTCTTCGGCAAGCAGGATGCGGGGCATGGCGTCCGTCGGTCTGGCGAGTAAGCCTTCAATTTAGCGACGCAGACGTAAATCCGCGATGAACCATCGAGCCGCAGGCCCCTTGCGCCTCCGATCCGTTTGACCGCCGCGCAGACGCGCCCTCATATGAAGCCGATGACCGCATGGGAGCCCATCGCCGCGACGGACGCCGCACCCGCGGTCCCGCCGTTTGAGTTGCGCCGCGCCGCGCCCGAAGGCGAGCCCCCGCCGACGCCGCTGGTTTTCGCCTCCCCCCACTCAGGCCGCTTCTATCCAGAGGACATGATGGCGGCCGCGGCGCTCGATGCGCTCGCTATCCGCCGTTCCGAAGACGCTTTCGTCGACGAGCTGATCGCCGAGGCGCCGGAGCTGGGCGTCGCCGTCATCCGCGCCAACCTGGCGCGGGCGTATATCGACCTGAACCGCGACGCCTTCGAGCTCGACCCGGCGATGTTCGCCGACGAGCTGCCGGACTTCGCCCGCGCCCGCACCGCCCGGGTGGCGGCGGGCCTGGGGACCATCGCCCGCGTGGTCTCCGAAGGTCAGGAAATCTACGCTCGCAAGCTCACCTTCGCCGAGGCCAAGCGGCGGATCGAAGGCGCGCACGCCCCCTATCACGCCGCCCTCGCCCGCCTGATCGGAGAGGCCCACGCCGCCCACGGCTATGCGATCCTGATCGACTGGCACTCCATGCCGGCGGCGGCGGCCCGGATCGGCGGGCGGGACGGCGCCTGCGACATAGTGCTGGGCGACCGCTTCGGCGCGGCGTGCGCCGGCGTGGTCACCCAGCGCGTCGAGCGGGCCCTGGAGGAGATGGGCTACCGCGTCGCGCGCAACGCCCCCTATGCCGGCGGCTACACCACCGAACACTACGGTCGGCCCGGCCGCCGGACCCACGCTCTGCAGATCGAGATCAGCCGCGCCCTCTATTTGGACGAGGCTGTGCTCAGCCCCACCGCCGGCTTCGCGCGCCTGCAGGCGGACCTGACGGCGCTGACCCGCCGGCTGGCCGGGGCGGACTGGAACGGGCTGAAATAGCGCTCCGCCACGGCGGCGCCTGCACGCGCCACATGACACGTCCCGTCCGGCGCGCTAAGCCCGACGGCATTCATCTAAGCCATTTCAGGAAGGGGATATGAGCATCAAGGGCAAGGCCTACCTGATGGGCGCCTACGAGCATCCGCTCCGCGACGCGCCCGACAAGTCCACCCCCCAGCTCCACGCCGAATGCGCCAAGGGCGCCCTGGAGGACGCCGGGCTCACCAAGGACGACATCGACGGCTATTTCTGCGCCGGCGACGCGCCGGGCTTCGGGGCCATGTCGATGGTCGATTACATGGGCCTGAAGAACGTCCGGCACATGGACTCCACCGAGACGGGCGGCTCGTCCTACCTGCTGCACGTGGGCCACGCGGCCCAGGCGATCGCCGAGGGCAAGTGCACCGTGGCGCTGGTCACCCTGGCGGGCCGGCCGCGGCAGGGCCAGGGCGGACGCGGCGGCTTCGGCGGCGGCAAGCCGGGCCAGCTCTCCGACGGCCCCCCGGAAGCGGGCTTCGAGAACATCTACGGCGGCACCACCCACAACACCTATGGCATGTGCGCCATGCGGCACATGTACGAGTACGGCACCACCAGCGAACAGCTGGCCTGGATCAAGGTCGCCGCCAGCCACCACGCCCAGTACAACGAGCACGCCTTCCTGAAGAACGTGGTCACGGTCGAGGAGGTGGTGAACTCCCGCATGATCGCCGACCCGCTGCACCTGCTGGACTGCTGCGTCGTCACCGACGGCGGCGGCGCCCTCATCGTCACCTCTCCGGAGGTGGCGAAGAGCCTGAACCGGCCGAAGGTGAAGGTGATCGGCGCGGGCGAGGCGCCGAAGGGACCGCTGGGCGGTCACGACCTCGACCTCACCCACTCCGGCGCGGTCTGGTCGGGGCCCATCGCTTTCGAGGAAGCCGGGGTGACGCCGGCCGACATCAAGTACGCCTCGATCTACGACAGCTTCACCATCACCGTGCTGATGCAGCTGGAGGACCTCGGCTTCTGCAGGAAGGGCGAGGGCGGCAAGTTCGTCGCCGACGGCAATCTGATCTCCGGCGTCGGACGCTTGCCTTTCAACACCGACGGCGGCGGCCTCTGCAACAATCACCCCACCAACCGCGGCGGCATCACCAAGGTGATCGAAGCCGTCCGCCAGCTGCGCGGCGAGGCTCATCCCAAGGTGCAGGTCGCCAACTGCGATCTCGCCCTGGCCCACGGCACCGGCGGCTCGCTCGGCACCCGCCACGGCGCTGCGACCCTCATCATGGAACGGGAGGCCTGAACATGACCGACGTCCAAGACCGTCCCGCGACCATGACCCGCGAAATCCCGCCGCCGGCGGTGACGGTGGAGAGCAAGCCCTTCTGGGATGCGGCCGCCGAGGGCCGGTTCCTGATCAAGCGCTGCAAGGGCTGCGGCCAGGCCCATTGGTATCCGCGCGCCGTCTGCCCCTTCTGCCTGTCGGGCGACACCGTGTGGGAAGAGAGCCCCGGCGAAGGGACGATCTACACCTTCAGCGTCATGCGCCGCGCGCCGACCGGCCCCTACGCCATCGGCTACGTGAAGCTGGACGAAGGCCCGGCCATGCTGACCAACTTCGTCGACATGACGCCGGAGGAGATCTCCATCGGCATGCGGGTGAAGGTGAGATTCCAGCCCACCCAGGGCGGCCCGCCGGCGCCGGTGTTCGGTCCGGCCTGATCGGCTCCGATCATATCCTCCCCCAGCGCCGCGCGGTCTGGGGGAGGTGGATCGGCGCGTAGGTGCGGATGCCGGACGCCCCGATCACCGCCACCCGCCAGGCGCTACGCCTCTTCGCCCTCAGACACCTCGGCCAGCACCTCGGCGGTGTTCTCGCCAAGCCGAGGCGGATGCCTGCGGATGTTCGACGGCGTACCCGTGAACTTCACCGGCGGCTTCATGGCGTTGTAGGGCCCGGCGTGGGGATGGTCGTAGGTCTCGAAGAAGCCCACCGCCTTCAGGTGAGGATCCTCCGGCAGGTCGTCCAGGCGGTTTGTGCGCACCACCGGGATCGACAGCGGCTTGAGCAGATCCAGCCATTCCTGGGTGGTGCGCGTGGCCGTCACGGTCTCCACCAGGGCGTAGAGCTCGTGGATGTGCTTGGCCCGCGTCGCGTAGTCGGAGAACCGAGGATCCTTGCCGAAGGTCTCGCCCCAGCCGGCGACCTGGAAGAACTGGTCCCACTGTCGGTCGGTATAGGGCAGCAGGCCGATGTAGCCGTCCTTGGTGGGATACGGCTTGCGGTGCGGGTTGACCACGCGCTGATAGCCCCACTGGCCGATCGGCGGCTCGAAGGCGTGGTCGTAGAGGTGCTCCACCAGGGTGAAGCTGGTGACGCATTCCAGCATCGGCACCTCGATGAACTGGCCCTCGCCGGTCCGCTCGCGGGCGAAGACGCCGGCGGTGATCGCCTGGGCCATGAAGAGGCCCGAGACCTTGTCGGCCACCAGGGTCGGCAGGATGCGCGGCGCCGGATTGCCGTCCGTTCGCGGCAGGATGTCCGCCAGGCCTGAGGCCGACTGGATCAGGTCGTCATAGGCCGGCTCCCCCGCATAGGGGCCTTCCGAACCGTAGCCGGCGGCATGCACGTAGACGACGTCGGGTCGCAGCGCCTTCACGTCCTCGTAGGACAGACCCAGGCGCTTCAGGCCCTCGTAGCGGATGGAGGTGGCGAAGACGTCGCAGGACTTGATCAGCCGCTCCAGCGCCGGCCGCATCTTCGGGTCCTTGAGGTCGATCAGCACCGAGCGCTTGTTGCGGTTGATGGTCAGGAAGATGGGGCCCAGGTCGCGCGGGCAGTCCTGCGGCACGTGGCCGGCCCAGCGCATGATGTCGCCGCCGTCGCCGCGGCCGGAGCCGGGGTCTTCCAGCTTGATCACCTCGGCGCCTTGGTCGCCGAGCATCTGGGTCGCATAGGCGCCGAACACCACGCTGGTGGTGTCCAGGATCCGCACGCCCGTCATTGGCCCGGTCGCCGTCTCGGCCAGCTGCTTTACTTCCGTCACGTCATCTCTCCCCTCTCCGCTTCGCACGGCTATGATCGCGCAAATTCGCCGATTGACCTTGGGGAGGGCTAGTGGACTTCGCGCTTTCCGACGAGCACCGGATGCTCAAGGAGTTGGCCCAGCGGTTCGTGAAGGACCACCTGGCGCCGCTGGAGCCGGCCGTCCTCGCGCGCGAGGCTTCGGGCCAGGGGGCCGTGCTGACGGCGGAGGAGCGGGCGAAGATCGACGAGGTCTCCCGGTCGCTCGGCCTCTGGGGGCTGGACGCGCCGGAGGACGTCGGCGGCGCCGACTTGCCCCAGGTGGCGCTGGTGGGCGTGAACGAGGCTCTCGGCTCGACGATCACGCCCTACACCCTGCCGCCGGACTCGCCGAACCTGCGGATGTTGATGGCGACGGTGACCGACCGTCAGCGGGAGGCTTATCTGGCCCCCTACGCGCGCGGCGAGACGATCAGCGCCATCGGCATCTCCGAGCCCGGCGCCGGCGCCGATCCCGCGGGCATGACCACCCGCGCCGAGCGCGACGGCGAGGACTGGGTCATCAACGGCCGCAAAATCTGGACGAGCCGGGCGGCGGAGGCCGACTTCACCATCGTCATGGCGGTCACCGACAAGGAGAAGGGCGCCCGCGGCGGCATGTCGGCCTTTCTGGTCGACCGCGACAATCCCGGCTTCAAGGTCTTGCGGCGCATCCCGATGATCGGCGGGGCCTTCACCTACGAGGTGGCGCTGGAGGACTGCCGCGTCCCTGGCTGGAAGCTTCTGGGGACGGAAGGCCAGGGCTTCGCCCCCATGCAGGTGCGGCTGGGCACGCGGCGGCTGGAGATGGCCTCCTGGTGCATCGGCATCGCCCAGCGGGCCCTGGACATGATGTGCGAATACGCGCCCCAGCGCGTCACCTTCGGTCAGCCGCTTTCCGACCGCCAGGCGGTGCAGTGGTGGGCGGCGGACGCCGCGATGAAGATCCACGCCTGTCGCCTGATGGTCTACGACTGCGCCTGGAAGCTGGACCAAGGCCGCGACGTCCGCCAGGAAATCTCGATGGTGAAGGTCTTCGGCACCGAAATGGCCTGGGAGATCGTCGACCACGCCATGCAGGCCTTCGGCGCCATGGGCATGACCAAGGAAATGCCCCTGCAGCTGCTCGCGGCCAGCGTTCGCAACATGCGCATCTATGACGGGCCGTCCGAAGTGCATCGGATGGTCATCGCCCGCAACCTTATGGGAACCAGACGATGAAGACGGCTTACGGCGACCACATCACGGTCGAGCTTTCGGACCACGTCGCGACCGTGGTGTTCGACCGGCCGCCGAACAACCACGTTTCGGTGGAGCTGATGCGCGACCTGGCCGACGCCCTGGAGGCGCTGGATCGGGACCAGGACTGCCGGGCCATTGTTCTGGCCTCCAACGGCAAGCCGTTCTGCGCTGGCGCCGACCTCGTCTCCTCAGACGGCATCGGCGGATCGGGCATGCAAGGCATCGCGCCCCTCTACGATCAGGCGGTGCGGCTGTTCTCGACGGCCAAGCCCATCGTCGCGGCCGTGCAGGGCGCGGCCGTCGGCGCAGGGCTAGGCCTGGCCCTGGTGGCCGATTTCCGGGTGGCGGCGCCCGAGGCGCGGTTCTCGGCCAATTTCGTCAAGCTGGGTTTCCATCCGGGCTTCGGCCTGACCCACACCCTGCCTCGCCTCATCGGCCATCAGAGGGCGAGCCTGATGTTCCTGACCGGACGGCGCGTGAAGGCCGAGGAAGCCCTCTCCTGGGGCCTGGTGGATCAGGTGTCGCCGCTGGAAGACCTGCGCTCGGCCGCACGAACCCTCGCCGCCGAGATTGCCGAGAACGCGCCGCTGGCTGTCGCCGCCACACGCAAGACCCTGCGCGGCGAACTCGCCGCCGCGGTGCGCGCGCAGACCGGCCACGAGCACGAGCAGCAATCGATCCTTCGGGCGACGGAGGATTTCGCCGAGGGCGTGCGCGCGGTGCAGGAGCGGCGGCCGGGCCGCTTCATGGGCCGTTAGGCGGCCGCGCTGGCCGCGCTCGCCCCGACCGCGGCCTCGCTCAGGGTGCGGGCGATAGCGTCATAGAGCTTGGCGATCTCGATCGGCTTGGCGACATGGCCGTCCATGCCGGCGGCGAGGTATTCCTCCACCTGGTGCGACAGGGCGTTGGCCGTGAGCGCTATGATCGGCGTCCGCGGCCGCCCGGCTTCGGCCTCCGCCGCCCGGATCGACCGGGCCGAGGCGATGCCGTCCATGACCGGCATCTGGATGTCCATCAGGATCAGGTCGTAGGCGCCCGCGCGCCAGGCCTCAAAGGCCTGCTTGCCGTCGGCGACGATCTCCACCTCGAGACCCAGCGCGCCCATGACGGCCGAGAGCACCTGCTGATTGGTGGGATTGTCCTCGGCGGCGAGGATGCGCAGTGCGCCCTCCTCGGCCGGGGCGGCTTCCTCCGTCTCGGCCGCGCGCTTCGGCGCGGCCTCGCCGCGCTCCAGGGGCAGCTCGACGGAAAAGACCGAGCCCTCGCCCTCGCGGCTGTCGACCGAGATCGACCCGCCCATCATCTGGGTCAGCTCGCGGCAGATGGCCAGGCCCAGGCCCGTGCCGCCGAACCGGCGGGTGGCGGTGTTGTCGGCCTGGATGAACTTCTCGAACAGCACCGCCTGTTTCTCCAGGGCGATGCCGACGCCGGTGTCGCGCACGGTCAGCTTCAGCGCGCCGTCGGCGGACACCTCGAAGGCGGCCTTCACCTCGCCCTGCAAGGTGAACTTCACCGCGTTGGAGACGAGATTGCCCAGGATCTGGCGAATGCGGTCGGCGTCGCCGCGCCAGGCGCCGGCGGCGGCCTCGCTCACCTCGATAGCGAAGGCGAGGCCCTTCTGTTCGGCCACGACGGCGAAGGCCTTGCGGGTCGGCTCGACGACCGCCTCTAGGTCGAAGTCGTCCACCAGCAGGGTCAGCTTGCCCGCCTCGATCTTCGACAGGTCCAGCACGTCGTTCAGCACCGCCAGCAGCAGGCCGCCGGACTGGCGGATCACGTCCAGCCGCTCGCGCTGAACCGGCGCCAGCTCGCCCATGGACATCACCTCGGCCATGGCCAGCACGCCGTTCAGCGGCGTGCGGATCTCGTGGCTCATATTGGCCAGGAACTGGGACTTGAGCACATTGGCGGCGTTGGCGGCGTCGCGCGCCTCCACCAGCTCGCCCAGGGTGCGCTGCAGGGCGCGTTCGCGTTCGTCCAGCTTCTCGAGCAGATGGTTGAAGGAGTCGCTCAAGGAGCGGAACAGCGCGTCGTGGGCCTGCACCTCGACAGGCTCGAACCGACCGCTGGCGGCGACCTCGTGCATGGCTTCCGACAGCTTCTGCACCGGCGCGATCACGCGCGAGGCGAGCCCCCGGGCCAGGAACAGGGCCACGCCCACGCCCCCGAAGAAGAGCGCCCCGGTCAAGGCCACGAACTGCGGCAACAGGGTGGTCAGGCGGGGCCTGTTGACCACCAGGGTCAGCTCCCCGATCGTCCGCCCCTCGTGCACCAGCGGCGCGCGGAAGGTCTCGGCGTCGCGGCGGGCGACCTCGTCGGCGCTCGCATAGTCGGCGACGGCGCGCCCATCGCGGCCGGTGACACGCGCCGCGACCACCCGCGGCGCCCGGGAGAAGCCTGCGACGAAGGCGTCCGCGCGCTCGGAATCGCCCGCCGCAACCGCCGGGGCGGTCATGCGCGCGCCGATCTCCACCAGCGCCAGATGGCCCTGATGGCTCTGCTCGCGGGCCACCGCCCACTGCTGAAGCATAAAGGTGAGACAGGCGGCCACCAGGACCGCCACGGTCGTGACGAGGGCCACGCTCGCCACGCGCGCATGAAAGGTCGCGTGATGCCGTTCACCGGTTCTTGCGGACAGGTCGGTCATGGCGCTCGAGGTCGGATCCGAGGTCCAAGCCTAGCGGTCACTCCCTAACGGTTCGCTTCCGGCGACACAGCCTGGGCGCGAAACCGTGACCCAAAGGACACAACAACAACCTCTGCGCGCGATTGTCGCGGTTAACGGCCTATGATTCCATTTGGCGGAGCTTAACCTTTAGTTTAGCTTAATATGCGTTAAGCATTCCCGTGGAGGGTTCGTAATGGAAAAAGCGTTTGTCGCTCAGCGCGTGGCGACCAAGCTGTTCTCGACCGAGGCGGCCGTGGATCAAGCTATGGTCGAAGCCACCGAGTTCATGGCGGACCTTCTGAAGGCCCGGCAGGACGTGAAGGTCTCTCTCGTCTTCGCCGACGAGGCTCAAGTGAAGCTGATGGAAGCCATCAAGGCCCTCAGCGAAGCCCGCTCGGCCATGGTCGGCGTGCACAACGAGCTGGCCGAGGCCCAACTCCGCCTCGGCGTGCGCACGAAGATGAACGGCTACATGAAGCCGAACTTCCTGCGCCACAACAACACGACCGAGATGCGCGAAGTCGGCTGAGCCGCTCATCAGGTTGCAATAGTTTAACTGGTTCGCGCCCCTAATCCCGGTTAGGGGCGCGAACTATGCCGCACATATCCATCCATGTGGCCTTCTGGGCCGTCTTTATCGTCCTCTTGCTGGGGACGTGCGGCCTGGCCATCTGGAAGGGCGGCCCTGCGGAGCGCTATGGCGCCCTGCTGATCCTGTTCTTTGCGCTGCTTTGGGAATTCGGCCGTCTTCTGCCGCCCAGCTTCGCGCCCTGGATGCCCCTCGTCCAACTGGTTGGAGACGGCCTCACCGCGGTGGGGCTGCTGGTCGTCGCCATGCGCTATGCGAGCCTCTGGCTCGGCGGCGCGCTGCTGTTCCAGGCGGTGCAGTTCAGCCTGCACTCCTTCTACCTGGTCACCGGCCGACCGATCGACATGCTCTATCTGCTGATCAACAACGTGAATCTCTACGCCATCCTCGGCTGCCTGGCGCTGGGGACGGCGATGTCCTGGCGCGAGCAGCGCCGCGCCCTGCGGACGGCCGAGGCCTCTAGGCCGACGCTCGCGCTCTAGGCTCGAAGGTCGCCAGGGCCACGCCAGCCAGGATCAGAGCCAGGGCGGCGAAGGCCGTCCAACTCGGTCGCTCCTCCAGCAGCCAGACGCCCAGCGCCGTCGCCCAGACCGGCGCCATGTAGATCGACAGGGATACGAACAGCGGTCCTCGCCTCTGGATCAGGAACACCCAGCCGATGGTGGCCAGGCCTGCGGGAAACACGCCCTGCCCGATCACCGCCGCGAGCGCCGGCGCCGGCGGCCAGGCCGGAAGCGGCGACATGGCCAGCGCCATGGCCGTGGCGTAGATCGCCGCCCACAGGGCCAGCATCAGGGCGCCGGAGACGGCCGGCACCGACGGCGCGTTCTTGGTGACGACGTTGGCCACCGCATAGAGCCCAGCCGCCCCGATCGCCGCGGCCATGGCCAGGCTTTCGAGGCTGGCGCCGCCGGCCAGCTTCGGGGCCAGCAGCAGGGCGAGGCCTGCAAATCCCACCGCGACGCCGGCCGCCCGCTGGAAGCTCAGCCGGTCGCCGGCGACGAACAGGTGCGCCAGCACCGCGGTGAAGATCGGCGAGGCGCTGTTGCACATGGCGTTCACCGCCGAGGGCAGGGTCTGGGCCGCGTAGGCGAAGAGCACGAAGGGAACCGCCATGCCGACCAGGCCGGTCAGGGCGTAGAACCGCCAGGCGCGGTGGCGGATCGGCGGCAGCCGCTCGCGGCGGGCCAGCAGCACGGCCGCCAGGGTCGCGACCGCGACCCAGAGCCGCAGGGCCGCGTTCCAGACGGGCTCGATGTGCTCTACGGCGATCTTCAGGAGCGCGAAGGCCGAGCCCCAGGCCACCACCAGGAAGGCCATGACGAGCCAGTCGATGGGCTGCGGACGGTTCATGCAACCGCCTCAGATCACGCTCCGGTCGGGCCGCCAAGGGGCAGGGCTGTCAGCTCCGCTCAAACCAGGTTTCGAAAACTTTCGCTTGCGTCGGACGCCAAACCAGAGTTTCTCCGCGCCGGGCCACGCCCCCCCAACGGGGCGCAGCCCATCTGTAAGGATGGGAGACATCGCTATGAACACCCTGCCGAAGCCGGCCATGCGCCCGGCTCGCGCCGAATTTTCGTCCGGCCCCTGCGCCAAGCGCCCCGGATGGAATCCCGAAGCCATTCAGAACGCCGTGCTGGGCCGCTCGCACCGGTCCAAGCTGGGCAAGGCGCGTCTCAAGGAGGCGATCGACCGTACCCGCGAGGTGCTGGAGGTTCCTGAGGACTTCCTGATCGGCATCGTGCCGGGCTCGGACACGGGCGCCGTTGAAATGGCGATGTGGTCCATGCTGGGGCCGAAGCCCGTGCAGCTGCTCGCTTTCGAGAGCTTCGGCAAGGACTGGGTCACCGACGTGACCAAGCAGCTGAAGCTGCCGGCCGAGGTGCTGGACGCGCCCTATGGCCAGCTGCCGGACCTCGCCAAGGTCCGCAAGGACGCCGACCTGGTCTTTACCTGGAACGGCACCACCTCCGGCGTGCGCGTGCCGAACGCCGACTTCATCGCCGCCGACCGCGAGGGGATCACGATCTGCGACGCCACCAGCGCCGCCTTCGCCCAGGCGCTCGACTGGACCAAGCTCGATGTGGTCACCTTCTCCTGGCAGAAGGCGCTCGGAGGCGAAGCCGCCCACGGCGTCCTGATCCTCGGCCCCCGCGCCGTCGCCCGCCTGGAGAGCCACACCCCCGCCTGGCCGATGCCCAAGCTCTTCCGCATGACCAAGGGCGGCAAGGTCAATCTCGAGATCTTCGAGGGCTCGACCATCAACACCCCGTCCATGCTGGCGGTGGAGGACGCGGTGGACGCCCTGAAGTGGGCCGAACGCATCGGCGGCCTGGCCGAGATGAAGCGTCGCGCCGACGCCAATCTCGCCGTGCTCGAGGACTGGGTGGAGAAGACCCCCTGGGTCGCCTTCCTCGCCGAGGACCGGGCGATCCGCTCCAACACCTCGGTCTGCCTGAAGGTGGTGGATCCGCGGGTCACCGCCCTTTCCGACGACGCCCAGGCCGACTTCGCCAAGAAGCTGGCCGCAGCGCTGGAAAAGGAAGGCGTCGCCTATGACATCGCCGGCTACCGGGACGCTCCGGCCGGCCTGCGCATCTGGTGCGGCGCGACGGTGGAGACCTCCGACGTCGACGCCCTGACGCCGTGGCTCGACTGGGCCTTCGCCGCCACCCTCGACCAGCTCCAGGCGGCTTAACCCGCCCTTCCGTTCCCGGTCGCGACGCGACGGACCGCGTCAGCGGCCGGGGGCGCCTCCCCATATCCGACAAGGACACCCGCCCCATGCCCCGCGTGCTCATCGCCGACAAGCTTAGCCCCGCCGCCGTGGAAATCTTCCGCCAGCGCGGCGTCGAGGCCGACGTCAAGACCGGCCTTTCAAAGGACGAGCTCCTCAAGATCATCGGCGACTATGACGGCCTGGCCGTCCGCTCGGCCACCAAGGCCGACAAGGACGTGATCGCCGCCGCCAAAAACCTGAAAGTCATCGGCCGCGCCGGCATCGGCGTGGACAATGTCGACATCCCCGCCGCCACGGCCAAGGGGATCGTGGTGATGAACACCCCCTTCGGCAACTCGATCACCACCGCCGAACACGCCATCGCCATGATGTTCGCCCTGGCCCGCCAGCTCCCCGCCGCCGACGTCTCCACCCAGGCCGGCAAGTGGGAGAAGAACCGCTTCATGGGCGTGGAGCTCTACGCCAAGACGCTGGGCCTGATCGGCGCCGGCAATATCGGCGGAATCGTCGCCGACCGGGCCAACGGCCTCAAGATGAAGGTCGTGGCCTACGACCCCTTCCTCTCGGCCGAGCGCGCCGTGGAAATCGGGGTGGAGAAGGTGGAGCTGGACGAGCTGCTGGCCCGCGCCGACGTCATCACCCTGCACACGCCGCTCACCGACAAGACCCGCAACATCCTGTCGGCCGAGAACCTGGCCAAGACCAAGAAGGGCGTGCTGATCGTTAACTGCGCCCGCGGCGGCCTGGTGGACGAGGCGGCCCTGCGCAAGCTGCTGGACGAGGGCCATGTGGGCGGCGCGGCCTTCGACGTCTTCGTCGAGGAGCCGGCCAAGGAGAACCCGCTCTTCGGCGCGGAGAACTTCATCGCCACCCCGCACCTGGGCGCCTCGACCCTGGAGGCCCAGGAGAACGTGGCCCTGCAGGTGGCCGAGCAGATGAGCGACTACCTGCTGACCGGCGCGGTGACCAACGCGCTGAACAGCCCCTCGGTCACTGCCGAAGAGGCGCCGAAGCTGAAACCGTTCGTGGCCCTGGCCGAAAAGCTCGGCGCCTTCGCCGGCCAGATGGTCGATGTGGAGATCAAGGCCATCGACATCGCCTATGAAGGCCAGGTCGCCCAGCTGAACACCCGCCCGCTCACCGCCGCGGCGCTCGCCGGCGTCATGCGCCCGATGCTGGAGGAGGTGAACATGGTCTCCGCCCCGGCCGTGGCCAAGGAGCGCGGGATCACCGTCTCGGAGAGCAAGCAGGAAGACAGCCCCATCTATGAGAACCTGGTGCGGATCACCGTCACCACGGCGCTCGGCAAGCGCTCCTTCGCCGGCTCGGTGCTGGCCGGCGCGCCGCGGGTGGTGGAGGTCAAGGGCATGGACCTGGACGCGCCCTTCGCGCCCACCATGCTCTACGTGAACAACCTGGATAAGCCGGGCTTCATCGGCGCGCTCGGCGCCCTGCTGGCCGAGGCGCAGGTCAATATCGCCACCTTCAACCTCGGCCGGGTCTCGGCCGGCGAGGACGCCATCGCCCTCGTGGGCGTCGACCAGGACCCGACCGAAGGCCTGCTGGCCAGGATCCGCGCCCTGCCGCACGTGAAGGAAGCCCGCATCCTGCGGTTCTGAATGAGTGGGGCCGCGCCGCCTTGCCGGGTGGCGCGGCCTCGCGCAACCTCGCCTCCGCAAGGGAGGCTCCGATGTCCAAGACGCCGCATCAGGAGGCGGAAGAGGCGCTCACCGCCTATGGGCTGACCCTGCCGGCCGCCACGGTTGGGCCAGGCTGGGCCTTCACCCGCGTGCTGCGGGTGAACAACCGGATGTTCGCCATCTTCGGCGACAAGAATCAGCCGCTCGACCAACTGACCGTCACCGTCAAGCTGCCGATCTCGGTGGAGATGGTCGCGGACCTCCCCTTCGTCCGCGAGAGCCGGGGCTGGTACAAGCAGCACGACTGGGTGATCGCGCACTTCGGCCCCGTGGACGACGTCCTGGCGGAGCTGGACACCCTGGAGGCCTGGATCCGGCAGAGCTATGTGGCCATCGCCCCGAAGAAGCTCAGCCGGTCGATCGCCGGGGAAACCCTATGAGCCGACGGAACGCGCTCTAACCGCCCGACAGGGCCCCGAAGATCAGCACCTCGTCGCCCTCGGTCACCGGAAGACCAAGATCGCGGGCGCGCTCGCCGTTTCGGAAGATGCGCATGTGGCGGCGGATCCGGTCCTGTTCGTCGACCACCCGGAACTTCAGCCCCGGAAACCGCGCGTCGAGGTCGCTCAGCACCTCCTCCACCGTTCCCCCCGCCGCGGTCAGCCGGCTGGCGCCGCCGGTGTAGGAGGTGAGCTGGGAAGGGACGAAGACCGAGATCATCGAAGCGGCGCGGCGACGACGGAATAGATCTCCGGCAGGTGGCGGGCGATCGTCCGCCACGCGCCGCCTTCGTCGTCGCTCATCCAGAGTTCGCCCCCCGTGGTTCCGAGATAGAGGCCGAGCGGTTCGGCCGCGTCGGCGCAGAAAGCCTGGCGCTTGACTGTGAACCAGCCCTGTTCGGCGGGAAAGCCACGATCCTGCCGCTCCCAGCTGCGTCCGGCGTCGCGGGTCCGGTAGGTCGCAGGTCGTCCGCCGGGGCTGGTGCGGGGCCAGACCTCGGTGCCGTCCATCGGGAAGACCCAGGCGGTGTCGGCCTCCCGCGGGTGCGGCACGATGGTGAAGCCGATGTCGCCGATCTCCGGCGGCATGGCGGTCCCGATCCGATCCCAGCGCGTCGCCGGACGGTCCAGGCGGTAGATTCCGCAGTGGTTCTGCTGCCACAGCCGATCGGGCATGGCCGGCGCGATGGCCACGTAGTGGGCGTCCTGTCCATATTCGGGATAGGGATCGGGCAGGAAATTGGCCTCCACCCCCTGGTTCAGGGGCGCCCAACTCGCGCCTTGGTCCAGGCTCTCGAACACGCCGGCGGTGGAGGTGGCGATGTACATGTGCGCCGGATCGCGCGGGTCGATCTGGATCTGATTGAGCAGGGCCCCGTCGGGCGTGCCGCCGTCCTCAGGGCACCATTTCCAGTACATCGGATGGTCGTTGAAGCCGGGAACGCTGTCCCAGGTGACGCCGCCGTCGGCGCTGCGGAACAGGCCGGGCGGGGAGGTTCCGGCCCACCAGACGCCCGGCTCGTCCTCATGGCCGGGTTCCAGCCAGAAGCTGTGGTCCACCGCCCGGACCGGCGCCCCCTCCGGCGCCTTGGGGAATGCGGGCGGCCGCTCGGCCTCCACCCAGTTCGCACCCCCATCGACAGAGCGGAAGATCGTCGGGCCGAGGTGGCCGGTGGCCGCCGCCATCAGCAGCGTCTTCCCGTCCCGAGGATCGAGCACCAGATGGTTGACGATGTGGCCCAGGAAGATCGGCCCCTGCACGGACCAGGCTTGTCGGCTTCCATCGCTGCGATAGATCCAGGCCCCCTTGCGGGTGCCGACGAGAAGCTGGACGGCGTCGGTCATGCGCCTCTCCCTCCGCTGCGAGGACAAGGGAACGCCATCTGTGCGCTCAATGGAAGTCCCGGCTGCGCACCAGATTGCCGGTGACGCGGCTGCGCACCTGGAGGCCGGGACTGGCTTCCTCGTCCTTCATGGCGGCGGTCAGGTGGGAGAGGTCCGTGAACCGCTCGGCCACCACGTGGATGACGTCCCCTTCCCGCTGCAGCTGACCGTGCACCACCACGAAGCCGGCTGTCATGATCAGCCGGCGGTTGGCGGCGAAGACGTCCTTCCAGACCACGATATTGGCGACGCCGGTCTCGTCCTCCAGGGTCATGAAGGTGACCTCCTTGGCCGTGCCGGGCCGCTGGCGCACCAGGACGAGGCCGCCCACCGACAGCCGGCGGCGGTCGCGCATGGCGGCGAGCGACCGAGCGGGAACGGCCTTAAGCTTCTCGAGCTGCGGGCGGAAGAAGGCGCAAGGATGAGCCTTCAGCGACAGGCGGGTGGTGCGGTAGTCCTCCGCCACCTGCGCCGGCAGGGCCATCAGGGGCAGCTCCACCTGCACCTCGCGCCCGGCGCGGCCGGCGATCAGCGGGGCGTCCCGGTCGGCCATGGCCTCGCCGGCCAGGCCCTTGACCGCCCATAGGGCCTGGCGCCGGGAAAGCCCCAGGCCGGCGAAGGCGTCCGCCTCGGCCAGCAGCTCCATGGCCCGGCGCGGCAGACCGCGGGCGAAGGCTTCGAGGCTTCGCGCCCCGGCGGCCCGCAGCGCCGCCAGCCGCTTGGCGTCGTCGTCCTTGAAGCCCTTGATCTGGCGCAGGCCCAAGCGCACGGCGCGCAGGCGCTTTCCTGGCAAGGGCTCCAGCGTGCAGTCCCAGTCGCTGGCCAGCACGTCGGGCGGGCGCACCTCCACCCCATGCTCGCGCGCGTCACGCACCAGCTGGGCCGGCTGGTAAAAGCCCATGGGCTGGCTGTTCAGCAGCGCCGCGCAGAAGGCGTCGGGCCAATGCTTCTTCACCCAGGCCGAGGCGTAGACCAGCAGGGCGAAGCTGATGGCGTGGCTCTCCGGAAAGCCGTAGGAGCCGAACCCCTCGATCTGCTTGAAGCAGCGCTGGACGAAGGCCGGGTCGTAGCCGCGCGATTCCATGCCCTCGATGAACTTGCGCTCGTACTCGCCCACATTGCCGTGGTGGCGGAAGGTGGCCATGGAGCGGCGCAGGCCGTCGGCGTCGTCGTCGGAAAACTTCGCCGCCTCGATGGCGATGCGCATGGCCTGTTCCTGGAAGAGCGGCACGCCCAGGGTCTTGCCCAGGATCTTTTCCAGTTCGTCCTGCGGGTGGTCCGGGCCGGGGCGCGGATAGTCGACCGGCTCGATCCCGTCGCGCCGCTTCAGATAGGGATGGACCATGTCGCCCTGGATCGGCCCGGGGCGGACGATCGCCACCTCGATCACCAGGTCGTAGAACTTCTTCGGCCTCAGCCGGGGCAGCATGGACATCTGGGCCCGGCTCTCCACCTGGAAGACGCCGATGGAATCGGCCCGCGAGAGCATCTCGTAGACGGCCGGATCCTCCTGGGGGATGTGGGCGATGTCCTCGATCTTCCGGCCCACCGCCGCCTCGGGAATCATCTCGAAGCTCTTCCTCAGGGCGGTCAGCATTCCGAGCGCCAGGACGTCCACCTTCATCAGGCCCAGCGCATCGATGTCGTCCTTGTCCCACTCGATGAAGGTGCGCTCGTCCATGGCCGCATTGCCGATGGGCACGGTTTCGTCCAGCCGGCGCTTGGTCAGGACGAAGCCGCCGACGTGCTGGGACAGGTGGCGCGGAAAGCCGAGCAGCTGGTCGGCCAGGCTCACCGCGCGGCGGATCTCGGGATTGGCCGGGTCGAGACCGGCCTGGCGCACATGGTCCTCGGGCAGGCCGGAGCCCCAGCTGCCCCAGACGGTGTTGGCGAGCGCCGCGGTGATGTCCTCGGTCAGGCCCAGCGCCTTGCCCACCTGGCGGATCGCCATGCGCGGGCGGTAGTGGATGACGGTGGCGACGATGGCGGCGCGGTCGCGGGTGTAGCGGCGATAGACGTACTGCATCACCTCCTCCCGCCGCTCGTGTTCGAAATCCACGTCGATGTCGGGGGGCTCGCCGCGCTTTTCGGAGATGAAGCGCGAGAACAGCAGATCCTGGTCGTCCTTGGTGGGGTCCACCGCCGTCACGCCCAGGCAGAAGCAGACGCAGGAATTGGCCGCCGAGCCGCGACCCTGGCAGAGGATCTTCTCTTCGCGCGCCCAGTGGACGATGTCGTGGACGGTGAGGAAATAGTTGGCGAAGCCCAGCTTCTCGATCAGGTCGAGCTCGTGCTCGAGGGTCCGGCGCTCCTTCTCGCCCATCCCTTTCTCGAACCGCCACTTGGCGCCTTCCCAGGTGAGGTCGCGCAGGTGCTGGATCGCCGTCTTGCCCGGCGGCACCGGCTCGTCGGGATATTCGTAGCGGAGCTGGGACAGGTCGAAGTCGATCTGCTCGGCGATCTCGACGCTGCGCTCCACCGCCCCGGGAAAGCGGGCGAAGAGGCGGGCCATCTCCTCGGGCGCCTTCAGGTGCCGCTCGGCGTTGGCGGCCAGGCGCAGGCCGGCCTCGTGGATCGTGCATTTCTCGCGGATGCAGGTGAGCACGTCCTGCAGCGGCCGCCGCTCCGGCCCGTGGTAGAGCACGTCGTTGACCGCCACCATGGGCGCGCCGCACCGCTCGGCCAGGACCGACAGCTTCGAGAGCCGGTGCAGGTCGCGGGCGCCGTAGCCGCGGGCGGCCGCCAGCCAGATCGAACCGCGCAAGGCCCCGGCCATGGCCCGCAGCCGAGCCTCGAAAACCTCGTCCAGCCGCGCCGGCGGGACCACTAGGACGAGCTGCCCCTGCGCGTGGGAAAGGAAATCATCCCAGTGCAGCTCGCATTCGCCCTTGTCCGCGCGGCGCTGGCCGAGGGTGAGCAGGCGGGTCAGGCGGCCATAGGCCTCCCGGTCGGTGGGATAGCAGAGCAGGCTGGGCGTCCCGTCGGCGAAGTCCAGCCGGCACCCGGTGAGCGCCCTGATCGTGGAGCCGCCCGCCTGCAGCTTCCTCGCCTCGGACCAGGCGCGCACCACTCCGGCCAGGCTGTTGCGGTCGACGATCCCGATCGCCTCCATCCCCAGGGCGGCGGCGGCCATCACCAGCTCCCCCGGATGCGAGGCGCCGCGCAGGAAGGAGAAGTTGGTGGTCGCCTGCAGCTCGGCGTAGCGGGTCATCCGAACACTCCGTGCAGGAACCACCGGGCGTTTTCGCCGGCGCGATAGAGACCCTCGCGATAGACCCAGAACCGCGCCCCGTCCTGGTCCTCCACCCGGTAGTAGTCGCGCACCTCGTCCACCCGCACCGTGTCGATGTCAGGCTTGCGCCACCATTCGGCGCCGATCCGCTCCGGCCCCTCGGCGTGGCGCACGCGATAGGTGCGCTTGCGCCAGCGGAACTGGCGGGGCGGGTCGTCGGGGGTAAGGGCGGTCACCGCCTCCAGCGGCTCGGGCCGGCGGAACAGGCGCAAGGGCCGCGGCGCCTCGGGGTCCCAGCTTCCAAAGCCGGGCGACAGCGGCGCGGCGGGGGCGGCCGACTGTTCGGGAATGTGGCTCTCCACGGGGCGGGCCTTCCACACCCGGTCCTCGCCCAGGCGGTTGGCCAGGCGGTCCACCAGGGGGGCGAGGCCTTCCTCGGGCGCGGCCTCGCGCAGGGCGTCCAGCCGGACCTGCCGGCCGGCCAGGGGCTCCACGGCCTCCGCGCTGATCGTCACGACCTCGATTCCGAAGCCGGGGTCCACGGTCTCCAGCTTGGGCGCGAACAGCTTGGCGATGCGCTGCGGATCGCGGCCGGCCAGAGCCAGGCCGACCGTCAGGGGGATTGACCGGCCGTCCACCCGGTGGAAGCCGAGCTCGAACCGGCGGGCGCCCCGGCCCTCCTGTTCCAGCCGCGCGCAAAGCTTGGCGGCCACGTCCAGGGTGACCCGCTGCAGGTCCTCCGGCGCGCTGATCGGCTCGAAGAAGGCGAGCCTGGCGAACCACGGCGTGGGCGGCCGGCGGAAGATGAGAGCCTCCTCGACCCGGCCGAGCGCCTGGTCCAGGCGCGTCAGGGCGTGCGGCCCGAACCGGCGGCCGAGCGGCGCCCGGGGCAGGTCCAGGATCTGGGCCAGCCGGCGCAGGCCCAGCCGCTCCATCTGGGCGGCGGCTTCCGGATCCAGCCGCAGGGCGGCGGGGGGCAGGGGCGCCAGCAGGGCGGCCTGGCCCCCGGGGGGCGCCAGGATCTCCGTTCCCCGCGCATGGTGGGCGAGCGCCCAGGCGGCCCCGGCGGTGTCGGCCACGGCGCAGCGGAAGAAGAGCCCGTTGCGCGCCAGCCGCTGGCGGAAATCCGCGACCAGCTCGGCCTCGCCGCCCCACAGATGGGCGACGCCCTCGATGTCCAGGAACAGGCCGTCGGGCGGATCGGCCGCCACGGCGGGGGAAAAGCGCACGCACCAGTCGACCAGGGCGGTCAGGGCCGCCGCGTCCGCTTCCGGCTCGGCTTCGGCGGTGGCCAGGTCTGGCGCCAGGGCCAGGGCGTCGGTCGCCTTCTGGCCGGGAAAGAGGCCAAGCTCCGCCCCCCGCCGGTCGACGGCGAACAGCCGCCGCACCCCCCGCTCGGTCTCGATCAGGGCGAAGGGACTAGGCGGACAGTCGGACGGGTTGCGTCGGCGCCAGTTCGCGATCGCCCAGTTCGGCGACCAGGCGCAGAGGATGCGCGCCATCTTTCGTCTCCCAGCTATAGGCGCTCGCCGCCTCCATCAGCCACGCTCCCGGCCGTCCGCCCCGGCAGCGCTCCAGCTCCGCCCGCCAGCGCGGCGCGCCCAGACCGAACTCGCCCAGGCCCGGCTCGCTGGGGGCCGGGGCGATCTTCCAGCGGGTGGCGGCGGCCGAACCGGAGGGGGTCTTGCGGCCTTCCCCGCCATAGGGCCGTCGGCGGACGATGAAGCCGGTGGCGCCGTGTTTCTCGCAGGCCAACTGCAGCCGGCGGCCGGCCGTCAGGTCCACGGCCTCGGCCTCGGCGAAGACGGCGGCCACCCCGACGGCGGAGAGGGCGTCCTCGGCGGCGGCCAGGGCCTCGGCCTCGTCGCGGACGCAGACCTGGATCAGCCGCTCGGCGGGAAAGCCCAGGCCCGCCAGGCCGGGGGCGAACAGGTCGTCGCGGCGCAGGATCCACACCGCCTCGCCTTGGCGCGCCAGAGGCGCGGCCAGCAGGGCGGCGAAGGCGGCGGGGGCGGCGCAGGTCTCGGCCTCCATCCCCTCGCCGCCGAACTCGTGCCATTGGCCAAGCGGCAGGCCGCCGCCGGAGAAGCAGCGATCCAGCCGCGGATCGCCGAGGGGAAGGGATTCGGAGTCCGACCGTCCGCCCGCCTCGAGGGCGGCGATCTTCGCCTTGAGGGCGGCGAACCGCCCATCGCGAAAACCGGACATGGCTTTTCCAAACTCCTTGTTCTTCTTTTGTTCTAGATTTGAGGGCGGAAGAGTCAAGCACGCTACGGTGGAGTCGGTTCCGGAGTTTCTTGACCCCCGCCCTCGCCCCGGCGAATCCTCTGCGTCACACCACAAGGGGGGAGCGGCCATGCTGCGGATCGGCGCGTTCGTGTTCGGCCTTCTGCTGGCGGGGGCCTGCCAGGCTCAGCCGGTCAAGATCCAAGTCGAGAGCGGCGTCCTGGTGGGAAGCGCCAGCGAAACGGCCCACGTCTTCCGCAACATCCCCTTCGCCGCCCCGCCTGTGGGCGAGCTGCGCTGGGCGGCGCCGAAGCCGCCGCTCGCCTGGGAGGGCGAGCGCGAGGCCACCACAAAAGGCCCCTCCTGCCCCCAGCCGATGAACCCGGACGGATCGCCCAATTCCGGGGGCGCCAACGGCCCGGTCAGCGAGGACTGCCTGCAGCTCAACATCTTCGCGCCGAAGGACGCCAGGAAGGCGCCGGTCATGGTCTGGATCCACGGGGGCGGCCATCGCACCGGCGCGGGCTGGGTCTATGATGGCTCGGCCTTCGCCCGCGACGGGGTGGTGCTGGTCTCCATCAACTACCGCCTGGGGCCGCTCGGCTATTTCGCCCATCCGGCCCTGACGCGCGAGGCGGGGGCCGAGCCCACCGGCAACTATGGCCTGATGGACCAGATCGCCGCCCTGGAATGGGTGCAACGGAACATCGCGGCCTTCGGCGGCGACCCGAAGAACGTCACGGTCTTCGGCGAAAGCGCGGGCGGCATGTCGATCCTGGCGCTCATGACCACCCAGAAGGCCCGGCCCCTGTTCAGGAAAGCCATCGTTCAGTCGGGCGGCGGCTGGTTCCCGCCCTCGAGCCTGCAAGCTCAGGAAGCCAAGGGCGCGAAGCTGGCCGAGGAGCTGCGCCTGGCCGGCGCCGAGGCCAGCGTCCAGGACCTGCGCAAGCTGCCCGCCTCGATCCTGATCGCCCGGGCGGGCGGTGATTTCGGCCCCTTCGTGGACGGCAAGCTGATGACCGAGACTCCCACCCAGGCCTTCGCCGCCGGTCGCGCCTATGACGTCCCCCTCATCATCGGGGCCAATTCCGGCGAGGATTCCCTGCTGGGCGCCTGGCGTGCGGAGATGGCCGCCGCCATCCCGCAGGCCGCCAGGGCCGTCTATGCCGAAGAGGCTGCCGAGGGCGACGAAGCCCTGGGCCGCGCGGTGTTCGGAGATCGCATCATGGTGGCGCCGGCCCGCTGGATCGCCGCCAAGGCCTCGGCCGGAAAGCCCGCCTGGCTCTACCACTTCTCCTATGTCGGCCACCGATTCCGCCCGGCGATGACGCGCGCCGCCCACGCCGCGGAGATCCAGTACGTCTTCGAATACTGGGGCCGGCGCACCCCGATGAGCATGGTCTCCGACGAAGACCGCGCGATGGCGGGCCTGATGCACGCCTGCTGGGTCGCCTTCGCCAAGGCTGGCGCCCCGAAATGCGGCGGTACGGAATGGCCCGCCTATTCTCCCCGCACCGACCAGCTCATGGAGTTCGGCTCGCCCAGCGGGGTGCGCCAGGGCTTCCGCAAGAGCCGACTGGACGCCATGGAGACCGCCGTCCTGCCCGGCCTCGCCGTCGGTGCGAACTGAATCGGCGCAGGGGGCGTTTCCGGACTCTGGATGAAGCCGGAGTCTCGTCGTCATGGCCACCCGCCCCACTTGGCAAGGCTATCTGCGCCTCTCGCTCGTGAGCTGTCCGGTGGCGCTCTACACCGCCACTTCGCGCTCTGGCGACGTGCACTTCAACATGCTGCACAAGACCACCCACAACCGCATCCGGATGATCCCCACCGATCCGGAGACCGGGCCGGTGGACCGCTCGGAGATCGTCAAGGGCTACGAGATCGAGAAGGGCCGCTACGTCGTCGTCACCGACGAGGAGATCAAGAACGTCCGGCTGGAGACCACCCGGACCATCGACATCGAACGCTTCGTCGACGAGGCCGAGATCGACCGCCTCTACTGGAACGATCCCTATTTCCTGGCCCCGGACGGTGAGATGGCGGTGGAGGCCTTCACCGTCATCCGCGAGGCCATGTCCAAGGCGGGCAAGGTGGCGCTCGCCCGGGTGGTGATGCACCAGCGCGAGCGCCTTCTGGCCTTGGAGCCGCGGGGGCGCGGCCTCCTCACCTACACTCTGCGCAACAACCGCGAGGTCCGCGATCCCGATACGGTGTTCGGGAACATTCCCGAGGCGAAGCCGGACGCCAAGATGGTCGACATCGCCGCCCGGATCATCGAGCAGCAGGAAGGCCCGTTCGACCCGAGCGAGTTCAACGACCGCTACGAAGACGCCCTGCGCGCCCTCATCAAGGAAAAGGAGAAGCAGGGCGGCCGGAAGGTGAAGGCGCCGGAGCCCAAGGAGGCCGAGGTCATCGACCTGATGGAGGCCCTGCGGCGCAGCCTGGGCGACGGCGGCGGCGCCCGACGCAAGCCTGCGAGCCGCGCCAAGAGCCCGGCCCGCAAGCCCACCGCCAAGAAGGCCGCGCCGCGAAAGAAGGCCTCCTGATCTACTGGAACAGGCCGGCGATCACCGAGGCGATCAGACCCGTGGTCGCGCCGGTCAGCATCACGTCGTTGTCGACCCGAGTGTAGTAATAGCCGGGCGGGGGCGGAGGCAGGCGGTAATAACGGTAATCCACCCGGTACTGCGGCGCCCTATAGGCCGCCGGCAAGGTATGGCCGGGCCGCCACGCCTGATAGTGATAGCCGGCCGGCCGCTGATAGGCGGGCGCGCGATAGCGGCGTTCGGCCTTGCGGATCGCCTGCTGGTACTGGCGCTCGGCCTTGCGCATATCGCGCTCATACTGCCGTTCGGCCTGGCGCAGGTCGCGGTCGTAGCGGTAGGGCTGAGCGCTGGCGGCGCCGGCGCCGGCGACCACCGAAAGCGCCACGGCGGCGGTGAGCAGCTTCTTCATCTGGATCCTCCTTCGCATTCGGAGGGATCCTGCCCGGCCGCGCCTGAGCCCGGCCTGAACCGCAAACGTCAGGCGAGGTTCATGTCCGGGGCGGCTTCGTGGCGAAAGGCTTCAGCCCAGTCGCTTGATGGCCGGCGCCAGCGGCCGCTCGGCCTCCGTATAGCCGACCCAGGCCTTGGTCTTCTTGAGCAGACCAGGCGCCGTACGGACGGTGTAGCGCTTGGGATCGAGGCCCGACCGCACCTGGCTCCAGGTCAGCGGGAAGGACACTGTCGCCCCCTCCCGCGCGCGCGGCGAGAGCGGCGCCACGGCCGTCGACATGCGGTCGTTGCGCAGATAGTCGAGGAAGATCCGCCCTTCCCGCAGCTTCTTCGACATGTTCACCACATAGCGATCCGGCTCGTCGGCGGCGATGGCCTCGCACAACCGCTTGGCGAAGGCCTTGGCCGTGGGCCAGTCCAGGCCGCCGCGGCCGGGCTTGGCGAGCGGCGTGACCACGTGCAGCCCCTTGCCGCCGGTGGTCTTGCAGAAGGCCGCGAGGCCCAGCTCCTCCAGCCGCGCCTTCACCGCCTTGGCGGCGGCGATCACGTCGTCGAAGTCCACGCCAGGCCCTGGATCGAGATCGAAGACCAACCGGCCCGGCGTCTCCGGATCGTGCGGCCGGCAGTTCCAGGGATGAAATTCCACCGCCGCGATCTGGGCCATGGCCGCCAGCCCCTCGATACGGTCGATCTGCTGATAGGGCTTGTGATCGCCGAACACCTTCACCTGGGCGATCAGGTTCGAGGCGCCCTTGCCGGCGTGGCGCTGGAAGAACCGCTCCCCGCCGACCCCGTCCGGCATGCGCACCGTCGAGCACGGGCGCCCCTCGATATGCTGCATCATCCAGGGGCCCACCGCCTCCAGATAGCGGGCGAGGTCGAGCTTGGCCACGGGGGCCGGATCGTCGGCCGAGCGCGGCCAGAGCGGTTTGTCCGGACTAGAGATCGTCACGCCCATCACCACCGGATCGGCTGTCTTCTGTCCGGTCCGGGGGCGAGGCTTGGGTCGGGCGAGTTCGGCTTCCTCCGCCGGCTCTGGCGTCTCGGCCTCCACCTCTTCGGCGGGCTTGTCGGCGCGCAGGCCCTTGAACGCCGCCTGGCGCACATTGCCGCCGCCGGTGAAGCCGGCGAACTCGATCTCGGCCACCAGCTCGGGCTTGGCCCAGTGCATCTTCGGCGAGCGGCGCGGAGTGTTCGGGCCCGTGAAGGGGCTCTTGTCGGTCTCCAGGGCCCGCAGCCTGGGCAGCACCTCGCCCACCACGCCGCGGCCGAAGCCCGTGCCCACCCGGCCCACATGGATCAGCTTGCCGTCGCGATGGACGCCCACCAGCAGCGAGCGCAGCTGGCCGGCTTCGCCGGTCCAGCCGCCGATCACCACCTCGTGCCCGGCGCGGCACTTGGACTTGGTCCAGGTCTCGGTCCGGCCGGAGCGGTAGGGCGCGTCGAGCCGCTTGGAAATGATGCCCTCCAGCGACATGCGGCAGGCCGAGCGCAACACGGCGTCGCCCGCCGTCTCGAAGTGCTCCACATAGCGTAGCCGCGGATCGCCCAGATCTTCCAGCAGCGGCTTCAGCGCCGCCTTGCGTTCGCTCAAGGGCAGGTTCCGCAGGTCGCGCCCTTGTGAGAACAGGAGGTCGAAGATGAAGAAGACGATGGCTTCGCTTTCGCCTTCGGACAGCGCCGCCTGCAGGGCGGCGAAGTCGGGCGAGCCGTTGTGGTCCAGCACCACCGCCTCGCCGTCATAGAGGCCGTCGGGCAGGTGCGAGCCGGCCTCGGCCACGGCCTGGAATTTGGCGGTCCAGTCCAGGCCCTTGCGGGTCTTGAGCCGCGCCTCCCCGCCCTCGACGCGCAGCTGCAGGCGATAGCCGTCGAACTTCACCTCGTGCCCCCAGCCGGCGCCCGGCGGGGGCCGGTCGACCAGCTTGCAGAGCTGCGGCGGCACGAAGCCCGGCAGGGCGGCGGCCTTGGCCGACTTGGGCCGGGGCGCAGGCTTCGGCTCCGACGGCTTGTCGTTCGCCGCCTTGCTGTTCCAGACGGCGTCGGCGGAGGGGCCGCGGCCGGTCGCCATGAACGGCTTGGGCGCCCTGCCCTTGCCGGCGGCGATGGTCTCCATGTCGCGGCCGGAGGCGACCGATGCGGCGTTCTCCTCGAGCAAGGCGTCGCCGTCGCCGTCGCGGGCGTGTTCGTCGCGATGCTTGATCAGCAGCCAGTTGTTGCGCTTGCCGCGCTCGCGATCCCGCTTCATCCGGACCAGGACGAAGCCGCCGTGCAGGCGCTCGCCCTCGAGGACGATCTTCAGGTCGCCCTTGCGCAGGCCCTCATGCGCATCGGTCCCCGGCTCCGGCGCCCAATAGCCGCGATCCCACAGCATGACCGTGCCGCCGCCGTACTGGCCCTTGGGGATGGTGCCTTCGAAATCGCCGTAGCCGAGCGGGTGATCCTCCACCTCCACGGCCAGGCGCCGGTCATGCGGATCGAGGGACGGTCCCTTCGTCACCGCCCAGGACTTGAACACCCCGTCCAATTCGAGCCGGAAGTCGTAGTGGAGCCGTGTGGCCGCGTGCTTCTGGATCACGTAGCGGAGGCGCTTGACCGGCTTCACCTGCTCCTGGCCCGTCGGCTCCGCCGTTCGGCTGAAGTCGCGCATCGACCGGTAGCGGGCGAGCTTGTTCGCCATAAGAGCCCTCTTCGTTGGCCGGCGCGGCGCTCCGGCCTTCCAGCGCGCGCACGAAGGCGTCGCGCCAGGCGGTCACGTCCTCGCGCCGGACGTTGTCGAAGAGAGCGCGCCAACGGGAGATTCGCTCCGAAAGGTCCATGGAAAGCGCCGCCTTCAGGGCGTCGGCGATCTCGTCGGGGCTGTTGGGATTGACCAGCAGGGCCGATTTCAGCTGCTGGGCCGCGCCGGCGAAGCGCGACAGCACCAGCACCCCGGGGTCTTCGGGGTCCTGCGCCGCCACGAACTCCTTGGCCACCAGGTTCATCCCATCGCGCAGCGGCGTCACCAGCCCTACCCGGGCGACGCGATAGACCCCGGCCAGCTCGTCGCGGCGATAGTTGCGATTGACGTAGCGCACCGGGTTCCAGTCGATATCGGCATATTCGCCGTTGATCCGGCCCGAGAGCGAGTCCAGCCGGGCGCGGATCTCCTGATAGGCCTCCACGCCTTCGCGGCTGACCGGAGCGATCTGCAGCATCAGCACATCGCGACGCAGGTCGGGATTGTCGGCCAGGAACTTCTCGAAACCGAGGAACCGCTCCTCCAGGCCCTTGGAATAGTCCAGCCGGTCCACGCCGACGATCAGCTGCCGGAAGGCGGTGTGCGCGGCCATGATGTCGTAGGTGCGCCAGGCGCGCTCGCTGGCCGCCATCCGGGCGAAGTCTTCGGCGTCGATGCCGATGGGGAAGGCGCCCACCTGGAGCGTGCGGCCGAAAGCCCGCACCGCGCCGGGTCCGACCACGGCTCCGCCGATCTCGTTCAGCACGTATTCCTCAAAGGCCTGGCGATGCTCGGCCGTCTGGAAGCCCACGAGATCGTAGTGGAAGAGCCCGCCGACCAGCTCGCGGTGGCGCGGCAGGGTCGAGACCAGCTGATGGGCCGGCCAAGGGATGTGCAGGAAGAAGCCGATGCGGTTCTTCACCCCGAGCCGGCGAAGCTCCCGGGCCAGGGGGATCAGGTGATAGTCGTGCACCCAGACCACGTCGTCGGGCTCGATCAGCGGGCGCAGCACCTGGGCGAAGCGCATATTGACCCGTTCGTAGCCCTCGCCGAACGAGCGGTCATACGCGGTCAGGTCCTGGCGGTAGTGGAACAGCGGCCAGAGCGTCTTGTTGGCGTAGCCGTTGTAGTATTCCTGAAGGTCCGCCTCCTCCAGGTCGACCGTTGCGACGGTCACGCCCTCGGCGCGCTGCATGGAGATCTGGCCGGTGAATTCCGGCGTGGTCCTGCCGCTCCAACCGAACCAGAGGCCGGAATATTCCCGCAGCGCCGCGGCCAGCGCCATGGCCAGGCCGCCGACGCTCTCGTCGCCCAGGCCCGTCGGCGGGCTCACGCGGTTGGAGACGACGATCAGGCGGTTCATCGCGCCGCCTCCTCCAGCCAGTCCAGCACTGCGGCGACATTCTCCATGCGATAGCTCGCCGTGGTCCGGCGGAGGGGGCCGACCAGGATCCCGTAGCCGCCGAGCGCGCGCACGGCGAAGAAGCCGTGTTCGTCGGTCAGGTCGTCGCCAAGAAAGACGGGAGCCGCGCCGGCGAACGGCGCTTCCGCCATGAATTGGCGGATGGAGTCGCCCTTGCTGGCGCCGGGCGTGCGCAGCTCGGCCACCATGTCGCCCGGCTGGTGGGCGAGCCCCGTCTCGCGCGCCAGGCCCTCGACCAGGTCGCGCGCCGCCTGGCCGCGGTGGGACGCCAGCCGGTAGTGAAGGGTCAGGCTCAGCCCCTTGTCCTCCACCAGCAGGCCCGGATCGTCGGCGACGAATGCGCGGAGCGCCGAGCGCGCTTCGTCGAGGCGCGGATGGGGCGGCGCTTCCCGCACGCGCCCGCGGGCGTCGCGCCGCACCAGGCCGTGCACCGCAGCGACGGCGATCACCCGCCCTTCCAGGATATGGTCGATCTCATGCAGCGGCCGGCCGCTCACCACCGCCAGGCGGCCCTCCAGCCGGTCGGTCAACCGCTCCAGAAGATCCGTGCGACGGGGATCGGGCCGCACGTCCTGCGGCCGCGCCACGATCGGCGCCAAGGTTCCATCCAGGTCGAGGAACAGAGCGGTCCTGTCGAGATCCAGCGGCCTCGGCGGATGATCCAGCCCCGTCTGCAACTCTGCGATGTTCATGAAAAGTCCTCGCCCCTTAAGCCCGTTACAAACGTCCGGGCGGTCGGTTCGATCCCGACGACGGCCGGAACCGGTGGGTAGGTCTTGACGTAACACGCCCGAACACCGCTATGGGCCGCTCCGACCCCGCTCTCTCGAAAAGGTGACCGCGATGGCAGATCCGACGCCCGCCGACGTGATCGTTCTATTCGGAGGCACGGGCGATCTCGCCCAGCGGATGCTGTTCCCTTCGCTCTATTTCCTCGACGCCGACGGCTTTCTGGCCGAGCCCTTCCGGATCGTCGCGACGGCCCGGGCGGAGATGGATCGCGCGGCCTTCGTCGACCAGGTGCGCAGCGCAGTGGCGGCGCGGGCCGAGCCGGAAGGCCTGGACGCGGCCGTCTGGGACCGGTTCGCCGCCCGCCTCGACTATGTCGGCGCCGACGCCACGACGCCGAAGGGCGCCGAGGCCCTGAAGGCCGCGCTGAACGGCGCGCGCACGCCCATCTTCTATCTGGCGCTTTCGCCCAGCCTTTATCCGTCCGTCTGCCAGGCCCTGGGCGAGACCGGCCTTGCCTCGCCGCAGTCGCGGATCGTGCTGGAAAAGCCCATCGGCCATGACCTGGAAAGCTCGCGCGCCACCAATCGCGCGGTTGGCGAGGTGTTCGACGAGGAGCGGATCTTCCGGATCGACCACTATCTCGGGAAGGAGACGGTGCAGAACCTCATCGCCCTGCGCTTCGCCAACACCCTGTTCGAGCCGCTCTGGAACAACCTGACCATCGACCACGTCCAGATCACCGTCGCCGAAACCGAGGGGGTGGGCGACCGCTGGCCCTATTACGACGAATACGGCGCCCTGCGGGACATGGTGCAGAACCACATGCTCCAGCTGCTCTGCCTGGTGGCCATGGAGCCGCCGTCGGACATGGAGCCGGACTCCGTGCGCAACGAAAAGGTCAAGGTGCTGCGCTCGCTGCGCCCGGTCACCCGCGCCGACGCCCAGGCCGTCAGCGTGCGGGGTCAGTACGTGGCCGGCGTCGTGGAGGGCAAGACCGCCGCCGGCTATCCGGAGGAACGCGGCCAGGCCTCAGACACCGAGACCTTCGTCGCCCTGCGCGCCGACATCGACAATTGGCGCTGGGCCGGCGTGCCGTTCTTCCTGCGCACGGGCAAGCGCCTGCCCGAGCGGCGCACCCAGATCGCCATCCAGTTCAAGCCGGTGCCGCACTCCATCTTCGGCGGCTCGGCCAAGGAAGACCTCGCCGCCAACCGGCTGGTCATCGACCTGCAGCCGGACGAGGACATCGAACTGCTCCTGATGAACAAGGCGCCGGGGCTGTCGGAGGCCGGCATGCGGCTGCAGTCGCTGCCGCTGTCGCTGTCGCTGGCCAAGGCCTATTCGGGCCCGAACGCCCGCCGCCGCATCGCTTACGAGCGGCTGATCCTCGACGTCATCGGCGGCAACTCCACCCTGTTCGTCCGCCGCGACGAGGTGGAGCGGGCCTGGGAATGGATCGACGGCGTCGCCGCCGCCTGGCGGGAGTCCCAAATGGCGCCCAAGCCCTACGCCGCCGGCGCCTGGGGTCCGGCCGGCGCCTTCGCCCTCATCGAGCGCTCCGGCCGCGCCTGGTACGACTGATTTCCTATTCCTCTCCCGTTTCGCCAGGGCGATCGCATGAAATCTCCCTCTCCGCACCGCGGGAGAGGGGAGAAGAGACGCTCGCCCACATGCGATTGCCCTAAACACTTCGCAGGGAGGAATAGGAAGCGGCGGCTCAGCTACACGGCCCCGCCTCGCCCTCGGTCAGGTCGATCCGGAAGCATTGGCGTTCGCCGGTCTCGCAGTCCTCCAGCATCACCTGGATCTCGCCGTCCTCGTCGGCGGGCGGACGCCAGCGCTCGACGAATTCGAAGGCCGCGTCCTCGAAGCTGACGCCGTGCACCTCATGGCATTCCGCATGGACCTCGTCGGCGGCGTGGGCGGAGAAGCGGCGGAGCTGGGCGGCGGGGTTCATGGGCGGTCTCCTGCATCGGGCCTGCGGAACAACGTCCCCGCCGCCGAAAGGATTCACCGCACCGAGGCCCAAGGGCGCGACAGCATCATGGCGCAGTTGATCAGCCCCACCAGGGAATAGGTCTGCGGGTAGTTGCCCCACAGCTCGGCCCCGTCGAAGGCCATGTCCTCCGAGAGCAGGCCGGCGGCCGTGCGCCGGCCCAGCATCTCAACGAACAGCTCCCGCGCCTCGTCCGAACGGCCTGAGAGATGCAGCACCTCGATCAACCAGAAGGTGCAGATGTTGAACGCCGTCTTCGGCTCGCCGAAATCGTCCGGCAGGGCGTAGCGCAGCATGTAAGGACCACGGCGAAGGCCCTTCTCCACCGCCGCGATGGTGGCGGCCATCCGCGGATCGTCCGGTGAAACGAAGCGCACGTCGACCATCTGCAGCAGGGAGGCGTCGAGCGTGTCCCCGTCGAAGACGGCGGAATAGCGCCCGAGCTCGGCGTTCCAGGCCCGCGCCTCGACGGTTCGGCGCACGACGTCGGCCCGCCGGTTCCAGTATTCGGAGCGGTCAGAGAGCCCAAGCTTGGCCGCGGCGTTGCCCATCCGGTCGCAGGCCGCCCAGCACATCACCGCCGAATAGGTGTGAGTCGCCTCGCGCCCACGGAACTCCCACAGGCTGGCGTCGGGCTTGTCGTGCAGCTCGAAGGCCCGTTCGGCGACCGGCTCCAGGGCATAGAAGTCCTGGGCCGTAGCCGGCCGAAACAGCCGCTCGTCGAAAAAGGCCTGCACGGTCGACAGGACGATCTGTCCGTAAACGTCGTGCTGGAAGTGCTCGTGCGCCTGGTTGCCGATCCGCACCGGCCCCATGCCGCGATAGCCGGGCAGGTGCGGCGCGATGCTCTCCGTCAGGTCGGCTTCCATGCCCACGCCGTAGAGCGGCTGTATGTGGCCGCCCTTCGACAGGTCGACGATGTTGCGCAGGTAGGCGAGGTAGTTTTCCAGGAGGTCGGCGGCGCCCAGGCGGTTCAGCGCCTGGACCACGTAATAGGCGTCCCGCAGCCAGCAGTACCGGTAGTCCCAGTTGCGGCCGCTCTCGGCGTGCTCGGGAATGGAGGTGGTCAGGGCCGCGACGATCGC
Organism: Phenylobacterium sp.; assembly: GCF_046290725.1. Lineage (GTDB taxonomy): Bacteria > Pseudomonadota > Alphaproteobacteria > Caulobacterales > Caulobacteraceae > Phenylobacterium. The sequence goes on from NZ_JBKBUH010000001.1 coordinate 561,826, forward strand.
GCCGGTCTCCTCGTAGGCGCAGAGCTTCAAAGTGATCGCCGACCGGATCACCGGCTCCTGCCATTCCAGCGGAACCGACAGCGTCCGCACCCAGGCGCGCCAGTAGTCGGTGGTCTCGCGCAGCATCCGCTCGCAGGTGGCGGCGATGTCGGCGTCCAGCCCCTCGTCGGGACCGAGGAACATGGCGATCGGCCGCTCCAGCCGAAACACCCGCTCGTCCTCGATATGGCTGACGGGCGCGTCGGTGGACAGGCGCAGGTTCATGTCCCTGCAGAGATAGCGCAGGTGGTTGGAGCCGGACGTGTGCTCCGCCGGCCGCTCCCCCCAATTGGTCATCGGCCGCATGCGGATCCGGACGCGCGGGGCGCCTTCCACCGGCCGGATCAACCGAATAAACGCTAGGGGCCGGTAGACCCGGCCGAACTGCCGGTAACGCGGGGCGAAATCGATCACCTCCACCGTCGCGCCGCGGGCGTCGGCGATCTCGGTCGAGAGAATGGGGGTGTTGCGCAGATAGCTCTGGCGGATCGAGACCTGGTCCTCGACCTCGACGGCCCACACGCCCTGGACGTCCGGGTCCTCGTCGGGATCGCGGCCGCCGAGCAGGGCGCAGAACATCGGATCTCCGTCTACCCGGGGCGAACAGGCCCAGACGAACCGCCCGGCGCGGTCGATCAGCGCGCTGGCCGAGCAGTTGCCGATCGGGAACAGGTCCAGGCTCTGCGTCATTCCGTCTTGCCCCCTCTTCTCGGATGGCGGCGCGGCCGCCCGCCTGCGTTGCGTCATGACTGGCCGCTAGAACGCCGATAGGTAAGCTTCGATCCGACTCGCGCCAAGGCGATGCGCCAGGCTCGGGTTCGGCAGTCAGGAGTAAACACCGATGATCCGCGCCCGCCGCGCCCGCATTGTCGCCACCTTGGGACCCGCCAGCCGCGCGGCGGGCAAGGTGAAAGCGCTGGCCGAGGCGGGCGCGGACGTGTTCCGGGTCAATTTCAGCCACGGAACGCACGAGGACCACGCACTGACCATCGCCAACGTGCGGGCCGCCGAGCGAGCGCTGGGCCGGCCCCTGGCGGTGCTGGCCGACCTGCAGGGGCCGAAGATCCGGCTGGGCGTGTTCGCCGACGGGGCGGTGCGGCTGAAGCCCGGGCAGGACTTCCGCCTCGACCGCGACCCGACCCCGGGCGACGCCTCGCGCGTGCAGGTGCCCCTGGCCGAGGTGTTTCAGGCGCTGAAGCCCGGCGCCGACGTCCTGCTCGACGACGGGCGCGTGCGACTGCGGGTGCGCCGCTGCGGCCCTGACTTCGCCGAAACCGAGGTGGTCTCGGGCGAAGCGCTCTCCAATCACAAGGGCCTCAACCTCCCGCAACTGGCCATTCCGGTGCCGGCCCTGACCGCCAAGGACCGGGCCGACTTGGCCTTCGCCCTTTCCGAAGGGGTGGACTGGGTGGCGCTGTCCTTCGTCCAGCGCGCCTCCGACATGGCCGAGCTGCGCGCGATCGTGCAGGGCCGCGCGGGCGTGCTGGCCAAGATCGAAAAGCCCGCCGCCCTGGAGGCGCTGGACGAGATCCTCGACCTTTGCGAGGCGATCATGGTGGCGCGCGGCGATCTGGGCGTGGAACTGGCGCCGGAGGACGTGCCGGTGGTGCAGAAGGCGCTGATCCGGGCCGCCCGCACCCGCGGACTGCCGGTGATCGTGGCGACCCAGATGCTGGAATCCATGATTCACGCGCCGACCCCCACCCGTGCGGAAGCCTCCGACGTGGCCGGCGCGGTCTATGAAGGCGCCGATGCGGTGATGCTGTCGGCCGAGACGGCGGCCGGCGCCTATCCGCTGGAAGCGGTGTCGATGATGGACCGCATCCTGACCCGCGTGGAACGCGATCCGCGCTGGCCGGAGCTGATGCGCGCGGAATATCCGGTGGAGGACGCCGACGCCGACGCCCTCGTCGCCGCCGCCCGCCGCGCGGCCGAGGCCGCCTCCACCGCCTGCCTCACGGCTTTCACCACGACCGGCCAGACGGCCCTGCGCCTAGCCCGCGAACGGCCCTTGCAGCCGACGCTCGCCCTCACTCCCAATCTCGCCGCGGCCCGCAAGCTGGCGCTCGCCTGGGGGGTGGAGCCGCGGGTCATCCCGCCCCTGCACGATCCGGAAGACCTCGCCCGCGTCGCGGTCGAGGAAGCCGTCGCCGCCGAGTTGGCGGCGCCCGGTCAACGGGTGCTGATCCTGGCCGGCCTGCCGATGGGCTCGCCCGGCGCGGCCAACATCCTGCGCCTGGCCCACGCCCCCCGCCGCTGAGGCGCGATTCAAAGGCTTGAGCGCGTTGCGATCGCCCAACCGGCTTCCACGTCTGCGGAACGCACTCTACCGCACCCGCACGGGCACCTCGGAGTCGCCGGAGGCGTGAACCTCCACCCGAGCGCCTTGCTGCTCGAAGGCCAGGTCGATCCGCCGGCCGTTCACCCGCAGGCCGGCGACCCGCAGGTGATCGATGCCGATCGGCAGCCGCGGGTCGGCGATATCCACCAGGGGCCGCGAGCCGTCCACGGTGATTCCGATGCAGGCCTGCAGCGCCATGAACACCGAACCGGCCGCCCAGGCCTGGGGCAGGCAGGCCACCGGATAGGCCACGGGCGGCTCGCCCGCCTGGCGCGGGAAGCCGCAGAACAGCTCCGGCAGGCGCATGTCGAACCGGCTGGCGGTCTCGAAAAGGCCCGAGGTCAGCCGCAGCACGCCCGCCCGCTCGCCGTAGCGGGAGAGTCCCAGGGTGCAGATCGCGGTGTCGTGCGGCCAGACCGAGCCGTTGTGGTAGCTCATCGGGTTGTAGCGCGCCTCGCCCTCCGCCAGGGTCCGCAGGCCCCATCCGGAGTTGAACGGGCCGGTCAGCAGGCGCTGGGCCACCTTGCGCGCCCGGTCGCGGCGCGGGAGGCCCGAGAACAGCAGGTGCCCGGGATTGGTCGAGAGCACCCGGCAGAGCGCCCCGTCGCCGTCGAGCGCGATGCCGTAGAAGCCCCGGTCTTCCATCCAGAAGCGCGCCTCGACGGCTTCGCGCAGGCGCTCGGCGCGGCGTTTCCAGCGCTCGGCGTTGTCCGGTTCGCCCCGGTGCTCGGCCAGCTGGGCCATGGTCCGGAAGGCGGCGAAGGCGTAGCCCTGCACCTCCACGAGCGCGATCGGCCCCTTCGGGAACCGGCCGTCGGCGTGGAAGACCGAGTCCTCGGAATCCTTCCAGCCCTGGTTGGCGAGACCCGACTCCTGGCCGCGCTGATAGGCGACGAATCCCTCCGGATGGGAATCCACGTGCCTTTCGATCCAGCCGGTGGCGGCCAGCAAGGCCGGCCACAAGGCGTCGATGAGGGCGTGATCGCCGGTCCGTTCCACATAGGCGCCGGCCAGCGCCACGAACAGCGGCGTGGTGTCGACGCCGCCGTAATAGCGGCCGAACGGCACCTCGCCCATCACCGCCATCTCGCCCTTGCGGGTCTCGTGCATGATCTTGCCGGGCGAGGAATCGCGGAAGGCGGAGACCTCCTCGGCCTGGTGCGCGGCCAGATAGGTCAGAACCCCCCGCGCCAGGGACGGCTCGAACCAAAGGATCTGCCAGGCGGTGACGATCGCGTCGCGCCCGAAGGCGGTGGAGAACCAGGGAATCCCGGCATAGGGATAGGGTCCGGTCTCCATCTGGGTGGTCAGGAGGGCCAGGTCCGAGCGGGATTTCTCCAGCCACTCGTTGAACAGCCGCCCGGAGGAGCGCAGCCTGGCGCCGTGCCGGCGGCGGCGGCGCATGTCCCACCGCGCGCAGGCGGCGGCGTGCCGGAACCGCTCCCGCGTGGGGATGTGCCCGCCCTGGCCGCCCACCTCGATGAACAGCTCCAGCTGGCCTTCCGGCTGCAGGGAGTACATGAACTCCGCCCGGTCGGAAGACAGCCGCCCCGGCGGGTCGGAGAAGGCCACGACGCAAGCCCGCTCGGCCCCGTCCAGCCCCACATAGCGGAACCGCACGCTGCGGCCGTCCATCTCCGGCGGATGCCGCAGGCCGCGGCTCTGCCGCCGCATGCCGCGCACCTCGAACATGTCGCAGAAGTCGGCCGCATACTCCACGAGCAGCGGCAGCAGGACGAGGTCGCGGCTGTAGTTCACGCAGCGGATGCGCTCGTAGAGCCGCTCCTCCCACAGGAACCGCTTGCGCTCCACGTGCAGCACGCCCGGCGGCCCCACGCGCCCCCCCGGATAGGGCAAGGCCTGGTTGGTGCCGTTGTGGGTGAAGAAGACGTTGTCCTGCGAGATCGCCGCGGAGAGCAGCGACGGCGCCTTGCCGCCCAGGCGCACCCGGAAGCGCGAGAGGATTCGAGTGTCGTTGTGGAACAGCCCGTCGCCGGCGCCGACGATGTCCCCGAAGGAATCGGCCACCACGAAGGTGTCGCGGTCCTTCAGGGCGTAGAGTCGCCACGGCGTACGCGGTTCGCCGGTTTCCCCGAGATCGACGGGAGCCTCCGGCGCCGGCGCCAGATCGTCCATGCTTACCTCACGCCGTGGCGATCGCCGCCGCCTCCGCCCGCCATCCAAGCACGGCGGCGTAGAGCTCGAGATAGCGCCCGGCCATGGCCGTGGCCGAAAAGCGCTCTTCGAATCTGCGCCGGATGAGGGATCGGTTCAACCCCGCCGCGGCCTTTACGGCGGCGCAGGCCTCGTCTTCATCGCGGACAATGAAGCCGGTCAGGCCGTGTTCCACGACTTCCGGCACCGAACCGCAGGCATAGGCGACCACCGGCGTTCCACAGGCCATGGCTTCGATCATCACCAGGCCGAAAGGCTCAGGCCAATCCACGGGGAACAGCAGCGCCGCCGCGCCGCCCAGGAACGCCGACTTTTCCGCATCGCCGATCTCGCCGACGAATTCCACCAGCGGTTCACCGAGAATCAGGGGCTCGATCTTCTGCTGGAAGTAGTCGACGTCGGCCTGGTCCACCTTGGCGGCGATCTTCAGGGGCATGCCCAGCCGCCGGGCGATGGCGATGGCCCGGTCGGGCCGTTTCTCCGGCGAGATCCGGCCCAGGAACGCCAGATAACCCTGCGGCTGGACGCTGGGAGAATAGAGGTCGGCCGCCAGGCCGTGGTGCACCGTGCCCGCCCAGTTGGCGAAGGGCAGCGGTTTCCTCTGATCGTCCGAGATGGAGACCAGCGGGAACTGCACCCACCGGCGATAGACCTCCGGCAGGTCCTTCAGGTCGAGCCGCCCGTGCAGGGTGGTCAGGGTCTTCTCGGCCATGTCGGCGAACACCGGGAAGTGCAGCATGTCGGTGTGGAAGTGGATCAGATCGAATTCCGAGGCGCGCCGCCGCACCTCGGAAAGCTGGGTCAAATGGGCGGCCAGGTCCGACTTCAGAAGGGCCGGATCCAGCCGGATCGCCTGGTCCCGCACCGCCACGAGCTCGCCTCGGGTCCGCGCCTCGGCGCTGGCGAACAGGGTGACGTCGTGCCCCAATTCCACCAGGGCGTCGGTCAGGTGCGCCACCACGCGTTCCGTCCCCCCATAGAGGCGCGGCGGCACGGCCTCGTAGAGCGGTGAAACCTGCGCGACCCTCATGGCGTTGCTCCTGCCAGAATCCCTGTTGAAACCCCGACGCTCGGCTGCAGGCAGCCCAAAGCGCCAAAGCTTCCGGACGCCCCGGAAGTTCCGTGTCCGGCGCGCAAATTTCGCAAGGTTGGAACGCTGCGTTGACGGGCGGCGCCGGGCGCCGGCAAACCAGAATCCAGGCGGCGCGTGGCGACCCGCAGCGTCCCTTTGCGTTAGGCCATGGCGGACATGATCGAGACCTTTTCCAGCCCCGACGAATTCGCCGACGCCGCGGCGGCTGCTGTGCTCGAGGAGCTCTCGCGCGGGCTCGACGAACGCGGCGCGGCGACCCTGGTCGCCACCGGCGGCCGCTCGCCCGCCCCGGTCTATGATCGGCTGTCCGCGGCCAAGATCGACTGGGCGAAGGTTTCGGTGACGCTGTCCGACGAACGGCTCGTCCCGCCCGACGCGCCGGACTCCAATGAGCGCTTGGTGCGCGCCCACCTGCTTCAAGGCCCGGCGGCCGCGGCCCGTTTCGTTCCGCTATACAGCCCGACCGGGGATCCGCAGGCCGCCGCCGAACGCGCCGAGCCCGCCTTGCGAAAACTCACGCCTTTCGATTCCATGCTGCTGGGCATGGGGGAGGATGGCCACGTGGCCTCGCTCATTCCCGGAAGCCCGGTGCTGGCGCAAGGCATGGACCTGGGCGGCGAGGCCCTGCTGCTCGGCGTGCCGGCCGGCGTCGGCTCCCCACCCCTGGCGCGCATCACGCTTACGCTTCCCGCGCTTCTGCAGGCGCGCGCGATCCTGCTGCTGATCTCCGGCCCCCGGAAGCGGGAGGTCGTGGCCGAGGAAGCCGGTCTGCCCGTGCACGCCCTGCTCGAACAGGCTAAAGGCCGGGTGCGCATCCTTTGGACACCCTAGGACCGAGAGGGACCGCCATGCACCCCGTCACCGCCGAGGTCACCGCCCGCATCCAGGCCCGCAGCCGCGACAGCCGCGCCGACTACCTGGACCGCATGGCCGCAGCCCGCCATGCCGGCCCGGGGCGCGCCAAGCTCTCCTGCGCCAACTGGGCTCACGCCTTCGCGGTGCTGCCGGACTCCGGCAAGCAGCGGATGCGGGATCCGACCGCCCCAAACGTCGGCATCGTCTCGGCCTATAACGACATGCTCTCGGCCCACCAGCCGCTGGAGCGGTTCCCCGCCATCATCAAGGCGGCGGCCGAGGAGATCGGCGCCACGGCCCAATACGCCGGCGGCGTGCCGGCCATGTGCGACGGCGTCACTCAAGGGCGACCGGGCATGGAGCTCTCGCTCTTCTCCCGCGACGTCATCGCCATGGCGACGGCGGTGGCGCTCACCCACGACGCCTTCGACGCGGCCCTGATGCTGGGCATCTGCGACAAGATCGTGCCGGGCCTGTTCATCGGCGCGCTCGCCTTCGGTCACCTGCCGACGATCTTCGTGCCCGGCGGCCCCATGACCTCGGGCCTGTCCAATTCGGAAAAGGCGCGGGTGCGCGGCCTCTACGCCGAGGGCAAGGCCACCCGCGACGAACTGCTCGAAAGCGAGATGAAGTCCTACCACGGGCCCGGCACCTGCACCTTCTACGGTACGGCCAACTCTAACCAGATGATGATGGAGATGATCGGCCTGCACCTGCCGGGTTCGGCCTTCATCACCCCGAACACGCCGCTGCGCGACGCCCTGGTGGCCGCGGCCCCCAGGCGGGCGGTGGAGATCGCCCAGGGGACCAACGCCTATACGCCCATGGCGCAGGTGGTCGACGAGAAGAGCATCGTCAACGCCATGGTCGGCCTCCTGGCCACCGGCGGATCGACCAACCATACCCTACATCTGGTCGCCATGGCCCGGGCCGCCGGCGTGCTGATCGACTGGTCCGACTTCGACGAGCTTTCCAAGGTCACGCCCCTGCTCGCCCGGGTCTATCCGAACGGGACGGAGGACGTGAACGCCTTTCACGCGGCCGGCGGCATGGCCTTCATCATCAAGGAGCTGCTGGATGCGGGCCTCGCCCACGAGGACGTGGTCACCGTCGCCGGCCACGGCCTGCGCCGCTACCAGCAGGAGCCGTTCCTCGACGACGGCCGGCTGGTCTGGCGCGACGGTACGGCCCAGAGCCTCAACCCCGACATCCTGCGGCCGGTCTCGAACCCGTTCCAGCCCGAGGGCGGCATGCGCCTGCTGAAAGGGCCGCTCGGACGAGCCGTGCTGAAGACCTCCGCGGTGAAGCCCGAGAACTGGGTCATCGAAGCCCCGGCCCTCGTTTTCGAGGACCAGGACGAATTGCTGGCGGCCCACAAGCGCGGCGAGCTGGAGCGCGACTTCGTGGCCGTCGTGCGCTTCCAGGGCCCCCAGGCCAACGGCATGCCCGAGCTGCACAGCCTGACCCCCGTTCTGGGCGTGCTGCTGGACAAGGGCCTCAAGGTGGCCCTGGTCACCGACGGGCGGATGTCGGGCGCCTCGGGCAAGGTGCCGGCGGCGATCCATGTCACCCCGGAGGCGGCCGACGGCGGCCCTCTGGCCTTCGTGCGGAACGGGGACGTCATCCGGCTCGACGCCCATCGCGGGGAGCTGACGATCAAGGTCGACCCGGCCGAACTGGCCGCCCGGCCGGCCGCCGTCTGCCCGCCCGCCGGGTTCGGCTACGGGCGCGAGCTGTTCGGCTGGATGCGGCGCGCCGCGAGCCCCGCCGAGACCGGCGCCAGCGTGCTGTTCGGAGACGCCGCGTGAAGCCGACCTATGTGGGGCTGGTCGGCGACGTGGGCGGCACCAACGCCCGTTTCGCCCTGGTGGACGACCAGGGCCGCATCCGCAATCCGAAGACCTATCCCGCCGGCGACTATCCCACCCTGATCGAGGTGGCGGAGGCGTACCTGGAGACCACGGCCGGCCGCCGCCGGCCGCCGGCCGCCGTCCTGGCTGTCGCGGGACCTGTGGTCGAAGGCGAGATCGAGTTCACCAACCTCGACTGGCAGGTTTCCGAAGCCGAGCTGATCGGAGCTTTCGAGCTGCACGAGGCGCGGCTGATCAACGATTTTGCGGCCCAGGCCCTGGCGGCTCCCGTACTCTCCGGCGACGACCTGAGGGTGATCGGGCCTGAATTGAAGGGCGCGGAGGACGCGCCGGTCGTGGTGCTGGGCGCCGGCACCGGCTTCGGGGTCTCGCTGCTGGTCCGCACGCCGCGCGGCGACCTGCCGGTGTCGAGCGAAGGCGGCCACGCGGCGTTTGCGCCCTATGACGGCGTCGAGGCGGCGATCTGGGCGAGCCTGCGCCGCACCCATGGCCGGGTCTCCATCGAGCGGGTGCTGTCCGGCCCCGGCCTCTACGCCCTCTACCGAGGACTTGCGGAGGTGCATGGCGCACAGCCGATCCACACGGACGAAAAGGCCGTGCTGAAGGCCGGCGAGGAGGACGGTGATCCCCTGGCCGAAGAGACCCTGGACCGCTTCTGTGAGATCCTGGGCTCCGTGGCCGGGGACATCGCGCTTACCTGCGGCGCCCGTGGCGGGGTCTATGTATCGGGCGGCATCGCCCCGCGCATGGCCGACCGCCTGGCCTCCGGCGGCTTCCGGCGGCGGTTCGAGGACAAGGGCCGGCTCTCCGACTATTGCCGGGAGATTCCCACCTGCCTCATCCTGCATCCCTATGCGGCCCTGGTCGGCGCGGCGCGCGCGCTCGCCCAGATGGAAGGAGCCCGCCGATGACGCTCGAGGAGATCCTGCGCCTCTCGCCGGTCGTGCCGGTGCTGGTCATCGAGGAGGCCGCCGACGCTGTTCCCCTGGCGCGCGCCCTCGTCGACGGCGGCCTGAAAGTGCTGGAGATCACCCTGCGCACGCCTGCTGCGATCGATTCCATCCGCCGCATCGCCGGCGAGGTGGAGGGCGCGGTGGTCGGCGCCGGCACCATCACCACGCCCGCCGCCCGCCAGGCCGCCGCCGACGCCGGCGCCCGGTTCGGCGTCTCGCCCGGCCTGATCGAGGGGGAGGGCTTCGACGGGCCGGTCCCGCTGCTGCCGGGGGTGGCGACCGCCACCGAACTGATGTGGGGCCTGCGCGCCGGCTACACCTATTTCAAGCTGTTCCCGGCCACCGCCGTGGGCGGGGTCGACCTCCTGAAGGCCTTCGCCAGTCCCTTCCCCCAAGCCCGGTTCTGCCCCACCGGCGGCATAGACGCCGACAACGCCGGCGATTTCCTCGCCCAGCCCAATGTGGTCTGCGTCGGCGGCAGCTGGGTCGCGCCCAAGGACGCGGTCCGCGCCGGGGACTGGGACCGGGTCAAAGCCCTCGCCCATCGCGCGGCGGCCCTGCCGAGGCCGGGCCTGACGCTCGCGCCAAGCTGAACGTTGCACAACGGCCGGCTCAGGCTGGTTTCAGGCGCGCCGTGGTCTTCTTTGCGTCAACGCCGCCCCCCCGCGGCGTCCTCAAGGAGGACCGACATGAAGAAGATTCTGCTCTCCCTGGCGGCGGCTTCGGCCCTGGCGCTCACCGCCGGCGCGGCCTCCGCCCAGGCTTGGAACACCGGCTACGACCGTCAGGCCGAGCTCAGCGCCCGTATCGAGGCCGGCCTGCGTTCCGGCGACCTTACCCGCGCCGAAGCCCGCGATCTGCGCGCGGCCATGGACGACCTGGCGGCCCTGGAGGCCCGCTATCGGGTCGGCGGCCTGTCGAGCTGGGAACGCACCGATCTCGACCGCCGCTACGACGCCCTGGCCATGCGGATCCGCTATGACCGCCGCGACGACCAGCGCTGGGACGACTGGCGCGACCCGCGCGGCGGCTGGATGAACATCAACCAGCGTCAGGCGCGCCTGGACCAGCGGATCGAGATGGGCTTGCGCACCGGCCGGATCACGCCGCGCGAGGCCGCCAGCCTGCGGGCCGAATACCGGGCCATCGCCAATCTGGAGGCCCGCTACCGCGCCAACGGCCTGTCCAGTTGGGAACGGGCCGACCTCGACCGGCGCTTCGACGCCCTCGCCGCCAGGATCCGCTGGGAAGCCCGCGATGGCGAACGCTACGGCTATGGCTACGGCCAGCGCTGGTAGCGCCGTTCATCGCCATGACGAAGGGGCGGCCCTCGGGCCGCCCCTTTTTCGTGTCCGCGCCCTGGTCTAAAGCCGCGCTTTCGGACGGAGGGGGCGATGGCTCACGAAAAGACGCACGCCGGCGGCTATACGATCAGCGACGATCCCGCCCGCTTCGACCTCACCCGCGCCCATGGCTGGATCTCCGGCCAGAGCTACTGGGCGCCAGGCATTCCGTTGGCGACCTTCCGCAAGGCGGTCGAGAACAGCCTGACCGTCGGCGCCTATGCGCCCGAGGGCGAGATGGCGGCCATGGCCCGCGTGGTCACCGACCGGGCCACCTTCGGCTGGATCTGCGACGTCTTCGTCGACGAGGCCTATCGCGGTGCGGGGCTCGGCAAGGCGCTGATGGCTTATCTGAAGGACCATCCCGACCTGCAGGGCTTCCGCCGCATGCACCTGGCGACCCGCGACGCCCACGGGCTCTACGCCCAGTTCGGCTTCACGCCCCTCACCGCGGCCGACCGGTGGATGGAAATCCGCGGTCCAGGCTACCTCTAGGAGCCCGTTCCGCAAAAGTGGAACCCGGCTTTGCGATCAGAACGCGCTCAAGCTTTCGTATTATAGGATGGTCAGCTCCGGCCAGCGGCGACGGGCCGCCTCGGCCGTGCGCGCAAAGCCGTTGGTCTTTCGCATCGGATTGGGCCGCAGGCGCAGGGCGAACAGATCCTCCAGGCCGAACGGCGCCACGATGATCATCCGCCCGTCGGCCTCCAGCCGGGCGCCGACCGCGAAGGTGGCGCTGGTGAACCGCTCCAGCGCTTCGGCGCTGGACCTGAGAGGCGCATAAGGTTCTCCGAACTTGCCTTCGAACCACAGGTGCACGCGCGCCTGGTTGCGCACCTCCACCATCTCCCGCAGCGGCGGCTCGAAGGCGGCGGCCACCCGCTTGATCACCACGTCCTCGGCCTCGTAGCTGGTGTCCGGATCGAAATAGCCGAGGTCGTAGTCCTTGATTCCATAGTCGGGATCTCGGCCGGTCAGGTGATTCAGCGCCCGCTGATAGATCGCCCCGGAGAAGATCAGCCAGTCGGGCAGGTCGAGCGCCCGGGCGGTCTCCATCACCTGCATCAGGCTGGGCGCGGCCCGCAGTATCGCCTCCAGCCGCGCCGTCAGGTCTTCGCTCATCGCCCCTCCCGCAGCGGCCAGCCGTGGTCCAGCGGGCCATGCCCCGCCCCAAAGCCAGGCGCCCGCCGCATAGCCTCGTGCACATAGGCCCACGCGGCGGCGACGGCGTCGGTCAGCTTCAGCCCCTGGGCGATCCCCGTGGCGCAGGCCGAGGCCAGGGTGCAGCCGGTGCCGTGGGTGTGGCGGGTGTCGAGCCGCTCGCCCGCGAAGGTGGTCTCGCCCTGCGGCGTCATCAGCACGTCGACGACGGTTTCGCCGGGCACATGGCCGCCCTTCATCAGCACGGCGGCTGCGCCCAGCTTCAGCAAGGCCTCGCCCGCGCGGCGCAGGTCGTCGGTCGTGGAGGCCGACATCCCGGTCAAGGCCTCGGCCTCCGGCGCATTGGGCGTCAGCAGGGCCGCGCGGGGAATCATCAGCGATCGCACCGCCCCGACGGCCCGATCCTCCAGCAGGGCGGCCCCGCCCTTGGCGACCATGACGGGATCGATCACCGCCGGCGTCGTCTGGACGGAGTCGAGGATGCGCGCGACCGCCTCCACCGTCTCGGCCGAGCCGAGCATGCCGGTCTTGATCGCGTCGGCGCCGATGTCGTCCAGCACCGCCCGGGCCTGGGCCTCCACCACCTCCAACGGGATGGGGTGCACGCCCGTGACGCCCAGGGTGTTCTGCACGGTGACGGCGGTGATCGCCGTGGCGGCATAGCCTCCGAGCGCCGTCACCGTCTTGATGTCCGCCTGAATGCCCGCCCCGCCGCCGGAGTCGGAGCCGGCGATGATCAGCACGCGGCCTCTGGTCTCGTTCATGCGCCGCGCTTAGCGCGACTGTTCGCCCGATGCACCGCTTTTCGCTCCCGCACCCACAGGCAGCGCAGAACGCTCTCCGCGTCAAACTTCCGGCGTTTTCGTGAGGTCGTTCTACTGTTCGACCGCCGACTGAAGCTGTCCGCCATGCCCCCAATCGACGATAGCCTCGGAACCGTGACCCGCCGCGGCGCGGTCTACGACATCACCCTCACGCGCCGCATAGCCCGGCCGGTGGAAAAGGTCTGGGCGGCGATCGCCAAGCCGGAGCGGATCGCCGACTGGTTCACCGAGGTCGAGCTCGATCCCCGGCCGGGCGGCGTCTTCCGGCTGAAATTCCCGCAGGACGGCTATGTCCTGGAAGGCGTCGTATTGGCCTATGAGCCGATGCGCCTCTTCGCCTACAGCTGGCCCGATCCGAGCCACGCCAACTCCGTGGTGCGGTTCGAGCTGGAGCCGGAGGGCCGAGGCTCCCGCCTGACCCTCACCCAGACCTCCCTGTCGGGGCGGGGCATGAACATTCTCGCCGGCTGGCACGTCTTCCTGGGCGGCCTGCCCGGCGCGGCGGAGGGCGTGCGCACCGTCTGGACCCGCGCCCATGAGGACCGGGTGCTGGCGCGCTACGAGGCGGCGCTTTCAGCCTGAGGCGAGGCTGCTAAGCTTCGCCGCATGTCCGAGAAGATCGCCCTCGTCACCGGCGCCGGCAGCGGCATCGGCCGCGCCGCCGCCAAGGCCCTGCTGGAAGCCGGCTGGAGCCTGGTGCTGACCGGCCGCCGCCGCGACCCCCTGGAGGAGACCGCGGACGGCTGGCTGGAGCGCGCGCTCGTCCATCCCGCCGACGTCTCCCAACCGGCGGAGGTGGAGCGCCTGTTCCACGCGGCCAGGTCCCGTTTCGGGCGGCTGGACCTGTTGTTCAACAACGCCGGCGCCTCGGCCGGCGGCCGGTTCGAGGACCTGACGCTCGACGCCTGGCGGCGGGTGGTGGACGTCAACCTGACCGGCGCCTTCCTCTGCGCCCAGGCCGCCTTCCGCATGATGAAGGACCAGGACCCGCGCGGCGGCCGGATCGTCAACAACGGCTCTATCTCCGCCCATGCGCCGCGGCCGTTCTCCGCCCCCTATACGGCGACCAAGCATGCGATCACCGGCCTGACCAAATCGATCACCCTGGAAGGCCGCGCCTACGACATCGCCTGCGGCCAGATCGACATCGGCAACGCCGCCACCGAGATGACGGCGGCCATGGCGCGCGGCGTGCCCCAGGCCGACGGCTCCTTCGCGCCCGAGCCGTTGATGGACGTGCAGGCCGTCGCCGACGCCGTGCTGTTCATGGCCGGCCTGCCGCCCTCGGCCAACGTCCAGTTCATGACGGTCATGGCGACCAAGATGCCGTTCATCGGCCGCGGCTGACGATTTTCCGGAACACCGTTCGGCGCGGCCCGGTTGGCGAGATGTCCGGACAAAGGAGGTTCGTCATGAGCGCCAACGGACTCGAGGTGTTCGACAGAACGCTGCAGACCACCAATACCTGGCTCAAGGAAATCATGGAGGAGATCGGCCCCGACCGGCAGACCGCCTGGAAGGTGCTGACCGTCGTCCTCCATAAGCTGCGCGACCGCCTGCAGGTGGAGCTCGCCGCCCATCTCGGTTCGCAGCTGCCGCTGCTGATCCGCGGCGTCTATTACGATCAGTTCCAGCCGGCCAAGCAGCCGACCGACTGCCGCACGCTGGACGAGTTCGTCGAAGAAGTGGCCGAATGGCTTTCCGACACCCGGCCGGTGGACCCCAAGCTGGCCGTTCACGCCGTCTTCCGCGTGCTTTCGCGGCATGTGCCCCAGGGCCAGATCGAGAAGGTGCGAGGCGCCCTGCCCCAGAGCCTGAGATCGTCCTGGGAAAGCCTGGAAGACGTCGAGACCGCCCGCGGGCCCGGCCGCGGCGACGAAGCGCCCGCCCCCCAGATCTGATCGTCCAGATCTGAGGACTCAGCCGCGGGCGAGCGCCAGGCGAGCGGCGAAGGTCAGGAAGATACCGCCGGTCGCCCGGTCGAGCCAGGCGATGGCCGCCGGGCGGCGCAGGATGCGGGCCAGGGGTCGGGTCGCGATCGTCAGCAGGCCGAGCCACAGGCCGCCCATGCCCGCATGCAGGGCCGCGAGCAGGAACATGAACGGCCCCGCCGCCACGCCTTCGGGCAGGAACTGCGGCAGGAACGAGACGTAGAACACGCCCACCTTTGGGTTCAGGAGGTTGGTGAGGAGGCCGCGCCGCAGCCAGGCGAGGTCGCCGCCGCCCGCGTTCGTAACGGCGCCCTCCAGCGTGAAGCTCCGCCGAGGCTTCAGGATCAGGTTCACGCCCAGCCAGGCGAGATAGGCCGCGCCGACCCACTTCAGGACCGTGAACGCGGTTTGCGACGCAGCGAGCAGGGCGCCCAGGCCGAGCGCCACGGCCGCCCCCCAGACCAGGCAGCCGAGCACGATCCCCGCCGCCGCGAAACCGGCCCGCCGCACGCCCTCCGCCGCTCCGGTGCGCAGGACCAGCGCCGTGTCCAGCCCCGGCGTGATGGTCAGCAGGGCTGCGGCGGCGCAGTAGGCGACGAGGGCGGCCGTCACGCTCACGGGCGCTCCACCAGTTCGCCGTTCTCGATCACCCGATAGAAGCAGGATCGGAAGCCGACATGGCAGGCCCCGCCGTCGCCCTGCGGCCGCACCTTCAGCCAGACGCAGTCCTGGTCGCAGTCGATGCGGATCTCCACCACCTTCTGGATCTGGCCGCTGGTCTCTCCCTTATGCCAGAGCTCGCCGCGGGAGCGGCTGAAATAGACCGCCTCGCCGAGCTCCAGGGTGCGCTTCAGCGCCGCGGCGTTCATCCAGGCGAACATCAGCACCTCGCCCGTCTCCGCATGGGTCGCCACCGCGGCGATCAATCCGTTGGCGTCGAAGCGCGGGCTGAGGACCGCGCCGCGCTCCAGGGCCTCGGCGTCGGGGGCGGTGGGGAACAGGGGCTGGCTCATCGCCTTGCTATAGCCTCGGTCGCGCGCGAGGTGGAGGCTGGAACTCGTCGTGGAGACGCAGGCCAGCCTACGGCTGCGAAATCTTCTCAAGGCAGGCTAGCCTCCAGCCATGAGTCTCAAGGACTGGGTCAAGGCCAAGGTCTCCGAGTTCGACGCCGCCGCGCGCCCGTGGGCGGAGCGCAGCCGCTGGCACGGCTACGCCTACGAATTCCTGCTGTTCGGGCTGAAGCAGGCCTGGGCCTGCCTGTTCGGCGGGGCGATGCTGGCCCTGCTGATCGCGACCCGGTTCTTCTGGCCGGAAGACGCGCCTTTCGCCCGCTACGATTTCCTTGTGGTCGCCGCCGTGGCGATCCAGGGCCTGCTGCTGGCCACCAAGCTGGAACGCTGGGACGAGGCGGTGGTCATCCTGGTCTTCCACGTGGTCGGCACGGCCATGGAGGTGTTCAAGACCGCCCAGGGCTCATGGATCTATCCGGAGGAGAGCCTGCTGCGCATTGGGGGCGTGCCGCTGTTCTCCGGCTTCATGTACGCCTGCATCGGCTCCTACATGGCCCGGATCATCCGCCTGTTCGAGATCCGGTTCGAGCGCTATCCGCCGCTGTGGGGGCCGTGGCTGCTGGCGGTGCTGGCCTATGTCAACTTCTTCACCCACCATTATCTACCCGACATCCGCTGGGGCCTCTTCGCCCTCTCCGTCGTGCTGTTCGGCCGCACCTGGTTCCAGTTCACGCCCGACAAGGCCATGCGGCGCATGCCCATGCTGCTGGGCGCGCTGCTGGTGGCCTTCTTCATCTGGATCGCCGAGAACGTCGGCACCTTCACCTCGACCTGGATCTACCCCGACCAGCGGGACGGATGGCGGCTAGTGCCGCTGGCCAAGCTCGGGTCCTGGTACCTCCTGATGATGCTGAGCTTCGTGCTTGTCACCCTGGTGCATAGGCCGGAGCGGGCGGAGGCGCCGGCCTCATCGCCCGGGGCCAGGCAGCCTCAGCTTGGGTTCCCGCCTGCGCGGGAATGAGCGGCGGGGCGGCGGCCGGGAGCTCGCCGGAGGCAGGGGCAACGCATATGGCGCGAGCCGCGCCTTTCCTCCCTCTCCCGCTCGGTGGGAGAGGGTGTCCGAAGGACGGGTGAGGGCGAGGCGCAGCCGAGGCCGCCGTCAGGCGGGCGGCGCGAAGCGGCGCAATAGCCTGCAGCCTTTGAAGGTGTTGGCGCCTTCGGCGCCAGCGGCTCCGCCGCCCTCGCGGCCTTAAGCCGCTCACCCTCACCGGGCCTTCGGCCTGTCCTCTCCCGCGAGCGGGAGAGGAGGATTACATACGCGATCCCCTGCCCCCGAGAAGGAGCATCGGCCTGAGCGCCCCGCCTAGCGGCGGTTCACGAAGTCAAGGAACCGCTGCCGGAGCGTCGGGTCGGTCTTGAAGACGCCGGTGAACTGGGTGGTGATGGTCGAGACGTGCCGGTGGTGCACGCCGCGGGTGGTCATGCACTGGTGGGCCGCGTCGATCAGCACGGCGACGCCGGCGGGGCGCAGGCTGTCGGTGATGGCGTCGCAGATCTGCTGGGTCATGGTCTCCTGGGTCTGGAGACGGCGGGCGAAGATCTCGACCACCTTGGCCAGCTTTGAGATGCCGACCACGCGGTTCGTCGGCATGTAGGCGACATAGGCCTTACCCAGGAACGGCGCCATGTGGTGCTCGCAGTGGCTCTCCACCTCGATGTCGCGCAGCATGACGATGTCGTCGTAGCCCTGCACGTCCTCGAAGGTGCGGCTCAGCTCCTTGGCCGGATCAAGCTTGTAGCCCTCGAACCATTCGGCGTAGGCGTCGACCACTCGCTTGGGCGTGTCGATCACGCCTTCGCGGCGGGGATCGTCGCCGGCCCAGGCGATGAGGGTGCGCACCGCCTCCATCGCTTCTTCGCGCGTCGGGCGCTTCACGGCTTCAAGATCAAGATCGGCGGACCCGATCAGGGTTCGGTCGCGAGACGGAGCATCCATGTGTGAGATCGGTCTTCCCGGGCTGAGTTGCGCCGGGACGAAGGTCCCGGAAATGACGCGTGCCACCCTTCTATGGCCGGCGAAGCTGCGCGGAGGCTACCCCGTGGCTTCCCGCCCTGGCCGACTGTATATGGGGCCAAGCCCTTGCCGGGCAACTCTTACCCAGCGTCACCTTACCCCAGAAATTCTATGGCCCTTTCGCTCTACGACACCATGGCCCGCGAGAAGCGGCCCTTCGTTCCCAGGGATCCTGCACGGGTGACGATGTATGTGTGCGGGCCGACGGTCTACAATTACGCCCACATCGGCAACGCCCGGCCGGTGGTGGTGTTCGACGTGCTGTTCCGCCTGCTGCGCCACCTCTATGGCGAGGACGCGGTGATCTATGCGGCCAACGTCACGGACGTGGACGACAAGATCAACAGGAAGGCCGCCGAGGAAGGCGTTCCCATCGACACGATCACCGAGCGCTACCTGGCGATCTACAACGAGGACATGGCCACCCTGGGCGCCCTGCGCCCGACGCATCAGCCGCGCGCCACGCGGACCATGGGCGCCATCAAGGCGATGATTGAACGGCTGGTGCGCAACAACGCCGCCTACGCCGCCGAGGGCCACGTGCTCTTCGACACCCAGGCCTATTCCGACTACGGCAAGCTCTCGCGCCAGCCGATGGAGGACATGATCGCCGGCGCCCGGGTCGACGTGGCCCCTTACAAGCGTCATCCGGCCGATTTCGTCCTGTGGAAGCCTTCCAAAGAAAACGAGCCGGTGTGGGAGAGCCCCTGGGGGCCCGGCCGGCCCGGCTGGCATATCGAATGCTCGGCCATGATCGAAGAGACGCTGGGCCTGCCCATCGACATCCACGGCGGCGGGATCGATCTCCTGTTCCCGCACCACGAGAACGAGATGGCTCAGGGCATGTGCGCCCACGGCCACGCCCATGGGCGGCCGGAGGCCTACGCCCGCTACTGGATGCACAACGGCTTCCTGAACATGGGCGCCGAGAAGATGTCCAAGAGCCTGGGCAACGTCTCGCTGGTGCACGACCTGGTGAAGCAGGCGCCGGGCGAGGCCCTGCGCTGGGCCCTGCTGGTCGGCCACTATCGCGCGCCGCTCGAATGGACCGGGGAGTTGATCGAGCAGGCGAGAAAGGCGTTGGACCGGCTGTACGGCGCTCTGCGCCGGGCGTCCGACGTGGAAGCCGCGCCCGCCGAGGTTCCGCAGGCCTTCCTGGCGGCCCTGGAGGACGACCTGAACACGCCGGCGGCGTTCGCCGAACTCTTCGCCCTGGGCTCGCGCCTGGAAACCGCCGCCCCCGCCGACCGCGCCCGGGCCAAGGGCGAACTCCTGGCCGCGGCGAACCTCATCGGCTTCCTGGCCGGCGACCCGGAAGTCTGGTTCCAAGGCGGCGCGGACGAGGCCCTGCGCGCGCGGGTCGAGGCGCTGATCGCCGCCCGCGTCGAGGCTCGCGCGGCCAAGAACTGGTCCGAAGCCGACCGCATCCGCGACGAGTTGGCGAGCCTCAATGTCGAGGTCATGGACGGTCCATCAGGCGCGACCTGGCGGATTCGAGATACGGTCTAGGGAGCCGGCGATGGTGAAAAGACCAGGCGTGAAGCCCCCCCAAGCGTTCAGCATGGGAGCGGGCTTCAAGATCAAGACCAAGGATGGCGGAGGCGGCGCGCCGGCGCCGCCCAGCGGCGTGAAGATCGAGCACAGGATCGGAATTCAGGCGTCCAGCGACGCCATCTGGGAGCTCATCTACGACCTTTCCACCTGGAAGGACTGGAACCCGCTCTATGTCGAGGCCGAGGGCCAGGTGCGGATCGGTTCGGCCCTTGCGCTGAAGATGGTCCTGCCCGGGGACGAGCCGATGGTCATCCGCCCGACGGTGCTCGAATGGGTGCCCTACGAACAGCTGCACTGGCGACTGCGACTGATGGGCGGGCTGGTCACCACCACTCGCTACATCGAGATCGAACAGCTGGGCCCGGCCAGCTGCGTCGTATCCAATGGCGAGATCTTCGGCGGTCTCTTAGGCCCCTATGTCGCCAAGCGGATGGGGCGGAAGGTGTGGCGCGGCTTCGAGGCCATGAACCAGGCCCTGAAGGATGCGGCCGAGCAGCGGTGGCGGGCCGAGGGCGGCGCGCCTACATCCGACGCATGATCGACGACCTCTATTCGGCCAAGCTCCTGAAGCTGGCGGCGAACCTGCCGCACCTCGGCCGCCTGCTCGCGCCGCATGGCAGCTCGGAGAAGATCTCCAAGCTGTGCGGCAGCCGCGTAGTGGTCGACGTCGCCGTCGAGGGCGACCGGGTGACCGAGTTCGCCCAGGACGTGAAGGCCTGCGCGCTCGGCCAGGCCTCGGCCGCCGTGCTGGGCGCCGCCGTGCTGGGCGCGAGCCTTTCGGAGATCGAGATGGCCCGCGACCGGTTCCGTGCTATGTTGAAAGAGGGCGCGCCCGCGCCCGAGGGACGATTTGCGGATCTTTCGATGTTGGCTCCGGTGAAGGACTATCCCGCCCGCCACGCCTCCACGCTCCTGGCGTTCGAGGCTGCGGCGGAGGCTGTCCGGCGCGCCGTGGAGCGAACTAGCCGCGCCGGCGCGGCTTGATCCTTAAGGGCGCTCGGCGTAATCGCTGCGCTCCGACCGCAGGCCTGTAAGCCGGCATGACTCTCTATGAACGCTGCGTCCGCGGCGCCTTGCGCGCCTACAAATGGACGCTTTCGCCCCTGATCGGACGCCAATGCCGGTTCCTTCCGACCTGTTCGGAATACGCGGCGGAGGCTCTGATCCGGCATGGCCCCTGGCGCGGCTCACGCCTCGCCGCCGGACGGCTGTGCCGCTGTCATCCCTGGGGAGGCGCGGGCTACGACCCGGTTCCCCCGCCGCGCGGACAGGCTTCGGACGAGGTTCCGCCTCCGCCGCGGAATTGGACGTGTGAGACATGATCGAACTGATTTTCCCCGACGGCTCCAAACGCCAGTACGACGACGGCGTCACGGGCCGGGACGTGGCCGCCTCCATCGCCAAGTCGCTGGAGAAGAAGGCGGTGCTGGTGAAGCTCGACGGCGAGCTTCTGGACCTGGAGCGGCCGCTGCCGCGCGGGGGCCGGTTCGCGCTCCTGACGCGCGAGGATCCGGAGGCGCTGGAGACCATCCGCCACGACGCCAGCCACGTCATGGCCGAGGCCGTGCAGGAGCTGTTCCCCGGCACGCAGGTGACGATCGGGCCGGCCATCGAGGACGGCTTCTATTACGACTTCGCCCGCGACGAGCCGTTCAGCCTGGACGACCTGGCGACGATCGAACAGCGGATGAAGGAGATCGTCGACCGCGACGAAAAGATCGTCCGTGAGGTCTGGGATCGCAACGAGGCCATCGAACACTTCAAGTCGATCGGCGAGGCCTATAAGGCCGAGATCATTTCCGACCTTCCCGAGGACGAGACGATCACGGTCTATCGCCAGGGCGGGTGGAAGGACCTGTGCCTGGGGCCGCACCTGCCCTCGACCAAGCACGTGGGCAAGGCCTTCAAGCTGATGAAGCTGGCCGGCGCCTACTGGCGCGGCGACCACCGGAACGCCCAGCTGCAGCGGATCTACGGCACGGCCTGGGCCTCCGAAGCCGATCTCGAGGCGCACTTGAAACGCCTGGAGGAGGCCGAGAAGCGCGACCACCGCAAGATCGGCCGGGCCATGGACCTCTTCCACCTGCAGGAAGAGGCCAAGGGGATGATCTTCTGGCATCCGAAAGGCTGGACGCTCTACCGCACGGTCGAAGCCTATATGCGCCGCCGGCTCGACGGCGACGGCTATGTCGAGGTCAAGGCCCCCCAGATCATGGACCGCGCCCTGTGGGAGAAGTCGGGCCACTGGGAGAAGTTCGGCGCCAACATGTTCACCTGCGAGACGGACGAGGGCGAAGAGCTCGCGGTCAAGCCGATGAACTGCCCCGGTCACGTCCAGATCTTCAACTTCGGCCAGAAGTCCTACCGCGACCTGCCCCTGCGAATGGCCGAGTTCGGGGCCTGCCACCGGTTTGAGCCGTCCGGCGCCCTGCACGGCATCATGCGGCTGCGGGCCTTCACCCAAGATGACGCGCACATCTTCTGCCGCGAGGACCAGATCGAGGCCGAGACGACGAAGTTCGTGCGCCTGCTCAACTCGGTCTACGCCGATTTCGGCCTGGAGTTGCACAGCGTGAAGCTGGCCCTGCGGCCGGAGCTGCGCGCCGGCACGGACGAGGTCTGGGACATAGCCGAGGACAAGCTCGATCGCGCCGCGCGCCAGGCGGTGAACATGGGCGTCGAACGGCTGCCCGGCGAGGGCGCCTTCTACGGTCCGAAGCTGGAATTCCACCTCTCCGACGCCATCGGCCGGACGTGGCAGTGCGGCACGCTGCAGCTCGACTTCGTGCTGCCCGATCGGCTGGACGCCGAATATGTCGCCGAAGACGGCTCCAAGCAGCGCCCTGTGATGCTGCACCGGGCCATCTGCGGTTCGATGGAGCGCTTCATCGGCGTGGTGATCGAGAACTACGCCGGAGCCTTCCCGCTGTGGCTGGCGCCGACGCAGGTCGTGGTCGCCACAATTACGTCAGACGCCGATGGTTATGCCCTTTCGGCGGCCGAACGCTTGAGGGCCGCCGGACTGCGGGTCGAGACGGACCTTCGGAACGAGAAGATCAATTACAAGGTTCGTGAGCATAGCCTTGCGAAGACGCCGGTGATCGCCGTCGTCGGGCGCCGCGAGGCCGAGGAGGGCAAGGTGGCCTTGAGACGGCTGGGGTCGGACCGCCAGGAGATCCTGACGCTCGCGGAAGCTGTAAAGGCGCTTGCCTTGGAGGCGAGTCCGCCCGATGTTGCCCGGCAGTCCGTGGCAGGCGATTCTTCGCTGCGCCGCGACTCGGTCGGGGCCATGGAGGCTGGATGAACGGCATCGCCGCACCGATCGTCGCTTTCGAGCCCTCGCCGACGCAGGATTTCCTGAAGCCTCGCCGCCGGGTTTCGGTGGTGATGGTGGTCTACATGACCGGCGAGGCGCTCCAGCGCAGCCTGGAGTGCGTGCTGGCCGACCCGCTGGTGGACGAACTGGTGGTGGTCGACAACGGCTCGACCCGCATCGACCTCGCCCGGCTGAAAAGCCTGGCCGAGCGCGACGCCCGCGTGCGGCTCCTGACCGGCCACGGCAATGTCGGCTTCGCCCGGGGGGCCAATCTGGGCGCCCGGGCGGCCGGCGGCGACATCATCGTCTTCCTGAATCCCGACGCCTTCCTGCAGGCCGCATGCGTGCAGGAGCTGGTCCGCGCGATCGAGGGCCGCCCAACGCCGTCTCTGGTCGGCGGCCGGGTGCTCAACGCCGACCGTACCGAACAGCGCGGCGCCCGGCGCGGCGACATCACCCCCGTCAGCGCGCTCATGAGCCTGTCGCACCTCTCCCGCCACGTGGCCGCCTGGCGGCGGTACGAGGTGCACTGGGAGAAGGACGCCGCCCCCGAAGCGGTCGCGGCCGTTCCCACCGTCTCCGGCGCCTGCATCTGCATGCGGCGCGAGGACTTCGACGCCCTCGGCGGCTTCGACGAGGGCTATTTCCTGCACGTGGAGGACGTCGACCTCTGCTGGCGCGTACGCCAGGCGGGCGGCGAGGTGCTGTTCGCCCCGCTCGCGGAGGTGATCCACCTGGGCCACACCAGCCACGCCAGCCCCTTGCGGGTGGAATTCCACAAGGGCGTGGGTCTCGCCCGCTATTTCCGCAAGCGGGCCGCGAACCTGACCGAGCGCCTGGTGGCCTGGGCGCTTTCTCCGGTCATCGTCTGCACCGCCGTGGCCCGCCCGGTGGTCTGGCGCATCCGCGGCCGCGCCACCTGAGCCTTCAGGCGCCCTTGCCGTAACGGATCCGGCCTAGCGCGCCGGCCAAATCCTGCAGCAGGTTCGGGGCCTTCAGTCCGGCCTTCCATTTTTCGTAGGTCATGACGTTCTCGATCCGCGCGTCCACGAAGGACATGGCCGCCTCGCGCCCGGAGGAGAGGCGAATCGCCAGAGCCGAGGCGAGGATGCCCGACAGGATCGCGCGCTTCGAATAGTGGTTCTCGTCGGTGGCCGTATCGCCCGCCCAGCGCCAGAGCGCATCGGCGCTTTCCCACAGCAGGCGGCCAGCGAGCGGCAGGTTCAACGGCAAGGCCAGATAGCCGGCCCAGCGGCGGACGGCCGCCTCGTCGGCGGCGGCCGCGTCCAGCCGGGCGGCGACGGCGGCGCGGATGCGCTCGCGGATCTTCAACCCTGCCGGATCGGAAAGCGCAGCCAGGGCGACGGTGTCATGCCGACGGGCCAGGAGGGCCGCTAGATCGGACGGGCCGTGGGGGACGAGCAGCTCGGTCTCTGAATCCGAAAGCCCGATGGCGCGGCCGGCGGCGCGGACCATCGGCCAGGTCCAGCCCTGCAGCGGGGCCAGGATCAGGGCCTCGTCCAGCAGCCTCTGCTCGGCGTCGCCGGCCCAATCGGATGCGTCTTGCGTCTCGTTCGCCATGCACGCTTTTACCCTGCCCGTGGCCGTCTGTCCGCCGTGGACATGGCCGTCCGCTTCTGCTATCTCGCCGCGCTCAACCCGGAGGCTCACGCCTGCGGGCGACAAGCTTTTGTCCGTTCGCCGCCGCCATTCCGGTCTGGCCGAGCGGGAACGGGTGATAGGAGAGAGACCTCTGGTTCAGATTTTCGTCCGCGACAACAACGTCGACCAGGCCCTGAAGGCGCTGAAGAAGAAGATGCAGCGCGAGGGCTCGTTCCGCGAGATGAAGCGGCACGTTCATTATGAGAAGCCTTCCGAGAAGCGCGCCCGCCAGAAGGCCGAAGCCGTGCGTCGCGCGCGCAAGCTGGCTCGCAAGCGCGCCCAGCGCGAAGGCCTGATCGCGGCGCCGAAGAAGCCGTCGCGGTAAGCTGGCCGCTCAAGGCGAGATTGACGAAAGGCCGCGCACCGTGCGCGGCCTTTTGCTTGTGAGGGAAGCTACGCCGTTCGTCGAACCGCGGTGTTCGGTCGCGCGGCACGTCCCTTGCTGGTGAAAGCCCGCCCGAGCCCCTATCTTGGGCTTTGAGAGACACTTTTCCGAAGGCGCATCATGAACCTGCGTAACTTGGCCATTTGGGGCGCGATCGTCGTGGTCCTGATCGGCGTCTACAGCATGATGACCGGCGGCAGCCAGGCCGCCGGGACGGGTCAGGTTTCCTATTCGCAGCTGCTCGGCCGGATCGATTCCGGCGAGGTGAAGACCGCGATCATCCGCGGCGCCACCGTGGAAGTGCGCGACCAGCAGGGCCGGGCCTATACGGCCATGACCCCGAACAACCAGGACGAACTGGTCAAGCGCCTGCAGGCGCAGGGCGCCGACATCCAGGTCAAGTCGGCCGGCGGCGGCCTCCTGGGCCTGTTCCTGAACAGCCTTCCGATCCTGCTGCTGATCGGGGTCTGGATCTTCTTCATGCGCCAGATGCAGGGCGGCGCCCGCGGCGCCATGGGCTTCGGCAAGTCCAAGGCCCGCATGCTGACCGAGAACAAGAACCGCGTGACCTTCGACGACGTGGCTGGCGTGGACGAGGCCAAGGAAGAGCTGACCGAGATCGTCGACTTCCTGAAGGACCCGCAGAAGTTCCAGCGCCTGGGCGGCAAGATCCCCAAGGGCGCCCTGATGGTCGGCCCGCCCGGCACGGGTAAGACCCTGCTGGGCCGCGCCGTCGCGGGCGAGGCCGGCGTGCCGTTCTTCTACATCTCTGGCTCCGACTTCGTGGAAATGTTCGTCGGCGTCGGCGCCAGCCGCGTGCGCGACATGTTCGAACAGGCCAAGAAGAACGCCCCCTGCATCATCTTCATCGACGAAATCGACGCCGTCGGCCGCCATCGCGGCGCGGGCCTCGGCGGCGGCAACGACGAGCGCGAGCAGACCCTGAACCAGCTGCTGGTGGAGATGGACGGCTTCGACCCGAACGAAGCGATCATCGTCATCGCCTCCACGAACCGCCCCGACGTGCTGGACCCCGCCCTGCTGCGGCCGGGCCGCTTCGACCGCCAGGTGGTCGTGCCGAATCCGGACATCAACGGCCGCGAACGCATCTTGCGCGTCCACATGAAGAACGTGCCGCTGGCCGCCGACGTGGACGTCAAGACCATCGCCCGCGGCACCCCGGGCTTCTCCGGCGCGGACCTGGCCAACCTGGTCAACGAGGCCGCCCTGATGGCCGCGCGCAAGAACCGCCGCATGGTGACCCAGCGCGACTTCGAGGACGCTAAGGACAAGGTCATGATGGGCGCCGAGCGCCGATCCATGGCCATGACCGAGGACGAAAAGCGCCTGACCGCCTATCACGAGGGCGGCCACGCCCTGGTGGCCCTGAACGTGCCGGCCACCGATCCGGTGCACAAGGCGACCATCATCCCACGCGGCCGCGCGCTCGGCATGGTCATGCAGCTGCCCGAGCGGGACCAGCTTTCCATGTCCTACGAGCAGATGACCTCGCGCCTGGCCATCCTGATGGCCGGACGGATCGCCGAGGAGATCATCTTCGGCAAGGACAAGATCACTTCCGGCGCCTCGTCGGATATCGACCAGGCGACCAAGCTGGCGCGGGCCATGGTCACGCGCTGGGGCTTCTCCGACAAGCTGGGCGTCGTGGCCTACGGCGAGAACCAGGAAGAGGTCTTCCTCGGCCACTCGGTTTCGCGCACCCAGTCGGTGTCGGAGGAGACCGCGCGCCTGATCGACGAGGAGGTCAAGCGACTGGTGCAGCAGGGCTATGACGAGGCCAAGCGCATCCTGACCGAAAAGCTGGACGATCTGCATACGCTGGCCAAGTCGCTGCTCGAATACGAGACCCTGACCGGCGACGAGATCGTCAACGCCCTCAAAGGCGTGCCGCCGGTCCGCGAAGACGCCGAGACCAAGAAGCCGACCGGACCCTCGGTGGCGGTGCCGATTTCACCGCGTCCCGAACCGGCCTAAAGCATCGAACGCCCTCCTTCGGGAGGGCGTTTTTTCTTGGGCGAGGCGATGACGGACAACCCGGTGCAGGTGATGGGGGTCGTGAACCTGACCCCTGACAGCTTTTCCGACGGCGGCCTGTTTCTCGAACTCCCCGACGCCCTTCCCCACGCGCGCCGCCTGATCGCCGAGCAGGCCGACATGCTGGACCTGGGTGCGGAATCCACCCGCCCGGGCGCCCTGCCTGTCGCGGCCGAGGACGAGATCGAACGCCTCATCCCCCTGATCCGCGCCGTGCGCGAAGGCAGCGCCATACCGATCTCGGTCGACACGATGAAGCCGGAGGTGGCCCGCGCGGCGGTCGCCGCCGGGGCCGACATCTGGAACGACGTCAGCGCGCTGCGCCATGCGCCGGAGGCTCCCGACGTGGCGGCTGAGCTGGGCTGTCAGGTCGTGCTGATGCACATGCAGGGCGAGCCACGCACGATGCAGGACGCCCCGCACTATGACGACGTGGTGGCCGAAGTGACCGGCTTCCTGGCGGCCCGCGCCGAGGCGGCGCTCGCCGCCGGCGTGGCGCGCGAGAAAATCTGGCTCGATCCGGGGATCGGCTTCGGCAAACGGCTGGAGCACAACCTGGCCCTGCTCGCCCACCTGGACCGCGTGGTGGCGCTCGGCTTTCCGGTGCTGCTGGGCGTCAGCCGCAAGCGCTTCATCGCCGCCCTCGACCCTGCCGCGGCGGAGACCGGCGACCGGCTGGCCGGATCTTTGGCCGCCGCCCTGGCCGGCGCCGCGGCCGGCGTGGCGGCCGTGCGCGTCCACGACGTGGCCGCCACGGTGCAAGCGCTGCGCGTCTGGCGCGCGATCGCCGCCGCCGGAGGCTAGGCCCGGCCGATATTGCCTGCGGGCGTTCCACCCCCGCCGCCGCTTCCGGCCTCCCCCACGGGCCCCGAGCTCGGCTCCCCGAGTTCGACCCCGGCCCGCTGCAGATCGCTCACCACCTCCACGGGCAGGCCCGAGAGCCGGGCCACGTCGCTCCAGGAGTCGAAGGGCCGCGCCTCCACCAGGGCCCGTGCGCCCTCCGCCCCAAGCGGCTCCAAACGGGCGAGGTCCTCCTCCCGAGCGTTGTTCAGGCGCAGGCGCGCGCCTTCAGTTCCGGCGTTCTGGGCCATCGGCAGCTCCTTTGTTTGGCGAACAACGCCTGTGGCCCGTCGCCGGTTCGGGCGAACCCGGCCGGGGCCTGGGGCGTTTCCTCGCCGAGGGGGGAGCCCGCGCGCCGAAGCGCGGGCCTGTTCCGTTTCGGCCAAGACTCGGAGGACGTGCGTGACCAAGCTGACCTACGACGAGATCGTCTCAGCCCTCGGCCCGGTCGACGACCTGACCGTGACCCAGATCCTGGCCACCGGCGCGAGCAGTGAGGAATTCGTGCGCGCCCGCGCCTGGCTCGCCAATGACGAGGCCCCGATCAATGAAGGCGACCCACTGGCCTCCGG
Source organism: Phenylobacterium sp. (assembly GCF_046290725.1). GTDB lineage: Bacteria > Pseudomonadota > Alphaproteobacteria > Caulobacterales > Caulobacteraceae > Phenylobacterium. The sequence continues at coordinate 589,880 of NZ_JBKBUH010000001.1, forward strand.
GCGCGTCGCACAGCTGATCGACATTCTCGAAACGCTCGAGAGCGAGCTGCAGCCCGACGTCGAAGCTTAGATCACCACCGGCGCCGAGACGCTCGTCCCTTCGGGCCGCACCTCGAAGGTCTTCACCACCCGCGTCTGGAAGGTGCGTTCGATGATGGTGGAGACGCCGACCAGCTCCGCCTTGGCCGTCTCGCGCGTCAGGGTCAGCAGGACGAAGCCCTTGGTCCCCTGGTCGTTGAAAAGGACCTCGTCGTTGCCGCCGGCCATGACCTCCGCCACCGGGAAGGTCTTCAGCACGTCGCCGCCGCCGGGGCTGGTGATGGAGGTCGCCCCGAACTCCACCGCCACGCGCGTTCCGCCGGCGTCGTGCAGGTCGTTGACCCAGAAGGCGTGGCTGTCGCCGGTGACCACGATGGGCCGGGCGCCGGCGGCGCGGAAGGCCGCATAGACCCGCTCCCGCTCGGCCGGATAGCCGTCCCACATGTCGAGCCCCCAGGGCAGGCTCAGCGGCCCCAGGCCCTCCATCCGCGTCAGCCGGCGCTGCGAGGCCTCGTCGAGGGTGGCCTTGGCCGCTTCGTAGCGCGCCTCGCCCAGCACCCGACGGGCGTCCGGCACGTTGATGCGGCCCATCAGCACCTCGTTGCCGATCACCTGCCAGGCGTGGCCGGCGGCGACGGAGGCCTTGAGCTCGTCGGCCAGCCAGCGCTCCTGCCGCGCCCCCATCATCTTCCGGTCGGGATCGGCGAGCTTCGCCCGGAAGGCCGCGACGCCGGCCTCGCCGGCCGAGGCGTCGAAGTCCCGCTCGTAGTTCAGCTGGGCGTCGCGGGCGGTCAGCCGGGTCTCCAGCATGATCAGGCTGGCCAGGTCGCCGAACCGGAAGCTGCGCTGGATGCCGTAGCCGCCGTCGGCCGGCTCGCGGATCGGCATCCACTCGTAATAGGCCTTGATCGCGACGGCCTTGCGCCGGTTCCAGTCACCTTCTTCCGGCTGATGGTTCTGAGCGCCCTCGGCGAAACTGTCGTTGGCGGTCTCGTGATCGTCCCAGACGACGATCCAGGGCGCGCGGGCGTGCGCCGCCTGCAGATCGGGATCGGACTTGTACTGGGCGTGGCGGCGCCGGTAGTCGACGAGCGTCAGAATCTCGTGCGGCGGGTCGTGCGGCCGCTCGCCCGCCACGGCGGAGTCCATGCCATAGGAACCGGGACCGCCGTACTCGTAGATGTAGTCGCCCAGGTGCACCACGGCGTCGACCCGCGGCAGGTCGGCGATCGCGCGATAGGCGTTGAAATAGCCGTTCGGATAGAGCGAGCAGGAGGCGACCGCGAGAACCACGTCCCTGATCGATCCCGTGGGCAGTGTCCGTGTGCGGCCCAAGGGCGAGGTCACGCCATTGGCCACGAACTCGAAGGTGTAGGCCCGATCAGGATCGAGGCCCGCCACATCCACCTTCACCGTGAAGTCGCGGTCAGGCCCCGTGACGCCTTGGCCGGACTTGGCCCCGCCCGCCCGGCGGTCCACCGGATTGAGCCGCCAGCGATAGGCGATCTGGCCAGCCGCCGGGTCGGCGGGCGTGATGCGGGTCCAAAGGATCACCCGGTCGGCCAGCGGATCGCCCGAGGCCACGCCATGATCGAAACGCACCTCGCCCGAATAGGCCGAACCCTGCGCCGCGGCCGGGGCGGCCGACCCGACGCCCAAGAGGGCCAAGGCCCGACGACGATCCAGCAGCATCCCAAATCCCCCGCGCGCGTTCGCCTAGCTCGACCATCTTAGTGGAGAAGGATGACGCCCCGATGTCCAGCGAAGGCTTGCATGTTCCGCGTGAAAATCTGCGGCCCGAAACCCTCCACATGCACTACGCCATCGCCTCGCTCATCGAGGAGCTGGAAGCCGTGGATTGGTATCGCCAGCGCGCGGACGACTGCACCGATCCCGAGCTGAGGGCCATCCTCCTGCACAACGCCCGCGAAGAGATCGAACACGCGGCCATGGCGCTGGAGTGGATTCGCAGGAAGGACCCGGAGTTCGACGGCCAGCTTCGGGAATTCCTGTTCTCCGAAGGCTCCATCGCCGCCCAGGAGGCGGAGAACGCCGAGAAGCACGGGCTCTGACCGTCCGAAAAGGAAGCGGCCATGCAGGGTCTACGCCGGTTGGCTCCTGCATGGCCGCCATTCACCCGATCCCGCGGGGGACGCCAGGATCGGGGACAGTCTCGTACCGGGGGCTTAGAGCGCTTTGACCGCCATCAATGGCGGACCCCGCTCGCCACCGACTCGATGAGGACGTTCGGCTGGACATCGTTCGGCGCGATCCGATCGGGCGCGGTCCAGGCGATAAAGACCGCGCCGGTCAGAGCGGCCATCGAGACGGCGAGGTGCGCGTATTTCACCGACGTGTCCTCCCGCGGCTGCGTCGTGCATTCGGTTTAGGCAGGCGCGACGTTCGCGCGCAGGTGCAGCGGCGCGCGACGGCATGCGCAACGGTTGCAGCCCCGCGAGCCACCTTCGGCGCAACCCGTTGCACGCCGGTGCGCAACCGTTGCACGCAAAGTTGCATTCGGGCGCATCTGTGGAATCATGTTCGGCGATGTCGACGCCCGCCGCCTTCTCCGAGAAGCTGGACTTGGTCCTGAAGGCGCTCTCCATGAGCCGTGGGCGCCTGGCGGCCGAGCTGGGCGTCGACAAGTCGCTGGTGGGGCGCTGGGCTTCCGGCGCGGTGACGCCTTCGGCGCATAATCTGGAGAACCTGACCCGGCTGGTGGCGGCCAAGCGCGACGGCTTCACCATGCTGGACTGGGACCGCGACCTGCCGGGCCTCGCCGACGTGTTCGGGGTGCAGGTGCGGCTGAACGGCCATGTTCCGGCCCAGACGCGCGGCGCGGCCGACGGCCTCCCCCTGCCGGTTCTGGACATGGCGCGCCTGACCACCGAGCGCCGCGGCGCGGCCTACGAGGGCTTCTGGCGCACGACCCGGCCGTCGGTGATGATGCCCGGGCGCTTCTTCCACGACCACGGCGTCGTCCGGCGGGCGGAAAACGGGCTCTTGCAGTTCAAGATGGGCGGGGCGGGCCTGCTGTTCGACGGCTGGCTGCTGCCGGCCGAGGGGCAGCTGTTCGCCATCCTGTTCGACACCGTCGGCCAGACGCCGATCTTCCTGATCTTCAACGGCGTGCCGCTGTCCAAGGCCTCGTTCCTGGACGGCCTGGTGATGGCCGCGGCCCTGAACGCGGCGCGCACGCCCTCGGCCTATCCCATCGTCATGGAGCGGATCGGCGACCTGACGGGTGACGAGGCCGCTGACGAGGCGACCTGCGCCGAGCTCCTTTCGCGCGATCCCCTGATCCCGGAGGACGAGGTGGACGAGGCCATGCGCCGGCATCTGGTCCGCGACATCGGTCCGGCGGCTGCGGCGGCGGGCGGCGACCTCTTCCTGCTGGCGCCGATCACCTCCACCCTTTCGCGCGGCGAGACCATCGGCGGACGGCTGCAAGGGTGAGCCCCGCCTCCGACCTCGAGCCAGAAGACGACGACTTCGCCCCCGACACGCCGGGCGAGCGCATGATCGTCGTGGCGCCCGAGGACGCCGGCGGCCGCATTGACAAGACCCTGGCCGAGCGCCTGCGCGAGCTCTCCCGCGGCCGGGTCCAGGCGTTGATGGCCCAGGGTCTGGTCAGCCGCGACGGCGTTCCGCAGTCCGATCCCTCCGCCAAGGCCAAGGCCGGCGACTACCGCATCCTAATTCCGCCGCCGGAGCCGGCCGAGCCCCAGCCGGAGAACATCCCGCTGACGGTGCTCTACGAGGACCCGCACCTGATCGTGGTGGACAAGCCGGCCGGCATGGCCGTTCACCCCGCCCCCGGCAGCGAAAGCGGCACCCTGGTCAACGCCCTGCTCCACCACTGCGGCGCGAGCCTCTCCGGCGTCGGCGGCGTCGCCCGCCCGGGCGTCGTCCACCGCATCGACAAGGAGACTTCGGGCGTGATGGTGGCGGCCAAGACCGACGCCGCCCACCAGGGCCTCTCGGCGCTCTTCGCCGCCCACGACCTGGACCGCGTCTACATCGCCCTGGTCCGCGGCGCCCCGCATCCGGCGCGCGGGACCATCGAGACCCGCCTCGGCCGCTCCACCCACGACCGCAAGAAGATGGCCGTGCTGAAGACAGGCGGTCGCGAGGCGATCACCCACTACCGGACCGAACGCACATTCGGGCCTCAGGAACGGCCGCTCGCCGCGCGCGTCTCCTGCCGACTGGAGACCGGCCGCACCCATCAGATCCGCGTACATCTGGCCTCGAAGGGGACGCCGTGCCTCGGCGACCCCATATATGGCTCGGGCGCGCCCGCGGCCCCCGTGCGCGAGGCGATCGCCCGGTCGGGTCTCGCCCGCCAGGCCCTGCACGCCGCGGTGTTGGGCTTCGTCCATCCCGTGACCGGCGAGGCCCTGCGCTTCGAGGCGCCGCCGCCCCCAGACATGGCGCAGCTGGAAGCTATCCTCTCAGGCCTGTGAGAAAGGATCGAAACGCCGGCGCCTTGAAGGCGCCTCTATCGGCCCGTAGAAATACCTGAGTTGAGCAGTCGGATTTATCGGGCCGTCGGAATCTCCCAACCGCGGCCTTACGTCCCACGAAACCAATACCTATCTGAAAGGTTGGAGGGGGCGGACGGTCTCGCGCGCGCGCCGCGCTGAACGACCCGAGGGTCCGCTTGAGAAGAAGGGGATACGTCCATGGCCGCGAATGCGCTCGCCGTGATGTCGCCGGAAGGCGGCCTCAGCCGGTATCTGACCGAGATCCGCAAATTCCCGATGCTGGAAAAGGACGAGGAGTTCATGCTCGCCAAGCGCTGGCGCGAGCACGAGGACCCCGAAGCCGCCCACAAGCTCGTCACCAGCCACCTTCGTCTCGTGGCCAAGATCGCCATGGGCTACCGCGGCTACGGCCTGCCGATCGGGGAGGTGATCTCCGAAGGCAATGTCGGCCTGATGCAGGCCGTGAAGAAGTTCGAGCCGGACAAGGGCTTCCGCCTGGCCACCTACGCCATGTGGTGGATCCGCGCCTCGATCCAGGAATACATCCTGCGATCCTGGAGCCTGGTGAAGATGGGCACGACGGCGGCGCAGAAGAAGCTGTTCTTCAACCTGCGCAAGGCCAAGTCCGAGATCAGCGCCCTCTCCGAAGGAGACCTGCGCCCCGATCAGGTCAGCCAGATCGCCACCAAGCTCGGCGTGCTGGACGAGGAGGTCATCTCCATGAACCGGCGCCTGTCGGGCCCGGACGCCTCGTTGAACGCGCCTCTGCGCGCGGACGGCGAGAGCGAGTGGCAGGACTGGCTGGAGGACGAAGGCGCCGTCAGCCAGGAAGCCCAGGTGGCCGAGGCCCAGGAGAAGTCGATCCGCATGAGCCTGCTCGAGGCGGCCATGACGGAGCTGACCGACCGCGAGCGGCACATCCTCACCGAACGCCGGCTGAAGGATAATCCGACCACGCTCGAAGAACTGGCCGCCGAATACGGGGTCAGCCGCGAGCGGGTCCGCCAGATCGAGGTCCGCGCCTTCGAAAAGCTGCAGAAGTCCATGCGCGCAGCCGCCGAAGCCAAGAACCTCGTCGACGCCTGAGGCGCCTGCGAATTGAAACGAAGCGCCCTCCCCGGCGACGGGGAGGGTTTTTCGTTGGGCCTCGCTGTGGCCATAGCCATCACCCCCGCAGGATCTTTTCCATCGCCTTGCCCTTGGCCAGTTCGTCGACCAGCTTGTCCAGGCGGCGGATCTCGCGCATCAGCGGGTCGGCGACCTCCTCCACGCGCACGCCGCAGACCACGCCCTTGATCTCGGATCGGGCGGAGTGCGGATCGGGCGCCTCGGCGAAGAAGGTGCGGAAGTCGGTTTGCCGGGCGAGCTGGCGGTCGAGCTCGTCCTGACTGAAGCCGGTCAGCCAGCGGACGATCTGGTCGACCTCGGCCTTGCTGCGCCCCTTCTTCTCGGCCTTGGCGACATAGTGCGGATAGACGCTGGCGAAACTGGTGGTGAAGATTCGATGCTCGGTCATCGCGCCTCTCAAATCCGCTCCCCCGGCAACTCGCTCGCCTGCTTCACCCGGGCGATGAACTGGGCCTCATCGAGGGCGCCTTCGTAGATGTCGAGATAGCGCACGTCCTTGTGCTTCGACGGCCCCGGCGGCGGCGGGGTCAGGTCGGCGCCGCGGAAGAAGGTCACCTTTATGTACTTGGTGAAGCAATGGAAGCTGAGGAACCAGCCCTGGCCTTCCAGGCCGTAAAAGGGCGAGTTCCACTTCACCGCCTTCTGCACGCCGGGGACCGACTGCACGATCAGCTCGTCGAGGCGGCGGCCGACCGCCTGCTTCCAGCCCGGCATGGCGGCGATATAGGCCTGCACCGGCGCCTCGCCATAGCCCTTGGGGATCTGGGGATTGCCCCCGGAGAGGAGGACAGGCTTGGTCATCGCCGCCGCGCCCCGCCCGCCTGGAGGTTCAGGGCCGCAGCCGCGCGGACCAGGTCCTTGAGCGCGGCCTCGTCGATCGCCTCGCCCTCGCGGAAGTCGATGGCCCGGCGGGTCTTGCCCTCGAGGCTGGAATTGAACAGGCCCGCGGGGTCCGGCAGGGAGGCGCCCTTGGCGAAGGTCATCTTGACCGCGGCCTTGTAGGCCTCCCCCGTGCAGATGAGCCCGCCGTGGGACCAGACCGGGGTCTCCCACTTCCATTCCTCGACGATCTCGGGATCCGCCTCCAGCACGATCTTGCGGATCTTGCCGAGCATCTCGCCGCGCCAGCCGCCCAGGGCCTCGATGCGGCGGTCGATCAGTTGGGCGGGGGTTTCGTCCGTCATGGGCTTCAAGCCTCGCCTTGGACGCGCCGTGCGCCGCGCCATTTCGCGGCATAGGGCGACACGAACATGTAGAGCCCCGTCAGCATCAGCGGGATGAGCGGAAGGAGCGCCAGGAAACCCAGCCAGAGGGGCGGGTCCCTCTGGGTCATGGCGGCGATATTGGCCAGCACCGCCGCCGTGAAGGCCAACGACAGCCAGCGATGGATTTGTCGGATCCAGGTGCTCAAGGCGACCTCCTGTCGGTTTGATTGGGCGGGCGTTCAGTCCAGGCCCGCCAGCACGTGCTCCAGATTGTCCAGGAACCGCGGCCAGCCGGCCTGGGCGCCGCCGTAGTAGCGGGGCTGGTCGCGGCGGAAGCCGGTCTGCTCCATGCGCAGCCGGGCGCCCGCCCCCGTCGGCGTCAGGGTCCAGGTCACCACGCTCCTCAGGTTCTCGTCACCCCAGGTATAGGCCAGTTTCCGGCCCGGCTCGACCTCCAGGACCTCACCGCCGACCGAACCCCATTCGGCGCGAAGGTCGAAGCGGCGGCCGACCACCGGTTCGAAGTCGTTCTTCATCAGCCAGGCCTCGATCAGGTGCGGCTGGGTCAGGGCGCGCCAGATCTTCTCGGGCGGATGCGGAAGGTCGCGCTCCACGACCACGGAGAGGGTTTCGGCGTCGGCGGCGGTCATTGATCCATTCTCTGCAAGAGGTTCTCCAGGTCGTCGAACCGGCTCTCCCAGAAGCCGGTCATCCGCGTCGTCCAGTCGGCCAGCGGGGCCAGGGCCGCGGCCTGGGCGCTGTAGTGGGTCTGGCGCCCCTGCTGGCGGTCGCGCACCAGGCCGGCTTGCTTCAGCACCGCCAGATGCTTGGAGACCGCCGGCTGGGAGACGCCGGCCCGGGCGGTCAGGGCGCCGACCGTCTGCTCCCCCTCGCGGCACAGCCGCTCGAAGATCGCCCGCCGCGTGGGATCGGCGAGCGTCCTGAACAGCATGTCGTGCGCGTCGGGCATCTAATTCCATAACCTGAGAGTTATCGGATAATTCATAACCAGACAGCTATGGGTAAGTCCACCCCCTCGCAGGCAGGGCGATCGGGAGCCAAGCCAGGCCTGAGCCGTTTACTTTTCCATGCCCAACCTGGACGAGATGGTTGAGCGGCAGAGGGTGCTGGCCGCCTTTGGCGAATTTGCGCTGCGGTGCGAAGATCTGGACGCGATCCTCACCGAGGGCTGTCGCCTGGTCGCCGCGGCGCTGAACGCCGATCTCGCCAAGGTGCTGGAGATCGAGGAGGACGGGGAGCATCTGCTGATCCGCGCCGGCGTCGGGTGGCGGCCGGGCGTGGTGGGGGAAATCCGGCTGCCGATGTGCGAGCAGTCGTCGGAACAATATTCGATCCGCGAGGGGCGTCCGGTCATCACCAAGGACATCGCCCACGAGGACCGTTTCGTCCTTCCGCCGTTCCTGAAGGACCATGGAGTGGTCGCCCTGGTGAACACCCCGATCTTCCTGCCGGGGGGCAAGCCCTACGGCCTGCTGCAGGTCGACATGTGCGAGCCGCGTGACCTGGACGAGCAGGACATCGAGTTCCTGCGCACCTATACCGCCATTCTGGGCCCTGTGATCGACCGGCTGCACAAGGCCCACAGCCTGAAAGTTGCGCTGGAGACGAACAAGCGCCTGTTCCAGGAGCTTCAGCACCGGGTCAAGAACCACATCATGATCATCACGGGCGTGGTCCGCATGCGCGCCCGGGCGGTGCAAGGCGAAGAGGCGCGCCTCGCGCTCGCAGCAGTCGCCGAGCGCATCGAGGCGCTGCGCCTGGTCCACGAGCAGCTCTACATGCGAGGCGCCGTGGAAGGCCTGCGCCTTCGGCCCTACATCGTGCAGCTGGTGGAGAACCTCTGCCACCTTCACCAGGAGCAGGCGGGCCGGGTTCGCCTGACCTTCGACATCGAGGAGGCCGAGCTTCCGCCGGATATCGCCCTGCCGCTCGGCCTCATCCTCAACGAGTTCGTCACCAACACGCTGAAATACGCGTTCGACGGGAAGGGGGGCGAGATCGCAGTCTCGCTCGAGCGCTCGACTGGAAACCGGTTCCAGCTGCTGGCGCGCGACAACGGTAAGGGCTTGCCGCCAGCCGGCCAGGTTCCGGCGCGCGCCGGATCGGGCACGGGATTCAAGCTGATGGAGGGCCTGGCGCGTCAGATCGGAGCTCGTCCGGTCTGGTCGAGACCCGAGGGCAAGGGGACCTGCCTTTGGCTGGAGTTCGATGCAACCCCGAACACGATGCCGTCGAACGGGACGGTCTGACTAACGATCGTAAACTCGATCCGAGAGCTTGAGCCGGCGCGGCGCGCCTTACCGCGCCTTCATCCCCATCGTTCCGGCCACGAAGTCCCACAGCGCCGCCACCTCCGCGGCTGCGGCGCGGTCGGCCATTTCCTCGGCGGAGCGGCCGCGTTCCAGGGCGGTCTGGTAGACGGTGCGCGCGCGCAGGATGACCGGGGCGCGGTCGGCCTGCATGTAGTCCAGGCCCTTCAGGGCGCGCTTGACCAGCGGCGCCTCGGCGCCCTCGCGCGGCACGGGAGCCTGGTTCACCACCACGGTGGCGGGCCGCTTTAGCCGCCGCGCCACCTGCAGCGTGCGGGCGAGGCCCGCCAGATCGATCAGGGTGGGTCGCGCCACCAGCAGGGCGTGGTCGGCCACGACCAGGGCCTCGCCCACGCCTTCCACATCGCCGGCCGGGGTATCGACGATCATCAGGTCCCGCCCTTCGGCCAGGGCGCCGAACTGGGCGGCCGGCACGTTTCGGCCGACAGCCGTGACGCAGGCCGGCCCGGCCGCCTCGCGCGCCGAGAGGATGTCACTGACGGAGCGTTGCGGGTCGATGTCGACCACCAGCGCGTTCAGGCCGCGCAGGTGCGCCGCCAGCGCCAGGTGCGCGGCCACCGTGGTCTTGCCCGAGCCGCCCTTCAGGGCGATGACCGCCAGGGTCTTCAAGATCCGCCTTCTCCTCTTGCCGCCGGGTTCGGGGCGCGCCCGCCGAAGGCGGCGCAGATATGGAGCAAAAGCGCGACGGGATTCAGGCCGCGCTCTCCCTCGCCCCCTCGTCCTTGGGCAGGAAGGCGAGCAGGCGGGCGGCTCGCCCGGCGATCTGGGCGCCCGCCGCGGGACCGGCGGCCGCGACGCCCGCCAGCATCTGCTGGAACTCCATCGCCGCGGCGGCGAGCTTGGGGTCGGCCACGGCTACGGCGGCCCGCTCCAGCTCGGCCGCCTGGGCCAGCATGGAGCGCAGGGCCTGGGCCGGATCGCTCTCCCAGGCGGCGACGGCGGACTTCAGGATCTTCAGGGCCTGGACGATGCGGTCGCCTTCGCTGGTCGCCGCGTCGGAACGGCGCTTCAGCGGGCCGGAATAGTCTCCGGAATTGAACCGGCGCCGATCAGGGCCGACATAGTGCACCGCCTCGATCCAGTCGCGCGGGCGCAGGGTGACGGCCTCCAGCCGGCGCAGCAGGTCCTTGGCGGTGTAAGGCTTGCGAAGGAATTCGTGCACGCCTGCGTCGCGGGCGGCCAGAATCGCGCCGGCGGTGGCCGTGGCGGTCACCATGATCACCGGCGCCTGGCGGCAGGCCATGTCGGACCGGCGCAGCTGGCGGCTGAACTCCACCCCGTCCACGTCGTCGCCGGAGAGCTCCACGAAGATCAGCTGCGGATTGACCTGGCGGGCGGTCTCCAGACCGCGCCGGGTCGTGTTGGCGTTCCAGACCTGGGGGCGGGAGATGTTGCGCAGCAGGTCGCCCAGCAGCCGGGCGCTGGCCGAGGATGGGTCCACGATCAGCACCTTGCGCACGAGCGGCGTCATGCGCTGGATCAGCTTGTATTCCTCGTTGAACACGGCCGGGGCAGGCTCCCTTCGAAACTCCAGTCTGGCTGACGCGGCTTAAGATCGGCTTGACGCGGGTCAGTCCTGGAACGGGTCGCGCATCAGGATGGTGTCGTCGCGCTGCGGGCTGGTGGAGAGTAGAGCCACCTGGGCGCCGATGAGCTCCTCGACACGGCGCACGTATTTCACCGCCGCGGCCGGCAGATCGCGCCAGGAGCGGGCGCCCTGGGTGCTCTCGGCCCAGCCCTCGATCTCTTCGTAGATCGGGACGATGGCGCTCTGGGCCTTCAGCCCGGCCGGCAGGTAGTCGAAGCGCTGGCCGTCCACCTCGTAGCCGATGCAGATCTTCAGGGTCTCCAGCCCGTCCAGCACGTCGAGCTTGGTGAGCGCGATTCCGTCGATGCCGTTCAGCATCACCGACTGGCGCACCAGCACCGCATCGAACCAGCCGCAGCGGCGGGCGCGGCCGGTGACGACGCCGAACTCCTTGCCCACGGTGCCCAGGTGCTGGCCCACTGCGTCGAACAGTTCGGTCGGGAACGGCCCCTCGCCCACCCGGGTGGTGTAGGCCTTGACGATCCCCAGCACGAAGCCCGGCCCTTTCGGGCCCAGCCCCGACCCGGCCGCCGCCTGGCCGGCCACGGTGTTGGACGACGTCACGTAAGGATAGGTGCCGTGGTCGACGTCCAGCAGGGCGCCTTGCGCGCCTTCGAACAGCACCCGCTTGCCGGACTTCACCGCCTCGTTGACGGAGAGCCAGGCCGGCTTGGCGAACGGCAGGATCTTGGGCGCGATCTCCTCCAGCGCCCGCAGCAGCTCCGCCCCGTCATACTCCGGCAGGCCAAGCCCGCGCCGCAGCGGCGTGTGGTGGGCGAGCAGGCGGTCGATCTTGGCCTCCAGGGCCTCGCGGTCGGCCAGGTCGCCCACCCGGATCGCCCGGCGGCCGACCTTGTCCTCATAGGCCGGGCCGATGCCGCGCCCGGTGGTGCCGATCTTGTTGACCGCGGCGGCCTCCCGCGCCTGATCGAGGTCGCGGTGCAGGGGCAGGATCAGGGCGGCGTTGTCAGCGAGCGTCAGGAGGTCCGGCGTGATCTCGATTCCCTGCGCCCCGATCTTGGCGATCTCCTCCAGGAGGTGCCAGGGATCGACCACCACGCCGTTGCCGATCACGCTCGGCTTGCCCTGGACCACGCCCGACGGCAGCAGCGAGAGCTTGTAGGTCTGGTTGCCCACCACCAGGGTGTGGCCGGCATTGTGGCCGCCCTGGAAGCGCACCACCATGTCGGCGCGGTTGGACAGCCAGTCGACCAGCTTGCCCTTGCCCTCGTCGCCCCACTGGGCCCCGATCACGGTCACATTGGCCATGGATACGATCTCTCCGCCTGCCGCGCGGATCCACGACGCCCTTCGACAGGCCCTCGGCGCGTGGATTTTGATCGATTGTCCCCGGCCGGGCGCAGCGGCCGCCGGGTCGGCGCGCATAGACCAGCCGCGCCCTTCGGCGTCAAGTCAGAAGGAGTAGATCAACCGGACGCCCGCGTCGTCCAAGCCCTGGTTCTTGCCGCTGTCGAAGATCTGGCCGTTGGAGATGTGGACCCAGGACAGCTCGACCGCCCAGCGCTCGCCCAGCCGGTAGCCCAGCGAGATCTCCGGCTGGAGGAGGACCTGCGAGCCGAAGTCGATCCGTGTGCGGTAGAGCCTCAGGCGCCGCTCCCGCTCGGCCGGCGTGAGGCCTGGCGCGTTGACGGGCGGCAGGTCGGCCTCGCCGTCCGTATAGGCGAGCCCCAGGCCCGGCCGCAGGTAGAAGCGGTCGCCGAGCGCCATCGGCCAGGAAAGCCCGGCCGCGACGAAGTTGGAGGTCGCCTCGCTGTTGACCGACACGAAGGCGTGGGCCTGAGGGCGGCCCAACCAGTCGAGCGCCTCGATCCTCGCGCTGCGTACGCCCAGATGCAGATCGACGCCTTCCTCGCGGCCGGCGGCGCCGACGCCGAAGCCCTCGCCCAGGAAGGTGGCGTCGTGGGCGAACGCCCCCAGCAGGAATTCCGCGCCCTGCGCCGGCGCCGCGCCCGCCAGGGCGAGGGCCGCCGCGACGCCCGCCGATCCAGCCCGCATCGAAGAATCCCTCCCCGTCCCGCGCCACACTTAGGCGCCGGAGCGCGCTCGCGAAAGGCGCCCATCGCAACCGGCCGCGCGCCGCGCTATGGAGGAGGCATGACACGCCCCCGCTTCCACCTCGCCTTCCCCGTCCGCGACCTCGCCGAAGCGCGCGCCTTCTATGGCGGCCTGCTGGGCTGCCCGGAGGGTCGCTCGGCCGCCGACTGGGTCGATTTCGACTTCTATGGCCACCAGATCGTCGCCCACCTTGCGCCGGAGGAGGTGGGCCATCCCAGCACCAGCGCCGTGGACGGCGAACAGGTGCCGGTGCGCCACTTCGGCGTCATCCTGACCCTGCCGGAATGGCAGGCCATGGTTCAGAAGCTGGAGGCGGCGAAGGTTAGGTTCGTCATCGAGCCGCAGATCCGCTTTCAGGGCGAGCCGGGCGAACAGGCGACCATGTTCTTCCTCGACCCCTCCGGAAATGCGCTGGAGTTCAAGGCCTTCGCCGACGATTCGATGGTGTTCGCCCGGTGACGATCGGGCTAGCCGACATCGAGGCCGCCGCCGCGCGCCTCGCCGGCCAGGCCGTCGAGACGCCGCTGATCGAGAGCCCGGCCCTGAACGAGCGCTGGGGCGGCCGGGTGCTGATCAAGGCCGAAACGCTGCAGCGCGCCGGCGCCTTCAAGTTCCGCGGCGCCTACAATCGCCTCGTCCAGCTTTCGCCGGACGAACGGGCGCGAGGCGTGGTGGCCTTCTCCTCGGGCAACCACGCCCAGGGCGTGGCGCTGGCGGCTCGGCTGCTCGGAATCCCGGCGCTGATCGTGATGCCGGCCGATGCGCCGCAGGTGAAGGTGGCGGCGACCCGGGGCTACGGAGCCGAGGTGCGCTTCTACGACCGCCTCACCGAAAGCCGGGAGGCCATCGCCGCGGAGATCGCCGCCCAACGCGGCAGCGTAATCGTGCCCGCCTTCGACGATCCGCACATCATGGCCGGCCAGGGCACGGCCGGGCTGGAAATGATGCGTCAGGCCAAGGCGCTGGGCGCCGTCTTCGACGTCGTGGCCGCCCCGATCGGCGGCGGCGGACTGCTGGCCGGCGTCGCCACCGCGGTGAAAGCCCTGTCTCCCGACACCGCCGTCATCGGGGTCGAGCCTGCGGGCTTCGACGACACCCTGCGCTCGCTTCAGGCCGGTGAGCGCCAGACGATCAAGCCGACCGGCCGCTCGCTCTGCGACGCCCTGGAATCGCCGTTTCCGGGCGAGCTCACCTTCCCAGTGCTCCTGAGGACCGTCGCGGAGGTGGCGCTGGTCACCGACGCGGAGGTGGCCGAGGCCATGCGCTACGCCTTTTCCACCTTGAAGCTGGTGGTGGAGCCGGGCGGCGCGGCGGCGCTGGCCGCCCTGCTGGCCGGCAAAATCCCGACCTACGGCGACCGCACGGCGGGGCTGGTGCTCTCGGGCGGAAATGTCGATCCCGACCTCTTCGCCAGCGCGATCCGCGGCGAGATCTGAGGCCATGCGCATCCGCCCAGCGGAGGACGGCGACTGGCCGGCGATCTGGTCGATCCTGGAGCCGGTGATCCGCGCGGGCGAAACCTACGCCCTGCCGCGCGACATGAACGAGGCGGCGGCCCGCGCCTACTGGCTGGCGCCCGGCCACGCCGCCTTCGTGGCCGAAGCCGAAGGCCAGGTCCTGGGGACCTACTATCTGCGCGCCAACCAGGCCGGCGGCGGCGATCACGTGGCCAATTGCGGCTACATGACCGGCGAGGCGGCGCGGGGCCGGGGCGTGGCCAGGGCCATGTGCGAACACAGTCTCTCCGAGGCCCGCGCACGGGGCTTCCGCGCCATGCAGTTCAACTTCGTCGTCGCCACCAACGGGCCAGCCGTGGCGCTCTGGACCCGGCTCGGCTTCGAGACCGTCGGCCGCCTGCCCGGCGCGTTCCGGCATCCGACGCAGGGCTATGTCGACGCCCTGGTCATGTACCGAGCGTTGTAGGACACGCGCTCAGACCCGCCCGTAGGCCCGCAGGGTCCGCAGCGCCTTGATCGTCTGGACGCCGCGCCATTCGAGCGCCGCGGCGGGGCCGGGCGGATCCCAGCTGAGCGGCCAGCCGCCGTCGGCCTGCTGGGCCGCGGCCAGATGATCGAGGTCGCGCGCGATCGCGGCGTCTTCGAACCTGGGGCGGCAGAAACTGTCCGGCATGGGCGCGAACCAGAGCGGCGTCAGGCCGTAACCCTCCGCCGAGGCGTCGGGCTTGAACCAGGCGGCCGAGGGCAGCTTGGCCGCGAGGCGCGCGGCGGCGGCCTGCGCCCGCGGGCGGTCGGGCGCGTGCTCCAGGAAAAGAGCGGCGGAGAGGATGTCGTGAGCCCCGAGATCCTCCGCCTTCAGCCGCGGCCATATCCATTCGGCCGTGCGCTCGCGCCAGGGATGCTCGATGTCCAGACGGTAAAGGAGGCCGACGAGGCCGGCGTTGGGAACCAGGTCCGGCGCCCGGGCGTAGCCGCGCCAATGGGCGGCGTGGGCGTGGGCTTCGAAGCCCGGCAGCAGGGTTGGAACTCCGCCGCCAGGCGCGCTCGCCCGGTCAAGGAAATCACAGGCGCGGCGCACCATGCCGGCCTCGGCCGCGCCGACGTCGGCCATGTACTGCAGCGCCACCTCCACGTTCAGCGGCTGGGAGGCCGGAGTGCGCGTATCCGGCTCCAGCCCGTGGCCGAAACCGCCGTCGGGGTTCTGATAGGCGGCGAGCGCAGCGAGAACCGGCTCCGCCGCCGCACCCTCGAAGACTTGCGCGAACCACAGCCGGTCGATCAGCCGGGCGACGGCGTAGATGAAGTCCCGGGCGCGGGCGAGATCGGGCATGGCGGGCGTCGGAGCCGATATGTTCTCTTTACGTTCACTCTCCAGGCGAGAGCGTCAAGGGCTTTCTCCGTCCCATCGCGCTAGAGCCGATCCTCCGGAACCGC
The DNA here is from genome assembly GCF_046290725.1 of Phenylobacterium sp. GTDB lineage: Bacteria > Pseudomonadota > Alphaproteobacteria > Caulobacterales > Caulobacteraceae > Phenylobacterium. Next base: position 605,645 of record NZ_JBKBUH010000001.1, read on the forward strand.
CTGGCCGGGAGCCTCACGCGGGGTGACCAGCTTGGCGAGCTTGGGCTTCAGCCAGTTCTCGAAATCGTCCACGAACTCGTAGACCACCGGCACCAGCACCAGCGACAGCAGCGTCGAGGTGATGAGGCCGCCGATCACCGCCACCGCCATCGGCTGGCGGAATTCCGCGCCCTTTTCCAGCGCCAGCGCGGTGGGCAGCATGCCGGCCGCCATGGCCATGGTGGTCATGACGATGGGGCGAGCCCGCTCGCGGCACGCCTCCAGCAGCGCCTCTCGCTGGCCCATGCCTTCACGCTCGCGTTCGATGGCGTACTCCACCAGGAGGATCGAGTTCTTCGCCGCCAGGCCCAGCAGCATCAGGAAGCCGATCAGCGAGGGGATCGAAAGCGAGAGGTTGAAGATCAAGAGGCCGAGGAACGCCCCGCCCACCGCGAGCGGCAGGGCCGAGAGGATCACCACCGGCTTGAAGAACGAGCGGAACAGCAGCACCAGCACGCCGAAGATCATCGAGACCCCGGCGAAGATCGCCATGCCGAAGGAGCCGAACAGCTCCTGCATCGCCTCCAGCTCGCCGGTCTCGGCCGGGGCCACCCCGGGCGGCAGGTTCTTCATGATCGGCAGGTTCTGGACGGCTTGGTTGGCCTCGCCCAGCTCCACGCCGTTCAGTTCGGCCTGCACCGTCAGCTGGCGCTTGCGGTTCAGCCGCTCGATGCGGGCGGGCCCCGCCTGGAACTCCACGTCGGCGACGGCGTCCAGCGTGGTCACCCCGCCCGAGGCGGTCGGGATGCGCAGGGCGCGGATGCGTTCCAGGTCGGCGCGGGCGTCGGCCGGCAGGCGGATGCGGATCGGGATGCGCCGCTCGCCCACGGTCATCTTGGCGACATTGGCGTCGATGTCGCCCACGGTCGCGACGCGGGCGACCTGGGCGATGGTTTCGGAGGAGACCCCCAGCCGCGCCGCCTCGTCGGCCCGAGGGCGGACGATCAGCTCCGGCCCCACCGGCGGGGTCGAGGGCCGAGGATCGGCGATCACCGTCAGGGTGCGCATCTGGCGCTCAAGTTCCCGCGCGGCGTTCTGCAGCGCCTCCGGATCCTCGGAGGCGAGAATGGTCTGGATACCGGCCGCGCCCTGGAAATCGAGGAAGCTGACCCGGGCGTCGGGAATGGCGCGCAGGTCGTCGCGCAGGCGCGCTTTTATGGCCTCCCCGCTGGACTTGCGTTTGGGGTCCAGCAGGATGGTGACCGTGCCCTCGCGCAGGTCGCCGCCGCCGCCTCCGGTGCTGCCGGGGCCGAAGGTCGCCACCGTGGAGCCGATCTGGGTGAAGACGCCGGTCACCTCCGGCTGCTTGCGGAACAGCTCGTCGATCCGCCGACCGGTGTCTTCCATGTCGGCGGTGGTTGCGCCCGGCGGGCCCTGGACGCTGACATAGAGGTAGTCGGGGTCGCCCGCCGGCTGGAAGCCTTGCGGCAGCAGCGGCACCAGCAGCAGCGAACCGACGAAGATGACGCTGCCGATCAGCGAGGCCACGATCCGGTGGTCGAGCGCCCATTCCAGAGTGTTGCGATAGAGGCCTTTGAAAGGCTTGCGCGGGTGCGGCTTGCTGGCCGGCTTCAAAAGGTAGGCGGCCATCAGGGGCGTGAGCAGGCGCGCCACCACCAGCGAGAACAGCACCGCCACCGAGACGGTCAGGCCGAACTCCCGGAAGAACTGGCCGGCCATGCCCTTCATGAAGGAGACCGGCGTGAACACCACCACGATGGCGAAGGTGGTGGCCACCACAGCCAGGCCGATGGCGTCCGCGCCGTCGAGGGCGGCCTGGTAGGGGCGCACGCCCTGGGCCACCCGCTTTTCGATGTTCTCCACCTCCACGATGGCGTCGTCGACCAGGATCCCGATGACCAGGGTGAGCGCCAGCAGCGTCACCACGTTCAGCGAGAAGCCCATCAGGTTCATGATGAAGAAGGTGGGAATCAGCGACACCGGCATGGCCACCGCCGCAATCAGGGTGGCGCGCCAGTCGCGCAGGAACAGGAACACCACCAGCGCGGCCAGCAGCATGCCTTCCAGCAGTACGTGCTGGGTGGCGCGGAAGCTGGCGCGGGTCTCGTCCACGGTGGAGAAGATGCGGGTGAACTTCACGCCCTTGTGCTGCTGCTCCAGCCGCTCCAGGGCGGCGACCACGGCGTCCTCCACGGCGACGTCGGAGGAATCGCGGGTCTTCATCACCTGGAAGCCGACCACAGGGCGGCCGTTGAAGCGGGCGAAACCGCGGGCCTCGGCCGAGCCGTCGCCGATATCGGCGATGTCGGTCAGGCGCACATAGCCGCCCGTTCCGGTGGGGATGGTGAGCTGGCGCAGGGCCTCGATGGTGTCCACCGAGCCCAGCACCCGCAGGGTCTGCTCGCGCCCGCCGACGGCCACCCGGCCGCCCGGCGCGTCGAGGTCGAAGCCGCGCAGGGCGTTGTTCACCTGAGCGGCGGTCAAGCCGCGAGCGGCCATTCGGTCGGGATCGACCAGCACATTGATCTCGCGGGTCGTGCCGCCGACCCGAGCTGTCTGGGAGACGCCCTTCTCGCCCTGCAGGGCGCGCGAGACCGTGTCGTCGGCGAACCAGGAGAGCTCGGCGTCGGACATGGCCGGCGCCTCGATGGCGTAGGTCAGGATCGGCAGACTGTCCAACTCGATCCGGGCGACGGTCGGCTCGTCGATCTCGCGAGGCAGACTCGCCCGCGCCTGGTCGATCTTGGAACGGACGTCGTCGGTCTTCTTCTGCAGGTCCTCGCCCAGCTCGAACTCGATCTGGGTCGAGGAGACGCCCTGGGTGACGGTCGAATAGATGTTCCGCACGCCGGAGATGCCGGCGATGGCGTCCTCCACAGGGCGGGTGATCTGGGTCTCGATCTCGCCGGGCGCGGCCCCGCTCTGGGTGACGGTGACCGACACCATCGGGAACTGCACGTTCGGGTACTGCTTCACCGCGAGGCCGCCATAGGCGACCATGCCGGCCAGCACGAGGGCGATGAACAGGACCGCGACGGGGACGGGATTGCGGATCGCCCAGGCGGAGATCCGCAGGCCGCCGCTCTCGCCGCCGGGGGCGTGAGGGGTGAAGCTCATCGGGCCTGGCCTTTCTCGGCGGCCGCGGCCGCCTTGGGCGCCGGGGCGGCTGCGGCGGCCTCCACCGGACGGACGAGGTCGCCGTCGAGCAGGAAGGCCGCAGCGTTCTGCACCACCAGGGAGCCCGCAGGCGGGCCCTTGACGAGCGCCACCATGCCGCCGCCGCGGGCGCCGGTGGTGACGGCCACCCGGCGGACGCGGTTGTCCTGGCTCACCACCATCACGCTGGCGCCGTCGGCGTCGTAGCGAATCGCCGTCTCCGGCACGGCCAGCGCCTGGGCCTGGGCGTCGTCGAACACCGCCCGGGCGAAGCCGCCGGCGCGGATGTCGCTGCGCACCGGCAGGCGCACGCGCACGGTTCCCAGCCGGGTCTGGGTGTCCACCTGCGGCGAGACGAGCCGCACCTGGCCATCCACCGCGGTTCCCGAGGGCAGGGTCACGGTCGCCCTCTGGCCGGGCCGCACGCGGGCGAGATCGTCTTCCGACAGCTCGGCGAGCAGCTCGATCTCGCCGCCGCGGGCGATCCGGAACCACGGCGTGGCGCCACCGGCCGCAAGATCGCCGGGGCGTACCGCACGTTCCAGCACTAGGCCGGCCACAGGCGCGGTGACCGAGAGCTTGCGGGCGCGGGTCTGGATGTCGCGCAAGGCGGCGGCCTGCGCCTCGGCCGTCGCGCGAGCGGCGCGGGCCTGGAAGCGGCGCTGATCGATCTGTTCCTGGGAGAGCACGCCCTGGCCGTCGAGGCCGGCCACGCGGGCGGCCTCGCGCTCGGCCTGATCGGCCTGGACCTGGGCCTGGGCGGCCAGCGCCCGCTGCTGGTCGAGCTGGGCGGCGATCAAGGCCCCATCGAGCTCGGCGAGCGGCTGGCCGGCGCGGACATAGGCGCCCTCCTCCACCAGCACCCGGGCGACGCGATAGCCGGTGACCTCCGGCGTCACGGCGGCCTCCTCGCGTGGGACGAGCCCGCCCGAGGCGCCGAGGGCGCCGGCGATCTGCTGCGGCCCGACCCGGATGACGCGGACGCTGCGGGCCTGGGCGGCGGGATCGGTCTGCGGGGCTTCCTTGCCGCCGCAGCCGGCGAGGGCGACGCCGGCGAGCGCCGCGGCCAGGACGAAGTTGCGCATGGGTCTCGTCACGTCAGCGAGCCTCTTTGTTGGTGGGGATCGCCGGGGCGGGCCAGCCGCCGCCGAGCGCCTTGTAGGTCTGGACCGCGCGGCGCAGGGCCTGGACCCTCGCGGCGGTCTCCTGCGAGCGGACCGCGCGCCAGGACTGTTCGGCCCCCAGCGCGGTCTGCAGGTCGGTGAGGCCGGCGGCGTAGCCCCGCTGCGAGGCCTCGAAAGCCCGGCGAGCCTGGCTCTCGCCGGCGTCGAGCAGATCCACCCGTCGGCGGTCGGCGGCCAGTTGCACGAGCGCGTTCTCCGCCTCGCCATAGGCGGTCTGGACCGCCTTCTCATAGGCGATGGCCGCCTGCTCGGTGCGCGCGTTCTGGGCCTTCAGCTCCGTCAGCAGGCGCGGAACGTCGAGCACCGGCACGGTGACGTTCCCGCCGATGGTCCAGCTCTGGATCGTCGAGGAAAAGCCCGGCTGTTCGGATTCGGTGATCCCGATCCCTGGCGTCAGGCGGAAGGTGGGGAAGAAGGCGAGCTTGGCGTAGTCCAGCCGCCCGAGCGCCGAAACCAGCATGGCCTCGGCCTGGCGCACGTCGGGTCGGCGCGCCAGCAGCTCGCCGGGGATGGTCTCCGGAACCGCCGGAATCGCCCCCACCTCGGTGGAGACCGGCAGGTTGGCGGTGGGCTCGATCCCACGCCCCACGAGGATCAGCAGCACCCGCCGCTGGGCCTGCAGCTCGGCCTCCAGGGCCGCCGCCTGCGCTTCGGCCTGGGCGAGGTCGCCGGCCACCCGGTCCACGTCGGAACTCGTGCCCAACCCCAGGTCGGCGCGCCGCTGGGCCACCTCGGAGAGGCTGCGCTGGATGCGGACCGTCTCCTGCGCGTCCTCAAGCTGGATGGCCAGGCCGCGGATCTGGAAATAGGCGTCGGCCACGTTCGCCGCGAGGCTGGCGCGGACCGCCTCGTAGTCGAGCCGCGCCGCAGCCATTTCGGCGTTGGCCGCGCGGCGGGCGGCGAAGATGCGGCCGAAGAGGTCGATCTCCCAGGTGACGTCGAAATTAGCCGCTCGCGTCTCGCTGGTCCCGGTTTGCGAGAAGCCGGGGATATTCACCGCCGTGCCTTCGAGGAGCTTGCTTTCGGTGCGGGAAGCGGCGCCGACGGCGTTGCCCTGGGGCAGAAAGTTCAAAAGGGCGCCCTGGCGGGTGGCGCGGGCCTCCTGCAGGCGCGCGGCGGCGCTGCGCGCATCCGGGCTGCGGGCGAGCGCCGTTTCGACCAGGCCGGTGAGCTCGGGATCTTCGAAAACCGTCCACCAGGTGTCGAGCGCGACGGCGCCAGCCGCTGACGCGCCTTGGGGAACCTCGTAGGCCAGGGGCAGCTGCGTATCGACGGGCCGCGTCGAGCAGGCGGCGAGCGCCAGACAGGCCATGGCGGCTGCGAGGGGTGCGGAGCGCATGATCACGTTTCGTCTCTGGGCCCGCATTTCGCCGGCCGGACAGACCGGCCCATGGGGGAGGCGCGATACGGGCCGAATGTACCGGCCGTCTTAAAGTTTAGTGCGCCGCAACAGCAACGGGAGGGGCGAAGTGGAAAAAAGCCTCGCCGTGGCTGCGACGTCTCACCGCCCTGGTCCTGATCCGTCCCCGGCGCCACATCTGCGTATGGCGTACGGAGTTCCCATAACGATACTTCGTACGTTGTAAAGCGTTTTTGGCTATGTGAAGAATTTGTCATGTCGAAGGAGTTCACAGGCAGCGGCGACCCGCGGCGCAGCATGGAGCTGCTCTGGGGCGCCCAGGCGCCCGGAAAGCGGGGCCCCAAGCCGCGCCTGTCGGTGGACGAGATCGTGCAGGCGGCTATCGCTGTCGCCGACGCCGAGGGTCTGGAGGCCCTCTCCATGCGCCGCGTGGCCCAGACCGTGGGCGTTTCGACCATGTCGCTCTACACCTACGCCCCCTCCAAGGCCGAACTGATCGACGTGATGCTGGACCGGGTCCTGGGCGAGGGCGCCGATCCGTCGGAGGCGCCGGGCGGCTGGCGCGCCAAGCTGGAATTCATGGCCCGGCAGGACTGGGAGCGGTGCCACCGTCACCCCTGGATCCTGCAGGTCGGCCTGCATCGGCCGCCGTTGGGGCCCAACCTGCTCGGCAAGTACGAGGCGCTGCTGCGCATCCTCGAGGGGCTCGGCCTCACCGACCTGGAGATGGACCAGGTGGGCGTGCTGATCATGAACTATGTCCAGGGCGCCGTGCGCCAGGCCGTGGAGGCGGTTCAGGTGCGCCAGCGCACCGGCCTGAGCGACGAACAGTGGTGGCTGGCCCAGGAACCCTGGCTCGAGCAGGTTCTGACGCCCGGCCGCTTTCCCCTCGCCTCGCGGGTCGGGCACTCGGTCGGGGAAGCCTACAAGACCATCGCCGACCCTGCGATGAACTTCGAGTTCGGCCTGCAGCGGGTGCTGGACGGGGTGGAGGCCTTCGTGAACAGCCGGACGGGCGCGCCGCCGCCCTCGTCGAAAGCCGGCTAGCCCTTCGATAAGCGGCGCATTAGGGTCGCGGCCAAATTTTCGCTTTCGAGAGTGCCGATGAAGTCGTTCCTGCTTCGCGCCGCCTGCGCTGCGGCGCTGATTCTTCCCGCATATCCCGCCCAGTCCGCGGAAATCGACCCCGCCCGGATCGCCAGCCACGTACAGGTCCTGGCTTCCGACGAATTCGAGGGCCGCGCCCCGGCCACCGAGGGCGAGGTCAAGACCGTCGCCTATATCTCCGAACAATTCCGCGCCGCCGGCCTGCAGCCCGGCGGCGACCTGAAGGACGGCGCGCGCGCCTGGACCCAGGACGTGCCGCTGGCCAAGTTCGAGATCTCCGGCCCCATCTCGGTGGCGGTGAAGTCCCGCGGCCAGACCCAGGCCTGGACGCAAGGCGAAGAGGTTGCCATCCGCGCGGCCCAGACCGGCGTCGACCGTGTGAGCGTGAAGGACGCCCCCATCGTCTTCCTCGGCTACGGCGTGCATGCGCCGGAGCGGAACTGGGACGACTTCAAGGGGGTCGACCTGAAGGGCAAGATCGGCCTCGTCCTGGTCAACGACCCGGATTTCGAAACCGGCGAAGGCGACTTCGGCGGACGCGCCATGACCTATTACGGCCGCTGGACCTACAAGTACGAGGAAGCCGCCCGCCAGGGCGCGCTGGGGTTCCTGGTGATCCACGAGACCGCGCCGGCCTCCTATGGTTGGGCGACGGTGAAGAACTCCAACACCAACACCATCTTCGACATCATCCGCGCCAATCCGGGCGAGGCCCACGCGCCGATCGAGGGCTGGGTTCAGCGCGACGTGGCCGCGGCGCTGATCGCCGCCTCCGGCCACGATTTCGAAGCTCTCAAGAAGCAGGCCCAGACCCGCGACTTCCGTCCGGTGCAGCTGGACGCCACCTTCTCCACCGACTTCGCCGTCGCCGCCGAGAAGATCGTTTCGAAGAACGTCGTCGGCCTGATTCCCGGGGCCAAGCGGCCGGACGAGACCATCGTCTACACCTCGCATTGGGACCATCTGGGCGTGGGGCAGCCCGACGCCCGCGGCGACCGCATCTATAACGGCGCCATCGACAACGCCGACGGCATCGGAACCATGATCGAGATCGGCCGGGCGCTCGCCGCCGGGCCGCGGCCGGATCGCTCCATCGTGTTCCTGGCGGTGACGGCCGAGGAGCGGGGCCTGCTGGGCTCGGAGTACTACGCCGCCAATCCGCTCTATCCGCTGGGCAAGACGGTGGCCAACATCAACATGGACGCCCTGTCGGCGGCGGGGCCGGCGCGGGACTTCACCAGTTCGGGCGATGCGGCCTCGACCCTGCAGGACATGCTGATCGCCGTCGGCGCCGAAAAGGGCCGCGCCTATACGCCGGACCCGCGTCCGGAAGCCGGCTCCTTCTTCCGCTCCGACCACTTCCCCTTCGCCAAGCGCGGCGTGCCGGCGATCTCGTTCGGTTCGGGACGGGATCTGGTGAACGGCGGCCGTGAGGCCGGCGACGCCTGGGCGCGGGCCTACACCGCCGAGCGCTATCATCAGCCGGCCGACGAGTTCGGCCCCGACTGGAACCTCGACGGCATGGCCCAGGACGGCGAATTGATGCTGGAGCTCGGCCGCCGGCTGGCCAATTCCGCCGTCTGGCCGGAGTGGAAGGCCGGTTCGGAGTTCAAGGCGACGCGGGACGAAACCGCGGCGCAGCGGAAATAGGAGGAGGCGGCCGATGGCGGCGGCGGGCGTGATCCGGTCCGGGATTGGCGGCTGGAACTTCGAACCCTGGCGCGGGGTGTTCTACCCCAAGGGGCTGAAGCAGGCCGACGAGCTCGCCTACGCCAGCCGCCACCTCACCGCCATCGAGATCAACTCGACCTACTATTCCAGCCAGAAGCCGGAGAGTTTCGCCAAGTGGCGGGCGGCGACGCCCGAGGGCTTCGTCTTCAGCCTGAAGGCCTCGCGCTTCTGCACCAATCGTCGGGTGCTGGCCGAGGCCGGCGAGTCGGTGGGGAAGTTCCTCTCCCAGGGGATCGTGGAGCTAGGCGACCGGCTCGGTCCGATCCTGTGGCAGTTCATGGCCACCAAGAAGTTCGATCCCGACGACTTCGCCGCCTTCCTCGATCTGTTGCCGCCGAAGCTGGAGGGCCTGCCGCTGCGCCATTGCGTGGAGGTGCGGCACGCCAGCTTCTCCGATCCGGCCTTCGTGGCGCTGTGCCGGGAGCGGGGCGTGGCGATCTGCCTCGCCGATCACGAGGTCCATCCGATGATCCCCGACATCACCGCCGACTTCATCTATGCGCGGCTGATGCGCGGCGTGGACGAGATCGAGACAGCCTATCCCGCCGAAGAATTGGGGACCTGGGCCGAGCGTTTCCGCGCATATGCTCGGGGCGAGGTTCCCGGCGACCTGAAGCCTCTGGACCGCACGGGCCCGCCGGCGGGCCCTCGCGACGTGTTCGCCTATTTCATCCACGAGGGGAAGGTGCGCGCGCCGGCCGCCGCCCAGGCGTTGCTGGCGCGCCTGGAGGAAGCCTGAAAAGCAATACGCCCCCGGCCAGGAGGCCGGGGGCGTGATCGCAAGAATAGCGAATTCTCGGTGTGGGGTCTTAGCCGCCGGGGAACCGCATCGGCACCTTCACGACGCCGGTCTTCGAACCCATGGGCAGCGCCTCGGCCACGCACAGGGCGGCCTTGTCGAAACCCTTGCCGGCCTTGGAATCTTCCAGGACCTTGCAGCCGGTCAGCTTGCCGCCTTCGGCGGTGCATTCCAGCATGACGGTGGCCGCGTCACGCGTATTCGCGTGCTTCACCAGGCACTTCGACATGCTCTCCTGGAAATCGGCTGCGGAAGATGCGCCGGCGAACGCCAGGCTAAGAGCGACACCGCCCATGATCTTGATGATATTTTTCATCGCCCCACTCCTTTCTAGATTACGGACGCAGCCCCTCTATGCAGGATTCAGGTTAAGGGAATCTGAGTCGCGAAATCTGCACTTGGTTAAGCCCAAGTAAAACATGAAAGAACCCGCGCCCCTCTTTAGGAGTCCGTGTGCGCGCGAGGGGCCGGGAAATCCGGCCCCAATGCGGTTTCAGTGACGATTGGTTAGCAACCTGCGGCGATGGTGTGCGCACCGCTAACCGTGCTTCTGGGGGGTATCGGAAGTGAAGCGCTTTCGGCTTGTCGACCTGCCGCTGATCGCCAAGATCGGTTTCGCACCTGCTTTCGCCTTGGTGATGCTGGCCCTCATGGCCGGCGGCGCCGTCATTGTCGAACGCGGACTCGCCAACGACCTGCGCCAGGTCGTGCATCAGGACCTGCCCAACAGCGTCCGCCTGCAGCAGGTGTCGGAACGGATCACCGCCGTTCACGGAAAACTCTATTTCCTGCTGACCCATCAGGCCGCCGAGATCGAGGTCGAGAAGATCGAGGGCGAAAGCGAGGCTCTGCTGTCGGAGGTGGACGCCATCCGCCAGGAGGTGGAAGCCATGCGCGCCAACGCCCCGGCCAATCAGCGCGCCGCCTTCGACGAACTGATCGAGGGTCTGAAGCAGACCCGCGACGGCCTCGAGGTCATCACGGCCATGATCACCACGAGCTTCACCACCGCCGCCGGCTTCGCCGCACCCTTCGAGGAAGAGTACTCGAAGATGACCGGCACCCTGACCAAGATCGTGGAGGCCAACAAGGCGGCCACCGACGCCAACGCCGCCGCCAGCGAAGCTCGGGCCACCACCGCGCTGACGGTCACCCTGGTCGGCGCCCTGGCCACCCTGCTGATCGCCGGCGCCCTCGCCTGGGCGCTGACCACCATGCTGCGCAAGGACGTGCAGAAGATCGCCCGGGCCACCGAAGCGCTCGCCCGCGGAGACAACGCCATCGATCTGGCCTCCCTCGGCCGCAAGGACGAACTGGGCGCGATCGTCTCCTCGCTCCAGGTGTTCCGCGACAATCAGCTGCAGCTGGAGCGCGTGCGCGAGGAGCAGGAGAAGGCCGAGGCCGCCGCCGAGGCCGCCCGCCGCCAGAACGCGGACGCCGCCGCAGCCATCGCCGAAGAGCAGGCCATGGTGGTCAACTCCCTGGCCCGGGCTCTCGACAGCCTGGCGACCGGCGACCTGACCTATCGCCTCGACATGGAGTTCCCGGGCGACTACCGGAAGCTCCGCGACGACTTCAACGCCGCCTCCGCCAAGCTCGAAGAAGCCATGGCCGCCATCGCCGGCGCGACGGCCTCGATCCAGTCGGGCGCGGGCGAGATCAGCCACTCGGCCGACGACCTGTCGCGCCGCACCGAGCACCAGGCCGCCACCCTCGAAGAGACCGCCGCCGCGCTCGACGAGATCACCGCCACCGTCAACAAGACCGCCGAAGGCGCCTCCCAGGGCCGCGAGGCCGTGGCCTCGGCCAAGACCGACGCGGAAGAAGGCGGCGTGGTCGTCAGCCGCGCGATCGACGCCATGGGTCAGATCGAGCACTCGGCCAAGCAGATCAGCCAGATCATCGGGGTGATCGACGAGATTGCCTTCCAGACCAACCTTTTGGCCCTGAACGCCGGCGTCGAAGCGGCCCGGGCCGGCGACGCAGGCAAGGGCTTCGCGGTCGTCGCCTCGGAAGTCCGCGCGCTCGCCCAGCGCTCGGCCGAAGCCGCCAAGGAGATCAAGGCGCTCATTTCGGCTTCGAGCCAACAGGTGGCCGAAGGGGTCAATCTGGTCGGGGAAACCGGCCAGGCCCTGCAGCGGATCGTGCGTCAGGTGAACGAGATCGCCACCGTCGTGGGCGAGATCGCCGCCTCGGCCAAGGAAGAGGCCCTGGGCCTCGGCCAGGTGAACACCGCCGTCAACCAGATGGACCAGGTGACCCAGCAGAACGCGGCCATGGTCGAGGAATCGACCGCCGCCAGCCGCGTCCTGGCCGACGAGGCTCAGGAACTGGCCCGGCTGGTTTCCCGCTTCAAGGTCTCCGGCGCGGCGGCCGCCACGCGCGCCGCGCCCGCCCCGGCGCCGCGCCCGGCGGCCAAGCCGGCGGCGCCGGCTCCGGCCCTGGCCACCCGCGGCGCCACCGCCCTGGCAGTCCAGCCTCAGGCGGACGAGGACGGCTGGGAAGAGTTCTGAACAAGAAAAGCCCAGGAAGCTTGCAGGGGCCGCCGAAAGGCGGCCCCTTTTCGCATGAGGGCTCTCAGGCTTCGTTCACCGCCCAGAGGATCCGGAAGGGGTCGCGCACCTGGCCGTAGCGGTCGCCCCAGAACATCTGCTGGAACGGCATCACCACCTCGCAGCCGGCCGCCACGGCGCGGTCGAACCAGGCCTGGCCGTCCTCGACCACCAGGGTCAGGACGTAGTTGTCCGACGGATTGGCCGCATGCCCCTGTTCGGGGAACGGGTCGTTGAACATGATGGACCCGCCGTTGATCTCCATCTGCACGTGGATCAGCCGCTTGCCGTCGTCGGCCGCCATCCGGCCCAGGTCCTTGGCGCCGAAGGCCTTGGCGTAGAAGTCGGCCGCGGCGGCTGCGTTCTCGACCGTGAAATAGGGGATGACGCCGCGCATCACCTCCAGCGGCGGCGGGGCGGTTTCAGGGGCGATGTCGGTCATGGTCGTCTCCTTCGATCAAGGCTGCAGATCGACAGCGGCCTTAAGGCTGCCATCCATGTAGAAGGGCACGGAGGTGTGTTCGTGGACGATCCGCCAGGCGCCGCCCAGCTTGCGCAGCACCAGGGTCTGGCGGGCCCAGACGTCGGGCCTCTCGCCGTCGGCCTTCGTCCCGTGGATACGCAGGAAACCTCGGGTGACGGCCAGATGGCCGCTCTTGGTCACCCCCACTTCGCGGGTTTCATAGCCGATCGGGCCGCGCCAGGTGGCGAACCATCCTTCGAGGATCTCGCGGTTGGCGTCGGGCGAAACCGAGCGGGAGAGCGGCGGGGCGAGGTCGCAGATCACCGCGTCCGTCGCATAGGCCGCCGCCGCGGCTGCGGCGTCCTTTTCGCAGATCGCCTGCGCGAGGGCGTCGAGCACGGCCCGGATCTGAGCCTCATCGGCGCCGCCGAGGATGTCGTGAACGGTCATGGAGCTTCTCCCGCACTCGCGGCCCAGCGGCCGCCTCGATCCAAGGACGAAGCCGCATCCCGCCCGCCGACAGCGGGGAGAGAATTTTTCAGCCGTCGGCCAGGCGATCCAGGTGGATGCGGATATGGGCGGCCTCGGCCGCCGTGCCGGCCAGGGAGATGGCCTTGTCGAAAGCCTCGCGCGCCTGCGCCTTGCGGCCGAGTTGCAGAAGATAAGCGCCGCGCGCGCCGTGGAAGTGGAAATAGGCCGAGAGCCGAGATTCCAGCGGCTCGATCATCGCCAGCGCCGCCTCCGGCCCGGCCACCTTGGACACGGCGACGGAGCGGTTGAGCGTCACCACCGGCGAGGGCGCCACCTCCTCCAGGGCCGCATAGAGCCGCTCGATCTGGGGCCAGTCGGTCTCTTCCGGCCGCGCGGCGCGAGCGTGCAGGGCGGCGATCGCGGCTTGGATCTGGTAGGGGCCGCGCCGGGCATGCCGCACCGCCTTGTCGATCAGGGCCAGGCCCTCGGCGATCAGCTTGCGGTCCCACAGGCTGCGGTCCTGGTCTTCCAGCAGGACGGCCTGCCCCTCGGCGTCGAAGCGCGCCCTCGCCCGCGCGTGTTGCAGCAGCATCAGGGCGGTCAGGCCCATGATCTCCGGCTCGGTCTTGAAAAGCCGCAGCAGAAGGCGTCCGAGGCGGATCGCTTCCTCGCAAAGCGGCGCGCGGGCTTCAGCCTCGCCGCTCGGCGCCGAATAGCCTTCGTTGAAGACCAGGTAGATCATGGCCGCCACCGCGCCCAGACGTTCGGCCCGCTCCACCGGCCCGGGGGCCTCGAAGGGCGTGTCCGCCTGGGCGATGCGCGCCTTGGCCCGGGTGATCCGCTGCTCCATGGCGCTTTCGCCCACCAGGAAGGCGCGGGCGATCTGCGTCACCGAAAGCCCGGAGACGATGCGCAGGGCGAGCGCGATCTGCTGGGTCGCTGGAAGCTCCGGATGGCAGCAGATGAACAGCAGGCGCAGGACGTCGTCGCGATAGTCCGAGCCGTCCAGCCGCTCGGCCAGCGGCGCCTCGACATCCTCGAGGTCGGAGATCGCCTCCTCGGGCGGCAGGGCCTGGAACCTCTCGCGCCGGCGAACCGAGTCGATGGCTGCGTTGCGGCCCACCAGGATCAGCCAGCCGGTGGGATCGCGCGGCGGTCCGTTCTCCGGCCATTTCCGCAAGGCCCGCAGGCAGGCCTCCTGATAGGCCTCCTCGGCCATGTCGAGGTCCCGGAAGTAACGCAACAGGGCGCCCACGGCCTGGGGCCGCGCGGCGGCAAGCGCAGCGTGGATCCAGGCCAGGTCGCTCACGCCGCCACCTCTCCCGGCTTGAAGACCGCCAGCGGCCGAAGCTCGAACGAACCGGCCGAGGACGAGGCCCGCGCCAGGTCCTTGGCCGTCTCGATCGCCTCCTCCAGCGAGGCGCAGTCGACCACGTAGAAGCCCAGCAGCTGTTCCTTGGTCTCCGCGAAGGGGCCGTCGATCACCAGCGGCTCCTTGCCCTTGCGGACCGTGGTGGCGGCCGTGGTGGGCAGGAGGCGCGCCACGGGGCCCAGCCGTCCCTGGGCGGCCAGCTTGGTCTGGACGACCTCCAGCTTGGCGATGGCCGCCTCGTCCTCCTCCTTGGTCCAGGCGCCGACCACGTCTTCGGAGTCGTAGCAGAGAATGGCGTAGAGCATCGGCATCCTTCCTCGTCGTCTCTAAGGACGCCGGAGTATGCCCGCGCCCGACAGGAGATCTGCGAAAAAGTGCGCGCGCGCCGGCTTGACCGCCGCAGCGTCAGGGGCGCGCAATCGCCGGAAAACCCTCGGGAGGCGCCGCCATGGCCGAACTGACCTTCGACGACCTGATGTTCAAGCCCGGCCTGATGAAGGGCCAGCGCGTGCTAATCACCGGCGGCGGCACGGGCCTGGGCAAGGTGATGGCCGAGGCCTGCCTGATGCTGGGGGCGGAGGTCTATATCTGCGGCCGCCGCGGCGGCGTGGTCGAAGACGCCGCCAAGGACTTGATGGAGGCCCATGGCGGCAAGTGCGTGGGCCTGGCCTGCGACATCCGCGTGCCCGAAGCGATCTCCGAGATGCTGGACAGGATCTGGGCCGACGGCGGGCCGTTGACCGGTCTCGTCAACAACGCGGCCGGCAACTTCATCAGCCGCACCGAGGACCTGTCGCCCCGCGGCTTCGACGCCATCTCCAACATCGTCTTCCGCGGCGCCTTCTTCGTCACCCAGGAGTGCGGCAAGCGCTGGATCAGGGACAAGCAGAAGGCCTCGGTGGTCTCGATCCTGGTCACCTGGATCTGGAACGGCGGCCCCTATGTGGTGCCCTCGGCCATGTCCAAGGCGGGCGTTGCGGCCATGAGCCAGTCGCTGGCCGTGGAATGGGGATCCTACGGCATCCGCTTCAACAATATCGCGCCCGGTCCCTTCCCCACCGAAGGCATGAGCGCCCGGCTCAACCCCACCGACCGGCCGGAGAGCGGCGGAAACGCCTATGGCGACATGAGCGGCAATCCACTGGGCCGCGTCGGCAAGATGCCGGAGCTGGCGAACCTGGCTGTCTATCTGCTGGACCCGGGCTCGGAATATGTGAACGGCCAGACCATCGCCATCGACGGCGCCGCCTGGCAGGCCACGGGCGCGAACTTCTCGCGGCTGCGCGGATGGACCGACGATCAGTGGAAGGCCGCCCGCGAGGCGATCCAGGCCACCAACGCCAAGGACCGGGCCGCGCGGACGGTCTGATTGGCCCTCAGGGCCGGCCGGCCGGCGGGAACGGCTGACGCTGGCCGGCCTGCTTGTGGACCACGCCGCGGCGCATGACGAAGGTCGGGCGCTCCAGTTCCGTCACGTCGGCGAGCGGGCTCCTGGCCACGGCGATCAGGTCGGCGTCCTTGCCGGGCTCCAGGCTGCCCAGGGTGTCGGCGCGGCCGAGCAGTTCGGCGGCGTCCAGGGTCGCGGACTTGATCGCCTGGGCCGGCGTCATGCCGACGCTGGTCATCAGGGCGAACTCCTTGGCGTTGTCCCCGTGCGAGGAGACGCCGCTGTCGGTGCCGAAGGCGATCTTCACCCCCGCGGCGATGGCGCGGCGGTGGTTCTCCATGGCGGCCTTGGCGGCGACCTCCGCCTTCTCCAGGGTGGCGCGCGAGCGGGCGCCCGCGCGGGCCTGGGCCAGCGCCGCCTGGGGCGCGAGCATGGTCGGCACGAACCAGGCGCCGGCGCGCTTGAAGAGGGCGTCGGTCTCCTTGGTCCCGAAGGTGCCGTGCTCGATGGAATCGACGCCGGCGCGCAGGGCCGCATCGATGCCGTCGGTCCCGTGAGCGTGGGCTGCGACCTTGCGGCCGAACATGTGGGCCGTCTCGACGATGGCCTTCATCTCGTCGTCGAACATCTGGCGGCCCAGGCCGCCGGCGATGTTCGAGTTCACCCCGCCGGTGGCGGTGAACTTGATGACTTCGGCGCCTTGCGCGATCTGCGAGCGCACGGCGCGGCGACAGTCCTCCGGGCCGTTGCAGACGTTCTCCTGATGGGCGCGGGCGGCCGCGGTCATGTCGCGGTTGAGGTTGTTCGAGCCGTCGCCGTGGCCAGCGGTGATGGCGATGGCCCGGCCGGCCGGCACGATGGTGGGGCCGGCGATCAGCCCGTTATTGATTCCGTCGCGCAGGGCGGTGACGCTGCGGATGTCGGAGCCCAGGTCGCGGACGGTGGTGAAGCCGGCCTCCAGGGTGCGGCGGGCGTTGTCCACCCCGATGACGAAGTTGTCCTCGATGTCGCGGTTCGGCCCTTCCAGCCGGGCGCGCATCTTGTCGTCGTCGGAGAAGATATGGACGTGCATGTCGATCAGGCCCGGCAGCACGAACTGGTCCGACAGGTCGATCAGGTCCGCGCCGGCGGCCCCGGCCGCCTCGGCCGAGAGATGGCCGTCGCGAACGGCCTCGATCTTGCCGTTGCGCACCACCAGCGTGGAGGGGCCGCGCGGCGCCTGGCCGGGCCGGTCGAGCAGCCCCCCGGCGTGGATCACGCTGACCTGGGCGGCGGCCGGCGCGGCGGCGAACCCGAGCAATAGCGCCGAAAGGGTGGCGGCAAGGCGACGCATGAAAGAAACTCCCCCCGAAAGACAGCGCGCACTCTAGCCTGGGCCCCTGCGCCGTCCAGCCCGGAGCGCGTTCCGCAAGAGTGGACCCCGGTTTTGCGATCAGAACGCGCTCCAACTTTGAATCTCCAGGAGCCGCCATGCGCCAACAGCTCGCCCTCGTCACCCTGGTGGTGCGCGACTATGACGAGGCGATCGCCTTCTATGTCGGAAAGCTAGGCTTCGAACTCACCACCGATCGCCCGATGGGAACCAAGCGCTGGGTGGTGGTGACGCCGCCGGGCTCCTTGGCCGGGCTGCTGCTTGCCCAGGCGGCGAACGAGGGTCAGGCGGCGCGGATCGGCGATCCCACCGGTGGCCGCGTCGCCTTCTTCCTGCACACCGACGACTTCGACCGCGACCACGCCAGGATGACGGCGGCCGGCGTCCGCTTCCTGGAGGCGCCGCGGCGGGAGCCCTATGGGACCGTGGCGGTGTTCGAGGATCTCTATGGCGTCCGATGGGATCTGCTGCAGCCGAAGCTTGCGTCTTCTAGCCCGGAGGATGTTTGATCGCGGAAGCCGGCCAAGGCGTTGTCGGCCGATTTCAAGAGAACAGATTCATTAGGGAGACATTTCCATGAGCCAAGCCCGCATCAATCCCGACGGCCCTCTCAAGGGGCGCGTGGCCCTGGTCACCGGCGCCAGCCGCGGCATCGGCGAGGCGATCTGCGCCCGTCTGGCCATGGAAGGCGCCAGCGTGGTGGCCTCGGCCCGTACCGCCTCGGACGGCGAGAGCCGCCTGCCCGGCACGCTGGCCGACACCGTGGAGCGCATCAAGGCCGCCGGCGGCAAGGCGGCCTTCGTCAAGGCCGACCTGGCCCAGGCGATCGAGCGCGAGCGGCTGGTGGAAGAGGCCGAGGCGACGTTCGGCCCCATCGACATCCTGATCAACAACGCCGCCATCACCTACTTCATCCCGGTGGAGGAATTTCCGGAGAAGCGCTTCAAGCTGATGATGGAGGTGCAGGTCTATGCGCCTTTCCACCTGTCTCAGCTCGTCCTGCCGGGGATGAAGGCGCGCAAGTCGGGCTGGATCGTCAACATCTCCTCGCCGGCCGGCCTGCACCCGAAACAGCCCTATGGTCGCGGGCGCGGCGGCACGGTCTATGGCATGTGCAAGGCCGCCCTGGAGCGCTTCACCACGGGCCTGGCCTCCGAGGTCTATGACGACGGCATCGCCGTCAACGTGGTCTCGCCGGGCCTGGTGGATACGCCCGGCGTCGCCGTCCACGGCCTGATCAACGAGCAGTCCAAGGACCGGGTGCAGCCGATCGAATACATCGCCGAGGCCGTCTATCGCCTGGCTTCGGGCGATCCAAAGACCATGACCGGCCGCATCGACTATGCCGAGCCGTTCCTGAAGGAGCTGGCGGTCCAGCCCTCGGCCCTGGTGTAGCGGGGGCCCCTCCGTCTCGCCTGGCGGCGAGCCGCCTCCCCCAGCTGCGCCTTCGGCGCTGGGGGAGGAGGATCGGAAATCACGCCGCCGGCGCAGGGCGAGCGCGCTGGTTGTAGAGCAGCTTGCGGCGGCGCTCCTGCTCCTCGGGCGTGAGGCTCGCCGGGTCCTCGGCCGGGCCGGCGGTCACGGCCATGCCGCGCTCCACCGCCGGACGCGCGGAAAGCTCCTCGAACCAGCGCTTGAAGTACCTGAACTCGTCCAGGTCGATCCCCTGCTGCTTCCAGCCGACGGTCCAGGGATAGGAGATCATGTCGGCGATGGTGTAGGCCTCGCCGGCGATGTAGGGGCGGTCGTAGAGGCGGTTGTTCAGCACGCCGTAGAGCCGATGGACCTCGTCGTCGAACCGGCGGCGGGCATAGGTCAGGTCGCCGGCGCTCTCCGGCGCGCGGGCGAAGTGGCCCCGTTCGCCGGACTTCGGCCCCTGGTTGGCCATCTGCCACATGACCCACTGAATGGCTTCGTAACGGCCGCGCAGATCGGCCGGCAGGAAGCGGCCGTGCTTCTCCGCCAGGTACATCATGATCGCCCCGCTCTCGAACACGCTCACCGGGTCCCCGCCACCTGGCGGGTCGTGATCGACCAGGGCCGGCATGCGGTTGTTCGGCGAGATTCTCAGGAATTCCGGCTCGAACTGGTCGCCGCGGCCGATGTGGCAGGGGACGATCCGATAGGGGATTTCCAACTCCTCCAGGAGGATGGTCACCTTCTTGCCGTTTGGCGTCGGCCAGTAGTGCAGGTCGATCATGATCGCGCTCCGGGTTTCCTCTTCGCACTTAAGGCTAGGCGTCGCCGTCGGCGGCTCAATCCACAAATTCTGAAGGCGCTGCGGCGGAAAACCGCGCTCGGCCATACCGGTCCTTAACCAACCTGGCGCACAACGGCGGGCTAGGAAGGAGCATCCTCGTTGAAGACCTGCCTCGTCGTCGACGACAGCCGTGTCATCCGCAAGGTGGCCCGCCGGATCCTGGAGGACATCGGCTTCGAGATCGCCGAAGCGTCCGACGGGATGGAGGCGCTCGCCTGGTGCCGCGCGGCCATGCCCGACGCTGTGCTGGTCGACTGGAACATGCCGGTCATGACAGGGATCGAATTCCTGCGCCACCTGCGCCTGGAGCCGGGCGGCGAACGCCCGGCGGTGGTGTTCTGCACGGTGGAAAACGACCTGGCCCGTATCCGCGAAGCCCTGGACGCCGGCGCCGACGAATACATCATGAAGCCCTTCGACGGCGACATCATCGCCACCAAGTTCGCCCAGGTGGGACTGATATGAGGCCCGAAGACCGCGAACTGGTCGCCCAGCTCTGCGCGGCGCGCGCGGGGCTGAAGGTCGATCCGGAGAAGGCCTATCTGATCGAAAGCCGGCTCGCCTCGGTGGCCCGGCGCGAGGGCTTCGGCTCGGTGGTCGACCTGCTCACCATCCTGCGCGAGCGGCGGGAGGATCGACTGGCCTGGGCGATCGTCGAGGCCATGGCCTATTCGGAATCCAGCTTCTTCCGCGACCGCGCGCCCTTCGAGCTGTTCCGCAAGGAGGTTCTGCCCACCCTGGCGCGGGTGCGGGACGGCGAGCCGATCCGCATCTGGTCGGCCGGCTGCGGCGCCGGCCAGGAGATCTATTCCCTGGCCATGATCGTCGAGGAGGAGCACGCCGCCATTCCCGGCGCGCGGATCGAGCTGTTCGGCTCCGACCTCTCCGAACGGCTGCTGGAAAAGGCCCAGAGCGGCCTCTACACCCAGTTCGAAGTCCAGCGCGGCCTGCCTATCCGCGAGCTCGTGCGCCATTTCGAGCAGGCCGACGAGATGTGGGCCATTTCGCCGCGCATCCGCCAGATGGTGCGCTGGCGGCGCATCAACCTGGTGTCGGAATTCTCGGCCGCCGGCCGTTTCGACGTGGTCTTCTGCCGCTATCTGCTCGCGGGCCTGGTGGAGCCCATGAAGGCCCGGCTGCTGGAGAACCTGGCCCGGGCCCTGGCGCCGGACGGCTTCCTCTTCCTCGGGGAAGATGAGGCCGCCGACCATCTGACCGAAGCCTTCAAGCCGGTGCCGGGCCGCGCCGGCGTCTATGCTCGCAACCCGGCCTTCCGCGCAGCGGCTTGAAGGCCTCCCCTACGCCTTCACGAACGGCTGGCTGAGCGTCGGCTCACCGGTAATCGCCAGCAGCGCATTGGCCACCGCCGGCCCGATCACCGGGGTTCCTGGTTCGCCGACGCCGGTCGGCGCATCGCCAGAGGGGACGATATAGGTCTCCACCATCGGGGCCTCGCTGTTGCGCAGCACGCGGTAGGTGTCGAAGTTGGTCTGCTGGACGACCCCGTCGTCCAGGGTCACCTCCCCGAAAAGAGCGGCCGACAGACCGTAGCAGGTCCCGCCTTCCACCTGGGCTGCGATCTGATCGGGGGCGATGGCCGTGCCGCAGTGGATGGCGCTGACCACCCGGCCGACCTTCGGAACCCCATCCTCCAGCCTCACCTCGGCGATCTGGGCGACCACCGAGCCGAAGCTCTCGTGCACCGCGACCCCGCGGGTCCAGCCGGCCGGCGGGGGGCTGGACCAGCCGGCCCTCTCCGCCGCCAGGTTGAGGACGGCCAGATGCCGCTGGGCGCCGGCCTTCTCATAGAGGGCGCGGCGATATTCCACCGGGTCCTTGCCGGCCCGCCGGGCCAGCTGATCGATAGTGTGCTCCATCGCATAGGCGGTGTGGGTCGCGCCTACCGAGCGCCACCAAAGCACCGGCACGCCCGCCTCGGGCAGGATCACCTGGGCGTCCACCGCCGGCGTGGCCTTCAGGTAGACGGAGTCCTTGACCCCCTCGACGGCGGTCTCGTCGATCTCCGGTTCGCCCATGGGCGAACCCTTCATCAGAGACTGGGTGACCACCCGGTGGCGCCAGCTGGACGGATAGCCCTCGGCGTCGGTCGTCACCCGCACCCTGTGGTGGGCGATGGGACGGAAATAGCCGGCCGCCTGGTCGTCCTCCCGGGTCCAGACCAGCTTCACCGGCCGGTTCTTGCCGACCTTCTTGGCGATCTGGACGCACTCGGTCACGTAGTCGGACTGGAAAGTGGCCCGTCGGCCGAACGAGCCGCCGGCGAACAGGGTCTCGATCTCCACGGCGCCCGGCAGCATGCCGACGATCTTGGCCGTGTTGAGCTGGTCCAGCGTCGGGATCTGCGAGGCGAAGGTCAGCTTGGCCTTTCCGAAGCCGACCTGGGCGACGCAGTTCATCGGCTCCATGGTGGCGTGCGACAGGAAGGGGAAGTCGTAGGCGGTCTCGAACGCCTCGCCTTGCGCCGCCGCCACATCGCTCTTGGTCTCGAACACCTTCCACTCGACCTTCTCGGCCGGCTGGGCGCGGCCGGATGCGAGCGCCTTGTATTCCTCCAGGATCTGGGCCGACGAGCGGGTCTCGGCGGCCGACTCGTCCCAGGTCACCTTGAGCGCGTCGCGCCCCTGCTTGGCCGCCCAGGTGTTCTGCGCCACCACGGCGACCCCGCTGGGGATCTGGTAGACCTCGACCACGCCGGGGACCTTCTTCGCCTCGGTCGCATCGAAACTCGCCACCTTGGCCCCGAACTTCGGCGGATGGGCGACCATGGCGATCAGCATGTCGGGCAGCACCACGTCCTGGGTGAAGCGCGCGGTTCCGTCGGACTTGGCCTGCGCGTCCTTGCGGCGTACCCGGTCGGTCCCGATCAGGGTGAAGGCCTTGGGGTCCTTGAGCGTCGGAGTCGCCGGCGGGGTCACCTTGGCTGCATCGGGCAGGAGCTCGGCGAAGGTCGCCTGGCGACCGCTGGCGGCGTGGGCGACCACGCTGTCGCGGACCGAAAGCTCGCCGGCGGGCACGTTCCAACGCGCCGCGGCGGCCTGGACGAACATGGCCCGCGCCGAGGCGCCGGCCCTACGCAGTTGGTCCCAGGAATTGGCGATGGCCGAGGAGCCGCCCGTGCCCTGCACCCCCATGTTGGTGTTGGCGTAGACCTTGGCGATGGCCGGCGCCTGCTCGACCCGCACCTTGGTCCAGTCGGCGTCCAGCTCTTCGGCGACGATGGCCGCCAGGCCGGCATGGTTGCCCTGACCGAACTCGATGTGTTTCGAGACCACCGTCACCACGCCGTCGGGCGCGATCTTCACGAAGGGGCCGAAGGCGCCGAAATCGGTCTTGGCCCCCAGCGACAGGAGGTCCGCCGGCGAGCAGGCGCCGACCGCCAGGGCGCCGCCGACCATCGCCGCGCCCACCACCACGTCCCGGCGCGTGGCGCCGATATCCACATGCGCGTTCATCGCCGTCCTCCCGTTCAGGCCTGGGCCGGCGCGGCCGGGGCCGCCGCCGCGTCCTTGATGGCCGCGCGGATTCGTTGGTAGGTCCCGCAGCGGCAGATGTTGCCGTCCATCGCTGCATCGATGTCGGCGTCGGTCGGGCGGGGGTTGGTCTGCAGCAGCGCCACGGCCGACATGATCTGGCCGGACTGGCAATAGCCGCACTGGGCCACGTCGTGACGCACCCAGGCCTGCTGGACTGGATGGTCGCCGCCCAGCCCCTCGATGGTCAGGATCTTCACGCCGTCCACGGCGGAAAGGGGGATGGAGCAGGAACGGATCGGCTGGCCGTCCGCCAGCACCGTGCAAGCGCCGCACAGGGCGACGCCGCAGCCGTACTTTGTTCCCGTGAGCCCGGCCGCATCCCGCAAAACCCAGAGGAGCGGCGTGTCCGGCGCGGCCTCCACCGTCAGCGGCTTTCCGTTCACGTCCAGCGTCGTGGCCATGCTTCCCTCCCCGATCTGGAATGGCGACCGATCTTAACAGCGTTTAGCTGGCGCCGTAAGTGGCGCTCCGTCAAGCCCGCGGCTAGATATCGACCGAGCACCCTCGGAGATGCGCATGACCCGCCTGTTCGCCGCCCTTGCGGCTCTCGCCCTTCTGCCCGCCGCCGCCCAGGCCGCCGACGGGGGGCGGGTGTTCCAACTGCAATGCCGGACCTGCCATGGCGCGGCGTCCACCGCCATGGGGCCGGCGCTGGACGGAGTGGCGGGCGCGAAGATCGCCGCCCGCGCCGACTTCGCCTATTCCAAGGCGCTGAAGGCCAAGGAAGGGACCTGGACCGACGCGGCGCTGGACGCCTATCTGGCCGCCCCGCTGAAGTTCGCACCTGGCGGGCGCATGACCACGGCGGTGGCCAATCCCGCCGATCGGGCGGCGGTGATCGACTACCTGAAGGCCCTGAAGTGAGGCAGCTCTAGCGCATGGACGCTTTTCCGGCCTTCTTCCCCCTTGCGGGCGCGCGGATCGTGATCGCGGGTTCGGGCGAGCCGGCCGAGGCCAAGGCGCGGCTGTTCGAAGGCTCCCCCGCCGTGGTGGAGCGGATCGACGGCCCCCAGGCCTTCGTGGCCGGGACCTATGCGGGCGCAAGGCTCGCCTTCGTGGCCAGCGCCGACGACGGCTTCGCCCAGGCGGCCGCCCGGGCCGCCCGTTCGGCGGGGGTGCCGGTCAACGTGGTCGACCGCCCCCAGCTTTGCGACTTCACGACGCCCGCCGTGATCGACCGCGGCGAGGTGGTGGCCGCCATCGGCACCGGCGGGGCCTCGCCCATGCTGGCGACCCTGCTGCGTCACGACATCGAACAGCGCGTGCCGGAAGGCGCCGGCCGGGTGGCGGCGCTCTTCCGCCTGCACCAGGACGAGGTGCGTCAGGCCCTTCCGAAACTGAACGAACGCCGCGCCTTCTTGCGCGACGCACTGGCCGGTCCCGCCGCCCAGGCGGCTCTGGACGGGGACATGGAGCGGGCCGGCGAACTGCTGCGGCGGGCGCTCGAGCAGCGGAGCGCCGCTGCGGGCGCCGTGCAGTACGTGGACGGCTCGGGCCCCGCGGACCTGCTCACCCTGCGCGCCAGCCGCGCGCTCGCCGCCGCCGACCTGCTGGCCCCGGACGCCGGAGTGGATCCGGCGGTGATGGCCATGGCCCGTCGCGACGCGGAGCGGATCTCTCCCGACGAGAGGACGCCCGAACGCCTGGCGGCGCTGGCGGCCGAAGGCTTGAGAGTCCTGCGGATCACCGCGGGGCCCCCGCCCGCCGCCGAGATCGAGGCGCTCGCCGCGGCGGGGGTGTCGGCCGAGATCCTGCCGGTAGGCCAGGCCTGAAGGGTCAGTCGATCGGCCGCCCCTTGGTCTCCGGCAGCATGAACAAGCAGACCACCACGCTGATGGCGGTGAAGAGGAAGGGGTACCAGAGGCCGGAATAGATATCGCCCGTCGCCGTCACGATGGCGAAGGCGGAGAAGGGCACGAACCCGCCGATCCAGCCTGTGCCGATGTGATAGGGCAGCGAGAGCGCCGTGTAGCGCACCCGGGTGGGGAAGAGCTCCACCAGGGCCGCGGCCATCGGCCCGTAGAGGGCCGTGGCCGCCACCACGAACAGCATCAGCACGCCGAACACCGCCACGAGGTTCACCCGCTCCGGATCGGCCGTGGCCGGATAACCGTTGGCGGCGAGCGCAGCCTTGACCTCGGACTCCACACCAGCCCTGGCGGCCTTCAGGTCCGCGGGCGGAAGGCGCGTGCCGTCGAGCGAGGCCACGGCGCTCTCGCCCACCAGCACCCGGGCCGGCGTTCCGGCCGGGGCGGCGCGGTTCTCATAGGACACGCCGGCGTTGGCGAGGATGGTCTTGGCGATGTCGCAGGAGGTGGCGAAGGTCGCCTTGCCGACGGGGTCGAACTGCAGCGAACAATCGGCGGGGTCGGCGACCACCACGACCGGCGTGCGCGCCTGCGCCTCGGCCAGGGCCGGGTTCGCCGCCCGCGACATGGCGTGGAAGGCCGGGAAGAAGGCGACCAGCGCCAGGGTCATGCCGAACCACATCACCCACTTTCGGCCGATGCGGTCGGACAGCCAGGCGAAGAAGACGTAGAGCGGCGCGCTGGCGATGGTGGCGGCGATCATCAGCATGTTCACCGTGGCCGGTTCCACCTTCAGGAACCGCTCCAGGAACACCTGTGAATAGAAGAAGGCCGTGTACCAGACCGCGCCCTGGGCGCTCATGAAGGCGAAGAGGACCAGTAGGACGATCTTCAGGTTCGACCACCGGCCGAAGGCTTCCGCCAGCGGGGCCTTGGTGGCCTCGCCCGCATCCTTCAGCCGCTTGAAGGTCGGGCTCTCCGACAGTTTCAGCCGCATGAAGATCGAGATGGCCAGCAGGCCTGCGGACACCAGGAAGGGAATGCGCCAGCCCCAGGCGGCGAAGGCGTCTTCGCCGACGATGGTCCGGGTGGCCAGGATCACCAGCAGCGCGCCCACCAGGCCGAAGGCGGCCGAGGTCTGGATCCACCCGGTGTATTCGCCCCGCCGGTTCGAAGGTGCGTGCTCGGCCACATAGATCGCAGCCCCGCCATACTCCCCGCCCAAGGCCAGCCCTTGCAGGATGCGCAGCACGATGAGCAGCGCAGGCCCGATCATGCCGGCCTGTTCGTAGGTGGGCAGGAGCCCGATGGCGAAGGTGGCGCCGCCCATCAGGGTGACGGTGATCAGGAAGGCGCCCTTGCGCCCCGCCTTGTCGCCGATCCGCCCGAAGATGATCGCGCCCAGCGGTCGGAAGGCGAAGCCCGCGCCGAACAGGGCGAGTGCGGCGATCAGGCCGGCGGTGTCGTTGAGGGCGGCGAAGAAGTTCCGGGAGATGATCGTCGCCATCGTCCCGAAGATGAAGAAGTCGTACCACTCGAAGGCGGTGCCGGCGGAAGAGGCCACCACCACCGTCCGCATGGAGGGCCCCTTGGCCGCCTCGTCCTTCACCGATCCGTCCGCGGCGACTTCCGCCATGCTCTCTTCCCCCCGTTCAGGCTTTCGCCCCCTGTAGCATCGTCGGGGGAAGGGGCGGAAGGTGGGGCGTCAGAGCGCGTTCCGCAAAAGTGGAACCCGGTTTTGCGATTAGAACGCGCTCAAACTTTTGAATCGAGATCACGATTCAACGATCGGACGATTCCGTCCGACCGCATCGTGATCTAGGCCGCGTCGCTCTCGACCTGGCTCAAGCGCGCGATCTCGGCGATCAAGGCGGCCGGGGCGATGGGCTTGCCCACCACGCCGTCCATGCCCGCCTGCAGATAGGCGGCGTGCTGGTGGGCCAGCACATTGGCGGTGAGCGCGATGATCGGGGTCGCGGCTGCGGGCGATTCCAGGGTGCGGATGCGGCGGGTGGCTTCCAGGCCGTCCATCCCCGGCATCTGCACGTCCATGAGGATGAGATCGACCTGGCCGCGCGCGGCGGCGGCCACGCCGGCGGCGCCGTCCTCGGCCGTCTCCACCGCCGCGCCCAGCTTTTCCAGAAGCTTGGTGGCGATCAGGCGATTGGTCGGATTGTCCTCCACCACCAGCACCCGCAGGCCTTCGAGGCAGGCCTCGCCCACCTCCGCCTCGGCGGCGACGGCCTGCGCCGGGGGCGCGGCGATCTCCAGCCAGAATACCGATCCGACGCCTTCGGTGGAGGCGAAGCCCACCTCCCCGCCCAGCATCTCCGCCAATCGCCGGGTGATGGCCAGCCCCAAGCCCGAGCCGCCGAACCGTCGGGTGGTGGAGGCGTCGCCCTGGTCGAAGCGCTGGAAGATCCGCGGTTGCACGGCCTCGGGGATGCCCACGCCGGTGTCGGCCACCTCCAGCCGCAGCCTCGGCCCCTCCGGCGACGCCTTGATCATGGCGCGGATCGCCACCTGGCCCTTCAGGGTGAACTTCACAGCGTTGCCGACCAGGTTGAACAGGCCCTGGCGCAGGCGCACCGGGTCGGTCATCGCCCAGCCGAGCTCGCCATATGTCTCCACGACGAGGTTCAGCCCCTTGGCCGCCGCCTGAGGCCGCAGCAGCCGCGCCACGCCTTCGACCAGCGCGTCCAAGTCCACCGGCTCGGCGTTGAGCTCGAGCCGGCCCGCCTCAATCTTGGAGAAGTCGATCACGTCGTCCAAGAGCTCGGCCAGCATCCGGCCGCAGGAGAGCGCCTCGTCCAGCATCCGGCGCCCCTCCTCGGAGAGCGGCTCGTCCTTCAGCAGGTGCAGCACGCCCATCACGCCGTTCATCGGCGTACGGATCTCGTGACTCATATTGGCGAGGAAGGCGGCCTTGGCCTCGCTAGCGGCCTGCGCGGCCCGCTGAGCCTCGATCAGGGCCAGTTCCTGCCGCTTGCGCTCATCGAAGTCCTGCACCATGCCCACGCCCTTGAGGGGCCGGCCGTTGCGGTCGCGCTTCAGGCGGTGAAAGACGCGCATCCAGCGTACGGCGCCGTTTCCGGTGATCACCCGGGCCTCGAACGTGTCGCCGGGGTTTTCCCGATCGTCGCGGATCTTGAGGAACGACTCGCGCACGTGCTGGACGTCGGCGGGGTGGAAGCGGGGAAACTGCAGGCGCTGGGCCTCCTCGTACCCCGCCGCCGCGCCACCGAAGAGCCGCTTGTACTCCGGCGAGACCCAGAAGGTCTTCGACTGGTGGTCTATCTCGTAGACCCCGGCCTGGGCGGCCTCGAGGGCCAGTTTCAACCGCCGGGCGTTCTGCTGGGCCTCCTTGCGCGCCTTGGCCAGGGGCGAGACGTCGTCCACATAGGCCAGCACGCCGCGCACGCGCCCGCCGCCGTCGCGCCAGGGGCGCACCTCCCACCGCACCCACCGCTTGCCGAGCCGGCCATGGGTGAAGCTGTCCTCCTCGCGGTGCACCACCTCACCGGCCAGCGCCTGCCGCTGAGCGGCGACCAGGCGTTTGGGAACGATCGGGAAGGCTTCCTCGATGGTGCGGCCTACATAGTCGTGCTCCTCCACCCCGAAGGCCCGCCGCCAGCTGGCCGAAGCCACGTGGCAGCGCAGCTGGCGGTCGAACATGGCTACCGCAAAGGGGGCGTCCTCGATGAGCTGCCGCACGTGGCGTTCGCCCCGGCGTGCGGCGTCACGGGCCTCGGCCAGTTCGCTGACGTGCTGCGAAAGGCCCTTCAGCGCGAAGGCCCCGCCTGGGCGCGGCTCGGACCGGAACGTGGCGCGCCAGTGGGTCCAGCGGCCGTTCTTCGCCCGCATCCGGTGTTCGAGAACGCGGGCCTCGCCCTTCACGGTCCCGGCGACGAAGGCGTCCAGCACCTTGGCGCGTTCTGAGGGATGAAGCAGGGCCTCGAAGGCGGCGCTGTCGGGAATGTCGTCGGGGGCGTAGCCGAGCACCGAGAGGATATCGGGCGACCATACGACGCGGTCCGTGTCCGGGTCGTAGGACCAGGTTCCGACGCCGGCGGCCTGGGACAGCATCTGACCGGTGCGGCGCGCCTCCTCCAGTTCGGCTTCACGCTCGCGCTCTTCCGTGGCGTCGCGGATCACGCCGATGATGTGGTCGTCCTCGGTGAGCTGGGAGCGCCCCTCGAACCAGCGCCAGGCGCCGTCCTTCATCAGCACGCGGGTGACGGAATCGCTGACCCCGAAAGCGGAGAGCCGCGCCAGGTGGGCGGCGATGGCCTCATCGTCGCCGGGATTGAGCACCTCGCGCGCCGGGCGGCCGATCACCTCGGCCTCGGTCCAGCCGGTGGCGCGCTCGAAGGCGGGGTTCACCAGCTTGAAGCGCCGGTCGGCGCCCAGGACGAACATGATCTCTCGGCTGTTGTCGAACAGCCACCGGACCATGGCGTCCGGCTCCACGGGCGTCGCGCGCCCCGGATCGACGGGCATGCCGGGCTCCCCCAAAATTTCGGGGGAAGACTAGGCCGAGTGCGGTAAACGCAAGGTTCGAGCTGCGGCGTTTTGGCGCGCAGGGCGCCGGTTATCCACAATCAGAAGGCGTTTTCCCCCGTGATGGCCCGGCCCAGGATCAGGGCGTGGACATCGTGGGCCCCTTCATAGGTGTTCACGGTCTCCAGATTCGCCGCATGGCGCATCACGTGATAGTCGCCGGAGATGCCGTTGCCGCCATGGATGTCGCGGGCCTCGCGGGCGATGGCGAGCGCCTTGCCGCAATTGTTGCGCTTCATCAGGCTGATGGCTTCCGGAACCCAGGCGCCCTGGTCGATCAGGCGGCCCAGCGCCAGCGCGCCTTCGAAGCCCAACGCGATCTCGGTCTGCATGTCGGCCAGTTTCTTCTGCACCAACTGGCGGGCGGCCAGCGGCTTTCCGAACACCTTTCGGGTGGCGACGTAATCGCGGCTGGCGTGAAGGCAGAACTCCGCCGCGCCCATGGCGCCCCAGGCGATGCCATAGCGCGCCTTGTTCAGGCACGAGAACGGCCCCCGCAGTCCCGAGACGCCCGGCAGCATCATGTCTTCCGGCACGAACACCTCGTCGAGGGCGATCTCGCCGGTGACCGAGGCGCGCAGGGAGAGCTTGTTCTGGATCTTCGGCGTCGCGAAGCCTTTCGCCCCGCGGTCGACGAGGAAGCCGCGGATGGTCCCGTCCAGCTTGGCCCAGACCAGCGCCACGTCCGCGATCGGGGAATTGGTGATCCACATCTTCGAGCCCGAGAGCTCGTAGCCGCCGGCGACCTTGCGGGCGACGGTGCGCATGGAGGCCGGGTCGGAGCCGCCATCGGCCTCGGTCAGGCCGAAGCAACCAACGATCTCGCCACGGGCCATGCCAGGCAGGTACTTCCGCTTCTGCTCCTCCGAGCCGAAGGCGTAGATCGGGTACATCACCAGCGAGGACTGCACGCTCATGGCCGAGCGGTAGCCGGAATCGATCGCCTCGATCTCCCGGGCGATCAATCCGTAGGCCACGTGATTGACGCTGGCCCCGCCGTACTCCTCCGGCAGGGTGGGGCCTAGGAAGCCCAGCGCGCCCATCTCGGTCATGATCTCTCGGTCGAACCGTTCTTCGGCGAAGGCCGAGACCACCCGGGGCAGCAGCTTTTCGCGCGCATAGGCCCGGGCGCTTTCCCAGACCATACGCTCGTCCTCCGAGAGGCGGGAGACGAGGTCCAGCGGGTCTTCCCAGTCGAAGGTTTTCGGGCTGTCGCCGGAATCGAGGGCCATGGCGGGCGTTCCTTGCACAAGATCGCCGCCTTATGGCTCCATTTTCCGGGCGGGGGTAGGCGCCGTTCGGGCAAAAAAGGAGGCGGCCTTTTGAAGGACCGCCTCGCCAAGTCTGCATCATCGAGAAAAGGGGTGCGGAGACGGCAGGCTGGCATGGTCGCCAGCCTCAAGTCGGGGGGGGCGTCGCCGCCTCCGCATCCCGATAAACACGCCCCGGATTCGAATGTTCCGGGCTGGGTTCAAAAATTTTTTCCGGATGGTTAGCGCGCGGTTTTCCCTGTCGGCGCCACCGGCGGCATGGCGTGGAATTCGGCGCGGGTCAGCGGCGCGCGCACGCCCTGCGGCGTGACCTCCAGGGCGTCGGCGGAAAGGCTGCGCGGCCCGGCGGCCGGAATGCCGGCGGGGCGGACGAGGACCTGCAGGGGGCGTCCATCGGGCGCGCGGATCACCCGCTCCACCCGGCCCAGGACGCGGCCGTCGGCCGCCAGCACGGGTCGGCCTTCCAGCGCCTCGGCCGGCTGCGCGCGAGCGGCTGCGACGGCGAGGCCTGCGGCGGCCGCGCAGACCGCCGCCATTACAGTCAGGCGGATCGCCGTGAACCTTCTCATGCCCTACGAACCGGGCGGCGGCCGACCGGTTCCCCACGCCGCGTGGAACAGCGAAGCCTCGGGGGGCGTTGTCCATGCAAGCGGGCGGGCCCCGCCCTGCGGGAGCGAGAAGATGCACACCACGAGATCTTCCCTGGCCGGCGGGCTGTCGGGATCGCCCCTGCGGCGTCAACGGCCGCCAGGCCTGCGCCGGATCCTGATCCTGGTCGCGGCGCTCGGCTTCGCTTCGGGCGTGGCGTTGGAGGTGGCCGACCGGCAGGCACCGCCCCAGCCGGCGACCTCCGGGCCGTTGAGCTACCTGCCCGGCTAGACTCTGTTGGAATGTTTGTCAGGAGGACCTCCATGGCCCTTTCGCGTCCGTCTTCATCCCGTCCGGCCCTTCGCGCCACGCGTGCGCGTCAAGGACGCTTCGGGCGGCATGTCCTTTGGGTTCTGCTCGCCTCCCTGGCGCTCGCGCTCCTGGCGCTGTTTGGCGCCTGGACCTGGCAGGCCGACGAACTGGCCCGCACCACGCCGAACACCGGCCGGGAGCCGGCCGACGCCGAGGCCTTCAGCGCGCCTCCGCCGCAGCCGCGGCAGAACACCGTCGATCCGGCTTCAGGGCCTCCGCGCTGATCGCCTTGTCCTGAAGGAAGGAAAGCCGCCTCACGGCGGCTTCTTTTTTCGTCAAAGCACCGACTGGCCGCGGATGGCGCGCACCACGAAGCTGGCGATCAGCAGCACCAGGAAGATGACGAAGAGAACCTTGGCGACCGTGGCGGCGAACCCCGCCAGCCCCATGAAACCCAGGTAGCCGGCGACGATCGCCAGGATTGCAAAGACCAGCGCCCAGCCGAGCATGTCGCGTCCTCCGTCATGCAGACGCCGCGCCTGAGCGGGCGCGGCGTCAAAGAAAACGCAGGGTCGAAAACGGCGTTCCGAGCCTAGGCCGCCTTGCGGGTCTTCCGCGGATGGAAGAACAGGGCCTGGCCGATCGCCGCCTTCACCGTCTCCGGTTGGAACGGCTTGGTGATCAGGAAGGTGGGCTCCGGCCGCTCACCGGTCAGCAGGCGCTCGGGGAAGGCGGTGATGAAGATCACCGGCACGTCGAAGCGGGCCAGGATGTCCTTCACCGCATCGATGCCGGAGGAACCGTCCGCCAACTGGATGTCGGCCAGCACCAGGCCCGGCGTCTTCCGGGCGACTGCGTCCACCGCCTCGGTTCGGGTGGCGGCGATATCCACCACGGTGTGGCCCAGCTCAGTCACCAGGGCCTCGATGTCGGCGGCGATCACCGGCTCGTCCTCGATGATCAGAACGTCGGTGGCCAGTTCGGCGTCGATCTCGGCCTGGGCCTCGGCGATCAGCCGCTCCACCTCGGCGAAGTCGGCGCCCAGGATCTGGGCGGCTTCGGACGGCGTGAAGCCTTCCAGCGCCGTCAGGAGAAACGCCTGGCGCGAACGCGGTGCGATGCGCATCAGCCGCCGGCTGGCGTCGTCGCCGCCTTCCTCGTCCTGCGGCCCTTCCAGTTGCGCGCCGCTGGAGAGCCAGATGGCGTGGAAGACATGATAGAGCGCCACCCGCGGCGTCAGGTTCGCCTCGAGCGTGCGCTCGCCTGCGGCCAGGGCCTCCAGCGCGACCCGCACATAGTGGTCGCCCGTGGTCTGATCCCCCGTGAGCGCCCGCGCATAGCGGCGGACGTAAGGCAGGTGCGGCGCCAGTCGGGCCAAGAGACTCAAAGTATACCCCTCCCGTCGTTCGAACACGCGGCCATGCGGGGATGCACCCCGACGTCAGGCCCCATAATGCGACCGAAACGCCAGTCTTGGGAACCGGTTCCCTGGAGTTTCCGTTTTCCTGGCCTTAGGTTCCCTCATGGAACCCAAGCCGAGGTGAAGCGTTGACCGGCGACGAAGACCAAGCGAGGGGGCGGGTCCCGCGAAAGCCGGGCGCCGACGACATGATAGAGCAGCGACCCACTGAGGAGCGACGGCAAGCATCCGCCGCCCTGGACGAAGCCCGCCTGCGGCAGCAGGCCATCGGCGTGCGCCTGCGCCAGATGTTCGACGAAGTCGTCAATGAGCCCGTGCCGGACGAGTTTCTGGACATTCTCCGCAAGGCGGACCGGCGGTCTGCGGGGAACGACTGATGACGCGGGAAAATCGAGACGTACAACCGCGCTCCGCCGCGGACGACGAGGCGTTCAAGCGCGAGCTGGTGCAGCTTATCCCGCACCTGCGGGCCTTCGCCCGCACGCTGGCCGGCGACCCCGCCGGCGCGGACGACCTGGCGCAGGACGCCATGATGAAGGCCTGGGACGCCCGGGCCAGCTTCCAGATGGGCACCAATATGAAGGCCTGGACCTTCATGATCCTGCGCAACCAGTTCTATTCCGAAAAGCGCCGGTCCTGGCGGCAGAGCCAACTCGACCAGGAGGCCGCCGAGCGGACCCTGGTGGCGGTGGACGATCCGGAAGCCCCGGTGGCCTTGGACGAGCTGCGGCTGGGCCTCGCCCAGTTGCCGCCCGAGCAGCGGGAGGCCCTGATCCTGGTGGGCGCGGGCGGCTTCGCCTACGAGGAAGCCGCGGACATCTGCGGCTGCGCCGTTGGCACCGTGAAGAGCCGAGTCAGCCGGGCCCGGCGGGCGCTCCATGCGATCCTGGAAGGCGGCGGCTATGCACGCGACGGCGCCGCAGCCGGGGACGCCATGCGTTCGATCCTCGCCGACGCGGAGCGTCTGAGCACCGTACGCTGAGGGCCGGCGCGTGGACGGCTCGCCCTGGGGTTCGCTTTCGACGATCCGGGTCCGCCTGACCGCGGCCCTGGCCGCGGCCCTCCTGCCGGTCCTGATCCTGGGTGTCCTGCAGTCGGCGATCGCCTTCCGCCGCGAAAGCCAAGACCTTCGCAACGACCTGGCCGCCGCCGCCCAGCGCAGCGCAGCCACCGCGCGCGCGCGCATGGAGGCGGCCGACATCCTGCTCGAGACGCTGGCGCCGGGGTCGGTCGGCTTCCAGTGCGCCCAGCGCCTGGCCGAGGTGACGCGCCGGATACCCGGCTATTCCAACCTGATCCGCTTCGACCGGATCGGCCGGGTGGCGTGCGCGGCCGCCGACGTGCCGCCGGACCCGCAGCGGCGCCAGCGGGCCTGGTTCCGGCAGCTCCAGGCCGGCGACAATCTGGTGATCACCCGCGATCTCGGCGCCACCTATGCACGCGTCCCCTCGCTGTTGGCGGCGGTGCCGTCCTTCGATCCGGCGGTGGGGTTCGATGGCGCGCTGGTGGCGGTGATCTCGCTGGAGAGCCTCGCCCCGCGCACGGCCGACCGGTCCCTGCCCGCCAATTCCGAGGTCGCCCTGGCCGAGGCCGACGGCCGCTATGTGAACGCCACCCGGCACGAGGCCTTTCCCGACCTGCCGCCCGACTGGCGCCGGCGGGTGGATAAGGACGGGGCGCTGGTCTGGTACGGCCGCTCGCGCGGCGGCGATCAGAGAGTCTATTCCGCGGCGCCCCTGGTCGGCGACGACCTGTTCGTGATCCTTTCGGCGCCGTCGCGGGGCCTGTTCTCCTGGGCGACGATCAATCCGCTGACCAGCATCGCCTTCCCGCTCCTGACCTTCGTGCTGGCGCTGGCGGCGGTGTCGGTGGTGACCGAACGGGTGGTGACCCGCTGGATCGCCTATCTGCAGCGGATCGCCGCCCTCTACGCACGCGGCCGCTTGAGCGTGCGCCCCGTCCAGGCCGACCGCGCCCCGCCGGAGATCCGCGACCTGGCCGAAACCCTGGAGGACATGGCCGACGCCATCGTCGGGCGTGACGCCTCGCTGCGGGAATCCCTCGCCCAGAAGGATGCGCTGATGCGCGAGATCCATCACCGGGTGAAGAACAACCTGCAGGTCATCTCCTCCCTGCTGAACATGCAGCAGCGGGCGCTGTCGGACCCTGCGGCCCGGGCGGCCATGTCCGACACCCGCCAGCGGATCACGGCCCTCGCCCTGATCTATCGCGCGCTCTACCAGGGGCCGGACCTGAAGCGCGTGGACCTGCGCGCCTTCCTGGAGGAACTGACCGCCCAGCTCGTCGCCTCCGAGGCCATTCGCGGATCGCACGTGCGCACCGAGATCGATGTCGATCCGCTGACCATCGATCCCGACCACCTGGCGCCGCTGGCGCTGTTCGCGGTGGAGGCGATCACCAACGCCCAGAAACACGCCTTCGCCGACCGCGGGGGGGTGCTGACGGTGACGTTCCGGGTGCTGGAGGGGGAGGTGGAGCTTGAGATCGCCGACGACGGCGATCCGCCGGACGACGCCCTGACCGCTTCGGGCGTCGGCCGCACCCTGATGACCGCCTTCGCCCGCCAGCTGCGCGGACGATCCGAACTGATCCGCAACCCCAGGGGCGGGATCAGCGCACGGCTCATCTTCCCCATGCCCGACGCCGAAGCCGCCCGCCGCCGCACGCCGCCGCAGGGGAACCAAGCCGCAGCCTAGCCGTTTGCTCGCGGTTCTTCTTCCCTACACCTCTTCGGAGACCTCGCTCATGCGCAAGTTCGCCCTGTTCGCGGCGCTCGCCGCCAGCTTCGCCATTTCCGCCTGCAACACCGTCGCCGGCGCCGGGCGTGACGTCCAGGCCGCCGGTCAGGCGGTGGAAGAAACGGCTCAGGACGCCCGCCGCTAAGCGGACATCCGAAAGGGCGGCTTCACCGGTCCGGCGAAGCCGCCTATTTGCGCATCCGCACCAGGCCTTCCTGCGCCACCGACGCGACCAGCACGCCGGACCGGTCATAGATCGAGCCGCGCACGAAGCCGCGACCGCCGGAGGCCGACGGGCTGTCCTGGTGATAGAGGTGCCATTCGTTGAAGTTCGACGGCTTGTGGAACCACATGGCGTGGTCGAGGCTGGCCGACTGCAGGCCCGGCGTATTCCAGTGCACCCGGTGGGGGCGCATGGCCGTCGATAGCATGTTCATATCGGACGCATAGGCCAGCACCACCTGGTGCATGTGCGCGTCCTCGCCCAGCGGGCTGCGGGCGCGGAACCACCAGGCCGAGCCCGGCGCCTTGGGATCTTCCGGCTCCACGGCGCGGATCTCGATGGGCCGCGGGCGGCTCATGAGCTTGCGCACCTCTTCGGGCGCGTCCTGCAGCATCTTCTTCTGCAGCTCGGATTCGTCGGCCAGATCGTCGGGACCGGGGACGTTCGGCAGGGCCGCCTGGTGTTCGAAACCCTCCTCCGGCGCCTGGAACGATGCGGCGAGATTGAAGATCTGCTTGCCGCGCTGGATCGCCACCACCCGGCGGGTGGTGAAGGTGCCGCCGTCGCGCGAGCGGTCGACGTCGAAGACGATGGGGATCGAAGGATCGCCGGGCCGGATGAAGTAGCAGTGCAGCGAGTGGCAGACCCGATCCTCAACCGTCTCGTACGCCGCCAACAAGGATTGACCGATCACTTGACCGCCGAAGATCCGCGGCGGCCCGAGCTTCGGGCTGTTTCCCCGAAAGAGGTTCACCTCAAGACGTTCGAGGGAGAGGGTCTGAAGCAGGCTTTCGGGGGTGTCCATGGGCGCTCTGAAAATGCTGCAATGCGAAAGCGTCCGGCTTAAGCCCATAGCCCCGCTACGGCAAGGCGGTGGAAATGCGGTCCCGCATGGTCCAAAAGCCGCAGCATGCCCTTCGACGTCTCAGTCCTGACCATGTTCCCCGAGGCCTTTCCGGGCCCCCTGGGGGTTTCGCTGATCGGCACGGCCTGGCGGGAAAAGGGGCTCTGGTCGTTGGAAACAGTGGACATTCGGGCCTTTTCCAAGGATAAGCGCGGCTTCCTCGACGACACCCCTGCGGGTGGCGGCCCGGGGCAGGTGTTGCGAGCGGACGTCGTCGCGGCTGCGCTGGACAGCGTGGACCGCCGAGGACGGCCGCTTTTGTACATGAGCGCACGGGGCCGGCCCCTGACCCAGGCGCGCGTGAAGGAATGGGCGAAAGGACCGGGACTGATCGTCCTGGCCGGCCGCTTCGAAGGGGTGGACCAGCGGGTGCTCGACGCACGCGGGTTCGAGGAGATCTCGGTCGGAGACGCGGTCCTCGCCGGCGGCGAGGCGGCGGCGATGGTCGCGATCGAGGCGTGCGTAAGGCTGGTTCCCGAAGTGCTGGGGCAGGCCGAGAGTTTGAGTGAAG
The DNA here is from genome assembly GCF_046290725.1 of Phenylobacterium sp. Lineage (GTDB taxonomy): Bacteria > Pseudomonadota > Alphaproteobacteria > Caulobacterales > Caulobacteraceae > Phenylobacterium. The sequence continues at coordinate 642,769 of NZ_JBKBUH010000001.1, forward strand.
AGAGTTTCGAGGACGGGCTTCTCGAGCATCCGCAGTACACTCGACCGCGGACGTTCGAAGGGCGCGAAATCCCCGAGGTGCTGTTGAGCGGCCATCACGCCGAGGTGCGGAAGTGGCGGCGGGCGCAGCGGGAACTCACCACGCGGGAGCGGCGGCCGGACCTCTGGGCGGCGCATCTCGCCAATCAACAGGCAAAGGGCGAGTAAAGCCCAGTAACGACAAGGACCAAGACGATGGCCAACATCCTCCAGGAACTGGAGAACGAAGAGATCGCCCGGCTGGCCGCCAACCGCGCCATCCCGATCTTCCAACCCGGCGACACCCTGCGCGTCAACGTGCGCATCAAGGAAGGCGAGCGCGAGCGCGTCCAGGCCTATGAGGGCGTGTGCATCGCCCGTCAGGGCGGCGGCGTGAACGAGAGCTTCACCGTCCGCAAGATCTCCTTCGGCGAGGGCGTGGAGCGGGTCTTCCCTCTCTATTCGCCGATGATCGAGAGCATCGAGGTCAAGCGCCGCGGCGTCGTGCGCCGCGCCAAGCTCTACTACCTGCGCGACCGCCGCGGGAAGTCGGCCCGGATCGCCGAACGCCAGATGTCCACGGCGGCCAAGAACGAGCCGAGCGAGACCCCAGCGGCTGCGGAGACCTCCGAAGGCTGATCGCCTCGGACAATCCCACGAATTTCGAACGGCGGCCGCAGCGACGCGGCCGCCGTTTTTCGTTGGCCCTGCCGAAGCTAACCCCTCCGCCCCTCCGCGACGAAGGCCGAGAGGCCCTGGACGAGATGGTCGAACATCAGGCGCATGCGGCGGTTGGACTTCAGGTTCTCGTGCATGGCCACCCACAGCTCCAGTTCGAAGCCGAAGGCGTTGGAGAGCACGGGGGTGAGGCCGTGGCGGCGAGCGATCTGGTGCTGAACGGCGCCGATCCCCAGGCCCGCCCGGACGGCGGCGATCTGCGCCAGGTCGTTGTCGGAGCGGAAGGCGAAACCGTCGCGGTTGATCTCCCAAGGCAGGTCGAGATCGGCGAGGGCCTGAAGGGGCGGCGGCTCCCGGTCGAAGCCGATCACCGTGTGGTCGAACACGTCTTCGAGGGTCTCGGGCGTCCCATGAGCTTCCACATAGGACCGGTGCGCGTAGAAGCCGATGCCGATCGCCCCCACCTTCCGGGCCAGCAACGCCGCTTGCGTCGGCCGCATCATCCGCACGGCGATGTCCGCGTCACGGCGCGAGAGGTCCTCGGCCTTGTTCGAAAGCGCCAGTTCGAGCTCGATCTCGGGGTGCGCTTTGCGAAAATCGGCCAGGATGGCCGGCAGCACCTCGGCGCCCATGATCTGGCTGGCGGTGATGCGGATCGCCCCCTTCAGGGAGTCGGCCGCACCGGAAGCGTCGCGCAGGGCCGCGGCGGCCGCGGCCGACATCTCCTCAAGGTGGGGCGCGAGGCTGAGCGCCAGGTCGGTGGGGGTCAGCCCCCGGGGGCTGCGCAGGAAGAGCGCGGCGCCCAGCTTCTGCTCCAGAGCCTCGATGTGGCGGCCCAACGTCGGCTGCGTCAGGCCGCGCACCTTGGCGGCCGCGGAGAGGCTGCCGGTCTGCATCACCGCATGCAGGCTCTGGAACAGGTCCCATTCGACGTTCGGCATGGGCCTATGCTGGTCCGATCCGCGGCAAAGGTAAATCGGCGGCCGAGGGGGTGAGGCCTTCCTGCGCCTTTACGGAGGCGGGGCGGGCGCCCTACATGCCGCCCATGGCCGGCAAGACTCTGTACGACAAGATCTGGGACGCCCACGTGGTCGCCGAACAGGACGGCGAGGCGATCCTCTACATCGACCTGCACCTGATCCATGAGGTGACGACGCCCCAGGCCTTCGCCGGGCTTCGCGCCGCGAAGCGGCCGGTGCGCCGGCCCGACCGCACCCTCGCCGTGGCCGACCACAACGTGCCGACGGAGGGCCAGGCCCTGGGCGTCGCCGCGGTGGCCGACGACGAGGCGCGCCTGCAGCTCCAGACTCTGGAGCGGAACGTCCAGGAGAACCGCATCGAATTCTTTCCCATGGGCGACGTGCGCAACGGCATCGTCCATGTGGTCGGCCCCGAGCAGGGCCGCACCCAGCCCGGGATGACCATCGTCTGCGGGGATTCCCACACCTCCACCCACGGGGCCTTCGGCGCCCTGGCGCACGGCATCGGCACCTCCGAGGTGGAGCACGTGCTGGCGACCCAGACCCTGCGCCAGAAGAAGGCGAAGAACCTGCGGGTGACCATCGACGGGACGCCGGCGCCGGGCGTCGGGGCCAAGGATTTCGCTCTGGCGGTGATAGGCGAGATCGGCACCGCCGGCGGCACGGGCTACGTGATCGAATACGCCGGCGAGGCGGTGCGGGCCCTTTCCATGGAAGGCCGCATGACGCTCTGCAACCTCACCATCGAAGGCGGAGCGCGCGCCGGGTTGGTGGCGCCGGACGAGACCACCTTCGACTACATGATGGGCCGCCCGGCGGCCCCGAAGGGCGGGGCCTGGGAGATGGCGCTCTCCTACTGGAAGACGCTCTATTCCGATCCCGACGCCGTCTTCGACCGCGAGGTCCGCCTCGACGCGGGCAAGATCGCGCCGCTCGTCACCTGGGGAACCTCGCCTGAGGACGTGATCGCGGTCACCGACGTGGTGCCGGGCCCGGAGAGTTTCGCGACCCCGGACAAGCGGGCCTCGGCCGAGCGGGCTCTGGACTATATGGGGCTTTCCGCCGGTCAGCCGATCACCGAGGCGAAGATCGACGTGGTCTTCATCGGCTCGTGCACCAACAGCCGCATCGAGGATCTGCGCGAGGCCGCAAAGGTGGTCCAGCACGCCTTCGTCCATGGGAAGCTGGTGGCGCCCCATGTGCGGGCCATGGTGGTGCCGGGCTCGGGCCTGGTGAAGGCGCAGGCCGAGGAAGAGGGTCTGGACGCCATCTTCAAGGCGGCCGGCTTCGATTGGCGCGAGCCGGGCTGTTCGATGTGCCTGGGCATGAACCCCGATCGCCTGGCGCCGGGCGAGCGCTGCGCCTCCACCTCGAACCGCAATTTCGAAGGCCGCCAAGGCCGCGGCGGGCGGACCCACCTGATGAGCCCGGCCATGGCGGCGGCGGCGGCCATCGCCGGCCACATCGCCGACGTTCGGGAGTTCATCTGATGATCCGCGGCCTGGATCACATCGCGCTGGCGGTGAACGATCTGGACGCCGCGGTCGCGGCCTACCGCGCCCTGCTCGGCCGCGAGCCCAACTGGATCGGCGGCGACGGCGGGGCGCGCCATGCCTGGTTCCAGCTGCCGAACATGGCGCTCGACGTGATCGCGCCGCATGGCGAGGGCGCGTTCGGCGACACCATCCGAAAGCACCTGGCCGAGCATGGCGAGGGCATCTGGGCCATCGCCTTCACGGTGGACAGCCTGGAGAGGGCGCATCCGCTGGTCGAACGGCGCGGGATCCGCGCGACCAGGCCGGGCCCGACCCGATCGACTCATGACGACGGACGCAAGCGCTACTGGACGACCAGCGCGCTCGATCCGGCCGACACCGGCGGGGTCAACATCCTGCTGGTGGATCCGCCCCGCTCGGGCGAGCCCTGGCCGCTGTCGGAGGCGGTCGCGGAAGACGCCGCGGCGGTGACCGAGCTCGACCATGTGGTGATCCACACCGCCAATCCCGAGCGCGCCCTGGCGGTCTATGGCGCCAAGCTGAACCTAGACCTGCGTCTCGACCGCTCAAATCCGGACTGGGGCGTGCGCCAGCTCTTCTTCCGCTGCGGCTCGGCGGTGGTGGAGATGGGCGCCAGCCTGAAAGAGCCCGCGTCCGACCGCCCCGACCGCTTCGGCGGCCTCGCCTGGCGGGTGGCCGATCCCGACGCCGTCCAGGCCCGCTTGGCCGCCGGCGGCTTCGACGTGTCGGAGGTGCGCACCGGCCGCAAGCCCGGCACGCGGGTGTTCACCGTCCGCTCCGGCGTGGTCGCAGCCCCCGCCCTGATGATCCAGCAGAACGCCCAACCGGCCGGATAGAAGACCCATGAAAGCCTTCACCAAGCTCGACGCCCGGGCAGTCCCCCTGCCGCTGGCCAATATCGACACCGACCAGATCATCCCCAAGCAGTTCCTCAAGACCGTGGAGCGCGAGGGCCTGGGCCGGGGCCTGTTCTACGACTTCCGCTTCGACGCCGAGGGGAGGGAGAAGCCCGACTTCGTGCTGAACCGGCCGGAGTACAAGGGCGCGGGCGTGCTGATCGCCGGCGACAATTTCGGCTGCGGATCTTCGCGTGAGCATGCGCCCTGGGCGCTGATGGATTTCGGCATCGACTGCGTGATCGCCACCAGCTTCGCCGACATCTTCTACAACAACTGCTTCCAGAACGGACTCCTGCCCGTGGTCCTGAAGGCCGAGGAGGTCCAGGCGCTGATGGAGGAGGCCAAGGGCGGCAACCATCTGGTGACGGTGGACCTCGAGGCCCAGACGGTGGTCTCCCCCTCCGGCCGCCGCTTCGCCTTCGAGATCGATCCGACGCGCAAGGAAAAGATGCTGAAGGGCCTGGACGCCATCGGCGAGACCCTCCAGGCCGCCGGCTCCATCGACGCCTACGAGTCCAAACGCGCTATCGCCCAGCCGTGGCTGGAGCGGGCATGACTGTGGTGGTGGCGGGCACGTTTCGCGTGCCGTCCCAAAACCTTGACGCGTTCAAGCCGCACATGGAAGCCATGCTGGCGGCCAGCCGCGCTGAAGACGGATGCCTTGAGTATTCCTACGCGGTGGACGTGCTGGACCCCGGCCTGATCCGCGTGTTCGAAGCCTGGCGCGACCGCGCCGCGCTGGAGGCGCACCTGGCCACGCCGCATATCACCCGATGGCGGGCGGCGTGGCCGGCGCATGGGGCGGGCGAGCGCCGCCTGGTCCTCTACGAGGCCGGCGCGGCGATCGCCCTTTGAGTCGCTAGCGCTCGCGGACGCTCGTGCCGTCCGGCGTGGTCACCGAATAGGTGTGTTCGCGCACGGGCTTCTCACCCTTCTCCTTGTAGATCGACATGGTCCGTGAGCGGACGGTCTCGCCCTGGCGGACGATGGTGTGGGTGCGCGAGCGGGCGCGTTCGTCCTCGGTGCGGGCGGTGGCGGTCGAGCGCTGCATGGCCCGGCGCTCGTTCACCTTGGCGTCCGACTTGGTGCGGACGCTGCCGTCGACGGCGACGGCGTCGGCGCCGCCCTGGACCCCGATGCTCTGGCCGTCGGTCTGGCCGGCGCCGTAGGTGGAGACGCCGACATTGTTTCCTTCGATTCCGCCGCTCGTGCCGCCGCTGACCGGCTGGGCCGAAGCGGCGCCGGCCATCAGCAGGCCGGTGGCGGCGAGCGCCGCGGGAAGGGTGTGCTTGATCATCGTCTTGCTCCTGCGGCCCGCTCGTCGATTTCGGCGAGGCAGCCGCTCTGATCTCGGGTGATGCGAAGGCTGCGACCGGCGCTTTCCGAATAGGCCGATGATGTCGCCGCGCCGGAACCGCCGGCGCTGGCCCAGGCCGAGGACTGGGCCGCACCGCCCTCACCCTTGGAAAAACTCCTTGTCGAGCTGGTCCCGTCCCTGGGCGCCCGCACCCGGGGCGGGGTCTCGATCCGCCGGCCGTCGGCCAGGTGGTGGATCACGCGGCAATCCGCCGGAGCGTCCGCCGGCGGCGTATACCCGGCCGGGGCGGCGATGGCGGCGGCTATGGCAAGGGCTGTGGGCATGGGACGGCTCCTCCGCAAAGAGGGGTCGGGGGGGGACCCCCCGGGAACGAACCCCAAAC
>NZ_JBKBUH010000001.1:648569-695349 GCF_046290725.1 Phenylobacterium sp.
TCGGCGCGGCCCCGCTGGGGACCGCGCCGAAGCCCTTAGTTCCGCGGGCGCTCGCCCGAGGTGGCCACCGAGTCGCCGTACATGTCGGCGCTGGAGCCGTCGCGGGTCGTCTCGGCATAGGCGTCGACCGTCGAACCGGCCGATTGCACGCCCTGGCCGGAGGCCGCGCCGCCGGTGGTCACCGCCGCGCTGGCGTTGCGGCGGTCGGTATAGACGGCGCCGGAGCCGTAGGTGGTGGCGGAGTTCACGCTGGGGCGCTCCACCCGGCGGTCGCGGCGGTTGTCGCGGTTGGCCCGGACTTCGCCGCGGGCGCCAACCATGCCGCCGGCCACGGCGCCGTCACGGCCCGCGGAGGCGACGCCTTCGCCATAGGCCTTGGCGGTGGCGCCGGCTTGCTTTTCGCCGGCGAAGGCGGCGGGCGCCGCGCCCATAGCGAAACAGACGGCGGCGGCGGGAATGATGTGCTTCAACTTCATGATCTAGAGCTCCTGTTACGCTTGGCTCTTATTGCTTGCCCCTCGGCCGAAAGAACTTCGCCCCGCGACATATGTTCCGGTTTGGAGAAGTATAATTTTCTGCTTCGCTTGTTCATCTAGCGTTCAAGTTCCTAAATACTTCAAATAAACTCAAACACCGGGAGGGGTTTCCCCGAGCTCCGGCTTCGCTTAGGACGGCGCCGAACCGCATCGGGGGACCACCATATGACCGACCTGCTTCTGCTGCCCGGCGACGGCATCGGGCCCGAGGTGACCGCCGAGGTCCGGAAGGTGGCGAAGGCCCTGACCCCGGACCTCGTCATCGATGAACGGCCGTTCGGCGGGGCGAGCTACGACGCCCACGGCCTTCCCCTGACCGACGACACCCTGACTGCGGCCAAGGCGGCCAAGGCGGTGCTGATGGGCGCGGTGGGCGGACCGAAGTGGGCGGACGCTCCGCGCGACCGGCGGCCGGAGGCCGGCCTCCTGGCCCTGCGCGCCGGCATGGAGGTGTTCGCCAACCTACGACCGGCGCTCTGCTTCGAGGCGCTGGCCGACGCCTCCAGCCTCAAGCGCGAGGTGGTCGAAGGCCTGGACTTCATGATCGTCCGGGAACTGACCGGCGGGATCTATTTCGGCAGCCCCCGCTTCATCGAGGACCTGCCCGGCGGCGGGCGGCGGGCGGTCGACACCCAGGTCTACACCACCCACGAGATCGAGCGGGTGGCGCGGGTGGCCTTCGAACTGGCCCGGGGACGGCGCAACAAGGTGCATTCGGCCGAGAAATCCAACGTCATGGATTCCGGCCTGCTCTGGCGTCAGGTGGTGAGCGACCTGCACGCCCGTGAGTATGCGGACGTCGAGCTGGAGCACATCCTGGCCGACAACGCGGCCATGCAGATCGTCAAGAACCCCAAGCAGTTCGACGTGATGGTCACCGACAACCTGTTCGGCGACATTCTGTCGGACGCCGCAGCCCAGCTGACGGGCTCGCTCGGCATGCTGCCGTCCGCGGCCCTGGGCGAGCCCGGCAAGCCTGGCCTGTACGAGCCCATCCACGGCTCGGCGCCGGACATCGCCGGCCAGGGCGTCGCCAACCCCCTCGCGGCCATCCTGTCGTTCGAGATGGCCCTCCGCTGGTCTCTGGACCGGGCCGAGGCCGCCGACCGGCTCTATGCGGCGGTGGTGAAGGCGCTGGACGGCGGCGCCCGCACCCGCGACCTGGGCGGAAACCTCTCCACCGCCCAGATGGGCGATGCGGTGGTCGCCGCCCTCTGATCTGAAAGCGGCCTCAGCCGTAGGGCCGCCCGCTGACGATCTGCTTGTTGCGCATGCGGGTCTTCGGGCCCTGCCCGCGATCGGCCTCGGTCTTGGCGGGGCGGCGGGTGTGGGTCTGGCCGTGCTGGGCCTCTGGCTCGGGATCTCCCCAGTCGAGCTGCGGGCTGTCGCCGCGGGCCTCGACGTCGTGCAGATCGAGATTGGCTGGCGTGCCGATCAGGCGCGGATCAGGCGCCGTGTCGAAACTGCGCTTTTCTCCCCCAGTTTCCGATTGTCCGTCGTCCGCGCTGGAAGAGTCCGCCTCCTCGAAGGTCGCCGCGGCCGGCCGGTCGCCCGATTGGTCGAAGGCCGCTTGAGTGTCGAAGGCCTCGTTACGCTCCGGAGCCGTGGCGCTCTGGAACCGGTTCGGATCCCGCTGGGCGTCCATCTCCGATTGCCCAACGCCGGAGCCCTGCATGCGCGCGCGGTTTGCGGCGACCGTGTCGGCGGCGGGAGTGCGCGGTTCGTCGGCCATTTCGGAGTCTCCTTGGTTTCTGGTGATCCAACCCCCAACCGCGCGGCCCGCACGCCTGTTCCGCTTGCCGCGGGCGCGGTCGCCCGCTAGGCGGGAATGCAGATGCCGTCCGCTATCGAAGCCGCCTACCAAGCCCGCCTGGCTGCGGGCGACATCGCGCCCGACCCCGCCCAGGCCGCCGCCGTCCGGGCTCTAGGGCGGCTGGAGGCCGATCTTTCAGGCGCAGAGCCCGGGCGTTTCGTAGCCCTGTTTCGCAAGCCCGAAAGCCAGCGCGGCGTGTATCTCGTGGGACCCGTGGGGCGCGGCAAGTCCATGCTGATGGACCTCTTCTTCGAGACGGCGTCCGTCGCCGCCAAGCGGCGGGTCCACTTCCACGTCTTCATGGGCGAGATCCACCGCCTGATCGACGCCTGGCGCAAGGGCGACGCGGCCGCGCGGAAAGCCCGCTTCGGCCAGCACAAGGGCGACGATCCCATCCCGCCGGTCGCCGAGGTGGTCGCCGGCCAGGCGCGGCTGCTGTGCTTCGACGAGTTCCAGGTCACCGACATCGCCGACGCCATGATCCTGGGCCGGCTGTTCGAGGCGCTGTTCGCCCGCGGCGTGACGCTGACCGCCACGTCGAACCGCTTGCCAGACGAACTCTACAAGGACGGCATCAACCGTCAGCTCTTCCTGCCGTTCATCGAACTCCTGAAGTCGAAGGTGGAGGTGGTGCGGGTGGCCGGGCCCCACGACTACCGCCTCGACCGGCTGCGCGCCGCCGGAACCTGGTTCTCGCCGAACGATCCGGACAACGAGCGCAGCTTCCTGGCGCTGTGGCGCGACATGCTGGGCGGCGAGGAGGAGGTGGGCGAGAGCCTGGAGGTGCTGGGCCGGCACGTGCACCTGCCGCACGCCGCTGGCGGGCTGGTGCGGACCTCCTTCGCCAGTCTCTGCTCTGTGGCGCTGGGCCCCAACGACTATGTGGCCATAGCCGAGCGATTCCACACCGTCTTTCTGCAGGATGTGCCGCGACTGACGCCCAGCCGCCGGGAAGAGGCCCGCCGCTTCGTCATCCTCATCGACGCCCTCTACGAGGCGAAGACCCGGCTGATCGTACTGGCCGAAACCGATCCTGCCGCTCTCTATCCCGAGGGAGACGGCGCCTTCGAGTTCGAGCGCACCGCCTCACGCCTGCAGGAGATGCGGTCGGCCGACTGGCTGCAGGACCGCGACGACGCGGCCTGAACGTCATCCCCGGGACCGCAGGCTCTCCACGAGGTCCCGCGCGTAGGGCGCCAGATCGTCCAGGTTCCGCACGCAGATGGTGAGTTCGCGCAGCGCCCAGTCGTCGCTGAGGTCCAGCACCGCCAGGTCCATGGTCCGGATCGCCCGGATCGCCGTGGTCTGGGGCACGATGCCGACCCCGACGCCGCTTTTCACCATCCGGCAGACCGCGTCGAAACTGCGAAGCTGGACGCGCAGGCGCAGCGGCCGGCCTTCGCGCGCCGCCTTGGACGCCAGGAAGCGCTGGAGAGAGCTGGCCCGGTCGAGCCCCACGAAATCCTGGTCCAGCACCTCGGAGAATGCGACCGCGCGCCGGCCGGCCAGGGCGTGATCGGCCGGCGTCACCACAACGAAGCGGTCGGAGCGGAAGGGGAAAGTCTGGAGCGCGCCGACATCCACCGTACCGGCGACGATGCCGATGTCGCCCACGCCCTCGGCGATCAGGCCGACGATCTCGTCCGACAGCCGCTCCTCCAGATCGACGCTGACCTGGGGATGTTCGGCCAGGAACCGCCCCAGCGCCTCAGGCAGGAATTCGGTCAGGGCGTTGGTGTTGGCCAGCAGACGCACCTCGCCCGATACGCCGCCCGCAAAGGCGCCCAGGTCCTCCCGCAGCCGTGCGCTCTGGACCAGGATGGCGCGGGCGTGCTTGAGCAGGGTGCGGCCCGCCGGCGTCAGGGCGACGCCTGCGCGGGAGCGGGCGAGCAGCGGCGCCCCCAGCGCCTCCTCCATATTGCGGATCCGGGTGGACGCGGCCGAGAGCGCCAGAGCGCTGCGTTCGGCCCCATGGGTGATCGAGCCGGCGTCGGCGATGTCGCAGAACAGGCGCAGGTCCGTCAGATCGAAGCGCATCCTTCGCCTCCTGCGAAGGATAACTACAGAACAAACTCATTGCGCGCTCGCGTTTTCGCGACACACTTCCCAATCGACGAAGGCTGGCCTTGACGTGGCGGCGCCCGGGCGGCGCTTTCGTTGACACCCCCCTCGGGCGGCTTAAAAGCGGAGCCGCCTTCTCGTGTTGGAAAAAGCCAAGGGTCCCATGACCGACACCCCGCGCGCCCGTCCGCTCTCGCCGCACCTGCAGGTGTGGCGCTGGCATATCACCATGTGGACCTCGATCCTGCACCGGATGACGGGTGTGGCGCTCTATGCCGGGGCGCTGATCCTGGCCGGATGGGCGATCGCGCTCGCGGCGGGGCCGGAGGTCTATGGCGCCTACAAGGCGATCCTCGGATCCCCGCTGGGCAAGCTCGTCATGTTCGGCCTGACGCTTTCGCTCTTCTATCACCTCGCCAACGGGATCCGGCACCTGGTCTGGGACGCCGGCCACGGGCTGGACGTGAAGAGCGCCAACGCCTCGGCGGTCGCCGCCTTCGCCTTCGCCGCCGCCGCCACGATCGCGGTCTGGCTGATCGCCGCCATGACGGGAGCCCTCTGATGGCCAGCTATCGCACGCCGCTTTCCCGCGCCCGCGGGCTGGGCGCCGCCAAGCACGGGGTCGGGCACTGGGTGGCCGAACGCGTGAGCGCCATCGCCCTCGTCCCGCTGGTTCTCTGGGCGGTGTTTTCGGGCCTCGCCCTGGCGCGCATGGACTATTACGGCGCCGTGGCCTGGCTGACCGGCAATCCCGTCAATCCGACCCTGCTGGTCCTGCTGATCGCCGTCGGCTTCTGGCACATGCACGCCGGCCTGCGGGTGATCGTCGAAGACTACATCGAAGAGAAGCTGAACCGCGCCGGGCTGCTGATCCTCAACCTGTTCGTCTGCGTGCTGGCCGGCGCCCTGGCCATCTTCTCCATCCTGAAGGTCGCGCTGGGAGGCGCGTTCTGATCCCATGGCGGCTTATCAATTCATCGACCACAAGTTCGACGTCGTCGTGGTGGGCGCCGGCGGCTCCGGCCTGCGCGCCGCCCTCGGCTGCGCCCAGGCGGGCCTGAAGACCGCCTGCGTCACCAAGGTCTTCCCCACCCGCTCGCACACCGTAGCGGCGCAGGGCGGGATTTCGGCCAGCCTCGGCAATATGGGCGAGGACGACTGGCGCTGGCATATGTACGACACCGTCAAGGGGTCGGACTGGCTGGGCGACCAGGACGCCATCGAATACCTGTGCCGCAACGCCCCGGCCGCCGTCTACGAGCTGGAGCACTGGGGCGTGCCCTTCAGCCGCACGGCGGACGGCAAGATCTATCAGCGCGCCTTCGGCGGCATGACCCGCAACTATGGCGAGGCCCCGATCCAGCGCACCTGCGCGGCGGCCGACCGCACCGGCCACGCCATGCTGCACACCATGTACGGCCAGAGCCTGGCGCACGACACCGAGTTCTTCATCGAGTACTTCGCCCTCGACCTGATCATGGACGAAGGCGTCTGCCGCGGCGTCACCGCCTGGAAGCTGGACGACGGCACCCTGCACCGGTTCCAGGCGCAGCTCGTGATCCTCGCCACCGGCGGGTATGGCCGGGCCTACTTCTCGGCCACCAGCGCCCACACCTGCACCGGCGACGGCGGCGGCATGGCGCTGCGCGCCGGCCTGCCCCTGCAGGACATGGAATTCGTGCAGTTTCACCCGACGGGGATCTACGGCGCCGGCTGCCTGATCACCGAGGGCGCCCGCGGCGAGGGCGGCTATCTCACCAATTCCGAGGGCGAGCGCTTCATGGAGCGCTATGCGCCGACCGTGAAGGACCTGGCGCCCCGGGACATGGTCAGCCGCGCCATGACCATCGAGATCCGCGAAGGCCGCGGGGTGGGCCCGAAGAAGGACCACATCTTCCTGCACCTGGATCACCTGGACCCGAAGATCCTGGCCGAGCGCCTGCCTGGTATCTCCGAGAGCGCCAAGATCTTCGCCGGCGTGGACGTGACCAAGGAGCCGATCCCGGTTCTGCCCACGGTGCACTACAACATGGGCGGAATTCCCACGAACTTCTATTCCGAGGTGGTCACCCGCGAGGGCGACAATCCGGACAAGGTGGTGCCTGGCCTGATGGCCGTCGGCGAGGCGGCCTGCGTGTCGGTGCACGGCGCCAACCGCCTGGGCTCCAACTCTCTGATCGACCTCGTCGTGTTCGGCCGCTCGGCGGCTCTGCGCGCCGCCGACACGATCAAGGCTGGTGCCAGTCAGCCGGAGCTGAAGCCCCACATGACCGACGGCCACCTGGCCCGCTTCGACCGCCTGCGCCACGCCAGCGGCGGCACGCCGACGGCGGCCCTGCGGCTGGAGATGCAGAAGGCCATGCAGGAGGACGCCGCAGTCTTCCGCACCGACGCCAGCCTGGCCTCGGGCGTCTCGCGCCTGAAGGCCGTGCATGAGAAGCGCGGCGACCTGAAGGTCTCGGACCGCGGCATGATCTGGAACACCGACCTGGTCGAGACCCTGGAGCTGGAGAACCTGATCGGTCAGGCCATGGTGACGGTGGTGGGCGCTCACAACCGCAAGGAAAGCCGCGGGGCCCACGCCCACGAGGACTTCCCGGAGCGCGACGACGCCGAGTGGATGAAGCACACTCTCACCTGGTTCGACGACGCCAGCGGGACGACCAAGATCGACTACCGCCCGGTGCACTCGTTCACCATGACCAACGACATCGCCTACATCCCGCCGAAGCCGCGGGTCTACTGAGCCCTTCGAGGAAGAGAGTCCGATGGTCCAACTGACCCTCCCCAAGAACTCGCGCGTCCAGAAGGGCCGGCACCACCCCGCGCCGGAAGGGGCGTCCAAGGTCAAGACGTTCAAGATCTATCGCTACGACCCGGAGTCGAGCGAGAACCCGCGCTGGGACACCTACGACGTGGACGTGGACGCCTGCGGGCCGATGGTCCTGGACGTTCTGATCCACATCAAGAACACCATGGACCCGACGCTGGCCTTCCGCCGGTCGTGCCGGGAAGGGGTCTGCGGCTCGTGCGCCATGAACATCGGCGGGCGCAACACCTTGGCCTGCACCCACGGCTGGGAGGAGGTCCCCGGCAAGGAATGCCAGATCAGCCCCCTGCCCAGCGCCTCGGTGGTGAAGGACCTGGTGCCGGACCTGACCCACTTCTACGCCCAGTACGCCTCGATCGAGCCCTGGCTGCACACCACCACGCCGGAACCCCAGGCGGAATGGCGCCAGACGCCGGAGGACCGGGAGAAGCTGGACGGCCTCTATGAGTGCATCCTCTGCGCCTGCTGCTCGACCTCCTGCCCGAGCTACTGGTGGAACGGCGAGAAGTACCTGGGCCCGGCCGCCCTGCTGCACGCCTATCGCTGGCTGATCGACAGTCGCGACGAAGCCACCGGCGAGCGGCTGGACAATCTGGAAGACCCGTTCAAGCTCTATCGCTGCCACACCATCATGAACTGCGCCCAGGTGTGCCCCAAGGGCCTGAACCCCGCCAAGGCCATCGCCGAGGTCAAGAAGATGCTGGTGGACCGGGTCGTCTGATCCGAACAGCGTTTGAAAAGTTGACGGGGCCGTCACTTTTCTGCATGGGGGCTGCATGAGCCAGTTGGACGCGCATGTGGTGATCCTGGGGGCGGGCCATGCCGGCGGCACGGCGGCCGCCCTGCTGCGCCAGTACGGCCACACCGGCAAGATCACCCTGATCGGCGAGGAACCCATCCCGCCTTATCAGCGCCCGCCGCTCAGCAAGGCCTGGTTGAAGGGCGAGGCCGACGCCGACTCCCTGGCCCTCAAGCCGCTGGAATTCTACGCCGAGCAAGACATCGATTTCCGGCCGGGCTGCACGGCGGTGAAGCTCGCCCGCTCCGACAGGGCGGTGACGCTCTCCACCGGCGAGACGATCGGCTACGACATCCTGATCATCGCCACCGGCATGCGGCCGATCCGCCTGCCGATCGAAGGCGCGGACCTGGGCGGGGTGCACACCCTTCGTACGGCCGCCGACGCCGAAGCGATCAAGGCCGACCTTGCGCCCGGCAAGCGCCTGGCCATCGTCGGCGGCGGCTATATCGGCCTGGAGGTCGCAGCCTCCGCCCGCGCCCTCGGCGCCGAGGCCGTCGTGCTGGAGCGCGAGCCCCGCATCCTGGCCCGCAGCGCCTGCGAGGCGCTGTCGAACTTCTTCCGCGACTATCACCTGGCGCGCGGCGTGCAGTTCGAGCTGGGCTGCGCCGTCGCCCGCTTCGTGGGCGAGAACGGCCATGTGACGGGCGTGGAGCTGGCCGACGGCCGCATCGTGCCTTGCGATGCGATCCTGGTGGGCGTGGGCGCGACGCCCAACGACGAGATCGCCCGCGACGCCGGCCTCGAATGCGCCCGCGGGATCGTGGTGGACCTGGAGGCCCGCACGGCCGACCCGTCGGTTTTCGCCATTGGCGACGTCACCCATCGCCCGATGCCGCACTATGATCGGATGTTCAATCCGGAGAGCGTGCCGAGCGCCCTGGAACAGGCCAAGCAGGCCGCCTGCGCCATCGTCGGCCGCCCGGCGCCGGCGCCGGAAGTGCCCTGGAACTGGTCGGACCAGTACGACCTGAAACTCCAGATCGCCGGCCTGCCGTTCGACGCCGACAGGATCCTGCTGCGCGGCGACCCGGCCGGCGCCAAGTTCGCGGTATTCCACCTGAAGGGCGATCAGGTCCAGGCGGTGGAGGCGGTCAACGCCCCGCCCGAGTTCATGATGGGCAAGATGCTCATCGCCAACCGCAAACCGGTCGACCCGGCCAAGCTTGCGGACCCGTCCATATCCATGAAAGAGGTCACCGCCTAAGCGGGGCGAAGGGGAGTAAATGGCCAAGATCACTTACATCGAGCATGACGGCGCCGAGCACGTCATCGACGTCAAGACCGGCCTGACGGTGATGGAAGGCGCGGTGAAGAACAATATCCCCGGTATCGACGCCGACTGCGGCGGCGCCTGCGCCTGCGCCACCTGCCACGTCTATGTGGACGACGCCTGGCTGGCCAAGACCGGCGAGCGCTCCGCCATGGAGGAGTCGATGCTCGACTTCGCCGAGGGCGTTCAGGAGAACAGCCGCCTCTCCTGCCAGATCAAGGTGACCGACGAGCTGGACGGCCTGGTCGTCCGCATGCCGGAAAGCCAGCACTAAGCTACGGCGCTCAGCGCACGAACACGCCCGTCAGCAGGGGCCGCGCGAAGACCGAGGGCGCGGCCTTCTGGGTGACGCCGGGCACCCAGAAGCCGAGTTCGGCGCCGGCGTTCAGGGTGGCGTTCAGCATCTGGGCGGCGATGAAGGGGTCCACCGGCCGGATCGAACCTTCGGCGACGCCGTCGGAAATCATGGCCGCGAAGCGATCGGATACCCGGTTGGCCTCATCCACCTGGACCTTGCGGATCGGCTCAGGCAGGGCGGTGAGCGCCGAGGTGCGCAACAGCGGCCCGTGCTCCGAAAGCTGGTATTCGGCCAGCGCCGCGGCCGCGCTCGAGAGCTTCAGCCACTGGTCGCCGGGCAGGGCCATGGCCAGCCTCTGGACCCGGCGCATCACCTCGAAGGTGCGGTCGAAACAGGCGACCACCAGATCGTCCTTCGCCTCGTGGTGATGATAGAAGGAGCCCTTGGTCACATTGAGCTCGGCCGAGATCTTGTCGACGGAGGCGCCGCGGTAGCCGCGCGCGTTGATCAGCCGGGTCGCCGCCAGCAGGAAGGTCTCGCGGCTTTCCTCCTGGACGGTGCGGGCGGCGAGTTCAGCCAGGGGCGCAGGCTCCGGCGCCCACTGCGCGCCGTCCACCGCCAGCCCTCCGAGGAGGATGTCGAACATCCGCTCGCGGATTCGGGGATAGTCCTCGGGGTCGTATTTCGGCAGCCAGGCGGCCGCCCAGAACAGTTGTTCCATCAAAAGGTGGGTGCGCGCCGTGCGGCGGCCGCGGCCGAGCCAGGAAAGCTCCGGCGCCTCGAAGAGCGTCCGGACCTTCCGGAACAGCTTCATATAGGCTTCCATCACCGTCGCGCGCTGGGGGTTGTTGAGCGCGCGGATGTCGGCCAGCACCGGCAGGGCCGGCGCCTCCCCCGTCGCCGTGAGGCGCAGGCGCTCCAGATAGAGCTCCAGCAACCTGTGCAGGCGGGCGGGCGGGTCGGCCTCGGAAAGCGCCGTCTCGGCCGTCTCCTGGAGCCACTGGACGCCGCGCATCATGCAGGCGGCCGCGAGGTCGTCCTTGCGCTTGAAATAATAGGTGACGCTGGTGGTCGACAGCCCGACGGCCGAGGCCGCCAGGCTGAGCGTCAGGCCCTTGACGCCGCGATGGTTCAACAGCTCGGTGGAGGCGTCGAGGATGGCCTCGCGCTTCTTCTCGTACCGGCCGGTCGAGCGGACGCCCTTACGCTGAACCATGAACCCTTCGCCGCTCCCCCGCCTCCAGAGGCGCTTCCCCAACGTAACCCCTTAGTATCCCACGGGCGGCCCGGCGCAACCGGTGTCAGCCTGAGGCGAAGGGATAGGGCGAGATCGACTTGGTGAAGTCGTCGACCGTCAGGGTGCGGTTGATCGGTTCGGCCGCCCGCTGCGGGCAGGCCGGCCGTTCGCAGATCCGGCAGGCGGGGCCGATCGGCGTGGCCACCGGGTCGCGCAGGTCGAGGCCGCGGGAATAGACCAACCGCTCGGCGTACTTGAGCTCGCAGCCCAGGCCTACCGCCAGCTCAGAATCATCGCCGGCGTAGGGCGTGGCGATGCGGCTGACCGTTCGCGAAAGGGTGAAATAGCGCTGGCCGTCCGGCGTCTCGACGATCTGGGTGACGATGCGGCCGGGCGTGCGGAAGCTGGAGTGGATGTTCCACCGGGGGCAGGTGCCGCCGAAGCGGGAGAACGGAAAGGTCGATCCCGCATAGCGCTTGGAGATGTTGCCGGCCGAATCCACCCGCAGCATGAAGAAGGGCACGCCCCGCGCCCCCGGCCGCGAGAGCGTGGTCAGCCGATGGCAGGCCTGCTCGAACGAGACGCCGAACCGCGCCCGGACCAGCTCGATGTCGTAGGCGGTGCGCTCCGCCGCCTCGTGGAAGGCGTCGTACGGCATCATGAACGCCGCCGCGAGATAGTTGGCCAGGCTCACCTTCGTCAGATTGCGCGTCGGCCGGTCCGGCGGCGCGGCCCGTTCGGCCATGGCCTCCAGCAGGGGCCCGAACTCCAGAACCGCAAGCTGATAGCCGAGGGAGAAGGAGCGCCCCGCCCCGGTCAGCACCTCGGAAAGGAACAGCCGCTTGCGGTGGTGGTCGTAGCGGCGGACCGATTCCGGTAGCACCTCCAACGGCACCACCCGCACCTGGACGCCATGTCGCCGCGCAAGGCGCTCGCGCGCCGCGCTGGCGAAGTCCTGGGGCTCGTAGGCGAGTTCGGCCACCATCTGCTCGGCGGCCTCCTCCAGCTCGGCGAAATAGTTCTTCTGGGACTGGATGTAGTCGCGGATCCAGTCCGAGGGCGTCACCACCGGCGCAGGTCCCGCGCCCTCTTCAGGGCGGCCGAGCTGGCCCAGATCGGCCAGCCGCCGCTGGTCGAGATAGGCCCGATACAGCCGGACGATGGCTTCGGAAACGCCAGGGGCGGAGTCGGCCACCTCGGCGACCTCGTGGCGGGCGACGCCCAGGTCGCGGAACATCTGGTCGGAGAAGACCTCGGTCAGGCCGGTGGCCGAGGCCGATTCCGGGTCGGCCGAGAGACTCTTCAGGTCGAGATCGTAGGCCTCGGCCAGGCGCAGCAGCACCTGGGCCGTCACCGGCCTCTGGTTCCGCTCGAGCAGGTTCAGATAGCTGGGGGAGACCCCCAGATCCTCGGCCATGCGCGTCTGGGTGAGGCCGAGATCCCGGCGCAGGCGCTTCAGCCGGGCGCCCAGGAACAGCTTGCGATCGGTGGAGACGGCCATGAGTCTTGTTGTCACAGATTTACAAGTTTTACAAGGTCGCGCTGTGACAGAATGGCCTTTTGGCAACTGCGTTAAGGCTTCGCGCCAGCAATCTCAAGCGTTAGGACGCTGCAACGGCTTGTCACAACCGACCGGCGCCCATTCGCGGAAGAGTACAGATGCCCTACCAAGACCATATCATCGAGATGAGCCAGCTCATCAAAGGCAAGAACGGGACCTGGGACGGGATCGATCCGGAAGCCGTGGCCCGCATGCGCATGCAGAACCGGTTCAAGACCGGCCTGGAGATCGCCAAGTACACGGCCGACATCATGCGCAAGGACATGGCGGCCTATGACGCCGACCCGGCCAACTACACCCAGTCGCTGGGCTGCTGGCATGGCTTCGTCGCCCAGCAGAAGCTGATCTCGATCAAGAAGCACTTCGGCACCACCAAGCAGCGCTACATCTACCTGTCGGGCTGGATGGTCGCGGCCCTGCGCTCGGAGTTCGGCCCGCTGCCGGACCAGTCGATGCACGAGAAGACCTCGGTCCCAGCCCTGATCGAAGAGATCTACACCTTCCTGAAGCAGGCCGACGCCCGCGAGCTCGGCATGCTGTTCCGCGACCTCGACGCCGCCCGCAAGGCCGGCGACAAGGCCAAGGAGCAGAAGCTGATCGACGCGATCGACAACTACGAAACCCACGTGGTGCCGATCATCGCCGACATCGACGCCGGGTTCGGCAACGCCGAGGCGACCTATCTGCTGGCCAAGAAGATGATCGAGGCCGGCGCCTGCGCCCTGCAGATCGAGAACCAGGTCTCGGACGAGAAGCAGTGCGGCCACCAGGACGGCAAGGTCACGGTCCCGCATGAGGACTTCATCCAGAAGATCCGCGCCCTGCGCTACGCCTTCCTCGAAATGGGCGTCGACAACGGCATCATCGTCGCGCGGACCGACTCCCTCGGCGCGGGCCTGACCAAGCAGATCGCCTTCTCCAAGGAGCCGGGCGACCTGGGCGACCAGTACAACGCCTTCCTGGACTGCGAAGAGATCGACGCGACGCAGGTCGGCAACGGCGACGTCGTGATCACCCGCAACGGCAAGCTGCTGCGTCCCAAGCGCCTGCCCTCGAACCTCTTCCAGTTCCGCGAAGGCACCGGCGCCGACCGCTGCGTGCTCGACTGCATCACCTCGCTGCAGAACGGCGCGGACCTGCTGTGGATCGAGACCGAGAAGCCGCACATCGAGCAGATCGCGAGCATGGTCGACCGCATCCGCGAGGTCATCCCGAACGCCAAGCTCGCCTACAACAACTCGCCGTCCTTCAACTGGACGCTGAACTTCCGTCAGCAGGTGTTCGACGCCTGGCAGGCGGCGGGCAAGGACGTCTCGGCCTATGACCGCGAGAAGCTGATGAGCGTGGACTACGACGCCACCGACCTGGCGATCGAGGCGGACGAGAAGATCCGCACCTTCCAGCGCGACGCGGCCAAGCGGGCAGGCATCTTCCACCACCTGATCACCCTGCCGACCTACCACACGGCCGCCCTGTCCACGGACAACCTGGCCAAGCGGTACTTCGGCGACGACGGCATGCTGGGCTACGTCAAGAACGTCCAGCGCGAGGAGATCCGCCAGGGCATCGCCTGCGTGAAGCACCAGAACATGTCGGGCTCGGACATCGGCGACGACCACAAGGAATACTTCGCGGGCGAAGCGGCCCTGAAGGCCGGCGGCGTCCACAACACGATGAACCAGTTCGCCTGACCACAGAACCGACCCCCGCCTCCGGGCGGGGGAGGAGCAAGGACCATGACGACGGAACGCTATTGGGTTGTCGGAGGGCAGTACGCCTGCACCCGCTTTTCCGAGCTGAACGGCGCGCCCCAGGCTCTGGGGCCCTACCGGACGCGCGAGGAGGCCAAGGAGGTCTGGAAGCGTCTCTCCCAGGAGACCCGCAGCCAGGCGACCACGCGTTACTCCATCGCCGCCGAGCAGATCGTATTGCCGGCGTGACGGGCCAGGGCTCCTGACGCCACAGAGTCTCTCCTGGAGCCCGTCCGGCCTTGCGTGTCGGGCGGGCTCATTTTTTGATTTCAGGCCGCCGGGCGCCTAAGTCCCGGAGATCAAGGATCTTCGCCATGACCGTCGATGTCGCCCCCCGTTCGCCCGTCGAGCTGAAGGGTCCCGTGGAGGGTCGCGCCGCTGAGGTGCTGACTCCCGAAGCGCTGGTCTTCCTGGGCGAGCTGCACCGCCGGTTCAACGACCGCCGCCTGGAGCTTCTCGCCCGCCGCGCCGAGCGCCAGACCCAATTCGACCGCGGCGAGAAGCCCGACTTCCTGCCCGAGACCAAGTCGATCCGCGAGGGCGACTGGAAGGTCGCGCCGATCCCCGCCGATCTGCAGGACCGCCGGGTGGAGATCACCGGCCCCGTCGACCGCAAGATGATCATCAACGCGCTGAACTCCGGCGCCCGGGTGTTCATGGCCGACTTCGAAGACGCCTCCTCCCCCACCTGGGAGAACATGGTCGAAGGCCAGGTGAACCTGAAAGACCGCTGGGCCGGCAAGCTGGGCTTCACCGACCCGAACAGCGGCAAGTCCTATGCGCTGAAGGACAAGGTCGCGACCCTGATCGTCCGCCCTCGCGGCTGGCACCTGCCGGAAGCCCACGCCCTGGTGGACGGGGAGGAGATGAGCGGCTCGCTCTTCGACTTCGGCCTCTATTTCTTCCACAACGCCAAGGCGACGCTGGCCGCCGGCACGGGTCCCTACTTCTACCTGCCGAAGATGGAGAGCCATCTGGAGGCCCGGCTCTGGAACGAGGTCTTCGTCTACGCGCAGGAAGCGCTGGGCGTGCCGAACGGGACCATCAAGGTCACGGTGCTGATCGAGACCCTGCCGGCCGCCTTCGAGATGGACGAGATCCTCTACGAGCTGCGCGACCACATGGCGGGCCTGAACTGCGGCCGCTGGGACTATATCTTCTCCTACATCAAGCGCCTGGGCCGGCAGTCCGACGCCCTGACTCCCGACCGCGCGGTGATGGGCATGGGCTCGGCCTTCCTGGCCGCCTATTCGCTGAAGCTGATCCAGACCTGCCACCGCCGCGGCGCCTTCGCCATGGGCGGCATGGCGGCCCAGATCCCGGTCAAGGGCGACGACGACGCCAACCAGGCGGCCTTCGCCAAGGTCCGCGCCGACAAGGAGCGCGAGGCCAATAACGGCCACGACGGCACCTGGGTGGCCCACCCCGACCTCGTCCCCGTGGCCATGGAGGTGTTCGACCGGGTCATGCCGACGCCCAACCAGCTTTCCAAGCTGCGCGAGGACGTGACCGTCACCCGCGAGGATCTGCTGAAGGTCCACGAGGGCGAACGCACCGAGCACGGCCTACGCGAAAACATCCGCGTCGGCGTGCAGTACATCGAGGCCTGGCTGCGCGGCCGCGGGGCTGTGCCGCTCTACAACCTGATGGAGGACGCGGCGACCGCCGAGATCAGCCGTGCGCAGATCTGGCAGTGGATCCAGCAGAAGGCCACGCTGAACGACGGCCGCACGGTGACGCCGGAGCTCTTCAAGCAGCTTCTCGACGAGGAGATGGCGGCCCTGCGCCAGGTGCTGCCCGCCGGCGCTTTCGAGAACGGCCGCTTCGCCGAGGCGATCTCGATCTTCACCGAGATGAGCCTGTCGGACGCCTTCGAGGAGTTCCTGACCCTGCCGGCCTATCGGGCCCTGTAAGGGCTAGTAGCTCACGCCGGTGAGATAGAGCCCCTCGGCCGGGGCGACGGGACCGCAGGCCCTGCGGTCCCGGGCGGCCAGGGCAGCTTCGACGTCGGCGGCGGTCCAGCGGCCGACGCCGACCTCGGCCAGGGTGCCGGTCATGGACCGGACCTGGCGGTGCAGGAAGGATCGCGAGGCGAACTCCAGCAGCACATAGTCGCCCGCCCGTCGCACGGCGGCGAGGTCCAGCGTCTTCATCGGCGACTTCGCCTGGCACTGCAGGTCGCGGAAGGTGGTGAAGTCGTGATGGCCGACAAGCACCTGGGCGGCCTGGTGCATCGCCTCCGCGTCCAGCGGCTTGCGGAAATGCCAGACCCGGCCCTGATCGAGAGCCGGCGGGCTCGGCCGATTGAGGATCCGATAGAGATAGCGCCGCTCCTTGGCCGAGAAGCGAGCGTGCCAGTCGCCCTCCGCCACCGCCGCCTCGAGCACCACGATCGGTTCGGGGACGAGGTGGGCGTTCAGCGCATTGCGCACCACCTCCGCGGGCCAGTCCTTCTCCAGATCGACATGGATCACCTGCCCGGTGGCGTGAACGCCGGTGTCTGTGCGGCCGGCCGCTTGCAGGCGCAGGGTCTCGCCGCAGAACGCCTTCACCGCCCGTTCGATGGAAGCCTGGATGGTGGGCAGGTCGCCCTGTGCCTGGAAGCCCTTGTACGGGCCGCCGTCATACTCGAGCGTCAAGCGGTAGCGCGGCATCAGCCGAACCTCGTTCCGGCCGCAACCGGACGGCCCCGCAGGAAGGCCTCGGCGTCCTGGGGACCGCGTCCTTCGCGCTGCACGCGCAGCAGGCGCACCGCCCCTTCCCCGCAGGCGACCAGCAGGGCGTCGTCCAGCAGGGTTCCCGGCGCACCCTCGCCTTCTTCTGCGCGCGACAGCAGGGCCTTGACCCGCACCGGGCCCTTTTCGGTCGGCAGCTCGAACCAGGCCCCGGGAAACGGCGAGAGGCCGCGGATCTTCCGGTCCACCTCGACCGCCGGCCTGTCCCAACGGATGCGCGCTTCCTTGTTGCGGATCTTCTTGGCGTAGGTGACGCCCTCGGGCTCCTGCGGGACGGCGCGGGCCTCGCCCTGCTCCACCGCCGCCAGGGCGCGCGTCAGCAGGCCAGCGCCGGCTTCGGCGAGGCGATCATGGAGGGTTCCGGCGGTCTCCAGGGCGTCGATGCGCAGGGTCTCGGAGGCGAGCACCGGCCCCTCGTCCAGGCCTTCCGTCATCTCCATGACCTGCACGCCGGTCACGCGGTCGCCGGCCATGATGGCCCGCTGGATCGGGGCGGCGCCTCGCCAGCGCGGCAGCAGCGAAGCGTGGAGGTTGAAGCAGCCGAACCTGGGCGCTTCCAGGATTTCCCGCGGCAGGATCTGACCGAAGGCGACGACCACGCCGGCGTCCAGGTCCAGGGCGCGGAACGCCTCGACCTCGGCGGGGTCGCGCATGGAGGCGGGTGTTCGCACAGGGATTCCGTGCGCCTCGGCATAGGCGTGCACCGGCGAGGGCCGCAGCGCCTGGCCCCGGCCGCGCGGCGCAGGGGGTTGGGAATAGACACAGGCGACCTCGTGGCCGGCCTCGACCAGGGCGGCGAGGGCGGCGACGGCGAAATCGGGCGTTCCCAGGAAGGCGAGGCGCATGGCGGCTCGGGTTTAGCCGCAGCGGCGGATTTTCGGAACCCGCTGCGAAGCTTGGCCGTTAGCGGCCTGAAAGGAGCACGCCATGCATCGCATCCTGATCATCGCCCTGGCCGCCGCCGGCCTCGTCGCGTGTTCGCCCGCGGACCGGGCAGAAACCAAGGCCGAGATCGAGAGCGCCGCCGACACGGCCGCCGCCGAGGCCAAGGCGCTGGCCGACAACGAACGCCTCAAGGCCGCAGGGGCCGAGGTGAAGGAAGCCGCCAAGCAGGCCGGTTCGGAGGCGAAGGAGGCGCTCGGCGAAGCCCGGCAGACGATCCACGAGGCGACCGCCCCGGACGCCTCGGAGAAGGCCAGTCAATAGTCCCGACCGGAGCGTCATCCCGGTTTGCGCAGCAAGACCGGGACCCATGAACACCCGATCACGCCAGATACGGGGCGCCCCAGCCCTCTTCCGCAAAGACGGCGCGAATGGGTCCCGGATAGCCGCTGCGTGCTTTCCGGGATGACACTGGGAATTAGGCCGCGCGGGCCTGCTTCTTCACCTTGGCCACAGCCCGGTCGCGCTTCAGGCGCGAGAGATGGTCGATGAACAGCACGCCTTCCAGGTGATCCATCTCGTGCTGGATGCAGACGGCGAACAGGCCCTCGGCGTCCTCGACGATCTCCTCGCCCTGGTAGTTGAGGTACTTCAGCTTCACCCGCGCCGGCCGCTCGACCTCGTCGTAGATCTCCGGGATCGAAAGGCAGCCTTCCTCGTAGGGGGCTGTTTCGTCCGAGGCCCAGAGGATTTCGGGGTTCACGAAATAGCGGGGCTGCGGCTCTTCGTCCGGGCGAGCGAGGTCCATGACGATCACCCGTTTGGGCACGCCGATCTGGATGGCGGCCAGGCCGATGCCGGGGGCGGCGTACATCGTCTCGAGCATGTCGTCCATGAGTGCGCGCAGGGCGTCGTCGACCTTTTCAACGGGCTCGGAGACCTGCTTCAGGACGGGGTTCGGAACGACGAGGATTTCGCGCAAGGCCATGACGGGGAGGTAGTTTCCCTATGTCCGAGCGTCAAGGTGGGACATCGCCGCGGCGAGTTCACGCCTCGTCGCCGCCGACGATCCGCATCTGCGGCGCCAGCTTGGCCAGCGGCCGCACGCCGGTCTCCACGGCGCCGAGTTCAGGCAGGTCGCGACCTTCGTGATCGACCTTCAAGTCCTCGAAGCGCCGGGCCTGGGTCATCACCTGGGTCTCCAGCGAGCCCACGAACTGGTTGTATCTGCCGACCGCCTGCTCCAGCGCCTTGCCGACGCCGGCCGCATGGCCGCCCATCACCGAGATGCGCTTGTAGAGCTCGCGACCGAGCTTCGAGATCTCCTGGGCGTTGGCCGCCTGCTCCTCGACGCGCCAGCCGTAGACCACGGCCTTGCAGAGGGCGAAGAGCGTGGTGGGCGTCACCACCAGAACCCGGCGGTCCATGGCTTCGGTCATCAGGTCCGGCGCGCGCTCCAGCGCCGCGGCCAGGAAGCTGTCGCCGGGGATGAACATGGCCACGAAATCCGGCGAGGCCGTGAACTGGTCCCAATAGGCCTTGGCCGAAAGCCCCTGCATGTGGGCCCGCACGCTCTGGGCGTGGCGCGCATAGGCCGCGTCGCGCACGGCTTCGTCCGCCGCGTCCTGAGCCTCCAGGAAGGCGTTCAGCGAACACTTGGCGTCGATGACGAACACCGCCCCGCCCGGCAGACGCACGGTCACGTCCGGCCGGCGACGGCCTTCCTCGGTGTCTGTTCCCGTCTGTTCGTCGAAATCGTAGTGCTTGGAAAGGCCGGCGGCCTCCAGCACGTTGCGCAGCGTCTGCTCGCCCCAACGCCCCTGGACGCCGGCGCCGCGGCGCAGGGCGGCCGAGAGCTTGCGCGCCTCCTCCTGAGTGGCGGTGGAGGCGGCCAGCAGCTGGGCGATCTGGGCCTTCAGGCCCCCGGTCTCCTCGGCCCGAGTCTTCTCGACCGCCACCACCTGTTCCTGGAACTTGGCCAGCGTCTCCGCCACGGGCTTCAGCTGCGCCTCCAGCCTCGCCTGGGCCAGCTGCTCACGGCTGTGGAAGGTCTCGTCCGCGCGCTTCAGAACCTGGGCTGCGATAGCCTCCGCCGCCTGAGCCTGCAGGAAGGCGGCGTTCTTCTCCGCCTGGTCCTCCAGCACCCTGGCGCGGGCCGCCGCCTCCTGAAGTTCCCAGGCGCGCGCCTCGGCGCGATTGGCCCGAGCACGCTCGAGAAAGGCCCAGGCGAACCCGACCGCAGCGGCGGCCGTGGCGGCGAACGCGAGAAGAAGCTCGAAGTTCATGCTACGTTCTTTAGCCGGAGTCGGGCGTAGGCGCTAGGCCGGCCGCCGGGCGCGAAGCGCCTGGGCGATAGTGCCGTCGTCCAGCCAGTCGAGTTCGCCACCGACCGGCACGCCGCGGGCCAGCATGGTGACGGCGACATTGGCCCCTGCCAGCCGCTCGGCGAGATAGTGAGCTGTGGTCTGGCCGTCGACGGTGGCGGGAAGGGCAAGCACCACCTCCAGCACCTGCGGCTCGCCCGCGCGGGCGATCAGGGGACCGACGCGCAGGGCGTCCGGGCCCATCCCGTCCAGGGCCGAAAGCAGGCCACCAAGCACGTGATAGCGGCCGCGGAAGGCGGCGGCTCGTTCCATCGCCCAAAGCGCCCCGACCTCCTCCACCACGCAGATCAGCGAGGCGTCGCGCTGGGGGTCGGAACAGATGGCGCAGGGATCCTGAGTGTCGAGCGACCCGCAGACGCTGCAGGTTTTCACCCGCTCGGCGGCCACCGACAGGGCCTCCGCCAGAGGCAGCAGCAGCTGGTCGCGCCGCTTGAGCAGGGCCAGGCTCGCGCGGCGGGCCGACCGCGGCCCCATGCCCGGCAGCTTGGCGAGCAGGCCGATCAGCCGCTCGATCTCGGGTCCAGCGGAGCCTGCCAATTCAGAACTTCGGCATGCCGGGCAGGCCCATGCCGGCGAGCGGACCGGCGGCCTGTCGCATCAGTTCGGCCTGTTCGGCGTCGAGCTTGCGCTTGGCGTCGGCATGGGCCGCGACGATCAGGTCCGACAGCACGTCGGCCTCGCCGGGGACCAGCAAGCTTTCGTCCATGTCCACGCCGGAAAGCTCGCCCGTGCCCTTCAGCGTCACCTTGACCATGCCGCCGCCGGAGGTGCCTTCCACAGTCAGCTCGGCGAGCCGCGCCTGGGCGTCGGCCAGCTTCTGCTGCATGGCCTGGGCCTGCTTCATGATGGAGCCGAGATCTTTCATGGTACGGGCCTCACTCGTCTTCGTCCTCGTCCGGGGCGTCCGTCAGGGTGGAGGCCTCGGGCTGGGGCAGGTTGCGCACGCTGACGATCTCGGCGCCGGGGAACGCCTCCATCACCGAGCGGATGAAGGGATCGGCCTCGATCTCGGCGCGGACTTCGCGTTCCTCGCGCTTCTGGCGCTCCCAGGCGCTTTCGGCCCCGCCGCCGCCCTGGGCGGCGATCAGCCAGGGTTGGCCGGTCCATTCCTTCAGGCGCGAGACGAGGCGCTGGGCGAGGTTGGCCGGCGCCCCGGGCGCCGGCTCGTATTCCAGCACGCCGGGGCGGAAGGCGATCGGGCGGACATAGCGCTCCACGTCGAGGCGCAGGGTGATGTCGCGCTTCTTCTCGATCAGGGCCAGGACGTCGGCGAAGGACTGCAGGGTCGGCGCCGGCTCGGCGGCCTGCGGCTGGGGCGCGACCATCCGGGCCTGGGCGACGACGCCCCCGCCCCCGCCCATGGCCGATCCGCCGCCGGAACCGCCGCCCGACGGCCCGCCGGGATTGAGAGGCTCGCCGCTCTGCAGGCGCTTCAGCGCCTCCTCCGGCCCCGGCAGGTCGGCGGCGTAGGCCAGCCGGATCAGCACCATGTCACAGGCCGCCGCGGCGTCGGGCGCGCGACGCACTTCGTCATAGGCCCGCAGCATCATCTGCCAGATGCGCGAGAGCGCGCCGGCCGAAACCGCAGCTCCCACGGCGGCGAGCCGCTGGGCCTGCTCCTTGGGCAGGGTCAGCGCCTGGACCCCGACCGCCTTGGCGACGGACGCCCCATGGCAGTGCTCCAGCAGGTCCAGCATCACCTGACCCGGATCGGCGCCGAAGCCGTAGAGCGTGCGGAAGGTCTCGATGGCGGGGCCAGCCTCGCCGCGCATCACCTGCTCGAGCAGGGTGATGGTCTGGGCCCGGTCGGCCAGGCCCAGCATGTCGCGGATCGAGGCGGCGGTGACCGTCTGGCCCGGCTCGGCCTGGACGATGGCCTGGTCCAGCATGGACTGGGCGTCGCGCACGGAGCCTTCCGCCGCCCGGGCGATCAGCAGAAGCCCCTCGTGCTCCACCCGCGCGCCCTCATTCTCGGCGATCATCTCCAGGTTCCTGACGATCACCTCAGGCTCCACCCGGCGCAGGTCGAAGCGCTGGCAGCGGGAGAGGATCGTCACCGGCACCTTCCGGATCTCGGTGGTGGCGAAGATGAACTTGGCGTGCGGCGGCGGCTCTTCCAGGGTCTTCAGCAAGGCGTTGAATGCGCCCGTGGAGAGCATGTGCACTTCGTCGATGATATAGACCTTGTAGCGCGCCTCGACCGGCGCATAGCGCACCCCGTCCAGCAGCTCGCGCATGTCGGCCACGCCGGTGCGACTGGCGGCGTCCAGCTCCAGCACGTCCATGTGCCGGCCCTCGATGATGGCGCGGCAGTGGCGGCCTTCTTCGGCGAGGTCGAGGCTGGGTTCGTGGAGCGCGTCGGTCTCGTAGTTAAGGGCGCGGGCCAGCAGGCGCGCGGTGGTGGTCTTGCCCACCCCGCGCACGCCGGTCAGCATGAAGGCGTGGGCGATCCGCCGGGAGGCGAAGGCGTTGCGCAGGGTGCGCACCATCGCCTCCTGGCCGTAGAGGTCCTCGAAGGTCCGGGGCCGGTACTTGCGGGCGATGACGGTGTAGGCGGCCGATTCGTCGGCGGGCGCCGGCGCTGGCGGCGCGCCGAACATGTCCGAGGTGTTGGGGTCACGCTCGGGCGTCGCGTCTTCGAGCGTGAGGTCTTCGTCGGCCATAAGCGCCAGAGTAAGGGGTAGGTGGAGACCGGACAACGACCCGGAGCGTAACTCGTTACGGCTGCTTCCTTCCGGACCTGACCGGGTTGGCGAGGCGTCCGCCCGTCGCCGATCTCCGCCCCCTATATCGCGGCCCGCGCCCGCTCACGCAAGCGTGTCCGTCGCCGCCGGACTGAGCTAGAAGGTCGCCATGCCTCTTACGTCCTTCCAGAACACCTTCGCCGGCAACCCCCTGAACCGCGCCAGCGAAAGGCGCGGCGACGCCTCCTGGCTATCCGAGCGCCTGAATTCGGACGACGCGCTCGCCCTCGCGCTCTGGAACGGCAAGCCCTTGCTGGAGCAGGGAAAGGACGGCGGGCTGCAACTCGCCTACCTGCCCGCCAACATGGCCGACGAGATGTCCGGCGGGGCCGAGCGGCTGCTGTTCATGGGCCTGTGGAAGGAGACCGCCGTCTTCGCCGTGGACATCGAGGGCGGCACGGACCCGGCCGACGGCCCGCTCGCGGGGCTGGGGCGATTCGAAGACTTGCGGGCTACAGCCCTGCGGCTGCCGGCGACCGACGCCGCCATAGTGGCGACCGCGAAGTCGATGTTCGAGTGGCGCCGGCGTCATCGCCATTGCGCCGCCTGCGGCGAGCCCACCCAGGTGGTCGACGGCGGCTGGAAGCGCGTCTGCCCCGCCTGCAAGGCCGAGCATTTTCCCCGCACCGATCCGGTGGTGATCATGCTCGCCGTGCACGGGGACCGGTGCATGCTGGGCCGACAGGAAGCCTGGCCCAAAGGCATGTTCTCCGCCCTGGCCGGTTTCCTGGAGCCGGGCGAATCCATCGAGGAGGCCTGCGCCCGCGAACTGGAGGAGGAGGCGGGCCTGAAGACGCTGTCGGTCCGCTACCATTCCACCCAGCCCTGGCCCTACCCCTCGTCGCTGATGATCGGGCTGATCGCCGAGGTGGAGAGCGATGAAGCCACGCCCGACCAGACCGAGCTGTCGGAAGTGCGCTGGTTCACCCGGGCCGAGGCGCGGCAGGTGCTCGCGGGCGGCTATGACGGGGTCATGGCGCCCGGGCCGCTCGCCATCGCCCACCAATTGCTGAAGTCCTGGGCCGAAGGAGACTGAGCGACTGCGGCGTCGCAACCGCTGGACCTCTCCGCCGGCCGACCGCTATATCCGAGCGAATATAGCGCTCGGAGCGCCTCATGCGCCGCATCCTCATTGGCCTGTTGTTCGTGCTGGCGCTGGCGCCCGCGACCGTCCGTGCCCAGGAGGCGCCGGTGATCGCCGCGGCGGCCGACCTGAAGTTCGCCCTCGAGGAAGTCGCCCGCCGGTTCGAGGCGGAGACGGGGCGCAAGGTGCGCCTGACCTTCGGTTCCTCGGGCGCATTCACCACCCAGATCGAGCAGGGCGCGCCGTTCGAAATGTTCCTTTCGGCCGACCAGGCCTATGTCTTCCGGCTGGCGGACAAAGGCCTGACACGCGACCGCGGCGTGCTCTACGCCCGTGGGCGCATCGTGGTGTTCGCCCCGCATGGATCGCCCCTGCAGGTGGACTCCCAGCTCCGCGGCCTGCGCCAGGCCCTGGCCCAAGGGCGCATCCGGCGGTTCGCCATCGCCAATCCGGAGCACGCCCCCTATGGCCGCGCAGCCCAGCAGACCCTGGCCCGCGCCAGGCTCTGGAGCCAGGCGCAGCCGCGGCTGGTGCGCGGGGAGAACGCCGCCCAAGCCGCCCAGTTCGCCAGCGCCGGCTCCGCCCAGGGCGGGATCATCCCCTACTCCCTGTCGCTGGCGCCGGAGGTGGCGCGGCGCGGGAAGAGCGCGGTGATTCCCGCCGATTGGCACGACCCCCTCGACCAGCGCATGGTGCTGACCCGCAAGGCCGGCGACACGGCGCAGAGGTTCTACGCGTATATGCAGACCAAGCCCGCGCGCGACATCCTGGCCCGGCACGGCTTCACCCTGCCCCCCGGCGGCCGCTGAGCGATGGACTGGACCGCCCTTTCGCTCTCACTGAAGCTCGCCGCCTGGACCTGCGCCGTGCTGCTGCCTCTGGGCGTCGTGCTGGCGCGCCTGCTGGCCTTCCGCGACTTTCGCGGCAAGCGGCTGGTCGAGGCGCTGGTGGCCCTGCCGCTGGTCCTGCCGCCGACGGTGCTGGGCTACTACCTGCTGGTCGCCATGGGCGCCGCGAGCCCGCTGGGCGAGGCCTTCCGGGCCCTGACCGGCCAAACCCTGGCCTTTTCCTTCTCCGGCCTCGTCGTGGCCTCGGTGCTGTTCAACCTGCCCTTTGCGGTCCAGCCGCTGCAGCGCGCCTTCGAGGGCGTCGGCCGCGACCTGCGCGAAGCGGCCTGGGTCGGCGGCATGTCGGCGTGGAAGACCTTCGTGAAGGTCGAGGCGCCGCTCGCCTGGCCGGGCCTGCTCAGCGCCTTCGTGCTCACCTTCGCCCATACGGTGGGGGAGTTCGGCGTGGTGCTGATGGTCGGCGGCTCCATTCCCGGCGAAACCCGGACCCTGGCGATTTCGATCTACGATCGGGTCCAGGCCTTCGACACCCAGGCCGCGGGCCTGATGTCGGCGGTGCTGCTGGTCGGCAGCCTGGCGGCCATCGCCACCGTCTATGCGGTCGGCGGGCGGGCGGTGCGGCTGCGTGGCTGAGGCGGCGGACATGGGGGGCCTGGTGCTGCGGGCGGCGCAAGCCGGCCCCATTCCCCTGGAGGCGGAACTCGCCTGCGGGCCCGGCGAGCTTCTCGCCCTGGTCGGCCCCTCGGGCGCCGGAAAGACCACCCTGCTGCGCGCCATCGCCGGCCTCACCCATCCGAAATCCGGCTACATCGCCTGCGACGGCGCCGTCTGGCTCGACACCGAGCGGGGGATCGCCGCGCGGCCGCAGGCGCGGCGGGTGGGTCTGGTGTTTCAGCACTACGCCCTCTTCCCGCACATGACGGCCATCCAGAACGTCGCGAGCGCCATGGGAGGAGCGCCCAAGAGCGAAGCTCTGGAGCGCGCGCGCGACCTGCTCGCCCGCGTTCACCTGGAGGACATGGCCCAGCGCCGGCCATCGGAGCTGTCGGGGGGCCAGCAGCAGCGGGTGGCCCTGGCGCGGGCGCTGGCGCGGGACCCGGCGGTCCTGCTGCTGGACGAGCCGTTCTCGGCCGTGGACCGGATGACCCGGCGCAAGCTGCAGCGGGACCTGGCCGAACTGCGCCGGGCGCTGGCCATTCCCATCGTGCTAGTGACCCACGATCTGGGCGAAGCGGCCGCCCTGGCGGACCGGCTGACGGTACTGCAGGCGGGGCGGACCCGCCAGACCGGGACGCCCGGGGAGGTGATGGCCGCGCCGGCCGACGCGGAGATCGCGGCTATTCTCGATCTGGCTCCGGATTGAGGGCCGCTTCGATAACCGCCAGGTCCTCGGCGACCGCCGCGGCCGTCCGCGCCTGGAGCGCGCGATAGCGCCGCGTCACCTCCTCGCCGAACGGGGTCAGCACGGCCGCCCCGCCGCCGCGGCCGCCCAACTGGGTGGCGATCACCGGCTCGCGGAAGGTGCGGTTGAGGCTGTCGACCAGCGTCCAGGCCCGCCGATAGCTCATGCCCATGGCCCGCCCGGCGGCGGCGATGGAGCCCAGCTCGCGCACGTGCTCCAGGAGCTCCACCCGGCCGGGGCCAAGGCGCTCGCCGTTGTCGAAATGGAATTTCAGGCTGATCCGCGTCACGGCGGAAGCCTAGCAGAGCGGCCGCTTAGGCGCGCGAGCGGAACGGGTCGGCCGGATAGACCCCCAGGATCTCGAACTTCTCGGAGAAGAACCGCAGCTCCTCGAAGGCGAGCGCCACGCCCCGATCCTCCGGCCGGCCGTCGACTTCCGAGTAGAAGAAGGTCGCCGTGAAGGCGCCGTTCTCCATGTAGCTTTCGAGCTTGGTCATGTTGACGCCGTTGGTGGCGAAGCCGCCGAGCGCCTTGTAGAGCGCGGCGGGCAGGTTCCGCACCCGGAAGACGAAGCTGGTGATGCAGGGGCTGGTGAAGGGCGGCGACGGCGGCGCCTTGTCGGCGGTCATCACCAGAAAGCGGGTGGTGTTGTGGTGCTCGTCCTCTATGTCGCGGGCGAGGATCTCCAGGCCGTAGAGTTCGGCCGCCAGGGCCGGCGAGATCGCCGCTCGTGTGGGATCGGGGTTCTGGGCCAGCAGCTTGGCGGCGAGCGCGGTGTCGCCCACCGCCTCGGTCTTCAGCTTCAGCCGCCGGATCGTCTTGCGGCATTGGCCAAGCGCGATCGGCATCGAGGCGACGGTCTTCACATCCTCCAGCTTCACGCCGGGATTGGCCATCAGCTGGAAGTGGATCGGCTTGAACCGCTCGCCGACGATCTTCAGGCCGGAGGACGGCAGGAGATGGTGCACGTCGGCCACCCGGCCGGCGATGGAGTTCTCCACCGGAATCATGCCGAGCTGGCAGTCGCCCGACTTCACCGCCTCGAACGCCTCTTCGAAGGTGGCGTGCGGAACGGGCTCCATGTCCGGAAAGGCGGCGACGCAGGCTTCGTGGCTGTTGGCGCCGAGCTCGCCCTGGAAGGCGATCCGTCCGGTGGTCATGGGTGCTCCTTCGCATAGGCGCGCGCGCGCTCGAGGTCGGCGGGGCTGTCCACCGAGATCGGCGCCTCCTCGATAACCGCCGCCCAGATCTGCATGCCGAGCTCCAGCGCCCGGAGCTGCTCCAGCCTCTCACGGCGTTCCAGCGGCGAGGGCGGAGCGGCCGTGAAACGCTCCAGCGCCTCGCGGCGATAGGCGTAGACGCCGTGATGGATCCAGACCGGCTCGTCGCCATAGAGGACCGAGCGGGTGAAGTAGAGCGCCCGGCCGCTGCGGCCGTCGGGCTGCATGGCCGCCACCACCTTGGGCATGTCGGGATTGGCGCGGTCGGTCGGGCCGCTCTCGGCGACCATCACCGTGCCGATGTCGCAGGCGGGCCGGTCGGCCAGAAGCGCCACGCTGGCGGCCGTCACCTCGGGCGCCAGGAAGGGAATGTCGCCCTGCAGGTTGACCACCACGTCGTGGCGGCCGCCCGGGTCCAGCTCCTTCAGCGCCGCCACGATGCGGTCGGAGCCGGAGGGCAGGCCCGGATCGGTCAGCACCGCCTGGCCGCCCGCAGCGCGAACGGCTTCGACGATTTCGATGTCGCCGGCGGCGACGGCCACAGGTCCGACCTGGGCGCGCTCAGCCTGGCGCAGCACACGGACGATCATCGGAAGACCGGCGATATCGGCGAGGGGCTTTCCGGGCAGCCGGGTGGCCGCCATGCGCGCGGGAATGAGGACGATCGGGTTCATGGGCTTCACGGCGACCAACTGGCCGGTTGCGCGAGCGGCGGTAGCGTGTAAGAGAGCCGGGCGCAATAAGGGGCGGGGATTCCCGTGCTTGAGCCGGCCTACACGGCCGGCTTTGGAGAGGGCCGATTCTAGGACTATGAGCGACCTCACGTTCAACAAGATCGCCGGCGCCGTGCTGGCGACCGGTCTGGCCATCGTCGGCCTTCGCGAAGTCTCCACCGCCGTGTTCGCCCCTCATCCGCTGGAAAAGCCCGGCTACGCGATCGACGTGCCGGAAGAGGCCGGCGGCGGCGGGGCCGCGGCGGCCGAGGCGCCGATCGACTGGGGCACGGTCCTGCCGGTGGCCGACATCGCCGCGGGCGAGGCCTCCTTCGCCAAGTGCCGCTCCTGCCACACGATCAACCAGGGCGGCGCCAACGGAACCGGGCCCAACCTCTACGGCGTGATGGGCCAGAAGCCCGGAACCCACGCCGGCTTCGCCTACTCGCCGGCCATGATCGAGCACGGCAACCAGGTCGGAACCTGGCAGTTCGAGGACATGTCGGAGTTCCTGAAGGCGCCGCAGAAGCACATCGCCGGCACCAAGATGACCTTCGTCGGGCTCAAGCGCACCGACGAACGCGTCAACATGATCGCCTATCTGAACGCCCAGGGCTCGAACCTGCCGCCGCCGCCGCCGAACCCGGTGGCGGCCCCGGCCGAAGGCGCGGCCCCCGAGGGCGCGCCGACCGCCGTCGAGGGCGGAGCGCCTGCTGCGGCCCCGGAACCCGCGCCCGCGGCGTGATCGCTTAACGCGTCGCTTTCAAATCCTGCGGAACGCCGTCGGCTCGCCCACGCTGGCGGCGAGATAGCGCGCGCGCGCCTCCGCCAAGGGCTCGATAGCGACGGCCATGTGATGGGCGTTGGCGTGCAGGATGTGCTCGCGATCCAGCATGATCGCCACGTGCCCCTTCCAGAAGACCAGGTCCCCCCGTGCGAGATCGACCTCGCCGATCTCCCGCCCCAGGCCCTGCTGCTGATCGGTGTCGCGCGGGCAGGATCGGCCGCAAGCGAAGAGCGCCTGCTGGATCAGCCCCGAACAATCGAGCCCCAGGCTCTCGCGCCCGCCCCAGAGATAGGGCGCGCCGAGAAACCGTTCGGCGACGGCGACAGGGTCGTGCTCGAACACGCCGACCGGCGCCAGATGATCGGCCACGAACCAGCCGGAGCCCGCCGCCTTCAGGAAACGGCCCTCTTCGGCCTCGGCGACCACCAGGGCGTTGATCGAATAGGGGCCGAGCGCCCGCGACTTGATGCTGGGTTCGGCGAAGGCGTAGGTGCGGATCGCCGCCACCCGGTGGCTCGGTCGGCTTTCCGGCGGGGCCAGCGAGACCGCCTCGACGAAGCCCACATAGCCGTCCCGGCGCGCCTGCCCCCAGGCGAAGCCGTCAGCTTCCTCCAGCACGTCGAAGGTTTCGCCGAACAGCAGCTGGTCGACCTGCTCGGCGGCCGGATCGGGCGCGCGCCGGACGGCGGCGGCGGGAATGTGCGCGACCGTGGCCTGCGGGTCGGCGTATCGCCCAGCCGGCGCGATCCCTTCCAGCGCCCGGGCGGCGAGATCCGGCCGGACCAGGGTGACGCGCGGGTCGAAGCTCACGCGAACCGATCCCGGATCATGCGGTAAAGGGCGCGCACCGCCTGGACCTCGCCGCCGGCGGGCCAGCCAGGGCGGCCCTTCGGATTCCAGGCGAAGATGTCGAAGTGCGCCCAGGGCCCCGGCGGCGCGAAGCGCTGCAGGAAGAGCGCGGCTGTGACCGAACCCGCCTGAGCCCAGCCATCGGGATCGTTCTTCAGGTCGGCGACGTCGGAATCGAGCGCCTCGGCGTAGCCCTTCCACAGCGGCATGCGCCACATCGGATCGGCGACCGCCTTCATCGCCGTTTCGATCTGGGCGGCCAGTTCCTCGTCGTCGGTGTAGTAGGGCGGAAGCTGCGGCCCGAGCGCCGCGCGCGCCGCGCCGGTCAGGGTGGCGAGGTCCAGGGTCAGGGCCGGTTCAAGCTCGGCGGCGCGGGTCAGAGCGTCGGCCAGGATCAACCGGCCCTCGGCGTCGGTGTTGCCCACCTCGATGGTCAGGCCCTTGCGGCTGTCCAGCACGTCGCCCGGGCGCATGGCGTCGCCGGAAATGGCGTTCTCCACGGCCGGAACCAGCACCGCTAGGCGGACAGGCAGCCTGGCGGCCATGATCATTCGGGCCAGCGCCAGCACATGGGCCGCCCCGCCCATGTCCTTCTTCATCAGTCGCATGCCGGCGGCCGGCTTGATGTCCAGCCCGCCGGTATCGAACACGACCCCCTTGCCGACCAGGGCGACGAGCGGCGCGCCAGCCTCACCCCAGGCGATCTCGATCATCCGCGGAGCCCGCTCCGGCGCGGCGGCGCGGCCGACCGCGTGGACGGCGGGATAGTTGCCCTCCAGCAGGCCCTCGCCGACGATCACGGTGATCTGCGCCCCGTGCTGTTCGGCGATCTCCCGGGCGATGGTCTCGATCTGCAGGGGGCCCAGGTCGTTGGGCGGCGTGTTGACCATGTCGCGGGCGAGCGCGCAGGCGTGGGCGATGCTGCGCACCTCGGCAAGGTCGGCGCCCTCCACCGCCAGGCGCGGCCGAGGCTCATCCTTCTTCTTGTAACGATCGAAGCGGTAGCTCCCCAGCGCGAAGGCCAGGGCGATCTCGTCGGGCTGGAATCCGGCCGGGGCGGAGGCGATGCGGAAGTCGCCCTTGGGCAGGCGGGCCGCCAGGGCGCGAAAGCCCATGGCGTCGGCGCGGGCCTCGGCCCCCAGGCCGAACAGCGCCATCTGCAGCGCGCCGTCGCCGTCCGGCACGGCCAGGAGCTGGCCCGCCTTGGCCTTGAACTCCGACATCCGCGCGAAGCCGGCCACGAACGGGCTCTGGCCCGCCAGGAACGCCTCCAGCCCCTCCTCGAAGAGGGCGTGGACGGGAACGGCGCCTTCCAGGGACGCAACAACCGTATCGGACATCTGGGCCTCCGCCCGGCGGGCGTCGCCCGCGCGGTTATGCTTAACGCTTCCTTTAAGCGGGCGGCGGATGCTGGCCTTCCGCAATCCGGAGCCCGTCGAATTCCATGTGTCGCATGTCGGCCCTCGCCGCAACCGCCGCCGCGGCCCTGATCGCCGCCCAGCCTGCGCTGGCTGCGCCCTGGGGGAAGAAGAAGGCCGAGCCGGAGGCGCCCGCCGCGGCGGCGGCCCAAGCCCCGGCTGTCCCCGCCCCGCGCCGGGCGACGCCGGAGGAACGCGCCCAGGTGGCCCGCCTCGATCCGCTGGCGCGCGCCGCCTTCTGGGCGCGGGAGGCCAATCTCGACCCGCGGGACGCCGAGGCCGGGGTCCAGCTCTCCCAGGCCCTGCGGGCTATGGGGAACCATGCGGACGCGCTGCAGGCCTCCCAACGGGTGCTGGTGGTGCAGCCGGACCACGTGGAGGCCTTGCTGGAGTCAGCCCGGGCGCACATCGGCCGCGGCCAGGGCTTCTACGCCATCGAGCCTGCGCGCCGGGCCCAGGCGCTGGCGCCGAAGGACTGGCGCGCGCCCTCACTGCTGGGAGTCGCCTACGAGCAGGCGTTGCGGGAGGAGGAGGCGCTCGCCGCCCACCGCCAGGCCGTAGCCCTGGCGCCGAACGAACCTTCGGCAGTGTCGAACCTGGCCCTGTTCTACGCCAACCGCGGCGAAGCCCGCGAGGCCGAGGCCCTGCTGCGCCGCGCTGCCGCCCAGCCGAACGCCCCCATCGCCGTACGGCAGAACCTGGCCCTGGTGCTGGGCCTGCAGGGCCGTTTCGACGAGGCCGAACGCCTGGCGCGCCAGGACCTGCCGCCGGAGGCGGTGGCCAACAACCTGGCCTGGCTGCGAGCCGTGGCGGCCGGCGGCGAGACCACGCGCAGCTGGGACTCGCTGAGAAGCCCCCAGTAGACCTTTCGACAGCTGTTTCGCGTCAGCCCACCGGATTGGTGGACATCATGTCCTGGACCTTGATGATCGCCGGCCCGAGGATCACCACGAACAGCACCGGCAGGAAGAACACGATCATCGGCACGGTCAGCTTGGCCGGCAGCTGGGCGGCCTTCTTCTCGGCGGCGGCCAGGCGCATTTCGCGATTCTCCTTGGCCATCACCCGCAGGGCCGCGCCCAGCGGGGTGCCGTAGCGCTCGGCCTGGATCATCGCCGTGGTCACCGACTTGATGCCCGGATGGTTGGTGCGCCGGGCCAAGCCTTCATAGGCCTGCCGGCGTTCGGGCAGGTAGGAGAGCTCGGCCGTGAGCAGGGTCAGTTCCTCGGCCAGCTCGATGGAGGAACCGCCGATCTCCTGGCTCACCTTCTGGATCGCCGCCTCGATGGACATGCCGCTTTCCACGCAGATGAGCAGCAGGTCGAGCGCATCGGGAAAGGCGCCGACGATCGACTCCCGGCGCTTCTGGGCGACGTTCTGGATGTAGACGTTGGGCGCATAGTAGCCCAGCGTCAGGCCGCCGACGGAAAGCGCGACCCGCGTCATCGGCGGCAGGCCGAAGTCGTTGATCAGGAACAGGTACATGGCCGTGACGCCTGCGAAGACGAACGGCAGGACGAACCGGAAGAAGTAGAAGGTCGAGACCGGGCGCGGGCCGCGGTAGCCGGCCTGGGCCAGCTTGTCGACCACTTGCGGGTCCTCCAGCAGGCGCGAGAGCTGCAACCGCTCCACCACCTTCTTGTAGAGGCCTTCGTCGGCGTGACGCAGCTGTCCGCCATGCTTCTTGGCGAGCGCCTCCCGGGATTTGCGCCGCAACTCCTCGCGCTGCGTCGAAACCGACTTCAGCCGCGCTTCCAGGCTCGAACGGTTCATCATCGGATTGACGATGGTGAGGATGGTGGCGAAGCAGACCACCGCCACGAAACCCGTGAGCAGGTTGTCCGGATCGGTCAGCAGGCCGACGATGTCCATGGCCGCCCCCTAGATCCGGAAGTTGATCATCTTGCGCATCACGAAGACGCCCATCGACATCCAGAAGCCGCCGGCGAGCAGCATCAGATGGCCGCGGGGATCGGTGAAGAGCGGCTTCATGTAGTCGGGCGCCAGCATCGAGATCAGCACAACCACGCCCGGCGGCAGGCTGCCGATGATGAACGCCGAGGCCACCGCCTCGCCCGACAGCGCCTTGATCTTCTCGCGCATCAGCTTGCGCGCGCGGATGACGGTGGAGAGGTTGCCCAGCGCCTCGGCCAGGTTGCCGCCGGTCTTCTGCTGAATGGCCAGGACGATGGAGAAGAAGCGCACCTCCGGCGTCGGCATCCGCTCGTACATCTTCTCCAGCGCCTGGTCGACGGAGACGCCCATGCCGAGCGACTCGACCATGCGCTTGAACTCGCCGGCCAGGGGCTCGGGCGCCTCGGCCCCGATCACCCGCAAGGAATCGTGCACCGGCAGGCCCGACTTGATGCCGCGGGTGATGATGTCCATGGCGTCCGGAAAGGCCTCCGTGAACTTCTTCACACGCCGGCCGGCCAGGAAGCCCAAGACCCAGCGCGGCAGGCCCAGCCCCGCACCGAAGCCGAGGCCCAGCGCCACCCAGGGCGCCTGGCCGAGCAGCAGGACGACCAGGAAGACCACCACGCCGACCACGCCGCTGGCGATCCAGAAGCCGCGCAGGTTATCGCCGAGCCCGGCCTGCTGCATCTTGGCCGCGATGCTGAGCGTAGCCTTCTTCTGCTGCCGGTCCTGGTCGCGCAGGGTCTTCAGGATCTGCCGCCGCCGCTGGTCCTGGGCCGCCGCGGAACCCTTGCGCCGGGCGGAGGGCCCGTCGCGCTCCCGCGATCCGGCGATGGCCTGGGCGCGCTTGGCCGCACGACCGCCGCCCTGGCTGGGGCCGGCCAGGGCGAAGCCCAACCCAGCGATGGTGACGAAGCCGAGGACGGCCGCCAGCAGGATGGTCAGGTTTCCGCCCACCGCCTATTCCGCCGAGTCCAGGGCCTCGGCGAGCTCGCGCTCCAGGCCGTAGTAGCGGGCGCGGTCCCAGAACCGCGGGCGGGCGATGCCTGTCGAGCGGTGGCGGCCCAGCACGCGGCCTTCGGCGTCTTCGCCGGTGATCTCGTAGACGAACAGGTCCTGGGTGATGATCACGTCGCCTTCCAGCCCCACCACCTCGGTGATGTGGGTGATGCGGCGCGAGCCGTCGCGTAGGCGAGCGGCCTGGATGATCACGTCGACGGAGCCGACGATCATCTCACGGATGGTCTTGGACGGCAGGCCGTAGCCGCCCATGGTGATCATGGACTCCAGGCGGCTGATGGCTTCGCGCGGGCTGTTGGCGTGCAGCGTGCCCATCGAGCCGTCGTGGCCGGTGTTCATGGCCTGCAGCAGGTCGAAGGCCTCGGGCCCGCGAACTTCGCCGACGATGATCCGTTCCGGGCGCATCCGCAGGCAGTTCTTCACCAGGTCGCGCATGGTGATCTGGCCCTGGCCTTCCAGGTTCGCCGGCCGGGTTTCGAGGCGCACCACATGCGGCTGCTGAAGCTGCAGCTCCGCGGCGTCCTCGCAGGTGATGACGCGCTCGGTCGGGTCGATGAAGGCGGTGAGCGTGTTGAGCAGGGTCGTCTTCCCCGAGCCGGTGCCCCCGGAGATGATGACGTTGCAGCGGCAGGCGCCGATCACGCCCAGCACCCGCGCGCCCTCGGGACTGATGGAGTCGAACTCCACCAGGTTCTTCATCGTCAGCTTGTCTTTCTTGAACTTCCGGATGGTGAGCGTCGGGCCGTCGAGCGCCAGCGGCGGGGCGATGACGTTCACGCGGCTGCCGTCGGGCAGGCGCGCGTCGCAGATCGGCGAGCTTTCGTCGACCCGGCGACCGACCTGGCTCACGATCCGCTGGCAGATGTTCATCAGCTGCGCGTTGTCGCGGAAGCGGACGTTGGTGAGCTGGACCTTGCCGCTGACTTCGATGAACACGCGGTTGGCGCCGTTCACCATCACGTCGGCGATGTCGTCGCGCGCCAGCAGCGGCTCCAGCGGCCCATAGCCGAGGACGTCGTTGATGATGTCCTGGACCAGATGGTCCTGCTCGGCCACCGACATGGAGACGTTCTTGATCGCCACCAGTTCGGCGACGATGTCGCGGATCTCCTCCGCCGCCTGCTTGGCGTCCAGCTGGGCGAGCTGGGCCAAGTCGATGGTGTTGATCAGGGCGTTGAAGATGGTGGTCTTCGTCGCGTGATAATAGTCGCTCTGCTCGCGCACGACCTGGGTCGCCGGCGCTGGGCCCTGGGCGGCGCGAAGCTGCTCGAAACCCAGGGTCGGCTTGGGGCCGGCCGCGGCGCGCTCGGGCTTGGCCGGCGCCTCCGGCGGAGCGGCGGCGGGTTCGGCCCGCGGCGGCCGGGTGGCGATGGCCGCGCTCCCCGCGGTGGGCGGGGGCGGCTGGCGGGGCGCCAGGGTGTCGGTGGCCGAGGGACGCTTGCCGAACATCTACTTCTTCTTGAACAAGCTCGAGAAGAGGGAGGTCTTGGGCGACGCGGGCGGGTCCCGCCGGGCGATCTGCTGGGCCAGGGCGTCGAGGCCTTCCACGCAGCGGGACTTGGGCGCCACCTCCGCCAGCATCTGGCCGTTGTTCGCCGCCTGGCCGAACAGCTTGGGATCGAAGGGCAGGCAAAGGGCCGGGGTCAGGCCGAGCGCCTCGCCGAAGTCCTTCACCGGGATCTCCGGCCGGCCGGGCACGCCCACCTGGTTCAGCACCAGTCGCGGCGGGGCGTCGTTCGGCCGGGCCCGGCGGACCAGGTCGACCATGTTCTTGGCGTTGCGGAGCGAAGCCAGGTCCGGCGTCGCCACGATCACCAGGTCGTCGGAGGAGAGCAGGATCTTGCGCTTCCAGGCGCTCCAGACGTGCGGCAGGTCCAGCACCACGAAGGGCGCGGCCGTGCGGATCTTCTGGGTGACCTCTTCATAGGCCTCCGGGCCGATGTCGTAGTCGGCGTCCAGGGTCGCCGGGGCGGCGAAGAGCGACAGGCGTTCGGTGCAGCGGACCATCATCCGATCCATCAGCACCGGATCGAGCCGGTCCGGCTGGGTGAGCGCGTCGGCCACGCCCTGCAGCGGGTCCTGATTGAAGTCGAGGCCGGCCGTCCCGAAGGGCAGGTCGAGGTCCACCAGCACCGCGCCGGTCTGCAGGCGCTCGGTGATGGAATGGGCGATGTTGTGAGCCACCGTCGAGGCGCCGGCCCCGCCCTTGGCGCCGCAGAACGCGATCTGCCGCCCGACGAACGGCGCGGACGGATCGGCGTAGAGCCCGGTGACCGCGCGGACCAGCTGCAGCGGGTTGAGCGGCGGGACCAGGTATTCCGACACCCCCCGGCGCATCAGCTCGCGATAGAGGGCGATGTCGTTGGCCGCGCCGACGACGACCACCTTGGTGCCGGGATCGCAGATCTCGGCCAGGCGATCGAGGCCGGCCAGCAGGCCGGGGCCGGCGTCCAGACTCTCCACGATGACCAGGGAGGGCGTCGGCTGGCCCTGGTAGAGCTCGCAGGCCGCGGCCAGCCCGCCCATGCGGTTGACCACCACGGCGCGTTCCATGCGGCGGTCGCCGGCGGCGCGGTCGGCCAGCTCGGCCGTCGCCTGGGTTTCGCAGAACACATGGATGGTGATGCGCGGCAGGCTGACCTCGCCGAAGGCGGCCTCCGCCCCCGAGATCATCTCATGCACCGGGTTGGCCAGGCCAGTCGCGGCCGGTCGCGGCGTCTCCTCGACCGCCTCCACGGGCTCCGGCCGCGGGCGCGGCGGCGGCAGGTCGGCGAACGGGTCGGCCGCCTCGCCGCGCCAGACCTCCTCCTGAGGCGGGGCGAACTCGTCGTCGGACTCGAACTCGAGGTCGAAGGGGTCCCTGTCCGGCTGCGGCTTCATCACATCCTGCCCCGCATCAGTTGACCACGCGCGAGACCGCGCCGTTGGCCTGCTTGTCCACCGCCGTCGCGGTCGGCTCGCCCTTGCGATACTTGTCCAGCACCACGCCCCGCCGCTGGGCGTCGCCCGGCTCGAAGCTCCGCGGCCCCGCCAGATCGGCTGGATTGGCGATCTGGGCGGCCATGTTGGCGGTCACCGCGCAGCCGAAGTTGGGCTGCACCCGGTTGGAGGCTGACCGGGCGATGTTGGTCCATTCCCGCCCGCATTCCGGCAGCAGGACCGAGTGACGCAGATAGCCGATGCGCAGGGGCGCCGGCCCCTCGTCGCCCGGGCGATAGCCGACGGTACGGATCAGGTCGCCCGGCACGCCCTGGGCCACCAGGAAGGCGCGGGCGGCTTCGGCGGCGCGATAGGCGGACGCGGGCTCCGCGCCGCCGGAGGGCGCCTGGATGGTGATCGTCCCGCCCTCCACCTCCCGCCAGCCGGCGGCGAAGGCGGCCAGGGCGTCGGCTTGGCGAGGCGACAGCCCCGAGGCGTGGGCCGCCAGCAGGATCTCCTCCGGATGGGTGGAGAGCTCGGCCCGCCACTGCTCGGTCGGGGTCAGGGGCTCGGCGACCTGGCCCTGCTGGTCCACGGTGGTGGCGCAGGCGGCCAGCACGCCCGCGGCGGCGAGAAGGACGGCGTGGCGGATCATCTTGCGGCTCATTCGATCACGTACCCGTAGGGCCCCTGATAGGCGCGGCCCGCGGCCGAGGGCGGCTTGGCCTTATAGGCCTTGGTCAGCTGGCCGAGCAGCAGGGTGGAGGAATCGTCGGCGATGCGCAGGCCGTCCACCGGCGTCTGCAGACGGTCGGGGCTGGTGGGCTGGACCAGATAGGGCGTGACGATGATGACCAGCTCGGTCTCGCCGGAGAGATAGTCGCGCGACCGGAAGAGTGAACCCAGCACCGGCAGGGTCGTCATGCCCGGCAGGGCGTCGATGTTCTGGCGCGTCTTTTCCTGCAGGAGGCCGGCGATCATCATCGAGCCGCCGGAGGGCAGCTCCACGGCCGTTTCGGCGCGGCGCACGGTCAGCGCCGGGATGACCAGGGCGGTATTGGTGCTGGAGCTGCGCTGGGTGAAGGCCCCGTCGGTGGTGAGCTCCGAGACTTCGGTGGAGAGCTTCAGCGCGATCCGGCCGCCGGAGAGCACCACGGGGGTAAAGCCGAGACCGACGCCGAAGGGCTTGAATTCGACGCTGATCTGACCGGTGTTGTCCTGGGCCACCGGCACGGGAAACTCGCCGCCGGCCAGGAAGCGGGCGGCTTCACCGGAAACGGCGGTAAGGTTCGGTTCGGCCAGGGTGCGGACCAGACCGACGCGCTC
This sequence comes from Phenylobacterium sp., assembly GCF_046290725.1. Classification (GTDB taxonomy): domain Bacteria; phylum Pseudomonadota; class Alphaproteobacteria; order Caulobacterales; family Caulobacteraceae; genus Phenylobacterium. Next base: position 686,977 of record NZ_JBKBUH010000001.1, read on the forward strand.
GAACGCCTTGATCTTGGCTTCGGCCTTGTTGAGGCCGGGATCGCCCGCCGTGTCCTGGATGGTGGCCGTATCCCAATTGTCGGGTCCGCGAGTACCATCGGGCCGGAGATTGCCGTCGCGGACAACGACAGGACACTTGTCGTCCGGCTGCCAGCCCGGCCCAATGCAGGGCATCAGCATAGTCGGCTGCTTGGTGGTGTCGGCTTGGTACCCGCCTGTCAGACCGCCGAGCAGGGCGCCGTTCACCGCGAACTGAGCCGCGGTGCCGATCACGTACTGGGTCTCTCCCAGCTGGCCGATCACCGCATTGATATCGAGGCCGAGCTGCTTGATGACCGTACGCTGCATTTCGACGACGCGGACCTTCAGCATCACCTGGTCCTTGCCGGCGATGCTCAGCATGTTCAGCACCTGCTCAGGCTTGGCCACGGCGGCTCTCGCGATCTGCACGGCGCGATCGGCGTCGGCCAGGCTCGGCACTTCGCCCGAAAGGATCAGGCTTTCGTTCATGGCGTCCACCCGCACCCGGGCGGCCGGCACGATGCGGTTGATGGTCTGGGCGACGGCGGCGGTGTCCTGGTCGACGCGGATGTCCAGCGTCAGGATCCGGCGGCCGGCGTTGTCGAAGAAGACCGCGTCGGTCTGGCCGCCCTTCATGCCCATGATGAAGATGCGCCGCGGGGAGCGGAGCATGGCGTCGGCGACGCCGGGATTGGTCACCAGCACGTCGCGGGCGTCCACCGGCAGCTCGACGATGGCCGACTTGCCCTGAGGCAGGGAAAGCGACTGCGACCCGCCGCCGGCGGCGGCCAGGTCGACCCGCACCACCGCGGTGGTGGCCGCCGGCGCTTGGGCCGACGCAGCGAGCGGCGACAGCAGGGCGGCGGCGAGGCCGAGGAGGGCGATCAGGCGTCTCGACTTCATTGGGAAGCCACCTCCTTCATGGCGCCGGCGCGATAGACCCTCACTTCGTCGCCGCGGGCCACGCCGCGTCCCGGCGCGCCGCCGATGTCGGCGTAGGAGCGCAGGGCCAGCTGCATCTCGCCCTGGCTGCGGCCGCGGGCGATCACCTCCACGTCGGAGGCGGGAATTTCCAGGGTCGCAACGGCCCCGACCATGGCGTTGGCGTCCTTGCCGGGCGCGGTCTGCTGGTCGATGGCCAATACGCGCACGTTGCGCATCAGGGTCTCGGTGATCCGCCCCTTGCCTTCCTCGGCCTGGCGGCTCTGGATCACGTCCACCCGGTCGCCCGGCAGGATGAAGCCGCCGGCGGCGGTTTCGGCGTTGATCGGCACGGCCATCGCCCGCATGCCGGGCTGGACCACCACGGCCATCAGGCCGCTCTGTCCGGCGCGGATGACCTTGCGGGCGACGATGGGTTCGCCGCTCAGGAACGGCTCCTTGACGATGGCGCCTTCGAAGGCCTGCATCGGCCCTTGGGTCTTGACCAGTTCGGCGGCGGCGCGGCCGGCGGCCTCCACGGCCTTGTCGGCGCCCTGGGCGGGGACCGCAGGCGGCGAGCCGTCGGTGACGAAGGCTTCGTTCAACGCCTCGGCCGGCCAGTCCTGCCAGCCCATGTCGGTGGGCGTCAGGCGTGCGCCGACCGGCAGGTCGCGCTTGGCCACCAGCACCTTGGCCATCGGCTTGGGCGGCGCCTCGACGGCGGCGGTCTGGGGCGCCGACGGCGGGGACAGCATGCCGCGGACGAGGAAGGCCAGCACGATGGCCGCAAGCGCCGCGCTGGCGAGAATGGCGATCCGGACGGCGCCCATGGTCTTGGCTCGAAGCTCCCGCTCTTGACGGAGGACGGGCGGCGGCCCGCCTTCAGGCGATGCGCGCGCATGATCTGAAATCCGCGGTTCTCGCGGACGTTCGGGCCATTTGACGGGGGCATAGTTAACGCGCGCCTAAGGCGGCGCTCAGCCGGCGGCGAAGGCCTGCATCAGGGTGGAGCCGGGGAAGGCGACCAGGGCCCCGATGGCGATGGCCAGGCCATAGGGCACGTTCTCGCCCGGCGTCGCCAGGCGCACGAACCAGGGCGGGCCCATCTGGACCAGGGAGCGCATCTGCGTGGAACGGAGATTGAGCAGGCCCACCGCCAGCACGCCGCCCGCAATGCAGGTGACGAAGAGGTAGGTCGAGGCGGCCGGCCAGCCGAGCCAGAGCCCGGCTGCAGCGAAGAGTTTGGCGTCGCCGCCGCCGATCCAGCCGAGGGCGAACATCGCGATGCCGATGACAAGCGCGACCGCACCGATGGCTGCGTGAACGCCGATGGCGGCCGGCGCGGCCCCTAAGGCGAACGCGGCCGGAAAGAAGGCCAGGATGAGTACGGCGGAGATCCAGTTGGGGATCGTGTAGCTGGTCGCGTCCTTCAAGGCGCCGACGATGACGAGGGCGGGGAAGACCAGCAGGAAGGCGACCTGAAGTGAAAGCATATCCAACCGAACGGCGAGGAGCCTGACCCGCGGATGATCACGCCCGGCGGTGAATGGAGCGTTAGTGCCGGCGCCGGCCAGATGGCGAGGGCGAGCCTCAGCCGTCCGACTGCGGCACGGCGTTGCCGACCTTTTCGAACACCGCGGCGATCTTCGGCGTCAGGGCGGAATAGGCGCTGATCAGCACGATGGAGATCAGGGCGCAGATCAGGGCGTATTCCACGGCGGTGGCGCCGGTCTGATCCCGCATGAAGCGGTCGAGGAAGGTCTTCATGGTCTTCTCCCTTCGGCTGCGGAGCCGCCTAGAAAAAGAGCCGCGGCGATGCGAACCGCCGCGGCTCCGTTCTCACTCAACTAGGGCGAATTAGCCTTCGCCGCCGCCGCCGCCGCCGCCGCCGGCCGCGTCCAGCTCGGAGCCGATGCTGTCGAACAGGCCGCCGATCTTGCCCGACAGGGCGCTCATGGCGGTGATCAGCACGACGGCGATGAGGGCGGCGATCAGGCCATATTCGATGGCGGTGGCGCCGGATTCGTCCTTGAGGAAGCGATTCATGAACTTCGACATTGCTCGATCTCCTTTGTTGCGAGCAGCCAGTTGAGGGATCAAGCCTTTGGCCTGCTCGCCCCGAATTGCAGCTTCACTTTCGCAGGCCACGCTTAATTGCCAGTAAACAGCACAGTATTGACGGAAAAATTTCTATGGTTTACTTTAGTTTACTGTTATTTTTGGTTAACCATGGCGCGGAATCCGGCTAAAATCGCCGTTTCGACATAATGATTCTCGCGCGCGCGCGAGTCGTGATTCTTTCAGCCTTTATTGACCATTCCGGGCGACCCTCGGCGGGCCAGACACCCCTGCGGATGGTTCCATGCGCCACGCCCTGATCAGCCTTTCGGTCGCCTTCGCCGCCCTCGCCGGCGGCTCGCAGGCGGCCGCGCCGACCCTTTCTGTGCCCATCGACCAGAGCGCGCGCGTCGCCCTGCCCGCCGGAACGCGCGACGTGATGATCGGGAATCCGGCCATCGCCGACGTCAGCGTGCTGGACGGGCGCAACGCCGTGGTGTTGGGCAAGGGTTATGGGGTGACCAACCTGCTGGTCATCGACCAGTTGGGCCGCACGGTGATGGAACGCCAGATCGTGGTCTCCGCGCCGGAGGCGGGCCGCGTCTCGGTCATCCGCGGGCCGAAGGTCGAGGAATATGCCTGCGCCACCGGCTGCGAGCGCGCGGGCGACGCAGACGGCAAGTAGCGGCGCCTTAAACGCGGCGTTAGGCAAGCTCCAGCTAGGGTCGCGGCCATTGGATCCGGGACCGGCATGACGCGCATCGCTTCACCTCTCGCAAGGCTTCGGCGCTTCACCCGCGCCCGCAGCGGCGCGACGGCGATCGAATTCGCCATCATCGGCATCCCGCTGTTCATGCTGGTGTTCGGGCTGCTGGAGCTCGGCCTCGTGCTGCTGGTCTCGGCGACCCTGGACACCGCCATCGACTTCGCCTCGCGCGACATCCGCACCGGCAACTTCCAGACCAGCGGCAAGATCACCGCCAAGGACTTCGAAGAGAGGGTCTGCCGCAACATGACCTGGCTCGCTTCCGGCTGCACCTCGCGGCTCTCGGTGGAGGCCGAGACCTTCGCCACCTTCACCGCGGCCGGCGCGTCCACGCCGCAGGCGCCGGACGAGTTCGAGGACGACAGCCCCCGCTGCTGGTCGGTAGGCGCGCCGGGCGACATCGTGCTGGTGCGGGCCTATTACGTCTGGCCGCTGTTCACGCCCCTGCTCGACGCCTCGCTCCAGAACCGCGGCGACGGGACCCGCCTGATCGGATCGGCGCGCGCCTTCCGCAACGAGCCCTACAGCAACGACGGCCCGGTGGGTGCGAAATGCTGAAGCGCCTCGTCAAGGACCGCGGCGGCGCCTCGGCCGTCGAATTCGCCCTGGTCGCCCCTATCCTGATCCTGCTCTATTTCGGCATGGTCGAGGTGACCCAGGGGCTGATGGCCAACCGTCGCGCCAGCCACGTGGCGACCACCATCGGCGACCTGATCGCGCAGCGCGGCGAGTGGAAAACCTCCGAAATCGAGGACGTCTTCAACGTCAGCGAGGCCCTGTTGCGACCGCAACCGGTGGCCGCCCTTTCCATCCGAGTCACCAGCATCGAGACGGATGCGGCCGGCACGCCGAAGGTGGTGTGGTCTCAGACCCGGGGAACCGGCGAGTTCTCCGGCGCCCTTGTCGGGTTGCCGCCGGCGCTGTTGCTGCCGAGCGAGGCCCTGGTGCGCACCGACACCATCTATTCCTACAAGTCGCCGATCCAGCAGGTGATCCCGACGCCGTTGACCTTCCGCCACACGATGTACCTGCGTCCGCGCAAGGGCGTGGCGGTGGTGCGGAACTAGTTTTCCACCCGCCGCGCCAGTGTCGCGGCCAGGGGCAAGGCGGGCAGGCGCCGCCCGTCCAGCTCGCCCACCTCGCGGACGCCCATCAGGCTGTTGGTCAGGAAGAGCCCCTCGGCCTGCGCCAGGACCTCGGCCCCGACCTGGACTTCGGCGATCTCCACCCCGAGGCCTGTCGCTGCGGTAAGGACCTTCGTCCGCATCGTCCCGTCCAGCACGCCGCAGGCGAGGGCCGGCGTGAACAGCCGATCTTGGGCGATCCAGAAGAGGTTGGCCGCCGCGGCGCAAGCGACCTCGCCGCGAGTGTTCAGCATCAGGGCCTCGTCGGCTCTCGCCGCCGCGGCCTCCCGACGGGCCAGTACGTTGTCCAGATAGGCGAGCGTCTTCAGCCGTGAGGCCGGCGAAGCCTCGTTGCGCCGAACCGAGGCGGTGACGAGCCGCGCGGACCCTTCTTGCGGGGCGTAGGGCGAGGCCGAGGCGAAGATCCGGGGGGTGACGTTCGCCGGGCGGTCGAGCCCCCGGCCGCCGGACCCGGCCGTCAGCGTCAGGCGGACCGCCGCCAGCCCCCCGACGCCTTCGACGGCCCGGGCCATCGCAGCCTCGGCTTCCCGGCGGTCCAGCGCGGGCAGACCCAGGGCGGCGCAACCCCGATCCATCCGATCGAGATGGGCTTCAAGGTCCCGCAGGCGCCCCTCGCGGGCGAGCAGGGTCTCGAAGAGGCCGTCGCCCAGCAGCAGGCCGCGGTCGTCCAGGGGAACGGCGCCGGTCATCCAGGGCAGCCCCCCAGCGCGCGGACGATGGCGGCGATCTTGGCCTCCGTCTCCAGGCGTTCGGCGTGCGGATCGGAATCGGCGACGATCCCGGCGCCGGCGCGAGCCTCGATTCGCCAACCCTCGGCCTCCTCGATGCAGGCGACGGTGCGGATCAGCACGCTCGAATCCAGCGCCCCGTCGAACCCGGCCCAGAAGATCGAGCCGCAATAGGGGCCGCGCGGCGGCTCCAACCCAGCAATAACTTTCATGGCCTGCACCTTGGGTGCGCCGGTGATCGAGCCGGGCGGGAAGGCGGCGCGCAGGAGGTCCAGCGCCGAGCGGCCGAGCGCAAGCTTGCCCTGTACCGTGGACACCAGGTGATGGACGTTGGCGAAGCTCTCGATCTCGAAGAGCTGTGGAACCCGTACGCTGCCGGGCGCGCACACGCGGGCCAGGTCGTTGCGCATCAGGTCGACGATCATCAGGTTCTCGGCCCGGTCCTTGGCGCTGACGAGGAGTTCGGCGGCCAGGACTGCGTCCTCCGCCGGCGAGCGGCCGCGCGGCCGGGTGCCCTTGATCGGCCGGGTCTCGGCGAGCCCGTCCCGAACGCACAGGAACCGCTCGGGCGAGTTGGAGACCACCGCCCGGCCGGGCAGGCGGAGATAGGCGGCGAAAGGCGCGGGACTCCCGGCGCGCAGGCGGCGCATCAGGTCGAAGGGCGAGGCGCCGGCCGCCAGCCGGCCCCTCCAGGCGCGGGCGATATTGGCCTGGAAGATCTCGCCGGCGGCGATGCGGCCCACCACCTCGGCGACCGCGGACTCATAGGCGGCTCCATTCGCCGCCTCCAGGGCGGTCGCAGGCATGGGCGAACCGTTGGAAGGCCTCGGCCCATCCAGCCAGCCGGCGGCGCGCCGTGCGGCCGCCTCCGCCTCTTTCGCCCCGGCGCCGCGGCCCAGGGCCAGCACTCGCCCGCGCGCATGGTCGAAGGCCAGCACCGCCGGATACCGGGCCGCGGCCAGATCCGGCCAGTCCGGCTGGCGCGAAAGCCCGACGGGTTCGGTCCGGTCGCCGAACTCATAGGCGGCGAGCCCCGCCACGCCGCCCTGAAAGGGCGGCCCGTCCTGGCCGGAGGGGACCGGCGACCCCAGAAGCTCGCGCAGGGCTGCGAAGGCGTCGCGCGGCTCGTCGGCGGAGAGGATCAGGGTCGCGTCCGGCGCGCGGGCCAGATAGGACCAGCGTGCGCGCTCGTCGTTTCCGCCCGAGAACAGGGCCAGCGTCCAGGGCTCCTCGGCGAAGGGCTGGGCCGCCTCGGCGGGATCCCGCCAGGCCAACTCGATCTGGGCGAGGCTGCGCATGGCGTGCGCCTTAGACCCCGGGCGTCGCCCTGGGAAGTCAGATCCGCCGCCCGCCGCCGCGCACGAAGAACAGGCCCGCAAACCCCACCGTCAGGAGCAGGATGATCATGGCGAACCCGCCCTGCTGTGTCTTGAAGATGTTGGTGCCCAGATTGACCAGGAACGAGCCCAGCCAGATCGTGGCCGTGCCCGACAGCGCATAGACCCCGAAGAAGGCGCCGGTCTGTTCCGGCGGGGTCAGGCGCACCAGCAGGGTGCGGCTGGAGGCGTAGTGGGCGGTGATGAAGACGGCGTTGGAGAAGCCGATCAGCAGGAAGATCCATTCCGGAAGGGTGGTGAAGAAGGGCCCGTTCCACAGCGGGGCGCGAGTGGCCGCATCGAAGGTCCAGAAGTAGAGGATCCGGTCGGGCGCCATGCCGAGCATCGCCACGATGCCCAGGATCGACATGCCGATCTCCACCTGCACCGCACGCTTGGGCCCGAGGCCTGCGTCGAGCCAGCGACCGACGAAGCCGCCCAGCACCGCCAGGATGGTCAGGACGATGCCGTAGAACAGCATCTCCAGCGCGCCCCAGCCCATGACGCCGGACGCATAGATGCCGGCATAGATGAGGATCGCCGTCATGCCGTCGACGAAGAACATCCGACTGACCAGGAACACGGCGGCGTCCCGATAGCGGCGCATGCCCGCCACCATGCGCCAGAGCTCCATCGCCCCCGCGCGTAGCGCCCGCAGGACCGGCACGCCCGTCGGCGCCGCATCCGGGGTGAACAGGAAGAGCGGCAGAGCGAAGAGCCCGAAGAGCAGCGCCGATATGGGCCCCACCACACGCTCCGGCTCGTGGGCCAGGGGATCGAGGCCGAACAGCGGCTGAGCCGGCACGAAGCCCCAGTCCACCTTGCCCGGCAAGGCGAAGGCCCAGGCCACGAAGACCAGGGCCAGGAGGGCGAAGGCGTTACCGAGCGCCAGCGCCAAGCCCGAGGCCTTGTGCGCCGCCTTCAGGCCGGCGGCGCGGACCAGCAGGGAATTGTGCAGCACCTCGGTGAAGGCGAACAGCACCCCGACGAGGGTGGTCAGCAGCATGACCATGGTCACCGATAGGCCCGAGCCGTCGGGTTTCGCCCACCAGAGCGCCCAGGTCATCACGACCATCGGCGCCACGCAGAGGCCGAGCCAGGTCTTGCGCCGCCCCAGCTGGTCGATGGAAGCGCCGAGGAAGGGCGCCGTCGCCATCACCAGCCAGCCGGAATACTGGCTCCAGCGCGAGACGATCTCCTGGCCCCGCACCGGATCGCCCACCATGGTGGCGGCCACGTAGGGCATGAAGACATAGATGGTGATCAGGATGACGTAGGGGTTGCGCGCCCCTTCGAACAGCGACCAGGCGACGGCGCCGCGGGTCAGGCGCCCGGGGGGGGGGGGAGAGGGGGGGAAA
>NZ_JBKBUH010000001.1:695359-806864 GCF_046290725.1 Phenylobacterium sp.
GGCCCAGGCCCGCGCCTGGGCCGAAGCCACTGAGGCGCAGCGCGCACACGCCGAGCTCGCCGGCGACAGCGGAATCGACGACGGCTCCCGGGCCGTGAGCCTCCACGGCCGATGGCGTGCGGGTCAAGCTGGTCCCTCCCCTCGCCGCCTGCAGGCGGCGGCTTTTCACCGGAGCCTACGCCAACCGGCGCCGATTGGGAGAGCGAAAGCTCAGGGGAGCCGGGCTTCCGCCGCGGCCAGCGCCGCCTTGGCGTCCGCGGCGAATCCCTGGGCGTTCAGGGCCTGCCCAAGGGCGGTCAGGCAGAGCCGGACATGCCAGGGCGTGGCCGAGGCGCCCATCAGGCCGATCCGCCAGACCTTGCCCTTGAGAGGACCCAGACCGGCGCCGATCTCCAGGTCCCACTTCTCCAGCACGGCGGCGCGCACCGCCGCTTCGTCCACGCCCTCGGGCACGAGCACGGCGTTGAGCTGGGGCAGGCGATGCGGCTCGGCGACCAGGAACTTCAGCCCCATGGCCTCCAGGCCCGCGGCCAGCGCCTCGTGCATGCGCGCATGGCGGACCAAAACCGCCTGATGCCCTTCCTCGAACAGGGCGACCAAGCTCTCGTGCAGGCCGTAGAGGGCGTTGATCGGCGCCGTGTGGTGGTAGGTCCGGCCGCCCTCCCCGCCCCAATAGCTCATCAGGAGGGTGAAGTCGCAGAGCCAGTTGCGCACCTTCTCCTTACGGCCGGCGATGGCCGCCTGGGCGGCCTTGGAGAGCGCGATGGGGGCGAGGCCGGGCGGGGCCGAGAGGCACTTCTGGGTTCCGGAATAGATCACGTCGGCGTCCCAGGCGGCGGCGTCTACGGCGACGCCGCCCAGCGAAGTCACGCAGTCGACGATGGAAAGCGCGCCGTAGCGACGCGCGAGGCCGCAGAGCGCAGCGGCGTCCGAGCGGGCGCCGGTGGAGGTCTCGGCGTGCACGAAGGCCAGAACCTTGGCCGGCGCCGCCTGAAGCACCTCCTCCACCCGCGCCGGATCGACCGGTTCGCCCCAGGCGTGGTCCACGGTCACGACTTCCGCGCCGGCCCGGCCGGCCATTTCGGCCATACGCCCGCCGAAGGCGCCGTTGACGGCGATCACCGCCCGGTCGCCGGGCTCCAGAAGGTTCATGATCGCTGCTTCCATACCGGCTGTGCCCGGCGCCGGGAGGGGCACGCAGGCGTGGTCGGGCGCATTGAACAGCCGCGCGAGCGCCGCCTTGATCTCCTCCATCAGCGCCTGGAACTGGGGATCGAGATGTCCGATGGTGGGGCGGGCGAGCGCGGCCAGCACTCGAGGGCTCACGTCGGAAGGGCCCGGCCCCATCAGGATGCGCCGCGGCGGCTGGAAGCTCTGCATGACGTTGTCGATCCCCGTGTATTTTGGCGGGGGAGGCTTAGGCCAAGCTGGCGGCCTTGTCAGCCGAGGATGCGGTCCTCGATGCCGGCGCGGAGGCGCGCGTCGATTCCGAGCACGTCTTCGAGATAGTCCTCGACCGTCCCGTGGGCCGACACGATCTCGTCCATCGCCGCCTCCAGGAAGGCCTCATGCACGCTGACCGCCTGGCGCAGGGCCGCGTCGTCGAGGGTGCGGCCGGTCAGGTCCCTGATCCACGGCCCCAGGAAAGCGATGCGCCGCTCCATCCGGGTCTCGTCATTGGTGGCGAGATAGTCGGCGAGCGTGTCGTCGCGGTGGACGCCGGCGATGTGGTGGGTGAGGGCGCAGACCAGACCCGTGCGGTCCTTGCCCGCCGCGCAATGGACCACCACCGCGCCGTCGGCTTCGGCCAGGGCGTGGAAATAGCGCCGGAAGAGGTCCACGTGGCGCTCGGCGTGCGGCGCCCGGCGATAGAACTCCAGGCTGTCCTGGAAGAACCAGTTGGCGTCGATGGTGGTGGCCGCCATCAGCCCCTCGGCCCAGTCGGTCTCCACGCCGTCGAGATCGTTCTCGATTACCGCGCCGGCGAAGTCCTCCCATCGCCGCGAGGGCTCCCGCTCTCGTTCCCGCCGCCGGCGCAGGTCGACGATCACCTGGACGCCCAGGTCGCGGAGCGCCTGGAGGTCGGCTTCGGTCGCATAGGCGTGGTTCGCGGAGCGGAACAGCCGCCCCCGCTTCAGCCCCCGCCCGCAGCGCGTGCCGTAGCCGCCGAAGTCGCGGAAGTTGTCGATGCCCTCGAGCGGAATATGTCGCGTCATGGCCCCGATCTAGTCGACGTTCGCCTTTTGATCCAGCCCCGCCTGCTCAGCGGAACGGCGGCTCGTCGAAGCTGCGCAGCTTGCGCGAATGCAGGCGCTGCCCCTCTTCGCGCAACAGGTCCATGGTGGCGATGCCGATCTGCAGGTGCTGGCCGATGGCGCGTTCGTAGAAGGCGTTGGCCTGGCCGGGCAGCTTGATCTCGCCGTGGAGGGGCTTGTCGGACACGCAAAGTAAGGTCCCGTAAGGCACGCGAAAGCGATAGCCTTGAGCTGCGATGGTGGCGCTTTCCATGTCGATGGCGACGGCGCGCGATTGATTGAACCGCAGGGCGCTGGAGGAGAAGCGGAGCTCCCAGTTACGATCGTCGGTGGTGACCACCGTTCCGGTGCGCAGGCGCCGCTTCAGCGGCTCGCCGCTTTCGCCGGTGACGATCTCGGCCGCCCGGCCCAGCGCCACCTGCACCTCGGCGATGGGCGGGATGGGGATCTCCGGCGGCAACACGCCGTCCAGCACGTGATCGTCGCGCAGATAGGCGTGGGCCAGGACGTAGTCGCCGATGGTCTGCGAGCCGCGCAGGCCCCCGCAATGGCCGATCATCAGCCAGGCCTGGGGCCGCATCACCGCCAGGTGGTCGGTGATGGTCTTGGCGTTGGAGGGCCCGACCCCGATGTTGACCAGAGTGATCCCGCGTCGGCCCTCGGCCATCAGGTGGTAGGCCGGCATCTGGTGGCGCCGCCAGGGCCCTTCGGCCACCGCCTGTTCCGGGTCGGGGGTGTCGGGGGTGACCATGACGCGGCCGGCCGCCGACAGCGCCTTATAGGGCCCGCCCGCCTGCAGCTGGCCGCAGGCCCAGCGGACGAACTCGTCCACGTAGCGATGATAGTTGGTGAACAGCACGTACTGCTGCACGTGCTCGGCGGGCGTGCCCATATAGTGGGTCAGCCGCGCCAGCGAGAAGTCGGTGCGCAGGCCGTCGAACAGGGAAAGCGGCCGCGCCGGCTCAAGGCCCGCATTCCACATGCCGTCGGCGATCTCGTCGCCGATGTGGGCCAGTTCGGTGGTGGGGAAGTGCCGGGCGATGTCGGCCGACCCGATGTCGGCCATGGCGATGTCGACCGCCCCGTCCAGCACATAGGGAAAGGGCATTTCCTGGGCCGAGCGCCCGACCTCGAAGCGGACGTCGAAGTCGCTCATCAGGAGCGCGATCTGCTCGGTCAGATAGTCGCCGAAGAGGTCCGGGCGGGTCACCGTGGCGGCGTAGGTTCCCGGCTGGGAAAGGCGGGCATAGGCCCGACTGAGGCGCGGATAGCCCTGGCCCGGCGGCCAGGTCAGGCGGAGCTCCGGATAGACGAAGGCGCCGGCCGCCCGGTCTTCCGGCGTGGGCGCAGGCCCCCCCGCCAGGAAGATCTTCAGAGCCGAGCGCAGGGCCGCGACGGTGGTCTGGTATTCCTCGTTGAGCCGCCCGACGATGGCGGCCGCTTCCTTCTCGATGGACATGGGTTTCTTTAGCCCGGTCGCCGCGACGCGCCTAGCGCCGCAGCAGGGCGTGCGGCCCTTGCGCGGCCTGAGGCCCGCATCCCATATGAGCGCCATGCGCAACCATCTTCGCACCTTCATGCTGCTGGCGGCCCTGACCGCCCTCTTCGTCGGCGTCGGCTACATGATCGGCGGCGCCGGCGGCATGGCGATCGCCCTGGCCCTGGCCGTGGCGATGAACGCCTTCAGCTACTGGAATTCGGACAAGATCGTGCTGCGGATGTACGGCGCGCGCGAGGTGGATCCCACGACCGCCGACCCGCTGCTGCGCAACTACGTTTCCGACGTCCATGCCCTGGCCGACCGCGCGGCGCTGCCGCGTCCGAAGGTCTATGTGATCGAGACCGACCAGCCCAACGCCTTCGCCACCGGACGCGACCCGGACCATGCGGCGGTCGCCGCCACGGTGGGCCTGCTGCGCATGCTGGATCGGCGCGAGGTGCGGGGCGTGATGGCGCACGAGCTGGCGCACGTGAAGAACCGCGACACGCTCACCATGACGATCACCGCCACTATCGCGGGCGCGATCTCGGCCCTGGCCAACTTCGCCCTGTTCTTCGGCGGCCGCGACCGGCCCGGCGGCATCGTGGGGACCATCGCCCTGATGATCCTCGCGCCGATGGCCGCAGCCCTGGTCCAGATGGCCATCAGCCGCGGCCGCGAGTACGAGGCCGACCGCATCGGCGCCGAGATCAGCGGCGATCCGGAGGCCCTGGCCTCGGCCCTGGAGAAGATCGAGCGCTTCGCCCGCGGCGGCTATGCCAACGCCCACGCCGAACGCAATCCGGCCACCGCCCATATGTTCATCATCAATCCGCTGGCCGGGCGCGGCGGCGACAACCTGTTCTCCACCCATCCCGCGACCCAGAACCGGGTGAAGGCGCTGCTGCAGCTCATCGGCCGGGACGCCCCGGGCCGCCGCGCGGTGGAGCGTGGCCGCTCCGGCACGGCGGTGCCGGTGACCGCGCCGGCGCGGCGCGGGCCCTGGGAGTAGGTCACATGGGCGAGGGACGCTTCCACGACGCGGCCACCCTCGCCTTCTATGACCGGGAGGCTTCCGCCTACGCCGCTCGGCGGACCGAGGCGGGACCTCACCTGGCCGAGTTCCTTGGCCGGCTGCCGGCGGGCGGGCGGATTCTTGAGCTGGGCTGCGGCGGCGGGCAGGACGCCGCCGCGATGATCGCAGCGGGTTTCGACGTCACGCCGACCGACGGCTCGCCGAAACTGGCGCAGGAGGCCGAGCGGCGGATCGGAAGGCGCGTGAGGGTGATGCGCTTCGAGGAGCTGGACGCCGTCGAAGCCTACGAAGCGGTCTGGGCGAACGCCTGCCTGTTGCATGTGCCGGCGGCGGGGCTTGCAGGCGTCCTGGCTCGAGTCCGGCGGGCCTTGGCCCCTGGCGGGCTGTTCTATGCCGGCTTCAAGTCGGGCGACGGGGAAGGCCGCGACAGCCTGGGCCGCTACTATAATTTCCCGAATGAGGAGACCCTGCGCGCCGCCTACGCCGAAGCGGGTGGTTGGAGCCGCCTCGACATCCGGATCGGAGCGGGCGGAGGCTATGACGGCGTGGCCCGCACCTGGCTGCACGTGACGGCGTTGCGGGCCTAACCGCCGCGAGCCACGAACCAGCCGTTGCGGAAGCCCTCGCGAGCCTTGCCGTAGATCACCGGCTCGCCTTCCGGCGTGCGCACCGAACCGCCCGCCGCTTCCAGGATCGCGTGGCCGGCGGCGATGTCCCACTCCATGGTCGGCCCGTGGCGCGGATAGATGTCGGCCGAGCCTTCGGCGATGCGGCAGAACTTGATCGAGGAGTCCATCGGCTCGCGCAGGTCGAAGCCGTACTCGTCGGCGAGCTTGCGGGCGGTCTCCTCCTTCATGGTGTGGCTGATCAGCGCCACCGCCGCCCCCGCGGGCCAGGGCCGCGCCCGGATCGGCTCGCCGACGCCGCCCTCCTGCCGCTTCATCGCCCCGCCGGCGACGGTGTACCAGGTCTCAGAGGTGGCGGGCGCGGCGATGGCGCCGGCCACCGGCCGGCCGGATTCCACCAGGGCGATGTTGACTGTGAAGTTCGGATCGCCGCGGACGAAGGCCTTGGTGCCGTCCACCGGGTCGACCAGGAAGAAGCGCGGGCCGATCTGCTCGGGCGCGCCGAATTCGCTGGCGTCCTCCTCCGAGATCACCGGCACGCCGGGGAAGAGCTCGGCCAGACGCTCCAGGATCAGGGCCTCGCCCCGGCGGTCGGCCTCCGTCACCGGGCTCTCGTCGGCCTTGGAGAACACCGTCAGCCCCGATTTCCAGAGCGGCAGGATCAGCCGGCTCGCCTGTTCGCACACGTCGGCGAGGATGGGTCCCACGTCGTTCATCGGATCTCCCGGGGATCGTCGCCGGCGAACAGCAGCGGAACCACGCCCGCATCGATGGTCCGCTTGCCCGCATGCTCGAAATTGACGGTGACCTTGCGGCCGGCCACCGACTGCACCTGCCCCAGGCCCCAGTCGGCGCGCTCGGGGTGGCGCACCAGGACGCCGGGCGCGAGGAAGGGATCGGAAGCGTGCATCGGCCGGTTGTCTAGAGCACGATGCGGCCAGGCGGAACCGTCTGACCGTTGAATCGTGCTCTACATTCAAAAAGCTGGAGCGCGTTCTGATCGCAAAACCGGTTTCCACTCTTGCGGAACGCGCTCCGGTCGTCCCCGCCCGTTTCCCAAAGCGGCAAATCAGGCCAGTTTCCCAGACGACATGACCGACGGCGATCAAGATCCGCAAACCGCGCCCAAGCCGAAGACCGCCGAAGTGGCGGCCTATCTGGCCGCGCGCATGTGCCACGACTTCATCAGTCCGGCGAGCGCCATCGTCTCCGGCCTGGACCTGCTGGACGATCCCAGCGCCCAGGACATGAAGGAAGAGGCCATGGGCCTGATCGCGGGCTCGGCCCGCAAACTGGCCGACCTCCTGGCCTTCTCGCGCATCGCCTTCGGCGCCTCGGCCTCGGCCGAGACCTTCGATCCGCGGGAACTCAGGACCCTGGCCCAGGGCCTCTTCAACCACATGCGCGCCGAACTGGACTGGCAGGTGGAGGCGCCCTCGCTGGGCAAACCCGCGGCCCGCACCCTGATGAACCTCGTCCAGATGGCTGGCGCCGCCTTGCCGACCGGCGGGACGGCCAAGATCCGCGCGGTCGAGGAAGGCGCCTTCGTGGCCATTGCGGCCGAGGCGATCGGCCCGCGCGCGCGGCTGAGGCCCGAGGTGCTGGCCGGCCTGCGCGGCGAGGGCCCGGGCGAGGGCCTGCACGGCCACTGGGTCCAGGCCTATTACCTGCGGCTGGTGGTGGACGACGCCGGCGGCCGGGTCTTCGCCGACGTGACCGAGGAGAAGGTCACTTTCGCGGCCACCGTCCCGGCCTGAGCATTGCCGGGCCGCGCCGCGGCGCCCATCTGAGGCGAAGCTTCAGTTATGGGAGTTCCCATGTTCGATCATCTCTCCGTAGGCGTGCGGGACCTCGCCGCCGCTCGCGCCTTCTATGACGCCTTCTTCGCGCCCCTCGGCTGCGCCAACGCCTGGGCGGCCGAGCAGGAACTCGCCTACGGCCCCGGCGGCGAGAGCCGGCTGTTCTGGCTGTATCCCGTCGATGGGAAGCAGGTCGCAGGGCTCGGGACCCACATCGCGTTCACCGCTGGAAGCCGTTCGGCGGTGGATGAAGCCTGCGCCGCCGCGGAGGCAGCAGGCGCGACCGTTCTCCGCGCCGCGGGCCGGCACCCGGACATCGCCCCGGACTACTACGGGGCCGTGCTGCTCGATCCCGACGGCAACAAGCTGGAGATCGTCGCCGGGACCATGCACTAGCTGGCATGCGATCCGCAGGGCTCTATCGCTCCACCTTCACCGCATCCCAGAAGAGCGGCTTCAGGTCGGCGAAGAACTGGTCGATCCCATAGACTTCGCCCAGGACGAACAGGCCGTCCTCCTCGCGGATCAGATAGCCGCGCTCGGCCAGGGCCAGCAGCTTGCGCCGCGTGGTCTCGCGCGGGATCTGGGTAATGTCCGACAGGCTGAGCGCGTTCAGCCCCCGCCGGCGGGCGAAGGTCTGCGGCGCCCGGGCGCTCGCCGCCGCCATGGTCTGCGACAGCTCCGACAGCAGGAACACCAGATAGAGCAGGTACTGGTCGAGGTCGCCGTCGAAGCGGGCCCGGATGCGGATGAGCGTGGTCGAGAGATGCCCGCCCCAGCGGTAGAAGAAGCGGGTGACGTCCTGGTCCAGGTAGCCAGGCTCCGGCTCCTCGTCCCGCGCCACCGACCGGCTTTCCGGGGCGACGGTGGAGGCATCCCATTTTGAGATCTGACTGAGCATCGCAGACACCTCCTCCAAGGTTAATTTCAATTAACCCAACCAAATTCCGACCCGGAACGCCCTTTTCTCCTATCGATCTGCGCGAGATAGCAGGTCGTTATTCGAACGCTGGTCAGAAATACGCGCTCACATCGAGCTTCGATGGAGCCAAAACTAGATAACTTCTAATATGGCAAGAAGGCGCCACCCGCCCATATCGGGCAGCCGACCCCCGGCGGTTTTCTGTGGATGAGCGTTGGGCGCACCACATGCGCGCCGAGCGCCTGCGCCCAATCCCTCCCCTGCGAAGCGGGGGAGGGGGCCATCCGAAGGATGGTGGAGGGGGCGAGACTTGGCGCTGCGGATGCAGGTTGACCGTCAGCAAGGACGCGAGGTTAGGCGTCGTGCGGGCGGCCGCCCCCTCCACCACGCTGACGCGCGCCCCCCGTGAACGGGAGGAAAAGGAGCGAGAATCCTTCTTCCGATACTCGCCTTCGCCGGCGCCTAGTCGCGCAGCAGTTCGTTGATCGAGGTTTTGGAGCGGGTGCGTTCGTCCACCGTCTTCATGATGACGGCGCAGTAGGTGGAGGGCATGCCTTCGTGGGCCGCCGGCCGATTGCCCGGAACCACCACGGAATAGGGCGGCACCTCGCCGAGCGTCACATTGCCGGTCTTGCGGTCGATGATCGGTGTCGTGGAGGTGATGTAGACGCCCATCGACAGCACCGAGCCTTCGCGAACGATTACGCCCTCGGCCACCTCCGAGCGCGCGCCGATGAAGCAGTTGTCCTCGACGATGGTCGGATTGGCCTGGAGGGGCTCCAGCACCCCGCCGATCCCCGCGCCGCCCGAAATGTGAACATTCTTGCCGATCTGGGCGCAGGAGCCGACCGTGGCCCAGGTGTCGACCATGGTGCCTTCGTCCACATAGGCGCCGATGTTCACGAAGGAGGGCATAAGCACCACGTTCTTCGCCACATAGGCGCCGCGGCGGACCACAGCGCCGGGTACGGCGCGGAAGCCGGCGGCCTCGAACTGCGGAGCATCCCAACCTTCGAACTTGGTGGGGACCTTGTCCCAGTAGGGACCCGGCGCGGCGGCGTGCATCACTTGGTTTGCGTTCAATCGGAAGGAGAGCAGGATCGCCTGCTTCGCCCACTGATGGACGGTCCAGGTCCCGTCGGGCTCGCGCTCGGCCACCCGCAGCTTGCCGGAATCGAGCAGGCGCAGGGTTTCTTCCACCGCCGTGCGCACCGGCCCCTTGGTGGCGGTGTTGACGCCGTCACGGGCGGCCCAGGCGGCTTCGATCTCGGTCTTCAGGTCGGAGAGGGTCAGACTCATCGGGCGGTTTCCTTCACGCGCGCCCCGTTGAGGAAGGGCGCGAGCTTTTCGGTGCGGTGATGGACGAAGGGGGCGGTGGACGCCGGCGCATGGCGGCCCACCAGCACGGTGCTCATGCCGAGATCGGCGGCCGGCTTCAGGTTGCGCTCGGAGTCCTCGAAGAAGGCGGTGGCGCGGGGGTCGAGCCCGTGGGCGTCGATCATCCGCTGGAAGCCGACAGGATCGGGCTTGGGCGCGAAGCCGAAGGAATGGATGTGGAACACGTCGTCGAACAGTTCCGAAAGGCCCAGGTGATCCAGCACGCGCTCGGCGTGGCGGTCGTCGGCGTTGGTGAAGATGAACCGCCGGCCCGGCAGCTTGGCGAGCGCGATCAGCAGCTCAGGATCCCTTGAGAGCGCATCCAGCGACAGGTCGTGGAAGAGGGCGTGGAACTCCGCCGGGTCGACGCCGTGATGCAGCATAAGCCCCCGCAGCGTCAGGCCGTGCTCGGCCAGGTACTGCTTCTGCAGGACGTAGGCTTGGTCATGCGGCAGGCCCGTGACGCGCGCCACGAAGTCCGTCATCCGCCCCTCGACGGAGCTCATGAAGCCGGACTCCTCGGGATAGAGGGTGTTGTCCAGGTCGAAGAGCCAAGTGTCGACGTGGGTCAGGTCGGCGGTCATCGGCAGATCAGCGTGCCCGACCCGTGCTCGGTGAAGAGCTCGACCAGCATGGCGTGGGGACGGCGGCCGTCGAGGATCACGACCGCCTCTACGCCGGCCTCGACCGCAGCGATGGCGGTCTCCAGCTTGGGGATCATGCCGCCGGTGGCGACGCCGTCGGCGATGGCCTGGCGGGCCTCGGCGACCGTCATCTGACGGACCAGATCGCCGTTCGCATCCAGCACGCCGGCCACATCGGTCAGCAACAGCATGCGCTTGGCGCCCAGCGCCCCCGCCAGCGCGCCGGCCACGGTGTCGGCGTTGATGTTGTAGGTCTGGCCTGCCTCGGACACGCCGATCGGGGCGATCACCGGGATGTAGTCCGCCTCGGCGTAGATCAGGGCCTCGATCAGCTTGGGGTCGATCGCCGTCGGCTCGCCCACATAGCCAAGATCGATCACCTCCTCGATCTTGGAGCCGGGGTCCTTCTTGGTGCGGACGGCCTTCTCCACGGTGATCAGACGGGCGTCCTTGCCGGACAGGCCGACGCCGCGCACATCGGCTTCCGCCCCGGCCAAGGTGATCCAGTTGGCGATCTCCTTGTTGATGGCGCCTGACAGCACCATCTCGGCGACCTCCATAGTGGCCTCGTCCGTCACCCGCAGGCCGTCGACGAAGGTCGACTTCACGCCGGCCTTGTCCAGCATCCGCGAGATCTGCGGCCCGCCGCCGTGGACGATCACCGGATGGCAGCCCAGCATCTTCAGCAGCACGGCGTCGGCGGCGAACAGGCGCGCCACCTGCTCCTCGCCCATGGCGTGGCCGCCATACTTTATGACGACAGTCTCGCGGTCGTAGATCTGGATGAAGGGCAGGGCTTCGGCCAGGGTCTTGGCTGTGGCCCAGCCTTGTTCTTCGGCGGTGTCGGTCAAGGGATGCGCGCTCCGGGTCGGAGCGCTCCGATAGCGGACGCAGGCGCGCCTGTCACCGCCTCGGCGCCGGCAAGCGCCCACCGTCTTCAGATCGAACGGGCCACCACTTCCTTCATGATCTCGCTGGTGCCGCCATAGATTCGCTGGACGCGGGCGTCGCGCCACAGGCGGGCGATGGGATATTCGTTCATATAGCCGGCTCCGCCATGCAGCTGCAGGGCCGCGTCACAGGCCTCCCATTGCAGCTCCGTGTGGAACAGTTTGGCGGCGGAGGCCTCGGCGGCGGTCAGTTCGCCCGCCACGTGGCGCTTGATGGCCCAGTCCAGGTGCGCCCACCCGGCCTGGAGCTTGGCCTTCAGGGCGCCCAGGGTGAAGCGGGTGTTCTGGAAGTCGAAGATCGACTGACCGAAGGCCTTGCGCTCCTTGGTGAACTTCACCGCCTCGTCGAAGGCGCGCTGGGCGCCAGCCTGGCCGGCGATAGCGATCTGCAGCCGCTCCTGCGGAAGCTGGTTCATGAGATAGGCGAAGCCGCGGCCCTCCTCGCCGAGGCAGTTGGTGATCGGCACGCGAACGTCCTCGAAAAAGAGTTCGGAGGTGTCGGCGGAGTTCTGCCCGATCTTGTCCAGGTTCCGGCCCCGCTGGAAGCCTTCACGGTCGCGTTCCACCAGGATGAGCGAGATGCCCCTGGCCCCGGCGTTGGGATCGGTCTTGGCGACGACGATCACCACGTCGGCGTTCTGGCCGTTGGTGATGTAGGTCTTGGACCCGTTCAGCACATAGTGGTTGCCGTCGCGGACGGCGGTGGTCTTCACCCCCTGCAGATCCGAGCCCGTGCCCGGCTCGGTCATGGCGATGGCGGTGATGATCTCGCCCGACACCATGCCCGGCAGCAGCCGCTTCTTCTGCTCCTCGGAGCCGTAGTTGATGATGTAGTCGACGGTGATGTCCGACTGCAGGGTCACGCCCGCCGAGCAGCCGGCGTAGGACAGCTCCTCGCCGATGACGGCGTTGTAGCGGTAGTCGAGGCCCAGGCCGCCGTACTCCGGCGGGACCTGCGGGCAGAGCAGGCCCGCCTCGCCATAGGCCTTCCAGAAGTCGCGGTCGACGATCCCCTCCTCCTCCCAGCGGTCGAGGTGGGGATGGAGCGCCTTGTCGAAGAACTTCCGCACCTGGTCGCGGAACAGATCCAGATCGGCGTCGTAAGCCGTGCGGCCGGCGGTGGAGAGCATGGGCGGCGTCCAAAGATGGCGTTTGGCCATCATCTGTCACGGCGCCGCGCCGACGGAAAGACTGACGCCGGGTGAGGCGCCATCCAGGTGTCATCCCGGTTTCGTCGCCAGACGAAGACCGGGATCCATTCGCGCCGGGGCCGAGCCGTTTTCCGAACCGTCGGGTGTTCATGGATCCCGGTCTTGCTCCGCAAACCGGGATGACATGGGCGTCAGGGCGCGACCGCACAGGCGGTCATGATCTCCGCCCGCAGGTCCGGCAGGCCGGTTCCCTTCTCCGAGGAGGTGGCGAGCACGCGGGGGAAGGCGGCCGGACGTTTGGCGATGGCGGCCTCGGTGCGGCGGAGAACGGCGTCGACCTCCACAGACTTCAGCTTGTCGGCCTTGGTCAGCACGATCTGGTAGGAGACGGCCGCGCGGTCGAAGGCGTCCATCGGCTCCTTGTCGACCTCTTTCAGCCCGTGCCGCGCATCGATCAGCAGATAGGCGCGCTTCAGGTTGGGCCGGCCCCGCAGATAGTCGCGGCCGAGGTTCTGGAACTTCTTCACCTCGGTCTTGGAGGCCTTGGCCCAGCCATAGCCGGGCAGATCCACCAGGCGCAGCTTGTCATCGAGGACGAAGAAATTGACTTCGCGCGTGCGCCCCGGCTCGTTGGAGGCCCGCGCCAGGTGCTTGTGGCCGGTGAGGGCGTTGATCAGAGAGGACTTGCCGACGTTGGAGCGGCCGGCGAAGGCCACCTCCGGCAGGTCCGGAGCCGGCAGGCCGTCGATGGAGACCGCCCCCATCAGGAAGACCGCCGGCCGCGCGAAAAGCACCCGCGCTGCTTCCAGCTCCTCCTCGGAGAAGGCGGGGTCCCCGCTCACCCCGCCGCCTTGCCGCTGAACCGGCTGATGATCTTGTCGATCGGATTGTCCACCTTGAACCGGCGCATGATCACGTACTGCTGCAGGATCGAAAGCACGTTGTTCCAGGTCCAGTAGATCAGGAGACCGGCGGCGAACGGCGCCATGATGAAGGTGAACATGATCGGCATGAACTGGAAGATCTTCTGCTGCACCGGATCCGGCGCCGGCGGGTTCATCGCCATGGAGAGCCACATGGTGAAGCCGTAGAGGATGGCCAGCGGGCCAAGGTGCAGAAGGTCGGAATTGAGGATTCCACCGATCAACGGCGCGGTGGCGGGGTTCCAGGGGATCAGGCCGAACAGGTTCCAGATGGTCAGCGGGTCCTTGGCGGAGAGATCCTGAATCCAGCCGAAGAAGGGCGCATGCCGCATCTCGATGGTGACGGTCAGCACCTTGTAGAGGGCGTAGAAGACCGGGATCTGGATCAGCATGGGAAGGCAGCCGGTCAGAGGATTGATCTTCTCCTTCTGATAGAGCGCCATCAGCTCCTGCTGCATCTTCGGCGGATCCTCCTTGAACTTGGCGCGCAGCTGCTCGATCTGCGGCTGCACCTTCTTCATCTTGGTGATCGACTCGTAGCTCTTGTTGGCCAGCGGGAAGAAGATCAGCTTCACGGCCACGGTGAGCAGCAGGATGGCGATCCCGACGTTGCCGATGTGGCGGTAGATGAAGTCGAGGAAGGAAAAGATCGGCCGGGTGAAGAACCAGAAGTTCCCCCAGTCGACGGCGCTGTCCAGACGGGGCACGCCGAGCTGGGCCTCATAGGCGTTCAGCACCGGCACGGTCTTGGCGCCCGCGAACACGTGGGTGGTCTCGCTGATCTGGCGGCCGGCCGGGATGATCTTCGGCTGGCCCACATAGACGGCTTCGTAGATGTCCGGCGCGCCCGAGGCGCGGGTGATGCGGAACTGGTTTTCGATCCGCTGGGACTGCTCGGGGATCACGGCGGTCAGCCAGTACTTGTCGGTGATGCCGGCCCAGCCGCCGGTGGAGGTGAAGCTCTCGCCGCCCTCCTTACGCCACTTGTCGTACTTCACTTGCCGAAGCTGACCGTTGAGCCAGCCGATCGCGCCCTCGTGGACGATGTGGTTGCGGCCGAGATCGGCGGGCACGCCCTGGCGTTGGACCGAGGCGTAGGGGGCGAGCGTCACCGGGCCCGCGCCGGTGTTGGCCACGGTGTCGGTCACCGTGAACATGTAGCGGTCGTCCACCTCGATCCGGCGGGTGAAGGTCAGGCCCTGGCCGTTGGAGGTGCGCAGCACCACGGGCTGGCCGGGCGCCAGCGTCGAACCCTCCACCACCTGCCAGACCGTGTCGGCGTTCGGCAGGCCGGGGAGGTTGGCGCCGATCCAGCCCACTTCGGCGAAGAAGGCGTGCTGGGCGCCCTCGGGGCGGAGCAGCTCCACGGGGGGCGCGTCCTTCGCCACCGTCTGGCGATACCGCCGCAGATAGAGGTCGTCGATACGTGCGCCCCGCAGGGAAACCGAACCCGAGAGCGACGGGGTGGAGACGGGAACCCGCGGGCTGGCCGCCGCCGCCTGCTGGCGCGGCACGGTCACGGCCGCAGCGGGCGCATTGACCCCGCTGGGCGCCTTGCCGGCGGGGGTGGCGGCCTCCGTCTGCGCGGCCGTCGCCTTCTGGCGCTCCAACTCGGCGCGGCGCTGCTTGGTCATCGGGTCCAGCACGAAGACCTGGTAGAGGATCAGGATCAGGACCGCGCTGACCACGAAGACGATCGTGTTGCGGGTGTTGTCGTTCTGCATGGGGACGCGCGCTCAGGCGGGAGGAACGGGGGCGCGGGGACGTGCGCCGGATGGGCTGTCGCTTTCGGCGGCGAGGCTTATCAGCGCGCTTTTCACGTCGTCAAGCAAACGCGGCCACGGGCGGGTGGGCGCGCCGCCGCGCGCGATCAAGACGTAGTCATGCCCGGGGCGGCCGAACTGCGGCAAAAGCGCTCGCGCGGCCTCGCGCAGGCGGCGCTTGGCGCGGTTGCGCACCACCGCCCCGCCGATCTTGCGGGTGGCGGTGAAGCCGACTCGGATCTTGGGGTCGTCGTCGCCCCGTGGGCGGGCCTGAAGCACCACCGCGCCCCGGGCGCAGGACGGCGCGCGCGCAGCCGCCAGGAAATCGGCGCGCTTCTTCAGGCGTTCGATGGCAGGTGCGGCGTCCGTCACGCGGACACCATAGTCTCGGCGCGCGTCTTGCGCCGCCCTTAGGCGGTCAGGCGCTTGCGGCCCTTGGCGCGGCGACGCGCCACGATCTTCTGGCCGTTCTTGGTCGCCATGCGGCTGCGGAAGCCGTGACGGCGCTTGCGCACGAGACGCGAGGGCTGAAAGGTCCGCTTCACAGGGCTAACTCCGGCTCGAAAATCGAGCGGCGGTCCTTAAGGGGTTGGGGCGACCCTGTCAACTGTCCCGTCCCTCCTTGCATCGGGGATTCAGGCCGTGAGGGTGAGGATCACCGGCCCGCGGCGGGTGGCCACCAGGGTGTGCTCGTACTGGACGGTCGGCTCGCCGCCGGGCGGGCGGAGGGTCCAGCCGTCACCCATCTCGTCCACCCACTCCGCGCCGAGCGACAGGAAGGGCTCGATGGTGAAGACCAGACCCTCGGGAATCCGGCGGCTCTCGCGCGGCTCCCACCAGGTGGGGATCTCGCCCGGCTCGTCGTGCAGCGAACGGCCGACCCCATGCGAGGCGAGGTTCTTCACCAGGGTGTAGCCGTTCCTGTCGGCGAAGCCCTGGATGGCCCGGCCGATCTCGTTCAGCTTGCCGCCCGCCTTCACCGCCCGGATGCCGGTCCACATGGCGCGGCGGCCGTCGCGGCACAGGCGCTCGATGCGCGGCTTGACCGGGGGCACGGCGAAACTGGCCCCCGTGTCGCCGAAGAAGCCGTTCAGCTCCGCCGAGACGTCGATATTCACCAGGTCCCCGGCGGCGATAGGGCGATCGTCGGGAATCCCATGGGCGCAGTCCGGGCCGACCGAAATGCAGGTGGCGCCCGGAAAGCTGTAGGTGATTTCGGGCGCCGAGCGGGCGCCTTCCCGCTCCAGCATGGCGCGGCCCAGCCGGTCGAGTTCGCGGGTGGTGATCCCGGGCTCCAGCGCCTGGCCCATGGCCTCCAGGGTGCGCGCCACCAGCCGTCCTGCGGCCTTCAGCCCCTCGAGCTGGTCTTCATGTTCGATGGTCATGTCCTACAGATCCGGCCGGATGATCGTCTTGCCCACCACCTGGCGGCCGGCGAGCGTGTCGAAGGCTTCGCGCCAACGGTCGAGAGGAAACTCGGCATGGACGCGGGGCTTCATCTTGTCGGCCAAGGCCCAGACCGCCTCGATGTTTTCGCGGCCCTTCTCCGGAAACCGGCGACCATATTCGCCGGCCCGGACGCCCATGACCGAGAAGCCTTTGATGAGCGCCATGTTCACCGGCAGGGTCGGCAGCCGGCCGGAGGTGAAGCCGATGACCAGCAGCCGCCCGTCGAAGGCGATGCAGCGGGTGCTCTCGTCGAACACGTCGCCGCCGACGGGGTCATAGATCACGTCCGCCCCGGCGCCGCCGGTGATCTCCTTGACCCGCTCGCGGAAACCGCCGGTCACATTGACGACGGCGTCGGGCGCGTATTCGCGCTGGATGATCGCCAGCTTTTCGTCGGAGGCGGAGGCGGCGATCACCTTGCAGCCCAGATGCCGGGCGAGGTCCACGCAGGCCAGGCCGACGCCGCCGGCCGCGCCGTGCACCAGCACCCACTCGCCGGGCCGAACCTGGGCGCGGCGGACCAGGGCCACGTATGCGGTGAGATAGGCGACCTGATAGCCCGCCGCCTGGGCGAAGGAGAGCGCATCCGGCTTGCGGCGCAGACCGGCGGCGGGGGCGACGGCGAATTCCGAAAAGCCCCCTTCCCGTGCGCCGCCGACCACGGCGTCGCCCACGGAGAAGCCCCTCACCCCCTCGCCCAGGGCCGCCACCTCGCCCGCCAGCTCCAGGCCTGGAATAAACGGCAAGGGCGGCTTGTGCTGGTACTCCCCGCGGGTCTGCAGCAGATCGGGGAAGTTGACCGCCGCGGCGCGGGTGCGGATCAGCACCTCCCCCGGCCGAGGCTGGGGCGTGGGCACATCGCGCACGGCGCAGCCGGCATAGTCTGGCAGCAGTTCCTCGACGATCAGGGCGCGCATTCGGCGATCCGCCCTTCCAGACCTTCCCGCACCAGGCCCGCGATCTCCCGGCAGGCGACGTCGGCGCACGGGATCGCGCCGGTGAAGGCCGTGAAGCCGTGGGCCAGGCTGTCGTAGCAGCGATAGACGGCGGGGACGCCGGCGGCCTGCAGCGCCTTGGCGTAGGCCTCGCCCTGGTCGAGCAGGGGATCAAAGCCCGCGGTCACCACCACGGCCGGCGCCAAGCCCGAAAGGTCCGGGCTGCGGATCGGGGAGAGCCGCGGATCGGCGGGGTCGTCCTGCGGACCCATATAGTGGCCCATGAACCAGTCCATGGTCGCCCGATCGAGCGGATAGGCCTCGGCGTAGGTGGTCATGGAAGCGGTCTCGCTGGCCACATCCACGCATGGATAGATGAGCAGCTGCAGGTCGGGCTGCGGCTCGCCGGCGGCCTTCAGGTCCTGGCAGATCACCGCGGCGAAATTGCCGCCCATGGAGTCGCCGCCGATCACCGCGCGGCCGGCCGGGGCGCCGAACCTGGCCGCATCGTCGCGCACATAACGGTAGACGGAGAGCACGTCGTCCAGGCCGGCCGGAAAGCGGTGCTCAGGCGCCAAGCGGTACTCAACCGAGACCACCGGCGCGCGGGCGACCTTGGCCAGGACGCCGCAAAAGGCGTGACAGGTGTCCAGATCTCCGATCACCCCGCCGCCGAAATGGGCGTAGACGATGACGGGGGCCTCGGGATCCTGCCGACCGGGACGATAGACCCGGGCCGGGATCTGCCGGTCGGCGCCTGGAACTGCGAGGGACTCGACCTGGACGCCCGGCTCCGCCCGCCCGCCCAACTGAGCGACGGCGGCGGCTGTGGCCCTGCGCGCCTCGGCCGGCGTCATCGCCGTCAGGGGCGGCTGGCGTTTGCCGGCCGCGGCCAGGAACTGGAAGCGCGGGTCGAGGGTGCGACCGCCCTTGTAGACCACGCCGCCGCCGGCCATCAGCCGCAGGATCGGCGCCGGCAGCGAAAGCAGGGTGCGGGCGAACCAGCGCCGGGCGGAGGCGTCAGCCATGCGCTCCCGCCTGGGGCAGACCCTTCAGGCCCGACTGGATCATGGCCACGGCGAAATCGGTGGCGCCCTTGGTGTCGATCGGGCGGCGCGCCAGCATCTTCTCCCCCACCTCGCGGGCGACGGCGATGCAGGCGGCGGCCACATAGTCCGGATCGGCGGCCGGGGCGCCGCCGCGGGCGATCTCCTCGACGATGGCGCCGCGCACCTCGTCGAACACCGCCTTCATCTCCGGGGTGGAGCCGTGAACGTGAGGCTGGGTCTCGCCCGGAGGCCGACGGGCCAGCCAGGTCTTGTGGGCGTCGGCGAGGAACAGGAAATAGGCTTCGATGGCGCCGTGCACGAAGGTCTCCCAGTCCGGCGCCTGCGCCCGTTGGGCCTTCAGCAGGGGGGCGAACTGGCGCGCCCCTTCGGCGGCGAGCGCAACGTACACCTCTTCCTTCGACTTGTAGTAGTTGTAGAAGGTGCCGGCCGCGAGCCCGGTGCGCCGGATGATGTCGCGTACGGTGGCGGTCTCGTAACCCAGCTCCCCGAACACTTCCCGCGCGGCGTCCAGTATGGCCTGGCGGTTCTGAACCTTGGTCTGCTCGCGCTTGCCGGCGGGGAGATAGGCGACTTCTGACATTGGGTACGGCGACTCAGGGGAAAAGGTGACGCGCGTCATCATAGGCCGACCTGGGCGGCCAAGCCAATCTTCTGCGCGCACGGGGCGATTTCAGCGGCCGGCGCGCGAGGTCCCGCAGGCGGCACGGCACTGGCCCCAGCTTCCGGGGCAGTCGTCGGAGGCTTCCTGGGCGATACAGAAATAGTAGGCCGAGGCGCAGGTCATGCGGCAGCGGGCGGGGTCGGCCGGCGCGGCGGCGGGCGCCGGAGCGCGCGGCGGCGCAAGCTCAGCAGGGGCGGCCTCAGCCTCAGGCGCCGGCGTCGCCTGAACCGGACCGCGCAGGCCCGCCTGGGCGCTCGGCGGCGTCTTCTGGGCAAGCGCCGGCGCTGCGGCGAGAGCGAGGGCGCAGGCGATGACCGGAAGAAGCCGCATGACGCCAGTCTTCGCGTCGCGCCTTAAGCTCCGGTTAACCATAAGATCCGGCCGGCGCCGCAGTCCTCAGGCCGTGAGAGGCGGCGCTTGCCGGGTCCGGCGCAGGGTCGCGCCGGCCAGGCCGGCGCCCAGGATCATCAGCGCCCAGGAGGCCGGCTCGGGTACGGCGCTCGCCGGCGGAACCACGCTGAGATAGCCCTGCAGAGAGGCGCTGTAGCCGCCGTTGAAGTAGAGGCTGAAATAGGGCGTAAGCCCCGCGAGGCTTTCATAGCTGGCGGGCAGGGCGGTCCCCGCCACCGTGTTCGGCCCCCCGTTGAAGGACAGCGCGAGGTACCAAGGGTCGAAACCGCCGGTCGTCGGGCCGACGACCGTGGATGAATCGAAAAAGGTGATGGAATCCGTCGTCCAGTCCACCACGCTCAGCGCGCCGGACGGCCCGAAGCCGTAGGCCTGGCCGCCGATCTGGAACGAGCCGGAAATCGGGCGGTAGTAGGCGTAGGCTCCGTCGCCATAAGGGCCGGTCTGATACGCTGCGCCGGCCGTGTCGAACTGCACCGTGCCGGCGACCGCCACATCGGGTCCGAAGGTCCCGGCGGTTCCGCCCAGGGCGTTCACGACCCCCGCCACGTCCAATGAAACGATCGCCGCCGAAGCCGGCCCGCCGGCGAACGCTACGACAGCCGCCGCCGCGGGCGCGGCGAGCGTGCACAGGAATCTGCGCATCCCGGATCTCCAACCTTGCGTAGAACAGCCGGCGCATTAACCACGTTTTCGGGTTGAGTGAAAAGGGCTCGTCAGCTCGCCCGCCCCTACTCCGTCCCGTCCATCCAGCGCCACAGGTCGCGGATCGCCAGGGCCCGCATGGCCGCATCGTCGCTGAGCAAGGGCGGAAGTCCCGCCTTCTCCAGACAGTCGTTGAGGGTGAGCGGCTCGCCGCGGGAGAGCCGCACGCCCCGGCGGCGAGCGACCGCCTGGAACCGGCGCCAGGCGCATTCCGTCCCCGCCGCGACATCCAGCGCCTCGCCGAGCAGGCCGGTCTGCAGCACCCGGTGGAACGCCACCAGGGTGGCGCCTGCGCACAGCCGGCGCGCCAGGGCCTCGAAAGCCGCGACCTCCAGCGGCTCGGCGGCCAGGTCCTCGGCGGGCGGCGCGCCGAACGGCGCGACCGGGCTTTGCGACCGGACGAAGGCGCTGAAGGCGACATTGCCGCGATCGTCGACGAAGGCGTACTGCATCACATGCTGGCGGCCGTCGGCGAACACCGAGCGGACCGCGAAATAGAGGTGGTCGCTGGCCGTCGCCTCCCGCCGTGCGGCGCGGGGGGCCGGCGCAGGCGCCAGGCGCAGGGCGGCCTGGAACCGTTCGGGCGAAACCACGGGCTTGGGCGCGAAGAGGGAGAAGAACATCGGCGAGGGCTCCAGGATCTGGGCCCATTGTTCGCGGCGACGGCCCTCCGGTCGACGCCGAGGCTTCCCGTTCCGGGATGGTTGAGGCGCCTTAAGCCTCCCATTCCGGGCGCGGCCCCTTGACGGCGCGGCCATTGCCGGGAGGCCCCCGTCCCGCTACCAGCAGGCCATGGCCGCCCTCGACCCCGTCGCCCTCACCCAGGACCTGATCCGCCGCCCCTCGGTCACGCCCGCCGACGAGGGCGCCATGGACCTTGTCCAGGCCACGCTGGAGGATCTGGGCTTTTCCTGCCGCCGGATGAAGTTCGGCGAGATCGAGAACCTCTACGCCCGCTATGGGACGTCGCGCCCGAACCTCTGCTTCGCCGGCCACACAGACGTGGTGCCGGTGGGCGACGCCCGCGCCTGGAGCCGCGAGGCCTTCGCCGCCGAAATCGTCGACGGGGTGCTGATCGGCCGCGGCGCGGTCGACATGAAGAGCGCCATCGCCGCCGCTGCGGCGGCGGCCGGCCAGGCCATCGCCCGGGGCGAAGTGGCAGGCTCGCTTTCCTTCCTGATCACCGGCGACGAAGAGGGCGCAGCCACCCACGGCACCAAGCTGGTGGTCGAGGCGCTGCAGGCCGAGGGCGAGGTCATCGACCACTGCGTGGTGGGCGAGCCCACCAGCGCCGAGACCTTCGGCGATATGGTCAAGATCGGCCGCCGCGGCTCGATCAACACCTGGATCACCGTCGATGGCCGCCAGGGCCACGTGGCCTATCCCCAGCGGGCGGCCAATCCGATCCCGCCGCTGATCGAGCTGCTTCACCGGCTGCAGAGCCACGTGCTGGACGAGGGCTATACCGGCTTTCAGCCCTCGAACCTGGAAGTGACGACCGTCGACGTCGGCAACGGCGCCACCAACGTCATTCCCGCCCAGGCGCGGGCGCGGCTCAACATCCGCTTCAATCCGGCCCACACGGGCGCGGAGCTGGCCGCCTGGATCGCCCGCGAGGCCGAGACGGTGGGGCGCGACTTTTCCGGGACGATCACGGTGGAGCCGGTGATCAGCGGCGAGGCCTTCCTGACCGAGCCCGGCGCCTTCACCGAGGTGGTGGCCGCCGCCGTGGAGGATGTGGCCGGCGCCCCGCCCGAGCTCTCCACCACCGGCGGCACCTCGGACGCCCGCTTTATCCGCGCGCTCTGCCCCGTGGTGGAGCTGGGCCTTGTGGGCAAGACCATGCACGCCGTCGACGAACGGGCGCCGGTGGAGGAGATCGTCAAGCTCCAGGCGGTCTATGAACGCCTGATCGCCCGCTACTTCGCGACGTTCGGCTGAGCCCTACTTCCGGACCCAGGCGCCGGCGGCGTTCTGGTAATACTCGCCGGGCTTCAGCCGGTCCTGCACCACGGTGTTGAAGGCCGAGGCGCCGGCGGCGGCGGGCGTGACGTTGTTACGCGCCGCAGCCTGGGCGTAGAGTTGGCGGCGGCCGGCGTTGATCTCGGCCACGGCGGCGTTCAGGGCCGCGTCGCTCGACGGCCGCACGAAGCCCAGGAAGCCGTCATTCTGCTCGCCGACGGTCCCTTGCGCCTTGGCGGCGTCGACGGCGGCCTTGGCGGCGGCGGGATCGGCGAAGGCCGCGCCGGCCAGGGTGAGCGTCCCGACCGCGACGGCCACGGGGGCCAGAAGTCTTTCAAAGGTCATGGTCATCTCGCCTTAGAAGAGGTTCGGGTTCTGCCGGATCAGCGCCTTGACGTCCTCGTCCAGGCGCAGGCGGACATCGGCGTCCAGCTTGGCGTAAATGGTGATCGGCGCCACCTCCACCTTGACCGGAATGGCGCAGGCCGAAAGCAGGACGACGCCGGAAAGCGCCAGGACTGCGGCGGGGGATCGGGTCATGCGGAGGTCTCCAAGGTCCGGGCTCTTTCTCTATGGTCACGGCTGAACGGCTTGTGAACCGCGAAGCGACTGGAATTCGGCGAAATCGCGCAGCAACTCGTCGAAGTTGACGCTGGTGTCGAGGGTCAGGTCCACCTTGGTGCCCGACGGCAGGGGCAGCACCTTCTCCAGATAGGTCCGCCGGATCACCTCCATCAGGCTCAGGCGGATCTGCTGGCGTTGCGGCGGCCGGTGTTCGCCCTGGATGCGGAACAGCACGCCCAGCCGCCCGCCTTCGAGGCTGTTGATGTCGGCCTCCAGCCGGTCGAAGGACAGGTGCTCCATGGCCTGGTAGGCGAATTCGGTGAAGGTGTTGGGCGGCAGGTCCGGTTCGGCCGGCGCGCCCGGGGCGCTCGCCGCACCCTCCGCCGAGACGCCGGTCAGGGCCTCGCGCCGGATCGACAGCCGCCCCGGCTCCACCGCATAGAGCCGCCCGCCCGAGACTCTCAGGCCCTCCGGCGTGACGCGATAGGGGATGCGGCCGGTCAGCCGCGCCTCCAGATCCATGCGGTCGCCAAACGGCGAGGCCTCCACCAGGTCGCGCACCTGCACGCCCTGGACGTTGACCACCCCGCTCCAGCTGGGACGGGGGCCGAAGGGGATGGAGAACGGCTCCAGCGTCACCACGCCCTCGCCCAGTTCGAAGCGGCCGCCCTCGACCTGCAAGGCGCCTTCCGACAGGCCGAAGGTCACCTGGGAGCCGGTCAGCACCGTGGCGGTCTCGATCCGCGCCGCGCGCAGCACCTGGCCCGGCGCGGCGGTCAGCGGCGAGAGGCTGGTGAAGACGATCTCGCCCGTCAGACCCTCCACGGGCCCGGCGGGGCTGACGAAGTCGAGCCGATCGATGTCGAGCACCCCGCCGCTCTCCACGCTTTCGGGCGACCAGGCGACCTCGCCGACGAAGCGCAGACGGCCCTCGGCGGGGGAGGCGATCGGTTCGGCCAGGGGGGAAAGCTCGGCCGGCTGCAGGCCGCCTTCGGCCAGGATCAGTTCGCCGGTGTCGAAGTCCATCCGGCCGCGGCCGTTGGGTTCATGGGACAGCTGCGCGGCGCCCAGCCGCCGGCCTGCCAGGTCGGCGACGGAGAAGTCCGCACGCCAGCGCCCGCCGACCAGCGTCGCCGAGCCCTGGGTGCTCACCGGATGGAAACGCGTCTCGGCGGCCATGTCCTCGAGCCGGGCGCTGCGGATCTCGGCGTCCACCGAAAGGTCCTCGCCGCGCGCGCCGAACGCCACCGGCCCCGCCGCCTGTTCGACGCGAGCCTCCAGGAACGGGACTTCCGCGGAAAGCCCGCGCGCAGTCCCGCGCACCCGCCAGCCGCCGTCGGCCCAAGTGAACAGCGGCGCCGACCCGGGGCAGATCTCGCCCGCCACCGCCTCGACGTCGTTCTCGCCAAGCTCCAGCCGTCCTACGCGGACGGGGCTGCAGCGCGCAGCGGAGAAGCGCGCCGCCCCGTCGCGAACCCGCAACTCGCCGGCGGTATCCAGCGCGCCGCCGACGATCGGGCCGAAGGCGCCCTCCGCCTTCAGCGCCAGGCCGGCCGAAAGCGCGCCATCAGCAAGGCTGTAGCGGTCGACCGCCACGTCCAGGCTGGGGAGACCGCCGCCGCGAGCGGTGAAGGCGAGAGCGCCCATTCCGTCGCGGTAAAGCGGCCGGCCGGCCACTGGCGAGAGGACCGCGTCGCCGCCGCTATCGGTTCGCAGGCGGATTGGGGCGTCCAGGGCCGCCGTCACCGAGCCGCGGGCGAGTGAAAAGCGCAGCGCCGACGCCTCGAAGGCGAAGTCCTGCACCGCACGCTTGAGGGCCGCCGTCTCGGCGGAGTCGCCTCGGGCCGGCGCGCCCAGCCCCGTCCAGCCCCCGCGCCCGGCCGCCCGGCCGCGCAGGGCCAGGCTGGGGCGGCCCTCTCGCCAGGCCGCCGGGCCCTGGGCCCGCAGCTCGGTCGAGGCGAGCCGCACCTCGCCGGTGCGCAAGCCGCCGGTCCGGCCATCCACCCAAAGGTGGGCCGCGGCCACGTCGCCGCGCGTGCGCGACCACTTCACGTCGGTGGCGTGAGCGCGCAGGGACAGCGCCTCGGCCCGCGCGCCAGCCGCCTGGGCGCCGCGGGCCGAGATCTCCGCGGCGGCGTCACCGGTCAGGGACAGGGTGTCGATCCAGCCGCCGGCCTCGCCCTCAAAGCTCGCCTGCAGGGCGGCGTCCGACAATCGAGACTCGCCATAGGCCAGGCGCGCGCCGGAAAGCCGCGCCCGCGCCGTCACGCGGCCCGAGCCGCGCTGGCGCGCGACATCCGGATAGGGGATCTGGGCGTCGGCCTGCAGGGCGGCGCCCTGCGCCTCGAACGCGCCGGTCTTCAGCCGCGCCACCGGCCCCCGCACCAGCAGATCCAGCCGCCGCCCGGTGGTGGCGGCCAGCACCTGCACCTCGCCCGTCTCGGCGACGAGGCCGCGCCCGTCGAGCTTCAGCGGGGCCAAGCGGGCGTCCAGCCGCATGAGCCGCCCGTCCTCCATCCTCAGGGCGCCGCGGGCCGCCACGGGGCCGTAGTCGGTGGCAAGCGCCAGGCGCCCGTCTTCGACGATCACCACCGGCTGGCGCGCGTCGGGGCGGGGCGGCCGGCGGCGAAGCTCCTCCACCAGCGGATCCAGGGAGCCGAGGCTCAGCCGCCCGGCCAGATAACTCGCCTTCAGCCGCGCGCCGCGCAGCCGCACCACCGTCGGCCGCACGCCAAATCCTTCGCCCGCCCAAGGGCCGACGATGGCGTAGCGGACCTCGGCCACCTCCGCGACCACGTCGGGATCTGTCGCCGGCCCGACCCGCAGTCGTCCGCGCACATCGCCCACATCGAAGGTGTCGAAGGCTATCTCGCTCTCGATTCCACGTTCGGCGAGCCAGCCGGTCAGGGCGTCCCGCGCCAGGGTGCGGCGCGCCTGATAGGCCGCGACCGCGCCGGCCGTGGCGGCCAGGACGATCACCACCACGCCCGCGCGCACATACCGCCGGCTGCGGCGTTTCGCCGGCTGCGGCTCTGCTTTCTCGATTTCGCTCAATCCGGACGCCCGTTCACGCTCGCTCCCTCATAACGCAAAACCCGCCGAAAGCGTGACCGCCGACCCGATTTCGCCGCCCTTGCCCCGCCGCCGCACGACGCCCAACTTACGGCGAAGCCTGCCCGCGCCTGCCGATTCGGAGCCCCCCATGACCCACGAACGCCGCGTGGTGCTGTCTCTCGCCACGGCCCAGGCCCTGTTCCAGACCGGCGTCGTGCTGCTCATGACGGTGGGCGGGCTGGCCGGGCTGTTGCTGGCGCCGACCAAGGTGCTGGCGACGCTGCCCATCGCCACGGTCGCGCTCGGCACCGCGACGGCGACGATCCCAGCCTCGCTGCTGATGGGGCGGATGGGCCGCAAGCCGGGCTTCCTGCTGGGGACGCTGTTCGGCATGGCTGGCGGGGCGACGGCGGCCTACGCCATGACCATCGGCAGCTTTCCCTTGCTCTGCCTCGGCACGGCCCTGGTCGGCGCGTATCAGGGCTTTGCGCAGTTCTACCGCTTCGCCGCGGCGGAGGCGGCGAGCGAGGCCTTCCGCAGCCGCGCCATCTCCTATGTCCTGGCTGGCGGGGTGGTGGCGGCGCTGGCCGGCCCGCATCTGGGCGCGCTCACCCGCGACCTGGTTCCGCAGGCGGCCTATGCCGGCTCGTTCCTGGTCATCCTAGGGCTCAGCCTGACGGCCTCGGCCGTGCTGGCGGCCACGCCCCTCCCGGGCGGGGGCGGCCAGGCCCAGGACGGCCCCGCCGCCCGGCCGCTCACCGTCATCGCCCGCCAGCCGCGGTTCCTGGCCGCCGTAGGCGGCGCGGCCATCGGCTATGTGGTGATGGTCACCGTGATGACCGCCACCCCGATCTCCATGGTGGCGCACGACCACCATGTCGGCGACGCGGCCACAGTCATCCAGTGGCATGTGCTGGGCATGTTCGCGCCCTCCTTCTTCACCGGCTGGCTGATCAAGCGGTTCGGGGTGACGCCCCTGATGCTCGCCGGCGTCGCGGCGCTGACGGCGCACGTGATGATCGCCGTCAGCGGGGTGGCCCTCCTCCATTACCTCTCGGCGCTGATCCTGCTGGGCGTGGGCTGGAACTTCCTGTTCGTGGGCGGCAGCACCCTGCTGACCGAAACCTACACGCCCGCCGAGCGGGCCAAGGTCCAGGGCTTCAACGACTTCGTCATCGTCGGCGTGGTGGCGGCCGGCTCCTTCTCCGCCGGGGCGCTCAACGAGGCCTTCGGCTGGCGCGGGCTCAACCTCGCCGTCCTGCCGTTCCTGGCCGCCGCCGCGCTCATCATCCTTTCGGTCATGCGCGGCCAGCCGCGGACGGCGCAGGCGTAAGGATCAACCGCCCGGCGCGCGGGCGGTGACGATCCAGACGGCGGCCTTCAGCTTCACCCCGCCCGGCCCGTCATGGGCGGCCAGCGCCGCCCGCACCGGCGGCGCGGCCGCCTCGCGCAGGTGTGGCGCTTCGCGCAGGATCTTGCCCAGGCCCCCGACCCGCAAGCAGACCGAGAGCATCGCCTCCAGATCGCCGCTCCCCACCCGCTCATCGTGGGCCGCGATGTCGATCCGCTCGAACCCCGCCGCCGCCAGGACACGGCGCACCCGAGCCTCGTCCGCGAAGGCGAAGGGCCCCGGCGCGTCCGGTTCCTCGGCCTCGAGCGGCGGAAGCAGGTGCGCCGCGGCGCGCAACGGCACGATGTCGAGGTCGTTCTCCGCCAGAGAGCGCCAGCAGACGAAGGCGAGGCGCCCGCCGGGCCTCAGCGCCCGCCTAAGATTGCCGAACGCCGCCGCCGGATCGGCGAAGAACATGACGCCGAAGCGGGAGAACACCGCGTCGAACGCCCCGGGCTGGAAGGCGTAGGCCTGGGCGTCGGCGCAGACCAGACGCACGGCTTCCAGGCCCGCCGTCGCCGAGGCGGCGGCGCCCAGCATGGCTTCGGAGATGTCGACCCCCAGCACCGCCCCGCCCGGCGCGACGGCGCGGGCCAGGGCCGCCACCGTCGAGCCCGCCCCGCAGCCGACGTCGATCACCCGCTCGCCCGGCTGCGGCGCCAGGGCGTCCAGCGCCCGCCGGCCGAGCGGCTGAAGCTGCAGCTCGAGCGGCCCTTGGACTTCGAGCCGCGCCCGATCGGCGGGGCTCACCGCCTCACAGGACGCCGGTGGAGGCGAGCGCCACGCCGCCGTCCACGGCGATGGTCTCGCCCACCACATAGTCCCCGGCGCGGCTGGCCAGATAGATGGCGCAGGCGGCCATGTCCTCGTCACGGCCGATCCGGCGAGACGGAATGCGCTTGGCGATCTCGTCGCCCTGGTCGCGGGCCACGCGGTTCATCTCCGAGGCGAAGGCGCCGGGCGCGATGCCGGTGACGTTGATGGCGTCCTTGATCAGCTCGGCCGCCACGCGCCGGGTCAGGTAGATCAGGCCGGCCTTGGAAGCGTGGTAGGAATAGGTCTCCTGCGGATTGAGGCGGATGCCGTCGATCGAGCAGATGTTGATCACCTTGGCCGGGCGCTCCCGGCTGGCGGCGGCCTTCAGGGCGCCATGCAGGGCCTGGGTCAGGAAGAAGGGCGACTTCAGGTTCAGGTTCAGCACCTTGTCCCAGCCGCTCTCCGGGAACTCGTCGAAGGCCGCGCCCCAGGCGGCGCCGGCGTTGTTCACCAGGATGTCCAGCTTCGGCTCGGCCTCGGTGAGCCGCCGGGCCAGGGCCTGGCAGCCCTCCACCGTCGAGACGTCCTGGGGCATGGAAATGCAGTTCTCCCCCAGCTCCGCGGCGGTCTCGTCGCAGGCGGCGGGCTTGCGCGAGGAGATGTAGACCTTCGCCCCCTGATCGATGAAGCCCTTGGCGATCATCTTGCCGATGCCGCGCGAGCCGCCGGTGACGAGAGCCACGCGGCCCTCCAGCGAGAACAGATCCGAACCCATGTCGTCTTCCCCTTCCATCAGCCGCCGAATTTGACTCGCGCGGGCCAGGCGCGGCCTATAAACAACCGTTTGAATCCGGGGCGGACAAGCGATTTCAGAAGCCGCCGACCTTTAACTTGCGAGGAACTGCCATGGCCGAGATCAATGCGGTGACCGACCTCACCCTGGACGGGGACGTCGCCGTCATCACCCTCAACTCCCCGCCGGTGAACGCGCTGTCGGCCAAGGTCCGCGAAGGCCTGCACGAGGGCTTCAAGCAGGCGATCGCCAACGACCAGGCCAAGGCCATCGTGCTGATCTGCGACGGCCGCACCTTCATCGCCGGCGCCGACATCACCGAGTTCGGCGGGGCCATGGCCGGCCCCTCGCTGTTCGACGTCCAGGAGATGATGGAGAACGCGCCCAAGCCGGTGATCGCCGCGATCCATGGCACGGCCCTGGGCGGCGGTCTGGAAGTGGCCTTGGTCGCCCACTATCGCGTGGCCGTCCCCTCCGCCCGCTTCGGCCTGCCGGAAGTGAACCTCGGCCTGCTGCCGGGCGCCGGCGGCACCCAGCGCCTGCCCCGCGTAGCCGGCGTCGAGAAGGCCCTGGAGATGATGACCTCCGGCCGTCACGCCCCAGCCAAGGAAGCCCTGGAAATGGGGCTGGTCGACGAGCTGGTCGAAGAAGGCAAGCTGCGTGAAGGCGCCGTCGCCTTCGCCCGCAAGGCCGTCGCCGAGGGCAAGCCCCTGGTCCGGGTGCGCGACAACAACGCCAAGCTGGAAGCCGCCAAGGGCAAGCCAGAGATCTTCGAGAACTTCCGCAAGGCCAACGCCCGCAAGTTCCGCGGCTTCAAGGCGCCGGAAGCCAACATCAAGTGCGTCGAGGCGGCGGTGAACTCGGCCACCTTCGAGGAAGGCCTGGCCGTCGAGCGCAAGCTGTTCGGCGAGCTGATGATGAGCCCGGAATCGGCCGCCCAGCGCTATTCCTTCTTCGCCGAGCGCACGGCGCAGAAGATCCCGGACGTGCCGGACGACACCCCGACGATCCCGATCATGAAGGTCGGCATCATCGGCGCTGGCACCATGGGCGGCGGCATCGCCATGAACTTCGCCAACGCCGGCATCCCGGTGACCATCGTCGAGATCAAGCAGGAGGCTCTGGAGCGGGGCCTTGGCACCATCCGCAAGAACTATGAGCGGACCGCCTCCCGCGGCGGCCTGACCATGGATCAGGTGGACGCCCGCATGAACCTGATCCAAGGGGCCATGGAGCTCGAGGCGCTCGGCGACGTCGACCTCGTCATCGAGGCGGTGTTCGAGCGGATGGACATCAAGAAGGACATCTTCACCAAGCTCGACGCCATCTGCAAACCCGGCGCGATTCTGGCCACCAACACCTCGGGCCTGGACATCGACGAGATCGCCTCGGTCACCAAGCGTCCGGAATACGTGATCGGCCTGCACTTCTTCTCGCCGGCCAACGTGATGCGCCTCCTGGAGATCGTGCGCGCCGACAAGACCTCCAAGGAGGTGATCGCCACCTCGATGAAGCTGGCCAAGCAGATCGGCAAGGTGGCGGTGCTGGTGGGCGTCTGCCCCGGCTTCGTCGGCAACCGCATCCTTGGCCAGCGCCAGCGCGAGGCTCAGAAGCTGGTGCTGGAGGGCGCCATGCCCTGGGACGTCGACCGCGTGCTCTACGACTTCGGCTTCCCCATGGGTCCCTTCGCCATGAGCGACCTGGCCGGGCTCGACATCGGATGGGTCAAGGAGAAGTCCAAGGGCGAGAGCATCCGCGACGTGCTCTGCGAGATGGACCGCCGCGGCCAGAAGACCGGCGCGGGCTATTACGACTACGACGAGAACCGCACCGCCAAGCCGTCGCCGGTGACCGAGCAGATCATCAACGACTTCATCAAGAAATCGGGCGCCAATCCGCGGAAGATCGACGACCAGGAGATCCTGGAGCGCTGCATCTATCCGATGATCAACGAGGGCGTGAAGATCCTCGAGGAAGGCAAGGCCATCCGCGCCTCGGACATCGATGTGGTCTGGCAGAACGGCTACGGCTGGCCCGTCTATCGCGGCGGCCCGATGCATTACGGCGACCAGATCGGGCCCGCCAAGGTCCTGGAGAAGATGAAGGAGTTCCAGGCCAAGATGGGCGACGCCTTCAAGCCGGCGCCCCTGCTCGAAAAGGCGGTCGCCGAAGGCAAGAAGTTCGCCGACCTCTGATCCGCTTCGACCCGCCCGGTCCCACCGATCGGGCGGGTTTCTTTCGGCCGGAGGCTCACCTTGGGTCAGCCGGCTCTTCCTCCC
The DNA here is from genome assembly GCF_046290725.1 of Phenylobacterium sp. GTDB lineage: Bacteria > Pseudomonadota > Alphaproteobacteria > Caulobacterales > Caulobacteraceae > Phenylobacterium. The sequence goes on from NZ_JBKBUH010000001.1 coordinate 726,312, forward strand.
CAGAACGACAGGAAAACGTCCTCATGCGTGAAGCCGTCATCGTCTCCACCGCCCGCACGCCGATCGGCAAGGCCTATCGCGGGGCCTTCAACAACACCTATGGCGCGACGCTCGCCGCCCACTCCATCGCCGCGGCCGTCGAGCGGGCCGGGATCGACCCGGCCGAGGTGGACGACGTGGTGATGGGCTGCGCGCTGGAGCAGGGCACCACCGGCAACAACATCGCCCGCCAGGCCGCCCTGCGCGCCGGCCTGCCGAACACCGTCTCGGGCATGACCCTGGACCGCCAGTGCTCGTCGGGCCTGATGGCGATCGCCACGGCCGCCAAGTACATCATCAACGACGGCGCCCCCATCGCCGTCGGCGGCGGGGTGGAGAGCATCAGCCTCGTCCAGAACGACAAGATGAACCGCTTCATGGCCACCGACCCGTGGCTGCGCGACCACGTGCCGGAACTGGCCACCTCGATGATCGAGACCGCCGAGATCGTCGCCGAGCGCTACGGCGTCTCCCGCGAGGCCCAGGACGAATACGCTCTGCAATCCCAGCAGCGCACGGCCCAGGCTCAGAGCGAAGGGCGCTTCACCGCCGAAATCGCCCCGATCACCACGGTGATGAAGGTGCTGGTCAACAAGGAGACGGGCGAGACCGCCGACAAGGAGATCACTCTGAGCCTCGACGAGGGCAACCGGCCGCAGACCACGCTCGCCGACCTGCAGAAGCTGAACCCGGTGTTCAAGGGCGGCCGCTATGTGCCGGAAGGCAAGTTCGTCACCGCCGGCAACGCCAGCCAACTGTCGGACGGTTCGGCCGCGGTGGTGCTGATGGAGCGCAAGGAAGCCGAACGCCGGGGCCTGACGCCGCTCGGCGCCTATCGCGGCATGGCCGTGGCTGGCTGCGGCCCGGAGGAGATGGGCATCGGCCCGGTCTTCGCCATTCCGAAGCTCCTGGAGCGCAACGGCCTCACCATCGACGACATCGACCTGTGGGAGCTGAACGAGGCCTTCGCCAGCCAGGTGCTCTACTGCCGCGACAAGCTGGGCATCCCGGACGAGAAGCTGAACGTCTCCGGCGGCTCGATCTCCATCGGCCACCCCTACGGCATGACCGGCGCCCGCTGCACCGGCCACGTGCTGCACGAGGGCAAGCGCCGCGGCGCCAAGTACGGCGTGGTCACCATGTGCGTCGGCGGCGGCATGGGCGCAGCCGGCCTGTTCGAGATCTTCTAAGCCTCGGACATGTTCAAGACCGAAGGGCCGTCCGCAAGGGCGGCCCTTTTTCGTGCGCCCGCTTACCCGGAGCGTAATCGCAGGGCTGGGGCGACGGGATCAGTCTGAGGGCGTCACAAGCCAAGGAGACCTCCCCATGATCGCCCCCGCCGAGATCGCCCAGACCTACATCGCCGCCTGGAATGAGACCGACCCCACCAAGCGCCGGGCGCTGATCGCCGACACATGGACGGCCGATGCGACCTATGTGGATCCGCTCGCCTCGGTGGCCGGGCACGAGGGCGTGGACGCCCTGATCTCAGGCGTGCAGCAGAAGTTTCCGGGATTCCGCTTCGCCTTGCAGGGCGAGGCTGACGGCCATGGAGACCACGTGCGCTTCACCTGGGGCCTGGGGCCCGAAGGCGTCGAGCCGCCGGTGGTCGGGACCGACGTCGTGCGCGTGGAAGACGGCCGGCTGAAGTCGGTGATCGGCTTCCTTGACCGGGTCCCGGGCTGACGGGCAGGGCGGAACGGAAGGCTCCTCCCCGCCCCGTTCCGCCCCTTTTTCTTTCAATACCCCGAGGGCGGGCGGAAACCGCCGAACTCCTGCTCCAGCAGCCTCGCAAAGGCGATCGTCGCCCGGTCGTGCAGGTAGGGGCCGATGATCTGAATCCCGATCGGCAGGCCTTCACGATCAAGGCCGACAGGCGCGGCGGTGGCCGGCAGGTTGGCGAGAGTGGCCATGCCCGGCCAGGCGAGCTGGCCGAAATAGGGGGTGTCCTCACCATTGATCCGGTGCAGGCGCTTGGCGGGGTCGGGTTCCTCTAGATGCCGGAAGGCCACCGTGCCGTAGGCCGGCGCCAGCACCAGGTCGAAGGCCTCGAACAGCGCCGCCCACTGGCGGCGGATCGCCAGCTGGGCGTCGAGCAGATCCATCCAGCCGTGGGCGGAGATCAGGTCCGGCGGCGCCGGCCCGCCCCGGCTCATGATCGCGGTGAGCAGGCCCATATAGACTTCGTGCGAGCGGGCGAGATCGGGAAGCAGGGTGCTGCGCCGCGCCACCTGCGTCCCCAGCCGCTCCAGCCGACCGGCCAGGTCGTTCAAGGCGTCCCGCACCTCGGCCGAGACCACGGCCAGGGGATGATTGTCGAGGACGAGGATCCGATGATCGGCGAGCCTGGCGCGCCGTGGGGCCGGCAGGTCGAGGCGGTAGCCGGCGGCCTCCTCCTCCGCAGGGCCGGCCAGCACCGAAAGCGCCAGGTCGAGATCGGCCGCCGTCCGCGCCATGGGCCCGATCACCCCGAGCGGAACATCCAGGCCGTCGATGCCCGGCGGAGAGTGGCCGCGGCCGGGCACGACGCCGTAGCTCGGCTTGTGCCCGTAGACGCCGCAGAAGGCGGCCGGCACGCGAATCGAACCGCCGATGTCGGAGCCGAACTCCAGCGGAACCATGCCGGCGGCGAGCGCCGCCGCCGAGCCGCCGGAGGAGCCGCCGCTGGTGCGTTCGAGGGCCCAGGGATTGTTGGTGCGGCCGTAGACGGGATTGACGCTCTGCCAGTCGGCCAGGCTGACCGGCACGTTGGTCTTGCCGAGGATGACGGCGCCGGCGGCCTTCAGCCGGGCTACCCCGATGGAATCGGCCGGCGCGATCCAGCCCGCGGCTTCGGAAAAGCCCCAGGTGGTCGGCAGGCCCGCCACATTGTGCGCCTCCTTCACCGTCATGGGCACGCCGAGCAACGGCGCGCGCGCGCCCCGGGCCAGGGCCACGTCGGCCTCGCGAGCGGCCTGGCGCGCACGGTCGAAATCGCGGACGACGACGGCGTTCAGCGGCCCGTCACGGGCCTCGATCCGGGCGATGGCGGCCTCGGCCAGTTCCACGGCGCTGGCGCGGCCGGCGGCCAAGGCGGCGGCGAGTTCGCCGGCTGAGGCCCAGGCCAGATCCTGGGCGAGCACTTCGGACATTGGCGGTCTCCCTCGGTCTTGCGACCAGGGTGGGGCGGGCAAGCTCGCCTGTCCAGGCATTCAGCCGCGGGGCAGGTCGCGCAGCCGCACCTCCGCCAGGCGGGCGGGCCATCCGGCTGTGAGGGATTCCAGGTGCGCGAGCTGGGGCTCGGTCAGGCAGATGAGCTGCGGCGCTGCAGGAACCCCGCCCTCGGCCGGCGTCGCGCGAACCGCGGAGCCTGCGAACACCCCCAGGGCCGCGGCGATCAGGGCTCCGCGGAAGACCGGTGTGAAACTGCGTTCCGCATCGAACATGGCGGCCTGCGAAACGGCCGCCCCGGGCTTGCGTTCCACTGTCGGAACCGCCCCTGGCCGGCGCCGTTTGCATCGCGCCGCGCCGCCCGAGAAGGAGCCTCATGACCTCGGCCAACCTGCCCATCATGCCGGCCGTCTTCGAGCCGCCTCCGGAGGCCGAGGCCTTCTTCGCCACTTGCCTGGGGCTGCTGGCGGAGTCGCAGATTCCGTTCCTGCTTTCGGGCACGTACGCCGTCAGCGCCTATACCGGCATCGTGCGCCCGACCAAGGATCTCGACGTCTTCTGCAAGGCCGGAGACTATCCGAAGATCCTCGCCTACTTCCAGGCGCGCGGCTACGCCACGGAGGTGGAGGACGAACGCTGGATCGCCAAGGTCCGGCAGGACAAGCTGTTCTTCGACGTGATCTTCAACATGTCGAACGCCACCATGCCGGTGACCGACGACTGGTTCACCGGCGACGAGAAGATCGAGGTCTATGGCGTGGAGGCCAAGATCACGCCGCCGACCGAACTCGTCTGGTCGAAGATGTTCATCCAGGACCGCTATCGCTACGACGGGGCCGATGTCGCGCACGTGATCCTGCGCCAGCGCGACGCCATCGATTGGATCCGGTTGCTGCGCTACATGGAGCCCTACTGGGAGGTCTTGCTGATCCACCTCCTGAACTTCCGCTTCATCTACCCCACCGAAAGGGACGCGGTGCCGCGCTGGGTGATGGAGGAGCTGACCGGCCGTCTGGCGGCCCAGGTCTCGTTGCCGCCGGCGCGGGTGAAGGTTTGCCGCGGCCGGCTCTTCAGCCCCCGGGACTATGTGATCGACATCACCGAGTGGGGCTTCGCCGATGTGGTCGGCAAGGGCCTGGAGGAGCGCCATGACCCTATCCCCTGAGGAGACGCAACCCGGAGAGGCGCGGCCCAAGCCGCTGCGCGTGGCGGCCGTCGGCGACCTGCACGTGGGCGAGGATCACCACCAGCCGTTCCGCGACCTGTTCGCGAGGGTCTCTCGAGAGGCCGACGTGATGGTGCTGTGCGGCGACCTGACGAATTTCGGCAAGACCAAGGAGGCGGAGGTGCTGGCCGCCGATCTGGCCGCCTGCGCCATTCCGGTGGTGGGCGTGCTGGGCAACCACGATTATGAATGCGGCCAGCCGCAGGAGGTCGCCCGCATACTGCATGAGGCGGGGCTGAAGATCCTGGACGGCGCGGCCTATGAGATCGAGGGTGTGGGCTTCGCCGGCGCCAAGGGTTTCATCGGGGGCTTCGGGCGGCACATGTTGAGCCCGTTCGGGGAGCCGGAGATCAAGCACTTCGTCCAGGCTTCGGTGGACGAGAACCTGAAGCTGGAATCCTCGCTCCGCATGCTGAAGACCGAACGGACGGTGGTCGTGCTTCACTATTCCCCGGTGCTGGAAACGGTGCTGGGCGAGCCTCCGGAGATCTTCGCCTTCTTGGGCTCGGCGCGGATGGGCGAGACCATCGACCGGTTCGACGGCGTGAAGGCGGTGTTCCATGGCCATGCCCACCGGGGCTCGATCCACGGCCGCACGGCGCGCGGCGCGCCGGTGTACAACGTCGCCCGCCCCCTGCTGATGCGCGAGGCCGAGCGGGAATTCTGGGTCGTCGAAATCTAGGTGGAGAGCTTGTCAGCCTAGCCGCGCCAAGGCGGAGGCGACCTCCTGCGGCTTCTCCAGGATCACCATGTGACCCGCCTCGGGAATGGAAACCAGCTCGGCGCCGGCGATCCCTTTCTTGAAGGCGTGGGCGTAGAAGGGCGGGATCAGTCGGTCGGAATCGCCCCAGACGATCACGGTTCTGGCCTTGATCCGATAAAGGCGCTGCAAAAGCCCCCGCTCCGGGATCGGGAACAGGATCCGGCCGGCCATGCCCAGCTGGCGCGCATTGGCCACCAGATAGGTCTGCAGGAAGTTCGGGTCCTCCACATTCCGGCCCGCCGTCAGCATGGCCGCGCCTGCCTCCGCATCGTGGAACAGGAGCTGCGGCATCTCGTAGGGCATGGCGGCGAAGAGATCGGCGATCGGATGTGCGTCGTCCCACAGCCCCGCCGGGCAGATCAGGGCCAGGCGGCTGACGTCGTTGGGGGCCACGGCCGCCATCTCCGCGGCGATCATCCCGCCCATCGAGTGGCCGACGAGGATCGGGTCCTTCAGCCCCAGCGCCTCGACCACGTCCCAGCCATGTAGGGTGAAATCCAGCATGTCGCGGATTTCCGGGCATTCTTCGGAATCGCCATAGCCCGGGATCAGCGGCGCATAGACGTGGTGACGCTGGGCGAGCGCGTTCAGGAACGGATCTTCCGCCGTCACCCCGCCCGCGCCGTGCAGGAAGACGAGGTCGGGGCCCGATCCGCCCTCGATGTAGCGGACCGGGACGTGCGGGGTCTGGACGGTCTTGAGCTGCATGATCCTCCCTCCCCTAAAGCGCGGCTTCGACCGGCGCCTTGGCCGGCGCCGGCGGCAGGGAGCCGGAGGTGACGCGCTTTTCCAGCGGCTTGGCCCAGAACCTGTCGTCGTCGGCGTAGTCGGGGAAGATGTTGCGCAGCTTGGGCATCACCTTCTCGGCGAACAGCTTCGTGGAATACATGCACTTCTCGGCCGGCATGTTCCCCACGTGCATCAGGCAGAAGATGTTTCCCACCCGCAGACCCTTGATCATGTCCTCCATCCGTTGGCGGACGGTCTCAGGCGAACCTGCGATGACATGCCCCTGCTCGGTCAGGTCCTTCCAGGTCAGGGTGGAATAGCCGCCGCGCGGCGGCGCGTATTGCGACAGCGCCCCGGTCTGGATGGTCTTGATCGTCCGGTAGCCCGGCGCGTCGGCGAAGCCCGGATAGACGTGCAGGCAGCGATTGTAGAAGTAGCTGACGTGCTCGGAATAGAGTCGCTCGGCCTCCTCGTCGGTCTCGGCGACGCAGATGGTCTGGGCGAAGCCGGCGCGATAGGGGCTGTCGTCGGGGGCGCCTCGCGCCGCCACCCGGTCCCAGTAGCCCTGCATCAGCGCCTTGGCGCGCAGATAGCCCGAGAAGCTGAGGTAGGAGTACGAATAGGTGTTGTCGATGCAGAAGTCGTAGGTCTCAACCGAGCCGCCGCCCGGGATATGCACCGGCGGATGCGGCTGCTGGATGGGCCGGGGCCAGATGTTCACGTGCCGCAGCTTGTTGTAGCGGCCGTTGAAGGCGAACGGGTCGCGGGTGGTCCACGCCTTGATGATCAGGTCGTGGGCCTCCTGGTACTTCTCGCGGGTGAGCGACGGGATCTGGCCGTAGCAGTAGTTGGTGTCCATGGAGGTCCCCACCGGGAACCCGGCCACCAGCCGCCCGCCGGAGATGCAGTCGAGCATGGCGAACTCTTCGGCCACCCGGATCGGCGGGTTGTAGAGGGCGATGGAATTGCCCAGCACCACCAGGGCCGCGTTCGAGGTCCGCCGCGCCAGGCCCGCGGCGATGATGTTGGGGCTGGGCATGATGCCGTAGCCGTTCTGGTGGTGCTCGTTCACCCCGATCCCGTCGAAGCCGAGGGTGTCGGCGTATTCGAGCAGGTCCATATAGGTGTTGTAGACCTCGTGGCTCTTGGCCGGGTCGAACAGCCGCTGGTCGATGTCGACCCAGACCGACCGGTGCTTCTCCCGGAAATCGTCCGGCAGATACGGCCAGGGCATCAGGTTGAACCAGGTGAACTTCATGGTCGCGCCTCCCATGCCGCCTCTGACGGGCGGTCATGTGAACGACGATAACCCAATGCGAGGCGGCGCCAATAAGCAAGCGACGGCTGCTCCGCAGCAATTCTGATGGATCCGAGCCTTTCCATCAGAGTTCATGCAGCGTATATAGTTGCAACTCACTCGCAAAAGCGCATCGGAACCCATCATGCGGACCCTGAAGAAGACCATCAGCTACAGCCTGACCCACCTGACGGTGGCGGTGGCGGTCGCCTATGGACTGACCCAGGACTGGCGGGCGGCCTTGGCCATCGGCCTGATCGAACCCATCTTCCAAACCGTCGCATTCGCGGTGCATGAACGGGTCTGGGAACGGATCGGACGCGGCAACGGAACCCCGGCGGCCGAGCTCCGTTCCGCGACCGCCTGACATGACAAGGAGCCTGACAGACATGCCCAAAGCCGGACTTGACGCCAAAGCCAAGAAGGCGGCCGCCGAAGGACTCTCCAAGCTCCTGGCCGACACCTATGCGGTCTATCTGAAGACCCACGGCTATCACTGGAACGTGCGGGGGCCGAACTTCGCCCAGCTGCACGGGCTGTTCATGACCCAGTACACCGAGATGTGGACCGCCATCGACGAGCTCGCCGAACGCATCCGGGCGCTGGGGGAGCTGGCGCCGCAAGGCTACGGCGCCTTCGGCAACCTCTCGGCCATCAAGGACGGCGACCCCAACAAGGACGCCGACGGCATGGTCCGCGACCTGATCGACGGCCACGACGCCCTGATCGCCACCGGCTATGCGGTTCTGGGCCAGGCTCAGGAGGCCGGCGACGAGGTGACGGCGGGCCTGGTCACCGACCGGCTGACCGTCCACGAGAAACACCGCTGGATGCTGCAGGCCACCCTGGCCTGAGCGGGACGAACGATGAGCGGCGGCTTCATCGGTTGGGAGGTGGACCGGGAGGACCGCGCGCGGCTCCTCGAGCGGTTCCCGGCCGCCTATGCGGAGACGGTCGCCGATCACGTGACGCTCAAGTTCGGCCTGGAGGCCAAGCCTCAGCTGCCCCACGAGACGGAAGGGCGGATCGTCGGGTTCGCTGACGACGGCGGGGGTGTGCAGGCCGCGGTCGTGGAGATCGAGGGGACGACGGATCGCCCCGACGGAGGCGTCTATCACATCACCTGGTCGCTGGCGGAGGGGCGGGCGGCCAAGGAAAGCAACGACGTGATCGCCGAGCGTGGCTGGACGCCGGTGGAGCCCCAGGCGCTGGTGCGCCTGCGGCCGCGCCGCTGGCCCTAAAAGAAAAAGGGCGCTGCGGAGGTCCGCAGCGCCCGAATTCCTGGAAGGCTTGAGCCGTCAGAACCGGTACTGAAGCTCGATCCCGTAGGTGCGGGGGAAGTTCAGCTTGTTGGTCCGGCGGAAGGTGCCGAGCCCGGTCGCGGAGCTGACCGTGGAGCTCTGATAGGCCACTTCGTCAAAGGCGTTCTTCACATAACCGATGATGGTGTAGCGGCGATCGGCGTCGCGCCACAGCGCCCGCAGGTCGACGATCTCGTTCGATTCGGCGGTGTGTCGCGGCGAGGCGAAGATCGTGGTCTGCATGTCGTCGGTATAGGTGTAGGTGGCCCCGAGTGTCAGGCTGCCGGGCGTGAAGTCCCAGGTGTAGTTGGCGCCGATGTTGAGCTTGTGCTCCGGGGTCATCGGCAGGCGGTTGCCGACCAGCGTCTGGGGCTGGCTCGTTCCCACCAGCGGCCCGGTCGGGCGGGCGCCCGGCTGCAGGGCGCGCGGGTCGTTGGTGTCGACGTAGCAGCAGCCCTCGGTGATCTCGGCGTTGATATAGGCGTAGCTGCCGAAGAGCTGCAGGCCGTCGATCGGCGCCCACTGGGTCTCGATCTCCAGACCCCAGTTGCGGGCTTCGAGATTGAGGAAGGTCGTTCCGGTGGAGCCCGTCGTCGGGTTGAGGATGATGCTGAGCGGCGCCTGGAAGCCCTGATAGTCGGCGTAGAACAAGGCGGTGTTCAGCTGGAAGCGGCCGCCCCAGGTCTTCTTGAAGCCGAGTTCGTAGTTGTCGACATATTCCGGGTCGGCGTAGGGCGTCGGCGTCAGGCCGTTGGAGGCCAGCCACCCGCCCGACTTATAGCCGCGGCTGTAGCGGGCGTAGATGTTGGTGTCGCCGTCCGGCTGCCACTGGACGCCCAGGGTGCCGGTCCAGGCGTCGTAATCGGCCGAAAGGTCGCGGATCAGCCCGCCAGTCGGGACTTCGCGCAGATTGGCGTAGACCGGGTTGGCGTGGCAGGCGGCCAGGTTCGCGCCGCCGCAGACCACGAAGGTGGTGAAGTCGAGCGCGATGCCCTGGGCGACGGCCCCGGGAAGGCCGACGAACTGCTGCAGCAGGGTCGTGGTGGTGTTGGTCCGCGAGACGTAGCGGGCGAAGTCGGTGCCGCTCTTCTCGTCCTTGGTCCACCGCAGGCCGGCGGTGACCGTCCAGTTCTCGGCGAACTCGTAGTCGAGCTGGCCGAACACGGCGAAGGAGTCGACCTCCAGGCTGCCGTCGACGAACAGGTAGTTGCCGTCCGGGTTCGCCGGGGCCGGGCCGCCGGTGGCCAGGCTGAGCGGGTTCCGCACCGCCGCATCGCCCAGCACCCGCAGGCCCTGAGGCTGCGAATATTCCTGGTGATACTGGTAGACGCCGACGATCCAGTTCAGCGGGCCGTCGCTGTTGGACGACAGGTTGATTTCGTTCGACCACCACTTCTGCTTCTCCTGATAGAAGAAGCGCTGGTCCGGCGAAACGTTGGTGGCCGTGTAGGCGCCGAACGGCGTGGCCGCCGGAATATTGATGAGGCCGGTGCGCGAGGAGCGGTCCTCGTCGCCGTTGGTGTTGTAGACGTAGGACTGGATGCCGCCGAGATACTTCAGCGTGGCCCAGCCGAGATCCCAGGTCAGGTCGAAGTGGAGGCGATGGTGGTCGCTGAGCTTGCCTTCGTTTGTCTGGTTGGTGTCGATCTTGAAGGGGTCGCGCGTGGCCGGATTGACGCCGGTGTAGCCGAAGGTCGGGTTGTAATAGAGGGCGGCGTTGCCGAGGCCGGTGATCGAGGCGGTGTCGTAGGGCGTGGTGACCGCCTCATGGACGTTGCCGACCCCATAGCTGTCGTCCCAGTCGAACTTGGTATAGCGCAGGCGAGCGACGATGTTCTCCCCAAGGTCGGCCTCGACCTGGGCCTCGAACATCCAGCGCTTGACCGCACTGGTGTCGCCGGCCGGCCCGATGTTCTCGATGAAGCCCTCTTCGCGGCGCTGCACCGAGGCGCCGACGAGGAAGCGCAAGCCATCGGTCACCGGCCCCGTGACCAGGGCGTCGGTCTGCCAGGTTCCGTAATTGCCGACGGTCGCGCGCACTTCGCCGCTGAAGACGTCCGAGGGCCGCTTGGAGATGATGTTGAGCGCGCCCCCGATGGAATTGCGGCCATAGAGGGTGCCCTGCGGCCCGCGCAGGACTTCAGTCCGCTCGATGAACAGCGACGGGGTCGAGGAATCGGCCATCGAATTGGAGAAGATGCCGTCGGAATAGAGCGCCACCGAGGGATCGGTGCCGATGGCGTTGGTCAGGCGCCCGAAGCCGCGAATCGAGAGGCGGTCGTTGTTGGTGTAAGCGATCGACGGCGTCACCCGGGCCAGATCCTCCACCGTGGCGACGCCCAGCACGTCGCGGCGCTCGGAGGTGTAGGCGGTGACGGCCACAGGCACGTCCTGCAGGCTCTGCTCCCGCTTCTCGGCCGTGACGACCAGTTCCTCGATGGTGAAGGCCTCCTGCGCCCAGGCGGGCGAGGCGGCGGCCGACAAGGCGGCCAAGGACGCGCCCGTGACGAAGAGACTGCGCAGACGCAGGGTGTCGATCATGTTTACCTCCCAGCCAGACGCGGGCGTTTAGCCGCCCGTCGCGTGTGCTTGTGGACAAGGCTGGGGGTCTCGAACGGCGTTCGAATAGAGGGAAAAGCGCCAAGGCGACGCTTTCCCGCGACAGGTGTGTCCTTTCACCTACGGGTGATGAGCGCTTCCAGCCCGCGGACGGCCGATTCCACCGCCGCCTCGCAGCCCTCGCCGCCGGCGAACCGGATGGCGGCGATGCCTCGGCCCCAGGCCCAGATGGCGTCCGCCGCCTGGCGCGCCATCTCCACCGGGAAGATGTCGGCGTAGTCGGCCATGATGGCGGCGCGGGAAACCGCCAGGGCCTCGGCTTCGGCCTCGGCCACCTCGGGGCGACGGCCGGCGTCGCGAGCTTCGTACATCAGCTGGTAGAGGGCCGGTTTCTCGCGCAGGAAGTCGAGATAGGCCGCGCCGGTGGATCGCAGCCCCCCCTCTCCGCCCTTCACGGCGTAGGCTTGGCGCATGGCCTCGGCCAGTTGCCGGAAACCGTCGACGGCGAGCGCCCCGAGCAAGGCGCCCTTGTCGACATAATGATAATAGACGGTCCCCGGCGCCACGCCCGCCCGCTCGGCGATGGCCCGCAGCGAAAGCGCGTCCTTGCCTTGGGTCTCCAGGATCTCCCGGGCAGCGGCCAGCAACTGGCCGCGCACATTGCCGACGTGGTAGCTGCGTCGGCGGGCCAGCGTAGCCGGGCTCACGACGCGCGTTCCTGGCGTGGTCCGATATCCAATCCGCACCTGCGATCGGCCCGCCGCACAGCCCTGCGGCGCAGCCTTGTTATCAGCGGTAAGTTAATGCCCGTTCCCGCCCGCCGGTCAATGGCCCCTCAGGCGAGCTCGGCGACCCTGGCCTCGAGCGCGGCGACCAGGTCCGCAGGCGAGAGCTCCATCTGCAGGCCCCGCTGGCCGCCGTTGACGAAGACCCTGGCGTGGGCGAGCGCGGCGCGGTCGACCACCACCGGGCTGCGCCGCTTCTGCCCGAACGGGCTGACGCCGCCGACGCGATAGCCGGTGATGCGTTCGGCGTCGGCGGGTTTCATCATCTGGGCCGACTTTCCGCCCATGGCGGCGGCGAGCTTCTTCATGGCCACCTCCCTGTCGGAGGCGAGGACGGCGCAGACCGCCTTGCCGTCCACCTGGGCCATCAGGGTCTTCAGCACACGCTCGGCCGGAACGCCCAGGCTCTCGGCCGCCTGCAGCCCCACGCGCGGGGCGTCGGGATCGTAGTCGTAGCTGTGCAGCGCATAGGCGAAGCCCGCCTTGTCGAGGGCGAGCGTCGCGGGCGTGGTCCTGGCCATGGCCGGGCTTTAGCGTGGGTGCGGAAACTCGGCCAGTCCCTCTTCCTCCCCGGCGAAGCGGGGTAGGAAGAGGGAGGAAAAGAGGATCGCGCTCAGTCTTCCTGGTGGCTGACCGCGGCGGTGGAGCCCGGGCCCCAGGCCTGGGCGCCTTCGCCCTCGAACCAGAAGGGCTTGCGGGGCTTGCCGCCCAGTTCGTCCATCGTCGTGGCGTCGAACACACGCCCGCCGGCCACCGTGTAGCGGATGGCGGCGGAGTTGCGGATGTCCTCCAGAGGATTGGCGTCGAGCACCACGAGATCGGCCAGCTTGCCCGGCTCCAGGGAGCCCAGGTCCCGGTCCAGGCCCAGATAGCGGGCGCCGGAGAGGGTGCCGGCGCGCAGGGCCTGCAGCGGCGTCATGCCCCCCTGCGCGAACATCCAGAGCTCCCAGTGGGCGGCCAGGCCCTCACGCTGGCCGTGGGCGCCGAGCTGGACCGAGACGCCGAGGTCGTTCAGCTCCTTGGCCGCCCTGGAGATGTCGATGTGGTTGTACTCCTCGAGCGGCATCTTGACCCGCCGGCGGGCGCGGGCGTCGAGGATGCGGCGCGGGACGAATTTCGAGAGCCGAGGGTCGGCCCAGACGTCGGTGGTCTCGTACCAGTAGTTCTCGCCGAAAGATCCGCCATAGGCCACCACCAGGGTCGGCGTGTAGCCCACCCCCGTGGCCGGCCAGAGCTGGCGCACGTCGTCGTAGATCTTCGCCACCGGGACGGAGTGCTCCACCCCGGTGTGGCCGTCGACCACCATGGTCATGTTGTGCTGGAAGAGCGAACCGCCCTCCGGCACCACCATCATGCCAAGCTCCCGGGCGGCGGCCAGAATCTGCTGGCGCTGGTCGCGCCGGGGCTGGTTGTAGCTCTTCACGCTGAAGGCGCCGATGGCCTTCATCCGGCGCAGGGTGGAGCGGGCGTCCTCCAGGCTGTCCACCTGGGCGGTGAAGGGCGCGGTCGCTCCGTAGAGGATGGTGCCGGTGGAGAAGATCCGGGGGGCCACGACCTCGCCGGCCCTGGCCATTTCCGAGTGGGCGAAGATCTCCGCGGAGTCATTGGACGGGTCGTGGATGGTGGTCACCCCGAAGGCCAGAGAGGCGTAGTTCACCCAGCTCTGCTGCGGGATGATCTGCTCGCTGCCCATCGACCCATGCCAATGCACGTCGATCAGGCCGGGGACGATGGTCTTGCCGGCCGCATCGATGGTGCGGGCGCCGGCGGGAACCGCGACCTGGCCGCGTGGCCCCACCGCCTCGATGCGATCGCCGTTCAGTACGATCACCCCGTCCTCGATCACCTCGTCGCCCTTCATGGTGACGATGCGTGCGCCGACGAAGGCGGTGCGGCCCGTCGGGGCGGCGGCCTTCTGGACGAAGGAGATGTCGATCCCCTGCTCGGCCGGCTTGGGCAGTTCCTTCGGCGCGCCCTCCACGAAAGCGAAGACGTCCTTCAGCTCCCGCGAATAGAGTTCCGGCCCCAGCGACCACCAGAGCCGCCGCCCGTCCCCCGACCAGTGCAGGTATTCGCCGGCGTCGCGGGAGACGCGGGTCACCGGGATCGAGGCGGTCTTGGGCGAGAGGTCCACGGCCTTCCCGGTGCGGACGAAGGGCGCGACATAGGCGTTGAACCGCTCGGTCCAGGCCACGTAGCGCTCGTCGGGCGACAGGGAGAATTCGGTGGCGAACTCGCTGGTCAGGTGGGTGCGTTCGTCCGAGCCGTCGAGCTCGATGGATTTCAGCGCCCGCTTGTCGCCCTCTCCCGTCGCCAGGAAATAGACCCTGTCGGGCGCGGCGCCGAACTGGGGCTGGCGGCCTTCCTTCGACAGGCGCACAGCCTCGCCCCCGCGGGCCGAGACGGCGTAGAGGCCGGTCTCGCGGCCCCAGACCGCCGGATTCAGAAAGCCGTCGGAGGTGGCCCGATAGACGATGGTCGCGCCGTTAGGGCTGAAGGCCGGCTCCACATAGTGGCCGGGCCGGCGCGTCACCACGCGGCCTTCTCCACCGGAGGCGGGGACTACGCGGACCGAGCCGTATTCGGCGTCGCTCCAGGTGGTGTAGACGATGGAGCGGCCGTCGCGGGACCAGGCGGGATAGAACTCGTGGTGGGTGGCCTGGCGGGTCAGGCGCCGCGGCGCGGCGTTGGACTTCAGGTCCTTGATCCAGAGATAGCCGAGCGCCTGGTAGACCACCTTGTCGCCCTGGGGGCTGACCTCCGGCCAGCGCAGCATCCGCACCTTGAACTCGGGCGGTGCGACCTGGACGGGGAAGCGCACCGCTTCCTGTACGGCGCGGGTCGTCCGTACACGGAACGGAATCTCGTAGACCGCCTTGTTGGCCGCATCGATGCGCTTGATCTTGCCGCCGGCCCAGACGACCAGGGACTTCGAATCCGGCGTCCAGGCGATCGCCGGATAGACGCCGTGGACGGCCCAGGTCTCCTGCATGTCGCGGTCGAGGCCGTCGAAGACCGGCGTCTCGCGGCCCGAGGCCAGGTCCATCACATAGAGCACGGACTTGTACCGGACCCGGCGGATGAAGGCCAAGGACTTGCCGTCCGGCGAGGGGGTCGGGCGGATGGAGCCGCCGGGGCCGGTGACATAGGGCTCCACCTCGCCCGTCTCGCGATCCAGGCGCTGGATCACATAGATCTGGCCGTTGACGTCGCGCGAGTACTCGAACACGCCGCCCGGCGTGGTGTCGTCGCTGAAATAGAGATAGCGGCCGTCGGGGCTGAAGGCCGGCTCGCCGGTGTCCTTCTGCTCCGTGCGCTTGGTGGTGAGCTGCAGGCCTTCGCCGCCGGAGCGGTGATAGAGCCACATCTCGCCGGCGCCCAGGGAGCGGCGCGAGGTGAAGTGCTTGCGCGCGACGATGAACTCCGAATCCGGCGTCCAGGCCGGCTGGTTCAGCAGGCGGAAGGTTTCCTTGGTGACCTGGCGCGGGTTCGACCCGTCGCGGTCGATGATCCAGATATTGTCCCCGCCGCCGCGGTCCGAGGTGAAGGCGATCCAGCGGCCGTTGGGTGAATAGCGGGGCTGCATGTCCCAGGCGACGCCGGCGGTCAGCGCCCGGGCCTCGCCCCCCGAGATCGGCATGACATAGAGGTCGCCCAGCAGGTCGAAGACGATCTCGCGCCCGTCGGGGCTGACGTCGACGCTCATCCAGGTGCCGCTGGTCACGTCGATCGCGACCTCGCGCGACCCGCCCGGCGGGTTGGAGACGTCCCACTTCGGCGCCTCCTCGGCCCTGGGGGGCGCGGCGGCGCCCGTCTGGAGCGCCTGCATCTGCAGTTCCTGCTCCACCGGCCGCGGCTCCTGCTCGGCTTTGGTCGGATTGACCGGATCGGCCTTCTTGTCGCCGGTCGGCGGAGGCGGAGCCGGCGGCGGGACGGGCTGGGTCTGGGCGTAGGCAGGGGCCGCCAGCACGAGGGCGAGGGCGGCGGAAAGCAGGCGGCGAGACGTCATGGGCACCCCGGACTTGAAACCGGGCGCACCTTCGTCCCCGAAAGCCCGGCTTGTCGAGAGGCCAGGTTCGATTTCGCGCTGCAGCATCGGGAGAACGCAGTTCCGGCGCTCCCCAAACCGGGTTAGAGGGGAAAATCTGCCATTTTCCGGACCGAACGGCGCGGAAACCGTCCCTGCAGCGTTTCCCCGTTCGTCCACCTGGAGTCCCGAGCCTCATGACGAGCGATCCCGCACCGCCGCCGGCGAAATCCGCCCTGGACCTGATCGGCCACACTCCGATGGTGGAGCTGCAAGGCTTCGACACCGGACCCTGCCGCCTCTTCGTGAAGCTGGAGAGCGCTAATCCCGGCGGCTCCATCAAGGACCGTATCGCCCGTTCGATGATCGAGGCCGCCGAGGCGGACGGTTCGCTGAAGCCCGGCGGGACCATCGTGGAGGCCACAGCGGGCAATACCGGCCTGGGCCTGGCCCAAGTGGGCGTGCTGAAGGGCTACCGCATCCTGCTGGTGGTGCCCGACAAGATGAGCCGGGAAAAGATCCAGCACCTGCGGGCCATGGGCGTCGACGTGCGCATCACCCGGTCCGATGTGGGCAAGGGCCATCCGGACTACTATCAGGACATGGCTGAGCGCCTGGCGCGCGACATTCCCGGCGCAGTCTACATCAACCAGTTTTCGAACCCGGCCAATCCCGCGGCGCACGCGGCGACGACCGGGCCGGAGATCCTGGAGCAAATGGGCGGCGACGTGGACGCGGTGGTGGTGGGAGTCGGTTCCGGCGGCACCCTGACGGGCCTTGGCCGCTTCTTCGCCCAGGCCTCGCCGAAAACGAAGATGGTGCTGGCCGACCCTGAAGGCTCGATCCTGGCGCCCCTGATCAACACCGGAAAGATGATCCAGCCGGGTTCGTGGATCGTGGAGGGGATCGGCGAGGACTTCATCCCCGACAACTGCGACCTGTCCTTCGTCGCCAAGGCCTATTCGATCCCCGACGCCGAGAGCGTGGCGGCCGCCCGCGAGCTCCTGACCAAGGCCGGCGTGCTGGGCGGATCCTCCACCGGCTGTCTGCTGGCCGCAGCCCTGCGCTATTGCCGGGAGCAGACGGAACCTCAGCGCGTGGTGACTCTGGTCTGCGATACGGGCGCCAAGTACCTGTCCAAGGTCTATAACGACAGCTGGCTGGCCGAGCAGGGCCTGACCAAGCGCGAGCTGCACGGCGACCTGCGCGACCTGATCGCCCGTTCGGCATCGGAAGGGGGCGCCGTCACCGTGGGGCCCGACGACACCCTGCTCACCGCCTACAACCGCATGCGCCAGGCCGATGTGAGCCAGCTGCCGGTGATGGACGACGGGCGCTTGATCGGACTGATCGACGAAAGCGATCTCCTGGAGGCGGTAGAGGATTCCAAGCCCGACAAGCGCTTCGCCCAGAAGGTCAGCGCCGCCATGACCGCCAAGCTCGAGACCCTGCAGGCGGATGCGCCGCTGGACGCCCTGCTGCCGGTCTTCGAGAAGGACCAGGTGGCGATCGTACTGGACGGCAAGGAGTTCCTGGGCCTGATCACCCGGATTGATCTCATCAACTATCTGAGGCGCGCAGCGTGAGCGACGGAAACCCCGCCATGGGCAAGAACCGCCTGGAATTCGCCACCCGCGCCATCCACGGCGGCCAGAGCCACGACCCCACCACGGGGGCGGTGATGCCGCCGATCTACGCCACCTCCACCTACGCCCAGACGAGCCCCGGCGAGCACAAGGGCTTTGAATATTCCCGCAGCCAGAACCCCACCCGCTTCGCCTTCGAGCGGGCGGTCGCGGACCTGGAAAGCGGGACGCGCGGCTACGCCTTCGCCTCCGGCCTGGCGGCCATCTCGACCTTTCTGGAGGTGCTGGACTCAGGCGCCCATGTGATCGCCAGCGAAGACCTCTATGGCGGCTCGTTCCGGCTGTTCGACAAGGTGCGCCGGCGCTCGGCGGGCCTTGAGTTCAGCTTCGTGGACCTGGCCGACATCGCCGCGGTGGAGGCGGCCATCCGGCCCAACACGCGGATGATCTGGGTGGAGACCCCCACCAATCCGCTGCTACGCCTGGCAGACCTGGAGGCGCTGGCCGATCTCGCCCGGCGGCGCGGCCTGATCGCGGCGGCGGACAACACCTTCGCCAGCCCCTATTGCCAGCGGCCGCTGGAACTGGGCTTCGACCTCGTCATGCATTCCACCACCAAGTACCTGTCGGGCCACTCCGACATCGTCGGCGGAGCCCTGGTGGTGGGCGATAACAAGGAGCTCGCCGATCAGGTGGCGTTCCTGCAGAACGCCGTGGGAGCCGTGGCTTCGCCCTTTGACTCCTTCCTGGCCCTGCGTGGGGTGAAGACGCTCGCCCTGCGCATGCAGCGGCATTGCGAGAACGGCTTGAGGATCGCCCAGTGGCTGGAGAACCGCCCCGACGTGGCGCGGGTGATCTATCCGGGGCTCCCCAGCCATCCGCAGCATGAGTTGGCCAGGCGCCAGATGACCGGCGGCTTCGGCGGCATGATCACCGCGGTGCTGGACCGCGATCTGGCCGGAACCAAGCGGATGCTGGAGCGCACGCGTCTGTTTACGCTGGCCGAGAGCCTGGGCGGGGTGGAAAGCCTGATCGAACATCCGGCGATCATGACCCACGCCTCGATCCCGGCGGAGACGCGGGCGCGGATCGGCATCGCCGATGGCCTGATCCGCCTCTCGGTGGGGGTGGAGGACGCAGGCGACCTGATCGCCGACCTGGAGCAGGCGCTGGGGTGAGGATGGGGAGCGAGGCGCTCGACTCGCCCTCTCCCTCGGGAGAGGTGGAGCGCGGAAGGGCCGCCCTCATTTTTAACTAATCTGTCAAAACTTTTGTCGGCCAAAAATTTGGCCCGCTGCGGGGGATATTCGCAGCGGGCCTCATTTTGAGCAGTCGCTCTTGTTGAGCGGGCGTTTCCTCCCCGAAACGCCGGAGACTGTCGGACTTGGTGGCCGTCATGTCTCTCGCCAGATGAGAAAACGGTAATTTTTGACCCGAGTCAACGGGCCGAATTGGGCGTACAGGGTAAATTCTGATCAGATTTCCGCGATCTTCGCGTTTCGCGTGTGAAACAGCCTAGGTTTTGACGCTTCTGTCAAAATTCAGCCGCCCCGCAAGGGCGGCCGAGGGCGCGCAGGCGGTCTCATAGACGAAATCCGGACGCGAGACGGTCACCGGCCCCAGGCCGGCCGCCGCCAAGGCCATGGAGGCCTCGGCGATTCGGTGTGCGGGCACCAGCAGGCCGTTGGGGCGGCGGATGGCGCCTTCGGAGATCAGCCGCTCCACCACCGGCTCCTCCCGCGGATCGGGCGGCCAGGCCAGGGTGGCGGTCTCGTGAGCGGCGGCGCGGGCCTCGACGATGCGCAGGAACCGGTCGGCGGCGGCGAACTGGGCCGCCGACCAGCCGGCGCGCAGGGCGGCCGCCAGCTGGGCCTGGCTGCGCAGGATCGTCCCGTCGGAGATCACCTTCAGGCCGTTGGCGGCCAAGGTCGCGCCCGTGGTGGTGATATCGACCACGATCTCGGCCATGCCGGCGGCCGGCGCGCCCTCCGTGGCGCCGCCGGACTCGGCGATGCGGTAGTCGGAAAGCCCGTGCCGGGCGAAGAAGTCCCGCGTCTGGACCACATATTTGGTGGCGACCCGCATCCGGCGGCCGGTCCGCGCGAGCATGTCGTGCGCCACCTCTTCCAGGTCGGCCATGGCGTCGACATCGATCCAGCTGCGCGGAGCGGCGACCACCAGGTCGGCGCGGCCGAAGCCGAGCGCGCGCAGCAGCAGCACGCGCGCCTCCAGGTCCCCGCCACGCTCGCGCAGCAGGTCTTCGCCGGTGACGCCCAGATGCGCTTCTCCGGCGTCCAGGGCCTCGGCGATGTCGCCGGCCGACAACAGGCGCACCTGCACGCCCGTCACGCCCTTCAGCTCGGCCATGTAGCCGCGGGCGCCGCCGGCCACGGAGAGCTTCAATCCGCAGTCGGAGAGCCAAGCCTCCACCTGTTCCTTCAACCTGCCCTTCGAAGGGACGGCGAGGATGAGAGGCGCGTCGGAACCGGTCATGCTTCGCCTCCCGCCCAGGCCCGCCAGGGCCGGACCATGCAACCCACCGCCCGCGCGCCGGTCGGGCCGCCCAGGCGCGCCGGCAAACCGTCATAGCGGCCGCCCACGGCCACCGGCCGCAGGGAGCCGAGCGCTTCGGAGCGGATCTCGAAGGTCAGGCCGTCGTAGTAATCGAAGGCGTGGCCGAGGGCTGTGGCGAACCGCAGGGCGCTTTCCGCAACCCCCGCCTTCGCCAGGGCTTCGAGGCGGAGCTCCCAACCGGCCAGCGCGGCCTGCAGGGCCGGCGCCGCGCCAGCCATGCCGCGGATCCGGACGAAGGCCGCGGCCGGCGCATCCTCCACCGCCAGGAAGGTGCGGATCGCTTCGGCCTGTTCCCGCGTGAGCGCTGGCGCACGCGCGGCCTCGGCCCGACGGATCAGCCGCCCGGCGATGGCGGCGGGTCCCCGGCCGCCCACCGGCTCCACCCCGGCCAGAGCCCAGACTTCCGAAAGCACCTCGGCGGCCTCGCCCTCCGGCAGGCCCGCCAGCAGCTCCGCCAAGCGCCCGCCGCCCGCGGGCTCGGCGACGGCCTCGCCGGCGCGCGCCAGCTCCTCGGCCAGCAGGCGGGGACGCCCCGCCACCCGCTTCAGGCGCGCGGCCAGGGGCTCGGAGAGCTCCAGCGCGTCCACGAAGGCCCCAAACAGCGCCACGTCCCCCAGCCATAGAGCCAGGTCCTTGCGCCCGCCCGCCGCGGCCGAAGCCCAGGCCAGCGCCGCGATCTCAGCGTCGGCGTCGATGATCGAGGCGCCGGGCGCATCGAACCGTTCCAGCCCCAGCTGGCGGAACTCGTCGGGGAGATCCGCGCCGAGGGCCGCGCGGAACGCCTTGCCTTCGTAGAGATAGCGCCCGTCGGCCCGGCCGGCCTCCAGGTGCTGGCGCACGATCGGCACGGTGAAGTCGGGCCGCAGGCAGGCCTCCTCCTCGCCCTGGGACTGGACCACGAACAGGCGCGACCGCACCGCCTCGCCGGCGAGTTCGAGCAGCAGGCCGAGCGGCTGCAGGATCGGGGCGTCCACGGCCTCCGCGCCTGCGGCCAGGAACGGCGCGCGAATGGCGGCCATAGGATCAGGCGGGACGAGCGGCTCGGCGCGCATGCTCAGGCCTCCAGGATCCGGCGGATGGCCGGCACGAGTTCGCTCCGATCGACGGTCTGCTGGCCCGGCCGCTGGGCGCGCCAGGCCTCGTTGTCGGCCACCTGGGCGGAGAGTTCGCGGCCGAGGTCGAGGTCCTTGATCGTCACCTTGCCGGCGGCGATCTCGTCGCCGCCCAGGATCACCGCGGCGGGCGACAGGCGGCGGTCGGCATATTTCATCTGAGCCTTCATGCCCGAGGCGCCGAGATAGACTTCGGCTGGAATGCCGGCCGTCCGCAGCTCCGCTGCGACCGCGAAGTACTGGGCCATGTCGTCCTGGCTGAAGGCGATCACCACCACCGGGCCGCGCGCCTGGCCCCCAAGATCCCGACCCGCCGCCCGCAAGGCCGAAACCAGGCGAGAGACGCCGAAGGAGAAGCCGGTGGCCGGAACCGGCTGACCGGTGAACCGGGCCACCAGATCGTCGTATCGGCCGCCGCCGCCGATGGAGCCGAAGCGGACCGGCTGGCCCCTGTCGTCGGCCGTCTGCAGCAGCAGCTCGGCTTCGAAGACCGCGCCGGTATAGTATTCCAGGCCCCGGACGATGGCCGGGTCGAACATCGCCCGATCCGAGGCGACCCCAAGGCTGTCGAGGGCGCGATGAATGGCGGCGAGTTCCGTCAGGCCCGCATCGCCCTCGGCCGATCCGCCGACGATGTTGGAAAGCCGGTCGAGGGTGTCGGCGCGACCGCCCGCGCCCCCCGCAGCCGTGAAGGCGAGCACGGCGTCGGCCCCCGCCGAGGAGAGCCCCGCGCCTTTGGTGAAGGCGCCGGATTCGTCCAGGCGGCCCTCACCCAGCAGCAGGCGGACGCCCTCAGGTCCGAGCCGGTCGAGCTTGTCGACCGCCCGCAGCACCGCGAGCTTCTGCCCCTCGTCGGAAACGCCGGCGGCGGCGAGCAGACCGTTCAGGAGCTTGCGGTTGTTGATCTTGATCACCGCGGTCCCCGCCGGCAGACCGGCCGCTTCCAGCCCCTCGACGGCCATGGCGATGACTTCGGCGTCGGCCTCGGGACGGGACGAGCCCACCGTGTCGGCGTCGCATTGCACGAACTCACGGAACCGGCCGGGGCCGGGCTTCTCGTTGCGCCAGACCGGGCCGTAGGCGTAGCGGCGGAACGGCTTGGGCAGGGTCTCCCAGTTCTGGGCGGCGAAACGGGCCAGCGGCGCAGTCAGGTCGTAGCGCAGCGCCATCCACTGGTCGTCATCGTCCTGCAGGGCGAAGACGCCTTCGTTGGGACGGTCGGCGTCGGGCAGGAACTTGCCGAGCGCATCGGCATATTCGAAGGCGCCGGTGTCCAGCGCCTCGAACCCATAGCGTTCGTAGACGGCCGAGACCTTGGCCAGGATGGCGCGCTCGGCCGCAAGGTCACGGGCGCGGCGATCGATGAAGCCGCGGGGATTGCGGGCCTCGGGACGGGCGGTGGCGTCGTTCGTCATGGCCGTCCGCCTAAAGCCTACGCCCGCGCGCGGCAAGGCGCGGCGCGGTCGATGCAGAAAGGGTGATGTCCATCGTCAGGTCCTTGGGTGGAGGTCGACGGATGGAGCTTTCGCCTTGGAGAGCCCCATCCGCGGTGCGGGAGGCTCGGAGGGGTCGCGTCAGGCCATGCGATCCCGGCCGATGCCGCCGCGGGCGGTCGGATGGTGATGGCCGTGATGGTACGACAGGCGCGTCATGACGGGCGGCTTCTAGCCGAGAGACATGAAGAAAGCGAGTCTTCAGCCCCTGAGCCGCGCGATCAGGGCGGCGGTGGAGGGGTCGTGCGCGCCGGCAGGGCCGCCTTCCAGTTCCTTGAGAATCCGTCCGGCCAGGGTCTTGCCGAGTTCCACGCCCCATTGGTCGAAGGAATTCACGCCCCAGAGCGCGCCTTCCACGAAGGTCTTGTGTTCATAAAGCGCGATCAAGGCGCCCAGCGAGGCGGGGTCGAGCCGTTCCAGCAGAATGAAGCTGGACGGCCGGTTTCCATGAAAGGTCTTCTGCGGGGCCAGTTCATCGACGCGGTCCTGCGGCAGGCCCTGGGCTGCGAGCTCGGCGCGAACCTCGCTCTCGGGTTTGCCGATCATCAGGGCTTCGGCCTGGGCCACCGCGTTGGCCAGCAGCTTGCGTTGAGAGGCCGCCTCGCCCTCCGCGGCCTCGCGCACCGCCACGATGTCGAGCGGGATGACCTCCGTCCCCTGGTGCATGAGCTGGAAGAAGGCGTGCTGCACGTTGGTCCCGGCGTCGCCGAAGACCGCGGCCGCCGAGGATCGGGCCAGCGGGCGGCCGAAGGCGTCCACCTGCTTGCCGTTGGACTCCATCTCCTGCTGCTGGAGATAGTTGGGCAGGAGACGCAGGCGCTGCGCGTAGGGCACGACAGCGCGCACATGGCGGCCCAGGCCGTTGTTGTTGAAGACGTGGGCGAGGGCCAGCAGGACCGGGGCGTTACTTTCGAGCGGGGTCTCGCGGAAATGCGCGTCCATGGCCGCCGCGCCGGCGAGGAAAGCCTCGAACGCGGCCCAGCCCAGCGCCACGGCGCAGGAGAGGCCGACGGCCGACCACACCGAGTAGCGGCCGCCCACCCAGTCGCCGAAACCGAAGATCTGGTCGGCCGGCACGCCGAAGGCCTGGGCGACGTCCGGCGCTGCGGAGACGGCGATCATCTGGGCGTCGGCGGCCGGCCCCAGCGCCCCGCGCAACCAGGCCCGGGCGATCTGCGCATTGGCCATGGTCTCCTGGGTGGTGAAGGTCTTGGAGACGACGACCACCAGGGTCTCCGCCGGATCCAGGCCCGCCAGGGCCAGCGCGATGGCGGCCGGATCGACATTGGCGGCGAAGCGCAGGTCGATCTGAGGTTTGAGCGGGCGCAGCGCCTCCCAGACGAGCTGAGGCCCGAAGTCGGAGCCGCCGATGCCGATATGGACGATGGCGCGAATGGGTTTCCCGCCGGCCCCCGCCTTGGCGCCGGACCGCACCGCATCGGCGAAGGCGCGCATCTGCGCCCGGCTCGCCTCCACCTCGCGGGAGACGGGCTCGCCCTTGGCGCGGAAATCGGCGCCGATCGGCGCGCGCAGGGCCATGTGCAAGGCGGCGCGATCCTCCGACCGGTTGATCGCCTCGCCGGCGAACTGGCGCTCGCGGGCGGCCTCCACCTCTGCGGCGCGGGCGAGGGCCAGGCATGTGTCCAGGTCGGCCAGGGACCAGGGCTGCTTGGAGAGATCCAACCGCAGATGCGGAGCCTCGACGCAGAGCCTCGCCAGACGGTCCGGCTCGGCGGCGAGGAGGTCGGCGATACGGCGCGACTCTGCGGCGCGGGCGGCGGTCTCCAGCTGGATCCAGGCGTCTTGCGGCATGCGGTCTCCGGCGCGAACGTAGGGGGGCGTTTACCTTACGGCGGTTAGCAAATGCCCCAGCTTCTGTCTTGTTCTCCCCAAAGGGCCGCCATGCTCCGCGCCGCCACCCTCGCCCTCTGCCTCGTCGCCACGCCGGTCCTGGCCGCAAGCCCGCCTGAGCCGCCGCCGGCGATGGCGCACGAGCCGCTCTTCGCCGACATCGTCTCGCGCGCTAAGGCCCTGCATGCGCAGGTGGAGGCCGTGCGCGGCGGCGCGCCTCTCGGCGGCGACTTCAAGCGCCAGATCGGCGAACTCGCCGAACTCGACATGCAGGCCCATCGGACGCTGGCCGAGCGGGACCTCGACGGCGACCTGAAGTGCATCCTGCGCGGCATCGCCGAAGATCTGCCGGAGAAGCTGGCGGCGCTGGAGGCGGCGACCGACGCGAAGGG
The DNA here is from genome assembly GCF_046290725.1 of Phenylobacterium sp. Taxonomy (GTDB): domain Bacteria; phylum Pseudomonadota; class Alphaproteobacteria; order Caulobacterales; family Caulobacteraceae; genus Phenylobacterium. The sequence continues at coordinate 751,195 of NZ_JBKBUH010000001.1, forward strand.
CCGCGACATGGCCCTGCGCGACATGGCCTACCTGCTGAAGGACAATGTCGAGGTGATCCTCGCTCCGCCTCAAGCGCCGGTCTAGGCTTCCGGCTTACTCCGCATACTTGACGCTGCAGCCGTAGGGCCGCGAGACCGGGGTCGCCACAGCACGGCCGGCCTTCAGGTCCGACAGGGCGGCCGTCACATAGTTCGTGGCGCCCTGGAGGCTGGCGGGATCGGCGCTCGGCTTGTCGTCGATGCCGCCCATGTAGACCAGCTTGCCCGAGCCATCGACCACGTACATGTGCGGCGTGGTGCGGGCGTCGTAGGCCTTGCCGACCTGGCCGGCGGGATCGAGCAGCAGGGCGCTGGAGCCGGCGCCGTGCTGAGCCTTCCATCCCTTGGCCTCGGTCTCGGAGAGATGGCCCTGCTTGCCCGGCGCCGACGACACCAGCGTCAGCCAGACCACGCCGTCCTTGGCGGCGTCCTTCTGCAGCTTCTGCATGGCGCCGGCCTTGTAGTGCTTCTGCACATAAGGGCAGCCGTCATTGGTCCATTCCAGGACCACGGTCTTGCCGGCGAATTCCGAGAGCGAGCGGGTGCGGCCGTCGGCGTCCTTGGCGGTGAAGGCCGGCGCGGACTGGCCGACAACGGGAGCCGCCGCGGCCGGCGCGGCGACCGCGAATGCGGCGAGGGCGGATATGGCAAGACGGCGGGAGGGAAGCATGGGGCGTTCCTTTCTCGGGGTCAGCTGGCGGTCGCGTCCTCAAGGGCCCTGATCACCAGGCCCTCGGTGAGCACCTGGGGAAGGATAACGGCCTCTCCCCCGCCGGGGCCATAAACAAGATAGAGAGGAACCCCGGCGCGGCCGTAGCGGGCAAGCTCGGCCTCGATAACGGCGTCCTTCCGGGTCCAGTCGGCCTTCAGATAGACAGCGCCGGTGCGGTCGAAAGCATCGGCGACGGCCTGGCGGGACAGGGCTATGCGCTCGTTCACCTGGCAGGTCACGCACCAGGCGGCGGTGAAATTGACGAAGACCGTCTTGCCTTCCGAACGCAGCGCGGCCACGCGTTCAGGGGAATAGGCCTCGTAAGGCACGGCGGCCGAGGCTGCGCCTGAATCGTCGGCGGCGTCGGCCGCATCGTAGGCGGGCCAGAGAACCGCGGCCGCGGCGGCGACGGCGAGCAGGCTTCCGGCGCCGGCGAGCGCCAGGGGGCGGCCGCCCGAGGCCCGGCGCCGCTGCGCCACGCCCAGCATCCAGACCGCCAGCGCCAGCACCACGGCGGCGACGAAGAGGCGTGCGAGCGCCATCGGCCCCGACTGGACGGTGAGCACCCAGGCGAGCCAGGCCGCGGCCCCGAACATCGGGAAGGCGAGAAGCGTCTTGAAGCCGGACATCCAGGGGCCGGGCCGGGGCAGGCGGGCCAGCAGGCGCGGCGCGAAGGCTGCGGCGGTGAACGGCAGGGCGAAGCCCAGACCCAGGGCCAGGAACACGGCCAGAGCCGCCGGCGCGCTTTGGGTGAGGGCCCAGCCGAGGGCGGGCGCCATGAGCGGCGCGGTGCAGGGGGCGGCCACCACCACGGCGAGCGCGCCGGTGAAGAAGGCGCCGGCAAGGCCGCTCCGGCCGGCCAGACCGGATCCGGCGCCCTGCAGCGAGGTCCCGACCTCGAAAACGCCGGCGAGGTTCAGCGCCACCACCAGCATCAAAAGGGAGAGGCCGGCCACCACCGGCGGCGACTGCAGCTGAAAGCCCCATCCCACCGCCTCGCCGCCGGCGCGCAGGGCGATCAGTCCCCCTGCCAGCAGGAGGAAGGTGGCGAGAACCCCGGCGAGAAAGGCCAGGCCCTGGCGACGCGCCGCCGCGGCCTCGTGGGCGTGGCCGGCGAGCGAGGCGGCCTTCATGGCCAGCACCGGAAAGACGCAGGGCATCAGATTGAGGATCAGCCCGCCCAGGAAGGCGAAGCCGGCAGCGGCGAGCAGGCCGAGCCCAGGCCCGCCCGCCCCGCCGGCGCGGGCCGGCGGCGGGCCGAGCCCAGCCGCGGCGGGCGGCAGCGGTCCCTGCGCGGCCGAGATCTCATAGGCGGCGTCGCCGACCTTCAGCACGCCGGCCAGTACGGTCGGCGCATCCGGCGCCTGGAAGGCGTAGCCAGGGGCGAGGGCGAGGGTCAGTCCCTCCGCCCCCCGCTCGATCGCCTGCGGCTTGGCGTGGTCGAGGACGGTGGTTTCGAAGGGAAAGAAATAGGCGTCGGCGAAATCGGCGCCCTTCAAGGGTTCGCCGACGACGGCCAGGCGAAGGGTCTCGCCCTCGCGCCCGAAAGCGGCGGTCAGGCCGGCCGGCCGCGGCGCCTGCGCCAGAGTGCGGGCCACCGCCTGGCCCCAGCGCGGGGCAGGTTCGGGCAGGCCGTCGCCGACAGGAAGGGCCAGGGCGAGTTGCGCCTCCTCTGGAATGCAGATCTCCTCGCAGACCAGGAAGGTGGCGTGGGCGCGGAGCGTCACGGTCTCGCCGACCTGAGCCGACGCCGGGATCGTGATCGGTACGGGCAGCAGCACCTCGCCGGAATAGCCGTAATTGACCAGCGGCCCGACCGGCTGCCGCTCGGGCGTCGGCCAGACGATCTCGCCGGCGCTCCAGCCTTCCGGCAGGGTCCACCGGACGCTGGTCGCCTCCCCGGAATCGCCGGGATTGCGCCAGTAGGTGTGCCAGCCCTTGTCGATCTTCTGGCGCACGGCGACATAGGTGGTGGCGCCGGGCGTGACGAACCGGTCGCGAGCGACGAGCTCGGCTTCGATGTGGCCGGTGTTGACGGCCTGGGCCGCCGCCGGCGCGGCGACGAGCAGGGCGAGCAACGACAGGGCTTGGGCGATCAGGCGCTTCATTCGTCCTTCCGACCTGAGACGGGTCCGACCTATATGGCCTGCCACGGCGGCTCGCGCAAAGCGACGCAGCGCCTCGGAGCCGCTCAGCCGCCCAACCAGCGCCGCGGCCGCTTCCAACCGAAGGCCTGCACCTGCCCGGGCTTCAGTCCCATGGACTTGACGATGGCGGGCGTCAGCTCCGCGATGGCGTGGACCGGCTCCAGCCCGCCCACTGGGCTTGCCGCCACCGGCCCAATGGAGAAGGCGTGGTCCACCGCCACCCACTCGGCCTTGGCGCGATCTTCCCACCCCACGGCGAAGTAGTGACGCAGGGGCGCGGGCTCGCCCGGAACCTCCACCATCACGCCGATCATCCAACCCGCCGCCACGCGCCTTCTTAGCCCCTCGACTTGTCGCGCGTCAGGTCCATGATCGGCGAATCGGCGTTTTCCATCTGGGGGAGTGCGTTTTCGTGCCTGCGTCGTTCGACGATATCGAGATGGGTCAGGTGGTCTCGCTGGGCGAGCACCCCGTGGAGCCCGAGGCGCTGGCCGCCTTCGTCGAGGCCTTCGCCCCGGGCTGGCCGCAGGAGCGCGGCGCGCCCGACGCCATGGTCTATGCGATCTGGTGCCGGCTGGATGCGGCCGCGGCGCTCGGCTGGCCTCAGACCAAGCGGCTGGGGGTCGACGCCCTGCGCTGGGCGCGCAACCCGCCGGCGGGCGAGACCCTGAGGGGCCGCATGACGGTGATGGGCAAGGACCCGGTGGGCGACGGCAAGGGCATCGTCATCGCCCAGCACGACCTGTTGGACGAGGCGGGCCGGCTGGTCTTCTCCTGCCTGACCCGCAGCGTGTTCGCGCGGTAGGGCGTAGCTGACATTTCCCTCCCCTGCGAAGCGGGGGAGGGAAAGAAGGCTCTTGCCGTCCTCAGGCGTTTGCGGCCTGGGGCTGGTTGGCCGAGCGGGCGAGCGCCAGGGCGACGAGGCGATCCCAGCCCACCAGCGAGGTGAGGTGGGCGTAGATCTGGGCGAGCGCGCCGTTGTCGCGCAGCTCGATGAACTTGTCGGTCGGCACCGCCTTCAGCTTCTCTTCCGAGACGGCGAAGTATTCGGCGATCACCTGAGGCTCGCCCTGGCTTCCGTCCGGGTTGGTGGGGGTGAAGGTCGCCTGGCGGGTCTCGAACAGGTCGAGGTCCTTGAGCAGCTGCACGAAGGCCAGGGTGCGCTGACGCTCGTTCTCGTAGTCGTTGCAGAAATTGATGCAGTTCTGCGTGTACTCGGTCGGCTTGCCCTCGGCGTCGAAGAACGGCATCTCGCCGCCTTCCACCACGAACTCCGCGGCGCGGTCGATGCACAGGATCATACGGCCCGCGGCCGAGTCGTTGGCGAAGACGAACGGATAGCGGCGGATATAGGCGGGCACGTAGACGCCCGGCTCGAACATGCCGTTGTCCTGCAGGAACATGTTCTGGCCGGCGTTCAGGCCCATCACCGCCAGCGGGACCTTGTCGTCGCCGACGAAGATGATCGGGCCGCAGACAGCGGCCAGGCCGAATTCGGCGACGGTCAGGGGCACGGCATGGCCTTCGCGGGCGAAGCCGAAGGGGCCGTCCATGCGCTTGACGCCCAGGTTCTTGTGCAGCTCGGGCGCGAGGGGTTCCGGCTTGGAATAGAACAGCACGCTGCCGGTGATCTGACCCATGCCTTGGTCGTTTGCGGTCGCCATGAAAAGCCTTCGAAGTCCTGGGCGCTGATGAGGGTGCGACGGGGCGTGCGAGCCGCCGTTGCGCGAAGTCCGGGCTTCTAGCCCATCGTAGCGAGGGCGGCAAACCTCCTCGCCTTCCGCTTGCCTAGCTTGTCGCGAGCCGCTTCAATCCGCCGCCATAGTCGACACGCTCAATAATGGCTGCTTTTCGGAGGAAACGATTTCATGCCGATCTATTATCCCGACATCCTCGACCAGAAGACCGCGCCGCGCACCTTCAGCTACGGCGACAAGGACGTGATGCTCTACGCGCTCGGCATCGGCATGGGCGCCGATCCGATGAACGCCGAGGAACTGCCCTTCGTCTATGAGAAGAACCTCAAGGTCGTGCCGACCGCCGCCACGGTGCTTGCCGCGGCCCTGCGCGGCCAGGCCGGCCCGGCGCCGGAAATGCCGGCCGGCCACCGGCCCAGCCAGATCAACTTCCTGATGGTGGTTCATGGGGAGCAGAAGGTGGAGCTGCACAAGCCCCTGCCCGCCTCCGGAACCTTCACCGCCCAGGGCCGAACGGTCGGCGCCTACGACAAGGGCAAGGACAAGGGCGCCGTCATCGTCAACGAGACCGTCTGGACCGACGAGAAGGGTGAGAAGGTCGCCACCCTGACCGGCTCCACCTTCGCCCGCGGCGACGGCGGTTTCGGCGGCCCTTCGGAAGGGGCGCCCGAACCGCACGTGGTCCCCACGCGCAGCCCGGACCTCTCGGTGGACTTCGCCACCCGGCCCGACCAGGCCCTGCTCTACCGGCTGAACGGCGACCGCAACCCGCTGCATTCCGATCCGGACGTGGCCAAGCGCGCCGGCTTCGAGCGGCCGATCCTCCACGGGCTCTGCACCTACGGCATCACCTGCCGGGCCGTGCTGCAGGCGATCACCGGCTTCGATCCCGACCAGATCTATTCGCACCAGGCCCGCTTCTCGGCGCCGGTCTTCCCGGGCGACACCGTCACGGTGGACCTGTGGAAGGACGGCAAGAACATCTCGTTCGAAGCCCGCGTGAAGGCCCGCAACGCCACTGTCATCAAGAACGGCCTGGCGGTCCTGCGGTAGGAAGTTCTGGGGCGTTCCCGTTCGTAGCGGAGCGGGAACGCCGTCTAGAGGGGCCCGCGCAGTCGGTTCACATGCCCCATCTTGCGGCCGGGCTTGGCCTCGCGCTTGCCGTAGAGGTGGACGCGGGTTTCCGGTTCGGCGGCGTATTTTGGCCAGGTCTCGACCTCCTCGCCGAGGAGGTTGAGCATCTCCACCTGGGCTCGCGCATGCGTGGGGCCGAGCGGCCAGCCGGCGACGGCGCGGATATGCTGCTCGAACTGGTCGACCTCGCAGCCGTCCTGGGTCCAGTGGCCGGTGTTGTGCACCCGGGGCGCGATCTCGTTCACGAGCAGCTTGCCGCCGGCCATCTCGAAGAGCTCGATCCCGATCACGCCCACATAGTCGAGCGCGTTCAGCACCCGCGCGGCGATGCGCTCGGCCTGGGCCGCCGTCTCGGGCGCCACGCGCGCCGGCGCCACGCTGCGGCGCAGGACCCCCTTTTCGTGGTGGTTTTCCGCCAGGGGATAGACCGCCACCGCCCCGTCGCGGCCACGGGCGGCGATCACCGAAAGCTCGCGAACGAAGTCGGCCGGAGCTTCGAGGATCACCGGGCGGCCGCCGAGCGCTTCGAAAACGGCGGGGGCGTCGGCGGCGTGCTCCACCCAGCGCTGCCCCTTGCCGTCATAGCCTTCGCGCCGGGTCTTCATCAGGCAAGGCGCGCCGAGCTTCAAGGCGGCCGCGGCGGCGGCTTCAGGCGTGTCGGCGGGCTCGAAGGCCACGGTGGGGGCGCCGGCCTCGTTCAGAAACCGCTTCTCGGCGGCCCGATCCTGGGCCACGGCGAGCGCCAGGGCGCCCGGCGCCACTTCGACGCCGAGGCCTACGAGCCGCTCGACGGCGACGGCGGGCACGTTCTCGAACTCGTATGTGACCACCGGGCACAGCTCGGCCAGGGCCTTCAGCGCCTTCGGATCGTCATAGGCGCCGACGATGCAATGGGCGGCGACCCGCGCCGCCGGAGAGTCCGCCTCGGGCTCCAGGATCGCCACGTCGAAGCCGAGCCTGGCCGCGGCCTGGGCCAGCATGCGGCCGAGCTGCCCGCCGCCGAGGATCCCGAGGGTGGAGCCCGGCGGCAGCGGAAACCTGGCGGTCGCGCTCAAGCGTCTTCCACCGTCTCGGCCACGCTTTCGGTCTGGCGGGCGCGGTGGCGGGCCAGTCGCTCGGCGAGCGCGGGGTCGGAAAGGGCGAGAATCTGAGCGGCCAGGAGGCCTGCGTTGCGGGCGCCGGCCTCGCCGATGGCCAGCGTCCCCACCGGCACGCCGGCGGGCATCTGGGCGATGGAGAGCAGGCTGTCCATGCCTTTCAGCGCCTTGGATTCGATCGGCACGCCGAGAACCGGGAGCTCGGTCATGGAGGCGGTCATGCCCGGCAGATGGGCGGCCCCGCCGGCGCCGGCGATGATCACCTTGACGCCGCGCTCGCGGGCCGTGCGGGCGAAATCGTACATCCGCTGCGGCGTGCGGTGGGCGGAGACCACCTTGGCCTCGTAAGCCACGCCCAGGGCCTCCAGGCTCTCGGCCGCCCCTTTCATCGTCGGCCAGTCGGAGCGGCTGCCCATGATGATGGCGACCGGCGCGGAGGTGGCGCTCATGTTCGGTAAGGCCCCGTTCGGAAAGGCGCGGAGTATAGGCGCCGGCTTTGCGCCCGCAACCGAGGACGGCTAGATTCTTAACGCTGTCGGCCAGACGCCGATTCGAGACCCCGCGAGGGCCCATGAAGATCACCGGCGCGCGCCCCGAATTCTTCTCGGCGATCCGCAAACGCGCCCTGACCCGCGCGGCGGCCGCGCAGGTCCCGGGCGGCGCGCCGGCCGACGCCACCGCGTTCCTGGGCCTTTCGGAAGCCGACCTCACGCCCGCCGTGCAGGGGGCGCTGAAGACCCTGCTGGCCGAGATCGACGACCTGCGCGCCGAAGTCGGCCGGCTGAAGGGGCGGCTTTCGGAGGCCGAGGGCCTGGCCGACCGCGACGCCTTGACCCCGCTCCTCAACCGGCGGGCCTTCGTGCGGGAACTGTCGCGGGTGCGCACCTTCGGCCAACGCTACGGCGGTCGAGCCAGCATCGTCTATTTCGATATCGACGGCTTCAAGGCGGTCAACGACCGCTACGGTCACGCCGCCGGCGACGCGGCCCTGGTCGCCGTGGCCGAACGGCTTCTGTCGCAGGTGCGCGAGAGCGACGTGGTGGCGCGGATGGGCGGCGACGAGTTCGCGGTGATCCTGGTCCAGGCCGATGCGGCCGTCGCCGAAGCCAAGGCCGAAGCCCTGGCCGCTGCGATCGAGCGGGCGCCGATCCGGTTCGGGGAATGGAGCGCGCCGCTGCACGTCTCCCACGGCGTGCGGGAAGTCTCCGCCGAACTCGAGCCCGAGGCCCTGATCGCCGAGGCCGACGCGGCGATGTTCGCCCGCAAGCGCGCGCGGCGGATCGCCGTGCGGACGGCGCTTCCCTGACGCGCGCGTCAAGCCGCTAGAATGGCTCCTCCATACGGGAGGGAAAGCCATGATCGGCTACGTCACCATCGGCAGCAACGACCTTGAAAAGGCCAAGGCCTTCTACGACGCCGTCCTGGCGCCGCTGGGCGCGGCGCGCGGCTTCGATCTGGGGCGGATGCAGCTCTACAACGCCGGCGGCGGCCCGGCGCTCGCCGTCTGCACCCCCTATGACGAGCAGGACGCGCAGCCCGGCAACGGGACCATGGTCGCCCTGCAGGCGCCCTCCCATGAGGTGATCGGCGAGGTGCACGCTGCGGCGCTCGCCAACGGCGGGACATGCGAAGGCCCGCCCGGACCGCGCGGCGTGCCCGGCTTCTACGGCGCCTATTTCCGCGATCTGGACGGCAACAAGCTCTGCGTCTTCAAGATGGGCTGAGGCCGCCGCCTCAGGCGATGATGTCGGGCAGCAGGGAATCCTTCAGCCGCTCGATCTCGTCCTTGAGCGCCAGCTTCTTCCGTTTCAGCCGGGCGATGACCATCATGTCCGGCAAGGGCGCCAGGGCGAGCGCCTGGACGGCGGCGTCGAGGTCGGAATGCTCCTGGGCGAGCTGGTTGAGCCTGGCTCGGATCGCCGCCTCGTCCGTATCCTGCGGCCCTAGATCGTTCATGCGGCTTCAGCCCTACGCGCCCAACGGCCGAAGAATGCGCGCGCTTAGGGCCGGCGTCTAGCTCAAGGCGGCGGCGAGGCGGGCCAGGCCGGCGGCCGGCGGTGGATCGCCCCAGGCCTCCGCGGCGGCGGTCAGGGCGGCGAGCGGCGGCGCCCGCCCGCCCGGCCCCGAGACCAGCGCTTCGAGCGCCTCCAGCAGCACCCTCTCGGCCTGGAGCTCGACCACCTTGACCTGTTCGCGCAGGGTCAGGCGGGCCGCAGCGTCGATGGGCGGCAGGTCGGACTTCAGGGCGCGGCGGGTCCGCCGGAGCGGTTGCAGGGCGGCCGTTTCCCAGGACCGCGCCGCCCGCGCGCCTTTCGTCAGGTCCTGTGGCGTCGCGCCGCCGGCCCAAACCGCCCAGAGCAGATAGGCGACGCTCTGGCCGTGCTCGTCCTGCAATGAAAGCGCCGCCTCGGCGACGCCCGGCCGCGCATACGCCTCGACCGCCCAATCCCAGAGCCGCACCGGCTCAGTCGCCCCCGGAGAGGGGGCCGATGTCGCGGCCCCAGCGGCGCACCGGCTTCCACGAAAGGCCGAAGAGGTCGAGGGCGCGGCCCACCGACTGGTCGACCATCTCCTCCAGGGTGGCCGGTTTGGCGTAGAAGGCCGGCAGGGGCGGGGCGATCACCGCTCCCATTTCGGCCAGGCGCACCATGGTGCGCAGGTGGCCCAGGTGCAGGGGCGTCTCGCGCACCATCAGCACCAGCGGACGGCGCTCCTTGAGGGTTACGTCGGCGGCGCGGGTGAGCAGCGAGGAGGTCACGCCGGTGGCGATCTCGCTCATGGTGCGAACCGAACAGGGGGCGACGATCATGCCCAGCGTCGGGAAGGATCCCGAAGCCACGGACGCCCCCACGTCGCCCGGCCGATGCGCCACCTCGGCCTTGGCGTGGACGTCGGCGACGGAGAGATCGGTCTCCTGGGAAAGCGTCAGGGCCGCGGCCCGGGAGAGGATCAGGTGGCTCTCCACGCCCAGCTCGCGGCAGGCGTCCAGCACCCGCAGGCCATAGGCGATCCCGCTCGCGCCCGAGACGCCAACCACCAGCCGCGCCCGCTCCTCAACGCCCATCCCTTAGGTCCCCTCGCCCGATTTCAAGGCGCCGGATCTTAATCCGGGTCTGCAAACATATGTGATCTGACACGTCAGGCCAGCGGGTGTTCACTCTGGCCGTTGGTTCAATCAAGGAGACGAAGCGACATGGCCGTTGATGCCCGGATCCGTGAACTTGGATCTCGTCACCAGAACCTCGAGCGAATGATTCAGGAAGAGGTGAGCCGACCGGTCGCAGACGACGTCAAGCTGAAGGAACTGAAGCGAAAGAAGCTCAAGCTCAAGGAAGAGATGGAGGCCCTGCGCGCGCAAGCCGCGCACTAGGCTCCCCCTCTCCGTCCGGCGCCGCGAAGGCGGAGGCCGGACGCCAGGCGGCCCTGAACGACGTCCTCACCTGGTCCCGGGGACGGTCGGCGGGGTCGTCTGAGCTGGCTGAAGGGGAGCCGCCGAAAGCCGGAGCTCCCCTCGGACGTGGCCTTCAGACCGCGTCGTCTTCATCCTCTTCCTGATAGGCGAAGTCGGCGGCGGGCTGCTCGTCGTCCTCCGGCAACAGGCCGGTCTCCGAGGCGGGCGCCAGGGTCGGGCCTTCCGGTTCGACGACGCCGCGCTTGGCGTCGTCCTTGGCCTTCTTGTCCGCGGCCTTCCGGACCACCGCATCCAGCTCGAGCTGGGTGGCGAGGCCCAGCGTCACCGGATCCACCGGCTTGATGTTCGCCGAGTTCCAGTGGGTGCGGTTGCGCACCTGTTCGATGGTCGCCTTGGTGGTGCCGAGCAGGCGGGCGATCTGGCTGTCGGGCACTTCCGGGTGGTTGCGGATGAACCAGGCGATGGCGTCGGGACGGTCCTGGCGGCGCGAGACGGGCGTGTAGCGGGGCGCCTTCTTCACCGGCTTGAGCAGTTCGGCGTGGCGGCTCTTCTGCGCCTTCATCCGGTACTTGGGGTCCGACTGGGCCTGGTCCAGCTCCTCGCGCGAGAGCTGGCCGTTGGCGATCGGGTCGGCGCCGCGGATGTCGCGCGCCACCTCGCCGTCGGCGATGCCCTTCACCTCGAGCGGGTGCAGGCCGCAGAAATCGGCGATCTGATCGAAGGTGAGCGAGGTGTTGTCGACCAGCCAGACAGCGGTCGCCTTCGGCATCAGGATCTCGGTCATGGGCTTTTCCAAAAATGACGGCGCCCGGCCTTTCGGCCGGGCGGTGCGTAGTTCGCAGACTGTCATATAGGCCGGATCGCAGCGCAAGAAAACGACATTCGCTGCGGCGGAACCTCGCCGCCCGCGCGCGGTTTCCCCTGCGAAGCTTGAGGAGGAAGCCCATGGAACGGCATCTGCGGCGCCGGGAGCCGGACCGCTACGAGCGCGGCTATGACGACCGCTACGATTATCGGCGGCGCGATCACGACCTGCGCGACTTCGGCCAGGCCGACTACAGCGAGGACTATGGCTACGACCCGGACACCCGCACCGGCTATCGCCGGGACGAACGCGGCGCGCTCGACGACGATTACGGCCAGGCCGATTTCGGGCGCGACTACGCCTACGATCCCGAACGGCGCGAAGGCTATCGCCGCGACGCCCGCGACCTCGACCGTCGCTATGACGAGCCGCGCAGCTTCGAGCGGCGGGAGAGCGAGCGCGACCGGCGGCGGAGGTCGGAGGACCGAGTGATCTGGGCGGTGGTCAGCGAGCGCCTGGACCGGGCCCGGGGCCTGGACGCTTCGGATATCGAGGTGCGCGTGGAAGACGGCGTGGTGTTCCTCGACGGCATGGCCCGCAACCGCCGCGAAAAGCGCCGCGCTGAAGACCTGGCCGAAGTGGAGGGCGTCCGGGACGTGGTCAACGGCTTGCGGCTGCGCCGGCATTCGGGCTGGCGGCTCGGCTTCTGACCGGAGGTCGCGACGCGGTCAGCCCCTCCAGCACCTCGGCGTCCTTCGGAGCGGCCGCCTCGATATCGTTGTCGAAATAGGCGTAGACGTCGCATCCCTTGCGCCGCCAGCCGGCGATGGCCGCGGCCCACCGCTCCAGCTCCGCCCGCGGATAACGTCCGTAGTAACGGCCGCCGGGGCCGTGGCCGCGCACATAGACGAAGGCGGCGGTGGTCTCCCACGGCGCTGGTGCATGATGGTGATCGGAGATGCAGAGCGCCACGTCATGCTCGGCGAGCAGATCGAAGACCGGCTTCTCGTACCAGGACGGGTGACGGAACTCGACGGTATGGCGCTTGCCCTTGGGCAGGAGCTTCAGGAAAGCCGCCAGACGCTCGTCGTTGCGCCGAAGCTGAGGCGGCAGCTGGATCAGCGAAGGTCCCTCTGTCTCACCGAGCCCCGCCATCCGACCATAGACCAGGGCGACGGAGTCCGCGCAGTCGATCAGCTTCCTGTTGTGGGTGATATAGCGGCTGACCTTCCAGGCGTAGACGAAGCCCTCGGGCGCCTGGTCCCTCCAGCGGGCGACCGCGGTCTCGCTGGGCAGGCGATAGAAGCTGCCATTGATCTCGGTCGTATCGAACTTGGAGGCGTAGAAGGCGAAGCGATCCTTGGCCTTCACCTCTCTCGGATAGAAGTCGCCGACCCAGGCCTTGTAGACCCAGCCGGAGCATCCGATGCGCAGTTCGGCCACGGGGCGCCTCGCTTTTTGACAGCCGACTCCAAAAGTCGTGCGTCACACAGGCGTTCCCTTGTGACTTCCGGGAAACGTGGCAAACTCGTCAAAACAAGAAAAACAAGCAGTCCCATGGGAGGGGGACAGGATGAGGCAGGTGCTCTGCGCCGGGCTCGGCGCCGCATTTCTGGGGGCTTGCGCCAGCACCCCCGCCCAGCTGGCGATGGTTTCGCCGCCAACACCGCAAGCCGATTTCAGCGCCTGGTCCTGCCGGCAGCTCGCCGCGGAGATCGAGCTGACCCGCAAGGCCTATTGGCGGGCCGCCGGCGCGCAGCGGCCGCCCGTCGCCGGCGAGCCCATGGCCAGCCTCTACGCACCCATCGCCTACACCCGCGCCGCCCCGAGCGCCGCCCCGAAGATGCGGGCGCGGCTGGAAGAGCTGGAGCGCGCCTCCCGCGCCAAGCGCTGCGCCTCCAGCGGACCGAAGAGCGCCACGGCCTGAGGTTTCGACGATGGTGAAGCTCGACCATCTGAGCCTCGCCGTCAGCGACTGGAAAGCGTCCCGCGACTGGTACGTGCGCCACCTCGGCTTTTCGGTGGAGTTCGAGGTTCCTGAAGGCGGCGCGACCGGCCTGGGCGTCGTGGCGCTGCAGGACGATACGGGCCTCACCGTCTTCCTCGAGGAGCGGCGCGAGGCGATCCTTAGCGGCCAATCCTCCTACACTCTGCAGGTGGACGACGTGGATGCCCTGTACGCGCGCCTCGCCGCCGCCGGCCTGGCTTTCGTGGAGCCGCCCTCCAAGCTGTTCTGGGGTTACGGCGCCGTCCTCGTCGATCCGGACGGCCACCGCCTGCACCTCTACGACGAAGCCTCGATGGCGGCGAAGGGGTGAGGTGGACCCTGGGCGGGGCTTATGTGGTCAAAATCCACCCTGTCGCCGTGGTCAGATCGACGCCGACCAGGACGGCGCGGTCGCCGTTTCCAAGGTCCACGATAGTGTCGCCGCCCTCGAAGCGAACCGTGTAGCTCGCGCCGCCTTCAATCCGGAGGCGGTCGCCTTCGGCCAGGGAGAAATCGAGAATCCGATCAAGGCCGGCGCCCACGAATATGCCGAACGTGTCGGCGCCGGAGCCGCCGACTAGGGTGTCGTCGCCGCGATCGCCCCAGATCAGGTCGTCGCCTGCGCCGCCGCTGACGCTGTCATTGTCCTGACCGCCTCGAACCCAGTCGTCGCCGTCACCCCCAAGGACCGTGTCCGCTCCAAGATTGCCGTAGACCACGTCGTTTCCGGCGTCGCCGGAGAGATGGTCGTCGTCCCTGCCGCCGACCACCCAATCGTTCCCTGGGCCGCCCGAGAGACTGTCGTTCCCGGCATTGCCCTGCAGGTAGTCGAACTCGGCGCCGCCCAGCAGGGTGTCGGCGCCCTCGCCGCCGGCGACCATCTCCCTCGCGCGGCCCAGACGGCCGTCATAGAGGTCGTTTTCCGATCCGAGGTCGACAGCGCCGTTGATCGTGCCAGCGTTGACGAGGATGTCGTTGTCCGCTCCGAGTAGGATCCGGCCGTTGATCGTGCCGTGGTTCTCGACCTGTTGGACCTGATTGAAGGCGGAATTGTAAGGCTGCGTGTTCGACCGGATAGCGTCGTCGGCCGTGATGGTCCCGCGATTGACGATCTGCAGAGGCCCTGAGCCTCCGCCCGATGAAGAGATGCCGTAGGAGGCGGCGCCGGGCTGTGCGTGGGTGGCCGCGATCAGGCCGTCGTTCTCGATCCGTACGTCGTTCCGGAGGAGTTGCAGCGCGGTAGCGGACCCAGCCCCGGTAACATGCACCAGAATACTTCCGGAATTCTGGACCATTCCTCCGCCGTCCAGGTGAAGGGCCGTGGCGGAGTTCCCCGCCTCCACAAGTATCCTGCCGCTGTTCACGACCGGGGGACTCCAGAACCAGACTCCTGCGGCCTCCTTGGCGGCGCGTACGACAAAGTCTCCGGTGTTGACGAAGCCCGGCGATCCAGCCCCCGACAGCCCGGTGGCGTAACCCACGGTCTGCTCAAGCAGGATCGACCCGTGATTCTCCACGCTAGGCTTCGAGGCGGCGCCGCTGGTGTTGACGTGCACCAGTTGGACTTCGGGTTCGAACCCATAGCTGGAGACGAACCGGATTTCTCCGTGGTTGATCAGCGTCGAGGACGGCGAGCCAGGCGCCGGCGCCTGAAACTCATAGGCTATGGAGCTCTCGGTATTGATGTTCCGCGTGAAGGTGACAACCTCCCCGCGCTGAACGACGACCGTGCTGGTGAACGACGCCATGGCGATCCTGCGAGATGCGGGAGTCTCGGCCCCCAAGCATCCACGCAAGCACAGGTTGCGCGCGCACAGTCAAGCTCGAAGGCGGCGCTCCGACCTAGTCGAACGCCCGTCGCCCCACGATCTTCAGGCCGTAACCGCCGGAGCCCGGCAGGATGGTCTTGGATGAAGTGAGCAGCACCATGTCGCGGACGCCGAGGTCGAGCAGGATCTGCGCGCCGATGCCGTAGTCGCGCAGGATGTTGGCCCCGTGGTCGGTCTCCGGCGAGCCGTAGCGTTCCGAAAGCCAGGCGGGGTTGGAATCGCGGATGAACACCGCCACGCCCGCGCCCTCGTATTCGGAAATCGCCTTCATCGCCCGCGGCACATATTCCCGCCGCTGCTCGTCGTGCCCCAGCATGTCGGCGGCGAAGTCGACGCGGTGCATGCGCACCAGGGTCGGCTTGTCCGGATCGATCTTGCCCTTGGTGAGGACCACGTGTTCGGTGCGGTCCAGCACGTTGCGGTAGATCACCATCCGGAAGCGGCCGCCATAGACGCTGTCGAACGGCGTCTCGAGCACCCGCTCCACCTGACGCTCGGTACGGCGGCGATAGGCGATCAGGTCGGCGATGGTGCCGATCTTCAGCCCGTGCAGCTGGGCGAAGGCGACGAGGTCCGGCAGACGAGCCATGCTCCCGTCGTCCTTCATGATCTCGCAGATCACGCCGGCGGGGTTCAGGCCGGCCATGCGGCTGATGTCGACGGCGGCCTCGGTGTGGCCGGCGCGGACCAGGACGCCGCCGTCCTTGGCCACCAGCGGGAAGATATGTCCGGGCGAGACGATGTCGTCCGGGCCCTTGGTCGGATCGACGGCCACGGCGATGGTGTGCGAGCGGTCGTGGGCGGAAATGCCGGTGGTGACGCCTTCCTTGGCCTCGATCGAGACGGTGAAGGCCGTGCCCATGCCCTCGCGGTTCTCCGCCGCCATCGGCGGCAGGCGTAGCTGCCGCGCCCGCTCGGCGGTGATGGACAGGCAGATCAGGCCACGGGCGTGCTTGGCCATGAAGTTGATCTGTTCGGGGGTGGCGAACTGGGCCGGGATGATGACGTCGCCCTCGTTCTCCCGGTCCTCGGCGTCGACGAGGATGTAGGGGCGGCCGTTGCGGGCGTCCTCGATGATGTCTTCGATGGGCGAGATCGCCGAGGCGTCGCTCTCCGGCGCGCCGCCGCCGCCTTCGGAGGAGGTGCCATTCTGGACGAGATAGGGGCGCTTCATGTGCGAGCCTTCATCTGGGCGAAGTCGAGAACCTGTTCGCCGACGGTGGAGAGCTGCCAGGCGTCCTTGGCCTCGATGCAGGCGCCTTCGGCGTCGAACAGGTTGGTCGTGGCGTTGAGGGCCGCGCCGAACGGCGTCGGCCAACCCCGCATGGCATGTATGATCGAGCGCAGGGCGATCAAAGTGGTGCCGGCGGCCTGCCAGCCGTCGGCGGTGACGATGCAGCCCACGGCGCGGTCGGTGAAATAGGGACGGCTGTCCTCGCGCAGGACCTCGAGGGAGTCGAGGGCGTTCTTGATTACTCCGGAAAGCGAGCCGTGATAGCCGGGCGTGGCGACGATCAGACCGTCGGCCGCGCGCACCGCCGCCGCCAGCTCCGCCTGCTCAGGCGTCGGCCCGCCGTCAGCAGGATTGTAGATCGGCAGCCGAGCCAGGAAGTCGCCGCCCAGCAGCCGCGTGCGCCCGCCCTTGGCCTCGACCGCACGCAGGGCGACCTGCAGCGCCCGCTCGGTGGTGGAGCCGGGTCGCGCGGTTCCGCCAAGACCCAGGATCATGGGCGCGGGCGGCGTCATTCGGCGAACACCTTCTTGAGCTCGGTCTTGACGATCTTGCCGTTGGCGTTGCGCGGCAGGGTCTCGGGCCAGAAGACGATCTTCACCGGCGCCTTGAAGGCGGCGAGCCGCTCGCGGACGAAAGCGCGAAGTTCGTCCTCGCTCGCCGTTCCGCCCGGTTTCAGATGCACCACCGCCGCCGGCTCCTCGCCCAGGGTCTTGTGCGGAACGCCCACCAGCGCCGCGTCCATCACGTCCGGGTGGTCGTAGAGCACGTTCTCGACCTCGACGCAGTAGATGTTCTCCCCGCCCCGGATCAGCATGTCCTTGGCCCGGTCGATGATGAAGAGGAAGCCCTCCTCGTCGATGCGCGCCAGGTCGCCGGTACGAAGCCAGCCCTCGACGAAGGTCTCGGCGGTCGCCTCCGGCTTGTTCCAGTAGCCCTTCACCACCTGCGGGCCCTTGACCCACAGCTCGCCCACCGCGCCCACAGGCAGCACGGTCTTGCCGTCGGCGGGATCGCGGATCTGCATCTCGCCCACCGGCGCGGCGGGGCCGGCGGAATCGGGGCGCGCCTCGTAATCCTTGCCCAGATGCGAGGTGAAGGTGGCGGTGGTCTCGGTCATGCCCCAGCCGTTGCCCGGCTGGGAGGCGGGGAAGACCTCGACGATCTTGCGCACCAGCTCGGGCGCCGAGGGCGCGCCGCCGTAGGAGACCGCCTGCAAGGAGGACAGGTCGTACTTCGCCCGCGCCGGATGTTCGATCAGCTGCCAGGCGATGGTCGGGACGCCGCCGGTGGCGTTCACCTTCTCGCGCTCGATGAGCCGCATGGCCTGCTCGGCCTCCCAGCGGTGCATGAGGACGATCTTGCCGCCGGCGTTCAGGGTCGGCGAGAGGGTCGCCGACAGGCCCGTGGCGTGGAACATCGGCACCACCAGCAGGGTGACACGCTGGGGCAGCTTGTGCGGGTCGCTCTCGGGCAGGGGCTGTCCGGCGCGCACGAAGTTCCGCGCCGCCGAGATGCCGCTGGCCATGATGTTCGACGTCATGTTGCGGTGGGTGCCCAGCGCGCCCTTCGGCTTCCCCGTGGTGCCGGAGGTGTAGAGGATGGTGGCGTCGTCCTCCGGCTCCAGGGCCACGTCCGGCAAGGGCAGATCCGCAAGCTCGCCCCAGGAGTTCACCGGGCCGACGATCTCCTCCAGCTTGCGGACGCGGCCGTCGCCCCGGGCCGTACCGAGGCGCGAGACGTAGATCCGTTGCAGGTCGGGCAGGTTCGTCAGGTGGTCGGCCAGGCGCTCCAGCCGCTCGTCGTCGACGATGGCGACCTTGGCGCCGGAATCGGCCAGGCCGTATTCCAGCTCCGCCCCGGTCCACCAGGCGTTCAGGGGGGTGACGATGGCGCCGGCCAGGATCCCGGCCCAGAAGGCGACAGGCCATTCCGGCAGGTTGCGCATGATGACGGCGACGCGGTCGCCTTTCCGCACCCCGTCGGCCTGGAGTTGGTGCGCGAGCGTGATCGTCGCCCGGGCGAAGGCTTCGAAGGTGGCGCGGTCGTCCTCGTAGACCAGGAATTCCCGGTCCTTGAAGCTGCGGCCGTTCAGGAAGATGTCGCGCAGGGTCGGCGGCGCGTTCTTCCAGACGCGGGTCGGAACCCCGCGGATGACCTTCTCATCCATTTCGAACCGGGAGCCGGGGGCGGTGAGCCGGGCGTGGGCTTCGGCCACGGTCATGACGGGCCAGGCGGTCGCGGGCGGGGAGAGGGTCGAAACGTCGGACATGGGCGCTCTGAAATGGCGAGGTTCAAAATGTAGGAAAGGCGGCTCCTGCAAAGGAGCCGCCCCACCCTAGCGTCTTACGGCATAGAAGGAAGCTTCGCGCCTCAGGCGTCGGCCTTCTCCCGATCCGCCCGCAGCTTGGCGTAGCCTTCCTTCAGCTCGTCCAGCTCCTTGGCGTAGCGTTCCTGGGCCGCCTCGCGCAGCTTGGGGATGTGGTAGCTGGGGAAGAGGTCGTTGTCGGGCCGGTAGTCCTTCAGCACCTGCTTGGCCACCGTCACCTTGTGCACCTCGGTCGGACCGTCGGCGATGCCCATGACCAGCGAGGAGGTGACCATGTGCATGAACGGCATCTCGTTGGAGACACCCAGCGCCCCGTGCAGGTGCGCGGCCTTGGTGGCGATGTCGTTATAGACCTTGGGCATCATCACCTTGATGGCGGCGATGTCCTTGCGGACCATGTTGTAGTCCTTGTGCTTGTCGATCAGCCAGGCGGTGCGCAGCACCATCAGCCGGAAGCTTTCCAGGGCGATCCAGCTGTCGGCGATGTCGGCCTGCACCATCTGCAGATCGGCCAGCTTGCCGTCCCGCGTGGTGCGCGAGACCGCCCGGCGGCACATCAGGTCGAGCGCGTTCTTGCAGGCCCCCACCGTGCGCATGGCGTGGTGCACCCGCCCGCCGCCCAGGCGAACCTGGGCGATGACGAAGGCCGCCCCGCGATCGCCCAGCAGGGCTTCAGGCCCCACACGGACGTTGTTGTAGCGGACATAGCCCTCGGTCCCGCCGCCGATCTCGCCGCCGCCGCCGACGGCGACGTTGCGGATGATCTCGACCCCGGGCGTGTCGGTCGGCACCAGGAAGATCGAGGTCCGGCGGTAGGGGTCCTTGGCGTCCGGGTCGGTCACCGCATAGACCACGAGAAGCTTGGAATAGCGGGCGTTGGTGGAGAACCACTTCTCGCCGTTGATGATCCAGTCGTCGCCGTCCTTCACCGCGCGGGTCTTGAAGGTCAGCGGATCGGAGCCGCCGGTGGGTTCGGACATGGAGAAGGCCGAGCGGATCTCGCCGTTCAGCAGCGGCCACAGCCAGCGTTCCTTCTGAGCCTCAGTGCCGTAGTGGGCGATGATCTCGGCGTTGCCGGTGTCGGGCGCCTGGCAGCCGAACACGGTGGGCGCGAGGCTGTTGCGGCCCAGCTTCTCGTTCATGAGGCCGAGCTTGAGCTGCCCATAGCCCTGACCGCCGAGTTCCGGCCCCAGGTGGCAGGCCCACAGCCCCTGCGCCTTCACCTTTTCCTGCAGCGGCTTGATGAACTTCTCGCGGCCCAGCGGCCCGTGCGCGGCCATGCCCAGGTGCGAGAGCGGCTCGACCTCCTCGCGCATGAACTCCTCGATCCAGTCGAGCTTCTTCTGGAATTCCGGATCGGTCTCAAAATCCCAAGCCATCTGGGCCTCCCGAATATGCCCGTTCGACGGGCGAATTTTCAAAAAGACGGTATGTTTCGGTGCGCTGGGCGGTCGAAATCCCCGACAGTATCAAACGCTTGTTTGGCGGGCGCAACCGGCGGGGGCCCGCGCGTCGAAAGTTTTTCTACGATCTGCCCTGGCGGCGGGCCGCCGCCTCCGCGGCTTCGGTCTCTTCGGCCACGGCCGGCGGCGACAGCCCGGTGTCGGGGGCGGGGCCGTGGGGCACGCCGGCGATCAGCCGGGCCTTCCGCCAGTTCCCCCAGCGATAATAGCCGGCCGCCAGGACGAGCGAGGCCATGGAGCCGAGCGGGAAACTCCACCAGATAGCCTCCGCGCCCATAGCCGGCTCCAGGAGCTTCACGAAGGGGATCCGCACGAACCACATGGCGATCAGGAGGCCCAGCAGCGGCGGCCAGACCGCGCCGGTGGCGCGGATCACCCCATTCAGCACGAAGGCGATCCCGAACGGGATGAAACCCCAGAGCACGAAGGCGTTGATGTGCATGGCGATGGGCGCTGAGGCGCTGCCCGGCGGCAGGAACAGCATCAGGACCCAAGGTTCGACCAGATAGATCAACCCCACGGGGACAGCGGTCATCACGGCGGCGATCAGCGCGCCTTGGGCCGCCACCTTGTCCACCCGCTCCATCTTGCCGGCACCGACGTTCTGGGCGGCCATGGACGAGACGGCGGCGCCCAAGGCCATGGCCGGCATCTGGACATAGGTCCAGAGCTGGATCGCCGCGCCGTAGCCGGCGGCCACGTCCGTGCCGTAAGCGTTGACGAAGGAGATCATCACCACGGCCGCGCCGGAGATGACCAGCATCTGCAGGGCCATGGGAAAACCCTTGGTCATCAGGGTCCCGATGATGGCGAGCTGCGGCCGGAAAAGGCCCCAGTCCTCGCGATGCAGGGCCAGCACGGACCTGGAGCGGTAGAGGTGCACGACCATGGCCGCCAGGGTCAGGGTCTGGCTGACCAGGGTGGCTGTCGCCGAGCCCGCGATCCCCATGCGCGGGAAGGGACCCACGCCGGCGATCAGCAGCGGGTTCAGGGTGACGTCCAGGCCGACGGCGAAGAGGGCGAACCAGAATGGCGTGCGCGAGTCGCCGGCCCCCCGCTGCGCCATCATGACGAAGGAGAAGAAGTACATGAACGGCATGGCCAGGAAGATCACCCGCAGATAGGCGATCGCGTCCCGGGTGGCGTCCGGCGGAGTCTGCATGGCCGCGAGGATCGAGGGCGTCAGATGCCAGCCCGCGATTCCCACCCCGAGGGAGAGGACCAGGAAGAAGCTGGTGGAAGAGCCCATCACCCGCTTGACCATGGCAAGGTCGCGGGCGCCCACCGCCTGGGAGATCAGGAGGTTCGCGGCCATGGAGATGCCGAACACGGCCCCCAGCATCAGGAAGAAGATGTTGTTGGCGTTGACCGTGGCGGTCAGGGCCGCCTCGCCGAGCAGCTGGCTGACCCAGATGGCGTTCGCGGTCCCATTGAGGGAGTGGAGGATGTTCGAACCCAGGACCGGCAGGGTGAAGAGAACCAGCGTTCGGGTGATGGGGCCCTCGGTCAGGTCCCGCATTCCCCCCGGCCCAGCCGGCCGCCCGGCCGAAGCACCCTGCGAACTCGACGCCACCGCGAACATCCCCCTCTTGGTTTCTTGGTGACAGCGGCCGCCGCGGCTCGCAAGCGGCAAGTCCTGCCTTGTTTGAGCCATGGCCTTGGTTTTGCTACAGCCCGCCCACGACTGCGGGATGTCCCGCGCGCACTCAACGTCTTAGAAGGACCGCATGAAACTCCTGATCACCGGCGGCGCCGGCTTCATCGGATCGGCGGTGGTGCGGCGCGCCGTCGCCGACGGTCACGAGGTGGTGAACCTCGACGCCCTCACCTATTCGGCGAACCTCGACAATGTGGCGAGCGTCGCGAAGTCCCCGCTTTACGCCTTCGAGGAAGCCGACATCTGCGACGCCGAGCGCATGCAGGCGATCTTCGCCAAGCACAGGCCCGATGCGGTGATGCACCTCGCCGCCGAGAGCCATAACGACCGGGCCATCGACGGACCGCTGGCCTTCGTGCGCTCGAACGTGATGGGTACGGCCGTGCTGCTGGAGGCGGCCCGCGCGCACTGGAACACCCTGCCGCCGGAGAAGAAGCAGGCCTTCCGCTTCCATCACGTCTCCACCGACGAGGTGTTCGGGGCGCTGGGCGAAGACGGCGCCTTCACCGAAGAGACGCCCTACGATCCCAATTCGCCTTATTCGGCCTCCAAGGCCGGCTCCGACCACCTCGTGCGAGCCTGGGGCCGCACCTTCGGCCTGCCGGTGGTGATCACCAACTGCGCCAACAATTACGGGCCGTTCCAGTTTCCCGAGAAGCTGATCCCGACCGTCGTCGTCCGCGCCATGGAGGGCAAGACGATCCCCGTCTATGGCGACGGCCGCCAGGTTCGCGACTGGCTGCACGTGGACGACCACGCCGAGGCCCTGCTGCTGGTGCTCCAGAGGGGCCGGCTGAACGAAACCTACTGCGTCGGCGGCGACTCCACCCGGCGCAATCTGGAAATCGTGGAGATCCTCTGCGCGGCGCTCGACAAGTATGCGCCGGCCAATACGCCCCATGCGGAGAAGATCGCCTTCGTCGCCGACCGGCCGGGCCACGACTTCCGCTATTCCATCGACGCCTCCAAGCTGAAGGCGGAGCTCGGCTGGGAGCCGAGGACGTCTCTGGCCGAGGGCCTGGAAGAGACCGTGCGCTGGTATGTGGAGAACCGCGACTGGTGGCAGGCGATCCGCGAGCGCGGCTTCCATTCCGAGCGCCTGGGCCTGGCCGCCGCCTCATGATCCGTATTCTGCAGTTCGGGGCGAGCGGCCAGCTCGCCCGCGAGATGCTCGACCGCCAGGACGAGACGGTGCAGGTCCTCCCGCTGTCGAGAGCCGAGGTCGACCTGACCGACGCCGATGCGATCGCGCGCGCCATCGAGACCGCCGAGGGCATCGACCTCGTGCTCAACGCCGCAGCCTACACCGCCGTGGACAAGGCCGAGAGCGAGCCGGAGCTCGCCTTCGCCGTCAACGCCCGTGCGCCGGAGGCGATGGCCACGGCTTGTGCGGCCCGGGGTCTGCCCCTGATCCACATCTCCACCGACATGGTCTTCGACGGGGAGAAGGCCGGGCCCTATCTGGAGACCGACGCGCCCAACCCGCTGCATGTCTATGGCCGCTCCAAGCTGGCGGGCGAGGAGGCCGTGCTGGCGCACTGCCCGCGCGCCCTGGTGGCGCGCGTTTCCTGGCTATTCTCCGCCTACGGACAAAACTTCCTGCAGGCCATGCTGCGGCTGGCGGACAGCCAGCCGGTGCTGAAGGTGGTAGCCGACCAGCGGGCGCGGCCCACGGCTTCGGGCGACGTCGCCGCCTTCCTGCTGAGCCAGGCCCGGCGCCTGGCCGCGGCGCCTGCCGGCGCCGCCGACTGGGGCCTGCTGCACCTGGTCAATGAAGGCGAGGCCAGCCGCTACGACATGGCCAAGGCGATCTTCGCCCACGCCTGGAAGGACCGGCCGCCGCCGGTGATCGAGCCGGTCCCCACCAGCGCCTTTCCCACCCCGGCCAAGCGCGCCCTCAACGCCGTACTGGACTCCGGAAGAATGAAGGCCGTGTTCGGCCTGCAACTGCGCCCCTGGGACGAGGCGCTGGAAGACGTCCTGGATCAAATGGCGCAGGCCAAGGTGAGCGTATGAGAAAAGGTATCGTTCTGGCCGGCGGCTCGGGCACGCGGCTGCATCCGCTGACTCTCGCCACGTCGAAGCAGCTGCTGCCGATCTACGACAAGCCGATGATCTATTATCCGCTGTCGGTGCTGCTGCTGGCGGGCGTTCGCGAAATCCTGATCATCACCACGCCGGAGGACCAGGCGGGCTTCAAGCGCCTGTTGGGGGACGGCTCGCACCTGGGCGTCCGGTTCGAGTACGTCGTGCAGCCCAGCCCCGACGGCCTGGCCCAGGCCTACATCCTCGGCGAGGAGTTCGTCGCCGGCGACCCGAGCGTGATGGTGCTGGGCGACAACATCTTCTTCGGCCAGAACTTCTCGAAGATGCTGCGCTCGGCGGACGCGCGCGAGCGCGGCGCCACCGTCTTCGGCTATCCCGTGCAGGATCCCGAACGCTACGGCGTCGTCGAGCTGGGCGAGGGCGGGAAGGTGCTGGGTATCGAAGAGAAGCCGACCCAGCCGAAATCCAATTACGCCGTCACCGGGCTCTATTTCTACGACGGCCGCGCCAGCGAGTTCGCCAAGACGCTCAAGCCCTCGGCCCGAGGCGAACTGGAGATCACTGCGCTCAACCAGGTCTATCTGGACGCGGGCGAGCTTTCGGTCGAGCTGCTCGGCCGCGGCTTCGCCTGGCTCGACACCGGCACTCACGACAGCCTGATCCAGGCCGGCGAGCTGGTGCGCACCATCGAGCAGCGCCAGGGCCTGAGGATCGGCTGCCTGGAGGAGATCGCCTACCAGATGGGGCTGATCGACGCCGCCCAGTTGGACGATCTCGGCAAGGCGCTCGCCAAGAGCGAATACGGCCGCTACCTGCGCCAGCTCGCAGAACGTCCGCCGGAAATCCCGGGCGAGTAGGATGGTGGCGCTGCGCCGCGCCGGCGCAGCCGACCTGCCGGCGCTGAACGCATTGATGCACGCTTCGAGCGCCTATGACGGCGCCTATCGGGCCATGCTGGACGGCTATGCCGTCACCGAGGCGCAGGTCGCCCGCGATCATGTGGTCCTGGCCGAGGAAGGCGGCGCGGTGCTGGGCTTCTACAGCCTGATCGTGGAGGGCGAGCCGGAGCTCGACCTGATGTTCGTGTCCGACGCGGCCCAAGGCCGCGGCCTGGGCGAGCGCCTGTTCGAGGACATGCGGGCGACGGCCCGCCGCCTCGGCTCCCCGTCGGTGAAGATCGTCTCCCATCCGCCGGCCGAGGGCTTCTACCGGCGCATGGGCGCGCAGGTCGTGGGGGCGACCGAGCCCGCCGGCGCCGTGACCTGGGCGCGGCCGATCCTGCGCCTGCCGCTCTGAAGCCTCTTGGCGCCGCCGTCCCGTGGCGGCAGCTTGGCCGCCGCTCCTGTCTTCCGAGAAGTTCGATGCGTCCTGCGCTGATCGCCCTTTGCCTGTTCCTCTTCGCCCTGCCGGCGTACGCCGACGACCGGACGCTCGATGCGCTGATCGCGGACTATGAGGCCTTCATGCTGGCCGACGACCCCATCGAGGCCGGGCGCCAGGGCGACCGGGCGGCGCTGTCGCGCCTGCCGGACGTCACGCCGAGGGCCGATGCGGCCCGCAAGGCGGCGCTCACCGGATTCCAGGGCCGGCTCGCCGCGCTGGCCCCGGAGAGCCTGTCGGAGGAGGGCCGACTGAACCGCGCCTTCCTCGACTGGACATTGGAACGCCAGCTTCGCTCGCTCGCGTTCGACGAGGCGCGGATGCCGTTCAATTCGGATGGCGGCTTCCACCGCATCATGGGCTACCTGGCCGCCTCGACCCCGATGCGCACGCACGAGGACGTGCGCGCCTGGATCGACCGGCTGAACGCCCTGCCTACCTATTACCGCGCCCACATCGCCAACGCCCGCCGAGGCGCGAGAGCCGGTTTCACTCAGCCCCGCTCCACGGTGGAACAGGTCCTGGCGATCGCCCGCGCCCAGGCCGCCGCGCCCGTGGAGAGCGACCCCCTGCTGAAACCTGTCGACGAGGCGCCCCTGCCGGAGGCCGAGAAGGCGTTTCTGCGGGCCGAAGCCCTCAGGATTGTCCGCAACCACATCCGCCCGGCCCAGGCCGAGTTCGTCACCTTCCTGGAGCGGGAGTACCTGCCTGCCGCGCGCAGGAGCCTCGGGGCGCGCAGCCTGCCGGACGGCGAGCGCTACTACGCTTGGCTGGTCCGCGACCACACCACCACCGACCTCACGCCCGACCAGATCCACGCCAACGGCCTGACTGAGGTGGCGCGGATCCGCGCCGAGATGGAGGCGGTGATCGCCGAGACCGGATTTTCCGGCGACTTCGCTGCGTTCCAGGCTTTCCTACGCAGCGAGCCGCGCTTCTATGCGGAGTCGCGCCAGGATCTTCTGGAGAAGGCCTCGGAGATCGCCAAGCGCATCGACGACCAGCTGCCGGCCTGGTTCGTCACCCTGCCCCGCCTGACCTACGGCGTTCGGCCGGTGCCGGCGGAGATCGAGGCCGGCTACACCACTGGCCGCTACTTCTCCGGCAACCCCAAGCTCGGGCTCGCGGGGGGCTACATGGTCAACACCTACGACCTCTCCCAGCGGCCGCTGTACGAGCTGCCGGCGCTCACCCTGCACGAGGCGGTTCCCGGCCATCACCTGCAGATCGCGCTCTCCCAGGAAGCCGAGGGCGTGCCGCTGTTCCGGCGGGAGGCGGGCGTCACCGCCTTCACCGAGGGCTGGGGCCTCTATGCCGAGAAGCTGGGCGGCGAGATGGGCATCTATCGCGACGCCTATGAGCGCTTCGGACGCCTCTCCTACGAGATGTGGCGCGCCTGCCGGCTGGTGGCCGACACCGGCATCCACTGGAAGGGCTGGAGCCTGGAGGAGGCGCGGCGCTGCTTCGCCGAGAACTCGGCCCTCTCGCCCCTGAACATCGAGGTGGAGCTGGCGCGCTACGTCTCCTGGCCGGGCCAGGCGCTGGCCTACAAGACCGGTGAGATGAAGATCGTCGAACTTCGCGAGACGGCGAAGGCCCGGCTCGGCGAACGCTTCGACATCCGCCGCTTCCACGACGCCGTCCTGCTGGCCGGGCCTCTGCCGCTGGAGATGCTCGAGGCGCGCATTGAGGCCTGGATCGCGGCGGAATCGCAGCGGCCTTGAATCTCCAGATGCTCCCCTCTGGGGGAGCCGTCAGGCGCAGCCTGACTGAGGGGGTCCTCAGGCCGGCCGCGGCGTCGCAAGCGCCCCGTAGAGATCCGTCCGCCGGTCGCGGAAGAAGCCCCAGGCCGCCCGGTGAGTGGCCAGGAAGTCCAGGTCGAACTCCGCCGTCAGAACGCCCTCGTCCTCGCGGCCGAAGGCGGCCACCAGGTCGCCCCGGTGGTCGGCGATGAAGGACGAGCCGTAGAAGCTCTGGCCGCCGCCCGGGTAGCCGTCCCAGGGTTCGAAGCCGATACGGTTGGCGCCGACCACCGGGATCACGTTGGAAACCGCATGGCCCTGCATGGCCCGGCGCCAGGGCGCAGCTGTATCCAAGGTCGGGTCGTGCGGCTCGGATCCGATGGCGGTGGGATAGAGCAGGATCTCCGCGCCCATCAGGGTCATGGCGCGGGCGGCCTCGGGGTACCACTGGTCCCAGCAGATGCCGACGCCGATGCGTCCGAACCGGGTGTCCCAGACCTTGAAGCCGGTGTCGCCGGGGCGGAAATAGTACTTCTCCATATAGCCCGGCCCGTCGGGGATGTGGCTCTTGCGATAGACGCCCATGGGCGAGCCGTCGGCGTCCACCATCACCAGGCTGTTGAAATAGTGCGGCCCTTCGCGTTCGAAGATCGAGATCGGCAACACCACGCCCAGCTCCGCCGCCAGGGGCGCCAGCGCCGTCACGCACGGATGCTCCCGCCACGGATAGGCGGTGGAAAACCAGCGCTCCTCCTGCGCCACGCAGAAATAGGGACCCTGGAACAGTTCCGAAGGCAGGATCACCTGGGCGCCGCGCGCGGCCGCCTCGCGGATGAAGCCGGCCGTCTTTTCGATGTTGGCCGCCATGTCGTCGCCATAGGCGGTCTGGATGGCGGCGGCGGTCAGCTTGCGGACCATCAGGCGGGCTCCTGCTGGGTGATGCAGTGGAAGGATCCGCCGCCGGTGAGGACGGCGTTTGACGGAAGTCCGATCACCTCCCGATCCGGGAAGACCGACTTCAGGGCCTGGAGCGCCAGGTCGGCGGCCTGGCCCTGCGCATAGACCGGCATGATCACCGCCCCATTGGCGACGATGAAGTTCATGTGGCTGGCCGGCGCGGCGCCGCCCTCGTGGCTTTCGATCCAGCCCGGAGAGGGCACGCGCACCACT
The DNA here is from genome assembly GCF_046290725.1 of Phenylobacterium sp. Lineage (GTDB taxonomy): Bacteria > Pseudomonadota > Alphaproteobacteria > Caulobacterales > Caulobacteraceae > Phenylobacterium. Next base: position 779,072 of record NZ_JBKBUH010000001.1, read on the forward strand.
TTGAGCCGGCGCCCGGCCGCATCGGTCGCCGCAGCCAGCCGGCGGGCGGCGTCGTCATAGGCCTGCGCGTTCACGTCGCCGCGGCCGAAGGCGACCGGGCAAACCGCCACGCCCGGCGCGACGAAGCGGGCCAGGTTATCGACATGACCGTCGGTGTGGTCGTTGGCCAGGCCCTCGCCCAGCCAGATGGTCTTCCGGGCGCCGAGCGCCTCTGCGAAGGCCGCCTCCGCGACCTGTTCCGTCCACCCGGCGTTGCGGTTGGGGTTCAGCACGCACTGGCCGGTGGTCAGCACCGTGCCTTCGCCGTCGTGATCGACCGCCCCGCCCTCCAGGATGAAGTCGTGGGCGACCAGCGGCGCGCCGGAAGCTTCGGCGATCTGTGCGGCCACCGTGTCGTCGTGGTCGAGCTGGTACTTGCCGCCCCAGCCGTTGAAGCGGAAGCCGTGCGCCCGCGGCCCTTCCGGCCCTTGCACGAAGATCGGCCCGGTGTCGCGCAGCCAGATGTCGCCGAAACGGCCGGGCACGATCTCGACGCCCGCCACCTCGCCCAGCAGGACGCGGGCCGCCGCCTCGCCTTCGGACGAGCCGGTGAGCAGGCGCACGCGCTCGCGCCCGGGGCCGGCCAACGCGCGCGCCAACGCCGCGACCTCGGCCTGGGCGGGCGCCAGATCCTCTTCCCAGAGCTCCGCATGGCTGGGGAAGCCCAGCCACATCGCGCGGTGCGGCGCCCATTCGGCAGGAACGCGTACGGTCATCGGCCCTCTCAACGGTTCGGACGCGCGCAGATGGGCGGACGCGCCCGTCACGTCAAGCGCGGCAAAAGAAAAGGGCGGCCGCATCGCTGCGGCCGCCCCGATCTTCCACGTCTCGCCGAGGATTAGAATTCGGCGTGCAGCGTGAGGATGAAGGTCCGGCGATAGCCCGGCTGGGCCAGGGCCGTACCCGTCAGGTTGGTGGTGATGTCGCCAAGGTAGCGCTCGTCGAACAGGTTCCGGACGTTGGCCTGGACGTAGGTCTTTTCCATGCCGAACCGGTCGAGCTTCCAGCGGACATCGAGGTCCCAGAGGCTGTAGCCGGGGAACTTCTCGGTATTGACCAGGTTCGTCCAACGGTCGCCGACGAACTTGCCCTGGACGCCGAGACTGATGTCTTCGATCGGCTCCCACTGGACGCGGACGCCGCCCTGGACCTTGGGCACTTCGTAGAGAGACTTGCCCTTGGTCGCCAACGGAGGTTGGCCGGCGCTGGTGGCGGGGATGTCGTTCTGGATCTCGGACTCGATGTACGAGAGCGAGGCGTAGAACGACAGGGTGTCGGTCGGCTGGAAACCGACCTGACCGTCGATGCCCCACAAGTTCACGTCGCCGACGTTCTGCGAGAAGGCGATGCCGGCGGCCTCGTCGAACACCCGCTCGATGCGGTTGCTGAACTCGTTGCGCCACACGGCGACCGCGCCCATCACCGGGCCGTTCTGGTAGCGGAGGCCCAGGTCGTAGGCGTTGGCTTCTTCCGGACCCGGATCGACGTCGTCGCGGTCGTAGAGGTCGTCGGTCCGCGGCGCCGACAGCGTTTGGGCGAAGCTCGCGAACACCGTCAGGTCCGGCGTGATTTCGAAGCTCGCGCCGACGTTCGGCAGAACCTTGTCGTACTTCCGCTCGAATGAGCGCGGCTGGCCGTAGAAGAAGCTGTTAGTGGCCGTCGTGTTGAAGAAGGCGCGGTAGGCGGCGAGGTTGGCGCCGGTCAGCAACTGCGATCCCGAGGCCGTGCCGGCCAGGGCCGAGGTCGGGAACACCACCAGCGGCCGGCCCGAGCCGTCATTGGTGCCCGGCACCACGAAGGGCGTCTGGGTGGTGCAGTAAGCGTTGAACGTGTCGCGCTGGTAGCAGAAGTTGTTCAGCTCGCGCTTGAAGAAGGGCATCCGCAGGCCGGCGTTGACCAGCAGCCGGTTGTCCACGAAGCGACCACGATATTCGATGGCGAACTGATTCAGGATCGCGACCGAAGCGCGGTCGCGGCGGCGGAGGTTGGTGCCGTCCGGAAGCGTCACTTGGCGGCCGTAGCCGTCCTTGCCGCCGAATACGTCCTCCACATGGCCGTTCTGGTCGATGTAACCGGCGTCGCCGGTCTGGCGATGCTTGGCCCGGTCGAAGGTGTAGGCGGCGCGGACGCTCTGGTTCTCGGCAAAGCGCCAGATGAGCGAGGAGGTGACGCCGTAGCGGCGGGTGTTGGTGGTGTTCGGACGATAGAGATAGACTGAATCCAGGAAGTCGCCGTCGCCGTTCAGGTCGACGCCGGTGGCCGTGGAGTTGCCGATCAGCTGACGGTCGGTTTCGGAGAACGCCTGCACGCCGCCGCCGTTGGCCAGCACGTACTGGAACGAGGGGTCGACGGTGAGCGTCAAGGTGTCGCTCAGCTTCCAGCTCGACAGACCCCGGATATTGCCGGTGTTCGAGGGGTTGATGTTGAAGTCGTAGAAGTTGGTCGGGCAGACGCCGCCGACGTTCTCAGCCTGGGCGCCGGGCCCCGGGGTCGGGCGCACGCAGCTCGTGGGGTTCACCATGCCGGTGTCCGGCCCGCCGTTGGCGTTCACGCCGCGGCGGTTGAAGGTCGCCAGGTTCATCCGGTTGATGAAGTTGTTGCGGTTCTCGTTGTAGTTCAGGATCAGGCTGGCCCAGCCGATCTCGCCGAAATCCTGGTCGATCCGGGCGTTGAACTGCTTCTTCTCGATCTGGCCCTTGGGCTTGATCGGGGAGTTATGCGGCTTGAACAGATCGTTGGTGGTGTAGAGGCCGGAGATCCAGGCCTTGGTGCCGAACGGGCCGAGCGCACCGGTCTCGATGGTGGCGTAGTAGCGCTCGAAGCTCCAGCTGCCGGCGGCGATCTCCGCCCGGACGCCGAACTCCTCGGACGCGCGACGGGTGATGTAGTTGATGGTGCCGCCGGCGGCCGCGGCCGTCGGGCTGTCCACGTCGGTGGTGCCGAGGTTGACCGTCGCCTTGCTGATCAGGTCGGGCTCGAGCTGCTGGTTCGGATAGATGGCGTAGTTGCCGCTGTCATTCAGCGGAACACCGTCCTGCAGCAGGGCCACCCGCTGGGAGTCGAAGCCGCGGACCACGATGTCGCCGCCGGCCGAACCGAAGGGGTCGTTGTTGCTGAAATTGACGGCCGGCAGCAGGTTGATGCTGTCGAGAATGGTCTGGCCAGGGGCCTGGGTGGAGATGAATTCCTCGGTGATCGAGGCGCGGGACTTCGGCTCGCGTTCCGCGACGATCATGCCGGCCTGGTTCGCCGGGCCGGCGACGCCGGTGACCACCAGTTCTTCGACCTCGGCGGTCCCGGTGGATTGCGCAAGGGCGGACGTGCTTACGAGCAGGCCGGTGGCCAGCGCCGTCGACGCGTAGAGCGCGCGGCTGAACATTGATTTCATGAGAGATCCCCTATCCATCAGACCGGGGATCGCATCCCAGACCCCCCCGAGTCCTGGCGCGTCCTATAGCGCGGAAAATGTCGTTGTGGGTGACGGATTTGTTACGGTGACGGTCTGCCGCGGGGCGAACGCCCGGAAAGGCGGCGCCTGTCGCTTTACAGCAACGCGGGCGCGCGCAACCCTGCCCGCCTCCCGGAGATCTTCGAGTGCCGCGCAATCCTTTGTCCGCCTACGGATTCGACAGCCCATGGCGGGCCGTCCTGCTGCTGACGGCCGCGATGACAGCCGTGCGGCTGGCTGCGCTGTTCCTCACCCCGCTGGAGCTCTATCCGGACGAGGCGCAGTACTGGCTTTGGTCGCGGACGCTCGACTGGGGTTACTATTCCAAGCCGCCGATGATCGCCTGGGCGATCTGGGCCACCACGGCGGTGGGAGGCGATTCGGAGGCCTGGGTGCGGTTGGCCGCGCCGCTGTTCCACGCCGGAACCACGCTTTGCGTCTATGCGGTCGGCCGGCGACTCTATGGGGCGGAGGCCGGCTTCGCGGCGATGGCGCTCTACCTGCTGATGCCGGGGGTGCAGCTTTCGGCCTTGGCGATCGCCACCGACGCGCCCCTGCTCCTGTTCCTCAGCCTGGCGCTGCTGGCCTATGTGGCGCTGATCCAGGCCGAACCGCGGCGTCGCCTTTGGTTGGCCGCGGGACTGGGCGGGGCGCTGGGCCTGGCCTTCCTGGCCAAGTATGCGGCGGTGTACGGGTTGATCGGCCTTGGCCTGCACGCGCTGGCCTCCAAGGACGCACGGCGGGCCTGGAGCCCGGCGGCGATCGGCGCGGCGGCCGGCGCCTTCCTGGCGGTGCTCGCCCCGAACCTCATCTGGAACGCCGGCCACGGCTTCGCCACCGTGCAGCACACCGCCGCCAACGCCGCCTGGGGCGGGCGGCGGCTGTTCAATTTCGAGGAATTGGCCGACTTCGTCGCCTCGCAGTTCGGGGTGTTCGGGCCGATCCCCTTTGCGGTGCTGATCGGCGGCGCGGCATGGCTGGCCTTGCGGCGGCGGCTGCAGCCGGCCGACATCCTGCTGCTCTGCTTCGCCCTGCCGCCGCTGCTGATCGTCACCGGCCAATCGTTCATCAGCCGGGCCAACGCCAACTGGTCCGGGGCCGGCTATGTCGCCGGCGCGATCCTGGCCGGCGCCTGGCTGATGCGCTGGCGGGCGCGAGGTTGGCTTACCGGGGCGCTCGCCCTGCAGGCTCTGGTCGCCGCCGTCTTCCTGGCCTGCGTCATCGTCCCGCCCTTCGCCGACCGCGTCGGCCTAGCCAATTCGTTCAAGCGGGCCAAGGGCTGGGCTCAGATCACCGACGCCATGGTCGAGCGGGTGCTGGCCGAGCCGCCCGGTGCGTTCAGCGCCGTGGCCGTCGACGACCGGTTCCTGTTCAACGCCGCGGCCTATTACGGGCGCGACGTGTTCGGCGATCCCAGCCAGCCGCCCTTGCGCATGTGGGTGCGCGAGATCACGCCCCAGAACCAGGCCGAGACCACCGCGCCCTTGACGCCGGAGCTGGGCGGGCGGGTGCTGGCCGCCAGCCTGGAGCCGGCTTTCCGCGAGGAAATGGCCCGCGACTTCCGACGCGTGTCGGCGCAGGAGATCGTCGGCGTCCGCCTGGACCGCAAGCGGCGGCGCAGCGTGGCGATCTTCGTCGGCGAAGGCTTCGCGCCCCAGCCGCGCGACCCTAGGACCGGTAAGCCGCTCCCCACACAGCCTTGAGCGCGCGGTCGCGGCCGCAGCCCTTTCGATAGCGCTCGTACTGGGCGGGGTTCTTGCGGGCGAAATCCTGGTGATAGGCCTCGGCCGGCCAGAAGGGCGAGCCGCGCAGGATCCGGGTGGCGACGGGCTTGCCGAGAACCCTCTCCACCTCCGCCTTGGCGGCGACGGCGGCCTGGCGCTCGGCCTCGGTCGTGACGAAGATCGCCGTCGTATAGCTGTGGCCGCGGTCGCAGATCTGGCCGCCGGCGTCGGTCGGGTCGATGTTGCGGAAGAAGGCGTGGACCAGGCGGGCGTAGCTGGTCTTCCGCGGATCGTAGGCGACCTCGACCGCCTCAAGATGGCCCTGATGGCTGCGATAGGTCGGGTTCGGACGGTCGCCGCCGGCATAGCCGGAAACGGCCTTCAGCACGCCCGGCTGCTTTTCCATGGCGTATTCGATGGACCAGAAGCAGCCGCCGGCGAAGACGGCTGTTCGGGTCGGCCCCGCAGCCCAGACCGGCGCGTCTATGGGCGCGGCGGCGGTGAGCAGGAAGACCGCAGTCAGGGCCGCGGCGGTCGCGGTGGGTTTCATGGCCGGGACCCTCGCACGGTGGAATGTCCCAACTAGGGCGCGCAGGCGCCTCGAGCGCAAGGGCGCCGTCGGTCAGGCCGTCTCGAAGGCCGCTTCGGTCTTGGCGCGGATTTCGTCCAACGCGACGCCGGGGGCGAGCTCCAGCAGCTTCAGCGGCGCCTTGCCGCGGGCCACGTCGAAGACGCCCAGATCGGTGATCACCAGATCCACCACCCCCTGGCCGGTAAGCGGCAGCGAGCAGGCGTTCACCAGCTTGGGCGCGCCCGACTTCTCCACGTGCTCCATGACCACGACCACGCGCTTGACGCCGGCCACCAGGTCCATGGCCCCGCCCATGCCCTTCACCATCTTGCCCGGAACCATCCAGTTGGCCAGGTCGCCGTTCGCCGCCACCTGCATGGCGCCCAGGATGGAGAGGTCGATGTGCCCGCCGCGGATCATGGCGAACGAGTCGGCGCTTGAGAAATACGAGGACGAGTCCAACTCGGTGATCGTCTGCTTGCCGGCGTTGATCAGGTCGGCGTCCTCCTCCCCCTCGTAGGGGAAGGGGCCCATGCCCAGCATGCCGTTCTCGCTCTGCAGGGTCACATGCACGCCGGCCGGGATGTAGTTGGCCACCAGGGTCGGGATGCCGATGCCCAGGTTCACATAGAAGCCGTCGCGCAGTTCGCTCGCGGCGCGGGCGGCCATTTGGTCACGGGTCCAGGCCATGTCAGGCGCTCGCCTTCTCTTCGCGGGGACGCGTGGTGACGCGTTCGATCCGCTTCTCGTAGACCGCGCCCTTCAGGATCCGGTCCACATAGATCCCCGGCGTATGGATGTTGTCCTTGTCGAGGGCGCCGATCGGGACCAGCTCCTCGACCTCGGCCACGCAGACCTTGCCGGCCGTGGCCATCATCGGGTTGAAGTTCCGCGCGGTCTTCCGATAGACGAGGTTCCCCTCCGCATCGCCCTTCCAGGCCTTGACGATGGAAAGGTCGGCGACCAGGCCGCGCTCCATCACATACATCTCGCCGTCGAACTCGCGGACTTCCTTGCCCTCGGCCACCAGGGTGCCCACGCCGGTCTTGGTGAAGAAGGCCGGAATGCCCGCCCCGCCGGCGCGGATGCGCTCGGCCAGCGTGCCCTGCGGATTGAATTCCAGCTCTAGGGCGCCCGAGAGGTAGAGCTGCTCGAACAGCTTGTTCTCGCCCACATAGGACGAGATCATCTTCTTGATCTGGCCGCTTTCCAGCAGGACGCCGAGGCCGAAGCCGTCCACCCCGCAATTGTTGGAGACCACCGTCAGGTCCTTGGTCCCCGCCTGGCGGATCGCCGCGATCAGGTTTTCCGGGATGCCGCAGAGGCCGAAGCCCCCCGCCATGATGGTCATGCCGTCGAAGAGCAAACCGCTAAGGGCCTCGACCGCGTCGTTCCGAGTCTTGTCCGCCATGGAAGCCCCTTTAAGCCGCGGCGCGCCAAATCTCAACGGTTGATGAATTAACTCCGCACGAACGCCCGCGGCGCGCCGAGCCTGCACGCCGCGGGGCCGCCTCGCCAGCGGAAAGGGGCGTCAGCCGGTCAGCGGACGAAGGATGATCTCCACCCGGCGGTTCTGGGCCCGCCCTTCGGCCGTGGCGTTGGAGGCGATGGGCTGGTCCTCGCCCCGGCCGGCGACATAGAGCCGATCGCGCATCACCTGGCGGCTGATCAGGAAATCGGCCACCGAGGCCGCGCGCCGCTCGGAGAGCCGCTGGTTGTAGTCCGCCGCCCCAGTGGAATCGGCGTGGCCGACCACGTCCACCATGGTCTGGGGATAGGCGTTCAGCGTGCGGGCGACGTCCTCCAGCACGGGAAAGAAGCGCGGCTGGATGTCCGCCCGATCGACCGCGAAGGTCACGTCGCCGGGCATGTTCAGGACGATGTTGTCGCCCTGGCGGTTCACGTCGACGCCTGTACCGGCGAGCTGGCGGCGCAGCTCCGCCTGCTGGCGGTCCATGTAGTTGCCTACGGCGGCCCCGGCGAGCGCGCCGACGCCGGCGCCGATCATGGCGTTCTTGCGCCCCTGTTCGCTGCGGTTGGTGTTGGTCAGGTAGCCGAGGGCCGCGCCGCCCAGCGCACCCGCGATGGCCCCCGTGGCGGTATTGTTGCGGACCGGCGCTCCGGTGTAGGGGTCCGTCGTGGTGCAGGCGGCCACCGCCCCTGCGCCGAAGATACATGCCGATAGAGCGATCAGTTTGCGCATCGCTTGCTCCGTCTCTTGCGTCCCCGCCCGCCAACGCGGGGGGCAAAGCCAAGGTTCCCCGGCGGGACATGACGCCGGATGAGGGAAGAATTGTGACCAGCGCCATCCACCCCGTTTCCTACCGCCGGTTCGACGAGGATTTCGGAGGCTTCTCCCAGGACCTGGGGGGCTCCTTCGCCCGCTACGGCTTCGCCGTGGTTTCCGATCACGGCCTGCCGCAGGCGCGGATCGAGGCCGCCCTCGACGCGGCCAAGGCCTTCTTCGCCCTGCCGGAAGAGACCAAGCGGAAATACGCCGGCGTCGGCGGCCAGCGCGGCTACACCCCCTTCGGCATCGAGACGGCCAAGGGCGAGCAGCACTTCGACCTGAAGGAATTCTGGCACACCGGCCGCGACCTGCCGCCAGGCCACCCCTTCCGCGCCTTCATGCCCGACAACGTCTGGCCCGAAGAGGTTCCGCAGTTCCAGGCGGAAGTCGGCTGGCTGTTCGGCACGCTCGACGCCATGGGCCGCAAGATCCTGGAAGCCATCGCCGCCTATCTGAAGCTCGACCGGCATTTCTTCGATTCGACGGTCGACCAGGGCAATTCGATCCTGCGCCTGCTGCACTATCCGCCGGTGCCGAAGGACGGGCCGAACATCCGCGCCGGCGCGCACGAGGACATCAACGTCATCACCCTGCTGCTGGGAGCCGAGGAGGCGGGTCTCGAAGTGCTGGACCGCGACGGTCGGTGGCTGCCGATCAACCCGCCGCCGGGCGCGCTGGTCATCAATATCGGCGACATGCTGCAGCGGCTGACCAACCACGTCCTGCCCTCCACCACCCATCGGGTGGTGAACCCAGCACCGGAGCGTCGGGGCTTTTCGCGCTACTCCACGCCGTTTTTCCTGCACTTCAATCCGGACTACGAGATCCGCACCCTGCCCTCGTGCGTGACGCCGGAGCATCCGGACCGCGGCGCGCCGCCGATCACGGCCGACGAGTTCCTCAAGGAGCGCCTGCGGGAGATCAAGCTCCTGTAGGCCGCCGCGACCTGTCGTCGCGAAGGCCCGAACACCGTTCGGATAATGAGGAAAATTTAACGTAAGGGCAGGCAGTCTCCGGCCTCAAAACGAGTCCGGGGAAGAAAATGTCCAAACAAGGATCGGCTTCGCCAGGCGAGGCCGCGCGCCTCGCGGCGATCGCCACCCTCGACTTGGACGAACTGAAACCCACTTTCGAACGGGTCGGCCGCCTCGCACGGGCCTTCGCACGAACGGAGCTGGGCGACGTCGTGCTGGTGGGCGCCCAGCACACCTGGCACGCCAGTCTGGGCCGGGAATGGAGCCCGCAGGTCAGCGACGACCAGTCGTTCTCGGAAGTCGCGGTGGCGCAGGATGCGCTGCTGTGGGTCGCCGACGCCCGGTGCGATCCGCGCTTCGCCGACCACCCCCATGTGAGGACCGAAGGCGGCGTCCGGTTCTACGCCGGCGCTCCAATCCGCCTGGCGACGGGCGAAACCATCGGCGTGGTCTGCGTGGCGCACCACGAGCCCCGGGGCCACGACCCCGAACTCGCCGCCTATCTGGGCGACCTTGCCGACGTGGCCGCCAACGAATGTGTCAGGCACCGCGCGCAGCGGGACCTGGTGAAGGCCTCCGAGGAGGCCCGGCGGTCGGAGGAGCGCCTGAAGCTGGCCCTTGAGATCGGCCAGCTGCGCATGTGGGAGCTGGATTTCCGGCGGCGGACGCTCAACGCCGGCGGCTATCTCGACCCGCTGCACGAGGTCGACGCGACCTTCGACGAGCTCAACACCGACATCTGGCGTGGAATCCATCCCGAGGACCGCCCCGCCGCCCAGGCCGCCTGGGACGACTATCTGAAGAACGGCGTCCCCTTCCGGCAGGTCTACCGGATGATGCAGAAGGACGGGCCGCACCAGTGGCACTATTCGGCCTGCGAGGCGGTGCGCGACGAGAGGGGCCGCGTCCTGCGGATCGTCGGCGTGCTGCGCAACATCGATCGCCAGAAGCGCGACGAGATGGAGCTGGTGGCCGCCAAGGAGGCCGCCGAGGCCGCCAACAAGGCCAAGAGCGAGTTCCTGGCCAATATGAGCCATGAGATCCGCACGCCGCTGAATGGGGTGATGGGCATCGCCGGCGCGCTCGCCCGCACGCCGCTCGCCCCCGACCAGGCGGAGATGGTGGAGCTGGTCGAGACCTCGGCCCAGACGCTGGAAGCCCTGCTGACCGACATCCTGGACCTCGCCCGCATCGAGGCCGGCCGCATGGAGATCCGGCCCGAACCCTTCGACCTGGCCACCTCGGTCAACGCCTGCGCGGCCCTGTTCGAGGCCAGCGCCAAGGCCAAGGACCTGGAGCTGAAGGTGGAGATCGAGCCCTACGCCCTGGGCGCCTACGAGGGCGACGCCCCGCGCATCCGCCAGATCCTGACCAACCTTTTGGGCAACGCCGTGAAATTCACCTCGGAGGGGGAGGTGAAGCTGAAGGTGAGCGCCCGTCGTGACGAGACGACCACCCACCTGACCTTCCAGGTCTCCGACACCGGCATCGGCTTCGACGAGGCCACGCGCCAGCGGCTGTTCGGGCGGTTCCAGCAGGCCGACGGCTCGATCACCCGCCAGTACGGGGGCACGGGCCTGGGGCTGGCCATCTCGCGCTCCCTGGCCGAAGCGATGGGCGGGGGGCTGGAGGCCGAAGCCGAGCCCGGAAAGGGCGCGACCTTCACCCTGCAGCTCGAGCTGCCGCGCCGCCATGGCGCGGTTGAGATGTGGGGCGAGCACGAGAACGCCGTGCCCGAGGAGCCGGAGGTAGGCGCCATGCGCGTGCTGCTGGCCGAGGACCATCCCACCAACCGCCGGGTGGTGGAGCTGATCCTGGGCGCGGCGGGGGTCGACCTGATCGCCGTGGAGAACGGCGCCGATGCGGTGGACGAGGCCGCCCGCGGCGACTTCGACCTGATCCTGATGGACATGCAGATGCCGGTGATGGACGGGCTGACGGCCATCCGCGCCATCCGGCGGCGCGAGGCCAAGCAGGGCCGGCACACGCCGATCTATACGCTCACCGCCAACGCCATGCCCGAGCATGCCCAGGCCTCGATGGCCGCAGGAGCCGACGGCCACGTCACCAAGCCGATCACCGCCGAGCGGCTGCTGCACGTGGTCGAGCAGGTCTGGAGCGAGAAGGCCGCAGACGCGCCTGCGGCGCGGGCGGTCAACGCCTGATCGGGCCTTTCAGAAGCTGAGTTCCGGCTGGCCGGCCGCGGCTTCCTGTGCGGCCTCCGGCAGGTGGCAGGTGAAGGTCGCCCCGGCGCCCGGCTCGCTCTCCAGGGCCACCCAGCCGCCATGCAGCTCCACCAGCGCCTTGACGAGCGCCAGGCCCAGGCCCGGCCCGCCGCGCTCGCGGCCGATGAAGCGGTCGAAGATGTGCGCCTGGACGTGGAACGGGATGCCCCGCCCCGTATCGGAGACCTGCAGCTGGATCTCGCCCAGGGCCCGGCGTGCGGAGATGGTCACCTTCCCGTCCGGCGGCGTCTGGCGGACGGCGTTCTCCACCAGGTGGTCGAGGATCTGGGCCAGGCGTCGGGTGTCGCCGCGGATCAGCCCCACGTCCTGGGCGTGCTCCACCTGGACGGCGACGCCGGCGGCCTCGGCCTCGCGCGCCCAGCGGCGGGCCGCATCCTCCAGGAGTTCGGCCACGCGCACGTCCTCCAGGTCGAGCGCCATTTCGTCGGCGTCGATCTGGGCCATGTCCAGCACGTCGTCGATGGAGCGCGCCAGTTGGGTGGCCGCCGCCCGCACGGCCGCGGCGTGGCCGCGCCCCCGCTCGGACAGATTCTCCCCGGAACGTTCCAGAAGCTCCGAATAGCCGATGATGGTGGTGAGCGGCGTACGCAGCTCATAGGAGACGTTGCCTACGAAATCCCGCTTCAGCCGCTCGGCCTCGGCCAGGGCGGCCGAGCGGTCGGCCAGGGCCCGCTCCAGCTTGCGCGCGTCGGTGACGTCGGCGAACGCGATCAGCGTCGCGCCGTCGGGCAGGGGCCTCGTCTGATAGACGATGATCTTCGAATCGGAGGTCTTGGTCTCCCCGGAGATCGGCGTGCGCGCCTGGGGATCGGTGTCGGCGACCCGGCCCTTCAGCTCGCGCCAGAAGTTCATGTCGTGCAGGCGCGGCACGCACAGCTCCACCACGCCCTCGAAGTCGTGGGCCACGTCGAGCTGGGCGCCGGTGACGTTCCAGAACCGCTCGAAGGCCTCGTTGTGCAGCCGCAGCCGCCCGTCGGAGCCGAACACAGCCACCGCGTCGTTCAGCTTGTCGAGCGTGGCCTGCTGGACCTGGATCAGCGCGTTGTACTGGGCCTTGAGCTTCAGTTCGCCGGTGATGTCGGAGAACAGCACCAGCATGCCGCCCATCGGGTGCGGCTGGCGCACCACCCGCAGGGTGCGGCCGTCCGGCAGCGACCAGAGGTCGTCGGGCGCGGCCGAAGTATCCTCGTAGCGGTTCAGCTCGGCGGCCTTCCACTTGGCGTAGTCGGCGGTCTCCGGCAGGCGGCGGCGCTGGCGCAGGCGGTCCAGCACCTCGCCGTGGCTGGGATGTTCGGCCAGCCAGGCTGGCTCCAGCCCCCACAGCTCGGCGAAGGCGGTGTTGTGGAAGATCAGCTTCTTGCCCTCGCCGAAGATGGCCACGGCGTCGGCGATGTGGTTCAGGGTCTCGTCATGGGCCGCGACGTGGCGCTTGAGGATCTCGCGCAGTTCCTCGGTCTCGGTGACGTCCTCGGTCCAGACCCCCACGCCCCCGCCCTCCAGCGGCTCGGCGGCGATGCGGAAGGCCCGGCGTCGCCCGCCCAGGGTGGACCAGCGTACGATCTCGCGCCGCGCGCCCAGGTTGGCCGCCTCGGCGGCCAGCGCGTCGGCGGCCTTGTCGAAGGTGAAGCCGCGAGCGACCGCCTCGTCCATCCCGGCCGCGCCGGCGGCGGCCAGCCAGGCGTCGTTGGCCCAGACCGGGCTGCCGTCTGCCGCGGCGATCCAGGCCGGGAGCGCGCGTGCATCCAGGAAGGCGGCGAAGCGTGGGGCCGTGGGCAGGCCGGCGTCCTCGCCCGCCACGGCCGAGAGCCTGAGCCAGGCGAGCGCGCCGGCGGCGCGCCCCTCCACCGCCACCGCCCCGCGCGGGCCGCGAACCTCGAAGGCGCAGGCTTCGCCTCGCTCGAACAGGGCGCGCAGGCGACGGGAATGATCGGGGTCGGCGCGCATCAGGGCGTTCACCACCCCTTGCGGGTCGGTTTCGGCAAGGCCGAGCACCGCCACGCAGGCCGCCAGGCTCTCGCCGCCGGAGGCCAGGAAGGCGCGCCCCTCCTCCACCGCCAGCAGGGCCGAATCGAAGGCCTCGGCCGAGGCCTGGGCGGCTTCGGCGGCCAATTCCAGCTCGGCCACCTTACGTCGCAGGCCGAAGAGCCGCGCGTCGTTGCGCCGGCGTTCGTGCAGCGTCCAGGCCATGGCGCAGAGCGCGAGGAACACGCCGCCGGCCGCCGCAGCCAGGATCAGGTCTTGCTCGCTCATCGGCGCTCCATCGACGCCCGTCCTCGTCGACAGCGAATCATCTGGCCGACCATATTCCGGTCCGCGCTTTTGGGCGATGATGCGCGCCCATGACGATCCTCTATCCCATCGCTTCGAGCGCCGAGGAGGCGCTGACCAGGCCGAGGGGCCGGGCCGCGCGCGAGCGTGAGGCTCAGGCCCTGGCAGGCGAGGCGGTGCGGTTCTCGACCGAGCCGGCCGGCCCCGCCTACGCCACCCGCGAGGCGGCGCTGGACGCCTTTTCCGGGCGGGTGGAGGACGACCGACCCGGGCGAGGCGCAAGCCTGCCGCCGGAGGACCGATACTGCGCCCTGGTGGAGCGGGCCGAGGGCCGCGCCCTGGCCCCGGTGCGGCCGGCCTATCGCGACGGCCGGCGCTGGCCCGACCCGCCGCCAGCGCCGAAGACCGTCTGGCGGCTGCTGGTCTCCTACTGGCGCGCGGGCGCCGGGGCGGACCTGCCGGCCCCGCAAGCGCGCGAAGCCCGCAGGCGGAGCCGCCAGGAGGTCGATCCGGCCACTCTGAAGGCGATGGCCCGCCAGCCGCTGGCGCCGGTGAAGCCGCAGCAGCCGCTCGACATCGGCCTTTTCGAGCGACGCCTGCCCGAAGCGCCGCATATCATCGTGCCCGATGAGTGAGATTCCTTCGGGCCTGGCGCCCTCTCTCGACGACCTCGCGGCCCTGGCCGAGCAGGCCTTCGCCGCCCTGCCCGAAGGCTTTCGCGCCATGACCGGCGAGGTGATCTTCCGCGTCGACGACTTTCCGCCGGACGAGGTTCTGGACGAGCTCGGAATCCAGGATCCGTTCGAGCTGACCGGCCTTTATCAGGGCGTGGACCTGTCGCGCCGGTCGGTCTTCGACCCCCAGCCCCAGGCCTCGATGGTGTTCCTCTACCGCCGCCCGATCCTGGACGAATGGGCCGAGCGGGGGGACGTGACCCTCGGCGATCTGGTGGCCCATGTGCTTGTGCACGAGATCGGGCACCACTTCGGACTGTCCGACGACGACATCCACGCCATCGAGGCGGCGGCGGACTGAGCCCGCTCCCGGCTCGCCGGCAAAGGTGACGCGTGCGTCATTTTCCTTGACTGATCGACGTTCTCTTGAGAGCATTTGACGAAAGTCAAACGGCGCATTGCGCCACGTCGAGGAGGACGACCCGGATGGCCGCCGACGGCAACATCACCAAGGACCTGATCTACGACGCAGTCGCCCCGGACGATTTCGAGTCCATGCTCGAGCTCGACCGCTACAACGCGCGCTCGACGGCCTTCGACAAGATCATCTCGGCCACCCACGACCACTTCTGGGATCCGCTCGACAAGAAGTACATCGACTTCGACGAGCCCTTCGACATGGAAAACGAGATGCTCCTCCCGGAGGACATGATCATCTCCATGTCCACGGACTACGTGTCGAACCACCTGTCGGATTGGAAGACCCGCGTGCGGTTCGTCAATCAGTCGGCCCTGCGCTCCTTCTCCTCCATCCTGCACGGCGAGCAGGGGGCGCTGAACCTGTCGGCCAGCCTCTGCCACGTGCTGAAGGACCAGGGCGCGCAGGAATACGCCGCCAACCAGACCCGCGAAGAAGCCCGGCACGTCACCGCCTTCGCCAAGTACATCAAGGCCCGCTGGGGCCGTCCGGTGGAATGCGGCCCGACCCTGAAGGCCCTGCTGGTCGACATCATCGGCAGCCCCGAGGTCTATAAGAAGATCATCGGCATGCAGATGCTGGTGGAGGGCCTGGCCATGGGCGCCTTCGCCACCTTCTTCAACAACATCCGCGACCCGATGGGGAAGAAGCTGCTGCAGCTCGTCATGACCGACGAGGCCTTCCATCACAAGTTCGGGAAGATCTGGGCCGACCGGACCATTCCGCACCTGACCGAGGCCGAGCACGAGATCATCGAGAACTGGGCCGCCCACTGCTTCCAGACCCTGCTGTTCAACCTGGTGGCGCCCTCGCAGCAGCGGGACCTCTACGAGGAATTCGGCCTCGATCCCGACAAGGTGATCGCCGAGATGGCCGAGATCGTGAACGACGAGCAGCGTCGCGAGAACATGAAGGAGCAGACCAACATCTTCCGGGTGCTGGTGAAGACCCTGCTCAACGCCGGCATCATCACCGACCGCACCAAGGCCTTCTACGCCACCTATGTGGACATGGACGAACTGAAGGCCGAAGGCGACCGGATGGTCGGCGACGACATCGCCGAAGAGGGCATCAAGTTCCTGCAGGAAGTGAACTTCAAGGACCGCGCGGTCAAAGCGATCTCGATCGCCGCGGAGTAGGAGCTACCCCGCTCATCCCGGTGAAAGCCGGACCCAAGCGGCGCCTCGGCCCAGGCTGAGGCGCCGCTTTCGTATCTGCAGCCTCGGCTTCGACGGCGCCCTAATCCAAACCGCGTTCGAATGGTGACGCCGCGTCATTTTCTTTTGACGGGTACGCCGTTCGGGGCGATCATCCGCGAGATTTGAGCGCCCGCGCCAGACGGGCCCCATTGATTTGCGGAGGATTCGACCGTGGCCGACGGCAACATCACCAAGGACGGCATGTACGGGGCTGTGGCCCCCGACGACTTCGAGTCCATGCTGCAGCTCGACCGCTACAACCAGCGGTCCACCGCCTTCGACAAGATCATTTCGGCGACCCACGACCACTTCTGGGACCCGCTCGACAAGAAGTACATCGACTTCGACGAGCCGTTCGACATGGAGAACGAGCCGATGATGCCGGAGGAGATGCAGCCCCTGCTGCGCCTCCCCTACATCGCCGAAACCCTGACCGATCCGAAGGAGAAGGTCCGGTTCATCAACTACATGCAGCTGCGCAACTTCTCCTCGATCCTGCATGGGGAGCAGGGGGCGCTGAACCTCTCGGCCAGCCTCTGCCACGTGCTCTACGACCAGGGCGCCCAGGAATACGCGGCCAACCAGACGCGCGAGGAAGCCCGCCACGTCACCGCCTTCGCCAAGTACATCAAGGCCCGCTGGGGCCGGCCGACGGAGTGCGGGGCGGCGTTGAAGTCGCTGCTCGTGGAGATCATCGAGGCGCCGGAGGTCTACAAGAAGATCGTCGGCATGCAGATGCTGGTGGAGGGCCTGGCCATGGGCGCCTTCGCCAACGGCTACAAATACAATCGCGACCCGCTGGCCAAGAAGCTGTTCCAGCTCGTGATGACCGACGAGGCCTTCCACCACAAGTTCGGGAAGATCTGGGCCGACCGCACCGTGCCGCACCTTTCAGAGGCCGAGCGGAACATCATGGAGGACTGGACCGCCCACTGCGCCCAGAAGCTCCTCTTCGACCGCGGCGACCCGCGCCAGCAGGCCGAGATCTACGGCCAGTTCGGGCTCGACCCCGAGCGCGTGGTGGCCGACATCATCCAGCGGCGCAAGGAGCGCGACCCGACCCGCAAGTTCAAGGGCGAGACCAACATCTTCCGGGTGTTGGTCAAGACCCTGCTGAACGCCGGCCTGATCACCGACCGGACCCGCGGCTTCTACGCCATGTATGTGGACATGGACGAACTGGCCGGCGAGGGCGACCGGATGGTGGGCGACGACATCGCCGAGGACGGCATCCGCTATCTCCAGACCATCAACTTCCAGGACCGGGAGGCCCGCCCGGTCACCATCGCCGCGGAATAGCCCGATTTCGTTCGGATGGGGTTCATGCGCCCGCGAGCAAGCTCGCGGGCGTTTCCTTTTTCACTCGCTCGTATTAGCCATGCCGACCATGCGCCTGACGGCTTTCCCCCTCGCCCTCGCCGCCCTCCTCCTCGCCGCAGCGCCGGCCGCCGCAGCGCCGCCTGCGCCGTCGGAACGGATCGAGCTGACCCAGATGATGGGCCGCTGGTACGAGATCGCCCGCCTGCCCAACAAGATGCAGTCCGGCTGCCAGGGCGGCACGTCGGAATGGACCCGGGCCGCAGGCGGCTATTCGGTCGTGCAGCGCTGCCACAAGGCCGGGCTCTCCAAGCCGCCCACCGAGTGGAAGGCCACCGCCAGGGTCATGGACCCCGCCACCAACGCCAAGCTGCAGATGAGCTTCTTCGGCGGGCTGGTGAAGCAGGAATACTGGGTGCTGGACCACCAGCCCGACCAGGGCTGGCTGGTGCTCGGCACGCCGGGCGGCAACTATGTCTGGCTGATGGCCGAGCGCCCCACCCTGCCGGCGAACGTCCGCACCCAGGCGCTCGCCCGCCTCCGGCAGCTCGGCTACGACGTCGGCCGCCTGGAATTCCCGCAGCCCGCGCGGAACTGAGGCGGACGCCTTTCGGCGCGGCACCGCCTGGCTCCTCAAAGCTTGGCGTGCCAAGGCCCCACTAGATAGATTGAAGATCAAAGGCGGGTTGGACCACGCGGCTTCCGATTTGATCTCAGCTTACGCCGCGCGTGACGGTTTATCGGCGTGGCTGCGTTGGCTGTTTCTTGGCTGGGTCGCGGCTTGGGTATTGTCATCGCTGGGGGTGGTGATCCCGACTCAATTTCATTGAGCTGGCGCAGCTCCTTCAGGATCAGCTCGTCGTTCCTGTTGCTCTGACGAAGCTCATCCAAGATCGCTTCGCTCGTCGCGGCGCTCTCTTTCAAAGCCTGCCACTGAATATAGAGTGCGAGTAAGGCGACCAGCAGGCTTGGAATGCCCCACTGCATCGCGATCACGATTAGGCGCGCAAACGCCTTATGAATCTCCTGGGATTCCCGCGCCGCGTCATCTTGCGACACAAGCCCGCTTGCTGCCCTCTGGGCGATATCGCGGAACCGAAGGATGTCTTGCGGAGTGCTTTCGCGAAGGGCATCGACGACATCGCGCACAAAGCTGTAGTCGCCATCAGGTATCGGCGCTGGGCCTCGACACCATGGGCAACTTATTATGCTGCCAATGATGCGGACATTAAGCCCCGGCCCAAAGACCATTCCAAGGTTGATCGGGCGTCCACAATGCGGACACGGGAAAACCGCGCTCGGCATGCGGCCAAGCTAGCACCACAACCGCTACGCGCCAGTCAGTTTGTAGACCATACAATCGCCCGCCCCTTGCATCCGGAACGAAGCCGGAACATGTTGGCGGGATGGAGGTTTCCGTCACCCTGGTGGCCGTCGGCCGGCCGGAGATCACCGCGGCCGTGACCCGCGGCGCCGCGCGGCTGCTGGCCGACCTGGGCTATGCGCCCCTGGCCGAGGTCACCCTGCCCAACGGGCGGCGGGCGGATCTGATGGCTCTGGGGCCCAAGGGTGAGATCGCCATCATCGAGGTGAAGTCGGGGATCGAGGACTATCGCGTCGACCGCAAGTGGCATGAATACCTGCCCTATTGCGACCGGTTCGCCTTCGCCGTGGCCCCGGAGTTTCCGCGCGAAATCCTGCCGGAGGATCCGGGCCTGCTGGTCTGCGACGGTTTCGGCGGCGCGGTGCTCCGCGAGGCGCCGGTCAGCCCGTTGGCGCCGGCGCGGCGCAAGGCGCTGACCATCGCCTTCGGACGGCTGGCCGCCCTTCGGGCCGGCGGCGTGGCGGCGACCGATCTCGAGGGTTAGCGCGGCGCGCGCTTGGCCAGGATCCGCTGAAGCGTCCGGCGGTGCATGTTCAGCCGGCGCGCGGTCTCCGAGACGTTGTGTCCGCAGAGCTCATAGACCCGCTGGATATGCTCCCAGCGCACGCGGTCGGCGCTCATCGGGTTTTCGGGCGGGGCCGGGGATTCGTCCTTGCGCGCCAGGAGGGCCCGGGCCACGTCGTCGGCGTCGGCCGGCTTGGACAGATAGTCGATCGCGCCCGACTTCACCGCCGCCACGGCGGTGGCGATATTGCCGTAGCCGGTCAGCATCACGACCTTGGCGTCGGGGCGGGCGTCGCGAACAGCCTCCACCACCTTCAGACCCGATCCGTCCTCCAGCCGCATGTCGAGCACTGCGAAGGCCGGCGCCTGGGACTTCACCACCGCCAGCGCTTCGTTGACGCTGCCCACCAGCACGGGCTCGAAGCCGCGCTGCTCCAGCGCCCGGCCCAGGCGGGTGCGCAAGGGCGCGTCGTCGTCGAGCACCAGCAGGGTCTTGTCCGGAAGGGCGGCGATGTCGGCGGACAGATCGGTCATACGGCAACCTCCGATAGCGACGTTCCAGCTTCGCGCCTTGTGCGACATGATGTCGCGGATCGGCGGCGATCCGCAAGTGGCCTCATGGCTCGCCCCGGGCGCTCGGCGCCTCGATGCGCGCGCGCGCCCAACGCGCCGAGATCACCGCCCCGCGAGGCCGGCCGTTCTGGAAAGTGACGGTCGCGCCCGTTCGTTCCAGCAGCGTCTTGGCGATGAAGAAGCCGAGCCCCATGCCCACGTGCCCGGTGCGGCCGCCGGCGACGCCCGGGCGGCTGGTCACATAGGGCTCGCCCAATTTCGCAAGGATTTCAGGCGCGAAGCCCGGCCCGTCGTCCCGCACCTCGATGCTGACGCTCTGGGCGTCGAAGCGGGCGGTGACCAGGATCTCGGAGGCGGCGAAGTCGACGGCGTTCTCCACGAAGGAGGTGAGCGCGTGCAGCACCTCGGGCATCCGCCAGATGTCCGGCGCCCGCGCCCCGGGCACTCCGGTGACGATCGCCTCCAGGCGCACCCCCTTCACTTCGGCGTGAGGCTCCAGCACTTCCTGCAGCAGCTGACGCAGGCTCATGCGCTCGTGCACCTCGTCGGAGGCGGCGGCCGGCGCATCGGTCAGCCGCCGGAGAATCTCGCCGCAGCGCTCGGCCTGGGCCATCAGCAGCTCGGCGTCCTCACGCGTCTGAGGGTCCTTCGTCCCGCGCGCCATCTCCTTGGCCACGATGGAGATGGTGGCGAGGGGGGTGCCGAGCTCGTGGGCGGCGGCCGCGGCGAGCGCGCCGAGCGCCGAGAGCCGCTGCTCGCGGGCGAGCACGGTCTGGGTGACGTCGAGGGCGAGCGCCATGCGGGCCGATTCCTCGGAGGCCTGGCGCACGCTGCCCGCGATGACCACCACCCCAGCCAGGTTGGCGATCGCGGCGCCGAGCCGGAAGCTGAGCGGCAGGTCGAGATCCGCGCCCGGCGCCGCCGGCAATGGCAGGTAGACGAAGGCCAGGATCATGGAGGCTGTGATGGCGACGCCTGCGAGGATGGAGACCGGACGCGCCGGCAGGGTGGCCGCGGCCAGGGTGACCGGCGCGATCAGCATCAGGATGAAGGGATTGGCGGTGCCGCCGGTCAGATAGAGCAGGACGGCGATCTGGCCGATGTCGAAGCCGATCTGCGCGATGGCCTCCTTGTCGCCCACCAGCCGCTGGCCGGGCGAGGCGATGCCGCTTAGGAGATTGACCCAGGCCGCCAGGCCCACCACGGCGAAGCACAGGGCGTAGGGCGCCTCGAAGCCGAGCGCCCCGGCCGCCGCCAGCACCGCCACCTCGCCGCCCACCAGCAGCCAGCGCAGGGTGACGAGGGTCCGCATCCGCAGGCGCCCACTGCGGACGGGATCGACCTCCCACGGCGCGCTGTCTTGCGCCGAGGGCGGGCTTTGCCTATCGAGGCCGCCATGCGGCCGCGCCGGCGGAGGGTTCCTCAGGGACGCCTTCACGTCCCGAGCATCGCGCGGAACGCGCCGCCTGACGAGCCCCGAGGTGCGCCTTCATGTCCGTCCGCAGCCTGATCCTGATCCTGGCCCTGGTGGTGGGCGCGGCCGCGCTCGGCGGCATCGCCTGGCGCGGCGGCGTCTTCGAGGATCGCGGCCAGCCGGACGTGGGCGGCCCCTTCCAGCTGGTCGACCAGGAGGGGCGTCCGACCGACGAGAGCGTTCTGAAGGGCAAGTGGACCGCGGTCTTCTTCGGCTTCACCTACTGCCCCGACATCTGCCCCACCACCCTGCAGGCGCTCGCCGCCGCCCAGGACCAGCTGGGCCCCAAGGCCGACGACTTCCAGGTGGTGTTCATTTCCGTGGATCCGGAGCGCGACACGCCTGAGCAGATGAAGGCCTACCTCTCCAACGAAATCTTCCCGAAGGGGACCGTCGGCCTGACCGGAACGCCGGCCCAGGTGGACGCGGCCGCCAAGGCCTATCGCGCCTACTATTCCAAGGAAGGCGAAGGCGAGGGCTATCTCGTCAACCACTTCTCCGGGGCCTATCTGATGAACCCGCAAGGGCGTTTCGATCGCATCCTGCCCTACGGAATCCCGCCCGAGGAGCTGGCGCGTCAGATCTCGGCGGCGATGCGCGGCTGAGGGCGTCGAAGCGCCGCAGTGGGAACGGCGAAGCTCTGGACTCCCTTAAGCATCCGAATGCTATGCTGCGTCGCAGCGAAAGAGGTATCGGATGCTCTACGCCCTTTATGAGGCCGGTTACTACGCCTCCACCCCGGTGAGGCTCGCCGCCCAGGCGACGCGCGACTTCTGGTCCTCGCCGCTCAATCCGGGCCGCGACAGCGAGCTGGGGCGCACGCTCTACGCCGGCGCCGGCCTGATGGCCAACCTGACGCGCCGCTACGGCCGTCCCGCCTGGGGGATCGACAGCGTCGAGATCGACGGTCAGCCGGTGCGGGTGCGCCCGACCGAGGTCTGGCGCAGCCCCTGGGTGAAGCTCACCCACTTCGCGCGCGACATGGCCGACATGCGCCGCGCCGGACGGCGCGACCTGGAGCCGGCGGTGCTGATCGTGGCGCCGCTCTCGGGCCACTACGCCACCCTCCTCCGCGGCACGGTCCAAGCCTTCCTGCAGGACCACGAGGTGTTCGTCACCGACTGGTCCAATGCCCGCGACGTGCCGGTGCTGGAGGGCCGCTTCGACTTCCACGACTATGTGGACCACATCCGCGAGATGCTGCGCCAGCTGGGGCCGCGGCCGCACGTGGTCGCCGTCTGTCAGCCGGGCCCGCCGGTCCTGGCCGCCGCCGCGCTGATGGCCGAGGATGGGGAGGAGTGCCGCCCCGGCTCGATGATCTTCATGGGCTCGCCGATCGACGCCCGGTTCTCGCCGACGGTCACCAACAAGCTGGCGGAGGAGAAGCCCTTCGCCTGGTTCAAGTCGAACATGATCTACACCGTGCCGGCGCCCTATCCGGGCATGGGGCGCCGGGTCTATCCGGGCTTCGTCCAGCTCTATTCCTTCATGTCCATGAACCTGGAGCGGCACCAGGAGGCGCACCTGCGCTATCTGGAGGACCTGATGAAGGGCGACGGGGACTCCGCCGACAAGCACCTGGAGTTCTACGACGAGTACCTCTCGGTGCTGGACCTGACCGAGGAATTCTATCTCCAGACCGTCGACTACGTCTTCCAGCAGCACCTGCTGCCGAAGGGCGAGCTGATCCACCGCGGACGGCCGGTCCAGCCCGGCGCGATCCGCGACATCGGCCTGATGACGGTCGAGGGCGAGAACGACGACATTTCCGGCATCGGCCAGACCCAGGCGGCGCATGCGCTCTGCACCGGCCTCTCGGACGACTTCAAGCAGGACTACGTCCAGCCGCATGTCGGCCACTACGGCGTCTTCAACGGCCGGCGGTTCCGCGAGGAGATCTATCCCCGGGTCCGCGCCTTCATCCGCGGCCACGAGGCCGGGCTCGCCAAGTCGATCGCGGCGGCTTAACTCAAGGGCCATGAGTCCCTTCGGCCGAGCCTTCGCCGACGGCGATCGGCTGGAGGTGGCCGGCGCCGCCGTCCGGCTCAAGATCCACCCGCGCGCGCGGCGCGTCTCCCTGCGGCTCGACCGCACGCGTCGCGAGATCGTCGCCACCGCCCCCAGCGCCCGGCGCCTTGGGGAAGCCGCCGCCTTCGCTAGGTCCCGCGCCGACTGGATCGCCGCGCGCCTGGCCGAGCTTCCCGAACCCTGCGCGGTGGCGCCCGGCCAGATCATCGAGCTGTTCGGCCGGCCATGCCGACTTGAAGCCTGGGACCGCCCGGCGCGGCTGCTGGCGGCCACCGAGGCCGAGCCCGCGCGGATCCTGACCCGCGGCGAGGGCGAAGCCTACGCCGCCGCGGTCGTGCGGGCGATCCGGCGCGAGGCCCTGCGCGTGCTCTCGGAGCGAACCGCCCGCCATGCCGCCCGCCTGGGCGCCCGGCTGCCCAGCGTGACGATCATGGACGCCCGCAGCCGCTGGGGCTCGTGCAAGCCGGGGCGGCCGGGGACTCCAGCGGCGATCCGCTATTCCTGGCGGCTAGCGCTCGCGCCCTTCGAGGTGGCCGACTATGTGGTCGCCCACGAGTGCGCCCACCTGCTGGAGCTGAACCACGGGCCGCGGTTCTGGGCTCATGTGGCGGACCTGGTGGGCGACGTGCGGCCCCATCGCGCCTGGCTGCGGACGCACGGTGCGCGCCTGCACGCCTTCGGCCGCTAGACCACCCGCCGCCGGGACGGCTAAGACGGTCGGCGGAACAGGGAAGCGGAGGACTTCATGGCCGGGCGCGTGGCGGGCAAGAAGGCGTTCATCACCGGCGGGGCCCAGGGCCTGGGCGCGGCCATGGCCCGCAGGCTGGCCTCCGAAGGCGCCAAGGTCTCCATCGCCGACATCAATTTCGAAGGGGCCAAGACCGTGGCCGCGCAGATCGACGCCGCCCATGGCGCCGGGACGGCCTTCGCCTTCCCCTTGGACGTGACCAAGGAAGACCAGTGGATCTACGCCCTGGAAGAGGCCGACGCCGCCATGGGCGGGATCTCGGTGCTGGTGAACAACGCCGGCATCAGCCGCGGCGGCAATATCGAGCAGCTGTCCTACGAGGACTGGAAGCTGGTGATGGGGGTCAATGTCGACTCCGTCTTCCTGGGGACGAAGCACGCGCTGAAGTACATGCGTCAGAACCAGCCCGGCTCGATCATCAACATCTCGTCCATCGCCGGCCTGATCGCCGCGCACAACTCGCCGGTCTATAACGCCTCCAAGGCGGCCGTCTGGCTGCTGTCCAAGGGCATCGCGCTGCATTGCGCCAAGCAAGGGCTGAACATCCGTTCGAACTCCATCCATCCCACCTTCATCGACACCCCGATCCTCGACCCCCTGCGCCAGCAGTTCGGCAAGGAGGCGGCCGAGGCCAAGCTCGCCCGGCAGGTGCCGCTCGGCCATATCGGCGAGCCCGACGACATCGCCAATGCGGTGCTCTATCTGGCCTCGGACGAGAGCAAGTTCATGACCGGCGCGGAGCTGAAGCTCGACGGCGGCATTTCGGCGATGTAGGCGCTCCAGCCGCAGTCCCGTCGCCCCCGGAGATCCTGGATCCGGCTCATGTATGATCCCATCCGCGCCTCCGACCAGGCGATCCTGCGCCTGCGCGCCAATCACCCTTCGCTCATCGACCTGACCACCGGGCGGGTGGAGCGGCTGCTGCACGCGCTCGGCGACCCGCACCTGCGGCTTCCGCCGGTGATCCATGTGGCCGGCACCAACGGCAAGGGCTCCACGGTCGCCTATCTGCGCGCCATCGCCGAGGCCGCAGGCCTGCGCGTCCACGCCATCACCTCGCCCCACCTGGTGCGGTTCGCCGAACGGATCCGGGTGGCCGGAACCCTGATCTCCGACGCACGCCTGGACGAGCTGATCGACAAGGTGGAGGCGGCCAACGCCGGCCAGCCGATCAGCTTCTTCGAGATCACCACGGTGCTGGCCCTGCAGGCCTTCGCCGAGACGCCGGCCGACCTCTGCATCGTCGAGGTTGGGTTGGGGGGGCGCTTCGACGCCACCAACGTCTTCGCCGCGCCGGCGGTCAGCGTCATCACGCCGGTGGACTACGACCACCTGGAGATGCTGGGCCCGGAACTCTCCAAGATCGCGTGGGAGAAGGCCGGGATCATCAAGCCCGGCCGGCCGGTGGTGGTCGCCCGCCAAATGGAGGAGGCCGAGGCGGTCATCCTGAAGGAGGCCGAGCTGCTCGGCGCACCCCTGCGCCTGATGGGCCGCGACTTCGACGCCTGGGAGGAACGCGGGCGACTGCTGGTGCAGACCGAGGACCGGCTCTACGACCTGCCTGCGCCCAGCCTGTTCGGCGGCCATCAGTTCGCCAACGCCGGCCTGGCGGTAGCGGCGGCGCTCGCCCTGGAGAATCCCCGCCTGGACGAGGCCGCCCTGGCGCGCGGCGTGGCCGGCGCGGTCTGGCCCGCGCGGTTCCAGCGCCTGACCGCCGGTCCGCTGGCGCAGATCGCCGCCGAGCGCGGCGCCGACCTGTGGCTCGACGGCGGGCACAATCCGCATGCCGGCAAGGCTCTGGCCGAAGCGGCGGGCCGGCTGGTCGCCCGCGACCCGCGGCCCCTGGTGCTGGTCGCGGCCATGTTCGCGCGCAAGGACGCCGCCGGCTTCTTCGCACCGTTCGCAGGCCTGAAGCCGCAGGTCTTGGCGACCACCTTCGAGTCGCCCAACGCCGCTTCGCCCGAGGCCATCGCCGAGGCCGCGCGCCAAGGCGGCCTGCTGGCGGAAACCGTCGCCGACGCCGAGGCGGGCGTGCGCCGCGCCCTGGAGGGCGACGGTCCGCCGCCGCACATCCTGATCTGCGGCGGTCTGCACTTCGCCGGCGAAGTCCTGGCCCTCAGCCCCGAGACCTGGCCGACCTGACGCTTAAGGCGCTCCGGTCGCGGCGTAGCGACCGAGCCGCTCCAGCTGGGTCCGCATGACCTGATCGACCAGGGGCGCAAAGCGCCTGGCCCGATCCGCCGTCATGCCGCCGACGTTGTATGTCTGCACGATCTCCGTCACGCCGTCCTTCACCCTCGCCTGGAAGGTCAGGGCGCCAGCCGCGCCTTCGTCCTGCAGCGGCCCCAGCGCCGCCTCCAGCCGCAGCAGGCTTTGGTCCGGCCAGGCTAGCGCCACCACCCCGTGCCGCACGCCGCCCCCCTGGGGCAGGGCCTCGCAGAAGCAGGCGCCGGACTCCAGGCGCAGCGTCATGTTCGCCGCCTGGCCGCTGTAGGTGTGGGCGTCGTCCCACCAGCGGCCGATCTCGCCCAGGGCCGCGTAGACCCGATCGGGCGATGCGGCCGTCGCGACCGTATTGCGGATGCGGAAGCCGGCGTCGGACTGCTCGACCACCTCCGCGTGCGCGGCGCCCCCCATCGCGACAGCAAAGCAGGCGGCCAGGATCGTTCTCATCGGCGTTCCCCCTTCAGGCCGGCTCGAAGCTTAGGGGCGCTCCCCAGAAGGTTTCAACGAGCGCGTGCTGGGCGCCGGGCTTGCCCGTGGTGAGGAACCGGCGGGTTCCTGCATCGCCGGTGCGGAACTCGGGATGGCGTTCCAGATAGGCCGCAAGCGCCTCAGCCGTGGCTTGCGGCTGGTGGATCAGGGGCGTGCCGGGCTTCAGGGCGGCGCGGAACAGGTCGCCGACGATCTCGTAGTGGGTGCAGCCCAATATCGCCCGGTCCGGCGCCCGCCCGATGCGGGTGGTCACCGCCTTCACATGAGCTTCGATCTCGGCGGCGAGATCCGCACGCGGCGCGCCCGCCTCGATCATCCGCGCGAGGTTCGGGCAAGGCTCGGTGAACACCGCCACGTCCTGGCGGCGCTTGTCGATCTCGATCTCATAGACGCGGGAGGCGGCGGTGGCCGGCGTGCAGAAGACCGCCAGCACGTCCAGCTTCTCCACCTTCTCGCCCCGCCGCTCGGCCTCGTGCTCCCAGGGCAGGCCGGTGGCCGCCTCGATGGTCGGCACGATGATGCCCAGCACGTTGACCGGCCGTCCCAGGGCCTGTCGATGGCCGGGAATCCAGGTCTGCTGCAGCCGGCGGAGCGCCACCGCCGCGGCGGTGTTGCAGGCCAGCACCACCAGATCGCAACCCTCGGCGAACAGCCGCTCGCAACCGCGCCGGGTGAGCTCGACGATCTCCTCCCCGGGCCGGCCGCCATAGGGCACGTTGGCCTGGTCGCCCAGGAACACGAAATCGGCCTTGGGGAACCGCTCGACGAGCGCGTGATGGATGGTGAGCCCGCCGATGCCGGAATCGAAGACGCCGATAGCCATAGAACCGGTCTAGCCGCGCGCCGGCCCCGCGTCCACGCGCCGGCTTGCATAACATGGGCGTCCCATCTTGACACCGATGTCAGACTGACATATCTGTCAGCGCGAAGTTCCTGGTGTGCGGCGAACCTTCGCCGCCGGCGCACGGCTCCGACGCAGGCCGCGCGCCGTTTGTCGCGTCGCCCTCGACTTGAGACTTCTCCCGAAATGACTGCACGCCCCAACGCGCTTTCCGGCGCGCAAGACACCGACGCTTCGGCCCACGCCTGGGCCGTCGGCGTGGGGGGGGGACTCCAAACAGCCCCAACGCCCGACCACA
>NZ_JBKBUH010000001.1:806874-1834252 GCF_046290725.1 Phenylobacterium sp.
CAATTTGTTTTTAGAAGCGCAAGGACCCGATTTTTCGGCCCCTGTTTGGGTTGTGGGGGTGGAGGTCGACCTCCACACCGCCCTGGCGCTGGCCCGCGCCTCCACCCGCGCCCTGCTGGAGCTTTCGCCGCTCGCCCATCGCGAGATCGTCGAAGCCCTGCAGCATGAGATCGCGGTGCTGGAAGGCCACAGCGACCCGCTCTCCCTCGCCGCGGCCAACGCGGTGAAGCAGTACCTCCCGGAAGCCGCCTGAAAGGAGATCCCCTGCGCCAGCGCCGCCCGATGCGGGTCAATCTGCCGGCTCGCGCCGCTGCGGCGCAGCAACGCCGAGCCAAAACCCGCGAACGGCTGCTGGACGCGGCGAGCCGCCTGATCGCCGACAAGGGGCCCGACGCCGCTTCGGTGGAAGACATCGCTGCGGCCGCCGGCGTCTCGCGGGGGACCTTCTACAACTACTTCCCGACCACGGACGACCTGATCCACGCGCTGAACACCCGTTCGGCCCAGGCGATCCTGGCGCCGCTGGGGGAATTGGCGCGACGGATCGAGGATCCGGCGCTGCGGTTGGCGGCGGCGGCCCACCTGGCGCTGGTCTCCATGATCGCAGACCCGACGCGCGCCTGGGTGCTGCTGCGGCTGGAGGGATCGCGCGCGCCGCGCCAGACCCCCTCCTCCCAATTCATGGACCGGCTTTTCGAGGCCGGGGTTTCAGCCGGGCAGTTCTCCGGGATCGACCTGGACGCCGCCCGAAGCTTCACGCTGGGCGCCCTGCGCAACGCCGCGCGCGACCTGCTGCTGGAGGGCGCCTCCTGCGACCTCGGCGAACATGTGGTGGCGATGATCCTGCGCGGCCTGGGCATGCCCGAAGCCCAGGCGCGCGCCGTCAGCGCCGAAGGCCGCGCCATGGCCGGCGGCTTCGCCCTGGAAGCGGCGTAACCATTACGATCCTGTCATGTGACGTTCAGGGACGGCGGCCCTAAGGTCCGGCCAAACTTGAACGAATTGTCTGGAGAAGCCATGAAACGGCGCACGTTCCTTGCTGCGTCCGGCGCGATCGCCGCGACGTCCCTCCTTCCCGTGCAAGCCCTGGCCCAGGCGGCCCAGAGCGCGGTGACGGCGGAGTGGACTGGCCCGTTCGGCGGCGTCCCCGCCTTCGACAAGGTCAAGGTTTCCGACTTCAAGCCGGCCCTCGAGCTGGCCATGCGCACCGAGCGGGCGGAGATCGATGCGATCGCCAACGCAGCCTCGGCCCCGACCTTCGAGAACACCATCGCCGCGCTGGAGCGGGCCGGAAAGCTGTCGGACCGGGTTGGGACCTTCTACGGGGTCTGGGGCTCCACGCTCTCGACGCCTGAGCTGCGCGAGGTGGAGAAGGAGATGTCGCCGCGGCTCGCCGCCCATGCGGACGAGACCCTGCAGAACGAGAAGCTCTTCCGCCGCATCGAGGCGGTCTACGAGAACCGTTCGGGCCTGACGCCGGAGCAGCAGCGCCTGACCTGGGTCTACTGGAACCGCTTCGTGCGGGCCGGCGCCAAGCTTTCGCCCCAGGCGAAGGCCCGGGTGGCCCAGATCAACCAGGAGCTGGCGGGCCTGTTCACCCAGTTCAGCCAGAACCTGCTGGCCGACGAGACCGACTACGTCCTCTATCTGAAGACCGAAGCCGAGCTGCGCGGCCTCCCCGAGGACGTGCGCGCCGCGGCCGCGGCCGCCGCCGAGGAGCGCGGGCGCAAGGGCGAGTGGGCGATCCTCAACACCCGCTCCTCCATGGATCCGTTCCTGACCTATTCCGAGCGCCGCGACCTGCGCGAAAAGGTCTGGAAGACCTATTACAGCCGCGGCGACAACGGCGACGCCAAGGACAACAACGGCCTGATCCGCCGAATCCTGAAGCTGCGGGCCGAGCGGGCCAAGCTGCTGGGCTATCCCACCCACGCCCACTGGCGTCTGGAAAACGCCATGGCCAAGACGCCCGAGGCGGCCATGGAGCTGATGACGCGCGTCTGGCCGGCCGCCACCGCCCGCGTGAAGGAGGAGGTCGCCGAGATGCAGGCGATCGCCGACCGGGAGCGCGCCGGGGTGAA
Organism: Phenylobacterium sp.; assembly: GCF_046290725.1. GTDB lineage: Bacteria > Pseudomonadota > Alphaproteobacteria > Caulobacterales > Caulobacteraceae > Phenylobacterium. The sequence goes on from NZ_JBKBUH010000001.1 coordinate 808,956, forward strand.
GATCGAACCCTGGGACTACCGCTTCTACGCCGAGAAGGTGCGCAAGGCGCGCTACGACCTGGATATGAACCAGATCAAGCCGTACATGCAGCTGGAGAAGCTGCGCGAAGGCATGTTCTGGGCTGCGGGCCAGGTCTACGGCTTCACCTTCGAGCAGGTGATGAACGTGCCCGTCGCCCATCCCGACATCCGCGTCTGGGAGGTCAAGCGCGACGGCCAGCATGTGGGCCTGTGGTACTTCGACCCCTATGCCCGCCCCGGCAAGCGCTCCGGCGCCTGGATGAACGCCTATCGCCGACAGTCGAGCTTCGACGGCCCAGTGACGACGATCGTCTCCAACAACTCGAACTTCGTGAAGGGCGCGCCGGGCGAGGCGGTGCTGATCTCCTGGGACGATGCGGAGACCATGTTCCACGAGTTCGGCCACGCCATCCACGGCCTCTGCTCGAAGGTGAACTATCCCACGCTCGCGGGCACCGCCGTCGCCCGAGACTATGTGGAGTTCCCCAGCCAGGTGAACGAGCACTGGCTGCCGACCAAGGAGGTGCTGTCGCAGTTCGCCCTGCATCATCGCACCGGTCAGCCGATCCCGCAGGACCTTGTGGACCGGCTGGAGCGGGCCAAGACTTTCCGCCAGGGTTTCGACGTGACCGAGTATCTCGCCTCGGCCCTCATCGACATGAAGCTCCACCTGGCCGGCGACGCCGACATCGATCCGGACGCCTTCGAGCGCGAGGAGCTGGCCAAGCTCGGCATGCCGGCGGAGTTGGTCATGCGGCACCGCACGCCGCAGTTCGCCCACGTCTTCGCCTCCGACGGCTATTCCGCGGGCTACTACAGCTATCTGTGGTCGGAGACCCTGGCGCTTGACGCCGTGGAAGCCTTCAAGGAAGCGCCCGGCGGCATGTACGACAAGGCCGTCGCCAAACGCCTGCACGACCATGTCATGAGCGTCGGCAATTCCATCGACCCGGAGATCGGCTATCGCCAGTTCCGCGGCCGAGACGTGGATGTGCGCGCCTATCTACGGGACAAGGGTTTCCCGACGACCTGAGGCCTTAGCAGGGGATCACCGCCACATGGCCGGCCTGGCCATAGGCGATGATCTTCTGATCCCGAGTGACGATCGGCGCGCCCATGTGGCGCGCCGTCGCGATCAGCAGGCGGTCGGCCGGATCGCCGTGCAACTCGCCGGGAAGATGGGCGGAGTCGATCGCCGCCGCCGCGGTGAAGGGCGCTTCCCGGACTCCCGGCGCAGCCATCAGGCGCGCGAACCAAGTCTTGGCATCCGGCAGGAACTGAAGCTGAGGCGGGCCGCCGTTGCGCGGGCGGCTGAGGAGGCCGATCTCCCAAGCCGAGACCGGCGATACGAAAACCCCATTCGCCAGGGCGGCGTGCATCAGGACGGCGTTCACCCCCGGCGCCAGGGGATCCCCATTGGCCAGCCAGATCGCGGCGCATGTGTCGAGCAGCACCTCGTTTGGGTTCATTCGTGCAATCGCCCGTCATCGGCGTTCAGCGGCTCGGTCAGCACCGGAGCCGTGAGATCCACGTCCTCCAGGCCAAGGACCGCGCCGCGCAGGAAACCGTGCAAGCCCTGAACGGCCTCGGCCGGAGACGTCGGCGGCGTGAGCACGGCGACGGGTCGGCCGCGCTTGGTGATGACGACCCGCTCGAGCTGGCGCGAACCCAGGCGCTCGAGGATGTCGAGGCACTTGGCCTTGAACTCCGAGGCGGCGATGGTCTGGGTGGCGGGCATTGGCTGATCACCTTCTGACCAATTGAGATGACCAGTCAAATAACATGACCACTCTCTGCGTGGCAAGGCGCAAATCCTTGACCTAGCTCGCTCACAGGCGCATAAGCGCGCCCTTCCGGCGCATGCTCAGCCAGCGCCCTCCACCGCCACGACCCCCATGCCTATATGGGACGAGGGCGGCGAGGACCCCCGTCGACGTGATCGTCCACGGGGGCTGGTTGCGTTTGGGCCATAGGAGTTCGACTTGTTCGACGCACTTACAGAACGGCTTTCCGGGGTCTTCGACCGCCTCTCCGGGCGGGGCGTGCTTTCGGAGAAGGACATCGACGAGGCGATGCGCGAGGTGCGCGTGGCCCTGCTCGAGGCCGATGTCGCCCTGCCGGTGGTGCGCGAATTCATCGCCAAGGCCAAGGAACGCGCCGCCGGCGAGGCGGTGATCCGTTCCGTCCGCCCCGCCGACCAGGTGGTGAAGATCACCTATGACGGTCTGGTGGAGATGCTGGGCGGGGAGGAGGCCGAGGGCCTGAACCTCTCGCTCAATCCGCCGACCGTGATCCTGATGGCGGGCCTGCAGGGCTCGGGCAAGACCACCACGGCGGCGAAACTGGCCCTGAAGCTCGGCAAGGATCGCAAGAAGGTCCTGGTCGCCTCGCTCGACACCCGCCGCCCAGCGGCCATGGAGCAGTTGGCGACCCTGGCCAAGCAGGCGGAGGTGGACTCCCTGCCCATCGTCGCGGGCCAGGCCGCGCCGGACATCGCCAAGCGAGCCCTCTCGGCCGCCAAGCTGCAGGGCTACGACGTCCTGATCCTCGACACCGCCGGCCGCACGACCCTGGACGAGGCGATGATGGCGGAAGCCGCCGAGATCGCCCGCATCTCCAACCCGTCCGAAACCTTGCTGGTGGCCGACAGCCTGACCGGCCAGGACGCGGTGCGCACGGCCAAGGCCTTCCATGAGCGGCTACCGCTGACGGGCCTGGTGCTGACCCGCGCCGACGGCGACGGTCGCGGGGGGGCAGCCCTGTCCATGCGGGCCGTCACCGGCCTGCCGATCAAGTTCCTGGGCGTCTCCGAGAAGATCGACGGCCTGGACGCTTTCGACGCCCGCCGCGTGGCCGGCCGCATCCTGGGCCAGGGGGACGTGGTCGCCCTGGTGGAGAAGGCCGCCCAGGATCTCGACACCGCCAAGGCCGAGGCCATGGCCAAGAAGCTGGCCAAGGGCCAGTTCGACCTGGAGATGATGGCCGACCAGCTCGCCCAGATGAAGAAGATGGGCGGCATGGAAGGGCTGATGGGCTTCCTGCCCGGCGTCCAGAAGATCAAGAAGCAGATGGCCGAGGCCAATGTCTCGGACAAGACGATCGACCGGCAGGCGGCGATCATCTCCTCCATGACCAGGGCGGAGCGCAAGAAGCCCGACATCCTGCAGGCCTCGCGCAAGCGCCGCATCGCCGCCGGCGCCGGCGTCGAGGTGGCCGAGGTCAACCGGCTGCTGAAGCAGCATCGCCAGATGGCCGACGCCTTCAAGATGATGAGCCGCGACGGCGGCAAGGGCTTCGCCCGCATGGCCCAGATGATGGGCGGCGGCGGCATGGACCGGCTGAAGGCCCTGGGCGGCGGCAAGCTGCCCATGCCCGACGCCAGCCAGATGGAGGAGCTCGGCAAGCTCGCCCAGCAAGGCGGGCAACTGCCCGGCCTCGGCGGCCCCGGCGCTCCGAAACTTCCCGGCCTTGGCGGCCCCGCCCTGCCGCCGGGCTTCAACCCCTTCAAGAAATCCTAGAGCTCAACAAGGACCATCCATGCTCAAGATCCGTCTCGCCCGTGGCGGCGCCAAGAAGCGCCCCTACTACTCGATCGTCATCGCCGACTCGCACTCGCCGCGCGACGGCCGCTTCATCGAGAAGGTCGGCGCCTACAACCCCATGCTGAAGAAGGACGACCCGCAGCGCGTGACGCTGAAGGTCGAGAAGATCCAGGAGTGGCTGAAGAAGGGCGCCCAGCCGACCGACCGCGTCGCGCGCTTCCTGGCCAACGAAGGCCTGGTGAAGTGGCAGGCGGGTAACAACCCGAAGAAGGCCGAGCCGGGCCAGAAGGCCAAGGAGCGGGCCGAAGAGCGCGCCCAGCGCGAGGCCGACCGCGCCGCCGCGGCCGCCGAAGCCGCCGCCGCCCCGGCCGAGGAGCCGGTCGCCGAGGAAGCTCCGGCCGAGGCCGAAGCCGCTCCGGAAGCCGCCGCCGAGGCCCCCGCTGCTGAAGAGGCGCCTGCCGCTGAGGAGGCCCCCGCCGCCGAGGCCGGCGAAGAAACCCAAGGCTGATTCAACACCGCTCATCCCGGCCGGCGCCGGGATGAGCGGATTTCGTTTGAGCGGCGGACATGAGTGAAGATTCCAAGCTGCTGTTCGTCGCCCAGGTCGGCGCCGCCCACGGCGTGCGCGGCGAAGTGAAGATCACCACCTTCACCGCCGAACCGATGGCGGTGGCCGACTATCGCGACCTGCTCCGCCAGGACGGCTCTCCCGCCCTCACCATCGTTTCCGCCCGTCCCACCAAGGGCGGGGTGATCGCACGCCTGAAGGGCGTGGACGACCGCAACGCGGCCGAGGCGCTTCGCGGCCTGAAACTCTTCATCCCCCGCAGCATCCTGCCCGAGCCCGAGGAGGACGAGTTCTATCTCGCCGACCTCATCGGCCTTTCGGTGGAGACGCCGGAAGGCGAGGCGCTGGGCATGGTGAAGGCGGTGCAGGACTTCGGCGCCGGCGACCTGCTGGAGATCCAGCCGAAGGCCGGCGCGAGCTGGTGGCTGCCCTTCACCAGAGAGGCCGTACCTGAGGTGCGGATCGCCGAAGGCCGGATCCTCGCCGTGCCTCCGGCGGTGACCGAGGGCGAGCCTGAGGACGACGGCGCCTAAGGCCCTTCCGCCCCGTCCAGGTCTCCTGGTCGGTCCACATCGAACAACACACCGTCGTCGGGGGCTTCGACCAGCGCCAGGCGCGGGCCCAGGGCGGCGAGGATGCGCCGCGCGCCTTCGTCGCCGGAAAGCGTCTGCAGCGCCGGGATCAGCGCCTTGCCGAACACCGCCGGATGGCCCCTGCGCCCCTCGAAGGCGGGCGCCGCGGCGTCCGCGCCGAACCCGATGGCCGCGGCCAACCCCGGGAGCACCTCCACCGGGATTCGCGGCATGTCGCCCAGGAACACGAACAGGCCTTCGCAATCGGTCGGGGCCGCTCGCGCGCCCCGACGCAGGGAGGCGCCCATTCCCTCCGCATGATCGTCGGCATGGACGATCCGCAGGCGCTCCGGCGCTCCGCTGCGTTCGGCGAAGCCCATGGCCGCGGCGGCCACCTGCACAGCCTGGGAGCCGGTCACCACCGTGACGCTGCGGATCGGGGCGGCGAACGCGGCCGCCAGGGCTCCGTCGAGCAGGATCCCCTCGCGCCAGGGCGCCAGAAGCTTGCCGCCTCCGAAGCGCGACCCGGAGCCGGCGGCCAGAACAATGGCGTCGAATCGTCCGCCCCCTGTCGCCATGGTCCCTTCCTCTCTATGTTGAGGCGGTCATGACGCCCTATGACGCCCCTCTTCCGCAAGCGCCCGCTGCGCCGGCCCTGATCGACGGCTTCGGCCGCCAGGTCACCTATCTGCGCGTGTCGGTCACCGACCGCTGCGATCTGCGCTGCGTCTATTGCATGGCCGAGCACATGACCTTCCTGCCCAAGCGGGAAGTGCTGACCCTCGAGGAGCTGGACCGCATCGCTTCGGCCTTCGTGACGCTTGGCGTGCGCAAGCTGCGGATCACCGGGGGCGAGCCCCTGGTGCGCAAGGGCGTGATGGGCCTGTTCGAGAACCTCTCGCGCCATCTGCGCTCCGGCGCTCTGGACGAGCTCACCCTCACCACCAACGGCACGCGCCTGGCGGAGTTCGCCGCCGACCTCGCCCGCCTGGGCGTCCGCCGGGTGAACGTCTCGCTGGACACCCTGAAGCCCGACCTGTTCCGCCAGCTCACCCGCGGCGGGGACCTCGCCAAGGTGATCGCCGGGATTGATGCAGCGCAAGGCGCCGGCCTGTCGGTGAAGATAAACGCCGTCGCCCTGAAGGACGACAACGCCGCCGAACTCCCCGACCTCATCGCCTGGGCGCACGGGCGGGGCCTGGAGGCCACCCTGATCGAGGCCATGCCGCTGGGCGAAATCGAATACGACCGCACCGACCAGTTCCTGTCGCTGAAGGCGGTGCGGAGTCATCTGGAAAGTTTCTGGACCCTGACGGAGACCGACCACCGCACCGGCGGGCCGGCGCGCTATGTCCGGGTGGAGGAGACCGGTGGTCGGCTGGGTTTCATCACGCCGCTGACCCACAATTTCTGCGAAGCCTGCAACCGCGTGCGGCTCACTTGCACCGGCACTCTGCATTCCTGCCTCGGGCGCGACGACGCCTCGGACCTGCGGGCGGTGATCCGCGCCGGCGCCGACGACGCGGCCCTGAAGAACGCGATCCGGCGGGCGGTCGACGCCAAGCCAAAAGGCCACGACTTCCAGATCGCTCGGGCCGCCGCCCCGGCCGTGTCGCGGCACATGTCCACGACGGGAGGCTAAGGATGGCGCGCGTGCTGCTGTTCGGGCGTCTTTCCGACATCGCCGGCTGGCGGGAGAGAGAACTTGAGAGCGCCAGCCTCGCCGATCTGCGGGCGTCTCTCTCGGCCGAAGACCCGGGCCTGGCCGAAGCCCTCTCCGCACCGGGCGTCCAGGTGGCCCTGGACCAGGCCATCGTCCGCGGCGACGCGGCCCTGTCGTCCCGCTCCGAGGTCGCCTTCCTGCCTCCCATGAGCGGCGGATGATCCGGCTGACCGACCAGCCTTTCGAACCCGGCGCCCTGGTCACCGACTTCTGCCGCGGCCGCACCGAAACCGGGGCCGTCGCCAACTTTGTCGGCCTCGCCCGCGCGGAACAAGGCGGGACCCAGATCCTGGAGCTCCAGGCCTATCCCGGCTTCACCGAGAAGGAGATCGGCAAGATCGCGGAGGCGGCCCGCGAGCGCTTCGGCCTGCACGACGCGCTCATCGTCCACCGCATCGGCAGGATCGCGCCGGGCGAGGCCATCGTCTTCGTGGCCACCGCCGCCGGCCACCGCCGCGAGGCCTTCGAGGCCTGTGATTTCCTGATGGACTACTTGAAGAGCCGCGCGCCCTTCTGGAAGAAGGAGACCGGCCCCGAGGGCGAGCGCTGGATCGAGCCTCGGGACCAGGACCACGCCGACATCGCCCGTTGGGAGACGAAACCATGAACGCCTTCACCCCAGGCGGCCGCATCGACGAGAGCCAGGCGATCAAGCCCGTCCGCATCGCGGTCCTGACCATCTCCGACACCCGGGACGAGGAGAGCGACACCTCGGGCCATGTGCTGGCCGAGCGGATCACCGGCGCCGGCCACGAGCTGGCCGACAAGGCGATCGTGCGCGACGACATCGCGGAGATTCGCCGCCAGATCGAAACCTGGGTCGCCTCTGGCAAGGTCGAGGTCGTCATCACCACGGGCGGCACAGGCATCACCGGCCGGGACGTGACGCCGGAGGCGGTGGAGCCGCTGTTCGACAAGAAGCTCGACGGCTTCTCGGTGATCTTTCACCTAGTCTCCTACCAGTCGGTCGGCCTTTCGACGCTGCAGAGCCGGGCGACGGCGGGGATCGTGAAGGGGGTTTTCGTCTTCTGCCTGCCGGGCTCGAACGGCGCGGTGCGCGACGGCTGGGACAAGGTGATCTCCGCCCAGCTCGATTCTCGTCACGGGCCCTGCAACATGGTCGAGCTGATGCCCAGGCTCCTGGAAAAGTGAGCAAGCTGACCCACATCGACGAGACCGGCCGCGCCCATATGGTCGATGTCTCGGACAAGGCCGCGACCGTCCGGGAAGCCACAGCTGAGGGGTTCGTGCGGATGGACGCCGCCACCCTGGCCCTGGCGCTTTCCGGCGACGCCAAGAAGGGCGACGTGCGGGCGACCGCCGAGATCGCCGGCATCATGGCGGCCAAGAAGACCGCCGACCTGATCCCTCTCTGTCACCCCTTGGCCCTCTCCAAGGTGGAAGTGCGGGTGGAGCCGGGCGACGGCGGGCTGTCGGTCACCTCGCGCGTGCGCACCAGCGGCCCCACAGGGGTGGAGATGGAGGCCCTGACCGCCGTCTCCGTCGCCTGCCTGACCGTCTACGACATGCTCAAGGCCGCCGATAAGGGCATGACCATCGAGGCCGTGCGGCTGATGGCCAAGTCCGGCGGCAAGTCCGGGGATTGGGTCCGCGCATGAAGCTGCTGCCGGTCGAGGAGGCCCGCGCCCGCATGTTGGCCGAGGTCGCGCCCCTGCCGGCCGAAAGCGTCTCCCTGCGCCAGTCCATCGGTCGGGTGCTGGCCGAGGATGTGGCCGCTGTCCGCGATCAGCCCCCGATGGACGTTTCGGCGATGGACGGCTGGGCCCTGCGCAGCGCCGACGCGCCCGGCGGTTTGAGGATCGTCGGCGAGAGCGCGGCGGGCCACGGTTACGAGGCCGAGCTCAAGCCTGGCGAGGCCGTGCGCATCTTCACCGGCGCGGCCGTGCCGGCCGGCGCCGACGCCGTGGTCATTCAGGAAAACGCCGAGCGCGACGGCGAACAGGTGCGCGCGCCGGCCGCTCCGCCCGGCGCCAACATCCGGCGGGCGGGGGGCGACTTCAAGGCGGGTCAGGCCCTGCTGAGCAGGGGACAGCGGATCGACCCCTGGCGCCTGTCGCTTGCCGCATCGGCGGGCCGCGCCGAGGTCGAAGTCCATGGCCGGCCGCGGGTCGCGCTGATCTCCACCGGCGAGGAGATCGTGGAGGCGCCGGCGGTCCCCGGCCCGTTCCAGATCTACGATTCCGGCTCCCCCGCGCTGGCGGCCCTGGTCGGAGCCTGGGGCGGCCAGGCTGAAAAGCACAAGCCCGTGCGCGACGACCTGGAGGCGGTGATCGCCGCTCTGCGCGCCGCCGAGGCCGAGCTGATCGTCACCGTCGGCGGCGCCTCGGTGGGCGACCACGACCTCGTGCGGGCCGCGGGCGAGGCTCTGGGCCTTGAGCTCAAGGTCGCCAGCGTCGCGATCCGTCCGGGCAAGCCGACCTTCTTCGGGGTGCTGGGGGACGGCCGAAGGATGCTGGGCCTGCCGGGCAATCCCGCCTCGGCCTTCGTCTGCGCCGAGCTTTTCCTGCGGCCCCTGCTCGCCAAGTATCAGGGCGCCTCGCCAGACCTGCCGCTGATCCCCGCCCGCCTGGCCGAGCCGCTCGCCGCCAACGGCCCCCGCGAACACTGGATGCGGGCCAAGCTTAGCTACGAAGGCGGCGCGGTGATGGCGCAGCCCTATCGCGACCAGGACTCCTCGCTGGTCTCGATCTTCGCCGTCGCCGACGCCCTGGTCCGCCGCCCGCCCGGCGCGCCGGCGGCCGAGGCCGGCGAACTGGTGGAAGCCTTGCCGTTAGAGCGGGCATAGCGCAGGGCGACGATCTCTCCGATCACCGAGACCGCCACCTCCCACGGCGCCTTGCCGCCGATGTCGAGGCCGATGGGCGCGTGCAGCCGTGTCAGCGCCCCCTCGGCGACACCTGCGGCCCGCAGCCGCGCAAGGCGTTCGGGCAGGCGCGCGCGAGCGCCCAGCAGGCCCACATAGCCCGCCTGCGACGGCAGGGCCGCGCGCAAGGCCGCCTGATCCGTCTCCAGATCGTGGGTGGCGATGGCGACGGCCGTCCAGAGATCGGGGGCGAGGGCGGAAAGGGCCGCCTCCGGCTCGTCGCGGCGATAGGCGATCCCCGGTATCGGCGGCGGCGCCTCCGGTCCCTTGGGGCGCACCAGGGTGGTCTCGAAACCCGACTGCACGCCAAGCGTGGCGATGGCGAGCGCCGTAGGATCGGACCCGACGACCACCAGCCGTGGCGAAGGATCGTAGGCGCGGACGACGGCGCCTTCCCAGACCTCGGCGTCCGACGCCGCCAGGCGCCGGCGGCGGCCGTCGCTGATCCACACCGCCGGCTGCCGGGCCGCCTCCGCGGCCAACAGCTCGGCGAGCGCCGGATCGTCCGCGGCGACCCGCTCCACGAAGATCTCGATCCGCGCCCCACAGAGCAGGCGGATGTCCGGCCAGGGGCTGCCCTCGCCATAGACCAGACGGCGGGGCTCGCCGTCGGCCAGGCAGGCGAAGGCGTGGTCGGCGACGTCGGACTCCACGCAGCCGCCGGAGAAATAGCCAGCGACGATCCCCTCGGCGAAGACCATCTGGGTCCCCGGCGGCCGCGGCCCGCCGCCGATCACGGCGGTGAGGGTGGCGAGCGCCAGGGACTTTCCGCTCGCCCGCGCGACACGCAGGGCCGGGCGCACATCCTCGGCCATGCCGAACATCGGCCAGTCGGGCAGGGGCTCACGCATGGCTCGAACTTAACTCCCCGGAAAGGTCCTAGACACCGGTTCTTTAGGCCTTGCGGTCAAGATGGGCCTCCAAGGGGTTCGTATCCAGCGTTCCGAAGGCTTCATGACGTCACCGCTTTCCAAGCTCGGTCTCGGCTCGGCCCAGTTCGCCCTCGATCAGGCGGCGGTGCGCGGGCGCAATCCCGTGGCCGAGACGCGCGACATCCTCGACATCGCCGCGCGCACGCGCCTGGCGGTGTTCGACGTCGCCGGCCATTCCCCGAACGCCGAGGCCGCGCTGGGCGAGGTTCTGCCGCGCCCCAACCCGTTCCGCATCTCGATCTCGACCGTACGGCCCGATCGCGGCCCCGACCATGTGGAGGCCGAGGCGCGCGCCGCCATCCGCCGGCTGGGCGTGGACCAGGTCGACGCCATCCTCGTGCCGGCCGCCGCAGACCTGTTCGGTCCCTACGGCCTGGCGCTCTGGGACCGGCTGAAGGCGCTGAAGGACCAGGGCCTGACCCGCAAGATCGGAGTATCGGTCTTCGCCTCCGACGACCCGTTGGGCGTGGCCCGGCGCTTTCGCCCGGACATCGTCCAGGCGCCCGCCTCGCTTTTGGACCAGCGCCTGCTGATCGACGGCACCCTGGCGGCCCTGACCGGCCTGGGGATCGAGGTGCACCTGCGCTCGATCTTCCTGAACGGCCTGCTGTTCCTGCCGGCCGACCGGGCTCCCAACCATCTGAAGCAGGCCGCCAGCCGCATCTCCCGCGCGCGGCGCCTGATCGCCGAGGGTCGCTCCGACCCGCTGCAGGCGGCCCTGGGCTTCGCGCTTTCCCGCCAGGAGGCGGCGACCGTGCTGGTCGGCGTCACCTCCGCCGCCGAGCTTTCGGCCGTCATCGCCGCGGCCTCCACCCCGCCCCCGGACCTCGACTGGGACGAGATGGCTATCGACGATCCGGTCGCCCTCGATCCTCGCGCCTGGGCGGCCGCTTAAGAGACAAAAGGACCCCCCGATGATCCTCGCCATCCTCCAGGCCCGCATGACCTCTCCGAGGGCGCCGGGCAAGGCGATGGCGCCGCTCAGGGGCGAACCGATGGTCTGGCGCCAGGTGGAGCGGATCCGCCAGGCCCGCTGCGTCTCCAAGGTGGTGGTGGCCACCAGCTCGGATCCCGCCGACGATCCCCTGGCCGCCTATCTGGTTTCTCGCGGGCAGACCGTGTTCCGCGGCGCGTCGGCCAATCTCACCGAGCGCTTCGTGCGCTGTATCGAGGCCGCCGGCCCCGTCAGCCATGTGGTGCGGATCAAGGGTGACAGCCCGTTCGTCGATCCCGGCGTGATCGACGAGGCGGCGCGCCTGGCGCTCGCTTCCCGCGCGGACTATGCCGGCAATCGCCTGCGCCGCACCTTCCCTCGCGGCCTGGAAGTCGAGGTGGCGACCGCCGCCGCCCTCTTCGCCGTCGCCGCGGAAACCCCGCCCGAGGTCGCGGCCTGCGCCTCGCCCATGGGCCTGATCCGCGCCCAGCCAGAACGGTTTCCGCAGACCGGTTTCGTTGCAGTCCGAGACTATTCGGCCCTGGACTGGCGGGTGAAGACCCCGGCCGACTACGCCTTCGCCCGGGCGGTTTACGACGCCCTGCACCCGGCCGACCCCGGCTTCGGCCTGCACGACGTGCTCGACATCCTCCAGGGCCGGCAGGACCTCGCCCGCTGGGCGGCCTGAGCGCTTAAGGGACTGCGCACCTGGCGTAGTCGCCGGCGCGGCAGGCGGCGACGCGCGCCTCCCAGTCGGCCTGCGCCCGCCGGTAGGCCTCCTCCTCCGCCCGATGGGCTGCGAGCCTGGCCTCATATTCCGCCCGGGCCCGTTCGTAGGCGGCGAGGGCGCGCTCGTATTCGGCCCGCGCCGCGGCGTTGCGGGCCACGATCTCGGCGTTGCGGCGATTGAGCTCGGCGTTCAGCGCCTCGCTGCGGCGGTTCTGCTCCGCGAGCTCGGCGTCGCGCGCCAGGCTGGCCGCCAGGGCGTCCTGGATCGGATCGGCCGCCGGCGCGCCGGCCAGCAGGAGGAAGGAAGCGGCGAGGGCGGCGAACATCGGTGCGTCTCCTGTACGCTGATATATCCTTCCGATCCGTCGACGCGGCTTTGAGCGCGATCAAGGCCGCCGCCCCCAGATGGTGAGACGTTCATGCCATGTCGTCCCCCCGCCACCCCAGACTCGCCCGCGCCATTTGGGGCGTGGTCCTGACGCTCGCCGGATCCGCCGGCCTCACGGCGCTCGTCGCCCTCACCTATCTGCACGATCGGGCAAGCGAGCGGCTGCTGTTCGCCTTGGGGCTTTCCGGCGTGGGCGCGCTCGCAGCGGTGGCCCAGGCGATCGTGCTGATCGGCGTCTGGCTCGCCTGGACCGCGGCGCGGCCCGAGCGGAACGAGTAGAGCATTTTCCGCCGAAGCGGATGCCGGTTCGGCGAAGAAAATGACCTAAATTCAAAGTGTCTTGAGCAAAATCCGATTCAAAGTGAATCGCATTTCGCTCTGGGCCCCACGCCACGGCGCAGCTATCGTCCTTCCCCGGGGAGGGACGGGCGCATGGCGGAACAGCGAGCTCTTGCGGGCCTAGTGCTGGCGGCGTCGCTTGTGGCGGGGATCAGCTACGTCGCCTCATGGCAAATGGACCTGCCGCCCCTGGCCGCCATGGCCTGGAAGGGCGCGGGGGTGGCGCTGCTCGCCGCCTATGCCGGCTTGCGGGCCAGGAGCGCCGACGGCTGGCTGATCTGCGCGGTGATGGCGTTCGGGGCCCTGGGCGACGTGCTGCTGGAAGCCGCGGGCCTGACGGTGGGCGCCGTGGCCTTCCTGATCGGACATCTGATCGCCATCGGCCTCTATTGGCGCAACCGGCGCCCGCGCATCACGGGAGCGGACAAGCTGCTGGCCGCGGCGCTGATCGCCGGGACGGCGGGGCTGGCCTGGCTGCTGCCCGCCGACCGCAGCCTCGGCGCGGCGGCGGCGCTCTATTCGCTGGGACTGGCGACGATGGCGAGCGCCGCCTGGATCAGCCGCTTTCCACGGGCGCTGGTCGGCCTGGGCGCCCTGATGTTCGTCGTCTCGGACCTGTTGATCTTCGCCCGCGCCGGACCGCTCGCCCAGGCGGCCTGGGTCGGGCTGGCGATCTGGGGGCTCTACTACTTCGGCCAGGCTCTGATCTGCTTCGGCGTGGTCCGCGCGCTGTCGAGGCGCGCCTAGAGGCCAGGCGGGCGTATGCCGGGCAGCGGTGGAACGGCCGTCGGGGGCGCTTCGGCGGCCAGCTCCGGCGTCTCCACCAGCCCACGGGCCACATGGCTCTTCCGGAAGCCGTAGAGGAAATAGACGACCAACCCGATCCCAGCCCAGATCGGGAAAACAAGCTTGGCCTGCAGCGGCAGGAAGAGGAACAGAGTCAGGCAGCCGACGATGGCCAGCGGGGCCACGACCCAGACCCCCGGGGTGCGGAACGGCCGGCGCCTCCCCGGATCGGTCCTGCGCAGCATCAGCACCGCCATGGCGACAGCGAGGAAGGCGAAGAGCGTGCCGGAATTGGAGATGTCCGCCAGCCGCCCGACGGGGAAGAAGGCCGCAGCGATCATCACCCCTGCCCCGGTGATCAGAGTGACCACGTGGGGCGTCTTGAACCGCGGATGCACCTTGCTGAGGGCTTCCGGCAGCAAGCCGTCCCGCGACATGACGAAGAAAATCCGCGTCTGGCCGTAGATCATCATCAGGATCACCGACGGCAGGGCCAGGCCCGCCGCCAGGCCAAGCAGATTGCCTACCGCCGGATGGCCGATCTGGCGCAGCACGTGCGCCAGGGCCTCGCGCGAGCAGACCAGGGGCTCGCGAGCCGCGGCCGTCACTTCCACGCACCGTTGCGCGAGCGCCGCCGATCCGGGTTGCAGATGCTCGCCGGCGGCCGAGTAGAGCGGTTGTGCGCCGTAGGCCCCGGCCGCGCCGGCCGCCACCAGGATGTAGAAGATCGTGCAGATCGCCAGCGACCCGATCAGGCCGATAGGCACATTGCGCTGCGGGTTGCGCGTCTCCTCCGCCGCCGTCGAGACCGCGTCGAAGCCCACATAGGCGAAGAAGATCGAGGCCGCCGCCGCAGTTATCCCCGAGAGTCCCAGGGGGGCGAAGGGGCGGAAGTTGGCGTCGTTGATCACCGGGATCGAAAGGGCGATGAAGACGCTCAGCGCCACCACCTTCACCGCCACCAGCACCGCATTGACCGTGGCGCTTTCCCGCGTGCCCAGGACCAGCAGGCCGGTGACGAGGCCGGCTATGGCGACCGCCGGGAGGTTGACGACGCCCCCCGCATAGGGCCCTGCGGCGAGAGCCTGCGGTATGACGATCCCGACGGAGTGCTCGAGCAGCCCGACGAAATAGCCGGACCAGCCGACCGAAACGGCTCCGGCCGCCACGGCATATTCGAGGATCAGGGCCCAGCCGACCAGCCAGGCCACGAACTCGCCCATGACGGCGTAGGAATAGGTGTAAGCCGAGCCCGCCACCGGGGCCATCGAGGCCAGTTCCGAATAGCAGAGGGCCGCCACGGCGCAGACGAAGCCGGCGATGATGAAGGAGATCATCATGCCGGGTCCCGCCTTCTGGGCCGCCTCTGCGGTGAGGACGAAGATCCCCGTGCCGATGATGGCGCCCACGCCCAGCAGGGTGAGTTGGACCGGCCCCAGACTTCGATGCAGCGACTTCTTCTCAGCGGTTGCGAGAATCGCATCGAGCGGCTTAACGCGCCACATGGGGCTGTCCTGGAACCAGGGAGCCGCGACCTCGCGACTCCGATCACGAAATCGTGAGCCGGTTTCAGGCGGTCGTCAAGCGGCGCTCTGAGAGGGCGAGCCGCCCCTCAGGACTGGACCTGCTGCGGCGCGCGATCCGGGCTGGTCTGAGCGCTGCGCTGGGCGAGGGCGGTCTTCGGGCGCGGCTGGGCGGCGTAGAGCGCCAGCCCCCGGAGGTTCGCCAGAAACACGTCCCTGTGCGAGATGCCCAGCTCAGGATCGAACAGCCGGCCCCCGAACAGCTCGGCCGCCGCATTCCGGCCGTTCCACCATAGGTGTTTCAGCAGCATGGGATCGGCCCGCCAGTGCTTGGCCAGGAGGGCGCCGTTGCCGAGTTGATAGGCGCGGCTCAGCTTTCGCACCTCCGCCAGGGTCCGCCGCCCGTGGAAGTGGCGCACCGCCATGTCGGGCGCATAGAGCACCGGCACGCCGGCCCGCCGCGCCCGGACCAAGAAGTCGGTATCCTCCGCCGACTGGAAGCGGCCGCCGGCGCCGAACCGCACATCGAAGCGGCCGACCAGATCGAACACCTCGCGCGGGGCGGTCATGTTGGCGCCGTGGACGAAGCCGCCCGGGTGGACCTCTCCGCCCAACCGCGCCGGCTGGTCGTCGGTCTTGATGGTGAAGGGCAGGTCCGCCGGATCGCCGAGCTCCACGCGCCCGCCCAGCACGAACGGTCCCTCGAGCTTGCGATAGTGACGCGCCAGATCGGCGAAATAGGCCGGGGTCATGCGGCAGTCGTCGTCGGTAAAGGCGATGACGTCTCCCGTCGCCTTCTGCAGGCCGAGGTTCCGCGCGCGGCTCAGGCCGGGCTCCGGCTCCATCGCCGGGATGACGCGCAGCGGGCAGCGGGTGGCTTCGGCGGCGACGACGGCCGCCGTCTCGTCCGTCGAGCCGTTGTCGACCAGCACGACCTCCACCTCGACCGCCGGCGCGCCCTGCGCCGCCGCGACGATGGATTCAAGGGCGGGCGCGACCTGGCCCGCGCGATTGCGCGTCGCGACAATGACCGAGATCTTCACGGACGCCTCGTCCCCCAAGCCTGGGAGCCATCTTGCCCTGGGGTGCTTAAGACATCCTCTTTGTGCGGAGCTAATCCAGGACGCAGGCGGCCAGGCCGCCGCGCCGGATGGTCCCGGCCGCCTTGCCGATGCGGGCCGACCGCCGCTGCACATAGGGCCCCGGCTGAGCCGCCCGCCACTTCAGGGGGCTGGGCAGGATGGCGGCCAGGCGGGCGGCCTGGGCCGGGGTGAGGTCCTTGGCCGAGACGCCGAAGTTCTTCCGCGCCGCGGCTTCGGCGCCGTAGATCCCCGGCCCCCATTCGATGGAGTTCAGATAGACCTCCATGATCCGCGGCTTGCCCCAGACCACCTCGATGAGGACCGTGAAATAGGCCTCCAGCCCCTTCCGCACCCAGGACCTCTGGGGCCAGAGGAAGACGTTCTTGGCGGTCTGCTGGCTGATGGTGGAGCCGCCGCGCAGCTTCCTGCCCTTGGCGTTGCTCTCCATCGCCTTTTCGATGGCCTCGAAATCGAAGCCGCGATGCTGGCAGAAGCGGGCGTCCTCGGCGGCGATCACGGCCTGGACGAGGCGCGGCGAGATGCTTTCGAGGGGGACCCAGCGGCGCTCGAAGCCCCTTCCCTCGAACACCCGCTGGATCATCAGCCAGGTGATCGGCGGCGGAACGAAGCGATAGGCGGCGACCGTCAGCACCGGCCCAATCAGCCCGAACACCAGGACCAGTAGGAAAAAGCCGCGGACCATGCGGCCGACCAGACCCGCCTTGCTGCGCTTGGCCACGACGCTCGCCCCCGCTCCGTCAGCCCGCTGGGCGCGCGGCGACGCCCGCCCCGCCTTCCTCGTCGCCCCAGGCGACGCGGGCGCCGTCGGGCGAGATGTCGAGGGCGACGATAGGCGGCCCCTTCTCGGCCTTCAGCATGTCGATCTTCTGGCCCGCCAGGTCGCAGGCCCAGACGCGGCCGTCCTCCAGGCCGGCGGCGACCATGCGGCCCGCCGACGTGGCGGCTACGCGCGCCACAAGAGCCGTCTCGTCGAACCCGACTTCCGCGGCCTCCTTTCCCATGGGACCGGTCGCGCCGGCGAACGGCCAGACCACCACGCCGTTCGCCCCGGAAGTCGCCATCATCTGCCCCTTGGCGAGGAAGGCCAGGCTCTTCACCTTCGCCGGATAGCCGCCCATGCGCAGGTTCTTGTCGTCGGCCACGCGCCAGCCATGCAGCTGGTTCTCCTGCATCGAGGACATCAGGAACTTGCCGTCCGGGCTCCAGGCCACCGCCACATGGCTGCCGGCCCACTTCAGCACCACCGGCTTCTGGTCGGCGATGCGGGCGTACCACAGCCAGGCCCCGCCATAGGTGGCGACGGCGATCCGCCGCCCTTTCGGATCGAAGGCCAGCCCCGCGGCCGTGCGTTCGTGAGCGAAGGTGCGGGCGAAGGCCGGATCGGCGGCGTCGCGCACATGCAGGTCGCGGCCGGCGGCGAAGGCGAAGAGCTTGGACTCCGGGCTGGCGGCGACGGCGTCGATCCACTTGCCTGGGAGGGCGGCCAATTCCTGCGCGCCCGAACGGCGGCTCCAGACCACACGGCCGTCATCGCCGCCCGTGAGCACGCCCTCGCCGGAGGGGTGAAGGCAGGCGGCGAGCGCCGCCCCGTCGTGGGCGGAAACCGTCTCGCCACCCTCGAATCGGACCGTTCCGTCGCCCAGTGCGAAGACGGCGGTTCCATCCTTCTGGAAGAGGGCGGCGGTCACGTAGGCGTCGAAATCGAAGGTCATGGCCGCCTCATAGACGGCGAACGGCGGTCTTGGCGAGGGCGCGCTTTCACCGGCCTTTCCGCCCGTTCCTGCGGCGCCGTGCGGCAGGCGCCTGTTCCGCCGCTCTTTCGGCTTTACAATCGCGAGCCGATTGGCGATGGGTGTCCGCGACCGGTCCGCAAGGCGTGCGGGACCCAAGGGAAGGAACTGCTACATGGGTGCAAAGCTGGGCGGCGGAGGCGGCGGGAAGTTCGACCTCGGCCAGAACAGCGACATCAACGTCACGCCCTTCGTGGACGTGATGCTGGTGCTCCTTATCATCTTCATGGTGTCGATCCCCGCCGCGACGGTGTCGATCAAGCTCGACCTGCCGCCGGCCATTCCGCCGCCGCCTGGCGCGGAAGTGGAGGAGCCGACCCTGATCAACATCCAGCAGGGCGGCCAACTCTACATCGGCGAGGCGCCGACCAGCCTGGGCACCCTGCCGGCCGATCTGGCTCGGGTGCTCGACGTACCGAACCCGACCGAGGAGCGCGTCTATATCCGCGCCGACCGCACGGTCCGCTACGGCGACTTCATGGCGGTGATGAACACCCTGCAGGGCAACGGCTACTACCAGGTCGCCCTGATCAACGAAGAGCTCTAAGCGCTTCGGCCAGGTTCTGAGGAAAAGCCCGTCCGGTTCGCCGGGCGGGCTTTTTCTATGCGCCGCGCAGACGGTTGTGCATGGCCGTGGCGGCGATGGCCGCCTCGCCGGCGGCGGTGCTGATCTGGTTCAGGCCCCGCACCAGGTCGCCGGCGGCGTAGAGTCCGGGGACCGAAGTCTGCTGGTGATCGTCCACGATGATGCGGCCCTGACCGTCGAAGCGCGCGCCCAGTTGCGCGGCGAGCTCCGACCGCGGGGTGACGCCCAAGGCGGAATAGATGGCGTCGAACCGCCGCGGCCAGCCAGGACCGAAGCACAGGGCGGTGACGCGCGTCTTGTCCAGGATCACCCGGTCCATGGGGGTCTCGACCAGATCCACCCCGGCGCCCACCAGGTCCGACTGGATCTTGCGCTCCAGCGGGCGCTCCGGCGCCACGTGGATCAGGGTGACGCGGCCCGTATAGGTGCGTAGGAACATGGCCTCGCGGGCGGCGTGGGCGTCGTTCCCGATCACCCCCACCGCCTTGTCCATCACTTCGTAGCCGTCGCAGATCGGGCAGACCCGCACCAGGCCGCGGCGGATCGCCGATTCCACCCCCGGCAGGGGCGGCTCGTTGTCCGAGACCCCGGTGGCCAGCAGCACGGTCCGCGCAAACAGGTCCTCGCCCGCCACGCGCAGCCAGAAGCCGCCCTCGGCGCGGGCGATCGCCTCGACCTTCGCCTTGCGCACCGCCGCCCCATAGCGCTCGGCATGAGCCCGCATGCGGTTCAGCAGTTCGATTCCGCCGATTCCGTCCGGAAAGCCGGGATGGTTGTGGGTTCGCGGGATCCATGAGGCGCGGCTGTCGCCGGAATCCACCAGCAGGAAATTCCGCAGAAAGCGCCCGAGATAGATGGCCGCCGTCAGGCCCGCAGGGCCGGCGCCGACGATGGCGGCATCATGGACAGGCTGGGTCACCGCGCCTCAACGCAGCGGCCGCAAGAGGGCTCCACGGCTCACGCCGCGCAGGCTTCGAAGCCCGCCTTCAGCTTGGCCTCGTCGAGGTTGCGGCCGATGAAGACCATGCGGCTGTAGCGCTTGTCGCCGTCCTTCCAGGGGCCTTGGAAGTCGCCTTCCAGGATCATGTGCACCGCCTGGAAGACCAGGCGCCGGTCCTCGCCCGCCACGTCCAGTATGCCCTTGGCGCGCAGGATGTCCGGCCCTTGCGCCTGCAGCAGGTTGTTCAGCCACTGTGTGACCTTCTGGCCGTGCACCGGCCGATCCAGGGTCAGGGAAATCCCGCGGATGCCGGCGGCGGCGGCATGGTCGTGGGCGTGACCATGGTGGTCGTGATCATGATCATGATCATGATCATGATCGTGGTCGCAGTGCTCGTCGTGCACGTGGCCCGGCTCGCCGTGGGCGGGGTTCAGGAACTCCGGCTGCACCTCGGTGATGCGGGCCAGATCGAAGCCGCCGCGGCCGAGGATGGCGTCGAGCGGCACGTTCGAACGCTGCGTCCGGTGGATCGGGGCGATGGGGTTCAGGCGGCGGATGGCGGCCTCGACGCCCTTCAGCTCGTCTTCCGACACGAGGTCGGTCTTGTTCAGCACGATCTGGTCGGCGAAGGCGATCTGCTCCACCGCCTCCTTGGAATCCTGCAAGCGCAGCGGCAGGTGCTTGGCGTCGACCACGGCGGTGACGCTGTCGAGCTCGGTCTTGGCGCGCACGTCGTCGTCCACGAAGAAGGTCTGGGCCACGGGGCCGGGATCGGCCAGGCCCGTGGTCTCCACCACGATGGCGTCGAACTTGCCCTTGCGCTTCATCAGGCCGGAAAGGACCCGGATCAGGTCGCCGCGCACCGTGCAGCAGACGCAGCCGTTGTTCATCTCGAAGACCTCTTCGTCGGCGCCGACGATCAGGTCGTTGTCGATGCCCACCTCGCCGAACTCGTTGACGATGACGGCGTATTTCTTGCCGTGGTCCTCGGTGAGGATCCGGTTGAGCAGGGTGGTCTTGCCGGCGCCGAGATAGCCGGTGAGGACGGTGACGGGGGTCTTGTCAGTCATGGGCCGCATTTAGGCGTTCGCAGGCCCTTAGGGAACAGGGCGTGCGCTTGACCGCTGCGATTGTTATAGAATAACGCGCGCCCGCAGACCCGAGATATGGGAAGACGCCCTTCGTGACAGCCTCCGCCCCCGAAACCCCGCCGCTGGACGCCTTCCGGGGCGACCGCGTCTACCTGGGGGCCGACCATGCGCGCAACGAGCGCCGGACCTGGATCGCGGTGGGCGTCTCGCTGGCGACCCTGACCGCCCAGTTCGTCGGCGGCCTCGCCTTCAACTCCATGGCCCTGGTGGCCAACGCCCTGCACATGACCGCCCACGTGGCCGCCCTGGCCGTGGCCGCCCTCGCCTACGCCGTCGCCCGCCGCTACGCCGACGATCCGCGGTTCGCGTTCGGCACCGGCAAGGTCGGATACCTGGCCGGCTTCGCCAACGCCGCGGTGCTGGCGGTCTCGGCGGTGCTGATCGCGGTGGAGAGCGGCCGCCGGCTGTTGGCTCCCCAGGACGTGCATTACGACGGCGCCCTTGGGCTGGCGGGGGTGGCCCTGGCGGTGAACATCTTCTGCATGTGGCTGCTGCGGCCGGCCCGCAGCCACGCCCACGACCGGGACGGCGATCTCAACCTTTCGGCCGCCCATCTGCACATGGCCGCCGACGTGGCCGCCTCGGTGCTGGCCATCATCGGCCTGGGGGCCGGGCGGCTGCTGGGATGGGACCAGGCCGACGCCGTGGCGGGCCTGGCCGGCGCAGCGCTGGTGGCGCACTTCGCCTGGCGGCTGCTGTCGCGGGCCGGCGCCGTGCTGCTCGACATGAATCCCTCGGCCGAACTCACCGCGGAAATCCGCCGCCGGCTGGAGACCGAAGACGCCCGGGTGATCGACCTGCACCTGTGGCGGCTGGGGCCCGGGCACCATGCCGCGGTGGTGGTGGTGGCCGGCGAAGCGGCCCTGCGCGCCGAAACCTGCCGCGCCCGGCTGGCCGGTTTGCCGGGCCTCAGCCACGTCACCGTCGAGACGCGCATCGCAGGCCCGGACTCGCGTTGACTTCGCGGGGCCTCTCTGTATAAGTCCGCGCCTCTCGCCCGCGGGCCTTCTCGCGGGCGCAATCCTTTTTGCTGAAGTTTCAAGGCGCGAACGATGTACGCGGTGATCAAGACCGGCGGTAAGCAATACCGGGTCCAAGCCGGCGACCTGCTGGTCGTCGAGAAGCTCGACGGCGAGCCCGGCGCGGAAGTCGCGTTCGGCGACGTCCTGATGCTGGGCGACGGCGAGACCGTCACGGTCGGCGCGCCGGTCGTTGACGGCGCCAGCGTCTCGGCCACCCTGATCGAAACCCGCAAGGGTGAGAAGGTGAAGATCTTCAAGAAGATCCGCCGCCAGGGCTATCGCCGCACCAAGGGCCACCGCCAGCTCGAGAGCGTGCTGCGGGTGACCGCCGTCGCCGGCGCCGGCAAGACCGACAAGTGGGACGGGACCGTCGACCTGACGCCCAAGGCCCTGCTCGACGCCCGCGCCCGCGGCCTGAAGCACGTGGCCGCGGCCCTGGAAGCCGCCCAGGCCCCGGCGCCCGCCCCGAAGAAGGCCAAGGCCGCCAAGCCCGCCAAGGCGGAAGCCGCCGCCGAAGCCGCTCCGGAAGCGGCGGAAGCTGCGCCCAAGCCGAAGAAGGCCGCGCCCAAGAAGGCCGCCGCCAAGTCCGACGACGCCGCCGAATAAGCGCGTCCGACAAGAGAGTTAGGAGAGAGCTATGGCTCACAAGAAATCCGGCGGCTCCTCGCGCAACGGGCGCGATTCCGCGGGCCGCCGTCTCGGCGTGAAGAAGTTCGGCGGCGAAGCCGTCGTGGGCGGCAACATCATTGTGCGCCAGCGCGGCACCAAGTTCTGGCCGGGCGACAATGTGGGCATGGGCAAGGACCACACCCTCTTTGCGACCGCCGAAGGCGCGGTGAAGTTCGTGACCAAGCGCGACAACCGCACCTACGTGAACGTCGTGGCCGCCCCGGCCGAGGCGAAATAAAGGGCGAAACCTTCTTGCCAGGTTCGCCCCTCCAGTGGCGAACCGGACAGAGAGCTTCCCGCGGGGGAGTCCGGAACGCCGGACTCCCCCGCTTTGTTTTCTGATGGCCCCGCCAGAGGGCCGGAAGGTATGGGATGTGCGCCATCGAACTGGAACCGGTCCTCTCGACCGAGCGCCTGCGGCTGCGCCGGCCGCGCAAGTCTGACGCCGAGCGCATCGCCGCATTCTGCAACGACTTCGACGTGGCGCGCATGACCACGCGCATCCCGCACCCCTATGGTCTCGCCGACGCCGAGGCGTTCCTGCACGGGCTGGACGACCAGGACCCGCTGACGGCCGCGACCTTCGCCATCGAGCATCCGCAGGACGGATTGGTGGGCGTGATGGGCTTCTACGCCAACGAGGCGGGCCGGACCGAGATCGGCTATTGGCTGGGCCGCCCCTATTGGGGTCAGGGCTACGCCACCGAGGCGGCGCGGCGCGCGCTCGTCTGGGCCAGCCGCGACTGGGGGCGCAGGTTCGTCATGGCCGGCCACTTCTCCGACAACCCCGCTTCGGGCGAGGTGCTGTGCAAGGCGGGCTTCCTCTATACCGGCGAGGTCAGGCTTCTGGCCTCGGCGGCGCGCGGCGAAGACGCTCCCGCCCGGATGATGGTCTGGCTCGCCTGAGCCTCCCCACGGCGTCGAGGGTTCCGCGGCCCTCGACGCCGAACCCCTTGTGCTGCAAAAGGCCCCGATGAAGTTCCTCGACCAGGTCAAGATCTACTGCCGCTCCGGCAACGGAGGCGGGGGCGCGGTCTCGTTCCGGCGCGAGAAGTACATCGAGTACGGCGGCCCGGACGGCGGCGACGGCGGCAAGGGCGGCGACGTCTGGATCGAGGCGGTCGACGGGCTGAACACCCTGATCGATTACCGCTACCAGCAGCACTTCAAGGCCGGCACCGGCGTCCACGGCATGGGCCGCAACCGACACGGGGCGGCGGGCGAGGACGTGGTGCTGAAGGTCCCTGTCGGCACCGAGGTGCTGGACGAGGACAAGGAGACCCTGATCGCCGACATGGACGAGGCCGGCAAGCGCGTGCTCTTGCTGCGCGGCGGCAACGGCGGCTGGGGCAACGACCGCTTCAAGGGACCGATCAACCAGGCGCCGCGGCACGCCAATCCCGGCCAGGAGGGCGAGGAGCGCTGGATCTGGCTGCGGCTGAAGCTGATCGCCGATGTCGGCCTGGTCGGCCTGCCCAACGCCGGCAAGTCGACCTTCCTGGCCGCGGCCAGCGCCGCCAAGCCGAAGATCGCCGACTATCCCTTCACGACCCTGGCGCCCAATCTGGGCATGGTCGACCTGTCGCCGGGCGAGCGCTTCGTGCTCGCCGACATCCCGGGCCTGATCGAGGGCGCCTCGGAAGGTGCAGGCCTCGGCACGCGGTTCCTCGGCCACGTGGAGCGCACCGCCGTCCTCATCCACCTGGTTGACGCCACCCAGGACGATGTGGCCGAGGCCTGGCGCACGGTGCGCACCGAGCTCGCCGCCTACGGCGAAGACCTCGCCGACAAGCCGGAGATTCTGGCGCTGAACAAGATCGACGCCCTCGACGCCGATACGGTTGAGATGCAGCGCGAGGCGCTGGCCGAAGCCTCCGGCGCGGAGATCCGGCTGGTCTCCGGCGTCTCGGGTCAGGGGGTGCGCGAACTCCTCCGTGAAGCCTACGCCCTGGTGCGCCGACGCAAGGGCGAGGTCTCCGAGGCCGGCGAGGAGACCGAAGGGAGCTGGACGCCGTGAGCGAGCTCCGCGACGCCCGCCGCATCGTGGTGAAGGTGGGCTCCGCCCTCGTCGCTGGCGAGGACGGGGCCGACGCCGCCTGGCTGACCGCCTTCGCCGCCGACCTCGCCCGCTGTCGCGCCCGCGGCCAGGACGTGCTGGTGGTCTCCTCCGGCGCCGTGGCCCTCGGCCGCCGACGGCTGAAGATGGGCCGCCGCACCCTGACCCTTCCCGAGAAGCAAGCCTGCGCCGCGGCCGGTCAGTCGGCCCTGATGCGCGCCTGGGAAGAAGCGCTGGAGCCGCATGGGATCGCCGCCGCCCAGGTGCTGCTGACCCGCGACGACACCGAGGTGCGCCGCCGCTGGCTGAACGGCCACGCCACCCTCGCCACCTTGCTCGGCCTGGGCGTCGTCCCGGTGATCAACGAGAACGACACCGTGGTCACCGAGGAGATCCGCTACGGCGACAACGACCGTCTGGCCGCCCGCGTGGCCCAAATGGTCCGGGCCGACGTGCTGGTTCTCTTGTCGGATATCGACGGCTTCTACACCGCCGATCCGCGGCGGGATCTTTCCGCCCGGCGACTGGATCGGATCGAGCGCCTGACGCCGGAGATCGAGGCCATGGCCGGCGGCGCCAACGCCGGCGCAGGGGTCGGCACCGGCGGCATGGCCACCAAGCTGGCCGCCGCCCGCATCGCCCAGTCCGCCGGCTGCGCCACGATCATCACGCTTGGTCGACGCCCCGCGCCGCTCGCCGCCTTGGAAGCCGGCGAGGCCGCGACGGTCATCGCACCGGCCGGCACGCCCGCGGCCGCTTACAAGGCCTGGATCGCCGGGTCCCTGGCGCCGGCCGGCGAGCTGGTGGTGGACGACGGCGCGGCGCGCGCCATCACCGCCGGCAAGAGCCTGCTGGCCGCCGGCCTGCGCGGGGTGCGCGGACGGTTCGGCAAGGGCGACGCCGTCGCGGTGGTCAGCGAAGCGGGCCGCGAGATCGCACGCGGTCTCGCCCGCTACGACAGCCCCGACGCCTTGCGGATCTGCGGCCTGAAGTCGGAGGCCATCGAGGGCGCGCTGGGCTTCACCTCTGGGCCGGTCATCCATGCCGACGACCTGGCCCTGCTGGAGAGCCGTGCGCCGGCCTGAATTGCCGGAGCCGGGAAAGGGGCCTAGTAAGGCTCAAGCTGAGCATATGGGCGCGATGGACGACGCAGGCGCAAGATCGAAGGCCGGCACCGCCGGCGGGGCTGCACGGCTGGAGGCGCTTGCGCCCGGCATGCCGATCCCGTTCGGCGGCGACCGCGTGGCCTATGTCAGCGAAGCTCTGGCGGCACGGTTCCGTCCTGGCGACCGCCTGGTGGTGGTGCAGGAAACCGGCGACCTGCTGCACGTGCCGGCGGACGTGCAGGCCAGGAGCGAGGCTGCAGTCGACCGCGCCCATGCCGCTTTTCAGCGCATGGGCCAGGTCTCCGACGAGGCGATCGGGGCGTTCTTCGAGGCCTTCGCGGCGCGTCTTGCCGACGATGCGGTTTGGTCGGCCATTGCAGCAGCCAACGCTCGGGACGTGGAGGCTGCGCGCGCCAGGAGCCGCTCCACCACACGGCTACAGGCCGGCGAAGCCATGCGGCGCGACATGATCGCCGGACTTCGCGCCTGGCGCGACGCTGCGCCGGCCCGTGGACGCACCTTAGAGAAGCTGCAGCATGAGGGCTGGAGCGTGGAGCTGGCCACCGCGCCGCTCGGCGTGGTGGGTTTCGTGTTCGAGGGCCGGCCCAACGTCTTCGCCGACGCCACCGGCGTGCTGCGCAGCGGCAACACCGTGGTCTTCCGCATAGGCTCCGACGCCCTGGGCACCGCCCGCGCCATCGTGGCGGAGGCGCTCGATCCCGCCTTGGCGGAAGCCGGGCTGCCGGCGGGCGCGGCCGCCCTGGTGGATTCTCCTGAACATGCCGCCGGATGGGCGATGTTTTCCGATCGGCGCCTGGCGCTCGCCGTCGCCCGGGGCTCAGGCCCAGCGGTGGCCCAGCTGGGCGCCATCGCCCGCCAGGCGGGGACTCCCGTTAGCCTGCACGGCACGGGCGGGGCGTGGATGGTCGCCGACGCGACAGCCGACGCCGCCCGTTTCCGGGCGGCGGTCTATCACTCCCTGGATCGCAAGGTCTGCAACACGCTCAATGTGTGCTGCATCGTTGGCGAGCGGGCGGCCGACCTCGTCCCGCAGTTCCTGGAGGCGCTGGAGGCCGCCGGCCGCCGACGCAAGGGCGTGAAGCTGCATGTGCTGGAAGGTTCGGAGACCTGCCTGCCGGCCGACTGGCGCGCGCGGCGGATCACGGTGGTTCGCGCCGAGGGGGAGGTCGAGGAGCCCCTGGTCGAAACCCTCGCGGAAACCGAACTCGGCCGCGAGTGGGAATGGGAGGAAACGCCCGAGCTGACCCTGGCGGTGGTGGAAAGCCGCGAGGCGGCGGCCGTCCTCTTCAACCGCTACAGCCCGCAGTTCGCCGTCAGCCTGATCGCCCAGGACGCCGCGGCGCACGAGGCCTTCTACCAGGCGGTGAACGCGCCCTTCGTCGGCGACGGCTTCACCCGCTGGGTGGACGGCCAGTTCGCCCTGAATCGGCCCGAGCTTGGCCTGTCCAACTGGGAGAACGGGCGTCTGTTCGCCCGGTCAGGCGTGTTGTCGGGCGACGGCGTCTTCACGGTCCGGGCGCGCGTGCGCCAGGCGGACCGGGACCTCGACCGCAACCCTGATACGGCCGAGCGGATCTGAGGGCGCGCCGGGGGATGTGGTTCGCAGGCCCCGCCAGGCGCGCGCCCCCGGCCGGACGCCCCGCTGGCCTGCGGCTCGACCTCGTCCTGACGCCTGGCATGCGGGTCGGCCTGTTCGGCGGCTCGTTCAATCCCACCCATGAGGGCCACGCCCATGTGGCCGAGACGGCCCGGCGTCGGCTGGGCCTCGACCGCGTGATCTGGCTCGTCTCGCCCCAGAATCCGCTGAAGCCTGCCCACGAGACCGCGCCGCTTTCCGAGCGCATGGCCGGCGCACGGCGGTACGCGCGCGGGCGGGCGATGGTGGTTTCGGACGCCGAAACCCGGCTGGGCGTCCAGTACTCCCTCGACACCATCCGCCATTTGAAGGCGCGGTTTCCCGGCGTGAAGTTCGTCTGGATCATGGGCGCCGACAGCCTGGCGACCTTCCACCGGTGGCGCGGCTGGACCCAGATCATGGCCGAGGTTCCGGTGGCGGTGGTCTCGCGCCCCTGGATCTCGCTGCGCAGCCGCTTTTCGCCCGCCGCCCGTCGTTTCGCCCACGCGCGCGCGCCTGCGCGGGCGGCGCGCATCGTGCCAGGCGCCGATCCGCCGGTCTGGGTTTTCCTCACCGGCCCCTTGAATTTCCAGTCCTCGACGGAACTGCGCAAACGGATGGCGCGGCGCGGGGACTGAAGAGTTCGTGAGAGCGGGCTGACCAGAGCCCGGTCTCGTGCTAGGGTCGAACCAGCGAGGCAGAATAAGGAGCGACCCCGCTGAACCGTGACCCCGCGCCCAGCGCGCAGGAAACCTCGGCGCCCGCCGAGTCTTCCCCCGACGACCAGGAGCGCATCGGCGCCTTGGAAGACCTGATCCTGGCCCGGCTCGACGACGACAAGGCGCAGGACGTCGTATTCATCGATCTGAAGGGCAAGAGCGCCGTGGCCGACGGACTGATCGTCGCCTCCGGACGTTCGCATCGCCATGTCGGCGCCATGGCCGACCACCTGCTCCGCGCCCTGAAGGAGGCCGGCTACGGCCGCGCGAGGGTGGAGGGCCTGCCGCACTGCGACTGGGTGCTGATCGACACCGGCGACGTGATCGTCCATCTGTTTCGGCCGGAGGTGCGGTCCTTCTACAACATCGAGAAGATCTGGTCGGTGGAGCCGCCGGCCCGCTCCGCGGCCGGTTGAGGATCTCCATCGTCGCTGTCGGCCGGCTGGCGCGCTCCCCCGAGGCCGACCTCGTCAAGCTCTACGCCGACCGCGCCACTGCGGCGGGCCGCGCCTTGGGCCTCGGCCCCGTCGAGGTGATGGAGGTGGAATCCCGGAAGCCCGGCAAGGCCCCCGAGGCCGAGGCCTTGCGGCCGCACCTGGCCGGCGCCTATGTCATCGCCTGCGACGAGCGGGGCCAGGCCCTGGCCTCCCGAAAATTCGCCGCCGAGATCGGCCGCCTGCGCGACGACGGCGTGCGCCGCCTGGCCTTCGTGATCGGCGGCGCCGATGGGCTGGATCCCGCCCTGGTGGAGGCGGCCGACGCCAGGCTCGCCTTCGGGCCCCAGACCTGGCCGCACGCGCTGGCCCGCGCCATGCTGGCCGAGCAGGTCTATCGCGCCGTCACCATCCTGGCCGGCGGCCCCTATCACCGCGATTGAGGCGGCGATGCGTGCGCGCTACCCCTGGTCCATGCGACGCGCCGCCGTCTTCCCTCTGGCCCTGGCCGCGACGGCGGCCACCGCCGCCTTCGCCCTGGCGGCCAGCGACGAGCGCGCGCGGCTCGAGCGGCTGAACCTGCGCGAAACCGTTCTCAACGCCGAGCAGGGCCGCAACATCAACCGCCTGGCCCGCCTGCTGACGGCGCTCGAGATGTTCGGCCGCGATCCACCGCCGGCCCTGCTGGTCAGCCCGGAGGACGCCACCCAGGCCGTGCGGGCCGCCATCCTCGTCAAGGCGATCACCCCGGAGCTCCAGAAGCTGGCGCGGCAGCACGCCGCCGAGGCCTCCGAAATCGCACGCCAGCGGCGGCTGGCGGCGGTGGCCAGCGAGGCGCTGTTCACCACCGATTCCGAGCTGGCCGAGCAGCGCGCCATCGAGGAAGCCACCCCGCCCGGCGCAGCCCGCCCGCCGGCGATCCTCGGCCCGCCGCCCGAGCGCCTGCTGACGCCGGTGGACGGCCGACTGGCGCGCGGCTTCGGCGACGAACTCTCCGGCGGCGGCCGCGCCGCGGGCATGACCATCGCCGCGCCCGCAGGCGCCGCGGTCAGGGCGCCGGCTGCGGGCCAGGTGCAATATGTGGCCCCTGTTAAGGATTGGGGGGTCATTTTGATCTTGAGATTGGCTGGCGGATACCATCTCGTATTGGCAGGTCTCGATCGGGCGACGGTCGCCGTCGGACAATCGGTCGCGGCCGGGGCGCCTGTCGGAAGGATGCCGGATGGGAAACTATCCCCATCTGACCTCTATCTGGAGGTCCGCGCCCGCGGCGCGCCGGTGGACCCGGCCCGCTGGCTCGAGATCGAAAAGGCCGGCGAGCCGGAGGGCCGCATCCCCTTGAGGGGCGCGGTCGGCGGCTAGGGGCCGAAAGAACGACGGGGCGGCGCCGTTTCGCCGCGAGGGAGGCTTAAAGGCCTGGATATGCGAAAGTACGTTCTGATCGGGGCTTCGGCCTTCGTCCTCGGCGCCGGCTCCATGGCCTATGTGAGCCAGGAGGCGCTGGCCTCCTCCAAGCCCCGGGCCCAGACCTACAAGATGCTGGAGCTGTTCGGCGACGTGCTGGACACCGTCGAGCGGCAGTACGTCACCCAGGTCGACGACCGCAAGCTGATCGAGGCGGCCATCGACGGGATGCTGAACTCCCTCGATCCGCATTCCGGCTACCTCAATCCCGACAGCTTCGACGACATGCGCGACCAGACCCGCGGCGAATACGGCGGGCTTGGCATCGAGGTCACCAGCGAAGACGGCGTGGTCAAGGTGATCTCGCCGATGGACGACACCCCGGCCCACAAGGCCGGCGTCAAGGCCGGCGACTACATCACCGCCGTGAACGGCGAGAGCGTGCTGGGCCTGTCCGTCAACGAGGCGGTCAAGCAGATGCGCGGACGGCCGGGCGAAGCGGTGACGCTGACCATCGCCCGCGAGAAGACCGAGCCCTTCGACGTCAAGATCGTCCGCGAAGTGATCAAGCCGCGCTCGGCCACCGCGCGCGTGGAAGGCGACTACGGCTATCTGCGGATTTCGGCCTTCAACGAGAAGACCACCGACGAAGCCCAGGCCGCCCTGGCAGACCTGCGCGCCAAGAACCCGAAAATGAAGGGCCTGGTGCTTGATCTGCGCAACAATCCCGGCGGCCTGCTCGACCAGGCCGTAGGCGTGGCGGACCTGTTCCTGGAAGGCGGCGAGATCGTCTCCCAGCGCGGGCGCGACCCGCGCGACATCGAGCGCTACAACGCCCGCCCCGGCGACGCCGTCGGCGGCCTGCCCATGGTGGTCCTGATCAACGACGGTTCGGCCTCGGCCGCCGAGATCGTGGCCGGCGCCCTGCAGGACCGCAAGCGGGCCGAGGTCGTGGGCCTGACCTCCTTCGGCAAGGGCTCGGTCCAGACCGTGATCCCGCTTCGCGGCGGCATGGACGGGGCGCTGAAGCTCACCACCGCCCGCTACTACACACCTTCCGGACGATCGATCCAGCAGACCGGCATCTCCCCCGATCTCGAGGTGGCCGAGAGCCGGGAGCAGGCCCAGCGGATCGCCAACCGCAGCTTCCAGTTCTCCGAGGCCTCGTTCCGCAACGCGCTGAACGCCGAGGAGGGCAAGAAGCGCATCGGGGCCCACGAACCCGCCGAAGCGCCTCCGGAAAGCTTCGACGCCAAGGACGATTTCCAACTGGCCCGCGCCAAGGACGTCCTGCGTTACGGTTCGGTGGCCGCGACCCCGAAGCTGCCCAAGCCGGCCCCGAAGATGGCCGCCGTGGTCGCGCCCAAGACGGCGGCCGCCGGCGTTCCGCCTTCTGAAAAGAAGTAGCCGCCGCGCCGGATTTTTGGCGCGCTGTAAGAAAAATATTTGCGCGCCCGGTTCAAAGCCGGGCGCGCTTGCGCATTTCACGGCCCATATTTCGCAAACCTCCTGAAACAGTGTTGCCGCAAAGGCGCACTTTCGCCGCAATTTGGCAGGTGCGGCAATGACGCCATAGCGACTTTTGACCAACCGGCGTTTGATGACGCGGTACGTCAACGCTCAGCAATCAGACTTGAGCGACAAGGGAGGAAGAGAGTGAGAAAAGTCTATCTGTGCGGCGGGTCTGCCCTCGCCGCGGCAATGGCGCTTGGCTTCGGCGGCGCAGCCTCCGCCCAGGATGTCGCCACGGTCGAAGAGGTCGTGGTCACCGGGTCCTTCATCCGCGGCACGCCCGAAGACGCCGCCCTGCCCGTGGAGGTGGTCTCCAGCGAGGAGCTGGCGCGGCGCGGCTCGCCCACCACCATCGACCTCATCAAGTCTCTGCCGGTCAGCGGACCAGTGCTGGGCGATTCCAACCAGTTCTCCACCGCGGCCCAGGGCCAGGTCGGCGCCGGCACCGTCAACTTGCGCGGCTTGGGTTCCCTACGGACGCTCGTGCTGTTCAACGGGCGACGGACGGTCGCGTCCGCGGGCGCAGGCAGCGGCGGTGTCGACACCAATCTGCTTCCCGTCGCCGCCGTCGGTCGGGTGGAGGTGCTGAAGGACGGCGCCGCGGCCACCTACGGTTCAGACGCCATCTCCGGCGTGGTCAACTTCATCACCCGCCGAAACTTCTCCGGCTTGGAGGTCACGGCAGACTATCGCTACGTTCCGGGGTCCGATGGCGACTACACAGCGAGCGCGGCCTATGGCTGGGTCGGAGAGAACACCAGCCTGCTCCTGACGGCGGGTTATCAGCACCGGTCGGAGCTTCGCTCCACCGAGCGCGACTGGACCAAGCAGAGCTATCTTTCCAATCCTTCGGGGTGGTCGGTCCTCGGACAGCCGCCGTCTTATCTGCCGCTGAGCGCGGCGGGGACGCCCGTGGCCGGCGTGCAGAGGGACGCCAACTGCAGCGCCGTGGGCGGCTATGCGGGCTTCTCCGGAACGACGCCCGCCTGCTTCTTCACCTACATCCCGTTCGACAACGTCATCGAGGATGAAGACCGCTACCAGATCTACGGCGAACTCAATGTCGATCTGAACGAGACCACGCGTTTCCACGTCGAGGCGCACTACGCCAAGACCGACATTCCGCACATGCGGTTCTCACCGGCCTTCCCCCCGATCCAGGGGCCGAACGGGCCGGGAAGCGTCGGCGTCTTCTCCGTCCCCATCCAGAACCCCGGCGCCCTCACGGCCATGCAGCAGGCCGGCCTCTCGGCGGGTGTGATCGCCGCCACCAACCGCATCTCGCTGACCCTGTTCCGCCCCTTGGGCGCGGGCGGCAACCCGATCTACGACAACGGCGGACAGATCGGGTACCGCAACTATGACGTCTACCGCGTCTCGGCTAGCCTGACGGGCGAGCTTGGCATCGCGGGCATCGGCTACGACACGGCGGTCACCTATTCGCGCACGCGCAACAAACAGCATACGCCGGACATCTTCATCAACCGACTGCAGCTGGCCCTCAATGGCTTCGGGGGCCCGAGCTGCACCGGCACGACCGCAGGCGCGAACGGTTGCCAGTGGTTCAACCCGTTCTCCAACGGCTATGCGGGCAATCCGGCGCTCGGCCTGACGAACCCGGGCTATGTGTCGGCCAACGCCAACAGTCCCGAGCTGCTGGACTGGATCTATGAGCGCAGCTCGCAGACCACCCAGGACCAGGACCTGCTGGTGGTCGATGCGGTCCTGAACGGCCAGCTGCCGATCAGCCTGCCCGGCGGGGAAATCGGCTGGGCGGCCGGCGCCCAATATCGGGCCACCCGGTTCCAGTCGACCCTGCGCAGCCCGTTCCAGGACCAGCGTGTCACGCCGTGCCCCGTCCCCGGCGTCACCACCTGCGCCTTCCCGACCGGCCCCTACATCTTCCTGGGCCAGGGCACGCCGCAGACGCTGGACGACTCCGTCTACGCGTTCTTCGCGGAGTCCAGCCTGCCGATCACCGACAATATCAACGCCCAACTCGCCATCCGCTACGAGGACTATGGCGGCCAGACCGGCTCGACCACCAATCCCAAGCTGGCCCTGAAGTGGCAGATCACCGACAGCTTCGCCCTGCGTGGCTCGGTGGGCTCCACCTTCCGCGGCCCAACAGCGGGCAACCGATCGACTGCAGCTGTCACGGGCCTTTCGGGCATCATCGCGGCGGGCAACAACTTCAAGTCCGTCGACTTCCCCGGCAATCCCGCCATCGGCCCGGAAAAGGCCTTCACCTACAACATCGGTGCGATCTTCCAGGCCGGCGGCTTCCGCGCCATCGTCGACTACTGGAACTTCAAGATCGAAGACCAGATCGTGCAGCTGCCGGCCAACATCGTCGCCACCGCGGTGGCCGGCGTCGGCAATGGCACCCAATTCGTCAACTGCGCCAGCCCGCTGCGCAGCCTCATCACCTTCAACAATAACAACGCCTGCGTTCAAGGCGTGACCGTGGGCAACGACATCCAGCGCGTGCTGTCTGAGACGGTGAACGGTCCCGAGATCAAGGTCTCGGGCATCGACGGCAGCCTCGACTATCGCGCCGACGACGTCATGGGCGGCATCTTCTCCGCCGGTGCGTCGTTCAGCTACTACCTGACCTACGATATCGCCGAGTTCCGCTACAACGGGGCCCTGGTCTCCACGGCCTATGAGGCGCGCGGCTTCACCAACTACGACCGGTTCCCGGGAACCGTGTCGCGGTGGCGGGCCAACGCCTATACCGAGTATCGGATGGGGCCGCACAACATCCGGGCGGACCTGACCTATATCGACGGCGCGGTCGACAACCGCGCGCCGATCTCGGTCCAGGACTCGACCGGCGCGCTGCGGCCCGTCACGTTCGGCCTGAAGGTGGAGGACTTCTACACCGTCGATCTGACCTACCAGGCTGAACTGCCGTGGGACACGACCCTCACCGCCTCGGTGTTCAACATCATGGACCGCGACCCTTCGGCGGCTCGGCTGGAGATGAGCTACGACCCGTTCATCGGCAATCCCTACGGCCGCACCTACAAGCTCGGCGTGCGCAAGCGCTTCTGAGCTCAGGACTTCCTCGACTTCGACGCCGCCGGGAAACCGGCGGCGTTTTTCTTTTCAGGCATCTCATCTACACCGCTGCGCATGGAGCTCACGACCGTCAAACCGACGAAGATCTATGTGGACGCCGACGCCTGCCCGGTGAAGGACGAGGTCTATCGCGTGGCGATGCGCTACGGCCTGAAGGTCTTCGTGGTGGCCAACAGCGTCATGTCGGTTCCACAAACGCCGCTGGTCGAGCGGGTGATCGTCGACGCCGGCCCCGACGCCGCCGACGACTGGATCGCCGAGAGGGTAGCGCCCGGCGACGTGGCTATCACCGCCGATATCCCCCTGGCCGACCGGGTGCTGAAGGCCGGCGCCCAGGCCCTTGCGCCCACCGGCAAGCCCTTCACCCGCGACTCCATTGGCATGGCGCTCGCCCAGCGCTCGATCCTGGAGCAGCTGCGCTCGACCGGGGAGGCCCTCGGCGGCCCGAAACCCTTCGACCGCAACGACCGCTCCCGCTTCCTGCAGGCCCTGGATGCGGCGATCCAGCGCGTTCGGCGGGGCCGGCCCTAAGCCCTTCGTTAACCATAAGGGCGGAGGCTGGGGTCCAGGAGTCCGCACCTGCGCATGTTCTCGAAGAAGCCCCTGATCCCGGCCGCCGCGGCGCCCGCTCCGGCCGGAGCCGTCTTGCCCGAAGCGGTGCTGCGCACCCTGCAGAACCCCTATGTGGGCGCCGTCGGCGCCTTCGCCCTGTTCCTCGTCACACTCCTCGCCGTGGTCGCCCTGCTGGGCGATCCGCGGGCCAGCGCGCCGGTGGTGCGCATCTCGCTGGCCAAGACCGCCGCAGAGGCCGCTCCGCCAGGCTGGCGCGAGGCGCTTCCGGCCGCCGGCGAGGCCGGCGTCACCGAGGACATCTTTCGCCTGTCGGAAACCCCCATCGGCGCGGAAGGCGCCTTCGGCCAGGCGGTCATCACCCTGCCCGGCGGGCGCGCCTTCCAGGCGGCCGACCCGCTGCCGCCGGCCCCCATCGCCGGCCTGCACGTTCCCGGCCCGAACGGTCCCCTGCCGGTGATCGGCGCCGACGGGCGCACGCCGGCCGAGGCCTATGCGCGGCCCTTCGTCGCCAACGGCCGGCCGAAGGTGGCGCTGGTGATCGGCGGCCTGGGCCTCAACGCCACCGCCACCCGCCAGGCCATCGACAACCTGCCGCCGGAGGTGACGCTCTCCTTCGTGCCCTACGCCGAAGGGCTGCAAGGCTGGATCGACCTCGCCCGCGCCGCCGGCCACGAGGTTCTGATCGAGACGCCCATGGAGCCGCTGGACTATCCCGACAACGACCCCGGTCCCTATACCCTGATGGCCAACGCCCCGGCCTCCGACACGGTGAAGAAGCTGGAATGGGTGCTCTCGCGCGCCACCGGCTATTTCGGCGTCACCAACTATCTCGGCTCGCGTTTCCTGGCGTCCGATCCGGCCATGAGCGCCTTCACCGGCGCGCTGCGCAGCCGGGGCCTGGCCTTCATCGACGACGGCCAGGCGGCCCGCAAGGGCGGCGGAGTCCCCCGCGCCTCGGCCTTCCGGATCGTCGACGAGCAGCTCTCCAGCGAGGCCATCGACCAGCAGTTCCTGGCGGTGGAGGCCGGCGCCCTGCAATACGGCCAGGCGCTCGCCTCCGGCTTCGCCTATCCGGTGACCCTGGTTCAGGCGCAGAAGTGGGCGGAATCGGTCGAATCCCGCGGCTATCAGCTGGCGCCCGCTTCCGCCGTCATGCGTCGGCGTTAGATAGGTGCGATGGACGAGCATACCCTGAAGCTTTACCGCCCGAATGTGGGCGTCGTGCTGTTCCACCCCGACGGCGGCGTCTGGCTGGGGCGGCGGGCAGGCACGCCCGGCCCCTACAACTGGCAGTTCCCGCAAGGGGGCGTCGATCCGGGCGAAGACCTGTTGGCCGCGGCTCGCCGGGAGCTGGCGGAGGAGACCGGTGTGATCACGACAAGCCTGCTGGGCCGGACCGACGGCTGGCTGGCCTACGACTTCCCGGCCGAACACGCCGGTTCCAAGGCGCGCGGATGGAAGGGGCAGCGGCAGGTCTGGTTCGCCCTGCGCTTCGACGGCAGCGAGGCCGAGATCGACTTGGCCGCCCACGGCGAGCCGGAATTCGACGCCTGGCGCTGGGGACGCCTGGCCGAGGCGCCGGAGCTGATCGTGCCCTTCAAGCGACCGGTCTATGAGGCGGTGGTCGCGGCGTTCCAGGACTTCGCCGGCCGCCCCGGGCGGGCGGCGTGAGCGGGACGGCGATCATGGTCCACGGCGCTTTCTGCGGCGCCTGGGCCTTCGAAGCCTTCCGACAGCCGTTCGAGGCCGCCGGCCTGCGGGTGCTGACGCCCGACCTTCCGGGCCATGGCCCGGACGAGCCTGCGCCTTCCGTGGCCGGTCTCTCCATGAGCGACTACGCCCGCGACATCGCCGCCCTCTGCGCCGCCCAGGCCCAACCACCGGTGCTGATCGGCCATTCGCTGGGCGGGCTCGTGGCCGCGCTCGCAGCCCGGCGCGCGCCGGTGCGGGCCCTGGTGCTGCTGGCGCCCTCGGCCCCTTGGGGGGTGGCGGGGTCCTCGGTCGAAGAAGCGGCCACCGCCTTCGGCCTGCACATGCTAGGGCCGTTCTGGGCGCAGGCGGTGTCGCCGGACCGCAGCCTGGCCCGCCGCTTCAGCCTGGACCGCGCGCCGCACCCCATGCGGGAGGCGGCCCTGGCGCGGCTTCGGCCCGAGAGCGGCCGGGCGCTCTGGGAAACGCTGAACTGGTGGCTGGACCCGTTCATGACCACCAGCCTCGGTCCCGGCGCGGCTTCGGCGCCGACGCTGGTGCTGGCCGGCGAGAGCGACGTCGTCCATCCGCCGGCCACGGTGCGCCTGACGGCCGAACGGCTCGGCGCCGAATTCCGCCTGGCCCGCGGCATGAGCCACTGGCTGGTGGGCGAGCCCGGCTGGGAGGGCGTGGCGGACGAGACGCTGGCCTGGCTGACAAGCCTACGGGTGGGGGTTTGAGACCCTAGTCCGCGCCAAGCACCTTGCGCAGGAACTGGATCTCGACAGCGCGGACGGCCTCCGCGTTGGGCTTGCGGGCGACGCCGTGGCCTTCGTCCTTGGCGAGCACGTACCAGACCTCCGTGCCCTGACCGCGCAGCCGGGCGACCAACTGCTCGGACTCCGAGGCCGGTACGCGCGGGTCGTTGGCGCCCTGATAGACCATCATCGGCTTCTTCATCCGCGCCGTCATGTTGAGCGGCGAGATGCGCTCGAACACCGCGCGCATCTTCGGATCCCGCTCGTCGCCATATTCGGCCCGCCGCAGATCGCGACGATAGCCCTCGGTGTTCTCCAGGAAGGTCGTGAAGTTGGAAATGCCGTAGAGGTCGATCGCGCCGGCGATGCGGTCGTTGTAGTGGGCCGCCACGGCCAACGCCATGTAGCCGCCATAGGACTGGCCCACCACGGCCACGCGGCTGGCGTCCAGGTCCGGCTGCTGGGCGATCCAGTCCAGGAGCGCGCCGATATCCTTCACCGAATCCTCGCGCTTTTCGGCGTTGTCGAGGTCGAGATAGGCCTTTCCATAGCCGGAAGAGCCGCGGACATTGGGGATGATCACCGCTGCGCCCACCTCGTTCACCCAGGACTGGCGGCGCGGGTTGAAGCTGGGCAGCTCCTGGCTTTCCGGCCCGCCGTGGATCTGCACGATCACCGGCAGCTTTCCCGACACGCCGGGCGGCCGATAGATGAAGGCCGGGATCGAGCGCTTGTCGAAGCTGCGGTAGCGGAAGAGCTCCGGCTCCACCAGCCGGTCGGGATCGAGGCCGCCCAGCTCGCTCTGCGTCCAGCGCTCCAGCCGGCCCGCCCCCAGGTCCCAGCTCCAGGCGTCGCCGGCGCCGGTCGAGGTCGAAAGACCGAAGCCCAGCTTGCCGCCGTCCTTCGAGAAGCCGAGGCCGGTGAGCACGCCCTTCGGAAGGTCGGGCGCGGCCAGGTCGCGGCCGGTCGCCACATCCTTCAGCACCAGGCGCGAATAGCCTTCCTCGTTCACGGCGTAGGCCAGGGTGCGGCCGTCCGGCGACAGGTCCATCTCCTCGGCCGGCCACTTGGCGCCGGGCGCCAGGTCGCGCATGGCGCCGGTGGCGCGGTCGAAGACCACCGGCCGCGTCACGTCCGAACGATCGTCGGACAGGACCACGATGCTGCGGCCGCCATCGGCGAAGGCGCCGCCCGCATAGGCGACCTTGCGTCCCTGGGGCCCGACCGGTGTCAGCGCGCCGCTGGCGACCTCCAGGACGAACAGCTCCACATGGGTGGCGGCGTTGTAGCGGCTGACCAGGATCGCCGTTCCATCGGACGAGATGTCGAGCGGGGCCATCGCCCCTTCCCCCTCGAGCACCACGCGCCGCCCGTCCGGCGCCGCTGGATCGGCGAGCAGGATGTCGTAGTTGGGGTCGCCCGGGGTCACCTGGCTCCAGGCGACAAGGCGGCCATCGCCCGAGAACACGAAATTGCCATTGCGCGTGCCAGACGCGGTGATCGCCGTCTCGCGGCCGGCGAGGTCGCGCAGATAGGCCTGGTAGTATTCCGCCCCGCCCTCGTCGCGGGGATAGAGGAAACGGGCCTGTCCCGGCTGGGCCTTCGCCTGGTTCACCGGCTCGGCGAAGAAGGTGAGCTGGGTGCGGGCGGCGCCCGGGGCGGCCACGCGGTGGATCTGGTTGGTGTCGCCGAACCGGGTGGCGATCAGCATCGAGCCGTCGGCCAGCCAATCCTCGAACACCGCCGAGCGGGTGTTGTAATAGGGGGCGATCGCCGCCCTGAGCGCCGCGGGGGTTTCGGGTACGTCCTCATAGACGAGCTGACCGGCTTCCCGGCGGACAGGCTCGGCCGCCAGGCCGGATGCGGCGCAGGCGAGGACGAGGGTAGCGCCGAGGCACAGGGCGCGCAGGGTCATGGGCGTCGGGCTCCGAAGAATCGAAGGGCGCAGCGAACGGCGCCGCAACGCCGCCGTCAATCGCCGGGCGACAGCAGGCGCAGGCCCAGGATGCCGACGACGATGAGGCCGAGGCACAGAAGCCGCGCGGCCGTTGTCGGCTCCTTGAATAGGAGGATGCCCAGCACCGCCGTGCCGACCACGCCGATGCCCGTCCAGACAGCGTAGGCGGTCCCGAGCGGCAGGGTCTTTACCGCCAGGCCGAGCAGGGCCATGGAGACGATCAGGCTGGCGCCGGTGAAGACCGTAGGCCAGAGCCTGGTGAAGCCGTCGGTATATTTCAGGCCCACGGCCCAGCCGATCTCGCACAGGCCGGCGACGAACAGGACGATCCACGCCATGGGCGGAACCTCGCAAGCTTTGGGGTCGTCCCCGGATCAAGAGAAAGGCGCCGGGGTCGTCCCCGGCGCCTGGAACTCGTGAGGCCTGCGGGCCGGGGGAGAACCTACTGGAACTTGCGCTCCGAATAGAGGATCTCGCCGGTGTCCCACTTGGCGTTGACCGGGGAGCCGTCCGGCTTCTTCAGCTGCAGGAACACCAGGCCGATCGATTCCCGGTCGTCGTAGAACTCCCAGGAGTTGGTGATCCGCTTATAGTCGGTGGCCGGCACATAGTCGTTGCGCTGCTGGACCAGCTCCGGCTGGTGCAGGTAGGAGAAGATGTTCAGGCCGACGATGATCGGCTTCTCGCCGTCAATCGGATAGTTGATCGTCAGGCGGCAGACGTCCTTGTTGGAGCCCTGCGGCCAGATGGTCAGCGTATAGGGCTTCTCCACCAGGGTGGCGGTGTAGGTCCCCTCGCGACGGTTCTTCTTATAGCCCAGGCCTCGCGCCAACTGGTCGAGGTCGCCCCCCTTCACCAGCGGTTTGCAGACCCGGTTGATCACGTCGATGATCTGGCCTTCCGCGCCGGTGGTCGGCAGGGTGTAGGTGCGCTGCTCAGCCGGCGGAGCCTCGGGCGCGGCGGCCTCCGGCGCGGCTTCCGCAGGCGCGGGCGTTTCCGGCGCTTCCTGGGCCACGGCCGTGGCGGCGAACCCCAAGGCGATCAGACTGGCGATGGCAATGCGCATGACGGCGTTCCCCTGACTCGATACTGTGACACACAAGCGAATGTGGCCGTCCCCTGCAAGGGGTGTGGGCCATCAATGCGGCCCGAGCGGGGCCGCTGCGTGTTCAAGCCGCGGCTTCCGCCGCGTGCTCGGCCAGGATGGTCAGGCCTTCGGGCGTGACGTCGGCGAAC
This sequence comes from Phenylobacterium sp., assembly GCF_046290725.1. Taxonomy (GTDB): domain Bacteria; phylum Pseudomonadota; class Alphaproteobacteria; order Caulobacterales; family Caulobacteraceae; genus Phenylobacterium. Next base: position 849,322 of record NZ_JBKBUH010000001.1, read on the forward strand.
CCGCCGCGCACCTCGAACACCGTCACATGGCCGCCGTTGTGGACCTTCACCTGACCTTCCTTGAGGGCGGTCATGAAGGGGGCGTGACCGGCGAGCACGCCGAAGTCGCCTTCCGACCCCGGCGCATCCACCTGGTCGACCTCGCCGGAGAACACTTGCCGCTCCGGCGAGACCAGGGAGAAGTGAAGCTTCTCGGCCATATCCGCTTAGGCTTCCGCAGCCAGTTGCTCGGCCTTGGCCACCGCGTCTTCGATGGCGCCGACGTTGTAGAAGGCCTGCTCGGGCAGGTGGTCGTACTCGCCGTCGCAGATCGCCTTGAACGAACGCACGGTGTCTTCCAGCGACACGAACACGCCCGGCAGGTTGGTGAACTGCTCGGCCACGTGGAACGGCTGCGACAGGAAGCGCTGGATCTTGCGGGCGCGGGCCACGATCAGCTTGTCCTCTTCCGACAGCTCGTCCATGCCCAGAATGGCGATGATGTCCTTCAGCGCCTTGTACTGCTGCAGGATCTCCTGGGTGCGGCGGGCGACGGTGTAGTGCTCCTCGCCGATCACCAGCGGATCGAGGATCCGCGAAGTGGAGTCCAGCGGGTCCACGGCCGGGAAGATGCCCTGGGCGGCGATGTCGCGGCTCAGAACGGTGGTCGCGTCCAGGTGGGCGAACGAGGTGGCCGGCGCCGGGTCGGTCAGGTCGTCGGCGGGCACGTAGATGGCCTGCACCGAGGTGATCGAGCCCTTGTTGGTGGAGGTGATGCGCTCCTGCAGGTTGCCCATCTCGGTGGCCAGCGTCGGCTGATAGCCCACGGCCGAGGGGATGCGGCCCAGCAGGGCCGACACTTCCGAACCGGCCTGGGTGAAGCGGAAGATGTTGTCGATGAAGAGGAGCACGTCCTTGCCTTCCTGGTCGCGGAAGTACTCCGCCTGGGCCAGGCCGGTCAGGGCGACGCGGGCGCGGGCGCCCGGGGGTTCGTTCATCTGGCCGTAGACCAGGGTGCAGCGGCTCTCGCCGCCGCCACCGGCCTGGTTCACGCCGGACTCGATCATTTCGTGGTAGAGGTCGTTGCCTTCGCGGGTCCGCTCGCCCACGCCGGCCAGCACGGAGTAACCGCCGTAGGCCTTGGCGATGTTGTTGATCAGCTCCTGCATGGTCACGGTCTTGCCGACGCCCGCGCCGCCGAACAGGCCGATCTTGCCGCCCTTGGTGTAGGGGCAGAGCAGGTCGACGACCTTGATGCCGGTGACCAGCACCTCGGCGGAGGTGGACTGCTCGGCGAAGGAGGGGGCTTCGCGGTGGATGACCGAGGCGAAGTCCGAGGCGATCGGGCCGGCCTCGTCGATCGGCTCGCCGATGACGTTCATGATGCGGCCGAGCGTCGCCGGGCCCACGGGAACCGTGATGCCCTTGCCGGTGTCGACCACGGGTTGGCCGCGGGTCAGGCCCTCGGTGGTGTCCATGGCGATGGTGCGGACGGTGTTCTCGCCCAGGTGCTGGGCCACTTCCAGCACCAGGCGGAAGGGCTGTCCGGTCCGCTGGTCGGTGTTGGTGGTCTCCAGCGCGTTCAGAATCGCCGGCAGGTGGCCGTCGAACTCGACGTCGACGACAGCGCCGATGATCTGGGCGATGCGGCCGGTGGCGACGCCCGCGGCGGGCGCGGCGGCGGCCTGGGCGGGCGCCTTCTTGGCGGCGGCGGCCTTCGGAGCCGCGGTCTTCTTGGCGGGAGCCTTCGGGGTCGTAGCCATGGGGTCCAACTCTTTCGGTCTAGAGCGCTTCGGCGCCGGAGATGATCTCGATCAGCTCCTTGGTGATCTGCGCCTGGCGTGCACGGTTCATCTGCAGGGTGAGGCTGGCGATCATGTCGCCGGCGTTGCGGGTGGCGTTGTCCATGGCGGCCATCTGGGCCGCGAAGAAGCCGGCCTGGTTCTCGAGCATGGCGGCCAGGATCTGGGTGGTCAGGTTCCGCGGCAGCAGGGTTTCGAGGATGGTCTCCTCGTCCGGCTCGTATTCATAGGCCGCGCCCTTCAGGTCGATGGTCTTGCCGCCCTCGACCACCGCCGGCACCAGCTGGCGCACGGTCGGCACCTGGGACACCACCGACTTGAACTGCGAGAAGACCAGGGTGACCACGTCGATCTCGCCCGCTTCGAACAGCTCGGTCACCTTGTCGGCCACCTGCTGGGCGGTGGCGAGTGAGGGCGACTGTCCGGCCTCGAAGCTGGCAGCGATGCGCTCCGCATACTGCCGGCGCAGCTGGTCGCGCGCCTTGCGGCCCACCGTGATGAGACGGATCTCCTTGCCCTCGCCCTGCAGCGCGTTGATCTTCTCGCGCGCGGCGCGGACGACGCCGGTGTTGAAGCCGCCGGCCAGGCCACGGTCGGCGGTGGCGACGATCAGCAGGTGACGCCGGTTCTGGCCGGTGCCCACCAGCAGCTTCGGCGCCCCGTCGCCGGAAACCCCGGCCGCCAGGTTGGCGATCACCGCGGCCATCCGCTCGGCGTAGGGCCGGGCGTTCTGGGCCGCTTCCTGGGCGCGGCGCAGCTTCGCCGCCGCCACCATCTGCATCGCCTTCGTGATCTTCTGCGTGGCCTTCACGCTTCCGATCCGATTGCGCATTTCCTTGAGGCTGGCCATCCCCGCTCTCAGCCCTTTCTAAACAACCACCAGGTGCTGTCGTCCATCACGGTCGTCCGTCGCCAGAAGAACCCGTAATCGACCAGCCTCAGGTCAGGGAACATATCCATGTAAAGCGAGCCGAAGTCGTTCTTGAACAGGAGGTCGGTTTCACCCCGGTACGGGATGCTCTCGGCCTTCGGCGAGAAGTACTCGGCGCAGAAGACGTACTTGGCGGCCACGCGGTGGATCTCGCGCAGCGTCTGCTCCAGGAGGCTGGGATCCACATGGATCAGCACTCCGGAAGTGAACGCCATGTCCACCGCCCCGTCGGCCAGCGGGATCGCATGGCCGAAGCCCTCGAAGATCCGCTCTTCCGGCAGGACGCCGTCGGCCGCCAGCTTCTTGTTCGCGGCCGGATTGGGCTCGATGCTCCAGAGCTCCATCGACGACAGAGCCTGGATGCCCCGCAGGTTCAGGCCCACGTTGGAGCCGATCTCCAGGGCGCTCTTCGGCATGTCGCCGTCCATCCGGCGGAAGACCTCGCCCCAGACGCGCGCGCGGCCGCGGACGGCGTCGGCCGAAGCGGCGTTGCGCTCCGTATACCGATCGCCGAACTCGCCGGACCAGGCGTGCAGCGCTTTGGGGTGGTCGGTCATCCCTCGGCTCAGGCGAAGCTCTTCACGAAGGCGTCCAGCACGCCGCGGAGTTCGGCCTCGAGATCCGAGGTGAGCTCCTTCTTGGTGCGGATCGCATCCAGCAGGCCCTGGTGCTTGCCGTGCAGCAGCGCCAGAAGCTCGGATTCGAAGCGGCCGACGTCGGCGGTCGGCACGCCGTCGAGATAGCCGCGGGTGCCGGCGTAGATCACCGCCACCTGCTCTTCGACCACCAGCGGCGAATATTGCGGCTGCTTCAGGAGCTCGGTCAGGCGCTCGCCGCGAGCGAGCTGACGTTGAGTCGCAGCGTCGAGGTCGGAGCCGAACTTCGCGAAGGCGGCCATTTCCCGATACTGGGCGAGCTCGCCCTTGATCGGCCCCGAAGCCTGCTTCATCGCCTTGATCTGGGCCGAGGAGCCCACGCGGCTGACCGAGATGCCGACGTTCACCGCAGGGCGGATGCCCTGGAAGAAGAGGTCGGTCTCGAGGAAGATCTGGCCGTCGGTGATCGAGATCACGTTGGTCGGGATATAGGCCGACACGTCGTTGGCCTGGGTCTCGATGACCGGCAGGGCGGTGAGAGAGCCCGCGCCATTGTCCTCGTTCAGCTTGGCCGCGCGCTCGAGCAGGCGGGAGTGCAGGTAGAAGACGTCGCCCGGATAGGCTTCGCGGCCCGGCGGGCGGCGCAGCAGCAGCGACATCTGGCGATAGGCGACGGCCTGCTTGGAAAGGTCGTCATAGATGATCACGGCGTGCATGCCGTTGTCGCGGAACCACTCGCCCATGGCGCAGCCGGCGAAGGGGGCCAGGAACTGCAGCGGAGCCGGTTCCGAGGCCGTGGCCGACACCACGATGGTGTAGTCCAGCGCCCCGCGCTCCTCGAGCGTCTTCACGATCTGGGCGACGGTGGAACGCTTCTGACCGATGGCGACGTAGATGCAGTAGAGCTTGGCGCTCTCGTCGTCGCCGGCGTTCACCGACTTCTGGTTCAGGATGGCGTCGATGGCGATGGCGGTCTTGCCGGTCTGGCGGTCGCCGATGATCAGCTCGCGCTGGCCACGGCCGATCGGGATCAGGGAGTCGATCGCCTTCAGGCCGGTCTGGACCGGCTCGTGCACCGACTTCCGCGGGATGATGCCCGGGGCCTTCACGTCGACGCGGCGGCGCTCGGCGACGTTCTGGATCGGGCCCTTGCCATCGATCGGCTCGCCCAGCGGATTGACCACGCGGCCCAGCAGGCCCTTGCCCACCGGCACGTCCACGATCTCGCCCAGGCGGCGGACCTCGTCGCCCTCGGCGATGGCGCGGTCGTCGCCGAAGATCACGACGCCGACATTGTCGCGCTCGAGGTTCAGGGCCATGCCCTTGGCGCCGGCCTTGGGGAACTCGACCATTTCGCCCGCCTGGACATTGTCGAGGCCAAAGACCCGGGCGATGCCGTCGCCGACCGACAGCACCTGGCCGACGTCGGAAACGTCGGCTTCCTCGCCGAAATTGGCGATCTGCGACTTGAGGATGGCCGAAATCTCGGCGGCGCGGATATCCATGGGCTTACGCTCTCTTCAGGGCGAATTTCAGGGAATCGAGCTTCGAGCGGAGCGAAGCGTCGAAAAGGCGGGAGCCGACCCGCACCTTGATGCCGCCCAGGATGGACGGATCGACGCGGGTCTCGATTTCGGGATCCTTGCCGAGCGCGGCGCGCAGGGCCTGGGCCACGCCCTTGGCCTGGGCTGCGGTCAGCGGCAGGGCGGTGGTCACCTGGGCCGAGACCGCGCCGCGCGCGGCGGCCGCCAGGCTTTCGAAGGCGACGACCGCCGCGGGCAGCGTCGAGGAGCGGCCGTTGGCGGCCACCAGGCCCAGGAACTTCTTGGTGATGGGGTCGAAGCCGGCCTTGTCGGCGATAGCGCTCAGCCCCTTGACCTTCTGCTCGGCCGTAAAGGCCGGCGAGGCGAGAAGGGTCCGCAGATCCGCGCTGTCGGCGCGCATGGCCTTGAAGGACTTCAGATCGGCCTCGACGGCCGCCAGTTTGTCTTGTTCGTTCGCGAGATCGAACAGGGCCTGCGCATATCTGCCGCCCACATTCGAAGCCTTGGAATCGTCCGCCACTTAATTGTCCGCCCGGTGCGTTTGAAGAGCCGCAACGAAGGAACCCCCTCGATGCGACCTAAAGGCTTGAAAGCGCTAGGAAAAGCACGTCGGCCGGGAAGCCGTTGAAACCCCCTGGCCCTAAGCCGCGCGCCTGATAGCACGCGTTTTTCGGCGTCGCAACCGAACCCGCGGCCAGGTCCTTGCCCGGAAGGCTCTAAGCCGCCTGTTCCGAACGGCGGAAGATGGCCGAACCGGCCGCCAGAACCGCGCCTTCGGCGTCCAGGATTCGCGCGCCGGCGAAGACCAGGGTGCGGGTCGCCCGCTCGATCCAGGCCTCCAGCGCCACCGCCGCGCCGGGATCGGCCGCAGGGCCGTAGTCCAGGGTCAGGGACACGGGCCTTGCGCCCTCGCCCGCAGCCTCGGCGAGGAGCGGTTCGAGAAGGCGGGCGGCGGCGGCCGGGGCGTCGGGCAGGCGGGCTTGCCGCCGCAGGATCTGATCGGTCATCGGCGGCGTCTCTTAAGCGGACTTGCGGAAAAGAAAAGGGCGCCGGGGGCATCGCCCGGCGCCCGAAGTTTCAGGCTCGACTGAACTAGCGGCTGGGAGGCGCGCCTAGACCGGTGCGCGAACCTGGATCCTTTGGAAGATTAGCGGTCGGCGACCTGGGTCGCGGGCAGGGCCGCAGCATTGCACTGGCCGAGCTTGTCGCCGTCGAGCTGCTTGCGGACGCCGCCGAAGGCTTCGACCACGCCGACGTTTTTCGCCAGGTCCTTGCAGGTGGCGGTGGCGAAGGTGCGGGAGGACGGGGCGGCCGCCACGCAGGTGTCGCCTTCGCAGTTGAAGACGGCGCCGCCGGCGATCAGCTTGGTCTTGGCCGCGACCGGGGTCTGCAGCTTGGCGGTGATGGCGTCGCCGGCCATGGCGGAGCCGGCGAAGGTGACAGTGGCGAGCGCCGCGCAGGCGGCCGCGAGGGTTTGGAGCTTCATGGAAAGCCCTCCAGCGGTTCGGGGAGATGGGCGAACCCCCAAGAGGGTCCGGCCGAGCCCGAGGCGGGGATTCGCCGCAGGTATCCCCACCCGCTGCGCGCCGCGAACTAAGCATCGCTAAGATAACGGTGTTAAGATCGAGGGCAACCGATTTTTTTCGCAACTCCGCCATGCGTAAATGCAGAGGTCTCGCAAAGGGCCGGACCGTAGGGATTCATCCCCCGTTAATCACGTGGCGGATTTTGTGCGGCTGGAGTATCAGCCCCGCGGGCGGGGACATCATCGGCGGACTCGAGCAAGCACATGGCCAGATCCGGCGCCGGCCCGCGCCAGCCCCAAGGCCCGCGCAAACCCCAGCGCCCGCGCCGCACGCCCCTGCAGGCGTTCCTCTACTGGACGGCGGTGCTCGGCGTCTGGGCGGCGATCTTCCTGGTCGCCTTCCTGGCGGTGTTCGCCGCCGACCTGCCCGACACCTCCAAGCTCTATGACGTGGAGCGCCAGCCCTCGGTCTCCTACCTCGACCGCTCCGGCGCCCTGGTGGCGGTGCGCGGCAGCCAGTACGCGCCGCCGGTCGACCTGGACGCCCTGCCGCCCTACGTGCCGAAGGCCTTCATCGCCATCGAGGACCGCTGGTTCTACTGGCATCCCGGCTTCAATCCCTGGGGCATCGTCCGCTCGCAGATCTACAACCTGCAGCGCAAGAGCGGTCCCTTGCGCGGCGGCTCGACCATCACCCAGCAGCTGGCGCGCAACCTCTTCCTGACGCCCGCCCAAAACTATCGACGGAAGGTCCAGGAGCTGATCCTGGCGGTGTGGCTCGAAGCCCGCTTCTCCAAGGACGAAATCCTCGCCCTCTATCTGAACCGGGTTTATTTCGGCGGCGGCGCCTACGGAATCGAAGCGGCCGCTCAGCGCTACTTCGGGAAACCGGCGTCGGAGCTCACCATCGGCGAGAGCGCCCTTCTGGCCGGGATGATGAAGGGCCCGTCGCGCTATTCCCCGGTCGCCTCCACCGAGCGCGCGGAGCGGCGCGCCACCATCGTGCTGAACGAAATGGTCCGCACCGGCGCCATCACGCCCGAGCAGCGGGCCGAGGCGATCAAGACGCCCGTCCGGGTCAATCCCACCCTAGCCAACCAGCGGGCGCAGTATTTCATCGACTGGGTCGACGACCAGGTCCGCAGCCTGGTGGGCGAGCCGACCGAGGACCTGGTGGTGGAGACCACCCTGGACCTGCCCATCCAGGCCGCCGCCGAGCAGGCCTTGCGCAGCGGCGTCACCGCCGCCAAGGGCCAGGGCGTCGAGCAAGGGGCGCTTGTCGCTCTGGACGGCGAGGGCCGCGTGCGAGCCTATGTGGGCGGCGTCTCCTATTCCCAGAGCCAGTTCGACCGGGCCACCTCGGCGCGGCGCCAGGCCGGCTCGGCCTTCAAGCCCTTCGTCTATCTGGCCGCCATGGAAAGCGGCCGCACGCCGGCCACGCCCGTGGTCGACGAGCCGATCCGCATCGGCAATTGGGAGCCACGCAACTACACCAACGATTTCCGCGGGCCCATGACCCTGCAGACGGCGCTCGCCCAGTCGATCAATACGGTCGCCGCGCGGCTGGCCAACGAAGTCGGCACCGGCAATGTCGCGGCCGCCGCCCGGCGGCTGGGCATCGCCTCCCCGATCCAGCTCGATCCCTCGATGGCGCTGGGCGCGGTGGAGGTGAGCCCGCTGGAGATGGCCCAGGCCTATGCGCCCTTCGCCAATGGCGGCTTCCTGGCCAAGGGCTACGGCATCCAGCGGATCCGCACCGCCAGCGGGCGGGTGCTCTACGACCACGATGTCGGCAAGCCTGCGCGCCAGCAGGTGATCGGCACGCCGGCCCTTCAGTACATGAACCAGATGATGCGCCAGGTGGTGACCTCGGGCACCGGCGCGCGGGCGCGGGTGGCCGGCTACGATCTGGCGGGCAAGACCGGCACCACCAGCGATTATCGCGACGCCTGGTTCGTCGGCTATACGGGCGGCTTCGTCACCGCCGTCTGGGTCGGGAAGGACGACAATTCGCCCATGCGCCGGGTAAGCGGCGGCGGAGCGCCCGCCGGCGTCTGGCGCGACTTCATGGCCGCCGCCCTGCCCCGGCTGAAGGCCCAGCCGATTCCCGGCGGCGAGGCGCCGGAGCCGGAGCCGCCGGCGCCCGATCCCATCGGCGACATCATCGACGGAGTGGCCGACCTGATCGGCGGCGGGAACCGTCAGGCGCCGCCGGAGCGCGCACCGGCCGAGACCCCGCCCTACTGAGCGAATTCAGGGCAGTTTCTTCGCCGAACCGGCATCCACTTCGGCGGAAAGTGCTCTGAGGATCAGGCGCGGGCGTGGACCCGCTCCTCCGCCTCCAGCGGCGCGTCCAACCGGCCGATCATCTCCTTGGGGATCACCTGCCAGAACTTCGGCAGATAGCGGTCCCAGTCGCGCAGCACCCCCTCGGCGAAGGCCGAACCGGTCTCGCGGGCATGGGCCTCCACCAGCGCCTTGAGCTCGGCCTCCCAGTAGGGGTGCGCCACGCGGCGGGCGACGACGCTATCGCCGTTCAGGCGCGTCGGGAAGCGGTCGTGCAGATCCAGCACCCAGGCCATGCCCCCGGTCATGCCCGCGGCGAAGTTGAAGCCCACAGGGCCGAGGACGACCGCGCGTCCCCCGGTCATGTATTCCAGACCGTTGGCGCCCACGCCCTCGACCACCGTCACCGCACCGGAGTTGCGCACGCCGAACCTTTCGCCGGCCAGACCAGCCGCGAACAGCTTTCCCGAGGTGGCCCCGTAGAGCACGGTGTTGCCGAGGATGGCGTTGGCTTCCGGCGCGGCGAGCTGGGGCGCGGGGCGGATGACGATGGTCGCCCCGGAGAGGCCCTTGCCCACATAGTCGTTGGCCTCGCCGATCAGTTCGAGCCGCAGCCCCTGGACGGCGAAGGCGCCCAGGCTCTGGCCCGCCGAGCCTTTCAGCTGCACCGTCAGGTGGCCGTCGGCCAAGCCGTCCATGCCGAAACGGCGAACGATGTGGGAGGAGATGCGCGCCCCGATGGCCCGGGCCGTGTTCCGGACCGTGTAGGTGAGCTGCATCTTCTCGCCCCGCTCCAGCAGGGGGGCGGCGTCGCGCACGATCTGGGCGTCCAGGGTGTCGGGCACCTCGTTGCGGCCCTCGACCGTGCAATAGGGCTTGTTCGGCCCCGGATCGGCGCGGACCAGCAGGGGGTTGAGATCGAGGTCGTCCAGATGCTCGCCGCCGCGGCTGACCTGCTGCAGCAGGTCGGTGCGGCCGACGATCTCGCGCAGGGACTTGAAGCCCAGCCGGCTGAGGATCTCGCGCACCTCCTCGGCGATGAAGGTGAAGAGGTTGATGACCTTCTCCGGGCTGCCGGAGAACTTCGCCCGCAGGGCCTCGTCCTGGGTGCAGACCCCCACCGGGCAGGTGTTGGAATGGCACTGGCGCACCATGATGCAGCCCATGGCGATCAGGGAGGCCGTGCCGATGCCGTACTCCTCGGCCCCCAGCATGGCGGCGATGACCACGTCGCGGCCGGTGCGGATGCCGCCGTCCGTCCGCAGCATCACCGACTGGCGCAGGTTGTTCAGCGTCAGCACCTGATGGGCTTCCGACAGGCCCATCTCCCACGGCCCCCCGGCATACTTGATCGAGGTCTGGGGCGAGGCGCCCGTACCGCCCACATTGCCCGAGATCAGGATCACGTCGGCCTTGGCCTTGGCGACGCCGGCGGCGATGGCGCCGATGCCGGTCATGGCCACCAGCTTCACGCAGACTCGGGCGTCCGGATTGATCTGCTTCAGGTCGTAGATGAGCTGGGCTAGGTCCTCGATCGAATAGATGTCGTGGTGCGGCGGCGGCGAGATCAGCATCACGCCCGGCGTGGAATGGCGCAGGCGTGCGATCAGCTCCGTCACCTTGAAGCCGGGCAGCTGGCCGCCCTCGCCGGGCTTGGCGCCCTGGCTGACCTTGATCTCGATCTCGCGGCACTGGTTCAGGTACTCGGCGGTGACGCCGAACCGGCCGGAGGCGATCTGCTTGACCGCCGAGTTGGGGTTGTCGCCGTTGGGCAGCGGCCGGTAGCGCGAGCGGTCCTCGCCGCCCTCGCCGGAGACGCTCTTGGCTCCGATCCGGTTCATGGCGATGTTCAGCACGCCATGCGCCTCGGGGCTGAGGGCGCCGAGGCTCATGCCCGGTGTGACGAAGCGCTTGCGGATCTCGTTGACGCTCTCGACCTCGTCCAAGGCAACCGGGCGTTCGGAGCTGCGCACATCGAGCAGGTCCCGCAACTGTATGGCCGGCGCCCGGTCCATGCCCTCGGAGAAACGCTTGTAGAGCCCGTAGTCGCCACGGTCGCAGGCCGACTGCAGGGTGTGGATCATCCGCGCCTCGAAGGCGTGGGTCTCTCCCGAACGCCGGGCCTTGTAGAAGCCGCCCACCGGCAGGGCCAGGGCGGCCGGGTTCCAGGCCCTGCGGTGCAGCTCCACCGTCTTGGCCTCGATCCCGGCGAGGCCGATGCCGGAGATGCGCGAGGGCATCCCCGGGAAGAATTCGGCCACCAGGGCGCGCGACAGGCCCACCGCCTCGAAGTTCAGCCCGCCACGATAGGAGGAGATCACCGCGATCCCCATCTTGGCGATGATCTTCAGAAGCCCGCCTTCGATGGCGCGCTTGTAGTTCAGACAGACGTCCCGCAGCGAAAGCTCGCCGCAGAGCCCGCGCTCCAGCCGATCCTGGAAGCTTTCCTGCGCCAGATAGGCGTTCACCGCCGTGGCGCCAGCGCCGACCAGCACGGCGAAATAGTGCGTATCCAGGCATTCGGCCGAGCGCACGATGATCGAGACGTAGGAGCGGAGGCCCTTGGCCACCAGCGAGGCATGCACCCCCCCGGTCGCCAGGATCATCGGCAGGGCCACCCGGTCAGGGCCGGCGCCCTCGTCGGTCAGGACGATGGTGGCGCAGCCGCGCAGGGCCGCATCCTCCGCCTCGGACCGGATGCGGTCGAGATTGGCCCTCAGCGCGTCGCCGGGACGGCTTTCCAACGCCGGGATCGGCATGGTGCAGTCGACGACCGCGACATTCTTCTCGCCGATGATGTCGACGATGCGCCGGTACATGCCGGTGGTCAGGACCGGGCTTTCCAGCACGAAGACGTCCGTCTGGGCCTCGTCCTGGGCCAGGATGTTGCCGAGGTTCTTGAACCTCGTCTTCAGGCTCATCACCGCCGTCTCCCGCAGGGAGTCGATCGGCGGATTGGTCACCTGGCTGAAGTTCTGCCGGAAGAAGTGGCTGAGCGGCCGGTACTGCTCCGACAGCACCGCCAGCGGCGCGTCGTCGCCCATGGAGCCGACGGCCTCCTTCCCCTCCTCCACCATGGGCGCGAGAATGAGTTCGAGGTCCTCCAGGCTGAGGCCGGCGGCCGCCTGACGGCGGGTCAGCTCTTCGCGGCCGTAGGCGCGAGGCTCCGGCCCTTCGCCGATACGCGGCTCCAGGTCGACCATGTTGCCCAGCCACTGGTCGTAGGGATGGCGGGCGGCCAGGTGGTCGACGATCTCCTCCTCGCCGTAGAGGCGGCCCTCGGCCAGGTCCACGGCGATCATGCGCCCAGGCGAGATGTGGGCCTTACGGACGATGCGCGACTCCTCGACCCGGCACATGCCGGCCTCGGAGCCCATGATCAGCAGGCCGTCGTCGGTATAGGCGACGCGCAGGGGGCGAAGGCCGTTGCGGTCCTTGCCGGCCACCACCCAGCGGCCGTCGGAAGCGCAGACCGCCGCCGGCCCGTCCCACGGCTCCATCACGGCGTTGCAATAGGCGTAGAGCGCCTTGTGCTCAGGCTTGATCTGCTCTTCGGATCGGGCCGCCCAGGCCTCGGGGATCAGCAGGGCCTTGGCCATGGGCGCGTCGCGCCCGGCGCGGACCAGCACCTCGAAGGTGTTGTCCAGCGCCGCTGAGTCGGAGCCGCCCGGCTGGATGACCGGCTTCACGTCCTCGCCCATCTCGCCGAAGGCGTCGGCCGCCATGCGGATCTCGTGGCTCTTCATCCAGGCCACGTTGCCCTTGAGCGTATTGATCTCGCCGTTGTGGGCCAGCATCCGGAACGGCTGGGCCAGCCGCCATTCCGGGAAAGTGTTGGTGGAATAGCGCTGGTGGAAGATCGCCACAGCCGCGGCGAAACGCTCGTCGGTCAGGTCGGGATAGAAGGCGTCGATGTGCTCGGCCAGGAACATGCCCTTGTAGATCAGCTGCCGAGCCGAGAAGGAGCAGATGTAGAAATGGGCGATGCCTGCGGCGGCGACGCGCTTTTCGATGCGCTTGCGGCACAGGAACAGCGCTCGCTCCAGTGGTTCGCCCTCCAGGCCCGGCGGCGGCGAGAGCATGATCTGCTCGATCTCCGGCCGCGTGGCGTTGGCCTTCTCGCCGATCACCGAGGTGTCGACCGGCACCTGGCGCCAGCCATAGATATAGAACCCGAACCGCAGGGCCTCAGATTCGACGATGGTGCGCGCCGCCTCCTGGGCCCCTAAGTCATTGCGGGGCAGGAAGACCTGGCCGACCGCGATAGGGCCGGGCCGCAGCTTGTGGCCGATCCGCGCCACCTGGTCGGCAAAGAAGTCCTGCGGCACGGAGACCAGCACGCCCGCCCCGTCGCCGGTCTTGCCGTCGGCGTCGACGGCCCCCCGGTGCCAGACACTCTTCAGGGCGCGGATAGCGAGCTCGACCACCTCGCGCCGCGGCTGCCCGTCGAGCGCGCAGACCAGACCCACGCCGCAGGCGTCGCGTTCGCTGGCGGGGTCATAGGCGTGGGCGTCGATCAACCGCTGGCGATTGGCGAGGTAGCGCTCCATGCCGCTCATCCCCGCGGAGTAAGGAAGTTCGGTCATGCGCGTCACTCCGCCGCCATCCGGGCGGGTTGAGAGAGGTAGGTGTGGATCGCGTCGGCGGCGTCGCGGCCATCGCGGATGGCCCAGACCACGAGGGACGCGCCGCGCACGATGTCGCCCGCGGCGAAGACGCCGGGGATCGAGGTCATCATGGTCTTGAAGTCGGCCTTCAGCGTGCCCCAGCGGGTGACCGCCAGGTCCTCGGCGCCGAACAGGGCGGGCAGGTCCTCCGGATCGAAACCCAGCGCCTTGATGACCAGGTCAGCCGCAAGTTCGAAGTCGCCGCCCTCCACCTCCTCCGGCGCCTGCCGGCCGGTGGCGTCGGGCGGGCCCAACCGCATGCGCGCGGCGCGCAGGCCGGCGGCGCGCTCGGCCTCCCCGAGCACGGCGCGGGGCGCCGCCAGCCATTCGAAGGTCACGCCCTCCTCCTCCGCGTGGGCGACTTCGCGGGCGGAGCCCGGCATGTTGGCGCGGTCGCGGCGGTAGAGGCAGGTGACCGACTTCGCCCCCTGGCGAACGGCGGTCCGCACGCAGTCCATGGCGGTGTCGCCGCCGCCCACCACCACGACGCTCTTGCCGGCGGCGTTCAGCTCGCCGCTCTGATAAGCCGGCACGGCGTCGCCGAGGCCGACACGATTGGACGCCAACAGATAGTCGAGCGCGGGAATCACGCCGGCCGAACCCACGCCCGGCACGACCATGTCCCGCGCCGCATAGACGCCGGTGGCGATCAGCACCGCATCGTGCTGCGCCCGCAGTTCGGCGAGAGTGGCGTCGCGGCCCACCTCGAAGTTCTGGCGGAATTCGATCCCGCCCTCGGCCAGCCGGCGGGTGCGACGCTCCACCACGTCCTTTTCCAGCTTGAAGCCTGGGATGCCGTAGATCAGCAGGCCGCCGGCCCGGTCGTGGCGGTCGTAGACGGTGACGGCGTAGCCCGCCTCGCGCAGCCGCTCAGCGGCCGCAAGCCCCGCCGGTCCGGCGCCGACGATCCCGACCGAGCGCCCGCGGTCGGGACCCGCGCACAGCGGCTGGACCCAACCCTCTTCCCAGGCCTTGTCGGTCAGGTAGCGCTCCACCGCCCCGATCGTCACCGTGCCATGGCCGGACTGCTCGATGGTGCAGGAGCCCTCGCACAGCCGGTCCTGGGGACAGATGCGGCCGCAGATCTCCGGCATGGAGTTGGTGGCCTGTGAGAGGGCGTAGGCTTCCTGAAGCCTTCCTTCCGCCGTCATGCGCAGCCAGTCGGGGATGTTGTTGTGGAGGGGGCAGTGGGTCTGACAGAAGGGCACGCCGCATTGCGAGCAGCGCGAGGCCTGCTCGGCCGCCTTGGCGTCGATGAAGTCGGCGTAGATCTCATGGAAATCGCCGCCGCGCGCCGCCGCCGGCCGCTTGGCCGGGGTTTCCCGCTCCACGGCGGTGAACTTCAGCATCCGTTCGGCCACAGCGCCGCTCCCCGGCAAACCCTTGACGAGAAAGGCCTCATAGCGCCAAAGCCAGTCTGCGGAAACCATACAGTCCAGTTAATGGACAAAATAAACTTCGACCCGCCACAAGACGCCTCACACAATGCGGGCGCTCGGAATGTTAGTCTATTTTTTGGATAAACCGCTTCTTTACCCTAATTCGCCCTTCTGCCCTCGCTTGCTCAGGAGTCTCTCGTGTCCGACTGGATCGCCGCCGTCATCCTCGGCCTCGTCGAAGGTTTGACGGAGTTCATTCCGGTCTCCTCGACAGGCCATCTGCTGCTTACGAAGAAGGCCCTGGGCCTGCCTTCCGGCTTCTGGGACACCTTCAGCGTCATGATCCAGCTGGGCGCGATCCTGGCGGTGGTGGCGATCTATTTCCAAAGGCTATGGGGCGTCTTCCTGCGCCTGCCCCATGACCCCCAGGCGCGCTGGTTCGCCGCCAGCGTGGTGATCTCGGTGATCCCCTCCATGGCGGTGGCCTTCGTCGCCCATGACTTCATCAAGACCGTGCTGTTCGAGAGCATCGGCCTGATCTGCGTCATGCTGATCCTGGGCGGCGTCGTTCTGTTGATGGTGGATCGTTGGGCGCCGCGCCCGAAGGAGCACGACGCCATGCAGCTCTCCTTCAAACGGGCCCTGGGGATCGGCCTCTGTCAGATCCTGGCCATGATTCCCGGCGTTTCCCGCTCCGGGGCGACGATCGTGGGCGGCGTGTTCATCGGCATCGACCGGCGCGCGGCCGCCGAATTCTCGTTCTTCATGGCCATCCCGACCATGCTCGGCGCGTTCGTCCTGGACTTCTGGGAGAACCGCGACGTCCTGACCGGAGAGAACCTGGGCGTCATCGCCGTGGGCTTCGTGGTCAGCTTCATCGCCGGCCTGGTCGTGGTGAAGACCATGCTGGACTTCATCAGCCGCTTCGGCCTCGCCGCCTTCGGCTGGTGGCGGATCGCCGTGGGGGCGGCGGGGCTCGCGATCCTGGCGCTCGGCTAGGCCTCAGCCGACCGGCTGGCCCATCATGTCGGCGAACTGGCCGCCGCGCCGGAAGCGGTAGAGATAGGTGGGCGTGATCGCCTCCACCGGCGTCGGCGTCACGCCGAGTTCGACGAGGCCGGCAGCGCCCGCCTCCGTCACATTGTCGGTCTTCAGCAGTTCGACCTGGTCGGCGGTCAGGGGCGGCTTCACCGGGGTGAAGAGCGCGATGGGGGCGCACAGCGTTCCGATCAGGCCCGCCACGGGGAACGGCAGGGGCAGCAGGAGGCGCCGGCGCTCCGTCTGCTCCATGACCAGCTCCAGCACCTGGCGGAAGGTCATGGTCGTGGGCCCGCCCAGTTCGTAGGTGCGGCCGGCGCAGTCGGGGTCGACCACCGTGCGGGCCAGGGCCCGGGCGAGGTCCGTGACATAGACGGGCTGGAAGCGGGTGTTTCCGCCGCCCACAAGCGGGAGCACCGGGCTGAACACCGCCATCTCGGCGAACTTGTTGAAGAAGTCGTCGCCCGGGCCGAAGACCACCGACGGGCGAACGATCACCGCCTCAGGAAAGGCCTCGCGCACCGCCGCCTCGCCGGCCGCCTTGGAGCGGGCGTATTTGGACCGGGAGTTCGCGTCGGCGCCGAGCGCCGACATGTGGACCAGCCGACCGACGCCCAGGTCGCGCGCCGCGGCGGCCACCATGCGGGCGGCGTCCACATGCACGGCCTCGAACTTCTGCCGGCCGGTCTCGTAGAGAATGCCGACGAGGTTGATCGCCGCCCGCGCGCCCTCCAGCGCCCGGCGCACCGAGGCCTCATTGCGGACATTGGCCTGAACCACCTCGACCTGGCCCACATCGCCCATCAGGCGCATGTCGTAGGCGATGTGCGGCTGGCGCACGGCCACGCGCACCCGCAGGCCCTGCTTGGCCAGCTGCCGCACCACCTGGGTCCCGATGAAGCCCGAACCGCCGAAGACGGTGACCAGATCCTGCATGTCGACTGCTTGTAACCGGAGGGATCGAAGGGGCTCCGGATAGACGATGCGTCGCCGCGCCGCAATGCGACTTGCACGCTCGCGCAAAGCAGGCGTTGACCGGCGCAGGTCGGCGCCCTAAGGAAGCCGCCTTCCCGATCCGAAGGGACGGGGCCCAGGTGGCGGAATTGGTAGACGCGCTGGTTTCAGGTACCAGTGGTTAATAGCCGTGGAGGTTCGAGTCCTCTCCTGGGCACCACCCCTCTCCTATATCGAGGGGCGGCCCTCCTTCTGATTCCGGAGCGATCTTGGCGACTTTCCTGCATCACGGCGATCTTCCCGACGGCCTGTTCGCCGGCGCGGCGGCCGTAGCCGTCGATTCGGAAACAATGGGCCTGGCGCTGGGACGTGACCCGCTCTGCGTCGTCCAGCTGTCCGACGGCGGCGGCGACGCCCATGTGGTCCAGCTGAAGCGCCCCGACTACGACGCGCCGAACCTGAAGCGCGTGCTGACCGATCCGAAGATCCTGAAGATCTTCCACTTCGGCCGGTTCGACATCGCCATGTTCCACCTGCACCTGGGCGTCGCCACCGCACCGGTCTACTGCACCAAGATCGCCTCCAAGCTGGCGCGCACCTATACCGACCGCCACGGCCTGAAGGACGTGACGAAGGAGTTGCTCGGGCTGGACATGTCCAAGGCCCAGCAGAGCTCCGACTGGGGGGCCGACAAGCTTTCGGACGAACAGCTCGCCTATGCGGCCTCCGACGTCCTGCACCTGCACGCCCTGCGCGGGCGGCTCGACGAGATGCTGGTCCGCGAGGGCCGAGACCATCTGGCCCGCGCCTGCTTCGACTTCCTGCCCTACCGCGCCCTGCTCGACGTCGCCGGCTGGGAAGAGGTCGACATCTTCGCCCACGCGTGAGGCGGGCATGGCCGCCGCAGCCATCGCATCCGCTCCGGCCGGCCGCGACGACTTCCGCCGCTGGCGCCGCCGCTCGCGCCTGATCCGCCAACTGCGAATCCTGTTGCCGGCCCTGATCGGCCTGATCCTGGCGACCCTGGCCGGTTTCGTGATCCACACCACCCTGACAGGCGCCCAGGCGCGGCCGGACGATGCGGACACGCCGATCCAGCTGGTCAACCCGCGCTTCGTCGGCCGCGACGACAAAGGCCGCGCCTATGTGATCACCGCCGCCACCGCGGTGCGCGACGAGAGCGACTATCAGCGGGTGCTGCTCGACCAGCCGGCCCTGATCCTCGACGCCGAGGGCGAGAACCCCACGCGCATCGCCGCCAAGGCTGGCGTCTATCGCGAGGATCGGCGGGTACTGAACCTGGACGGAGGGGTGCGGATGACCGGGGCTGGCCTGGATTTCGACACCGCCAGCTCGATCTTCAACACCGCCACCGGCGAACTGGAGGGGCAGGGCCAGATCTCCGGCTCCGGCGCGCTTGGCGAAATCACTGCGAAGTCCTATGGCGTCTATGACAAGGGCGACCGCCTGGTCTTCAAGGGCGGCGTTCGCGGGCGGCTCGATTCGAAGTAAGACTGTCGCACGAGGCTGGTTTTGAAGGCTGGGCTTCCCAGATTGGCGGAATGAACATGAAGACCCTGGCGACCATCGCGCCCTTCGCCGCAGCGTCTGCGCTGGGCCTGCTCGCCGCCGCGCCCGCGGCCGCCCAGCTGGCCCAGAGCTCCGACGCGCCGGTCGACATCACCGCCGATGCGGTGGAGGTGGTGACCAGCCAGTGCGTCTCGATCTGGTCGGGCTCGGCCGAGGCCCTGCAGGACCGCACCCGCCTGCGCGCCGACGTCCTGAAGACCATTTCCGCCAAGGGTCCGGCGCGGCCGGGCGGCCAAGCCTCCTGCGGCGCGGTTTCGCGCATCGAGGCGACCGGCAATGTCTACTACGTCACGCCGCAGCAGCGGGTGCGCGGCGACGCGGCCGTCTACAACGTCGAGGCCGACACCATCGTCATCACCGGCGACGTCGTGGCCGCCCAGGGCGAGAACGTGATG
Source organism: Phenylobacterium sp. (assembly GCF_046290725.1). GTDB lineage: Bacteria > Pseudomonadota > Alphaproteobacteria > Caulobacterales > Caulobacteraceae > Phenylobacterium. The sequence goes on from NZ_JBKBUH010000001.1 coordinate 868,008, forward strand.
CGCGGGCGGCGGCTGACCATCAACGTCTCCACCGGCGACGCCCAGATGCAGTCGAACGTCACCGGACGCGGCGCACAGGGCCGGCCGCGGGCGGTGATCTATCCCAACCGGCAGCCGGCGGACCAGCAAGCCGCCGCCCGGCGTTAGGGGTTCCGTTTGCGGCCCGAACGCTTCGAAAGCCTCCCGGCCCTGGCCGGCGAAGGGCTGGTCGTCGACAACATCGGCAAGGCCTTCCGGGGCCGCACGGTGGTGAAGGGCGTCTCCCTGCGCCTGCGCCGGGGCGAGGTGGCCGGGCTGCTCGGCCCCAACGGCGCAGGCAAAACCACCTGCTTCTATATGATCACCGGCCTGATCCCGGCCGACTATGGGGCGATCTATCTGGACGGCGAGAACATCACCGCCCAGCCCATGTACCAGCGCGCGCGCATGGGCGTCGGCTACCTGCCCCAGGAAACCTCCATCTTCCGCGGCATGACGGTGGAGGAGAACGTCATGGCCGTGGTGGAGCTGCGCGAGCAGAGCCGCGCCAAGGCCAAGGCCACGGTCGCCAACCTGCTCGAAGAGCTGCACATCGAGCACCTGCGCAAGGCGCCGGCGGTCTCGCTCTCGGGTGGGGAGCGGCGGCGGGTGGAGATCGCCCGCGCCCTCGCCTCCGAACCCTCCTTCATGCTGCTGGACGAGCCGTTCGCCGGGATCGACCCCCTGGCCATCGCCGATATCCGCGAGGTCATCACCTATCTGAAGGGCCGGGGGATCGGCATCCTGATCACCGACCACAACGTCCGCGAGACCCTGGACATCATTGATCGGGCCTCGATCATCCACGCCGGCGAGGTGCTGTTCGAGGGCTCGCCGGAAGAGATCGTCCACAATCCCGAAGTCCGCCGCGTCTATCTGGGCGAGCGGTTCGGCTAAGGCCGCCGGGCTGCTCGCCCGACGGCCCCAGTTCATCCCTTCACGCACACCACTTGGCGGAGGGTGTGGACCACCTCCACAAGATCCGCCTGGGCGGCCATGACCGCCTCGATGTCCTTGTAGGCCATCGGCGTCTCGTCGATCACCTCGGCGTCCTTGCGGCATTCGACCCCGATGGTGGCGGCGATGTGATCGTCCACCGTGAAGCGCCGCTTGGCCTCCGTCCGGCTCATCGCCCGACCTGCGCCGTGCGAGCAGGTGCAGAAGGACTCGCGGTTCCCCTTCCCGCGCACGATGAACGAACGTGCGCCCATCGAGCCGGGGATGATCCCGAGTTCTCCCTCGCCTGCGCGCACCGCACCCTTGCGGGTCACAAGCACGTCCTTGCCGAAGTGGTGCTCGCGGGCGACGTAGTTGTGGTGGCAGTTCACAGCCATCTCGGTCGCGGCGAGGTCCGGAAAGGCGGCGCGGAGCACGCCCAGCACCTGGCCCATCATCACCTCTCGATTGGCTAGGGCGTACTTCTGCGCCCAGTTCACCGCGCGGACGTAGTCGATGAAGCCCTCGCTTCCCTCTGCGAAATAGGCCAGGTCAGCGTCGGGCAAATTGACGAACCACCGCCGCATCTCCTGTTTGGCGCGCTCGACGAAATAGGTCCCGAACCGGTTCCCCACGCCGCGCGAGCCGGAGTGCAGCATCGCCCAGATGCCGATCCTCCTCGTCGAGGCAGAGCTCGACGAAGTGGTTGCCCGTCCCAAGCGTGCCGAGGTGGCCCAGGCCGCGCGGGTGGGCGGCCTTCGGGTGCTTGTCCACCACGGCCTCGTAGCCGTCCTTGAGCTCAGCCCACATTTCGGCCGCCATCGTCGGCGGATCGTCCTGCCACGCGCCCTTGTCGTTGCGGCCGCCGTTGTCGGTGCGGCCGTGCGGCACGGCCGCCTCGATGGCCGAACGCAATCCCGCGAGCGAATCCGGCAGGTGCTCGGCTCGGATGGACGTACGCACCGCCATCATGCCGCAGCCGATATCCACGCCGACAGCGGCCGGAATGATCGCGCCGATGGTCGGGATCACCGATCCCACCGTCGCCCCCATGCCCCAATGCACGTCCGGCATCACCGCAAGGTGGCGGTGGATGAACGGAAGGCTGGCGACATTACGCAGCTGCGCCATCGCGGCTTCTTCGATGGGAACACCTCGGGTCCAGGCCTTGATCGGCTTACCCGGGCTGTCGATCAGTTCGAACCCGCTCATTGGGCTCTCCTTTCCTTTCGGTCCTCGCGGCCGGCGGAAAGTGCTCCTCGGATATGAAGAACCCCTCCCGGCCGAGCCGGGAGGGGTTCTTCAACGATCCGAAGTCGAACCCGGACCTAGATCGAACCACTCTCCCGCGCGCACGCCATCGAACCCTCGACGCTGGGGACGAGGGTGGCGGGCTGGCGCTGGCAGGTGGGCCGGTAGGCCATGGAGGTTCTCCTTGGGAGGCGGGCCATTACAGCGTTCCCCTGCGGCCCGCCAGCCCCGTTCGCAACGATTCCGCCCTCTGTGGCGGTTGGGCCACGCCTCACATTGCGGCGCTCGCCGAACGGCGGTCCAGGTTCTATGCTCCCCTTTTGGGGAGGCGGGCATGGCTGCTCTGGAAGACCGCTACGTCACGATCGACGCCGTCCGCGGATTTGCGGTGCTGGGCATTCTGCTGATGAACATCGTCGGCATGGGCCTGCCGTCCTACGCCTATATCGACCCCAACTATTACGGCGGCGCGGACGGCGTGAACTTCTGGACCTGGGCGGTCAACTACGCCCTCGTCGACGGGAAGATGCGCGCGCTCTTCACCCTGCTGTTCGGGGCCAGCCTGCTGCTGGTGACCGATCGCGCCGAGCGGTCGGGCGAGAGGGCGGCCTCGGTCCACTACTGGCGGATGGCCTGGCTGCTGGTCTTCGGCCTGATCCACGGCTGGCTCATCTGGTACGGCGACATCCTCTATTCCTACGCCCTGGTGGGGATGGTCGCCTTCGTGTTCCGCAACCGCTCGCCGCGCACCCTGCTGATCCTGGGCGGCTTCGTCATGCTGGCCTTCGCGGCGAAAAGCCTGCTGCTGGATGCGCCGCACCTGGAGGCCCTGCACGCCGCGGCGACCGCGCCAGACGCCACCCGCGCCGCGGTCGAGGCCTGGGAAGCGGCGCTCGGCCAGCACGCCCCGCCGCCGGGCTTCGAAAGGCTGGAGCTGGAGGGCTATCGCGGCGGTTTCGTGGAGGCCCTGAAGGCGCGGGCGCCGATGACCTTCCTGCTGGAGGGCCCGATCTTCGTCTTCGCCTTCTTCTGGGACGTGCTGGCCCTGATGCTGGTGGGCATGGGTCTCTACAAGCTCGGCCTGTTCACCGGCCAGGCGCCGACCCGCGTCTATCTCGCCCTGATCGCTTTCGGCTATCTCGTGGTGCTGCCGCTCTGGGGCCTCATGGGGCGCAGCCTGGCGGCGAGCGGGTTCGAGCTGGCGCAGATCGTGCGCAGCGACGGCGTCGGGGCGGTGGCCCGCCTGTTCATCGCGCTCGCCCACGCCAGCGTGGTGATCCTGGCGGCCAAGGCCTGGCCGCGCAGCCTCGCCATCGTGCGTCTGGCCGCCGTAGGGCGGATGGCCCTGACCAATTACCTGGCCGCCAGCCTGATCGCGACGACCCTCTTCTACGGCTACGGCTTCGGCCTCTATGGCCAGCTGGAACGCCACCAGCTCTATTTCGTGGTCGTGGGAATCTGGGCGGTCCAGCTTCTCTGGAGCAAGCCCTGGCTGGACGCCTTCCTCTACGGGCCGTTCGAATGGCTCTGGCGGACCTTGGCGCGGCGCAGGGTTCAGCCCTTCCGAAGAGGCGGCCCGCAAGCGGCGACAGCTTAGGCGGCTGAGGCCTCGGCGGCTTTAATCGCCTTGTAGCGCCGATGCTCCGCTTCCCGGTGCGCGCGCCATTTCGCCCGCAGGATCCCCGGGCGCTCCGGATAACGGTCGGCGAGGAACTCCGCCCCCTCCACCCGGTCGGTGCGGAAGTGGCGGAAGGCCTGGCGAAGCTCGCACCAGGCCACCAGCAGCCGCACCGTCTCGTGATAGCCGACGGTGATCGGCCAGACCGTTCGACGGCTGCGGCGATCCTGCTCATCGCTGTAGTCGAGCACGATCTTGGTCCCGCTGCGGATCGCGGCCCGCACCTGGGCCATGTTCAGCCGGTCGGGCGGGGTGCTCCAGGCTGGCACCGCCCGTCCCGTCGGCTCCAGCACGAAGGGGCGCAGGCGCTCGGGCACCGCCACGGCGATCTTGGCGATCAGGTCCTCCGCCGCCCGGGCCAGGGCCGGGTCGCCGCGGCCGGCCACCCACTGGGCGCCCAGCACCGCGGCCTCGATCTCGTCGGGCGTCAGCATCAGCGGCGGCAGGTCGAACCCGTCGTCCAGTACATAGCCGAAGCCCGCCTCGCCGCGGATCGGCACCCGCTGCCCGATCAGGGTGGCGATGTCGCGATAGATGGTGCGCTTGGAGGTCTCCAGCTCCTCGGCGATGCGGTCGGCGGTGATCGGCCCCCTGGCCCGCCGCAGGATCTGGATGATCTGGAACAGCCGGTCGGCCCGTCGCATGGAAAGTCTCATGTGGCAGAGCATCGGTCCGCGATGCTGACAGCATGTTGGCAGCAGGCGACGCCTAAGCCAAGCGGGTCAGTCACGGGAGAGACACCGATGATCACCCTCTACGGCGCCGGCGCGGCCTTCGACCTTCCCGAAGCCAGCCCCTATGTCATCAAGACCGAGGTCCACCTGCAGATGGCGGGCCTCGCCTATGTGAAGGAGGCCGCCCATCCGGAACGCTCCCCCAAGGGCCAGCTGCCCTTCATCGAAGACGACGGCGAACTGATCGCCGACAGCCACTTCATCCGCCTGCACCTGGAGCGGAAGTACGGACTGGACCTGGACGAAGGCCTGTGCCCCGCTCAGCGCGCCCAGGCCTGGGCCATCGAGCGGATGATCGAGAACCACTTCGGCTGGACCGTCGCTCATGTGCGGTGGCTGATCCCGGAGAATTTCGCCAAGGGCCCGGCTCAGTTCTTCGCCGACATTCCCCAGCCCCAGCGGGCGGAGGTGGAGGCCGACGTCCAGCGGCAGATCGCCGAGAACATCCGCAACGTCGGCGTAGGTCGCCATTCCGAAGCCGAGGTGCTGGCCCTGGGCGTGCGGTCGCTCGCCGCACTTTCGGCTCTGCTGGGAGAGAAGGTCTTCATGATGGGCGAGCGTCCGACCAGCGTCGACGCCGTCGCCTTCGGCATGCTGGCGAGCCTGATGGGCCCCTACTTCGAAGCACCCGTGCGCGACCAGGCCATGCGCTTCCGCAACCTCGCCGCCTATGTCGACCGGATGATGGCCGGCGTCTATCCGGACCACGCCTGGACGCCGCTGTTCCGTCCGCACGCCTGCGCGGCGTGACCGGCATTAACTAATCGGTGGGGAAGGCCGCCTAGCCTGGGACGCAAGATTCAGGCCAGGAGGCGGTGTTGGCGCTAGGCGCGCGTTTGGAGCTGAGGCAGGGGCAGGGGCTGGTCATCACGCCCCAGCTCCAGCAGGCCATCAAGCTGCTGCAGCTCTCGAACCTCGAGCTCGAGGCCTATGTGGAGGGCGAGCTCGAGCGCAACCCCCTGCTCCAGCGCGAGGAGGGGGAAGCCGAGCCCGAGCGCGAAACCGAACGGGCCAGCGACGACTTCGCCGCCGACGAGATTCCGGATTCCGGCGCCGCCGCCCATCTCGACATCGCCCACGACCAGGCCTCGCCGGGCGAGCAGGCCACGGGCGATGCGCCCGAGGCTCAGCAGGCCGGCGGCGCGATCGACTGGTCCCGCGCCGGCAAGGGCGGAAGCTTCGAGGATTCCGACGACTTCGAGGGCCGGCTGACCCGCGAGAAGACCCTCGCCGAGCACCTGCACGAACAGCTCGCCGCCGCCGGCCTTGCGCCCGCAGGCGCGGCGATCGCCGCCGTCCTGATCGACGCCGTGGACGATGGCGGCTATCTGCGCTGCGATCTCGTCGAGGTGGCCGAACGCCTCGGTTGCGGACTCGACGCCGTGGAAGCCGTGCTGACGGTGGTCCAGGGCTTCGAGCCCGTGGGGGTCGCCGCCCGCGACGTGCGCGAGTGCCTGATGCTGCAGCTGAAGGACCGCGACCGCTGCGATCCGGCCATGATGGCCCTGCTCGACAATCTCGACCTGCTCGCCCGTCGAGATCTCGCGGCCCTGCGGAAGCTCTGCGGAGTGGACGACGAGGATCTACGCGACATGATCGCCGAGATCCGGGCGCTGACGCCTCGCCCCGGCGCCGCCTTCGGCGGCGAGCCCGCCCAGCCGGTGGCGCCCGACGTCTTCGTCCGCGAAGGCCCCGGCGGCCTGTGGAACGTAGAGCTGAACACAGACACCCTACCGCGCCTGCTGGTCGACCAGCGCTATCACGCCCGCATCGCCGGCGGAGCGCGGAGCGAGCAGGACAAGGTCTTCGTCACCGACTGCCTGGCCAGCGCCAACTGGCTGATCAAGAGCCTCGACCAGCGGGCCAAGACCATTCTGAAGGTGGCCTCCGAGATCGTGCGCCAGCAGGACGGCTTCCTGGCCTTCGGGGTGGAGCACCTGCGGCCGTTGAACCTGAAGACCGTGGCCGAGGCCATCGGCATGCACGAATCCACCGTCAGCCGGGTGACCTCGAACAAGTATATGGCCACGCCGCGCGGCCTCTTCGAGATGAAGTTCTTCTTCACCTCCTCGATCGCCTCCACCTCGGGCGGCGAGGCCCATTCGGCGGAAAGCGTGCGCCACCGGATCAAGCAGATGATCGAGGCCGAGCGCGCCGAGGCCGACGTGCTGTCGGACGACCGCATCGTCGAGATCCTGAAGGAGGGCGGGATCGACATCGCCCGCCGCACGGTCGCCAAGTACCGCGAAGCCCTGCGCATCCCCTCCTCGGTGGAGCGTCGGCGGATGCTGAAGGCGGCGGAGGTCGCCTGAAGGGGCTTAGCCGCGCAGCTTGCGCAGCAGCACCTCGATATCGCGGGCGATGGCCGGATCCTCGTCCTTAAGGGCCTCGATGCGGCGCACGGCGTGCAGGACGGTGGTGTGGTCGCGGCCGCCGAACCGCCGCCCGATGTCGGGCAGGGAGCGGGTGGTGATCTGCTTGGCCAGCCACATGGCCACCTGGCGCGGGCGGGCGACCACACGGGCGCGCCGCTCGGAGATCAGGTCGGCCTGCTTCAGCTGATAATGCTCGGCCACGGCCTTCTGAATCTGGTCCACCGTCACCCGGCGCTCGTTGCAGGCCAGGTGCGGGCGCAGGATCGCCTGGGCTTCGTCGAGCGTCAGGCGCGCGATGTCGCCGCCCACCCGGGCCACCAGGGTGTTGAGGGCGCCTTCCAGCTCGCGGACGCTGTCGGTGAACCGGTCGGCCAGGAACTGCAGCACCTCCGGCTTGGCCGAGGGCACGAAGCGGCCCTGGGCGGCGAGGGTGGCGAGCTTGCGCTCCAGGATCCCTAAACGCAGCGTCCGGTCTGCGGGCTCGATGCCGCAGACGAGGCCCGCCTGCAGGTGCGAGCGCAGGCGCGGCTCCATCTCCGAGAGCTCGGCTGGCGAGCGGTCGGCGGTCATCACCACGCGGCGGCCGTCCTCCACCAAGGCCAGCAGGGTGTGGAACAGCTCCTCCTGGGTGGAGGCCTTGCCGGCGACGAAGTGCACGTCGTCGATCAGCAGCAGGTCGGCCTGGCGCAGCTCGTCCTTGAAGGCCGCGGTCTGCCGGTCCTGAACCGCCTTGACGAAGGTGGAGGTGAAGCGTTCGGCGGTGATGTAGACCACCTTGCGGTCGGGCGCGGAGCGCATGGCCTCCCAGGCCAGCGCGTTGAGCAGGTGGGTCTTGCCGAAGCCGTAGGGGCCGTGGAACAGCACCGGATTGAAATGGCCATCGGCCCAGCTCGCCACCCGGCGCGCCACGGCGAAGGCGAATTCGTTGGCCGGGCCGGGCACGAAGGTCTCGAACGAGAAGCGCTCCTGCAGACCCTGCTGGCGCCCTGCCCGCACGCCGGCGGCGGCCACGGCGGTCACTTCCAGCGGGACTTCGACCTCGATTACGGCGCTCTCGACGGGCTCCGGGGCGACGACGGCCGCACCCTGGGCGTCGAACTCCATGCGCGACTTCAAGGCCAGCGGCCGACCGAGCGGATCGTTCTGCGCCCACAGCTCGCGGATCCGCCGCCAGGCGTTGTTGCGGATCCAGTCGCGCGCCACGCCGGTGGCGGCCACTAGGCACAGCTCCTCGCCGCGCTCGCGCATGGCCGCCTGCCCGAAATAGGAATCGAAAGTGGCCTCGCCCAGCTCGCGCTTCAGCGCCTGACAGGTCTTGCTCCACACGGCGCCGGCCGGCGTCATGGAAACAGAACCTGCAGTGCCCCCAGCCGTGGCCATCATCCCAACCCCATCTCGTGCCATCTATGGTCGCCGCCCCCGCAACGACCTAACGTTTGTTCAACAAACACAAAGTCTTATACGGCGAGCGCAAACGCCCCCGCCGCCGCCTTGGTCATCCGAAATCAGATGGAAGGACGTCTGTAAGGTCCGTCAGACTAGCCCCGACGACCTGTCGGTCAACGGGGATTCTTCGCGCTGTCTGCGGATATTTTCGTTGACTCAAATCCGGCCCCCGCAGGGCAAGGGAATCCGGATTTTGACCCTCCGTTGACTGAGAAGATTCGTCGCAGAGCAGCATCGAAAAGGTGCGCCGCACAACAAACCACCCGCGGGTTGCAACCCGCGGGTGCGTCAATTTCGCCTAGTTTTATTGAGGGTTGCCGGCCAAGCTTTCAGGCCGGCGCCGCAACCTCAGGCGGCGGCCAGCTTCTTCAGCCGGGCGGCCAGGCGCGAGACCTTGCGCGAGCCGGTGTTCTTGTGGACCACGCCCTTGGAGACCGCGCGCATCAGCTCCGACTGGGCCTCCACGAAAGCCGTCTTGGCCGCCCCGGCGTCGCCGGCGGCGATCGCCTCTTCGAACTTGCGCAGATAGGTGCGCACGCGCGAACGGCGGGCTTTGTTGACTTCAGTGCGGCGGGCGATCTTGCGGACCGCCTTCTTGGCGCCGGGCGTGTTGGCCATGTGTCAGCTCTCAAAACGGCTCGCGCCCGGACGGAAGCCCGGGCGGCGGAAATCGGAGGCGCGGATATACGGGAGAGCGGGCGTGCGGTCAATGCGCGGCGGGCGCCTTCAGTCGAGACCGGTGAAAGCGCGCCAGGCCGGGTGGGCCGCCACGAGGTCGGCCATCCGCTGATAGCCGCCCGCGCCGGGATGGGCGCCGTCCCAGGCGGCCGCCTCGGCCTGGAAGAGCCCATCGGCCATCAGCGGGCGCAGCACGTCGATGAAGGGGACTTTCAGCCGCGCGGCCAGGGTGCGCAGATGCTCGTTCAGCCCCTCCAGCCGGGCGCAGACGCCGGGATCGACCACCGGCGGCGGCCCCACCAGCAGGACCGGACAGAGCCGGCCGGCCCCGGTCAGCATGGCGTGGGCGTTCTTCAGGCTCTCGGCGGGGGCCACCCGGGGATGGCCGCCCTCCAGATGGCAGTCGTTGGCCCCGAAGGAAAAGACAATCCGCATGGGCTCGACGTCGGTCAGCCGCACCTTCGCCTCGGGGGGCCAGCGCGCGGCGATGTCGGCCGAGGTCTCCCGCCGGACGCCGAGATTGTAGAGGGTGATCTCCCGCCGGTCGGCCAAGGCGCGGCCCACCCAGCCCAGGTGGTCGGGGTCGCCCGCGCCGGCGACCATGGAGTCCCCGAAGGCGATGAGCCTCATCGGCTCTTGAAGTCCGGCTTCCGCTTCTCGACGAAGGCGGCCATCCCTTCCTTCTGGTCCTCGAAGGCGAACAGCGAGTGGAATAGCCGCCGCTCGACCGCCACGCCGGTCGTCAGCGTGGTCTCCAGCGCGGTTTCGACCAGTTCCTTGTTCATCATCACCGCCAGCGGCGACTGGGCGGCGATCTTGGCGGCGGCGGCCAGCGCCTCCTCCAGAAGCTTGTCGGCCGGCACGATGCGGGAGACGAGGCCGGCGCGCTCGGCCTCGGCGGCGTCCATCATCCGGGCGGTTAGGATCATGTCCATGGCCTTGGACTTGCCCACCAGGCGCGTCAGCCGCTGGGTGCCCCCGATGCCCGGCATCACGCCCAGATTGATCTCCGGCTGGCCGAACCTGGCGGTGTCGGCGGCGATGATGAAGTCGCACATCATGGCGAGCTCGCAGCCGCCGCCCAGCGCATAGCCGGCCACGGCGGCGATGATGGGCTTGCGGAACTGCTCGATCCGCCGGGCCGGGCCCGTGAAGAAATCAGCCAGGAACATCTGGGCGTAGGTCTTGTCGGACATCTCCTTGATGTCCGCCCCGGCCGCGAAGGCGCGCTCGGAGCCTGTCAGCACCAGGCAGCGCACACCCTCGTCGGCCTCGGCGGCGTCCAGCGCCGCGCAGAGCTCGGCCAACAGGGTCGAGTTGAGCGCATTCAGCGCCTCGGGCCGGTTCAGCTTGATCAGGGTGACGGCGCCGTGCGCCTCGACGATCAGGGTCTCGTAGCTCATCGGCCGCTCTCCCGTGCCTTTCGCGTGTGTCTCGCGCCTTAAGGCCCCTCGACCGAATAGCCAAGCGCCCGCAGCTGCGCCGGCAGCCCTTCTTCACCGACGAGATGGCCCACGCCCACCACCACCACGGTGCGGCCGGAACCGTCCAGGCGCTCGGCCAGGGCTACCACCCAGCGGGCGTTCCGCTCCGAGACGAGCCGCGCATAGAGCACGGGCGCTACGCGGCGCAGCGGCGCCAGGACGTCGGCTTCCAGGGCGTCGAGGTCGGCGGCCATCCAGCGGGCGACGAGATCCGCGTAGGCGTCGGGCCTCGCCTCCATCTCGCGCAGGCTCTGTTCGAGGGATGCGATCTGCTCGGGCAAGGGTGCTGCGTCGAACAGCGCGATCTGCTCGTCTGGGGTCTCGAAGGCCCGGCGCTCGATCCCCGCCGGCGCGGCGGCCGAGATCGCCTTCTCCACGCCGAAGGCGGCGTCGGCGCCGGCCCGACGGTACTGCGCGGCCGCCAGCATCACCTCAGCGAACCAGGGCTCCAGCCGATCGACCAGGGCGAAGCCGAGGCCGAGGGCGTCGACCGCCCGGCGCAGGCGCTGCGCGCCCTCCGGCGACAGGCTGGCCGACAGCGACCAGCCGGGCGCCCCCACGCCCCGGGCGGCGGCGAGGCCCGCAATCTCCGCCTCGGCGGCCGGATCGACGGGCAACTCGAACCAGAGGTCGTCGGCCTCCGCCAGCGCCGCCTCCAAGCTCGGCGGCCGCCAGTCGAGCCCCGGCGGCAGAACGTGAACCGAACCGAAGATGACGAGCTCGGAATCGGCGTCGCGCACCACCCAGACCGGCGGCTTGGCGACTGCGGGCTCCGGCGCGCAAGCCGCCAGTGCGGTCGCCAGGAGGCCCAGCGCAAGAAGGAGGCCGCGCCTCACCGCTGGCATTTCGGGCAGTAGAAGGTGGAGCGGCCGGCCTGAACCTGGCGCTCGATCACGCCGCTGCAGCCCGGCGTGGGACAGGGCCGCCCTTCACGGTCATAGACGCCGAACCGATGCTGGAAATAGCCCAACGCCCCGTCGGCGCGGGCGAAATCGCGCAAGGACGAGCCGCCGGCCTCGATCGCCTCTTCCAGAACCGCGCGGATCTCCGTGACGAGCGGCTCGAGCTTTCTGTGCGGAACCTTGCCCGCGGGCTTGAAGGGCGAGATCCGCGCCCTGTGGAGGGCTTCGCAGACATAGATGTTGCCGAGCCCGGCCACGACCCGCTGGTCCAGCAGCAGGGTCTTCGGGCCTTGCTTGCGCCCGGCGAAAGCCGCCTCCAGGCGCTGGGCGTCGAAGGCTGGGGAGAGGGGTTCCGGCCCCAGGGCGGCGAACCAGGGATGGGCCTCCCGCTGGGCCGTCTCGACCAGCGCCATGTAGCCGAAGCGGCGGGGGTCGTAATAGGTGACCCGCTCCCCTGCTTCGGTCTCGAAAACCACGTGGGCGTGCTTGGGGTCGGGGTCGGGCGCATAGTGGAACTCGCCCGGACGCACCGCGCCCTCAGGGCGCGCGATCTCGAACCGCCCGCTCATGCCTAGGTGCATCACCAGGGTCTCGCCGCGGTCGAGCTCGGCCAGCAGGTACTTAGCCCGCCGGTCGAGTCGGGTGACGGTCGCGCCGGTCAGCCGCTGGACGAAGCCCTCGGGCAGGGGGAACCTCAGGTCCGGCCGGCGCGCTTCGACGCGGGCGAGCCTTCGGCCCTCCAGCACCGGCGCCAGGCCCCGGCGCACCGTCTCGACCTCGGGAAGTTCGGGCATGGCCTGCACTCGCACGGGCCGGCGGCGCCGGCAAGCCGCGCCCTTTCGCACGCGGCCCGGGCGGGCTAAGAGCGGGGCATGCCCGCCGCCACCTTCGGATTCCGCGACGTCGATCCCGCCGAGAAGCCCGGGCTGGTGCGCGGCGTCTTCGACCGGGTGGCCGGCCGCTACGACCTGATGAACGACCTGATGAGCGCCGGCGTCCATCGGCTGTGGAAGGACGCGATGGCTGCGCGGCTCAATCCGCAGCCGGGCGAGACCGTGGTCGACTGCGCCGGCGGCACCGGCGACATGGCGCGCCGCTACGCCCGCATGGCGCGCCGCGCCCAGGTCCGCCGCGGCGGGCCCGACGCCTCGGTGGTGGTGGTGGACTACAATGCCGAGATGATCGCGGCCGGCCGCGAGCGCGGCTTCGAGCCGGAGATCCTGTGGGCCGTGGGCGACGCCCAGCGCCTGCCCCTGCCCGACGCCTGCGCCGACGCCTACTCCATCGCCTTCGGCATCCGCAACGTCACCGACATCGCCCAGGCGCTGGCCGAGGCCCGGCGGGTGCTGAAGCCGGGCGGCCGTTTCCTCTGCCTGGAATTCTCCCGGCCCGCCACCGAAGTCCTGCGCAAGGCCTATGACGCCTATTCCTTCAAGGTGATCCCCCAGATCGGCGAGTGGGTGGTGAAGGACCGCGAGAGCTATCAGTATCTCGTGGAGAGCATCCGCCGGTTCCCCGACCAGGCGGCGTTCCTGCGGATGATCGAGCAGGCCGGCTTCTCGCGGGCGAGCTACACCAACTTCACCGGCGGCGTGGCGGCCCTGCACCACGGCTGGGCGATCTGAGGCATGGGGACGCTCGCCGCGTTCGGCCGGCTGATCGGGGCGGGCTTCCGGCTCGTGCGGGACGACGCCCTGCTGCCGCGGGAGTTCGAAGACCTCTACCCGCCCGCCGTCCGCGCTACGGCCCGGGCCTTGCGGCTGTTCGCCGGCCCGCAGGCGCGACAGGGCCGCCCGGGCGAGCGCCTGGGCCGCGCCTTCGAGCGCCTGGGCCCTGTGGCGATCAAGCTCGGCCAGCTGCTTTCCACCCGCGCCGACATCTTCGGGGCGGAGTTCGCCGAGGACTTGGCGCGGCTGAAGGACCGGCTGGAGCCCTTCCCCACCGAGGTCGCCGAGCGGGACGCCGAACGCGCGCTCGGCCGCCCGCTGAAGAGCCTGTTCTCGGACTTCGGCCCTCCGGTGGCGGCCGCCTCTCTCGCTCAGGCCCATGAGGCCGTGCTGTTCGACGGCCGCAAGGTGGCGGTGAAGGTGCTGCGCCCGGGGATCGAGCGCCGCGTGGCGCGCGACGCCGAGGTCCTACGCCTGGCCGCACGGTTGGTGGAGGATGTCTCCCCGCCCGCCCGGCGGCTGGAGCCCCGGGCCTTCGCCGAGACGGTGGTGCGCTCCACCGAGCTGGAGCTCGACCTGCGGCTGGAGGCGGCCGGCGGCGACGAACTGGCCGAGGTGATGGCGCGCGACGGCTATATGCGCGCGCCGAAGGTCATCTGGGATGGGGTCGCCAAGCGGGTGCTGACCCTGGAGTGGGCGGAAGGCCTGCCGCTGTCCTCGCCCGAGGCGCTGGAACAGCCGGGCCTCGACCGCAAGGCCCTGGCCGACAATCTGATCCGAGCCTTCCTCGCCCAGGCCTTGGACCATGGCGTGTTCCACGCCGACCTGCACGAGGGCAACCTGTTCGTCCGGGCGCCGGCGCGGCTGACGGCGGTGGACTTCGGCATCGTCGGGCGCCTGTCCTCGGAGGAGCGGCGCTATCTGGCCGAGATCCTTTGGGGCTTCCTGCAGCGGGATTATCGCCGGGTGGCCGAGGTGCATTTCGAGGCCGGCTATGTGCCGCGAACCCATGCGGTGGAGGCCTTCGCCCAGGCGCTTCGCGCCGTGGGAGAGCCGCTGTTCGGCCGTACGGCCGCCGACGTCTCCATGAGCCGGGTGCTGACCCAGCTGTTCGAAATCACCGCCCTCTTCGACATGCGCCTGCAGCCCCAGCTGGTGCTGCTGCAGAAGACGATGATGACCGTGGAGGGGGTGGCCCGGAAGATCGACCCTGACCACGACATCTGGGCCGCCGCCGACCCCGTCGTGCGCCGCTGGATGCTGCGCGAGCTCTCGCCCGCCGCGCGGGCCCGCCGCTATGCGGAAGAAGGGCTCGCGGCCGTGCGCGCCATCGTCCGCCTGGCGGACAACGCCGCCGCACCCGCCAAGGTGACGGTTGAGGACGAACGCCACAACCAGGCCCTGTGGTTCGCCCTGGGCGCGGTGGCCGCGGGCCTGGCCTTCCTGCTGGCCGCCGCCCTGGCCTGACGGAACATCGCCGACGCCGGCTGGTTACGGCTCCGTCCCCCTTGGAGAGGAGCCCCGGACAATGCCCTCGCTTCGACTCGTGACCGGCGCCGCGCTTGGATTGGTGGCCGGCCTGGCGATCCCCCATGCCCGCAAGGCGATGATGCAGGCGCCCTCGGCCCTGGCCGGCGACTGGCTCGACGCCCTCGTCGCCGAGCACCGACTGGTGCAGGCCGCCTTCGAGAAACTACTGGCCACCGGGGAGGACCAGGCCCATCAGCGCGAAATGCTTCTCTCGAAGATCGCCTATGCGCTGACCAAGCACGGCGTGGAGGAGGAGAATGTCGTCTATCCGGCGCTGTCGGAGACCAGCCATGCGGCCGAGGCCCGCCACCTGACCGAGGACCACGCCGCCATCAAGACCTTCATCTACGACCTGCGGCGCATGCCTGCGGGCGACCCCTCCTGGCTGGTCCGCGCGCGCGAGTTCTCCGACCATGTGGACACCCACATCCGCGAGGAAGAGGAGGAGATCTTCCCGGTCTTCCGCGACGCCCTCTCGGTAGAGGAGAACGCCAAGCTCACCCGGATGCTGAACTGGGAGGGCTTCAAGGTGGCGTGAAGCGCCTTCAGCCCTTCGATCCGCCGCCCTGGGATTTCAGGAGGTCGCGGATCTCCATCAGCACCGCCTCGGTGGGAGTCGGCGCCGGCGGGGCGGCGGGTTCGGGCGCGGCCGCCTGGGCCCGGCGCAGGCTGTTGACCACCTTGACCAGCAGGAACACCACCCAGGCGACGATCAGGAACTGGATCACGGTGTTGATGAAGGCGCCGTACTGGATCGCCACCAGCTCGTTGAGCTCGGTCGCCGGATCGTCGGGCTTCAGCACCCACTGCAGGCGGGCGAAGTCGACGCCGCCGGTCAGGAGGCCGATCGGCGGCATGATCACCTGTTCGACCAGGCTGGTGGTGATCGCCCCGAACGAGGCGCCGATGATGACGCCCACCGCGAGGTCGATGACGTTGCCGCGGGCGATGAACTCGCGGAACTCGCTCAGAACGCTCATGCCCCCCTCCTTGGGATGTTGAACCTCAGTCGGCGTTCAGGCGCTCGCGCAGCTCCTTGCCGCTCTTGAAGAACGGCACGTGCTTGGCGCGCACCTCCACCGTCTCGCCGGTGCGCGGGTTGCGGCCCGAACGGGCGTCGCGGGAGCGCACGGAAAGCGCCCCGAAGCCCCTGAGCTCCACCCGGCCGTCGGCCTCCAGAGCCTGGATCATCCGCTCCAGTATGACCCCGACCACGCGCTCGACGTCGCGCTGGGTCAGGTGCGGATTCTCTTCGGCCAGTCTGGCGATCAGTTCCGACTTGATCATGCCCATTTCGATCCCCGGGCGGCGCGGGAGGACGCGGCCCTCTTGCCTTGAACTCCACAAGCTTGCCTCGGCCGCGAGGGCCGGACGCGACGGAAATACGCTCCGGAGCGAGGCGGACCATGGTCGAGTCCCCGACGATGTTCAAGGCGCAATGCGGCTCCGGCCCCTTCAAGGTGACGCTTGTTCACCTGAATTCTCCCCCCGCGCGAACGGGCGCGCAGCAAAGAAAAAGGGCGGCGGACCGGTCGCCCGATCCGCCACCCCGCTTCAGGTCGGAGAGACCTGAGAGTCGCTTTTATTCCTTGGAGCCGGCCTTCTCGCGAAGGGCCGCGCCGAGGATGTCGCCCAGCGAGGCGCCGGAGTCCGACGAGCCGAACTGCTCGATGGCTTCCTTCTCCTCGGCCATTTCCAGAGCCTTGATCGACAGGGACACGCGGCGCGCGGCCTTGTCGATGTTGGTCAGCTGGGCGTCGACGCGGTCGCCCACGGCGAAGCGCTCGGGCCGCTGGTCGGCGCGGTCGCGCGACAGGTCCGACTTGCGGATGAAGGCGGTCATCGGCGCGTCGTCTTCGCCGAACTTCACCTCGATCCCGCCCGAAGTGACCTCGGTGACGGTGACCGTCACGGTCTGGCCCTTGCGGAAGGAATCGCCCTGCATCGGGTCGCCGGCCAGCTGCTTGATGCCCAGCGAGATGCGCTCCTTCTCGACGTCGACGTCCAGGACGCGCGCCTTGACGACGTCGCCCTTGTTGTAGCGGGCGATGGCTTCCTCACCCGGCGCCGACCAGTCGAGGTCGGACAGGTGCACCATGCCGTCGATGTCGTTCTCCAGGCCGATGAACAGGCCGAACTCGGTGGCGTTCTTGACCTCGCCTTCCACGGTCGAGCCGACCGGGTGGGCGGCCAGGAAGGCGTCCCACGGATTGGCCATGGCCTGCTTCAGGCCCAGCGAAACCCGGCGCTTGGACGGATCGACGTCCAGCACCACCACGTCGACTTCCTGAGAGGTCGACACGATCTTGCCGGGGTGGACGTTCTTCTTGGTCCAGGACATTTCCGACACGTGGACCAGGCCCTCCACGCCCGGCTCCAGCTCCACGAAGGCGCCGTAGTCGGTGATGTTGGTGATCCGGCCGGTGAACTTGGCGCCCACCGGGTACTTGGCTTCCACGCCGTCCCACGGGTCGGACTGCAGCTGCTTCATGCCGAGGCTGATGCGCTGGGTGTCCGGGTTGATCTTGACGATCTGGACCTTCACCGTGTCGCCGACCGCCAGCACCTGGCTCGGGTGGTTGACGCGCTTCCAGCTCATGTCGGTGACGTGGAGCAGGCCGTCGATGCCGCCCAGGTCCACGAACGCGCCGTAGTCGGTGATGTTCTTGACCACGCCTTCGCGGATTTCGCCTTCCTGCAGCTGGCTGACCAGCTCGGTGCGCTGTTCGGCGCGGGCTTCTTCCAGGATGGCGCGGCGGGAGACGACGATGTTGCCGCGCGGGCGGTCCATCTTCAGGATCGCGAAGGGCTGTTCCTTGCCCATCAGCGGGCCGACGTCGCGGACCGGACGGATGTCCACCTGGCTGCCCGGCAGGAAGGCCGAGGCGCCGCCCAGGTCGACGGTGAAGCCGCCCTTCACGCGGCCGACGATGGCGCCCATCACCGGCTCGTTCTTCTCATAGACGCCTTCCAGGCGCGTCCAGGCCTCCTCGCGGCGGGCCTTGTCGCGGCTGATCACCGCCTCGCCCATGGCGTTCTCGACGCGCTCGAGGAAGACCTCGACCGTGTCGCCGCTCTTCACGGTCGGCTTGCCGTTCTCGTCCAGGCCGAATTCCTTCAGGGACACGCGCCCTTCGGTCTTCAGGCCCACGTCGATGATGGCGAAGTCCTTCTCGATGCCCACGATCTTGCCGTGGACGACCGAGCCTTCCATGAAGTCGCGCCCGCCCATGGATTGGTCGAGCAGCGCGGCGAAGTCGTCGCGCGAGGGGTTGAGGCTCATATCGTCAGCCATATTGGTCTTTCGTCTTCAAATGACGCGAGGTCCGGCGCGAACAGCGGTCGGACGGAGTCCCGGCGTCGGTTAGGGGTTGAACCGAAGGCGGGGCGGTGCGCCCCGCAGGTGGATTTGCCCGCGGCGATCGAGGGATGGGCGCGGTTGGATTTGCCGGCCTAGGATTGCTCCCAGCGAGCGCGCGCCGCCTCGACGATGCGGCGGGCCGCATCGGCTGCCTGCTCTATAGTCATTTCGGAGGTGTCCAGCAAGGCGGCGTCGGCCGCCGGCCGCATGGGCGCGTCGGCGCGCCCGCTGTCGCGGGCGTCGCGTCGGCGAATGTCGGCCAGGATCTCCTCGTAGGTCACGGCCTCCCCCTGGCCGGCCAACTGGCGCCAGCGCCGCTCGGCCCGCACCTCCGGACGCGCGGTGACATAAAGCTTGGCGGGCGCCTCCGGCGCGATCACCGTGCCGATGTCCCGCCCGTCGATCACCGCGCCCTCCGGCCGCCGGGCGAAGGCGCGCTGCATCTCGAACAGGGCCTCGCGGACGCTCGGATGCACCGCGACGCGACTGGCCGCCTCGCCCGCCTCGCGCGTGCGGAAGCCCGGGTCGGTCAGCATGTCGGCGGTCAGGGCGCGTGCGACCGCCGCCGCCGCCGCCGCGTCGCCCAGATCCCCGCCCCGGCGCTGCAGCAGCACGCCGACCGCCCGATAGAGCAGGCCGGTGTCGAGCACAGGCGCGCCGAAGGCCGCGCCCAGCCGCGTGGCGATCGTTCCCTTGCCTGAGGCGGCGGGTCCGTCGACGGCGATGACGAAGGGCGGCTTCACGCGATCTCCGCCCCCAGGCCGCGCATCAGCTCCACAAAGCCCGGGAAGCTGGTGGCGATCATGCCGGGTTCGTCGACCGACACCGGCGCCTCCGCCGCAAGGCCGAGGATCAGGTGCGACATGGCGATGCGGTGGTCGCCCCGGGTGGTCACCCGGCCGCCGCCCACGACAGGGCGATTGCCGTGGGCGGTCCCGACCACGGTCATCCCTTCGGCCTCTTCCTCGACGACGACCCCGCAGGCCAGGAGGCCCTGGGCGGTCAAGGCGATGCGGTCGCTTTCCTTCACCCGCATCTCGCCGATGCCGCGCATGACCGTGCGCCCCTCGGCGAAGGCCGCGGCGATCGCCAGGATCGGATACTCGTCGATCATGGACGGCGCACGCTCCGGCGGCACCGCCACGCCGTGCAGCCGCGAGTGCCGGGCGGTGACGTCGCCGATCTGCTCGCCGCCCGAATTGCGGACGTTCTCCACCGAAAGCTCCGCGCCCATTTCGCTGAGCGTCCGGAAGAGGCCGGTGCGCAGTTCGTTCAGCAGCACGTCCTCCACCGTCACCTCCGAGCCGGGGGTCACCAGGGCCGCCACCAGCGGGAAGGCCGCCGAGGAGGGGTCGCCCGGCACGCGCACCCGGGCGCCCACCAGCTTCTGGCCGCCGGGCAGCTCGATGTGACGCTCGCCGCCCTTGTCGCGCACGTCCACATGGGCGCCGAAGGCCCGCAGCATCCGCTCCGTATGGTCGCGGGTCGGCTCCGGCTCGATCACCTTGGCCCCGCCGGCGGCGTGCAGCCCGGCCAGCAGCACCGCCGACTTCACCTGGGCCGAGGGTTCGGGCAGGCGGTATTCGATCCGCGAAAGCTCGCCCCCGCGCAGGGTCAGCGGCAGGCGCCCGCCCGACCGGCCCAGGAACGCGGCGCCCATGTCCTTCAGCGGGACCATCACCCGGTTCATCGGCCGGCTGCGCAGGGAGGCGTCGCCGGTGAAGGTGGCCGCCAGCGGAAAGCCGGCCGCCGCCCCCATGATCAGCCGCACGCCGGTGCCGGCGTTGCCACAGTCGATCACGTCGGACGGCTCCTCGAAACCGCCCTTGCCCACGACGCGCCAGCGCCCTTCGCCCAGGCGCTCCACCTCCGCCCCGAAGGCGCGCATGGCGGCGGCCGTGCGCAGCACGTCCTCGCCCTCCAGAAGGCCCTCAATCTCCGTCGTTCCCTCGGCGAGCGCCCCGAAGATCAGGGCCCGGTGGGAGATCGACTTGTCGCCCGGGGCGCGCACGCGACCCCGCAGCGGGCCGCCGCGTTTCGCGGTCAGTCCTGCCGGCGTCATTTGAGTGTTCCAAGCCTCCTTAAGGCCTGCTGTTTTTGCCGAGGGGGTTTGCTTTTGACAGCGGCTTACGCCCATGGCAAGGGAGCCCGCTTCGATCCGAACCCCTTGCTCCAAGAGGCTCCCGCCTTGGCCAATCCCGAACTGGGCGCAAAGCAAATCTGCCCCAACTGCCAAGCCAAGTTCTACGACCTGAACCGCCGCCCGGCGGTCTGCCCGAAATGCGCGACCGAGTTCGACCCTGACGAGGCGGTGCGCAACCGCCGCGTCCGCGCCCGCGCCGCCCCGGTCGAGGCCGACCTGGACGACGAGCGCGAAGATCAAGTCCGCGGCAAGAAGGCCGAGGATGACGAGGAAGAAGAAGAAGACGCCGGCGCGCCGGAGCTGGACGAGGTGGCCGACGAGCCGCCGCTGATCTCCGAAGACGACGACGAAACCGCCGAGCCCGGCGGCGACGACCAGCTTTCGGAATTCACCGAAGACGATCTCGAAGACGAGGAGGACACCGACGACGTGCCCTTCCTCGAGGACGAGGAGGACGACTTCGACGACTCCGAAATCGACGGCCTGCCGGGCGAGGGAGACGACGACGACCGCTAGGTCGGAGGGCGCGACAAAAATGCTCTCACAGAGGCTTGATCGCGCCCATCTCTCAGACTAGGTTCCGCGCCTCTTCGGCGGGGAGCCTCGCCGGAGAGCCCGGACCTCGGGGCTATAGCTCAGTTGGTAGAGCGCTTGAATGGCATTCAAGAGGTCAGCGGTTCGACTCCGCTTAGCTCCACCATGAAGGCCCGCCGGTAACCCGGCGGGCCTTCGCCCTTTCAGATCGCCGCCTCGATCATCACCATGACGAGGCCCAGGGTCGCGGCGTTCCAGCTGAAGGTGCGCACCCAGGGCAGGCCCGCGGCGTAGAGCGGCAGGAACAGGACGCGGCCGGCGAGGTAGATCCCCGCGCCCCAGGCGCTGAGCCAGCCGCCCTCGTTCAGCATCTCCACCATCAGGACGGCGGCGGCGAAGATCGCGAAGGTCTCCAGGAAATTCCGCTGGGCGCGGTCCAGCCGCCCGGCGAGGCCTGTGGGCGCCAGGCCTTCCTCCCGCGAACCCACCGAGTACCGGTTTCCCACCTGCGCCTTGAAGGCGAAGGATGCGGCGCTGAGGTGCACGAGTCCCAGCGCCATGGCCAGGAACAGGCACCAGAGTTCGATCGACATGAGCTTCCTCCCCGCCGGCGCGGCCGCCGGCCCACGGAATGTGCGCCCATACGGCGGCGGTTGAAAACGGGCGTTTGCAGGGCCACATCAGGGGTCGACCGGAAGGGCCGCGCCGATCCAGGGCGGATCTTCCGGGGAGTCGCTTGGAACTTGAGGACTCTGGAATGAACAGGTCGATGGTGTTCGACAGCCCCTTTCTCCTGGGCTTCGACCATACGCGCAGCCTGATCGAGCGGGCCGCCAAGGCGGCGGCGGAGAGCTATCCGCCGTACAATGTGGAGGATCGCGGCGCGGGCGCGCTTCGGATCACCCTGGCGGTGGCGGGCTTCACGCCCGACCAGCTGCAGGTGACCCTGGAGGACCGCCAGCTCATCGTGGCGGGCAAGCGCGAAGGCGCCGGCGAGGAGGCCTATCTGCACCGCGGCATCGCGGCGCGGGGCTTCGTCCGGAGCTTCGTCCTGGCCGACGGCATGGTGGTGAGCGGCGCCTCGCTGGAGCATGGGCTCCTGCACATCGACCTCGAACGTCCCGAGCCCGAACGCAGGGTCCAGCGAATCCCGATCAGGACGGCGGGCTGATCCCGCCGCCGCAGATCCGCGCCGCCGGATGGGCCGGGGCGCGGGAAGACGGCCGGCTGAACCGGCGGCCGTCGGGTGCGTTGAGTTTTACGGAGGTGGTCATGATGACGCCCGTGCTGACCAGAGAAGCTTTCGCCGCCTTGGGCGCCCCGGACCTCGTCTATGTGCGTCCCATCAAGGCCGCCGAGATCCTGGCCTCGACTCCTTCGGGCCAGATCGAAGGGTTCCAGCTCGACCCGGAGCAGACCCTCTACGCCGTGCACCGCGCGGACGGCGAACGCCTGGCCGTGCTGACGGACAAGGCTTCGGCCGTGGCCGCGGCGCTCGCCCACGAGCTGGCGCCGGTTTCGGTGCACTGAGGAACGGCGCTACGGCCGGAGGGCCTGCGATCTCCAGAGGCTGCGTGCGCCCTGCGCCCGCCCGACCTCTGCGTCAGGCGGCGGCGGAGGGGCGCTCCTGAACCAGGAGCGCGTGGATGGCGTCGGCCGTCCGCGCCTGGCGCAGCTGTTCGCGCAGCTCCGCCTGCCGCAGGAGGCGCGAGACTCGGGCCAGCGCCCGCAGGTGTTCTGTCGAGGCGTTGGGCGGGGCGAACAGCGCGAAGATCAGGTCCACCGGTTGATCGTCGACCGAGCCGAACTCGACCGGCTGCTCCAGGCGCAGGAACACCCCGCGCATCCGCGTGAGTCCCTCCAGCCGGGCATGGGGCGCGGCCACGCCGTAACCCACGCCGGTGGAGCCGGCCAGCTCGCGTTCGCTCAGGGCCTCGAGGACCTGGCCGGAGTCCAGGCCGAAATTGCGCGCGGCGATGTCGGCCAGCAGGGCCAGAACATGCCGCTTGTTGGGCGCGCTCGCCCGCGGCGCGATCGCGCCGCGATCCAGGATGTCGCCTATCTGCATGGTCCCGTAACGCCCAAACCCAACACAAAAACCCCAATCCGCGCCGCGGCGACCGGGAGAGCGACGCTTAAAGCGCGGCGGCTCCGTTAGATCCGGTCCCGTTCAGCGATTTCGTGCGTTCGGGGTCGATCCAGCCGATATTTCCGTCAGGCCGGCGATACACCACGGATAGTCCCCCGTGGGCGGCGTTCCTAAACACGATTGTCTGAGATTCCGTCAAGTCCAACTCCATGACCGCCATGGAAACGGTCATGGTGCGGACGTCCTTTTCCGTTTCGGCGATTACCATTGCGGAGGGAGGACTAGCGCCGGCGTGCGACGATTCGACGTCGCCCCACTCGACATCTTCTTCTTCCTCGGGCGCACGCAGGACGAAATAGGCGGCCGTCTCGGCCTGCTTGGCCGTGGCGGCGGGGGAATGATCCTTCAGGCGGCGCTTGTAGCGGCGGATGCGTGTCTCGATCTTGGAGAGCGCCGCATCGAAGGCGCCGTGGGCGTCGCCGCCCAGGGCGTGGCACTGAAGCTGCTGGCCCGAGGCGAGCGTGACGCGGCAGTCCACGCGAAAGGCGTGGCCGTCGCGGCTGACGACCACGTCGGCGTCGCCGCCGCGGTCGAAATACTTGCCGATGGAGCCGGTGAGTTCGTCGGTGACCCGCATACGCAGGGCCTCGCCGACGTCGACATGCTTGCCGGTGACTTGGACTTGCATAAAGGAAACAACGCGCCGGACCGGGCCGGGTGTCAAGCGGCTCCGAACCAGTTCACGAGATGGCGAACGGCGCCGATCACCACGTCGGCGGCGAACACCAGAACGCCGCCGCTGACGGTGGCCAGAACGTAGCCCAGCAGGGCGAAAACCCCGTCCCTCTGAACCAGCGAGAAGGCCAGGACGCCGATCGTCAGCGCCGGCAGCAGATTGCCGAACGGGATCGGCAGAATCAGCACCAGGGACAAGAGGGTGCAGACCAGGCCGATCATCCGGTCGCCCCAAGGCCCGAACAGGAAGGCGAGCCGCGGGCGCGACACCCGCTCGAACCCTTCGACGAACGGCAGCATGCGGCCGAAGCTGCGCTGCAGGTCGGCGCCGGAGATCTCTCGATCGTCCACGAACCGCGGCAGCCAGGGCGCATGGACCCCCAGCGCCACCTGCGGGCTCAACAGCACCAACGGCGCGCCCAGCACGGTGGAGGAACCCGGCGGCAGGGGCAGGAGATTGGGCGTCGAGAAGATGAACAGCAGGGCGCCGAAGGCGCGCCGGCCGAAGCGGTGGACGATCTCGCCCACGGTGATCCGCTCCTCCGCGCACAGCTCGCGCAGGATGGCCGAGATCGGCAGGGTCTGTTCGTCCGGAGCGTCGTCCATGGCCCCCTCGCCCGCCGATAACGCACCGGCGGCCGATTGGATGTGCCACGCCCGCGGTTGTTTACAAGGGGCCGGCGCGCCGCTATGCAGCCGCCCATGCGTCGTTCGACCATTAAAAGCGCGATTAAAACCACCATGCCCGCGGGGCTTGGGGGAACGCGCGCGCACGCCGCCTGAACCCCGAAGACCCCGCCGCGAGGCCGGGGTCATCATCTGCGCGAAAGCCCGACGATCCCCGCCTCCGGCCCCCAACCCCGGAGACGAACCCATGCTTTCCCTGCAAGACGCCCCTGAAATGCTTCACGAGACCCCTGGCGACGGGCCCGCCGCGCGGCTGCTGAACGTGGCGGTGATCGGCGCCACCGGCGCGGTGGGCGCCGAACTGGTCGCCTGCCTGGAGCGCCGGAACTTCCCGGTCCGGTCGCTGAAGCTCCTGGCCTCGCCGCGCTCGGCCGGCCGCGCCCTGCCGTTCCGCGGGCGCGAGGTGAGGGTGGAGGCGCTGACGCCCGAAAGCTTCGAAGGCGTCGATGTGGCGCTCTTCTCCGCCGGCGCCTCGATCAGCCGGCAATACGTCCCCCTCGCCGCAGCCGCCGGCTGCAGGGTGGTGGACAACTCCTCGGCCTTCCGGATGGACCCGGCGACACCGCTAGTCGTGCCGGAGGTGAACGGCCGGCTGCTGGACGAGCGCCCGGCCATCGTCGCCAATCCCAACTGCGTGGCGGCCATCGCGGTGGTGGCGTTGGCGCCCCTGCACGCCCGCAACCGCATCCTGCGGCTGATCGGCGCCACCTACCAGTCGGCCTCGGGCGCCGGCGCCGCAGCCATGGCCGAGCTGGAAGCCGCCACCGCCGCCCACCTGGCCGGCGAAGCCTATGCGCCCCAGGTGCTGCCGCACCCCTACGCCTTCAACGTCTTCAGCCACAACGCCGCGGTCGACCCGGCCACCGGCTACAACGGCGAGGAGTTGAAGGTGATCGAAGAGGTGCGCAAGATCATGGATGCGCCGGACATGCGGGTCAGCTTCACCTGCATCCGCGTGCCGGTGCTGCGCGCCCACTCCATGGCCCTCACGGTGGAGTTCGCGCACCCCGTCGACCCGGCCGAAGCCGAAGCCTGGCTCGCCCGGGCGCCGGGCCTGCGGCTCGTCAACGACCATGCCGCCAACCACTATCCCATGCCCAACGAGGCCTCGGGCGTGGACGAGGTGCTGGCCGGGCGCGTCCGCCGGGACCTGAGCGATCCCAGCGGCCGGACCCTGTCGCTGTTCCTGGCCGGCGACCAGCTCCTGAAGGGCGCGGCCCTCAACGCCGTCCAGATCGCCGAGCGGCTGATGAGCTAGCGCCTCAGTGCGCGTCGTCCCAGTTGGGGGCGGCGCGCGCGTCCACCACCAGGGGCACCGAGAGCGCGACGGCGGGTTCAGCGGCGCGCTCCATGGTCTTCTTCGCCACGGCGATGGTCGCCTCGGCCTCCGCTTCCGGAGCTTCGAAGACCAGTTCATCATGCACCTGCAGCAGCATCCGCGCCGACAGGCCAGCCGCCTTCAGGGCGTCCGGCATCCGGATCATCGCCCGCCGCATCACGTCGGCCGCGGCGCCTTGGATCGGCGCGTTGATCGCCGCCCGGTCGCCGAAGGCCCGCTCGGCGGCCGACTTCGACTTCACCGCCGGAATGTGGACCTTGCGCCCGAAGATGGTGCTGACGAAGCCCTGGGTGCGGGCGAGCTGCTTGGTCCGGTCCATATAGGTGCGGATGCCGGGGAAGCGGTCGAAATAGGTCTTGATGTAGGCGCCGGCCTCGTCCTGGGGGATCGAGAGCTGGTTGGCCAGGCCGAAGGCTGAGATGCCGTAGACGATGCCGAAATTGATCGCCTTGGCCCGGCGGCGGGTCTCGGCCGGCATGCCCTCGATCGGCACGCCGAACATCTCCGAGGCGGTGGCCGCGTGGATGTCCAGGCCCCGGTGGAAGGCCTCCTTCAGCTGCGGGATGTCGCCGATATGGGCGAGCAGGCGCAGCTCGATCTGGCTGTAGTCGGCGCTGATCAGCACGTGTCCCGGCTCGGCGATGAAAGCCTTGCGGATCTTGCGCCCTTCTTCCGTCCGGATCGGGATGTTCTGCAGGTTTGGATCGGAGGAGGAGAGCCGGCCGGTCGAGGTCGAGGCCAGGGCGTAGGAGGTATGCACCCGTCCCGTCCGCTCGGAGATCGCCGCGACCAGGGCCTCTGTATAGGTGCCGCGCAGCTTGGAGAGCTGACGCCAGTCGAGCAGCACGCGGGGCAGCTCATGGCCCTGGGCCGCCAGCTCCTCGAGCATGGAGGCGTCGGTGGAGGCCGCGCCCGTGGCCGTCACCCGGCCCGAGGCCAAGCCCATCTCCTGGAACAGCACCTCGCCGATCTGCTTGGGGCTGCCCAGGTTGAACGGACGGCCGGCGAGGTGGTGAGCCTCGGCCTCCAGCTCGGCCATCCGCGTCCCGAAGTCATTGGAGAGCTGGCGCAGGCGCTCGGTATCCACCCGGACGCCGGCGCACTCCATGTCCGCCAGCACCTTGGGCATGCCGCGTTCGAGGGTTTCGTAGACGGTCAGCAGCCCCTCGCGGTGCAGGCGCGGGCGCAGGTGCTCGTAGAGCCGCAGGGTGACGTCGGCGTCCTCGGCCGCATAGCAGGTGGCCGCATCCAGCGGCACGTGCTTGAAGCTCTTCTGGGCCTTGCCGGTCCCGGCGACAGTCTTGAACTCGATGGGCGCGTGCCCCAGCCAGCGCTTGGAAAGCTCGTCCATGCCGTGGCTCTTGTGCAGCCCGCCCTCCAGGGCGTAGCTGATCAGCATGGTGTCCTCGATGGGCCAGACCGCGATCCCGTAGCGGGAGAGGACCGCCATGTCGTACTTGGCGTTCTGCGCCACCTTCAGGACCGCGGGATCCTCCAGCAGCGGCTTGAGCCGCGCGATGACGTCTTCGCACGGGATCTGCTCCAGCGCCTCGGGGGCCTCGAACTCCAGCCCGCCGGCGCCCTCGTTCTCGTGGCCGACCGGGATATAGACCGCCTCGCCCGGGGCGACCGCCAGCGAAAAGCCGCAGAGATTGGCTCCGGCCGAGGAAAGCGAGTCCGTCTCGGTGTCGAAGGCGACCACGCCCGCGGCCCGGGCCTTGGCGATCCAGACCTCGAGCGTGGCGACGTCGCGCACGCAGACATAGGCGGAGGTGTCGATGGCCGGGTGCTCCGGCGAAGGGGCCGGCGCCTGAACGGGCGCCTGGGCCTCGACGCCGTTCGCCCGCGCCTCGCCGATCCGCCGCGCGAGCGAACGGAACTCCATCTCCTCCAGGAACTTGCCGAGCACAGCGGGGTCGGGATCATCGACCACGAGCTCGTCGATGGGGGACGGGAGCGGCGTGTCGCAGTCGAGCCGGACCAACTCCCGCGAGAGGCGGATCTGGTCGGCGAATTCGATCAGGGTCTCGCGCCGCTTGGGCTGCTTGATCTCCGAAGCGCGGGCCAGGAGGGTGTCGAGATCGCCGAACTCGTTGATCAGAAGGGCGGCGGTCTTCACTCCGATGCCGGGGGCGCCCGGCACGTTATCGACCGAGTCGCCGCACAGGGCCTGGACGTCCACCACCTTCTCGGGCGGCACGCCGAACTTCTCGATCACCTGCTCGCGGCCGATCTTCAGGTTCTTCATGGTGTCGAGCATGGAGACCCGGTCGCCGACCAGTTGCATCAGGTCCTTGTCGGACGAGACGATGACCGCCTCCCCGCCCAGGTCGCGGACCTTGCAGGCATAGGCGGCGATCAGGTCGTCGGCCTCGTAGCCGGGCAGCTCCAGGCACGGCACGCCGAACGCCCGCGTCGCTTCGCGCATCAGCGGAAACTGCGGGATCAGGTCCTCGGGCGGCGGCGGCCGATGGGCCTTGTACTGATCGTACAGCTTGTTGCGGAACGTCTCTTCCGAATGATCGAACACCACGGCCAGGTGGGTCGGTCCCTCGGGCTTGGCCTTCATCTCCACCAGGAACTTCCACAGCATGTTGCAGAAGCCCGAAATCGCCCCGATCGGCAGGCCGTCGGACTTGCGGGTCAGCGGCGGCAGGGCGTGATAGGCGCGGAAGATGAAGCCGGAGCCGTCCACCAGATAGAGCCGCACCGCCGGCCCGTCCTGGGTCGGTTCGCGCGGGATCTCGTCCAGGGCGGCGGGGGCGGCGTCGAGGGTCTCGGTCATGGGGGCAAGATAGGCGCGCGGAGGCCGCCGGTCATCTGCCCCCGCCGCCGAATTTCAACGCCTCAGGCGAACCGCCTGTTGAGGTCCGGCAGGCCTTGGCCCAGGGCCGCGAGAGCCGAGGCGTCGCCGCTGGCCGTATAGTCCGCCATCGCCCGGGCGAGCGCCGCATAGGCCGCCCGGAACGGCGCGGTCGCCGAGGAGAGCCTTCGCACGCCCAGCGCCTGCAGCCGCTCGGCCGTGGGCGCGCCGCCGCGGCCCATGACGTTGAGCGGCAGGGCGATCTCCTGGGCCAGGGTGGCGATCAGGCTCTCGTCCACCGGGCCGGGGACGAAGATTCCATCAGCTCCGGCGCCCTTATAGAATTCGGCGCGCCGCAGCGTCTCGTTCAGGGCTTCGTCGCCCGAGCCGCCGCGCAGATAGACGTCGATGCGGGCGTTGACGAACAGCCTGTCGCCGGCGGTCTTTCGCACGGCTTCGATCTTGCGGGCGTGCAGGCCGGGATCCCGCGGGCCGTCCTCCAGGTTGATCCCCACCGCCCCGGCGCCGATCACGCCCTCGATCACCTCGGCCAGTTCGGAAAGGTCGTCGGTGTAGCCGCCTTCAATGTCGGCGGTGAGGGGAACGGAGACCACGCGGGTGATCTCGGAGATCGTCGAAAACAGGGCCGAGCGCGGCAGCACGTCGCCGTCCGCATAGCCGTGCGCCCAGGCCACGGCGGCCGAGGAGGTGCCCACCGCCTCGGCGCCGGCGTCGGCCATCAGGGCGGCGCTGGCCGCATCCCAGGCGTTGGGCAGGACCAGGATCTCCGGGCCTTCGTGCAGTTTGCGGAACGCCGCGGCCTTGTCTTGCTGGGTCATGCTCGCCTCCTCGTCAGGTGAAGGACGATATAGGAAGCGCCGCCGTGACGTGCTGGCGGGATTCGGACAGGGTCAGCGCGCGCGCCCTCTTCGTCATCCTGGAGTTGCGCAGCGGCTGTCGGGCCCCATGAACGCCGGATCGCGCAAGTCGGCTCGCAGCGTCGACGCCGGGCTCCACATGAAAGGACCCGTGCGGAGGTATGGGTCTTCGGCTGCGCCGAGACCGGGATGACAGCTTTTGAGGGCGCTCAGTGCCCGTGCGGGCCTTCGTACACGCCCGGCGCCAGGCGCTCGTCCTCGGCGCCTTCGGAGCCCTCCGCCAGCACGAAGCGGCGGTCGCAATAGGGACATTCCACGAAGGCCGCTTCGCCCATCTCCAGCCAGACCCTGGGATGGCCCAGGGCGCCGCCGACCCCGTCGCAGGCGATCCGGCCGGAGCGGACCACGATCACCTCCGGCGCCGGATGCGGCGGCGTAGCCGCCGGCTTGGCGGGCATGGGCTCCAGCTTCGAGGAGCGGCCTTGGTCGGGAACGGGGGCTTTGCGGGCCATGAAACTCTCCGGTGCGCGCGCCTTGGCGGAACCCGCGCGCGCGCCTAGGTATGCGAGCGCGGCTTTCGCCGTCAATCCATCGAGCCCGAGGCCAAACCCCGCATGGACCTGCCCGACTACGCCATCGAGGCCGAAGGCCTGGTGAAGACCTATCCCGCCACCAAGACCACGCCGGAGATGCGGGCCCTGAAGGGCGTGGACCTGAAGATCCCGCGCGGGGCGATCTTCGGCCTGCTGGGACCGAACGGGGCGGGCAAGTCGACCTTCATCAACATCCTGGCCGGCCTCTGCAAGAAGACTTCGGGCACGGTGCGCATCTGGGGCCGCGACATCGACGAGCGCCCGCGCGACGCCCGCGCCGCCATCGGCGTGGTGCCCCAGGAGATCGCCGCCGACCCCTTCTTCACCCCGCGCGAAAGCCTCGAAGTCCAGGCCGGCATGTACGGCGTGCCGCCGGGAGAACGTCGCACCATGGAGCTGCTGGAGGCCTTGGGCCTGGCCGACAAGGCCTCGGCCTATGTGCGCCAGCTCTCCGGCGGCATGAAGCGCCGCCTTATGGTGGCCAAGGCCATGACCCACAATCCGCCGGTGCTGATCCTCGACGAGCCCACCGCGGGCGTCGACGTGGAGCTGCGCCGCCAGCTCTGGGCCTATGTGCTGGAGCTGAACCGCAAGGGCGTGACCATCGTGCTCACCACCCACTATCTGGAAGAGGCCCAGGAGCTCTGCGACCAGATCGCCATCGTCAACCGCGGCGAGGTCGTGGCCTGCGAACCCACCACCACCCTGCTGCGCCGGCTCGACACCCGCAACGTCATCGTCCTGCCGGAGGAGCCGCTGGCGGCGGCGCCCCAGCTTGCCGGCTTCGAGACCCGGCTGCGGCCGGACGGCTCCTTCGCCGTCACCTACCGCACCGGCCAGTCCAGCGTGGAGCAGGTGCTGGCGGCCGTCCGCGCTATCGGCCTGCACATCAAGGACATCTCCACCGAGGACCCGGACCTGGAGGATGTGTTCGTGGCGCTCACCACCGCGACGGAAAAGGCGCCGGCCTAAGCCTTTCGCTTCGGCGCGGTTTCCGCTAGAAGCGCCTTCCGCTCGAAGCACGCACCCGTAGCTCAGCTGGATAGAGCGTTGCCCTCCGAAGGCAAAGGTCACACGTTCGAATCGTGTCGGGTGCGCCATTCTCCCTGAATGACTTTCTCGCCGTGGCGCTCGGAGGCGCCCTCGGCGCCATGCTGCGCTTCTGGCTGTCGGGCGTGGTCGACCGCCGTATCGGGGGGCGGTTTCCGTGGGGCGTCCTGTCGGTGAACGTGACCGGCGCCGCGGCGCTGGGGCTGATGGCCGGTGCCCTGCTGGAGCCTGGCCGCCCGTCGGCCGCATTGCCGCTGTGGCTGGCGCTCGCCGTCGGGGTGCTGGGCAGCTACACCACGGTCTCGTCCTTCAGCCTCCAGACCCTGATCCTGGTGCAAAACCGCGAGCTGCGCCGCGCCGCCTGGAACGTCGCAGCCTCGCTCCTCCTCTGCCTGACCGCGGCGGCCGCCGGGCTTGCGGCGGGTCAATGGCTGGCGGGGGGCTGAGCCATGGCGGGACGGCTCGGCCTCTATGCGGCGGTGGGGGCCGGCGGCGCCCTGGGTTCGGCGGCGCGCTACGGCGTTTCGCTGGCCCTGGCCGGTGCTGACTTTCCCTGGGGGACGCTGGCCGTCAACGCCCTCGGCTCGTTCCTGATCGGCCTCTATTTCGCCGGGACGGACACGGACGGCCAGACGGCCGGCCGCCCCTTGGCGGGCCAGTTCGTCATGGGCGGCTTCTGCGGCGGTTTCACGACGTTCTCGATCTTCAGCCTCGAAGCGCTGCGGCTGGTGCAGGAGGGCGCCTGGGGACGGGCCGGCGCGTTCGTCGGCGGCTCACTGATCCTGTGGTCGGTCTCGGTCTGGCTGGGGCACGAGATCGGCACGCGGGCGCGCCGCGCGCGGACGGCGGGCTGACCGCCTTCACAGGAGGACGGCGCTCAAGTCCTCTTCGAGCTCCGGCGTCGGAGCCGGCGCGGCGTCAAAGAACCGGTCGTGCAGGGCGCGTTCGCTGGCCATGGTGTAACGGGCGCCGAGGATTTCCCGGGCGCATTCGACGGCCTCCGCCGACGGCGGCCCGCCGGCCTCGGCGGCGGCTTCCAGTTCGGCCAGGATCCCGCGCAGGGCCTGGCCGATATCCTCGCGGATGCGCATGTCGCGGGCGGTGACCGCCAGCAGCCGCGCGACCTGGTCGCCGTCGCGCGCCAGCACTCCCAGCGCATCGGCGAGGTCGGCGTCGACGCCCTCCAGCAGGGCGACCGATGCAGCGGCTTCGGCCTCCAGGGACGCCGACGCCTCACCGTCCGTCCAGACCGAACTCAGGGATTGCGCCAGCGCCTGCGCCTCGCCCAGGCCGTCGACCACCAACTCGGCCGCGCCGACGGTGGCCGCCACCAGCCCGCCGAGTTCCTGGGCGATCACCTTCAGGGCGCGGCCGTCCTGGCCCAGGCGGCTGCACTGCAGGGCCATGTTCAGGCTGACCAGGCGCATCTCGGCCTCGATGGCCTGGACCGCCTCGATCCGCTGGGCCAGTTCGGCGACCCGCTCCACCACGCGCCGGGCGGCGCGGTCGAGCTCGGCGCTGGCGGCCTCGCATGAACGGATCAGATCGCAGGTGCGGCGCAGCTCCTCGGCCAGCTCCACCAGGAACGAGCCGCGCTCGGCGCCGAACACCGCCTGACCGCGGCGCACCACCTCGCATGCCTCGCCGCGCAGGCTGCCGAGCGCCCGGACCACCTGGTCGAGCTCGCCTTCGAACGCCGCAATGGCCTGGGAAAGCTGCTCGGCCTGCAGCCGGCAGATCGCGCCGGCGACCGCCGCATCGTCCCCCGCCGCCAGATGGGCGGAAAGCGCGTCGAGCGCGGCCTCCACATGCTCCACCCGCTGGCGGGTGATGTCGCCGATCTGCAGGGCGAAGACGGCGGTCCCGACCCGGTCGCGGATCTGGGCCGACAGCCGGCCCACCTCCAGGCTGGCCGCGGCGGCCTGGCTGCGGCGGGCGGCGACCGCCTCCAGCCCGCCGTTCACCCGCACCACGAACTGTGAGAGGTCGGACCTGCGCCCGGCGTCGAAGCGGGCGCTCTGGGCGTCGGCGGCCCGCAGGGAGGCGACCAGCTCCCCATAAACGTCGGCGAAGGCCCGGATGGTGCGGGTGGCGTGCTCCGAGAGCCGGGCGATGTCGGCGGTGAAGACGCAGAAGTCCGCATTGTCGCCGGTCAGGGACGCGGCCGCGACCCGGGCGTTGAGGGCGACCATGCCGATGGCCCGCACGGCGCTGGAGATCTCGCCGACCGGGCGCTCCACGCGGGCGACCACGGCCATCAGGCGCTTCAGGCCCTCCTGCTCAGCGGTGAGCCGCACGGCCATGGCCTCGGCGGCGGCGGCCACCTGGCGGAGGCGGGCCTCGGCCTCCGTGACGGCGGCGCCTTCGAGCCGGCGGGGCAGCCCCTCGAACAGCTCCGAGAGCGCCGACAGCAGCTCGACGCACTGGCCCAGCCGGTCGCCCACCGCCACGAAGGCGCCTTCGATCCGCCGCCGCGGCTCTCCCAGGCGGGCGGACAGGTCGGCGACCGCGCAGTTCTGCGCGGTCGTGTTTCCGGCGTCGATCGCCTTGACCGCCGCCGTCATGCGGCGCCTCGGCCAACGGCCGGCCGGGCGGCGATCAGCAGCTCGGCGGCGATCCGCGTCAGAGGCAGAACCTTCATGGCCGCGCCAAGCGCGATGGCCTCCTTGGGCATGCCGAAGACGATGCTGGTCGCCTCGTCCTGGGCGAAGGTGCGCGCGCCGGACTGGCGCAACTCGAGCAGGCCCTGGGCGCCGTCGTCGCCCATGCCCGTCAGAAGGGCCGCGGCGGCGTTCGGTCCCGCGCATTGGGCCGCGGACCGGAAGAGCACGTCGACGGAAGGCCGGTGGCGGCGCACGTGCGGACCGTCGTCCAAGGCGACCTCGTAGCGGCGGCCGACCCGGCGCAGCAGCATGTGCCGGTCGCCCGGCGCGACCAGCACCCGGCCGGCGGTCAGGGCGTCGCCCGGTTCGGCCTCCTTGACCTCCACCGCACACAGGCCGTCGAGCCGCCGGGCGAAGGCGGCGGTGAAGCGTTCGGGCATGTGCTGCACCACCGCCACGCCGGGCGCGTCGGGCGGCAGGGACTGCAGGATCACCCGCAGGGCTTCGGTCCCCCCGGTGGAGGCGCCGATGCAGATCACCGGCTCGGTGGCGATCTTCGGCGCGGCTGATGCGGCGGCGGGCGGGATGACCGCATCGGCGGTCAGCTTGGCCTGCGGCTCCAGCCTTGGCGGGGCGCGGCGGCCGCCGAACAGGCGCGCCTGGGCGGCCGCCTTGGCCGTGTCGCAGATGCGCATGCGCGCCTCCTGCAGGAACCTGGCCGTGCCGATCTTCGGCTTGGTCACCACGTCGACGGCGCCGCTCTCCAGCGCCTTCATCAGGGCTTCGGAGCCCTCTTCGGTCAGGCTGGAGCAGATCACCACCGGGATCGGCCGCTGGGCCATGATCTTGCGCAGGAAGGTCAGGCCGTCCATGCGCGGCATCTCGATGTCGAGGAAGATCACGTCGGGCACGGCCCGCTTGATCTGTTCGGCCGCCTCGTAGGGGTCGGCGGCGGTGGCCATCACCTCGAGCGCGGGGTCGGACGCGACGATCTCCGCCAGGGCGCGGCGGACGGAAGCCGAGTCGTCGACGATCAGGACGCGTATCTTGTCGGCGGCTGCGGGCATCTCAGGTCAGGTCTTCTGGAACACCGAGGGCGCGCACTGGCGCAGCCGCATGTGCGTCCCGATCATGGATTCGGAGTGGCCGAGGATCAGATAGCCCCCGGGGCGCAGGTGGCCGGCCAGCCGGCGGATCACCGCCTCCTGGGTCTGGCGCTCGAAATAGATCAGCACGTTGCGCAGGAAGATGACGTCCACGTCCCGGTCGAAGGGATAGGTCTGGGACATCAGGTTCAGCCGCGCGAACCGCACCAGGCGGCGCAGTTCGGGCGCGATGCGGACCTCCCGGGCGCCGGCCTTGGAGGTCAGCAGGTAGCGGCGGCGCAGCGCCTCCGGCACCGGCTCCACGGCCGCCTCGGCATAGACCGCGCGGCGGCCGTGTTCGAGCACCTGGGTGGAGATGTCGGTCCCCAGCACCGCAAAGCGGAAACCACCGACCTCGCGCGCCAGTTCGGCCAGCACCATGGCGGCGGTATAGGGCTCGGCGCCGTTGGAGCAGGCCGCGCTCCAGACCTTCAGGAACGGCGTCCCCCCGCCACGCCGGGCGGTCAGGAGCTCCGGGACGATGCGTCCGGTCAGCCAGGCGAAATGGTCCGGCTCCCGGAAAAAGTCGGTCTTGTTGGTGGTGACCACGTCGATGAGGTGCGGCAGCTCCGTCTCCAGGCCGTCGGCCTCGAACAGGAACCGGCAATATTCGGACACGCCCGAATAGCCGAGATGGCGCACCCGCTTGCGCAGCCGGCCTTCCAGCATCAGGCGCTTGCCCTGGGGCAGCTTGATGCCGACCTCCTCGCCGATCAGCCGGGAGAGCCGCTCGAAGTCGCGGTCGCCCAACTCCTCGCTCCGGACGCCGGCCGAAAGGATCCTCGGCGCGGTACGCACCGCCGACGCGCTAGGCGGCATCCGCCGCCTCCGACGCCAGCAGCGGGATCTCGTCGGACGAGAACAGCCGGTCGAGATCGAGCACGGTGACGAAGGCGCCGTTGCGCCGGCCCATTCCAGCGATGCAGTCGGAGCGCCAGCGGGTTCCGATCTCCGGCGGCGGCTCCAGCTCGGCCCCGTCCAGCACCGTCACCTCGAACACCCGATCGGCCTTCAGGCCGAGCGTCAGCATGCGCGCCTCGGCGGAGATCCACAGCACGACGATGCGGGTGCTCTCGTCGTCCCGGCCCGGGGCCAGGCCGAGCTTGGCCCGCAAGTCGACCACCGGGACGCCGCTGCCGCGGACGTCGATCATCCCCAGGAAATCGGCCGGAGTGTGCGGCAGGCGGGCGATCGGGCGCAGCTCCAGGATCTCCTGGACCCGATCGACAGGGACGGCGAACGTCTCCCCCGCCAGGCCGAGCGTGACGTACTGCGCAGCGTCGGACACGAACCGGCCTCCCGTCAGGCCGCGCCGCGGCGCGCGAACTCGCCGTCGAGGGCGTCGGAGCCGTCGCCCATGTCCAGCGCGAAGCCGCCGCCGTGGGATGCGGCCGCCGGTGCCGGCGCCGGCTTGCGGCTCATGTGCGGCGCCGACATCAGAGCCTTGCGGACTTCACGGCCGGCGGTCTGGTCGAACCGAGACCTGGCGGGCCGCGCGGCGCTCTCGTCCAGGCGGAAGTAGCCGATTGTGGCCTGCAGCTGCTCGGCCTGGTTGGCCAGCTCCTCGGAGGTGGCCGACATCTCTTCCGAAGCGCCGGCGTTCTGTTGGGTCACCTTGTCCAGCTGCTGGATGGCGGCGTTGATCTGGGCGGCGCCGGCGTTCTGTTCGCGGCTGGCGACCGAGATCTCCTCCACCAGGCTGGCGGTGCGCTGGATGTCGGGCACCAGCTTCGACAGCATCTCGCCAGCGGCCTGAGCCGCCTTGACCGTATCGCCCGAAAGCGTGCCGATCTCGGCGGCGGCGGCCTGGCTGCGCTCGGCGAGCTTGCGCACCTCCGAAGCCACCACGGCGAAGCCCTTGCCGTGCTCGCCGGCGCGGGCCGCCTCGACCGCGGCGTTGAGCGCCAGAAGGTCGGTCTGACGGGCGATCTCCTGCACGATCATGATCTTCTCGGCGATGGTCTGCATGGCTTCCACCGCCCTGCCGACCGCCTGGCCGCTGGCCTGGGCGTCGGCCGCCGACTGGCGGGCGATCTGCTCGGTCTGGCCGGCGTTTTCGGCGTTCTGCTTGATGTTGGCGGCCATCTCCTCCATCGAGGCCGAGGCCTCTTCGGTGGACGAAGCCTGCTCGGTCGCGCCCTGGGAGAGCTGCTCGGAGCTGGCCGACAGCTCCTGGCTGCCCGCGGCCACGTTGCGCGAGGCGGCCATCACCTCGGAGACCACCTCCCTCAGCTTGGCCGTCATGGTGTTGAGGGCGTCGATCAGGTCCTTGATCTCGTCATTGGTCTTGACCGTGGCGGTGGCGTTCAGGTCGCCGGCGGCCACGGCGTTGGCCAGGCCGACGGCCGAGGTCAGCGCCCGGCTCATGGTGTAGAGGATCCACCCCGCGGCCCCGAGGGCGATGAGGGTCGATGCGGTGAGAAGACCGATCAGCAGGGCCCGGGAGCCATCGTACAGGGCGTCGGTGTCCTTCGACGCCTGTTCGAGCTGCTCGTTGTTGAGGTCGAGCACGCTGTTGAGCGCGTCGACGGCCTTCTGGCGGATCGTGCGGCCTTCGCCGTTGGCGAGCGCGAAGGCCTCCGCATTGTTGTTGGCGAGCGCCAGGCGTTGGATCCGGGCGTGCATCGCCAGATAGTCGTCATAGGCCTGGATGAAGGCGTCGATCCGGCGCTTGCCCTCGTCGCTCGCCGAGCTCCGCAGCTTGGCCGTCTCCTCCTTGATGGCGGCGATCTCGCCGTCCATGGCGCGGACCACCTCGGCCATGCCGGCCTCGTCAGTCGTCAGGATGAGATTCCGCTCGTCGCGGGCCACCCGCAGCGTCCGGGCGTTGATCAGGTTGGCGATCTGGATGCGCTGGACGTTGCCTTCCACGGCGGCGTTGAACGCGTTGTTCAACTCGCCCAGCTTGCCGATGGCTATGAACATGCTGACGCCCGCCAGCGCGATGACGATGGCGAACGTCAAGCCGAGCTTGACCTTCATGGTGAGTCTCATGACCCGGTCCCCTCTTCCGGACGCGGCGCCCCCGCGCCGGTCTGAGTTGCGAAAATCCGCCCCAGATTGGGGACGATGATGAAGTCGTCGCCGCGCTTGCCGACGCCGCGGACGAAGTCGGCGCGCCACCGCATGCCCACCTTCGGGGCCTCCTCGATGGTCGTCGGTTCGATGTCGGTGACGTCGTAGACGCGGTCGGCCCGGACGCCGACGATGGTCGGCTCCTCGTCCAGCTCGATTTCCAGCACGACGATGCGGGTGTGGGCGTCGGCGGCGCGCCGCTCCATGCCGAACATCACCCGAAGGTCCGCCAGCGGCACGACGCGGCCGCGGACATTGATCAGCCCGTCGACGAACGGCGGGGCGTTCGGCACCTGGGTGATTGGCGGCGGGTCGAGGATCTCGCGCACGCTTTCGGCCTCGATGGCGAACACCTCGCCGTCCAGGTCCAGGGTCACGACCTTCATGCCGCCCTCCCGAGGCGATGGGCCGTCAGCCGCTCTTCGAAGGCCTGGCCGAAGGCGACCAGATGGGCGACGTCGAGGATCAGGGCGACGGTCCCGTCGCCGAGGATGGTGGCGCCGGAGAAGGTCTCCACGCCCGCGTGCAGCTTGGACAGCGACTTGATGACGGTCTGGCTGTTGCCGATGATCTGGTCGACCACCAGACCCACGCGCAGCTCGCCCGAAGAGACGATCACCACCTTCTGGTGCGGCTCCGGCGGCGCGTCGACCTTCAGGAGCTCGCGCAGCCGCAGGAAGGGCACCAGGGCGCCGCGGATGTTCAGGAAGCTGCGGCCGGCCTCCGGCGCGTCGGCCTGGGGCGGCAGCTCCACGCATTCCTCCACGGCCGAAAGCGGGATGGCGTAGCGCCCGCTTCCCACCCGCACCAGCATGCCGTCGATGATGGCCAGCGTCAGCGGCAGGCGCAGGGTGGCGGTGGTCCCGCCGCCGGGCCGGGTGGCGATGTCGATGCTGCCCCGCAGGCTTTCCACGGTGCGCTTGACGACATCCATGCCAACCCCGCGGCCGGAGACCGAGGTGATCTGGGAGGCGGTGGAGAAGCCCGGATGGAACAGGAACTGGTACAGTTCGGAATCGGAGAGCTTGGCCTCCGGCGACAGAAGCCCCGCCTCCTCGGCCTTGGCGCGGATCCGGGCGGCGTCCAGGCCCCGTCCGTCGTCCGAAATGGAGATCGCCACCTCCGCCCCGGCGTGCACGGCCGACAGCCGTACCGAGCCGGCCGCCGGCTTGCCGGCCGCGGCGCGGCCCTCCGGCGTCTCGAGCCCGTGATCGACGGCGTTGCGGATCAGGTGGACCAGGGGGTCGGCGAGGCGCTCGACCACGGTCTTGTCCAGTTCGGTCTCCTCGCCGGAGGTGACGAACTCGACCTTCTTCTCAAGGCTGGCGGACAGGTCGTGCACCAGCCGGCGGAAGCGGCCGAACAGGCTGCCGATGGGCACCATGCGGATGCCCATGGTGGTGTCGCGCAGGCCCGAAGACAGCCGCTCCAGCTCCTCGGCGATGGCCTTCAAGGCGGGGTCGGCCCCGGCTTCGGCGATTTGGGACAGGCGCGCCTGGGCGATCACCAACTCGCCCACACGGTCCATCAGCTCGTCCAGGCGTTCGGCGGGTACGCGCATGGACCCGCCGCCCTTGCCGGGGGCGCGCGCTTCGGCGGCGGGCGCTTCCAGGGCTGCGGCGGCCGGCGGCGGCGCGAGTTCGGCCTCCGGCTCCAGGGCGAACTCCATCTCGTCGCGCAGGAACATGAAGACGTCTTCCACCGCCGCGCGGTCGACCTCGGCCGGCAGGCGCGCCGTCCAGGCGAGGTGCAGCTGCTGAGGATCGAGGTCTTCGAGCGGCGGAAGGGTTTCGGTGAGGGCCGTCACCTCGAAGGCGCCCAACTCCCGCAGCTCGTCCAGCAGCAGCAGCGGATTGGCGCCCGAAGCCAGGGCGTCGGCCGGCAGGCGGAAACGCAGACGCCAGGGCGCCCCCGAAGCGAGAGCCGGAGCGCCTTCGGCGGCCGTCGCCGGCGTCTTGGCCGCGCCCGGTCGGACGATGGCCTCCAGGGCCGCGACGATGGCCGCGCCGTCCC
The DNA here is from genome assembly GCF_046290725.1 of Phenylobacterium sp. Classification (GTDB taxonomy): domain Bacteria; phylum Pseudomonadota; class Alphaproteobacteria; order Caulobacterales; family Caulobacteraceae; genus Phenylobacterium. The sequence continues at coordinate 907,755 of NZ_JBKBUH010000001.1, forward strand.
CGGCGTCTTCACCGGGCTGGAAGATGAGGGCGTGGACGTGGTCCTTGGCCTGCAGGGCCACGGAGATCAGCGCCTCGCCGGCGCTGGCGCGGCCCTTGCGCACCTGGTCGAAGGCGGTCTCGAACTCGTGCACGAAGGCGGCGACCGCCTCGAAGCCGAACATCGCACCCGACCCCTTGATCGTGTGCAGGGCGCGGAAGGCGCCGTCGATCAGCGTCCGATCCTCCGGCGCCCTGGCCAGGTCGAGAAGGATCTGCTCGAGCTGCTCCAGAAGGTCTTTCGCCTCCTGGCGGAACACCTCGGCAGGATCGGCCGCGCTCATTGGCCGGCCACCTTCCTGACGATGGCGAGCAGCTGGTCCTGACGAAAGGGCTTGACCATCCAGCCGATGGCCCCGGCTTCCCGGGCCTGGCGCTTCAGCTCGTCGTCGGACTCGGTGGTCAGGAGGACGATCGGAACACCGGTGCTGGAAGGGTGTCGGCGGAAGCTACGGATGAAGTCCAGCCCGTTCATATTGGGCATGTTGAGGTCGGTGATGACCGCATCGACCGTCTCGGAAGTGGCCTTGGCCAGGCCTTCGGCCCCGTCGACCGCCTCCAGCACCCGATAGCCGGCGCCCGAAAGGGTCATCCGCACCATCTGCCGGACCGAGGCCGAATCGTCGACCGTGAGGATGGTCTTCGTCATCCCTGCGTCTCCTGAGAATTCCAGAGGTCGCTCGCCAGGCCGCAGCGGGCGAAGATTACGCCGCACGCCTCTCCCGGCGGCGAAGGGGCCAGCCGGAGGATGCGACCGTTGGCGTCGGCGCTCTTCCTTGCGGCGAGCAGGACCTGGACGAGCGCGACGTCGATCGACTCGACGCCGGAAAGGTCCAGATCGACGGCTTCATGCTCGCCGATCGCGGCGAGCAACTGCTCACGGATCGCCGGAGCATCGCGCAGGTTCAGCGCGCCCTGCAAGCTTACCGTGTAGGAGTCTTCAACCTGCATGTCTTCCGAACTCGTCCGCTTTTCAACCCACAGCCTTGCCATTCGCCGCCGATATGACTGCGTCTAAGCTTGTGTTAATTCCAATGAGAATTGAGACTATTGTCTTTGCAAATCGTCTCTTGGGGCCAATTGGTAAATATTGTCTATTATATCTCAATGAGCGCCAACTAGATCTCAATGATAACTGAACATCGTTCTCCTTTTCAGGAGAGAGACCCGACGGACTATTTCGGTTGGCAGTTAATCAAGCCCTAAATTTCACCTATAACGGGCATCTGCGCCAAGTTGTCGCATCGGTCACCCCATCCATGGGTTGATTTTTTGAGAGCCGTAAGCGGCTCTCGGCGCGGGGGAACCCGGCCCCCGGCCGGACGCTGTGACCGCCCTTCCCTGGCTCAAGGGCCCGAATTCGGATTGCGGCTTGCAATCAGTTGCTGCAGGCCTGTACCGTGTGCGCTTTGCAACTGGTTTCTAGGAACGACGCATGACCATCGCCCATAGGTCGGGCTGCCCGATCAACCTGACCCTGGAGGTCCTGGGCGACCGCTGGAGCCTGCTGATCCTGCGCGACATGATCTTCGGCGCCCGGCGACGGTTCCGCGAGCTGCTCACCCAGTCGGAGGAAGGGATCGCCTCCAACATCCTGGCCGACCGCCTGCGGCGGCTGACCGAACAGGGGATCCTGACCCGCCGGGACGACCCAAGCCACAAGCAGAAGGCGATCTACAGCCTGACGGAACGGGGGGTGCAGCTGCTGCCGATCCTCGCCCAGATGGCTGCGTGGGGCCGGCGGCACCTGCCGGTGACCGAGGAGCTCTCGATCCGCGCCCAGCTCCTGGAGGAAGGCGGACCGCCGCTCTGGGAACGCTTCATGGACGAGCTGCGCGCCGAGCACCTGGGCGACGCGGATCCCGGCTCGTCCCAGGTGCGCGCGGAACTGCAGGCGGCCTACGAGGCCGTGGTGGCGCGCCTCAAAGCCTGAGCGAGCGGAGACGCAGGGCGTTGCCCACCACGCTGACCGAAGAGAGCGCCATGGCCGCCGCAGCGATGGCGGGGGACAGAAGCCACCCGAACGCCGGATAGAGCACCCCGGCGGCGATCGGAACGCCGGCGGCGTTGTAGACGAAGGCGAAGAACAGGTTCTCGCGGATATTGCGCATCACCGCCCGCGACAGCCGGCGAGCCTTGACCAGGCCCTGCAGGTCGCCCTGCAGCAGGGTCACCCCGGCGCTCTCGATCGCCACGTCGGCGCCTGCGCCCATGGCGACGCCCACTTCCGCCGCGGCCAGGGCCGGGGCGTCGTTCACGCCATCTCCGGCCATGGCTGTCCTGCGCCCCTCGCGCCGGAACCGCTCCACGACCTCGGCCTTGTCCTGGGGCAGGACCTCGGCTTCGACCTCGTCGATCCCCAGCCTGCGGGCCACGGCGAGGGCCGTGGTGCGGTTGTCGCCGGTCATCATCACCAGCCGCACCCCTTCGGCCTGCAGGGCGCGCACGGCCTCCGGCGTCGTGGGCTTGATGGGATCGGCGATGGCGAAGACCGCCGCCGCCGCCCCGTCCACCGCGGCGAAGATCGCCGTGGCGCCCTCCGCGCGAAGCGCCTCCGCCTCGGCCTCGAGGCCGGCGGTCACGACCCCCTGCTCGGCCAGGAACTTGCCCGAGCCGAGGACGAGGCTGCGGCCCTCCACCACGCCGAGCACGCCTTTGCCCACGGGGGAATCGAATTCGGTGGGCTGCGAAAGCGGCAGGCCGCGCTCGGCCGCCGCGCGGAGAATCGCGTCCGCCAGGGGGTGCTCGCTTCCGCGTTCCAGGCCGGCGGCCAGCCGCAGAACCTCCGCCTCCTCGAAACCCGCCGCCGTCCGGATGGCGACCACCGCCGGGCGGCCTTCCGTCAGGGTCCCGGTCTTGTCGATCACCAGGGTGTCGATCTTCTCGAAGCGCTCCAGGGCCTCGGCGTTCTTGATCAGCACGCCGGCCTGGGCGCCGCGGCCCACGCCGACCATGATCGAGATCGGCGTGGCCAGTCCCAAGGCGCAGGGACAGGCGATGATCAGGACCGACACCGCCGCGATCAGGCCGAAAGCGAAGGGCGGCTCCGGACCGACCAGGCCCCAGACCAGGAAGGAAACCGCGGCGATCACGATGACGACGGGCACGAACCAGCCGGACACCTGGTCGGCCATGCGCTGGATCGGGGCGCGGCTGCGCTGGGCCTGGGCCACCATGTGGACGATCTGGGCCAGCAGGGTGTCGGCGCCGATCTTCTCGGCCCGCATCAGGAAGGAGCCGGTCTTGTTGATCGAGCCGCCGACCACCTTGTCACCCGGCGCCTTGGTCACCGGCATGGACTCCCCCGTGACCATGGATTCGTCGATGGAGACCCGCCCTTCCAGGAGCTCCCCGTCGACGGGAACCTTCTCCCCCGGGCGCACGCGAAGCCGGTCGCCGACATCGACCCGGTCGAGCGGGACCTCCTCGTCGGTCCCGTCCGGGCGCAGGCGCCGCGCGGTCTTCGGGGCCAGGTCGAGCAGGGCCTTGATGGCGCCGGAGGTCCGCTCGCGGGCGCGGAGCTCCAGAACCTGCCCCAGCAGGACGAGGACGGTGATGACGGCGGCGGCTTCGTAGTAGATCGCGACCGATCCGTCCTCGCGGCGGAATGCGGGCGGGAAGACCCCCGGCCAGAACGTCGCCACGACGCTGTAGGCCCAGGCCACTCCGACGCCCATGGCGATGAGGGTGAACATGTTGAGGCGGCGCGTCGCCACCGACCGGGCGCCGCGGACGAAGAACGGCCAGCCGCACCACAGCACGACGGGCGTCGCGAGCGCGAACTGCAGCCAGCCCGAAACCTGCGCGCCCAGCCGCATCATCAGGCCGGTGACATGGCCGCCCATCTCCAGCGCCAGCACCGGCAGGGTCAGGGCGAGCCCCACCCAGAACCGACGCGTGAAGTCGGCGAGCTCCGGGTTCGGGCCCTCGTCGGCTGCAACCGTCTCGGGCTCCAGGGCCATTCCGCAGATCGGGCAGGCGCCGGGCCCCGTTTGCCGGATCTGCGGGTGCATCGGGCAGGTGTAGATGACGCCGGGGCGCACGGGCGACGGCGCGGCCCGGCCTGATTCCTCGGCGTGGCGACGGATTTCCATGCTCAGGCTCCGGAGCTTCGCGACCTGGCTGCGCCCATAGCAATCCGACCGTGCCGCCGAACCTTGATAGAACGCAAGGCGGCGCCCCCCTCCGAGCCTAGCGTGCTGGGATCAGGAAGGAGACGCCCATGCGCATGCTTCTTATCGCCGCCGCGGCCGGCTTTCTCGCCGCAGGCCCCGGCTTCGCCCGGCAAGACCCTGCCGCCTCGACGACGACCAGCGCCGAAGACGCACCCAGCCACGAGACCTGCAAGGCGGTGATGGGGCGAAAGATGGACGGCAAGGCCCGCCACGACCACGCCCGGGACAAGACAGGCTCCGCCCAGCGCTCGAAGACCCGGCCGCTGACCGAGGCGGAAATGGCCCGCATGCACGAGCAGTGCGCCGAAAAGATGCGGGCCGCCGAGGCTCCGACGAAATAGCCTGGCCTCAGCCCAGGCCGATGCGGCCGGGGGCGGGCAGGACGTCGATCAGCTCGATGCGGAAGATCAGCACGCTGTTGGGCGGGATCTCGCCGCCGCCGGCGCCTTCGGCTCCGTAACCCATCTCGGGCGGGACATAGAGGATCCATTCGTCGCCGGGCCGCATCAGCTGCAGGGCTTCCTTCCAGGCGGGGATCAGGGCCGGCAGGGGCATGGCCGCCGGCTGGCCGCGCTCGTAGGAGGAGTCGAAGACCTTCCCGGAGACGAGCTTGCCCTCGTAATGAACCTTCACCTCGTCGTTGGGTCCGGGTTTCAAGCCTTCCGCCGGGCCGGAGCGGACGACCTGGTACTGCACGCCGGACGGCAGGGCCTGCACGCCCTCGGCCCTGGCGTTTTTCTCCAGAAAGGCGCGGGCCTCGGCCGCGGAGGCCGCGAGGTCTGGCGCCGGTTCGCGCGGGCCGCAGGCGGCGAGCGACAGGGCGAGGATCAGAACGGGAAGGATACGCATGGGCGAGGCTCCCTTCAGACCGCGCGCGGCGGGTAGCCGCGGTCGCGCAGGGCGTCCATCACTTCCTGGGTGTGCTGGGCGTCGCGGGTCTCGATCATGATGTCGAATTCGGCGCCCTTGGCGGGCACGTCCAGGGCCAGGCGGTTGTGCGCCACCTCGATGATGTTGGCGCCCATCTGGCCGATCACGGCCGAGACGGTGGCCAGCAGGCCCGGGCGGTCGTCCCCGATGATCCGCAAGGAGACCAGGCGCTGGTCGCGCACCAGCTCGCGGGTCAGCACCGAGGCCAGCAGCCGGGTGTCGATATTGCCCCCGGTGAGGATCAGCCCGGCCTTCTTGCCCTTGAACCGCTCCGGATAGGCGAGCAGGGCCGCGAGCGACGCCGCCCCAGCCCCCTCGGCCACCGTCTTCTCCACATTGCAGTAGAGGGCGACGGCGCGCTCGAAGTGCGGCTCCTCGATCAGCAGCACCTCGTCCACCAGCGGCCGGGCGATGGCGTAGCTCGTTTCGCCGACGGCCTTCACGGCGATTCCTTCGGCGATGGTGGCGCCGCCATTGGCGCCCGCGCCGTTCACGCCGCGCATCTTGGCGGTGAAGGAGGGATACATGGCCGGCTCGACGCCCACGACGCGGATGTCCGGCTTGATCGACTTGGCCGCGGTGGCGCAGCCGGCGATCAGGCCGCCGCCGCCGATCGGGATCGGCAGGATTTCGAGATCGGGCACGTCCTCCAGCATCTCCAGCGCCACCGTGCCCTGGCCGGCCATCACCGTCTCGTCGTCGAACGGGTGGACGAAGGCCAGGTCGCGTTCCTCGCACAGCTTGAGGGCGACGGCGGAGGCCTCGTCATAGCCGTCGCCTTCGATCACCACCTCGGCCCCATGGGCGCGGGTCTGCTGCACCTTCACGAACGGGGTGCCGCGCGGCATGACGATGGTGACGGGGATGCCGAGGCGGGCGGCGTGATAGGAAAGTCCCTGACTGTGGTTGCCGGCCGAGGCGGCGATCACGCCCCGCTTCTTTTCGTTGTCGGAGAGTTGCAGCAGGGTGTTGAGCGCCCCACGCTCCTTGTAGGCGGCGGTGAACTGCAGGTTCTCGAACTTCACCCACACCTCGGCGCCGGTGATCTCCGAAAGCGTCCGGGAGCGGCGGCAGGGCGTACGCTCGATATGCCCCTTCAGCCGGTCGGCGGCGGCGCGGATGTCGTCGAGGGAAAAGGTCATGGCCTGGCCAAGGTGGGAGGAGCGCCACGTCTAGCCGTGCAAGCGCCCGGCCGCAACGCCGGGCTGGGCGCCGCTCAGGCCGGCGACCTGAGGCCGCGCCAGAGATCCAGCCGACGCATGGCCTTTCCTGGCAGCTCGGAGACCGGCCCCAAAGGCAGGGCTTCCGCCGTCCGACGCACCGAATAGGCGACGCCCCGCGCCAGGGCCGCCGGCGAGGGCAGGCCCACGAAGCCGTGCGCCACGGTTAGCTTGCGGTTCGAAAGCTCCCGCTTGAAGCGGTAGTCGCCATAGCCGAGATCGAGCCAGCGATAGGGCCCGCCGTCCATCCACCGCAGGATCTGCTGGAACAGCATGATGCCCGGCGAATAGCGCTCGAACTTCGGGTTGTGGGTGATCATCCAGCCGTGGACGGTGCGCGGGCCGCAGAGATTGAACTGGGCCGCCGCCAGTTCGCCGCCGATCGTCAGCGTGAAGAGGCCGCCGCCGAAGGCCGGCGTACGGCGCTCGAACAGGTCCTTCAGCAACCGCCCGGTCCAGGGCGTGGCGAAGATGTCGGTCTGGCCGGTGGCGCGGTACTGGGCGCTCTTCCAGGCGATCATCTGGTCGAAGGCCGCCGCGGAACCGGAAAAGGCTTCGAACACCACCTCGCCGGCTTCCCGTTCAGCCTTGCGGCGCTTGCGCTCGGCGTCCTTCAGTATTCCCGTCCCGGCCGCGCGCCGATCGGCTTCATAGGCGGCGTATCCCTCGGAGACGTCGACCACATAGCTTTCGCTCGCGCCGCGCAGATAAGGGGCGAAGGCCGGCTGGTCCTGGAGCATGCAGGAGAAGTCGAGCCGCTGCACGCCCAGCGCCCGAACCAGGCGGCGAGCGTCGATCTCGACGCCAGGCTCGGCCACCAGGGCCTGATAGTCGCACATGGGGGCGCCGGCCGGCATGGCGGTAAGCGCGCCTGCGCGCGCCGTCAGGAAGCCGAGATCACGGCCGCCGTCGCTCAGGACCGCCACGCGGATTCCGGCGCGCTCGCCCTGCGCCCGCTCCACGGCCAGGGCCCAGTCAGGACCGAGGAAGGGCGAGTCGAGCGCCAGATCGGCGCCCTGCAGCTCCGCCCAGCGGGCCGCGCGCGCGGGCGCGAGGTCCTGCGGTCGAAGGACGTCGATCTCCAACGGGGCGTTCCTTGCGCGAAAGGTCGAGCCGCAACCATAGCGGCCGTTCCTTTCCTGCGGGTTGCCGTCAGGCCGCTTCGGCGGGCGGATCGAACTCGGCGACCAGATGGCCCGGCGCCACCTCCCTCAGCACCGGCGCCAGGATCGGGGCGTTCGGATCGGCGGGCAGGCGGGAGGGCGCGAAGCGCAGGGCGCTGCGCGGATCGAGCGGGCTGGGCGGCTCGCCTTCCAGCTTCAGGCGCTTGCGCGTCCGCTCGCGCGCCGGGTCCGGGATCGGCGCGGCCGAGAGCAGGGCCTTCGTATAGGGGTGCTGGGGGGCGCCGTAGAGCCGATCGCGGTCGGCTTGCTCCACCACCCGGCCGAGATAAAGCACCATCACCCGATGGCTGATCTCCCGCACCACGGCGAGGTCGTGGCTGATGAAGATCATCGCCAGGCCCATCTCCTTCTGCAGGTCGATCAGCAGGTCGATGATCTGGGCGCGGATGGAGACGTCGAGGGCCGAGACCGCCTCGTCGCAGATGACCAGCTTCGGCTTCAGGATCATGGCCCGGGCGATGCCGACCCGCTGGTTCTGGCCGCCCGACAGCTCGTGCGGATAGCGGTTGATGAGGGCGGGCGAGAGCCCGGCGCGCTGCATCATGCCGCGCACCTCCACTTCGCGTTCCAGGCCCTTCATCTCGGGCCGGAACACCCGCAGGGGTTCGGCGATGGAATCGCCGATGGTCATGCGCGGATCGAGGCTCGCCAGCGGGTCCTGGAAGACGATCTGGAGGTCGCGGCGGGCGGCGCGCAGCGACTCGCGTTCGGCGTGGGTGATGTCGCGGCCCATCAGGGTCACCGCCCCTTCGGTCGGCGGGATGAGGTTAAGCACGGCGCGGGAGAGAGTGGACTTGCCGCAGCCGCTCTCGCCCACCACGCCCAGGGTCTCGCCCTGCCGCACCTTCAGCGACACGCCGTCGACGGCGCGCAGCAGGCGCGGCTTGCCGAGAGCCCCCTGGCGCACCGGGAAGTGCACCTTGATGTCCGAAGCCTCCACGACCACCGGCGCGTCGGCCGGCACTTGCGCCGTGGTCGGCCGCCCGCCGCGGTCGTCGCGATCCAGGCGAGGGATCGCCTCCAGCAGGGCCCGGGTATAGGGGTCCCTGGGCGCGGCGAAGATCGTCTCCGCCGGGCCTTCCTCCACATAGGCGCCGTCCTTCATCACGCAGACGCGGTCGGCGAGGCGCGCGATGACGCCCATGTCGTGGGTGATCAGCACCATGGCCGTTCCGGTCTCCCGGCCAAGCTCGGCCATCAGGTCGAGGATCTCGGCCTGCACGGTCACGTCGAGCGCCGTGGTCGGCTCGTCGGCGATCAGCAGCTCGGGATGGCAGGCCATGGCCTGGGCGATCATCACCCGCTGGCGCATGCCCCCGGACAGCTCGTGCGGATACTGGTCGAGGCGGCGCGCGGCCTCGGGAATGCGCACGCGCGAGAGCCAGTCGCGGGCGACGGCGCGGGCCTCCTTGTGCGACTTGCCCAGATGCAGGCGCAGGGGTTCGGCGATCTGGTCGCCGATCTTCACGTGGGGGGTGAGCGCCGTCAGCGGATCCTGGAAGATCATGGTCATCTTGCAGCCGCGGATGCGGTTCAGGGCGGCGGTCTTCAGGGTGAGCAGGTCGGTCCCGTGGAACCGCGCCGCGCCGGAGGCCGAGCCATTCTTGGCCAGCAGGCCCATGACCGCCATGAAGGTCTGGCTCTTGCCCGAGCCGCTCTCGCCGACCACGCCCAGCACCTCGCCGCGTCCGACGGTGAGCGAGACGCCCTTCACGGCGTTGACGATCCCGTCGTGGGTGCGGAAATCGACCTTCAGGTTCTCGATCTCGAGAACGGGGGCGGCGGAAGGCTGGGCCACGGAAGACCTCTGGACTGACGATTGGGAAACGACCATAGCCGGCTCCTTCGGCATAACGAAGGCGCTGAGCCTATATTGACCGACGTGAGCGAGCATCCGACCCGTCCCGCCCTGTTCCTCGACCGCGACGGCGTGCTGAACGAGGATCCCGGCTATGTGCACCGCTGGGAGGATTTCCGCTGGATCCCGGGCGCGCGGGAGGCGGTGGCCGCCTTCAACCGCGCCGGCTGGTGGGTGTTCGTGGTGACCAACCAGTCGGGGGTGGGCCGCGGCTATTACGCCGAAGAGGCGGTGCACATCCTGCACGCGCGGATGTCCGAGGACCTAGCAGGGATCGGCGCCCGGATCGACGCCTTCTACTATTGCCCGCACCATCCGGAAGCCACGAGCGAAGCCTATCGCCACCCCGACCCGCCGGACCGCAAACCCAATCCCGGCATGCTGTTGAGAGCCATGCACGAATGGCCGGTGGACGCCGCCCGCTCGCTGATGGTCGGCGACAAGGAGGCCGACATGGAGGCCGCGCGCCGGGCCGGCGTGCGGGGTCTGCGCTTCCGGGGCGGCGACCTCTTCGAGTTCCTGGCGTCGGAACTGCCGCGGGATTAGCGGCCCTCCATCTGCTCCAGCATCCGTTCGAGGGTGGGTAACTCGTCGGCCTCGCCGGGCGGCTTGTCCCAGCGGATGCGGTTGATGCGGGGAAAGCGCATGGCCACGCCGGACTTGTGCCGGGTGGAGCGCTGCAGCCCTTCGAAAGCCACTTCGAAGACAAGGCCGGCGTGAGGTTCGGCCCGCACCGACCGCACGGGACCAAACCGCTCAACCGTGTGATCGCGGACGAACTTGTCGATCTCCTTCAGCTCCTCGTCGGTGAAGCCGAAATAGGCCTTGCCGACAGGCGTCAGGTGGCGCGCGCCGGCCGCGTCCGTCGTCCAGACCCCGAAGGTGTAGTCGGAATAGAAGCTGGAGCGCTTGCCGTGGCCGCGCTGGGCGTACATCAGCACCGCGTCGATCAGGAAGGGGTCGCGCTTCCACTTGAACCATGGTCCCTTGGGCCGGCCCGCCTCGTAGATCGAATCCCAGCGCTTGAGCATCAGGCCCTCGGCGACCTCCGGGTCGCCGGGCGGCGGCGCGGCGCGCAGCTCGCCCAGCTCTTTCCAGCTCCCGAAGGGTTGCAGGGGCGACAGGTCGATGCGGGACGTGGCGAGGCTTGCGACCAGGGTCTCCAGGCGGCGGCGGCGCTCGGCGAACGGCAGGACTCGCAAGTCCTCGTCGCCCAGGGCGAGCACGTCGTAGGCGCGGACACCCGCCGGATAGGCCTGTATCAGCCTGGCGTCGACGCTCTTGCGGTTCAGCCGCTGCTGGAGGTCGGCGAAGCTCGCCACCCGCCCGTCGCGCAAGACCAGGAGTTCGCCATCCAGCGCGCCTTCGAACTCTAGCGCCTCCAAAAGGTCGGGGAAGGTGCGGGAAATGTCGTCTCCGGTACGGGTGTACAGCCTGCGAATTCCCCCCTCGCAGACCGCCTGGACGCGGATGCCGTCCCATTTCCATTCGGCGGCGTAGTCGGCCGGATCGAGCCGCGCGAAATCCACCGCCTCGTCCAGCGCCTGGGCCAGCATGACCGGCCGGAACCGCCCCGGGGCCGCGGCCGAAGGCCGGTCGGAGCGACCCTCCAGCCAGGCGAACAGATCTTCATAGGGCGGATGCAGGGCGTGCCACACCTCCTCCACCGTCGCGATCTCGACCCCGCCCATCTCGGCGACCGCCTGCTTGGCGAGCCTGGCCGAGACACCGACCCGCAAACCGCCCGTCATCAGCTTCAGCAGCGCCCAGCGGCCGGTGGGTTCCAGCGCGTCCAGCCACCCCTCGATCAGCCGCTGCACCTCCGAACGCGAGGCGGTGCGCAGGGCCTCCACCACCTCGGAAAGCTCCGGCTCGCGGTTTGCGCCCGGCCGCGCGGGCCAGACCAGGGCGACGGTCTCGGCCAGGTCGCCCACATAGTCGTAGGACCAGCGGAAGAGGAGCGGGTCCATGCGCGCCTCCACCGCCTTGCGGATGAAGGCGGGCTTGGCCGCATCGAAGGCGAGGTCGCCCGTCAGGGCCGCCAGCGCCCAGCCGCGGTCGGGGTCGGGCACGCCGGTCAGGTGGTCGCGCAGCAGGGTGAGCTTGGCGTTGCGCGAGGCGGTCAGAGACAGGCGGTCCAGGAGCTCGGCGAAGGCGCGCATGAGGCGAGTTTAGGACCGGCCCAGCCCCACCGTCAGCCTTCGCCGATCATGCCGCCCGGACGCTCGTCGCGAACAGGCGGCGGCCCTTCGCCCTCCTCGATCATGCCGGTTTCCTCCGGCTCGGCCGGGGGCGTCTGGGATGCGTCGGTCGCCCCGCCTTCGCGGCGGGGGTCGGGCGGCGGCTTCGGCTCGGCCATGGCGCTCTCCTCCGCCTTGGCCAACGCCGCGGCGGACGGGGTGTTCCCGGGGCTGGGGATTTCGAGGTCGGCGGTGGAGATCTCGCAAGCACGGCGCTGGCAGAAGATGGCGCGCGCCCGGGCGCCGTGCTTCGCCGCCAGGCGGGAGAAGAGCGCGCTCGAGGCCTCGACGAAGGCGGCGTCGCGACCGGCCTGCAGACGACCCTCCGGCCGGCGGAAGTGGGCCAGCGCCCGATGCAGCTCCGCCTCGCTCAGGATTCGCGCCAGAAGCTCGGCCGTCTCGTCCACCGCGGCCGCACGAAATTCGGCGACGGCTTCCTCCAGGGCCCGCCCCGCCGCCAGCCGGACGGCTTCGGGCTCCGCCGAGCCGTCCTGATTGGCGAGCCACGCGGCCCAGCCTTCGGCCATAGTCGTGAGCTGATCGGCCTGTCCCATCGCCTCCGCCACCTGGCGCGCGAGATGCAGCGTTGGGCTTTCCGGCGGGCGCGGCGGCGGCTCGGGCTTCGGCTGGCGGATGTCGAAGAACACCACCGGGACCGCCACGGTGTCTCCCGCGGCCCCGAGGTCGAGCATCCGCGGCGCCAGCCGATAGTATTGCGCAAGGCCGAGCGCCGCCGCTCCGAACCCCAGGTCGGATGGCGCGGCGGCCATGATCTCGCACGCTTCAAGCAGCCCAAGCTCCGTGGCTCGGCATTTCAGGAGCGCCCAACCGTCGATCTCGAACGTCCTGGCGATGGCCGGATAGGCGCGCTGGAACTGGAATGGGTTCGGAACCTGCGACCACTCCGGCGAAGCGACGGTCGGGATCTCCGCGGCTTCCATCTCGCGCTTCAGCGCGAGGTTTAGCTCCGCCCGACATTCCCGGACCAAACAGAAGCGTTCGCGCGCGCGAAGAGCTGTAATGCGCCGCCACTTCGCGCTAGCCGGTCCGATGATGGCCAGTTCCCCCGCCTTGGTTCGCAGCGTGCGTCCTGCGGTCGAGCCGAGAAATTGCCGCCAGCGGTCCAGGTCCTCTTCGCTGAGGCTGGCCGCGAGCAAGGCTGCGGCGGAGGTTTCCAGCTCTTCCAAGGCGCTGCGGTCTGCCTCGCGCATGGCGGCCAGGACGTCTTCCAGCACGTCGGAATCCATCACGGCCCGGCCCCAGCGTTCGAGGGGATCGAGGGCCGCCTTGCGGCGCCTTGCGAAGTCGTCGCTGAAGCCCGACAGCCGAACCACCTCCAGCGCGACCGGCGGCGGCGAAGCCGCGGCGCCCTCGTTCACCTCCCCGGGCGTCCGGTCAGCAGGCGCGGGGAGGCGGAAGCGGATGGGAATGCGAACCGTTCCCTCGTCGGTCGGACGCCCATCGACGGTTTTCGGACGCATCGTGAAATGCCGCGCGAGGAGGAGCGCCGCACGATCGAAACCCACCCCCGCGGGGGCGCCCTTCGCCTGGCAATCCCGCAGCTTGCCCACGGAATCCACCGTGCAGACCAGGAGCGCCTGACCCTCGATTTCCAGCGCCTGCGCCCACGGCGGATAGGCGCGCGCCAGGTCTTCGGCGTCGGGTCGCACCTCCCAATCGGGATTGGTGACGGTCGGCGAGGCAGCCAAGGCGGTTCCGGCCCACGCCAGCGCGAACAACCCCGCCAAGACGATACGCACGCCCATGAACTCCCCCCGCGCCTCGCCTGCAGTCTAGCCGCCGCCAGGTCCGCCTCAACCCTTCGCGCCGGGGAGCGAAACCCGCTATGACCCGCCGGTGACCCGCGCCGCCTTTCGCCATCTGACGCTGACCGACTTCCGGTCCTATGCGCGCGCGGAGCTGGCGCTGGACGGGCGCCCGGTGTTCCTGGCCGGGCCGAACGGCGCGGGCAAGACCAACCTGCTGGAGGCGGTCAGCCTGTTCACGCCCGGCCGGGGCCTGCGCGGGGCGGCGCTGTCGGAGGTCGGGCGTCGCCTGCCGGGTGAGGCCCAGGGTCGCGCCTGGGCCGTGGCCGCGGTGGTCGAGCAGGACGGCGAGCCGGTCCGCATCGGCACGGGCGCCGAGACGCCGGGCGCGGCCCGCCGGACGGTGCGGATCGAGGGCGAGACGGTCCCGCCGGGCCGCCTGGCCGACCACCAGCGCCAGGTCTGGCTGACGCCGGCTCAGGATCGCCTGTTCCTGGAGGGGTCGGCCGATCGGCGCCGGTTCCTCGACCGCCTGGTCTTCGCCGCCGAGCCGCCGCATGCGGCCCACGTCTCGGCCTATGAGAAGGCCCAGCGCGAGCGCATGCGTCTCTTGTCCGACGGCCCGGCCGATCCGGCCTGGCTCTCGGCCCTGGAGGCGCGGATGGCCGAAGCCGGCGCCCTGATGGCCGCCGCGCGCGCCCGCACCCTTTCGGCTCTACAGGCGGAGATCGACGGCCGCGGCGACCGGCCGTTTCCCCAGGCCCGGCTCTCGCTCACCGGCGAGTGGGAAGGGCTGGCGGCCGCCGGCGCTGAACTGGACGAGATCGTCGGCCGCCTCGCCGGCGCCCTGGCTGCGGCGCGGGATCGGGACGCCGCCGCCGGCCGCGCCCTGACCGGTCCGCACCGGGGCGACCTGGCCGTCATCCACGCCGAAAAGGACCGCCCTGCGGCCGAATGTTCCACCGGCGAGCAGAAGGCGCTGATCCTGAACTTGACTCTGGCCCAGGCGGCGCGTCTTTCGCGTGCAGAATCAGCGCCGAACCCTATATTATTGCTGGACGAAGTCGCAGCGCACCTGGACCGCGGGAGGCGGGCCGCGCTGTTCGACGAAATCGAGGCGCTCGGGCTCCAGGCTTTTCTGACCGGCACGGACGAGCATCTCTTCGAGGACCTTCAAGGCCGGGCCCAGGGCGTCCGCGTGGACGGCTCTGGCCTGGCGATTCTGGATAGCTGATGACCGACGAAACCCAAGGCGAGATCAACGGCGGCGGCGAGTACGGCGCGGAGTCCATCAAGGTGCTCAAGGGCCTGGACGCGGTGCGCAAGCGGCCGGGCATGTACATCGGCGACACCGACGACGGTTCGGGCCTGCACCACATGGTCTACGAGGTGGTCGACAACGCCATCGACGAGACCCTGGCGGGCTACGCCACCCGCGTGGAGGTGATCCTGAACGCCGACGGTTCCTGCACCGTCACCGATGACGGGCGGGGCATCCCCACCGACATCCACGAGGGGGAAGGCGTCTCGGCGGCCGAGGTCATCATGACCCAGCTGCACGCGGGCGGGAAATTCGACCAGAACAGCTACAAGGTCTCCGGCGGCCTGCACGGGGTCGGGGTGTCGGTGGTCAACGCCCTCTCGGACTGGCTGAAGCTGGTCATCTATCGCGGCGGCCTGAAGCACGAGATGGAGTTCCGCCGCGGCGACGCGGTCGCCCCGCTGGCGGTCACCGGCGTGGCGCCCAAGCGCGAGAACGGCGAGTTCCTTTCGGGCACCGAAGTCACCTTCCTGCCCTCGACCGAAACCTTCTCCTTCATCGAGTTCGACCGGAAGACCCTGGAACACCGTCTGCGCGAGCTCGCCTTCCTGAATTCCGGCGTCACCATCTGGCTGAAGGACCATCGCGAGGCCGAGCCATTCGAGGAGGTGATGAGCTACGAGGGCGGCATCGAGGCCTTCGTGCGCCACCTGGACAAGGCCAAGACCCCGCTCCTGAAAGCGCCGATCGTGATCCGCGGGCGGCGCGAGAACGTCGAGCTGGACCTGTCGCTCTGGTGGAACGACGGCTACCACGAGAACGTCCTCTGCTTCACCAACAACATCCCGCAGCGGGACGGGGGTACGCACCTGGCGGCCTTCCGTTCGGCGCTGACCCGGATCATCTCGAACTATGCGGAGACCTCCGGCGCGGCCAAGCGCGAGAAGGTCTCGGTCTCCGGCGAGGACGCGCGCGAGGGCCTGACCTGCGTGCTGTCGGTCAAGGTTCCGGACCCGAAGTTCTCGTCCCAGACCAAGGACAAGCTGGTCTCGTCGGAGGTGCGGCCCGCGGTCGAGGGGCTGGTCAGTGAAGGCCTGGGAAGCTGGTTCGAAGAGCATCCCAACGAAGGCAAGCTGATCGTCCAGAAGATCGCAGAGGCGGCCGCCGCCCGCGAGGCCGCCCGCAAGGCCCGCGAACTGACCCGCCGCAAGTCGGCGCTCGACATCACCTCCCTGCCCGGCAAGCTCGCCGACTGCTCGGAGAAGGATCCGGCCAAGTCCGAGATCTTCCTGGTGGAAGGCGACTCGGCCGGCGGCTCAGCCAAGCAGGCGCGCAACCGCGAGAACCAGGCGATCCTGCCCCTGCGCGGCAAGATCCTGAACGTGGAGCGCGCGCGGTTCGACAAGATGCTGTCGTCGGACCAGGTCGGCACCCTGATCACCGCGCTGGGCGCCGGGATCGGCCGCGACGACTTCGACATCGAGAAGCTGCGCTACCACAAGATCGTCATCATGACCGACGCCGACGTCGACGGCGCCCACATCCGCACCCTGCTGCTCACCTTCTTCTATCGGCAGATGCCGGAGGTGATCGATCGCGGCTATCTCTATATCGCCCAGCCGCCGCTCTATAAGGCGGCCAAGGGCAAGTCGATCCGCTACCTGAAGGACGACGCCGAACTCGAGACCTTCCTGATGGACGAAGGCGTCGACGGGGCGGTTCTGGAACTCGCCTCCGGCGAGCGGCTGACCGGCGCGGACCTGCTGGCGCTGGTGCAGCAGAGCCGCGCGGCGCGGGCGAACGTCGAGCGCCTGGCGGCCCGCGCCCCGGCCTTCGCCATCGAACAGGCGGCCCTGGCCGGCCTACTCAGCGAGGGCGGCGGCGACCCGGCCCGGGCGGCCGCTAGGCTCGACCTCTATGCCGAGGAGGGCGACGGCGCCTGGTCGGGCGAAGCGGCGGCCGGCGGCGGCTTCGCCTTCAGCCGGATCAAGCGGGGTGTCTCCGAGCGCATCGTGCTGGACGACCTGTTGCTGCACGCCGCCGACGCCCGGCGCCTGGCGGAACGGGCGGCCGCCATGGCCGAGACCTTCCACAAGCCAGCCACCTTCACCCGCCGGGACCGCACCACGACCGTGCGCGGGCCGCTGGACCTGGTCGCCGCGGTGATGGAGGCCGGCCGGCGGGGGCTCTCGATCCAGCGCTACAAGGGACTGGGCGAGATGAACCCGGACCAGCTCTGGGAGACGACCCTGGATTCCGACGCCCGCACTCTGCTGCAGGTGAAGGTGACCCACGCCGACGACGCCGACGACATGTTCACCCGGTTGATGGGTGATCTTGTCGAACCCAGGCGCGAGTTCATCCAGGAAAACGCGCTGGACGCCGAGGTCGACGTCTGACACTTCCAGAGTCTCGCCGCCACGCTTGGCCCTAAACCGGCCACCAAATGGCCTTGTTGGACTCTCAAGTCTTTCAACGCAGCCTGCAGCCGCTCCTCGTCGGGGGAGGAGCGGAGGCGTTTCGACGGCTGCGGACTGAGACGCGGGAGACTTATCTTTGATCCAACTTCACAACTTTAAGGCGCTCGCCTTGAGCGCCGTTGCGATGGGCGCGCTCGGCCTCGGGGGCTGCGCCACCAAGAACTACGTCAACCAGGAGGTTGGCCGGGTGCAGACCCAGGTCACCGCCCACGAGACCCAGCTGGCGGAACTCGACCGCACCAGCCGCGAGGCCCTGGAGCGCGCCGTCGCCGCGGGCAAGCTGGCCGAAGGCAAGTTCGTCTATTCTATGGTGCTGTCCGACGATTCGGTGAAGTTCCCCCTCGACAAGGCGGCCTTGTCGCCGGAGGCCGAGGCGCGGCTGGCCGAATTCGCCGAACGCCTGAAGTCGGAGAACCGGAACGTCTATCTGGAGATCCAGGGCCACACCGACGCCACCGGACCGACCACCTACAACGAACAGCTCGGCGCCAAGCGCGCGGAGGCGGTGCGCCGGTATCTCAACCGCCAGGGCGTGGCGCTGAACCGGATGGCGACCATCTCCTACGGCGAAGACGCGCCGGTGGCGCCCAACGACAGCCGCGACGGCCGGGCCCAGAACCGCCGCGTCGTCGTGGTGGTGCTGAGCTAGAGCGTCGTTACCGCGCCGGGCGGCGGGGCGTCGTCGCGCCGCCCGGTTCGCGTGCGATCTTTGCTTAAGGACCGGGCGCCGGCGCCCGTCGTTCGAGCAGATTTCGGCCCGACGCCGATCACCATTCGACCTTCGGCGCCGGCGCGCCTAACCTCCTGATTCGTTTTGGCGAAGCGGAGGGCGGCCCTTGTCCGAAACCGACTCCGGCACGCTGGTCCCCGAGCGGATTCTGGAGCTTTCGGAGCGTCTGTCGGCGGTGGCCGGCGACAAGATCGGCGAAATCTCGGCCATCAACCGCCAGGCCAAGATGCTGGCCATCAACGCCCTAATCACCGCCGCCCGCGCGGGCGAAGCCGGGCGCGGCTTCGCCATCGTCGCCGAGGAGTTCAAGCGGATTGCCGCCGAGATCGACGACGTGGCCCTGGCGATGGAAAGCCAGGTGCGCGCAGACCTTGCGGAACTGTCGGCGGTAGGCGGCGCGATCCTCGCCCATTTACGCGGTCAGCGGCTGGCCGACCTCGCCCTCAACGCCATCGAGATCGTCGACCGCAACCTCTACGAACGCACCTGCGACGTGCGCTGGTGGGCCACGGATTCGGCGGTGGTCGACTGCCTCGCCGAACCCTCCGACGCCGCCAGCCGCCACGCCAGCCAGCGGCTGGGCGTGATCCTCGGCGCCTACACCGTCTATCTCGATCTCTGGATCTGCGACCGGGAGGGGCGAGTGGTCGCCAGCGGGCGGCCCGACCGCTACCCGCAGGCCAAGACCCTTTCGGTAGCCCAGACGCGCTGGTTCGCGGAGGCCCTGCGCACCGTCTCCGGCGATGAGTTCGTTGCCTGCGACATCCAGCGCGAACCGGCGCTCGGCGATTCGCCGGTGGCCACCTACGCCGCGGCGATCCGTCAGGGGGGCCGTTCCGACGGCGCTCCGCTCGGCGTCCTCGGAATCCACTTCGACTGGCGGCCCCAGGCTCATGCGGTGGTCGACGGGGTGCGCCTGACCGAAGAGGAGCGCGCCCGCTCCCGGGTGCTGCTGCTGGACGCCCAGGGCCGGGTGCTCGCCGCCTCCGACCGCCAGGGCGAGCTCGAGGAGCGTTTCAACCTGCCCTCCGAAGCCCGGGGCCTGGGCAGCTACGCGGCCGACGGCGTGACGGTGGGCTATGCGCTCACCCCCGGCTACGAAACCTACCGCGGCCTCGGCTGGTACGGCTGCATCCTGCAACGCGAGCCCGATGGCGCCGCGCGGCGAGATCGCGCAGCCTAAGCTTCCAGCGCCTTCGCTATTCAATAGTCGCCGCCGCGGTCCGAAGTATTTCGGGAAACTTTTTGCAATTTCGGCGGTGATGCGGCGAGGTGTCGCCTGAGCGTTCAGCTCTCTTCATGGTTTATTATCGCCGGTAGCGCGATCATTCCGCGCGACGCCGGATCATCCCTGAACGAAACCTTTACGCCCGCAGAAGGTGGGAAGGCGCGGCTGCGATTCGGCCAGTAGACTGGAGTAACCCGTGCCGATCGACCCGAACAACCTCGCCGCCACGGCGACGCTGACCTTCTCCGACGATTTCGACACCTTCAACGTCTGGACCGGCCCGTCCTCCGGCGGGGTGTGGTCGACCAACTGGTGGTACCGGGACGAATGGGGCCTGTTCAAGACCAGCAACGGCTCGAACCTGGCGGGTCCCAACGAGCTGCAGTGGTACATCAACTACAACTACGAACCGACCAGACACATCACTCCCTGGACGGTCTCCGACGGGGTGCTGAACCTGACGGTGACCCGGACCGATCCGGCCAATGTGCCGACGATTCCCGACCTGCCCTACACCTCGGGCATGATCAACAGCTGGCACAGCTTCTCCCAGCAGTACGGCTACTTCGAGATCAGCGCCAAGATGCCGGCGGGCAAGGGCCTGTGGCCGGCCTTCTGGCTGCTGCCGCAGGATGGATCCTGGCCCCCGGAGATCGACGTCTTCGAAGTGCTGGGGCGCGACACCACCAGCCTGCACGTGACGATCCATTCCAATGAGACGGGAACCCGCGTCGCCCAGGGCGTGGCGCTGAAGACCCCGGACCTGTCGCTGGACTTCCACCGCTACGGCGTCGACTGGCAGAAGGACTACGTCACCTTCTACTTCGACGGCATGAAGATCGCGCAGTACGCCACGCCGGCCGACATGCACAAGCCGATGTACATGGTCGCCAACGTCTCGGTGGGCGGCTGGGCGGGCACGCCCGACGCCTCGACCGTGTTCCCGGCTTCGCTGCAGATCGACTATATCCGGGCCTATTCCGCCTTGCCGGGCTCGGAAGGCGCGGCGCCCTCGCCGCCGACCGTGGGCCTGACCCTCACCGGCACGGCCGGTCACGACATGATGCGGGGCGGCGACGGGAACGACGTGATCCGCGCCGGCGCCGGTAACGACACCATCGAAGGCCTTGGCGGGAACGACGAGATCGAGGCCGCCGACGGCCATGACTGGATCCACGGCAATGCGGGCGCGGACACGATCTACTCCGGCGCCGGGAACGACACCGCCCAGGGCGGCAAGGACGGCGACCTGATCTATGGCGGCGCCGGCGACGACATCGTCTACGGCAACCTGGGCGAGGACACGCTCTGGGGGGGCGCCGGCAATGACACCATCCGCGGCGGCCAGGACAATGACAGCGTCCACGGGGGCGACGGGAACGATTGGCTGGCCGGAGACCGCGGCGACGACACCATATTCGGCGGCGCCGGCGCCGACACCTTCCACAGCTTCGAAGGCGCCGGGCTGGATCGCATCCTCGACTTCAAGCTCTCGGAAGGCGACCGGATCGAGCTGCCGGCCGGCACGGCCTGGACGCTTTCCCAGGCCGGCGCCGACGCGGTGATCCATCTGGCCGACGCCCAGATCGTCCTGGTCGGGGTCTCCGCCGCCAGCCTCACCGGCGACTGGCTGACCTATGCTTAGGCTGCTTCCGTGAAGCGGCGGGCATAGGCGGCCTCCAGCCCCTCCCAGACGGTCCAGAAGGACGGCGGGGTGCGGCCCGCCAGCCGGTCCTCCAGGATCGCCAGGTGGGCGTGCCAGCCGCTCCCGACATTGGCCATCTCGCCGGGGTCGGCGAGCTTGCGGTGGGTCAGGGTCATCAGGGTCTCGTCCGGCCCCAGCGCCTCCAGTTCGAAGCTCACCTCGGAGGGACCCTCGCCCTTGCTCCCCCAGGTGATGACCAGCAGTCTCGGCGGCTCCCAGGCCAGCACCGTTCCCGCCATGCGGTGACCCTTTTCGGCCATTTCCCGAAACCGCTCCGGGGGTTCGGCCTTCTGCGGCGAGAGGTCGGCGTGGAAGAAGGCGAGCTCCATGCGGCCGCCGCCCCGAGGCTCCATCTCGCCGCCAGCCAGCCAGGTCGCCCGCAAGTCCGGGTCGGTCAGATAGGTCCAGACCCGTTCGACGGCGCCGGGCAGGCGGCGGCGGAACCGAACCTCGCGCGCGCCGATCGCCGCGCCGAAGCGTTCAGGATTTTCGTCACGCATGGGGGACTCCTTCTTAAACCATTCGGTTTAATTAGATGCGCGCCCCGCGACGGTCAACCCCTCGGTTGAGCGTTCTTCCTATCGCTTCCCCGGCCAGGTGAGGAAGCCGGCGGCGTCGCGGCCGGCGGCCGGGCGCACGCAGCAATCCGCCGGCCCGGGACCGTAGCTATGGCCGGACTCGTAGCGGCGCTCGGAATAGCTCTCGTAACGCTCCTGCTCGCGGCGCATGGCATAGGCCCGCTCCTCCTCGTAGCGGCGGCGTTCGGCCTCGTAGCGCATCCGTTCCTCGTAGCGGCGGCGCTCTTCGAACCGGCGTTCGGCTTGCGCCCGACGCTCGGCCTCGAACCGGCGTTCAGCCTCGGCGCGGCGTTCCATCTCGTCGCGGCGGGCCATCTCCCGCTCGTGCTCGCGGCGGGCCCACTCGCGGCGCTCCGCCTCCTCGCGCATGCGCGCCTCGTAGCCGCGGCGATAGGACTCCTCGTACCGCTCCTCGCGGCGCTCCTCGTAGCGGCGCTCATAGGGCTGGGGCTTGGAGGGCAGCTCGATATAGGCGTAGCGCTCGCCCTCGGCGGCGTAGGCGTTGCGCTCCACCCAGGCGTATTCGCGCCGCTTGGCCTTCGGCTTGGCCGCATGACGCTGGGCGGGCTTGCGCTTGAGCTTGGCCGGGGGCCGGTATTCGGCCTTGGCCGGGGCGGCCTTCACGGGAGCCGGCGCAGCCGCGGGGGGACAGACCGGGGCCGGATCGGCCGGCGGGCAGGCGGCGGCCTGGGCGCCAGGCGCTTGCGGCGTCGCAGTCGGCGGCGCGGATTCCGTCTTGGCGGCCTCCTCACGGGGCGCGCCGACCTTCGGGCGCGGGGCCTGGTCGCAGGCGGCCAGCGCCAGGAAGACGGAAAGGGCGAGGACGGTGCTCAGGCGCATGGCGGCCTCCGGCGTCGGCGAGAAGAACAAGCAGCGGGCGAGGATGAAGGTCAACCCGCGTTAACGCTGTGGCTTTCACCGTGGGCGCGAAGAAAGCTCGCGACAAGTTCGTCGTAGAGGGGAAGCCGCTTATAGGCGCGGAAGTCCGCCGCGGCCGCACGCCAGGCCCGGGCGAAGGCCGCAAGCCGTGGCGGATCGGCCGCCAGGGCCGACAGCGGATCGAGCCACACCCGAATGGTGAAGAGCGCCGCCCCCGTCTGCGGGAGGCGCCGCAGGGTCTGGCGCTCCACGCGCAGGAACAGGGCCTCGGCCGCCGCTTCCGGGGCGATCTGCGGGATCTTCGCGCGCATCGGCGCCGGGTCCGGCGTGAACGGCTCGGGCGAATTGACCACGCTCCAGTTGCGCCGCTGGAGGATCAGGTCCGGCCGCAGGGAGTCGAAGATCCGCTCGACCCGCGCCAGGAACCGCTCGGAAAAGCCGGTGACCGGTCCGTGGATCTCGGCCAAGCTCCGCCCCAGCACGTCAGTCGCGGCGAAAAAGGTCGGCGCGCTGAGGCTGACCGCCGTGACCCGCCAGACGCCGTCACGCCTTTCCAGCAGCACCAGATCGTCGGAAACGCGCAGGGCCGCCGCCAGCAGGGGCGGGGGCTCGGCGGCGAGGCCCTGCAGCCCCAGCGCCGCCTCGACCAGGGCCGCGGCCTCGGCCTGGGCGGGACGGGAGCCCTCCGCCTCCCCCCAGACCACCTGGGGATGATCGCGCAGCAAGGGGGCCTTGCGCCCTGCCGGATCGTTTTCGCCGCCCTCCAGCCACGCGTCGGGGGCGATCGGCTTCAGGCCGATGGAGAAGTCCCAGCTCTCCTCGAAGGGGGCGTGGCGCAGGGTCATGGCGGCGGCTTCGGTTTGAACCGGCGGGCGAGGGCCCACAGGCCGACACCGGCCACGATGCCGACGGTGTTGGCGAGCGCGTCGCGCCAGTCGCCCTGGCGGCCCAAGTCCATGAGGCTCTGCATCACCTCGATCCCCACCCCGAGCGCCCAGATCGCCAGCACGACGACGAGCCGCCGATGGGTCGAAAGCAGCAGGCCCGCGAGCGTCAGAATCGCATAGGCGCCGGCATGGGAAGCCTTGTCCCAGATCAGCGTGGAACCTGGGATCTCCTCCTGCGGCGCCAGCGACAGCCAGAGGATCACCCCGACCACGAGGGCGAAGGCCGAAAACCGGACCGGCCGGGGAATGAAACCGAGGAAGGTGCGCATGCGCCCTCTCTAGCCCGGCGCCGGCTCGCGGGGCGAGACTTTCGCGCGCTCAAGGGCTGAAGCGGGTTTTCGTCGGCGTCCGACCGCATTAGCGTCCGCGCGAATTCGGAGAGGATGGACGCGCATATGACGGTCGAGGCGGTGATCTGGGATTTCGGCGGGGTGTTCACCACCTCGCCCTTCGAGGCCTTCAATCGCTACGAGGCCGAAAAGGGCCTGCCGAAGGATCTGATCCGCCGGGTCAACGCCACCAATCCCGACACCAACGCCTGGGCGCAGTTCGAGCGCAACGAGATCGACGCCCGCGGCTTCGACGACCTGTTCCTGGCCGAGTCGACCGCTCTGGGCCATCCCGTCCCGGGACGCGAGGTCCTGCCGCTGCTGTCGGGTCAGCTGCGGCCGCGGATGGTGGCGGCGCTGAAGACATGCAAGCAGCACTTCAAGGTCGGCTGCATCACCAACAACGTGGTCTCCGAACACAGCCCTGGTCAGGACGGCGCCCAGCGCATGGCCGGCGCCATGGGCCAGGTCATGCCCCTGTTCGACGCCATCATCGAGAGCTCCAAGGCCGGCGTGCGCAAGCCCGACCCGAAGATCTACCAGATGATGTGCGAGCTGCTGGACGTGCGAGCCGAGGCCTGCGTCTATCTCGACGACCTGGGGATCAACTGCAAACCCGCCGCCCAGCTTGGCATGCGCGCGATCAAGGTTTCCGACGTCGACCAGACCCTGGCCGAGCTGTCGGCCGCCACCGGCCTCGCCTTCGAGATGGAGCCCTCCGCGTGAGCCGCCCTGCCCGCATCGGCGCCGAGGCGGCGCTGGCCCGCCTGCCCGGCTGGGCGACGGCGAGCGGCGAGCGCGAAGCCCTCACCCGCACCTATCGCTTCGCCGACTTCAACGCGGCCTTCGCCTTCATGACCCGCGTAGCGATGAAGGCCGAGCAGCTCGACCACCATCCGGAATGGTTCAACGTCTACAACCGCGTCGAGGTGATCCTGACCACCCATGACGCGGACGGCGTGACAGAGCTCGACGTGGCGCTGGCGACCTTCATGGATCAGGCCGCGGCTCAGGCGGGCTCCACCCCCACATAGCGGGCGCGCGGCCGGATCAGCTGGCCGGTTTGGCCCTGCTCGATGGCGTGGGCGATCCAGCCGGCGCACCGGGCCACCGCGAACAGGGCGAAGGGCGCCTCCTTCGGCAATCTCAGGTTTTCCGCCAAGGCGACCAGGGCGAAGTCGACGTTCGGCTCCAGCCCCGCGACGTTCCGGACCGCGGCGCGCAGGCGTTCCAGCGCCGGCGGGGGTGAGAACCGCGTCAGCAGCGCCTCGGCCCGCGGATCCCCGTGTGGATAGAGCGGGTGGCCGAAGCCCGGCAGGGCGCGATCCTCGGCGAGCCTGAGCGCCAGGGCCTCTCCCGGCCCGTTCTGCGCGGCCTCCGCCGCAAAGGCCTGGACGGCGGCGGCCGCGCCCCCGTGGCGGGGCCCCGACAGCGCCGACAGCCCCGCCAGGGCGCTGGCGGCGAGGGAGGCGCCGGTGGACGCCGCCACCCGCGCGGCGAAGGTCGAGGCGTTGAGCTCGTGATCGGCCAGAAGCACCAGGGCGCGGCGGATCAGATCCGCGCCCGGCCCGCCGGGACCCTGGCCCCAGGCCAGGGCGAGGCGGTTGGCGATCGCGCCGCCGCCCACGGCGCCGGCCACCGCGTCGGTCAGCACGTCCAGCAGGGTCGCCGCCTCGACCGCCAGGGCCAGGGGATTGCGGCCGCGTGCGGGCGGGTCCGCGCCGGCCCGCTCCGCCAGAGCGGTGAAGGCGCGCGCCCGCATGTCGGCGCCGCTGGGCGGCTGCGGGCGGTCGGTGCGCTTCAGCGCCGCGCCGTGGCCGCCGCGCAGCAGGCGCGCCACGGCCTCTAGGGTTTCGGTCTCGGCCAGGGCGACCGCGTCGCGGCCCCGATAGAACAGCTTGCCGCCGGCCACCGTAGTGATCGCCGAGGCCAAGACCGGCTCGCCCCAGGCGATGGCGCCGGCCGCCACCTCCGCCGGCTTGCGGCTGCGGGCCTTGCGTTCGGCCAGGGCGGCGATGTCGGCGGCCCGGTAGAGGCTGCGACGGGGATCGTTCGGGTCGACGCGCACCTGCACCCGTCCTCGGCTCACATAGGCGTAGAGGGTCTGCGGCCGCACGCCCAGGCGGGCGCGGGCGTCTTCGGCGGCGATCCAGTCGGCGGTGCGAGCGGTCATATTGATTATATTGATCAAGATTGACGCATCCAACTTGAGCGCAAACATCGCGGCGAGCAAGAGGAGATCACGCCATGTCCGATGGCCTGGAACACGTCGTCGCCGCCGAAACCGTCCTGTCCGAAGTGGACGGCCAGCGCGGAGTCCTGATCGTCCGCGGTCGCTCCCTGGACGAGCTGGCCGGCCGAGCCCGGTTCGAAGACGTGGCCGCCCTGTTGTTCGAAGGCTTCTTCGAGGACCTGCCGCGCGATCTCGGCTCGGCGCTGGGCGCCGCCCGCGCCGAGGTGTTCGCCGAAGTGCCGGGCCTCGACACCGGCCTGCTGGACCGCACCCCGCTGGAAGCCATGCGCGCGCTGACCGCCCGGCTCGGCGACGGGGAAGACCTCCCCACCGCCCTGCGCCTCGTCGCGGCGCCGGCAGTGTTCACGGCCGCCGTGCTACGCAGCCAGGCGGGCGAGGCGCCGATCGCCCCCGACCCCCGACTCGGGCACGCCGCCGACATCCTGCGCATGACCCGGGGCCGACCGGCGGGGGCGGAAGAGGCCCGTGCGCTGGACGCCTATCTGACCACCGTGGCCGATCACGGCCTCAACGCCTCCACCTTCGCCGCCCGGGTGATCGCCTCGACGCGGGCGGGCCTGACCTCGGCCGTGCTGGGGGGGATCGGGGCCCTGAAGGGACCGCTGCACGGCGGCGCGCCCGGCCCGGTGATCGAGATGCTCGACGCGATCGGCGAGCCGGCGAACGCCCAGGCCTGGATCGAGAACGCCCTGGCCCGCGGCGAGCGGCTGATGGGCTTCGGGCATCGCATCTACCGCGTGCGGGACCCGCGGGCCGATGCGCTGAAGGCGGCCGTCCGGCGCCTGGCGGAGAGCTCCGACGCGCTGCCAGGCCGCCTGGCCTTCGCCGAGGCTGTGGAAGCGGCCGCGCTCGCCATCCTCAAGGCTCACAAGCCCGATCGGCCGCTGGACACCAATGTGGAGTTCTACACCGCGCTCCTGCTGGAGGCCCTAGCCTTCCCGCCCTCGGCCTTCACCTGCGTCTTCGCCATGGGCCGCGTCGCCGGCTGGATCGCCCACGCCCGCGAGCAGGTGCTTGGCGGGCGCCTGATCCGCCCGCAGTCGCGCTATGTGGGGCCAATGCCGCTGGCGGCGGCCTGAAGAGTCCAGGAGTGAGGGTCCGCGCCAGGCGCTTTGCGCCAGCCCCGCGCAGGGGCGGCGGCTGCCCCGCATTTTCCTGCTGGGGCGCGCCGCAAGCTCGGACTAGAGAAGGGGCATGGCCGCCCCGCCGCTCAGCCTCAAGGAAAGCGCCGCGCTCACGCGCCGGATCACGCTCGCCTCCGTCAGCGTGGCGGCCGCCCTTCTGGCCGCGAAGCTCGGAGCCTGGGCGATCAGCGGCTCGGTGGCCCTGTTGGCCTCGGCCGCCGATTCCGGCCTCGACCTGATCGCCTCGCTGGTCACCTTTTTCGCCGTCCGCTACGCCGCCGCCCCGCCGGACGCCGAGCACCGGTTCGGCCACGGCAAGGCCGAGGCCTTCGCCAGCCTGATGCAGGCCGGCCTCGTCTTCGCCTCCGCCGCCCTGATCGCCCGGGAGGCCATCGTCCAGATCGGCGCGCCGACCCCATTGCGCAACGAAGGCTGGGCCGTGGCGGTGATGGCGCTGTCCACCGTGGCGACCGGCGGCCTGATCGCGGCCCAAAGCTGGGTGCTGCGCCGAACGGCTTCCGTGGCCGTGGCGGGCGACCGGGCGCACTACGCCACCGACCTCGCCTCCAACCTGCTGGCCCTGGGCGCGATCGCCGCGGCCGCCCTGTTCGGCGCCAGCGGATGGGACGCGCTCGGCGCGCTCGCCGTGGCGGCCCTGCTGCTCTGGGGCGCGATCCACGTGTTCCGGGAAGCGGCCGGCCAGCTGATGGACCGCGAGCTGTCGCCTGCGGCTCGCCGCCGCATCGTCGAACTGGTCGCCCAGGACCCGCGGCTCACCGACGTGCACCGCCTGAGGAGCCGAGCCTCGGGTCCCTACGTTCACATCCAGATGCATGTGGATCTCGACCCCGCACTCACCCTCCAGGCCGCGCATGAAGTCTTGCTCGAGGCCGAGAACCGCGTCCTGGCCGAGTTCCCCAACGCCGACATCATCATCCACCCCGACCCGCGGGGCGCGGCCGAACCGCACGGCGGCGCCTTCGCCGGAGAAGCCCTGGGTAAACGGGGCCTTAAGGACGATGTGGGAGTGTCGGCCGGCTCATGACCGCCGAACGCGTCCTCTATCACTTTCCCCTCGATCCGGCCTCGCGCCAGGTGCGCCTAGCCCTGGGCGAAAAGCGCCTGCCTTTCGCGGAGGAACAGGTCCGCTACTGGGAGCGACCGCCGGCCCTCCTGGCGATGAACCCCTCGGGGCTGACGCCCGTGATGAAGGAGGAGGGCGGCCGCCGCCCGCTGGTGCTGTGCGAAAGCCGGGCGATCCTGGATCACCTGGAGGAGACCCATCCGGAGCCGCCGCTGCTCGGCCGCGAACCCGCGGAACGGGCCGAGGCCCGGCGCCTGCTCCAGTGGTTCGACCGCAAGTTTGACTACGAAGTCGGCGGATTCCTGCTGCACGAGAAGATGGAGAAGCGGCTGCTGGGCCTCGGCGCGCCCGATCTGGCCGCTCTGCGCGCCGGGCGCGAGGCGCTCCGCGCCCATCTCGTTTATGTGGAAAGCCTGCTTTCAGCTCGCGATTGGCTGGCCGGCGCCCGGCTCTCCCTGGCGGACTTCGCCGCCGCCGCCCATCTGTCGGTCATCGACTATTTCGGGGACGTGCCCTGGCGCGATTTCCCCGGGGTGAAGACGTGGTACATGAAGCTGAAATCGAGGCCGGCCTTCCGGCCGCTGCTGACCGACCGGTGGCCCGGCCTCGCGCCGGCCCCGCACTATGACGACCTCGACTTCTGACCCGACCCGCGAAGACCTGATCCGCGCCGAGGCCGCAAGGCTGGGGTTCGACGTCTGCCGCTTCGCCGACGCGCGGGCGGACTGGCCGGCGGGCGCGCGGCTGTCCGAATTCCTGGGCCTGGGCCGCCATGGCGAAATGGCCTGGATGGCCGAGACCGCCGAGCGCCGGGCCCATCCGAACGCCATGTGGTCCGGCGCCCGTTCGGCCGTGATGCTGGGGGTCAATTACGGCCCCGAGGCCGATCCCCTGACGGCCCTGGAAGCGACCGATCGCGGCGCGATCTCCGTCTACGCTCAAGGCGACGACTATCACGACCTGATCAAGAAGCGCCTGAAGGCCCTCGCCCGCTGGCTGCAGGGCCGGTTCGGCGGGGAACTGAAGGTGTTCGTCGACACCGCACCCCTGATGGAGAAGCCGCTGGCCGAGCGCGCCGGCTTGGGCTGGCAGGGCAAGCATACCAATCTGGTCAGCCGCGAGTTCGGGTCCTGGCTGTTCATCGGCTCGATCCTGACCGAACTGGAGCTGCGCCAGGATGCGCCCAGCGGCGGCGCTTGCGGCCAATGCCGGGCCTGCCTGGACATCTGCCCGACGGACGCCTTCCCGGCCCCCTACCAGCTCGATGCGCGGCGCTGCGTCTCCTACCTGACCATCGAGCTGAAAGGCCCGATCCCGCGCGAGCTTCGCCCGGCGCTCGGCAACCGCATCTATGGCTGCGACGACTGCCTGGCCGTCTGCCCATGGAACAAGTTCGCCCAAGCCGGGCGGGAACAGGCGCTGCACGCGCGAGAAGCCTTGAAATCGCCCGCGCTCGAGGAGCTCGCCCGGCTGGACGCCGCCGCCTTCCGCGCCCTCTTCGCCAAAAGCCCGGTCAAGCGCGTCGGCCGCGACCGCTTCCTGCGCAACGTGCTCTACGCCATCGGCAATTCCGGCGATCCGAACCTGGCGGGGACCGCCCAGGAGCATCTCGCCGACCCCTCGCCGCTCGTCCGGGGCGCGGCGGTCTGGGCGCTCTCTCGCCTGCTGGAACCGAGCGCCTTCGCAGCCTTGCGCGCCGCGGCTGCGGAAGCCGATCCCGAGGTGCTGGCGGAATGGTGCGCCGGCGCGCTCGGCTCGACCGACGGTTAGCCCGCCTGCCAGTCGGGGACGCCCTCCCCCGTCTGGGCGCGCTTGGCGGCTTGGAAACCGTCCCGGGCTTGCAGCCGTGTCCAATAGGCCGCCGTGGCCGGCCCGAACCGCTCCGAAAGGCCCAGGGTCTCCGCCAACAGCAGGGCGTAGCCGACCGAGATGTCCGCCGCCGTGAACCGCCCGGCGCAGAGATGGTCCGAGCCGGAGAGCGCGGCCTCCACCGCCCTCAACCGCCCTCCGAACCAGCGGGCGTAGTCCTCGGCCACCTGGGGGTTGCGCCGCTCCTTCGGCTCCAGCCGCGTGTAGCGAAGCACCAGCGTCTGGGGGAAGGTCAGGGTGGCCTCGCCGAGATAGAGCCAGTTGAGCCAGGCGCCGTAGGCCGGGTCGTCCGGCGCGACGTTCAGCGGGCCGCCGTGACGCACCGCCAGATACTGCACGATGGCCGAGGATTCGGTCATCCGCGTTTCGCCGTGGACGAAATAGGGGATGGTGCCGAGCGGATTGATCTCCAGGTATTGGGGCGCCAGCACCCTCGGCGGGAAGGGCAGGAGCTTGAGCTCATAGGAGAGCCTCAGTTCCTCCATCGCCCACAGCACCCGGAAGGAACGGGCGTCGGCGCAGTGGTAGAGGACAGGCGTCACTCGGCGTAGACCGGGCTGCGCTTTTCCATCACCGCCTTGACGGTCTCCACCTGGTGCGGCGAACCGATCAAGGCGGCCTGTTCGCGGCTTTCCTCCAGCAGCATGTCGCGCTGCTCCAGGCGCCCCATGGCGTCCAGCAGGCGCTTGGCCGCGCGGACGGCGCTGGGGCTCTTGGTTGCGATCTCCGCCGCATAGGCCAGGGCTTCGGCGCGAGGATCGGCGCAGACCCGGGTGGCGAGGCCCAGGCGCAGGGCCTCTTCACCGTCGAAGATGCGGGCGGTGTAGGTCAGGTCGCGGACGACATCGTCGCGCAGCAAGCCCTTCATCAGCACCATGCCGCCCATGTCGGGCACCAGGCCCCACTTCATCTCCATCACCGCCATACGGGCGTCGGCCGTCACGAAGCGCAGGTCCGCGCCCAGCGCCAGCTGAAAGCCACCGCCGAAGGCCACGCCGTGGACGGCGGCGATCACCGGCACGGCCTGTTCGCGCCAGACCATCACCGCGTGCTGGGCGCGGTTGGAGCCGCCGGGCGTCCGGTCCGCCGTGACCAGGGAATCGGTCGCGCCGCGGGACCGGCGCTCGCCAGACGCCATGGCGGCGAAGTTGCCCATGTCGAGGCCGGCGCAGAAGGCGCGGCCCTCGCCCGACAGCACGATGGCGCGCACCGACCGGTCGGCCTTCAGCCGCTCGCCGGTCTCCACCAGGGCGGTGAACATGCGATCGTCCAGGGCATTCATCTTGTCGGCGCGCGTCAGGCGAACGTCGGCGACGCCATCCTTCATCTCGACGACGATGCGGTCTTCCATGGTGGCTCCTTATGGCTTGGCCGGGCCGGCGACGTAGCCGGCGCGGGGAAAATGAACGTGCAGGCGCCCGAGCTCGGGCGTCTCGCGGGCGATGACGATTCGCTCGGGATTGGCGGCGACCAGCGTGCCTCGAACCGGGTCGCGGCCATAGTCGTCGGCCGATACGGCGACGGGCGCGCCAGGCGCAAGGCCTAGGGGGTCGGCGGGATCGTGATCGGGCGGTTCGCCGGGCTCTGCCCGCCGGGCCGCCTCCAGGGCCATGAGGTTGTCCAACTCGCGCCGGTCGCCGTGACCGATCGCGGCCACCTCGCCGCGCCAGGTCCGCACCCGCTCCAGGCCCTCGAGCAGTTCATCGGCGAGCCCGGGCAGGTTCCGCGCCAGGAACCAGACGTTCATGTAGGCGGCGATGTCGGCGAGGCCGGGGTTGGCGCCTGCGAGCCAGCGGGACCCGGCCAGTCCCTGCTCGATCCAAGCGGCCTGGGCGCGCCACTGGGGCCGCATGACGCCGGCGGCGGCCTTCATCGCGGCGACGTCGAAGGGGCGGCCGGACAGCTTCTCCCGGTCGGCGATGAATTCCGCGCCCACCCTCTCGCCCAGCTCGCCGAAGATGATCGGAACGGTGGCCTGGAAGAAGGCGCGGTCGGCCCAGAAGTTCACCGCCCAGGCAGGCCCGGTGATCGCCGGCGGCTCCGGCGCGCGACGCTCCAGCTCGGCCAGGATCACCTGGGTGTCGCAATAGATGTCGGCGCCGATCTGCATCACCGGGATGCGCCGGTAACCGCCGGTCAGCGGGGTGAGCGCAGGCTTGGGCATCACCACCGGCTGGATCACGGAACTCCAGCCAAGGCCTTTCAGGCCCAGCATCAGCCGCACCTTCTCCGAGAACGGCGAGGTGTCGTAGTGGTGCAGGATGATGCCGGTCATGGCGGCTTCCTCCGGGCTCGAGCCGCCGAAAGCTGTCACGGAATTCCGCCGCTTCCTATCGTGACGCCGCGTCAGCGGCGGCCGCAAACCGTTTGCGCCGGGGCGCCGATCCCGGCATGGTCCCGCGTACGCTGTAAACGGGAGGAGCCGCCATGCGCGCCGACGCGGAATTCGACATCGTGGTCTATGGGGCCACCGGCTTCACCGGCCGCCTGGTGGCCGAGCACCTTGCCCAGCGCTACGGCGTCGGCGGGGAGGTGAAATGGGCCATGGCCGGCCGCTCGGCCGAAAAGCTGGCCGCCGTACGCGACGAGATCGGCGCGCCGAAGGAGACGCCGCTGATCGTGGCCGACGCCGCCGATCCGGCCTCGGTGAAGGCGATGGTGGAACGAGCCAAGGCCGTGCTCACCACCGTCGGCCCCTACCAGCTTTACGGCTCGGCCCTGGTCGCCGCCTGCGCCGAGGCCGGGACCGACTATCTGGACCTGGCCGGCGAGACCAACTGGATGCACGACATGATCGCCGCCCACGATGCGACGGCGAAGAAGACCGGCGCGCGGATCCTGCATTCCTGCGGCTTCGATTCCATCCCCTTCGAGCTCGGCGTCTGGTTCGTGCAACAGGCGGCCAAGGAGAAGCTTGGCGGGCCGGCCCTGCGGGTGAAGGGCCGCGTGCGCAACATGCGCGGCGGGCTTTCCGGCGGCACGGCGGCCAGCGGCCGGGCGACCATGGAGGCCGCGCAGCGCGATCCGCGGGTGCTGCAGGTGCTGATGAACCCCTTCGCGCTCACCCCCGGCTTCACCGGGCCGGAACAACCGCGCGGCGACCAGAAGCAGTTCGATCCGGACGTGGGCGCCGAGGTCGGGCCCTTCATCATGGCCAATATCAACACCCGCAACGTGCACCGCTCGAACCTCTTGCAGGGGCACGCCTACGGGACCGACTTCGTCTATGACGAGATGTCGATCGTGAATCCGAACGCCCCGACCGAGTTCACCGCGCTCGGCGGTCCCGGCGGGCCGCAGCCGGGCGAAGGCCCCAGCAAGGCCGAGCGCGACGCCGGCTTCTACGACATCCTGTTCGTCGCCATCGCCGCCGACGGCCGCCAGGTGCGCGCCGCGGTCAAGGGCGACAAGGACCCGGGCTACGGCTCCACCTCGAAAATGATCGCAGAGACCGCGATCTGCCTGGTCAAGGAAGCGACGGACGTCCCCGGAGGCGTCTGGACTCCCGGCGCGGCCCTGCAGGGCAAGCTGGTCGACCGCCTGCAAAAGAACGCGGGTCTCACCTTCGAGGTCGAGGGTTAGGGTTTCGAGCGGCGGCGATCTTCGCCGCCGCTCGGCGCGTCACAAGGTTACACGCAAAGCAACACACATGAACACGATGTAATCCGTCACATTACTTCAGTGTAAGCTTCTTAAATCTATGTCATTACTCAAACTTCACGGGACATAACGCGGGTCTGGGAATATCCCTTGGTCATCGCCGGTCGCCCCCCAGGCCGGCCCTGACGGGAGACGCCCAGATGATCAAGTCCGCCACCCTCGCCGGCCTCGCTACCCTCGCCCTCGCCACGGTCCCCATGCTGGCCCTGGCCACCGCCGCTCAGGCCGCTCCGGTCACGGTGCAGGTCGCCGATATCGACGCCGCGACGCCCCAGGGCGCGCAGACCCTGGAGACCCGGGTCGAGCACGCCGCCGCCAAATTCTGCAGCCACGCGACCCGCCTGTCCGAACGCCAGGCCTGCAAGGACGGCGTGAAGCTGGAAGTCGCCGAGAAGGTCGACGCCCGCAACGCCATGCTGGCCGCCAGGGGCTCCACCCTCGCCAGCCGCTGAGGCGAAAGACGTCCCAGGCCCCGCTCCCCTCCCCGGAGCCGAAGGCCCGAAGGCCCGCCGTCCCCACCGGCGGGCCTTCTTCTTTTCAGGCGTCAGCGGTAGCGGATCAGGGCCTCTTGCGTCGCCGAGGCCACCAGCCGCCCAGACGCATCGAAGATCGAACCCCGGTTGAAGCCGCGCCCGCCCGAGGCCGACGGGCTGTCCTGCACATAGAGGTGCCAGGTCGAGAAGTCGCTCGGGTGGTGGAACCAGAGCGCATGGTCGAGGCTCGCCACCTGCAGCCTGCCCGAATTCCAGTCCACCCCGTGCGGCCGCAGCGAGGTGTCCAGCAGCGTCATGTCCGTGCCGTAGGCGAGCGCGCACTGATTGGCCGCCACGTCCTCGCCCACCGACTGACGCGCGCGGAACCAGACCATGTCGGTGGGCGGAAGCTTCTGGGCCACGCCCCACGGCTGGGGATCGGTCGGCCGCACTTCTACCGGCCAGGGCAGACGGTCGGACTGGTCGACGCCGGCCTTCTCGCGCAACTGTTCTTCGTTCAGCAGGGTTTCCGGATCCGGCGCGTCCGGCAGGTCGATCTGGTGCTCGAAACCGGTCTCCGGGACCTGGAACGAGGCGGCGAGGTTGAAGATCTGCTGGCCGTGCTGGATCGCAACCACCCGGCGCACGCTGAACGAGCCGCCGTCGCGCACCCGCTCCACCTTGAAGAGGATCGGGATTTTCGGATCGCCCGGCCGGATGAAGTAGGAATGCAGGGAGTGGCAGACGCGGCCCTCGACCGTGCGGTAGGCGGCCGCAAGCGACTGGGCCACCACCTGGCCGCCATAGATGCGCCGCCCATCGCGCTCCGGGGGCGTGAAGCCGCGGAAGATGTCGAGCTCGACGTCCTCGAGCTTCAGGATCGAAACCAGCTCGTTCATGGTCAGAACGCCTGCGCCGGCAGGTCTTTCAGCGCGGGCCAGGCCTGGTCGCGGGCATTGACCATGGGTTCGCCCGCCAGCGGCCAGGGAATGCCGATCGCGGCATCGTTCCAGACGAGCCCGCCCTCGGTCTCCGGCGCATAGGGGCCGTCGACCTTGTAGGCCACTTCGCAATCGTCGGTGAGGGTGAGGTAGCCGTGGGCGAAACCGCGCGGCACCAGGATCTGCTCGCCGCCCTCGGCGGTCAGGGTCGCGCTGGCGAACTTGCCGTAGGTGGGCGAGCCCGGCCGGATGTCGACGGCCACGTCGAACACCGCCCCGCGCAGCACCCGCAGGAGCTTGGCCTGGGCGGCGGGCGCGGTCTGGAAGTGCAGGCCGCGCAGGGTGCCGGCCTTCGGATTGTAGGCCTGGTTGTCCTGCACGAAGTCGTGGTCGAGGCCGGCGGCCTCGAAGGCCTTGCGGCTCCAGGTCTCGGAGAACCAGCCGCGCGCATCGCCATGGCGCTTGGGCGTGATAAGCAGGACCTCGGGGAGGGCGAGCGGCGTGAAGGTCGTCATGGCGCCTCGAACAAGGACAGGATTGCGAAGGGCTCCGGATGGCGCGGTCGGCGGCGAAAGACAAGGCTGAAGGTTCGCCGCCCGCCGTCAGCGTGATCGTGGTGGCCTATCAGAGCGGGCCGACGCTCATCCGCTGCCTCGACGCCCTGGCCGCCCAGACCTTCGGCGACTTCGAAGTCATCCTCGCCGACAACGCCTCCACCGACGGCGCGCCCCAGGCCGCCGCGCAGGCCCACCCAGAGGTCCGGTTCGTCGAGAACGGCGCCAATCTGGGCTTCGCCGCGGGGGTCAACCGGGCCGCGCGCCTGGCCAATGGGCGGTGGCTCGCCCTCATCAATCCCGACGCCTATGCCGATCCCGACTGGCTGGCCGAACTGACGGCTGCGGCCGACGCCTGTCCCGAGGTGCGCTGCTTCGGCTCCCGTCAGCTGATGGCGCAGGACCCGAGCCGGCTGGATGGCCTGGGCGATGTCATGAGCCTGCCGGGCTTTCCCTTCCGTGGCGGCTATCGCGGCCGCGATCCCGGGCCGCTTCCCGTGGGCGAAGCCTTCTCCGCCTGCGGCGGCGCCATGCTGGTGGACCGCGAGCTCTTCCTCGCCATGGGCGGCTTCGAGGAGCGGCTGTTCTGCTATTGCGAGGACGTGGACTTCGGCTACAGGCTGCGGCTGGCGGGCGAACCCACCTTGATCGTCCCCTCTGCGGTGGTCCGCCACGAGGGCTCGGCGGCCTCCGGGGGGGCGCGTTCGGATTTCGCCACCTTCCACGGCACGCGGAACCGGCTGTGGGTGTTCGTCAAATGCACCCCGCCGCTGCTCCTCTGGACCACCTGGCCCCTGCACCTGGCGACCACCGTCGCCCTCTTCGCCCGCCATGCCGTCGCGGGCGAGTTCGCCTCCCCCTGGCGGGGCTTGATGGCAGGGCTCCGGGGCCTGCCGCTGGCCTGGCGGATGCGTCGCGAGACGCAAGCGCTCCGCCGCCGCGGCTCCGGTGCGATCCTGCAGGCCATGACCTGGAACCCGCTTGACCTTCTCTTCCGCCGGGTGGTGCTGAAGCCCTACCGGCCTACTCCCCCGCCGCCGCCCAATCGGTGAGCCGCGCCATGAAGGCCGCGCCGCGCTGCATCTGGCTCACGGCCACGAACTCGTCGGCCTGGTGGGCCTGGTCGATGGAGCCCGGGCCGCAGATCACCGTGGAGAAGCCCGCCTCCTGGAACTGGCCGGCCTCGGCCGCATAGGCGACGACGCGCGCCGGGCCGTTGTCGCCGGCCAGCCGCCGGGCGAAGGCTTCGGCCGTCCCGCCGGGCTCCGGGGCCAGGGGCGGGGTGTGGGAGCGGCGCACGATCTTGACCCCGGCGCCGGGGAAGCGGGCCTTCAGCCGCGCATCCAGCGCCTCCACCTCGCCCAGGAACGGCACCAGCACCGCCATGGGGTCGAGCCCCGGCGGGCAGCGGATGTCGAACTGAAACGAGCACTCCCGCGCCAGGATGTTGCCGGCCGTGCCCCCGCTGATCAGGCCGACGGTCAGGGTGGCGTGCTTGGGAATGAAGGGAGAGGCGGGGTCGGCCTCGGCCTCCAGCCGCCCGGCCAGCGCCTGGAGCGAGGCCAGAAGCGGGATCGCCGCCATGATCGCCGAGGCGCCCAGATGGGTCTGGCTGGAATGGGCCTCGTGACCCGTGACCGTGACGGTGAAGGTGGAGATGCCCTTGTGCCCGCTGACCGCCACCATGTCGGTGGGCTCGCCGACCACCACCAGGGCCGGACGCGGCAGCTCGGCGGCGATGGCGCGGATCAGGTCCGGCGCGCCCAGGCAGCCGATCTCCTCGTCATAGGAGAAGGCCAGGTGCACCGGCTTCTTCGGCCGCGCCTCCAGGATCGCCGGAGCCGCGGCGAGCGCCAGGGCCAAGAAGCCCTTCATGTCGCAGGTCCCGCGCCCGTAGAGCCGGCCGTCCCCCTTGTCGGTCAGCACGAAGGGATCGGAGGTCCAGGCCTGGCCGTCCACCGGCACCACGTCCGTATGGCCCGACAGCACCACCCCGCCAGGCTCGGCCGGGCCAAGCGTCGCCATCAGGTTCGACTTGGTCCCGTCGGCGTTGGGGACCCGGCGATGGGGCGCGCCCAAGCCGTCGAGATAGGCCTCCACCCATTCGACGAGGGCGAGATTCGAATTGCGGGAGGTGGTGTCGAAGGCCACCAGCGTCGCGAGGATCTCGGTCGCGCGGGCGGCGAGGCTTTCAGGTGTGTGCATGCGGCCGCACCCTAGACCATTCCTCGCAAGGGAAGCGAGGCGGCGCGGCGGGCGCGGCCAGCAAGCTTGACGGAACGCCCAAGATCGCGGCTTTGGGGCGCGCCATGATCCTGACCCTCGCCTGCCCCGACCAGCCCGGCATCGTCGCCCGCGTCTCGACCTTCCTGTTCGACCGCGGCGCCAACATCCTCGACGCCCAGCAGTACGACGATCAGGAGACCGGCAAGTTCTTCATGCGGGTGGTGTTCGACGCTCGCCAGGCCGACCTCGAGTCCCTGCGGGCCGACTTCGCCGCCCTGGCCGACGGCTTCTCCATGCGCTGGACGCTTCGCGACCCCAAGGTGAAACGCAAGGTGATGATCCTGGCCAGCCAGCAGGACCATTGCCTGGCCGACCTGCTCTATCGCTGGCGGCGCGGCGAGCTGCCGATGGAGATCTCGGCGGTGGTTTCGAACCATCCCATCGAGACCTACGCCAATCTCGACCTGCGCGGGGTCCCCTTC
Source organism: Phenylobacterium sp. (assembly GCF_046290725.1). Taxonomy (GTDB): domain Bacteria; phylum Pseudomonadota; class Alphaproteobacteria; order Caulobacterales; family Caulobacteraceae; genus Phenylobacterium. Next base: position 945,970 of record NZ_JBKBUH010000001.1, read on the forward strand.
CACCACCTGCCCGTGACCCGCGCCACCAAGCTGGAGCAGGAGGCGGCCATCTGGAAATTGATCCAGGAGACCGAGACCGAGCTGGTGGTGCTCGCCCGCTACATGCAGGTGCTGTCCGACGGCTTGGCCGCCAAGCTGGAGGAGCGCTGCATCAACATCCACCACTCGTTCCTGCCCGGCTTCAAGGGCGCGCGGCCCTATCACCAGGCGCACGAGCGGGGGGTGAAGCTGATCGGCGCCACCGCCCATTTCGTCACCGCCGACCTGGACGAGGGCCCGATCATCGAGCAGGACGTGGAGCGCATCAGCCATCGCGACACCCCCAGCGCCCTGATCCGCAAGGGCCGCGACATCGAGCGCCGCGTGCTCGCCCGCGCCGTGCGCTGGAAGCTGGAGGATCGCGTTCTGCTGAACGGCGCCAAGACGGTGGTCTTCACCGACTGAGGCGCGCCTCAGCCGATCCGGCTCGACATCCCGCCGTCGACGAACAGCACCGTGCCGGTGATGAACCGCGCCTCGTCCGAGGCCAGGAACAGGGCGGCGTAGGCCGTGTCCCAGGCCGTGCCCATCTTTCCGCCCAGAGGGACGCGGGCGTTGCGCGCCTGGCGCACGGCCTCGGGATCCTGGCCGCTGGCCTCGGCGATGCCGGCCACGGCCATGGGCGTGTCCATCAGCCCCATGGCGACGGCGTTGCAGCGCACGCCCTTCGCGGCGTTGGCCTGGGCGACCGAGGTGGTCAGACGGTTCACCCCGGCCTTGGAAACCTCGTAGGCGACCTGGTTTCCGCCGGCGATGGAGGCGAGCGAGGAGATGTTGACGATGGCGCCGGCGCCTTGCTCGCGCAGGGTCGGCAGGGCCGCCTTGATCGTCAGCCACATGCCCTTGAGGTTCACCGCCAGGATGCGGTCGAAGGCCTCCTCGGTCAGGCGATGGGCGGGCCCGTCGCCGCCCCCGCCGATCCCGACATTGTTCACCAGGATGTCGATACGGCCGAGCCTGTCCTTCGCCGCGGCGACCAGCGCCTCGCAATCGGCGGCCTTGGCGATATTGGCCGCGAAGGCCGAGGCCTCTCCGCCTTCCTTCGCGATCATCGCGGCCGTCTCCTCGGCGCGGGCGAGGTCGCGGTCGACGCAGAACACCTTCGCCCCCTCGCGCGCGAAGAGCAGCGAAATCGCCCGGCCGTTGCCCACGGTTTCGCCGGGCGTCTGCCCCGCGCCGACCACCACGGCCGTCTTGCCTGCAAGCCGCACGATCAGAAGCCCTTCAGGTCGGGATCAAGCGTCTGGCCTTCGTCCAGCTGAACGCCGAAGGAGTTCAGGATCATCGAGACCTGGGTGTACTGGCCGGCGGTGAAGACCACGTCCATCCGCTGCTTCTCGCTGAAGTGCTCGGAAAGGGCGGCCCAGGTGGCGTCGGTGATGAACTGGTCGTGGTGCAGCTCGTCGGAAGCCTGCAACAGGGCCCGGTCGGCCGGGCTCCAGCCGGGCGCGTCGGCCCCAGCCTTGATCCTCTCGATCTCCTCGGCGGAGAGCCCGCTGCGCAGCCCGATCGCGTGGTGCTGGGTCCACTCATAGCCGGAGCGGCAGAGATAGCCGATCCGCAGGATCACGATCTCCCGCTCGCGGGCGGGCAGGTCGTTGCGTCGGGAGAGAACGTAGTTGCCCCAGGCCAGGAAGCCCCGCGCGGCCTTGGGCGCCCGCACCAGGGTGCGGAAGATGTTCAGCACCCGGTCGCCCATCGGCGCCAGGATTTCCTTCTGATCGGCGTCCAGTTCCGCGTCCGTCACCGGCGCGATCCGCGGCTGCTTCAGGCGCATGCATCCCTCCCTGTCGTTTTCCTTGTCGGGCGGCAAAGAAACAGGGCTGCGCCATGCGCGCAAACGAAAAGGCGGCCGCCGGATGGCGACCGCCCGTTCGTCAGGTCGGCGAAGCCGGAGGGACCGTTCAGGCCTCTTCGGTTTCCGTGGCCGCTTCCGTCTTCGAGAGATCTTCGCCGGTTTCCTGGTCGACGATCTTCATGGAGAGCCGGGTCTTGCCGCGATCGTCGAAGCCCAGGAGCTTGACCTTCACTTCCTGGCCTTCCTGCAGCACGTCGGAGACCTTGCCGACACGCTCCTTGGAGATCTGGCTCACGTGGACCAGGCCGTCCTTGGCGCCGAAGAAGTTCACGAAGGCGCCGAAGTCGACGATCTTCACGACCTTGCCGGTGTAGATCGCGCCCACCTCGGGTTCCGAGGCGATGGACTTGATCCAGTCGCGGGCCGCGTCGATCTTCGACTGCTCGGCGGCGGCGATCTTGATGGTGCCGTCGTCGGCGATGTCGACCTTGGCGCCGGTCTTTTCGACGATCTCGCGGATCACCTTGCCGCCGGAGCCGATCACTTCGCGGATCTTGTCGACCGCGATCTTCATGGTCTCGATCTTCGGCGCATACTCGCCGAGTTCGGCGCGGGGCGCCTCCATGGCCTTGGCCATTTCGCCGAGGATGTGCTGGCGGCCGCCCTTCGCCTGTTCGAGGGCCTTGCGCATGATCTCCTCAGTGATCCCGGCGATCTTGATGTCCATCTGCAGCGAGGTGATGCCGTCCTCGGTGCCGGCCACCTTGAAGTCCATGTCGCCCAGGTGATCCTCGTCGCCGAGGATGTCGGACAGGACCGCAAAGCCGTCGGATTCGAGGATCAGGCCCATGGCGATGCCGGAAACCGGCTTCTTCAGGGGCACGCCCGCATCCATCAGCGCCAGCGAGCCGCCGCAGACCGAAGCCATGGACGACGAACCGTTGGACTCCAGGATCTCGGAGACCAGGCGGATGGTGTAGGGGAACTCCTCGACGCTCGGCAGCATCGGGCGCAGGGCCCGCCAGGCCAGCTTGCCGTGACCCACTTCGCGGCGGCCCGGCGCGCCCATGCGGCCGGTCTCGCCCACCGAGAAGGGCGGGAAGTTGTAGTGCAGCAGGAAGCGCTCGTAGTACTTGCCTTCCAGGGCGTCGATCAACTGCTCGTCGTCGCCGGTGCCGAGCGTGGCGACCACTAGGGCCTGGGTTTCGCCGCGGGTGAACAGCGCCGAGCCGTGGGCCCGCGACAGCACCGAGACCTCCGAGACGATCGGGCGCACCTGGTCGACCGTGCGGCCGTCGATGCGCTTTCCGGTGTCGAGGATGTTGCGGCGGACGACGTCGGCCTCAAGCTCCTTGAACACGCCGACCAGCTTCAGCGGGTCGATACCGTCCGGATTGGCTTCGGACTTGGCGAGCGCCTGGACGGCCTTCTCCTTGGCCGCGCCCACGGCGGCGTGGCGGTCGGCCTTGCCGATGATGGTGTAGGCCTTGGCGAGATCCGCGCCGATGAGGTCCTTCACCTTGGCCTTCAGCGCATCGGTGTCGTCCGGGGTGAACTCGAACGGCTCCTTGGCGGCGTGCTCGGCCAGTTCGATGATCGCGTCGATCACCGGCTGCATCGACTTGTGGGCGAAGGTGACGCCGCCCAGCACCACCTCCTCGGAGAGCTCCTGGATCTCCGACTCCACCATCATCACCGCGTCGTGGGTGCCGGCGACGACCAAGTCCATGGCGGACTCTTTCTGCTCATCGAGGGTGGGGTTGAGCACGTATTCGCCGTTCACGTAGCCGACGCGGGCGCCGGCGATCGGGCCCATGAAGGGCGCGCCGGAGAGCACCAGGGCCGCCGAGGAGGCGACCATGGCCACGATGTCCGGATCGTTCTCCAGGTCGTGGGCCAGCACGGTGGCGACCACCTGGACCTCGTTCTTGAAGCCCTTGACGAACAGCGGGCGGATCGGGCGGTCGATCAGGCGGGAGGTCAGGGTTTCCTTCTGCGACGGCGCGGTTTCGCGGCGCGGGAAGGAGCCGGGGATCTTGCCGGCGGCGTAGAACTTCTCCTGATAGTTCACCGTCAGGGGGAAGAAGTCCTGGCCAGGCTTGGCGCTCTTGGCGAAAGTCACGGCCGCCAGCACCTGGGTCTCGCCATAGGTGGCCAGCACCGCGCCGTCGGCCTGACGGGCCATGCGCCCGGTTTCGAGCGTCAGCGTCTTGCCGCCCCACTCGATGGTCTTTCTTTTGATGTCGAACATTTTGGCTTCTTTCTCATCCCGGGGGCGTATTCCCGCCGGGGGCGGACAGGGCGTCGGGGTTCCGAAATCCTCTCCAGACGAACAGGCGATGAGGATTGCTGTGGAACCCTCGGCGGTTGGATCGGGATCCTTAAACCGGAATCCCGAGTTCGCCGCGCAGGTCTTCCCGGCCTGTCAGCGGGAAGCGCGGCTTGGATCTATTGTCAGGCCTGAATGCGCAAAGCCCCCGCCTTGGCGGGGGCCGACCTTCGGGTCTTTAGCGGCGCAGGCCCAGCTTCTCGATCAGCGCCTGATAGCGGCCCTGGTCGGACTTCTTCAGGTGGTCGAGGAGCGAACGGCGCTGGGAGACGAGCTTCAGGAGCCCCCGGCGCGAGTGGTTGTCCTTCTTGTGGGTCTTGAAGTGCTCGGTCAGGTTCGCGATCCGCTCGGAGAGGATCGCCACCTGCACTTCGGCGCTTCCGGTGTCGCCCTCGGAGCGGGCGTGTTCCTTGATGAGGTCGGCCTTGCGGTCGGTGGTGATCGACATCGGTTAGTCTCCGCTCTTGTCCAGATGGAAGACCCGCGAAGGCTCGAGCTTGCCAGCGCGCATCTCGCAGAGGGCCACCATCACGCCGTCCGCCATCGCCGAAACGGTGCGGGTCCCGGGGGTGAGCCGGGCCTTCAGCGCTTCGACCTGTCGGGGAACGAGAACGATCGGCCGTCCCTGCTTAAGCCTGAAGGCGTCTTCGGCGGTCACGGCCAGCGCCGGGATGTCGTCCAGCGCGGTCTCGACCGGAAGCAGGGCCTCCAGATGGCGCGCCTTATGCCCTAAATCCTCCAGCAATTCCAGTTCTATCGCCTGGTCTTCTCCGAAGGGGCCTACGCGGGTGCGGCGAAGCGCGCTCACATGGCCGCAGGCGCCGAGCGCCGCGGCCAGGTCGCGGACCACCGCACGCACATAGGTGCCCTTGCCGCACGCCATCGAAAGTTCGACATGGTCGGCGTCCGGCGCGCCGAGGATGCGGAGATCGTGGATGACGGCGGGGCGGGCCTTCAGCTCCACCGTCTCGCCGGCGCGGGCCAGGTCGTAGGCCCGCTCCCCGTCCACCTTCACCGCCGAAAACGCCGGCGGAACCTGCTCGATCTCGCCGATGAAGGCCGGCAGGGCCGCCTCCACCTCAGCCAGGGTGGGGCGAACCTCGGATGTGGCGGTGGTCTCGCCTTCCCGGTCGAAGCTGGCGGTGGAGCGGCCCCACTCGATGGTGAAGCGATAGGCCTTGTCGGCGTCCATCATGAACGAAACGGTCTTGGTCGCTTCGCCGAGCGCGATGGGCAGAACGCCGGTGGCCAAAGGGTCCAGGGTGCCGGCGTGGCCCGCCTTCTGGGCGTTGAAGATCCGCCGCACCCGGCTGACCGCCTGGGTGGAGCCGAGGTCGTAAGGCTTGTCGAGGCAGATCCAGCCGGAGACCGCCTCGCCCTTGCGCCGACGGCCCATCAGTCCTCGTCCTTCCAGGCGTCCGAGGGCGGCTGGGGCGAGATGTCCTGGCGCACCTTCGGATCGTCGAACAGGCGGCTCATCCGGCCCGCCTCGTCGAAGCTCTCGTCGTGCAGGAACTTCAGATCCGGCGTGAACTTCATGTCGATCGTCCGCCCCAACCGGCCGCGCAGGAACTTGGCGTGGCGGTTCAGCGCCTCGACCACCGCCTCGGCCCCCTCGCCGCCCAGCGGTTCGACGAAGCAGACGGCGTGGCGCAGGTCCGGGCTCATGCGGACCTCGGTGACGGTGACGGAGACGCCCTCCATCGCCGGATCGGCGATGTCCTCCTCGCGGAGGATCTCCACCAACGAATGACGGATGAGCTCGCCGGCGCGAAGCTGGCGCTGGCTGGGCCCCGCGGCGCCGCCGCGGCCCTGTTGACGTTTCATGGCTTGGCCTTCCTTCACGCCCTGGCCCGCGGTTCGGACGCGGGTCTTCAGGAGAAGGCGGGCTTCTAGGCGGGCAAGGAAGGGAAGTCCAGCCTAGCCGCGAGGAGGCTGCGCGGCCCCGGTCCTTTCGCGGAAGAAGGCGATCACCCGCTGCTCGGCCGCCTTGGTGGGCCCATCCTCCTTCAGGTGCAGGGTGAGGACGGAATGCGGCGCCATAGGCGCCGGCGCGGCGTCTTCGTCGGCGAGCTCGATGGCCTCGAAGCGATCGCCGAACGCCCGACGATAGGTCTGGAACCGAGCGTCCGGAACCAGCTTGTCGCTCCGGAAGCGCAGGCCGATCATGGAAAGGTCTTCGTCCTCGAGGCGGCGCCGGACGCAGGCGATCTCCGCGGGCGAGGCGCCGACGCCGGCCGCCCGGCGGGGGCTCTTGCCCGCCAGCGGCAAGGACGGTTGGGACAGCACCGGCGCCACCACCGCGGGCTCGGTCATCATGGCCAGGGCGAAGCCGCCGGTGAAGCACATGCCCACGGCGCCCACGCCGGCGCCGCCGCAGTCCTCATGCGCCTTGCGCGCCAGAGCCTTCAACCAGTCGACGATGGGGCTCGACCGGTCGGCGGCCCAGACATGGAATTCCCGCCGGATGCAGATCGCCGCCAGGGCCTCGCGCATCATGTAGCCGGGAGAGACCGGCCGCCCCGGCTCGCCGAAGAGGTTGGGGCAGAAGACGGTCATGCCGGCCTCGGAGACGCGATCGGCGAAGCGGATCACCAGGGGATGCAGGCCCGGCATCTCGTGCATCACGATCACCGCAGGCCCCGCGCCCTTGCGGAACACCGGCCGGCGCCGGCCGCCGTGCTCGAATTCGAACCTCTCGTAGCCGGCCAGCGCCGTTTCGTAGCCCATCGTCCCCTCCCGTCAGGATCGGACGAGCTTAAGCCGGGTCAGCGGGAAACCCGAAGCTCCGAAAGATCGCCTTCGAAGCCGGTGAGCCGCCAGGTCCCGCCCTGGCGGGTGAAGACCAGCAGGCAGGGCCCGTTCTTGCTGCGCGTGGCGCAGACCTGGCCCGTGTCCATGCGGCGCAGGTTGCCGGAAATCACCGCCGGCGGCGGGATCGGGTCGGTGCGCTTGTAGCCGTAGCGCTCGGCGACGGCGCGGAAGACCCGCGGCTGGATCAGCGCGTCGCCGGCCAGACCCGCCAAGGTCGGGGCCAGGAGCGCGGCCGCGGCCGCCCAGTCCTCTCGGCCCGAGCGGGCCTTGGCCTCGGCGGTCAGGCGCGCCTCGATTTGCCGCTCCAGGGCGCCGCGATCCACGTGGGCCTCGAAGGCCGCACGGTCGTCGTCGCGGATCGCGATCAGCAGGCGGTGGACGTCGCCGGCGGCGTCGTAGCGCTCGGCCGTGGCGCAGGCTGCGAGCGCAAGGGCGAGACAGGAGGCGAAGAGGGCGCGGATCATTCCGAGGGCGGCTGGCGAGTGTAGCGAAGGAGGGAGAGGTCGTAGCCCAGGGCGCGCACGTGGTCGACCAAATCCGCCCGCAGTTGCGGACTGGGGACCGGGTCGCGGGTGAGTATCCAGAGGAACTTCCCCGAGCCCTCGCCGACGATCGCCCACTCGTAGGCCTCGCCGCGATCGAGAACCCAGTAGTTGGTGAACAGCGCCGGACCGAAGAAGGACACCTTGAACTTTGCGCCCAGCGGATCGCCGGCAGGGACGGCCTTGCCTTCGCTGGTCTTGATCGGGCCGTCGACCGCGCCTTCGCGGCAAGTGTTCTTGACGGCCACCTCGCCCTCGGGTCGCAGCGAATATTCGGCCGTCACGCCTTCGCAGCCCTTCTCGAAGCGGTTCTCATAGCGCGCAAACTCGTACCAGAGGCCCTGATAGCGCGAGATGTCCACCGGCTTGGCCGGTTCCGGAACGTCTCGGTTGCCGACAGGCCCGCCGACGCACGCCGCGAGGATAAGCGCGCAGGCCGCGATGGGGAGTTGGCGCATGGGGCTGGTCTCGCTTCAATGTTGGGGGAGCGAAGCTTCAATGCGCGGACGACCGCCGAGTTTCGAAACGAAGAAGCGCGACGCCTTGCAGCGCCGCGCTTCTGTCTCGATCTCCGCCAAGCGCGCCGTCAGAGGCTGCGCTTGACCTCTTCCAGGGTGAAGCACTCCACGACATCGCCTTCCTTGATGTCCTGGAAGCCCTGGAAGAACATCCCGCACTCGACGCCCGAGCCGACTTCGGCCACGTCGTCCTTGAAGCGCTTGAGCGTCTGCAGGGTGCCCAGTTCGAGGACGACGATGTCCTCGCGGATGATCCGCACGCGGGCGCCGCGGCGCACCACGCCCTCGGTGACCCGGCAGCCGGCCACCCGGCCCACCTTGGTGATGTCGAACACCTGCAGGACGCGCGCATTGCCGAGGAAGGTCTCGCGCTGTTCCGGCGCCAGCATGCCCGAGAGCACGCCTTTGATGTCGTCGATCAGGTCGTAGATGATCGAATAGTAGCGGATCTCGACGCCTTCGCGCTCGGCCAGCGCCTGGGCCTGCTTGGAGGCCCGGACGTTGAAGCCCAGGATCGGCGCGCCCGAGCCCTTGGCCAGCGTCACGTCGCTCTCGCTGATCGCGCCGGCGCCCGACAGGATGATCCGTGCACGGACCTCGTCGGTGGCCAGCTTCTCCAGCGAGCCCACGATCGCCTCGGCCGAGCCCTGGACGTCGGCCTTGATGATGACCGGCAGCTCCGAGACCTTCTTGTCCTGAAGCTTGGCCATCATGTCGGCCAGGGTCGCGCCCGCCGCGATGGGCAGGCCCGCCTTCTCGCGCTTCACGCGGATGCGGTACTCGGTGATCTCGCGGGCGCGCGCCTCGCTTTCGACCACCGCGAAGGGCTCGCCAGGATCGGGCGTGCCGTCCAGCCCCAGGATCTCCACCGGGGTGGAGGGGCCGGCGGTCTGCACCTGCTCGTCGCGCTCGTTCAGCAGCGCCCGCACCCGACCCCAAGAGGAGCCGGCCACGACGATGTCGCCGCGCTTCAGCGTACCGCGCTTGACCAGCGCCGTGGCCACGGCGCCGCGTCCGCGATCGAGCTTGGCCTCGATGATGATCCCATCGGCCGTCCGGTCCGGATTGGCCCGCAAGTCCATCAGCTCGGCCTGCAGGAGGATGCCCTCGAGCAGGTTTTCCAGGCCGGTCTTCTTCAGGGCCGAGACCTCGATGGCCTGGGTTTCGCCGCCCAGGCTCTCGACCACGATCTCATGCTGCAGGAGCTCGTTGATGACCCGCTGTGGATTGGCGTCCGGCTTGTCGATCTTGTTGATCGCCACGATGATCGGGGCGCCGGCCGCCTTGGCGTGCTGGATGGCCTCGATCGTCTGGGGCATGACGCCGTCGTCGGCCGCCACCACCAGCACCACCACGTCGGTCACGTTGGCGCCACGCGCCCGCATGGCCGAGAAGGCCGCGTGGCCCGGGGTGTCGAGGAAGGTCACCGCCTGACCGCTCTCCAGCCGCACCTGGTAGGCGCCGATATGCTGGGTGATGCCGCCGTGTTCGCCGGCGGCCACGTCGGCCGAGCGCAGGGCGTCGAGCAGGCTGGTCTTGCCGTGGTCGACGTGACCCATGACAGCCACCACCGGCGGGCGGGGAACCATGGCCTCGCCCTGGTCCTCGGCGCCGATGAAGCCCTCTTCGACGTCGGCTTCGGAGACGCGGCGGACGGTGTGGCCGAATTCCGTCGCCACCAGTTCTGCGGTGTCGGAATCGATCACGTCGTTGATCTTCAGCATCACGCCCTGACGCATCAGGAACTTGATGATCTCCACGCCGCGGGTCGCCATCCGGTTGGCCAGTTCGGCCACGGTGATGACGTCGGGAATGACCACCTCGCGGGCCACGCGGGCCTGCTCCTGGGCGCCGCCCTTGCGCTTTTCGCGCTCGCGTTCGCGGGCCCGCCGCACCGAGGCGAGGGAGCGCATCCGTTCGACGGCGCCCTCGTCGTCCCCGGCCACGGCCTGGATGGTCAGGCGGCCTTCGCGGCGCTGGGCCGCGCCCTTGACGCGGGAGATCGCCTTGGTGGGAGCCGCGGCCTTGCGGCGCGTATCCTCATCGTCGTCCGGCCGCCGGTCGAGATTGGCCGAGCCGGGGCGCGGCGCCTGGCGGGCCGCGCGCTGGATTTCCGGCGTCGCGGGCGGCGCGGCGGCGCCGACGCGCGGCGGGCGCGGGCCCCCAGGGCGGTCGCCGGTGCGGCCGGGCGCCGGGCGTGGCGCGAGCGCCGAATAGCGGACGGTGTCGCCGGTCGGGCGCGGACCGCGCTCGCCTTGCGGGCGGTCTCCGCCCGGTCGGGGACCGCGGTCGGGCCGGTCGTCGCGGCGCTGGAAGCCGGTGTTCTCGCGCGGGGCGCGCTGATTGAAGTTGGCGCCTTCGAAACGGCCGGAGGGCCGCTCGGGCCGGTCCGGCCGATAGGTCGTGGTGGTCGGCCGGTCGTCGCGACGGTCGCGCGACGGTTCGTAGGTGCGGGTCTGGCCGGGCGCGGCGGGCCGCGACGCCTCGGCGGCCGGGCGCGGCGCCTGGGGCGCAGCGGCCTGCGGCGGCGGAGCCGGCTGGGGCGCCTGGGCGGCGGGCGCTGGGGCGCTGGGGGGCGGCTCGGCCGCCTTGGCCGCCGCTGCGCGGGCGGCTTCGGCCTCGGCGCGGGCGCGCTCCTCGCGGGCGCGGCGCTCGGCCTCCTGACGCGCCTGCTGCTCGCGGGCCAGTTCGATGGCGCGCTGGCGGGCGCGCTGCTCTTCGGGCGACAGGCCGGAAGCGTCGCGGCCGCCGCCTTGCGGCGCCTGGCGCGGCGCGGAGGGCGCCGGCGTGAACGCCCGCTTTTCGGCCGAGGACGGCGCGGCGAGGTTCCCCGCGGCCGGCGCGTGGGTGCGCTGGCGCTTGGTCTCTACGACCACCGTCTTGGATCGGCCGTGGCTGAAGCTCTGCTTCACCGTGCCCGCGCTGACCGATCCGGCCCCACGAGGCTTGAGGGTCAGGGGAGCTCGCCCTCCGGAGGGCCGGCCGTTGTCGTTCTCGTCGCTCATCCGCTCGCTTTACTCAATTCCGGGACGGTCCCGGACCGATATTCCAATAGGCCTAGGCGCGCGAAACCGGTTCAGGTTCCGCCCGCCTGAAAAGGCTGCTCCTCGCGCCAACTCTCGGGAAGGAGCGGGCGGAAGCCTGATAGCCGCCGGACGTCGGATGTCCAGCGACCGGCGCCGCGCCCCGCAAGGAAGGCGGTGTGTATCACATTCTCGCCGCCCAAGGCCAAACCCAATTCGGCCGCGGAGTAGACTCCGAGCGTTTCAACGGGCCGGGGTGACTTTCGGGCGACGTTCAGGATCTTTCGCCGACCGTCCGCTGCGCCGTCCGACGCCTCGATCAGCCAAGTCGCCTTGCCGGCGGCGAGCGCCGCAGCGACCTTCTCGAAGCCGGAGATAAGGTCGCCGGCGCGCTTCGCAAGCCCCAACCCGTCCAGAACCCGCTTCCGCAGCAGAGCCTCGACCTGGTCGGCCAGGTCTGGCGCGGCCGAGAGCTTGGCCTTGGCCGCGCGGGAGAACAGCCCCTTGCGGGCGGCCGTCTCGACGGACGCGCGGTCGGCGGCGACCCACAGGCCCCGGCCCGGCAGCTTGCGCGCCAGGTCGGGAACCACGGCGCCGCCCGGCCCGGCGACGAAGCGGATCAGGCGATCCTCCTCCATCACCTCGCCGGTGACGATGTCCCGCCGCTCGCGGGCGGCCTCGGCCAGGGTCGCGGGTCTCGCCGTCAGGGCCTCAGGCCTCCCGATCCTCGCGGCCGCCGCCGAACACCGCCTCGGCTTCGGAATAGGCCTGTTCCGCCTCGTCCTCGTATTCCGGCTCCGGTTCCGGCTCCGGCTCCGGCGCCTCGACCCAGCCCATGGCGATGCGGGCGCGCATGATCAGGGCCTCGGCCTCGTCGGCGCCGAGTTCGAAGCTCTCCAGGATGCCGGGCTCGCGCACGCGCTCGCCGTCCTTGGTCTCGAACCAGCCGCGCAGGTCGTCCGGCACCAGGCCCGCCAGATCCTCGACGGTCTTTACGTCGCCCTGGCCCAGCGCCACGGCCATGGGCAGGGTCACGCCCTCGATCTCGAGAACCGCGTCCTCCACGCCCAGCTCCCGGCGCTTGGCGTCGTACTCGGCGGCTTCCTTCTCCAGGTACTCGCGGGCGCGCGTCTGAATCTCCTCGGCGGTATCCTCGTCGAAGCCTTCGATGGCCGCCACCTCGGAGGAGTCGACATAGGCCACGTCCTCGACGGTGGCGAAGCCCTCGGTGACCAGCAGCTGGGCGATGACCTCGTCCACGTCCAGGGCTTCCTGGAACAGGGCCGTGCGCTCGGCGAACTCGCGCTGGCGGCGCTCGCTCTCCTGGCTCTCGGTCATGATGTCGATCTGCCAGCCGGTCAGCTGCGAGGCGAGGCGGACGTTCTGGCCCCGGCGGCCGATGGCCAGCGACAGCTGCTCGTCGGGGACCACCACCTCGACCCGCTCGTCCTCCTCATCCATGACGACCTTGGAGACTTCGGCCGGCGCCAAGGCGTTGACGATGAAGGTCGCCTCGTCGGGGCTCCATTGGATGATGTCGATCTTCTCGCCCTGCAGTTCGGCGACGACAGCCTGCACGCGGCTGCCGCGCATGCCGACGCAGGCGCCGACCGGATCAATGGAACTGTCGTTGGAGACCACCGCCATCTTGGCGCGGCTGCCGGGATCGCGGGCCACGGCCCGGATCTCGATCACGCCGTCATAGACCTCCGGCACTTCCTGGGCGAACAGCTTGGCCATGAAGCCGCCGTGGGCGCGGGAGAGCAGGATCTGCGGGCCCTTGGTCTCGCGCCGCACGTCGTAGATGTAGCAGCGGATGCGGTCGCCGATGTTGAAGTTCTCGCGCGGGATCGACTGGTCGCGGCGCATGATGCCCTCGCCGCGGCCCAGGTCGACGACGGTGTTGCCGTACTCGACCCGCTTGACCACGCCGTTGACGATCTCGCCGACCCGGTCCTTGAACTCCTCGTATTGGCGCTCGCGTTCGGCCTCGCGGACCTTGCCGGTCACCACCTGGCGGGCCATCTGGGTCTGCACCCGGCCGAACTCGAAGGGCGGCAGGATCTCTTCGTAGGTCTTGCCGACGAAGGCCTCGGGATCGGTGCGCTTGGCGTCGGAGAGCCTCAGGATGCCCGCGGGCTCCTCTTCGCCGGCCTCGGCGTCCCAGCTGGCGTCGTCCTCGACCACGGTGACCACGCGCTTGACCGTCATTTCGCCGGTCTTAGGGTCGATGCGCACGCGGATGTCGTGCTCGGCGCCGTAGCGGGCGCGCGCGCCCTTCTGCATCGCCTCCTCGATGGCCTCGATGACGACTTCCTTGTCGATGGCCTTCTCGCGGGCCACGGCCTCGGCGATCTGCAGGAGTTCAAGCCGGTTGGCGGAAATGCCGGTCAGGCTCATGGACGGAGATTCCTCTACTCGGTCGAATCTTGGGGTTCTTCGGATATCCGGGCCGCGCGACGCTCTGCGCCCCGCTTCATCAGCTCGTCGTTCATCACGAGCTTGGCCTCGACGATCCACGAAAAGGGCACAAGGGCGGTCGAATCCTCGCCCTCAAGGTCGATGGCGACATTGTCGCCCTCCACGCCCGCCAGCTGGCCGCGGAAGCGCTTGCGCCCCTCGGCCATTCGGTCGAGCTCCAGCTTGGCCTCGTAGCCCTCATAGGCGTCGAAGTCCTTCAGCCGGGTCAGCGGCCGGTCGATGCCTGGCGAAGAGACTTCCAGTACATATTCCCCGGAGATGGGGTCGGCGGCGTCCATCACCTCGGAAATCGCGCGAGACAGGCGGGCGCAGTCCTCGACCACCATCTCGCCGTCGGGAGTCTCGGCCATGATCTGCAGGCGGCGCGCATGGTCGCCGCCCATCAGCCGCAGGCGGACGATCTCATAGCCCGCGGCTTCGGCCACGGGGTCCAGCAGCTCCAGGAGCCTTGCGTCTTCGGCGGTCTTGCCGCGCATAAGCTTGGCCATCCTCCGGCAAACAAAAAAGCGGCCGGGCCGGAGCCCGCCGCTCGTATGCGCCATCCGGCGCTACAAACGATGTTGAAGGCGAATATAGCGACGGCTCAGAGGTTTGTCACGGGGTCTCGCCGACCACCGCCAGCAGCCGCTCGCCGAAGGCTTCGCAGACCGCGGGACCGGCGCCCGAAAGGTCGAAGCGCAGGACGTCATCCGCCCCGCCCTCGACAAGAACCAGATCCCCGGCGACGCCTCGATAAAGCCGGCCCCGGTGCGGCGGAAAGGCGCTCACGAACTCGCCTGCGTCGGCGAAACCAAGACCGCCCACCGCTGCGCCCGCCGCACGTGCATCGGTCGCGCTCAACCAGACACGGCGCAAAACCGGGCCCTCAAGCGGCCCCTCCGCTCGATAAAGCGGCCGGTCGAATACAGGCGAAGCCCACGCCTCCGGCTCGGCCGCATAGTCGATCACAAAGAGCTGGCTGAGCACGCCCCGGTCTCGCCGGAAGGACATCAACGACCAGGGCGAGCCATCCCCCGCGTCGCGCCAGCGCACGACGCGGATGCCCCAGCCGTGCTCCGCCGCCAACGCTTCGGCCTTTCCGATGTCGCCGCGAAGCCCCAGCAGCACATGGCCCTTCGGCTGAGCGACCGGGGCCTGATGGATGTCGAGGAAGGCGCCGCCGGCGAGCCGAACACCCCAGGCGGCGACCCCTCCCTCGGGAGCGTAACCTTCCAGCACAGGCAGGCCGGCGAGCTCAGAGAGCTGGGCGGCCAGGGCCGCCGCAGCGCCGGTCCAGATCGCCAGATGATCGAGCGCAAGCACGGCGCACCTCCCGACGGCGAATTCTAGTCCATCCGCCGGCCGCCTGCTCCCAACCTCTTCCCTCACCGCCCGTCTTGGTCCACAGAGCCGCCACTTCATTTTGTGTGCAAGCCCAAGGTCCTCCTCCCCATGGACATCTCCAAGATCCCCACCGGCGTGAACCCGCCCTACGACGTCAACGCCATCATCGAGATCCCGCAAGGCGGCGAGCCGGTGAAGTACGAGCTCGACAAGGAGAGCGGCGCGATCTTCGTCGACCGTTTCCTGCACACGGCGATGTTCTATCCCGGCAATTACGGCTTCATCCCGCACACCCTGGCCGACGACGGGGATCCGGTGGACGTGCTGGTGGTGGGCCCGACCCCGGTGGTGCCGGGCGCCGTGATCCGGGTGCGGCCGATCGGCACCCTGATGATGACCGATGAGGCCGGCGGCGACGAGAAGGTGCTGGCCGTGCCGGTGGACAAGCTGCACCCCTTCTATGTGGGAGTGGACTCCTGGCGCTCCCTGCCGGCCATCCTGACCGAGCAGATCGCCCACTTCTTCAAGCACTACAAGGACTTGGAGAAGGGCAAGTCGGTGGAGATCACCCGCTGGGCCGACGCCGAGGAAACCGGCGACATCATCCGCCAGGCCATCGCCCGCTACAACGAGGCGAACGGGAAGTAATCCTCGACCGCGCCGCTATCGGCGCACGAAGTCGAAGAACACCGGGGCGCAGTCGCCCAGCCGCTTTTCCTCGTAGCGGGTGGTGATGTGGTCCAAGGGCGGGCGGCGCCAGTCGTCCGCCCGCTCGGCCTCCCAGCGGAAGAGGCCCGAGGCCAGCACCCGCTCCAAGGTCCAGTCGGCATAGTTCGCCCAGTCGGTGGCGAAGCGCAGCCGTCCGCCGGGCTTCAGCGCCCGCGCCAGTTCCGCGACCACCTCCGGCTGGATCAGCCGGCGCTTGTGGTGCCGCGCCTTCGGCCACGGATCGGGGAACAGGATGAAGGCCCGGTCCAGGCATGCGTCGGGCAGGCGCGCCAGCAGCTCGCGGGCGTCGCCATCGTGGAGGCGGACGTTGGAAAGGCCTTGCTCCTCCACGTGGCGCACGGCGCTGGCCACGCCGTTCAGGAAGGGCTCAGCGCCGATCACCAGAACCTCCGGCCGGCGCGCCGCCTGGGCGGCCATGTGCTCGCCGCCGCCGAAGCCGATCTCCAGCCAGACCTCGGCCGCGCCGGGCATGAGCGCCCGGGGATCGAACGCCTCCTGCGGGACGCGGATCTCCGGCAGCAACGCCTCCATCAGCGCCGCCTGACGCGGCTTGATGGGGCGCGACTTCAGCCGGCCGAAGGAGCGCAGGGGTCCGTGGTCTTCCATGGCGCGCGCTCTAGCGGATGGGGCCGCGCCAGGGAACCGCCAACAGCAACCCAGCCGTGACGAGAGCGACGGCGATCCACACGATGAGGACCGCCAGGCCCCCGGCGCGGCTGACCGGCCGGGCGGCGGCGACCTCGGCGGCGGCGCGGTGGCGCGCCAGGACCTCCGGCGGAATCAGCCGCAGGGCCAGCCATAGGCCGAGCGGCCCGAGGATCAGGTCGTCGAGATAGCCCAGCACCGGCACGAAGTCCGGGATCAAATCGATGGGCGACAGCGCATAGGCGGCGGTGGCGAGCGCCACCAGCTTGGCGAGCGGCGGGGTCTCGGGGTCCCGCGCCGCCAACCAGACGGCGTGGGCGTCGCGCTTCAGCGCGAAAGCCCAGCGCCTCAGCGCATCGAAGCTCAGGCCAGGCCTTTGAGCTGATCGACCAGGTCGGTCCGCTCCCAGGAGAAGCCGCCCTCGTTGTCGGGCTGGCGGCCGAAGTGGCCGTAGGCGGCGGTGCGGGCGTAGATCGGACGGTTGAGGCCCAGATGCTCGCGGATCGCGCGCGGGGTGGCGCCGCCGATCATCTCCGGCAAGGCCTTTTCCAGCGTCTCAGGAGCCACCTCGCCGGTGCCGTGCAGGTCCACATAGAACGACAGCGGCTGGGCCACGCCGATGGCGTAGCTGATCTGGATGGTGCACTTGCGCGCCAGGCCGGCGGCCACGACGTTCTTGGCCAGGTAGCGGCAAGCATAGGCGGCCGACCGGTCCACCTTGGTCGGATCCTTGCCGGAAAAGGCGCCGCCGCCGTGCGGCGAGGCGCCGCCATAGGTGTCGACGATGATCTTGCGGCCGGTCACCCCGGCGTCGCCGTCCGGCCCCCCGATCTCGAAGCGGCCGGTGGGATTCACGTGCCACTTGGTCTTCCTGGTGATCAGACCGGCGGGGAAGACGCCTTCCACATAGGGTCGGATCAGTTCCTGGACCCGCTTCGGCGTAGCCGAGGCCCCGGCGATCTTCTTCTTGTGCTGGGTCGAGACCACGATCTTCAGCACCTCGACCGGGCGGCCGTCCTGGTAGAGCAGGGTGACCTGGCTCTTGGCGTCGGGCTCCAGGGCCTCGCACTCGCCGGAGTGGCGCACCTCGGCCAGCTTGCGCAGGATGTCGTGCGAATACTGCAGGGTCGCCGGCATCAGCTCAGGCGTCTCGTCGCAGGCGTAGCCGAACATGATGCCCTGGTCGCCGGCGCCCTCTTCCTTCTTGTCGGTGGCGTCGACGCCCTGGGCGATGTGGGCCGACTGGGCGTGCAGGAAGTTGGCGAACTTCGCCTTCTGCCAGTGGAAGCCCTTCTGCTCGTAGCCGATGTCCTTCACCGCCGCGCGGACCTTCGGCTCCAACGACGCCAGGATCTCCTTGGTGAGCGCCTTGTTCTCGGCCTTGGAGGCGCCCGGCTTGGCGGCGCGAACCTCGCCGGCCAGCACGATGCGGTTGGTGGTGACCAGGGTCTCGCAGGCGACCCGCGCTTCCGGCTCCGCCGACAGGAAGGCGTCCACCACCGTGTCGGAGATGCGGTCGGCCACCTTGTCCGGATGACCTTCGGACACGCTTTCGCTGGTGAAGATGTAGGAGGAACGGCTCAAGACGAAGGCTCCGCACAGGGCTCGGGGGGCCGCAACGGGCCGCCCCGACGGAAAGGTCGGGGGAACCTATAAAGAAATCTTTATATCCCGCAAGCCGCTGCGGGCGGCGTCAAACCGCCTCGGCGACCGCGGGCGCGCTCTCATCCTCCTCGACCATCGCACGGACGAGATCGAGGATGCGTCGGCGGATCTTCGGCCGGCGCAACTGCGGAAAGAGGGCCGCCAGCTCCAAGCCCTCGGGCGTCATCAGGAAGGCCTGGGCGGCGGCGCGCTGTTCGGAGGGCGCGGCGGCTTCGCCGAGCTCGTCCAGCCCCTCGAAGAAATAGGCGACGTTGGTCTCCAGCGCCCGGGCCACGTCGTAGAGCTTGGAGGCCGAGACGCGATTGGCGGCGCGTTCGTACTTCTGCACCTGCTGGAAGGTCAGGCCGATCGCCTCGGCCAGCCGCTCCTGGCTGACCCCCAGCTCCTTGCGCCGGAGTCGGATCCGCAGGCCGACGTGCTGGTCGATGGGGTTCGGGGCGGCGTCGGCATCCTTGACCATGTCTTACCCTAGACGAACAGGCGTTGGGCCGTCAAAACGCCGATCGGCCAAGCCGCATGGCCAGGGCCGCGCCGGCCGAGACCAGCAGCATCAGCGCAAGTCCGAGGCCGCCAAAGCGGGCGTAGGGGGTGGGGTTCAGCGCCGGCGGCAGGCGGGTGTCGACCACGCCGGCCTCGCCCAGCTCCAACCGTTCGCCGACGATCCGCCCTTGGGCGTCGATCACCGCCGAGACGCCGGTCGGCGTGGCGCGCACGATCGGCAGGCCCTCCTCGATGGCCCGGTAGCTAGCGAGGTTGAGGTGCTGCCAGGGGCCGCTGGTGGCGCCGAACCATGCGTCGTTGGAGATGTTGAGCAGCCAGTCGGGACGGAAGCCGGCGCGCCGTGCGGCCTGCGAGGCGAAGCCCGGGAACAGCGCCTCGTAGCAGATCAGCGGCTGGACCGGCGGCGCGCCGGGGAGGCGCAGGGGCGCCGGCTCCGGCCCGAAGCTGAAGTCCTCCGGCATGTGGACCAGGCTGCGGATCCCGAGCCGGGTGGCCAAGTCGCCGAACGGCAGGAACTCGCCGAACGGCACCAGCCGGTGCTTGTCGTAGACCCCCGCCACCCGCAGGCCGGATCCCGCCCGCCCGAAGGCGACCAGGCTGTTGAAGTAGTCGAGCCCGCCCCCTGGCGCGTAGTCGACCCGGTTGGCCCCCATCAGCAGCAGGCCCTCGGGGGGAACCGCGGCGGCGATGCGGCGCACATAGGGGCTGCCGGGCGCGACCAGGTCGTCGATCACCGCCGGCAGGGCGCCTTCGGGCCAGATCACCAGGTCGGGCGCGCCGGGACGCTGCGAGAGCGCCGCATAGTCGGCCACGATCTGGTCGAGGTTCTCCGGCTTCCACTTGTCCTTCTGGTCGATATTGGCCTGGACGATGCGGATCAGAGGCGCGTGAGGCGCGGCGTTCGGGCTCGCCGCCAGGCGCGCGGCCCCCGCGCCGTAGAGGCCCGCCAACGCCAGCGCCGCCAGCCCCACAGCGATCGCCCGGGCGCGGCGCGGCGCGGCGTCGAAGGCCAGGGCCGGGGCGGCGGCGACCGCCACCGTGATCCAGGTCAGGCCGTAGACCCCCACATAGGCCGCCGCCTGGGAGACGGCGCCGCCGGCGATCCAGGCCTCCCCCGGCAGGTTCCAGGGAAAGCCCGTCAGCACATGGCCGCGCAGCCACTCGGCCGCCGAAAACGCGCCGGCGAAGACCAGCACGCGAGCAAGCCCCCTGGGCCGCGCCAGCCGGTAGAGCAGTGCGGCCAGCCCCCAGAAGAGGGCGAGGCCGCCCGCCAGCAACAGCAGGGCGAAGGGGGCCATCCAGCCGTGGGCCGCGGCGTCCACCAGGAAGGCTTCGGTCACCCACCAGACGCCCAGGCCGAAATAGCCGACGCCGGCCAGCCAGCCGCGGAAGAAGGCCGAGCGCAGGGGTCTTGGACCCGCCGTCTCGGCCAACCGCATCATCAGGCCATAGCCGAGCAGGCCGAGGATCAGGCCGAACGGCGGATGGGCGAGGGCTGCGGCCAGGCCGGCGGCGAGCGCGCCCAGCCTTGCCGTCCAGGCGGGCGGAAGCCTGGCCTTCAAGCCGCCGCCGCGGGTTCGCCGGGCGCGGCGGGCTTCACGCGCACGCGCTTGATCCGCCGCGGGTCGGCGTCGAGGATCGAGATCTCGAAGCCTAGCGGATGGACGATCAGCTCGCCCCGCTGCGGCACCCGGCCGGCCAGGGCCGAAACCAGCCCCCCGACGGTGTCGATCTCCTCCTCGAAGTCCGCCGGCATAAGATCGGCCCGCAGCGCCTCTTCCAGCGTCTCCAGCGGGGCCCGGGCGTCGACGTCGAACACCCCGCCCGGCCGGGCGGTGATCTCGGCGGCCGCGGCCTCGTCGTGCTCGTCGTCGATCTCGCCGACCACCGCCTCGACCAGGTCTTCCATGGTCACCAGGCCGTCGGTGCCGCCGAACTCGTCGATGACCAGGGCCATGTGGGTGCGTTCGGCCTGCATCCGCAGCAGCAGGTCGGCTGCACGCATGGAGCCGGGCACATAGAGCGCATCGCGGCGCAGCCTCTGGAGGATCAGGTCGTTGGGGCCCGGCCGGCGCCCCGGGCCGCCGGCCAGCAGCTTGAAGATGTCCTTCACGTGGATCACGCCCACAGGGTCGTCGAGCGTCTCGCGGAAAATCGGCATCCGGCTGTGTTCGGCCTCGACGAAACGCTCCACCACCTCGGAGAACGGGGCCGACAGCTCCACGGCCACGATGTCGGCGCGCGGCGTCATCACGTCGCTCACCCGCATGGACTGGAACGCGGCGGCCCGTTCGACCAGCATGTGGCCGGCCGTGTCGGGGGCCGGCGCCGCGGCGGGGGATTCGCCGCCGTTCTGGCCGCGGAGCCTGCGAAGGAACGCCCGAACACCGCGGCTGGGCCTGGCGGGTTCGGGCCGACTGGATGAGCCGTCCGAGGAGCTAGTCATGGTCTCCCTGCTCGGCCGAATAGGGGTCGGGGACCCCCAGCCCGGCCAGGACGACGCGCTCAAGGCCTTCCATCTGTTCGGCCTCGGCGTCGGTCTCGTGGTCGTATCCTACAAGATGGAGCACCCCGTGCGCCACCAGGTGTTGCAGGTGATGGGAAAAGGGCTTGGCCTGCGCCTCGGCCTCGCGCGCGCAGACGCCGAAGGCCAACGCCACGTCGCCCAGGTGCCGCTCCGGATTCGAAGGCGCCGGGAAGGAGAGCACGTTGGTGGGGGCGTCCTTGCCGCGGAAGCGGTGGTTCAGGTCGTGCACAGTGGCGTCGTCGGTGAGCAGGATGGTCACCCGGCCGCCTTCGAAGTCCGCCGCGGCCAGAGCGGCCTCGGCGGCGGCGAGCGTGAGAGCCTCCACCTCGCCTTCGGTGTAGCTCCAGGCCTGGTCCTCGATCTCGATGTCGATCACACCGCCTGTCCGCGCTTGGCCGCGTCGGCGTCGTAGGCGCGCACGATGCGCTCCACCAGCGGATGGCGGACCACGTCCTCGGCGCCGAAGCGGTTGATCCCCACGCCCTTTACCCCCTCCAACAGGCCCACCGCGTGGGCCAGGCCGGAATCGGCGGAATTGACCAGGTCGATCTGGGTAGGGTCGCCGGTCACCACCATGCGCGCGCCCTCGCCCAGGCGCGTCAGCACCATCTTCATCTGCAGCCGCGTGGCGTTCTGGGCCTCGTCGACGATGATGAAGGCGTGGCTCAGCGTGCGCCCGCGCAGGAAGGCGATGGGCGCCACCTCGATCTCCCCCTTGTCGCGCCGGCGACGGAGCTGGTCGGCGCCCAGGATGTCGGTCAAGGCTTCCCAGACCGGCGCCATGTACGGGTCGACCTTCTCGGTCAGATCGCCGGGCAGAAACCCCAGCCGCTCGCCGGCCTCGACCGCCGGGCGCGAGACGATCAGCCGGTCCACCTCGCCGCGCAGCAGAAGCCCCGCACCGTGCGCCACGGCCAGGAAGGTCTTGCCGGTGCCTGCGGGGCCCAGGCCGAACACCAGCTCGCAGTTGGCCAGGGCCTGAAGATAGTTCGCCTGGCCCGGGGTCTTGGGCGCTACCTGGCCGCGCCGGCCCTGGGGCAGGCCGGCCGGGGCGCGACCGCCCTGGGAGCGCGCCTGACCGATGGCGACCCGCACGTCGGCCTCGTTGACCTCGTGCCCCTTGTCGGCCCGGTCGGCCAAGGCCTGGACCACCCGCTTGGCGGCGGCGCGGTTGCGGGTGTCGCCCTCCAGCTGCACCCCCCCGCCGGGGGTCTCCACCAGCACGTCGAAGGCGTCCTCGATCAGGGCCGCGTGGCGGCTGGCGGCGCCGGCGACCGCCCGGACCGCGTCGTCGGACAGGGGAATGAACTCGGGCGACTTGCTCAAGCGGGCTCCAGTTCCAGCGCCCCGGCCAGGCTCATGCGCGAGGCGGATTCGATCCGCACCGGAACGATCCGGCCGATCAGCCGATCCGGCGCGTCGGCGTGCACGGCCTGCAGGTAGGGGCTGCGCCCGACCAGCTGGCCGGGATGACGGCCGGGCTTCTCGAACAGCACCGGCAGGACGCGGCCCGCCTGGGCGGCGTTGAAGGCGCGCTGCTGCGCCTCGATCAAGGCGTTGAGGCGCGCCAGGCGCTCCTCCTTCACCTCTTCGGCGACCTGGCCCGGCAGAGCGGCGGCCGGCGTGCCCGGGCGGCGGGAATACTTGAAGGTGAAGGCCGAGCCGTAGCCGACCTCGCGCACCAGCTGCAAGGTGGCCTCGAAATCGGCGTCACGCTCGCCGGGGAAGCCGACGATGAAGTCGCCGGACAGGGCGATGTCGGGCCGCGCGGCGCGGATCTTCTCCACCAGGCGCAGATAGCCCTCGGCGGTGTGGCCGCGGTTCATCGCCTTCAGGATCTTGTCGGAGCCGGCCTGCACCGGCAGGTGCAGGTAGGGCATAAGAGCCTCGACTTCGCCGTGGGCGGCGATCAGCGCCTCGTCCATGTCGCGCGGGTGGCTGGTGGTGTAGCGGATGCGGTCCAGGCCTTCGATCTGCGCCAGCCGGCGGACGAGCCCCGCCAGCCCGCCCTCGCCCGCATAGGCGTTGACGTTCTGGCCCAGCAGGGTGACCTCGCGCACGCCCTTGGCGGCGAGGTCGCGGGCCTCGGCAAGGATCGCCTCGACCGGCCGCGACCACTCCGCCCCCCGCGTATAGGGCACCACGCAGAAGGTGCAGAACTTGTCGCAGCCCTCCTGGACGGTGAGGAAGGCGGTCACGCCGCTCGGGTTCCGGGCGATCGGGAGCGCGTCGAACTTCTCGTCCGCGGCGAACTCGGCGGCCAGGCGCTCGCCACGGGCGCGATGAGCCCTGGCGATCAGCTCAGGCAGTTGATGATAGGCCTGAGGTCCGACCACCAGGTCCACCGCCGGCTGGCGGCGCAGGATCTCCTCGCCCTCGGCCTGAGCCACGCAGCCGGCCACGGCGATGGTCATGGCGCCGTCGGCCTTGTCCTTCAGCCGCTTGATCTGACCGAGCTCGGAATAGACCTTCTCCGTCGCCTTCTCGCGGATATGGCAGGTGTTCAGCACCACCAGGTCGGCGCCTTCGGGGGTGTCGGTCAGCCCATAGCCCAGCGGCGCAAGGACATCGGCCATGCGCTCGCTGTCATAGACGTTCATCTGACAGCCGTAGGTCTTGATGTAGAGGCGCTTGGCGGGCGCTTGAGCAGTCATGGGCGGGTTATGGGGTTGCGGCCCGCCGCACGCAAGCGCATGCCCACCGGCTCATTCCTCGATGGGGACGCCGTAGAGCTCGAGCCGGTGGTCGACCAGCTTGTAGCCCAGCTTCCGGGCGATGGCTTCTTGGAGGGCCTCGATCTCCTCGTCGACGAACTCCACGACCTTGCCGGTCTTCATGTCGATCAGGTGGTCGTGGTGAACCTCGGTGGCCTCTTCGTAGCGGGAACGGCCGTCGCGGAAATCGTGGCGGGCGATGATGCCCGCCTCTTCGAACAGGCGGACCGTCCGATAGACCGTCGCGATGGAGATGTGCGGGTCGATCTCGTGGGCCCGGCGGTAGAGCTCCTCCACATCCGGGTGGTCATGGGCGGCCGAAAGCACGCGCGCGATCACGCGGCGCTGCTCGGTCATGCGCATGCCCTTCTCGACGCACAGGCTCTCCAGTCGGTCCACGTGGCGCGCCTCCTTACTCGTTCGCTTCGCCAGGATAGGTCGAGAGCGGGCTTGGGCCAAGCTCGCGGCGCATGACCACGGCGTCGGCCGCCGTTCCGCCCTCGCGGGCATAATAGCCGCGGCGCGCGCCGACAACGGCGAACCCGGCGCCGCGATAGAGGTCCAGCGCGGCGGGGTTGTCCTCGGCGACCTCCAGGAACAGGGCTTCGGCCCCGGCCAGGGCCGCCGCGCCCGCCGCGGCCTCGACCAGGGCTCGCCCCAGGCCGCGGCGGCGGGCGGCGGGAACGACCGCCAGGGTCAGGATCTCGGCCTCGCCGGCCAGGGCGCGGCAAAGGATGAATCCCAGCGGGACCTCGTCTTCCACCAGCAGGGCGAAGCCGCCCGGTCCATCGACCAGGGCGGCGATCTCCGCCGCGCTCCAGCCCTGGCCGAAGGCCGTCGCGTGGACGGCGGCGAGAGCGTCGGCCTCATGCGCCCAGGCGCCGCGCAGCCTCATGCCGGCAGGATTCCGCCGGGAAGGCGGGCGTCCGGGGCGCGGAGATAGAGCGGCCGCGGCGGCGCCGGGTCTCGCCGGCCCGCCAGCCGGGCGACGGCGACGGGATCGATGCGGTCCGACGGCTCCACCCGCGCCTGCGGGGCCACGGCGGCGAGAAAAGGAGCCCCGGAGCCCACGAGCCGGTCGGGCGAAAGCTCGGCCACCCGGGCTGCGGCGATCTCCACAGGCAGGACGTCGGGGGCGGTGACCGCCCGCCCGTCGGCGAAGCCCTGCAGGTAGACCTGATCCCGCCGGGCGTCGAGCGCAGCCAGCACGACGCCGGACTGGGGCTCGGCCAGAGCTTCCAGCGAGCCGATCCCGACCACAGGGACGCCGAGGGCCGCACCCAGTCCCTTGGCGAAAGCGAGACCCACACGCAGGCCCGTGAAGGAGCCGGGACCCACGGTGACCGCGATGCGATCCAGATCTGCGAAGGTCATGCCCGACGCGGCCACGACCTCGGCGACCAGCGGCGCCAGGCGCTCCTGATGACCGCGGGCCATGGCTTCGCTCAGGCTGGCGCGCACGCGTCCATCCTCCACCACGGCCGCCGAACAGGCCGACAGGCAGGTGTCGAGGGCGAGAATCCTCATCGAACGCGGCGGCGGCCGGTCGGCCTCACGCCACCTGCTCGACGCGGGTCACCTCGGGCACGTAGTGCTTGAGCATGTTCTCCACCCCGGCCTTGAGTGTCGCCGAGGAGGACGGGCAGCCCGAACAGGCGCCGCGCATGTGCAGCCAGACGACCCCGGTCTCGGGTTCGAAGCGGTTGAAGAGGATGTCGCCGCCGTCCTGGGCGACCGCCGGGCGGATGCGGGTGTCGAGCAGGTCCTTGATCTCGGCCACCACCTGGGCGGTCTCGCCCTCATAGGCCGTCTCGTCGTGGCCGCCCGCGCCCTCGGCGGCGTCGGCGAAGAGGGGCCGGCCGGAGGTGAAGTGGTCCATGATCGCCGCCAGGATCGGCGCCTTCAGGTGCGGCCAGTCGTGATGCGGCCCCTTGCCGACGGTCACGAAGTCGGGCCCGAAGAACACCCGCACCACGCCCTCGATGTCGAACAGGTCGGCCGCCAGCGGCGAGGCCTGGGCCTCCTCCATCGAGCGAAAGTCCCGCGAGCCCTCGCCCAGCACTTCCCGGCCGGGCAGGAACTTCAGGACCTCGGGGTTCGGGGTGGCTTCGGTCTGGATGAACATGGCCCTGATGTGGCCGTTCGGGCGCGGAATCGCAAGTTTTCCGGCGCCGCCGCCGGAGGATCAGGCGAGGTCCGCGATCTCCTCGTCGGTCAGATCGCCGGGCACCACCGTCACCGGCACCTTGCGCGAACCCCACTTCACGCCTTCCTTGGCGATGGAGGAGACGAGCGGCCCCGGGCCGCGGCCGCCCACCGCGGCGGCGAGCACCAGGATCTTGATGTCGGGATCCTCGGAAATGACCTTGCGCAGGGCCGCCCGTACATTGTCGGCGTTCTGGATGATGAATTCCGGCGGCTGGCCGGTCTCGGCGACCACGAACTCGGCCGATTTCTGAAGCTCGGCCTCGGCCTCTTCGCGAGCCTGGCGCTGGATCTCCTCGCGCACCCCCGACCAGTGCTCGAACACCGCCGGCTCGATCACCCGCAGCAGGGCCACGTGGCCCCCGGTGGAGCGGGCGCGCCGGCAGGCGAAGCGCAGGGCCGCCTGGAACTCCGGGCTGTCGTCGGCGATGACGAGGAACTTGCGTTGGCTCATATCGGGACGGTGGCGCGGCGCGGGGCTTTCGGCAAGCCTCCGCGCCGCAGGGTCTTAAGCGCCCCAGAACCCCACGATCCGCTTCACCTCCGCCAGGGTCGGCGCGGCGGCCTCTCGCGCCCGCTCGGCGCCCGCCAGAAGGATCCGGTCGATCTCGGCCGGGTCGGCCATCAGCCGGCGCATCTCCGCCCCGACCGGGCCGAGCTTGGCGACGGCGAGGTCGGCGAGTTTCGGCTTGAAGGCGCCGAAGCCCTGGCCGGCGAACTCCGCCAGAACCTCGGCGGAGCTGCGGCCATCCAGGGCGGCGTAGATTCCCACCAGGTTCTGGGCTTCCGGCCGCTTGGCGAGGTCCTCCAGATTGTCCGGCAGGGGCTCGGGATCGGTCTTCGCCTTGCGGATCTTCTGGGCGACGGTGTCGGCGTCGTCCAGGAGGTTCAGGCGCGAATTGTCCGACGGATCGGACTTGGACATCTTCGCCGAGCCGTCCCGCAGCGACATGATCCGTGCGCCCGGCCCCTGGGTCAGGGCCTCGGGCAGGGGAAAGAAGGCCGGGACGTCGAAGTCGTGGTTGAACTTCGCGGCGATGTCGCGGGTCAGCTCCAGGTGCTGGCGCTGGTCGTCGCCCACCGGCACCTGGGTGGCCTTGTAGACCAGGATGTCGGCGGCCTGCAGCACCGGATAGGTGTAGAGGCCGACGCTCTCCCGCTCCTTGTGCTTGCCCGCCTTCTCCTTGAACTGGGTCATGCGGTCGAGCCAGCCGAGGCGGGCGACGCAGTTGAAGATCCAGGCGAGCTCGGCGTGGGCGTTCACCGCCGACTGGGGGAAGATGGTGGCGACCTTCGGGTCCAGGCCGGAGGCGAGATAGGCCGCGGCGATCTCCCGCACCTGATCGGCCAGCAGCTTGGGGTCCTGCCAGACGGTGATCGCATGCATGTCGGCCACGAAGATGAAGGTCTCCACCTCGTGCTGCAGCCGGGTGAACTTCACCAGGGCGCCGAGATAGTTGCCGAGATGCAGGGCGCCGGACGGCTGGACGCCGGAGAGCACGCGCTGGGGACCCGTATAGGACGGGGGAGCTTGATCGGTCATGGGATCGGGCTTCGAATCTGGAGAGGCGACAGGCGCGCGGCCGCGCGCCGAGCGGAGGGGATCAGGCGCTGCGCCATCGCCAGGTGGTGCGGTCGAAAGCCATGGCGGAGCCCCTTAAGCCAGGCGCGCGGCGCGGGCAAGCCTCAGAGGTCGGTGGGGACGGCCGCGTCCCCGGGGCGTCGCCGCAGGGCCGCGCGAATTTCCGTCGGCGTGATCCCGCGCACCGCCAGCAGCAGCAGCCCATAGACCGCCACGCCCACGGCGCTGACCGAGAGGATGGCGATCTCCTTCGCGCCCAGGCCCGGCAGGGCGAGACCGCGGAGCGGCGCCTCCAGCACCGACCGGTAGTGCGAAGCCGCCGCCAGCAGCAGGCCGAAGACGGCGCTCGCCGCCAGGATCCGCCCGATCTTGCTCCAGGCCCGCGCCGAGGGCGTGTAGTCGCCGCGGCGGGCCAGCAGCACCGCCAGCTGGGCGACGTTCAGCCAGGCGGCGACGGAGGTCGCCGCTGCGATGCCCTGCACGCCCACCAGGGGGAAGAGCGAGACACCGAGCACGATGTTCACCGCCACCGAGATCAGGCCGAAGCGCATCGGGCTCTTCGTGTCGGCGCGGGCGAAGAAGGCCGGCTGCAGCACCCGCACCAGCACGAAGGCCGGCACCCCCCAGCCGTATTGCAGCAGGACCTTGCCCGTCTCGCGCGCGTCCTCCGGCGTGAACACGCCGCGGGTGAAGAGGCCGTCGATCAGGAAGAAGGGCATGGCGATCAGGGCCGCGGCCGCAGGGGCCGTGAGCGCCAGCGAGAAGACCACCGCCTGGTCGGTCGCGCCCTGGGCGTCGTCGGCGTCCTTGGCCTGCACGGCGCTGGAGAGCCGCGGCAGCAGGGCCACCCCCACCGCCACACCGATCAGGCCGAGCGGCAGCTGATAGAGCCGCGCGGCCACCTCCATCCACGCCCGGCCGCCGGCCACCATCGAGGCGAGGATGCCGGAGACGAAGATGTTGATCTGCACGGCGCTGGCCGCGATGGTCCCGGGAATGGCGAGCGCGATCAGCGCCTTGATCTCCGGCGACAGCTTGGGCCGGGCCAGGCGGATCTTGGCGCCCGTGCGCCGCACCCCCCACCACAGCAGCCCCGCCTGCAGCACGCCCGCGATCGGCACGCCGATGGCCGCCGCATAGGCCGCCCGCAGCGGGTCGGTCTGCGGCAGCACCACGATCAGCATCACCGCGTTGAGGATGGTCGGGAAGATGCCCGTCAGGATGAACCGCCGGTGCGCGTTCAGCACGCCGGAGAGCAGCGCCCCGATGGCCATGCACGGCAGGTAGGGCATGGTGATCTGGGTCAGCACCACCGCCAGCTTGAACTTGGCCGGGTCGTCCACATAGCCGGGATTGATGACGAACATCAGCCAAGGCATGGCCAACTGCGCGGCGAGCGTCAGGGCGAGCGTGGCGGCCGCAAGCGTGGCCAGGGCGTCGGAGGCGATCCGGTCGGCCTGCGCCTGCCCCTCGCCAGTCAGGGTCTTGGTGTAGGCCGGCACGAAGGCCGAGGCGAAGGCTCCTTCGGCGAAGATCCGGCGGAACAGGTTCGGGAAGGCGAGCGCGGTATAGTAGGCGTCGGCGCCGATGGTGGCGCTGGCCCCCAGGCGCGCGGTCAGCACCAGGTCCCGGGCCAGGCCCATGACGCGGCTGACGAGCGTCAGGCCCGACAGCACCATCGAGGAGCGGATCAGGCCGCCCTTCGGCGGGTTGGTGGCGGGCGCGGTCACGAGGCCGTGTGTGCGCCGAGCCCGGCGCGCCGGTCAAGCCGGGGCCGGCGCCTCACCGCGCGACGCTGGCGCGGGCCTTCTGCAGATTGGCCCGGCCCTTGGCGGCCGCCTGGGCCTCGGCGGCGTCGAGCGAGGCCATGAGGCTGGCCTTCAGGGCCGCCACCTTCTTCGGATCGGTCACCTTCCCGCCGTCCGCCCCGACGACGTAGAAGGCGTCCACCGCGCGCTCGCCGTAGGAATCGATGTGGGCCGACAGAATCGAAAGCCCGGCGTCGGCGATGTTGCGGGCCAGCGCCACCAGGAGGCCCGGCCGGTCGCGGCCGGAGGCCTCCACGACGGTCGAGGCTTCCGAGGCGTCGTTGTCCAGCATCACCGTGGGGGTGATGGCGAAGGCCGCCGCGCGGCCGAGGTCGCCCGAGCGCCTGCCGTCGATGGCGGCCGGCTCGCCGCGGCCGCCGGCCTCCACCGCATCGACCAGGCGGCGTAGCGCCCCGGCGTTGTCGGCGCCCACCGGCCCGCCGGTGGCGTCCTGCACATAGAAGGCGTCCAGCGCCTGGCCGTCGCGCGAGGTATAGACCCGTGCGCCGACGATATTGGCCCCGGTGGCCGTCACGGCCTGGGCGAGGTCGACGAACAGGCGCTGGCGGTCCGGAGCGGCGACCGTCACTTCCGAGGCGTTGAGTTCGGGCTTCACGCGCCCCTCGGCCGCGACGCCGCCGGTTTCGCCTGCGCGCCGCGCCAGGGCCGCATGGGCCAGGATCTCCGCGTCGGAGAAGGCGGTGAAATAGGCGTCCTCCATGGCCGTCGCCCAGGCCTCGGCCGCCGGGTCGGCGGCGATCAGGCGCACGCGGGCGTCGTAGGCGGCGTTCTCGTGATAGCGGCGGATCTGGGCGGCGGCGTCGGAGCCGCGCCCGCCGCGGAACACCGCCTCGGTGGCGCCGTAGAGCTCGCGCATCAGCTGGCCCTTCCAGCCGTTCCAGACTCCCGGCCCCACCGCACGGATGTCGGCCACGGTCAGCACCAGCAGCAGACGCAGGCGCTCGGGCGTCTCTACGATGCGGGCGAAGTCGGCGACCGTGCGGGGATCGGAGACGTCGCGCTTCTGGGCGTAGTCGCTCATCACCAGATGATGCTCCACCAGCCAGGCGACCATCTCGATGCGCTTGCGGTCCAGCCCCAGGCGCTCGCAGGCCTGGCGGGCGGCGCGCGCCCCGGCCTTCTCCTGGCCGCCGGCCCCGCCCTTGCCGGTGTCGTGCAGCAGCATGGCCAGGAACAGCGCCTCGCGGTCGTCGATCAGCGGCATGATCTGGGTCGACAGCGGGTGGTCCTCGGCGAACCGGCCCTCGGCGATGTCGGCGATCACCCCCACCGCCCGCAGGGTGTGCTCGTCCACCGTATAGGAGTGGTACATGTTGAACTGCATCTGGGCGACGATGCGCCCCCACTCCGGGATGAACCGGCCCAGCACGTCGGCCTCGTTCATCATCGACAGCGTCCGCTGCGGGTCGCGGCCATGGGCCAGTATGTCGAGGAAGACCCGCGCCGCCAGGGGGTCGCGCCGCACCTTGGAGCCGATCAGGGGCGCGCAGCGGGTGGCGGCGGTGAAGGCGTCGGGATGCAGGTCGAGATTGTGCTGGTCAGCCAGGCGGAACAGGCGAAGCAGGTTCACCGGGTCGCGCTCGAACACTTCCCGGCCGTCGATATTGAGCCGGCCGCCCTCCTCGTGGAAGCCGGGGTCCAGCTTCTTGCGCTTGACCCGCCCACGCCCGGGAATCAGGCGCGAGATCCCCG
The DNA here is from genome assembly GCF_046290725.1 of Phenylobacterium sp. Lineage (GTDB taxonomy): Bacteria > Pseudomonadota > Alphaproteobacteria > Caulobacterales > Caulobacteraceae > Phenylobacterium. Next base: position 976,926 of record NZ_JBKBUH010000001.1, read on the forward strand.
TCGGCTTCTGCTTGATGCGGTCGGCCTCCAGCTTGGCGGCGAATGTCCGCGTCAGCGAGCCCACCTCCTTGGCGATCAGGAAGTAGCGGCGCATGAACCGCTCCACCGCTGGGGCGTCGCCGCGGTCGCCATAGCCCATGCGGCGGGCGATCTCCGGCTGCAAATCGAAGGTCAGCCGCTCCTCCGGACGGCCGGTGGCGAAGTGCAGGTGGCAGCGCACCGCCCACAGGAAATCGAAGGCGCGGATGAAGGCCGCCACCTCGCGCCGGTCGAACATGTCGAGCTGGACCATGCCGTCCACCTGCTCCACCGGATGCAGGTACTGGGCGATCCAGAAGAGGGTGTTGAGGTCGCGCAAGCCCCCCTTCCCCTCCTTGACGTTCGGCTCGACCATGTAGCGGCTTGCGCCGGCCCGCTCCTGGCGGATGTCGCGCTCCTTCAGCTTGGCGGCGACGAACTGGGCGGCGGTGCCCTTGACCACCTCGGCGCGGAATCGGCGCTTCAGCTCCTCGGCCAGGGCCTCGTCGCCGGCCAGGCGGCGCGCCTCCAGAAGGGCGGTGCGGATGGTGTAGTCCTCGCGGGCGAGCTTGACGCACTCCTCCACCGTCCGCGAGGCGTGGCCGACCTTGAAGCCCAGGTCCCAGAGCGCATAGAGCATGTACTCGATCACGCTCTCGGTGTGTGCGGTCTGCTTGTAGGGCCGCAGGAACAAGAGATCGAGGTCGGAGAAGGGCGCCAGCGCTCCGCGGCCGTAGCCGCCCACGGCCATCAGGGCCAGGCGCTCGCCCTCGGTCGGGTTGCGGGCCCGGAACATGTGAACGGTGGTGAAGTCGTAGAGGGCGGTGACCACCTCGTCGGTGACGCCCGAGAGCAGGCGGGCGGTCTCAATGCCGCCGGCGCCGTTCTCCAGCCGCTCCTTGGCGATCATCCGGCCGCGGAACAGGGCCGCCTTCAGGATCTCCAGCGCCCGGCGCCGCTGCTCGGCCTCGTCGCCCAGGGCGTCCAGGGCCGCGGCGGAGAGCTGGGCCCGCAGCCGCACCCCGTCGACGACATATTCCAGGCGGGTCGGGCGAAGTCGGGGCGGCATGGCTTGGATATAGGCGGGCGGCGCGGAAAAGAAAAAGGCCGGCGAAGCTCGCCGGCCTTTCCTTGAACGATCGTTCGTTTCGCGATCAGTCCGCGGCCTGAACCGACGCCAGCTTGGCGGTCGCCGACTTCACCGTGGCGCGCACGCAGCGGCCGTAGGCGTCCTGCACCAGGGTCTCGAAGGCGGTTTCGCGCAGGCAGACCGAACGGGCGGCCTGGACGATCTCGGCCTCGATCTGGGCGGAGGACTTGCCGGTCAGCGAAACGCGGACTTCGGCGGCCGAAGCCGGGGCGGCGAAAGCAAAGGCGGCGACGGCCGCGAGGGTCACGAAACGGATCATCTGAAATTCTCCAATGCGCGGTCATGGGGAGGAGACGCCGCGCTCGTCGGAGGGCGTTTTCGACGCTCGCGATTAAAATATTGTGCAGCGCAGTGGTTAACATGGTGCGTTGCAACACAGCCGCCTGCGGCGTGCGGTCGCAGGCAGGCGGAATGAGGATTCGTCATTTCGCCACGGTCAGGCTTAGGGGCTCGTTAACCCTCGCGGCGCAGGCAGGATAGTTATGCGGCGCTTCCGCTTCCCGCCGCGAGAGAGAGTCCCATGTCCGGCGAAGACCTGCACACGCGCCTGTCCTTCATGCAGATGACGGAGGCGACGCGGCGAGAGCTGCGCGACCTGCGCCCCCTGATCGCCCGCGAACTGCCGGCGGCGCTCGATGCGTTCTACGAACAGGTCCGGCGCTTTCCAGACACACGGGCCCATTTTCGCGATGAGACTCATATCGCAGGCGCCCACAAGGCCCAGCTGCGTCACTGGGACGGGATCGCCGCCGGGGAGTTCTCCGAACCCTACGCCAAGGGGGTGCGCGCCATCGGCGAAACCCATGCGCGGATCGGCCTGGAGCCGCGTTGGTATGTGGGCGGATACGCCCTCGTACTGGAACAGCTCGTCCGCGCGACCCTGAAGGCCAAGCGGCCGAAAGGCTTCGGCGCCCGCAAGTCCGCCGACGACGACGCCGACGCCGTGGCGGCGCTGATCAAGGCCACCCTGCTCGACATGTCCCTGGTGCTCGACGTCTATGTGGAGGCCGCCGCGGCCGAGCGCGCTAGAGCCGAGGCCGAACGGCAGAAGGCCGCCGCCGAGCAGGCGGCCGTCGTCCAGGCCCTGGCGAGCGCCCTGACCGGCCTCGCCCAGGGCGATCTCTCCGCACGGATCGACCGGCCCCTGCCCGGCGAGTACGAGCGTCTGCGCGCCGACTTCAACGCCGCCGTCGCCCATCTGGACCAGGCCATCTCGGCGGTCGCCGTCGCGGTGGAGGCCGTGGGAAGCACGGTGGGCGAATTGGAACGGTCGGGCGAGGACCTGTCGCGCCGCACCGAGCATCAGGCCGCGAGCCTGGAAGAGACCGCGGCGGCTGTGGAGGAGATCACCGCCACCGTCCGCCGCTCCGCCGAGACCGCCCGCCACACGGCCGGCGCCGTGTCCGAGGCCCGCCAGGACGCCGAACAGAGCGCGCCGGTGGTGGAGTCGGCGATCGAGGCGATGAGCGCGATCGAGGCTTCGTCCCGTCAGATCGGCCAGATCATCGGGGTGATCGACGAGATCGCCTTCCAGACCAACCTCTTGGCCCTGAACGCCGGGGTGGAGGCCGCCCGCGCCGGCGAGGCCGGCAAGGGCTTCGCCGTCGTGGCCTCCGAAGTCCGGGCGCTCGCCCAGCGAGCCGCCGAGGCGGCCAAGGAGATCAAGGGCCTGATCACGGAGTCCTCCGACCAGGTGAGCCAAGGGGTCGAACTGGTGGGCCGCACGGGCGAGGCGCTCACCCGGATCGTCGGCCGGGTAACCGACGTCCACGGGCTGGTGGGCGAGATCTCCGCCTCCACCCAGGAGCAGGCCTCCGGCCTGAGCCAGGTGAACACCGCCGTCTCCGACATGGACCGGGTCACCCAACAGAACGCCGCCATGGTGCAGGAGACCGCCGCTGCGGCCGCCAGTCTCGCCCGGGAGGCCGAGCGCCTGGCTCAGCTGATCGGCGGCTTCCGGCTTAGCGCGGCTCAGGCGCCGGGCGCGCGCCGCGCCGCCTGAGGCTTTCTCGGATCGAACCGCCGGCCGGGCCGTTGGTGTCCGGAACACCCGATCGGAGGAGATCCATGGAAGTCGGAGACCTGATGCCGGTCGTGACGATCGGCGGCGCCCTCGTCCTCGGCCTCGTCCTGGCCTATGCGATGATCCGCAACGCGCGGCGGGACCGCAGCAAGGACGCCGTGACCGAGGCCGCGACGCGCGAGCTTTACGACAAGTCCGTCTCGGGCGAGCCGGCCCGCGACAATTCTCCGGAGGACCGCCTGGAAGAGGTGAAATCCGGCGAACGCGTTCCGCGCTACGGGGAATCGCCTAGGGCCTGAGTCCGGCCTCGGCGAGAACCTCGGTCAGCGGCCGCTCGGCCGTCCACAGCGCCGCGCCCCAGCCGCAGTCACGGGCGGCCGCCACATTGCGCGGGGAATCGTCGAGCAGGGCGAGTTCGTGCGGCGCGAAGCCGGTGCGCGCCTCCACGGCGCGATAGAACGCCGCCTCCGGCTTCTTGCAGCCGAGATCGGCGGCGTAGTGGATTGCCTCGAAGCGCGACTTGAGGCCGAGCGTATCCCAAAGGTGGCGGGCGCGGTGGTGCTCCTGAACCGTAGCCAGGTGCAACTCCAGGCCGCCGGCGCGAAGGCTTGCGAGGTCTTCCAGCAGGGCGTGGTCCAGATGGCCGTCCTGTTCGAACCAGTAGGCGACCAGGTCCTCGCAGGCCAGCTCGGGCGCAATCTCCGCCAGCACCGGCGCTAGGCGCTCGTAGAGGTCGGCGCGGCCGAGCACGATCTCCCCGAAATGCGCGGCGAAGAAGGCGGTCTGCAGGCGTTCCGGATCGAGGCCGAGATCGCGCTGCATCCCCCAGTCCCAGCGGCGGCCGTCCGGCCGGCGCGCCACCACGCCGTCCACATCCACCATCAAGGCCCGCAGGCTCACCCCATCAGCTCCTTCAGGCGGTAGAGGGCGGCCATGGCCTCGCGCGGGCTCATGCCGTCGAGGTCGAGGCCCGCGAGTTCGGCCTCCACCTGGCTCGGCCCGCCCTGATCGGGCTCCGGCGCGGCGGCGGCGAACAGCGGCAGGTCGTCCAGGTGCGCGGGCGCGCCCGCCTCCCGCTCCAGCCGCTCCAGCACGTCGCGGGCGCGGGCGACCACCGGCGGCGGCACGCCGGCCAGCTTGGCCACCTGGACTCCGTAGGAGCGATCGGCCGGACCAGGCCCGGCCTCGTGCAGGAAGATCAGCTCGCCGTTCCACTCCTTGGCCTTCAGCGACAGGTTGGCCACATGGGCGAGGCGCTCCTCCAGCACCGCCAGCTCGTGATAGTGGGTGGCGAACAGGCCCCGGCAGCGGTTGGTCTCGTGCAGGGCCTCGGCGCAGGCCCAGGCGATGGCCAGGCCGTCATAGGTGGCGGTGCCGCGGCCGATCTCGTCGAGGATCACCAAGGAGCGGGGCGTCGCCTGGGTCAGGATCGCCGCGGTCTCCACCATCTCGGCCATGAAGGTCGAGCGGCCGCGGGCCAGGTCGTCGCCGGCGCCGACGCGGGAGAACAGGCGGTCCACCACCCCGAGCCGCAGCCGCTTGGCCGGCACGAAGGAGCCCGCCTGGGCGAGCACGGCCAGCAGGGCGTTCTGGCGCAGGAAGGTCGACTTGCCGGCCATGTTGGGTCCGGTGACGAGGGCGAGCCTCGGCCCCGCGACCCCGGCGCCATCGAGGCGGCAGTCGTTGGGGGTGAAGGCCTCGCCCGCCCGACGGACGGCGGCCTCCACCACCGGATGGCGGGCGGCCTCGGCTTCGAAGGCGGTGGAGCGGTCCACGATCGGGCGGCTGGCGCCGGCCTCGTCGGCCCATTCGGCCAGGCCTGCCGCCACATCCAGCCGCGCACAGGCCTCCGCGGCGGCCTGGATCGCCGGGGCGACGGCGATCGCCTGCTCGCGCCAGGCCTCGAAGGCGGCGACCTCCATGGCCAGCGCCCGCTCCGCCGCCTGGGCGATCCTGGCGTCGAGCTCCGCCAGCTCCACGGTGGTGAAGCGGACCTGGTTGGCCAGGGTCTGGCGGTGGATGAAGGTGGCGTTCAGCGGCGGCGCCATCAGCGGCTCGGCCGCCTTGGCCGTGGCCTCGACGAAGTAGCCCAGCACGGCGTTGTGACGGACCTTCAGGGCCACGCCGCTCTCGGCCGCGAGCCGGGCCTCCAGCTGCAGGATCACTCGGCGGCTGTCGTCCCGCAGAGCGCGCGCCTGGTCGAGCTCGGCGCGAATCCCCGGCGCCACGAAGCCGCCGTCGCGGGCCAGGGTCGGCAGTTCGTGGGAGAGCCCGACAGCCAGCTGGCGGCGGAATTCGGCCAAGCCTTCGTCCGCCGCCGGATCCAGCGCCGCCAGCGCCTGGGCGATCTCGGCGGGCGGCGGCGGGTCGAGCGGGGCCGGCGCCTGGAAAAGGCCGAACAGGGCCTCGCCCGCCGCCAGGCCGTCGCGCAGGCGGCCCAGGTCCCGCGGCCCGCCGCGGCCCAGCGCCAGGCGCGACAGGGCGCGCGCCATGTCGCCGACCCCGCGCAGGGTCTCACGGGCGTCCTGCCGCAAGGTTCGGCGCTCGCAGAACCAGGCCACCGCATCCAGCCGCGCGTCGATGGCGGCGGGGTCCAGCAGCGGCCGGGCCAGACGCGCAGCCAGCAGGCGCGCGCCGGGCGCTGTGATCGTCCGGTCGATGGCCCCCAGCAGCGAGCCCTCGCGCCCGCCCGATAGGCTCTTTTCGATCTCCAGGCTGGCTCGCGTGGCCGGATCGATGGCCATGACATCGGCTTCGCCGGCCCGCCGGGGAGCCGAAAGCGCCGGCAGCCGGCCCGCCTGGGTGGTCTCCAGATGGGCGGCGATCAGGCCGAGCGCCGAGATCTCGGCGCCGGAGATTTCGCCAAATCCGTCCAGCGTATCCACGCCGTAGAGGCGCTTCAGTCGCGCCTCCGACGCCGAGGGTTCGGCCAGGGCGCTTGGCATCGGCTGCAAGAGGCCGCCAGCCGCCTTGAGAGACTGGTTCAGCCCCTCGTCGGCGAACAGCCGGTCAGGGACCAGGATTTCCGAGGGGCCGAGCGAGGCGAGCGCCGAAGCGAGGGCGTCGCGCCCCACCGCCAGGCACTCCACCTCGCCGGTGGAGAGTTCGACGCTGGCCACCGCCGCCGAGCCGGCCCGCGCCGCCACGGCGGCCAGGCGGTTGGCGCCTCGGGCGTCCAGCAGGCCCTCTTCCGTGAGCGTGCCCGGCGTCACCACGCGGACGATCTCACGCCGGACGACGGACTTCGAGCCGCGCTTCTTGGCCTCGGCTGGGTCCTCCATCTGCTCGCAGACGGCGACCTTGAAGCCGGCGCGGATCAGCTTGGCGAGATAGGCCTCGGCCGCATGCACCGGCACGCCCGCCATAGGGATTGGGGCGCCGCCGTGATTGCCCCGCGCGGTGAGGGTGATGCCGAGCGCAACCGCCGCCTTCTCGGCGTCCTCGAAGAAGAGCTCGTAGAAATCGCCCATGCGGAAGAAGACCAGGGCGTCGGGCTGGCGCGCCTTGGCCTCGAAGAACTGGGCCATCACCGGCGTCGCGCCGGCCGGATCGGGCATGGCGGGGGTCTGGGCGTTCATCTGCGGGGCGAAGCTAGCGGCGCCCGCGGCCGGCGTCAGCCCCTGCTTGGCTCTTGAACTTCCCCCTGCGACGACCAAGCTGTGGGAAAGTCGCAAGGATCGGCGCGTGAGCTACGTCGTGTTCCCTGCGGGCCCGGACGACGCCCTCGACCTGGCCCGCCTGCATGTCGCCTCCTGGCGGGAGACCTATCGCGGCCTCTTGCCGGAGGACTATCTCGCCGCCATGTCGCCAGAGGCCCAGGCCCGGCGGTTCTACACCGCCCTGATGCAGCCGGAGCCGACCGACGCCACGCTCGTCGCCGCCAATCGCGCGGGGCTGGTGGGATACGCCTCCGGCGGGCGCTCACGCCAGGGCCTGCCCGGCGAGGCCGAGATCGCCACCCTCTATGTTCTGCGCGCCGCCCAGGGCCGGGGGCTCGGCCGGCGGCTGGTGCAGGGCCTGGCGCGGGTCTTCGCCGCCAACGGCGCCGCCTCCCTGACCATTTCGGTGCTGCGCGACAACCTGCCGGCCCGGCGATTCTACGAACATCTCGGCGGCCTGCCCGACGTGCCGCGGCGGGAGCCCGGGCCCGGCGGCGTGGTGGCCGAAGTCAGCTACCGTTGGCCCGACATCCGCGATCTGGTCTCATAGGGCGGCTATTGAGCGCTTCAGGGGATCGCCATGCTCTACATGCTGCTGTGCTTCAATTCCGAGGAGGTCGTCGGCGCCTGGACGCCGGAGGAGGACGCCGCCGTCATGGATCGGCTGGATGCGGTCCACCGGCGCCTCGCCGAGGCCGGCAAGCTCGGCCCGGCCGCGCGGCTTGCGCCGACGAGCACGGCGCGCACGCTCTGGAAGGGCAGCCCCATGGTCACCGACGGCCCCTATGCCGAGACCAAGGAACAGCTGCTGGGATTCTATCTGGTCGACTGCGCCGACATGGACGAGGCCGCCGCCGTCGCCCGCGAGCTGGAACAGGCCAATCCCGGCCTCGGCGCCTACGAGATCCGGCCCTTGCGGCTCTTTCTTCCCGGCGCCTGGAGCCCGGAGGCGGAACTGGAGACCGTAGGCTAGCGACGGGCGGCCGCTAAACGCCCGTCACCTCTTCCCAGAATCGCTTGGCCTTGCCGAGGAAGCTGGCCGATTTCGGGTGCTGGGCCTCGCCGCAGCTTTCGGCCAGCTGGCGCATCAGCTCCTTCTGGCGGGCGTTGAGCTTGGTGGGCGTTTCGACGAACAGCTCCACCACCAGGTCGCCGCGCTCGCGCGAGCGGAGCGAAGGCATGCCGCGGCCCTTCAGCCGCACGGTGCGGCCGGTCTGGGCTCCTTCCGGCACCTTCACGGCGATCTTGCAATTGCCGTCGCAGTTCTCGCCGCCCAACAGGCAAGGGGCGTCGATCTCGCCGCCGAGCGCCGCCACCGTCATCGGCACGGGCACGGTGCACAAGAGGTCCAGGCCGTCGCGGTCGAACAGCTCGTGCGGCTTCACCGACAGGAAGATGTAGAGGTCGCCGCGAGGCCCGCCGCGGGCGCCGGCGTCGCCTTCGCCGGCCAACCGGATGCGAGATCCGTCGTCCACCCCGGCGGGAATGCGCACCTGCAGGGTCCGCTGCTTGCGCACCTGGCCATGGCCGTGACAGTCGGCGCAGGGGTCGAGCACCAACCGGCCGGAGCCGCCGCAGCGCGGGCAGGCGCGCTCGATGGAGAAGAAGCCTTGGCTGGCCCGCACCCGACCGCCGCCGCCGCAGGTCCCGCAGACCGTGGGGCTGGTGCCCGGCTTGGCGCCTGACCCGTCGCAGGTCTCGCAGGTGACGGAGGCTGGAACGGTGATCTCCACCTCGGCGCCGGCATAGGCCTGCTCCAGGGTGATCTCCAGGTCGTAACGAAGGTCCTGGCCCCGGGCCGGACCCGCCCGCTGGCGGCGGCCGCCGAACATGTCGCCGAAGACGTCGCCGAACACCTCGTTGAAGATGTCGTTCACGTCGTGGAACTGGGCCCCGTTCGCCCCGCCGGCGCCGTTGACCCCCGCATGGCCGAAGCGGTCGTAGGCGGCCCGCTTCTGCGGATCGGAGAGAACCGAATAGGCCTCGTTGATCTCCTTGAAACGGGACGAAGCCTCCTCGCAGCCGCCGTTGCGGTCGGGATGGTGCTCCATGGCCAGCTTGCGGAAGGACGCCTTCAGGGCGGCCTCGTCGCAGCCGCGGCTCACGCCCAGGATCTCGTAATAGTCCCGCATCTGATGTCAGGCGTTCAGCATGTCATGATGAAATGAGGTGGGATGGCCCCGGCGCGGCTGCAAGGCTTGAGCGCCCCGCCGCGCGGAGCCCATGGCGGGCTTGTGGCCGTCGCGGCCGCCCGCCATGGGACCTATGGTCACGCCGACTTCTTCTGGTCGTCGTCGCCGACTTCCTCGAACTCGGCGTCGACCACGTCTTCGCCGCTCGAGGCTTCGTCGGAGGCCGGGCTTTCGGCCGAGCCTTGCTGGGCGGCGTACATCGCCTCGCCCAGCTTCATGGAGGCCTGGATCAGGGTCTGGGTCTTGGCCGCGATGGCCTCGGCGTCCTCACCCTCGCGCACCGACTTCAGGTCGGCGAGCGCCGCCTCGATGGCCTCCTTGTCGGCGCCGGCGATCTTGTCGCCGTGCTCCGAGAGCGCCTTCTCGGTGGAGTGGATGACGGCCTCGGCCTGGTTCTTGGCCTCGACCGCGGCCTTGCGCTTCTCGTCCTCGGCCTTGTGCGACTCGGCCTCCTTGACCATCCGGTCGATGTCGGCGTCCGAGAGGCCGCCGTTCGCCTGGATGCGGATCGACTGTTCCTTGTTGGTCGCCTTGTCGCGCGCCTGGACGTTGACGATGCCGTTGGCGTCGATGTCGAAGGTGACCTCGATCTGCGGCACGCCGCGCGGCGCCGGCGGGATGCCGACCAGGTCGAACTGGCCCAGCAGCTTGTTGTCGGCCGCCATCGGGCGCTCGCCCTGGAAGACCCGGATCGTCACGGCCGACTGGTTGTCGTCCGCGGTCGAGAAGGTCTGGGACCGCTTGGTGGGGATGGTGGTGTTGCGCTCGATCAGCGGGGTGAAAACGCCGCCCAGGGTCTCGATGCCGAGGGTGAGCGGGGTCACGTCCAGCAGCAGCACGTCCTTGACGTCGCCCTGCAGCACGCCGGCCTGGACCGCGGCGCCCAGCGCCACGACTTCGTCCGGGTTCACGCCCTTGTGGGGCTCGCGGCCGAAGAACTCCTTCACCGTCTCGACGACCTTGGGCATGCGGGTCATGCCGCCGACCAGGATCACCTCGTCGATGTCGGACTTCTTGAGGCCTGCATCCTTCAGCGCCTGCTCGCAGGGGCCGATGGTCTTGGCCACCAGGTCCTCCACCAGGGCCTCCAGCTTGGCGCGGGAGAGCTTGATGTTCAGGTGCAGCGGGCCGTTGGCGTTCATGGAGATGAAGGGCAGGTTCACCTCGTACTGGGTGGTCGAGGAGAGCTCCTTCTTGGCCTTCTCGGCCTCTTCCTTCAGGCGTTGGAGGGCCAGCTTGTCCTTGCGCAGGTCGACGCCGTTCTCCTTCTTGAACTCGTCGGCCAGGTAGTCGACCACGCGCAGGTCGAAGTCCTCGCCGCCGAGGAAGGTGTCGCCGTTGGTGGACTTCACCTCGAAGACGCCGTCGCCGATTTCCAGGATCGACACGTCGAAGGTGCCGCCGCCCAGGTCGTAGACCGCGATCTTCTTGCCGTCGTTCTTCTCGAGCCCGTAGGCGAGGGCGGCGGCGGTGGGTTCGTTGATGATGCGCAGGACTTCCAGGCCGGCGATCTTGCCGGCGTCCTTGGTGGCCTGGCGCTGGGCGTCGTTGAAATAGGCCGGGACGGTGATGACCGCCTTCTCGACCTTCTCGCCGAGGTGCTGCTCGGCGGCTTCCTTCATCTTCTGCAGGATGAAGGCCGAAACCTGCTGGGGCGAGTAGTCCTTGCCCTGAGCCTTCACCCAGGCGTCGCCGTTCGGACCCTTGACGATGTCATAGGGCACCATGTGGCGGTCCTTCTCGACGACGGGGTCGGAGAAGTTCCGGCCGATCAGGCGCTTGATGGCGAAAAGGGTGTTGGACGGGTTGGTGACCGCCTGGCGCTTGGCGGGCTGGCCGACCAGGCGCTCGCCGTCTTCCAGGAAGGCGACGATGGAGGGCGTCGTCCGGACGCCTTCGGCGTTCTCGATCACTTTCGGCGTCTTGCCGTCCATGATGGCGACGCACGAGTTGGTGGTCCCGAGGTCGATGCCGATGATCTTGCTCATATCGAGTCTTGCTCGCTCCTGATTGGCGGGCGCCGCATTGAGGGCCTTCTGGCGAAGCACCCCGTTTCTTGTCGACGCCCCCGGTTCGAATAAGGGCTCGGCCGGTTAACCCACACGGAAACCGGCGTCGAGTCGCGATATGGGATGAAGCGCTGCGCCTGCAAGGGCGAATGACCCTAGATTCTTCGGGGTTTTCGTCGCACCGCGTTCGTCCAGTCGCCCATATAGTCGGCGTAGCGAGGCGCCGCATAGGGCGCGGAACCGCCCTCGCGGGCCAGATAGGCGTGCTGCACCACCATGGCCTGCTGCTCGATATTGAGCGCCGCGAACGGGCGACCGTCGCCGAGATCGTAGGCGTAAGCCCCGCGCCCATCGCCGGCCTTCAGCTTGGCCAGGGGCAGGAAGACGCCGTTCTGCGCCTGCCAGGCGTGGACCAGCTCATGCACCAGCACCGAACGCAGCCAGACCGGAGCCGCGGCGAAGTCGGCGAGCGCCGAGGCCGCCGGCCAGACGACGAAGCGTCCGTTCGGGACGAAAGGCCGCGGCCAGGCGGGGAGGGACAGGATCCGGATCCGCGCAGCGTCCAGCGCGCTTCCGAAGACCTCCTGCGCCAGGTCCCGTTCCCCGTCCGTCAGCCGCCGCCAGCGCAGCGGCGCCATGCGCCGATCGCTCGTCATCGCCTACATATGGGCCGACATGACTCTTTCGACGACCACCGGTTTTCGCCTGCTGCCCGGCCGGCTGGACGCCGCCGCCCAGGCCCGGCTACGGGACGAGGTGCTGGCGCGCGCCGCCCGCGCGCCTTTCGTGACTCAGGTCACGCCGGGCGGAAGGCCGATGTCGGTGCGCACCACCAGCTTCGGGGCGCTGGGCTGGACCACCGACCGGCGAGGCTATCGCTACGAGCCGCATCACCCACAGACCGGCGAGGCCTGGCCGGATATTCCGGAGGTCTTGCTCGACCTCTGGGCCGAACTGGCGGACCCGGCGACGCCGCCGGACGCCTGCCTGGTCAACTTCTATGGGCCGCAAGCGCGGATGAGCCTGCACCAGGACCGAGACGAGGCCGACTTCCGCTTTCCCGTCCTTTCGGTTTCGCTGGGCGACACGGCGGTCTTCCGGCTCGGGGGCGCGCGGCGCGGCGATCCGACGCGGACCCTGAAACTCGCCTCCGGCGATGTCTGCCTGCTGGCGGGCGAGGCGCGCCTCTTCCATCACGGCGTCGACCGCATCCTGGCGGGCTCCTCGAGCCTGATCCCGGGGGGAGGCCGGATCAACCTCACCCTGCGGCGGGCGGCGCCCTGACAGTGGACTCCCGAGGGGGTAAGGCCGCAGGATCGGCTCACGATCCAGGGAGGCTTTCGTCCATGCCTACGCTCACCCGGCCCGAGGGCTCGAAGCCGGAGGACTTCCATCTGTCCCGTCGCGGCCTGGCGGCGGCCGTGTTCGGCGGCTACGCCGTCTACGCCTTTTCCGCCGAGGCCCAGCCGATCACCACCGACGCCGAGGGCCTGATCACCGAAATGGTCGAGATTTCGGCCCCTGATCGGGAGATCCCCGCCTTCGTCGCGCGCCCCGATGCGCGCGGCCGTTTTCCGGTGGTGCTGGTGGTCTCCGAGGTCTTCGGGCTGCACGAATACATCCGCGACATCTGCCGCCGCCTCGCCAAGCTCGGCTACGTCGCCATCGCGCCCGACTTCTTCATCCGCCAGGGCGATCCCTCCGAGGTCGCCGACTTCGCCCAGATCCGCGCCATCGTCGGCGCGGCCTCTGAGGCCCAGGTGCTGGGCGATGTGAAGGCCGCCTTCGACTTCGTCACCCGCCAGCCTTACGCCGACCGGGCCAAGGTGGCGATCACCGGTTTCTGCTGGGGCGGAGCGGTGGTCTGGCTGGCGGCGGCGCGGTTCCCCGAGATCAAGGCCGGCGTGGCCTGGTACGGCCGGCTCTCCGCGCCGCCGGAGGGCGAATTCCTGGGCGAGCCGAACCGCACCTGGCCGCTGCAGGTCGCCCACCGACTCCATGCTCCGGTGCTCGGCCTCTACGCCGGCAAGGACGCCGGGATTCCCGCAGGCGATGTCGAGGCGATGAAGGAGGCCCTGCGGCGCGCGGCGAAGGCCTCCAGCGACATCGTCGTCTATCCGGAAAGCCAGCACGGCTTCCACGCCGACTATCGCAGCTCCTACGACGCCGAGGCCGCCCAGGACGGCTGGCGGCGGATGCTGGCCCACTTCGCCGCCCATGGCGTGCGGCCGCGGGCCTATCGCCCCGCCCGGTAGGGTCGGCTTCGCGCCTCGCCTTAGTACGGCGGAATGTCGTTGGGAGTCAGGCCGTCGATCAGATCGCCCACGCGGTCCGGTTCGGGCTGCGGCGGGGGCGTGATCTTCGGCGGCGGGCGGGCGGCCTTCTCGGCCTCGGCCTGGGCCAGCTTCTCGGCGGCGGCGGCCTCCGCCCTGGCCTTTTCCTCGGCGGCCTGCTCGGCCTCCGCGCGCAGCTCCTCCTCGGTCTTTTCCGGCGGCGGCGGCGGGCGTTCGTCGGTCTCGAGCAGCTCGGCGTCGGGCGCCTGAATGGCCTGGCCGGGCGTCGCGTCCGGCCCCTCGCCCGGCAGGCGGCCGCGATCCGGGGCGCCGCGCAGGCCCAGCACGAAGCCGCCCACGGCGCAGGCCAGGATAAGGACGGCGACCACCTGCAGGACGCTTCGGGGCATGCTCCACATGGCGGCGAACCTAGCGGCCCGCATCGAGCGCCACAATCGTCTTGCAGCGGCCTTGGGCCGCAGGCTGGAAAGCGCGAAGTAAACGCCTCTTAACCCTCTGCGCGCCAGATAGGCTCGACTTCGGATGGAGGGTCTGGATGGCGCGGGCGGCGCGGAAGACGGGGTTGGATCTGGCGCTGCACATCGCGGGCCTGGCCTGGGAGCATCCGGCCTGCGCGCGCCTGCGGGGCGGGATCGTGGCCGCCGCCGGCCTCGCCTTCGCCGTGGCGCTCGCCACCTATGACGCAGCCGACCCGAGCTTCAACGCCGCCTCCCCGCTGCCGCCCTCGAACGTGCTGGGTGGCCCGGGGGCGGCGGCGGCCGACGTCGGAATGCAGTCCCTGGGCCTGGCCGCCGGGGTGGCCGCCCTTTTGATGGTGCTGTTCGGCCTCTATCGCACCGCCTCGCCCCAGCCGGCCCGCACGCGAAACCACATCCGCCTGCGCGCGGCGATCGGGACCCTGGGAATCCTGGCGCTCGCCGGCATCCTCGCCGCGCCCGCCCCGCCGGCCGCCTGGCCGCTGGCCAAGGGCCTCGGCGGCTTCTGGGGCGACGGACTGCTGCACGCCTTCGCCGGTCTCTTCGCCTATGCTCACGTTCCGGCAGGGAGCCTGATCGCCAGCCTGCTGCTGGCGGCCGGGGCGCTCGCCGCCCTCGGCTACGCGATCGGGGTGCGCCGCACCGACCTGGAGGTGGTCGGCGACTGGATGCGCGCCGCCGCCGCCCGCAAGGCCGCCGCGCCGGCGCCCGCCAAGCCGGTCCGTCCCTCGGTCGCCCGCCGCGCCAAGGCCGCCGCCGCCAAGGCCACGACCATTCCCGAAGCCGCCTTCGATCCCGCCCCGGAGGAGGCGCCCGAGCCGCCGCCGACCCCCGCCGCCCCGGTGGCCATCAAGGCGCCCAAGCCCGCCGCCAAGGACTCCGGACGCGAGCAGCGCGAGGCGCAGGGAGCGTTCGAGTTCGTCAGGACCGAGGGCTTTATGCTCCCGGAACTGGCCATGCTGGCCAAGCCGAAGCCCCGCGCGTCCTCCTTCGACGAAGGCGCGCTTCGCCAGAACGCCCAGCTCCTGGAGAACGTGCTCGCCGAGTTCGGCGTCCGCGGCCAGATCGACCAGATCCGCCCGGGCCCCGTGGTGACGCTGTATGAACTGGTCCCCGCCGCCGGCGTGAAGTCGGCGCGGGTCGTGGCCCTGGCCGACGACATCGCCCGCTCAATGTCTGTGGCCGCCTGCCGGGTCAGCGTCGTCTCCGGCCGCAACGCCATCGGCATCGAACTGCCCAACGCCCGGCGCGAGACCGTCTATCTGCGCGACCTGCTGGCCAGCGCCGAATACGAGAAGTCGACCCAGGCCCTGCCGATGGCGCTGGGCGAGAACATCGGCGGGGAGCCCTATATCGCCGACCTCTCCAAGATGCCCCACCTCCTGATCGCCGGCACCACCGGCTCGGGCAAGTCGGTGGGGGTCAACGCCATGATCCTGTCGATCCTCTACCGCCTGCCGCCCGAGCAGTGCCGGTTCATCATGATCGACCCGAAGATGCTGGAGCTGTCGGTCTATGACGGCATCCCGCACCTGCTGGCGCCCGTGGTGACCGACCCGAAGAAGGCCATCGTGGCGCTGAAGTGGACCGTCCGCGAGATGGAGGACCGCTACCGCCTGATGTCGAAGATCGGCGTACGGAACGTCGCCTCCTACAACGAGCGCGCCCGCGAAGCCGCCGCCCGCGGCGAGCATTTCGAACGCACCGTCCAGACCGGCTTCGACGACGCCGGCCGGCCGATCTACGAAAGCGAGCGGATCGACCCGAAGCCCATGCCCTATCTCGTCGTGGTGATCGACGAGGTGGCCGATCTGATGCTGGTGGCCGGCAAGGACGTGGAAGGCGCCGTCCAGCGCCTGGCCCAGATGGCTCGGGCGGCCGGCATCCATCTGGTCATGGCCACCCAGCGCCCGTCGGTGGACGTGATCACCGGCACCATCAAGGCCAATTTCCCGACCCGGATCTCCTTCCAGGTCACCTCGAAGATCGACTCGCGCACCATCCTGGGCGAGCAGGGCGCCGAGCAGCTGCTGGGCCAGGGCGACATGCTCTACATGGCCGGCGGCGGCCGCATCACACGCCTGCACGGCCCGTTCGTCTCCGACCAGGAAGTCGAGGCGGTGGCCAAGTTCCTGCGCGACCAGGGCCAGCCCCAGTACCTGGAGGAGATCACCGCCGGCGGCGAGGAGGAGGGCGAGGAAGGCGAGCTGTTCGGCGCGGACGGCGGCGGCTCCAGCGACGACCTCTACGACCGCGCCGTGGCCGTGGTCACCCGCGACCGCAAGGCGTCGACCTCCTACGTCCAGCGGCGGCTGCAGATCGGCTACAACCGCGCCGCCTCGCTCATCGAGCGCATGGAACAGGAGGGCGTGGTCAGCCCCGCCAACCACGCCGGCAAGCGCGAAGTGCTGGCGAGCGCGGCGCCCTGAGCCTAAGGCCCGTCGTCCTTCGTGAGCAGGCTTAAGCGCGCACGGCTGCGGCCACGGCGGCGTTGAGTTCCGTCGGGAACACCCCGGCCATGCCTTCGATGGCGGTGTTGGTGAGCGACACCGCGGTCGTCTCGTGATCCACATCGATCATCCAGGCGTGGCCGTATACGCCGCCCCAGCTCACCGTATTGCGGTTGAGCGAGGACCCCGCCGCCTGCGGATCCAGCAGGACCGCGCCGATATGGCCGAAGCCCCAGCCAGGGCCGTGGGTGGTCACGGGCAGTTCGCCGATCTGGTTCTTCAGCGCCGCCGCGGCGGTGGCTTCGGTCAGGATCGGCGCGCCGCCGGCCCGGATGGTCTCCAGCAGCTTCAAGGCGTCGCCCGCCGTGCCGGCCATGCCGGCGCCACCCGACGGGAAAGAGGCCGGCCGCAGAGTCCGGCTAGGCGCGTAGCGAATGCCCGAGAGCTCGGCGAAGGGAGAGATGTCGGGGTCTTCCATAGGCCGCGGCTCGGGCTGGGCGTCCAGGTACGGCTTGGCCAGGCGTCCGGGGTCTTTGGCGACGAAAGCCGTGTCGCCCATGCCGAGGGGCTGGAGGACGGTCTCGTCCAGCACCTCCTGCAGAGACTTGCCCGCCGCTTTCGTCATCGCCGCGCCCAGCACGTCCAGCCCGAGGGAGTAGTTCCACGCCGCGCCCGGAGGGAAGAAGAGGTCGACGCCGGCCAGGCGCTTCAACTCCTCGTCCATCGAGAGATCCGGCTGATCCATGCCGTCGGAGACGCCTGCGGCGAGGTAAGGGCCGCCGTCGGGTTGCAGGAAGCCGTAGCTCAGACCCGAGGTATGGGTGAGCAGGTGGCCGACGGTGATGTCCGGGACCCGGCCGTCGGGAAGCTTCGGCCTGAAATCCGGCAGGAAGCTCGAGACCGGCGCGTCGAGCGGCAGCGACCCGCGCTCAGCCAGGGCCAAAGCCGAGGCGGCGACGATCGGCTTGGTCACCGACGAGAACCGGAAGACCGTGTCCAAGGCCATGGGCCGCCCCGCCTCGCGGTCGGCGAGACCGGCCGCCCGGGCATAGGCCGGCTCGCCTCTATGCGAGACCAGCACCACCGCTCCCACAATGCGCTTCTCGGCAAGCGCCCGGTCGATGACGTCGTCGAGCCGGTCCTGCAGGGATAGGGTCATGGAGCGCTCCGTCGGATCGGGGTTTCCGATCAGATGGATCGTCAGCGCCTCGGCGCAAGGCTTTGCCCGGGAGATCCCTCCGCGCCCCTCCAAGAGGAGCGCGGGGCGAGCAGGGCCTACTCCGCCGCCACCGCCGCACGGGCGCCAAGGCGCTGGACGAGGGCCTCGTACTGACTCCACAGCCCGGCGGGGAGCCGGTCGCCGAACCGGCGGTAGAAGTCCGGGATCAGCCCCGCCTCCTCGGCCCAGACCTCGCGGTCGACCGAGAGCAGGGCGTCCAGCGCGGCGTCGGAAATCTCAAGCCCCGACAGATCGAGCGCGGCCTTGGTCGGCAGGCGTCCAATCGGAGAGTCCGCCGCCTCGGCGGTTCCTTCCAGGCGGCCGAAGATCCACTTCAGCACCCGGGCGTTTTCGCCATAGCCCGGCCAAAGGAACTTGCCGTCCGCGCCCTTGCGGAACCAGTTCACGAAATAGATCCGCGGCAGCTTCGCCGGATCGGCCGTCTCGCCGACCTTCAGCCAGTGGCTGAAATAGTCGCCCATGTTGTAGCCGCAGAACGGCAGCATGGCGAAGGGATCGCGGCGCAGCTCGCCGACCTTGTTCTCGGCCGCCGCCGTGCCTTCGGAGGCGACGTTCGAGGCCAGGAAGACGCCGTGGGCCCAGTCAAAGGCCTCGGTGACCAGCGGCACCGCGCTGGCCCGGCGACCGCCGAACAGGATGGCGGAGATCGGCACGCCCTTGGGATCGTCCCATTCCGGCGCGATCACTGGACACTGATCGGCCGGCACGGCGAAGCGGGCGTTCGGATGGGCGGCGGGCTCGCCCATCTCGGGCGACCAGGGGCGGCCCTTCCAGTCCGTCAGGCCTTCCGGCGGGGTGTCGGTCAGGCCTTCCCACCAGACGTCGCCATCGGCGGTCAGGGCCACATTGGTGAAGATGGTGTTGGCGTGCAGGGCGTCGACCGCGTTCTTGTTGGTGGCGTTCCCGGTGCCGGGCGCCACGCCGAAGAAGCCCGCCTCGGGATTGATGGCGTAGAGCCGCCCATCGTCGGCGAACCGCATCCAGCAGATGTCGTCGCCCACCGTCTCGGCCTTCCAGCCGGGGATGGTCGGCTGCAGCATGGCCATGTTGGTCTTGCCGCAGGCCGAGGGGAAGGCGGCGGCCACATAGCGGACCTGGCCCTCCGGGGAGGTCAGCTTGAGGATCAGCATGTGCTCGGCCAGCCAGCCCTCGTCGCGGGCCATCACCGAGGCGATGCGCAGGGCGTAGCACTTCTTGCCCAGGAGGGCGTTGCCGCCGTAGCCGGAGCCGTAGGACCAGATCTCCCGGCTCTCCGGGAAGTGGACGATGTACTTGATATCGTTGCAGGGCCAGGGAACGTCCTGCTGGCCGGGCTCCAGCGGCGCGCCGACCGAATGCAGGGCCGGCACGAAGAAGCCGTCTTCGCCCAGTTCCTCCAGCGCCCCCGCGCCCATGCGCGTCATTACCCGCATGGAAAGCGCCACATAGGCCGAATCGGTGATCTCGACGCCGAGGGCGGAAATCTTCGACCCCAGCGGGCCCATGCAGAAGGGGACCACGTACATGGTGCGGCCGCGCATGCAGCCCCGGAACAGGTCGGTCAGGTCGGCCCGCATCTCGTCGGGATCGAGCCAGTTGTTGGTCGGCCCGGCGTCGGCCGGGTCCTTGGAGCAGATGAAGGTTCGGCTCTCCACCCGGGCCACGTCGCGCGGGTCGGAGGCGGCGTAGAAGCTGTTGGGGCGCTTTTGCGGATCGAGCGGCTTCAGCGTGCCGCTCGCCACCAGCTCCGCGGTGAGCTCGTTCCACTCCGCTTCCGAACCGTCGCACCAGCGGACCCGGTCCGGCTGCGTCAATTCGGCGACTTCACGTACCCAGGCCAGAAGGCCCTTATGCTTTGTCGGAGCCTGATCCAGCCCCGGAATGGCCACGCCCATCTAGGCTTCGCCCTTTCTTGGTCAATCCACGCGCCCGTCGCGGCCCCCGCCCCTGCAAACCCAGGGCCGTCCCCCAAGGGGCCGAACCGGTCCTGATTAGGTTTGATTGGGAGGGCGCACAAGCTTGACCAAAGGTCAGCAAGTATTGACACCGGTATCATCCTGCGATCAGCGACTCACTCTCACGCCATTGCTTCAACCGCGCGGGGGTTCCCACTCCGGCCCACTTGACCGGCGCACGGCGATCCTCGGCCAAGACCCAGCCGCGCTGAAAATCCTGCTTTGGGACAACGATGGTCCGGTAACGTGATCGCAACGGGCGGCGGCCTAAGGTCGCGGCGCGGGAGGGGGCCGGCCTTGAAAATACTCGACGAAGGGCTCGACGAGCTCGCGGCGGTCGCGCACCAGGGCGCGCCCCTGCGCTTCATCGTCACCTGCCTCTCCGCAATCATCGCCACCGCGCTGCTGCCCAGCTGGATCTGCACCGGCTGGCTGGCGGCCATGTCGCTGGCCGAGCTCTGGGCCTATTCCACCACCCGCCGCCAGGCGCGGGGCGAGACCGTCGGGCCGGCCGCCCGCGCCAGCTACGCCGTGACCCTCTTCCTTGTCGCCGGCGGCTGGATGGCGTTCGGAGCCCTGCTCTGGGCCCAGGGTTCGCCCGGCGGAGCCGTCGCCGGGACGGCGATATGGCTCTCGGTGATCTTCTTCGCCCAGACCTTCGCCTATGTCTCCCGAGCCGGCCTGGTGATCGGCGGCGCCCTGCCCAGCCTGGCGCTGGCGGCCTATCTCGCCTGGGAGCCCGGCCCGCTGGGGGAAACGCGCCTGCCGATCCTGGCGCTGCTTTCGGTCAGCCTGCTGTTCGCGGCCGACGGGGTGGCGCGGATGATGCGGGCCCGCAAGCACTTCGACCAGGCCCAGGCCCGGCTGCAGGCCTCCGAGACCCAGTACCGGATGCTGGCCGACCACATCACCGACGTGATCTCGCTTTCCAGCGTGGACGGCCGGCGGCTCTATCTCTCGCCTTCGATCGAGGCGGCGATGGGCTACACGACCGAGGAGCTCTATCGCAGCGGCCTCTACACCTATCTCCATCCCGACGACAAAACCTGGCTGCCGGCCGAACTCGCCCGACTGGCGGAGACCGGCGGACAGGCCACCCATCAGTATCGGGTGCAGCATAAGGACGGCCGGACCATCTGGGTGGAGACCACCTTCGACATCGTGCCGCCCAGCGCGGCCGATCCGGAGGCCAAGGTGGTCTCGGTCTCCCGCGTGATCGACGCACGCAAGGCGCTGGAGACCGAGCTCGTGGAGGCGCGCCGCCGGGCGGAGGCCGCTGCGGCGGCCAAGTCCGACTTCCTCGCCAACATGACCCACGAGCTGCGCACGCCGCTCAACGCCATCATCGGCTTTTCCGGCATCCTCAAGGACTCCCCCAACCTCACTCCGCAGGATTCCCGCCACGCCCACCTGATCGACGAAGCCAGCCGCAGCCTGCTGGAGCTGGTCAACGACGTGCTGGACTTCTCTCGCCTGGAATCCGGCCAGGTGGAGGTGGAGGCCCGCCCCTTCGACCCCCTCGAGCCCGCCCAGGCGCTCGGCGCGCTCCTCGCCGGCCAGGCGGAGGCCCGGGGCCTCTCCCTCGCCGTGCGGGCGGAGGGCGAGATCGCGCCCTTGCTGGGCGACGCCGCCCGGATCCGCCAGGTGCTGCTGAACTTCCTCTCCAACGCCCTGAAATTCACCGAGCGCGGCGGCGTGACCCTGACGGTCCGGCAGTCGCCCCTCTCCGGCCAACGGGCGCGCCTGCGCATGGAGGTCGCCGACACCGGCATCGGCCTGCGCGAAGACCAGATCGAGCACCTGTTCGACCGCTTCACCCAGGCCGACGCCACGGTTTCACGTCGCTACGGCGGCACGGGCCTGGGCCTGGCGATCTGCAAACGCACCGTCGAGCTCATGGGCGGGCGGATCGGCGCCGGCTCCAAACCGGGCGAAGGCTCCACCTTCTGGTTCGAGCTCGACCTTCCGGTCACGGACGAGCTTCCCTCGCCGACGCCCGAGCCCGAATCGCAGGTCGACTTCGCCAGACCCATGCGGCTGCTCCTGGCGGAGGACGTGGCGGTGAACCGCGAGCTGATCGCCACCCTGCTCGCCCCCTTCAGCCTCGAGATCGAGACCGCGGAGAACGGCGAGGAGGCCGTCGCCGCGGTGACCCGCGCCCACTTCGACCTGGTGCTCATGGACGTGCAGATGCCGGTGATGGACGGCCTCACCGCCACGCGGCTGATCCGCAGCCTCCCCGATCCTGCGGCTCGCGCCGTACCGATCGTCGCCATGACCGCCAACGTGCTTTCCGACCAGGTGGAGACCTGCCGCCAGGCCGGTATGGACGATCACCTGGGCAAGCCGATCGACCCGCGCAGCCTCCTGGAGGTCATCGCCCATTGGGCCGGCCGCAATCGCGACGTTCCGGCGGAGGAGGCGCGGCGCAGCGCCTGACCCCGCGCGGAACGGAACGCGCGCTTTCGCCGTTCCGGCGCCCTATTGATGGCGCCCCGCCGGTCTAGGCTCCGCGCCCGCTATATGGAGGTTCCATGTCCCGCCTGACCCGTCGCGCCCTTGCGTTCGGTCTCGCCGCCCTGCCGCTGCCGGCGTTCGCCCAGCGGGCGGGGGCGCCCGCGCTGTCAGCGGCCGACAAGGCGCTGGTGGACCGCGCCGCGGCCTATCTGCAGGGCCTGAACGAGGCCAAGGGCCGCTTCGTCCAAACCGATCCCCGCGGCGCCGTCAGCCGCGGTCAATTCTATTTGAAGCGCCCGGGCAAGGCGCGCTTCGACTACGAGCCGCCATCCGGCCTGCTGGTGGTGTCCGACGGCGCGCTGGTCTCCATCGCCGATTCACGGCTGAAAACCTTCGAGAGCTATCCGCTGCAGGCGACGCCGCTTTCGCTGTTTCTCGCCCGCCAGATTCGGCTGGATCGCGGGGTGGTGATCAGCCGGGTCGCCCGGCATGCCGACGGCTTCTCGATCGTGGCCCGCGATGGGCGGCGCGAAGCCGAAGGCCAGATCACCATGACCTTCGCCGACCGGCCGCTGGCCCTGACCGGCTGGACGGTGACCGACGCGCAGGGGCAGTCCACCCGGGTGCAGCTCAGCGGGTTCGCCCCCACCTCCGGCCTGGCGGCCTCGCTCTTCGTCCTGAAGGACCCGCGGCCGAAGAACGTGGGTCGCGGCAAGGTGTGATAATTTCGCAACGCGCAAGACGTTGCGATATCGGCCTTGATAATTCCTTCATCAAGCGCCATTTATACAACATGAGGTTCGCGCGATCGCGGGCCTGATCCGTGCCGGAACCTATCCCCTCCCGGCGGCGGCATGAGAGACAGACTTCACGCCCGGACGCTCTGGCGTCCGGGCGTTTCTTTTCGTCCGATCGAAGCTTAAACACCGCCCATGCGCCTTCGCCTTTGCACCTGGAACGTGAACTCCGTCCGGCTTCGGGCCGAACAGGTCGCCCGATTCGTCGACGAACAGGCGCCCGACGTGCTCTGCATGCAGGAGATCAAGTGCCAGGAGGGGGAATTCCCCCGTCAGGTCTTCGAGGATCTCGGCCTGCCGCATATCCGGATCTCGGGCCAGAAGGGCTGGCACGGCGTGGCCATCGCCTCACGCCTGCCGCTGGAGGGCGCGCCGACCCTCGCCGTCTGCCGCGAGGGCCACGCCCGCTGCGTCTCGGCCAAGGTGGCGGGGATCGAGATCCAGAACTTCTACGTGCCGGCTGGGGGCGACGTGCCGGATCGCGCGCTCAACCCCAAGTTCGACCACAAGCTCGACTTCTTCGAGAAGCTGACGGCTGAGATGGCGCGCCGCGACCCGAAGGCCCCCCTGGCGATCGTGGGCGACCTCAATGTGGCGCCCGGCGAGTTCGACGTCTGGAGCCACAAGCAGATGTCGAGGATCGTCAGCCACACGCCCGTCGAAGTGGCCGCCATGGAGGCGCTGAAGGCGAGCCTGGGCTTCATCGACCTGCCGCGCGAAGCGACGCCGGAGCCGCAGAAGCTGTTCTCCTGGTGGAGCTACCGCGCCGCCGACTTCCGCGCCTCGAACCGCGGCCTGCGTCTCGACCACATCTGGGTGAGCCCCGGCCTGCGCGAGGCGGCCTTCCGGCAGGGCTCCGCCGCCGCCCGCGTCCACGACGACGTCCGCGCCTGGACGCGCCCCAGCGACCACGCCCCCGTTACCGCGGATCTGGGCCTCTAAGGCGCCAGGCGGTAGCCGCCCGCCTCCGTGATCAGCAAGCGAGCGTTGGAGGGGTCCGGCTCGATCTTCTGGCGCAGGCGATAGACGTGAGTCTCCAGCGTATGGGTGGTGACGCCGGCGTTATAGCCCCAGACCTCGGCCAGCAGCTCTTCGCGGCTCACCGCCTTCTCCCCGGCCCGGTAGAGGTACTTCAGGATGTTGGTTTCCTTCTCGGTCAGCCGGATCTTCTTCTGGTTGGCGTCGATCAGGAGCTTGGCCGAGGGGCGGAACTCATAGCCCCCCAGGTGGAAGACCGCGCCCTCGGACTGTTCGGCGCTGCGCAGCTGGGCCCGGATGCGGGCGAGCAGGACCTGGAACTTGAAGGGCTTGGTGACATAATCGTTGGCCCCGGCCTCCAAGCCCTTGATGGTGTCCTCATCGGTGTCGGCCGCCGTCAGCATGATGATCGGGGCCGCGACGCCGCGTTGGCGCATCTGGCGGCAGGCCTCGCGGCCGTTCATGTCGGGCAGGTCTACGTCCAGCAGGATCAGGTCGGGGGGGCGGTCCACCGCCGCCAGCACCCCCTCGGCCGCGGTGGCGGCCTCGATGGCCTGGAATTCTTCCTGGAGCTGAAGCTGTTCGGCGATCGCGCCGCGCAGGTCTTCGTTGTCGTCGACGACGAGCAGGGTCTTGCGTTGAGCCATAGACGGGAACATGCACCGTGTCGGCCCTGTTCGCCAACCATCGGAGGAAACCCGGGCGCATGATCTTCACGGCGATGTCAGACGGCCGCTTCGACCTGGCCGGCCGGATCACCCGCTGCGCGCTGGGCCGGGGCGGGGTGATCGCGGCCGAGGACAAGCGCGAGGGCGACGGCTGCACCCCGCTGGGGACCTGGACGATCCGGCGCATCCTGTTCCGCCCTGACAAGGGCGGTCGGCCCGACACCGGCCTGCCCACCAAGGCGCTGGAGCGTGACGACGGCTGGTGCGACGACCCTGACGACCCCGCCTACAACCGCCCGGTCAAACTGCCCCATCCGGCGCGGGCCGAGGCCATGTGGCGCGAGGACGAGCTCTACGACCTGGTCGGCGTGCTGGCGCACAACGACGATCCGCCGGTCCCGGGGCTCGGCTCCTGCATCTTCCTGCACCTCGCCAAGCCGGACTACGCCCCCACCGAGGGCTGCATCGCGCTTTCGCGGGAGGACATGATTTCGCTGCTGGCCATGGCCAAGCATGGCGACGCCGTGGCGGTGGTTCGGGCCTAGAGCGCGTTAACTCCTGCTCTAGATTCAAGGGTTTGAGCGCGTACTGAGCGCAAATCCGGGTTCCACTTTTGCGGAACGCGCTCTAGGGCTCAGCGCGCCCCGAACAGGGCCGAGCCCACGCGGACGCTGGTGGAGCCGAAGGCGATGGCGGTCTCGAAATCGTCGCTCATCCCCATGGAGAGCTTTGAAAGCCCGTTGCGCGCCGCGATCTTGGCCAGCAGGGCGAAGTGCGGCCCAGCGGGTTCCTCAGCCGGCGGAATGCACATCAGGCCCTCGATGGCGAGGCCGTAGGCCTCCCTGCAGGCGGCGATGAAGGCGTCCGCCTCCTGCGGCGCGATGCCGGCCTTCTGCGGCTCCTCGCCGGTGTTCACCTGCACATAGAGGCGCGGCGCCCGGCCCTGGCGGGCGATCTCGGCGGCTAGGGCGGCGGCCAGCTTTTCCCGGTCGAGGCTTTCGATCACGTCGAAGAAGGCCACGGCTTCGCGGGCCTTGTTGGTCTGCAAAGGTCCGATCAGGTGCAGCTCCACCTCGGCGCGGCGCTCGGACCAACGGGCCATGGCCTCCTGCACCCGGTTTTCGCCGAACACCTTCTGGCCGGCGGCCAGAACGGGTGCGACCTTCTCCCACGACTGTTGCTTGGAGACGGCGGTCAGGCTCACATCCGCCGGGTCGCGGCCGCAGGCCTTGGCGGCGCGGGCGATCCGCGCCAGGACGTCGGCGTAGGCGGCGGGAGAATCGGACATTTCGGCAAGCTTCTGGACCATGGGGCGGACGGCGGCAGCCTTAAGCGCCCGGGCGGGGTTGCGGAAGCCCCTGCCCGCCCTGCTGGCCTTCACCGACCCCGTGCGGACGCCGGATCCGACCGCCCTGGCGCGGCGTCTGCCGCGGGGAACCGGCCTGGTCTATCGCGCCTTCGGGGCGCCGGAGGCGGCGGCGACCGCCCAGGAACTGGCCCGGATCGCGCGCGAGCGAGGCCTGCTGCTGCTGATCGGGGCCGATGCGGAGCTGGCCGCGCGCGTCCGCGCCCACGGCGTTCACCTGCCCGAACGCCTGGCGCGCCTCGCCAAGCCCCTGAAACGCCGAGGATTCCTGGTGACCGCCGCGGCCCACAGCCCCCGTGCGGCCCGCATAGCCCTGGCGGCAGGCGCCGATGCGGCCGTCGTCTCCGCTGTGTTTCCGTCGAAGAGCCCGTCGGCCGGCCCGCCCATCGGCCCGTTGCGCCTCGCCCGTCTCGTGCGGACCACAGGCGGCCCCGTCTACGGCTTGGGGGGCATCGGACATGAAAACGCCCGCCAGCTGCTGCGGACGGGCCTGGTCGGACTGGCGGCCGTGGCGGCCTTTAGAACTTGAAGTTCGTCTCGAGGCGCACGCGCGGGGCGCTCTCCTGCGGCTCGGCCTTCTTGTAGGGCGGACCGTCCTTTTCGCCGAGGGCGACCGCGCCGCCGACCTGCAGGCTCGGCGTGACGCGGAAATAGGCCCCCGCCTGGACGTCGTTCCACTGCATGTCCCGCTCGGTCCGCTGATCGACGTTGAGCGAGACCCCCCAGCGCCCCTTGCGCGTATCCCACTTCAGCGACTTGCCCCCTTGGGAATTCGCCGAGGTTTCGCTGCGCACGGTGAAGTCGGCGGCCTTGCCGGTCTGGGCATGGGCGGCCGACGCGCCGCTCGCAAGGAGCGCCGCACCGATCGCTGAAATGACCAGACGCTTGAACATCGCCGCCTATATGGCCCCTTAGCCCCGGCCCCGCCACATTCGAGCGCGACCGTCGGGTCGATTAAAGTCCTGCAATGATCTAGGTCAACAGCTCCGGAGGGCGGACGCCCGCGCCAGAGGCAGTTCCTTCGCCCCCTGTGGCGACTCGGCCACGCGATTCCTGTTTGGCGCTCGTCGCAGCGTTGTTATACACGGCTGCGGCTCGGGGGGCGGCGCCGCGGCGCGGAACCGACGCGGATCTACGACTGGGAGCGATATATGCCGTTTGTGCGCGGTGAGTTGTGGCGTGGCGCGACGACCGGAGTGCTGATCCTCAGCCTCTCGGCGCTGGCGGCTTGCTCGAGCGGCGGAAGCCGGGAATCCGGCGGGTTCCGCCTGTTCGGCGGCGGCGGTTCGCGCGCAGCCTCGGCCCAGGCGCCCGCAATCGGCGTCAACGGCTATCTGTGGCGCGCCAGCCTGGATACGCTGGCCTTCATGCCGCTGGTCTCGGCCGATCCCTATGGCGGGGTGATCATCACCGACTGGTACACCAATCCGGAGCAGCCGAACGAGCGCTTCAAGTGCACCGTCTACATCCTGGATTCGCGCCTGCGCGCCGACGGCCTGAACGTGGCCGTGCACAAGCAGATTCGCGACGGCGCCGGGAACTGGGTCGACCAGCCGGCCGCCGGCCAGACTGAGATCGACCTGGAAAACGCGATCCTTACCAGGGCGCGGCAGCTTCGGCTGTCGAACATCCGGGGCTGACGCCTCCGCAACGGGCGCATTGAGGAGCCGAACCCTAGATGCGCCTGCCCCGCCGGGCCGGCGCTTCTCAAAGACGCGGCCAGGCCTCCTCAACCGATCTTCCGAAAGCGCCCGTCCATGGCCCGCTACAATCCGAAAGAAACCGAGCCGAAGTGGCGCAAGGCCTGGGAGTCGGCGCAGGCGTTCAAGCCCGCTCCGCCGGCGCCCGACGTTCCCAAGTACTACGTGCTGGAGATGTTCCCCTATCCCTCGGGGCGCCTGCACATGGGCCATGTGCGCAACTACGCCCTGGGGGACGTGGTGGCGCGCTACAAGCGCGCCCGGGGTTTCAACGTGCTGCATCCGATGGGGTGGGACGCTTTCGGCCTCCCGGCCGAGAACGCGGCGATGGAGCGCGGCGTCGACCCCCGCGGCTGGACCTACGACAACATCGACCGGATGCGCGGCGAGCTGAAGCAGCTCGGCCTGTCGATCGACTGGTCGCGCGAGTTCGCCACCTGCGACGTCGAATACTACGGCAAGCAGCAGGACTGGTTCCTGGACCTGCTGAAGCGCGGCCTAGTCTATCGCCGCGAGAGCACCGTCAACTGGGATCCGGTCGACCAGACCGTGCTCGCCAATGAACAGGTGGTGGACGGCCGCGGCTGGCGTTCGGGCGCGGTGGTGGAGAAGCGCAAGCTGAACCAGTGGTTCCTGCGCATCACCGACTATGCCGACCAGCTGATCGAGGGTCTGGAGACCCTGGAGCGCTGGCCGGACAAGGTCCGGACCATGCAGGAGAACTGGATCGGCCGCTCGAAGGGCTGCCGGCTGACCTGGAAGTTCGCCGGCGATGCCTCGGCCGGCTTCGAGGACGGAATCGAGGTCTACACCACCCGGCCGGACACCCTGTACGGCGCGAGCTTCTTAGGGATCGCGCCGGATCATCCGCTGGCCGAGCAGTTGGCTGCGGATCCGAAGGTCGCCGCCTTCATCGCCGAATGTCGCAAGGGCGGCGCCTCGGAGGCCGAGATCGAGACCGCCGAGAAGATCGGCTTCGACACCGGCCTGACGGTGGCCCATCCCTTCGATCCCGATTGGAAGCTGCCGGTCTGGATCGCGAACTTCATCCTGATGGACTACGGCACCGGCGCCATCTTCGGCTGCCCGGCGCACGACCAGCGCGACCTGGATTTCGCGAGGAAATACAAGCTGCCGGTGAAGCCCGTGGTGCTGCCGCCGGGCGAGGATCCGGCCACCTTCCAGGTGGCCGACGAGGCCTATGTAGGACCCGGGACCATCTTCAACTCGGCGTTCCTGGACGGCCTGGACATCGAGGCTGCCAAGGGTGCGGCGATCGCCAAGGTGGAGGCTCAGGGCCAGGGCGAAGGCGCCACCGTCTATCGCCTGCGCGACTGGGGCGTGGCGCGCCAGCGGGGCTGGGGCTGTCCGATTCCGGTGGTCCATTGCGACAGGTGCGGGGTCGTTCCCCTGCCCAAGAGCGCCCTGCCCGTCGAGCTGCCGCAAGACCTGGATTTCTCGAAACCCGGCAACGCCCTGGCGCGCCATCCCACCTGGAAGCACACCACCTGCCCCGACTGCGGCGGGCCGGCGACGCGCGAGACCGACACCCTGGACACCTTCGTGGACTCCTCCTGGTACTTCGCGCGCTTCGCCAATCCGAACGCCGACGAGCCGGTCGACAAGGCCGCCGCCGATTACTGGCTGCCGGTGGACCAGTATGTGGGCGGCATCGAGCACGCGGTGCTGCACCTGCTCTACGCCCGCTTCGTCACCCGCGCGCTGTCGGACGAGGGCATGCTGTCGGTGAAGGAGCCCTTCGCCGGCCTGTTCACCCAGGGCATGGTGACCCACGAAACCTATCGGCGTCAGTCCGGCGACTGGATCGAGCCCAAGGAGGTGGAGATCCGCGCCGAGGGGAACACGCGACGGGCCGTGCTGCTCGAAACCGGCGAGCCGGTGGTCATCGGCGACGTCGAAAAGATGTCGAAGTCCAAGCGCAACACCGTGGCGCCGGAGGAGATCTTCGACGTCTACGGGGTCGACGCCGCGCGCCTGTTCGTCCTTTCCGACTCGCCGCCCGAGCGCGACACCCAGTGGTCGGCCGCCGGCGTCGAGGGCGCCTGGCGCTTCGTCAACCGGGTCTGGAACGAGTTCGACAGCCAGCCGGCGGACGTTCCGGCGGCCGCCATGGGCGATCCGAAGGCCGAGGAGCTGCGCGCCTTCACCCATCGCACCATCAAGGCGGTGACCGAGGCGGTGGAGACCTTCCGGTTCAATTCCGGCATCGCGCGGATGTACGAATTCCTCAACAAGCTCAAGGAGTTCCCGGCAGAGGGCGCGAGCCCCGCGGTGCTGTCCGCGCGCCACGAGGCGCTCTCGGCCTTCGCGCGCCTGATCGCCCCCTTCACGCCGCACCTGGCCGAAGAGGCCTGGGCGCGGATCGGCGGCGAAGGTCTGGCGGTGCACGCGCCCTGGCCGGAGTTCGATCCCGCCCTCACCCAGGACACGGTCAAGATCCTGCCCGTGCAGGTCAACGGCAAGCGCCGCGGGGAGATTTCCGCCCCGGCGGGAGCCGAACCGGCCGATGTGGAGAAGATCGTGCTTGACGATCCGGAGATCGCGCGGCGCCTTGAGGGCCTGACGATCCGCAAGGTCATCGTGGTGAAGGACCGCATCGTCAACATCGTGGCCGGGTGAAGATCATGAACCGCAGCTTCGTCTCCGCCGCCGTCCTGGCCGGCGCGCTCGTCCTGGGCGGCTGCGGCTTCACGCCCCTCTACGCCTCGCCCGGCGTGACTCGCCAACTGGCCGGCGTGCAGGTGACGGCGCCGGAGGGGCGAGCCGGACACCTGATCCGCGAGCATCTGGACGATGCGCTGGGGCGGGCCAAGGGGACCGAGCCGCTTTACCGGATGGAGCTGCAGCTCTTCGAGACGCGCTACCCCCGCGGCGTGCGCGTCGACGCCGTGGCCACACGCTACGAATATGTACTGACCGCGGCCTACACCTTGACCTCCGTCGCCTCCGGGGCGGCGGTGAAGACCGGCCAGGCGCGGGTGGAGGTGACCTACGACTCCGCCGACCAGCCCTACGCCTCCATCGCCGCCCAGCAGGACGCGCAGGATCGCGCCGCCGCCGAAGCCGCCCGCCGCATCGAACTGGAGCTCGCCGCCTGGCTGGCGACCCAGGACCGGTCGTGACCTAGCCAAGGGGCGGGGTTGTCATTGATCCTCTCCAAACGCCCCGACATCGAGCGGTTCCTCGCCAAGCCCGATCCGAAGGTCCGGGCGATCCTGATCTATGGCCGCGACATGGGCGTCGTGCGGGATCGGGCCAATGCGCTTGCGGCCAAGTCGGTGGAGCGGCCGGACGATCCCTTCGACGTGGCGCTTCTGACCGACGGTGATCTCGATTCCGACGGCGGCCGGCTGGAGGGCGAGCTCGCCGCCCAATCGCTGATGGGCGGCCGGCGCCTCGTGCGGCTGAAGCTCTCGGTGGAGAAGGCCAGCCTCGACCGCCAGGCCGCCGAGGCCCTGACGGCGCACGCCGAGGGCCGGCTGAACCCGGATGCGGTGTTCATCGTCGAGGCCGGAAACCTTGGCCGTGACTCCGCGCTGCGCAAGGCCGCCGAGAAGGCCGAGAACGCCGCCGCCATCCCCTGCTACGAAGATGAGCCCGGCGACGTCGCCCGACTGGTGCGCGAAACCCTCGCCTCCGACGGCGTCGCCCTCGACGCGCCGGCCCTGCAGCTTTTCGTCTCCCGCCTGCCGCGCGAGCGCGGGGTCGCCCGCCAGGAGATCGAGCGGCTGGCCCTCTATCTCGGGCCAGGCAGCGGTCGCACGGCCTCCGCCGCCGACCTGGAGGATTTTCTCGGCGTCGAGCCCGAAGCCTCGCTCTCCGACGCCGCCGCCGACGCCTTCGGCGGGCGTCTGGCCGAGGCCCAGGCCGCCCTGCGCCGCGCCCGCGCCGAGGGCGAAGCCGGCCCGGCCGCCGTGCGGGCGATCGGAGCCTATCTCGGCCGCCTGCGGCGAACCTTGACCCTGATGCGCAACGGCGCAGGCGCTCAGGAGGCGGCCAAGGCCTCCGGCGTCTTCTGGAAACAGGAGCGGGAGTTCTTGCGCCAGGTCCGGGCCTGGAGCCTGGAAGAGCTCGACCGCCTGCAGCCCGACGTGCTGGCCGCCGACCGCGCCTGCAAGACCGCCGGGGCTCCCGACCACCTGATCGCCGAGCGCCTGGCGCTCACCATCGCCGGCCGCGCACGGCGACTGGGGCTGTAACCCTCCGTCGTCCGGGCGTCGCCCGGCCGCCACCTCCCCCCAAGAGGGGGACCTACCCAGACTCGGCGCTCCCCCCTCTGGGGGAGCTGTCGCCGAAGGCCACTGAGGGCGATTTTGACCGCAAATAAAATCGCGTCTGTGGCGCATAGCCCGCGCCGTGCCCGGCCTCCGGTACGGCTGGTGCGCGAGAAATCGAATTTGTCCCGCGAGGCGTTGTTTTTACTAGGGTTTTTAGGGCGCCAAATAGCGGCGTTCGAGACCTCAGGACAGCGCCGCGGCGCTCCGCGTGGTCAGCCGCCGGCAGAGCTCGTCCAGCTGCTCCAGGGTGGCGTACTTGATGCGCAGCTCGCCGGCGCCGCCCCGGTCCAGCACCTCGACGTCCAGGCCCAGCATTTCGGAGAGGTCGTTCTCCAGCGCCTGGGTGTCGGTGTCCTTCGTCGCCGCCCGTCGGGCCGGCGGTTTGCCCCGCGCGACCTGCCCCGCTTCGCGTCCCAGCCGCTCGGCGTCGCGCACCGAAAGCCCGCGGGCGATGATCTGCTCGGCCAGCTGCTCGGGATTCTCCGCCGTCAGGATCGCTCTGGCGTGGCCGGCGCTCAACCGCCCCTCCAGAACATGCTCGCGCACCGGCTCGGGGAGGTTCATCAGCCGCAGGGTGTTGGCCACGTGGCTGCGGCTCTTGCCGACGATGTCGGCCACCTCCTCCTGGGTTCGGCCGAAGCGGTCCATCAGCTCGCGATAGGCGGCGGCCTCTTCGATCGGCGACAGGTTCGCCCGCTGCACGTTCTCGATGACCGCGACCTCGAGCACCTGCAGGTCGTCCAGCTCGCGCACCAGGGCGGGCATGGCCTTGAGGCCCGCCTTCTGGCTGGCTCGCCAGCGGCGTTCGCCGGCCACGATCTCGAACTCGCCGCCGGTGCGGGGCGAAGGCCGCACCAGGATCGGCTGCAGCACGCCCTTCTCGCGGATCGAGGCGGTCAGCTCCTCCAGTTCCTCGGGCGAAAACACCCAGCGCGGCTGGCGTTCGTTGCGGTGGATCAGCTCGATCGGGATCTCGCGCACGCCCGCCGCGGCGGCTTCCGGCGTGCCGGCGGTCAGGGTCGCCGTCTCGTCCACATCGCCCAGGAGCGCCGAAAGCCCCCGGCCCAGTCCGCGTTTCTCGGCCATGGTCGCTCCTTTACGCCGCCCGGGCGCGTCGGTCGCGCTCGCGCGTCACCACTTCGCGCGCCAGCTTCAGATAGGCCTGGCTGCCCGCGCACTTCAGATCGTAGACCAGGGCCGGCTTGCCGAAGGACGGCGCCTCCGACACCCGCACATTGCGCGGTATGACCGTGTTGTAGACGGTCTCGCCAAAGTGGCCGCGCACGTCACGGGCCACCTGTTCCGACAGGCTGTTGCGCCGGTCGTACATGGTCAGCACCACACCCTGGATCTCCAGCGCCGGATTGAGGCTGCCCCGCACCAGGTCGACCGTGCGCATCAGTTGGGTCAGGCCTTCCAGGGCGAAGAACTCGCATTGCAGGGGCACCAGCACCGCGTCGGCGGCCGCCATGGCGTTGACGGTCAGCAGGTTCAGCGAGGGGGGGCAGTCGATCAGGATGTAGGTATAGGCGCCCGACGCCCGCACGGGCTCTATGGCGTCGCGCAGCTTGAAAGAGCGACGCGCCTGCTGGCCCAGCTCCAGCTCCACGCCCGAAAGGTCGGGGTCGGCTGGCACCAGGTCGAGGCCCGGCAACTCGGTGTGGACGACGGCCGCCTCGATCCCCCGTTCGCCCATCAGCACGTCGTAGAGCGTGGTCTTGCGTTGGGCCCGGCCGATGCCGAGGCCGGTGGAGGCGTTGCCCTGCGGGTCGGAATCGATCAGGAGAACCTTCTCGCCGACGGCGGCGAGCGCGGTGCCGAGATTGATGGCCGTGGTGGTCTTGCCCACCCCGCCCTTCTGGTTGGCGACCACCAGCACCCGCAGCTTTCGCTCAGACTTTGCGGCCACGGCCGAGCCTCCTCACACGTACGATCCGGCCCCGCACATCGCTGCGACTCGGCAGGATATCGGCCTCGAAGTCCCAAGATCTTGCTGCTTCGGAAAGCTCCGACGCAACATCTTGACCCTTGAGGAACAGACCCACCGCCCCCTTCTGCAGGTAGGGCCGCGCGTACCCCAACAGGCGCGCGAGTGGCGCGCAAGCCCGGGCGGTGACGATATCCACAGACAGGGACAAGTCTTCCGCACGAGAATTGTGAACCGTGGCCGGCAGCTCCAGCGCCTGCACCACCTCGTTCAGGAAGCGGCACCTCTTGGTCAGGCTGTCCACCAGATGCACGTGGAAACCTGGACGCCTTTTTCCGAGCGTCGCCAACACGATGCCGGGCAATCCTGCGCCCGTGCCGAGGTCCGCCCAGGTCCGCGCCTCGGGCGCCAGTTCAAGTAGTTGGGCGGAGTCCCAGGCGTGGCGGGACCAGAAGACCTCGAGCGTCGCCGGCCCCACCAGGTTCATGCGCTGGTTCCAGTCGACCAGGTATGACCGGTAGCGCTCCAAGTCGGCCAACTGCTCGGGCGTGGCGCCGGTGACGGCCGCGAAATCCGCCGCGTCGGCCATGTCCACCACCGGGGACAGAGGCGCGGGATCAGGCTGCGTGACGGCGGACATGGGCCAAAAGCGCGGTGAGCGCGCCGGGTGTGACACCTTCGATGCGGGCGGCCTGTCCCAGGGTCAGAGGCCGCACGGCGGCCAGCTTCTCGCGCACCTCGTTGGAGAGGCCGCCGACTTTGGAGTAGTCGAGACTGGACGGCAGCCGCAGGTCCTCGTCGCGCCGGAAGGCGGCGGCGTCGGCCGCCTGGCGGTCCAGATAGCCGGCATAGGAGGCGTCGATTTCGATCTGCTCCCGCACCGCCGCCGGCCACTCGGAGATTTCCGGCCAGATCTGCGCCAGCTCGTCGAACCCGATGCTGGGATAGGCAAGCAGCTGGCCGAGGTCGCGCACCACCCCGTCGGCCTTGACCGGCAGCCCGGCCTTGGCGGCGGCGGACGGCGTCAGGGTCAACTCCCGCGCGCGAGCCCGAGCCGCAGCCAGGGCGTCGGCCTTGGCGCGCCAGGCCGTTTCACGTGAAACACCGACCACGCCCAGGGCGAGCCCGCGATCGGTCAGGCGCTGGTCCGCATTGTCCGCCCGAAGGCTCAGGCGGAACTCGGCCCGGCTGGTGAACATGCGATAGGGCTCGGTGACGCCGCGGGTGACGAGATCGTCGATCAGAACCCCGATATAGGCTTCGTCCCGCCCGAAGACCGCGCCGTCCTGGCCGGCTGCGGCGCGGGCGGCGTTCAGGCCGGCCACCAGGCCTTGGGCTCCGGCCTCCTCATAGCCCGTCGTGCCATTGATCTGGCCGGCGAGATAAAGCCCCGGCAGCCGCTTCACCTCGAGCGTGGGATAGAGCTCCCGCGGATCGACATAGTCGTATTCGATGGCGTAGCCGTAGCGTTTCACCCGCACCTGCTCGAGGCCGGGAATGGTGCGCAGGAACAGGTCCTGGGTCTCTTCCGAGACCGAAGTGGATATGCCGTTCGGATAGACGGTGTCGTCGTCCAGGCCCTCCGGCTCAAGGAAGATCTGGTGGCTCTCCTTGTCGGCGAAACGCACCACCTTGTCCTCAATCGACGGGCAGTAGCGCGGCCCGCGCCCCGTCAGGCGGCCGCCATAGACTGCTGATTCCGTCAGGCGCTCGGCGATGATCCGGTGGGTCTCGGCCGTGGTGTAGGTGACGCCGCACTGAACCTGCGGATTGGTGATCGCCGGCGTCAGAAAGGAGAATGGCGTCGGGACCTCGTCCGCCGACTGCATCTCCAGCCGATCCCAGGCGATGGTGGACCCATCGAGCCGCGCCGGCGTGCCGGTCTTCAGCCGGCTCATGGAGAGCCCGAGGGCGTACAGCCGATCGGAGAGGCCGATGGCGGGGGCGTCTCCCACCCGACCGGCTGGAATCCGCGCATCGCCCCGGTGGATCACGCCCTTCAGGAAGGTGCCGGTGGTCAGCACGACGCGCCCGGCGCCATAGACGACGCCCGAGGCGCCGACGACGCCCCGCACCACGCCGTTCTCAACCACGAGGTCTTCCACCGCCTCGGCGCGAACCTCCAGGTTGGGTGTGGCGGCGAGCTCGGCCTGCATGGCCTGACGATAGAGCTTGCGGTCGATCTGGGCCCGCGGCCCGCGCACCGCCGCGCCTTTGGAGCGGTTAAGCAGGCGGAACTGGATGCCCGCGGCGTCGGCCAAGCGGCCCATCAGGCCGTCCAGAGCGTCGATCTCGCGCACCAGATGGCCCTTCCCGAGGCCGCCGATGGCGGGGTTGCAGCTCATTTCGCCGATGGTTTCGAGCTTATGGGTCAGCAATAGGGTGCGCGCGCCGAACCGCGCTGCGGCCGCCGCGGCCTCGCAGCCGGCGTGCCCGCCCCCGATCACAATGACGTCCCAGTCGCTCAAGCTTCCGATCCCATGCAAGACGCCCCCGGCAAGGCGGGGGCGCGCCCGGCTATATAGTGGATCGAGGCGCGGGTTTCACGTGAAAGGTTGGCGCCGCGTCCGGCTGTGTTTCACGTGAAACACCTACTTGCCGATGCAGAAGCTCGAAAACACGCGATCAAGAACATCTTCGGGATCGATCCGCCCGGTAATGCGGTCGAGCGCGCGCGCGGCCAATCGAACATCCTCGGCCGCCAGTTCGAGCCGATCTTCAAACCCCAGGGCGCTCCGCACCCGGCCGGCCGCCTCCGCCAACAGCTCGCGGTGGCGCAGACGCGTGGCGGTCGGCAACTCGCCGCCGGCCAGGGCGTCCACCACTCGGCGAGCCAGCGCCGCCTCCACCGCCGCAAGGTCGGCCGCCGCCCGGGCGCTCAGGCGCAGGACCTCAACCCCCGAGGCGCGGGCCTCCACCAGGGCCCGCCCGGTGTTGGGGCCCGGTGCAAGATCCGTCTTGTTGATCAGGCAGAGATCGTGCGGATGAAGGGCTTCGGGCGGCAACCCACCCTCCTCCGCCGATCCGTCCACCACCCAGACCCGCATGTCGGCGCCCGCGGCCCAGGCCTTGGCGCGTCGAACACCCTCCGCCTCGATCTCGTCTGCGGTCTCGCGCAGGCCCGCGGTATCGGCCACCACCGCCTTGTAGCCGGCGAACTGCAGAGGAACCTCGATGATGTCCCGGGTCGTCCCGGGGGTGGCGGTGACGATGGCCGCCTCGCGCCGGGCCAGGGCGTTCAGCAGGGTGCTCTTTCCGGCGTTGGGCGCGCCGATCAGCGCGATCCGGAAGCCTTCGCGCACCTGCTCGGCGCGTTTCACGTGGGCGATAGCGCTTTCCAGCTCGCCCAGGAGCGCCTCCAGGACGGGGCGGGCGCGGGCCGCCACGTCGGCCGGCACCTCCTCGTCCGGGAAGTCGACGGCGGCTTCGAACATGGCCAAGGCCTCCACCAGAGCCTCGCGCCACCGGTGCTGGGCCTGGCCGAGCGCGCCCTCCAGCTGGTCGAGGGCCTGGCGGCGCTGGGCCTCGGTCTCCGCCTCGATCAGGTCGGCCACCCCCTCGGCCTGGGCCAGGTCGAGCTTGCCGTTCTCGAAGGCGCGGCGGGTGAACTCTCCCGGCTCGGCCAGCCGCAGGCCTTGGGCGGCAAGGGCCTCCAGCACCGCCGACACCACGGCCGAACCGCCGTGAACGTGCAGCTCGGCGCAATCCTCGCCCGTATAGCTGGCCGGGCCGGGGAACCAGAGCACCAGGGCCTTGTCGATCGGCGCCCCGTCGGCGCCCTTCAAGGCGCGTAGGGCAGCGACCCGCGGCTGGGGAAGCGCGCCCGCCAGCGCGCGCACCGCGCCGGCCGAATCCGATCCGGACAGGCGCACCACCGCCACCGCCGCGCGGCCCGCCGCGGTGGCCGGGGCGAAGATGGTGTCGGTCATTTGTTGCGGCTGGCGCCCATGCCCACGTCGACGGCGGCGGCCATCAGTTGGCGGAACTGCTCCTGGGCTCCCGCCCCGAAGGCCGCCCAGTTCTTCATCAGCTCCTCGGGCGAAAGCATATTGATGTTGGCGGTCATCCGCTTCTGCATCTCCTCGACGAGCTTTTCGTTCAAGGCGGTGACGTCGGGCAGGCCCAGAAAGGTGCGGGCCTCCTGAGGGGTGCAGTCGATCTCGACCGTCATCTTCATGTGCAATCCTCCATCCCGACTGACGACATTGTTATGGCGGGTGTCGCCGGCCTCACGCCAGAGCGAAGTCCGATCCACTTGAATCGGACTTCGCTCAAGACACTTTAGAAGTCGGCGCATTTTCTTAGCCGAACCGGCCTCCACCTCGGCGGAAAATGCTCTAGTAGGCGCGGCAAGCTTCACGTGAAACGGGAGACGGAAAGATGGGCGAGCAGATCACCATCCAGGGCGAAGACGGCGCGTTCGGCGCCTATCTGGCGCGGCCTGAAAAGGGCGGCGGCCCGGCCGTCGTGGTCATCCAGGAGATCTTCGGCGTCAACAAGGTGATGCGCGACATCTGCGACGGCCTGGCCGCCGAGGGCTTCCTGGCCGTCTGTCCCGACCTCTTCTGGCGCATCGAGCCCGGCGTCGATATCACCGACCAGTCCGAAGCCGAGTGGAAGAAGGCTTTCGAGCTCTACAACGCCTTCGACGTGGACGCCGGCGTGAAGGATATCGCCGCGGCGATCGCGCACGTTCGCAAGCTCGACGGGGCGAGCGGCAAGGTCGGGGCCGTCGGCTTCTGCCTCGGCGGCCTCCTGGCCTTCCTCACCGCCGCCCGGACCGACGCCGACGCCAGCGTCTCCTACTATGGCGTGGGGATCGAGAAACACACGGTGGAGGCCGACAAGCTGGCCAATCCCCTGCTCATGCACATCGCCGAGGAGGACCAGTTCGTGCCCAAGCCCGCCCAGGAGGTGATCCTCAACGCCCTGAAGAACCATCCTCAGATCGAGATCCACACCTATCCGGGCCGTGACCACGCCTTCGCGCGGGTTGGCGGCGAGCACTACGATGAGGCCGACGCCAAGCTGGCGGGCGGCCGGACGCTCGCCTTCTTCCGCAAGCATCTGGCCTGAGCCGCGCGATGAAGGCCGTCCGCATCGAGGCGACCGGCGGGCCGGAGGTGCTCCAGCTCGTCGACCTGCCGACCCCCGAACCCAAGGCGGGTGAGATCCTCATTCGTCACCAGGCCGTCGGGATCAATTTCATCGACACCTATCACCGCTCCGGCCTCTATCCGGTGAAGCTGCCTTCGGGCCTGGGTATGGAAGCCGCCGGCGTCGTGGAGGCGGTGGGCGACGGCGTGACACGGTTCTCGGCCGGCGATCTCGTCGCCTACGCCTCGGGACCGATCGGGGCCTATTCGGAGCGCCATGTGGTGAACGCCGAGCGCGCGGTACGCCTGCCCGCTGGCGTCTCGGCCGAGCAGGGCGCGGCGGCCCTGCTGAAGGGCATGACGGCGGAGTTCCTGCTGCGGCGCTGCTATCCGGTGAAAGCCGGCGAAACCGTCTTGATCCACGCGGCCGCCGGCGGCGTCGGCTCGATCCTCGTCCAGTGGGCCAAGCACCTGGGCGCCACGGTGATCGGCACGGCCGGTTCGGAGGCGAAGGCGCAAAGGGCGCGCGAGCTCGGCGCAGATCACGTCATCCTCTATGGCGACCAGGACGTCGCCACCGAAGTCCGTCGTCTGACCGGGGGCGCCGGCGTGCCCGTGGCCTACGATTCCGTCGGGGCCTCGACTTTCGAAGGCACCCTAGCCAGCCTGGCGCGGCGCGGGCTGTTCGTCTCCTACGGCAACGCCTCGGGCCCGGTCCCGGCCTTCGAACCGGCGCGGCTGCAGCGGGCGGGATCGCTCTTCTTCACCCGGCCCACCCTCTTCGACTATGCGGCCACAACGGAGGAGCTGGACGCCAGCGCTTCGGCCCTGTTCGAGGTGATCGCCTCGGGCGCGGTGAGGATCGACATCGGCCAGACCTTCCCGCTCTCCGACGTCCGTCGAGCGCACGAAGCGCTCGAAGGTCGCGAGACGGTCGGCGCCAGCCTTCTGATCCCCTGAGGGCGGCGTTCCACGTGAAACGCTGGCCTCAGGCCACTGCATAGGCCCTCTGGAAGGCCGGCCGCCGGGCTATCTCGTCCAGATAGCGGGCGAGTTCCGGCGCCAGTCGTTCGGTCATGCCGAGCACGCGCGTCATGTTGACCGCATAGGCCGTCGAGATATCGGCAAGGGTCAGGCGATCGGCCGCCAGGAAAGCCCGGCCTGCGGCCAGACGCTCGCGCACCGGCGCCAGGCGCTCGCAGAATGTTTCGCGGAAGTGGCCCGCGACCTCGGCATAGGTCTCCGCCGAACGCCCGGTGGAGTAGCGCACGATGGGCACGATGCCGTGGCCCAGAGTCGATTCCCCGTAGTGCAGGAACTGCAGGTAGGCCGGGTAGTCCGGCTCGTCGGGCGCGACCAGCAGGCTCTCCCCGCCATACCGCCTGGCCAGGTACTCGCAGATCGCCAGGCTTTCGGTCAGCCGCACATCCCCGTCCACAAAGGTGGGGATGGTCCCCAGCGGATTGACCTCTAGATAACCGGGATCGCGCAGGCGGGGCGGAAAGCGGACCGGCCGCACCTCGTACGGGACGCCCAGCTCTTCCAGCGTCCACATTACCCGCCGCGACCGGGCCTGGCCCCAGTGATAGACTTCGATCATGCCGCCTCTCCACCTTGTGAGATGCAGCCTAGGACAGGATCGGAAAAAAGTGAACGCCCGTGCACTTCCGGTGTCCGGGCGTTCGGATAGATCGGTTCGGCGGGCCGCAGCCCGTCGCCTCAGGTGTTCATCGACTGGAAGAAGTCGTCGTTGTTCTTGGCCTGCCGCAGCTTGTCGAGCAGGAATTCGATAGCGTCCTGAGCCCCCATCGGATTTAGGATCCGGCGCAGGATGTAGGTCTTCTGCAGCTGATCCTTGGGCGTGATCAGCTCTTCCTTGCGGGTGCCGGACTTCAGCACGTCGATGGCGGGGAAGATGCGCTTGTCGGCGACCTTGCGGTCCAGGACGATTTCCGAGTTCCCCGTGCCCTTGAACTCTTCGAAGATCACCTCGTCCATGCGGCTGCCGGTGTCGATCAGGGCCGTGGCGATGATCGTCAGCGAGCCGCCCTCCTCGATGTTCCGGGCGGCGCCGAAGAAGCGCTTGGGCCGCTGCAGGGCGTTGGCGTCGACGCCGCCGGTCAGCACCTTGCCGGAGGACGGCACCACGGTGTTGTAGGCGCGGCCCAGGCGGGTCACCGAATCCAGCAGGATGATGACGTCGCGCTTGTGCTCGACCAGGCGCTTGGCCTTCTCGATGACCATCTCGGCCACCTGGACGTGGCGGGTGGCCGGCTCGTCGAAGGTGGAGGAGATCACCTCGCCCTTCACCGTCCGCTGCATGTCCGTCACTTCTTCCGGACGCTCGTCGATCAGCAGGACGATCAGGTAGCACTCGGGATGATTGGCCGCGATCGACTTGGCGATGTTCTGCAGCATCACCGTCTTACCGACCCGCGGCGGGGCGGTGATGAGGCAGCGCTGGCCCTTGCCGAGCGGCGCGACGATGTCGATGACCCGGCCGGAACGGTCCTTCAGCGTCGGGTCGTCGATCTCCATCCGCAGGCGCTGGTCCGGATAGAGCGGCGTCAGGTTGTCGAAGTGGACCTTGTGCCGGACGTTCTCCGGCGGCTCGAAATTGATCTGGTCGACCTTGACCAGGGCGAAATAGCGCTCGCCCTCGCGCGGAGCCCGGATGCCGCCGACCACCGTATCACCGGTGCGCAGGCCGAACTTCCGGATCTGGGAGGGGCTGACATAGATGTCGTCGGGCCCGGGCAGATAGTTGGCTTCCGGCGAGCGCAGGAAGCCGAAGCCGTCCTGCAGCACCTCCATGGTGCCGGAGCCGGAGATCTCGACCCCCTCCTCCGCCAGGGTCTTCAGGATCGCGAACATCATGTCCTGCTTGCGCATGGAGTTCGCGTTCTCGATCTCCAGCTGCTCGGCGAAGGCGAGCAGGTCGGACGGCGCCTTGTCCTTCAGCTCCTGGAGCGACATGGAGGTCAGCCCCATGGCGGCGATGGCCTGGGCGGCCTGGGAGGGCTCGTCGTCGTCGCCGTCCTCGGCCGCGAGGTCGGCAGGGGCCTCGTCCGAAGCGGCGGCCGTCAGGGCGGCGTCTTCGGTGTCGAGGGTTTCGGTCGGATTGTCTTCGTTCATGGGATTACTCTTGGGGAGAGCCCCGCCGGAACCGAGACAGTTTCCGGGCGTGGGGAGACTCTGAATCTTTCAGGCGATCCGTAAGGACGCCGATGTTGTTCGAGGGCCGGGCCGCTGCGGCCGGTGACGGCGCGCGACGCACGGAGAGAGGCGGGGCGCAGCTTCGGCCGAGCCGACCCTGCGTGGGATCAGCGGAACCACATGCCGCGCGCCGGGTCAAGCGACGCCGCGGAGCCACCTCGTTTGGGGAGAGGCTGTGGCGCGCCCGCCAGAGATAGGATCAGCGCTGCCCGAATTGAAGGGTGACCGCCAGGACGGCGACCACCGCGGCCAGGAAGGGCAGTTCGTTGGTGGCCCGCCAGAACTTCGCGGATTTCGGGCGCTCGCCCGCCAGGAATTGCTTGTAGGACTTGCTCAAAAAGCCGTGCCAGCCCGAGAGGAAGATCACAGCGGCCAGCTTCACCAGCATCCAGGGCTGCAGCAGGAACGCCCAGCCCTGCCCGACGGCATAGACGTGGAAGAGGATGAGGCCGACCCCCAAGAGCCAGGTCAGGCTCATCGCGGGGTTGATGATGATCTTGAGCAGCTTTCGCTCCCAGACCAGGAAATGCCCGTCGAACTCGCTGCCCGCCGGCGCAGTCTCGGTGTGGTAGGCGAAGAGCCGCGGCAGGTACATCATCCCGGCCATCCAGGCGATCACTGCGATGATGTGGACGCCTCGCAGGAGGTCATAGGTGTTCATGCGGCGGCTCCCGGGTTGCGGCAGGCGCACTTTCCATACTCCGCCGGGCATAGCCAAGGCCCGGAGGGCGCGATTGTCGAGCTTCCGGCGAGCGCGCCCGTCACCGTCCCGGCCAGCGTCTCGATGAAGTCCGGCTCGATCGTGGGGGTCGGCGCACGCAGATAGGGGGCGCAGCCGGCCTCGCGCGCCAGATGCGCATATTCGTGGTCGAGCTCGACCAGGGTCTCGACATGTTCCGAGACGAAGGCGATGGGGCTGATCAGCACACCCTTTCCCTCGGCGCCCGCTCGGCGGATCTCGTCGTCCGTCGACGGCCCGATCCATTTCAGCGGCCCCACTCGGCTCTGGTAGCAGACCTGGACGTCCGGCAGTTCCGGCAGGCGCGCGGACACCGCCGCCGCCGTCGCTTCAACCTGGGCCTGATAGGGATCGCCCGCGCGGATCACCTTCTCCGGCAAGCCATGGGCCGAGAACAGCAGCCGTAGGCCCTGGGGTCGGCCCGCCGCTTCCCAAGTCCGGCGGATCACCTTGGCGTGGGCTTCGACAAGTCCATCGGCCGTGGGGTAGCAGCAGACGGTGCGGGTCCGCCCAGGCCCCTGATACGCCCGCGCCCAGTCCCTCAGCGACGAAGCCGTGGTCGTGGTGGAGAACTGCGGATAGAGCGGCAACAGCACGATTTCGTCCGGCGCGAAGGCGGCTACGGCTCTGGCGGTCTCGTCGGCGAACGGCTTCCAGTACCGCATGGCGATGAAGACCTTGGCCGTGATCTCCGGCTGCGCCTGTGCAAGCGCCGCCTCCAGCGCCTGCGCCTGTTTTTCCGTCTCCGGCAGCAGAGGCGAGCCGCCGCCCATGATCGCGTAATTGGCTTTGGCCGTTTCCTCCCGACGCGTCGAGATCAGCTTGGCCAGCGGAACGCGCAACACGCCCGGCAAGCCGATGATCGCCGGATCCCTGAACAGGTTCTCCAGGAACGGCCGCACGGAGTCCGGCCCGTCGGGCCCGCCGAGATTGAAGAGGACGACGGCGAGTTTCATCAAAAGGGCCTACGCAGGCGGCGCTCTTTTCCATCCCTCTCCCCCGCTTGGGCCGGGAGGAAGAATACGGCGAACCAAGCCATCACAGCCCCTTCACTCGGCGGACGGCGCGGGCGATGTGTTCGATCGGCGTATCGGGCATGACGCCGTGGCCGAGGTTGAAGATGTAAGGTCCCTGGTTCCACTGCTCGATCAGCGTATCGATCCGCGCATCGAGCGCCGGCCCGCCGACGCGCAGCAGCAGATTGTCCAGGGCCCCCTGGATCGCCTTGCCGCCCGCCTGGATGCGGCGGCCCTGGGCGGCGCTGGCCTGGGTGTCGAGGGCCACCGCCTGGACCGGAACCTGGGCGGCGTAGGAGTCCACCAACGCGCCGGCCCCTCGCGGAAAGCCGATGATCGGAACCTCTACGCCCGCGGCGCGAACCTTCTCGACCAGCGCCTTATGGGGCTCGATCACGATCCGCTGGAAGACATCCTCGGCCAGGCCCTCCGCCCAGCTCTCGAAGAGCTTCAGCACCTGGGCGCCGGACCTCGCCTGCATGACCAGGTAGCGGGCCGTGGACTCCACCAGGATCTCCAGCAGGCGGTCCAGGGCCTCGGGGTTCTCATAGGCGAAGGCGCGCGCTCCGGACCGGTCGGAGCCACGGCCTTCGATCATGTAGGTGGCCACCGTCCACGGCGCTCCGGCGAAACCGATCAGGGCTCGCTCGGGCTCAAGCTCGGCGCGCACTCTCGCCAGCGTCTCGCCGATGTCGGCCAGACGGCCGGTGGAGGCCTCGATCTGTTCGGCGAGGCTTTCCAGGGGCGGCAGGTCTCCCAGCCTCGGCCCCTCGCCCGCTTCGAACCAGACCTCCTGACCGAGGGCCCGGGGGATCAGCAGGATGTCGGCGAAGACGATGGCCGCATCCAACGGAAACCGGCGCATGGGCTGCAGGGTCGCCTCGGCCGCCATTTC
Organism: Phenylobacterium sp.; assembly: GCF_046290725.1. Taxonomy (GTDB): domain Bacteria; phylum Pseudomonadota; class Alphaproteobacteria; order Caulobacterales; family Caulobacteraceae; genus Phenylobacterium. Next base: position 1,021,524 of record NZ_JBKBUH010000001.1, read on the forward strand.
CGGATTGTGGCAGAATGCGATGAAGTCTTTCGCCCGGGCGCGCAGCTCGCGGTACTCGGGGAGCGACCGGCCGGCCTGGCGCATGAACCATACGGGCGGACGATCGAGGGTTTCGCCGGCGAGCGCCGCGAGCAGGCGCGGCCGAGAAGGACTGGACATGAAAGCCCTTAAACCGGCTTCCCGCCGGACGCTCAAGCCCAGCCGCCCCCAAAGCCCTCTTCATCTTTTCTGATCTTAAGAAAGAAGGATGCAGGGGAAGAGGTAGGGCCGTGGATATGTGGGGAAAACCCCGTCGGCGGGCGTCTTCCCAACCCTTTTCCCCACAGGCGCGAAGCGGTTTTCCAGCCGCGACGCGGGGCGCCTGTGAAAACCGGGGAAAGTCGTTAACCCCCCGTTAGGATTTACCTTTCGTTAAGAGTTGGGCGGGGCGCGGCGGTGATCGAACACGAGTCGTTCAGCGCCGCCGGCTGTCATGGTTCGGTAACACTTCGTTAAGCATCGATCCGGTGGATCGACGAAGCGGAAACCGGGCGGTTCATCCCGGCTTTCCACGGCGGACGTGAAGAGCCGCCGCCTATCCCCAATCCCGTCCAGCTTCGCTAAGAAGATTTCGACCGTTTCATCCCCAGCTTTCCGGCCCCACATGACGCCGCACCCGATCCCATGAGCCCGGCCCGCAATTTCGCGACCTACTTCCATGTTCACCTGGTCTCCGACTCCACCGGCGAGACCCTGAACGCCATGGCGCGCGCCGTCTGCGCGCGGTTCGAGAACGTCCTGCCCATCGAGCACATCTACGCCTTGGTGCGATCGCCCCGGCAGCTGGAGCGGGCGCTGAAGGACATCGAGGAGGCGCCGGGGGTGGTGATCCACACCATCGTCGACGACAGCCTGCGCACGGCCCTGGAGGAAGGCGTGCGGCGGCTCGACATGCCCTGCATCCCGGCGCTCGACCCACTGGTCTCGTCCCTGCAGCGCTATCTGGGGGCCTCCATCACCCGGCGGGTCGGGGTCCAGCACGCCATGGACAACGACTATTTCAACCGGATGGACGCTCTCAACTACGCCATCGGCCACGACGACGGCCAAGGCGGGCAGGATCTCGACCAGGCCGATGTGGTGCTGGTCGGGGTGTCGCGCACCTCCAAGACCCCGACCTGCATCTATCTGGCCCACCGCGGCGTGCGCGCGGCCAATGTGCCCTTGGTGCCGCACCGGCCGCCGCCGGAAAAGCTGTTCGAACTGAAGAACACCCTCGTCGTGGGGCTGACCATTTCGCCCGACCGGCTGATCCAGATCCGTCGCAACCGCCTGCTCAGCCTGAAGGAGGATCGGGAGTCGAGCTATATCGAGACCGAAGCCGTGCGCGATGAGATCGTCTATGCCCGCCGGCTCTATGAGCGTCAGGGCTGGCCGGTCATCGACGTCACCCGCCGTTCGGTGGAGGAGACGGCCGCGGCGGTGCTCAACCTGCTGCATGGCGGTCATGGCCAGGTCGAGGTTCTGGGATGAGTGCTCCCATCGTTCTGGCGTCGAAGAGCGCGGCCCGCGCCGCGGTGTTGACCGGCGCCGGCGTGGCCTTCGAGACCGAAGTGGCCGGCGTCGACGAGGACGCGGTCAAGCAGGCGTTGCTGGCCGAGGGCGCCGGCGCGCGCGAAGTGGCCGACGCCCTGGCCGAGCTGAAGGCGGTGCGGATCTCGCGCCGGCGGCCCGGCTTCGTGGTCGGCTCCGACCAAACTCTGGAGTTCGAAGGCAGGCTCTACGACAAGGCGAAGGACCTCGCCGAGGCCCGCGAGCGCCTGCAGGCCATGCGCGGCAAGCCGCACAAGCTGCACTCGGCGGTGGTGGTGGCCAAGGACGGGGCGCCGATCTGGCGCGAGGTGGTCAGCGCGACCCTGACCATGCGCGACTTTTCCGACACCTTCCTGGAGGCCTATCTGGCGGAAGAGGGCGAGGCGGCGCTGGGTTCGGTGGGCGTCTATCGGCTGGAAGGGCCCGGCGCCCAGCTCTTCTCGAAGATCGAAGGCGACTACTTCGCCATATTGGGCCTGCCGCTGATGGGCCTGCTCGAACTCCTGCGGCGGCACGGAGCCTTGGCGGCATGAGGATTTCCGGCGCGACCCGGGTGGCCGGCGTAGTGGGCCGGCCCATCGCCCATTCGCTCAGCCCCGTGCTGCACAACGCCTGGCTGGCGGCGGCCGCGATCGACGGGGTCTATGTCCCCTTTTCGGTGACGCCCGAAGGGTTCGGGGATCTCGTGCGCGCCCTCCGCGGCGGCTCGGTGGCGGGACTGAACGTCACCCTGCCCTTCAAGGAAGAGGCCCTGGCCCTCGCCGACACAGCCAGCCCGCGCGCCCGGGCGGCCCAGGCCGCCAATGTGCTGGTGTTCGGTGAAGACGGCGGCGTGCACGCCGACAACACCGACGGCATGGGCCTGTTGGCCGCCTTCGCCGAACAGGCGGCGGGCTTCGATCCGGCTGCGGCGCCCGTTGCGATCCTGGGCGCCGGCGGCGGGGCGCGAGGCGCGGCGGCCGCCTTCGCCGAGGCCGGCGCAAAGGTGCGGATCGTCAACCGGACCCTCGCCAAGGCCGAGGCGCTGGCGGCGTCGTTCGGCGGCCGGGCCTATCCCCTGGACCGTGCGGCCGAGGCCTTCGAGGGCGTCGGGGCGGTGGTGAACGCCACCTCGGCCGGGCTTGCCGGCGAAGGCCGCCTCGACCTGCCGCTTTCGGCCACGCCTGCGACCGCGGTTGTCATGGACATGGTCTACAAGCCGCTGAAGACGCCGATCCTGGCCGCCGCCGAGGCGCTGGGGCGACGCACCGTGGATGGGCTCGCCATGCTGATCGGCCAGGCCGCGCCGTCCTTCGAGGCCTTCTATGGCCGCCCGCCGCCGGCGGACGTCGATGTGCGCGCGCTCGCACTGCAGATCCTGGAGGGATGAATGCTGATCGTCGGCCTGACCGGATCCATCGGCATGGGCAAGTCGACTACGGCCGCCATGTTCCGCGAGGCGGGGATTCCCGTTTACGACGCCGACGCCGCCGTGGCCGACCTCTATGAAAAGGGCGGCGCCGCGGTCGAGCCCCTGGAGGCGGCCTTTCCGGGCGTGACCAGGGACGGCGCCGTCGACCGCGAGGCCCTGCGCCAGCGGGTGTTGGGGGACGACGAGGCTATGACCCGCCTCAATTCCATCGTCCACCCGCTGGTCGGCCGCGACCGGGTGAAGTTCTTTGAGGCGGCGCAGGCCCAAGCCGCCGACATGGTGGTTCTGGACATCCCCCTGCTGTTCGAAACCGGCGGCGACGCGAACATGGACGCCGTGGTGGTGGTCTCGGCCCCGCCGGAGCAGCAGCGCGAGCGGGTGCTGGCCCGGCCCGGCATGACGCCGGAGCGGTTGGACGCCATCCTCGCCCGCCAGATGCACGACGCGGAAAAGCGCGCCCGCGCCCATTTCGTGGTCGACACCGGCCGCGGGATCGAGGCCGCACGCGAACAGGTGGCGGAGATCATCTCGGCGCTCCGCGATCCACAGCGACGGCCGGTGCGACGGCAGGCCCCGCTTGAAGCCCGCGGCGAACGGGGCGATTGAAGGCCATGGCGCGCGAGATCGTCCTCGACACCGAAACCACGGGCTTTGAACCCCACCTCGGCCACCGCCTGGTGGAGCTCGCCTGCCTGGAGATCGAGGACTACCTGCCCACGGGGCGCAGCTTCCACGTCTATATCGATCCCTGCCGCGACATGCCCCCCGAGGCCGAAAGGGTGCACGGCCTGTCCGCCGCCTTCCTGACCGGCAAGCCGAAGTTCGAGGATCCGGAAGTCAGCCACGCCTTTCTGGACTTCGTGGGCGACGCCCCGATCATCGCCCACAACGCCAGCTTCGACCGCGCCTTCGTGAACTGGGAGCTGAACGTCTGCGGCCGCGGCGAAATCCCGGAGCACCGCTGGATCGACACCCTGGCCCTGGCTCGCCAGCGCTTCCCCGGCATGCACAATTCGCTCGATGCGCTCTGCAAGCGCTTCAAGATTTCGCTCTCGGAGCGGGAGAAGCACGGCGCCCTGATCGACGCCCGCCTGCTGGCGGCGGTCTATCTGGAACTGAAGGGCGGCCGAGCCCGGACGCTGGAGCTCACCTCATCGGTGGCCGTCCAGGCGGTCAGCGTCGCACGCGCCGGTTCCTACGGCGCCCGCCCCCGCCCCCTGCCCTTCCGTTCGACGGACGCCGAACGCGAGCGGCATGCGAGCTTCATCCGCGACGTGGTGAAGAACGACGCGCTCTGGAAGAAGCACGGACTGTAGGAAGACAAACCCTTTTTCCTCCCCCCGCCCCGCAGGGGAGGAATAGGAAGACCTCAGGCCGTGCCGACGGTGGCTTGCGCGCGGCGGGCGGCGTAGACACCGGCGAAATCGATGGGGTCGAGCAGGAAGGGCGGATAACCGCCGTCCGAGGTCACCGCCCCGATGATTTGCCGCGCGAACGGGAACAGGAAGCGGGGGCATTCCACCAAGAGGACCGGCTCCAGGTCCTCCTGCGGTACGCCGGTGATGGCGAAGACCCCGCCGTAAAGCAGCTCCACATGGAAAACCGGGCCGTCGTCGCGGGCGGCGCGGGCCGAAAGCTTCAGGTCCACCTCGAACAGACCGTCGTCGCGGCCGCGGGCGTTCATCTCCACGCCCATGTCGATCTGCGGCTGGGTCGCTGCGGCCGAAGCGCGCAGGCTGTCGGGCGCGCGGGGGTTCTCGAAGGAAAGGTCGCGGATGAACTGAGCCAGAATCCGGATGCCGGGCTCCTGCCCGTTCGCGCCGTTGGTCTCGGGGCCCGCCGCGTCGGTGTCGGTCATGATAGGGAAAATCCGCTAAATCGGACGTCCATTCACGTCCTGTTTGTGGGCGGGGCTGCTATCATGGGGCTCCGGCCGATGCAACGCGCCCCTGACGGACGCGTTCCGCTGTCCTATATTGGGGCCGACAACGACGTTAAGAAGCAGGAACCCGTTGCAAGTCCTCGAGCTGATCATCTTCGCCGGCCTCGCGGCCATCGTGCTCTACCAGCTTTACTCGGTGCTGGGACGGCGGGTGGGGCGCCAACCGGAGGACCAGCCCGCCGCCGAGGCCGCCGGCCCCGCCGCGCGCAAGGCCGAGCGCCCGCTGGACACGGCCGACGAGGGCGTGGCCCTCACCGGCCTGCCGGCGATCAGGCAGCGCGATCCGAGCTTCGACCTCTCGCGCTTCCTGGCCGGAGCGCGCGGCGCCTATGAAATGACGGTGCGCGCCTTCGCATCGGGCGACCGCGAGACGCTGAAGAACCTGCTGGCGCCCAATGTCATGGCCAGCTTCGAGGCCGGGATCGCCGCGCGCGAGGCGGAGGGACGCACCGAGACGGTGGAATTCCTGCATTCCCCCCGCGCCGACCTGGAACGCGCCGAGCTCGCGGGCGACCTGGCCCGGGTCACGGTGCGCTTCCTGGCCGAGTTCCGCAGCCGCTCTAAAGGGCCGGAGGGCGAGGCGGTGGACGACAAGCGCACGGCCGAGCTCTGGACCTTCGAACGCAATGTCCGCAGCCGCGACCCGAACTGGACCTTGGTCCACGTGGACGCCGCCGAGGCGTAAGGCCGCACCGGGCTTAGGGCGCGATTAACCCTTTCAAAGCCTTAAGATTGCGCTTGAAGACAGCGGCCGGCGGCGCGTCAGATGCCGCGGCCCCAGACGACTCCAAGGTTCTTCGCGTGACGTCCAAGTTCCTCCGGTCCGGGCTCATCGTGGCCGCCCTGCTGACGCTCGCCGCGTGCGCCACGCGCACCGCGCCTGAGCCTGGCCCCTTGCCGTCGCCGTCGCCTGCGCCCGCGCCGGTTCCAGCGCAGCCGGAAACCCCGCCGGCGCGCGCCGAGAGCTTCGCCGAACTGCCGGGCTGGGCCGAGGACGATCACGCGGCGGCCTTCGAGGCGTTCCGCACTACCTGCGGCGTCGCCCGGGACCCGGCGCTTTCGGAGGTCTGCCGCCGGGCCCGCGCCTCCGGCCCCCTGGATCGCCCGCGCGCGCGGGCCTTCTTCGAAGAGAACTTCCGTCCCGAGCTGGTGATCGGCGAGGGGATCCTCACCGCCTATTTCTCGCCGGTGTACGAGGCCCGCGATCGACCCGACGCCGAATTCTCGGCTCCCGTGCGCCCCAAGCCGTCGGATCTCGTGATGAGCGGTCCCGGCGGCAAGGACGCCATGCGCCGCCTGCCCGACGGCAGGCTGGCCCCCTATGCCGACCGCACCGAGATCGAACTGGCTGGCGCCGGCGCGGCCCTCGCCTGGATGCGCCCGGAGGAGCACTTCTTCCTGCAGGTGCAGGGCTCGGGCGTGCTGGTCTTCCCGGACGGACGGCGCAGCAAGGCGGTGTTCGCCGCCACCAATGGCCGGCCGTTCGCGGGAATCGCCAATCCGATGCGTGAGCGGGGCCTGCTGCCGGCCGACAACACCTCGGGCGAGGCGATCCGCGCCTGGCTGGCGGCCAACCGGGGGCCCGCCGCCGACGAGATCATGCGGATCAACCCGCGCTACGTCTTCTTCACCCTGGCGCCCGACGACGGCCGCCATCCCGCCGGCGCGGCCGGCGTGCCCCTGCCCCCCGGTCGGGCCGTGGCGGTGGACGCCGGCCTGCACGCGCTGGGCCAGCCCTTCTTCATCGACGGTGTGGCGCCGATCCTTTCGGGCGCCTTCCCCACCTATCGCCGCACCGTCATGGCCCTGGACGTCGGGGGTGCGATCAAGGGGCCGGTGCGCGCCGACCTCTATCTGGGTCAGGGCCCGCAGGCTGGGCTCGAGGCGGGCCGCGTGCGCCACACCCTGCGCATGCACCGGCTGGTCCCCAAGGTCGGCCCAGGATGGTGAGAAGGCCGGTCAGGCCCGAGGAACAGAAGCTCTGGGCGCTGGTCGCCTCCACGGTCCGCCCCCTGCCCGGCCGCAAGGTCGCAAAGCCCGAGGCGATGCTCCCTCCCCGGCCGCCGTCGCCGGTCGCCGATCCGCCGATGCGCCTAGGCGGCCCGGCGCAGGTCCTCCGTCCGCCTGCCCCGCCGTCCTGGTATGGGCCCGACGACATCGAGCCCGGCCGAAAGCGGCGCATCGTGCGCGAGCGCGACCCCATCGGCGCCCGCATCGATCTGCACGGCCTGGACCAGGACCGCGCCCATGCGGCGCTGGTCGCGTTCCTGCTGCGCGCTCAGGCCGAGGGCCATCGGGCGGTGCTGGTGATCACCGGCAAGGGCGCCCGCGGCGACGGCGTGCTGCGCCGGCGCGCGCCCGAATGGCTGGCCGAGCCTATGCTGCGTGAAGTGGTGGCGGGCGTGGGAGAGGCCCATCGCCGTCACGGCGGCGCCGGCGCGCTCTACGTGGCGCTGAAACGGCGGCGCGTGGCGCCCTAGCGCCAGGCGTGGGCGGCCGCCTGGACCTGCGGTCGGTCGAGGAGCTCCGTAAGCGGTCGGCCTTCGATTTCGCAGGCGGCGACGGGTGCGCCGTCGGCGGACGCGACGATCTCGCAGAGCGCATCCTTGGCGAACGCCGCCGCCATCAGGGTCCCGCGGCTGGATGGGCCTGCCGAAGCCCGATGGAGGGACGGCGCCTGCAGCCGAAGCTCGACCCATTGCGCGGGCTCGGCGCCCAGGGCCAGGCAGAGGGTTTCGCCGTCCGGGACGTGGAGGACGGGTCCCCGCAGGACGGCGCCGACCGCCGGGGCGGGGGCGCGGCAGACGGGCTGCGCGGCGGCGGCCCCGACACCCATGCCCGAACCCGCCAGGGCGGCCAGAAGCGAGATGGGCAGAAGACGGCGCAAGGGAAGTTCCTTCACGAAGACAAGAGACTAAGTTCCGCTCGGCCGTGTTCGTTCCCTCCGGTGGCGGGGTCGAGGCCATAGACCGCCGAGCCGCCGGTCCCGAGTGAATTCGCCGTAAGCTTCGCCGAAGAAGGGACCCCGAGCGCACCGGGGCCGTTATAGGCGGCAGTTGGAGGAACCCATGGCCAAACCTATCGTCGTCGATATTCCCCATGAACTCGGCCGAGCCGAGGCTCGCAAGCGCATCGAAGACGGCCTGGCCCGCATCGGAAAGCAGTTCGGCGAGGGCGTGAAACTGACCAAGACCTGGGAGGGCGACCGGCTGAACTTCGCCGCCAAGGTGGTGGGCCAATCGGTGGCCGGCCGCCTGGACGTGCTGGAGGAGGCGGTGCGGATGGAGGTCGACCTGCCGCCCTTCTTCGCCATGATCGCCGACAAGGTGAAGGGCCGCCTCCAGAAGGAAGGCCAGCTTATGCTGGAGAAGAAATAGCCGGGGCCAAGGTCAGCCGCCGGTCGCGCCGGGCGATCTCGGCGCCGGCGGCGATATAGAGGGCGAGCAGGATCTCCAGCGCCACGTCCTCGAGCCGCCCGGCGACCGGAACGTCCTCGGGTAGCAGAGGCGCCTGGACGAGCGCGATCATCAGATTGACCCCGAGATGCGCGCCGATGGCGAATTCCAGGCCGCCAAGCCGCAGCACCGCCCAGGCGAAGGCCGCCCCGGCCAGGAAGCGCGCGATCAGGGCGACAGGGTCGAACTCCAGATGGAACAGGGCGAAGACCGCTGCGCTGCCGGCCACCGCGACCCAGGGATTGGCGACGAAGGCGCGGATCTGCTGCAGCAGATAGCCGCGGAAGATCACCTCTTCGGCCGCAGCGGCGACCAGGAACCCGAGCAGGGCCGCCAAGGCATAGGCCAGCCGCAGGCCCGCGCCAGCGTCGGCCTGGAAGATCGGCATCTCCGGGGCGCCTCGGAACAGCGCCTCGGCCGCCATCAACACGGCCACGCCGATGCAGGTGTAGGCGGCCGCCCAGGCCAGCAAGGGCCAGCGGAATCGCGGGGCCGCGGTGATCCAGGATCGCAACGGGCGCCGGAAGATCGCCCAGGCGCAGATCAGCACCGCCAGCGCCAGGGCCGCCAGGCTCGCGGCGACCTGAGCCACGAAGGCCGCGGAGCGGGCGAGCTGTGGGCCCGGCCCGACGGCAAAGACTTGGCCATCCCCGAAGGCCGCCAATGCGATCGCAAGCGGCGCGGTCAGCAGAATCGTGGCGATCGGAACGGCGAGCGCCATTGCGGCGACCCGCCGCCCGTCCCGGTCGCGGACGGTGAGGGCGGCGTCGAAGTCGAACGGCGGCGGATCGTCCGCCTGGGGGAGGTGCATGGTCCAGACCATGGGGATGGCGACGGCTTTCCGAAACGCCTTTTGCTTCCAAGAATGCGAAGGGATTCACTCTGTTGCAAAAGAACCTCGGCCTTAAGTCGACTCCCCGCTTGACGGGTGTTCGCCTCTCGCGCGAGCTGTCGCCGCAATGCGAGGGATGGGGGAAATCGACCTGCCGGCGCGCCTGGCGCCCGCGGTCCCGAACTGGGCGACGGTGGTCGCCTGCGCCACCGCCAGCGTGGCGCTGGCGGCCTGCCTGCGGCTGGCCGTGGACCTCGTCGTTCCGCACAGCGCACCTTTCGTGTTCGTCTACCCGTCAGCCCTGCTCGCCACCTTGCTGGCGGGCTGGCGTTCGGGGTTGCTCGCACTGGCTTTCCTGGAACTTGGCGTCTGGTACTTGGTCTTTCAGCCCGCGCCCGGCTTCAATCGCCTGGAGACGGACGACGCGGCGGCGCTGATCCTCAACGGCCTGTCGGGACTGCTCGTGGTGGCCCTGGCCGAGGCGTTCCGGCGCACGGCCGCCGCTGTGGGGCGGGAACGGGCTGCCAAGCTGGAGCTTCGGGACCTGTTGCTGCGTGAGCTCAATCACCGGATGAAGAACAACTTCCAGATGGTCGGGGCGCTGCTCGACATGCAACGGCGCCGCACCGAGCATCCGGAAACCCAGGCCGCCCTGGAGGACACCCTCCGGCGGCTGCACTCTATGGCCCAGGCGCACACCCATCTCTATTCCAGCAGCGACGCCGTGGAGACCATCGATCTTGACGGCTATCTGGGGGATCTGTGCCGAAATCTCTCCGACAGCCTGCTTCTGACGGGGCTGGTGCGCCTCGAGACTCAGTTCTCCCGCGTCTCCCTGTCCCGTGATCGGGCGGTCGCTGTGGGGCTGGTGGTCAACGAACTGGTGACCAACGCCGCCAAGCACGCCTTTCCAGCCGGCCGCCCGGGAACCATTGAGGTGATCCTGCGGCGGACGCCCAAGGGTGCGGAGCTGCTGGTCGCCGACGACGGGGTCGGCCTGAACGAAGCCCGGATGAACGCCAACGGCCTGGGCCGGCGATTGGTGGAGAGTTTCGCGCGCGAGGCCGGAGCTGTCCTGACGCAGGAGCCGGGTCCCGGAACGCGCACGCTCCTGGTTTTGACCGACCAGCCGGCGGCCTAGGCTCGCGCCATGGCGCCCCGGCCTCCGACACGGCAGTTCCTGACGCCCGGCGGCCGCATCGATCATCACGGGCACGGCGAAGCCTACGTCGCGATCGTGCTTGCTGGCGAATATGAGGAGGCCGGCGAGACCGGGCGGCGACGGCTGTTGGCGGGTGAAGCCGCTATCCACGAGGCGTTCGCCGGCCATTGCAACATCATCGGCGTCCGGGGCGCGATGGTGCTGAACCTTCCCGCTCCAGGACTGGTCGGCGGTTTTGGCCTTGTGTCCGATCCCGACGCCCTGGCTCGCCTCGCCGAACGGGACGCGCCTGCCGCCGCGGCGCTGCTGGCGCAAGCTATCGCCCCAGTCGCCGCGGCTACGACCGACTGGCCGGATGAACTGGCGGCCGCCCTGATCGAGGATCCGCAACTCTCTTTGGGCGCCTGGGCGTCGGCGCGCTCGCTCGCGCCCGAGACGCTTTCGCGTGGCTTTTCCAGAGCCTTCGGCGTCACGCCCAAGCGGTTTCGCTATGAGGCGCGGACGCGGCGGGCGCTGCGTGGACTTTGCGGCGCTGAGCCCCTGGCGCGGGTGGCGTTGGAGGCGGGTTTCGCCGACCAGACGCACATGACCCACGCGGTCCACGCCCTGACCGGCGCGCCGCCCGGCGTGTGGCGCAGGTCAAGTCGAGACAAGACGGGGGCGTGATCTCGACGGCAAGGTCCGCCTATGAACCGCCGCCGCCTGCTTTCCTCCGCCGCCGCTTTGTGCCTGACCGGTTCCGCCGCCGCCGCGGCCCCGATCCGCACCCGCTGGAGAATAGCGACCAGCGAGGGCCTCGACGCCCTGGCCTTCCTCGGCCCTCTATCGGGCAAGCCGTTCTACACGCGCTTCTACGAGGCCGAGCTCGCGATCTTCCGACCGAAGCTGCCGGCCGACGCCCTGGCCGCCCTTGCGCGGCTTTCCGACGCCTACGACGCCGACGACACCCTGATGTGGCCTACCCTCACCCTGATCATGTCGGGCGGTCGGACGGGGGATGTCGACATGCTGGTCCGCAGCCTCGAAGCGGCGGAGACGGACCTGCTCGCGCCCTTTCGCGCCAACGCAAATTGGGACGAGAAGACCTGGGCGCGCTTCATGGCCGCCCGCCCCGATCTGGACACGGTGCTCAGGGCGCTGGCGGCCGCAGATTTCGCAGGCTTCCGGCGCGGTTATGTCGAGCCGATAGCGGCGAGGCGCATCGCCGAACTCTCGGCCTTTTACGGAGGCCTGGACGTGGTGGCCGAACAGGAGCGGCTGCTGGGTCGCAGGCTGGATCCCGAGGTTCAGATCGATCTCCTCTGGTTCTGCAAGCCCCACGCCGCCCGGGTCCAGGGCCAGAGGTTCATCGCTCACTTCACCTATTCCGACCAGGCGATGGTCAAGACCGCCGCCCACGAGCTGTTCCACCCGCCCTTTGACATGCGGGGCGCCACGGCCAGGGCCTGTCTTGCGATTCTCGAGAAGGACGCGCTGTTCGCCCGCATCCTCGCCGAAAAGGACAGGTCGACCGGCTACAATACCCTTGAGGGCGTGCTCAATGAGGACGTCGCCCAGGCCCTGGACCAGATCGTGCAGGAACGCCTCGGATTCGCTCTCGACCCCAAGACCCGCTGGACCGGTGCGGACCAGGGGATGCACATCCTGGCCGCCGGTCTGTATGGCCAATTGAAAGCCGAAGGCTACGACCGGACCGGTGGGAACATCGAACGCTGGATGGCGAACGCGGCCAGGAGCGGAAAGCTGTCGCCAGCCGTCTTGCATGCCGCCGCGGCCAGGGTGGTGGAACGGCCGGTCGATCGGCTCTGGACGACGCCCGGGGAGGTCTAGCGCTGCGGCTCGTTTCGCCAGGCCTTTTCCTCGAGGCCGGAGCGGCCTTCTCGGCTTTCCAGCCAGGCGGCGACGTCGTCCAACGTCACGCCCGCGGCCGCGAGGGTGACGAGCCAGTGATAGAGCAGGTCGGCGCTTTCTGAAGCCAGGCCGTCGCGATCCTTCTGCACGGCGGCGATCACCGTCTCAACCGCCTCTTCGCCGAGCTTCTTGGCGGCGCGTTCGACGCCTTCCGCCAGGAGCTTGGCGGTGTAGGATTCCGAGGGATCGGCGCCCCGGCGCGCCTCGATCGTGGCGGCAAGCCGCTCCAAGGTTTCGGAAAATCGGCTCATGCGGCGGCCTCGGTGAGACGGACAGGAATTCCGGCGGCGGCCATCGACCGCTTGACCTCGGAGACCGAGACCTCGCCGAAGTGGAAGATGGAGGCGGCGAGCACGGCGTCGGCGCCGCCCTTCAGCACCGCGTCCACCATGTGCTGCGCATTTCCCGCGCCGCCCGAGGCGATGACCGGGACATTGACCGCGGAGGTGACGGCTTTCAGCAGGTCCAGGTCGTAGCCGGTCTTGGCTCCGTCGCGGTCCATGGAGGTGAGCAGGATCTCGCCGGCTCCGCGGGCCACGGCGTCGACGGCGTATTCCGCCACCTCGAGGCCCGTGTCCGTCCGCCCGCCATAGGTGAAGACCCGCCAGCCGTCGTCCGTGCGCTTGGCGTCGATCGCCACGACGACAGCTTGCGACCCGAAGGCGTCGGCGCAGGCGCTGATCAGATCACGGTTTTCGACCGCGGCGGTGTTGACGCTGATCTTGTCGGCGCCGGCCAGCAACAGGCGCCGCGCGTCCTCGACCTGGCGGATGCCGCCGCCCACCGACAGCGGCATGAAGCAGACGTCGGCGGTGCGGGCGATGACGTCGAGGATGGCACCGCGGCGCTCGTGGCTGGCGGTGATGTCGAGGAACATGAGCTCGTCGGCGCCGGCGGCGTCGTAGGCTCTCGCCTGCTCCACCGGATCGCCGGCGTCGCGCAGGGAGACGAACTGCACGCCCTTGACCACGCGCCCGTCCTTGACGTCCAGGCAGGGAATGACGCGGACCTTCAGCATCAGGCGGCGGCCTTCAGGGCTTCGGCCGGGACGATGGCGCCGTTGTAGAGCGCCCGGCCCAGCACCGCGCCGGCGACGGGCGTGCCCGGCCGCGCCTTCAGCTTGACGATGTCGTCGACGCTGGCCAGGCCCCCGGCGGCGATGATCGGGATGGCCACGGCGTCGGCCATGGCCCCGAACGCCTCGACATTGAAGCCCATGACCGTGCCGTCGCGATCGATGTCGGTGACGATCAGGGCGCCGACGCCGGCGTCCTCGTAGCGCTTGGCCACGGTCACCGCGTCGAGGTCGGAGCTTTCGGTCCAGCCCTGGAGGGCGACCTTGCCGGCGCGGACGTCCACCGAGACGGCGATCTGTTCGGGCCAGCGGCGGGCGGCTTCCTTGACGATCTCCGGTTCGGTGACGGCGACGGTGCCCAGGATGACGCGGCTCACCCCGGCCTCGATCCAGCGCTCGATATCGGCGAGCGAACGGATGCCGCCGCCCAGCTGTACGGGAATGGAGACCGCGCCCAGGATCGCTTCGACGGCGTCGGCGTTGACCGCCTTGCCTTCGACCGCGCCGTTCAGGTCGACCACATGGACCCAGTGGAAGCCGGCCTCGGCGAACTTTCCGGCCTGGTCGGCCGGCGAATTGTTGAAGACCGTGGCGGTGTCGAGATCGCCGTGCAGGACCCGCACGCACTGGCCGTTCTTCAGGTCGATGGCGGGGTAGAGGATCACGGTCGCCACTCCAGGAACCGCGCCAGCAGGGCGAGCCCGGCGCTTTGCGACTTTTCGGGATGGAACTGTACGCCCGCCACATTGCCCTTGGCGACCGCGGCGGGAAAGCGGCCCCCGTGGTCCACATAGGCCGCCACATCGCCTTCGTCTTGCGGATAGAAGGCGAAGGAGTGGGTGAAGTACATCGGAGAGTCGCCGATGTCCCTCACCAGCGGCGGGCCGGAAAGGCCGCTCAAGGTGTTCCAGCCCATGTGCGGGATCTTGGCGGCAGGGTCCGAGGGCTCGATCCGCCGCACGTCGCCCGGAATCCAGGCGAGACCCGGCGTCTCGCCGAATTCCAGCCCACGCGAGGCGAGCAGCTGCATGCCCACGCAGACGCCGAGGAACGGCCGCCCTTTTTTCCGGACCGTCTCGGTCATGGCTTCGACCAGGCCCGGCCGTTCGGAAAGCGCCTGCATGCAGGCGGCGAAGGCGCCGACCCCGGGCAGCACGATGCGGTCGGCTTTCGCCACGCGCTCCGGGTCGCAGGTCACATGGACGGCCGCGCGCCCCTCGGCGGCGCGGACCAGCGCCTTTTCGGCCGAGCGAAGGTTGCCCGACCCATAGTCGATCAGGGCGACATTCTGCATGGAAGGATCCTTACAGCACGCCCTTGGTGGAGGGGGCGTGGCCGTGGGTCTTGGGGTCGAGCTCGATGGCCGTCCGCAAGGCGCGGGCCAGGGCCTTGAAGCCGCTCTCGGCGATATGGTGGCTGTTGTCGCCGTAGAGCGTCTCCAGGTGCACGCAGGCGCCGGCGTTCATGGCGAAGGCGTGGTGGAACTCCTTGAAGAGCTCGGTGTCCATTTCGCCGATCTTGGGCGTGCGGAACGCCACCTTCCAGATCAGATAGGGCCGATTGGAGAGATCGATCGCGCAGCGCGTCAGGGTCTCGTCCATCGGGATATAGGCGTGGCCGAACCGGCGGATCCCCTTGAACCCGTCGAGGGCCTCCTTGATCGCCTGGCCCAGCACGATGCCGGTGTCCTCCACCGTGTGGTGGAAGTCGATGTGCAGGTCGCCCTTGGTGCGCACGTAGAGGTCGATCCCACCGTGGCGGGCGAAGGAATCCAGCATGTGGTCGAAGAAGCCGACGCCGGTCTCGACATCGGCCACGCCGGAGCCGTCCAGATCCACGCGCACCGTGATCTGGGTCTCCTTGGTATTGCGGACGACTTCCGCGGTGCGGGCCATCTAGAGTCCTTTCGACGCCGCCAGATCCTTCAGGGAGGCAAGCGGACGCGGGCCGTAGTGCGAGATCACCTCGGCCGCGGCGAGCGAGCCGAGCCGGCCGCAGACGTCGAGCGGCCGCCCCCTCGCGAGGCCGAACATGAACCCGGCTGCGTATTGGTCGCCCGCGCCCGTCGTGTCCACGACTTTTTCCACCGGGAACGCTTCCACGGCGTGGGTTTCGCCTTGCGTAGCCACCACGGAGCCCTTGGCGCTGCGGGTCACTGCGCAGATCTTCACCCGCTCGCGCAGGGCCGCCACCGCGGCGTCGAAGTCGTCGGTTTCGAAGAGGGCGGTGACCTCGCTCTCATTGGCGAAGACCAGGTCGACCTGGGTTTCGAGGAAGCCCAGCAGGGCGTCGCGATGGCGCTCCACCACGAAGCTGTCCGACAGGGTGATGGCGATCTTGCGCCCGACGCCCCGGGCCAGGCCCGCGGCCTTGGCGAAGGCGCGCCGGGCCGGCTCTGCGTCGAACAGATAGCCTTCGAGATAGACGATCTGCGCCGCCTCGATCACAGCGGGGTCGATGTCGTCGGCCACGAACTCGGTGGAGGCCCCCAGATAGGTGCACATGGTCCGCTGGCCGTCGGGGGTGACATTGATCAGCGAGCGGGCGGTGGCCGGCCCGCCGACCAGGCGCGGGGTGTCGAAATGGGCGCCGATGGCGCGCATGTCGTGGGTGAAGACGTCGCCGAGCTGATCCTCGGCCACCTTGCCCAGAAAGGCCGCCCTGCCGCCGAACGAGGCGATCCCGGCTATGGTGTTGCCGGCCGAGCCGCCCGAAGCCTCGATGCCGGGCGCCATCTTTTCGTACAGCTCGACGCCGCGGGCCTCGTCGATCAGCATCATGGCCCCTTTGTCGAGGCCGTTGGCGGCGATGAAGGCGTCCTCGGCGGGGGCGATCACGTCGACAATGGCGTTGCCGATGGCGGCGACGTCGTAAAGCTCGGTCATATAGGTCTTTCCGGGAAGGCGTCGGCCGGTTGCTACAGCCAAAGCGCTGGCCGGGCAACGACTTGGGTCAGGCGGAGGAATGACAGGCATGCGGCTGCATCATTTCAGCGAGGATCCCGCGATCCGGCGCTTCGACCCGCGGCCGGTGCGCGTTCCCTCGCCGCGGCCGCCGGGGCGGGAGTGGCTGAACGGGCCGCTGGTCTGGGCCATCGAGGCGCAGCGCGCGCCCATGTACCTGTTTCCCCGCGACTGTCCGCGGATCCTGCTCTGGGGGACGCCGCAGACCACCGAGGCCGACCGCCGCAGATGGCTGGGCGCCAGCGCCGCGGCGACGGTGGCCTATGTCGAGTGGGACTGGCTGGAGCGGGTGCGGACCGGAACGATCCATCGCTACGACCTGCCGCCGGACACCTTCGAGGACCTGCAGGACGCCGGCATGTTCGTGTCGCGCCAGGCGGTGGTCCCGTTCGCCATGGAGACTCTCTCCGACCTGCCGGCGGCGCTGCGGGCGCACGATGTCGAGCTGAGGGTCGTGGAAAGCCTCGCCCCCCTGAAGGGAGCGTGGGAGTCCAGCCTGCACGTCAGCGGAATCCGGCTGCGGAACGCAAGGGGCTGGGCCTGAGGCAACTTGGCGGCGGCCTGGGGCGTTTTCCTTCCGAAACAAATTCCGGAGGGAATATGGGAATCTTCGGTCACAAGTCGGAGGATAAGAAGGCGGACGCGGGCCTTGTTCGCGGCTCCAGCGGCCCCGCCGCCGACGCAGCCGTTCAAGGCAAGGTCAGGCCTGAGGACCGCTCGGTCGACGGCCCCTCCGTCCGCGGCGCCGAGCCGTTGGGCGAGACGGAGAAGCCAGACCAACTGGCCGACAAGGCCGCCGCCGCCGAGAGCCGCCAGGAAGCCCTGGTCGACGAAAGCATCGAGGAAAGCTTCCCGGCCTCTGATCCGCCCAGCGCCAAGCGGATCACCTGAAGGCTCTAGAACCCGCGCATCTCCGCCCACGCCTCGAAGGGGTCGCGGCGGGTGCGCAGGGTATTGATCGGGGCTGCTTCGTCGCGCCACCCCAGGGCCATGCCGGAGAACACCATGTGGTCGTCCGGCAGGTTCAGCACTTCGGCCAGGGTCTTCGGATAACGCGCCCAGTATTCCTGGGCGCAGGTGTCGAGGCCCCGTTCCGTCGCCAGCAGCATCACGGTCTGCATGTACATGCCGAGATCCGACCACTGCGGCGGGCCGAGCTTGCGGTCCAGGCAGAAGAACAGGCCGACGGGCGCCCCGAACAGCTCGCCGTTGCGGGCCAGCTGGCGCAGGCGGGCGGGCTTGTCCTCGCGCGGGATGGAGATGGTGGCGTAGAGATCCTCGCCGCATTCGAAGCGCCGCGTCCGGAACGGGTCCCACAGATTGGGGGGATAGACGTCGTATTCCGGCTCTTCCCCGAAGGGGTTCGCCGTCACCTTGGCCTTGAGCTCCGCCAGGGGCTCGCCGGCCAGGGCGTAGACCCGCCAGGGCTGAAGATTGCCGCCGGAGGGCGCGCGGGCGGCGGCCTGCAGAATCTCGCGCACCGTTTCGGCCGGCGGCGTCTCGGGCCTGAAGGCGCGGATGGAGATGCGGCGTTCGACGGCCTCGCTGACGTTCACGGGCGGCTCCCTTGTTCGGGCCTATCCAAGCAAACTGTCGCGAGGGAAGGAAAGGCTCAGTAGGGGACCTCGGACCAGCGGGGCGGCCAGGCCTCCGGTTCGGGGGGCTCATAGAGCCAGGATTCCTCAGCCTCCCGTTGCTCGGCGACGCGGTTGCGGCGGACCGGCGCCGGGTCGGCGGCGGCCTCCAGGGCGATCAGGGTCGGCTCGGGCAGGGCGGCCGGGGGCGGTGAGGGGAACCAGTCGTAGTCGCGCACCGGCAGGCCGCGATGGGCCTGGGTCATGAAGCGTTTCCAGATCGCCGCGGGAATCTGGCCGCCGGTGACGCGGGCCATCGGCCGGTTGTCGTCGTTGCCGACCCAGACGACGCACAGCCAGTCGGGAGTGAAGCCTGCGAACCAGGCGTCGCGGTGGTCCTGACTGGTGCCGGTCTTGGCCGCGGCCGGGCGCCCGAACCAGGCGTCGCGCCCGGTGCCGGCGCGCACGACACCCTCCATCATCTGCACCATCTCGGCCGCCTCGAAGGCCGGATAGACCGGCGCGGAGGCCGAAGGCGGCCGGACATAGAGCGCTTGGCCGCGGGCGTCGGCGATGCGGGCCACCAGATAGGGCCGGCTCTGGCCGCCGCCGGACTGCAGCACCTGATAGGCGGCGGCGAGCTCCAGCGGCGTCACCTCGTAGGCGCCCAGCGCCAGGGACGGCCCGGGTGAGTCGGGAATTCCCGCCAGCCCAAAGCGGCGGGCGAGCGCCGCCACCTGCTCGATTCCACTCTCGCGAGCCAGGCGCACCGAGACGGTGTTGATGGAAAGCTGCAGGGCGCGTTGCACGGTGACCGCGCCCCGATAGCCGCCGCCATAGTTCTGAGGCCGCCAGCCGGCCAGGTGGACCGGGGCGTCGTGACGGATGTCGCCGGGGCGCACGCCGCGCTCCAGGGCGGCGGCCCAGACCAAGGGCTTGAACGCCGAGCCGGGCTGGCGACGGGCCTGCAGGGCGCGGTTGAAGCGGCTCTCCCCATAATCGGCCCCGCCGATCAGGGCGCGGACCGCCCCGTCGGGCGCGAGCGCCACCAGCGCGGCCTGGCGGGCGCCGCGGGCGCGGCCCTCGCGGGCGAGCGTCGCGCGCACCACCTGGGCGGCGTGGGCCTGGAGATTCGGATCGATGGTGATCTCCACCACCAGGTCGGGCGCCCGGTCGCCAACCAGGGCCAGGGCCTGGGCGGCCGCAGCGTCGTAGGCCCAGGCCATGTCGCCTTCCGGCGCGGCCCCCGGCGGGGCGAGCCTGGGCTGTGCGGCCAGCGCCGCCTCGATGGGCGTCGCTTCGATCCAGCCGAGCGCCGAGAGCCTGGCCAGCACCAGCCGTCCGCGGGCCCAGGCGGCGTCCGGGTCGTTGGTGGGCGACAGCCGGGTCGGCGCGCGCGGCAATCCGGCCAGCAGGGCGGCTTCGCTCAAGGAAAGCTCGGCCGGCGCCTTGCCGAAGTAGGTCTGTGCGGCGGCTGACAGCCCGTAGGCCCGGCCGCCCAGATAGATGCGGTTGAGGTAGAGCTCGAGCAGCTCGTCCTTGGTCAGCATCCGCTCCAGGCGGGCGGCCAGGATCGCCTCCTGCACCTTCCGCCGAAACGTCCGGTCGGGGCTGAGGAACAGGGTGCGGGCCAGCTGCTGGGCGATGGTGGAGCCGCCCTCCACCGCCCGGCCCTCGCGGGCGTTGCGCAGGCTGGCCCGCAGGATGCCGCGGGGATCGAGCGCGCCGTGTTCGTAGAAGCGGGCGTCCTCGATGGCGAGGAAGGCCAGGGGCACGTGCTCGGGGAGCTGCGAGAGCCGCACCGGCGCGCCGTGACGGGGGCCGCGCTGGGCGAGGATTCGGCCCTGGCCGTCGACGAAGGTCATGCCTGGCGGCCGGCCGGCGCCCCAGAGACTGTGGCGGTCAGGGACCTTCGGCAGGTCCCGCAGGAAGGCGTGGTGGAAGGCGACCGCGCCGCCCAGAGTGAGGTTGAACAGCGCCAGGGCCGTGCAGGCCGCCAGCGGCCAGGAGAGGCGCCGGCGGCGTCCCCTCTTCGGCTGTTCGGCGGCGTCGGTCACGGGCGGGCTCGGCGATGATGGTCGGGAAAACGCGCGCGGCCGGCTCAAAGCCGCACGGGTTGGGGATCGATCACGCAATCTTTGCAAGCGCGGGGCCAGGCGTCGAGGCGCGGCCGGGAACGGCCAAGGCGTGCGGCGGGTTTAGGGCGCGCAACCCCAAATCCATCCGGAGAACGCCATGCAGGCCAGCAACGAGCATGCGGTCAAGGTTCTGAACAGCCTGATCGAAACCACCCTCGACAGCGCCAACGGCTACCGCGAAGCCGCCGAGAACGCCGAGACCAGCACCTATCGGACCCTTTTCTCGGAACGCGCCCAGCGTCGGCTCGACCTCACCCGCGAGCTGCAGTCGGAGGTGCGCACCTTCGGCGGCGAGCCGGAGACCGACCAGTCGCTGATGGGCAAGGCGCACAACAAGTTCGTCGACCTGAAGCGGGCGATCATGGGCAAGGACGACAAGGCCGTGATCAACGAGGTGGAGCGCGGCGAGGACGCCATCAAGGGCAAGTACGAACATGCCTTGAAGGACGATGATCTGCCGCCGGCCGCCCGCCAGGTGGTGGAGCGCGCCTATGCCAGCATCAAGGCCGACCACGACGAGGTCAGCCGGATCAAGCACTCCCTGAACTAGACCTTCACGAACAGCTTGCGCGAGGGGCAGAGATCGCCCACCGGGCAGTCCTCGCACCTCGGCCGCCGCGCAATGCAGGTATAGCGCCCGTGCAGGATCAGCCAGTGATGCGCCCGGGTGAGGTAGGGGTCGGGCACGACCGCCATCAGCTCGGCCTCCACCTGCTCGGGCGTCTTGCCGGTGGAAAGCCCCAGACGGTGCGAGACCCGGAAGACGTGGGTGTCCACCGCGATCGCCGGCTCCACGCGCAGCTCGTTCAGCACCACGCTGGCGGTCTTGCGGCCGACCCCGGGCAGGCCCTGAAGGGCCTCCCGGTCCAGCGGAACCTCGCCGCCGTAACGCTCCACCAGGATGCGCGCGGCGGCGATGACATTCTTGGCCTTGGTGCGATAGAGGCCGATGGAGGCGATGTAGGGGATGAGGCCCTCCTCGCCGAGCTCCAGCATCTTCTGCGGCGTGTCGGCGACCGCGAACAGCCTGGCCGTGGCCTTGTTCACCGAGACGTCGGTCGCTTGGGCCGACAGCGCCACCGCCGTCACCAGAGTGTAGGGATTGGAGTATTCCAGCTCGGTCCGCGGATCGTCCTCCAGGGACTGGAAGCGGTGGAAGATCTCCTCGATCCGCGCCTTTTCGGCAGGCGAGAGGCGCTTGCGGCGGGCGGCGGTCTTGCGGGCGGGCTTGGCCATGGCGGCGGACCATGCCGCGACGCCGCCGTCTCGCCAAGCCTTCTGCCGGATCGGTTTCGCAGGTAGAGTGAGGGGCGCGATGGACAGCCTCCTCTACATGGACGCGACGATCACGCCCAACCGTTCGCTCTCGCAGCGCGGCTTCGTCGTGCTGATCAGCGTGGTGACCTTCTTCAACGTCCTGGCGGCGCTCGCCTTCCTGCGCATGGGGGCGGTGTTCGTGCCGCTGTTCCTGGGCCTCGACGTGGCCGCCGTGGCCGCCGCCTTCGCCGCCAGCTACGCCGCGGCCAAGCGGGTGGAGCGGGTGCAGGTCACCGCGCACGCCGTCCGGGTTTCGGAGGAGACGCCGCGGTTCACCCGGGTCCTGTGGGAAAGCCCCACGGCCTTCACCCGCGTCTGGCGCGAGGTGGATGAGGACGACGTGGTCCAGGAGGTGCGCCTGTCGCTCTCAGGCCGCCACACCGCAGTCGCTCGCGCCTTGAGCCCCGTCGAGCGGGCCGACTTCGCCCGGGCGCTGGAGCGGGCGATCTACGCCGCACGCTCCGGGCGGGTGTAAGCGCGGCGCGCGCGCTACAGGATGAACCGGCTGAGGTCGGTGTTCTGGGCCAGTTCGCCGACGCGGGCCTTCACATAGGCCGCGTCGATCGTGACCGCCTCGCCGGAGCGGTCGGAGGCGGTGTAGCTGACCTCCTCCAGCACCTTCTCCATCACCGTCTGCAGTCGGCGGGCGCCGATGTTCTCCACCGCGCCGTTCACGGTGACGGCGGCGTCGGCCAGCGCGTCGATCGCATCCTCGGTGAAGGCGAGCGTCAGGCCTTCCGTCTCCATCAGCGCCTGGTTCTGGCGGATCAGATTGGCCTCCGGCTCGGTCAGGATCCGGCGGAAATCGTCGCGGGTCAGGGCCTTCAGCTCGACCCGGATCGGCAGGCGGCCCTGCAGCTCCGGCAACAGGTCCGAGGGCTTGGCCACGTGGAAGGCGCCCGAGGCGATGAACAGGATGTGATCGGTCTTCACCGGGCCGTACTTGGTGGAGACCGTGGTGCCCTCGATCAGGGGCAGGAGGTCGCGCTGCACGCCCTCGCGGCTGACGTCGGCGCCGGCCCGTTCGCGATTGGAGGCGACCTTGTCGATCTCGTCCAGGAAGACGATGCCGTTGTTCTCGGCCAGTTCCAGGGCCTCCTGAGTCAGGGCCTCCTGATCCAGCAGCTTGTCGCTCTCCTCGGCGATCAGCGGGGCCCAGGCGCCGGAGACGGTGGTCTTGTGGGTCTTGGTGCGGCCGCCGAAGGCCTTGCCCATCATCTCTCCCAGATTGAGCACGCCCATGGATGCGCCCGGCTGTCCGGGGATGTCGAACATCGGCAGGCCGCCCCCGGTGTCTGTAAGGCTCAGCTCCACCTCCTTGTCGTCCAGTTCGCCGGCGCGGAGCTTGCGGCGGAAGGCCTCGCGGGCGGCGGTGGAACCGGGGCCGGTGAGCGCATCCAGCAGCCGCTCCTCGGCCGCGGCCTCGGCCCGGGCGCGGACGGCGGCCCGGCGCTTGTCGCGCACCATGGCCATGGCGCTCTCCACCAGGTCGCGGACGATCTGGTCGACGTCGCGGCCGACATAGCCGACCTCGGTGAACTTGGTGGCCTCCACCTTCAGGAACGGGGCCTGGGCCAGCTTGGCCAGGCGCCGGGCGATCTCGGTCTTGCCGACGCCGGTGGGGCCGATCATCAGGATGTTCTTGGGCGTCACCTCGTCGCGCAGCTCGGCCGGCACCCGGCGGCGGCGCCAGCGGTTGCGCAGGGCCACGGCCACAGCCTTCTTGGCCTCGGCGTGGCCGACGATGAAGCGGTCGAGTTCGGAGACGATCTCGCGGGGGGAAAATTCGGTCATGGGCCGCTTAGATAGGCGAGGGAGGGGCCGGTTGTCAGGCCTTGGGCGGCGGGACGGTCAGGATCATGTCGTAGACCAGGCGCCAGCCTTGGAGGTCGTGCCGCCAAAGGCGCACATAGTGGCCGCGGCCGCCCTCCCAGCGCGCGTCGCCATAGGTCCAGACCAGGTCGCCGGCGTCCGAGGCGCCGCCGCCGAGGGCCGAGAAGGCGATGGCGGCCGGACGGGTCGAAAGCTCGGCCTCGACGGCCTGCGGCGTCGTGGCCGGAACGGCAGGGGAGCCGACCACCCGCGCCTCGGGCGCCAGCACCGCCTTCAGCGCGCCGCGGGCGTCGTCTAGCGCCTGGACGGCGACTTGGGTCTCCAGGGCCCGCACCTGGTCCAGGGCGGCCTCCGGGGTCTGGTCCGGCCCGGTGGCGGGTGCGAGATGGGCGGGCTCGGCTTCGGCTCCGGGCGCCTCGCCATGGGCGCTCGGCGCGCCGCCGTCATAGACCCACTTCCAGCTTCCGTCGGCCTGCCGCGCCCAGACGGTGAAGTACCAGCCGGAGGGCTTGCCGTCGTAGGTCGCCGGCCCCGTGGTGAAGCCCAGGTCGCCAGAGCGCGAGATTCCCGCCCACAGCGGCCACCAGACCAGCGGCGGTCCCTTGGTCGATGGCCGAGCGCCGTAGAACGCGTGGGCCCGCACGGGGTCCGGCGCGAAGACGATGGCGTCGACCGTCGCGTGCTTGAGGAAGGAGTCGCGGATTCCCAACGCCAGGCCGTCTGCTGCAAAGGCGCGTTCGGCGGCCACGACGGGGGTCGGATCGGCGGCGAAAGCGGGTCCGGCGGCCGCCGCGGCGAGGAGAGCCAGGGCTGCGGCCGGCGCGCGCATGGCTAGAGCGTCTCCACCGTCAGTTCGCCGTTGGTGTAGACGCAGATCCGGGCGGCGATGGCCATGGCCTTGCGGGCGACCTCTTCGGCCGAGAGCGCGCTGTCGGCGAGCGCCAGGGCGGCGGCCAGGGCGTAGTTGCCGCCCGAACCGATGGCCGCCACGCCGCTTTCGGGCTCCAGCACGTCGCCCACGCCGGTGACGGTGAACACGGAATCCTTGTCGGCCACCAGCAGCATGGCCTCCAGCCGGCGCAGATAGCGGTCGGTGCGCCAGTCCTTGGCCAGGTCGACGCAGGCCCGGGCCAGTTGCTCGGGATACTGCTCGAGCTTGGTCTCGAGCCGCTCGATCAGGGTGAAGGCGTCGGCCGTGGCGCCGGCGAAGCCCGCCAGGACCCGGCCGCCGGCCAGGCGGCGCACCTTTCGGGCGTTGCCCTTGACCACGGTTTGGCCCATCGAGACCTGGCCGTCGCCGGCGATCACGGTCTGGCCGCCCTTGCGCACCGCGAGGATGGTGGTGCCGTGCCAGTCGGGGAAGCTCGTCATGGCTTGGATGTGGCGGGGGGCGGCGGCGAGGTCAAGCGCGCGGAGGCAAGGCCATGGCTTTCACCGACGAGGAGGTCGAGCGCTACGCCCGCCACCTGGTGCTGCGCGAGGTAGGCGGTCCCGGCCAGCAGCGGCTGAAGGCCGCCAGCGTGCTGATCGTCGGGGCCGGCGGCCTGGGCGCGCCGGCTTCACTCTACCTGGCCGCCGCCGGGGTCGGGCGGATCGTGCTGGTCGACGCCGACACGGTGGACGTCTCCAATCTGCAAAGGCAGGTGATCTACGCCGCCGCCGATGTGGGCCGGCCGAAGGTGGAGGCCGCGGCCGAGCGGCTGCGCGCCCTGAACCCGCACGTCCATGTGGACCCCACGCCGGTGCATCTGGAGGCCTGCAACGCGCGCGCCCTGGTGCGCGGCGTCGACCTGGTGCTGGACGGCACCGACGACTTCGCCACCCGCTTCGCCGTCAGCGACGCCTGTGTCGCCGAGGGGCGGACCCTGGTCTCCGGCGCCATAGGCCGCTGGACGGGCCAGGTAGGCGTGTTCCGCGGGCGGCCCTGCTACCGCTGCCTGGTGCCGGACATCCCGCCGGAGGCCGAGACCTGCGTCGCCGTCGGCGTGGTGGGCGCGCTGGCGGGCGTGGTCGGCTCGATGATGGCCCTGGAGGCGATCAAGCTGATCGCCGGCGCCGGCGAGCCCCTGGCCGGCCGGCTGATGATCTATGACGGCCTGGCCGGCGAGACCCGCACGGTGAAGATCGGCGCCGACCCGGAATGCCCGTCCTGCGGCGATCCGGTCTAGGCGAACGCCTTGGCGATGAAGGCGACGGAGGTTTCCAGCACCTGGCGCTCGACCTTCGGCTCCCAGTAGCCATGGCCGGCCTCACGCAGAGTCACCAACTGGACGGCCTTGCCGGCGGATCTCAGCGCCGAGGCCATGGCCTTCGACTGGTCGGCCGAAACCACCTGGTCCTCGAGTCCGTGGACCAGCAGCACCGGGGCCCGAAATTCCTTGGCGCGACGCCGCGGTGACCAGGCCGCCAGTTTTTCGGCGTCGGCCTCAGGATCGCCGATGCGCCGCACCCAGAGCTGATAGTAGGGTGAATCAGCGCCGTCCCGCCGTTGCGAAGCCAGAATTTCGGGCAGGTCGCTGACGCCGGCGATGGAGACGACTGCCCGATAGAGGTCCGGCCGACGCACCGCTCCCATGAGGGCCGCATAGCCGCCATAGCTGGCGCCGCAGATAGCCACTCGGTCGGGATCTGCGCGGCCGCTGGCCAGAACCTGCGCCACGGCGTCCTCGACGTCTTCCTGCATCCGGTCGCCCCAGCGGCCATGACCGGCCTCGGCGAACGCCTGGCCGTAGCCGCCCGAGCCGCGGAAATTCGGCTGCAGGACCAACCAGCCTTGGGCTGCGAAGGCCTGGGCGAACAGATCGAAATCCTGGCGATCCCGGGCGACCGGGCCGCCATGGGGCATGACGACCAGGGGGCGGGGCCCGCTGGCGAGCGGAACGGTCAAATAGGCCCGGAAAGTCGCGCCGTCGCGCGTGCGGACGTCCAGCATCTCGACCGGCGCAAGGCTCTCTTCCTTGAGCCAGGGCCTGGAGATCGCCACCGGCTCGAGCCGCCGCCCCGGAAGGTCATAGAAGTAATAGGCTCCCGGCAGGCGGGGGCCGCTGACGAAGGCCAGGAACCGGGTGCGGTCCCGGTTCATGCCGTAGATCCGCACGTTGCAGGTCTTGTCGAAGAAGCTGTCGATGCCACGGAAATGCGCGTTCAGCGCCTTGTCCGCAAAGTCGTAGACCACCCGGTCGTCCGTGGAGATGGCGGCGACGTAGCGGCCGTGCTCGTCGACCAGCGCGCTTTCGATATCGCGATCCTCCCGCTGGGCGACGGCCTCTCCGAAGGACATGTCGCGAATGTCGAACGGGCGGAGGCTCGCCATGTCCTCACCCTCGGCGCGGGCGACGGCGAGGAACACGCCGGCCGCTTCGGTGAAGCCCACAATGTCGAAGTCCGGCCGGTTGAAGCCGTCGTAGCGGGCGATCTTGCGGAGCACCTTCCAGTTCGTTTCGCCTGGAGGGCGGCCCAGCAGTGAGCCCGCCGTGCCCCGGTCGTTGTAGTCCCACCGCAGGACCGGCTTGCCATCCTGAACCGACCAGGTGTCGGTCGCGGGTCCACCCCGTTCCACCAGAGCCGCCGCACCGGTGTAGACATCGACGGAATAGAGCGCCTTGGACAGCCCCTGAGGTTCCCAGGCCTGCATCAGGATGCGCTGGGGATCGTCCGGCAACATGTCGACGATCTGACTGAGATTGAAATTGGTCTTCAGAAACGCCCGGTCGCCGAACATCATGGCTGGCGGGCTGCCGTCCAGCCCGACGCTCAGCATGCGCCGGACGCTGGTGTTAAAGGTCATGCCGAAGCGGGTGCCGGTTGGAACATAGTCTTCTTCCCGTTTCATTAGAACGGAGATCAGCAGCCGGTCGTCGTTGGCCCAGCGAACGTCCTCGACGTCATAGTTGCCGATGATCACCCGGGTCGCCGGCGCGTCGAAGTTGTCGGCCGAAATCAGGCTGACATAGGCCGCGCGGCGCCCGGACTCGTTCACCTCGTGCAGAAGCGCGATACGTTTGCCGTCGCGCGACAGGGCGGCCCCACGGTTGACCGCCGGGCGCGTCAGCTCCTCCAGGCTCGACGGTCTGGCGACGCCCGCGGCCGCCGGCGCTGCAAGCCAGGGCGCGAGGGCCGCGGCGCCCAGCGCTGTTCGTCTGGTGATCATGAATTCCCCCCGGAACAACTGCCGGTAGTTGTTCCCGAAGGGATCCCCCATCGTCAACAGCGAAGCTTGGCCGGCGGCCTCGGCGTCTCGCCGCCGATGATCCATGGCGGCCCGCTCAGGCGAACGCCTTGGCGATAAAGGCGACGGAGGTTTCCAGCACCCGGCGGGTCGCCGTCGGCTCCCAGCCGCCATGGTCCATGCCGGCGATCTCGACATGTTCGAAGCGCTTGCCCGCACTCTTGAGAGCGCCGGCCATGATGCGCGACTGAGCCGGCCTCACCACCTGGTCCTCCGTCCCGTGAATCAGCAGCACCGGGACCTGGATCTCGCCCGCCCGATGGCGTGGAGATTCCTGGATCAGGCGCGGCTTCTCGGCTTGCGGATCGCCGATCGTCTCAACCCAGTACTGATAGATGGCGGCGTCCTCGCCGCTTCGGCGGACATCTTCCAGGACCTCGATCAGGTCGGAGACGCCGGCGATGGACACGGCGGCTCGATAGAGCCCGGGCCGCCGAACGGCGCCCATCAGAGCGGCGTAGCCGCCGTAACTGGCGCCACAGATGGCGATGCGCTGGGGATCGACCCGGCCGGCGGCGACCACCTGGTCGACGGCGTCCTCCACGTCTTCCTGCATACGGCCGCCCCATCGCCGCCGCCCCGCCGCGGCGAAATCCCGGCCATAGCCCCCCGAGCCCCGGAAATTGGGCTGCAGCACGAGCCATCCCTGGGCCGCGAAAGCCTGGGCGAAGAGGTCGAAATCCCACCGGTCGCGGATCTCCGGCCCTCCGTGGGGCATCACCACCAGCGGCCGCGGCCCGTCCCCTCGGGGAACCGTGAGGTAGGCGCGGATCGAGGCGCCGTCCCGAGTGCGTACGTCGAGGCTCTCCATCGGGGCGAGCCGATCCGCGCCCAGCCAGGGCCTTCCCGCCGCAAGCGGGGAGAGGCGTCTGGCGGCGACGTCGTAGAGATAGAAGGCCGAGGGTTGCTGAGGGCTGGTCGCGTGGATGACAAAGCGGCCGCCGCTGCGATCCACCTGAACGAGGCGGACGTTCATCTTGCGCCCGAAGAAGCTTTCGACACCCCGGAAGTGGGGCGCCAGGCTCTCGTCGGCGAAATCGTACGAGAAGCGATCTTCCACATATCGCGCGGCTACGAACCGCCCCTGGTCGTCCACCAGGGCGCCGTCCACGTCCAGACCGGGACGTGCGGACACCGTTTCGCCGAAGGTCAGATCGCGGAGATCGAAGCGTTTGAGGCTCGCGACGGGCTCGTCTTCCGTCCGATGGATGGCGAGGAAGACTCCCGCCTCGTCGGTCGGCCCCACGATGTCGAGGTCGGGTCGCCGGATCTGGGTCCGCATGACCAGCTTGCGCACGAGCCGCCAGTCCGAGGCGTCGGGAGCGCGGGCATAGAGGGAAGCGACCGTTCCGCGGGCGTTGTAGTCCCACCGCAGCATTGGCCGGCCGTTCTGGACGAACCAGGTGTAGGTCGCGGCGTTGCCCCGCTCGAACAAGGTCGACGCGCCGGTATAGACGTCCACGGCGTGCAGCACGCGCACGCCGGAGGCGGGATCCCACAGCCGCATCAGGACATGCCTGTCGTCGTTCGGGAGAAGGTCGACGACGCTCCCCAGATCGAAATTGCTGCGCAGGACCCGGGTTTGATCGCCGAACAACAAGACGGGCGGCTGGTCGTCGAGACCGACGCTCATCATCCGCCTGAAGCTGGTGTCCAGCTTTAGCGGCTGGTGCGATCCGGTCGGAACATAGTTCTCCTGCCGCTTTACGAAAATGGAGATCAGAAGACGTTCGTCATTGGCCCAATAGAGCCGGTCGACGTCGAAATCGCCCAGCACGACCTGTCTGGGAGGCGCCGTCAGGTCGTCCGCCGCCAGCAGGAGGACCACCGCGACGCGCCTTTCGCCGGCCCGTTGTTCTCGAAGTAGGGCGACGAGGCGGCCGTTGGGTGAAAGGGCGGCGCCGCGCACCGTCGCCGGCCGCACCAGTTCCTCGATGGTCAGGGCGCCCGAGGTTTCCTGCGCACCGGCGGCGAAGCTCGCCCAAGGCGCAGCTGCGGCGGCGGCCAATAACGCCCTCTTGGTGATCATTCCCACCCCCGAACAATCACCGGTAGTCATCTCTGGGCAGGCGGTCGTCGTCAACAGCGAAGCTTGCGCCTCGCCTCACAGCATCGCTGGGATCACCCGGTCGGGCGGGCGGTGGCCGTCGGCCCAGGTCTTGATGTTGACGATGACCTTCTCGCCCATGTCGATGCGGGCCTCGACCGTGGCCGAGCCGAGGTGGGGCAGGAGGACGGCGTTGGGGAGCTTGAGCAGCTTCGGATTGATCGCCGGCTCGAACTCGAAGACGTCCAGGCCCGCGCCGGCGATGCCGCCCTTGGCCAGCAGGTCGGCCAGGGCCGCCTCGTCGATGATCTCGCCGCGGGCGGTGTTGACCACGATGGCGTGGGGCTGCAGCAGCTTCAGCCGCCGGGCCGACAGCAGATGGTAGGTGGCCGGGGTGTGGGGGCAATTGACGCTGATCACGTCCATCCGCGCCAGCATCTGGTCCAGGCTTTCCCAGTAGGTCGCGCCCAGCTCTTCGGCGATCACGTGGCTGACCGGCTTGCGGTTGTGATAGTGGATCGACATGCCGAAGGCGCGCGCCCGGCGCGCCACCGCCTGGCCGATCCGGCCCATGCCGATGATCCCCAGTCGCTTGCCGGTGATCCGCCGGCCCATCATCCAGGTGGGAGTCCAGCCGGTGAAGCCGCCGCTCTGCGCCACATTGGCGCCTTCCACCACCCGCCGGGCGACCGCCATGATGAGCGCCATGGTCAGGTCGGCGGTGTCGTCGGTCAGCACGCCCGGCGTGTTGGTCACCGTGACGCCGCGGGCGTTGGCCGCGGCCACGTCGATGTGATCGACGCCGGCGCCGAAGTTGGCGATCAATTTCAGCTGATCGCCGGCCTGGGCGATCAGCTCGGCGTCGATCTTGTCGGTGATGGTCGGCACCAGGGCCGCGGCGGTCTTCACCGCCTCGGTCAGGGCTTCGCGGCTCATCGGCGCGTCGGTGAGGTTGAGTTCGGTGTCGAACAGCTCGCGCAGCCGCGTTTCCACGGGGTCCGGAAGCTTGCGTGTGACGATGACTTTCGGCTTGCGGGCGGCCATGGGGTCCGGAAAGGAATCTTTAACTGTGCGCGGGGCGTTTCTCTTGTTCGCAGGAACCTCTAGCAAAGCCCCCATGCACGGCCAAGGCGAGCCTGACCCGAACCGGCGTCTTCGCACCCTCCTGCCTCTCCTGGCGGCCCTGTTGGCGGCCGGAGCCGCAGGCCCGGCGGCGGCCGAGCGCGCCACGCCTTCGGGCTACCCGGTGCCGCGCTACATCTCCCTGAAGTTCGACAAGGTCTACGCCCGGGCCGGCCCGGGCGAGGATCATCGGCTGCTCTGGGTCTATCAGGTGAAAGGCCTGCCGGTGCAGGTGGTGGCCGAGAACAGCCAATGGCGGCGCATCTGCGACCCCCAGGGCAACATGGCCTGGGTGCACAAGCGGCTGACCGACGGCCGGCGCACGGTGATGCGCGTGCGGCAGAGCCCCCTGCCGATCCGCTCCAGACCGCGCGCGGAGGCCGAGATTCGCGCCTATCTGAACCCGCGGGCCATCGCCGCGTTGGTCCGCTGCGACGAGGACTGGTGCAAGGTGCGCGTGGACGGCGTCACCGGCTGGGCTCCGGCTTCCGGGCTGTGGGGAACGGCCGATGCGGTCCAGTGCCGCCCATCCCACGCCCGTTGAGCATCGGGGCGGGCTCTGCTAGGGCCTGCCGTTCCGAAACTTCAACGAGGCTCCCGCAACGGAGCCCGCCGCCGAAAGGCCGATGCATGACCACGGGCGCCAAGGCCAAGGACCGGTACGACCTCGAAGAGCTGCTGACCTGCAGCCGGGGCGAGATGTTCGGTCCGGGCAATGCGCAGCTTCCGGCGCCGCCGATGCTGCTGTTCGACCGCATCACGCTCATCACCGACGAGGGTGGGGCGCACGGCAAGGGCCGTATCGAGGCGGAGTTCGACATCAACCCGGACCTCTGGTTCTTCGACTGCCACTTCATCGGCGATCCGGTGATGCCGGGCAGCCTGGGCCTGGACGCCATGTGGCAGCTGGTCGGGTTCTATCTGGGCTGGATCGGCGGCAAGGGCCGGGGGCGCGCGCTCGGTTGCGGCGAGGTGAAGTTCGCCGGCGAGGTGACACCCGACATCAAGAAGGTCACCTACAAGATCGACATGAAGCGGGTGATCAATCGCCGCTTGGTGATGGGGATCGGCGACGGCGTGCTGGAGGCCGACGGAAATCCCATCTATTCGGCTGCGGACCTCCGCGTCGGGCTCTATCAGCGGCCCTGACGCCGTCAGAACGGGAAAAGGAAGCCATGCGTCGCGTCGTCGTCACCGGGATCGGGATCGTCTCGTCCATCGGAAACAACGCGAACGAGGTCCTGGCCTCCCTGCGGGAGGCGAAGTCGGGCATCTCAGCCGCGCCGGAATACGCCGAACTCGGCTTCCGCTCGCAGGTCCATGCGGCGCCCCAGATCGACTGGGAGGCGATGGTCGACCGCCGCGCCGCCCGTTTCCTCGCCCAAGGAACCGCCTTCGGCCACATCGCCATGGAGCAGGCGATCGCCGATTCCGGCCTCGCGCCGGACGAGGTTTCGCATGAGCGGACGGGCCTGATCGTCGGCTCCGGAGGGCCTTCCACCAAGGCCATCGTCGAGGCGGCGGCGACGGCGAAGGAACGCGGCCCCAAGCGCGTCGGCCCCTTCGCGGTGCCCAAGGCGATGAGCTCCGGCGCCTCGGCGACGCTGGCCACGTGGTTCAAGATCCGTGGCCTCAACTTTTCGATCTCCTCGGCCTGCGCCACCTCCACCCACTGCATCGGCTCGGCCTACGAACAGATCCAGCTCGGCAAGCAGGACGTGGTCTTCGCCGGCGGCACGGAGGAGATCGACTGGACCCTTTCGGTGCTCTTCGACGCCATGGGCGCCATGAGCTCCAACTTCAACGACCGCCCGGCGACGGCCAGCCGGGCCTATGACGCCGACCGCGACGGCTTCGTGATCGCCGGCGGCGCCGGGATCGTCGTGCTGGAGGAATACGAGCGCGCCAAGGCGCGCGGGGCCAAGATCTATGCCGAGGTGGTGGGCTACGCCGCCAATTCCGACGGCTTCGACATGGTGGCGCCCTCCGGCGAGGGCGCGGCGCGCTGCATGCGCCTGGCCCTGCAGAGCGCCGGCGGCCGCAAGATCGACTACCTGAACCCGCACGGCACCTCCACGCCGGTGGGCGACATCAAGGAAATGGAGGCCGTGCGCGAAGTGTTTGGCGCCGAGCCGCCGGCGATCTCGTCCACCAAGTCGCTGACCGGCCACAGCCTTGGCGCGGCCGGGGCGCAGGAGGCGATCTATTCGATCCTGATGCTGAACAACGGTTTCCTGGCCGAGAGCGCGCACATCGAAACCCTCGACCCAGCCTTCGCCGACCTGCCGATCCTGCGTCGGCGGGCCGACCGCCAGGTGGAGACGGCCATGTCCAACTCCTTCGGCTTCGGCGGCACCAACGGCTGCCTGATCCTGGCCCGCGCCTAAACCCCGCTTGCGCGGGGCCGCCGCGGCGTCCAAAAACTCGCCCCAAAGAAGACGACAACGCCAGGAGACGCGCGTGGCCGAAGACTATTCGATGCCCAAGGGCGAGCTGATGAAGGGCAAGAAGGGCGTCATCACCGGGGTGGCCAACCACCAGTCGATCGCCTGGGGAATCGCCTCGCAGCTCGCCGCCCAGGGCGCGGAGATGAGCTTCCTGCATCTGCCGGGCATGGAGCGCCGGGTTCAGCCCCTGGCCGAGAGCCTCGGCGTGAAGGCGGTGATCGCGGCCGACGTGACCGACGAAGCCTCGATGGACGCCGCCTTCGAGGCGGTGGAGGCGGCGCACGGGACGCTCGACTTCTTCCTGCACTCCATCGCCTTCGCCAACAAGGACGAGCTGAAGGGCTCCTTCGTCGACAACACCACCCGCGAAGGCTTCCTCCGGGCGATGGAGATCTCCGCCTTCTCCTTCGTCGACTGCGCCCGGCGCGCGGCGAAGCTGATGCCGAACGGCGGCTCGATCGTCACCATGACCTATCTGGGCGCCGAGCGGGCGATCCCCAACTACAACACCATGGGCGTGGCCAAGGCGGCGCTGGAGGCGGCCGTGCGCTACGCCGCCCGCGATCTCGGCCCGCGCAGAATTCGGGTGAACGCCATCTCCGCCGGGGCGATGAAGACCCTGTCCCTGGCCGGCATCTCCGGCGGCCGCTCCATGCTCGCCCAGGGCCGGGCGCTCTCGGCCATGGGCGAGGACACCTCGATGGAGGGCGTCGCGGGTTGCGCGCTCTGGCTGATGTCGGACCTCGGCCTCTCCACCACCGGCGAGGTGGTGCATGTGGACGCCGGCTTCCACATCATGGGCCTGGGCTCGAGCGAGAGCGAGGGCTGAGAGACCACGGCCGGACCTAAGGCGCGTAGGCGCGCATCAGGCGGCGGGCGGCCTCGGCGGCGATGGCGTCGATCTCGGGCTCCGAGAGGGGCTGGGCGACGCCCAGGAGGCCGGCGAGCTGCCGGGCGCCGATCACCATGCTGGCGAAGAAGTCCGCGGCCTGGTCCGGATCGTCGATGGCCAGGCGGCCGGCCTCCGCCTCCAGGGCCAGAAACCGCGCCAGGCGGCGGCGCGAGGTCGCCGGGCCGGATTCGTGGAAGGCGCGGGCCAGGTCCGGCAGTTCGACGGCGCTCTGCACCGTCATGCGCAGCATGGCCACGCCGCGCGGCTTCAGCACCGCCTCGATCATCGCCCGGCCGAAGGCGGCCAGCGTCTCTTCCGGGCGCTCCTCGGCGCCGGGGATCAGGAGCGGCGCGGTGATCTCGTCCACCCGCCGCTCGACGATGGCCCGCATCAGCTCGGCCTTGGAGCCGTAGCGGTTGTAGATGGTCTGCTTGGAGACCCCGGCGCGACGGGCGATCTCCTCCACAGGGGCGGCCAGGCCGCGTTCGCCGAACACCTCGGCCGCGGCGTCGAGGATGGCCTCGGTCTTGGCGGGGTCGATCTGGCCGGCGATCCGGGGCATCAGCGGCGGCTCACCACGGGCAGCGGCTCGGGCCGCGGCGGATTGGCGAACAGGCCGAGCAGCCCTGCGGCGGCGCAGGCTGCGGCCAGGAAGAAGAAGCCGTCGCCGAAGCCCAGCACCGTGGCCTCGCGCCGCATCATCATGCCGAAGGCCTTGCGCGCTGCGCCCTCCGGATCGGCCACGCCGCGCTGCTGCATCAGGGCGGTGAGGCCGTCCAGCATCTCCTGGGCCTGCGGATTGGACATGCTGACGGCGGCCGCCATGTCGGCCAGATGCAGGGCGGACTGGTCGCTCATCAGCGTCGCCAGCAGCGCCATGCCCACCGCGCCGCCGACGTTGCGGATCAGGTTTATGAGGCCCGAGGCGTCCTTCATCTGGTTCTGGGGCAGGGTGGCCACGGCCAGTTGCGAGGAGGCGATCATGGCCAGCATCACGCCCACCCCCCGGAACGCCTGCAGCACGGCGAATTCCCAGAAGCCCCAGTCGGCGGTGACCCGTGCGCCGAGCCCGATGCCATAGGCGGCGAGACCGAAGCCAAGCACCAGCGGGATCCGCACGCCGACCGCGCGCACGATCCGCCCACCCACCGGCGCCATGGCGAACATCACCAGGCCCGAGACCAGCATGGTCGTGCCCACTTGGGCGGCGGTGTAGTGGAGCACCTGGCCGAGGAACAGCGGCAGGATGAAGGTGCCGCCGAACAGGCCCGCGCCCGAGACGAAGTTCATCATGGCGCCAAGGGCGAAGTTGCGGTCGGCGAAGGGCCTGAGCGAGACGATCGGCTGGCTGTAGGCGAGCTGCCGCCAGATGAAGACGACGCCCGAGACGAGCGCCGCGACCGTCAGCCAGAGGATCAGGTCGTCCTCGAACCAGCCTTCGCTCGATCCCTCCTCCAGCACGTACTGCATGGAGAGCAGGAAGAGGGTCATGGTCGCCAAGCCCCACCAGTCCACCCCCTTGGCAAGCGAAGGGTCGCCGGTGTCGAAGTCGCCGTAGCGGGCCACCAGGAACATCACCAGAAGGCCGGGCGCGATGTTGATGAAGAACAGCCAGCGCCAGCTCAGCGCCTCGGTCAGGTGCCCGCCGAGCGTCGGCCCGATGGTGGGGGCGAGGGTGACGACCAGGCCGAAGATGACGTTGGCCGTCACCCGGCGGTCGGGCGGGAACACAGTCATGGCCGTGGCGAAGCCCACCGGGATCAGGGCGCCGGCGGCCAGGCCCTGCAGCGCCCGGAACAGGATCATGGTCTCGATGGAGCCCGCCAGACCGGTGGCGATGGAGGTGACGATGAAGGCGGCGGTGGCCCACAGATAGACCGTCCGCGTGCTCCACATCTTGCAGAGGTAGGCGGCGAGCGGGATCGTCACCACCTCGGCCAGCAGGTAACTGGTCTGGACCCAGGTGATCTCGTCGGCGGTGGCGCCGATGCCCGCCTGGATCTGAGTCAGGGAAGCGGCGACGATCTGGATGTCCAGCACCGCCATGAACTGGCCCAGGATCATCCCGCCGAAACCCAGGAAGACCTTGGGCCAGTCGATCTCGCCCGTCGGCGTCAGGTGGCGCGGCGGCGGGACGTAGAGGGGCGGCGACGGGGCCTGGGCAGTCACGGCTCTTGGCGCGCCTGGCCCTGCTGCGCGTGGCGCCGCGGGGCCTGCGCCTCGGCGAAGGAAGGGCCGGTGTCGGCGGTGACGTCGACCTTCACCTTCACCGAAAGGCCGGGCCGAAGGGCGCCGGCCAGGGGCGAATCGGCGTCGACGGCGATCTTCACCGGCAGGCGCTGGGCGATCTTGGTGAAGTTGCCGACCGCGTTCTCCACCGGGATCAGGGCGAATTCCGAGCCCGTGGCCGGGGCGAAGCTCTCGATCCGACCCTTGATCTTCCGCTTGCCGAAGGCGTCGGCGGTGATGGTCACCGGCTGGCCGATGCGCAGGCGGGCGACCTGGGTCTCCTTGAAATTGGCCACCACATAGGCTTCGCCCAGCGGCACCACGCTCATCAGGGCGGAGCCGGGGCGGACGTACTGGCCGGGGCGCACCGAACGCGCGCCGACCACGCCCGAGGCGGGCGCGCGGATCTCCGTGCGGTCGAGGTCGATGCGGGCCTGCTCCACCGTGGCGAGCGCGGCTTGCGCCTGGGCCAGCGTCTGGGCGCGGGTCGAGCCCAGGGATTCGGCGGCGCGGCGTTCGGCTTCCAGGCCGGCGCGGGCCTCGGCGACCCCGGCGCTGGCCTGGGTGGCGGCCGCGCGTGCGGTCTGGGCGCGTTGGGGCGAGACCCAGCCTTGGGTCGCGAGGTGGCCGTAGCGCTCCAGTTCGGCGGCGGCCAAGTCGGCCTGGGCCGAAGCGCTGGCCAGCCCCGCCGCCTTCTGGGCGATCATCGCCTGTTCCAGCCTCGCGCGGTCGTCGACGCCCCGGACGGCGGCTTGCAGCGCCTGGGCGTTGGCCTCCGCCTGGGCCAGCCTCGCGCGGAAGGGGGCGGGGTCGATCCGCGCCACCACCTGGCCGGCGGTGACGGGGCTGTTGTCCTCCACCAGCACCTCGGCGATGTAGCCGTCGACCTGCGGGGCCACAGTCACCTTGTCGGCTTGGACGAAGGCGTTGTCGGTCCCCTCGTGCCTCTGCTTGTCGATCCACCAGAACCCCCCGCCGACGGCGAGGGCCAGCACGACCACGGCCGCCGCCGCCAGAGGGACGAAATTCTTCGGAAGCGTCATGGCGCCGGCTCGACAGGAAATGAGCGAAAAGAATGGCGGCAGGATTTCAGTCCCTCCGGGCGGCCGCAAGCGAAAAATGGACGCATCCGTCCAATCTACCGCCGCCGCGAGTTTGCAGATGACGGGCGCGGCCTTTCCCCGGCATATGGCCGCCATGGCCCAGACCCTGGACGCAGACGTGATCATCGCCGGCGCAGGCCTCGCCGGCGCGACCCTGGCGCTCGCCTTGAAGCAGGGGGGCCTCGCCCCCGTTCTGATCGATCCGATCCCCTTCGACGACCAGCTGGCCGAGAGCTTCGACGGCCGCGCCTCGGCGCTGGCCTTCGCCTCGTTCCGCCAGTGGCGGGCGCTGGGCCTCGCCGCCGACATCGAACCGCACGCCCAGCCGATCGAACAGATCCTGGTGACGGACGGCCGCTCGCCCGGCGCCTCGG
The DNA here is from genome assembly GCF_046290725.1 of Phenylobacterium sp. Lineage (GTDB taxonomy): Bacteria > Pseudomonadota > Alphaproteobacteria > Caulobacterales > Caulobacteraceae > Phenylobacterium. The sequence continues at coordinate 1,059,151 of NZ_JBKBUH010000001.1, forward strand.
CGGGGCGGCCGGGCCCCTTCTACCTGCGCTTCGATTCCGCTGAGATCGCCGACCGTTCCGACGGCGAGCCCCTGGGCTACATGCTGGAGAACCGGAGCGCCCGCGTCGCCCTCGCCCGGGCGGTCTCCGCCGCCGAGATTCCGGTCCTGGCGCCGGCGCGTGTCTCGGACGTGGCCTTCGGCACCCGCGAGGCGACCGTTTCGCTGGAGGACGGGCGGCGCCTGTCGGCGCCCCTGGTGGTGGGCGCCGAGGGCCGCGGTTCGGCGGTGCGACGGGCGGCCGGGATCGACACGATCGGCTGGGACTACGGCCAGGCGGGGGTGGTGGCCACGGTGCGCCTGGCCCGCAGCCACGAGGGCGTGGCGCACGAATACTTCCTACCGGGCGGGCCGTTCGCCATCCTGCCCCTGACCGACGACCGGGCCAGCCTGGTCTGGACCGAGCCCAAGGCGCGCGCCGCGGCCTTGAAGGCGGCGCGGCCGGAAGTGTTCCACGCCCACCTGCAGCGGCGGTTCGGCGAGCTTCTGGGCGAGGCGCGCCTGGAGGGCGCGGTCTTCACCTATCCCCTGTCGCTGCAGATCGCCGAGCGGATGACCGCCCCGCGGACGGCCCTGCTGGGCGACGCCGCCCACGGGATCCATCCCATCGCAGGCCAGGGGCTGAACCTGGGCCTGAAGGGCGCTGCGGCGCTGGCCGAGGTGCTGGTGGACGCCGCGCGCCTGGGCGAGCACATCGGCTCGGAGGCGGTGCTGGAGCGCTACGCCCGCTGGCGCAGCTTCGACACTGTGATGCTGGCGGCGGCGACGGATGTGTTCAACCGCCTGTTCTCCAACGACAATCCGCTGCTGCGCCTGGCGCGCGGGGCGGGGCTTGCGGCGGTCAACCGCATCGGCCCGGCCCGCCGCTTCTTCATGCACGACGCCGGCGGTGCGACTGGCGACCTGCCTCGCCTGCTGCGCGGCGAGGCGCTCTAAGCTTCGAGCTCGCGGGCCTCTTCGGGCAGCATGATGGGCACGCCGTCCCGGATCGGATAGGCGAGCTTGGCGCTGCGCGAGACGAGCTCGCCGGCCTCGCGGTCGTATTCCAAGGGGCCGTGGGTGACCGGGCAGACCAGCACCTCCAGCAGGCGGGGATCGACCTCGGCGGACGGGGCGACGGGAACGGCGGTCTCGCTCATGGCCGTCCTCTACTGCATCGACTGCGGTTCGTCATCGCCGTCGCCCATGGCGTCGATCTCGAGCAGGGCCGTCAGCGCCTCGCAGCGGCAGGTCATGTCGGGCGCCTCGAGCAGCGCCTGTTTCTCGGCCGGGTCGAAGGGCAGCCCCATGGCCAGGCTGGTGACCAGGATGTCGAGCGGCGCGGACTCGGCCGTCTCCCAGTCGATGTCCAGCTCCCGCCGATTCAGATAGCGCTTCAGGGCCTGGGCGAAGCGCCGGCGGTCGAACTCGCTGGACGCTTCCGGACCGTCGGTCAGGTCGTCCGCATAAGGGCCGTAGTCGGCCCGCACCTGGCGATAAGGCGTGCGCACCGGCAATTCCTCGCCGACATTGAAGCGGCACACGCCGGTCAGCGTGATGAGATAGCGGCCGTCGGACGTCTCGGAAAAGGCCGTGATGCGGCCCATGCACCCGACGCCGGCGAGGTTCGGCCGCACCCGGTCGCCGCCGGGCTTGGTCTGAACCATGCCGACGATCCGGTCGCCGGCCATGGCGTCGTCGATCATGTTCAGATAGCGCGGCTCGAAGATCTGCAGGGGCAGCTCGCCGCCCGGCAGCAGCAGGGCGCCGTCGAGCGGAAAGACCGGGATCACCTGGGGCAGGTCGCCGATGCGCCGGTAGGCGGCCATGTCGCGCCCTCCCTCAAGAGAACAGGATCGAGGACAGCCGCCGCCGGCCGGACCGCGCGATGTCCGAACCCGCGCCGGCCGCCTCGAAGATGGTCAGCAGCTGCTTGCGGGCGGCCTCGTCGTTCCAGGCCCGGTCGCGTTCGATGATGGTCAGCAGGTGGTCGGCCGCCTCCTGCCAGCGGCCGCGGCCGGCGAGGGCCTTGGCGATCTCGTAGCGCGCTTCGTGATCGTCGGGATCGCGAGCCAGACGTTCCTCGTAGGCGCGGACCTCCGAGGGGGCCTCTTCGGCCAGGGCGAGCGCGGCCCGCACCGAGTCCAGGTCCGGGTCCTTGGCGTCGGGCGGCGCCATGGCGGCGATCTCGGCGGCCCGCTCGGCGTCGCCGCCGGCCAGATAGGCGCGGGCGAGGCCGCCCAGGGCCTTCACGTTCTGCGGATCCTCGCGCAGCACCTGGGCGAAGGCCTGGGCCGCCCCGCCCACGTCGCCGAGCTCCAGGGACTCCCTGCCCATGGCCAGGAGGTCGTCCACGGCGTCGGCCGGCGCCTGGGCGGCCAGGCGGTCGACGAACTGCTTCACCTGGCTCTCGGGCAGGGCGCCCATGAAGCCGTCCACCGGCCGGCCGCCGACGAAGGCGAAGACGGCGGGGATCGACTGCACGCGCAACTGGCCGGCGAACTGCGGGTTCTTGTCGATGTCGATCTTGACCAGCTTCACCTTGCCCTTGGCGGCGGTCACGGCGCGCTCAAGGGCCGGGCCCAGCTGGCGGCAGGGGCCGCACCAGGTGGCCCAGAAGTCGACGATCACCGGCGTGTCGCGCGAGGCTTCGATGACGTCGGCCGCGAAGCTGGCGTCGGTCCCATCCTTGATCAGGTCGCCGGCGGACTTGGCCTGGGTTTCGCCGATCAGGGTCATGGCGGTCCTTCCCGTCTTGCGTCGTGGTCTCTGGTCCGGGGCTAACGCGCCCAGCGGCTAAAATGGTCCCATGCGGGCCAGGCTTCAACGGATCATGCGCGTTCCACCACCTGCATGGCGGCGAAGTCGACCACCAGGGGCTCGATCCCCAGCGCGGCCAGGAACCTTCCGAAGCCTTCGGCCGGAACGCCGGTGGTGGCAGTGTTCTCCAGCGGATGGAAATTGACCCGCTCGGCCTCGGCCAGCCGGCGGTCCAGCACGAACGTGCAGCGCCGTTCGGCGTCGTTGATCAGGGCGAAGGCGGTCACCGAACCCGGCGTGACGCCCAGCACCTCGGCCATCAGCTCGGCCGAGCCGAAGGAGAGCCTTGCCGAGCCGATCACATGATGCAGGCGCTTCAGGTCGATGACCGTGCGGTCCTCCGCCGAAATCAGCCAGATCCGACCCTTGGCGTCCTTCAGGAACAGGTTCTTGGTGTGGGCGCCGGGGATATGGTCCTTGATCCCCTCGCCCTCGCCGACGCGGAACACCGCCGGGTGCTCGTAGGTCGCGTGCTCGATCCCGTGGGCGTCGAAGAAGGCGAACAGGTCGGCGCGGGTCTTCATAGGGCTTCAATAGGGGCGGGCGCGCGGCTAGAGCAATGGGATCAGTCGGAGGAAACCCATGGAGCTCGAGTGCTATCCCACCGCCCAGCAGCCGCCGGAAATCGTGCCGGGGCGGCCGCAGCGCGCCTGGATGGACCGCTTCGCCGAACGCCACCCCTATCGCTGCCTCCCGCTCTCCATGGCCAACACCACCGGCTGGGAGATTCTCTGCCCCATGGCCTTCACGGCCGAGTGGAACGGCGGGATCAATCAGGCCGATATCGTGCTTACGCCGGACCGGCCGCATCCCGATTTCCATAACTTCGTGAAGTCGCACTTCAGCCACGGCGTGCTGACCTTCCACCCCGGCTATCTGTTCCGCACGCCGCCGGGCTGGTCGATGATGTGCCAGGGGCCGCCGAACCATATCAAGGACGGCATCCAGCCCCTGGCGGGTCTGGTGGAGACCGACTGGCTGCCGTTTCCCTTCACCATGAACTGGGTCTTCACGCGGCCCGGCAAGGTGCGGTTCGAGAAGGGCGAGCCCTTCTGCTTCATCACCCTCATGCAGGACAAGCAGCTCGCCCAGTTCCAGCCGACGATCCGGCCGATGGACCGCAATCCGGAGCTTCGCGACCAGTACGACACCTGGGAACGGCACCGTGCGGAGTTCAACAAGCGGATCTTCCGCGCCGACCCCGACGCCACCAAGGAGGCCTGGCAGCGCTACTACTTCAAAGGGGAATTCCCGGAGGAGACCGGCGCAGCGCCTAAGGACCACGTCAATAAGCGCCGCCTGAAGACGCCTCGCTTCGGGGGTTGAGCCGGCGCGGCGAAAAGAACCGGCGGGGGCGGCTTGCAATCGGCGGAGCCCTCTGCCATAAGCCCGCTCTCTCGAATTTCGGGCGGCCGGGTTCCGGCGGGTCCGAGGAGCGCGGGCGTAGCTCAGGGGTAGAGCACAACCTTGCCAAGGTTGGGGTCGGGCGTTCGAATCGCCTCGCCCGCTCCATTTCGGGAAACGGCAGGGCCGGGTGAGCGATCGCCCGGCCCTTCGTCGTTTTGGCGCATTTTCCACAACCGAAATCAGGCTCGGGCATTATCCCCTCGCGGCGGAGCTTGGGCGGCGAAGAGAGGCGATGGGACTTGGCGAGAACGGCGGACGAGACGGCGGCGGCCCTGGCCGCCACGGGGGTGCTGGACGACGCCGCGGAGCCTGCCCTCGATGACATCGCGCGAATTGCGGGCCTCGCCTGCCGCGCCGACGGCGCCCTGATCGGATTCGCCGCTGGAGGCCGCCATTGGGCCAAGGCCGCCTGGCGCATGGACGAAGGCGCCCGCGACGCCCTGCTGGCGGCCTGTGAACAGGCCGTCGCCGATGGCCCGCTGATGGTGTGGGCCGGGCCGGGCCGTCATCCAGCCTTTCTGGCGGCCGCGCGCGTGGACCTCGACGGGACGCCGGTGGGCGCTGTCTGCGTCGCCGCCGCCGAGGCGCGCGCCGACGGTCTGACGCCGGAACAGGCTGAAACCTTGCAGGCGCTGGCCCGACAGGTCGCCGCTCAGCTCGACCTGCGCCGCACGGCCGCGGCCTTGAGGGCGGAAGAACAGAAGTTCCGCGTGATCGCCGACACCATGCCCCAGATGGTCTGGTCGACGACGCCCGACGGCCTGCACGACTACTACAACGCCCGCTGGTACGAGTTCACGGGGGCGCCGGCGGGTTCCACGGACGGGGAAGGCTGGAACGCGATGTTCCATCCCGAGGACCAGGATCGCGCCTGGGAGGCATGGCGTCGATGCCTGGCTACGGGAGAACCCTACGAAATCGAGTACCGCCTGCGCCGGCACGACGGGGTCTATCGCTGGACCCTGGGGCGCGCCCTGCCGCTGCGCGACGCACAGGGGCGGATCCGGCGTTGGTTCGGCACCTGCACCGACATCGACGACGCCAAGCGGCTGCTTGAGGAGCGAGAACTGGTCAGCCAGGAGCTGTCGCACCGGATCAAGAACATCTTTTCGGTCATCTCGGGCCTGATCTCCATCTCGGCCAGGCGGGCGCCGCACGCCAAGGCCTACGCCGACGCCCTGCGCGAACGGGTCATGGCCCTCGGCCGCGCCCACGACTTCGTGCGGCCCCATTCGGAACGCTCCCGCCGCGACCCCGGGCCGGCGACGGTTTTCGCCATGCTCGGGGAGCTGTTCGCACCCTATGGCGCAGAAGGGGCGCCGCGGATCGTGCTCAGGGGCGAAGACGCGCGGATCGACGACCGGGCCGCCACGCCGCTGGCGCTGATCTTCCACGAACTGGCCACCAACGCGGCCAAGTATGGCGCGCTCACGCAGCCAGAGGGACGGGTCGAACTGGTCGGCCATCTCAAGGACGAGGCCTATGAGCTCGTCTGGCGCGAGGTCGGCGGGCCACCCGTTCTCCATCCCCCTTCCACGGAAGGCTTTGGCGCGACGCTGTCTCGTGTGAGCGCCGAGGGTCAGCTGGGCGGCGAAATGCGGCGCGACTGGCGGCCCGAAGGCCTGGTGGCCGAACTGCGGGTCCCGACCGCGTCCCTGACTCGCCAGAGTCGGGTCAGCCGTTCCGAATAGCGCGCCTTCCGATCAGGCGAACAACCGCATGCTGCGCGGCGGGGCCGGCAGGGCGGGGCTGTGCGGCGCGAGCCGCCTCATCGCCGCATACGAGACCGCGCCAGCCACCGCCTGACGAGAGGCGGGCTTGGGCAACACGCCCACAGCGCCCGGCACGCCCGCTTCCATCAGGCCGGCGTTGGCGGTGACGAACACCACGGCGACGTCGGCCTCGTTGGCCAGCCGCTCACCCAACTCGATACCGGTTTCCCCGTCGCGAAGATTGATGTCGACCAGAGCCACGTCGATTTCCGTAGAGGCGAGCCGGAGGGCCGTCGCGCTGTCCGGCGCGATTCCCACCACCTCGAACCCATGCTCGGTCAGGGTTTCCTCAAGCTCCATGGCCACGAGGATCTCGTCCTCGACGATCAGCACGCGCATGTGCCGGCTTTCTCATATCCTTGATTTCTGTAATGAGCTTCAATGCTTCTGGGCGCGCCGGGTTCCGGCAGCCGAGCCTTGTCCTCGGCGTCGGCTGGGACTATAGCGGCCAGGTTTCCGCCGCCTATCGGACGCCATGCAAGCCTTCGTCGCCACCGCCGGCCTCGCCTCCACGCCCAAATCGGCGTGCGTGGCCGCCTGCGCGTCGATGACCATGGCGACCATTATCACCACCCCCTTCCAGGGAACGGGGCGAACGCGCGCGACCTGACAAGCCGCCGGCGGATCGCAAGATCAGGAACCCCGCTCCCGAACAGGCAGCGGGGTTTTTTGTTGCGCGCGCCGCCGGTCCTTCCGACCCGACCAGAGGACCAGCACCATGCCATCGCCCCTTTCCCGACCTTCACCCTCATCGTCGTCGCCCGAGGGCGCCGGCGCGGCCGTCCGCGGCTTCGTCGCCGCCCTGTCGGCCAAGTCCCTGATCGAGCGCACCGCCCGGCTGGAGGTGGTGCTGGGCGGCGACGGCGCGTTCGAGACCCTGGTGGCGGTGGAGCGAGCCCTGGCCTGGCCGGCGGGCTTGCCCAGCCGGGAACTGGTCTGGGCCTCGGCGCCCGGCGCTCTGCGGCTGGCCGCCTTCGACCGCGCCGGCCGGCTGCTGCTGAAACGCACCTACGGGCCGGACCATGGCTGAGGCGGCGCGGCGCATCTTCCTGGTCGAGGCGGACCCTGGCGGGGACGTCCTGCTGCGCGTGCTTCAGGCCGCCCAGGTTCAGGGGGCGCGGGTCGTGGGGCTTGAGATGACGGCCGCGACCGGGGCCGCCATCCGCATGGAGACCGCCGGCCTCGAGCCGCGCCGCGCCGAACGTCTGGCGGCGCGGCTGCGGAGCCTGCCCGCCGTGCGCAGCGTCGGGCTCGGCTGGAGGGTCGGGGAATAGGTCTCAGGCGCCCGGGCGCACCACCCGCGGGCCGATATTGTCGATCACCGCCCGGGCGTCGAAGGCGCGCGGATCGTCGGCCGGCTTGGTCCCCCGCCGCATCAGGATCTCGGCGCTGGCCTCGTAGCGGTCGACCGTGCGCACGTCGACGCGGTCGGCCCAGAAGGGGTCGCCCCAATAGGGATCCCAGGTGCGCCAGCCATAGGCCGGGCCGTAATAGCGCCAAGAGGGCCGCCAATAGGCGTAGCTGGGGCCGTACCAAGGCCGGTAGAAGGGATCGCGCTCCACATAGGTGCGGCGGTCGCGCTCGACCTCGCGCTCGACGACGGAGAACCAGTCGTAGCCCTGCTGAACGGTCAACTCGGCGGCGCGATAGAGCAGATAGGCCTCCACCGTCTCCCGCGAGGTCAGGCTGTTGCCGGAGAAGGTGACGCGGAAGCGGTTGGTCTCGATCTGCTGGTCCGAATAGCCGCCGGAGACGGCCTGGCCGGGGATGTTCGGCTGATAGGGGGTAGCGGTCGCGCAGGCGCTCAGCAGGCCGGCGAGGGCCAGGCTGGCGGCGAGGGCGACGGATTTCGGTTTCATGGTTGCTGACCTGGATTCGGCCCCGCGGGGCCGTTGCCTGTTTTTAGGGCTAACACATGGGCCGAATTGTGGTTGCGCTTGCCCCGCACCTTGGTCGCCGGACAGGGCGATGGGGTCAAGGCTGGAGAGCAGGCGCCGGCGGAGCAGATCGGTCCGTAAGCCGGCGCCGCAGAAAAGCTGCGAACGCCCTGAGGTAATTCCCATTGCCTCGGGTGGAAAGCTCTGCGAGGTGCGTCGGCTCGAACTGGAGGGGCCATGGGTCCGGATTTCTGGCTTTTCGCCGGGGTCGGCTTTGCGGCCCAGCTCGTCGATGGGGCGCTGGGCATGGCCTATGGCGTCGTCTCGACGACGGTGCTGCTGGCCAGCGGGGTGACGCCGGCGGCGGCTTCGGCCAGCGTCCATGCAGCCAAGGTGTTCACCGGGGCGGCCTCGGCCGCGTCGCACGTGGCGCACCGCAATGTCGACGGCCGGCTCCTGCTGCTGCTGTCGGCGGGCGGCGTCGCGGGCGGGGTGGCCGGAACCTATCTGCTGACCTCCGTCGACGGGGCGAAGATCAAGCCGTACGTGGTCGCGTGGCTGGGCCTGATGGGGCTGGTGATCCTCTATCGCGCCTGGAAGGGCGTGCGGCCCCGGCCCTTCTCCTGGAAGTCGCCCGCGCCCCTGGGTCTGGCCGGCGGGTTCTTCGACGCCGTCGGCGGCGGCGGCTGGGGGCCGGTGGTCACCTCCACCCTGCTGGGCTCCGGAGCCGACCCGCGCAAGGCCATCGGCACCACCAACGCCGCCGAAGCGTTCGTCGCGGCCGCCGTCTCGGCGGCGTTCCTGAGCGCGCTCGTCACCGGCCACTGGAAGACCGAGGGCCTGGACGAGCACCTGTGGTCGGTGCTGGGCCTGATCTGCGGCGGCCTCGTGGCCGCGCCGGTCGCCGGCTGGATGACCAAGGTGCTGCCCTTGCGCCTTCTGACCTGGATCGTCGGCCTGGTGGTGACCGGCCTGGCCGCCTGGCAGGCCGTGCTGCTCGTCCTTTAGGCTCCGACGACCGCCAGCACCCAAACCGCCCGGCCCAAGGCCCCGAACAGCAGCACCGCCGCAGCCAGGGCTTGGATCATAAAGCCCAGCTCGCGCTTTGACGGGTCGGCGACGTAGCCCGTGGCGTAAAGGATGCGGCCGACGATCCAGACCACGCCCATGGCGGCGGCGAACAGGTCGTTCCAGTAGAGGGCGAACAGCCAGAGCGGGACCAGGAACAGCGGCAGCCATTCGAGGGTGTTCGCCTGGACCCGGATGTGTCGCTCGAGGATCGGGTCGCCCGTCATGGCCGGGGCGGCGATCCCGCTCTTGGCCCTCGCGCGGCCGACGCGGGCGATTGTCCAGACATAGACCAGAAGCGCGGCGACGGTGACCAGCGCCACATAGGCGTGGGATTGCATGCGGATTCCCCCAAGAGCTCCGGCGGATCGCCTCCGCCTGTGGTGAAGCTTGGACCGGATATGCAGGAAAGGGAACAACCCTCCCGCCTCCGCGCGTTCAAGGGCCGGAGCGAAACACGGAAGGAGACCCGCCGATGCAGGTCGAATCCAGCGCGATCCGCGACATCCGCTACGATGAAGGCCGCGCCAAGCTCTACGTCACCTTCGTGGACGGCGACGAGTACGTCTATGTGGGCGTTCCCGGAGAGGTCTGCCGCAGCTTCCTGGACGCGGATTCCAAGGGGCGGTTCTTCGCCTACGAAATCCGCGACCAGTACCCGTATAACAAGCTGGAAGCTTAGCCTTTCGCCCGCTTGTCGCGGTTGGCGGCCACCCGCAGGCGCAGGGCGTTGAGCTTGATGAAGCCCGCCGCGTCGCGGTGGTCGTAGGCGACCTTGCCCTCTTCGAAGGTGACCAGGTCCTGGTCATAGAGCGAATAGGGGCTGGTGCGGCCGATCACGGTCACGTTGCCCTTGTAGAGCTTCACCCGCACCTGGCCGGTGACATAGGCCTGTGACTGGTCGATCGCGGCTTGCAGCATCTCGCGCTCGGGGCTGAACCAGAAGCCGTTGTAGATCAAGCCGGCGTACTTCGGCATCAGCTCGTCCTTCAGGTGCATGGACCCGCGGTCGAGGGTGATGGATTCGATGCCCCGATGGGCGGCCAGCAGGATGGTCCCGCCGGGCGTCTCGTAGACGCCGCGGGACTTCATGCCGACGAAGCGGTTCTCCACCAGATCCAGCCGGCCGATCCCGTTGTCGTGGCCGAGTTGGTTCAGCCTGGTCAGCAAGGCCGCCGGCGACAGCCGCTCGCCGTCGATGGCGACCGGATCGCCCTTCTCGAAGTCCATGGTGAAGACGGTCGGCTGGTCCGGCGCGTCCTCGGGCGAGATCGTGCGCATGTGCACGAACTCGGGCGCCTCGACCGCAGGGTCTTCCAGAACCTTACCCTCGGAGGAGGAGTGCAGCAGGTTGGCGTCGACGCTGAAGGGCGCCTCGCCGCGCTTGTCCTTGGTGATCTGGATCTGGTGCTTCTCGGCGAAGTCCAGCAGGGCCTCGCGGCTCTTGAAGTCCCATTCGCGCCAGGGGGCGATCACGTGGATGTCGGGCTCCAGGGCGTAGTAGCCGAGCTCGAAGCGGACCTGGTCGTTGCCCTTGCCGGTGGCGCCGTGGCTGACGGCGTCGGCGCCGGTCGCCCGCGCGATCTCGATCTGGCGCTTGGCGATCAGGGGCCGGGCGATGGAGGTGCCCAGCAGGTACTGGCCCTCATAGACCGTATTGGCCCGGAACATCGGGAAGACGAAGTCGCGGACGAACTCCTCGCGCAGGTCCTCGATGAAGATGTTCTCGGGCTTCACCCCGGCGGCCAGAGCCTTGGCCCGCGCCGGCTCGATCTCCTCGCCCTGGCCGAGGTCGGCGGTGAAGGTGACCACCTCGGCGCCGTACTCCGTCTGCAGCCACTTCAGGATGATCGAGGTGTCCAGCCCGCCGGAATAGGCGAGGACGACTTTCTTGATCTGCGGCTTGGCCATGGCGGTGGAGGTCTTTCGGGAAGGAGGGTGGTGAAGCTCGCGGGCCTTTAAGGGCGCCGGGCCTGTCGGTTCAAGCGGAGTCTAGCGGTCGAGCTTGCCTTCGGCTTCGAGGACGTCGAGCGCGCCCCTCAGCCATTGCAGGTGGAGGAGCGCCAGTATGGCCGCGAGGGTAGCGCGCAGGCCGAAGAAGATGACGTCGTGGACGGCGTCGGACCCGGCGCGGTGGCCCCACAGGAAGGCGAGGCCGATGGCGAAGGCGCAGAGCACCGGCAGGGGCAGGGCGAGGTTCCGCCGCACCCGCCAGGCCGGGGCCGGATGCAGGCGCAGAGGCACCCTCGTATCGGCGGACATCCGCCGCCAGGCCATGCGCGAGGTCGAGGCCATGATCGAAAGCGCCAGGATCCACAGCACGTCGGCGGCGATGGAGAGCAGGGTCATCTAAACCGTCACCTGAGCGCCCATCTCCACCACCCGCCCAGGCGGGATATGGTAGAAGTCGGTGGGGTTGGCGGCGTTCTTCATCAGGAAGATGAACAGCTTGTCCTGCCAGAGCGGCATGCCCGACTGGGCCGCCGGCACCACCGAGCGCCTCCCTAAGAAGAAGCTGGTGGCCATGATGTCGAACTTCAGGCCGAGCTTGCGGCAAAGGCCCAGCGCCTTGGGCACGTTGGGGCTCTCCATGAAGCCGTAGGAGATCAGCACCTTCTTGAAGTCGTCGTTCACCGGCTCGATGCGGACGCGGTCCTCCTCCTTCACCCGCGGCGTCTCGGCGGTGACCACGGTCAGGATCACGTTCTTCTCGTGCAACACCTTGTTGTGCTTGAGATTGTGCATCAGGGCGACCGGCGCGATGTCGGGATCGGAGGTCAGGAAGATGGCGGTTCCAGAAGCCCGGTGCGGCGGCCGCGCCTTCAGAATCTCGGTCAGTTCCGTCAGGGGCACGGAATCGCGCCGCGTCTTGTCGGTGAGAATCCGGGTCCCGCGGTTCCAGGTCCACATGATGAGGACAAGGCCCGTGCCCAGCACGAGCGGAAACCAGGCGCCCTGCGGAATCTTCAGCAGGTTGGCGCCGACGAAGACCAGGTCGATCACGCCGAACGCCCCGGCCGCCCCGAGCGCCTGCCACAGCGGCCGTTTCCACATGAAGCGGACGATCACGAAGAACAGCAGGGTGTCGACCAGCATGGCGCCGGTCACCGCGATCCCATAGGCGGCCGCCAGGTTCGAGGAATTGCGGAACATCACCAGCAGGGCCAGCACGCCGATCAGCAGGAACATGTTGACCTGCGGCACGAAGATCTGACCGGCGACCGTCTCGCTGGTGCGGCGGATGTCGATGCGCGGCAGGAGGCCCAGCTGAACCGCCTGCTGGGTGACGGAAAAGGCCCCGCTGATCACCGCCTGGCTCGCGATGATGGTCGCCGTCAAGGTCAACAGCAGCACCGGCCAATAGGCGAATTCCGGGATCATCCGGTAGTAGGGGTTCTCCTGGGCCGAAGGGTCCATGATCACCAGCGCGCCCTGGCCCAGGTAGTTCAGCATCAGGCAGGGGAAGACCAGGCCGAACCAGGCGGTGCGGATCGGGCCTTTGCCGAAGTGGCCCATGTCGGCGTAGAGCGCCTCGGCCCCGGTCACCACCAGGAAGACGCTGCCCAGGATGGCGAAGCCCAGCCAGCCGTTGTTGAGCAGCAGGGCGATCCCGTAGTGCGGGCTGAAGCCGCGCAGCACCGACGGCTCCTGCACCACATAGTTCAGCCCCAGCACGGCCAGGGTGACGAACCAGACCGCCGTGATCGGGCCGAAAAAGCGGCCGACGCTGGCCGTGCCGCGCGATTGCACCATGAACAGGGCGATCAGGATGCCGGCGGCGATGGGCAGGACGAAGGGTTCGAACAGGTGACCGATGCCGGGCGCGTCCTTCAGGCCCTCGGCGGCCGAGAGCACCGAGACGGCGGGCGTGATGATCCCGTCGCCGTAGAACAGGGCCGCGCCGCAGACCCCCAGGATGAAGACGAAGGTCGAGCGCCGACCCAGCGAGCGTTGGGCCAGCGCCATCAGGGCCAGAGTGCCGCCCTCGCCCTTGTTGTCGGCCCGCATCATGAAGCCGACGTACTTGACCGTGACGATCAGGATCAGGGCCCAGAAGACCAGGGAGATGACCCCCAGCACCGCCAGTTCGGAGGCGCCGCCGCGGGTGTGGTCCAGGGCTTCCCGCATGGCGTAGAGCGGGCTCGTGCCGATGTCGCCGAACACGACCCCCACCGAGCCGAGCGCCAGCGCCCAGAAGCCTTCCTTCTTGTGCGTGGAGTGATGGGACTCCTCCGCCGCGCTGGGCGCGGCGCCGGCCGGATCAGCCATCCAGAATCTCCGGGAACGCGGGGAGTGGTTCCCTTCGGCGGCCCCATGCCGTCATGCGGCGGGCGCGATACACCCATTCCGGCCCAGGTTCAACCGCCGCCGGGCGCGGCGCTGTGACGCCCGCCGGTCCTGTTTACGGCGACGGCGCTTGACCTGCCTTCTGCTTGCGCCACCTTCGACGGTTCGAGACGGGGCGCTTCGCATGGACCGGAAACTGGCTTTGGTGACGGGGGCTTCGGCGGGAATCGGGGCGGCCTTCGCACGCATCTACGCCAGCCACGGCTACGATGTGGCCCTGACCGCCCGCCGGTCCGACCGGCTCGACCGCCTGGCCGAGGAGATCCGCCTGCGCTTCGGCGTCGAGACCCTGACCGTCCAGGCGGACCTGACGGAAGCGGGGGCTCCGGAGGTCATCCTGGATCGGCTGGCCGCCCACGGCCGGGTGGTGGACGCGCTGGTCAACAACGCCGGCTACGGCGTGCCGGGCGCCTATGGCGAGAGCCCCTGGGAGACTCACGCGGCCTTCCTGCAGGTGAGGCTGACGGCGCCGAGCGAGCTCGCCCATCGGGTGCTGCCGGGCATGGCCGAGCGGCGTTTCGGCCGGATCGTCAATGTGGCCTCGCTTGCGGGCCTGATCCCCGGCTCGCCGGGGGCGACGCTCTACGGCGCGACCAAGAGCTATCTGGTGCGCTTCTCCCAGAGCCTGCACCTGGAGAACCTGGCCCACGGCGTGCACGTCACCGCGCTTTGCCCGGGCTTCACCTATTCGGAGTTCCACGACGTCAACAGCACGCGCGAGCAGATCAGCCGCGCCGCGCCGGCGTGGATGTGGATGGGGGCCGACGAGGTGGCCGCCGCCGGCTACGAGGCGGCCGAGGCCAATCGCCCGGTGTGCGTGCCCGGCGCGCCCAACAAGGCCATCGCGGCCGTGGCCAAGCTCCTGCCGGACGAATGGGCCCTGGCGCTGATGGCCTGGCAGGGGCCGAAGTTCCGCGGAAACGGTGTGATCGGGCCTTACTGCGCGTAAGGCGCGGCGGCCTCGCGCAGAATCACGCCCGCGGTGGACTCCGCGATCCCCGCCAGGATGAACTGCACCGCCAGAGCGCAGAGGATCAGGCCCAGCACCCGCACCACGATGGTCAGGCCGATCTTGCCCAGTATGCGGGTGATCAGCGGGGTGGCCCAGAAGCAGAGCATGGTGGCCACGGCGATGGCCGCGATCACCCCGACACCCACGGCCGCTCCGGCCAGGCCGAAGCGCTTGGCCTCATTGGCGTAGATCACGACCGAGGAGATCGCGCCCGGCCCGATCAGCAGCGGCATGGCGAAGGGCACGATCATCCGCTCGAAGCGCCGCCGGGCATACTGCCGCCCTTCGCCCGGTGCGGTCTCCCCGGCGGCGTCGGCGAAGGCGGCGGTGAAGTCGTCTCGGGCCATTTCCAGCCCCAGCAGGAACAGGATCACCCCGCCGGCGATCCGGAAGGCCGGCAGCGAGATTCCAAAGAAGGCCAGCAGCGACAGGCCTGAAAAGTAGAAGAAGGTCAGGAAGCCCAGGATGAAGAGGGCGATGTAGAGCGCGATGCGGCGGCTGTCCTTGACCATCACCCCGCTGGTGGCCGCGGCGAACAGCGGCACGTTGCCCACCGGGTCGATCAGGGCGAACAGGGCGACGAAGAAGTTGACCGCGAAGTCCCACTGGCTCATGACGGGCTCTTAGCCCAATTCGCCAGCACGCCTAAGCCCCCGCGGGGGGTCTCGGCCTGCGCCTGCCCGACGAGAACGCCATGGCCCTCGACCTCGCCGTCCGCTGCGATCCCCGCCTGATCGTGCCGTTGGACTTCCCCACCGTCGCCGACGCCCGCCGCGCGGTGGGGGCGCTGGACGATGCGGTGGCCTTCTACAAGGTGGGCTTAGAGCTCTTCGCCACCGGCGAGGGCATGGACCTGGCGCGGGAGCTGAAGGCCAAGGGCAAGCAGGTCTTCCTGGACTGGAAGCTGCACGACATCGGCACCACCGTGCAGCGCAGCGCCGCGGTCCTGGCCGATTCCGGCTGCGACTTCCTGACCGTCCACGCCGAGCCCCAGGTGCTGGAGGCCGCCGTGCGCGGCCGTGGGCGCTCGAACCTGAAGATCCTGGGCGTGACGGTCCTGACCAGCCTGACCGACGCCGACCTCCTGGAGATGGGCTTTTCCGAAACCGCCCGGTCGCTGGTGGAGCGGCGAATCCACCACGCCATGGCCGCCGGCGCCGACGGGGTGATCGCCAGCCCGCACGAGGCGGCCCTGGCGAGGTCCATCGGCGGCGAAGGCTTCCTGGTGGTGACGCCCGGCGTGCGTCCGGACTGGTCGGCCAGGAACGATCAGGCCCGTGCGGCGACGCCCGCCGAGGCGCTGAAGGCCGGGGCCAGCCATATCGTCTGCGGCCGGCCGATCACCGCGGCGAACGACCCGCGCGAGGCGGCCCTGCGGATCGCCGCGGAGATGGCGGGGGCCTGAGGGCCGCTACTTCTTGCCGCCGCCGTGATGCTTGCCGCCCTTGTGGCCGCCGAAGCGGATCGAGGTGCGGGACGAGGCGAAGGCCGCCGCCGAGGCCGAGGCCGAAGCATGGGCTCCAGCGAAGGCCATGCCATAGCCGCCGCCTCCGCCGTAGATCACCCCGCCCTCGGGATAGGGTCCGACGCCGCCATAATCGTAGAAGAAGCTCCCCGGCAGGACGAGTTCGCCGCCTGCGCAGCCGCAGGGCGTCGGCCGAGAGCCGCGGCAGGGCGAGGCGCAGGGATAGCCGTAGAACTGGGCGGCGTCGCCATAGGTCGGCAGGGAATAGCCGATGGGTCGGGCCAGCCGATAATAGCGGTCTCCGGTCGCGCCGTAGCGATCGCCATAGGCTTCGCGCCGATCATAGCGGCTGTCGTATTCGCGGCGATGCTCGTAGCGCTCGCCGGCGCCATAGGCCGGACCGCGGGGATCGCCGTACTCGTAACGATAGCCCCGTTCATAGCCGCCGGGCGCGCGCGGATGCCCGCGCTCGTACGCGTCGTCGCGCCAGCCGTCGTGGGGCTGGGCGCCGGCGGCGCCCGCGCAAACCAGGGCCGCGCAGAAGGCCAGGATCGTCGTCTTCAGCATCGCCGCCTCTTCGGAAAGGGTCGGCGAAGACTAGGTCGCCCGCCGCTCGCCTGCGAGGCCTTGCGCCTGGCAGGCGAACCTCGATCCCCTAGAAGTCGACGGCGATCCCCTTGCGCTCCCAGTCGCCGTAGCGGGTCGGTTCGGGGCCGCGGGGGCCGCCCTGTTCGGCCGCGCGCTCGGCTTCTGCAGCCTCGGCGCGGCGCGCCTCGGCCTCGGCCAGCGCGCGCTGGGCGGCAGGGGTCAGGACCTTCTCGGCAGGCGGTCGGGGCGTATCGGGATCGGACATGGCTGCAAGTTGGGGATCGGGCGGTCGGATCGCCACCCTTGCCTCGCGCGCTGGAAAGGGGCAACCCGCGCCGGTGAACGAGACCCAAGAGATCGGCCTGCCCGCCCGCCGCGCGGCCCTGGACGTCATGACGGCCGCGCTTGCACGCCGCAATGGCCTGGACGAGGCCCTGGCGCGACCGGCTTTCGGCGCCTTGCCGCCGCGCGATCGCGCCTTCGCCATGGCGCTGGCCCTGGGGACCCTGCGCCGCCTGGGCGCCATCGACCGGGCGCTGGACGCACGTCTGGCGAAGCCGCCGCCGGAGGCGGTGCGCGACATCCTGAGGCTTGGCGCCGCCCAGGCCTTCGTCCTGCAGACCCCGCCCCATGCGGCCGTGGGGACCAGCGTCGACCTGGCCGCCGCCAACCCGGCGACGCGGCCCTTCAAGGGGTTGGTCAACGCCGTGCTGCGGGGCCTGCTGCGCGAACCGCCGGACCTGGACGACCCGGAGGCCCTCTGCCCACCCTGGCTCTACGCCCGCTGGCGGGCCGCCTTCGGCGAGGAGGCCGCTCGCGCCGTCGCCGCCGTCATCCCCGAAGAGCCGCCTGTCGACCTGACCTTCAAGACGCCCGCCGAGGCGGAACGGCTTGTTCCGGAGCTGGAGGGCGAGGTCCTGCCTGGCGGGACCGTGCGCACCCGCCGTAAGGGCGAGCTCTCGGCCTGGCCGGGCTATGGCGAGGGCGTCTGGTGGGTGCAGGACGCCAGCGCCGCAGTCCCGGCGCGCCTGCTGGACGTTCGGCCAGGGGAGGCGGCGCTCGACCTCTGCGCCGCGCCGGGCGGCAAGACCCTGCAGCTTGCGGCGGCAGGCGCTCAGGTGACGGCGGTGGACCGTTCGGCGGCCCGCCTGCGCAGGCTTTCGGAAAACCTCGCCCGCACCGGGCTTTCGGCCGAAGTGGTGGTCGCCGACGTCAGCGACTGGGACGATGCGCGCCGCTTCGACGCCGTGCTGCTGGACGCGCCCTGCAGCGCCACCGGCACCTTCCGCCGCCAGCCCGACGTGCTCTGGGCGGCGCGGCCGGGCGACATCGCCGCCCTGGCCGGGGTCCAGGCCCGGCTGCTGGATTCGGCGGCGGCGCGCACCCGGCCCGGCGGCCGGCTGGTCTACTGCGTCTGTTCCCTGGAGCCGGAGGAGGGCGAGGCCCAGGCCGAGGCCTTCCTCGCCCGCCACCCCGACTTCGCGCTTGCGCCGATCGCGGCCGGGGAGGGCGGCGCGCCCGAGGCGTCCCTGCGGCCCGACGGGACGCTGCGCCTCCTGCCCCATCAGCGGGCCGGCGGCCAGGACGGCTTCTATGTGGCGCGGTTTCGGCGGTCGGGGTGACGAATTGGCGGTTGGCGCGACGGGCGGCCTTGGTTAAGTCGGGGCCATGACCGCGCCCCCGATCATCGCCCCGTCCATCCTGGCGTCCGACTTCGCCAAGCTGGGCGAGGAGGTGCGCGCCATCGAGGCCGCCGGCGCCGACTGGGTGCATGTGGACGTGATGGACGGCCACTTCGTGCCCAACATCACCCTGGGTCCCGACATCGTGAAGGCCCTGCGGCCGCACGCGAAGATCCCCTTCGACGTGCATCTGATGATCGCGCCGGCCGACCCCTACCTGGAAGCCTTCCGCGCGGCCGGGGCCGACATCATCAGCGTGCATCCGGAGAGCGGGCCGCACCTGAACCGCACGCTCAAGCGCATCCGCGAACTGGGCGCCAAGGCTGGGGTGGTGTTCAACCCCTCCACCGACCCCAGCGTCATCCAGTGGATGATGGACGAGATCGACCTGATCCTGGTGATGTCGATCAATCCCGGCTTCGGCGGCCAGAAGTTCATGCATTCGCAGCTGAAGAAGATCGAGCGCCTGCGGCGGATGATCGACGAGTCCGGGTGCGACATCCATCTGGAGGTCGACGGGGGCGTGACGGCCGAGACCGCCCCGCTCTGCATCGCTGCCGGGGCCACCGCCCTGGTCGCCGGCACGGCGGTGTTCCGCGGCGGGCCGTCCGCCTATGCCGACAACATCCGCGCCTTGAAGGGCGGCTAGGCCCGTGGCCGGCGGACCTCCGGCCAGCGTCCATGCGCGGGCCCTCGTCCAGGGCGTCCGCCGCCTCGTCGCCCACGAATGGGCGGGCAATCCCTTGCACCGCGCGCTGCTGGCCCATCCCAAGCCCGAAGGCCTGGCGGCTGCGCCCAAGGACCCCCGCCCGGCCGACGCCGAGGCCGGCGCCCGGATCCTCGCCGGACGGTTCGCCTTCGCCGGTTCGGTGCTGGAGACCGGGGTCGGCGGCGACCCCTGGGACCGCCCAAGCCCGAGCCGCCGGTTCGCCGCGACCCTGCACCGGTTCGAGTGGATGCGCGACCTCGTGGCCGCCGGCGAGGCGGGCGAGCGGGAGGGCCTGCGCCTGACTCTCGAATGGCGGCGCCTGTTCGGCCGCTGGAACGCCTTTTCCTGGAGCCCCGAGGTGCTGGAGCGGCGGGTCTTCAACCTGGCCTGCGCCGCGCGCCCGATCTGCGCCCGGGCCTCCGATGCGGAAGTCGCCCAGATCTCCCTGGACCTGGCCCGCCAGGCCCGTCACCTCTTGTCCGGCATCGACGGGCCGGTGCGGGCGGCCGAGCGCGCCGCCGTCGCGGCCTTGGCCGGAACCGTGCTGGGCGGCGCGGCCGGCCAGAAGCTGATCGACAAGGCCCTCGCGCGACTCACCCGCGCGCTCGCCGCGACCGTAGCGCCGGACGGGGGCCACGCCTCGCGCTCGCCCCGGGCGGCTCTGGAGCTGCTCTTCGATCTGCAGGCCCTGGACGAGGCGCTGGTCCAGCGCGGGATCGCCGCGCCGGAGGAGATGACCCGGGCGCTCGACCGGTTGGCGGGGGCGGTGCGGTTCTTCACCCTCGCCGACGGCGCCCTGCCGGAGCTGAACGGCGGCGAGGCCGGCGGGCCGGCCTATGTGGCCGCAGCCAGGGCGAGCGAGGACCGCACCGCCCGTCCGCCCACCAGCCGCAACGGCTATGAGCGCCTGGACGGCAAGCGGCTGCATGTCTTCGCCGACGCCGCCGCCCCGCCGCCGGGGGCGTGGAGCGTGACCGCCTGCGCCCAGCCGATGGCCCTCGAGGTGCTGGCCGGGTGCCAGCGGATGATCGTCGCCAGCGGCTGGTCGCCGGAGGCGGCCGGCCCCGAGGCGCTGCGCCTGGCGGATGCGGCGTCCACCGCCACCCTGGGCGACCAGCCCTGCGGCGAACCTCTGCGCGGGGTGCTGGCCAAGGCCTTGGGTCCCCGGCTCGTCGGCGCGCCGGAGGCCGTGGAGGCCCGCCGGCACGAGGCGGAAAGCGCCCTGTGGTTGGAGCTCGCCCATCACGGCTGGGTCAAGCGGTTCCACTTGCGCCACGAACGGCGGCTGTTCCTGGACCTGGCCCTGGACGAACTGCGCGGCGAGGACCGCTTCACGCCGGTGGGCGAGGCGAAGGACGGCCGTCGCTTCATTCCCTACGCCATCCGCTTCCACATCCATCCCGACGTGCGGGTCAGCCTGGCGCGGGACGGCAAGAGCGTGCTCCTGCGGCCGGCCGACGACGAGGCGGGGTGGCGGCTGCGCAGCGACGCGCCTGACGCGGCCATCGAGACCTCGGTCTATTTCCACGACGGCCAACCCCGCCGTAGCCAGCAGGTGGTGCTGCGCGGCCAGGCGCGGATCGACGGCGGCGCCCGCATCCGCTGGAAGCTCGCCGCCGCGGAGGCTTGGCCGCCGGCGCATTGACGAAGCGCGCCTGCGGGCCTAGAGCGGCGGCGTCTCGCGTGACTGGCGATGAAGGTGGGCGACCACCGGGGAGCGCGGGAACCCATATGCCGCTCGCCTGGGCAATTTCCTCGTGATTCCGACCAGGAGACTGCCGTGCCCGCCGCCCCCGACTTCCCGCCCGCCCCAGACAAGGTCGCGCCGAAGCGCGCTCTGATCTCGGTCTCCGACAAGACCGGCCTGGTCGACGCCGCCCGCACCCTGGCCGAGCTGGGGGTTGAGCTGGTCTCCACCGGCGGCACCCGCGCGGCCATCGCCGAGGCCGGCCTCCCGGTGAAGGACATCTCTGAGCTGACCGGCTTCCCCGAGATGATGGACGGACGGGTGAAGACCCTGCACCCGGTGGTGCATGGCGGCCTGCTGGGCGTGCGCGACGCCGCCGATCACGCAAAGGCCATGGCCGAGCACGGCATCGGCCCGATCGATATCGTCTATGTGAACCTCTATCCCTTCGAGGCGACTGTGGCGAAGGGCGGCGGCTTCGAGGCCTGCGTCGAGAACATCGACATCGGCGGGCCGGCCATGGTGCGTTCGGCCGCCAAGAACCACGGCTATGTGGCGATCTGCACGGAGCTTTCCGACCTGGAGGAGGTGCTGGCGGAGCTGAAGGCGGACGGCGCCACCAGCCTTTCCCTGCGCAAGCGCCTGGCCGCTCGCGCCTACGCCCGCACCGCCGCCTACGACGCGGCGATCTCCGCCTGGTTCGCGCGCGAACTGGAAGAGGCGGCCCCCACCCGCCGCGCCTTTGCGGGCAAGCTTGTCCAGACCATGCGCTATGGGGAAAACCCGCATCAGGCGGCGGCCTTCTACGCCGACGAGACCCCGCGCACCGGCGTCGCCACCGCCCGCCAGCTGCAGGGCAAGGCGCTCTCCTACAACAACATCGCCGACACGGACGCTGCGCTGGAGCTGGTCGCCGAGTTCGACCCGGCCGACCGTGCGGCCGTGGCCATCATCAAGCACGCCAATCCCTGCGGCGTGGCGCTGGGCGCCGATCTGAAGGCCGCCTACGAACGGGCGCTGCAATGCGACCCGGTCTCGGCCTTCGGCGGCATCGTGGCGGTCAACCGCCGCCTGGACGCGGCCGCCGCCCGCGAGATCGTCAAGATTTTCACCGAGGTGGTGGTCGCCCCCGAGGCGGACGAGGACGCCATCGCCGTCTTCGCGAAGAAGAAGGACCTGCGCCTGCTGCTCACCGGCGGCCTGCCCGATCCCCGCGCGCCGGGCGATCTGTTCCGCCAGGTGGCCGGCGGCTTCCTGGTGCAGGGCCGAGATACGGCGCATGTCACCGCCGCCGATCTGAAGATCGTCACCCAGCGCCAGCCCACCGAGGCCGAGGTGCGCGACATGCTGTTCGCCTTCACCGTCGCCAAGCACGTGAAGTCGAACGCCATCGTCTACGCCCGCGACGGCCAGACCGCCGGCATCGGGGCCGGCCAGATGAACCGCAGGGACTCGGCCCGTATCGCCGCCCTGCGGGCAGCCGAAGCCGCCGAGGCCGCGGGCCTGCCGCACTCCCTGGCCAAGGGTTCGGCCTGCGCCTCGGACGCCTTCTTCCCCTTCCCGGACGGCCTGCTTCAGGCCGCCGAGGCCGGCGCCACCGCTGTGATCCAGCCCGGCGGTTCTATCCGGGACGCCGAGGTGATCGCCGCCGCCGACGCGGCGGGGCTGGCCATGGCCTTCACCGGCGTGCGGGTGTTCCGTCACTGACCGAGGCGTATGAGTCCCCTCTCCCGCACCGCGGGAGAGGGTCGGTTCCTACCGCCGCTTCTTCGCCGCTTCCGACGCTGCAAGCTCTCGCAGGGCGGCGTTTGCGATGGTGAGCTTGGCGAAGGTCCAGGGGCCGGAGGCCGCCTCGATCTCTTCGATGGCCCGCCGGGCGGCGTCCACCGGCTCGCGTCGCAGGGCCGCCCAGGACTCCACCGCCGCCTTGGCCGCCGCGCTGCTTTCGCCCGCCTCGTCCTTGCCGGCGAAGGCCATCACCCCGCGGGTGACGGCGGCCTGTTCGGCCAGCAAGTCCTCCACCAGCCGCCGCACGGCCGTGCGCTCGAAGGTGTCGCCGGCTGCGAAGCCGCCGGCGGCCGCCCGCAGGCGGTCGAAGGCGAACGCCTCGCCGACCCGGTGATAGAGGCGGGCCACGTTCTCCAGCGGCCAGCTGGCGCTCTCGGTCAGGTCCACCAGGTCGGCGGCGACGGTGAGCGGCTGGAGATTGGCGATCTGGCGGGCCAGGTTTGCGGGGGCCCCCGCGTCCGTCAGGCGTTTCACCTGGGCCTCCACGAGCGCCTGGTCGACGGGGGAAAGGATGTCGGGCGCCAGCTTCTTCAGCGCCGCGACACCGGGGCCGTAACGCCGGACCAGCGCCTCGACCCCGCCCTCCATGCGCCCCGCGCGCCGGGCCAGCCAGAAGGTTTCCCCGCGCAGGGTGGCGGCCAGGCGCCGGTAGAGCGCCATCTGGCCTGAGGCTGGAACCTCGTCGGGGATGCGGGCGTCGAGCGCCGAGACCGCCTTCCAGAGCGCCGGCAGGTCCAGCACCGCCTTGGCCGCCTCATAGGCGGTGACGAAGGCGGTCACGTCGCAGGCCGCCGCCGCCATCAGCCGCTGCGGGAAGGACGGGCCGCAGCGGTTGACCACATCGTTGCCGACCACGGTGGCGATGATCTCCCGCCGCAGCCGGTGCCGGCCGAGCGCCTCGTCGTAGCGGCGAACGGCTTTCGGGAAA
This sequence comes from Phenylobacterium sp., assembly GCF_046290725.1. Classification (GTDB taxonomy): domain Bacteria; phylum Pseudomonadota; class Alphaproteobacteria; order Caulobacterales; family Caulobacteraceae; genus Phenylobacterium. The sequence goes on from NZ_JBKBUH010000001.1 coordinate 1,082,318, forward strand.
TAACCCTCCAGCGCCGCCTCGAAGTGGGGATCGTCGGCCACCGGGCTCTCGCCCATCTGGCGCTTCAGCTCCAGCTTGCCATAGGCCAGCAGCACCGCGGCCTCCGGGCGCGCCAGGCCGCGGCCGGCCCTGGCGCGGTCGGCCAGAACGCCGGCGTCGGGCAGGCCCTCGACCGCGCGGTCCAGCCGGCCCCTGGCCTCCAGCTCGGTCATGAACCGGGCGTGGGGCTCCAGCTCGCCGGGGGCGTCCAGCTGCATCAGCGACAGCGCCAGGGTCTGATCGTAATTGTGCTTCAGGACGTGCTCGGCCACCTCGTCGGTCATCGACTTCAGCAGCTTGTCGCGGGCCTTGCGGTCCAGGACGCCGTTGCGTTCCAAGGTCCCGGTCAGGATCTTGATATTGACCTCGTGGTCGGAGGAATCGACGCCGGCGGAATTGTCGATGGCGTCGGTGTTGATCCGCCCGCCGGCCAGCGCGAAGGCGATGCGCCCGGCCTGGGTCAGGCCGAGATTGGCGCCCTCGCCCACCACCTTGACCCGCAGGTCCTCGGCGTTGACCCGGATCGCGTCGTTGGCCTTGTCGCCGACCTCTGCGTGTCCTTCGGGCCGCGCCTTCACATAGGTGCCGATGCCGCCGAGATAGAGCAGCTCGGCCGGCGCCTTCAGGATGGCGCTCATCAGTTCGTCGGGGGTCACGGCCTCGGCCTCGATCCCCAGCATGGCGCCCACCTGCGGGCTGATCGGGATCGACTTCAGGCTGCGGGCGAAGACGCCGCCGCCCTTGGAGATCTTCTTGCGGTCGTAGTCCTCCCAGGACGAGCGCGGCAGATCGAACATCCGCTTGCGCTCGGCGTAGGAGGTCGCCGGGTCCGGGTCCGGGTCCAGAAAGATGTGCCGGTGGTCGAAGGCCGCCTGCAGTCGGATCTGCTCCGATAGCAGCATCCCGTTGCCGAACACGTCGCCCGACATGTCGCCGACGCCGACCACGGTGAACGGCTCGCGCTGGATGTCCTTGCCGAGCTCGCGGAAGTGGCGCTTCACCGCCTCCCAGGCGCCGCGGGCGGTGATGCCCATGGCCTTGTGGTCGTAGCCGGCCGATCCGCCCGAGGCGAAGGCGTCGCCCAGCCAGAAGCCGTAGGATTCGGCGATGCCGTTGGCGATGTCGGAGAAGGTGGCCGTACCCTTGTCGGCGGCCACCACCAGATAGGGGTCGTCCCCGTCGTGGGCGATCACGCCTTCGGGCCGCACCACCTGACCGGCGGGGTCGAGATTGTCGGTGATGTCGAGCAGGCCCTGGAGGAAGGTGGTGTAGGCGCGTACGCCCTCGGCCCGCACGGCGTCCGGCGCGCCGCCCTTGGGCAGCTGCTTGGGATAGAAGCCGCCCTTGGAGCCGACCGGCACGATCACCGCATTCTTGGTCTGCTGGGCCTTCACCAGGCCCAGCACCTCGGTTCGGAAATCGTCGCGGCGGTCCGACCAGCGCAGGCCGCCCCGCGCCACGGGGCCGAAGCGCAGGTGGATGCCCTCCACGTGGGTCGCCCAGACGAAGATCTCGCGGAACGGCCGGGGCCTCGGCAGGTCGGCAAGCTCGCCCGACGCCACCTTGAAGCTGATATAGGGCTTGGGCTCCCCGTCAGGCCCGGCCTGATAGTAGTTGGTTCGCACGATCGCGCCCACCAGCAGCGCCATGCGCCGCAGGACGCGATCGTCGTCCAGGCTCTCGACCCGTTGCAGGGCCTGGACGATCTCGGCCATCACCGCCGCGGCCTGTTCGCGCCGCACGCCCACATCCGCCCGGATCGCCGGATCGAACTTCGTGCGGAAAAGGTCGAGGATCAGCCGGGTCACGGCCGGATGGTTGGCCAGCGCCTCCTCCTGCACCCGCTGGGTCGGGTCGAGGCCCGACTGCTGCCGGTAGCGGGCCAGCGCCCGGACCAGGGCCGCCTCACGCCAGGAGATGGAAAGCTCCAGGACCAGGCGATTGAAGCCGTCGTTCTCGGTGCGGCCGGTCCAGACGGCGGTGAAGGCGTTCTCGAAGGCCGACTTCACCTCCTCGAAGATCAGGTTCTCGCCGCGCGGGTCGTCCAACTCGAAGTCGTGGACGAAGATCGACCTGCGGCCGGCCGGCGAGACGGGAAAACCGGTCTCGACGATGGCCTTCAGCCCCATGTTCTCCAGGACCGGAAGGACGTCGGCCAGCGGCGCGGGCTCGCCGGGCCGGTAGAGCTTGAAGCGGAAGCGCGTCTTGGGGTCGCCCTCGCGGCGGTAGGCGCGCACGCGGACGGGTTCGTCCTCCTGCAGGGTCTCGAACACCGCCAGGTCGTGCAGGGCTTCGGCCGCGTCGTAGTGATCGCGATAGCCGGCCGGGAAGGCGTGGCCGTAGTCGGCCAGAACCTGGGCCACCTCGGCGTTGCTGCGGCCGCTCTCGCGCACGGCGGCGGCGAAGCGGTCCTGCCAGGTGCGGGCGATCGCCGAGATGTCGGCTTCGATCGCGCGCAGGTCGGGCTGGCTGTGCGCGCCGGGGGTGAAGCCGATGATGAAATGGACGCGGGCCAGCGGGCTGTCGGAGAAGCTCGGATAGTAGGCCGAAACCCGTCCGCCATAGGCCTCGGCCAGCAGCTCGCCGGCGCGGATCCGCAATTGGGAATCGTAGCGCTCCCGCGGCACGTAGAGCAGGATCGAGGCGAAGCGGTCGAAGGGATCCTTCCGCTCCAGGATCCGCACCCGCGGCCGGTCGAGCAGGTGCAGGACGGCGAGCGAGGCGTCCAGCAGCTCGTCCTCGGTAGCCTGGAAGAGCTCGTCGCGCGGATAGGTCTCCAGGATATTGCGCAGGCGCTTCTCGTTGTGGCTGCTGGGGCCCTTGCCGGCCCGGTCCAACGCCCGGGCCATCTTCTCGCGGATCAGCGGCACGGCGTGGGCCGGCTCGTCATAGGCCTCGGCGGTGAAGAGGCCGACGAAGCGCACCTCGCCCGACGGCTTGCCGTCGGCCCCATAGGTCTTGACGCCCACGTAATCGGCGTAGCCGCGCCGGTGGACGCGGGAGCGCAGGTTGGACTTGGCCACGGTCACCCGGTCGCGCATCAAGCTGGCCTGGATGGCGGGCGTGAGGACGGCCGGCTCCGACGTGCGGCGCAGGACCGTGCGGGTGGGATCGCGCAGCACGCCCAGGCCGTCCTGCGGCTGGAACAGCGGCTCCTCCGGGGCATAGCCGCCGTCGGCCAGGCGCGGATACTCGTAGACCCGGGCGCCGAGATAGACGAAGTGCTCGTCGCGCAGCCAGCGCAGGAACTCCAGCTCCTCGGGCCGGGCGGGGTGGCCGGGCGCAGCCTCCAGGGCCTGGATGCTGCGCGCCATCAGGTCGAGCATGGCCGGGAAGTCCTCGACGGCGGCGCGCACGTCGGCCAGCGCCGCGTCCAGCCCGGCCGTCAACTGGGCCTCGCGGTCGGCGCCGACGCGTTCCAGCACCACCTGGATCATGGATTCCCGGCGCGGGGTTCCAGCGGCATGGCGCCGGCCGCCGCCGTCGCGGGGCGTCTCGACCACCGGATGGAACATGGCGCGGACCGAAAGCCCCTGGTCGGCGATCTCGCCCATCACGCTGTCGACCAGGAACGGCGCGTCGTCCTGCAGGATCTCCAGGCGCTCCAGGCCCGGCGCGCCCTCGACGGGCGCCAGGCGCATGACCGGGCCGGGGCGCGGCCGCTCGGCGGCGAAGCGCCAGAAGTCGGCCAGCTGGGCGGCGAGCGCTTCCGGGGAAAGTTCGGGCAGTTCTTCGGGAACGGCGTCTTCGGCGGCCTGGACGGCGAAGGCCCGGGCGGCCGGCGTGTCCTCGCCGACGGCGGCGGCGAAGGCCTCCACGAGGCGGCGAGCGAAGGGAGAGGCGGTGGGCATCAGAAGCCCCCCTTCCAACCGAGAACGCCGCCGGAGGAGAGAGTCCGGCGGCGCGTTGTTCCACCGTGGGGGGGAGGGTGGAACGCTCGGGGCTCGCGGCGGCCGGCGCGGGGGCTGTGGCCGCCTTGAGGTCGGGACAAGCCCGAACGGACAGGAGATAGGAACTGAAAGGCCAAGTTGAAGACCCCGGGTCTAGGATTGCGGTTTCACGCTTGCGTGACGGCCTCGGCGGCGGGCTTTCACCGGCGATCCGTCGGCCGAGAGGAGGATGGCGAGCCAGCGGCTGCTTTCGAACTGGGCCAGGATCACCATGGCCATGACGGTGAGCGGCGTGGACAGGAACATGCCGGCTACGCCCCAGAGCTTGCCCCAGAGCGCCAGCGACAGGAGCACCACCACCGGGTCGATGTTCAGGCTCTCGCCCTGCATCCGCGGCTGGACGATGTTGCCGACCACGAACTGGATGCCCTGCAGCACCGCCAGCAGGATCAGCGCCGGCCAATAGGATTCGAACTGGATCAGCGCGAAGAGCGGCGGCGCCAGTATGCCCAGCGCGCCGCCGATGATCGGGATGTAGGAGGCGATGAAGATCAGGAACGCCCAGAAGACGGCGTTCTCCAGCCCCATGACCGCCATGGCGACCCAGGACCCGCCGGCGATCATCAGGCCGGTGACGGTCTGGACCCAGAGGTACTGTTCGATGCCGTGACGGATGCGCAGGAAGGCCGCCAGGGTTTCGCGCCGGCCGCCGTGGTTCTCGGCGAGGGCGGCCATCTTGCGCTCGAAGGTCCGCCGCGAGGCGATGATGAAGCCCAGATAGACCAGGATGAAGAGCGCGTTGGAGGCGAAGTTCTGCAGGCCGCGCGCCACGTCTCCGAGATAGCGGGTGGGATTGAGACGCTGGATCAGCTCGTCGATGGTCGGCGCGACATCGACGCCCACAAGGTGGGCGGCCTGGGCGATCAGCTCGTTGAAGCGCGGCGTATAGGCGATCAGGCGGCCGAAGAAGCTGGTGGCGTTGTCGGCGACGACGAAGATCGCCGCCCCGAACAGCAGGATGGAGGCGACCAGGGCCACGGGCAGGGCGGCGGCCTGGGGCAGCCAGGGCAGGCGGCGCTTCAGGACTCGCGCAAAGCCGTCGATGACGATGGCCAGGAACAGGGCCATGGCCGCGGGCGTGAGGATGTCGGCCAGCCAGTAGAGCGCCGCGCCCGTCGCGATCACCGCCAGGATGGCGAGGCAGGCCCGCGGAAGGGCGGAAAGGGCGACTTGCTGCGGCATCGAGGTTTCCGGTCGGCGGATCGGCCCTTCGACTGTCGGCGCGGGACCGGTCTGCGTCAAACTCGCTGCTCCTTACCCCGCTTTGCCGAGGGTCAGGAAGCGATTTGCCCGAAATCCTATGAACTGCGGGTTTATGTCCCTTTCTCGAAAGAATCTTCGCACGAGCCTTGCGTCCGCTTGAGCGGCTGGAGCCTGGACGGCCTTCCCGCTAGCTTGGCGGGGCAGTCACGCGAGGGAGCGCCGTATGTCCGACGCCGGGGTCTTCATCGGCAAGTCCGATCATCCGCAGATCTTGAGGCTCGACCGCGCCAACCGCCATGGCCTCGTCGCGGGGGCGACCGGCACGGGCAAGACGGTGACCCTGCAGATCCTGGCCCAGGGCTTCTCCGACGCCGGCGTCCCGGTCTTCGCCGCCGACGTGAAGGGCGACCTGTCGGGGATCGCCACGCCCGGCGCGCCGGGGGAGAAGATGCTGGCTCGCGCTGCGAGCATGGATCTGCCGCTGAACCCGGCGGCCGCGCCCGTGGTGTTCTGGGACCTGTTCGGCGAGCAGGGTCACCCGATCCGGGCCACCATCTCGGAGATGGGGCCGCTGCTGATGTCGCGGATGCTGGAGCTGAACGACACCCAGGAAGGCGTCCTCAACGTCGTCTTCCGCGCGGCCGACGACGAGGGCCTGCTGCTGCTCGATCTGAAGGATCTTCAGGCAGCCCTGACCTACGCCTCGGAGAACGCCAAGGCGCTGGGCGCGCGCTACGGCAATGTCTCCACCGCCACGGTGGCGACGATCCAGCGCAAGCTGCTTGTGCTGGAGACGCAAGGGGCCGGCGGCCTGTTCGGCGAGCCGGCCCTGCAACTCACCGACCTGATGCGGACCGACGGCTCCGGCCGCGGCTATGTGAACGTGCTGGCCGCCGATCGCCTGATCTCCTCGCCCAGGCTCTACGCCACCTTCCTGCTCTGGCTGATGAGCGAGCTCTTCGAGGAGCTGCCGGAGGTGGGCGATCCGGAGAAGCCGCGGCTGGTCTTCTTCTTCGACGAGGCGCACCTCTTGTTCCGCGACGCGCCCAAGCCTCTCCTGGAGAAGGTCGAGCAGGTGGTGCGGCTGATCCGCTCCAAGGGCGTGGGGATCTATTTCGTCACCCAGAACCCCGCCGACATCCCGGAAACGGTGCTGGGGCAGCTCGGCAACCGCATCCAACACGCGCTCAGGGCCTATACGCCGGTGGAGCAGAAGGGTCTGCGCGCCGCCGCCGCCAGTTTTCGGCCCAATCCGGCCTTCGACACCGCCCAGGCCATCCAGGAGCTCGGCGTCGGCGAGGCCCTGGTCTCGGTGCTGGACGAGAAGGGCGCGCCGACCATGGTCGAGAAGACGCTGGTGCGGCCGCCGGCCTCGCGGCTTGGGCCGCTGACGCCGGAGGAGCGCGCCCAGGTCACGGCTGCAAGTCCCGTGCGGGGGCTTTACGACCGCTCTCAGGATCGAGAGAGCGCTCACGAAGTCCTGCAGGCCCGGGCCGCTCAGGTCGCCGCGGCCAAGCCTGCGCCGGAGGCTGCCGAAGCGCCGCGCCGCCCCGCGGCGCCGCGGGCGTCCAACCGTCAGGGCATGGGCGAGGCCTTCGCCAAGTCGCTGCTGCGCACGGCAGGCAGCACGATAGGACGGGAGATCATGCGCGGCGTGCTCGGCAGCCTGAAGCGCCGCTGAGGTCCTATCCAGCCACTGGCGTGCGGGCCTTCAAGGCGCCCCGAAGGATCGCGCCCAGCTGTTCGGCGCGGAACGGCTTGCGCAGGATGGGCCAGGCCGGACCGTCCGGCTCCTCGTCCAGCCGTTCGCCCGCATAGCCGGTGGTCAGCACGATCGGCATCAGCGGGTCCCGCGTCCGCGCCGTGCGGGCCAGTTCCACCCCGCTCATGCCGCCGGGCATCACCACGTCGGTGATCAGGAGGTCGAAGCTTTCGCCGGACTGGAGCCGCGCCAGGGCCTGGCGCCCGTCGGGGGCCGAAACCACCTGGCACCCGAGCTCGGTCAGCATGCTCTCGGTGACGGCGCGCACGGCCGCGTCGTCCTCCACCAGCAGCACCCGCGCCCCCCGGGCGGCCGGCAGATCGAGCGCGGCCTCCACGGCTTCGCTCCTGGCCGCCTCGGGGGCATAGGGGAGGTAGAGGCTGACGGTCGTGCCCTGGCCGGGCGCCGAGCGCAGGGCCGCAGCGCCGCCGACCTGTCCGGCGAAGCCGTAGACCTGCGCCAGGCCCAGCCCCGTCCCGGCCCCGACGTCCTTGGTGGTGAAGAACGGTTCGAAGGCGCGTTCGAGAGTCTCCGGACTCATGCCTTCGCCGTCGTCGGTCACCGCCAGGCGGAGATAGTCTCCCGGCGCGGCGCCGCGGACTTCGTCCTCGGCCAGCCTCACCCGCCCCAGGGCGATCTCCACGCGTCCCGTGCGGCCGGGCAGAGCGTCGGCGGCGTTGGCCACCAGGTTCAGCAGGGCGGCCTCGAACTGGGCGGGATCGATGCGGCTGGTGGCCGGGGCGGCCTCGCAATCCACGACCAGCTCCACCGACTCCCCCACCGCGCGGCGCAGCAGGGGCTCGATCTGCTCGATCAGGGCGGCCAGGTCGACCACTTCCAGGGAGAGCTCCTGCCGTCGGGAGAAGGCGAGCAGCTGGCGCGTCAGGCGCTCGCCGCGGCGGCCGGCGGCGAGCGCGGCCTCGGCCAGGCGCCGCACCCGGCCCGGATCGGCCGCGTGCTTCAGGATCAGGTCCAGCCCGCCGATCACCACGGTGAGCAGGTTGTTGAAGTCGTGGGCGACGCCGCCGGTCAGCCGCCCCAAGGTCTCCAGCCGCTGGGCGCGGGTCAGCGCCGCCTCGGCGCGGGCGCGCTCCTCCAGGCTCGCCTCGAGCGCCCGGGTGCGTTCGGCCACCCGTTCCTCGAGATTGTGGCGGGCTTCGACGATCTCGGTGATGTCGGTCGAGACGCCGAACCAGCGCCGGACTGCGCCGGTCTCGTCGCGCAGGGCGCTGGCGCGGCCGTTGAACCAGCGCCAGGCGCCGTCGGCCCGGCGCAGCCGATACTCAACATCGAAGGGCAGTGCGCCGTCGACCGCCTGCTTCCAGGCGGCCTCGACGACATCGCGGTCGTCGGGATGCACCGCCTCCATCCAGCCCCAGCCCAGGTGACGCTCGGGCGGGGCGCCGGTGTAGTCGATCCACTGCGGCGAGAGGTAGTCGCAATGGCCGTCGGGTCGGTTGGACCAGATCAGCTGGGGCAGGGCGTCGATCAGGGCCCGGACCCGGGCCTCACCCTCGCGCAGGGCGTTTTCCGATCGCCGCTGCGCCGTGACGTCCCGGAAGGTCACCGCCACGCCATCGGCGAGCCGCACCGCGCTGGACCGGAAGAAGCGTTCCTGGCCGTCGATGATCCGCCGCACCTCGACATCGTCGGGGCCGTCGGCGGCTAGCACGGCCATGTAGCGGGCGACCATGTCCTCGCCCGTCTCGTCGGGGAACAGGTCGCGCACCTTGCGCCCCAGCAAGCCCCCCGAAGCGGCGGGCGCCATGCGCTCGGCCGCCGGATTGGCGTAGCTCCAGACGAAATCGGCGATCTCACCCCTCTCGCGAAGGGGCTCGAGGATCACAAAGGCGTCCAGCGCGTGTTCCTGGAAAATACGGAAGCGCTCCTCGGCCGCCACGCCCCGTCGAACCGCAATGCGGATTGCGGTGGCCAGCAGAACCGTCACCGCCGCGCTTAAGGGAAACAACACAAGCTGGAGAACCGCCGCGGAATCCAAGCCGGCCGGGGCGCTGTCGCGGATCCAGAATGCGGCGACGAAGATGGTGCTGGCCGCCGTGACCAGCAGGCCGCCGCGAGCGCCGGCGACCAGGGTGGCCAGCAGCACCGCGGGAAAGAAGAACATGAAGCTGGGCGAGCCGGGGCCGGTCATGCCGCTCGCCGTCCGCAGGCCGGCGGCCATCGCGACCGCGCCCAAGGCGATCGCCAAGCCGGCGACCGGGTTTTCGACCGAGGTCGTGAAGCGCTGGGCCCAGCGGCCAATCATCTCGGAAACGACGCCCCTTGGGAGTTCCGCACCCTACGGAATGCCCAATCGCGCGAAAGGTAAAGCTCTACCGCGACCTCCCCCGGGATTCGGTGTCCCGGGGAAGGCTTTTACCGGCCCTCAGCGCGGCTGCATCCGGATCGCGCCGTCGAGGCGCACGTCCTCGCCGTTGAAGTAGCCGTTGGTGATCATCGTCAGCGCCAGCTGGGCGTACTCTTCGGCGTTCCCCAGGCGCTTGGGGAACGGCACGGAGGCCGCCAGGCCCTGCTTCACCGCCTCCGGCGCGAACTGCATCAGCGGGGTGTTGAAGATGCCCGGCAGGATGGTGTTCACGCGGATGCCGTCGCCGGCCAGGTCGCGGGCGATGGGCAGGGTCATGCCGACCACGCCGCCCTTCGACGCCGAATAGGCCGCCTGGCCCATCTGCCCGTCCTCGGCCGCCACCGAGGCGGTGTTGACGATGGCGCCGCGCTCGCCGTCCTCCAGCGGCTCCAGGTCCAGCATGCCCTTGGCCGACTTGGCGATGCAGCGGAAGGTGCCGACTAGGTTGATCTGGATGATCAGGTTGAACGCGTCGAGCGGGAAGTGCTTGGTCTCGCCGGTCTGCTTGTCGCGGCTGGCGGTCTTGATGGCGTTGCCGGTGCCGGCGCAGTTGACCAGGATGCGCTCCTGGCCGTGGGCGGCCCGGGCCTTGGCGAAGGCCGCGTCGACCTCTTCCTCGGAGGTGACGTTGCACTTGCAGAAGACGCCGCCCACCTCCTTGGCGACCGCTTCGCCCTTCTGCTCGTTCATGTCGAAGATGGCGACCTTGACCCCTTGGGCGGCGAGGGCGCGCACGGTGGCCTCGCCGAGGCCGGAGGCGCCGCCGGTGACGACCGCGGCGACGGAGGAATCGAGTTTCATGGACGCTTGGCTCCCGTTCTCGTCTAGAGTGGCTTTGTCGTTCGAGGCTTTAACCGGATGAGCGCCGACTCAAAAGCATCACCCCACGTCAATGGCGGCGCTTTCGATCCCGCCGAGGCGCTGGACCCGAAGAAGGCGCTGGTTCCCGCCACCGTGCGGGTGAACGAGCAGCGGGTCGCCCGCGGCTTCTGGCCGAAGATCCGCAGGGTGGCTTCAAAGGTCCCCTTCGCCGGCGACGCCCTGGCGGTATGGTTCTGCGCACGCGATCCGGCGACGCCTACGACCGCCAAGGCGCTGATGATGGCCGGCCTGGCCTATTTCGTCCTGCCGACCGACGCGATCCCCGACGTGCTGGCGGTGGTCGGCTTCACCGACGATGCGGCGGTCGTCGCGGCCATGCTGGCCCTGGTCGGCAGGAACCTGAAGCCGCGTCACCGCGAAGCCGCCGAGCGCGCGCTGGAGGAGATGCGGCGGGAGGGCTGAGCGCCGCTCAGGCGTCGGTTAGCCTCGCGGCCGCGGCGGCCCGTGTTGCGCGATGCTCCCGCCAGGTGATGAAGAGGGTGGAGGCCACCACCACGCCCGCCCCGGCGATGGTCCAGATGCTGGGGATCTCCGAGAACAGCAGGAAGCCGACGATCACCGTGAAGACCAGGCGCACATAGTCGATAGGGGCCATGGCGGCGGCGTCGCCGATCGCCATGCCCTTGATGTAGCAGCCCTGGGTCACCGTCCCCAGCACGCCCATGGCCGCCAGCAGGGCGAGGTCCACGGGCTCGGGCCAGCGCCAGGTGAAGATCGCGCCCGGGATGGCGAGCACCAGGCCGAGCGTCGCAGCCCAGACCAGCAGCACGGTGGGGGAATGGTCGCGGGTCATCACCTTCATGCCGGTGATGGTGAGGGCGAACAGGAACGACGAGGCGAGCATGGCCAGCGCCGGCAGGTCGACGGCGAAAGCGCCGCCGGCGCCCGGCCGCAGCATGATCAGCACGCCGACGAAGCCGACCACCGCCGCCCCGACCCGCAAGGGACCCACCGTCTCGCGCACCACGAAGGCCGCCAGCGGCACCAGCCAAAGGGTGCGGGTGAAGGACAGCGCATTGGCGTCGGCCAGCGGCATCTTCTGGAAGGCGTAGAAGGAGAGGATCATCCCCACCGTGCCGGCGGCGGAGCGGAAGATCAGGATCCCCGGCCGGGTGGTGGCGAAGGCCGCCCCGCGCATCCGGATGATCACCGGCAGCAGGATGATGAAGCCGGCGAACTGTCGGTAGAAGGTCTGCAGGGCCGCGGGATAGTCGTCGCCCAGGAACTTGATCAGGGTCGTCATGGCCGTGAAGCCGAGCGCCGAGGCCAGCATCCAGAGCGCGCCGCGCAGGTTGTCCGTCTTCGGGGCCCGGACCTGGGCGGGCTGGACCGGAGGCGGCCCCGCCTCAGCGCTCACGGATCCAGCCCGTGATCGACAGCCGCTCGGCGGCCACGAAGCTCGCCACCTGGGTCACTGCGTGCAACTGGGGGACGCGGAAGATGTTCAGCGCGTTGAAGCTGGGCGTATAGCCCTCGGCCACATGGCCGTCGTGGTCGTAGAACAGCAGCAGCCCCCCCCAGTCCGGCCGCCAGACGGGGGTGAAGTTCAGTACATAGGCGTAGAGCCGGTTCTTGCCTTCCACGGCATCGTCATGGGCGGTGAGGAAATCGCCGGCCCGGTAGCGGGTGGCCTGGGCGTCCACATATGCCGGCCTGGGGTCGTTCGTCAGCTTGCGGACGAAATCCAGGAAAACGGGGCCGTTCAGGAAATCATAGACGGCCTCCAGCGGCGCCAGGGCGCCGCCGCTGCGTTGGCCGGCTTCCATCAGGTCCGAGAGCCGCCAGGCGTCGAACAGGTACTGGAAGCCGATGCGGCCCGCCTCGGCGATGGCCGCCTCAAGCTCGGCGCGGCGCTCGGGCGGCATGGCCTCCAGGGTGTCGAGCCCGACGTCGTAGCTCTTGCCGTGGGCCGTGAGCGACTTATGCCAGGGAACCGTCCCGGCCAGCGTCCGTCCCACCGCCTTGGCGGCCGGTTCGGCGAACACGCCCGGCAGGTGGATGCGGCCGTGGCGCGCGAAAGTGGGCGCCAGGCGTGCGGGATCGAGCCCGCCGGCGAAGGACAGCCTGGTCGCCGCCGCGCTCAATTCTGGCCGGCCATGGCGGGGGGCGCCATCTCGCCGAACATCGCCATGAACGGCGAGGGCGAGGCCTGGTCCCAGGCATGGCGGCTGCCGACGGTGATGCCGCCGTCGACCACCAGATGCGCGCCGGTGACGAAGGCCGCGGCGTCGGAGGCGAGATAGAGGGCGGCCTGGGCGATATCGTCGGGCATGCCGGCCTTGGGGACAGGCTGAACCTTGGCGGCGTTTTCCGCCACGCGCGCGGCCATCTGGTCGGCCACCTCCCGCGGCAGCCCGAGCGAGGCGCCGAAGATCGAGGTGGCGATCAGGCCCGGGCAGATGGCGTTCACCCGGATCTTCTGCGGCGAGAGCTGGGCTGCGGCCACCCGGCTCATATGGATCACCGCGGCTTTGGCGGAGGAGTAGGCGATGGGACCCCAGCCGGCTTGCAGTCCCGCGATGGAGGCGGTGTTGACGATCGATCCGCCGCCCCGCTCCAGCATCAGGGGGACGGCGTGCTTCATGCCGAGCGCCGGGCCGCGGACGAGGATGTCGTAGATCCAGCTCCAGCCCTCGGCCGTGACCTCGGTGATCGAGGTCATGCGGTCGGAAATGCCGGCGTTGTTGAACAGGATGTCGAGGCCGCCGAACTCCGACTTCGCCCGGCTCAGCGCGGCCTCGATCTCGGCTTCGGAGGTGACGTCGCAGCGGGCGTAAACCACCTGGCCGGGGAATCGCTTCTCCAGCATGGCGCCCTTCTCGTCCTGGATGTCGGCGGCCACCACCTTCGCGCCCTCGGCGACGAAGAGCTCCACCGTCCCCAGCCCGATCCCCGAGACACCGCCGGTGATCGCCGCCACCTTGCCTTCGAGCCGCCCCGCCATGTCCGATCCCCCGCGCTTTTATGTGATCGGCGATAACTAGCGGCTCTCCTGACGTCAGTCGATAGTCACCACCACCTTGCCCATGGCCTGGCGGCTGGCCAGGTGGCGGATGGCGTCGGCGGCCTTGTCGAGCGGGAAGCGCTCCGAGACGTGCGGCTTGATCTTGCCGGCTTCGTAGAACTTCAGCAGTTCCTGCACGCTCTCGGCGTGGCGCCCAGGGTTCTTGCCGACCCAGGCGCCCCAGAACACGCCCACGATCTCGCAGCCCTTCAGGAGCGCGAGGTTCAGCGGGATTTTCGGGATGTCGCCGGCGGCGAAGCCGACCACGAGATAGCGGCCTTCCCAGGCGATGGAGCGCAGCGCCGGCTCGGCATAGTCGCCGCCCACGGCGTCATAGATGGCGTCGGCGCCGTTGGGGCCGCAGGCCTGTTTGAAGAGCTCGGCCAGCTGCTTCTGTCCGTCGCGGTCGAACGGGCCGCGGCCGTAGACCACGCCCTCGTCGGCGCCATGGGCCTTGGCGAGGTCGACCTTCTCCTGGCTGGAGCAGGCGGCGATCACCCGGGCGCCCATCACCTTGCCCAGCTCCACCGCGGCCAGGCCGACGCCGCCGGCGGCGCCCAGAACCAGCAGGGTCTGGCCCGGCTTCAGGTCGGCGCGATCCTTGAGCGCATGATAGGAGGTGCCATAGGTCATGATGAAGGCCGCCGCCTCGTCGAACGGCATGGCGTCGGGAATGACGGTGAGGCGCCCGGCCTCCATGGCGATCTCCTGGGCCATGCCGCCCCAGCCGGTGTTGCCCAGCACCCGGTCGCCAGGCTTGACGTTGGTCACGCCTTCGCCGACGGCCTTGACCACGCCGGAGACCTCGCCGCCGGGCGAGAACGGGCGGGCCGGCTTGAACTGGTACTTGTCCTCGATGATCAGCACGTCGGGGAAGTTGACGCCGACCGCCTTGACCTCGACCACGGCGAAGCCCGGCTTGGCCTCCGGCGAGGCGACGTCTTCCAGAACGAGCGTTTCCGGACCGCCCACCACCTTGCTCAACAGCGCCTTCATGCTCGCGTCTCCCGCCTGTTCTGGAAAAGTGCGGCGGACGCTAGCGCAGCGCCGGAAGCGGCGGAAGAGCGCAGGCGAACATTTGTTTGAGTCCGGATGCGACGCAGCTCCGTTTGGAAGCCGGCAAGGCATCGCCTATATTCCAGGCTCTTCCGGACAGCGAGTTCCTCCCTTGGGCGTCACCCTTGATCTTTCGCGCGCGGCCGCCGCGCCCGTCGCCGCCAAGCCGAACCTTTCGGGCCTGACCCGCAAGGCGCTGGCGGCTGCGCTGGTGGAGGCCGGCGTGGTGAAGCCTGAGAAGGCGAAGATGCGCGCCAGCCAGCTCTGGCGCTGGATCCACCACTACGGCGTCACCGACTTCGCGGCCATGACCGACGTGGCCAAGGAAACCCGGGCCGCACTGGCCGAGGCCTTCACCCTGGCCCGTCCCGAGGTGGTGGAGCGCCAGGTCTCCCGCGACGGCACGCGCAAGTGGCTGATCCGCATGGCCCCGGGAATCGAAGTCGAGACGGTCTACATCCCTGATGTCGGCCGTTCGGGCGCGCTCTGCGTCTCCAGCCAGGTGGGCTGCACGCTCAACTGCACCTTCTGCCACACCGGCACCCAGGCGCTTGTCCGCAACCTGACGGCGGCGGAGATCGTCGCCCAGGTGCAGGTGGCTCGCGACGACCTCTCCGAATGGCCGAGCCCCAAGGAGGATCGCCGGCTCTCCAACATCGTCTTCATGGGCATGGGCGAGCCGCTCTACAATCTCGACAACGTCGCCGACGCCATCGACATCATCGCCGACAATGAAGGCATCGCGATTTCCCGGCGCCGGATCACCGTCTCCACCTCCGGCGTGGTTCCGGAGCTGAAGGCGCTCGGCGAACGCACCCAGGCCATGTTGGCCATCTCGCTGCACGCCACCAATGATGCGCTGCGCGAGAAGCTGGTGCCGCTGAACAGAAAGTACCCGATCGCCGAGTTGATGGCGGGCATCCGCGCCTATCCGGGGCTCGGAAATGCGCGGCGCGTGACCTTCGAGTACGTCATGCTCAAGGGCGTCAACGACAGCCCGGCCGAGGCGCTCGCCCTGGTCAAGCTGCTGAAGGGCATTCCGGCCAAGATCAACCTGATCCCGTTCAATCCCTGGCCCGGTACGGACTACGAGTGCTCCGACTGGGCGACCATCGAGCGGTTCGCCGCCGTGCTGAACAAGGCCGGCTACGCCTCGCCCATCCGCACGCCGCGCGGTCGCGACATCCTCGCCGCCTGCGGCCAGTTGAAGTCGGAGAGCGAAAAACTGCGCGCCAGCGCCCGGCGCCGGATTGCGACGGATTCGCCCGCCGCCTGAACCGGTTGCCCAAGCGTGGCCGCTCCGTGCTAACCATGCGGCCCAGTTTCGAAGTCGAGCGGACCCCCTCATGCCGCCACAGTTGCAGTCGCCCGAGATCCAGGCCTTCGCCACCGGGTTTCCGATCACCCTGCTGCATGCAGGCGTGACCATCCTGATCCTGCTGGCCGCGGCGGTGATCTATGTGCTGATGACGCCGCACCGGGAGATTTCCCTCATCCGCGCCGGCAACGCCGCGGCGGCGATCTCCCTGGGCGGGGTGCTGATCGGCCTGGCCATTCCCCTGGCGGCCTCCCTGAGCTCGTCCACCTCGATGATTGAGATCGGCGTCTGGGGGGCCTCCACCGTGGTGCTGCAGCTCCTGATCTTCCGGCTGGTGGACATGCTGCTGCGCGGCCTGCCCCAGCGGATCCAGGAGGGCGAGGTTTCGGCCGCGGCGCTCCTGGTGGGCGCCAAGATCGCCACGGCCCTGATCATCGCCGCAGCAGTCAGCGGCTAGGCCCATGCATTTTCCACGACTTCCGGACTGGCTGGTCTATTCGGCGGTAGTGACCGCCTTGCTGGTCGCCGCGGTCGGCCGGCAGGAGCGCGCCGACGCCCCGCCGCCGCCGCCGCCCATGCCGGGCGACGAGGGCCTGCCGCTCGGTCCCGCCTCGCCCTTCGATCCGGAAGTGGTGGTGGAGGTGGCCCAGCAGGTGAAGCCCGGCGCCGGCACCGCCTTTTCGGTGGCCGACAGCGGCGTGTGGGTCACCGCGCGCCACGTGGTGGACGGCTGCACCCAGGCCGCCATCGTGGTGGCCGAAGGGCGCGGAGTGGAGGCCCGGGTGCGGATCGATCCCCACGGCGAAGCCGCCGTCCTGACCACCGAGGGGGGTGCGCCGCCCCTGCCGCTCGGCCTGGACCGCCCCTTGAGGCGCGGCGACCGAGCCTTCCATCCCGGCTATCCGCAGGGCGCGCCGGGCGAGGCCACCTCGCGCCTGCTGGGTCGCGAAAACCTGGTGGTGCGGGGGCGCGGCGCGCGCACGGAGTCGGTCCTGGCCTGGGCCGAGACCGGCCGCACGGACAATCTGAAAGGTTCGCTGGGCGGGCTCTCCGGCGCGCCGGCCCTCGACGCCGCCGGCCGGGTGATCGGGGTGACCGTCGCCGAGGCGCCGCGGCGCGGCCGCATCTACACCACCGCGCCGGAAACCGTGGCCGAGGCCCTGATGGAGGCCGACCGCCGCCCCTCGGACTTCGCGCTCGGCGAACCGATCACGCCGGAAAACTACGGCCGCGTCTCCGACGCCCTGCGCCGCGACCTGCGGGTCGCCCAGGTGATCTGCCTACAGACCACCTGACCTGGCCGCCTTTTCCCGCCGCGCGGCCGAGCGCGCGACCCAGAAGGCCAGGGCGACGCCCAGCGTCCCCAGGAGGGCGGAATAGACGAAGAAGACCACATAGCCCGCGCCCAGGGCGGCGGGCGTGACGCCGGACTTCTCCATGGCGCCTGCGAAGGCCTCCGGCGGCAGGCGGGCGAAGAGGGCGGTCAAGCCCACGAACGCGCCGCCGTCGGCCGCCCCGGCCGCGCCTTCCACCACCCGGCCGGACTGGGAGGCGACCAGCTTGCCCAGCAAGGCGTAGAGTGAGGAGAAGAGCGCGTACTGGGTGGCGGTGAAGCCCTGGCCCGTCAGGCTGGACATGTAGGCGATCAGGCAGGTGCCGGCGAAGCCCGAGGCAATGTTGTCGACCCCGATGGCCACGCTGAGCGCCCAGAGCTGCGGCCCCTGCAGGGCCAGCCAGGCGAAGACCAGGTTCGAGAGCGGGCCGGCGAAGGCGCCGATGACCAGAGACCGCATCAGGCCGAGCCGGGCGATGGCGAAGCCGCCCAGGCCCACCCCGATGACCGACATCACCGCGCCCAGCACCTTGCGGACTTCGGCGATCTCAAGCTTCGAATAGCCCATGTCCAGGTAGAACGGGTTCATGATGTTCAGCACGAAGTCCGACAACCGGTAGACGCAGATCAGCGCCAGGATGGCGGCTGCGGACCTGCCGTAGCGTCCGAAGAAGTCGGCCAGGGGCTCGCCCAGCGCGGCGCTCATATAGCGGCCGGGCCGCGTCCTCAGCCCCGGGGCCGGGCGCGCGGCCAGGAAGATGACGATCCCGCCCAGGGCCACGCCGCCCACCTGGAAGAAGGCGCCCCAGGGCTTGCCGGTCCAGACCTCGGCCACGGCCTCTCCGGCGCCGGTCAGGCCGACGGTGGAAAGCCCCGCCTGCAGGATGGCGGCGTTGCCGGCCAGGCCCGATCCCAGCACCAGGGCGCCGAGCACGAAGAGCGCCAGCCGGATCGTCCATTCCAGGGCGTCTCGCGCGGGCGCGGCGGGGATGCCGCCGGTGTCGATGCGGCGGATGACGTGCTGGGCTTCGCGCGGGGCGCCGACGACGCCGAGCACGCCCACCAGCATCAGGAGGGCCATGATCGCGTAGGAGACGCTCCAGCCCGCATAGTCGGAGAGTGCGAGCGGCGCTACGCCGGCGACGATCATGGCGATCCGGTAGCCCCACTGATAGGCCGCGGCCATGGCGCCCTGCTTCTCGGTCACCGCAGCTTCGATGCGCCAGGCGTCGATGACAATGTCCTGGGTCGCCGAGACGAAGCCGACGAGGACGGCCAGCGCCGCCATCAGGCCCAGGCTGACGATGGGATCGGTCCCGGCCACGCCCCACAGCCCCAGCATGATCGCGCCCTGGCAGACCAGCATCCAGGACCGGCGGTGGCCGAGCAGGCGGGTGAGGCCCGGCACCGTCGCCCGGTCCACTAGCGGCGCCCACAGGAACTTCAGCGAATAGGCGAGCGTCGCCAGGCCGAAAAAGGCGATCACCTCCAGCGAAAGCCCGGCGTCGCGCAGCCAGGCCGACAGGGTGTCGAAGATCAGCAGGTTGGGCAGGCCGGAGGAGAAGCCCAGGGCCAGCATGACCAGGGAGCGGCGCTCCAGATAAACGGCCAGCGCCTGCAGCGCGCCGCGCTTCTCGCCCTCTCCGGTCTCGGCTTCGCTGGTCATGGACATCCCCGCTGCGCGGGGCGCCCCCCGCGATGTCAGGCGAAATTGGCGCGCTGCGGGGCGGGCGTCCAGCCGGAGGTCCTGCCGCGCATGCGACCCAAGACCTCACGCAGGGCGTCGGGGGCCAGGGGCTTGACCAGGAAATCGTCCATGCCGGCCGCCAGGCAGGCGTGGCGATCTTCCTCGAAGGCGTTGGCGGTCAGGGCGACGACCGGGGTTGCGACCCCCTGTTCGCGCAGGCGCCGGGTGGTCTCCAGCCCCGAGAGGCCCGGCATCCGCATGTCCATTAAGATGAGGTCGTAACGGCCGACCGCCACGGCGGCCAGCGCCTCCTCGCCGCCGCCGGCCTGATCCACCGCGCAGCCTTCGCGCGTCAGCAGGGTGCGGGCCAGGAGGGCGTTGATCGGATTGTCCTCCACCAGCAGCACCCGCGTCCCCGGGGCGCTGGCCGGGGCGATGCGGTCGTCCTCGCTGGCTTCGTGGCGGTGGGCCTCCGCTCCGGCGGCGGCGAGCACGCGCTCCACCAGCGAGCCGCGCCGCAGGGGCTTGATCAGGTAACCGGCGAAGCCGGCGGCGCGATAGGCCTCGATCCGCCCGCGGTCCTCGGGTGCCAGCAGAACGATGGCGGTGCGACCCGCCGGCCGCTTCAGGATCCGCCCGGAGGCGAGCGCATGGTCGAGCAGGACGACGTCGGCCTCGCCCAGGCCTTCGAGGCGCGCCGTCTCATGCGCCCGCGCGCCGGCGGCCTCGAGCTGCAGGCGGGCGGCCTGGCGCACGATCGGATTGGGCGAGGCGGCGGCGACGGTCAGCCCCGCCAGCAGGCGCTCCGGCCGCACGGCCAGGCGCGGCAGCTTGGCCTCGAACCAAAAGGCCGCGCCGCCGCCGGGCGCGGTCTCGACACCGACGCTCCCGTCCATGGCGACGGCGAGCTTGCGGGCGATGGCCAGGCCTAGCCCCGCGCCGCCCAGCTGCATGTCGTGGAACGGATCGGCCTGTTCGAAGGCCTCGAAGATCTTCTCCCGCGCCGCCTCGCTGACTCCCGGCCCGGTGTCGGAGACGGTGAAACGCAGGGCCCCGCCGCGCTCGGCCACGGCGATCAGCACCCCGCCCTCGCGGGTGAACTTCAGCGCATTGCCGGCGAAGTTCAGCAGGATCTGGCGCAGGCGCCCCTCGTCGGCCAACACCTGGCCGATCCCCGCGGGCGCGGCCCAGGCGATCTCCAGGCCCTTTTCCCGCGCCCGGGGCGACAGCAGTTCGCACACGGCCCGCAACAGGGCCTCCACCTCGAAGGTGGACGGATGCAGCTCGATGCGATCGGAGCCCAGCTTGGCGAAATCGAGCACGTCGTTCACCAGGCCCAGCAGGTGCTCGCCGGAATCGCGCAGGGCGGCCACATAGGCGCGCTGTTCGGCGGTGAGCCGGGTGCCTTCCAGGAGGCGCGCCATGCCGAGCACGCCGTTCAGCGGCGTGCGGAACTCGTGGCTCAGAGAGGCCAGCTGCTCGGCGCTGACGCTCGCGGGGCGGGGCTTCCGGGGCATGGGCTCAGAGCCTAGGCCCTGCGGCTTAACGGCGCGCTACCGGTTCGCCATCTCCTCGGCCAGCGCCAGGAGGGCGCTGCGGGCCGCGGCGGTCGGGATGGCGGCATAGGCCTCCACCAGCTCGGCCGCGCCGTTGACGCCCAGCGCCCGGACCAGGCCCTCGTCGGCTTCGGCCAGCTTGCCCTCCTCGCCCACCAGCCAGCCGACAGTGGTGTCGAGCGCCTGGGCGGCGAGGACCAGGGTCGAGCCGGACACGCGATTGGCCCCGCGTTCGTACTTCTGCACCTGCTGGAACGACACCCCGATGCGATCGGCGAGCGCGCTCTGGCTGACGCCCAGGCTCTTGCGCCGCAGGCGTATCCGCGCGCCGATGGCGATGTCGACCGGATCGGGTCCCGTCGCGTCGTCGAGAGGCATGGGATCTCCGTTCTGAGACAGAATGTGGCCAAGCGCCGCCATGGCTAGCGGCGGTTTGCGCGAGAGGTTAACCTGCTCATCTTATGCGCGCGCCGCAAGGGACGGTCGAGAATCCTGTCGAACTCCTGACTCCTCGGGAGCGAGAATGCCTGCGGCTCGTCGACCGCCACCTTTCCTCCAAGCAGATCGCCCGGCAGCTGGGCATGTCCAAGGCCTCGGTCGACACCTATTGCGACCGCGCCCGGCGCAAGCTGGGGGTAAGCGACCGTTACGAGGCCGCCCGCCGGCTCGCCGACCACGCCGCCTCTGTCCCGATTGGATCGGGACAGGACGCGATCAGGACAGACGCCAGGCCCCGTCCGTGGCCCGATGACCTCCAACAAGGAGGTGCGCCAGATGGGCGACTGGTTGAGCGAATTGGCCGACGTGAGGGCCCGGACCTCGGACCTGGAGATGGATCCCGCGGTCGGGCGCCGCCGGTCGGCGGTGCGGCAGGCGATGCGGATCCGCCGCGAGGCGGAGACCTTCGCCCGGCGCTGGCCCGAGCCGGAACCGTCGGAGCCGCAGGCGCCGCCGATCTGCTGGAGCCAGCTGGAGCGGCAACTGGCCGATCTGGCGGGCTGCCCGATCAGGGCCGGCATGGCGCGGGACCTGATTTCGGCCACGCGCAAGACGGCGCGGTTCAAGCCGCCGGAGATGGTCTGGCGCGAGATTCTCTGCCTGGCCTGGGCGCTTCTGGACGAAGGCTTCCCGGCCGATCCGCCGGAGGGTTCGGCCGCAACGACCTGAGCCCGGCCGCAAGGCTGGGGCTCGTGGGCCTGATCGCCATCCTTTCGGCGCTCGCCTTCGGAGCGCTGCTGGCGGGCCTTCACGCCCTGCAGAATCTGGTCTGAGGCCCTCGCGGCCGAGGGCCGCACTCCCGGAAAATCGGGACTAACGAACCGCGCCGGCCTCCCCGGCGCGAGGGGGACTGTTCATGCTCAAGCAACGTCGTCTCATCGCCGACCAGGTGGCGGCGAACCTCTTCGAAGCCGAAGCCGCCATCGACGCGGCCCTGGCCAAGACCGCCAGGCTGGCCTGCGTCATGCCGGAACTGCGCGCCGACGCCGGCCTTTCGGCCCTGATCGGACAGGATGCGGTGGAGCGCGCCAGCGAAGCCATCGCGGCCCTGGCCAGCGCCCGCCGCGCCATCGTCGAGACCCACAAGGAGCTCGACCTGGCCAAGACCCAGATCGGACTGGGGGCGGTAGTGTTGAGCGGAGTGCCCGATGTGAAGCCGCTGATGGCGGACGCGCGTACAAACCGCGCGCTCCGAATCGCCGACGTGGCGTAGGTCTCGTCTTTCGGACCGGCGCCGAATTCTGACATCATCGAAGCCCTTCGATGCTCTGGAGGGCTTCGTGTTTCTTCGCACCCTGCCTCAGCAGGTCTGGTTCGTGGCGCTGGTGGTTGTTTGCATCCTGGCGTTCTGGCGAGGTGGGCGGCCGGAGCGTCTGGTGGCGGTTTTGTGGGCGATTAGCTGGCTGATCAGCCGCAGTGTCTATAACTACGACAACTGGATCGACCCTCAGTGGAGCGTATTGGCCGTCGACGTTGGCGTGCTGATCGCATTCGCTGCGCTGGCGGCGTATAGCGACCGAACTTGGCTGCTATTTGCGACGGCATTCCAGCTGCTGAACGTCGTCACACACGTCGCGATGATTGTGGATTCAGAGGTCCGCGCCCGCGCCTACGTCTATGGTTTGGTGATCTGGAGTTATATGGTTTTAGCCGCGATAGGTGTCGGCGCCTGGGCCGAGGGGCGGCGGGAAAGCCCAAACCGCTAGCCCGACGTTCGCTGTACCTCCTGACCGCGCCTCGACGGTGTTGGCGAGAGAAGCGTTTTTCAAGCCATGGCCGGCGCGCCCACGCGTCGGTAGATCAGCGCCTCGGCCACGTGCACCCGGCGGACCGAGCCGGAGCCTTCCAAATCGGCGATGGTGCGGGCCAGGCGCAGGGTGCGGGTCCAGCCGCGGGCGGTCAGGCCGCCGGCCTCGGCGGCCTTGGCGAGCAGGCTGCGGGCGGCGGGTTCGAGCTCGGCGATCTTCTCCAGGAAGTCGCCCTCGGCGCGGGCGTTGAGGGTCGGCCCCGACTCCCCGGCGCGCTCGGCCTGCAGGGCGCGGGCGGCGGCCACGCGCGCGGCGGCCTCGGCCGTGCCTTCCGACGGCGCGGGCAGGGAGAGGTCGGCGGCGGTGACCGGTGGCACGTCCACCTGCAGGTCGATGCGGTCCATGAAGGGCCCCGAGACCTTCATCTGATAGTCGGTCTGGCAGCGCGGGGCCCGACCGCAGGCCCCGCGGCCGGCCCCGCCCAGGCCGCACTTGCAGGGGTTCTGCGCCGCTATGAGCTGGAACCGGGCGGGATAACGGACATGGGCGTTGGCCCGCGCCACGATCACCTCGCCCGTTTCCAGGGGCTGACGAAGTGAGTCCAAGGCCTGGGCGCTGAACTCGGGGAGCTCGTCCAAAAACAGGATTCCGTTGTGCGCCAGGGAGACTTCGCCCGGTTTCACGCGCAGGCCGCCGCCGGTGAGCGCGGCCATGGAGGCGGAATGGTGGGGGCTGCGGAACGGGCGGGCGCGGGTCAGCTCGCCCTTGGCGATCAGGCCGGCCACCGAGTGGATCATCGAGGTTTCGAGCAGCTCGGCGGGCGAGAGCGGCGGCAGGAGCCCTGGCAGGCGGGCGGCCATCATCGACTTTCCCGAGCCGGGCGGGCCCGTGAACAGCAGGTTGTGGCCCCCGGCGGCGGCGATCTCCAGGGCCCGCTTGGCGTTTTCCTGGCCCTTCACCTCGCGTAGGTCGGGAACGCGATCGCCGTCGGTCATCGGCCCGGGCTTGGGCGGCGAGAGGATCTGGGTTCCTCGAAAATGGTTCACCACCGCCACCAGCGACGGGGCGGCCAGGATCCGGGTCTCGCCGGCCCAGGCGGCTTCCGCCCCCGAGGCCTCCGGGCAGATCAGGCCCAGTCCCATGGCGCCGGCGGCCACGGCCGCGGGCAGGGCGCCGGCCACGCCGACGATGCGGCCGTCCAGCGACAGCTCGCCGACCGCCGCCCATTCCGCCAGGGCGTCGGGCGGTATCACCCCCATGGCCGCCATTACCGCCAGCGCGATGGGGAGGTCGTAATGGCTGCCCTCCTTGGGCAGGTCGGCGGGCGCCAGGTTGGCGATGATGCGGCGCGAGGGCATGGCCAGGCCGAGCCCGGCGAAGGCCGCCCGCACCCGCTCGCGGCTTTCGGCGACGGCCTTGTCGCCCAGGCCGACCAGCATGAACTTCATCTCGCCGCCGGTGAGTTGGACCTCCACGTCCACCCGACGCGCCTCCACTCCCTGGAAGGCGACCGTGACCACCCGCGAAGCCATGCCCGATCCTAGAAATCCAAAGCAATTATCCACAAGCCCAGCATGGCTTGCGGGTCGGATCAAGAACAAAAACAGAACTATTCGGGAAAGTGAGACGTTTCCGCGACGTAGCGGCGTCTCTTCATCCAGAAGCTAAGCCGTGGCTCGCATGGATTCAATCCGGTCCCACAGGATCGCCGTGGCGTCGACGCCGGTGAATCGCTTGAGCGCCTGGGCGCCGGTGGGGGAGGTGACATTGATCTCGGTGAGATAGTCGCCGATCACGTCGATGCCGACGAACATCAGGCCCCGCCGCTTCAGCTCCGGGCCGATGATGGCGCAGAGTTCCTTGTCCCGCGGCGAGAGCTCGACCGCCTCGGCCCGGCCGCCGACGGCGAGGTTGGAGCGGATCTGGCCTTCCTTGGGCACCCGGTTGATGCCGCCCACCGGCTCGCCGTCCACCAGCAGGATGCGTTTGTCGCCCTTGGCGACGGAGGGGAGGAACTTCTGGGCGATCACCGGCTCGCGGCCGATGGCCCGGTGCAGGTCGAGCATGGCGTCGAGATTGGGGTCGTCCGACAGCAGCCGCGCCACGCCCGAGCCGCCGAGGCCGTAGAGCGGCTTGAGCACGATGTCCCCCTGGCGATCCCGGAACTCGCGCAGGGCTTCGAAATCCGAGGTTATGAGCGTCGGCGGCTGCACGCCGGGAAAGTCGGTGACGAACAGCTTCTCCGGCGCATTGCGCACCTCGGTCGGGTTGTTCACCACCAGGGTCTTGGGGTGGACCTTGTCCAGGAAATGGGTCGAGGTGATGTAGGCCATGTCGAAGGGCGGGTCCTGGCGCAGCAGGACCACGTCGAATTCGGCGAGCTCGCGCACCTCCCACTCGCCGAAGGTCACGTGATCGCCCTTCACCGGCCGCACCGTGGCCGACCGCCCGCGGGCGGTGACCACGCCGTCCTCCATGGCCAGGCGGTCGGGCGTGTAGACGAAGAGCTCGTGCCCCCGCTCCTGCGCGTTGAGCAGCATCAGGAAGGTCGTATCGGCCTCGATATTGACGGACTCCAGCGGGTCCATCTGGACGGCGACCTTCAACGGCATGGGCGGCGGCTCCCTAAGGCTAAGGCGCCTGACATAGGCGGCAGGAAGCGCGAGCGCCAGCGCTGGCGCTCAGTTGAGGCGAAGCCGCACCCGCTCCCGCTGGGCCCGAGCGGCGAGGGCCGCCCCGCCGTCGAGGGTGGAGGCGTGGGCCAGGGCCTGCAGGGCGCCGGCCAGCGCCCCCTGGCCTTCGCGGGCGGCGGCGACGTCGAGCCAGGGGCGGTGATCGCCGGGATCGAGCAGCGCCCGGCGCAGGGCGGCCCGTTCCCCGCGGGCGAAATCCCGCGCCGCGCTGGCCCGCGCGAAGATGTTGTTCTGCAGCCGGATCAGCACCGCCCGGTCGCTGACCGGCGCCATCAGCCGGTCCAGCCGATCAGCCACGTCGGGGGTGAGGCCCGCGTGCAGGGCCCGCCGGGTCAGTTCCGAGGGCAGAACCACCCGGCCCTCGCTGTGCGGGTCCATGGCCAGGGGGCCTTCCTGGGTCTCGATGCGCAGCAGGAAGTGGCCCGGAAAATCGACACCCTTGACGGTCAGGCCGCACTTGCGCGCCACGTGCAGGTAATAGACCCCCAGCGCCACCGGCAGGCCCTTGCGCCGCTCGGCCACGGCGATGATGCAGGCGTTGTCCGGATGCTCGTAGGTGAAGAGGTCGCCGTTGAGGCCCAGGTCCCCGGCCAGGGTCTCGGCCAAGGCCTCCTCCGGTGATTCCTGCTGCAGGCGCTCGGTCAGGCGCTCCACGCCCATGCGGGCCAGCTCGCGGGCCTTTTCCGGGTCGCGCGCAGGGTCCTCGTGCACGGCGCAGGCGATGGCGGCCTCCAGGAGGGGGAACTCCCCCTCCGGCGCACGGCCGGCTTCACGCAATACGGCTTCGGCTTCCTCTCGGGTCATACGGTCCCTGCGGATCTAGCCGCCCTTCCAGGCGTCGGGACTGTGAATCGGCAGGCGTCCCGGCGCGAGGGCCACCAAATCGAGCCGAACCGTCAGATTTTGCAAGCGGGGCCGTCGCGCGGCGACGGCCTGGCCCGCCCGGCGCAGCCGTTCGCGCTGCTCCAGGGTGACGGTTTCCAGGGCCTCCGCGAGGGTGCGGCGCTGCTTGACCTCGACCACCGCCAGGACCTGGCCGCGCACCGCCAGAAGGTCGATCTCGCCCAGCCGCGTGCGCAGCCGGAAGCCGAGGATTCGATAGCCCTTCAGCATCAGCCACAGCGCCGCCCAGGCCTCGGCCCGGCGGCCCGCCAGCCGGGCGGCCGCGCCCCGCGCCCGACGGGCCGCGTTCATTCCTCCCGCTCCTGACGCATGGCCATGGCGCGGCGATATAGGTCGCGGCGGGGCAGGCCGAGCGCCTTGGCCACCTCGGCGGCGGCCTCGGCGGGACGCAGGCGCGACAGCGCATCGGCCAAGGCTGCATCGGCGTCGGCCGCCGTGGCTGCGGTCTCCCGCCCCGGCCCCACCAGCACCACGATCTCGCCCTTGGGCGCAGCGAGCCTCGGATCGGCGGCCAGGTCGGCGAGCGATCCCCGCAGCACGGTCTCGTAGAGCTTGGTCAGTTCCCGGGCCACGGCCGCCTCGCGGGCCCCGAACACGTCGGCCATGTCCGCCAGGCTGGCGGCGAGGCGGGAGCCGCCTTCGAAGAACACCAGGGTGGCGCGCAGGCCCGCCAGCTCCTCGAAGAAGGTCCGCCGCGCAGCGGACTTCGGCGGCGGAAAGCCGGCGAACAGGAAGCGGTCGGTCGGCAGGCCCGCCACGCTGAGCGCCGCCAGCAGGGCCGATGCGCCGGGAATGGGGATCACCGCGTGTCCCTGCGCGAGGGCCCCGCGCACCAGCCGATAGCCGGGATCGGAGACCAGGGGCGTGCCGGCGTCGGAGACCAGGGCGACTCGCGCGCCGTTCGCCAAGGCCGCCAGCGCCTTCGGGCCGGTCCGTTCGGCCGCATGCTCGTCATAGCGCTCCAGCGGCTTGGAAAGGTTGAAGGCGGAGAGCAGCTTGCCGGCCACCCGGGTGTCCTCGGCCAGGACCAGATCGGCGCCGGCCAGCACGTCCAGGGCCCGCAGGGTGATGTCGCGCAGATTGCCGATTGGGGTCGCCACCACATAGAGGCCGGGCGCCAGCGGGGCGTCGGAAAGCTCAGGCGGCGGCGGGCGGCGGGACATGGGTGAAGGCTTCGCCGCTTGAGCCGCCGATGGCAAGCCTCAGACCCCCAGCCGGGCCGTGACGTGGTCCAGGACTAGGCGGCCGGCGCGGGTGACGCGCAGGCGCTCAGGATCCTTGGCGATCAGCCCCTGCGCGACGAGGCCGGTGATCTCCGGCCGGTCGGGGGAGAGCGCGAGCGGCGCAAGCTCTCCGAAGGGGACGCCGTCGTCGATCCGCAGGCCCGACAGCAGCCGCTCCTGCGCCGCGGCGCGCGCGTCGAGCACGTCGTACTTGGCGAAGCCGTTCCCCATGTCGAGGACGTTGGCCACATAGTCGGCCACCCGTGGGGCCGCGTAGGTGGCGATGCGTTGGCGGCGACCGGTGATCCGCCCGTGGGCGCCTGGACCGACGCCGACATAGTCTCCGCCGCTCCAATAGACGAGGTTGTGGCGGGAACGCGCCTGTGGGCCGCGGGCGTGGTTTGAGACCTCGTAGGCGTCGAAGCCGGCGGCCTCCAGCACCGCCTGGGTGGTCTCGAAAAGTTCGGCGGCCGTGTCTTCGTCGGGCGGGACCAGGGCGCCCCGGCGAACGGCGCGCTCGAAGGCCGTGCCGCCTTCGATGGTCAGCTGATAGGGCGAGACGTGCTCGGGGCCCAGGGCCAGGGCCTCGGCGAGCTCGGCGCGCCAGGCCTGCGGCGTCTGGCCGGGCCGGGCGTAGATCAGGTCCAGGGAGAGGCGCGGGAAGACACGGGCGGCGGTCTCCGCCGCGCGCCGGCCGCCGGCGGCGTCGTGGTTGCGGCCGAGTTGCCTGAGGTCCGCATCGTTCAGCGCCTGAAGCCCCAGCGAAAGCCGGTTCACCCCGGCGGCGGCGAAGGCGGCGAAGCGTTCGGTCTCGGCGTCGGTGGGATTGGCCTCCAGGGTCACCTCCACCTCGCCGTCCGGAGTCCACAGCTTGCGCGCCTGGGCGATCAGTTCGCCGGCCCAATCGGGGTCCATCAGCGAGGGCGTGCCGCCGCCCAGGAAGATGGAGGCCAGGCGCCGGGGACCCGTCAGCTCGGCCTGGGCGACGAGGTCTTCCAAGATGGCGCCGAACAGGGCGATCTGCTCCTCGCGCCGCCCACGGTCGCGCACGACGTTGAAATCGCAATAGGGGCAGACCCGGGCGCAGTAGGGCCAATGGATATAGACCCCGAGCGCCGGGCTCCCCGCCGGGGGAGCGGGCGGCGTCAAAGCAGGGCGGCCTTCAGCTTGGCGAAGGCGCGGGCGCGATGGCTGATCGCGTCCTTGGCCGCGGGATCCATTTCGCCGAAGGTCTGCTCGCCGCCTTCGGGCACGAAGATCGGATCGTAGCCGAACCCCTTGTCCCCGCGCGGCGGAAAGGTCAGCGCGCCGTCGATGCGGCCCTCCACGACCACCGCCGGCCCGTCGGGCCAGGCGACCGCCAGGGCGCAGGTGAACCAGGCGGCGAAGTCCTCGGCGCCCGCCTCTTCCAGGCGAGTCTCCACCTTGGCCATGGCCTCCCGGAAGTCCTTCGACGGACCCGCCCAGCGGGCGGAGAAGACGCCCGGCGCGCCGTCCAGGGCCGCGACCGACAGTCCGGAATCGTCAGCCAAGGCGATAAGGCCGGAGGCGTCGGCGGCCTGGCGGGCCTTGAGCAGGGCGTTGCCGGCGAAGGTGGCCTCGGTCTCCTCCGGTTCGGAAAGGCCGAGCTCGCCGGCGGTGGTCAAGGTAAACCGGTTCTCCAGGATCGCCGCCAGTTCCGCGGCCTTGCCGGGATTGTGGGTGGCGACGACCAGGCGGGCGCCGGGATCGAGCTTCAGGGGCATGGAACGCGCCTTGTCACTTTCGAGCACTGGACGAAGGCCCCGCAGCATAGGGGGATGCGACGACGTGTGTATTGCAAAAGTTTAATATCGTTTTTCGATAAGGGCCTTGGCCGAGCGGCCGCTTCGCCCTATCGACAGGCGGGCGGAAAAGTCGGAGGCGATGATGCGCGCCTTGGGGCCGGGCTCGGTTTCGAGCTTCCTGAAGATCATCCTCGACGTGGTGTTCTTCCTGCTTTGGGCGGGGCTGGGCGTCGTGGCCCTGATGATGCTGGCCGCCATCATGTTCAGCTTCAACCCGTCGCTCATCGACGACATCACCATCCGCACCGGCGCCGGCGGGGCCGAAATGGCCGCCAAGGGGCCGTTCCTGCTGGGCGGGCTGGCGGCCATGGCGCTCTATCTGGGAGGCGTGCTGGTGATCGTCGAGCGCCTGCGGCGGATCTTCGCAACCCTGACGGCCGGCGATCCCTTCCATCCCGACAATGTGATGCGCCTGCGGGTGATCGGCCTGGTGCTCGCCGGGCTGGAGATCGGCCGCTATGCGGTCTGGGGCCTGGGGACCTGGCTGCTGCCGGGATCGGAGATCAACACGCCAGGCTTCAGCCTGACCGCGTGGTTCTCGGTGCTGGTGGTCTTCGTCCTGGCCGAGGTGTTCCGCGAAGGCGCCCGCCTTCGCCGCGAAGCGGAGCTTACGATCTGACATGCCGATCCGGGTTCTTCTCGACCGCGTGCTGCTCGAACGGCGCATGTCGCTGACCGAACTGGCCGATCGGGTCGGCGTCACGGTGCCCAACCTGTCGATCCTGAAGACCGGCAAGGCCCGGGCGGTGCGCTTCACCACCCTGTCGGCCCTCTGCCGGGAGCTGAACTGCCAGCCGGGAGACCTTCTGGAATACGTTCCCGGCCCGGAGGAGCCCTTCCTCGACGAGGAGGAGTAGGTCTGGGGCGCATGTTGCGCCGCAACAACACATTTGACCATCTGGTGAAAAGCGAGGCTCAAAAGCCTTGCGTCTCCAGGGCAGACTTCATATGTGCATCGCAACAAAATGTTGCAACGCACAAATGGAGGCGGCCATGGCTCAGGCCATCGAGCGTTTCATCCTCGCCCTGATGGGGCCCATCGCGCGCGAAATGGCCCGGATCCCGTCCGGTTCGTTCCGCTTCATGCTGATCAACGGCTTCTAAGCAGCCGTTCCCAAGACCAGCGGCGGGCTGTCCAAGGCTTGACGCGTTCGGAACGCTTCACTTTGCGGAACGCGCTCAGCCGCCCGTCGCGGCCCTCTGGAGCTCGCACAGCTCCCCGATTCCCTTGCGGGCCAGGGCGAACAGGGCCTCGAACTCGCCCTGCGAAAATCCACGCTTCTCGCCCGTCGCCTGGATCTCGACGATGTCGCCGGTCCCGGTGAGGACGAAATTGGCGTCGGCCTCGGCGTTGGAATCTTCCTCGTAGTCCAGGTCGAGCACCGGGGTTCCGGAAAACACGCCGCAGGAGATCGCCGCCACCTGATCGAGGATCGGGTCGGCCGAGATCACCCCCTCCTCCATCAGATATTTCGTCGCCAGGCGCAGGGCCACCCAGGCCCCGGTGATCGCCGCCGTGCGCGTGCCGCCGTCGGCCTGGATCACGTCGCAGTCGATGGAGATCTGCCGCTCCCCCAGCCGGGCGGGGTCGACCACCGCCCGAAGGGAGCGGCCGATC
Source organism: Phenylobacterium sp. (assembly GCF_046290725.1). Classification (GTDB taxonomy): domain Bacteria; phylum Pseudomonadota; class Alphaproteobacteria; order Caulobacterales; family Caulobacteraceae; genus Phenylobacterium. The sequence goes on from NZ_JBKBUH010000001.1 coordinate 1,112,985, forward strand.
AGGCGCTGGATCTCCTGGGTGCGCCCGGACTGCTTGCCCTCCGACGCCTCCCGCCGGCCGCGGGTGTGGGTGGCGCGCGGCAGCATGCCGTACTCCGCCGTCACCCAGCCCAGGCCCCGCCCGCGCATGAAGGGCGGCACCCGGTCCTCTACGCTGGCGGTTATCAGCACCTTGGTGTGGCCGAAGCTCGCCAGGCAGGAGCCTTCGGCGTAGCGGTTGACGCCGGTTTCCAGGACGACCGGGCGAAGGGTCTCGGGCGAGCGTTCGGACGGACGCATGACGGGGCTCCTCAAGGCGGCGTGGCGGCCGGCGCCTTGCGCCGCCGGAGTGCGCGCTTATCCTAGATCGAGGAGGTTCCGTCCATGGCTCCGAAGGAGCGACGCCGACAGCCGTGACCAGCCCGCTGCTTTCGCCCGGGCCGTCCCTCGCCGAATTGGACGAGCGGGCCCGCGACATCTTCCGCCGGGTGGTGGAGAGCTATCTGGAGACGGGCGAGCCGGTGGGTTCGCGGACGCTCTCCAAAGGCGGGATTCAGCTGTCCCCGGCTTCGATCCGCAACACCATGCAGGATCTGGCCGAGCTAGGCCTGCTGGACGCCCCACACGTCAGCGCCGGCCGGCTGCCGACGCACGCCGGCCTGCGCCTGTTCGTCGACGGCCTGTTGGAGGTGGGCGACGTCGGCGAGGAGGACCGCCGGGCCATCGAGGCGCGTCTCTCGGTCAAGGGCCGCAATTTCGAGGAAGCCCTGAACGAGGCCAGCGCCATCCTTTCGGGCCTGGCCGGCGGCGCCGGGGTGGTCGTCACCCCGGTGCGCGACGCCGGCATCAAGCATGTGGAGTTCGTCTCGCTCTCGGCCGACCAGGCGCTCGCCATCATGGTCTTCGACGACGGTCAGGTGGAGAACCGGCTGATGCGGCTGGCCGCCGGCGTCACCCCCAGCGCCCTGCAGGAAGCCTCCAACTTCATGAACGCCCGCCTGCGCGGCCGCACCCTGGCCGAGGCCGGGGCCGAGATCCGCGCCGAGCTCGACGCCGCCCGGCGCAAGCTGGACGTCGCCGCCGCGCGACTGGTGGAGGACGGGCTGGCGGCGTGGGGCGGCGGCGAGGGCTCGGAACGTGCGCTGATCGTCCGCGGTCGCGCCAATCTGCTGGCCGACCGGGAGACGCTTGAGGACCTGGAGCGCGTGCGCCGGCTGTTCGACGACCTCGAACAAAAGGAGCAGCTGATCGGTTTGCTCGACGATGTCCGCCAGGCCCAGGGCGTGCGCATCTTCATCGGCGCCGAGACGCGGCTGTTTTCGCTTTCGGGTTCCGCCGTGATCGCGGCGCCCTATATGACGGGCCGGCAGAAGGTGCTGGGCGCGATCGGCGTGATCGGGCCCGCGCGCCTCAACTATGCTCGGGTGATCCCGCTGGTGGACTACACCGCCCGCGTGCTTTCCCAGGTGACGAACGCGTAAAGGATGCTTGGAAACGACATGACCGACGATCAAACGCCGGCCGAGGACCTCAACGACGTGGCCGATGCGGCCGCCGACGAGCTGATCGCCCTGCGCGCCGAGGTGGCCGCGCTGAAGGACCAGGTGCTGCGGGTGGCCGCCGAGGCGGAGAACACCAAGCGGCGGGCCGAGCGGGAGGCCAACGACGCGCGCGCCTACGCCATCCAGAAGTTCGCCCGCGACCTGCTGACGGTATCGGACACGCTCGGCCGGGCCCTGGCCGCGCCGCCCCAGGGCGAGGACCCGGCGGTGAAGAACTTCGTGCTCGGCGTCGAGATGACCGAGAAGTCGCTGCTGGCGGCTTTCGAGGCCAACGGCCTGAAGCGGATCGAGCCGCCCAAGGGCGCGAAGTTCGATCCCCACTTCCATCAGGCGATGATGGAGCAGGCCTCCGACGAGGTGGGCGCCGGCGGGGTCATCCAGACCCTGCAGCCGGGCTACGAACTGCTCGGCCGGCTGGTGCGGCCGGCCATGGTGGTGGTGGCCGCCAAGGGATCGACCGGCGAGGCCGCGCCCGCCGAACACGCCGCCCCGGCCAATCCCTACGCCGGCGGCGACGCCGCGGCCTCGGGCGAAGAGGCGGGCGGTTCGGTGGACACCAAGGCCTGAACGAACAACGCCCCGCCGGGTGGCGGGGCGTTGAGTCGTGGGTCCGAAGTGGGCCTTCGCCTACTTCTTCATCATGTTCTTGATCTCGGCCTCGCTGGCGTTGATCACCGCCGCGCCGTCCTGGACGGCCAGGCTTGAGGCGTCGACGGCGAAGCTGTCGGCGCCCATCTGAACGGTCGCCACCTGGCCCCCGCTCTCATTGGCCTTCAGGTCGGTCACCGTGCCGATGGTGGCGCCGGTGTTGTCTTTCACCGCCTGACCGACCGCCACCTGGGCGGAGGCGTCGGCCGAGGCGCCGGCTTCGGCGGCGGGCGGCGCGGCTTGGCCCGCTTCGGAGGTCTGGGCGGCGGCCGGCAGGGCGGCCGCGGCGAAGAGGCCGGCGGCCCCGAGGATGGCGATCGTACGCATGGGATCTCCCGTCGTTGAGCATCCCCCGACGCCCCCTCACGGTTTCGTGTCAATGGGACCTGGGAGAGGCCCTGCTGCGGCCGAAATGAGGCCTGTTCAGTTCTCCGCCGTCCGCGTGGCCTCTGTCAGCCAAGCCAGGTAGGCGGGATCGACCGCGGCTGCTGCGACGCCGAGGATCTCCGGCGTCTCGTAGGAATGCTGTGCGCGGATCGCTTCGCGAACCGCCTCGAACAGCTCGGCCCGGGTCTTGATCGCGAGAAGCTGCTCGTCTGCGCGAGCGACTTGGCCCCTCCACACATAACGGCTGCGGATCGGCGTGATCTGGACGCAGGCCGCCAGCCGCCGCTCCAGCAGCAGCTCGGCGATGGCTTCCGCCTCGGACTCGGTTTCGGTGGTGGTCTGAACGACAACGGCCTGGAACATCTGCGCCTCCTTCGAACCCTCTCCTCTCCCGGAACCCTCCCGGGTCGCGGCGGCTTCATAACGCGGAAGGAAACCACGATGACGTCGTCACCCGAAAAGCCGGATCAGGACGCGACCGCCGACGGCCTGGAGTTGCTGGAGGACGGCCAGGAGGAGGTGTTCTCCCAAACCGCCGTCGCGCGCGGCTTCGTCAAGGATCCGACGGCGCTGGCCGAGGCGGACGAACCCGATCGGCCCTCGGAGGCCAGCCCCTAGCCCAGCAGGTTGGCCCGAACGGCGTCCTGCATCGAGGCATCTACGCCCAGTGATTCCAGATAGCCCTCCACGGTTCCGTGGCCGGCGCGGATCGCCTCGAGGGCCGCCGTCAGGAAGTCCGCCTCCACACCGAGGAACGCGCGGACGGCGGCCTCGGTGGGTTTGCGGCCCAGGGTCTGTTCCAGCGAGAGGGCCACCGTGGGCAGGCGCGCCTCCACGCCGACGGCGGCGTTGGTCAGCAGGTAGTCGGCGACGATCTCGTCCTCGGCCACGCCCAGCACGTGATGGGTAAGGGCGGCGAGCAGGCCGGTGCGGTCCTTGCCGGCGGTGCAATGGATCAGGACGCCACCCGGCGCGCGCGCCAGCGCCTCGAAATAGCGGCGGAAGAGATCCCGGTGACGTGGCTCGAACGGGGCCTTGGCGTAATAGTCGAGATAAAAGGCGCGCACGCTGGCCGGCGAGAGGTCGGTCCGGCGCAGGAAGGCGATGTGAGGGGCTTCGCCCACATCACCGATGTCACATTCGATCACCTCGGCGGCGAAGTCGGCCCACCGCCTCGAAGGCTGCGCCCTACGTTCGGAGATGCGGCGCAAGTCGACCACCGCGGCGAGGCCAAGCTCAGCCATGCGCGCCAGGTCCGCGTCGGTGGCCCCGCCGTGGTGGGCCGAGCGGAAGAGGCGGCGCGCGGCCGCGCGTCCCCCGTGGCGGCTGGCGTAGTCGCCGAAGTCCCGGAAATTGGCGACGCCTTCGTAGGAATGAATGCGCAGGTCCATGCCTCCCATGTTCCGCCAGGTGTGTGACAGGCGTGCGGTCGGAACCCACCGGAGGGCTCCGGGTTCTTCGCCCTGTCTCCAATGTCCTGAAGCGAGCGACCCATGGCCACCGACACCCAAAACCCCGCGGAAATGCAAGAGCGCCTGTGGAAGGAGATCGCTAAGGGGCGATACGGCATGCTCGGCGTGGTGGGCGGCGCCCCGGTGCAGCACTTCCAGCCCATGACCGCCTTCGCTGAACCGGAGACGGGGGATATCTGGTTCTTCACGCGCACCGACACCGACCTGGCGCGCAGCGTCGCGGACGGCGCCGAGGCCATGTTCGTCGTCCAGTCAAAGGACCAGGACCTTCAGGCGTGCCTCTCCGGCCGGCTGGAGCAGAACCATGACCAGGCGCGCATCGAGAAGTACTGGGGGCCCGTCGTGGCGGCCTGGTACCCGGACGGAAAGGACGATCCCCGCCTGACCATGCTGCGCTTCGCCGCCCGCGACGCCCAGATCTGGCTGTCCGAAGCCGGGCCGGTGAGGTTCGCCTATGAGATCGCCCGGGCCAACGCCACCGGACGGGAACCGGATCTCGGCGATCGCGCCCACGTCGACCTGGGTGGGGCCGCCCCTCACTAGGCCAAGGGCGCATGGCCGATTGACCCCCCAAAGGCCTAAGCGGTAACCTAACGCCGTTCTTCGACGGGGAGGCTCCCGTGGCGGGGTCCGAGACTCGGCGGCGGCTCATCGGCCGGATCGCGGCGGCCGGCGGCTTGATGCTGGCCTCGCCGGCGTTCGCCAGCCTGCCGCCGCAGGCCGAGCCGTTCGATCCGGCGCTCGAGCCAGACCTTCCCCCAACCACCATCGATACGCCCGGCGGCCCCTTCGACCACGTGGTGGCTCCGGTCTACCTGAACGGCCGCGGCCCGTTCCGCTTCATGGTCGATACGGGGGCCAACACCTCCTGCGTCTCCGCCCGCCTGGCCGACAGCCTGAAGCTGCCCCAGGGCCGGGTGCTGCACGTGAACACCGTGGTCGGCCGGCGGCCGCGCGCCAGCGTCCACATCGACGAACTGCTCGTGAGCGACCGCGCCCGCCGCAACGTCGAGGCGCCGGTATTGCCCATGGCGGGCTTCGACATCGACGGCGTGCTGGGCATCGACTGGCTGAAAGGTCAGCGGCTGGTCTTCGCCTTCAAGGGCCGGTCTATCGAGATCGGGAAGTCTCGCCGCGAGACCAGCCGCGAGGGCCGCGTGGTGGTGCCCGCTCGCCGCAAGTCCGGCCAGCTCACCATCGTCGACGCCGACCTCAGCGGCGAGCGCATCAACGCCATGATCGATTCCGGCTCGCAGTTCTCGCTGGGCAACCTCGCCGTGCGCAGGCTGATCGAGCGTCAGGACCCCACCGCCCGCAGCCGCGCCACCAAGGTGGGTCTGGTCAGCATCGCCGGCGAATCCTTCTCCGGCGACCAGCTCTATGTGCCGTTCATGCGGCTGGGCGGCCTGACGCTCGGCAATGTGCCGGTGGTGTTCACCGACGTCCCGGTCTTCAAGCTGTGGGACCTGCACGACAAGCCGACCATGATGCTGGGCATCGACCTCCTGACTCTGTTCGACAACGTGGCCCTGGATTTCGGCCGCTCCTCGGTGCGCTTCGACCTCGCCGGCGCCTGAGCGTCGCACTTGCGGGCGCAGCCCCTTCCACGCGCCCCGAATTCGACTAATGTCCCTAGTCCCTTCCCATCGGGGGGCGCCGGCGGTTCGTGCCGGCGCGCGGAGGTTCGGACCAAGATATGAAGCTTACGATCGAACGGGCGGCGCTGCTGAAGGCGCTGGGGCATGTGCAGAGCGCGGTGGAGCGTCGCAACACCATCCCCATCCTGTCCAACGTCCTGCTCTCGGCCGAGGGCGATCGCCTGACCTTCTCGGCGACCGATCTCGACATGGAGATCATCGACGAGGCGCTCGCCCAGGTGGACCAGCCCGGCCAGATCACCGCACCGGCCCACACACTCTACGAGATCGTGCGCAAGCTTCCCGAAGGCGCCGACGTTTCGCTTGCCTTCACGGGCGAGGATCCGCGGCTGACGGTCCAGGCCGGGCGTTCGCGCTTCAACCTGCCGGTCCTGCCGGCCGGCGACTTCCCGATGATGTCCTCCGACGGCCTGTCGGGGCGGATCGGCGTCGACGTGAACGATCTCATCCGGCTGGTCGACAAGACCCGTTTCGCCATCTCGACGGAAGAGACGCGCTACTATCTGAACGGCCTCTATCTCCACACGGTCAACGAGGGCGGCGCGCTGAAGCTGCGGGCCGTGGCCACCGACGGCCACCGCCTGGCCCTGGCTGAGATGGCCGCGCCGGAGGGCGCCGCCGGGGCGCCAGGCGTGATCGTGCCGCGCAAGACGGTGGGCGAGGCCCGGCGCCTGCTGGAGGACGCCGGCGAATCCATCGACCTGCAGGTCAGTCCCCAGAAGGTGCGCTTCGAATTCGGCGGCGCCGCCCTGACCTCCAAGGTGATCGACGGCAACTTCCCCGACTATGTCCGCGTGATCCCCAAGGACAACAACCGGGTCCTGATGGTCGACAACAAGCTGTTCGCCCAGGCCGTGGACCGGGTGGCGACGATCTCGGCGGAGAAGAGCCGCTCGGTGCGCATGGCCATCGAACCCGGCCGCGTGGTGCTGACCGTCCGCAACATGGAGGCGGGCCAGGCGGTGGAAGAGCTGGAGGCCGACTATGCCGGCGAGGCGTTCGAGCTCTCCTTCAACGCCCGCTACCTGCTGGACGTAACGGACCAGATCGGGGCCGAGCAGGCCGAGTTCCGATTCGGTGGGCCGAACGACCCGGCGCTCGTGCTCGATCCGGCGGACGCCGACGTCCAGTACGTGCTGATGCCGCTCAGGGTCTGACGGCGCTTCAGTCCTCGGTTTCGTCCTCGTAGCCGACCAGGGCCAGCGCCCTGGCCTCGATCCCGTGCAGCTCGGCCCAGCGGGCCAGCGCCTCCTCGCGCCCATGGGTGATCCAGAGCTGGCCCGGTCGGATCTCGTCGATGGTGGCGGTCAGCTCGTCCCAGTCGGCATGGTCGGAAATCACCAGCGGCAGCTCCACCCCGCGCTGGCGTGCGCGGGCCCGAACCCGCATCCAGCCGGAGGCGAAGGCCGCCACCGGATCGGGAAACCGCCGCGACCAGCGGTCGGCGAGCGCCGAGGGCGGCGCCACGACGATGGCGCCCGCCAGGTCCTGCTTCGCCGCTGAGGTGGCGGGCGCCAGCGGCCCGAGATCGATCCCGTGCGCCTCGTAGAGGCGGTTCAGCCGCTCCAGGGCGCCGTGGACGTGGATGGGCCGGTCCCAGCCGGCCTCCCGCAGCAGCCGGATCACCCTCTGCGCCTTGCCGAGGGCATAGGCCCCGATCATGTGCGAGCGTTCCGGAAACTGGGCGACTGAGCGCAGCAGTCGGGCGATCTCCTCGGCGTCGTCCGGATGGCGGAACACCGGCAGGCCGAAGGTCGCCTCGGAGATGAAGACGTCGCAGGGGACGGGCTCGAAGGGCGGGCAGGTCGGGTCGCGCCGGCGCTTGTAGTCGCCGGAGACCACCATGGTCAGGCCCTTCCAGCGCACCACCGCCTGGGCCGACCCCAGCACATGGCCGGCAGGAACCAGGGAGATCTCCACCTCGCCGTGGCGGACCACCTCGCCGTAGCGGGCGGGCTGGACCGTTTCGGCGAAGCCCTGGCCGTAGCGTTCGGCCATGATCGCCAGGGTCTCCGGTGTCGCCAGCACGGCCCCATGGCCGGCCCGGGCGTGATCGGCGTGGCCGTGGGTGATCACTGCGCGAGCCACGGGCGAGGTCGGATCGACGAAGAAGTCGCCGGGCGCGCAATAGAGCCCCTGGGGCTTGGGGCAGAGCAGGGCTTCGGGGCGGATCATGCGGCGAGGTCCCTGCGGCCTTCCCCCTTAACGAACATTACAGAGTATTCAGAATGTGAAATCGACTTCATGACTGAGACTTAACGAGTATTCGCGAACGCGTTTTTGTATACCCATCTCATCGGAGCGCGGCCGACGCGGTCCACAAAAGACAGGGAACACAGTCATGCAAAACACCTTCGCTTTCAACGGCCTCGCCAACTTCGCCCTCGCCGTCACCCCGCTCGTCGCGGTCCTGCTGGCGGTCTATGGTCAAGCGGCCGGCGCGTTCTAAGGGTTCCGCACCTTGACCTTGCGGAAGATTGACCGACAGGCGGAGGCGCCTCACTGACAAGGGGATGACGATCACCCCCGAGGCCCTTCGCGAGATGGCGCGGCACATGGTGGAAACCGTGCCGCAGGCCTCCGCCCTCGGCTTCAAGCTCGTCGACGTCCAGCCGAACCACGGCTCGATCCTGGCCCCCTGGCGGGCCGACCTGGTCGGAGACCCCGACACCGGCGTCATCGCCGGCGGGGTCGTGACCGCCCTTCTCGACCATTGCTGCGGCCTGGCCATCACCTCCGGCTCCATGTCCGAAGGCGGCCCCTTCTCCACCGCCACCCTGGACCTGCGCATCGACTACATGCGGCCTGCGACCCCGCGCGCCGACATCACGGCCCAGGCGCATTGCTACAAGCGCACCCGCACCATCGCCTTCGTGCGCGCCCAGGCCTGGGACGTCAGTCCCGCCGATCCCATCGCCACGGCCCAGGCGGCCTTCGTCCTGAAGCGGCCCGAGGGCGGCGCATGACGGAACCCACAGCGAACGAGCGCCTGCAGGCCTTCCTGGCCCGCGTGCCCTATGTGGACTTCCTCGGCATGCGCGCCGAGCTGGCGGGCGACGAGATGACCGCCATCCTGCCGTTCGCGCCGCACCTTGTCGGCAACGTCATGCTGCCGGCCCTGCATGGAGGCGTGATCGGCGCCTTCATGGAGATGACGGCCCTGGCCCAGCTCTCGATCCGCCAGGGAAGCGCGCGGGTTCCCAAGACCATCGACGTCACGATCGATTACCTGCGCCCCGGTAAGGCGATGATCACCTACGCCCGCGCCGATGTGCGCAAGATCGGCCGTCAGATCGCCAACGTGCAGGTCGAGGCCTGGCAGGAGGCGCGTGAGAAGCCCGTAGCCTCGCTGCGCGGCCACTTCCTCCTGTCCAGCTAGGCGGCGGCCTCGGCGTTCTCTTCCTTGTCCAGGCTGGCGCGGGCGGCGAAGAAGAGGTCGAGAGCGGCGATGGCCGCCACGGCGGCGAGGGCTGCGAAGGCGGCGGTCCGCCGCGGGTTCTCCCGGTCGATGGCCTTGGCCAGCGTCGCCATGTCCATCACGTCGCCGCCCACCCGCACCCAGAACCAGGGGCCGGGCTTGACGGGCGAGAGCAGGCCGGCGCCTGCCGCAATCTCGCGGGCGCCGAAGGCGCTCATCGCCTGTTCGTCGAGAGTCAGGCCGAGAGAGCGCGACACGCGGACGGGATTGGCGACGGCCACCACCCCGAGCGCGATCGAGAGCAGGCCCAAGGCGCGTTTGGCGACGAGCAGATCCATGGCGGGCGTCCTCCGGTGCGCAGGCAATGACGCCGAACCTGCGCCAAGGTTCCGCCGCACCGCGCGCCTGCGCGTCAAAAGTCCGCTTGAGGCGGGGCCCTCGGAGCGGTAACGCCCCCGCATGTCCGCCACCGCACAACCGACCACCGATCTCCGGGGCCTCTCGCACCAGGCCCAGGGCGCCAAGAGCTGGCCCTTCGAGCAGGCCCGCATCCTGCTCGACCGCATCCTGCGCCTGCGCCTCACCGACGCCGAGCGGGACCTGGCCGCCAGCCTGATCCACGAAGGCAAGGCCGATGAGGCCGTGCGCACTTTCCAGGCGCTGCAGAAGCCGGTGGTCTTCCAGTGCGGCTATGGCGCCTCGGGCCTGCCGCACATGGGCACCTTCGGCGAGGCCGCGCGGCCGACCATGGTGCGAACCGCCTTCCGGGCGCTGACCGGGGACGCCATCCCCTCGAAGCTGATCGTCTTCTCCGACGACATGGACGGCCTGCGGAAGATCCCGGACAACGTGCCCAACCGCCACCTCCTGGAGGAGGATCGCGACAAGCCGGTCACCAGCGTGCGCGACCCGTTCGGCGAATACGAGAGCTTCGGCGCGCACAACAACGCCCGCCTGCGCGCCTTCCTCGACGGTTTCGGCTTCGAGTACGAGTTCCTCTCCTCCACCGACTGCTACAGGTCCGGCCGCTTCGACGAGGTGCTGCTGCGCGTGCTGGAGCGGTTCGACGCCATCCAGGCGGTGATGCTGCCCACCCTGGGCGAGGAGCGCCGCGCCACCTATTCGCCCTTCCTGCCGATCAGCCCGAAGACCGGCCGGGTGCTGCAGGCCCCGACCCTGGAGCGCAATCTCGAGACGGGAACCATCGTCTTCCCCGACGAGGACGGGACGCCGACCGAGGTTCCCGTCACCGGCGGTCACGTGAAGCTGCAGTGGCGCCCCGACTGGGCCGCCCGCTGGACGGCCCTGGAGGTGGACTACGAGATGTCCGGCAAGGATCTCGTCGATTCCGTCCGGGTCTCGAACAAGCTGGTGAAGGTGTTGGGCGGGACGCCGCCGGAGGCCTTCCACTTCGAGCTCTTCATGGACGAGAACAACCAGAAGATCTCCAAGTCCAAGGGCAACGGCCTGACCATGGAGGAGTGGCTGCGCTACGGCGCGCCCGAGAGCCTGGCCTATTACATGTACCAGTCGCCGAAGTCGGCCAAGCGACTCTATTTCGACGTCATTCCCAAGGCGACCGACGAGTACCTGCAGCAGCTGGACGCCTTCAACCGCAATCGGGAAGGCGCGAATGCGCCGGCCATCGACAATCCCGCCTGGCACGTCCACCGCGGCGCGCCGCCGGAGAAGGGCTCGCCGGTCTCCTTCTCCCTGCTCCTGAACCTGGTCTCGGCCGCCGACGCCTCGACCAAGGAGATCCTCTGGGGATTCGTCTCCCGCTACATCGCAGGTGCGAGCCCGCAGAGCGAGCCGATGCTGGACAAGCTGGCCGACTACGCGATCCACTATTACGAGGACTTCGTGAAGCCCTCGAAGCGGTTCCGAGAGCCTGCGCCGCAGGAGCGGGCGGCGATGGAGGACCTGGTGCGGCGGTTCAAGGCCCTACCGGCCGGCTGCCAGGACGCCGAGCTGATTCAGAACGAGGTCTATGAGGCGGGCAAGGCCGGCGGCTTCGAGCCCCTGCGCCTGTGGTTCGGCGCGCTCTACGAGGTGCTGCTGGGCCAGAGCCAGGGGCCGCGCTTCGGCTCCTTCGCGGCCATCTTCGGGCTGGACCGCACCATCGAGCTGATCGAGCGTGCGCTGGCGGGCGAGCTCGTCGCCGCCTGAGGCCTTGCGGGCTCACGCCCAGGTTACCAACGATCACCTTGACGTAAACGGAAGGTGGGATTTACGCTGTCAGCGGTCAAAAAGCGCGTTCAAGGGAGGACGCCATGCCTGCGGATCTGCGCCGCCCCGCCCGGACCTACACGATCCGGCAGCTCTGCCTGGAATTCAAATGCACGCCGCGCGCCCTGCGGTTCTATGAAGACAAGGGCCTGCTCTCGCCCGCCCGCGACGGCATGAACAGGGTCTATTCCTACAAGGATCGCGCCCGGCTTCAGCTGATCCTGCGCGGCAAGCGCGTAGGCCTGTCGCTCTCCGAAATCGGCGAGATCCTCGATCTCTACGAGATCGGCGACGGGGGCGCGGCCCAGAACGCCAAGTCGCTGCAGAAATTCCGCGAGCGGATCGTGGCCCTGGAGGCCCAGCGCCGCGACATCGACCAGGCCATCGAGCAGTTGCGCACGGGTTGCGACGCCCTGGAAAAGCAGCTCGCCGCGACCCGGCCGGACCTGCTGCCCCGCGCGGCCGACTACGACCAGGTGCTGCGCGCGCGCCTGGGCGACCTGGAACACGCGAAGTAGGCGCGGGCGCTTCTGCGCCGCCGCCATTGGAGATAATCAAGGGGCTCCAGCACGCCTGCGAGCCCCTTTAGCCGTTCGGAGCCCCGATGCCCTACCAGCCCCCCGTGCGCGACCATGTCTTCCTGCTGCGCGACGTCCTGCGCCTGGAAAGCTACGCCAACCTGCCCCACTTCGCCGACGCCTCCATCGATGTGGTGGAGCAGATCGTCGAGGAGGCCGGCCGGTTCACGGGCGAGGTGCTGGCGCCGCTGAACGCCGTTGGCGACAAGCAGGGCTGCGTCTGGAATCCCGACCACACGGTCAAGACCCCGCCCGGCTTCAAGGAAGCCTACGCCCAGCTGGTGGAGGGGGGCTGGCCGGCGCTGGGGGCGGAGCCGGCCTATGGCGGCCAGGGCCTGCCGCATGTGGTCAACCTCGCCTTCTCGGAGATGAGCTCCTCGGCGAACATGGCCTTCTCCATGTATCCAGGCCTGACCCACGGCGCCTATTCGGCGATCCTGAACGGCGGCTCCCAGGCGCAGAAGGACCTCTACCTGCCCAAGCTCGCCTCCGGGCAATGGTGCGGGACCATGAATCTGACCGAGCCCCACTGCGGCACGGATCTCGGCCTGCTGCGCACCAAGGCGGTTCCACAAGCAGACGGCAGCTATCGCATCACTGGCGGCAAGATCTGGATCTCCGGCGGCGAGCACGACATGGCCGAAAACATCGTCCACCTGGTGCTGGCCCGCATCGAGGGCGCGCCGGAAGGCGTGCGGGGCATCAGCCTGTTCATCGTGCCGAAGTTCATCCCCGACGCGGACGGCAAGCCGGGCGAACGCAACAGCGTCTATTGCGACGGCTTGGAAGAGAAGATGGGCATCCACGGCAACGCCACCTGCGTGATCCGCCACGAGGGGTCGCAGGGCTGGCTGGTCGGCGAGGAGAACCAGGGCCTGAAGCTGATGTTCGTGATGATGAACGAGGCGCGGATCGGGGTGGGCCTGCAAGGCATCTCGCAGGCCGAGGCCGCCTATCAGGCCGCCGCCGAGTTCGCCAAGGAGCGGCTGCAAGGCCGGTCCCTGACCGGGCCGAAGAACCCCGACGGCCCCGCCGACCCGATCATCGTGCATCCCGACGTGCGCCGGATGCTGATGGATAGCCGCGCGCTGATCGAAGGCGGGCGCGCCTTCCTGTTCTGGACCGCCCTGCAGGGCGACCTCGCCCACGCCCATCCGGATGAGGCGGTGCGCCAGAAGGCCGCCGACTACATGGCGCTGATGACGCCGGTGGTGAAAGGCTTCCTGACCGACCGGGGGCTGAAGGTCTGCTCGGATGCGGTGCAGGTGCACGGCGGCTCGGGCTTCACCGAGCACTTCCCGGTCAGCCAGTACATGCGCGACGTGCGCATCGCCCTGATCTACGAGGGCACGAACGGGGTGCAGGCCCTCGATCTCGTCGGCCGCAAGCTGGCCGCCCAGGGGGGGCGGGCGGTGATGACCTTCTTCGCCGAGATCGACGCCTTCGTGGAGGCCAACCAGGGCGAGCCTGCGCTCAAGCCGTTCACCGACGCGTTGGCCCTCGCCAAGGCCCAGCTGCAGGAGGCGACCCTCTGGCTGATGCAGCACGGCTTGGCCAATCCCGACAACGCCGGAGCGGCCTCCACCGACTATCTGCAACTCTTCGGCTATACGGCGCTGGCCTATATGTGGGCCCAGATCGCCGTGGCGGCCCAGGCGAAGATCGCGGCCGGCGAGACCGATCCCTTCTATGGGAACAAGCTGACCATCGGCCGCTATTACATGGATCGTGTCCTGCCCGAGGCGGGCGCCCACCTCGCCAAGCTGAAGACGGGTTCGGAACTGATGATGGCCCTGCCGGCGGAAGCGTTCTGAAAAAAGCTCGGCCTTAGGGTCGCGCCGGACGGCTGGCGTCCTATATCCAGCGCCTCACCCGGAGGACGCCATGGCCGCATATTTCGCCGATCTCGAATGGACCCTGAAGCCGGGTGAGGACTTCCTGAAGGGACGCTACAGCCGGGCCCACACCTTGCGTTTCGACGGGGGGGCGGAGGTGCCGGCCTCGGCCTCGCCGCACGTGGTCGGCAAATGGGCCGACGAGAGCGCTGTGGATCCGGAGGAGATGCTGGTGGCGGCGCTTTCCAATTGCCACATGCTGACCTTCCTGCATAAGGCGCGGCTGGCCGGCTTCGTCGTCGTCGCCTATCGCGACCATGCCGAGGGCGTGATGGAGGAAATCGCCCCCGGCCGCCAGGCGGTGACGCGGGTGATCCTGAAGCCGGAGATCGAGTGGGACGGCGCCGGACCGGATGCGGCGACGCTGGCCGAACTGCACCACGCCGCCCACGAGGACTGCTTCATCGCCAACTCGGTGAAGACCCAGGTGACGGTGGCCGGGCTTTAGGCCGCCTTAGCCGCCGGCGCGGCGGCGTTCAGGGCCTCGATCAGCTTGTCCATCAGGATCGGCTTGGCCAGGTGGCCGTCCATGCCGGCGGCGACGTACTCGGCCACCTGATGCGGCATGGCGTGGGCCGTCAGGGCGACAATTCGCGTGCGCGGGCGGCCGAGCGCGGCCTCGCGGCGGCGGATTTCGCGCACGGCGGAAACCCCGTCCAGCACCGGCATCTGGATGTCCATGAAGACGAGGTCGAAGGTCCCCTGCTCCCAGGCCTGGACGGCCGCTTCGCCGTTTTCGGCGATCAGCGGCTCGATGCCGAAGGCCGCCAGTATGGTGGTCACCACCAGCTGGTTCGTCGGATTGTCCTCGGCCACCAGCACGCGCAGCGGCCAGGCGAGGGCCTTGTCGTCGGTTCCAGCCGGCGCTTCGGCGCGGGCCAGCGGAAGGATCGCCCGGAATGTGCTGCCGCGACCCAGTTCGCTCTCAACCTCCATCCGCCCGCCCATCAAGCCGACGATATCGTGGCAGAGCGCCAGCCCCAGGCCTGCGCCGCCGAACTGCCGGGTGACGCCCCCGTCGCCCTGCTCGAAACGGCCGAACAACCTGGGAACCAGGTCGGGCGCCACGCCGACGCCGGTGTCGGAGACGACCAGCGCCAGGCCCTGCCCTTCAACCGGCGCGACGCGCACCTCCACGCGACCGCGCTCGGTGAACTTCACGGCGTTGGAGGCCAGGTTGTAGAGCACTTGCCGCACCCGGGCGGAATCGCCCATCCAGCGGCCTTCTACGCCGGGCTCCACAAAGAGCGCGAACTCCAGCCCCTTGGCCGCAGCGGCGGCGGCGAAGACCGTCCGCCCCCCCTCCGCGATCTCCGCGACTTCGAAGGGCGCCTCTTCCAGCTGAAGGCGACCGGCCTCGATGCGCGAGATGTCCAGCACGTCGTTGAGCACGGAGAGCAGGGCCGAGCCCGACGCCTCGATCACCGCCAGCCGTTCGCGTTGGCGGTGATCGAGGCCCTCCAGCGCCATGGCCTGGGCCATGCCGATGATTCCGTTCAAGGGCGTGCGCACCTCGTGGCTCATATTGGCCAGGAAGCGCGACTTCAGCAGGCTCGCCTCCTCGGCCGCGTCGCGGGCCGCGTGGGCTTCGGCCAGCGCGCTGTTCAAGCTGGCGTCGTAATCGCGCAGCGCCTCCAGCAGACCGTTGAAGTTGCGCGCCAGCCGGCCGACCTCGTCGTCAGAGGTCACCTCGACAGCGCGGTCGAAATCGCGGGAGGCCGCGACCGCCTCCAGGACCTCGTCGAGCGCATGCAGCGGCCGGAGCGCCCGGCGCACCATCCGGCGCGCCAGCCAACCGGATCCGAGGGTTCCCGCCGCCGAGAGCCCGATCGCCGTCAGGATGTTGACGATCCGGAAGCGCAGCAGCTCTGCATGGCTGCCAAGGAGAACGAGCTCGCCGACCCGGCGGCCGCGCTCGAAATGGGGAATGCGAATCTCCACCCCCTCCGGCGTGCGCCGCGCCTGGGCCGCAGCCACGCCGGAGGGCGACGGCGGGACGGCGTTCTCGTCGCGGCGGAAGTCCAGCCGGCGCCCGTCGGCGGCCACATAGCTCGCGGCTGTGGCGTGCTCCGTGGCGCGGAACACGGCGAGGGCCTCGGCGGCCAGACGGGCGTCGTCGCGCCGCAGGGCCTCGTCGGCAAGGCCGGCGATCACCCGGCCGGCGGCGAGTTGGTCGGCCGCTAGGTCGTCGAGGTCGGCGGTCCAGTTGCGGTACTGATAGATCGAGAAGGTGCACGTCAGGGCGGCCATCGTCGCGATCAATACGATCACGACGATCTTGGTCTCCAGCAGCGGCGTTCGCCTGGGCCTTTCCCGCCCGAGGCGGATGGCCCGCGGCATCCGCACCCTCACAGCTTCTCGGCAAGCAGTGTGGCCTTGAATTCTTAAGGTTTTCTTCGAAGAGGGGCCTCGGCCAACAGTTTCGCCAGCCGCTCGCTGAGAGCGCCTGCATCCTTCAGCTCGCATTCCCAGAGCGTCTTGGCACGCCAGCCGGCGACGGTCAGGGCGTCAAGCGCCGCGGCGTCCCGGGCGCGGTTGCGGGCGACCTTGGCCAGCCAATAGTCGCGATTGGCCTTCGGCACGCGCGCGCCGCGGCGGCAGTCGTGGCCGTGCCAGAAGCAACCGTGCACGAAGATCGCCAGCCGACGCCCCGGCATGACGATGTCGGGCGAGCCCGGCAGGTCCTTCCGGTTCAGGCGACATCGGGCGCCGAGCGCGGTCAGGGCCCGGCGCACCTTCCGTTCGGGCGTAGTGTCCCGCCCCTTGACCCGGCGCATGACCGCCGAGCGTTTCTCCGGGTCGAAGACGTCGGTCAAAGCCCTTCGAACAGCGCCGTGGAGAGATAGCGCTCTGCGAAGCTGGGGATGATCGCCACGATCAGCTTGCCGGCGTACTCGTCGCGGGACGCCAGGTCGAATGCGGCCGTCAGGGCCGCGCCGGAGGAGATGCCCACCGGCAGGCCTTCCTCGCGGGCCACGCGGCGGGCCATGGCGAAGCTGTCCTCATTGGAGACCTGGATGATCTCATCGATCACGCCGCGGTCGAGGATGGAGGGCACGAAGCCGGCGCCGATGCCCTGGATCTTGTGCGGGGCGGGCTGACCCCCGGAGAGCACGGGGGAGGCGGCGGGCTCGACCGCGACCATCTTCACCGACGGTTTGCGCGCCTTCAGCACCTGTCCGACGCCGGTGATGGTGCCGCCGGTGCCGACGCCGGAGATCACCGCATCGACCCGGCCGTCGGTGTCGTTCCAGATCTCCTCGGCGGTGGAGACCCGGTGGATCAGCGGGTTGGCGGCATTGTCGAACTGCTGGGGCATGACTGCGCCCGGCGTGGCCTCGACGATCTCCTTGGCGCGGGCCACGGCGCCGGCCATGCCGCGCTCGGCCGGCGTCAGCTCCAGCTTGGCGCCCAGGATGATCAGCATCTTGCGCCGCTCGATGGACATGCTTTCTGGCATGACCAGGGTGATCTGATAGCCCTTGGCCGCGGCCACGAAGGCGAGCGCGATGCCGGTGTTGCCGCTGGTCGGCTCGACGATTGTGCCCCCCGGTTTCAGGTGACCCTCGGCCTCCAGCCATTCGATCATCGAAACGCCGATGCGGTCCTTCACCGAGGCCAGCGGATTGAAGAATTCGAGCTTGGCGACCACCTCGCCCTTGGGCGCCAGCGCCTTGTGCAGCCGCGGCAGGCGCACCAGCGGCGTGTCGCCGATCAGGTCGAGCACGGAATCGTAGATCTTGCCTCGGCCAGAG
Organism: Phenylobacterium sp.; assembly: GCF_046290725.1. Taxonomy (GTDB): domain Bacteria; phylum Pseudomonadota; class Alphaproteobacteria; order Caulobacterales; family Caulobacteraceae; genus Phenylobacterium. Next base: position 1,130,565 of record NZ_JBKBUH010000001.1, read on the forward strand.
CGCTGGTAGCGGGCGGCGTCATAGGCGGAGGCGCCGGCGTCGGCCATGGCGGTTTCCTCGTCGTTTCTTGTGTCGGACCGCGCGACCTTAAGCCTGCAGACGGGATTTGGAAGCGCACTTCTTCTGAAGGCCGGCGCCAGAAGGCCTATTCGGCGGCGAGCGCCGGTCGGGCCTCGATGATGGGCTCCAGGATCCCCGCCGAGAGCCAGCGCACGACCGGCACGGCCACGCCGTCGCCGATCACGTGCAGGGCCGCCGTGGCCGGCGCGGGCAGGCGATAAGCCTCGGGCAGGCCCATCAGGCGCGCGCCCTCCCGCGGCGAGACGAGGCGCGAGCGAACCTGGCCGCCATCGACGACCAGCAGGGTCTGGCGCGAGGAGCCGCCGCGGGGGGTGCGCAGGCAGCCGGCCAAACCGTCGAACCGCACCTCGGCGCGTTGAACCCGTGCGCCCTTCTCGACACGCATCCGGCGGAACACTGCGCCCACGCGGCGCTCGCCCGAGGCCTCGGCGGCGGCGAGCCGGGCCCGATGCAGGGGCGACATGAGGGCGAGCAGGCGCTCCGTCCGTTCGGCCGAATGCCAGGCGGCCGCCGCATCCGGCTCCAGCAGGCTGGCCAGATCGGCGTTGCGTCGTGGGGGAGCCGCGCCGCGCCACCAGATCCAACCTTGCGCCAGGTCCGCGGGCAGGCGTCCTTGCGCCTCGCGCACAGCGCGGGTGTGAAAGGGGCTTTCGCCCTGCAGGCCGGCGGGGGGCGCGAGCCGCGTGGCGATTACGAACACCCGGGGGCGCGACTGAGGCAGAAAGGCCGCCGCGTCGATCTCCAGCGCGCCGAAGCGGTAGCCCTGTCTGGCCAGCGCCGCGCAGAGGGCGGTGAAATCGGCGCCGCCGTGGGAGGTCAGCAGGCCTGAGACGTTTTCGATCACCACCAGCGGCGGGGCCTCTGCGCCCATCGCCTCGATCAGCCGCCAGAAGCCGAAGAAGGCCGAAGACCGGCCGCCTTTCAACCCCGCACGGCCGCCCGCGAGGCTGAAGTCCTGGCAGGGGGACGACGCCCAGGCGAGGCTCGCCCCTCGAGGCAGGTCCGAAGGCGCGAGCGCCCACACATCGCCTTCGTGAAAGTGTTCGGCGTCAGGGAAATTGTCCCGATAGGTCGCGGCCTTCACCGGGTCGAAATCGTTGGCGAAGGCGCAGGACCAGGCCTCGCCGAGGCCGAGCCGCGCCATGCCGCCGCCGGCGAAGAATTCCAGGAAGGAAGGGCGGCGGTTCCGACTCATCGCCGCGAAGTCTAACCTGATCGGCCAGTCGCGAAAGGAGGTGTCCATGCGCCCCATTCTCCCGGTTTTCGGCGCCCTGGCGCTCGCCGCCTGCCAGCCCCAGGCCCCCAACGGCGAGCCCGCCGCCCCGCCGGCCGATGCGCCCGTAGCCGGAACCCCCTTCGCCGGGGATTTCGATGCGCGCGGAACCGAGCCCTTCTGGGCGGTGCAGATCCGCCCCACAGGAATAACCCTGATCCGGCCGGAGCCCGAGCCGCCCGTGGTGGCGCCGAACCCCGGCCCGGCCGCCGACGGCGCGCGCGCGGTCTGGTCCTCGACGGCGGCCGACGGGCGCGCGTTCGTGGTCGCGCTTTCGGAGGCGCCCGGCTGTTCCGACGGCATGTCGGACCTCGCCTATCCCTATGCGGCGACCGTCACCCTCGGCGAAGAGACGTTCAGCGGCTGCGGGGCGAAGGCCTCGGAAATGCCGCGTGAGGGCGGCTAGCCTCGATTGAGGGTCAGGGTCTCGAACTGCGACTGGGCGGGCTTGCTCCGCCCGACCTGCGGCGTGGGCAGCAACAGGCCGACCGCGACGGCCGCCAGCGCGGCGAGCGCCAGAAGCGCCTTGAGTTTCATCTCCGCAAACTCCCTCGACGCCCAAAGCCTAGCTTGTTGCGGTAAACGCGGCGCGAACTCGGGCGAAGATTCCTGAGAAAGTCTGAGGCGACGCTTCGGATCGCCCTTGACCCGACGCCAGGGAAGGGGCGGCTTAATCGGACAAAGACAAAAGCCTTGAGGGAGCGCGCCATGGAACGGGCCTATGACCTGGTGATCCGCGGCGGGACGGTGATCGACGGCACGGGCGCGCCCGGCTTCGTCGCCGATGTGGGCGTGAAGGACGGCCGCATCGCCGCCGTGGGCGCCGTTTCCGGTCGTGGGGCGGAGGAGATCGACGCTCGCGGCCTGCTGGTCACCCCGGGCTTCGTCGACATCCACACCCACTACGACGGCCAGGCCACCTGGGATGTGCGGATGCAGCCCTCCTCGTGGCACGGCGTGACCACGGTGGTGATGGGCAATTGCGGCGTCGGCTTCGCGCCCTGCCGGCCGCAGGATCACGACCGCCTGATCCGATTGATGGAGGGGGTCGAAGACATCCCCTTCCCGGTGCTGGCCGAGGGCCTGCCCTGGAACTGGGAGAGCTTCCCCGACTATCTCGACAGCCTGGCTTCGCGGCGCTTCGACGTGGATATCGGAAGCCAGCTGCCCCACGCGGCCCTGCGCGTCTATGTCATGGGCGAACGCGGCGCGAACCGCGAGGAAGCGACCGAGGCCGACATCCACGCCATGGCCGCCATCGCCAAACGCGCGGTCGAGGCCGGCGCGCTGGGCTTCTCCACCTCCCGCACCCTCAATCACCGCACCAGCGACGGCCAGCCGACCCCGACGCTCACCGCCTCGGAAGCCGAGCTGACCGGCATCGCCATGGGCCTGGCGGCCGCCGGGAGGGGCGTGCTGCAGTTCGTCTCCGACTTCGCCGATCCCGAAGCCGAGTTCGCCATGCTGCGGCGGATCGTGGAGCGTTCGGGACGTCCGCTCTCCTTCTCCCTGGTGCAGAGCCCCCGCGCGCCGGAGCAGTGGCGGTTCCTGCTGGACCGGCTGGCCGAGGCCACGGCGGCGGGCCTGCCCATGCGCGCCCAGGTCTGCGGTCGGCCGGTCGGCATCCTGTTCGGCTTCGAGTTGACCCTGAACCCCTTCAGCCAGCACCCGAGCTACCGCGAGATCGCCAAGGCTCCGCTGGCCGAACGGGTCGCCCGCCTGCGCGATCCGGCGTTCCGCGCCCGCCTGCTCTCCGAAGCGAGCCAGGCCGATCCGGCCTTCGCCGCCAATATGACCCGGAACTGGAAGACCATGTTCCTGATGGGGGAGACGCCGGACTACGAGCAGACGCCGGATCGCACGGTGGCGCGGCTCGCCGAGGCGGCCGGCGTCGCACCTGAAGAGCTGGCTCTCGACCACATGCTGTCGAACGAAGGCAAGGGTATGCTCTACCTGCCGTTCCTGAACTATGCCGACGGCTCTCTGGACCCGTCCTACGAGATGCTGATCCATCCGGACACCGTGCCGGGCCTTTCCGATGGCGGCGCCCATGTGGGGATGATCTGCGACGGCTCCTTCCCCACCTCGAACCTGACCCACTGGACGCGCGACCGCACCCGGGGCGCCCGGCTGCCCCTGGAGGCCATGGTGCGGATGCAGAGCCGCGACACGGCCCTGGCGCTGGGCCTGGCCGACCGGGGCTTGCTCTCCCCCGGCTATCGCGCCGACCTCAATGTCATTGACTACGACAGGCTGTCGCTCTTCGCGCCCGACGTGGCCTACGACCTGCCGGCGGGCGGCCGGCGGTTGATCCAGCGGGCGAGCGGCTATGTCGCGACCGTCGTCGCGGGCGAGGTCACCTATCGCGACGGCGAGCCCACAGGCGCGCTGCCGGGCCGGCTGCTGCGGGGCCGCACAGAGGCCCCCTCGGCGCTCGCCGCAGAATAGCCGCGTTAGGCGGCGGTTCACGTCTCTGAGCTAAACCCTCGCCCCTGCGGAGTTTTTTCCCATGGTTGGCGAGATTTCGTCCACGCGCACCTTGCATCGGCTGGTCTATGCGAGCCGTCAGGCCTTCGCGCCCGGCCAGTCGCCGGAGGAGGAGATCGGAAGCCTCATCCGCGCATCGATCCGCAACAATCGCGCGGTGGCCGTGACGGGCCTGCTGCTGGTTCACGAAGGCTGGTTCGTCCAGGCGCTGGAGGGCCCGGCCGAAGCCGTGATGACGACCTACGGCCGCATCGACCGCGATCCACGGCACACCGACGCCAAGGTGATCGCGGCCGGACCCGCAAGCGCGCGGGCTTTCGGCGATTGGAACATGTGCGCGCGACGGTTCTCGACCGCCGACGACGCGATCCTCGACACGCTGGCCCAGCGCACGCATTTCGATCCGCACCGCCTCACGGGCGCCTCCGCCCTGCGGCTCTTGAAGGCGGTGCGCGGCATCCAGGATCGGGTCGGATTGGCCGCCCTCCGTTAGCGCTCCTGCGCCCGTTCGCCGCAGCCAGGCTTAAGCCAAGCTTAGCCATGGCCGCGGGAGGCTGGAGAGCCCAAGAGGAGGCTTCCCCATGCCCGGGACCCGTCTTTCCTCCGCCGCCGGCCTGCACCGGCTGATCTATGTGAGCCGAGACCGGACGCCCGACGCCTCCGGCCCGGCCGAGACGCTCGCCGCCATCGTCCGACAGGCCGAACACCACAACGCCGAGGCCGCCGTCACCAGCCTGCTTTTGGCCCACGAGGGTTGCTTCCTGCAGGCGCTGGAGGGGCCGGGGCCGGCGGTCATGGCGGTGTTCCGCCGGATCTATGGCGATCCCCGCCATGGCGAACTGCGCGTGATCATCTCCGGTGCTGTCGAGCGGCGGGAATTTGGCGGGTGGAGCCTTTGCGCTCGCCGGCCCGAGCGCGACGACGCCCCGATCTTGGCCGCCTTGGGGCAAGGAGAGGCGTTCGACCCCGATCGCCTGTCGTGCCGCACCAGCCTCTGGCTGCTGATGGCCATGCGCAGCGCCCGCGCCTTCGCCTGACGCAGGCGGAATGCCGCTTCGCGCGGAAGGCGATGCGGGCCATATAGCGGCCCATGACCGCTTCGCCCGCCCGCACCGGCCTCCTGGCCGACGACGAGCTCGGCCGCGCGCGCGAGATCCTGCGGCGCACCTTTGGCCATGCCGACTTCCGCGGCCGCCAGGCCGAGGTGATCGCTGAAGTCCTGGCCGGCCGCAGCGCGCTCGCCGTGCTGCCCACCGGCGGCGGCAAGAGCGTCTGCTACCAGATTCCGGCCATGATGCGTCCGGGGCTGGGCCTGGTGATCTCGCCGCTGATCGCTCTGATGGCCGACCAGGTGGCGGGCCTGCAGCAGTCCGGCGTCGCCGCCGCGCGGCTCGATTCCACCGGAGAGGCCTGGGAGCGGGCGGAGACCTGGGAGCGGATCGAGCGCGGCGAGCTCGACCTGCTGTACCTTTCGCCCGAGGGGCTGATGCAGCCGGCCATGCTCGACCGGCTGCGGCGCACGCCGCTTTCCCTGATCGCCATCGACGAGGCCCACTGCGTCAGCCAATGGGGCCACGACTTCCGCCCCGAGTACCGCATGCTCGGCCGCTTGGCCGATATCTTCCCGGACGTCCCGCGCCTGGCGGTGACCGCCACCGCCGACAGCCGTACGCGCGACGACATCCGCGGGGAGCTTCGGCTGGAAGGCTGCGCCGAGTTCGTGGCGAGCTTCGCCCGGCCGGAGCTGGCCCTGGCCGCCGAGCGCAAGCGCGGAAACAATCACCGGCGGGTGGTGGAGTTGGTGAAGGCCCGGCCCGACCGTTCCGGCGTGGTCTATGCCGGCTCCCGCGAGGGTACGGAGAAGCTGGCCGAAGCGCTGCGCGAGGCGGGCGTGCCGGCCCAGGCCTATCATGCGGGCCTCGATAAGGCCGTCCGCGCCGAGCGCCTGGAGACCTTCCTGGAAGCCGACGCCGCGGTGATGGTGGCGACCATCGCCTTCGGCATGGGGGTGGACAAGCCCGACGTGCGCTTCGTGATCCACGCCGATCCGCCCGCCTCCATCGAGGCCTATTGGCAGGAGATCGGCCGCGCGGGGCGCGACGGCGATCCGGCCGAGGGGATCACCCTCTACGGCGCCGCCGACATGGCCTGGGCCTTCCGCCGGATCGACGGGCGGGAGGTGGACGACGCCGTCAAGCAGGTCCAGATGCGCAAGGTGCGCCAGCTCTACGCCATGCTGGACGGGACCGCCTGCCGCGCCGCCGCGGTCCGCCGCTATTTCGGCGAGGAGGGCGTGGCCCCCTGCGGCCAGTGCGACATCTGCCTGGGGACCATCGAGACCGTCGACGCCACCGAGGCGGCGCAGAAGGCGCTCTCGGCCGTCCACCGCCTGGGCGGCCGCTACGGCCGCGGGCGGCTGGCCGACCACCTTCTGGGCAAGACCAAGGACCCTTCCGCCTTCGAGGCGGGGCTTTCGACCTTCGGGATCGGGCAGGACCTCTCGCCCCAGGCCTGGCGGGACCTGATCGACCAGCTGCTGTTCGACGGCCTCCTGCGGGAGGACCCGAACGACGGCCGCCCGCTGATCGGCCTGGGCGACCTCTCGGAGGTGAAAGCGGTCTATCGCGGCGAGCGGCGCGTGGCCCTGCGCAAGGCCCTCGACGAGCCGGAGCGCCCGCGCCGGGCCCGCCGCGGGCGCGAGGCCGCGCCTCAGCTGGCGCCCCACGACCAGCCGGTGTTCGAGGCTCTGCGCGCCTGGCGCCGGGACGAAGCGCACCGTCAGCACGTGCCGCCCTATGTGATCTTCCACGACCGCACCCTGGCCGAGATCGCCGCGCGCAAACCGGGCGGCTTGCCCGAGCTCGGCGGCGTCGCCGGGGTGGGCGAAGGCAAGCTCGCCCGCTACGGCGAGGCGGTGCTGGCGGTCCTGCGGTCGGCGGACGCTTAGAGCGCGGCGCAAGCGGAACCGCAGCCGAAGCTCGCCGTTGCGCAGCGGTCCCGCTTGCAGAGGCTCCTGTGACCGCGCCCGCCCTCGACCCGCCCCGCTCCCTTAGCCGCTTCGCCGAAGACCTCCGGCGCGCCCCGTTCAGTACGCTCGCCGAGGCCGCGAGCCGGCTGGGCTATGCGGCCCGAGGGGTGGTCTATCTCTGTATCGGCGCCGTGGCTCTGGCAGCGGCGCTTGATCGCGTCCCTCGGGCCGAAGGGGCGCTGGCCGCCCTCGAGGCGCTGGGCGACTGGCCGTTCGGGCAGGCGCTCCTGTGGCTGACGGGGCTCGGCCTCTACGGCTTCGCCGGTTGGCGCGCCTTGCAGTCGGTGTTCGACGCCGACGGCCAGGGCCGCTCCGCCAAGGCCCTGGCCAATCGCCTGGGCCAGGCGATCAGCGGCGTCGTCTATGGATCCATGGCGGTATCCGTCTTCGCCCTGCTCGACGCTGCGGAAGATCTGGGCGAGGCCGACGACCGCGCGAAGACCCAGGAGAGCGTGCGCGCCCTCCTCGACGCGCCCGGCGGCGAGCTCTGGGTGATGGGCCTTGGGCTGTTCGTCTTTGGCGCAGGCGTGGGCAATATCGTCCAGGCGTTCGTGCGCGACTTCGGCAAGCGGCTGACCACGCGCGGACACCCGAGGCGGTGGGCCGTCTGGGCGGGCCGGATCGGCTATTTCGCGCGGGGAATCGCCTTCCTCCCGCTCGGGGTCTTCTTCTTCCGGGCGGGGTTCGGCGCCCGCACCGAAGAAGCCACGGGCCTCGGCGGCGCCTTGCAGGCGCTGGAGGCCCAACCCTTCGGCGGCGCGCTGTTGGCCGGCGTGGCGCTCGGCCTGGCGGCTTTTGGGCTGTTCGCCCTGGTGGAGGCCCGCTACCGCCGGCTGCAGATCGAAGAGGCGGTCAACCCTTAAGCCGCCGCGGCGGCCGCGCGGCTGTCGCGAGCCTGCAGGATCTTGCGCTCCTCGCCATAGAGGCGGACGGCCGTCAGTACGCCGGTGGCGTAGGCGCCGGTGTCCAGGCCCAGGCGGTGATCCAGAATCTGCGGCTCTTCCATGGGGGTGTGGCCGTGCACCACCACCTTGTCGAAGGGGCCGGCGGCGTCCAGGAATTCGCCGCGAATCCACAAAAGGTCGCGCTCGGCCTGGGCGTTCAGCGGCACGCCCGGGCGCACGCCCGCATGGACGAAGAGGTAGTCGCCAGCCTCCACCGTCAGCTCCAGGCTCTTGTAGAAGGCGCGGTGGCTGGCCGGAAGGGCGGCGCCGAAGGCCTCGGACGCACGGCGCCAGCCGTCGGCGTCGAGCCGCCCCGCCGGCGCCTGCACGCCATAGGCGGCCAGCGTCGCCAGGCCCCCGTGGGTGGCCCAGGTCTGGCCGAACTCAGGGTCCTCGAGGAACTGCAGCAGGGCCTCCTCGTGATTGCCCTTCAGGGTGCGGACCTCGAAGGCCGGCTTGTACGAAAGCTTCAGGATCCGCTCCACCACCCCAGCCGAGGCCGGGCCGCGGTCCACATAGTCGCCGAGGAAGACCAGCAGGGGTTTGCGCTGCGGCCGCAGGCTCACGGCGTCGGCGACGATGGTCTCGATCAGCGGATTGAGCAGGTCGAGCCGCCCGTGGATGTCGCCCACCGCATAGACCAGCCGGCCGCCGGTCGTGGGCGGCGGGCGCCTGTGGGCCTTCTTGCGGAGGAAGAGCTTGTCGAACACGGAGATTTTTCGAGCCTTGCGCGCCAGGATAGGCCGCCGGGTCCGGCGCGGCAACGCGGGAGCGGGAAGGCCGAGCGGCCTGTAGGCGCCTTGACCCCGCCCCCCGCCATGGTGAAGCCTGCTTTCCGAGGGGCGGACCAGATCGAGGAGGCGGGCGATGGCCCACAAGTTCGAAATCTACGAGGACAAGGCGGGCGAGTTCCGCGTGCGCTTCAAGTACAACAGCGAAGTGATCTTCTCGACCGAAGGCTACACGTCCAAGTCCTCCGCGCTCAACGCCATCGAGAGCATCAAGAAGAACGGTCCCGACGCGCCGACGGAAGACAACAGCTAGGCCGAAGCGTCGCAAGCCGCAGAGGACCGGGCGTAGGGGATCGGCCGCGCGGGCCGGGCGGCTCGCCGGGCGAACCAACCTCTTTGGCGAGATTGGCTGAGCGGAGGGGAGTTCAATCCGCCTCCGACGCCCGATTGAAAGTAAAGGATTTTCTGGCTGCTTCACCCTGGCTCGCGCTGCCCCGCGGCGCCGAGCAAAATCTTATACGCTGCGCCGCGTGATCTCGTAATCCACGACCAGCGGCACGTGATCGCTCATCTCGCCCGCGACATACTGCTCATGGGTTCCGATTTCAGCTTTACGGACCCTCATCTCCCGCGACCCGAACGCGAAATCGATGTGGAAGGGGCGGTCCAGGCTCCACCTCCAATAGAGGGTGGCGCGGCTTTCCTCGCCGTGAGCCTCGCCCGTGGCGGTGTGCCAGGCGCTCGACATGCCAAGTCCGTCCAGCCGGGAGAGGACGTCGCCGAACTTGCGTCCCTTCGGTTTGCGCGCGTCCAGCGCCACGCATTGATTGAAGTCCCCCACAAGGCAGCTCGGCGCGGCGCGAAGGAAGGGCTCCAGGGCGTCGAGAGCACGTAAGGTCGGCGCGCCGCAGTCGGCGGAGCTGTCGAGCCACACCGCCACGAGGTGGACGCGCTCGACCCCATTCGAGGCCACGACGGGAATGAACCATCGTTCCGAGACGACCGGCCCGGGGACGAGCGTCCAATCACCATATCCAATCGCAGCCAAGCCCTTCTGGCCGCTGTCGCCTAGCCACAGGGCGCGGTCGGTCAGGCGGGCGAAATCGATGCATCCCGGTCTCACTTCCTGCACGACGGCGATGTCGGGCCGGAGGCGTTCCAAGTGCCCGAACTTGCGGTTGAAGGCGTCGCACACGTTCCAGGAAACCAGCCGCATCACGCTCCCCGCCGAATGGGATCAGGTATAGGCGGCGCAGCTTTCAGACCGGCTAACCAACCGCCGTTCCCCTCCGCACGCCCAGGCGCAACGGAGGGCTGATTCAGGCTGGGCAGGCGGCGCTGCGACTCAAGCCACGTCGGACGACATTGGTCACAAGCGAAGTCGCAACAGCGCTGCTCCGAAGCTCCGGTGAGGGACTGAAAAGCGTGGGCCGTTGGAGAGTTTGGAAGATTCCTGGTGGAGCCGAGGGGAGTCGAACCCCTGACCTCCTCATTGCGAACGAGGCGCTCTACCAACTGAGCTACGGCCCCAGGAAGGCGCGGACATAGGGGTCTCGTGCGGGCGATGTCAAGCCGCAGAACCGCGCACGGGCGCCGGCTCCCGCCTTGCCAGGCTCGCGCCTGGGCCGCTAGAACCGGACCGACCCCAGCGGACCGGACCATGGCCTCCATCATCCTCTTCGTCTTCGGCGTGCTGAGCGCCCTGCTTTCCCTGCTGATCTTCGTGCTGATCGCCAACGCCATCCTGTCGTGGCTGGTGGCGTTCGACGTGGTGAACCTGCGCAACCAGTTCGTCTATCAGGTCGCCCGGTTCCTGGAGGCGGTTTCCCGGCCGGTGCTGGCGCCGGTTCAGCGGGTCATTCCCTCGCTCGGCGGCATCGACATCAGCCCGATCATCGTGATCATCGTGATCTCCGTGGCGCAGCGGACGCTTCTGCCGGGCTTACGGAACTGGCTGCTGATCACCCTCGGCTGAGCGCCTTGCGCCTGGCCGTTCGCGTGACGCCCCGCGGCGGGCGAGATGCGGTGGAGGGCTGGGCCGCCGATCCGGCCGGCCGGCCGTTCCTGAAGGTGCGGGTGGCCGCCGCCGCGGCGGACGGCGCGGCCAACGCTTCCCTTACCGCGCTCGTCGCCAAGGCGCTGAAACGGCCGAAGTCGGCGGTGCGCATCGCCTCGGGCGAGACCGCGCGGCTAAAGACCCTGGAGATCGAAGGCCTGGAGCCGGCCGACCTGGCCGCCGCCTTCGGGACGCCGCCGGGAGCCTAGAACTCTTCCCAATCCCTATCGGCGCCGCCGACCACCCGCAGGGCGGACTTGCGGGCTGACGTCGGAGAGGCAGGTCTGGCGGCCCCGTCCGTCCGGAATTGAGCGATCAGCTGCGCCAGGTCCTCGGCCTCGGTCTCCAGGCGGTGGCTGGCGGCCGTGGATTCCTCGACCATGGCGGCGTTCTGCTGGGTCACCTGGTCCATCTGGGCGACGGCGGTGTTCACCTGGGCGAGGCCCGCGGCCTGCTCCTGCGCCGAGGCGGCGATCTCGGCCACCACGCCGTTGATTTCCGACACCTGCGCGGCGATGGCCTGCAGGGCCTGGCCGGCCTGCGCAACCAGGTCGACGCCTTGCGCCACCTGATCGGAGGAGGCCGAGATCAGGGCCTTGATCTCCTTGGCGGCTTCAGCGGAGCGCTGGGCCAGAGCCCGCACTTCCTGGGCGACCACGGCGAAGCCCTTGCCAGCCTCGCCGGCCCGGGCGGCCTCGACCCCGGCGTTGAGCGCCAGCAGGTTGGTCTGGAAGGCGATCTCGTCGATCACCCCGATGATCTGGCCGATCTGCTTGGACGAACCCTCGATCTCGCCCATGGCGGCCACGGCGCGGCGCACGACCTCGGCGCTGCCGGCGGCGCCAGCCTCGGCGGTCTCCACCACCCGACGCGCCTGGCCGGCCCCGCCGGCGGTGCGGCGCACCCGCTCGGTGATCTCGTCCAGGGCCGCGGCGGTCTCCTCGAGGCTTGCGGCCTGCTGCTCGGTGCGGCGCGACAGGTCGTCGGCGGCCGAGGCGATCTCGGCGGCGCCGGACTTCATGCCGCCGGCCGCGCCCACCACCAAGCCCATGGTGTTCTGCAACTGGCTCATGGCGACGTTGAAGTCGTGCTTCACCGCCTCGTACTCCGGCCCGACCTCGGCCTCGATGCGGGCGGTCAGATCGCCCTGGGCCAGGCGTTCCAGCCCTTGGGCGAGGGTTTCGACCACCTTCGCCTGCTGCTCGGCGTGGGCCAGCCGCTCGGCCTCGGCCCGCCGGCGCTCGGATTCGGCCGTCGCATTGGCCGCCTCCTGGCCGGCGCGCAGGGCGCGGTTCTCGGCCAGGCCGTGGCGGAACCCTTCCAGGGCGCGGGCGATCTCGCCCACCTCGCCGCCGCTCGCAGCCCCGCGAACCGGCTGGTCGTAGCGCCCCGCCGACAGCTCGCCCACCGAGGCGGTGATCCCGGCCAGCGGACGACGCACGAACCGGTCGGCGGCCAGCAGCAGGGCCGCCAGAACAAGACCGAGGATCGCCACGCCGCCGACCGCCAGGCCCACGGCGAGGCTGCGGGCCGGCGCGGTGACGTGGTGTGTCGGCACGTCCATCACCACCGCCCAGGTGGAATTGAGGCCCGGCAGGGGCGCCGGCGCGATCAGCCGCTCCATGACCCCGGAAGAGAGCTTCAGGCCCGACAGCAGGGCGGGCTCGCCGCCCTCGAGCACCGCCTTGACCGCGTCGGCCCCCGGATCGGCGTAGGGCTTGGTCCGCAGCGCGGCGTCGGGGTGGGAGACCCAGTTCCGCTCGGGTGAGAGCAGCATCACATGGCCGTCGCCGAACGGGCGGATGGCTGAAAGTTCGGCGGAGATGTCGTCCAGCGCCAGGTCCACGCCGGCCACGCCGATCATCCGTCCGCCCGACATCACCGGCATGGTGACCGACGTCATGGCCACGGTCTTGCCGCCCACTTCGTAGGGATAGGGCTCGACGATGGCGCCTTTGCCGCTGCGAGCGGTGGCCGTGTAGAAGGGCTGCTCGTAATCGGTTCCGGTGTCGAGCGGCTCCAGGCTCGTCCGGCCGTCGACGCTGACCACGTAGGGAACGAATTCGCCCTTGGAGTTCGAGCCCGAGGCGGTGTCGCCGACGAAGGCCTCGCCGCGGCCGTCGAAGGCGCCCGGCGCCTCCATGAACCACGCGCCCAGCACCACGGGCGAGGCTGTGGCGGCGGGCTTGAGCATCTCCACCACCAGCTTACGGTCGCGCGCGCCCGCCTCGTGGGCGGCGCCGATCGTGGCCGCCAGGCCGTGGACCAGGCCCTGGACCTGGCCCAGGTCTCCGGCCACCTCGGCGGCCGCCTGGCCGGCCAACGCCCGGGCGTTCTCCTCCGACGCCTGCCGGAGCAGGGTGCTGGCGTGGACGGCGACGAACACGGCGGCGGCCAGCAGCAGGGCGCCGATGGCGCAGCCGGCGACCACCATCAGCTTCCAGGCGACGGACAGGCGCGAGAACATGTTTATGGCGGTCCCTCCCCAAGGACTCGGCGGCGGAGGATCAAGCCGCGGCTGCGGCGGCGATATCCGGCGGCAGGATGTGATCGAGCGAGAGCAGCGAAACGATCCCGGCGTCGGTGGTCATGACGCCGGCCACATAGGCGGCCGATTCGGCGCTGCCCACGTCCGGCGGCCGCTGGATCAGCCCTTCGGTGACCGTGAGGATGTCGGAGACGGCGTCGACCACCAGTCCCATCTGCGCCTCGCCGATCTGGGCCACGACGACCACCGAGGAGGCGTTGGGGTTGGCCGGGCCGAGCCCCAGGCGCGCGCCCAGGTCGATGACCGGCAGGATCGCCCCGCGCAGGTTCATCATGCCCAGCACGTGCGGCGGGGCGTGCGGCAGGGGCGTGGCCGCGCTCCAGCCGCGGATCTCGCGCACGGCCATGATGTCTATGGCGTAGGCCTGATCGCCGATGCGCACCGAGATGAGCTCGGCGCCGGGAAGCGGAATGCGCGAAGAGGCGCCGTCCATGGGGAGTTCTCCAGTGGGTCGCGCTCATTCTTCGAGGCAAATCCGCTCCATCTGATTAACGCGGCCAAGCTGGACTTCGCGAGCGCGCGGGGCATCATCGGCGTCATGCGAACGGTTCGACCTCCCCAGGCGGCGCCTCGCGCCGTCACCGGCCCATGAGCGGCCGCCAAAGCCTGGCCCGGGCGATCGAGGCGGCGCGCCGCGTCGTGGTCTTCACCGGCGCGGGCGTCTCCACCGAGAGCGGCGTGCCCGACTTCCGCAGCCCCGGCGGGGTCTGGAGCAAGATGAAGCCGATCTATTTCCAGGATTTCGTGGCCGACGAGGAGAAGCGGCGCGAAGCCTGGCGGCGGGTCTATTCCGGCGCGGCGCGCTGGACGGGCGCTCGGCCCAACATCGGTCATCTCGCGGTCGCGCGGCTGGTGGCGGCGGGCAAGGCCTCGGCGGTGATCACCCAGAACGTCGACAACCTGCACCAGGAGAGCGGCGTGCCGGACGACAAGGTGATCGAGCTGCACGGCAACGCCCACTACGCCCGCTGCCTGGTCTGCAGTCACAGGTACGAGTTCGAGGAGTTCCGGACCGGCTTCCTGGAGCGCGAGGAGATCCCCGTCTGCCGCTGGTGCGGCGGCCTGGTGAAGTCCGCCACCATCTCCTTCGGTCAGCCCATGCCGGAGGAGCCGATGGCCCGGGCCGAGGCCGAAACGCTCGCCTGCGACCTCTTCCTGGTGCTGGGCTCCTCGCTGGTGGTCTATCCCGCAGCGGGCTTTCCCCTGCTGGCCAGGCAGTCGGGGGCGAGGCTCGCCATCGTCAACCGCGAGCCGACCGACCAGGACCGCTTCGCCGACATCGTCGTGCACGACGAGATCGGCCCTGTAATGGGCGAGGTGGTGAGGCTCTAGCCGCGCCGGGCTGGACGCGCCCGCAGTCGCGCGGGCGGGGGATCGGCGCGGAAGTCGCCGGCGGTCCCAAGCCTGGCGTTGCAGTTGGGACAGCGCACCGCTTCGGCGTCCGGCAGGTCGGCGGGGACCGACAGGCCCGCCCCGCAGGGCTTGCACTTCCAGTCGTGCTGGACTGGAGGCGGCGGCGCGGGCTGGGCCTTGGGGCGCAGCGGCTCAGGCCCCAGCGGGCGGGCCGGCGGGTTCTTCAGGCTCAGGATCTTGCGGGGCCGCGGCGCGTCGCTCATGCCAGGGGTGCCGGTGAAGAGGGAAGAAGTGGTGCCGCCTAGGTGACTCGAACACCTGACCTACGCATTACGAATGCGCCGCTCTACCGGCTGAGCTAAGGCGGCCCGAAGGCTTTCGCGGGCGTCGCCGCCCGCAAGGGAGCGCCTATTTAGCGGCTCTTTGTGCGCTCGCCAAGCGCCGGCGCGGTCGCGATCGTCGCGGGGCGGGTCCGGCGGGCGGCGGGCCTTGCGGATCGTCGTCTTCGTAGACGCCGGAATCGACCGGATAGGGCGCGCCTTCCTGGGCCGCCAGCAGGGCTGCTGAGTCGGCGTAGGAGAGCGGCAGGTCCGGCAATTCGCCCAAGCCCCGCTCGCGGCGCTCGTGGCGGGGGTGGATCAGCTCGCCGGACTCGGTCCAGCTGGCGGCCAGCCGCGCCCAGTCGGCCGGGGTGTAGGCGAAGGCGCGGCCCTCGGGGTCGAGGTCCGACCAGTCGGGCTCCTGGGCGGCGCCGACCCCGCGGGCCATCCAGACCCGCGCCTCGTCGGCGGCGCCGGCGGCGAAGCAGGCCCGCGCGCGCAGACCGGCGAGCCGGGCTGTGACCGGCTCCCCATCCAGAGCCGACAGCGTCCTGCGGGCGGCCTCGGCGTCGCCCGAGATCAGGGCGGCTTCGGCGGCGAGAACCCGGCTCTCGCGGGCCTCGGGGTTCAGCGCGGCGAGCCCCGCCAGGCGCTCGCTTCTGGCCCGCGGCGTCTCATCGGTGCGCAGGTCGCGATAGGCCAGCCAGAGCGCGGGGTGCGGGGCCGCCTTCCAGGCCTCCTCGATAAGCTGGGCCGCCCGGGCCGCCTTGCCGTCGGCGGCTAGCAGGCGGGCGGCCATGACCACGCCAGGCGCGAAACCGGGCTGCAGCTTGGCGGCCTCGACGGTCAGGTCGAGCGCCTGGGCCGGAGCCTTGGGACCTTCGGAGGTTTCCAGTTCGGCGGCCTTGGCGGCCAGCAGGGCGGCGCGGGCCCGCTCGGCGACCAGCGGGGGGACGATCTTGCGGTCCAACGCCCCGCGGACCAGCTCCAGCGCGCCGTTCCAGTCACGGTCCTCCAGCTTGCCTTCGAACAGGGCGCGCCAGGCCCAGCGCGCGCCGCGCCCTTGCGCATAGGCCTCGGCCGCATGACTGAGGGCGAGCTCCCGCTCGCCTTGGGCGAAGGCGAGCTGCATCAGGCCGCGGCGTCCGGCCTGCCGCATCTCGGGGAAGCCGAGCATGGCGGAATAGGCGGCCTGCATCGCAGCCTTGTCCTCGGCGGCTTCCGCCGCCTGCGCGGCCAGCACGCGCACGAGGCCTGGCGTCTCGTCGGCCAGCTCGGCCGCCTTGGCCGCCAGGCGGCGCGCCTCCGACCCTTCTCCGGCGGCGACGGCCAGGAAGCCGCGGGTCAGAACCTCCTGCGCTTGCCGGCGGCGCGCCTCTTCGCGCGCGCGGGCGGCGCGCGCGGGCGCTTCGGCGGCCCAGATCAGCAGCCGCCAGGCCAGCATGGCCGCGAGGGCCGCGCCGAGGGTCGCAAGCACGAAGGCCGTGGCGGTCATGTCGGCGCGCCAGCCTAGCCAGACGAGCGTCGCCCGCCCAGGCTCGCCGGCGAGGGCGAGGATCGTCGCGCCCAGCGCCGCGGCCAGGATGACGATGATCAGTGTACGGATCATGAGCCGCCTCGAGCGATCCGGCCGAGGTCGGCGAGGGCGCGGGCGCGCATCCGGGCGGCCCCGGCGTCGACGGCGAGTCGCGCCTCCGCGCGCTCGCGCCAGGGCGCCAGGGCGGCGCGGCGTTCGGGCGGCAGGCGGTCGAGATTGGCCAGGGCCTCGGCGAGGTCGCCGTCGGCCAGGCTGAGTTCGGCCCGGGCCAGCAGGGCGTCGGGGCCGTCGCCGGCCACCTCGCCGACGCGGCGCAGAGAGACGATGCGTCCGAGCGCCCGGCCCAGCCGCGCCAGCAGCCCCGCAGGCTCGTCCCCCGCCCGCGCGGCGGCGGCGCGGGCGGCGTAGCCGGGGAAGCTGGCGGCCAGCGCCGCGCGGCTGGGAACGCCGCGCTCGGCGTGCGGCTTCAGGGCGGCGATCTCCGGATCCCCCGGCGCGAGCGCCTCGACCGAGGCCAGTTCGGCGGCGAAGGGGCGGGAGGTCTGAGCGGCTTCAAGGAGGGCGCTGGCGGCGAGCGCTGCGGCCGCCGCGCCGGCGACCTCGGCCTGGCGCGCCTCCAGCGCCTGCACCCGCTCGGAGAGCCCCGCCGCCCCCTCGGGCGGCTCGGCCGGGACCGGCGGAAGCGGTGCGGCGAGCGGGACAGGCGGGGCGGCGGAGACCGGCGGCGCGGCCTCGAACCCGCCGACGGGCGAACGGGCGGGCGGCGGGGCCGGCAGCAGCCCTTCTCCCAGCCGTCCGGCGCCGTAGCCGGCGGCCACGCAGACCACCCCGAAAGCGGCCAGGGCCCAGATGCGGCCGCGCTTTCGCCCTCGCGGAGCATAGGCGGCGGGATCGCGTGGAGCGGTGGGTTCGGCCGTGTCGATCATGGGTCTCGATCCAGCAGATTGAGCATGGCGGCTTCGAGGGGCAAGGGCGAGCAGGCCTTGGCCGCGACCCGCGCCCGGGCGAGCGGCGCGAGCGCAGCCTTGGAGATGGCCACGATCCGCAGGCGCGGGGCGGGATGCTTCCGCAGCACCGCAGCCAAGGCCTTCGCGCCCTTGGGCGAGTGGATCAGGGCGATGTCTATCTCCGGCAGGGCGTCGAGCGCCGCCTGCGGCGCCGGTGCGGCGACGGTGTCGTAAAGCACGAGGCGGCGGGCTTCCATGCCGGCCGCGGCCAGCGCGCCGACCAGGTCGCCGGCCGGCTCCCGGGCGCCCGGATGCAACACCGCGCCGGCGATCTCTCCCTTGCGCGCGATCAGCCCCTCGGCCAGCGCCTTCACGTCGCCGTCGGCGGAGAGCACCCGGCGAAAGCCTACGGCCCGCGCCGCGGCGGCCGTGGCGGCCCCCACGGCGAACACCGGCGGGGAACGGTCGGCGCTGCGCTCGGCGAACGCCCGCACCCCGTTGGCGCTGGTGAAGGCGAGCGCGCCGACGCCGGCCAGGTCCGGCGCCGGCCCCGCAACCATCTCGACCGCCAGCAGCGGGGCCACGAGGGGGCTATGACCCAGGGCTCGCACGCGCTCGGCCGTCGCCTCGGCGCCTGGGCTGGCGCGCGTGATCCAGACGGTCTTGGAGGAGGCGGGCATGGCGGAAGCGGACCTTGGCTGTCGCAACCCTGCCGCCCGCGCGGCGGGGGATCAACCGCCGACAGCTATTCCGGCGGCAGGATCAGGTCGCCGCCCTCGGCCGCGACCTGCGCACCCAGGGCCAGACCGAGCTCCCGCGCCGCCGATTCCGGGTCCGCGCCCGCCAGGCTGGCGGCGCCTTCCCGGCGGAAACGGTGGCGGCCGTCGGCGGAGAGCGCCTCCACCACCAGTCGGATCTCCGCACCGTCGAGCTGGGCGAAGGCGCCCACCGCCGTCCGGCAGGAGCCCTCCAGCGCGGTCAGTGCGCCGCGCTCGGCGGCCACGGCCAGGGCGGTGGGTCCGTGGCGGACCGCCTCCAGCCAGGGCGCGTCCCGGTCTTCGACCCGGGTCTCGATGGCGAGCGCTCCCTGGCCGGGCGCCGGCGGGCAGTCCAGGGGGTCGAGGAAGCTCTTAGGCAGGTGTCCCAGGCCCAGCCGGTTCAGGCCCGAGGCCGCCAGCAGGATGGCGTCGGCCTCGCCCGCGGCGAGCTTGGCCAGCCTGGTGTCCACATTGCCGCGCAGCATCCGCACGTCCAGGTCGGGCCGCCGGTGCAGGGCCTGGGCCTGCCGCCGCAGTGAGGCGGTGCCGAGGACGGCGCCCTGGGCCAGGTCCTCCAGCCGTTCCGGCTCACGGCTCAGGAAGGCGTCGCGCGGGTCTTCCCGCTCCGGAATGGCGGCGATGCACAGCCCCGGCGGCAGGACGGCGGGCATGTCCTTCATGGAGTGGATGGCGCAGTCGATGCGTCCTTCCAGCATCGCCTCCTCGATCTCCTTGGTGAACAGGCCCTTGCCGCCCACCTCCAGCAGGCGCCGGTCCTGGATGCGGTCTCCGCTGGTGGTGATCACGATCAGCGGGGCGGCGGCCTCCACGGCCTGGGGGTCCTCCGGATCGGCCCCGAGAGCGGCGGCGATCCGGCGCTGCATCATGCCCGCCTGGGCCAGGGAAAGCTTGGAGCCCCGGGCTCCGATCCGGACGGGCGGTTGCGTGGGCACGATGCGCAGTCTACCTCGGCGAACGAAAACGGCCCCCGTCCGCTACAGGAGCCGGCAGGAACCCGCAACCGCATGAGCATCGCCCACACCGTCCTTGGCCTGGAGACCAGCTGCGACGAGACCGCCGCGGCCGTCGTGCGCCTGGACGCCGAAGGGCGGGTGGAGGTGCTGTCCTCGATCGTCGGGACCCAGGTGGCCGAACACGCCCCATACGGCGGGGTGGTGCCCGAGATCGCCGCGCGCTCGCACGTGGAGACCATCGACGCCATCGCCAATCGCGCGCTGGAGGAGGCGGGCCTCGGCTACGACGACCTCACCGGCGTGGCGGCGACGGCGGGGCCGGGCCTGGTCGGCGGCGTCATGGTGGGGCTCGCCTTCGGCAAGGCCGTGGCCTTGGCCCGGGAGCTTCCGCTGGTGGCGGTGAACCATCTGGAAGGACACGCCGTCTCGGCGCGGCTGGCGGCGCACATTCCCTATCCCTTCCTGCTGCTGCTGGTCTCCGGCGGCCATTGCCAGCTCCTGGCGGTGGAAGGCGTCGGCGCCTGCCGGCGCCTGGGCTCCACCATCGACGACGCCGCGGGCGAGGCCTTCGACAAGATCGCCAAGACGCTCGGCCTGCCCTATCCCGGCGGTCCGGCTCTGGAGGCCTTGGCGGAGGGCGGCGATCCCGAGTCCTTCGCCTTGCCGCGCGCCCTGTTGGGCCGCGCGGGGTGCGACTTCTCCTTCTCCGGCCTGAAGACCGCCGCGGCGCGCCAGGCGGAGGGCCTGACAAGCGAGGTCGAGCGGCGGAACCTGGCGGCCTCGGTCCAGGCCGCCATCGCCCGACAACTGGCCGAACGCACCGACCGGGCCATGGCCGCCTACGCCGCCGAGCATCCGGGTCAGCCGCTGCGCTTCGTGGTCGCCGGCGGCGTGGCGGCGAACAAGGCCGTTCGCGCGAGGCTGCAGGAGACCGCCGCCGCGCGCGGCTTCAGCTTCGACGCGCCGCCGCTCGCCTATTGCACCGACAATGCGGCCATGATCGCCCTGGCCGGCGCCGAGCGGCTGGCGCTCGGCCTTTCCGATCCGCTGGACGCCCCGGCTCGGCCGCGCTGGCCGCTGGACGCGGCTGCGGCGTTGTCCAACCCGACCCACGTTCCGGGGCGAAAGGGAGCCAAGGCATGAAGACGGCGGGTGTGATCGGCGGCGGCGCCTGGGGCACCGCTCTGGCCCAGACCTGCGCGCGGGCCGGCCTTTCGGCCAGGCTCTGGGCGCGGGAAGCCGAGGTGGTCGAGGCGGTGAACAGCCGGCACGAGAACGCCCTGTTCCTGCCCGGAGTCGCGCTCGACCCCGCGGTGCAGGCGACGGGCGAGCTCGCCGAACTCGCGGGGTGCGACTTCGTCCTGGCGGTGGCGCCGGCCCAGCACCTGCGCAGCACGCTCGCCGCCTTCGCGCCGCACGTCCGGCCCGGCCTGCCCGTCGTGCTCTGCGCCAAGGGGATCGAGCAGGGCTCGCTGAAGCTCATGACCGAGGTCTTGGTCGAGACCTTGCCCCAGGCGGCGCCTTCGGTGCTCTCCGGCCCCAGCTTCGCCGCCGACGTGGTGCGCGGCCTGCCGACCGCCGTGACGCTCGCGGCCCCCGACGCGGAGCTCGGCCGCAGGCTTGCGGAAGCGATCGCCACCCCCAGCTTCCGCCCTTATCTGGCCGACGACATGATCGGCGCCGAGGTCGGCGGGGCGGTGAAGAACGTACTCGCCATCGCCTGCGGCATTTCCGAGGGTCGGGGCCTGGGGCGCAGCGCCCACGCGGCCCTCATCACCCGCGGTTTCGCCGAACTGACGCGGCTGGCGGTGGCCCTGGGCGGACAGGCGGAGACCGCCGCCGGCCTTTGCGGCCTGGGCGACCTGGTGCTCACCTGCTCCTCGCCGCAATCGCGCAATATGAGCGTCGGCCTCGCGCTGGGCGCAGGCCAGACCCTGCAGGAGGCTTTGTCGGGAAAGCTCTCGGTGGCCGAAGGCGTGGCTTCGGCGCCGGCCGTGCGCCAGCTCGCCGCGCGGCTCGGCGTCGACATGCCGATCTGCGAGGCGGTCGCCGCCATCCTGGCCGGCGAGGCGGAGGTTTCCGAGGCCATAGCCGGCCTCCTCGCCCGCCCGTTACGCTCCGAACGATAGGACCCCTTCGATGACCGTGTTCGCCCTCTTCTGCCGCGACAAGCCGGACTCGCTGGCCCTGCGCATGGCCAATCGCGAGGCGCACCTGGCCTATGTCGGCGGCTTCCGCGATCGGCTGCGCCTGGCCGGCCCGATGCTCGACGAAGCCGGGAACATGGCCGGTTCGATCCTCTTCTTCGAGGCCGAAAGCCTCGCTGAGGCGGAGGCGTTCAGCCTCGAGGATCCCTATCGCAAGGCGGGGCTCTTCGAGCGAGTCGACATCACGGCCTTCCGCCCGACCCTCGGCGCTTTCGCTTGAGGCGGGAGGATCCCGACAATCCCGCGCGGCCGCCGGCGGGAGTCGAGCTCTGCCGCCTGTCCGACCTGGCCGATCCCGGCGCCAAGGGCTTTCGCTTCCGCCGGGACCGATGGATGTTCGCCGGCTTCGTGGTGCGCATAGGCGAGGCGATCCGCGGCTATGTGGATTCCTGTCCCCACGCCGGCTGGCCTCTGGCGGCCCTCGACGACCGCTATCTGACGCGGGAGGGCGACCTCATCCTCTGCGGCGGCCATGCCGCCCTGTTCCGCCCGCTGGACGGGGTCTGCGTCGCCGGCCCCTGCGCCGACGAACGCCTGACGCCCTGGCCGGTGACCCTCGTCGAGGGCCGAATCCTCACCAGCTGAGGCCGGGCGCATTTCCTGCTCACCAATCCCCTCGGCGCGCCCCGGCGTGCCGAAACGGCGCCGCTGGACCTGGGATTTCCGGCTGGCGGTCGCGCCGGATTTTGGTTAACGGGTCGCCTTCGCGGAGGGGGCCTCGTGGCAGAGAGGTGTCGCCGGTGTCCCTGCGCCTGTTCGGCAGAGAGATTTCCGCCCGCGCCCTGGCGCTCGCCGTCGGCGGCGCCACGGCCTTGGCCTGCGGGCTCACCACCGCCGCGGCCGTCGGGGCCGCGCGCCTGTCGCCGGAGGACGCCGCCCGCATCGCCCGCCTGACCCGCGGCGGTTACGACGGCGAAGCCTTCACCCACCTCACCGCCGGCATGGACCCGGCCATGATGGCGGTGGCCGCCCGCACCGAGGGCGAGTTCCTGCGGGCGGACTTGCCGGCGGCCGAAGCCCCAACTCTGGAAGCCGAACCCGCCGTCCTGCGCCTGCAGGACCTGACGCCCGAACAGGCGATCGCCTGGAACGCCGCCAATCCGGTCCATTCGGGGCCGAATCCCTCCGCCCGGCCGTTCAAACTGCGGGCGCACGGCGTGCTGGAGGAGGCCCGCGCCGTCGATTGCCTGGCCGCGGCCGTCTATTACGAAGCCGCCTGGGAGCCGCTGGAGGGTCAGCGGGCCGTCGCCCAGGTGGTGCTGAACCGGGTGCGGCACCCGGCCTTCCCCAAATCGGTCTGCGGCGTGGTCTTCCAGGGCTCGCAGCGTAAGACCGGTTGCCAGTTCTCCTTCACCTGCGACGGCTCGATGAACCGGCCGCCGCAACCGGCCGCCTGGGCGCGGGCGCGCGAAGTCGCGGTCGCGGCGCTGAACGGCCACGTGATGAAGAAGGTGGGCAACGCCACGCACTATCACGCGGAATATGTCGCGCCGTACTGGAGCCCCGGCCTGCTGAAGGTGGGCGGCGTCGGCAGCCACGTCTTCTATCGCTGGACCGGGGGGGCGGGCCTGCCCGGCGCCTTCGGCGACCGCTACGAGGGCCGGGAGACCCACGGCCTGCAGATCGCTGCCCTCGACCGGCTGGCCGCGCCGCCGAAGATCGAAATGGCGGAGACGGCGCCCAAGCTCGCTGAAATCCTTCCGGTGGAGCCGCCGAAGGCCCCGCCCGCGGCGACCGAACCCGAAGCGCCGGCCCCAGTCCTGACCGTGGCCGAAGCCGCCGTCGACGCCGAGGCCCTGGTCAAGGCCGACGATCTCGACTGGCGCGGCCGGCCCAAGCAGAGCGGCCCGCCCCGCATCGCCATGCCGAACAACCGGTTCTGAGGTTCCGTCAGCTCCTGACCGGGAACGGCTCGGCGGCGAACTCGGCGAGGTCCGCGATCAGGCCCTCGGCTGCGACCTTCACCAGTTCCCCGCCCTTCTCCGGAGTCGCCTGGGCGGGATCGGAGCCCATCCGGCCGTCGGGATAGCGGGCGCGGAAGTCGGCGGCTTCGCGTATCGGACCCGTGGGCGCGATCTGCGGCGCGTAGTTCGCGGTCTTGATGGCCTGCGGATAGGCCCATTGCGTGACGGCGATCTCGGAAGGGGTGGCGTGGCTGCCGTGACCCGTCGGGAACTGGCGGTTGGCGAGCGCCGTGACGCCCTTCAGCTCCCACCAGTTCTTCAGCTTGCAGGCGAAGCCGCGCTCCACGCCGGCGAAGCTCGCCTCGGCGTAGAGCTCGGAGAAGGCGGCCTCGATGGTGGCGACGTTTCCGCCGTGGCCGTTCAGGAAGTAGATCTTCTCGAAGCCATGCCGGGCCAGCGAGCGCACCCAGTCGCCGATGGCCGCGATGAAGGTGGAGGGCCGCAGCGAGATGGTGCCGGGGAAGCCCAGGTGGTGCTGGGCCATGCCGATGTTGAAGGTCGGCGCCACCAGCAGGTCCGGGCTCTGCGCCTGGGCCTCGTGGGCGATGATCTCCGGGCAGAGCCAGTCGGTGCCCAGCAGGCCGGTAGGGCCGTGCTGCTCGTTGGAGCCGATGGGGACGACCACCGCCTTCGACCGCTGGAGATGGGCTTCGATTTCTTGCCAGGTGGAGAGGTGGAGGAGCATTCACGATTCCGGTTGAAACGGTGTTTGCCGGAACCTGACCTATTCCGCGGCGGCGCGGAAGGACCCCCGCGGCCTCAGCCCCGGGGCGCTGTGCGGATCTGGATGTTGGGGGCGGACGCCGCCACCAGCCGCCAACGGTCGCCCTGCTTCTCGAAGGTCATCACGCAGGCGGGCGGAATGGAGGGTTCCAAGAGGCAGACCCGCCCCTCGGGCGAGACCCGCATCATCATGGCGATCCGATCCGGCGAGGGGACGCTGCGCCCGCCCAGCCCCAGCGCGGCCTGGATCTGGACGGCGCTGGGGTCGATCATCCGGTCCAGGGCGCGCGGATCCACGCCACGGCTGAGGTCGACGCCTTTTCGCTCGGCCTGGTGGCGCAGCTGGCGCTCCAGGTCGGCGCGCAGGGCCGGCCGGTCGATATAGGCGCCGAACGTCTTGCGGTCGTTGCGATAGGCCGCGTCCAGCAGGGCGTGGACGTCGCGCGCCGCCTCGCGACGAATCTCGACGTCGCCGCAGGCGGCCGCCCCCAGGGCGAGCAGCGCCGCCGCCAGCATCCGCAGCTTGATCATGTTCGCCTCCGAGGTTGCGCCCGCCCTGCCTCTCCGCATAACTCCCTTCGGTTCAGAGAGGGAGTGCGCGCAGTGAGCGACGGCGAGGTCTTTCCGGTCCCGAAGGAATGGGCGGAGCGGGCGCACATGGACGCCCGCGGTTATGAAGCGGCCTGCCGGGAGGTCGAGGCCGATCCGGAAGGTTACTGGCGCAAGGTCGCCGGCCGCCTGGACTGGATGACCCCGCCGAACGAGATCAAGGACGTCTCCTTCGCCAAGGAGGACTTCCGCATCCGCTGGTACGCCGACGGCGTGCTGAACGTCTCGGTCAACTGCCTGGACCGGCACCTGGCCACCCGCGGCGACCAGACGGCGATCATTTGGGAGAGCGACGAGGGCGAGACGGCGAGCTTCACCTATCGCGAGCTGCACGCCGAGACCTGCCGCATGGCCAATGTGCTCAAGGCCAAGGGGGTGAAGAAGGGCGATCGGGTCACGATCTACCTGCCGATGATCCCGCAGGCGGCGATCGCCATGCTGGCCTGCGCGCGCATCGGAGCGGTGCACTCGGTGATCTTCGGCGGCTTCTCGCCGGACTCCATCGCCGGCCGCATCCAGGACTGCGACTCGAAGATCGTCATCACCGCCGACGAGGGGCTGCGCGGCGGCAAGGTCGTCCCCCTGAAGCGCAATGTGGACGAGGCGCTGACGGCCTGTCCCGGCGTGACCGACGTGATCGTGGTGCGCCGCACGCGGGCCGAGGTTCCGATGACCGAGGGGCGGGACGCCTATTATTCCGACCTGAAGCAGGGCGTCGCCGACACCTGCGAGCCCGAGCCGATGAACGCCGAGGATCCGCTGTTCATCCTCTACACCTCCGGCTCCACGGGAAAGCCGAAGGGCGTGCTGCACACCACCGGCGGCTATCTGGTCTGGGCGTCCCACACCCATGAGCTGGTCTTCGACTATCGGCCCGGCGAGGTGTTCTGGTGCACCGCCGATGTGGGCTGGGTGACCGGCCACTCCTATGTGGTCTATGGGCCGCTGGCCAATGCGGCCACGAGCCTGATGTTCGAGGGCGTGCCCAACTATCCCACCACCTCCCGCTTCTGGGAGGTGGTCGACAAGCACAAGGTGGAGATCTTCTACACTGCGCCCACCGCGATCCGGGCCCTGATGCGCGAGGGCGAGGAGCCGGTGCAGAAGACTTCCCGCAAGTCGCTACGCCTCCTGGGCACCGTGGGCGAGCCGATCAATCCCGAGGCCTGGCTCTGGTACCACCGGGTGGTGGGCGAGGGCCGCTGCCCGATCGTCGACACCTATTGGCAGACCGAGACCGGCGCCTGCCTCGCCTCGCCGTTACCCGGCGCCACCCCGGCCAAGCCCGGCTCCTGCGCCATGCCGCTGCCGGGGGTGAAGTTCCAGCTGGTCGACGCCGAGGGCCAGGTGCTTGAGGGCGCGACCAGCGGCAACCTCTGCATCACCGACAGCTGGCCCGGCCAGATGCGGACGGTCTATGGCGACCCGGAGCGGTTCTTCAGCACCTATTTCACCACCTATCCCGGCAAGTACTTCACCGGCGACGGCTGCCGCCGGGACGAGGACGGCTACTACTGGATCACCGGCCGGGTGGACGACGTGATCAACGTCTCCGGCCATCGCCTGGGCACCGCCGAGATCGAGAGCGCCCTCGTGGGCAACGAGAACGTGGCCGAGGCGGCGGTGGTCGGCTATCCGCACGACGTGAAGGGCCAGGGCGTCTATTGCTTCGTGACCCTGAAGGCCGATGTGGTCCCCACCGACATCCTGCAGGCCGAGCTGAAGGGCTGGGTGCGCCGGGAGATCGGCCCCTTCGCCGCGCCGGACGTGGTGCAGTTCGCGCCCGGTCTGCCCAAGACCCGCTCGGGCAAGATCATGCGCCGTATCCTGCGCAAGATCGCCGAGAACGACCTCTCCAATCTCGGCGACACCACCACGCTCGCCGATCCGGCGGTGGTCGACGACCTCGTAAAGAACCGCTCGGGAGCGTGAACCCCGACCTGCCGCCCGCCCTGCGCCAGGCGGTCGAGGCCCTGCTCCAGGGCGTGGCGCGCAAAGGCGTGGCCGAGCGCGCCGGCGCCATATCGGCCCGCTACCGCTCCGGCGGCGGGTCGGCCGGCGTGGTGATCTCGGAAGCCGACGCGGCGGCCTACGCGCTGACGCGGCTTCCGGCGACCTATGCGGCGGGCCTTCGCGCCATGACCGAGGCGGCGCTGCGCGCGCCGGCCTTCTCGCCCCGCAGCCTGCTCGACGCGGGCGCGGGCCCTGGCGGCGCGGCCTGGGCGGCGTTGGAGACCTGGCCGCAGATCGAAGCCGTCGCCCGACTGGATTCCAATCCGGCTTTCCTCGAACTTGCCGCCCGACTGGCCGCGGATGGGCCCGACCCCCTGCGGCGGGCGCAGGCGCTACGGGGCGACCTGACCGCTCAGGGAGTTTGGCCGACCTCCGACCTCGTCGTCGCCAGCTACGCCCTGGCCGAGATTCCGCCCGCGCGGCAGGCCGAAGTGGTCTCGGCCCTCTGGACCGCCTGCGAAGGGGTGTTGGTGCTGGTCGAACCCGGCACGCCGGACGGCTGGCGACGGATCCTGCAGGCGCGGGAAACCGTGCTCGCCGCGGGGGCTGCGCTGCTGGCGCCTTGCCCGCACGCCGCCGCCTGCCCGGTCGCCGCCCCGGACTGGTGCCACTTCTCTCAGCGCCTGCCCCGCTCGCGCGAGCATCGCCTGGCTAAGGGGGGCGACGCCCCGTTCGAAGACGAGAAGTTCGCCTATCTGGCTGCCGCCCGCCCGCAAATCGGGGTCGCGCCGCCTGCGCCCCGGGTGCTTAGCCCCCCGCGCGCCGCCAAGCCCGGCATCACGCTCAAGCTCTGTACGCCGGAGGGCGAGCTTGCCGCCCGCTTCGTCGCCCGCCGGGACAAGGCGGCCCACGCCGCCGCCCGCCGCCTGGACTGGGGCGGCGCGCTCCCCACTGCATGACAATCCCGTAAGCTTTCCTCGTCCTGCGAGGGTGATAGGGTCCCGGCCTCGCTTTCAGGAATCCTGCATGCTCCGCCTTGTCGCCCGCGTCGCTGTCGTCTTCGCCCTGACCTTCGCCGCGCCGGCCCTCGCCGCCGACGTCGTCCCGCCCATCCCCTACAAGGAACGCACCCTGGCCAACGGGCTGAAGGTGTTCTGGGCCGTCGACCGCTCGACGCCGAACGTCACGATCCAGGTCTGGTACGACGTCGGCTCCAAGGACGATCCGGAAGGGCGCTCCGGCTTCGCCCACCTCTTCGAGCACATGATGTTCAAGGCCACCCGCAACATGCCGGCCGAGACCATCGACCGCATGACCGAGGACGTGGGCGGCTTCAACAACGCCTCCACCTGGGACGACTTCACCAACTATTACGAGGTGGTGCCCGCCCACCATCTGGAGCGCCTGCTCTGGGTCGAGGCCGAGCGCCTGGGCTCGCTGGTGGTGGACGAGGAGGTGTTCCGCTCCGAGCGCGATGTGGTGAAGGAGGAGCTGCGCCAGTCGGTGCTGTCCCAGCCCTACGGCCGGCTCTTCTACCTGTACCTGCCCCAGGCGAGCTATACGACCCACCCCTACAAGCGCCCCGGCATCGGCTCCATTGAGGAGCTGGACGCGGCCACCATCGACGACGTCCGGGCCTTCCATGCGGCCTATTACCGGCCCGACAACGCCGCCCTGATCGTCGTCGGCAATTTCGACGAGGCCCAGCTGAACGCCTGGGTGGACAAGTATTTCGGCCCGATCAAGCGCCCGCGTGCGCCGATCAAGCGGGTGACTGCGGTGGAACCGCCCCGCGCCGGCCCCGGCGTCTTTGAAGGCTATGGCCCCAACGTGCCGCTTCCGGCGGTGGCGATCACCTGGCTGGCGCCCGCCGCCTCGCACCCCGACGCTCCGGCCCTGACGGTGCTGGACGCCATCCTGTCCTCGGGCAAGTCCTCGCGGCTCTACAACAGCCTGGTCTACGAGCAGCAGCTGGCGGCCGAGGTGTTCTCCGACGCTTCCCTGCCCCAGCAGCCGGGCATCGTGACGGTCGCAGCGATCCTTTCCTCCGGCAAGAGCATAGAGGAGGGTGAGCGCGCCCTGCTGGCCGAGGTCGCCCGCCTGCGCGACGCCCCGCCGACGGAAGCCGAGCTCACCGAAGCCCGGAACGAACTCGTCGCCGGCAAGCTTCGGCAGCGGGAAACCATCGACGGGCGCGCCTTCGCGCTCGGCTACGCGCTCACGACCACCGGCGACGCCTCCCGCGCCAACCGCGATATCGCCGCCCTGCAGGCCGTGACCGCCGCCGACGTACAGCGCGTCGCCCGCACCTATCTGGCCGAGGATCGGCGCATGACCATCCGCTATCGGCCCGAGTCCGAACGTCCGGAAGGCGCTGCGGACGCCGCGCCCAAGCCGCCGGTGGTGGCCTCCGCCAAGTACCGCGGTCCGGTGACCACGCTCGCGCCGGAAGGCCGCCGTGTGGCCCCCCCGCCGCTCGGAGCCCCTGTCGACCCCGTGCTGCCGCAACCGGTGGAGCGGACGCTCGCCAACGGCCTGCGGGTGATCGTCGCCAAGTCCTCGAACCTGCCGCTGGTCGCCGCCGACCTCACCTTCCGGGCCGGCGCCTGGGCCGATCCGCAAGGGTTGGCCGGGGCCATGGGCATGACCGCTGGCATGCTGACCGAGGGCACCAAGACGCGGGGGGCCCAGCAGATCGCCTCGGAGATCGAGGCGCTGGGGGCGACCCTTTCCTCCGGAGCCGGCCTGGAAAGCGCGTCCGTCAGCCTGAACGCGATGCCCGACAAGCTCGCCGCCGCCATGGCGATCATGGCCGACGTAGCGCGCAACCCCGCCTTCGCCGAAGAGGAACTGGAACGCCAGCGCGCCCAGTCGCTCGACGGCCTCTCGGTCGCCTACCAGTCGGCGGGCCAACTCGCCGCCTACGCCGCTTCGCCGGTGGTGTTCGCCGGCACGCCGTTCGGCCATGTGAGCGACGGCACGCCGGCTTCGCTGCAGAAGCTCGCCACCGCCGACCTCGCCCGGCTGCACGCCGCCCATTTCCGGCCGGACAACGCCATACTGGTGCTGACCGGCGACATTTCGCCGGAACAGGGTTTCGCCCTCGCCGAACAGGCCTTCGGCGACTGGCGGGCGCCGGCGGTTCCGAAGCCCGTCCCGCCCCAGGTGACGCCGCAGGCGGCGCCCCGCGCCGTGGCCATCGACCTGCCCGGCTCCGGCCAGGCGGCGGTGACCGTGGTCAAGGCCGCCATCCCGCGGTCGGACCCCGCCTACTATCCGGCCATCGTCGCCAATTCGGTGCTGGGCGGCGGCTATTCGGCCCGCCTGAACCAGGAGATCCGCATCAAGCGCGGCCTTTCCTACGGCGCGCGGGCCGGGCTCTCGACCCAGCGGACCACGGGCCTCTTCCGCGCTTCGGCCCAGACCAAGAACGAGTCGGCGCCCGAGGTGCTGGATCTGATCGAGGCGGAGATGCGCAAGCTCGCCGCCGAACCGGCCGGCGCAGATGAACTGAAGGCGCGCAAGTCGGTGCTGATCGGCGGGTTCGGGCGGCAGCTCGAGACCACCGGCGGCCTGGCCGGCATCCTCGGCAACCTCGCCCTCTACGATCTGCCCCTGTCGGAGATCGAGGCCTATACCGCCAAGGTGGAGGCGGTCGAGGCCGGTCAGGTGCAGGCCTTCGCCCGGGACCGGCTCGATCCCGCCAACGCCAGCGTGATCGTCGCCGGGGAAGCGCAGGCCTTCGCCGAAGGCCTCAAGCAGCGCCGGCCGAACCTGGAGGTGGTGCCCGCCGCCGAGATCGATCTCGACACGCCGGCGCTGCGCAAGGCGCCTTAGGCCGGCTGCGCCCAGGCCGAGAGATCGCGCTCCCGGCCCATAAGGGCCAGGCCCGAGGCGATGGACTCCAGCTCCGCGCCCCGCTCGATCTTCTCGGCGGGGAAGCGGCGGCGGAAGATCTCCCGAACGGCCGGCGTCAGGGACGAGCCGCCGGTCAGGAACACCCGGTCGATCCCGTCGGCGCCGAGCCCGGCGTCGGCGAGGGCGCGGTCGACGGCCGCCTCGATCTGGGCCAGCTCCGGCGCGATCCAGGCCTCGAACTGGTTTCGGGCCACCTCCGCGACGATGGAGATGTCGCCGACCTCGAAGCGGAACTCCGCCGCCTCGCGTTCGGACAGGGTCTCCTTCAGGCGCGAGACCGCCCGGTAGAGGCGATAGCCGTGGTTTTCGTCGAGGATCTCGATCAGGCGGCCGATCTTCTCCGGCTCGTCGGCCTCGCGCACCAGCTTGCGGATCTCGCGCATGTCGCGGCTGGCGCGCATCAGGGCGAGCTGATCCCAGCGGGCGAAGGCGGAGTAGTAGCGGTTCGGGATCGGCAGGGTCTTGCCGAACGAGGTGTAGGTCGAGCCCTTGCCGAGCGCCGGCGAGACCAGATGGTCGATGATCCGGTAGTCGAAGGCGTCGCCCGCCACGCCGACGCCGGAGCGCCCCAGCGGCTGGGCCCGCATCTCACCGTCCTGGCGCGTGAAGCGGATGATGGAGAAGTCGCTGGTGCCGCCGCCGAAGTCCCCGACCAGGACGGTGGCGTCGTGGTCCAGGGTGCGGGCGAAGAAGAAGGCCGCGCCCACGGGCTCGTAGGCGTAGAGGATCTCCGAAAAGCCCAGCCGCTCGAAGGCGGTGCGGTAACGCGCCAGGGCCAGGGCTTCGTCGGGCGACGCGCCGGCGAAGACCACCGGCCGGCCGACGATGACCCGCGGCGGCAGGCGGGCGAGGGCGGAGCCTGCATGATCGCGCAGCTTCAGGAGGAAGGCCGAGAGCAGATCCTCGAAGACGTAGCGCCGGCCCAGGATCTGAGTCTCGGTGAAGTTGGCCGAGGCGGCGAAGCTCTTAAACGACTGGATGAACCGCGTCTCGAGCGGGTCCTCGGCATAGGCCTCGATCGCCCAGGGGCCGGCCTCCACCGTGCGGTCGGAGGGCCGCTCGGGCGGGGCGTAGAAGGAGAGCGCCGAGCGGAAGGCGAAGAGCTCGCCCTCCGGCGCCGGAAACCGCACGAGTTCGGCCGCGCCGTTCCCGCCTGCGAGGGCGACGACCGTGTTGGTGGTGCCGAAGTCAAAACCGATGGAGAGCTCGGTCATCGATCGCGCCTTTCGAGGGTGGGGTGACGACGGATCGCCCGCACCCTGATCGGCGCGACCCGCTAGGTTCGAGCTTGAGCTGCGGCCCGCCGCATCAGGAGACCGCCTCCGTCACGTCCTGTTCGTAGGCCGCCAGCGTCGCCATCTGCAGGATTCGGCTGACTGAGGCCGACAGCGGCGCGATCTGCACCGACTTCTGCAGGCCCAGCAGGATCGGGCCGATCACCGTGGCGTCCGACAGGGTCTGGACGAGCTGGGTCGAGATCGCCGCCGAATGGATGGCCGGCATGATCAGCACATTGGCCGGCCCGGTCAGGCGCATGAACGGATAGTTGGCCCTCCGGCTGGGGTCGAGCGCCACCCGCGGCGGCATCTCGCCCTCGTACTCGAAGTCGACCTCCATCTGGTCGAGGATGGCGACGGCGTCGCGGACCTTCTCCGACCGCTCGCCCATCGGATTGCCGAAGGTGGAATAGGACATGAAGGCCAGCCTGGGCGTATAGCCGAGGGTCTTGACCGCCTGGGCCGCCTCCATGGCGATCTCCACCAGCTCCTCGGCTTCCGGCATCTCGGTGACGTTGGTGTCGGCGACGAACAGGGTGTGCCCCTTGGCCAGCAGCACGGACATGCCCATGACCCGGCCGCCGGGGGCGGGGTCGATCACCCGCAGCACCTCTTCCAGCGCCTGGTCGTAGGACCGGGTGACGCCGGTCACCAGCCCGTCGGCGTAACCGAGCGCCACCATGGCCGCGCCGAAGGAGTTGCGGTCCTGGTTGATCAGGCGCTGGACGTCGCGCTTCAGATAGCCCTGCCGCTGCAGGCGCTCGTAGAGGAAATCGACGAACTCGGTGTTCCAGTGCGAGACCCGGGCGTTGATCACCTCCAGCTGGGTGTCGTCCGGATTGAGCCCGGCGCCGATCATGTTCTCCCGCACCAGCTCTTCGCGGCCCACCAGTATGGCGTGGCCGAGGCCGGCGGATTCGAAGGCGTAGGCGGCGCGGATGACCGACGGCTCCTCGCCCTCGGCGAAGACGATGCGCTTCTTCGGCCCCTTCAGCACGGCGCCCTGCAGCTTCTGAAGGAAGGCCGCCGTGGGGTCCAGCCGCTGGGCCAGCGAGGCGCGGTAGGCGTCCATGTCGACGATCGGCTTGCGCGCCACGCCGGTGTCCATCGCCGCCTGGGCCACGAAGGGCGGGATGTACCAGATCAGCCGCGGGTCGAAGGGGGTGGGGATGATGTATTGCGGGCCGAACTTCAGCTGCATGCCGTGATAGGCGGCGGCCACCTCGTCGGGCACGTCCTCGCGGGCGAGCTGGGCCAGCGCGTTGGCGCAGGCGATCTTCATCTCCATGTTCACCCGCCGGGCGCGCACGTCGAGCGCGCCGCGGAAGATGTAGGGGAAGCCCAGCACGTTGTTGACCTGGTTGGGATAGTCCGACCGGCCGGTGGCGACGATAGCGTCGGGGCGGACGGCGTAGACCTCCTCGGGCGTGATCTCCGGGTCCGGATTGGCCATGGCGAAGATGATCGGCTTGGGCGCCATCGACTTCACCATCTCGGCGGTCATGGCGCCCTTGATCGACAGGCCGATGAAGACGTCGGCGCCTTCCAGAGCCTCGGCGAGCGTGCGCTTGTCGGTGTCGACTGCGTGGGCGCTCTTCCACTGGTTCATGTCGTTGGGCCGCCCGCGCCAGATCACCCCCTTGGAGTCGGCGGCGATGACGTTCTCGTGCCGCACGCCCATGGCCTTGATCAGGTCGAGGGTGGCGATGCCTGCGGCTCCGGCGCCGTTCAGCACCACCTTCACGTCCTTCAGGTCACGGCCGGTGATGTGGCAGGCGTTGATCAGGCCGGCGGCGGAGATGATCGCCGTGCCGTGCTGGTCGTCGTGGAAGACCGGTATGTCGAGCAGCTCCTGCAGCTCGGTCTCGATCCGGAAGCACTCGGGGCTCTTGATGTCCTCCAGATTGATCCCGCCGTAGGTCAGGCCGATGTTCTTCACCACCGTGATGATCTCGTCGGGATCGGTGGCGGCGACTTCGACGTCGATGGAGTCGACGTCGGCGAAGCGTTTGAAGAGCACGCTCTTGCCTTCCATCACCGGCTTGGAGGCCAGGGCGCCGAGGTTGCCGAGGCCCAGGATCGCGGTGCCGTTGGAGATCACCGCCACCAGATTGCCTTTGGAGGTGTAGTCGTAGGCGGTTTCAGGATCCTCGGCGATCTTCAGCACCGGCACCGCCACCCCCGGCGAATAGGCCAGGCTCAGGTCCCGCTGGGTCGCCATCGGTTTGGTGGGGACGATGGCCACCTTCCCCGGGCGGGGGTGCTTGTGGAAGCTCAAGGCTTCCTCGTCGGTGAAGGTGCGTTTCTCGGCGTCGCTCATCGGCGGCGGATCCCTGGGCGCTGCTGGGCGGTAAGGGGGCGACCTATAGAGAGCCCGCCGCCGCCGAACAACACTTCCCAGGGGTCAGCTTGGCCGTTCCGCGAGGTGAACCGCGATCAGTGAGGCTCGGACGCCGCCGCGACGGCGGCGCTGCGCAGGTGGCGGGAGGCGACGCCGTCCGGCGAAAGGGTCACAAGGGCTTCCGCCGGGCCGCCGCCGGCCGGGCGCTCGAAGCGGAAGCGGCGCAGGGGCGCGTCCTTGGCCGTGAACAGGCCTTCACCGTCGAGCGACACCAGGGCCACGGGCGGGCGGCGGCCCTGGCGCAACTCCAGGCCCTCCGACGTGCGCGCGATGGAGAGGGCGCCGTAGGTCCCCACATAGGCCTGCAGGTCGCCGGCCGCGGCCGGCGGGCGTTCGAGGGCCTCAAGCACCCAACGGTTCTCCGTGGCGACGGGCTCCGGCGCCGGCCGCTCCGCCAGCCGTTTCAGCGCCAGAGCCTGGGCGCGGGCGAGCGCCTCGCTCGCGGGAACCGCGACGTCAGGGATGACGCCCGATCCCTCCCAGTTCGCCTTGGTGATCGGGTTCACCGGCGTGCCGAACGAGATGAAGATGCTCAGACCTTCGCCCACCGGATGCGTACCGCCGGGATTGGCGCCCCCGGCGGTGGCTTCGCCCACCACCGTCGCCCGCTTGGCCGCCTGCAGGGTGTAGGCGAAGCTTTCCGCCGCCGAGGCGGTCCGACCGCTGGTGACCACAAGGACCGGGACCTCCAGCCGGCGCTGGCCGCGCGGCTCGGCGGTCGGGCGCTCGTACTGGTCGGGGCCGCGGCCCTTGAAGGTGTTGTAGACGTCCGCGCCGGCGGGGACGAAGTGGTTCACGAGATAGCCGACCATGGCCGGCGAGCCGCCGCCGTTGTCGCGCAGGTCGAAGATCACTGCGTCGGTGTCGGCCAGGAGCGCCATGACCGCGTCGGCCTTGGCGCGCGCCGGTCCGTCGCCGCCTTCGAAATGGGCGAACATCCGCATATCGACATAGCCGATATTGCCAGGCAGCACCTCTACCGAGCGGAAGCCGTGGTTGTTCCGTTTGGCCATGGCCTCGAAGGCGACGGGGTCGAAGCCCCGCGGCGCCGGCCGCCCCGCACGCGGCGGCTCCCACTGCACCGCGAAGTGGCCGTCCAGCGGCCGCAGCCGCGCTGTCATGGCGCCGGCGAAATCCCGGGGATCGCGCAGGTGGTCGAAGGCGCCCGCCTCGGCCTCGCGCCGCAGGTCGGCGGCGATTTTCGCCGCCTTGGCGGGATCGAAGTATTCGGCCTCGATGGCGGCCGCGACGGCCTCGGCCCGAGAGCGCGGATCGATCGGCGGCGGGGTCTGGGCGAAGGCGGGGACGGCGAGCACGAGGGCGCAGGTCAGGGCGGCGGCGAATTTCATCGAACAACCTTCGCAACGAGGCCGCGCAGTGGAGCCTCCGACTATGGCAAGTTTCGGTCGAGCCTGATTCAGCCGCAGATGAGGTCGATCCCCGCCGTCCAGATCGACCGCAGGCTCGCCTCGTCCGCCCCGCTGCGCGCGCGGATGGCGAGACTGTGCAGCAGGCCGGTGGCGATGGCGCCCAGCGCCGTCGGATCGACGCCGGGCGCCAACTCGGCGCGGCTGGCTTCGAACCGCGCGGCGAAGGCCGCGTCCATCCGGGCGAAGGTGTCGGCCAGGAGCCCGCGCACCTCGGCGTCGGCCAGGCTCTCGGTGACCGCCGTGCTGATCACGAAGCAGCCGCGCTGCCCCTCCCCGTCGCCGGCCACGTAGATGGCGCTGGCGCCGGCGAAGAGGGCTTGAAGCGTCTCACGCAAGGGCGCGGGATTGGCGAGCGCGCGCGCCTGACTGGTCAGCATCTCTTCGCGCGTGCGCCGCAGGGCCGCCAGGTAGATCGCCCGTTTGTCGCCGAAGGCGCCGTAGAGGCTCGGCCGGTTAAGTCCCGTGGCGGCCGAGAGGTCGTCGAGCGAGGTGGCGGCGTATCCGCCGCGCCAGAAGGCGCCCCGGGCCTGCCCCAGCGCCTGATCAGGATCGAAACTGCGCGGCCGCCCCCGGGGCTTGGCGGGTCTCGCAGTATCTTTTTGTACCATTTCGCAAGAAATCCTTGACGCCTGGCTATTTTGTATCGGACGGTACGAAAGTCAAAGACGGAGGGTTCGTCATGGAAATCTATTATTCGCCGCTCGCCTGCTCGCTTTCCACCCGCATCGCGGTCTACGAGGCCGGCGCAGAGGAAAAGGCCCGCCTGGTGCGGGTGAACACCAAGAGCCAGACCACCGCCGACGGGGCCGACTATCGCGCCATCAACCCCAAGGGCCTGGTGCCGGCCGTGCGCACCGCCGAGGGCGAGGTGCTGAGCGAGAACGCCGCCGTTCTCCAATACATCGCCGACGCCTTTCCCGAGGCCGGTCTCGCGCCGGCGGCGGGCGACATGGAGCGCTACCGCCTTCAGCAGTGGCTGAGCTTCGTGGGGTCCGAGCTGCACAAGGCGGTCTTCGCGCCGCTGCTGAGCCCCACGGCCGATGAGGGAGCCAAGACATATGCGCGACAGGGCGCGGCGGCGCGGCTCGACTATCTGGCGGCGCACCTGGAGGGCCGCGAGTACCTGCTCGACCGGTTCAGCGTCGCCGACGCCTATCTGGCTGCGGTGCTGAACTGGGCGCAGTTCGTGAAGATCGACCTCGCCGCCTGGCCGGCCATCGTCGCCTATCGGGAGCGGGTGGCGGCCCGCCCCGCGGTGGCGCGGGCCATGAAGGACGAGTTCGAGCTCTACCGCGCCGCGGCCTGAGGCTTGACCCGGCTGGCCTGGGCGGGAGAGTAACGCCCCCTTCCGCCCACGCCGGAGACCGCCCGTGAGCACGCCCGTCCGCATCGCCGTCGCCGGCGCGCTTGGCCGCATGGGCCGGGCCGTGGCCGACGCCGTCGCCCAACGCCCGGAAGCCGCGCTCGCCGGCCGCTTCGACCGTCCCGGGATCGAGGGCGAGGGCCTGACCACCCAGGCCGCCGCCATGGCCGCCGCCGACGTGGTGATCGATTTCAGCACGCCGGCCGCCTCGGTGGCGCTCGCCAAGGCTGCGGCGGCGCAAGGAAACCTCGCCCTGGTGATCGGCTCCACCGGCTTCTCCCCCGACGAAGCCGCCGAAGTGGACGCGGCCGGCGCCCTCATCCCCATCGTTCGGGCCGGCAACTTCTCCCTCGGCGTAAACATGCTGATGGGTCTGGTGGCGCGGGCGGCGCGCGCGCTCGGTCCGGAGGCCTACGACATCGAGATCTTCGAAGCCCATCACCGCCGCAAGGTGGACGCGCCCTCCGGCACCGCCCTGATGCTGGGCGAGGCCGCAGCGCAGGGTCGTGGAGTCGATCTCTCAGCCGTTCGCGTCGCCGCCCGCGACGGAATCACCGGCGCGCGCCGCGACGGCGACATCGGCTTCTCGGTGCTGCGCGGCGGCGGGATCGTCGGCGAGCATTCGGTGGTGTTCGCCGCCGAGGACGAGGTTCTGACCCTCAGCCATTCGGCCCGCGACCGCGGCCTCTTCGCCCGCGGGGCGGTGGCCGCAGCGCTGTGGGCGGCCGGCAAGCCGCCCGGCGCCTACGACATGCAGGACGTGCTGGGCCTGAAGTCCTAACGCCCGCCGGTGGAGCCGAAACCGCCGGCGCCGCGGGCGGTCTCCTCCAGGCTCTCGGCCTCGCGCCAGGTCGCCCGGGTGACCGGGGCGATCAGCAGTTGGGCGATGCGGTCGCCCCGGCGGATGGTGAAGTCCTCCTCGCCCAGATTGACCAGGATCACCTTCACCTCGCCGCGATAGTCGGCGTCGATGGTGCCGGGCGTGTTCAGGCAGGTGATCCCGGCCTTCAGCGCGAGGCCCGAGCGCGGCCGCACCTGGCCCTCGAAGCCCGATGGAATCGCCATGGAAAGCCCCGTCGGCACGGCGAAGCGGGAGCCCGGCCGCAGGACCAGCGGCTCGTCCTCCGGTACGGCGGCCCGAAGGTCCATGCCGGCGGCGTCGGCCGTCTCGTAGGCGGGCAGGGGCAGGTCGGGATTGTGCGGCAGGCGCTTGATCGGGATCGTCGGGGTCACGCGAGCTCCTCGGCCATGCGGGCGGCCAGCCGGCGGGCCACCTCGGTCTTGGCGATCCGCTCCCATCGCTCGATTCCCCCCGCCGTGACGATGGAGACGGCGTTCTCGTCGCCGCCCATGACCCCCGCCACGCTGACGTCGTTGGCGACGATCCAGTCGCAGCCTTTGCGGGCGAGCTTGGCCTGGGCGTAGGCCTCGACCTCGTCGGTCTCGGCGGCGAAGCCGACGACCAGCCGCGGCCGGTTTTGCGCCTTCGATAGCGTCGCCAGGATGTCGGGGTTCTCCACCAGGGCGATGGCCGGCGGGCCGCTCCCGTCCTTCTTCATCTTCGAAGCCGCCTCGTCCCTGGGCCGCCAGTCGGAAACGGCGGCGACGCAGACGGCCAAGTCGGCCGGCAGGGCCGCCTCGCAGGCGGCCAGCATCTGGCGCGCGGTCTCCACGTCGACCCGGCGCACGCCTGGCGGGGTCGGCACGGCCACTGGCCCCGCCACCAGCGTCACCTCCGCCCCAAGCTCCGCCAGGGCCCCGGCGATGGCGAAGCCCTGCTTGCCGCTCGAGCGGTTGGTCAGCACCCGCACCGGGTCGATGGGCTCGGCCGTCGGTCCGGCGGTGACGATGGCGCGCTTGCCGGCCAGGGGTCGCGCCGCAGGGCCGCCAAGGGCCGCCATGATCGCTTCGAAGATCGCCTGGGGCTCGGCCATCCGGCCGAAGCCGAACTCGCCGCAGGCCATGGCGCCTTCGTCCGGTCCCACGAACCGCACGCCGTCGCCCTTTAGCGTGGCAAGGTTGCGGCGCGTGGCGGGATGCTCCCACATCCGCACGTTCATGGCCGGCGCCATCAGCACCGGCTTGTCGGTGGCCAGAAGCGTGGTGGAGGCGAGGTCGCCGGCCAGGCCATGCGCCGCCTTGGCCATCAGGTCGGCGGTGGCGGGCGCCACCACAACGAGGTCGGCGGAGCGCGACAGCTCGATATGGCCCATCTCCGCCTCGTCGGTGAGGGAGAAGAGCTCGCTATAGACCTTGTCCTCGCAGATGGCGGAGAGCGACAGGGGGGTGACGAACTGCCCCCCCGCCGCGGTCAGGATCGGCCGCACGCCAACCCCGGCCTTGCGCAGCAGGCGGGCCAGCTCCAGCGCCTTATAGGCTGCGATCCCGCCGCCGACGATCAACAGAATCCGTTGTTCCGACAAGGTTCTGCGCCCCTCCACGAAGGCCCACGGTCATAGGCGAAACATAGGCGCTGGACAAACCCTCCGCCATGTTCTTTAAATGTTCCAACAGCACAGCTTGGCCGCGCATCGGGAGAGAATGAATGGCTGGGTATAGGGTTCTGGTGGGTCTGGCGGCCGCGGCCGCCTTGCTGGCGGGCTGTGAGCGGCCGTCGGCGGTGGCGTCCAAGCCTTCGGGAGAAGCGGCGCCGGCTGCGGAAACCGCCGCATCGTCCGAGCGCGCGGCGCCGGCGCGGACGGAGGCGCCCGTCCGGCTGGTGGACGGCAAGCCGATGTGGGCCGCCAGCCGCCGCGGCACGGCCGAGGAGAACGCCCAGCGCAGCTTCGAACGCAACGGCCAGGATTTCGCCGCCCGCGACCTCGACGACTTCGTGCGCAAGGCCCACGCCTTCGTCCGCAATCCGCCGGCGGGGACCCAGACCCTCGTCCGCAACAACGGCGACACCCTGTTCTACGACCCGAAGGGCAACACCTTCGCCGTCGCCACCAAGGACGGCGCGCCGCGAACCCTCTTCAAGCCCGAGGAGGGCGCGGCCTATTGGGACCAACAGAAGGCGCGAGAGGCTAGCCGCCAGACCGCCCGAGCCGGTCGGCGCGAGAACGGAGCCGACAGCGGCGGCTGAACCGCCGCCCTTGCGCCGGAGGCTGCAGGCGCCCTAATCGGCGCCATGCTCGCCCAAGCCAAGATCTGCGGCCTGTCCACTCCGGAGACGGTCGAGGCCGCCGTCGCCGGCGGGGCGGCCTATCTGGGCTTCATGTTCTTCGAGAAGAGTCCGCGGAACATCGCGCCGGAAGCCGCCGCCCGGCTGGCGGAGCCGGCCCGGGCGCGCAACGCGAGGATCGTCGCCGTGACCGTCGATCCCGACGACGCCCTGCTCGACCGGCTGGCGGCGACACTGGCCCCGGATTTCATCCAGCTTCACGGCAAGGAGACGCCGAGCCGGGTCCGCGAGGCCGCGACCCGCGCCCGGTGCGGCGTCATCAAGGTGGTGCCCGTCAGCGAGGCCTCCGATCTCGATGCGGCCGCCGCCTTCGAGCCCGTGGTCGACCACCTGATGTTCGACGCCCGGCCCCCCAAGGAGGCGGGCCGCCCTGGCGGCGCGGGGGTGCGCTTCGACTGGACGCTGCTGACGGGCCGGCGGTTCGAACGGCCGTGGTTCCTGGCCGGAGGGCTCGATCCCTGGAACGTGCGGGAGGCCGTGCAGACCTCCGGGGCGCAACTGGTGGACGTTTCCTCTGGCGTGGAACGCGGTCCCGGACTAAAGGACCCGGCCTTGATCGGGGCGTTTCTCGACGCCCTTCGCCGCGCCTGAGCCGATAAAGCCTTGAACGTCGTCACCAAGCCCAACGACTACGCCGCCTATCCCGACGCCGCCGGGCGCTTCGGCGACTATGGCGGCCGCTACGTGCCCGAAACCCTGATGCCGCTGGTTCACGACCTGGACGCAGCCTATGCGGCGGCCAAGGCCGACGAGGGTTTCCAGGCCGAGCTGTCCGGCTTCCTCACCCACTATGTGGGCCGGCCGAGTCCGCTCTATTTCGCCGAGCGCCTGACGAAGCACTATGGCGGGGCGAAAATCTATCTGAAGCGGGAGGAGCTGAACCACACCGGCTCCCACAAGATCAACAACTGCATGGGCCAGATCCTCCTGGCCATGCGGATGGGCAAGACCCGGATCATCGCCGAGACCGGGGCCGGCCAGCACGGCGTCGCCACCGCCACGGTCTGCGCCCGGTTCGGCCTGCCCTGCGTCGTCTATATGGGCGCGGTGGACGTGGAGCGGCAGAAGCCCAACGTCTTCCGGATGAACCTGCTGGGCGCCGAGGTTCGGCCGGTGACCTCCGGGTCGGCGACCCTGAAGGACGCCATGAACGAGGCCCTCCGCGACTGGGTCACCAACGTCCACGACACCTATTACCTGATCGGTTCGGCCGCCGGGCCGCACCCCTATCCGGTCATGGTCCGCGATTTCCAGGCGGTGATCGGCCGCGAGACGCGCCAGCAGATCCTGGAGCTGGAAGGCCGGCTGCCGGATGCGGTCGTGGCCTGCGTGGGCGGCGGCTCCAACGCCATCGGCCTCTTCCATCCGTTCCTGAACGACGAGAGCGTCAAGATCTTCGGCGTCGAGGCGGCGGGTTCGGGGATCGACACCGACCGCCACGCCGCAGCGATCAACGGCGGCCGTCCCGGGGTGCTGCACGGCAACAAGACCTATCTGCTGCAGGACGCCGAGGGTCAGATCACCGAGGCCCATTCCATCTCCGCCGGCCTCGACTACCCCGGAATCGGGCCGGAACACTCCTGGCTGCACGACGTGGGCCGGGCGACCTATCTCACCGCCACCGACGCCGAGGCCCTGGCCGCCTTCCAGCTGCTGGCGGAGCTGGAAGGCATACTGCCGGCCATCGAGAGCGCCCATGCCCTGGCCCGCCTGCCCGAGGTCTGTGCGGAGGCCGGCAAGGACGGAATCGTGGTGCTCAACCTCTCCGGTCGCGGTGACAAGGACGTCGCGACCGTCGCCGACCACCTGGGGCGCGTGATTTGACCAAGGCCCGTATCGAGGCGCGCTTCGCCCAGTTGAAGGCGCAAGGCCGCGCCGGCTTCGTCGCCTATGTGATGGCCGGTGACCCGGATCCGGAAACGGCGCTCGCGATTCTGAAAGGTCTCCCCGCCGCGGGCGCGGACCTGATCGAGGTCGGCTTTCCGTTTTCCGATCCCATGGCCGACGGTCCGGCGATTCAGGCCGCCGCCCTGCGCGCGCTCGACAAGGGCATGACGCTTCGCGGCACGCTGGACGCCATCGCCGCCTTCCGGCAAGGCGACCAGGAAACCCCCGTCATCCTGATGGGCTACACCAATCCACTGGTCACCTGGGGCTACGAGGCCTTCGCCCGCGACGCCGCGGCGGCCGGGGTCGACGGCCTGATCATCGTCGACACGCCGCCGGAAGAGGCCGACCCGCTCGCCGACGCCCTGGACGCCGCGGGAGTCGCCCTCATCCGTCTGGCGACGCCCACCAGCGACGACGCGCGGCTGAAGACCGTGGTCTCGCGCACCTCCGGCTTCGTCTATTACGTCTCGGTGGCCGGCGTCACCGGCGGCAAGGAGGCCGACGAGGCCGCCGTCGCCCCGGCTGTGGCCCGCGTGCGGGCGGCGTCCGGCCTGCCCGTAGCCGTCGGTTTCGGCATCCGCACGCCCGAGCGGGCGGCGGCCATCGCCCGCGTGGCCGACGCCGCGGTCGTGGGCTCGGCCCTGGTCGACGAGGTGGCTGCAAGCTTGGCTGTGAACGAAAGCGTGACCGACCGGGTTCTTTCCAAAGTCGAATCCTTGGCTAAGGCTGTGCGCGCTGCGCGAGCGGAGCGCCTTTCGGTCTAGAACCCCCATGGCGATGGCAGATCAGCGAAACGACAAGCCCGAGAAGGGCGCCGGCTCCCAGCCGCCGCGCGAGCGCCGCGGCTGGCTTTCCCGCATCGCCCCTGGCGTGCGCAACCTG
This sequence comes from Phenylobacterium sp., assembly GCF_046290725.1. Lineage (GTDB taxonomy): Bacteria > Pseudomonadota > Alphaproteobacteria > Caulobacterales > Caulobacteraceae > Phenylobacterium. Next base: position 1,173,403 of record NZ_JBKBUH010000001.1, read on the forward strand.
GTCGCCAAGCGCGAGACGCCGGAGAACCTCTGGGTCAAGTGCCCCGACACCGGCGAGATGATCTACCGCCCGGACCTCGAAGCGGCGCTGTGGGTCACGCCGTCCGGCCACCACATGCGGATCGGCGCCGAACAGCGGCTGCGCTACACCTTCGACGAGGGCCGGTACGAGACGCTGGAGGCCCCGAAGGTCGTCGACGATCCGCTGAAGTTCCCGGACGTGAAGCCCTACATGGACCGTCTGAAGGCGGCGCGGAAGGCCAGCGGCGCCCAGGACGCCCTGAGCTCCGGCTATGGGACCATCCAGGGCCAGCCGGCCGTGGTGTCGGTGCAGGACTTCAGCTTCATGGGCGGCTCGCTGGGCGTCGGCGTCGGCGAGGCCTTCATCAAGGCCGCCCAGGAGGCCATCGCCCGCCAGGTCCCCTACGTGATCTTCACCGCCGCCGGCGGCGCGCGCATGCAGGAGGGGACGCTCGCCCTCATGCAGATGGCCCGCACCACCCTGGCCGTGAACGAGCTGAAGGCGGCCGGCCTGCCCTACATCGTGGTCCTGACCGACCCGACGACCGGCGGGGTGACCGCCTCCTACGCCATGCTGGGCGACATCCACCTCGCCGAGCCCAACGCCATGGTCGCCTTCGCCGGCCGCCGTGTGATCGAGCAGACCATCCGCGAGACCCTGCCGCCGGGCTTCCAGCGCTCGGAGTTCCTGGTCGAGCGCGGCCAGATCGACCGCGTGGTCCACCGCGCCGAGGTCCCCGCCGTCCTGGGTTCGATCCTGAAAACCCTGATGGATGGCCGGGCGCGGTCCAGGGCGGCGTAGCAAGAGGGCGCCACGCCGGGGCAGGGGCCCTAATTGATCAGCATCGTCCCGAGCAGCAGCCGCGCGCCGGGGCGGCCGAGCACGCGGTCGGCCTCCCGTTGCAGTTCGCGGGCCACGAAGTCGGCGTTCGGCGGCGTGGTGGGGGAAATCCCGCCGGCATAGGTCTGCAGCACCTGGGCGAGGCCCGCGCGCAGCCGCGGAACCACCAGTTCCGCCTCGCGCCGCAGCTTGGCGTCGGGGATGTCGAGGCCGACATCGAGGGTGAGCACGCCGCGCCGGCCGTCGCTTCGCGTAACCGTGGCGGCCAGGGTCTGGATGGGCAGGTAGCTTGAACCGCCGCCCTTGGCCTTCGGCTCCGCATCCGCGGCGGCGGCGAGCGCCGGCAGGGCCGAGAGGCCAGCGGCCAGGGCTAGGGCTTTGCGGCGGTCCATGCGCGACAGGACGCCACATCATGGTTAGCGCTCCATTTACGAGCGGCGTCCGAAAGTGCGGCCAAGATTCGCAGGTCTGTCCCGGGAGTTCACGGCTTTGGCGAGGTTCGCGCCCACTTCCCTCGATCTCGACGGCAAGGTCGTCCTCGTCACCGGCGGCACCGGCTCGTTCGGGCGACGGTTCATCGAGACCGTCCTGCTGCGGGCCCGGCCGCGCAAGCTGATCGTCTATTCGCGCGACGAGCTGAAGCAGCACGAGATGCAGATCGACCTCGCCGAACGGTTCGATCCGGAGACGCTGGGCTGCATGCGCTTCTTCCTGGGCGACGTCCGCGACCGCGAGCGGCTGACGCTCGCCTTTCGCGGGGTCGACATCGTGATCCACGCCGCGGCCCTGAAACAGGTGCCGGCGGCGGAATACAACCCCTCCGAATGCATCCACACCAACATCATGGGCGCCGAGAACGTGGTGTGGGCCTGCCTTTCGAACCGCGTGAAACAGGTGGTGGCGCTCTCCACGGACAAGGCCTGCAATCCGATCAACCTCTATGGCGCCACCAAGCTGGCCTCCGACAAGACCTTCGTGGCCGCCAACAATCTGTCGGGCGACATCGGCACCCGGTTCTCGGTGGTGCGGTACGGCAATGTGGTGGGTTCGCGCGGCTCCGTGGCGCCACTCTTCCAGCGGCTGATCGCCCGCGGGGTCGAAGAGCTGCCGATCACCGATCCGCGGATGACCCGGTTCTGGATCACCCTGAACCAGGGCGTGGACTTCGTGCTCTCGTCGCTGAACCTGATGCGCGGCGGCGAGATCTTCGTGCCGAAGATCCCTTCCATGAAGATGACCGACCTGGCCCAGGCCATGGCCCCTGGCGTCAAGACCCGCATCATCGGCATCCGCCCGGGCGAGAAGCTGCATGAGATGATGATCTCCGCCGACGACGCGCGGACCACGGTGGACCTCGGCGACCGCTATGCGATCGAGCCGGCCTTCCAGGAATTCACCCGCGAGTCCTACGCCAAGCTCTACCCCCTCGCGCCGGAGGGCTTCTCCTACGCCAGCGACACCAATGACGAATGGCTGACCGGCGAGGGCCTGCTGGCCCTGCTCGCCGACCAGCCGCCCGCCGGCCCGCCGCGCCGGCGCATCGGCGACAAGGCGCCGTGATCCTGGGCGTGCTGCAGGCGCGGATGAGCTCGTCGCGCCTGCCGGGCAAGGTGCTGGCCCCCGTGCTGGGCGAACCCATGCTGGGCCGTCAGGTGGAACGCCTGCGCCGCTCGCGCCGCCTCGACCGCCTGGTGTTGGCCACCAGTATGGAGGCGTCCGACGACCCGGTGGCTGACTATGCGGCGCAGATCGGCCTCGATGTGGTGCGCGGCTCGCTGGTCGACGTCCTGGACCGCTTCGCCCAGGCGCTCGCCGCCCATCCCCAGACGAAGGTCCTCGTGCGCTTCACCGCCGACTGCCCGCTCGCCGACTGGCGGGTGGCCGACGCGGCGGTCGATCGGCATCTGGAGGCGGGCGCCGACTACACTGACGACACCCTGGGCGGAAAGACCTTTCCCCACGGCCTGGACGTGGAGGCGGTCGCGCCCGCGGCCCTGCGCGCCGCCGCCGCCGAGGCGACCGACCCCTATGAGCGCGAGCACGTGACCCCCTTCATCTATCGCCGTCCGGAGCGGTTTCGCCTGGCCTGGATCGTGCGGACGCCCTCGCTCGCCCATCTGCGCTGGACGGTGGACTATCCAGAGGATCTGGACTTCGTCCGCCACGTCTACGAAACCCTCTATCCCGCCGATCCCGACTTCGACACCGAGGCGGTCGCGGCCTTGCCGTGGAACAGCTCCAGAGCCCAGGCCTGATCCCATGCCCTTCCTGTCCTACGGCCGTCAGACCATCGAGGAGGACGACATCGCCGCCGTGGCCGAGGCCCTGCGCGACGAGTTCCTGACCACCGGCCCGCGGGTGGAAGCCTTCGAACGAGCCTTCGCCGGTGCGACAGGCGCGCGCCATGCGGTGGCCTGCGCCAACGGCACTGCGGCCCTGCACCTGGCGATGCTGGCGCTCGAGGCCGGTCCGGGAGATGCGGTGGTGGTTCCCTCGATCACCTTCCTGGCCACGGCCAACTGCGCACGCTTCGTTGGAGCCGAGGCGATCTTCGCCGACGTCGACCCGCAGACGGGGCTGATGACCCCCGACACCCTGGCCGAGGCCCTGGAGCGGCTGGAGGGGCGGCGGCTGAAGGCCGTGGCCCCCGTCCACCTGCGCGGCGACGTGGCCGACGTGGCGGTGCTGGAACTGCTGGCCAAGAGTGCAGGCGGCGTGCTGGTGGAGGATGCGCCTCACGCCCTGGGCAGCCGGTACGCCGCGGGGAACCGCATCGGCCAGGTGGGCGACTGCGCCTGCTCGGCCATGGCCACGTTCTCCTTCCATCCGGTCAAGACCATCGCCACCGGCGAGGGCGGCATGGTCACGACAAACGACGATCGGCTGGCTGAACGCCTGCGCACCCTGCGCACCCACGGCATGGTCCGACCGGCCGGCGGAGACCCCTGGCGCTACGACATGGCGGAGGTGGGTTTCAATTATCGGCTGCCCGACATCCTCTGCGCGCTCGGCCTGTCCCAGCTCGCCAAGCTCGAGCGCTTCGCGGCCCGTAGGCGCGAACTCGCAGCGCACTATGCGCGGGCCCTGGCGCCCCTGGCCCCGCTCGTGCGGCCGGCCGCGAGCCCGGAGGGGTCCGATCCGGTCCTGCATCTGATGACGGTGCTGATCGATTTCGAGGCCGCCGGCCGCAGCCGCCGCCAGGTGGTGGAGGCGATGCGGGACCGGGGGGTCGGGACCCAGGTTCACTACATCCCGGTCCACACTCAGCCCTACTACCGGGACCGATTCCCGGGCCTGCGGCTGCCGGGTGCGGAGGCGTGGTATGCGCGCTGCCTCTCCTTGCCGCTCTACCCCGCCATGGCGGACGAGGACGTCGAGCGCGTCGGCCAGGCCCTGGCCGCGGCCCTGGGGCTTTAGGCCGCGATCCCCAGCTGACCCAGCATCTCCCGCAAGGGCGCCAGCGATTCCGGATGGGTCGCCAGGGCCGAGCGGGTGTCCTCCTGGCGGATCATCTTTACGGCTTCCAGGCGCGCGCGTTCGGCCGCCGGACCGCCGGGGCAGGTCTCGCCGGTCGCCAGGCGCAGCATCAGCACCAGCTTCTGGACCGGCGGGGCGGGCGCCTTGGCGAGGGTTGCGACCAGCCGCGCGTCGGCCTCCACCATGCCGCCCACGTCGCCGATCTTGGCCTGGATCGGGCCGTAGTCCTCGGCCGCGAGACCCCCGCGGGCGACGGCGCGCTGCAGGGCGGCCAGCTTCTGCAGCTTCACCGCCGGGGTGTCGGGACCGAAGCGGAACTCCTTCTCGAACCGCAGGGCGGCGACGGCTGCGGCGAGATAGCGGCCGGCCTGGCGCTTGTTGGCGCCGCCGATCACGTTCTCCACCAGCCAGATCAGGGCGTCGACCTCTTCCTTGGCCGAGCGGCCCTGGCCGAGATAGGCCTCCACGAAGTCGCCCGTGACCAGCATCTTCGAGCGCGTGGAGAAGGCCGCCTGCACGTCGTCGAGCGGCAGGAGCGCGCCCGCGGCGGCGGTGAGCGCCATGGCCAGGCCGCGCAGCACGTCGATCTCGCCCTCCGGGTCGCCTGGGCGAAGGCGGCGGGGACCGTTCAGCTCGCGCACGACGCGGCGCACGATGGCGGCGCGCACGCTCTGGAAATCCTCCGCCTGGAGCCACTTGGACAGCCGGGTCGCGGCCTCGGACAGCGGCGGCATCACCTTGGCGACGGAGGGTTCGATGCGGATCAGGGCGTCCACCGCTTCGGCGGCGGTGAGCCGCGTCATGGCCGCCAGTTGGCCGCCCAGGTCGAGATTCTTGCCGATGATGTTGTCCAGCCCGGTGCGCGAGCCGAGGATTTCGGCCAGCGGCTGTTCGATCGTCGCCAGGGCCAGGCCCCGCGGCGGCCCGGTCACCGGGGCGGCGTCGGCCAGGTCGAGCAGGCGCGAGACCTTGTCGGACCAGTTCTTGGCCGGCGCGATGGAGGCTGCGACGCCGGCGCCCAGCAGGTAGGCGCGATCCGGGTCGTGGGCCACGCGCTCGGCCGCCTTGGCGAAACCCTCCTTGTCGAGGTCGGGCATCCCGCCGCGGCGGAAATCCTTCAGCAGCCGCTCGACGGCGCGCTCGACCAGACCGGTGAAGGTGCGGATCAGCTCGTGGACCGACATGCCGCGGGCCTGAGCCTCGGGAATGGCGACCTTCTGAATGGCGTGCTGCAGGTCGGTGCCCGAGGCCTCGAGGGCTTCCACCAGATCCGGGCGGTGCAGAAGCTCGAAGGGCGTGGCCCCCTGGCGCTCGAGCCAGGTCTCCAGGAGCCGGCCGATCCGCTCGCGGGCGTGGACGGTGTAGAGGTCCTGCGGCGCGACGCAGAGCGGTTCCTGGTTCTCGACGACCTTCTTCTTCTTCGGCGTCTCGGTGGCGCCGGCGCTGAAGACGGTGACGGAATTGAACTCGCGCGTCTCCGGATCCAGGGTTTCCTTGGTGACCTTGACCGCGGCCACCTTGCCCTCGGCCATCAGCCCCTGGGCCGTGGACATCGCCGCGGCGCGATTCTCGGTCGCCATGTCCAGCGTCCACGGCGCGACGGGCGTGCGACGGATGAACAGCTCGTAGTGGACCTGCTGGCCTTGCACGCGAACCTCTCTGCAGAGGCTGTAGATTTGCAAAACAAACTTAACGCGTGATTTATCATGGGCTTGGGAGCCCTTGGCGAATTTTGGCCGTTTTCTTGACCGAACGCCTCCGAAGAGCCCCATTGAGGCCACGCCGCCGGAGGACTAGCTAGAAAGCTTCGCCGAAGGATACGAACCCCAACGATGGCCAAGATCACCCTGGTGGACGACGACGAGAACATCGTCACGTCGGTCAGCCTCGCCCTGGAAAGCCACGGCCACACGGTCAAGGCCTATTACGACGGGGCCGCGGGCCTCGCCGCCCTGGAGAACGACCCGCCGGACCTGGCGATCCTCGACGTCAAGATGCCGCGCATGGACGGGATGGAGGTGCTGCGCCGCCTGCGGCGGAACTCCGACCTGCCGGTGATCATCCTGACCTCCAAGGACGACGAGATCGACGAGATCCTCGGCTTCAACCTCGGGGCCGACGACTACATGCACAAGCCGTTCAGCCAGCGGCTGCTGATCGAGCGGGTGAAGGCGGTGCTGCGCCGCGCCGGCGTCGACGGCGAAGAGACCCAGGCCGCGGCGGCGGCCGGCGAGGCGGGCGGCCGAGCCCTCAAGCGCGGCAAGCTGACCCTCGATCCGGCCCGTCACGACTGCCTGTGGGACGGCAAGCCCGTGAAACTGACCGTCACCGAATTCCTGCTGCTGCAGTCCCTGGCCCAGCGTCCGGGCTTCGTGAAGAGCCGCGACAACCTGATGGACGCGGCCTATGACGACCAGGTCTATGTGGACGACCGCACAATAGACAGCCACATCAAGCGGATGCGGAAGAAGTTCCGTGAGGTCGACCCCGAGTTCGACGCGATCGAAACCCTCTATGGCGTCGGCTACAGATACCGCGAATCCTGAGCGCGAGGCCCCGGCCAGGCCGCGGCGATCCTGGTTTTCGTGGCTCCCCGGCTCGCGGCTCGGCCGCCTGATCATCGTCCTCAACGTGCTGGGGCTGACGATCCTGATCGCCGGCGCCCTGGTGCTGAACGAGCTGCGACGCGGACTGGTGCGCGCCCGGATCGACAGCCTGTCGACCCAAGGCGAGCTGATCGTCAACGTCATCAACCTGGCCGCCACCTCGGGCGAGCCGGCGCCGCACCTGGACGCCTCGGCGGCCAGCGAGATCCTGCAGATCCTCTCCAACCCCCGCTCCCAGCGGGCCCGGCTGTTCGACGCCGAGGGAAACCTGATCGCCGATTCCTATTGGGTGGCCGATCGGGTGGAATGGCGCGTGCTGCCCCCGGCGCGGGCCCGCGAGGACGGCGGACTTTCGCTAGACCTCAACCGCGGCAAGCCCCCGCAGGAGGCGGAATCGGAGGCCGAACGCGCCCTGAGGACCGAGGTGCGGCGGGCCCTGACAGGCGCCCACTGGGCGGGCATGCGCACGGCCGGCAGCGGCGAGCGGGTGGTCTCGGTCTCCATTCCCATCCAGCACGTTCAGGCGGTGCTCGGCGTACTGACCCTGGAAGCCAGCGACGTGGACGAGATCATCGCCGCCGAGCGGCGGGCGCTGGCCCCCTTCATCCTGATCGCGATCAGCGTGACGCTGGTCTCCTCCCTGCTGCTCAACAGCCTGATCGCCCAACCGGTCCGGCGGCTGGCGCGGGCGGCCGACCGGGTGCGCCTGTCGCGGGCCCGCGCCATCTCCCTGCCCGACCTCGCCCGGCGCGACGACGAACTCGGCGACCTGACCCGAAGCCTCGAGGACATGACCCACGCCCTGTCGGAGCGGATGGACGCCATCGAAAGCTTCGCCGCCGACGTGGCCCACGAGATCAAGAACCCGCTGACCTCCCTCCGCTCGGCTGTGGAGACCCTGGAGCTGGTCAAGGACAACGCGGCGCGCGAGCGGCTGCTCGGCATCCTGAAGAACGATGTGAAGCGGCTCGACCGCCTGGTCACCGACATCTCCAACGCCTCGCGCCTGGACGCGGAGCTGTCGCGCGACGACCCGCGGGCCCTGGACGTGGGCCGCCTCCTTGCCGATGTCGCCCACCTTTACCAGGCCACGGCGCGCCCCGGGGACGTGCAGGTGGCCTTCTCGGCGCCCGAAGCGCTGGAGCCGGTCATGGTCTCGGGGCGCGAAGGGCCCCTCGGCCAGGTGTTCCGCAACCTGATCGACAACGCCCGGTCCTTCAGCCCAGCCGGCGGCGAGGTGCGGGTGCGCCTCGAGCGCAGTCGCGGTCAGGCGGTGGCGACCGTCGACGACGACGGTCCGGGAATCCCGCCGGACAATCTGGAGACCATCTTCGAGCGGTTCTACACCTCCCGGCCGAAGGGGGCGGCGTTCGGCGGCAATTCGGGCCTCGGCCTCTCCATCGCCCGCCAGATCGTCGAGGCCCACGGGGGAACGATCCGGGCGGAGAACCGGCGCGACGAGGCCGGCGCGGTGATCGGCGCCCGGTTCGTGGTCGCCCTGCCGGAGGCGCGGAAATGATCCTGCACGCGGGCCTGATAGCCCTGCGGCTGGACGGCCTCTGGCGTGGCGCGCTGATCGAGGGGGCGTCCGGCGCGGGCAAGAGCGACCTGGCCTTGCGCGCCCTGGACCTCGGCTTCCGTCTGGTGGCCGACGACCGGGTGGTGGTCTGGCGGAGCGGCGAGGCGCTCTATGGGCGCGCGCCCGACCCGCTGGCCGGCCTGTTGGAGGTGCGCGGCCTGGGCGTCCTGGCCGAGCGCCGATTGGAGTTCTGCCGGATCGGCCTTGTCGTGACGCTGGGCGAGCCGGAACGGGCGCCGGAGCCGATGTCCAAGGAATATCTCGGGTTGAGCCTTCCCGAAATCCGCCTCCTGGGGCGCGAAGCTTCGGCGCCTGCGAAACTGCGTCGCGCAATGCAGCATCTTGGAGCCGGGCCGGAAGGGGCGTATCTAAGCCCGCTCGCCTTAGGCGCACCGTCGCGGTCGAGTGGGGATTCTCGTTGAGAGACTTGGCATGATCGGGCTCGTGATCGTCACGCACGGGCGTCTGGCGGAGGAGTTCGTCTTCGCCATGGAGCACGTGGTGGGCCCGCAAACCGCCGTCGAGGCCATTTGCATCGGCCCCGAGGACGACATGGAAAAGCGCCGCAAGGACATCCTGGCCGCCTGCAGCGCGGTGGATTCCGGCGACGGGGTCATCCTGCTGACCGACATGTTCGGCGGCACGCCCTCGAATCTCGCCATCTCGGTGATGGAGCAGACCCGCGCCGAGGTCATCGCCGGCCTCAACCTGCCGATGCTGATCAAGCTGGCCTCGGTGCGGACCAAGCAGAACCTGGAGGACTGCGTCGCCTGCGCTCAGGAGGCCGGCCGCAAGTACATCTCCGTAGCCTCTTACGTGCTGGCCGGCGAGAAGTGAGCGCCGCGCGTACGGTCGAAATCGTCAACAAGCGCGGCCTGCACGCGCGGGCCTCGGCGAAGTTCGTCAAGCTGGCGGCCAGCTTCGACGCCGCCGTCAAGGTCAGCAAGGACGGCCAGACCGTGGAAGCCTGCTCGATCATGGGCCTGATGATGCTGGCCGCCGGCCCGGGCAGCGAGATCGCCATCGAGGCCGAGGGTCGGGAGGCCGCCGCCGCCGTGGAGGCCTTGGCCGCGCTCGTCGCCGCCCGCTTCGACGAGGACGAGTGAGCGCCCCCGTTCAGGTCTTCAGCTTGTAGCCCGTCCGGAACATCCAGCCGATCACCGCCAGGCACAGGACCATGAAGCCCAGAGTGGCGGCCAGGCTGATCCCGACATTCACGTCCGAGACGCCGTAGAAGGCCCAGCGGAAGCCCGAGACCAGATAGACCACGGGGTTGAACAGGGCGATCTGCGGCCAGATGCCCGGCAGCATGTTGATCGAATAGAAGCTGCCGCCCAGGAAGGTCAGCGGCATCACGATCATCATCGGCACGATCTGCAGCTTCTCGAAGCCGTCCGCCCAGACGCCGATGGCGAAGCCGAACAGGCTGAAGGTCGCCGAGGTCAGAACCAGGAAGGCCAGCATCACCAGCGGGTGCAGGATCGTGTAGTCCACGAAGAGCCGCGCCGTGGCCATGATGATGAGGCCCAGGATGATCGACTTCGACGCCGCCGCGCCGACATAGCCGATCACGATCTCCATGGGCGACACCGGCGCCGACAGCACCTCGTAGATCGTGCCGGACCACTTGGGCATGTAGATGCCGAAGCTGGCGTTGGAGATGCTCTCGGTCAGGATCGACAGCATGATCAGGCCCGGCACGATGAATGCGCCGTAGCTGACCCCGTCGATGTCGGCCATCCGCGAACCGATGGCCGAGCCGAAGACGACGAAATAGAGCGAGGTGGAGATCACCGGCGAGGCGATGGACTGCATCAGGGTGCGCCAGGTGCGCTCCATCTCGAACCGGTAGATGGCCTTGATCGCGTAAAGGTTCATGGCCGCGCCCTCACCAAGCTGACGAAGATCTCCTCCAGCGAGCTTTCGTTGGTCTGGAGGTCCTTGAAATCGATCCCGGCCTCGCCGAGGCGGCGCAGTAGGGGCGCGATCCCGGTCTCCTCGCTTTGGGCGTCGAAGGTGTAGATGAGCTCGTGGCCCTCGCCGGCCAGTTCCAGCTCATAACCGTTCAGGCCGGGCGGCAGCGCCTCCAGCGGGCTCTGCAGGTGCAGGGTGAGCTGCTTCTTGCCCAGCTTGCGCATGAGCACGTCCTTGTCCTCGACCAGAATCAGCTCGCCCTTGGAGATGACGCCGATGCGGTCGGCCATCTCCTCGGCCTCCTCGATGTAGTGGGTGGTCAGGATGATGGTGACGCCGCTTTCGCGAAGCCCCCTGACCATCTCCCACATGTCGCGCCGCAGCTCGACGTCCACCCCGGCGGTCGGCTCGTCCAGGAACAGGATCTTGGGCTCGTGGCTGAGCGCCTTGGCGATCATCACCCGCCGCTTCATGCCGCCCGAGAGCGCCATGATCTTGGCGTCCTTCTTGTCCCAGAGGCTGAGGTCGCGCAGGACCTTTTCGATGTAGGCGTCGTTGCGCGGCTTGCCGAACAGGCCGCGGGAGAACCTGACCGTCGCCCAGACGCTCTCGAAGGCGTCGGTGGAAAGTTCCTGCGGCACCAGGCCGATGGCCGCGCGGGCGGCGCGATAGTCGCGGACGATGTCGTGGCCGTCGGCCAGCACCTGGCCTGTGGTCGGGTTGACGATCCCGCAGACGATGCTGATCAGGGTGGTCTTGCCGGCTCCGTTGGGGCCCAGGAGGGCGAAGATCTCGCCCTTGCGGATCTCCAGGTCGACCGACTTCAGCGCCTGAAAGCCGCCGGCATAGGTCTTGGACAGGTTCTTGACGGATATGATCGGCTGCACGCGGGCTCCCCGGTCCTTCGAGCGTCCTCGCCAGATAGGGGCGAGGTTTCGCTCAAGCTAGCCCCGAGGACGAACGATGCTGTCAGCAGCCCACAAGGCGGGGGCAATTTCTTCGATGTCGTTCCGGTCTTCGGCTGCGCCGAAACCGCGATGACAGCGAGGGGTTCAAGCCTCCGCCGTCGCCGGGGCTCCCATCGGCCGCAGGCCCAGGTCGGCCAGCAGGGCTGCGTCCGCGTCCTTGTCGGGATTGGCGGTGGTCAGCAGCTTGCCGCCGATGAAGATGGAGTTGGCGCCGGCGAGGAAGCAGAGCGCCTGCAGCTCCCGGCTCATGTGCTCGCGCCCCGCCGACAGGCGCACCACGCTCTTCGGGCAGACGATGCGCGCCACGGCGATCATGCGCACGAACTCCAGCGGGTCGACCGAATCCGAGCCGCCCAGCGGGGTGCCGGGAATCGGCATCAGGTCGTTGATCGGCAGGCTGTCGGGATGGGCCGGCAGGGTGGCGAGCGCATGCAGCAGGCCGGCGCGGTCCGGGCGCGTCTCGCCCATGCCGACGATGCCGCCGCAGCAGGTGTTCATTCCCACCGACCGCACCGCTTCGAGGGTGTCCAGGCGGTCCTGGTAGGTGCGGGTGGTCACCACCTTGTCGTAGTAGTCGGGGCCGGTGTCGAGATTGTGATTGTAGTAGTCGAGGCCGGCGTCCTTCAGGGCCTGGGCCTGGTCGCGGGTCAGCATGCCCAGGGTGGCGCAGGTCTCGAGGCCGAGCGCCTTCACGCCGGAGATCATCGCCGCCACCTTCGGGACGTCGCGGTCCTTCAGGTCGCGCCACGCCGCCCCCATGCAGAAGCGCTGGGCCCCGCCGGCCTTGGCCTCGGCGGCGGCGGCGATCACGGCCTCGGCCTCCATCAGCTTCGATGCCGGCACCCCGGTCTGGAAATGCTGGGACTGGCTGCAATAGCCGCAGTTCTCCGGACAGCCCCCGGTCTTGACCGAGAGCAGCTGGGAAAGTTGGATCTCCGTCGGGTCGAACCAGGCCCTGTGGACCTCCGCCGCTCGGAAGACCAGCTCGGTGAACGGCAGCTCGAACAGCGCCTCGACCTCGGCCAGGGTCCAGTCGTGGCGCGGTCGTGCGGGGTCGACGGGACGGGCGGCTTGTGGGATGGGGGCGTTCATCGGGGCCTCATGCAGCGGACGGGCGCCACCATAGGCGGATCGTTCCCTTGGGGAAGCCTGCGGCGGCGAGGAGCCTATAGCGCATGGACGTCGGGTCAGCCGAGATCGAGCTGAAGTTCCTGTGCGAGCCGTCCGACCTGGAGGCGGTGCTCGCCGCCGCGCCGGACGGCGAGACCGTGCGCAAGGACCTGGTCTCCACCTATTTCGACACTCCGCAGGAGGATCTGCGCGCCAAGCGGATCTCCCTGCGGATTCGCGAAAGCGGCGGCAAGCGGGTGCAGACGCTCAAGCGGGGCGACGGTTTCGCCCGCGAGGAGTACGAGAAGGTGCTGGACGGCGAGGAGCTGGACCTCGCCATGACCGCGCTGTCGGAGGCCCTGTCGCCATCCAAGCGCAAGACGCTGCGCCCGGCCTTCACCGTGCGCGTCCGTCGACGCCAGCGCACCTTCCACTACGAAGGCGCGGTCATCGAGATCGCCGCCGACGAGGGCGAGGTGGAGGCGCAAGGCCGCAAGCGCCGGATCAGCGAGCTGGAACTGGAGCTGAAGGGGGGCGACTGCGCGCCGATGTTCGAGCTGGCGCGCCGGCTGTCGCGGACTGCGCCGCTCTACCTCTCCTTTGAGGGCAAGTCGTCCCAGGGCCAGGCCCTGCGCGAGGGCCGGGAGGCCGAGGCGCGCCGCCACGACCGCACGCCCCTGCCGGCGGAGGGGACGGCGGGCGAAGCCTTCGCGGTGGTCGCCCGCAATACGCTCTCCCAGATCGCCGCCAACGGCGCCCTGATCCGCGAGGCGCCCAATCCCGACGCCATCCACCAGCTGCGGGTGGCCGCGCGGCGGTTGCGCAGCGCGCTTTCCACCTTCAAGCCTCTGCTGGCCAGGGACGAGATGCGTGGGCGGCTGCGCGACGAGCTGAAATGGCTGGCCGGGGCGCTGGACGAGGCCCGCGACCTCGACGTGCTGGTGGGCGTCGACGGGGGCGAGGCGTCCGAGCTCGGCCGCGCGGCCGAACCGGCGCGGCGGCGCGCCTACGCCAAGGCCGCCGCGGCGGCGGCGTCAGGCCGGTTCCGCGAGCTGCTCTTGGAGGCGACCGCCTGGGTGGAGACGGGCGACTGGCGCTCGACCAACGCCGCCGAAAAGCCCGCCCGGGCCTTCGCCGCCAAGGCCCTGGACCGCCGCCTCAAGGCGCTCTCCAAGCGCGGGCGGCGCCTGGCGCGCCAGGACGATGCCGGCCGCCACGAGGCGCGCATCGCCGCCAAGAAGCTCCGCTACGCCGCCGAGGCCTTTGCACCGCTCTTCGGGGCGGAGGCGTCGGCCGCTTATGTGAAGCGCCTGAAACGGCTGCAGGAGGCGTTGGGCGCCGCGAACGACGCCGCCGTCGCTCGCGAGGTGGTCCAGCGACTGGATCTGAAAGGGCCCGCCCGCGCCGCGGCCGAGGCGGCCCTGGCCGAGCGCGCCTTCGTCAAGGCGGAGGCCGTGGAGGCCGCCGAGGCCGCGATGGACCGCTTGTTGGAAACGGCCCCGTTCTGGCGCTGAGGGGTCATATAAAGAAATCTTTATGTGTTTGTTGCCCCCATGGGGCGGCCCGGCTATAGAACTTCCAAGACAATCTCCCCGACAGGACGCCCGCATGATCGACTATGTCGTGAAAGACATCTCCCTCGCCGACTACGGCCGTAAGGAGATCGCCATCGCCGAAACCGAGATGCCGGGCCTGATGGCCGTGCGCGCCGAGTTCGGCAAGGACCAGCCGCTGAAGGGCGCCCGCATCGCCGGCTCCCTGCACATGACCATCCAGACGGCGGTGCTGATCCAGACCCTGGAAGCCCTGGGCGCGGAAGTGCGCTGGGCCTCGTGCAACATCTTCTCCACCCAGGACCACGCCGCGGCCGCCATCGCCGCGGCCGGCACCCCGGTCTTCGCCATCAAGGGCGAGACGCTGGTGGAGTATTGGGAATACGCCCACCGGATCTTCGAGTGGAAGGACGGCGGCTATCCGAACCTGATCCTGGACGACGGCGGCGACGCCACCCTGCTCTGCGTGCTCGGCCCCAAGGCCGAGAAGGATCCCTCCATCCTCGACAAGCCGACCAACGAGGAGGAGGAAGCGCTCTTCACGGTGATGAAGCGCTATCTGAAGGAGAAGCCGGGCTTCTATTCGGCCATCCGCGACGCCATCAAGGGCGTCTCGGAGGAGACCACCACGGGGGTCCATCGCCTGTACCAGATGGCCGAGCGGGGCGAACTGCCGTTCCCGGCGATCAACGTCAACGACAGCGTCACCAAGTCGAAGTTCGACAACCTCTATGGCTGCCGCGAGAGCCTGGTGGACGCCATCCGCCGCGGCACCGACGTCATGCTCTCGGGCAAGGTGGCCGTGGTGCTGGGCTATGGCGACGTGGGCAAGGGCTCGGCGGCCAGCCTCCGCAACGGCGGCGCCCGGGTGATGGTCACTGAAGTCGACCCGATCTGCGCCCTGCAGGCGGCCATGGAAGGCTACGAGGTGGTGACCGTCGAGGACGTGGCCGACAAGGCCGACATCTTCGTCACCGCCACCGGCAACAAGGATGTGCTGACCGTCGACCACATGCGGCGGATGAAGAACAACGCCATCGTCGCCAACATCGGCCACTTCGATTCCGAGATCCAGATCGCCGGCCTGCGCAACTTCAAGTGGGACGAGATCAAGCCGCAGGTCCACCACGTGGAGTTCCCGGACGGCAAGAAGATCATCGTCCTGTCCGAGGGCCGCCTGGTGAACCTGGGCAACGCCACCGGCCACCCCAGCTTCGTGATGAGCGCCTCGTTCACCAACCAGACGCTCGCCCAGATCGAGCTGCACACCAACCGGGACAGGTACGAGACCCGCGTCTACACCCTGCCCAAGCACCTCGACGAGAAGGTGGCCATGCTCCATCTGGAGAAGCTCGGCGCCAAGCTGACCAAACTCTCCAAGGACCAGGCCGACTATATCGGCGTGCCGGTGGAAGGTCCGTTCAAGCCGGAGCACTACCGCTACTGATCGGCCCAGATCCTCCCCCAGCGCCGCAGGCGCGGTTTGGGGTAGGCGGCTCGCCGTAGGCGAGACGGAGGGGGCGGCGCGGGAGTCAAAGTCCCCCTCAGTCAGGCTGCGTCTGACAGCTCCCCCAGCGGGGGAGCATCTGGTCCGCGCGGTCGGGGCCGGCTAAGCCTTCGCCCATGCCGCTCGCCCTGATCCTTTCCTCCTATGTGGCCGCCTCGCGCATCGGCGGGGCGGCGCAGCAGTACGCCCTGGCGCCGTTCAAGATCGATCCGGTCCTGGTCCCCACCGTGCTGTTCGGCGCCAATCCGGCCAAGGCCGGGCGCGGCCGGGCGGTGGATGCCGAGCTGTTCGCGCAACTTCTCCATGGCGTGGAGAGCCAGGGCCTGACGGGCCTCGTGGATCTCGTGATCACTGGCCATTTCTCCCTGCCGGAACAGGTGGACCTGGCCTGCGAGGCGATCGGCCGAATCCGCACGAGGGATCGGACCGGGGTCTATAATCGACAACCTATTGTCATCGTTGATCCTATACTCGGCGACGCCCCGAAGGGCCTCTATGTGAAGCCCGAGGTGGCCGCCGCCCTGGCGGAACGGCTTCTGCCCATGGCCGACTGGATCACGCCCAATGTCTGGGAGCTGGGCCATCTGACCGGCCGCGAGGTTGCGGACGCCGCCGAGGCGGCCGAAGCGGTTCGCGCTTTGGGCAAGCCAGCCCTGGTCACCTCGGTCCCGGCCGGGCCGGAGGAGATCGGCCTGCTCTGCTGCGCACCGGACGTGACGGTGCTCTTCGCCCATCCCCGGCGGGCCGAGGCTCCCAACGGCACGGGCGACCTGGTGACGGCGGTGTTCGGCGCGGGCCTGGTCGAAGGCCTGGCGCCGGTCGATGCGGCCGAACGGGCGGCGCGGGCCGTGGCCGAAACCCTGGAAGCGGTCGCCGAATGGCGTGCGCCGGACCTGCCGCTCGTGGCCTTGGGCGAACGCCTGGTTCGCCCGACGGCGCGGTTGCGTATAGAACGCCTCGCCTGAAGAGGATTCCATGGCTGAGATTCACGGCTTCGCCCACGACCGGTTCGCCGGAGTTCGCAGAGCCTTCGAGGACAATTTCGCGCAAGGCCTGGAACTCGGCGCGCGCTTCACCCTGGTGGAGGCGGGCGAGACCGTGGTCGACCTCTGGGGCGGCCACGCCGATCGGGGGCGCCAGGTCCCGTTCGATGCGCGCACCCTGACCGCCGTCTTCTCCACCACCAAAGCGCTCGCCGCCCTGCTGATCGCGCGCCTCGTGGACCAGGGGAAGCTCCGGTACGACCAGCCCGTCGCCGAGGTATGGCCGGAGTTCGCGCAAGGCGGGAAGGGGGCGATCACCGTCGAGCAGGCCATGAGCCACCAGGCCGGCCTCTCGGGGTTTCCCGACGAAATCGACCCCGCCCTGTGGTTCGATTGGGACGCCGTCTGCGCCAAGCTCGCCGCCATGGCCCCACTCTGGCCGCCGGGGACCGCCAGCGGCTATCACCCGATCACCTTCGGCTACATCGCCGGGGAAATCTTCCGTCGCGTGGACGGGCGAACGATGGGGACGGCCCTGCGCCAGGATCTAGCCGAACCCATCGGCCTCGATGTGTGGATCGGCCTCCCGGACGGCGAGCACGGCCGCGTCGCCGACCTGCAGCGCCCGAGCGGACTGCCCAATTTCGGCGAGCTGAACGAACCGACGCGCGCGGCCTTCCTTACCCGCTGGTCCTCGCCCGCCGGCCGCGGACAGGCAGAGTGGCGGCGGATCGAGATCCCGTCCGCCAACGGCCACGCGGCGGCGGAGGCGCTTGCGCGCCTCATGGGCGCTCTCGCGAACGATGGCTGGCTGGATGGCGAAGTCATACTTTCCCCCGCCCTGATCGCCGAGGTGGCGCGCGAGCGGGTCCGCGGCCCCGACCTCGTCCTGCCGTTCGAGATGAGCTGGGGCGCGGGCTTCATGCGCAACGAGACGGTCAAGGTCTGGGGTCCGGGCCTACAGACCTTCGGCCACTCCGGGTGGGGCGGCTCCTGCGCCTTCGCCGACCCGGAGCGCCGGCTGGGCGGCGCCTATGTCATGAACAAGCAGTCCACCGACCTGATCGGCGACGCCCGCGCCCGGCGGCTGATCGAGGCGGCCTACGCCGCGCTGTGACGCGTCCGGTTCACGCCGCGACCTGGGCCAGCCGGCGCGACCGCCGCCAGGCGCCGTAGGCGAACACCGCCGCGCCGCCCCAGATGAAGACGAAGGAGACGGCGCGCAGGGGCGTGAACGCCTCGCCTTGCGAGACGCCGATGAAGAAGCTGATCGTCGGCGCGATGAACTGCAGGAATCCAATCGCCGACAGCGGCAAGCGCCGGGCGGCCCAGGCGAACAGCACGAGCGGCGCGGCCGTGATCGGTCCGGAGGCCAGCAGCCAGGCGGTGGTCTCGGGGCTCGCCGTGAAATGGCCCGCGCCTGCGCTCTCGAGCCACAGGATCAGGGCCAGACTCGGCAGGCTGAGGATCAGGCATTCGATGAAGAGGCCGGTCTGGGCGTCGGCCGCCACCTGCTTTCGCACCACGCCATAGCCGCCGAAGCTGAAGGCCAGGGCCAGGGAGACCAGGGGCAGGTGGCCGAGCGCCGCGGTCTGCAGCAGCACGCCCACCACCGCCAGGCCGATGGCCGCCTGCCCGATGCGGTCGATCCGCTCGCGGAACAGCAGCGCCCCGCAGGCCATGTTGACCAGGGGATTGATGTAGTAGCCGAGGCTCGTCTCCAGCACCCGCCCTGAGGTGACCGCCCAGATGAAGATCACCCAGTTGGCTGTGATCAGGGCCGCGGAGACCGCGAGCCAGCCCAGCACCTTCGGCCGACGGAACACGCCCACCGCCTGGCGCCATTGTCGGGCCAGAAGGACGAAGATCAGCGCCGTGGGGGCGCTCCAGACGATCCGGTGCGCCAGCATCTCCCACGAGCCGACGCCCAGCTTGCCGATCACCTGGAAAGCCAGCGGCACGAAGCCCCAGATCAGGTAGCAGGCGATCCCGGCGGCGAGCGCGGTCGAGTGGGCGGGCGCGGAGGTCTTGACCACGGCTATGGTTCCGGGGGGCGGAGGATGGCGAGCCTCCGCCGCCGGCGCGTCGGGGGTTCTTCTGCTTAGCTAGGCGCGCCGCGGCCGGCGACAAGGCCCGACGCGAACTTCAACGTCAGGCGATCGCCTTGGTCTTCAGAAGGCCGCGCTCGTGCAGCAGCTCGGCGATCTGCACCGCGTTCAGCGCCGCGCCCTTGCGCAGATTGTCGGCCACCACCCAGAGCGACAGGCCGTTTTCCACGGTCGGGTCCTTGCGGATGCGGCTGACGAAGACGGGGAATTCGCCCTGGGCTTCCTTGGGCGTGATGTAGCCCTTGTCGTTCCGCTGATCGATGACGATCAGGCCGGGGCTCTCGCGCAGAATGTCTCGCGCCTCGTCCTCGTCCAGGGGGTCGTGGAACTCGATGTTCACGGCCTCCGAATGGCCCACCATCACCGGCACCCGCACGCAGGTGACGGTCAGGGCGATCGACGGGTCGATCATCTTGTGGGTCTCGTCCCACATCTTGGCTTCTTCGTCGGTATAGCCGTCGTCGCGGAACGCGCCGATGAAGGGAATCACGTTGAAGGCGATCTGCTTGGGGAACTTCTTGGGCTCGGAAGGGCCCAGGACGAAGACCCCCTTGGTCTGGTCCCAGAGCTCGTCCATGCCTTCCTTGCCGGCGCCGGAGACCGACTGGTAGGTCGCCACCACCACCCGCTTGATCCGCGCCCGGTCGTGCAGCGGCTTAAGGGCCACCACCAGCTGGGCGGTGGAGCAGTTCGGGTTGGCGATGATGTTCTTGCGGCCGGCATAGGCCACGTCGTCGGGGTTCACCTCCGGCACGATCAGCGGCACGTCGGGGTCCATGCGCCAGGCCGAGGAGTTGTCGATGACGATCGGGCCGGCGGCGCCGATCTTCGGCGACCATTCCTTGGAAAAGGCGCCCGAGACGCTCATCAGGACCACGTCGACCGTGGAAAAGTCGAACTGCTCGACATCCTGGCACTTCAGGATCTTCTCGCCGAAGGCGACCTCCACGCCGATGGACCTGCGGCTGGCGATGGCGTGAATCTCATCCACCGGGAAGTTCACTTCCTCGAGGATGTTCAGCATCTCGCGGCCCACATTGCCCGTGGCGCCGACCACGGCCACCCGATAGCCCATGGCGGTCTCCTTCCGATCGATCAGAGGCGGAGCGTCCCCTTACGCCCTCGGGTTCCCTGACGCAACGAGAGCGCGCCTATGACCTGGCAGGTCATGGACGGGCGGGCGCATGCGTGGCGTCTGGCCGTATGGAGATGCAGATGAGCCAAGACACCGGCATGCCCTTCGCCAACCTCATGGGCGTGGAGATCCTGGAACGGTCCAAGGAGAGAGTGGTGGGCCGCCTGACCGTGCGCGAGGACCTCTGCACCGCCGGCGGCATACTGCATGGCGGCGCCTTCATGGCCTTCGCAGATGCGCTGGGCGCCATCGGCGGGTTCCTCAACCTGCCGCCCGGGGCGCGGACGACGACGCTGGAATCCAAGACCAACTTCCTGGGCTCGGCCAAGGTCGGGAGCGTCGTCACCGGCCAAGCCACACCGCTGCACATCGGTCGCCGCTCCAGCGTCTGGCAGACGCGCATCGTGAGCGCCGAAGGCAAGCTGCTGGCGCTGGTCCTGCAGACCCAGATGACGGTCGAGGCCTAGCCGACCCCGATGTCCTCGGGCCGCACGGGGTTCAAGAGCGGCTCGCCGGCCCGGTAGCGGCGGAGGTTTTCCAGGAACAGGGCCTCGCCGCGCGCACCGGTGAGCTCGCCGCGGTTGGAGGCGTGCGGCGTCACCCGCACCTGCGGATGGTCCCAGAGCCAGCTGTCGGCCGGTAAAGGCTCGGTGCGGAAGACGTCCAGCACCGCGTGGGCCGGCTTTCCGGCGGCGAGGCCGGCATGCAGGGCGTCTTCGTCCAGCAAGCCGCCGCGGCCGATGTTCACCAGGATCGAGCCGGGCTTCATGGCGGCGAAGAAGGCGGCGTTCGCCAGGTCGCGGGTCTCCTCGTTCAGAGCGCAGGCCAGCACCACGACGTCGGCCTCGGGCAAGCGCCGCGGCAGGTCGGTCAGGGTGCAGACGGCGTCGGCCAGGCCCTCGGCGTCAGGCGTTCGGCGCACCGCCTCGACAGTCGCGCCGAAAGCTTTGGCGCGCTTGGCGATCTCGCGGCCGATATTGCCGAAGCCGACGATCAGCCATCGCGTCTGCGCGATCTCCCGGAACGGCACGCGGGTCCAGGCGTGCGCCCGCTGGTGCGCCGCCTGTTCGGCGATGGGGTGCAGCAGACTGAAGGCGTGGATGGTCACATATTCGGCGATGGCCGGCGCCTGGGCGCTGGAATTGGTGATTTGCAGCCCCGGTCGCGCCAGAGGCCGGAACATGGGGTTCTCGACGCCCGCGAACACCGTCTGGACCCAACGCGCATGGGGCGAGGCGGCGAGCTTGCCCAGATAGTCGTGCCCTTTGTGGCCGAAGGCGTCGAGGGTCAGCCACCACACCTCCGGCGCCAGTTGCGAATAGTCGACGGGGGTTCCGGCGAGCGTGATTGCGCCGTCCGTCTCCTGGACGGCGACCTCCAGGTCCGGCGCGAGGCCCGAAAGGCGCTCAGCGACGCGGTCGTAGGGGGCGCGCAGAAGTAGGGCTTGCATGGCGGCCGATCCTAGAGGGGGCGAACGGTCGCCGCCAAGCGGCGCAGATACATTGACAATGTCATTTCATTTCGACAACACATTGTCCTATGTCGAGTGAGGCGCTGACACGCTTCGTGCTGGAGATCGAGCGGACACAGGCGCAACTGGCCGCCGACAGCGACCGGCTGCTCGCCGAGCTCGGCCTCACCACCGCCCGATGGCGGGTCCTGCAGGCGCTGAATGCAGCCGGAAAACCTCGCACCGTGGCCCAGCTGGCCCGAGATCTCGGGGTGGCGCGACAGGGGGTGCAGCGCCTGGCCGACGAACTGGCCGCGTCCGGGCACATCGGCTACGTCCCGAACCCCGATCACGCCCGCGCCAAGCTGGCCGAGATGACCGAACGTGGCCGCAACGCCGCAGCCGAAGCCTTGCAGCGTAAGGCTTTCCAGGCCGAGGCTCTGGCCCAGGGCCTGTCGCCCGAATGGCTGGAGATCGGGACGGAACTGGCGCGCCTCGTCGCTCGGCGGAGCGCCAAGGCGGCGATTCCAAGATAGTTGACTCCGTCAAGTATCTTGGTTTTGCTGGGTTCGGGAGGGCGTTCCATGCTCACGATGGACCCGGTCGCCGCGGTGCGGCGCTTCAACCGTTTCTACACGCGCCGGATCGGCGCCCTGGACGAGCTCTATCAGGACTCGCCCTTCAGTCTGGCCGAGCTTCGGGTGCTCTATGAGGTGGCCAACGCCCCCTTGGGAATCACGCCCAAGGCCCTGGCGGCGGCGGCCGGCCTCGACCCCGGCTATCTCACCCGCATCCTCCAGCGCCTCAACCGCGAGGGCCTCACGGAGCGCCAGGCCTCGCCGAAGGACGCCCGCAGCGTCTCGGTATGGCTGACCTCGGAAGGTATCCGCACCTATAACGAGATGCGCCAGGCGGCCGAGGCGACGGTGGAGACCCTGATCGGCCACCTCACTACCACTCAGCGGGTTCGGCTGACCGCGGCCATGGGCGAGATCGAGACCCTGCTGGAGGCGCCCCCCGCCGGAGAGCTGGTGCTGCGGACGCACCGCCCCGGCGACCTCGGCTGGATCGTGCACCGGCACGGCGCGCTCTATGCGCGGGAGTACGGTTGGGGCGAACGGTTCGAAGCCCTGGTGGCGCAGATCGTCGCCGATTTCGTGCGCGGTTTCGACCCGGCGCGCGAACGCTGCTGGATCGCCGAGCGGGGGGGCGAGCCGCTGGGCTCGATCATGCTGGTGAAGGGCGAGAAGGCCGGCGAGGCGCGACTGCGCCTGCTGCTGGTGGAGCCCGCCGCGCGCGGCCTCGGCCTCGGACGCCGGCTGACGGCCGAGTGCCTGGCCTTCGCGCGGGCCGCCGGCTACGGCGAGGTGGTGCTCTGGACGCAGAGCATCCTGACCGCGGCCCGGCGGATCTACGCCGAGGCGGGTTTCGAGCTCGTCGACAGCCGGCCGCACAACGAGATCGGGGTCGACCTCGTCGGCGAGACCTGGCGGCTGAGGCTCTAGCGCCGGTAGGAGCCCAGGCCGGCGTAGCGGGCCAGACGGGCGGCCTTCTGGTTGGCCCGCGCCTCGAGTTCCGCGGTTTCGCGGTTGAACTCTTCGATCTCGCGGCGCAGGGCCTCGGTCTCGGCGAGCTTGCGGCGCTTTTCGGCCCGCTCGGCCTCGCGGCGGGCGCGAACTTCGGCGAGTTCGGCTTCGCGGCGGGCGGCCCGGTCGACCACGCCCTCGGGCGCAGTGACGGTGGGCTTGGTTTTCATCTTGGCCAGAAGGGCCTGCTTGGCGGCGGCCGAAGCGGCGGCGCGCTCGTTGAAGGAGTCGATAGTCCGGTTTTTCATGCGGGCGTCCGTCTGTCCGATCCGCGGGCAAAAATCAACCGCCGCCTGGGACTCTGGGCGCATCGGACGCATCCGTGTGGCCTTTGCGCACAGGTGGGAACCGTCCGGCGCGGCGATGCGCCCGCTCTTGCGGAGCCTGGGCCGGCGGGCGCATCCTCCGCCCAATGACCAGCCTCGCCTCCACCGATCTTGCGGTTCGAAGGGCCCGCCGCGACCACATCGTCGACACCCTGATTGAAGAGCGGGCGCCGAAGCTGTCCTCCAGCCCGCTCTGGCCCGCCGCGCGGCCGCTGCTCTACCGGATCCTGGACTACGGCAAGGCCCGGCGCATGGCCGACGCCATCGCGCCCCTGCCCGGCCGCGCCGCCCTGGACCACATCTCCGACCTTCTGAAGGTGCAGGTGGAGGCGAGCGGCCTGGAGCGGATCCCCCGGTCGGGGCGGGCGGTGCTGATCTGCAACCATCCCACCGGCATCGCCGACGGGATTGCGGTGTTCGATTCGGTGAAGGCCCTGCGCCCGGACCTCTGCTTCTACGCCAATTCCGACGCCCACCGCGTGGCGCCGCGCTTCGGCGAGGTGCTGATCCCGGTGGAGTGGGTGGAGGAGAAGCGCACGCGCGAGCGGACCCGGCTGACCCTCCAACTCACCCGCGAGGCCATGGAGGCGGAGCGCGCCCTGGTCATCTTCCCGGCTGGCCGGCTGGCGCGGCGCGGACCGGACGGCGTGCTGACCGATCCGGAGTGGATGCCCAGCGCCATCTCCATCGCGCGCAAGTATGGCGCGCCGGTGGTGCCGATGCATCTCTCGGGGCCGTGGTCAACCCTGTTTCACTTTTTCAACCGCTTCTCCAAGGAGCTGCGGGACATCACCCTGTTCCACGAGCTCCTGAACAAGCAGGGCCGCGCCTTCCGGCTCACCATCGGGCCGCCGACACCGGCCGAGCGGCTGGAGGGCGACGCCGCGGCCGCCACCCTCGCCCTCAAGGCCTATGTCGAACGTGTCCTGCCGCACGATCCGGATCGGCCCTTCGCATGATGGTCGAGGCCGAAGGCGACTTCCGACTGGCCGACGAGGCGGCCACCGCCCGGCTGGGCGCGGCGCTGGCCAAGGCGCTAAGGCCCGGTGAGGCGGTCTGCCTCTACGGCCCCCTGGGCGCCGGCAAGTCGACGCTCGCGCGCGCCTTGGTGCGGGCGCTCACCCGCCCCGACGAGGACGTGCCGAGCCCCACCTTCACCCTGGTGCAGTTCTATGAGGGCGAGGGCCTGAAGCTGGCCCATTTCGACCTCTACCGGCTCTCCTCCCCGGACGAAGCCTATGAGATCGGCCTGGACGAGGCGCTGGAGGACGGGGCGGCGGTGATCGAATGGCCCGAGCGGCTGGAGGGCCGCCTGCCGCCCGACCGGCTCGATCTGGAGATCGCGCCCGATCCGGAGTACGGGAGCCAGTCGCGCCGCGTGCGGCTGATCCCCGCCGGCGCCTGGGAAGGACGTGGGCTTGAGTTCCGAGCGTGAGGCCGTAAAGGCCGAATTCCTGCAGCGCCAAGGCTTCGGTGCGGCGAAGCGCACGCCGCTGGCCGGCGACGCCTCCACCCGCGCCTATGAGCGCCTGACCCTGCCCTCGGGCGCCAGCCTGATCTTCATGGACCAGCCGCCGGCCGCCGAAAGCGCCGTTTGCCCGCCCCAGGCGACGCCGGCCGAGCGCCTGGCCCTGGGTTATAACGCCGCATCCCGGCTGGCCGCGGGGTCGGTCGCGGCCTTCGTGGCGACGGCGGACTTCCTGCGGGAACGGGGACTCTCGGCGCCCGAGGTGCTGGCCTACGACGTCGAAGCCGGGCTGGCCGTGCTGGAGGATCTGGGCGACGACCTCTTCGCCACGCTGATCGCCTCGGGCCAGGCGGAGAGGCCGCTCTACGAAGCCGCCGTCGACGTGCAGGCGACGCTGCAGGCGAGCCCGCCGCCCCAGGTGCTGCGGGCGGGCGGAGCGGCGTGGCCGCTCCTGACCTATGACGCCCTCGCCCTCAAGGTCGGGACCGACACCTTCCTGGAATGGTGGCCCAAGTTCGCCGGGCTGGCCGCCTTCTCCACCGACGCCGTGGCCGAGTGGGATGCGCTCTGGGCGCCGGTCTGGGAACGCGGCGAGGCGGGCGCCGCAGTCTTCTGCCACCGCGACTACCACGCCCAGAACCTCCTCTGGCTCGGCGAACGGCGGGGTCCGGCCCGGGTCGGGCTGCTCGACTTCCAGGATGCGCTCCGCGCCCATCCGGCCTGGGACCTCACTCACCTCCTGCAGGACGCCCGCCGCGACGTCTCGCCGGAGCTGGAGGCCGCCATGCTCGATCGCTTCCTGGCCGCCCGGCCGGAACTGGAGCGGGAGGCCTTCCTCGCCGACTACCGGGCGCTCGCCGCCTCCAACGCCGCCCGCATCCTTGGGCGGGTGTTCGCCCGCCAGGCGTTGCTGGGCCGCCGGCAGTACGAGGCCTACATGCCGCGCACTTGGCGCTATCTGGAGCGGAACCTGGAGGATCCGGCGCTCGCCGGGTTGAAGGCTTGGTTCGGCGCCCACGTGCCGGCGGAGGCCCGGCGATGAGCGCGCCGCGCACCGCCATGGTGATGGCCGCGGGCCTCGGAACCCGGATGCGGCCCCTGACCGACAGCCGGCCGAAGGCCCTGATCGAAGTGGCCGGCAAGGCGCTGATCGACCACGTCATCGATCCCTTGGTCGAGGTTGGCGTGGAGCGGGTGGTGGTCAATGTCCACGCCTTCGCCGACGCCATGGAGGCGCACTTGAAGGCTCGGCGGGACGTGGAGGTGCGGATCTCCGACGAGCGCGCCCGGCTGCTGGAGACCGGCGGCGGCATCAAGCACGCCCGCGGCCTGCTCGGCGAAGACCCGATCTTCGTCTGCAACAGCGACTATGTGTGGATGAAGCCCGGCCGCCCCGCCCTGGAGGAGCTGGCCGCGGCCTGGGACCCGTCGCGCATGGACGTGCTGCTGACCGTGATCCCGAAGGATCGCACCCTCGGTTTCGACACGCCCGGCGACTTCTTCCAGGCCCCGGACGGGACCCTGACCCACCGGGGCGAGGCGGCCGAGGCGCCGCTCCACTGCTTCGGGATCGAGATCATCGACCCAACGCTCATCTACATCGATCCGCGCGAAGCCTTCACCCAGCGTGACACTTGGCTGGCGGCAAGCGCCCGCAAACGCCTGCATGGCCTGCAGTTCGAGGGCCTGTGGATGCAGGTCGGCGACCCCGCCGCCTTGAAGCTGGCGGAGGCGAGGCTGAAGTGAGCGGAGCGCCCCTGTTCGACCGGCCCGGCCCGCGCTGGTTCAACATCCCGGCGCACCGCCCCTTCGTCTCCGACCTCGCCAAGGGCCTGTTCGACGCGCTTTCCCCGTTCGGCCCCGAAGCCCTTTCCGACGCCACCGTCCTGACGCCCACCCGCCGGGGGGCGCGGGCGCTGGCCGACGCCTTCCTCGCCGTCTCGGGCGGCCGGGCCCTGCTGCCGCCGCAGATCAGGCCGATCGGCGATCTCGACGAGGGCGAGCCGCCCTTCGAACCCGGCGACATCGCCCTCGACCTGCCCGCCGCGATCGAACCCCTGAGGCGCCGACTCGAACTCACCCGCCTAGTCAAGGGCAAGGAGGCGCTGCTCGGCCGCGAGCTGGACGCCGCCGCCGCGCTCGAGCTCGCCGACGCCCTGGGCGCCTTCCTCGACAGCCTGCAGATCGAGGAGGTCTCGGCCGACGGCCGGCTGGCTGACCTCGCCGACGGCGACCTGGCCGAGCACTGGCAGGTCAGCCGCCAATTCCTCGAAGCCGCGCTCGAGGCGTGGCCGAAGCGGCTCGACGCGCTGGGCCTGGTGGACGTCAGCCAGCGGCGGGTGATCCTGCTCCGCCGCCTCGCCGAGACCTGGGACCAGGCGCCGCCGCCCGGCGTGCTGGTGGCCGCCGGCTCCACCGGCACGGCGCCGGCCACGGCCGATCTTCTGAAGGTGATCGCCGCCGCGCCGCAGGGGGCGGTCGTGCTGCCCGGCCTCGACGAAAGCCTCGCCGACGCGGCCTGGGCCGAGGTGGACGAACAGCACCCGCAAGGGGCGATGAAGCGCCTGCTGGCGCGCGCCGGCGTGGAACGGAAAGCGGTGCAGGTCTGGCCGGCCTCGGCCCGCTTCACCGCCCAGGGTCGCTGGCGTCGTCGGGTCGTCAACGAGGCGCTGCGTCCGGCCGAGCGCACCGCCGACTGGCTGGACGTGATCGCCGCCCTGCGCGCCGAGGCGGGCGACGGGACCGACCCGGTGGAACAGGGGCTCGCGGGCCTTTCGGTGATCGCCGCCCGCGCGGAGGAGGCGGCGGCGGCGACCGCGGCTCTGCTGCTGCGAGAGGCCTTGGAGACGCCGGGCCTCACCGCCGCTCTGGTCACCCCCGACAAGGGGCTGGCGCGCCGCGTCGCCGCCAAGCTGGCGCGCTGGGGGGTGACGCCGGACTCCTCGGTGGGCGAGCCCTTGGCCGCCTGCCGCTGCGGGGTGCTGGCCGGTCTCGTCGCCAAGGCGGCCGCGCAACGCCTGGACCCGGTGACTCTGCTGGCGCTCGTCAAACACCCGCTGGTGCGCCTAGGCCTGACGCCCGAGGCGCTGGAGGCCGCCCGCATCGAGCTGGAGCTGCACGGCCTCCGCGGGCCGCGTCCGGCCGATCGGGCGGCGCTCGAGGCCCGTCTCCAGGCGAAGGGCGCGTCGCAGGGGCTGGACCTCGCTCGCCGCTTGCAGGCGGCCCTGTCCCTCCTGGACGAGGCCGAGGCGAGCCCCGCCCAGGCCGCTGGACGGCTTGCCGAGACGATGGAGGCCTTGGCCGCCGGTCCCGAGGGCGGAGCCGGCGACCTCTGGGCCGGGCCAGGCGGCGAGGCCTTGGCGCGGCTGCTCGCCGGATTGATCGAGCATGGCGAGGGCCTCCCGCCCGCCACGCCTCGCGGTTTCGCCGATCTCCTGACCCGGCTGACGGCGGGCGAGACGATCCGCACCGGCGGCGCCACCCATTCGCGGCTCCGCATCCTGGGCGCCATGGAGGCGCGCCTGGTCCGCTCCGACCGGCTGATCCTGGCGGGGCTGGAGGAAGGTGTCTGGCCTCAGGGCGCGCCGGTGGACCCCTTCCTCTCGCGGCCGATGCGCAACCGCCTGGGCCTGCCGCCGCCGGAGCGGCGGGTGGGCCTGGCCGCCCACGACTTCGCCCAGGCCGCCTGTGCGCCGGACGTGGTGCTGCTGCATTCCGAACGCCGCGAGGGCGCGCCGGCGGTGAAGTCGCGCTGGCTGTGGCGGCTGGAGACGCTGGCCCGCGGCGCCGGCGTCGCCTTGCCCGGGCGGCCGGAGGGGCTGGACTGGGCGCACGCCTTGGATGCGGCGGGGTCCTACGCCCCTGTCCGCCGGCCGGCTCCGTCGCCGCCGCTCGCCGACCGGCCCCGGAAGCTCGCCGTCACCCGCGTCGAGGCCCTGACCCGCGATCCCTACGCCGTCTGGGCGCGCGACATCCTGAAGCTCTACCTGCTCGACCGTCCGGACGAGGCGGTGGAGGCCCGCGCCCGCGGAACCGCGATCCACAAGGCGTTCGAGCGCTTCGCTCTGGATCACCCGACCGCCCTGCCGGCCGACGCGGCGGCGATCTTCCAGGACCTCTATGTCGCCGAACTGGCCGCCGCCGGCATGCCGCGCGAGGCCCTGGCCCGCGAGACGGCGCTGGCGCGCGAGGCCGCCACCTGGGTGGCCGAGCTCGAGGCCCGCCGCCGCGCCGATGGGCGGACGATTCATGTGGAGCGCGAGGGCGCCCATACGATTCCGGCGCCCGGCGGCCCCTTCACCGTCACCGCCAAGGCCGACCGCATCGAGATCGACCCGCAGGGTTTCGGCCACATCCTCGACTATAAGACCGGCCGCGCCCCTTCGAAGAAGGTTGTGGAGGCCGGCTTCTCGCCGCAGCTCACCCTCACGGCAGCCATCCTGGCGGCCGGCGGCTTTCCGGGCCTGCCCGCCGCCGCGCCCGGCGACCTAACCTATCTGGAGGTGACCGGCCGCCGGCCCGCAGGCCGCGAGGAGGTCCGCGCCGCCGCCGGCGAGGAGAGCGCCGACGCCGCGGCCCGCGCCCTGGACGGCCTTGCGCGCCTAGTCGCCCAGTTCGACGCCGGCCGGCCCTACGCCTCGCGCACCGCCCCCCAGTTCGTGAAGCTGCACGTCAGCGACTACGACCACCTGGCCCGGGTGTTCGAATGGTCCACCAGCGGCGATGACGGGGACGAGACGTGACCGATCCCCAGCGCATCGCCGCCGATCCCCAGCTATCGGCCTTCGTCACCGCCAACGCCGGCTCGGGCAAGACCAAGACCCTCATCGACCGGGTGGCGCGCCTGCTGCTGGCCGGCGCCAGCCCCGAAACCATCCTCTGCGTCACCTACACCAAGGCCGCCGCCGCCGAGATGCAGCGCCGGCTGTTCGGACTCCTGAGCGGCTGGTCGGTCTGCGACGACGCGCGGCTGCGCACCGAACTGGCGGAGCTGGAGGGCCGGCCGGCGGCCGCCTACGACCATATCGCCCTCTCCAAGGCTCGCGCCCTCTTCGCCCGGGCGCTGGAGACGCCCGGCGGGCTGAAGATCCAGACCATTCACGCCTTTTGCGAGAAGCTCCTGCGCCGGTTCCCGCTGGAGGCGGGCATATCGCCGGGCTTCAAGGTGATGGACGACGCCGATGCGGCCGCCATCGTCGCCGACGCCAAGAAGGCCGTCGCGCGCCACGCGCTGCGGGGCGAGGGCGCGGTGGCCGAGGCCTACGCCCGCTTCTCGGTGGCCCTGGATTTCGGCGCCTTCCAGGCGATGTTCGGAGGCTTCGAGGCCGAGCGAGGCCGGCTCGCCGATTACTTCGAGCAGAAGGGCGGCCTCCCAGGCGCCTGCGCCGACGCGTGGAAGGCATGCGGCTTCGATGAGCCGACGGACGTCGAAGCCGTGGAGGCCGCGGTCATGGCGGCCCTCGACCGCGATCTCTGGCGCGCCTGCGCCGAGGCGCTCGCCCTGGGCGGCAAGACCGACCAGAAATGCGCCGAACTGCTGCGGGCGGTCGCCGCCGATCCTGCCGCGACCTTCGCCCAGTGCCTCGGCGCGCTGTTCACCGAGAAGGGCGAGGGAACGCCCGCGACCTGGGTCGCCAAGACCTCGGGGTTGAAGGCGCGGGAAGACCTGCGCGCGCGGCTGCTGACCGAACAGGATCGGCTGGAGACGGCGCGCGAGCGGCTGCGGGCGGCCAATGTGGCGCGCGACACCCAGGACGCCCTGATCCTCGCCCACGCCTATCTGGAGGCCTACCGTCTGGAGAAGCAGGCGGCGAGCGCCCTCGACTTCACAGACCTCATCGAGCGGGCCTATCGGTTGGTGGAGCATCGGCCGGCGGCGGCCTGGGTGCTCTACAAGCTCGACGGCGGCATCGACCACATCCTGGTGGACGAGGCCCAGGACACCGCGCCGGAGCAATGGCGCATCCTGCGGGCGCTGACCGCGGAGTTCTTCTCCGGCGCGGGCGTGGCGCGCCTGCGGGGGCTCGAGCGCAACATGTTCGTGGTCGGCGACGAGAAGCAGTCGATCTACTCCTTCCAGGGCGCGCAGCCGGAGCTCCTGTTCCACGAATTCGAGTTCCACCGCGACCGGGCGACGGGCTCCGGCCTGACGTTCGAGCGGGTGGATCTGCTCGACTCCTGGCGCTCGACGCCGGAGGTGCTGAGTTTCGTCGACGTCTGTTTTTCGCCCCCGGAGCTCGCCCAGGCGATTCTGCCGCGACGCGCCGCCGAAGCCATCGTCCACACTCCCAAGCGGACCGACCACGCCGGGTGCGTCGATCTTTGGCCTTTGGAGCGGGAGGAGAAGGGCGAGGCCCGGGAGGCCTGGGATGCGCCGCTGGACGCCGAGGGCGAGCGCAGCGCCAACAAGCGGCTGGCCGAGAAGATCGCCGCGGAAATCGCCGCCATCGTCGCGCGCGGCGACGCCGTCTACGACAAGGATCTGCGCGACTGGCGCCCGGCCCGCCCGGGCGACGTGCTGATCCTGGTGCGCCGCCGCAAGGCGCTGTTCGAAGAGATCCTGCGCGCTCTGAAGCGTCGGGGCCTGCCCGTGGCCGGCGCCGACCGCCTGGCGCTTTCGGAGCACATCGTTTTCGACGATCTCCTGGCGCTCGCCCGGTTCGTACAGTTCCCGCAGGACGAGCTCACTCTCGCGGCGCTGTTGAAGAGCCCCTTCTGCGGCCTCGACGACGACAGCCTCTACGCCCTCGCCCACGGCCGTGGGCGGGAGAACCTATGGCGGCGCCTGCAGCGCCGATGTGAGGAGCGGACTGACTGGGGCTGGGCTTGCGGGTTCCTGGAAGACGCGCTGGCGGGGGCGCGGACCCAGGCGCCCTTCGAGTTCTACAGCCGCAGGCTCGATGCACAGGACCTCACGGGCGCATCCATGCGGCGGCGGCTCCTGACCCGGCTGGGAAGCGAGGCTGAGGACGCCGTCGACGAGTTCCTGGCCCAGGTGTTGGCGGCCGAGGCGCGGGGAATCTGCGACCTGGAAGGCCTGGCCGCGGCCTTCGCCAGCCTCGACATCGCCGTGAAGCGGGAGATGGAAGCCGGCCGCGACGAGGTGCGGGTGATGACCGCCCACGGGGCGAAGGGGCTGGAGGCGCCCATCGTCTTCCTGCCGGAGACCACGCTTGCGCGCGGGGCGAGGGGCTCGCCCCTGATGCCGACGCCCGAGGGCGGCTTCCTCTGGTGTGTCTCCAAGACCGCCGACTGCAAGGCCTCGGCTGCCGCCCGCGAGTTGCGCGCCCGCAAGGAGGACGAGGAGGCCTGCCGCCTGCTCTATGTGGCCCTGACCCGCGCCCGCGACCGCCTGGTGCTGTGCGGCCGGATCTCCGCCACCGCCAAGGAGGAGAATATCGGCGGCTGGTGGGGCCACCTGAGCGCGGCGTTCCAGCACGCCGCCATCGCCGAGCGCTGTCGTACCGTCTCAAGCGGCGGCATGGAGGTCCTGCGCTTCGGCGCCGATCCGGAGGCGCTGACCGCCGCAGCGGCGGCCGGAGGCTCGCCGTCGAGCCTCCCCACCTGGGCGCAGCTCCCCGCCGCCCCGGAGCCCTTCGCCCGATACGCCTCGCCGTCCCAGCTTGGGGAGGATACGGTCTTTCCCGCGGCCTCGCCGCTCGCGCGCACCCGGGGGCTGGGCCGCTTCCGCCGGGGCGACCTGATCCACCGCCTGCTGCAGTTGCTGCCCGATCTTCCGCCGCAGGATCGCCGCTCGGCGGCCGAGCGCATCCTGGCGCGGGAGCCCGACCTGTCGCCTGACCAGCGTGTCGAGATGATCGCCGCCGCTTTCGGCGTGCTGGAGGACACGCGGTTCTCCGAGGTGTTCGGGCCGGGCGGGCGGGCCGAGGCGCCGGTGGCCGGCTCTTCGCCAGCCCTGCCGCCGGGCTTGGCCGTGTCCGGGCGAATCGACCGCTTGGTGGTGCTGCCCGACCGGGTGCTGGCCGTCGATTTCAAGACCAACCGCCCCTCGCCGGACCGGATCGAAGCGGCCGATCCTGCCTATCTGCGCCAGATGGCGGTCTATGCCACGGTG
Source organism: Phenylobacterium sp. (assembly GCF_046290725.1). Lineage (GTDB taxonomy): Bacteria > Pseudomonadota > Alphaproteobacteria > Caulobacterales > Caulobacteraceae > Phenylobacterium. The sequence continues at coordinate 1,206,108 of NZ_JBKBUH010000001.1, forward strand.
CTGGCGGAAATCTTTCCCGGCCGGCGGATCGAGGCGGCTTTGGTCTGGACCGATGGCCCCAAGCTGATGGCGGTTCCAGAAAAGCTGTTGGCCGACACCCTTGCCGAGCTGGGCCGTGAAGGTTGATACACCGGCCAGGCCCGCCTACATCGGCGGATCGAAGGGTCGCGGCCGGCGTTGATAGGGCCGCGCTGATAGGAGCTTCTTCATGAGCACCGTGACGGTCACCGACGAGACGTTCGAAAAGGACGTGCTCCAAGCCGACAAGCCGGTCCTGGTGGATTTCTGGGCGGAATGGTGCGGTCCCTGCAAGCAGATCGCGCCGGCCCTGGAACAGATCGCCGCCGAGCTGGGCGAACAGGTCACCGTGGCCAAGCTGAACATCGAGGATTCCCCGACCACCCCCTCGCGCTACGGCGTGCGCGGCATCCCCACCATGATGCTGTTCAAGGGCGGCCAGATGGCCTCGATGAAGGTCGGCGCCATGCCCAAGCAGAAAATCGTCGAGTGGCTGAACGAGGCGGGCATCTGACCCGCCGCCCTCAGGCCGCCCAGATCCTGGCGGCCTGCGACAGCGCATCATCCAGGCGTTCGCCCTCGGCGTAAGGTTCAAAACCGGCGCCTGGCCGCGCGTCGGATGCAGAGGCCGCCTCGACCATGGGGCGGCCGACCTGCATCGAGACCGGCAGCACGCCAGTCCAGACGGGCCATCCCTCGTCCTCCGGCAGCAGGTTGACGCCGCCGGCCCGCTGCTTCGCCACGGCCTCTTCGATCGTCATCTCGATCAGTCCGACCTGCAGGACTTCCTTGTCGGTCATGGGCCGCAACGTCTCCGCCCGGCCGGGATAGAGCCGGTCGATGAAGGCCTCCAGCGCCGCCCGGCGGGCCTCCAGCCCCTCGACCAGGCGCGCGCGGCCGAAGGCCATGACCGAACGATAATTGGCCGAATGGGCGATGCCCGAGGCGGCGAGGACCAGGCCGTCCAGGTGGCTCACCGTCACGCACACGGGCAAGCCGGAGGCCTGGGCGCGGATCATCCGGCTGGCGGCCGAGCCGTGCCAGTAGAGCCGCCGGCCCTCGCGCCAGAAGGCGGTGGGCGTCACGAAGGGCTGGCCCTCGATCACGTAGCCGACATGGCAGAGCACGGCGGCGTCGAGCACCGCGTACACGCTCGCCTCATCGTAGCGGGCGCGCGTGGGCTTGCGGCGGGCGCGCGATCTCGGCGTCTGGGGATAGGCGGGGGTGTCGGACATCGGAACTTCTCCGGATCGGAGCTCGGCTTTAGTCCGCGACCGGACTGGTCTAAAGTGCCAATTCCTGGAATTTCTACAGTCCAATCGAGGGCCCATGAGCTGGTCCGACGTCTATCCCTGGAGCCCGCCCCGGCAGGGCGAGCCGGTCATCCGCCAGGTCTATGACCAGGTGCGCGGGGCGATCGTCGCCGGCACCCTGAAGCCCGGCGGCCGGCTGCCCTCCAGCCGCGACTTCGCCGCGCGCCTGGGCGTGGCGCGGGCCTCGGTGGTGGCCGCCTACGATCTGTTGCTGGCGGAGGGCTATGCGGTGGCGCGGGTGGGCTCGGGCACCTTCGTCTCCGGAGACCTCTCGGGCGTGACCGAGCTGCGGCCGCCGGTCGCCGAGCGTGCGCGGCCGCCCGAAATCCCGCCGCGGGTGCGGGACCTCGATGAGATGGTCTTGCCGGCGCCCCAGTCCGATCCGCGGCTCTTCAGCACCGGACGGACCCTGTTGGACGCCCGGGCCTACGACGCCTGGGGCCGCTCCATGCGGCGGGCGCTGCGCACGCTCGGACCCGAGCACTTCGGCTATTCCGACCCGCGGGGCGACGCCGCGCTGCGAGCCGCCATCGCCGATTACCTGCGCGCCGCCCGGGGGGGCGTCTGCGAGCCCGACCAGGTGCTGGTGACCTCCGGCGCCCAGCACGCGGTGGACATCGCCGTGCGGGCGCTGCTGCGCCCGGGCGATCCGGTCTGGATGGAGGAGCCCGGCTATCCCGCCACCCGCCACGCCCTGACCGCCGCCGGGGCGGACATCCACGCCGTGCGCGTGGACGCCTCCGGCCTGGTGGTCGCCGAGGGGATGGCGGCCGCCCCGCAGGCCCGGGTCGCCTTCGTCACGCCTTCGCACCAGTATCCGCTCGGCGTCACCCTCACCATGGGCCGGCGCATGGAGCTGCTGAACTGGGCGCGGGACGCCGGCGCCTGGATCGTGGAGGATGATTACGCCTCGGAGTTCCGCTACGACGGTCCGCCGCTCGCCTCCCTGCAGGGCCTCGATGGCGGCGACCGGGTCCTCTATGTGGGCACGCTCAACAAGGCGCTGTTTCCGGGCCTGCGCCTCGGCTACGCCGTCGCTCCCCGGCCCCTGGCCGCCGCCCTCGCCAACGCCCGCCAGCTGATGGATCGTCAGGCCTCGACCCTCACCCAGGCGGTGGTGCTGGACTTCATGCGCGAGGGGCATTTCGCCGCCCACATCCGCCGCCGGCGGATCGCCTACAAGGCCCAGCGCGACCTGCTCGCCGCCGAGCTGCGGGCCAGGCTCGGCTACGTGCTGGAGGTGGACGCGCCCGAAGGCGGCATGCACCTGATCGCCTATCTCAAGGACGGGCGCTCGGACCTCGCCGCCGAAGCCCAGGCCGACGCCGGCGGCGTCACGGTGCGGGCGATAAGCCGGCTTTACCGCCGGATCGAGCCGCGATCGGGCCTGATGCTCGGCTTCACCGGCTTTCCGGTGCGGGCGATCCCGGCCGGGGTGGCCCGTCTCGCCCAGGCCCTGGCTTAGGCCGCCGCGCCGAACTGCAGGGCGGCCAGGCGCGCATAGAGCCCGCCCCGGGCGGAAAGCTCGGCGTGGGCGCCCTGCTCGACCACCCGACCGGCCTCCATCACCACGATCCTGTCGGCCTTGAGCACGGTGGCCAGCCGGTGGGCGATGACCAGAGTGGTGCGGCCCTCCATCGCCTCTTCCAGCGCCATCTGGACCAGCCGCTCGCTTTCGGCGTCGAGCGCGCTGGTGGCCTCGTCCAGCAGCAGGATCGGCGCCTGGCGGATCAGGGCCCGGGCGATGGCCAGCCGCTGGCGCTGGCCGCCCGAAAGGCTGCGGGCGCGTTCGCCGAGCGGGGTGTCGAACCCCTCCGGCAGGGCGTCGAGGAAGCCCTCGGCCTGGGCGGCGCGGGCGGCGGCGCGGATCGCCGCCTCCTCCGCCCCGTCGCGGCCCAGCCGGATGTTCTCGGCCGCCGAACCGGAGAACAGCGGCGAGTCCTGGGCCACCAGGGCCATGCGGGCGCGAACCTCCGCGGGGTCCGCCTGGCGAATGTCGACGCCGTCCAAATGGATCGCGCCCTGGGCGGGGTCGTAGAATCGCAGCAGCAGGCGGAAAACCGTGCTCTTGCCCGAGCCGGACGGCCCGACCAGGGCCACACGCTCGCCCGGCGCCACGTGCAGATTGAACCCGTTCAGGGCCAGGGCGTCGGGCCGGCCGGGATAGGCGAAGCTGACCTCGTGGAAGGCCACTTCCCCCCGCGGCGGAGCGGGTAGGGCGAGCGGCCGGGCGGGCGCGGCGATCGAGGGCTGCGCCGCGAGGAGTTCGGAGACGCGCTCCATGGCGCCGGCCGCCTTCTGCACGTCGCCCCAGGTCTCGCCCAGCGCCCCCACCGAACCGGCCGCCAGCACCGAGAGGAAGGCGAACTGGAAGAGCGCGCCCCAACCCATCTCGCCCCGCAGGCCCGCCGTCACCCCCAGCCAGAAGATCCCCACCACGCCGCCGAACACCAGGGCGATGACCAGGGCGGTCATGATCGCCCGGGCGGTCATCCGCCGCAGGGAAGTGGCGAAGGCCTGCTCGACGGCCGCGCCGAACCGCTCGGCGGCCAGCCGCTCCCGGCCGAAAGCCTGGACGGTCTCCAGCGCGTCCAGGGTCTCGCCCGCATGGCCTATGGCTCCGGCGAACTGGTCCTGGGCCGAGGTGGTCAGCCGGCGCACCCGGCGGCCGAAGAGGAACAGGGGCGCAAGCACGACCGGAAAGATCAGCAGCACCAGCAGGGTCAGGCGCGGACTGACCACCACCAGCAGGATCAGGGCGCCGATCAGGGTGAGCAGGTTGCGCAGGGCCATGGAGACGGAGGTCGCCAACAGGGTCTCCACGATCTGGATGTCGGTGGTCAGGCGCGAGAGCACCTCGCCCGTGCGCGTGCGGATGAAGAAGGCCGGATCGAGGGTCAGGATGTGGGCGTAGGCGGCCTTGCGCAGGTCGGCCACGACACGCTCGCCCAGCTTGGTGACGAAGAAGTAGCGAAGCGCCGAGGCCAGGGCGAGCGCCACGGCCACGCCGCCGAGAAGCCAGAACCAGGGCGCGACCGAACGGGCGGTGACCTCGGCGCCGGTCAGATGGTCCACCAGCAGGCGCACCGCGCCGGAAAGGCCCAGGGTGGCCGCCGCCGCGGCGATCAGGAACACGGCGGCTGCGACGGCGTCGCCCTTGTGCTCGGCCACGAACGGCCAGAGGCGGGCGAGCGCCCGGACGTTGCGCGAGCGGGGGCGCCGTTCGGCGGCTTCGGCCAGGTCCTGGGCCAGGGCGGCGCCGGCGCTGGGCCGGCCCGGGGCGGCGGCCTCTCCGGCCAGATCACTCATGAAACGCAGCGCCCTTGCTCTGACCCCGCCTTATCCTGTATAGGCGCGGCTTCCTCGCGCCCGCCCCTCGGCGGGCCGTCCCAATTTCCGCCGCTCCTTTACGTCGGTTGACCGCCAGATGAAACAAGACACCCACCCCGACTACCACTTCATCACGGTCGTGATGACGGACGGCACGAGCTATCAGACGCGCTCGACCTACGGCAAGGAAGGCGCGACGCTGAACCTCGACATCGACCCGAAGACCCATCCGGCCTGGACCGGCGGCAACCAGACGCTGCTGGACCGCGGCGGTCGCGTGTCGCGCTTCAACGCCAAGTTCGGGGCCTTCACCCGCAAGTAAGCGTCCGCTTGCCGGACATGAAGAAGCGCCGCGCGGGTCTCGCGCGGCGCTTTTTTCGTTGGCCTCAGTCGTCGATGTGGGCCCCGCGCATCTCGCGGACCAGGAACAGGCCGATCAGGAAGGTCGCCCCGGCGATCACGATCGGATACCAGAGCCCGAAATAGATATTCCCCGTGGCGGCGACCATGGCGAAGGCCGTGGTGGGCAGGAAGCCGCCGAACCAGCCGTTGCCGATGTGGTAGGGCAGGGACATGGAGGTGTAGCGGATCCGCGCCGGGAACATCTCCACCAGGGCCGCGGCGATCGGGCCATAGACCATGGTCACATACAGCATCAGCAGGAACAGCAGGCTGACCACGGCCGGCTTGTTCACCTTGGCCGGATCGGCTTTGGGCGGATAGCCGGCCTCGGCCAGGGCCCCGGTCAGCTGTTTGATCCAATCGGCCCTGGCCGCCGCGAAGGCGGCGCGGTCCAGCCCCTCGCCGCGGAAGCTCGGAATCTCCCTCTCGCCGATCCGCACCACCGCCAGAGCCCCGGGCGCGGCCTTCTCGTTTTCGTATGACACCCCCGCGCTCGCCAGGGCCGACTTGGCGATGTCGCATGAGGAGGCGAAGGCGGTCTTGCCCACCGGGTCGAACTGGAAGGCGCAGTCACGAGGATCGGCGATGATGCTCACCGGCGCGCTCGCAGTGGCTGCGGCGAGCTCCGGATTGGCCGCGGCGGTCAGGCCCTTGAAGATCGGGAAATAGGTCAGCACCGCCAGCAGGCACCCGGCCAGGATGATCGGCTTGCGCCCAATCTTGTCCGACAGCCAGCCGAACACCACGAAGAACGGCGTGCCCAGGATCAGCGCCCAGGCGACCAGGCTGTTGGTCAGGGCCCCGTCGACCTTCAGCGTCTTCTCCAGGAAGAAGAGGGCGTAGAACTGGCCGGTGTACCAGACCACCGCCTGGCCGGCGGTCAGGCCCGCCAGGGCCAGCAGCACCAGCTTCAGGTTCGGCCAGCGGGCGAAGCTCTCCTTCAGCGGCTGCTTTGAGGTCTTTCCCTCGGCCACCATGCGCTGGAACACCGGGCTTTCGTTGAGCTTCAGCCGGATCCAGAGGGAGACGCCGAGCAGCACGATGGAGACCAGGAAGGGGACGCGCCACGCCCATTCCAGGAACGCCGCCTCGCCCACCTGGGTGCGTACGGCGAGGATGACGATCAAGCTCAGGAACAGGCCGAGCGTGGCGGTGATCTGGATCCAGCTGGTGTAGAGGCCCCGCTTGCCCGGCGGCGCGTGCTCGGCCACGTAGGTCGCCGCGCCGCCGTACTCCCCGCCGAGCGCCAGGCCCTGCAGCAGGCGCATGACCACCAGGGCGATGGGCGCGGCCACGCCGATCTGGTCGTAGCCGGGCAGCAGGCCGACGGTGAAGGTCGACAGCCCCATCAGAAGCATGGTGACCAGGAAGGTGTTCTTCCGGCCCCACATGTCGCCCAGCCGCCCGAACACCACCGCCCCGAAAGGCCGCACCGCGAAGCCGGCGGCGAAGGCCAGGAGCGCGAAGATGTAGCCGGTGGTCTCGTTCACCCCGGAGAAGAAGTGGTGGGTGATGAAGGTGGCGAGCGAGCCGTAGAGATAGAAATCGTACCACTCGAACACCGTGCCGGCCGACGCCGCGCCGATCACCATCCGGGTATTGGGCCTGCCGACCTCCGACTCCGCCGAAGTTTCGTCCGCCACGTCCTGGGTCATGCCCCCTCCCATCTCTTGCGAGGGAGCCTAAGCGGCTTGCCGCACCGCCCGCAACGGGGCGGGCGCGGCCCTTAGTGGGCGGACGCGCCGCCGCCGTCGCCGAGGCTGGCCATGGCCTCCCGACAGGCGCTCTCGCAGGCGCGACAGGCTTCCGCACAGATCCGGCAGTGTTCGTGTCGCGAGGCGTGGCGCTCGCACTCCTCGGCGCAGCGGCGGCAGGCCAGTTCGCAGGCCTGCAGCTGCAGGCGGATCAGGGGAACGTCGCCGCCGGAGCGGCGGGTGGCGATCTTTCCCGCTGCGAAACAGGCGTCGGCGCAGTCCAGGTCCAGCCGGATGCACTGCACCAGTTCGGCGACCATCTCCTCGCCTAAGCAGGCGTCAGCGCAGGACACGCACACCTGGCCGCAGTCGAAGCAGGCCTCGATGCAGCGGGCCAGCGCCGGGTTCAGGTCCCCGCGGACGTGGGGGTGGGTGGCGATCATCTGTTCGACGCGCATGGACGTTCTCCTGGCTGTTCGTCCAGGAACCGCCGCGGCGCGTCGATGTTCCGGCAGGCGGGGCTCAGTGCCCGCCGCCGCCCTCCAGCTCGCCCATGGCGCTCTGCAGGTAATTGGCTTCGCCCAGGGACTTCACCAGCGAGAGCTGGGTTTCCAGGAAGTCGATGTGCTCTTCGGTGTCGGAGAGAATTTCACGCAGGACCTGGCGCGACACGTAGTCGGCCGCGGCCTCGCACTCCCTGATCCCCTCGATCAGGTCGGCGCGACCGCCCACCTCCACGGCCAGGTCGGCGGCCAGGCACTCGGGCACGGTCTCGCCGATCTTCAGCTTGTGCAGGTCCTGCAGGTTGGGCAGGCCTTCCAGGAACAGGATGCGGTTGATGAGCTTGTCCGCGTGCTTCATCTCGCCGATCGACTCGTCGTAGGTGATCTTGCCGAGCCGCTTGAAGCCCCAGTTGTCGTACATCCTCGCGTGCAGGAAGTACTGGTTCACGGCGGTCAGCTCGTTGGTGAGCACGGCGTTCAACCGCCGGATGATCGCCCGATCGCCTTGCATGCGAGCCTCCTTGGATTCGTCGTTGGAGGCGCAAGGTCGTCCCACGCGCCAGGCGTGTCAAAGCCTATGTTTGCAAGTGATTCCGCGTTTCGTTCGCACCCGCGGAAGGGTGCTATTCGGCCGCGTAGCGCAGGGCTTCGCCCTGTTCGGAGATCATCTCGCGCATCTCGCAGACGCACCTGGCGCACCGGGGCTTGGCGTCGCAGGCCCGGAACACGTCGGCCGGGCGCTGGGCACCGGCGTCGATGGCGGCGCGGACCTCACGCTCGCGAATGCCGTTGCAGTTGCACACGTACAAGGCGGATCTCTCCTCGGAACCGACGTCTATGTACCAGATGCGAACGTCGATGCAACTCATTTGCAACTGACGCGCCATTTAGCCCTGCGGCGGTTTGTCGCTGAAGCCAAGCTTGGCGTGCGACGTTGTTAAGCGCGAGAGTGCGCGCCGGCCGGCGCCGCGAGGGATTGCGCCATGGACGTCGACGCTCTTCTGCTGTCGCGACTGCAGTTCGCCTTCACGATCGCGTTCCACATCATCTTCCCCAGCTTCACCATCGGCCTGGCCAGCTATCTGGCCGTGCTGGAGGGGCTCTGGCTGGCCACGCGAAACGAGGTCTTCAAGACCCTCTACCTCTTCTGGGTGAAGATCTTCGCCATCTCCTTCGGCATGGGCGTGGTGAGCGGGGTGGTGATGAGCTACCAGCTCGGCACCAACTGGAGCGTCTTCTCCCAGGTCGCCTCGCCGGTGATCGGGCCGCTGCTGGCCTTCGAGGTGCTGACCGCCTTTTTCCTGGAGGCGAGTTTCCTCGGCATCATGCTGTTCGGCTGGCGCAAGGTCGGTCCCGGCCTGCACTTCGCCGCCACGGTGCTGGTGGCGGTGGGCACCCTGATCTCCGCCTTCTGGATCATCTCGGCCAACAGCTGGATGCAGCATCCCACGGGCTTTGAGCGGACCGCCGACGGCGGGCTGATCGCCACCGACTGGCTTGAGGTGATCTTCTCGCCGACCTTCCCGGAGCGCTTCCTGCACATGACGCTGGCGGCCTATCTCACCACCGCTCTGGTGGTGGGCGCAGCCTCGGCCTGGCGGCTGCTCAAGCGTCCCGAAGAGGCCGAGAGCCAGATCGCCCTCCGGATGGCCATCGGCATGCTGGCCATCGTGGCGCCGCTCCAGCTCGTGGTGGGCGATCTCTCCGGCCGCGAGGTGCTGCGTATCCAGCCGGCGAAGCTCGCCGCCATTGAGGGCTTCTGGGAGACGCGGGCCGAGCAACCCTTCCACATCGCCGCCTGGCCGGACCGGGCGATCGAGGCCAATCGGTGGGAGCTCTCCATCCCGAAGGTCGGCAGCCTGATCACCGCCGGGTCGACGGGCGCCGAAGTCCAGGGCCTGAAAGCCTTTCCTCCGGAAGACCGGCCGCCGGCGGCGATCGTCTTCTGGTCTTTCCGCCTGATGGTCGGCCTGGGCCTGGCGATGATCGGGCTGGGTCTCTGGGGCGCCTGGCTTTGTCTGAGAAAACAACCGGAGAAATCTCGGCTCTTCCTTTCCGTCTTCGCCGCGATGGGGCCCGCCGGTTTCGTGGCGGTTATCGCCGGCTGGGTCGTCGCCGAGGTGGGGCGCCAGCCTTATGTGATCTATGGCGTCCTGCGTACAGCCGATGCGGTTTCGCCTGTGCAGGCGAGCCAGGTCTCGATCTCCCTGCTGGCCTTCCTGGTCATCTACGCCGTCGTCTTCTCGGTGGGCGTGCTTTACATCCTCCGGCTTATGGCTGAAGGCCCCGTCGCCGGGGCCGAGGAGCCGTCGCCCGACCGGCCGCGAGCCCCCGGCTCGCCGCTGGCCGCCACGCCGGAGGATCCCGGGCCGGAGGGCCGCTCATGAACCTCGACCTGCCGCTGATCTGGGCCGGGATCATCGCCGTCGCGGTGCTGCTCTATGTACTGCTGGACGGTTTCGACCTCGGCGTCGGCATCCTCTTCCCCTTCGCGCGAGGCCCCGGCGACCGGGACGTGATGATGGACTCCATCGCCCCCGTCTGGGACGGCAACGAGACCTGGCTGGTTCTGGGCGGCGGCGGGCTGTTCGCCGCCTTCCCGCTGGCCTACGCCACCCTGATGCCGGCGCTCTACGGCCCGGTGATCGTCATGCTGCTGGCCCTGATCCTCCGGGGCGTCGCCTTCGAGTTCCGCCTGCGCGGCCGGCGGCGCGGCAAGGCATTCTGGACGGCCGCCTTCGCCGGCGGCTCCCTGGTCGCCGCCCTGGCCCAGGGCCTGATCCTCGGCGGCTTCATCCAGGGCGTGCGGGTCGAGGGCGGCGCCTTCGCGGGCGCCCAACTCGACTGGCTGACGCCCTACACCCTGCTGGTGGCCGTGGGGCTCGCCGCCGGCTATGCGCTGCTGGGCGCCACATGGCTGGTCTGGCGCACGGAGGACCAGCTGCACGGCGACGCGCGCCGCTGGGCGGGGCTTGCCGCTGGGGCCGTTGCCCTGCTGCTGGCGGGGGTGAGTCTCGCCACCCTCTTCGTCCATCCGAGGGTGGCCGAGCGCTGGGGCTATTCCGGCGACGCTTTCGATCTTGCGCAGCTCGCCCCCAATCTGCCGATCCCGTTGCTCGGCCTTGCGGGGTTCGCCATCCTGTTCCTCGGGCTGCGCCGCCGGTCGCACGGCTGGCCGCACCTCGGCGCGACGCTGGTCTTCCTGTCGGGCTATGCCGGCCTGGCGGTGGGCTTCTTCCCCTATGTCGTGCCTTACGACCTCACTTTCCGCGAGGCGGCTTCGGCGGAAAACGCCTTGAGTCTAATGCTAATCGGAACCTTAATTATCCTCCCGGTGATCCTGGGCTACACTATATGGGTATATTGGCTGTTCCGCGGAAAGGTGACCGCCGATGCAGGGTATCACTGAGCGGGGGCCTGCGCCTTTGACCCGGACGCCCCCGCTCCGGAAACGGATTTCCTGGACTGTCCTGCTGCTCGGGATGGCGGGGGCCTGCATCGCTTTCTTCGGCCTGATGCTCAAGATCCTGCTCAGCGGGATCAAGCTGCCGGTTTGAGGTTCCTCCGGGTCGAGCCGCCGCCCGAGGGCGATGCGCCGCCACCGCCGCTCGCCCGGCGCCTCGCCTGGTTCGTCGGCCTCGCCGCCGTAAGCGCCCTGGCCGTCGCCGCTGTCGCCTATTTCCTGAAGGCGTTGCTCGTCTAGTCGGGCTATCTAGGCGCCCATGACCGCCGAGTGCCGCCTCTATCTGATCACCCCGCCCCGCATCGACGACCTGGCCGATTTCGGCCGGACGCTGGCCCATACGCTCGACGCCGGCGACGTAGCGGCCCTGCAGATCCGCCTGAAGGACGTCTCCGACGAAGAGATCGCCGCCGCCGTCGACGTGCTCTCGCCCATCGCCCAGGCCCGCGGCGTGGCGGTGATCCTGAACGACCGGCCGGACCTCGCCGCCCGCCTGGGCTGCGACGGCGTCCATGTGGGCCAGTCGGACGCGCCCTATGCCGAGGCCCGGCGGCTGATGGGGCCGGATCGCACCGTCGGCGTCACCTGCCACGACAGCCGGCACCTGGCCATGGAAGCGGCCGAAGCCGGGGCGGACTATGTGGCCTTCGGCGCCTTCTTCCCCACCCAGACCAAGGAGGCGCCCACCCGCGCCGACCCTGAGATCCTGTCGATCTGGCAGGAGACCATGGAGGTTCCGTGCGTGGCGATCGGCGGGATCACGCCGGAGAACGCGCGCGGCCTGGCCGCCGCGGGCGCCGACTTCCTGGCCGTCTCCGCCGGCGTCTGGAACCATCCGGAGGGGCCGGAGGCGGCGGTGCGGGCGCTGGGCGCCGAGATCGCCGCGGGTCTCGCCGAGCGCGCCTGACGCTCGCCTTGCCTTAACCTCCTTGCGCCACTAGGTTCCGCGGCCAATTTCGCGCCCTTAGGCGCCCGACCGATCGGAACCTCGTGGCCACCCAATCCGCCCTTCTGAAAGTGATGTCCGACGCCGCCCGCAAGGCGGCGCGCGGCCTCAACCGAGACTTCGGCGAACTCGCCGAGCTGCAGGTCGCGCGCAAGGCGCCGGCCGACTTCGTCTCCGCCGCCGACCTGCGCGCCGAGCAGGTGCTGTTCGAGGCGCTGTCCAAGGCTCGCCCCGGCTACGGCTTCCTGGGCGAGGAACGGGGCCTGGTGGAGGGCACCGACAAGACCCACACTTGGATCGTCGATCCGCTGGACGGCACCACCAACTTCCTGCACGCCCTGCCCCACTTCGCGGTCAATATCGCCCTGCAGCGCGAGGGCCAGATCGTCGCCGCCGTCACCTATAACCCCGTGACCAACGAGCTCTTCTGGGCCGAGCGCGGCAAGGGCTGCTACCTGAACGACAAGCGCCTGCGGGTGGCCCAGCGCCAGCGCCTGGACGAGAGCCTGCTGGCCACCGGCATCCCGTTCCTCGGCCACGGCCAGCACGCACGCTTCCTGAAGGAGCTGCACCAGATCAGCCAGCGGGTCGCCGGCGTGCGCCGCTTCGGCTCGGCGGCGCTGGACCTCGCCTATGTGGCCGCCGGCCGCTACGACGGCTACTGGGAGCGGGACCTGAAGCCCTGGGACCTGGCCGCCGGCCTGCTGCTGGTCCACGAAGCCGGCGGCAAGACCACCGACGCCGAGGGGGGTGAGGCGGTTCTCGAAAAAGGCAGCATCTGCGCCGCCAATCTCGACCTGCATCCTCTGCTGCTGGACCGGTTGAAGGCCGCGGCTTGACGGGGGCGTGAGACAGTCTCCCAAACGGCCGTATCGAGCTTCCCTCCGCTATCGTTCATAACGGATCCTGCCAAGCTGTGCGGCGGCGGCGCCAAGCTGGGGAGCCTTGTTTAGGATGCTGTTTTCTCTGATCGCCCCGACAATCGTCGGCGCTCATCTTGTTGCGTTTCCGCCGGCGGGCCTTTTTGAGCGAACGCCTAGCGGCATGGCGATGGCCGTAGTTTATCCGCCTCGCGCGCAGGCGCAGAGAAAAGAAGGGCGCGTGGTGCTGGCCTGCACAGTCACGTCGTCACGCACGCTCTCAGACTGCATGGTGGAATCGGAGACGCCGAACAACTCCGGCTTCGGTCCTAGCGCGCTGATGTTGAGTTATCTGTTCGTCGTGCGTGAGGGAGAGGAACTTCCGGCGGATCGCAAGATCAGCTTCCAAGCGAGATTCAGTCTGCCTTGACGTTGGCTCAAGCGGGCGCCCCAACCGGACTGTAAGCGGGCGCTTGACGGAATCGTCGCCTTGGTCGGCTAGATCGGAGCCATGACGCTCACCCGCCGCGCCTTCGCCGCCGCTTCCGCCGCGCTTGCCGTCACGCCCGCCACGGCGCGGGCGAACTCACGCCCCCTCGTCATCGCCCATCGGGGCGCCGGCGGCGAGCGGCCGGAGCACACGCTGGCCGCCTATCGCCTGGCCATCGTCCAGGGCGCCGACTTCATCGAGCCGGACCTGGTGGTCACCCGCGACGGCCACCTGGTCGCCCGCCACGAGAACGAGATCTCGGGCGCCACCGACGTCGCCGCCCGGCCGGAGTTCGCCGGCCGCCGCGCCCGCAAGGAGATTGACGGCGATCCGGTGGAGGGCTGGTTCGCCGAGGACTTCACCCTGGCGGAGCTGAAGACCCTGCGCGCCCGCGAACGGCTGCCGCACCTTCGGCCCGCCAGCGCCGCGTTCGACGGCCAGGAGGCGATCCCCACCTTCCAGGAGGTGGTCGACCTCGCCCGCACCGAGGGCGCGCGGGCAGGCCGGACCATCGGCCTCTATCCGGAGATGAAGCGTCCGGCCTTCCTGGCGGACCAGGGGCTCCCCCTGGAGGACCGGCTGGCCAAGGCGCTATCGGACAACGGCCTCGACGCTGCCGACGCCCCGGTGTTCGTGCAGTGCTTCGAAGCTGCGGCCCTGAGGCGCTTTGCGAGCCTCTCGAAGGCGCGGCGGGTCCAGCTGGTCGCCGGCGAGGACGCCGCCATGGTCACGGCGGAGGGGCTGAAGGAGATCGCCGCCTACGCCCACGGCGTGGGGCCGGACTGGTCGCTGGTGCTGCCGCGGACGGGGGACGGACTGGGGCCGCCGACGCCCCTCGTCCGTGAGGCCCACGAACTCGGCCTCGCCGTCCATCCGTGGACGGTTCGGGCGGAGAACCACTATCTGCCGCCGGCCCTGCGGCGGGGAGCCGGCCCCGCCGCCCACGGCGACGCGGCGGCGCTCTGCAAGGCGCTTTACGCCGCCGGCGTCGACGGGGTGTTCACGGACTTTCCCGCCGTGGCGGCGGCGGCCCGGAGCGAGCTGTAGCCGGTGAATCCTCCTCTCCGCTCTCGGGAGAGGGATGGGTCACGTACGTCAGGCCGCGGCCTTCTCGGCGGCGATCACCCGGCTGACGGCGTTCACCACCGAGGCGATGCGCAGGGCCGCCTGGACATGGGTGTTGGGCACGCCGTGCTTCTTCAGCTCGACCTCGTGGCTGTCCAGGCACATGCCGCAGCCGTTCACGGCCGAGACCGCCGTCGACCACAGCTCGAAGTCGACCTTCTCGACGCCGGGATTGGCCAGGACGTTCATCCGCAGGCGCGCCGGCAGGGTGCGGTATTCGCCGTTCGAGAGCAGGTGCAGCGAGCGGTAATAGACGTTGTTCATGCCCATGATCGCCGCCGCCGCCTTGGCCGCATTGAAGGCCTCGGGCGAGAGGCCGCCGGCTTGCGCCGCCGCGTTCACCGCCTTCACCACCGAGGGCTCGCCCACGGCATGGGCCGAGGCGACGAAGGCGCCCCACTTCTGCTGGTCGGTGAGCGTGGTTTCGCCGCTCAGGGTGGAGAGGTTGAGGCTCAGATCTTTGGCGTAGGCGGGCAGGGACTCGCGCAGCGCGTCGAGCGACATGGTGGTCTCCGGAGATGTCTGGAAGAGGGGCCTGGGGGCGCGGGGAGATCGCGCCCCCAGGAGTGGGGCCTAAGCTTATTGGGGCGCCTGGGGAGCGCCCCGGGGGCTGGAGGGCGCTTAGGCCGCCAGGGTTTCGCCGCCCACCGCGCGGTTGCAGGGGCACAGCTCGTCGGTCTGCAGGGCGTCGAGCACCCGCAGGGTATCGGCCGGCGCGCGGCCGACGTTGAGATTCGTCACATAGACGTGCTGGATCACGTTGTGAGGGTCGACCACGAAGGTGGCGCGCAGGGCCACGCCCTCGTCCTCGTTCAGCACGCCGAGCGCCCGGGCGAACTTCCCGGAATTGTCGGCGAAGTTCCAGATCGCCAGGTTGGCGAGGTCCGGATGCTCACGGCGCCAGCCGAGCTTGGAGTGCTCGTTGTCGGTCGAGCCGCCCAGCACCACGGCGTCGCGCTCTTCGAACTGCGGGTTCAGGCGCGCGAACTCGGCGATCTCGGTCGGGCAGACGAAGGTGAAGTCCTTCGGGTAGAAGAAGATGATCTTCCACTTGCCCGGGAAGCTTTCGTTGGTGACCGTCTCGAAGGCGCTCTCGCCGTTCTCTTCGTGACGCATGAACTTGGGCTTCACGCCCACGACCTTGAACTCCGGCAGCTTTTCGCCAACGCCCAGCATCAGTCTCTCCGTACGCTTCTGTCTTGGGGAGGATTCGCGCGGCTCCTCGCCGCGAGACCTAGATAGTGCTGCGCCGCACAAAAGCCAATCGATTGTGCCTGGATTTTCGATAGAAAGTTCCTATCATAACCGGCATGAGCCTGCCGACGCTGAGACAGCTGCAATATCTGAAGCTTCTGGCCGAGCATGGCTCGTTCGGGCGGGCGGCTGAGGCCGCGCACGTGACCCAACCGACCCTCTCGGCCGGGGTTCAGGAACTGGAAAAGGTCCTGGGCGCCTCGGTGGTGGATCGCGCCCGCTCGGGCGTCATCCTGACCGCCGTGGGCGAGGCGGCGCTGGCCCGGGCGCGGACCATCCTCAACGAGGCCGAGGAGCTGGTGCAGGACGCGCGCAATGTCGGCCAGCCGCTCACCGGCCGGGTCCGCCTGGGCGTGATCCCGACCATCGCGCCGTTCCTGCTGCCCAAGGCCCTGCCGCTGCTGCGCGCGCGTTTCCCGAAGCTGCGGCTATTCCTGCGCGAGGACCTGACCCACCGGCTGATCGCCGCGCTGAAGGCCGGGCAGCTGGATGCGGCCCTGATCGCCCTGCCCTACGACATGTCGGGCCTGGCCTACGCCCACGTCTCCGACGACGAGCTGCTGGCCGCCCTGCCGGCCGACCACCCGCTGGCGGCCGAGAAGGAGGCGCCGCCCTCGGCGCTCGAAAGCGGCGACCTGATCCTGCTGGAGGACGGCCACTGCCTGCGCGACCACGCGCTGGCCGCCTGCGGGCTCAGGCCGCCCCGGGCCAGCGACGAGGAGTCCTTCGCCGCCACCTCCCTGCCGACCCTGGTGCAGATGGTGGGCTCAGGCCTGGGGGTCAGCTTCGTGCCCGCCATGGCGGTGGAGGCGGGGCTTGCCAAGACCGCCGATATCGCCGTCCGGCCGCTGAAGGCCGATCATCCGACCCGGGAGATCGTGGTCGCCTGGCGCGCCGGCTCCAGCCGCGCGGCTGACGGCCGCCTGCTCGCGGAAGTTCTCCGAGCCATCTAAGATATATCTTGAAATCCGATCCGCTCTCGATATATCTGGCATTCAGACATATCGAAATAGGATCGAAACATGCATCGACAACACCATTCCTGGAAGCGACGGGAAGCCTTCAGCCGGCACGGCTACGGCTTTGGGCATCGGGGCTTCGGGCGCGGGCACGCCCGCGGCGGGCGGATCGGCCGGCTGCTGGAGCACGGCGACCTGCGCTTCGTCATCCTGGCTTTGTTGAAGGAGAAGCCGGGCCACGGCTACGAGATGATCCGCGCCCTGGAAGAGCGCAGCGGCGGCGCCTATCGGCCCAGTCCGGGCGTTATCTATCCGACCCTTTCGCTGCTGGAGGACGAAGGCTTCGTGCGGCAGACCGGCGAGGCGGGCGGACGCAAGGCGTTCGAGATCACCGAGGCGGGGCTCGCCGCGTTGGAGGCCAACCACGCCGGCGTGGAGGCGGTCTTCGCCCGCCTGGACGAGGCCGCCGCCCAGTCCTCCTCCAGCCGACCGCGGATCGCCCGGGCCATGCAGAATCTCGGCATGGCGCTCACCCTGCGTCTGCAGCGGGGCGAGGTGACGGAGGCGGAGATGGACGCCATCGTCGCGGCCCTGGACGAAGCCGCCGGAAAGATCGAACGCGCCTGAGGAAGGAGGCGAAGATGAAGTCCAGCGCCACCGTACCCACCGAGCATGGGTTCCGCTACGTGACCCAGCTCTGCAAGCACTTCGGCCACAAGGTCCCCGCCGCCTGCGAAGGCCAGGAAGGACGGATCGAGTTCCCCGCCGGCCAGGCCCTGCTGCGCGCCTCGCCGGGCAGCCTGATCCTGGTGGGAGAGGCTGAGGACCCGGAAGCTCTCGGTCGGCTGGAGCAGGTGCTGGAAAGCCACCTGAAGCGCTTCGCCTTCCGCGAGCCCGCCCTCGCCGTCGACTGGCGCCGCGGTCCGGCGGTTTAGCGCGGCTGTGGTCGCCTCGACCACGCCACGCGTGACGGAGGGGGCGGCGCTACCCCGCCTCAATCCATCAGCTTCTGGCTGAGATAGACGTAGTGCCTGGCCCAGCGCCGGGCGTTCATCTCCGGATCGGCGTCGTTGGAATGGCCGCCGAAGGTGTTCTCGAAATAGATGTAGGGATAGCCCATCGCCTCCAGCCGGGCGGCGAACTTGCGGGCGTGGCCGGGATGGACCCGGTCGTCGCGGGTGTTCGTCGTCACATAGGGTTCCGGATAGGGCTGGCCGGCCCTGAGGTTCAGGTAACCGTCGTACCGGGCGATGAAGGCGTAATCCTCCGGGACGTCCGGATCGCCATATTCCCCCACCCAGGACGCGCCGGCCGACAGCTTGTGGTAGCGCAGCATGTCGACCAGCGGGCTTTCCACCACCACGGCGTTCCACAGCTGCGGGTTCTGGGTCATGGAGACCGTCGTCAGCACCCCGCCGTTGGAGCGGCCATAGATGCCGAGGCGCCGCGGCGAAGTGATCTTCCGCGCCGCCAGGTCCTTGGCCACCGCGGCGAAGTCGTCGAAGGCCAGCTGGCGCTTCTCGCGCAGCACCGCCTGGTGCCAGGCCGGGCCGAACTCGCCGCCGCCGCGGATGTTGGCGATGACATAGGCTCCGCCCCGCTCCAGCCAGATCTTGCCCATCTCGGGGATGTAGACCGGCGGCTTGGCCACCTCGAAGCCGCCATAGCCGTACATGATAGTCGGCAGCGAGCCGTCCAGCGGCGCATCCTTCGGACGCACCACGAAATACGGGATCTTCGTCCCGTCGGTGGAGGTCGCCCAGAACTGCTCCACCACATGCTTGGACGCGTCGAACCGGGCGGGCGAGGTCTTCACGCGGGCCGCCGTCCCTGTCGCCGCATCCGCCAGCCATAGGCTGCTGGGCGACAGGAAGCCTTCGGCGGCCACGAACAACTGGTCATCCCGGCCCGAGGCGGCGCGCAGGGTGAGGGTCGCATCTTTCGGCAGCGGCAGGCGCTTGGCCGACCACTTGCCGCCCTGGAAGTTGTAGACGTCCACCGCGCCCTTCACGTCTTCCAGCAGCTCGACGACCAGCTTGCCCTTGGTGTCGGCGACATTCTGGATCGCCTGGGTCGGCCCGGGCTGGAAGACCAGCATGGCGCCCTCGCCCCCACGCTTCAGCTCGGCCAGCGGATAGGCGATCAGGGCGCCCGCCGCGAAGTCCTTCCACGGCTCCTGAAGGGTGAAGATGGCGTGGCCGTCCACATAGGCCTGGTACTGGGCCCGCCGGGGCAGCGCGATGCGGGTCAGCTTGCCGTCGGCATAGAGGCTGTATTCGAACTCGAAGAAGGAGAGGCCGCGCTGGATGACGATCCCGTCCACCCGGCCGCCTTCGCCGCGCAGCACGTCGGGCGAAGCCCAGACGTCGCTCTTCTGGCCGCGGAAGATCTCCCGCGCCTCCCCGGTCCGCGGCACAATCCGCAGGGCGACGGGATAGCCCGATGCGGTCACGTCGCCCGGCGTCCATTCGCGGCCGATCAGCAGGGTGTCGCCGTCCAGCCACTCCACATACTGCTTGCCTTCGTCGAAGCGGAAGCCGCCCTCCACGAACCGGCCGGCGGCGGCGTCGAACTCGCGCAGCTCCACGGCATCGCCCCCGCCGTCGGAAAGGCGAACGATGCAGCGCGTCTCGTCCGGCTTCAGGCAGGTCGCGCCCTTCCAGAACCAGTTCTTCGTCTCGTCGGCGGCCAGCTTGTCGATGTCGAGCAGGGTGCGCCACTGCGGGGCGTCTGTCCGATAGGAGGCCAGCGTCGCATGGCGCCACACCCCGTGCGGATTGGCCTCGTCCTGCCAGAAATTGTCGATCCCGCCGGCCCGGAAGCTGGGGATCGGGATGCGATCCTTGGCGGTGAAGATGGCGCGGCCCTCGGCCAGATAGGCCGGGTAGCGGGGGTCGCCCTCCAGCCGCCGGGCGGCCTTGGCGTTCTGGGTCTCGACCCAGGCCATGGCTCGGGGGCTGTCGATCTCCTCGAGCCAGATGAAGGGGTCGGCGGCCTCCTGGGCGAGGGCCGCGGTGGAAACGAGGGCGCCTGCCAGCGCCGCGACGAAGCTTTTCATGGCGCTTCAGATAAGGCGCCCGGGCAGGGCTTGTCTTCCCTCAGGTGATTTGAGGGCCGATCTCGCCTATATGGCGCAGGCCATGAGCCGTCCGTTCCTGAAGATGAACGGGCTCGGCAACGACTTCGTCGTGGTCGAGGCCCGCTCAGCCCCCTTCGCGCCGACCGCGGAGGAGGTGCGCGCGATCGCCGATCGGGAGCGCGGGATCGGCTGCGATCAGCTCGTCTCCATCGAACCGTCCGCCACGGCCGACGCCAGGGTGCGGTTCTGGAACGCCGACGGGGAGGAGGTCGGCGCCTGCGGCAACGCCTCGCGCTGCGTGGGCTGGCTCCTGATGGAGGCTTCCGGCCGCGACCGGGCGGTGCTGGAGACCGACGGCGGCCTGCTCACCGCCACGCGTGCGGGCGACAAGGTGGTCAGCGTCGACATGGGCGCGCCGCGGCTGGGCTGGAAGGACATCCCCCTCGAGGAGGAGATGGACACCAAGGGGATCGAGCTGCAGGTGGGGCCCATCGACGATCCGATCCTGCACACCCCCGGCTGCGTCTCCATGGGCAATCCGCACGTGGTCTTCTTCGTCCCCGACGCCGAGGCCGCGCCAGTGGTCCAGGTCGGTCCGATGATCGAGCACCACCGCCTGTTTCCGGAGGGCGTCAATGTGGGCTTCGCCCAGATCAAGGCGCGCGACCGCATCCGCCTGCGCGTCTGGGAGCGAGGGGCGGGTCTGACCAGGGCCTGCGGCACCGGCGCCTGCGCGGCGCTCGTGGCCGCCCACCGCCGGAATCTGACCGACCGAAAGGCCGTCCTGGAGCTGGACGGCGGCGAGCTGGTCATCGAGTGGCGCGAAAGCGACGGCCATGTGATCATGACCGGCCCCGCCCAGGTGGACTTCACCGGGATGCTGCCGTGACCAAGCCTGTCGAGATCGTCACCTTCGGCTGCCGGCTCAACGCCTATGAGAGCGAGGTCATCCGCGCGCGGGCGGCGGAGGACGGGCTGTCCGACGCCATCGTCTTCAACACCTGCGCGGTGACGAACGAGGCCGTGCGCCAGGCGCGCCAGGCGATCCGCAAGGCCCGGCGCGAGCGGCCGGGCGCCAAGGTGATCGTCACCGGCTGCGCGGCCCAGATCGACCCCGCCGCCTTCGCCGCCATGGCCGAGGTCGACCTCGTCCTGGGCAATGCGGAGAAGTCCCAGGCCGGGGCCTATGCCCCGGCCGTAGAAGGCCGTGTGCGCGTCAACGACATCATGAGCGTGCGGGAGACCGCCGGCCACCTGATCGATGGGCTCAAGGACCGGGCCCGGGCCTATGTGGAGGTCCAGAACGGCTGCGACCACCGCTGCACCTTCTGCATCATCCCCTATGGCCGGGGGAACTCCCGCTCGGCGCCCGCGGGCGAGGTGGTGGAGCAGGTGCGGAAGCTCGCCGCCCAGGGCTACCAGGAGGTGGTGCTGACCGGCGTCGACGTGACCAGCTGGGGCGCGGATCTGCCCGGCGCCCCGACGCTCGGTCAACTGGTCGGCCGAATCCTGAAGCTGGTCCCGGACCTGCCGCGCCTGCGGCTCTCCTCCATCGACGCCGCCGAGATCGACGCGGACCTGATGCGCTGTTTGGCCGAGGAGCCGCGCCTCATGCCCTACCTGCACCTGTCGCTGCAGGCGGGCGACGACATGATCCTGAAGCGGATGAAGCGCCGCCACAGCCGCGCCGACGCGCTGAAGCTGGTGGCCGAGGTTCGCGCCGTGAGGCCGGACGTCGCTTTCGGGGCCGACCTGATCGCCGGCTTTCCCACCGAGACGGAGGCGATGTTCGAGAACACCCTGCGGCTGGTGGAGGAGGCGGAGCTTTCCTTCCTGCACGTCTTCCCCTTCAGCCCGCGGCCGGGCACGCCCGCGGCCCGCATGCCGCAACTGCCGCGCGGGGTGGTGAAGGACCGCGCCGCCCGTTTGCGCGCGGCCGGAGAGGCGGCCCTGACCCGGCACCTGGAGCGCCAGGTCGGCCGTGTGCTGAACGGGCTCGTGGAGCGTCCCGGCCTCGCCCGCGCGGAGGACTTCACGGAGATCGCGTTCGCCGGAGAGGCGTCGGTGGGCCGCGTCGCGCCGCTGCGCATCCTGGCTCACGACGGCGCCCGGGCGCGCGCCGAGATCGCGGTCCTGGAGGCGGCCGAATGAGCCTGTCGGGCGGGTGCCAGTGCGGCGCGGTGCGTTTCCGGGTCGAAAGGGTCGGCCGCGCCAGTCTCTGCCATTGCCGCATGTGCCAGAAGGCCTTCGGCGCCTTCTATGGCCCGTATGTGGACGCCCACGGCCTCGAATGGACCCGTGGCGCGCCGAAATATTTCCAGAGTTCCAACCTCGTCCGCCGCGGCTTCTGCGGCGATTGCGGGACCCAGCTCTCCTTCGAGGGCGGCGATTGGCCGCCCAACCTCGCCATCGGCGCTTTCGACAATCCCGCGGCCATTGTCCCGACCTTGCAGATCGGCCTGGAGTCCAAGCTTCCCTATGTGGACAGCCTCGCCGACCTGCCGCACCGCCCGCAGCGGGAAGCCGAAAAGCTCGCGGACTTCTACGCCGCAGTGGTCTCCCGCCAGCACCCCGACCACGACACGGAGGCGTGGCCGCCACACCCCTGAGCGTCATGCCGGTCTTGCTTCGCAATCCGGAATGACGCTCAGGGTGGGGGGATCAGCCCTCGGACTTTCCCCGCCCCGGGAATCCCGGCATCGACCAGCCCCAGACGATGGCCCCCGCCCGCACCGCGAAGGCGACGCCGAAGCCCGCCAGGCCGGCCCAGAGTCCGCGCACGCCCGAAAGCTCCAGGATCACGAACGTCGCCGCGCCGGCCAGCGCGCAGGTCACATAGATCTCGCGCCGCAGCAGGATGGAGGGCTCGTGGGCGAGGACGTCGCGCAGCACCCCGCCGAAGCAGGCGGTCAGCACGCCCATCACCACGGCGGGGATCGGCGGGACGCCCAGGGCCAGGGACTTGGCCGCGCCGACCACGCAATAGGCGGCGAGGCCCAGGGCGTCGAGCCAGAGCAGCACCTTCATCCGCGCCCGGCCGGTCCCGAACACCCAGACGGCCAGGGCGGCGATCAGGCAGGCGACGATGTAGTCCGGCCGCTGCACCCAGAAGACCGGCGCGCCGATCAGAAGGTCGCGCAGGGTGCCGCCGCCCACGCCGGTCACCGCCGCGAAGAAGCCGAAGGTGATGATGTCATGCTTCTGCCGCGCGGCGGCCAGGGCGCCGGTGGCGCCGAACACCGCCACCGCCCCATAGTCGAGCCAGGTGAAGGCGGCGGTCAGGGCTTCCATGCCGCCATCCTCTATCGTCCCACGCCGCCAGCCGCTAGAAGCGGGCCATGACCGAACCGAAGAAGGGCTGGTTCCAGCGTCTCACCGACGGGCTTTCGCGCTCGTCGAAGCAGATGACGGAACAGGTCGTCGCCACCTTCACCAAGCAGCCGCTGGACCAGGCCAAGCTGGACGAGCTGGAGGAGATGCTGATCGAGGCCGACCTCGGTCCGCACTCGGCCGCACGTATCACCGAGCGCTTTTCCGCCGAGAAATTCGGCAAGAGCGTCGACGAGGCGGAGATCAAGGAATCTCTGGCCGAATACATCGGCGCCGAGCTGGAAAGCCGGGAAGGCGACTTCGACCCGCTGTCGGGCCCGCGGCCCTATGTGGTGCTGTTCATCGGGGTGAACGGCTCGGGCAAGACCACGACGCTGGGCAAGATCGCCGCCGACCTGACCGCCCGAGGCGCGAAGGTGCTGGTGGTGGCGGGCGACACCTTCCGCGCCGCGGCCATCGAGCAGCTGAAGGTCTGGGCCGACCGGGCCGGCGCCGACTTCATGTCGCGGCCGATCAATTCCGACGCGGCGGGCCTGGCCTTCGACGCCGTCGCCAAGGCCAAGGCCGAGGGCTACGACGTGGTGCTGATCGACACCGCAGGCCGCCTGCAGAACAAGCAGGGGCTGATGGACGAGCTCCTGAAGGTCATACGCGTGGTCAAGAAGGTGGAGCCCGAGGCGCCGCACGAAACCCTGCTGGTGCTGGACGCCACGGTGGGCCGTAACGCGCTGGCCCAGGAGAACATCTTCGGCAACCAGATCGGCGTCTCGGGCATCGTCATGACCAAGCTGGACGGCACCGCCCGCGGCGGGGTGCTGGTGCCCGTGGCCCAGGCCTCCGACTCCCCCATCAAGCTGATCGGGGTGGGCGAGGGGATCGAAGACCTGCAACCCTTCAAGGCCCGGGCCTTCGCTCGATCTCTGGTGGGACTGGAGGACGCATGAGGCTCTCGTCCAAGGCGCGCCAGTGGGTGCGAAACTTCGTCGACTTCGCCGGCCTGGCGGCGTTTCTTGCGGTGTTCGGCTATCTACGGCTTCAGGGACTGTCTTCGCAGGAGGCGCTGGTCCAGGCGACCTGGGGCCTTGTCGCCGGTTCGGCGCTGGGCCTGCTGACAGGCTTTGTCGTGGAACGGCGCATCGCCCCCTTCCCGCTCATCGGGGGCGGCGCGGCCCTGCTGTTCGGCGGCCTGACCCTCTTCTTCCACGACGTGCGGTTCGTGAAGATCAAGCCAACGGTGATGAACCTGCTGTTCTCCGGCCTGCTGCTCGGCGGCCTGGCGCTGCGGAAGAACCCGCTGAAACTCCTGCTCGGCGGCTCGTTCCGAATGCCCGACGAGGGCTGGCGCAAGCTCACGCTCAACTACGGTCTCTTCTTCTTCTTCGCCGCGGCCCTGAACGAGTTCGTCTGGCGCACCCAGCCCGACGACGTCTGGGTGGTGTTCCGCTTCCCCGGCCTCTTGATCGTCACCATGCTGTTCTCCTTCAGCCAGGTGCCGCTGATGATGAAGTACGCCAAGACCGACGAACCGCCGCCGCCGCACGTGGAGTAGGGCCCTGGCGCATGCGCCGCCCACGGACCATCTGTCGTCAAAGCGACACCATGGCCCGCTAGCTTTCGGCAGGTGCGACGGGAGAGCCGCAGATGGCCAAGACCAAAGGTCAGACGAAGCCGAAGGCGGGGCTTCCCGCCCTGGACGGATCGCCCAATCACCTGCTGCACCGGGCGCTGCAGCTGGCGCTCGACATCTATGCGGAGGAATTCGGCCCCGCCGCCGTCACCCAACGTCAGTATGCGGTGCTCGCCGCCGTCGCCTCCCGCGAGGGGCCGACCCAGACCGAACTCGTCAAGCTGACCGGCATCGACCGCTCCACCCTGGCCGATATGGCCGCCCGGATGATCGCCAAGGGGCTGCTGGAGCGGCGGCGGTCGGACAGCGACGGGCGCGCCAACGCCGTCAGCCTGACCGAGGCCGGCGCCCTGGCGCTGGCCGAAGCTGCGCCGAAGATGGCGGCCGCCGACGCGAAGCTCCTGAAACTGCTGTCCGCCGGCAAGCGCGAGAGCCTCGTCGCCGCCCTGCGCGACCTGGTGGCGGCGGGCGAGGCGGCCAAGGGCAAGCCTCCGAAGGCGGAAAAGCCGCCGAAAGCCCCCAAGGCCGAGAAGCCGAGGAAGGCCGACAAGCCCAAGAAGAAGAAGCTGAAGAAGGCGGCCTGAGCCTTCAGACCTTGATGTCCAGCAGCGATCCCGGGCGCAGGACGCGTTCCGGCGGATCGGCGGGCAGGGCGGTCGGAACCTTCTGCACATGAGCGGCGGGCGCGGCCGGTTCCGCCGTCGCGGTCGCCCGGCCTGCCGCGGCTTCGAAGAAGGCGCGCTGGGCCGCGCTGCGTGCGCTCTGAAGGCCGGGCGCCTGGGCCTGGACCTGAAGATGCGGATGCAGGGGCGGGCGGACCGGCGTGGCCACGGAGCTCGAACCTTATGGTTAACGCAAACTTGCCCGACCCTGGCGCGGGCCGGTTCAAGTTTGGTTAACGCGGCGCCTTCGCCAGAAGTTCGCGGGCGGTCTCCGGCGTCAGCGGGCCGGTGTGCTTGGCCAGGACCATCCCGTCGGCGCCGATCAGATAGGTCTCCGGCACCCCGGTGACGCCGAGTTCGATGCCCGCCCGGCCGTCGCGGTCGATGAGGCGGGCGGCGAAGGGATCGCCCAGCCGCTGCAGGAAGGCCTGCGTGTTCTCCGGCGCGTCCTTGTAGGCGACGCCGACGATCCGCACGCCCTGGCCCTTCAGATCCACCAGCACCGGATGCTCGATCTCGCAGGGCGCGCACCAGGAGGCGAAGATGTTGAGCAGGGCGGGCTCGCCGCCCAGCGCCTCGCGCAAGGGGGTTGCCCGGCCGCCCTCCAGCGCCGGCAGCACGAGCTCGGGCACGGGCTTGCCGACCAGGGCGTCGGGCTGGACCTTGGGGTCGCGCTTCAGCGCATAGAGGCCGAACAGCAGGCCCAGCGCCAGCAGGGCGGCGAGCGGCAGCAGGGCGAGCCAGCGGTTCATCGCCGCTCTCTCCGCTCCTCTTCAGCGCGGCGACGCCAGCGGCGGGCGCGGGCCAGCGAGTACCAGACCATGCCGACGAAGACCGCGGCGGTAATGGCGTAAGAGGGCCAGACGAAGGCGGCGTAGGCGCCGGCGTCGAGATCCAGCATGGCCGCCTACCCCCTCGCCGCCGCGCGCAGGGCCTTGGCCTCGGCCTTCCGGCGCCAGACCTCGGCGCGGATGCCCACCAGCCACAGGGAGCCGAACGCAGCCATGTAGGCGAGCCCCATCAACAGCAGCGGCCACAGGAACTCGGCCGTCATGGCCGGGCCTTCCCGGCGGAAGACCGAAGCCCCCTGGTGCAGGGTGTTCCACCAGTCGACGGAGAACTTCACGATCGGCAGGTTGACGAGCCCCACCAGGGCCAGGATGGCGGCCGCGCGCGCAGCCTTGGCCTCGTCGTCCAGCGAGGCGCGCAGGGCCATGTAGGCGACGTAGAGCAGGAACAGCACCAGCACCGAGGTCAGCCGAGCGTCCCACACCCACCAGGCGCCCCACATGGGGGCGCCCCAGAGGGACCCCGTGACCAGGGCGAGGAAGGTGAAGGCCGCGCCCAGGGGAGCGGCCGCCTGGGCTGCGGCGTCCGCGAGGGCGTGGCGAAAGACCAGCGCCAGAAAGCTCGCCCCGCCCAGGCAGACATAGGCGAACATGCTGATCCAGGCGGCCGGCACGTGGATGAACATGATCCGGACGGTGTCGCCCTGCTGGTAGTCTTCCGGGGCTGCGAAGCCGAGCCAGAGGCCCGCGGCCGCCAGTACGACGGCGATGGCCCCGAACATCGGCGCGGCCCAGCGGGAAAAGGCCATGAACCGTTCGGGGTTCGACAGGAAGGCCGGCGCCGGGATCATGGGCGCGGCTTAGCCCCCAAAATCCCGGCGGGCAAGGCGCCTAAAGGTCCGGGGGCGGCGGCATTTCGAAGCCGCCGTCCGGCAGACGGCGGACCATGAGCGCCGGACCCATCGGCATCGGGCCCAGGCCTGGGCCCATCATCATCAGCGGCAGTTCGTCGAAGGCGCGCTTCTGGCGTTCGTCGAGCTGGGCGTAGAAGGCGCGGGTGGCGGCGATCCGCGCCTTGGCGGCGGCGTGATGCCCGTCCAGGCGGGTCTCCATCTCGGCCAGACGCTCGGGCGTGGCCTTGCGGGTCTCCAGCGTCCGCTCGACGGCCGCCAGGTGGTCGCGCTGCGGGTCCACCGCCTCCAGATAGGCCTTCAGCGCGGGCTCCTGCCCGGGCCGCAATTGCAGAAGGTTCTTCAGCCGCTCGGCGCGATCTTCGCCGTGGCGCATGACGAACACCCGGGGGCCGTGCGCGCCTTCCACCCGCTCGGCCCGTTCCATCTTCTTGGCCACGGTGCGGGCGCCAGGCTCGGCGGCGGCTGCGCCCTGGCTCGCGGCCAAGGCGAGCGCCACGCCGGCAAGAAGCGCCATGGAATCTCGAAACATCGCCTCAATCTCCCTCTCTGGCGTGCGAGAAGGCGCAAGGTTCGGCGCCGATCGGGGCGAAAACGCGCCCGTTCGGTTACAGCGGCGGTGAAGCTTTCGTAATGTGGCGCCGCCATCGCCGAGCCCGGCGATGGCGGTGATCTTCTCGGATTTAGCCGTGACGGCCCATCGGGCCGCCGCCCCAGCCGCCGCCGTGGCCGCGCTTGCCGCGGCGCTCGCCGGCCATGGCGTCGAAGGCCTTCTGCTGCTGCGGATCGAGCTGGGCGTAGAAGCGCTTGGTCGCCGCCGCGCGAGCATCGAAGCGGGCCATGCGCTCGGTCATCATAGCCTTCTGGCGGTCCAGGCGCTGGGGCGTGGTCATGTTCGCCCAGGCCTGCCGCTGCTGGCGCATGGCGTCGCGGTCCATCCGCTGCGGCTTGGCGGCCTGCAGATAGGCGCGCAGGGCCGGTTCCTGATCGGAGCGCAGCTGCAGGGCGGCGCGCAGGTGCTCGGCGCGGCGCTCCAGGCGCTGTTCCGGCGTCAGCTGAGGCCGCGCTTCGCGCTCGGCCGGTGCGGGGCGGGCGGGCTGCTGGGCCGAAACGGCGGTGGCTGCGCCGCCGGCCAGAAGGGCGCCGGCGAGGACCGCCGCGCCAAGGGTCCGAATGGTCATGGACGTCATAGTCTCCGAACTTGAAGCCCCCCCGGGGGCTCATCCCTCGAAGGCTTGAACGGACGGGGCGGCGGTTTCCGTCGCCGATCTTCAGGAAAGGGCGTTTCGGCAGGCCGCCGCCATCGCCACCGGCCCCAGAGCTACAACGCCCGCGGCGTAGGCGCAGAGCAGGGCGAAGCCGCCCGTCCAGGGCAGGCCGGCGGAAAACCCGTCCAAGGCCCCGCCGCCGAAGATCACCGGCGGCACGAAGAGCGGCAGCACGATCACCGCCGTCAGCAGCCCCCCGCGCCGGGCGCCCAGGCTGAGCGCCGCGCCGATCCCGCCGGTGAAGGCGAAGGCGAGGCCGCCGACCAGCGCGCAGGCGAAGATCAGTGGGGCCAGGGTCGGAGAGGCGCCGAGCGCGATGGCCGCGGCGGGCGCGGCGAGCGCCAAAGGCGCGCCGGTTGCGATCCACTGGCCCAGGCATTTGACGGCGCAGACGATCTCCAGCGGCGCCGGCGACAGGGTGAGCAGGTCCAGCGCGCCGTCCTCGTAGTCCCGCTCGAAAAGGCGCTCGAGGGAGAGCAGGGCCGCAAGCGCCAGGGCGACCCAGGCCGCGCCGGGGGCCACGGCCGCAAGCCGCTCGGGCTCCGGCCCGGTGGCCAGGGGCAGAAGGGTGGCGACGCCGGCATAGAAGCCCACCGCCACCAGCGGGCCGCCGCCGCGGCCCCAGGCCAACGCGACCTCCCGGGCCAGCAAGGCGCCGATGCGGCTCACGCGCCGAGCTCCAGGGTGCGGGCCGGGAGCGGCAAGGGGTCGTGCACCGCCGCCACGATCATCCCGCCCTCCGCGAGATGTCGGGCCATCACCTCGCCGAAGCGCGCGCGCCATTCGGCGTCCAGCGGGCTGAGCGGCTCGTCGAGCAGCCACAGGGCCCGCGGCGCGGCGAGCAGGCGGGTCAGCGAGACCCGCCGACGCTGGCCCGCCGAAAGGCGGCGGACCTCCAGATCGAGCAGAGCCGCAAGCTCCAGAGCGCTCGCGGCCTCCGCCAGTCGCTCGGGCGTTCCACCCGCCCAGCGGGTCCAGAACGCCAGCTCGTCGCGCGCCGTGCGCCCCGGTTTCAGTCCGTCCTGATGCCCGGCGAGATGGAGGTGATCGGACCGGGCGTCGGCCGGATCCAGATCGCCGAACGCGATGGTTCCCGCCTCAGGGTGCAGGAGGCCGGCGACGGCGCGCAGCAGGCTGGTCTTCCCCGCCCCGTTGCGCCCGGTCAGGGCCACGGCCTCGCCCGCGGCCAGTTCGAGATCGAGGCCGGAGAACAGCAGCCGCCCGCCGCGCCGCAGCGCCAGGCCCTGGATGGATAGGGAGGCGATCACCTCACCTCCCGTTTCCGGCCCGCCGCGGGAACGGAGCGGAAGAGACAGCTGCATGGACGGTTGGGCAATCCCGGTCTATGACGCGCGCGGCCGTCGCCACCTCGGGGGGCGTACGCCGCGCAGGGGCGAACGCTGTGTGTCCGCCTCGACAAGCGCGCGATCCCCGAATTGGTCGTAGTGCGGCCGGGAACAGAGAAGGATCCTTACGCTATGGCGTCGATCGACAGCCTCAAGGCCCGCCGCGAACTGGCGGTGGGCGACAAGTCCTACGTCTACTACAGCCTTCCCGCCGCAGAGGAAGCCGGTCTTTCGGGCGTGGCGCGCCTGCCGGTCTCGATGAAGGTTCTCTTGGAGAACCTGCTGCGCAACGAGGACGGCGACACCGTCAAGGCCGAGGACCTGAAAGCCGTCGCCGCCTGGCTGGAGAACAAGGGCGCCGTCGAGCACGAGATCAGCTTCCGCCCTGCCCGCGTGCTGATGCAGGATTTCACCGGCGTGCCGGCGGTGGTCGACCTGGCGGCCATGCGGGACGCCATGACCAAGCTCGGGGCCAACCCCGAGAAGATCAATCCGCTGAACCCGGTCGACCTCGTCATCGACCACTCGGTGATGGTCGACTACTTCGGTACGGCCAAGGCGTTCGGCGAGAACGTGGAGCGCGAGTACGAGCGCAACATCGAACGCTATCGCTTCCTGCGCTGGGGCTCCTCGGCCTTCAACAACTTCCGCGTGGTGCCGCCCGGCACCGGCATCTGCCACCAGGTGAACCTGGAATACCTGGCCCAGACCGTCTGGACCAATGACGACGAGGGCGCGACCGTCGCCTATCCGGACACCGTCGTGGGCACCGACTCGCACACCACCATGGTCAACGGCCTGGCCGTGCTGGGCTGGGGCGTGGGCGGCATCGAGGCGGAAGCCGCCATGCTGGGCCAGCCGATCCCGATGCTGATCCCCGAGGTGATCGGCTTCAAGCTGACCGGCTCGCTGCCGGACGGCGCGACGGCCACCGACCTGGTGCTGACCGTCACCCAGATGCTCCGCAAGAAGGGCGTGGTGGGCAAGTTCGTCGAGTACTTCGGCGACGGCCTGGCCGGCCTGACCCTGGAAGACCAGGCGACCATCGCCAACATGGCCCCGGAATACGGCGCCACCTGCGGCTTCTTCCCGGTCACCAAGGCCACCATCGACTATCTGCGCGCCACCGGCCGCGACGAGGCTCGCGTGCAACTGGTCGAGGCCTACGCCAAGGCCCAGGGCATGTGGGTGGAGGCCGGCGATCCGGAGCCGGTGTTCACCGACACCCTTGAGCTCGACCTCTCCACGGTCCAGCCGTCGCTGGCCGGGCCGAAGCGGCCGCAGGACCGGGTGCTGCTGTCCGAGGCCGCTTCCGAGTTCAAGGCCGCCATGACCAAGGACTTCGGCCGCCCCGAAGGCGGCGCGCGGGTCCCGGTGGCCGGCGAGAACTTCGACGTGGGCGACGGCGACGTGGTGATCGCCGCCATCACCTCCTGCACCAACACCTCCAACCCCTCGGTCCTGATCGCCGCCGGCCTGCTGGCCAAGAAGGCGGTCGAGAAGGGCCTGAAGGTGAAGCCCTGGGTGAAGACATCGCTCGCCCCCGGCTCGCAGGTGGTCACCGACTATCTGAAGGCCGCGGGCCTGACCAAGCACCTGGACGCCCTGGGCTTCAATCTGGTGGGCTACGGCTGCACCACCTGCATCGGCAATTCCGGCCCGCTGCCGGAACCGATCTCGGATGCGGTCAACCAGGGCGACCTCGTCGCCTGCTCGGTGCTCTCCGGCAACCGCAACTTCGAAGGCCGGGTGAATCCCGACGTGCGGGCCAACTACCTGGCTTCGCCGCCGCTGGTGGTGGCCTATGCGCTGGCCGGCTCCATGCTGATCGACCTGGCCACCGAGCCGCTGGGCGAAGGCAAGGACGGCAAGCCGGTCTACCTGAAGGACATCTGGCCCTCCTCGGAGGAAGTGGCCGCCCTGCAGCGCAAGCACGTGACGCAGAAGATGTTCGCCAGCCGCTATTCGGACGTCTTCAAGGGCGACAAGAACTGGCAGGGCATCAAGGTGGCCGGCGGCCAGACCTACACCTGGGACATGGGCTCCACCTACGTGCAGAACCCGCCCTACTTCCAAGATATGCAGATGGAACCGGCGCCGGTCACCGACATCGTCGAGGCCCGGATCCTGGGGGTGTTCGGCGACTCGATCACCACCGACCACATCTCGCCGGCCGGCTCGATCAAGGCCACCGCGCCGGCGGGCGTCTATCTGCGCGAGCGCCAGGTCCCGACCACGGAGTTCAACTCCTACGGCGCACGGCGCGGCAACCACGAAGTGATGATGCGCGGCACCTTCGCCAACATCCGCATCCGCAACAGGATCACCCCGGACATCGAAGGCGGCGTGACCAAGCACTTCCCCTCGGGCGAGACCATGTCGATCTACGACGCGGCCATGCGTTACCAGGGCGAGGGGCGGCCGATGGTCGTGTTCGCGGGCAAGGAGTACGGCACCGGCTCCTCGCGCGACTGGGCGGCCAAGGGCACCAAGCTGCTGGGCGTGCGGGCGGTGATCGCCGAAAGCTTCGAGCGCATCCACCGCTCGAACCTGGTGGGCATGGGCGTGCTGCCGCTGCAGTTCACCCAGGAAGGCTGGCACAAGCTCGGCCTCACCGGCGAGGAGATCGTCACCATCCGCGGTCTGACCGAGCTTGCCCCCCGCAAGCAGCTGACCGTCGAGATGTACCGCCCGTCGGACGGTCGTATCGCGCGGTTCCCGGTGCGGTGCCGGATCGATACGCCGACCGAGCTCGAGTACTTCAAGAACGGCGGCGTGCTGAACTACGTGCTGCGGAACCTGGCCGGATCCGCGGCCTAGACGCCCCGGCCAGGCGGCGGCTCGGCGATACCGGGCCGCCCTCTGCGGGCTCTCACACCATCTTGAAGCCCAATCCCCCCGGAACTCCGCTTAATTGCGCCACGATGCGTAAGGCCGCGCTTTTCAGTCTCGTCTTGGCGCTCGCGCCCGCCCTGGCGAGCGCCAGGCCGCCGGTCGTCGTGGAGCTGTTCACCGCCCAGGGCTGCGCCTCATGCAGCGAGGCCAATTCGAACCTGGCCGCCCTGGCCGAGCGGCCGGGCGTGCTCGTCCTGACCTTCCCCGTCGACTATTGGGACTATCTCGGCTGGACTGACACCTTCGCCCAGCCGGAATTCGCCGAGCGCCAGAAGGCTTATGTGACCCGGCTCGACCTGCGTGAGCCCTACACGCCGCAGGTTGTGGTCGACGGTCACGCCCAGACCGGCGGGCGGGACATGGAGGCGGTGGAGCGGCTGGTCGCCGAAGCCGCCAAGACCCGCATGGACCCGCCGGACATGGCCTTCATCGGCCCGCGCCGGGTGGACGTCGGCTATGGGCGCGCGCCGCGCGGCGGAGCCGAGGTCTGGCTCATCCGCTACGATCCGCGGGTGCAGGAGGTGACGGTGCGCAAGGGCGACAACCGCGGCCGCACGGTGGAGCACAGGAACGTCGTGCGGCAGATTTCCAAACTGGGCGTCTGGCGCGGGCGGCCCACCGCCTATCGCATGCCGCCGCCCGAGGAGGAGGGGCTGGTCACGGCCGTGATCGTCCAGGCCCCGCAGAGCGGCGCCGTCCTGGCGCTGGCCCAGAAGGACCTTCCGGAGGAATAGACCGCCAGACACGACGACGCCCCGCGGAGGAGAGGGGCCGCGGGGCGTGTCTTGGGGAGGGGGGATGTCTCTCAAGCGCCGGTTGATCGAAGCCCACGATCCAGGGGGGCTGGGGGGGCTGTTCAGGATCCGGGACCAGCAGGTTCCGACCAACCGACAATGAGACTATCCCTGGTGGATCAGGCGCACGCAGGACCGAAATAAGGTCTTTCCAAGGCGACGGATTAAGATCTGTTCACGTGCGGGGCCCTGCGTGTCGCGGCGGTCACATGCGGCTCCGCGGGCCGATTGTCGGGGCCCGGAAATTCGGTTTAACCTCCAATCAGATGGCCTTCGACCCGTCCCACACGGCGCCCGGCGCCCTGGTCTTTTTCGAGCGCCGGGAGCTGGAACGCCTGCTGTCGCTGTACGGGCGGATGGTGGCCGCCGGCGAATGGCGCGACTACGGCATCGGCGGGCTGGCCGACGCCTGCGTCTTCTCAGTCTTCCGCCGGGCTTCGGAGGCCCCCCTCTACCGCATCGAGAAGCGCCCGGCCCTGGCCCGGCGCCAGGGCGCCTGGGCGGTCATCGGCCAGGGCGGCCACGTGCTGAAGCGCGGCCACGACCTCGACCAGGTGCTGCGATTCTTCGACAAGGGCCGATTCCGGATCGTCGAATAGGCCAGCAAAAACCCCGGCGGAGGACCGCCGGGGTTCGAGCTCTTCAGCCTGTCGCCTGGGCTTATCGGCGGTCGCCGAACAGGGCCAGCAGGAATTGGAACAGGTTGATGAAGTTGATGTAGAGGCTGAGCGCGCCGTAGTTGGTGGCCACGCCCATGGCCGCCTCGTTCCCGCCCAGCTGGTAGTAGGTCATCTTCAGGCGCTGGGTGTCGTAGGCGATCAGGCCGGCGAAGATGAACACGCCGAGGATGTTGATGATCATCGCCATCGCCGGCAGCTGGAGGAACATGTTCACCAGCATGGCGATCACCAGGCCGATCAGGCCGACGATCAGGAAGCTGCCGAAGCCGGTCAGGTCCTTCTTGGTCGTATAGCCGAACAGCGAGAGGCCGCCGAAGGCCGCCGCGGTGATCAGGAAGGTCTGGAAGATCGACGTGCCCGTATAGACGAGCGCGAGAACGCCCATGCCGGCGCCGATCGAGGTGACGATCGCCCAGTAGAGCATGCCCGCCTGCCGCGGAGAGGGATTCCGCATGGCGAACATGGAGATGAAGATCATGGCCAGCGGCGAGAACGCGACGATCATGCCGAGCAGGGTGTAGCCGGCGAGCCGGCCGTCCGCCGTGGTCGCGAACATCAGGTCGCGGACCGGCGGGAAGGTCCCCGTCAGGAAGGCCAGGGCGGCGGAAAGCAGAAGGCCCAGCGCCACCTTGTTGTAGACGCCGAGCATGAAGCTGCGCAGGCCCGCATCCACCGACATGTCGGCGCGATCTGCGGGGATCGTGCGCGCATAGCTGCGGTCGTAGTCGCTCATAATAGGCGGTGCCCTTTTCTTGACGCCCCGGATCGGGCGCGGTTCCGAATATCGTGATCGATGCAAGTCCGTGCAAGAGAAACGCGATTACGTTTGCGTTAGGTCCATCAGCTCTTAGGTTGATCTATGCTCCGCCTGTTCGCCGCCGTCGCCGTGCCCGAGGATCTGGGCGAGGCCCTGGCCCGCCGTCAGAAGGGCGTGCAGGGCGCGCGCTGGCGGCCTCCGGAGAGCCTGCACATCACCCTGCGGTTCTTCGGCGACGTGCCGGAGAACGTCGCCGACGACATCGACAGCGCCCTGTCCGTGGTGAGCGGAGAGCCCCTGACCCTGGAGCTTTCCGGCGTCGGGACCTTCGGCGAAGGCGCCGATGTCCATGTGCTGTGGGCCGGGGTGGCCGAAAACCCAGCCCTGCGCCGCCTGGCCAAGGCTGTGGAGACGGCTGCCCGGCGCGCGGGGCTGAAGCCGGAAAGCCGCGCCTACAAGCCGCATGTCACCCTGGCCTATCTGCGGCGCGCCGATCCCGCGGAAGTCGCCGCCTGGGTGCAGACCCACAACCTCCTGAGGTCGCCGCCGTTCGTGGCGCGGGCGTTCGGCCTCTATTCCAGCTGGCGGACGGACGAAGGCTTGGCCTACCGGCTCGAACAGGCCTATTCCCTATGAGACGGTGAGCACCACCTTGCCCACGTGCCGTCCGGACTCAAGGTGGGCGTGGGCTTCCGCGGCTTGCGCCAGGGGAAAGGTCTTGTCCACCGGCGGGCGCACCTTGCCCTCGGCGATCCAGGGCCAGACCCGGGCCTCGACGGCGGCAGCCAGGCGCGCCTTCTCTTCGGCGTCGCGAGGGCGGAGTGTCGAACCGGTCACCACCGCCCGCTTCTGCATCAGGCGGAAGATCGGCAGGGCGACCTCCCCTCCGCCCTGGGCGGCGATGAAGACGATCCGCCCGCCGGTGCGGATCGCGTCCAGGTCCTTGGCGAAATAGTCCCCGCCGACCATGTCCAGCACCACGTCGACGCCGCCATCGGCCTTGGCGACGGCGGCGAAGTCTTCCGTCGTCGCGTCGACGGCGAGATCGGCGCCCAGTCGAAGGGCTTCGGCCGCCTTGTCGGCGCCGCGGGCGGTGGCGATCACCCGGGCGCCGGCGGCCTTGGCCATCTGGATGGCGGTCACCCCGATGCCCGAGGTGGCGCCATGCACCATCAAGGTCTCGCCCGCCTTGAGGGCGCCATGCTCGAAGACGTTGGCGAACACGGTGAAGACCGTCTCCGGCAGACCGGCCGCCTGCACGAAGTCCAGCTTCTCGGGGATCGGCAAGGCGTGCCGGGCGTCGACGACGGCGTACTCGGCGTAGCCCCCGCCGCCGAGTAGGGCGCAGACCCGGTCGCCGGCCTGCCAGCGGCCTTCGGCGTTCACCACTTCGCCGGCGACCTCCAGGCCCAGGGTTTCGGGCGCGCCCGGCGGCGGCGGATAGGCGCCCAGGCGCTGGACGATGTCGGGGCGGTTGACGCCGGCCGCCTTCACCCGGATCAGGATCTCTCCGGGCTTGGGAATTGGCCGCGTGAGGGAAACCGGTTTGAGGGCCTCAGCCGGGCCTTTCCCGCCTTCCACGGCGATGGCGGTCATGGTCTGGTTCATGCTGCGGCCTTTCGAAGTCTTGCGCGAGAGGGGCGTCCCGGTTCAGATAGCCGCCGAACGGGGGCCGGCAAAGGAGGCTCTTGATGGACGAACCGGCGGATATCCGGATGGGTCGGGGCCAGCGGCTGATCGAAGCCGTGCGTGAGGACCTCGACCTCTACGGGCTTGGCGAACTCGAGGAGCGCATCGAGATCCTCGAAGCCGAGATCGCCCGCTGCCGAGCCCAGATCGAGCGCAAGCGCGCCGGCCGGGCCGCGGCGGACGCGCTGTTCTCGCCCAGAATGGGCGGCTAGACCCGCGCGCGGCGGGCGAATTTGGGGGATCGTCAGCGAGCCGGAGCTCGCGGCTTGGCATGGGGGTTGCACAGCCCTCCAGGCCGGCCGCCGCGCCGGAGCGGATCGACGAGCGTA
The DNA here is from genome assembly GCF_046290725.1 of Phenylobacterium sp. Taxonomy (GTDB): domain Bacteria; phylum Pseudomonadota; class Alphaproteobacteria; order Caulobacterales; family Caulobacteraceae; genus Phenylobacterium. The sequence continues at coordinate 1,242,620 of NZ_JBKBUH010000001.1, forward strand.
AGGGGCTGAAGACGGCAATGATCTATCGGAACGAGGCGTCCGACAGCTGGCGCGCCGGCGTGATCGCCGATTTTGCGGGTTCGGAGCTCTTCGACCGCACCTTTCAGGAGGGCATGGACCTCGTGGAGGAGACCGCCGCCTATCTGGACGGCGCGGGACGGCAGGAGTCCAAGTCGCTCTCTCGCAATGCGGCCCTGGCCTATGCCGGGGAGAGCATGCGGCTCACCACCCGGCTGATGCAGGTCGCGTCCTGGCTGCTGGTCCAGCGCGCGGTGCGGGAAGGCGACATCCCCCCGGAAGCGGCCTGCGACGACCGCTATCGGCTCGGCGCCGAAGAGGTCTGCCGCAACGAGAACGCCACGACCGAAGACCTGCCGGCCGGCCTGTTGCTGCTCACTGAGCGCTCCGAGCGGCTCTACGAGCGTGTGCGCCACCTGGACCGCCGCATGTATGTGGAAGAGCCAACCGAGGCGCCGAACCCGGTGGCCAACCATCTGGACCGCCTGCAGGCCGCCTTCGGGCGCTGAAGCCCTCAGCGGCGGTCGTCTCCGCGGCCGCCGTTGGGCTTGTTCACGTCGAACGGCTCGTCATAGCCGTGGCGCGAGGAATAGAAGGCGAGCCACATCAGCCCGCCGGTCAGCGCCCCCACCGCCAGAAGGCCTCCCAGCACATAGAGCCAGATTCCGGCGAGGCTTTCCCAGCCGGCGCCCATGAGTTCGGCCGTGTGCAGCGCCCAGCCGAAGAAGCCGGCCACCAGGGCCAAGGCGAGCAGAAGGAATATGGTGGCGAGATATCGCCGCATGTCGGGAAAAGGCGCGAGGCGGGCGCCGTGTTCCGGCGCCCGCGGGGATTGCGCTATTCCGCCGCCCTCAGAGTGGCGTCGAATTTGGGGGAAAGCTCGCCCGAGGCGTAGCGCTTGGCCATGGCCGACATCGGCAGCGGCTTGATCTTCGAGGCGTGACCGGCCGTGCCGAACTCCTCGAAGCGCTGGACGCAGACCTTGCGCATGGCCTCCTTGGCGGGCTTGAGATAGCCGCGCGGATCGAACTCGCCGGGCTTCTCGGCGAACACCTTGCGGATGGCGCCGGTGATGGCCATGCGGTTGTCGGTGTCGATGTTGATCTTGCGCACGCCATGCTTGATGCCGCGCTGGATCTCTTCCACCGGCACGCCCCAGGTCTGGGGCATCTCGCCGCCGTACTGGTTGATGATGTCCTGCAGATCCTGCGGCACGGAGGAGGAGCCGTGCATCACCAGGTGGGTGTTCGGCAGGCGGCGGTGGATCTCCTCGATCACGTTCATCGCCAGGACCTCGCCGTCCGGCTTGCGCGTGAACTTGTAGGCGCCGTGGCTGGTGCCCATGGCGATGGCCAGGGCGTCGACCTCGGTGGCCTTCACGAACTCCACCGCCTGGTCGGGGTCGGTCAGCAGCTGGTCGTGGCCGAGCTTGCCCTCGAAGCCGTGGCCGTCCTCCTTCTCGCCCATGCCGGTTTCGAGGCTGCCCAGCACGCCGAGTTCGCCCTCGACGCTGGCGCCGACCCAGTGGGCCATGTCGACGACATTGCGGGTGACGCGGACATTGTAGTCGTAGTCGGCAGGCGTCTTGCCATCGGCCATCAGCGAGCCGTCCATCATCACCGAGGTGAAGCCGTACTGGATGGCGGTGGCGCAGGTGGCCTCGTTGTTCCCGTGGTCCTGGTGCATGCAGATCGGGATGGCCGGATACATCTCCGCCATGGCGTCGATCAGGTGCTTCAGCACGATGTCGTTGGCGTAGGCGCGCGCGCCGCGGCTGGCCTGCATGATGACCGGCGAGTCGGTGGCCTCGGCGGCCTCCATGATCGCCAGCGCCTGCTCCATGTTGTTGATGTTGAAGGCCGGCACGCCGTAGCCGTGCTCGGCGGCGTGATCCAGAAGCTGCCTCAGCGTGATTCGGGCCATGCCCAATCTCCCCTGCGAAATCGATCGAATGAAAAAGGGCCGCCGGAGCGGCCCTGGCGGCGGCGGTCTTCAGGCCGCCTGTTCAAGCCGGCCTTCCCATTTGCCCAGGCTGGCCAGGCCGTTCATGCGCGCGCGGTGGGCGAAGGCCCGCTGCGCGGCGGCGACGTTCTCCGGCTTGCCCGCCCAGGCCTTCTGCGGCGCAGCCTGAAGGGCGCGGCCGTAGGAGAAGGTCATCTTCCAGGGAAAGCCGCCGATTCTGTTCATGGCGTCGAGGTGGGCGGTGGCCTCCTCGTCGGTCTGGCCGCCGGACAGATAGGCGATGCCCGGCACGGCGGCGGGCACGTGGGCCTTGAGCGCAGCGATGGTGCGGTGGGCCACCTCGTCCACCGAGGCGCGCGTCTCGCATTTCTTGCCGCAGACGACCATGTTCGGCTTCAGCACCATGCCTTCCAGGGCCACGCGCTGCTCGAAGAGCTCCTGGAACACGGTCTGCAGCACCCAGCGGGTGACGGTGTCGCAGCGTTCGATGTCGTGAGCCCCGTCCATCAGCACCTCGGGCTCGACGATCGGCACGATCTGGGCAGCCTGGCAGACCGCGGCGTAGCGGGCCAGGGCGTGGGCGTTGGCCTTCACCGCGCCCCAGGTGGGAACGCCTCCATTTCCGGTATCAGGGGCGATGTCGATCACCGCCCGCCATTTCGCGAAGCGGGCGCCGCGCTCATAGTCCCGCTTCAATCGCTCGCCCAGGCCGTCCAGACCCTCGGTCAGGGTTTCGCCCGGAAAGCCGGCCATCGGCTTGGCGCCCTTGTCGACCTTGACGCCGGGAACCGCGCCTGCAGCCGTGATGAGGTCGACCAGCGGCGCGCCGTCGGCGGCGTTCTGATAGAGGGTCTCTTCGAAGAGGATCACTCCCGAGATGTGCTCGCGCATGGCCTCGGTGGTGCGGAACAGGAGCTCGCGATAGTCGCGGCGGTTGGCCTCGGTGTTCTCGACCCCGATCGCGTCAAACCGCTTCTGGATGGTGCCCGTGGATTCGTCGGCCGCCAGTATGCCCTTGCCGGGCGTCACCATCTTCTCGGCGATTTCGTTGAGTGCCGCGAGATTCATGCCTTCCCCACTGTGCCTTACCGGGCCAGAGCCGCCACACCGGGCAGTTCCTTTCCCTCCATCCATTCAAGAAACGCGCCGCCGGCGGTGGAGACGAAGGTGAAGTCTTCGGCGCATCCGGCGACATTCAGTGCGGCCACAGTATCACCCCCGCCCGCGACAGCCACCAGCGCGCCCGAACGAGCGAGCTTGGCCGCGAGCTTCGCGGCTTCAACGGTCGCGCGGTCGAAGGGTTGCACCTCGAAGACCCCGAGCGGGCCGTTCCAGATGAAGGTCTTGGCCTGGGACATGGCCTCGAGGATCTGCTGCAGGGTCCTGGGGCCGACGTCGAAGATCTTGTCCTCGGGGCCAAGGCTTCCGGCGTCTGCGGCCAGCTCGACGATCCGCGACGGCGCGCCGGCTTCGAGCTTTTCGGCCACCACCGCATCGACGGGCAGGATGATCCGACAGCCGGCGGCCTCGGCCTTCTGCAGGATTTCCCGGGCGGTGTCGGCCATGTCCTTCTCGCAGAGCGAGGCGCCGACGTCGTAGCCTTGGGCGAAACGGAAGGTGTTGGCCATGCCCCCGCCGATGGCGAGGTAGTCGAGCTTGCCCACCAGGTTGTTCAGAAGATCGAGCTTGGTGGAGACCTTGGCGCCGCCGACGATGCCCAGCACTGGCCGCTTCGGATTGCCGAGGGCGGCGTCCAACGCCTCCAGCTCCTTGCGCATCTGCTCGCCCGCATAGGCCGGCAGCAGGCGGGCCAGGCCCTCGGTGGAGGCGTGCGCCCGGTGGGCGGCGGAAAAGGCGTCGTTCACATAGAGGTCGCCGTTGGCGGCCAGCTCGCGCGCGAACTCCGGATCGTTCTTCTCCTCGCCCGCGTGGTAGCGGACGTTTTCGAGCAGCAGCACCTCGCCGTTCTTCAGGGCGCCCACCGCCTTGGCCGCCGCCTCGCCCACGCAGTCGTCGGCGAAGGCCACTGGCGCGCCCAGCACCTTCGACAGGGCCGGCACGACGGACTTCAGGCTCATCTCCGGCACGCGCTTGCCCTTCGGCCGGTCGAAGTGGGCCAGCAGCACCACCTTGGCTCCGCCGGCCTGCAGCTTCTTGATCGTCGGGACCACGGCGCGCAGACGAGTGTCGTCGGTCACCTTCCCGTCGGCCATGGGCACGTTGAGATCGACGCGGGCCAGGGCGCGCTGGCCGGCGAGGTCGGCGTCGTCGAGGGTCTTGAAGGTCATTACACGTCTCCGCTCATCCCGGCGAAGGCCGGGACCCAGGTGAAACCCGCCGAGCGCTCAGGATGAATCTGGGTCCCGGCCTTCGCCGGGATGAGCGGTGAAGGCGCGGGACCCATGAGGCGGTTTAGATCAGCTTCGCCATGGCGACGGCGGTGTCGCTCATGCGGGTCGCGAAGCCCCACTCGTTGTCGTACCAGGAGAGCACGCGGCCAAGCTGGCCTTCGATCACCTGGGTCTGGGGCAGGGCCGCCGTGGACGAGGCGGCGATGTGGTTGAGGTCGGTGGAGACCAGCGGGTCGTTGGAGACCGCCAGGATCCCCTTCAGCGGACCGGAGGTCGCCGCGGCCTTCAGGGCCTCGTTGATCTCGTCCTTGGTCACGGAGCGGCCCGGCACGAACTTCAGGTCCACCACCGAAACGTTGGGGGTCGGCACGCGGATCGAGGAGCCGTCCAGCTTGCCCTTCAGCTCCGGCAGCACCAGGCCGACGGCCTTGGCCGCGCCGGTGGTGGTCGGGATCATGGACAGGGCCGCCGCGCGGGCGCGGTAGAGGTCCTTGTGCATGGTGTCGAGGGTGGGCTGATCGCCGGTATAGGCGTGGATCGTGGTCATGTAGCCGCGCTCGATGCCGCACAGCTCATGGACGACCTTGGCGATCGGGGCCAGGCAGTTGGTGGTGCACGAGGCGTTGGAGACGACCACGTCCGCAGCCGTCAGGCTGTCGTGGTTCACGCCATAGACGATGGTGCGGTCAGCCTCGTCGCAGGGGGCGGAGACCAGCACGCGCTTGGCGCCGGCGTCCAGGTGCGCCTTGGCCTTGTCCTTGGAGGTGAAGAGGCCGGTGCATTCCAGCGCGATGTCGACGCCCAGCTCCTTGTGCGGCAGCTCGGCGGGATTGCGGATGGCCGTGACCTTGATCTTGCCCAGGCCGACGTCGATGGAGTCGCCGTCCACCGTCACCTGGCCGGGGAAGCGGCCATGCACGCTGTCGTAGCGCAGCAGGTGGGCGTTGGTCTCCACCGGACCCAGGTCGTTGATCGCCACCACCTCGATGTCGCGGCGCGCATGTTCGACGATCGAGCGCAGGACCAGCCTGCCGATACGACCGAAACCGTTGATGGCGACGCGCACAGTCATGGAGTTCTCCTAGCTCGGCTGCCGGCGACCCCGGCGTTTATTCAAGGATTCGCCGGGGGTTCTTGAGGGCTTGTGCGGGCGAGTCAACCCATCCGGCGGTCAAATCCGGCGTCGGTTTGTATCGAGAGGGGCCTTCGGCGCCGCCCGCGGCGGATCAGGCGGGGGGGCCGCCGGCTTCGCAGAACTCCGCCAGGCCGCGCAGGGGGGCTGCGCCGTCGCCCGCGAAGGACGAGCCGTGCATCAACGCCAGCGTCCGGGGTGCGAGATCGGCCAGCTCCCGCAGGATCTGCCCCGTCGCCGGGGTCATGCACATGGCGTGGAACATGGCCTCGGCGGCGATGGCGGGGCCGAGCACGTCGGCCTCGGTGAGGGCCGGGCCGTCGCCCACATGGGTCAGGAGGTCGCCGCAGAAGAGCGTGCCGGTGGTTTCCTCGTAGAAGACCCCGGCCTCCCAGCCGTGCGGCACATGGGGCGTGGCCAGCCACCGCATGCGCTTGCCGCCCAGGTCCAGGACCTCGCCCTGCGCCAGGGCGCGTGGGGGTCGGTCGGCCATGTCGTTCAGGGAGATGTCGCAGCCAAGCGCGCCATGCGCCACCTGGGCGTTGGGGGCGGCGGCGAGCCACTGGTTCATGGCCCCGGACTCGTCGGCCTCTACGTGGCCGAAGCCGATCCAGCGGAGCCGCTCGACCGGCGTCACATGGGCCACGGCCTCCGCCAGGGCCGGGAAGGCCTGCCGGTGGCCGCAGTGGAACAGCATCGGCTCGTCGCCATCGATGAGGAACTGATTGAAGGTGAAGCCCGCCGGCGGCGCGATGTCGGGGACCAGGGTGGAGAGCCGGTAGATCCCGGCTGCGATCTCGCTGACTTTCGTTTCCATCCGGCGCCTCCCTAGCGGCATGGAAGCGCCGCCTTGAAAGGTTCGGCAAGGCGCGGCCGATCACGATTTGCGGCGCGCAGCGGCGGCGGGCCCTTGGCGGGCGGAGCGAAAGCCGCCCCGCCCGCCGGCCGGTTCTCTTAGTGCCGGTTCTCTTAGTGCTTGTGCTCCGGCGCGGCTTCCGCCGGCTTCTTGTCCTTGCAGCACTCGCACTTGGCGCAGCAGTCCATCTTCGGCGCCTGTTCGGCGGCGGCCGCGGCGCCGGCGCCCAGAGCGGCGAGGAAGGCGGCGAGCGCCAGAGTCTTGATCGTCTTCATGATTCGTCCTTCGGCCCCGCAGGGCCTTTGCTGAATGAAATTGGAGTCTGGAATTCCGAAGGAAGACGCTCAGAACCGCGGGCGCGGCGGGTCGGGCTCGAGGTCCAGGCCAGGCGGCGGCACGGCGTCGGCGACCGCCCGGGCCAGGAAGACATGCGTGCGCTCCGACAGCGCCGGCGGCTCGGCGGCGAGGGCCATGCAGATCGCACAGGCGATGCGGCAGTCCTCCGCCGGCGGCGCGTGACAATCCCCATGGCGAGCCGCGGGCGCGGCCATCGTGTCGCCGGAAGGCGCGCCGGGCTGCGCCATCGCCACGGGCGCGGCGAGCGCCAGGACGACCAGCATCGCGAAGGCCAGCAGACGGCGGAGCATGGGAGCCTTCATGGCACGACCAAGGCCGTTCGCCAACGGCGACGCAGCGCCCCGGGCTTGACGCCGATCAAGTCCAGGAGCGCCTACTTCCCAGCCCCCATGGCCGCCTCCAGGCCCGGCGCGAAGGCTGCGCCGTGCTCGACCTTCATGGAGCTCTTGGCCAGGACCTCGCCGAACGGCTCGGAGCGTCCGCCGAGGCAGCGCTCCAGGAAGTGCTCGGCCACCGCCACGAAGGCGATGTTGTTCTCCGGCTTGGCGAAGCCGTGGCCCTCGTCTGGGAAGAGCACATAGGTCACCGGAATGCCCTTGGCCTTCATGGCCGCCACGATCTGGTCGCTCTCGGCCTGCTTCACCCGCGGATCGTTGGCGCCCTGGGCGATCAGCAGCGGCCTTTTGATCTGGTCGGCCTTGGTCAGGGGCGAGCGCTCCATCAGGACCGCGCGGCCCTCAGGCGTGGCGGGGTCGCCCATGGAGCGGTTGAACTGGGTGCGGATCGCCTGCCAGTAGGGCGGGATGGATTCCAGCAGGGTGACCAGGTTCGACGGACCCACGATGTCCACGCCGCAGGCGAAGGCGTCGGGCGTGAAGGCCAGCCCCGCCAGGGTGGCGTAGCCGCCATAGGAGCCGCCCATGATCGCCACCTTGTCGGAGGTGGTGACGCCCGACTTCACCGCCCAGTCGACGGCGTCGATCAGGTCGTCGTGCATCTTGCGGCCCCACTCCATGTCGCCGGCGCGGGTGAAGGCCTTGCCGAAGCCGGTGGAGGCCCGGAAATTCGGCGACAGCACCGCATAGCCGCGGTTGGCCAGCCATTGGGTCCAGCCGTCATAGCCGTAGGTGTCCCGTCCCCAGGGCCCGCCATGAACCAGCAGCACCAGGGGAACCGGCGCCTCCGGCCGCCCGTCGCCGTCGGCGTCGGAGCCTGGCGGCAGGCTGAGATAGGAGACCTGGGTCAGGCCGTCCCGCGTCTTGATCTCCAGGGGGTGCATGGGCGCCAGCGGCAGGCCCTCGAGCTCCGGCCGGGTGACATAGAGCCGGGTCAGCTTCCGGGCGTTGCGGTCGAAGAGATAAGCCGCCGAGGGTTGGTTCACCGGATCGGCCGAGACGATCCAGAGCTTGTCGTCGTCGGTGCGGGAGGTGACGGCGATCTCGCCGGGCAGTTCGGCGCGCAGGAAATCCAGGTCGGCCTTCACCGCGGGATCGACGCCGACCCATTCGGTCTTGAGATAGTTCACCGCATAGGCCTGGAACTTGCCGGTCTTCGGCTCCAGCAGCCCGGTGAAGATGTCGGCGCGGGCGTCATGGGCCAGCGCCTTCCGCTCGCCGGTAGCGGTGTCCTGGGCCACCAGGGCCGAGGTGTCGCGTCCGCGGGAGTCGATCCAATAGAGCGTCCGCCCGTCGGGCGTGTAGCCCACCGGTTGGGTTCCGCTGTCCTCGTAGGGAATGGTTTCGGTCGGCTCGGCGGCGACCTTGCCGTCCTTGATCGCGAAGACGTCGCGGCCGCCGTCGGGGCGCGGCCGGACCGCCAGGCGCAGGTTCAGCCGGTCGTCGGCGACGAAACTTGCGAAGCCGTCGTTCTGAAACACGGGGGTCAGCCGGCCCGTCGCGAGATCCAGGCTATGCACGTCGTGCCAGCGCGGGTCGCGGTTGTTGATCCCCACGAGAATCCTGTCCTGCACGAACCGGCTGATGCCGACGATCTGCACCCGGGTCTTTTCGAAGGGGGTCAGGGTCTTCTGCGCGCCGGTGCGCACGTCGACGCCGTAGAGCAGGAAGTTCTCGTCTCCGCCCTTGTCGTTGATGAACAGGATCTGGTTCGAATCCGGGGCCCAGAAATAGCCGCGGATCGGCCGGTCGGTCTCCGCCGTCAGCGGCCGCGCCTGGGCCGGATCGGCGACGGGCGCGACCCAGACGTTCATCACCCCGTCGCGGGGGGCGGTCCAGGACAGCCACTGGCCGTCGGGGCTGATCCGCGCCTGGGCGCGGCTTGGATTGCCGAAGATCTTGCTGCGCTCGATGAGCGGCGCGGCCGTCTGGGCCGACGCGGCGCCGGTCGCGGCCAGGACGGCGCTCGCCGTCGCGGCCGCCAGAAGAGCCTTTCGCATGGATGCCTCCCACAGGTGTGGGGCGATGCTAGCGGGCTTCAGCGCCGGCGCAACGACTTCCGGTTGCGACGTCTCAGGGCTTGATCGGCTTCACGCGAGCGGCGGCGTCTCGCGCCCGTTCGCGGGCGGTTTCGATATCGGCGGCGCGGGCCAGCGCCACGCCCATTCGCCGGCGTTCGTAGCTCTCCGGCTTGCCGAACAAGCGCAGATCTGCGCCGGGAACGCCCAGCGCTTCGGCGACCCCGTCGAAGGCGACTCCTTGCGCCTCCATCCCGCCGTAGATCACCGCGCTGGCGCCGGTCTCGCGCAGGCTCGCGTCCACCGGCAGGCCCAGGATCGCGCGGGCGTGCAGGGCGAACTCGCTGAAATTCTGGGTGGCCAGGGTCACGAGGCCGGTGTCGTGCGGCCGGGGGCTGACCTCGGAGAACCAGACCTCGTCGCCCCTCACGAACAGCTCGACCCCGAAGAGGCCGAGGCCGCCCAGTTCGGCGGTGACGGCTGCCGAGATCTCGCGCGCACGGGCCAGGGCGGCCTGGCTCATCGGCTGGGGCTGCCAGGACTCCACATAGTCGCCCTTCACCTGGCGGTGGCCGATGGGCTCGCAGAAGCTGGTGGCGATGGACCCCTCCGCGCCGCGCGACCGCACGGTGAGCTGGGTGATCTCGAAGTCGAACTCGACCTTGCCTTCGACGATCACCCGAGGCTGCTCCACCCGGCCGCCCTCCAGGGCGTAGCGCCAGGCCGCAGCGATCCCTTCCGGCCCCTCAACATAGGACTGGCCCTTGCCGGATGAGGACATCACCGGCTTCACGAAGCAGGGGAAGCCCGTCACCTCGGCGGCGGCGCGCGCGAGCTCCTCCTCGGAGGAGGCGAAGGCGTAGGGCGAGGTGGGCAGGCCAAGCGTCTCGGCGGCCAGCCGGCGGATGCCCTCGCGGTTCATTGTCAGCTGCGCGGCGCGGGCGGTGGGGATCACCGTCGCCACACCCTCCGCCTCGATCCTCACCAGTTCGTCGGTGGCGATGGCCTCGATCTCCGGCACGATCAGGTGCGGGCGCTCGGCCTCGACCAGGGCGCGCAGGGCCGCGGCGTCGGTCATGGCGATCACGTGCGAGCGGTGGGCCACCTGATGGGCGGGGGCGTTCGCATAGCGGTCGACGGCGATCACCTCGCAGCCCAGCCGCTGCAGCTCGATGGCCACCTCCTTGCCGAGCTCTCCCGAGCCCAGCAGCATGACCTTGACGGCGGTGGGCGAGAGCGGCGTGCCGAGGCGCATGGGGAAGACCCTATCCGTTGGCGGAGAGCTTGGCCTTGGCGGCGGCGGCCACCGCTTCCGGCGTGATCCCAAACTCCTGGTAGAGACGCTCGGCCGGGGCGCTGGCGCCGAAGCCCTTCATGCCGACGAAGACGCCGTCCTCGCCGATGAACCGCTCCCAGCCGAAGGCGACCTGGGCCTCGACCGCCACCCGCACCGGCGCATCGCCGATCACCGCCTTGCGATAGGCTTCGTCCTGGGCCTCGAACAGCTCCCAGCAGGGGGTGGAGACGACGCGGGCCGGCACGCCCTCGGCCTCCAGGATCGCCTGAGCGCCGACGGCCACCGCCACCTCGGTCCCCGAGGCGAACAGGGTGACCTTGGCCGGGCCGCTGGCGGGCTTCAGCTCATAGGCGCCCTTGGCCGACAGGTTCTCCGGGGCGGAGTCGCGGACCGCCGCCACCTTCTGGCGCGACAGGCACATGACCGAGGGCGTAGTCTTGGTCGACAGCGCCAGCTTCCAGCACTCGGCGGTCTCCACCGCATCGGCCGGGCGGAAGACGTTGAGGTTGGGGATCATGCGCAAGGAACCCACGTGCTCCACCGGCTGGTGGGTGGGGCCGTCCTCCCCGACTCCGATGGAATCGTGGGTCATGACGTGGATCACGCGCGTTCCCATGAGCGCGCCGAGGCGGATCGCCGGGCGGCTGTAGTCGGAGAACACCAGGAAGGTGCCGGAGAAGGGGATCACCCCGCCGTGGAGCGCCATGCCGTTCATCGCCGCGGCCATGCCGTGCTCGCGCACGCCGTAGTGGACGTAGCGGCCCTCATAGTCCGGCAGGTCGAAGGCCTTGGTTCCCTTGACGTAGGTGTTGTTGGAGCCGGTGAGGTCGGCCGAGCCGCCGACCAGTTCAGGGATGGCGGGAACCAGCTGCTCCAGCGCCGCGCCCGAGTGCTGGCGGGTGGCCGCGCCCGGCTTGGTCTCCACCGCCTTGGCGATGTGGGCCTCCAGGCGCTCGAAGGCGTTTTCCGGGAGGTCGCCGCGCAGGGCGCGCTCGAACTCGCCGCGCAACGAGGCGGCGGCCAGGCGGGCTTCCCAGGCCTTGCGTGGTTTGGCGCCGCGGCGGCCCGCGGCGCGCCAGGGCTTGACCACCTCGTCGGGCACCACGAACGGCTCGTGGCTCCAGCCCATGGCCAGGCGGGCGTCGGCGATCTCGTCGTCGAAGAGGGTGTAGCCATGGCTGTGGGGGTCGCCTTCCTTGCGGCCGGCGCCCTTGGAGATCTTGGTCCTGCAGGCGATCAGGGTCGGCTTGTCCTGGCGCATCGCCCAACGCAGGGCGCTGGCGATCTGGCCGTGATTGTGACCGTCGATCGCCTTCACCGCCCAGCCATAGGCCTTGAACCGGGCAAGCTGGTCGCCGGTCTCGGCGATGGTCGCCTCGCCGTCGATGGTGGTGTTGTTGTCGTCGAACAGCACCGTCAGCTTGTTCAGCTTGAACCGGCCGGCGATGGAGGCGGCCTCGTGGCTGACGCCCTCCATCAGGCAGCCGTCGCCGGCGATCACCCAGGTGCGATGGTCGACCAGCTCCTCGCCGAAGCGGGCGGCCAGGTGGCGCTCGGCCATGGCCATGCCGACGGCGGTGGCCAGACCCTGGCCCAGCGGCCCGGTGGTGGTCTCGACGCCCGGCGTGTGGCCGTATTCCGGATGGCCCGGCGTGTTGGAGCCCCACTGCCGGAAGTTCCGGATCTGGTCCATGGTGACCGCCTTGAACCCGGTCAGGTGAAGGAGCGCGTAGAGCAGCATCGAGCCGTGGCCGGCCGAGAGCACGAAGCGGTCGCGGTCGGCCCAGTCGGGGCGGCTGGCGTCGTACTTCAGGAACTTGGTCCACAGCACGGCGGCGACGTCGGCCATTCCCATGGGCATGCCCTGGTGGCCCGACCGCGCCTTGTGCACGGCGTCCATCGAGAGGACGCGAATCGCGTCGGCCATGGTTTGCAGCTTTGCGGGCATCGGTCTTGCGGCTTTCGCTCTTCTGGCGGGAGATGGCGCGCGGGGTCGCACGTGACCGTTTTGGGGTCAAGGAACCGTCGCTGCACAGAGCGGGTTTCGGCGCGCGGCCGGGCGGGTCTATAGATTAACGGTCACACTTTCGGAGCAGGGAATCATGCGGGAGCCGACGGGCGAGAGCGCCCTCGACCTGGCCATGAAGCGGCTGGACCGCGCGGTCGCGGCCCTGGAGCAACGCCTTTCGTCCCAGGGGGCGGAGGGTGGGGGCCTGTTCGACCAGGACCAGAGCCGCCTCGCCGCCGAGCTCGAAAGGGCCCGCGAGCGCGAGCGCGAGCTGGCGGCCGCCGGAGCCGAGGCCTCTGCGGCCCTGGGTCGCGCCATCGCCGAAATCAAATCGGCCCTGGCCGAGCATCCCACCGAGGCGCTTGAGGCTGCGGCCGCGGCCCTGGCGCCCGCCGCCGAGCGCGAGGAGGTCTAATGGCCCAGGTCACGATCCAGGTGAACGGCCGGCCCTATGCGGTCGGTTGCGAGGACGGCCAGGAGGCGCACCTCTACGAACTGGCCCGCACCTTTGACCGCCAGGTGCGGCAGGTGTCGGAAGAGATGGGCCAGCTGGGCGACACCCGGCTCTTCCTGATGGGCGCGCTGCTGCTGGCCGACGAGCTCCACGACCTGCGTTCGCGGATGACCTCCCTGCAGGCCGAACTCGCCCGCCTGCAGTCGGACAACGCCCGCATCGAGGCCCGCGCCGCCGCCGCCGTCGACAAGGCGGCGGCCAAGCTCGAAAAGCTGGCGGCGGAGTAGACTAGGGCTGCGGCCGCGCTTGCGGGTCGCCTTCGCGCCACCTACCTTCGAACCCGGCGGGTCTTGCTGCGGCTCGCGTCGAAGGCAACTACATCCCAGCGACCTTAATCGTCTCGAAGGGAGCTGTCCCTGTCCGGGCCCGTGGGCTCGGGCACTACGGCGCCCACCTGGTCATCCAGGTCGAGGGGATTGAACCGTCCTTCACGGCTCTCGCGGCGCCGCCACCGATTTTCCCTGCTATAAGGCGGGCGTGAACGCCCCCTCTCCACAGTCCGCCAAGAGTGAGCTGCGCGCGCGCCTACGCCGCCTGCGCCGCGAGCTCGCCCAGGCGTGCCCCGACGCGGCCGAACGGGTCTGCGATCACCTGCCCCTGGAGCGCTTGCCGGCCTTCGCCTGCTATTCCGGCTACTACGCCCTGGGGGCGGAACTGAACCCCAGTCCGCTGATCCGTAAGCTCGCCCGCACCGGGGCTTTCTTCGCCATGCCTGCGGCGGAGGCGGCCGACACCCCGCTCGCCTTCCGCGCTTGGGACGAGCGCGACACGCCCCAGCCGGACATCTTCGGCGTCCCCTCACCGCCCCCGTCGGCGCCCGAAATGCATCCCGACCTGGTGATCTGCCCGCTGCTGGCCTTCGACAGGATGGGCCGGCGCCTGGGCCAGGGCGGCGGGCACTACGACCGCACCATCGCGAACCTGCGGGCGATGAAGCCGGTTTTCATCCTGGGCCTCGCCTATGCCGGCCAGGAGGTGGACGCGCTGCCGGACGAGCCGCACGACCAGCGGCTGGACGCCATCCTCACCGAAACCGGCTATATCGAGGCCGGAAAGGACTGATCTTCCTATGCGCTTCGCCTTCTTTGGGGACGTGGTGGGCCGCTCCGGCCGCGACGGCCTCGCCGACCACCTTCCCGCTCTTCGCCGGGAACTCGGCCTGGAGTTCGTCATCGTCAACGCCGAGAACGCGGCGGCCGGCTTCGGCATCACCGAAAGCACGGCGCGCGAACTGTTCGACGCGGGCGCCGATTGCCTGACGCTCGGCAACCACTCCTGGGACCAGAAGGAAGCCCTAACCTATATCGTCCGCGAGCCGCGCCTGATCCGGCCGCTGAACTATTCGGTCCTGGCCGACGCGCCCGGCCGCGGCGCCAACCTGTTCGAGACCGACACCGGAAAGCGGATCCTGGTGATCAACCTGCTGGGGCGGGTGCACATGGATTCGCTCGACGACCCCTTCGCCGCCGTCGACCGCGAGCTCGAAAAGGCGCCCCTGGGCCTGGCGGCCGATGCGGTGGTGGTCGACATCCACGCCGAGGCGACGTCCGAGAAGATGGCCATGGGGCACTTCTGCGACGGGCGCGCCAGCCTGGTGGTGGGCACCCACACCCACGTCCCCACCGCCGACTGCCAGATCCTGCCGAACGGCACGGCCTACCAGACCGACGCCGGCGCCTGCGCCGACTATGACAGCGTCATCGGCAACCAGAAGGAAGAGCCGCTGCGGCGCTTCACCACCCGCATCTCCGGCGGCCGCTACAAGCCCGCCGAGGGACCGGCCACGGTCTGCGGCGTGTTCGTGGAGACCGACGACGCCACCGGCCTGGCCCGCCGCATCGAGCCGATCCGGGTGGGCGGGCGCCTGACCCAGGCCGTGCCGCAGCTCGCCCGCACGCCCGCGGAGTAGGCCTCAGCGGACCTGACCCGGCAAGCGGGGGCGCAGGGCCGCCAGGGTAAGCTTGCCGCTTCCGTCGAGGTCCAGCCGCGCGAAGCGGCGGCCGGCGGTCTTGGCCCACTCCTCGGCGCTGACCCTCTGGCTCAGGTCGAGGTCGGCGCCGCGTACCGGCTGGGGTTCGTTCAGCAGGGAGAATCGCGCCGCGCCCTGACGAGGCCCGTCGCCCTTGCCCTTGGTGCGAGAGGGACGGCCGGAGGGCGGGCGGCCCCCGCCAGGCGGCCCGCCGGGGCCGGCCCCGAAGCTCGTGATCTCCGGGGCGATCTCGCGCTCGTAGGCGCTGTTCTCGAAGCCGTCGATCCAGCCGTCGCCGTCGGCGTCCAGCACCTTGAAGAAGCGCATGGCGTCGGCGCGAAACTCCGCCAGGGTCAGCACCCCGTCGCGGTCGGCGTCGGCGGCGAGGAACCAGTCAGCCAGGCCGTCGACCCCGCGGAAAGGCTCCCCCGAGGGGCTCACGAACAGGCGCATGCCCGGCGGCCCGTCTCCAGCCGGCGGGCGGGGCTGGGCGACGGCTGCCCCCGCAAAAAACAGGCTCGCGGCTACGGCCGCCAGGAAGCGATGCTGCATGTCGGGTCCTCTCGCGCGGGCGGACCCTGGCCCGGGGCTGGGGCCAAAGCTTGGCCCTCGCGTATCGGATGCGTAACAGCCGCGCCTCAGCCGGCGCCGGCCTTGCGGTTGCGGGCGGCGACGCTTTCGCCGGCCACGCCCCAGTTCTCCGTCTCCACCTCGTCGATGATGACGAAGGTGGTGGCCGGATTCTTGTTCAGCACCTTCACCAGCAGGTCGGTGGCGCCCTTGATCAGCTCGGCCTTCTGGTCATCGGTGGCGCCGGGCGTGATGCGGATGTTGACGTAGGGCATGGGTCCTCCTGCGGCTTGCCCCGCACACTTAAGGAGGCCAAGCTCCGCGGCAAGCGGCCAAGGAGTCTTCCCCCATGCGTTTTCTCGCCCGCGCGGTCTTCGCCGCCCTCGGCCTGGCGCTTGCGGCCTATCTGCTGCGCGGCGTCAGTTATGACGGCCTTGTGGCGCTCGCCGTGGCGGCGCTGCTCCTGGGCGTGGTCAACGCCATCCTCCGGCCGGTGCTTTTCATCCTGACCCTGCCGCTCACCATCGTGACGCTGGGCCTGTTCCTGCTGGTGCTGAACGCCCTGATGATCCTGCTGGTGGCCCTGGTCGTCCCAGGCTTCCGGGTGGACGGCCTGGGTTCCGGCGTGCTGGCGGCCGTCATCACCGGCGTGACCAGCTGGATCGGGGCCATGGTGATCGGGGACGCCAAGCGGGTATAGAAAAAGGGCGGAGCCTTTCGGCCCCGCCCTCATCCTTACAGACGTCGGTGGCTTGGACTTAGAAGTCCATGCCGCCCATGTCGGGCATACCGCCGCCGGGGCCGCCTGCCGCGCCGCCCTTCTTGGGGGCTTCGACGATGGCCGCTTCGGTGGTGATCAGCAGGCCGGCGACCGAAGCCGCGTCCTGCAGAGCCGTGCGGACGACCTTGGCCGGGTCGATGACGCCGGCTTGCACCAGGTCGACATACTCTTCGGTCTGGGCGTTGAAGCCGAAGGTGGCCGAGGCGTTCTCCAGCACCTTGCCGACCACGATCGAGCCTTCGACCCCGGCGTTCTCCGAGATCTGACGGATCGGGGCCTGCAGGGCGCGGCGCACGATGGCGACGCCGGCTTCCTGGTCGTCATTGTCGACCTTGAAGCCTTCCAGGACCTTGGAGGCCTTCAGCAGGGCGACGCCGCCGCCCGGCACGATGCCTTCTTCCACCGCCGCGCGGGTGGCGTTCAGGGCGTCGTCCACGCGGTCCTTCTTTTCCTTCACCTCGACTTCGGTCGCGCCGCCGACGCGGATCACCGCGACGCCGCCGGCGAGCTTGGCCAGGCGCTCTTGCAGCTTTTCCTTGTCGTAGTCCGAGGTGGTGTCCTCGATCTGCTTCTTGATCTGGCTGATGCGGCCTTCGATGCCGTCCTTAGCGCCGGCGCCGTCGACGATGGTGGTGTCGTCCTTGGTGATGGTCACCTTCTTGGCGCGGCCCAGCATGTCGAGCGAGACGTTCTCGAGCTTGATGCCGAGGTCTTCGCTGATCAGCTCGCCGCCGGTCAGGATGGCGATGTCTTCCAGCATGGCCTTACGACGGTCGCCGAAGCCCGGAGCCTTGACCGCCGCGACGCGCAGGCCGCCGCGCAGCTTGTTGACCACGAGGGTGGCCAGCGCTTCGCCTTCCACGTCCTCGGCGATGATCAGCAGCGGACGGCCGGACTGGACCACCGCTTCGAGCACCGGCAGCAGGGGCTGCAAGGAGGAGAGCTTCTTTTCGAAGAGCAGGATCAGCGGCTCTTCGAGTTCGGCCTCCATCTTCTCGGCGTTGGTGATGAAGTAGGGCGACAGGTAGCCGCGGTCGAACTGCATGCCCTCGACCACGTCGAGTTCGGTCTCGGCGGTCTTGGCTTCTTCGACGGTGATGACGCCTTCGTTGCCGACCTTGTCCATCGCCTTGGCGATCATCTCGCCGACTTCCAGGTCGCCGTTGGCCGAGATGGTGCCGACCTGGGCGATCTCCGAGTTGGTGGTGACCTTCTTGGCGTTGGCCTTGATCTCCTCGACGACCCGGGCGACGGCCTTGTCGACGCCGCGCTTCAGGTCCATCGGGTTCATGCCGGCCGCGACCGACTTCAGGCCTTCGACCACGATGGCCTGGGCCAGGACGGTGGCGGTGGTGGTGCCGTCGCCGGCCTTGTCATTGGTCTTGGAGGCGACTTCGCGGATCAGCTGGGCGCCCAGGTTCTCGAACTTGTCGGACAGTTCGATTTCCTTGGCGACCGACACGCCGTCCTTGGTGGAGCGCGGGGCGCCGAAGGACTTTTCGATGACCACGTTGCGGCCCTTCGGGCCCAGGGTCACCTTCACCGCATTGGCGAGGGTGTTGACGCCGCGCAGCATGCGATCGCGCGCGTCCGAGGAGAAGTAGACGTCTTTAGCAGCCATGTTTGCTGTCTCTCGATCTTAGGGTTGCGCGGGAAGTCAGGCGGCCTTGGCGGCCGCGTCGGGCTCGACCACGCCCAGGATGTCGGACTCCTTCATGATCAGGAGATCCTCGCCGTCGATCTTCACTTCCGTGCCCGACCACTTGCCGAACAGGATGCGGTCGCCGGCCTTGACGTCCAGGGGCTGGATCTTGCCGTTGTCGTCGCGGGCGCCGGGGCCGACGGCGATCACTTCGCCTTCCTGCGGCTTTTCCTTGGCCGTGTCGGGGATGATGATCCCGCCCTTGGTCTTTTGCTCTTCCTCGACGCGCTTGACGAGCACGCGGTCTCCCAGAGGACGAAACGCCATATCTATATCTCCGCTCGAGACGGTTTGAATCAGGACGCGCCAGCGCAGGGACCCAGCCGTTAGCAGTCGTGGCCCCTGAGTGCTAACGCCGCGCGGGAGTTAGGAGCCGCGGCTTTCGGAGTCAAGGCGAGGCCGGGCCGAAAAAATGAATCCCGTTGCGGGGCGCTCGCGCCGCCGGATAGGGTCGCGGCCGGAACCAAACCGGAGCTTGCCGCCATGCGCGCAGCGCTTGCGATCGCCCTCGCCGCCCTGGCCGCCGCCGGCGTGGCCCAGGCGGAAACCTGGAAGGCCTACACTCCCGTCAACGACAAGGGCCTGCAGTGGTCCTACGACGCCGACTATTCCTATCGCGACGCCCAGACGGGCCGTATCGTGGTCCTGCAGGCCATCGGCAAGCCCGGCTCCGAACCGCGCATGGGGCCGGCGGGGCCTGGCGCGCCGGACGGAGTGGGCTTCGTCTACGCCCTCGACTGCAACGCCGGCGCCCTCGTCAGCCTTGGCGGTTACACCCCCAAAAAGCCGTTGGAGATCGCCGCCAACTGGCGCAAGGCCAAGGGCAGGAGGGCCGAGACCGCCGACGACAAGGCGCTGCTGGCGGCCATATGTCCCGGCGCCGACCAGCTGGCGGCGCGATAGGCGGGAGGGGGCGGTGCTGGACCACATCACCCTCAAGGTGTCCGACTACGAACGCTCGGAAGCCTTCTACGATATCGCGCTCTCGGCCCTGGGCCTTCGTCGGATCATGCAAGGCGCAGGCTATGCCGGCTATGGCGACACCCGGCCGTTCTTCTGGATCGGCGGCGGAGGCGGCCCCTGCGACGTGCATGTCGCCTTCGCGGCTCCGGACCGGCCCACCGTCGACGCCTTCTACAAGGCGGCCTTGGAAGCCGGGGGCGTCGACAATGGCGGGCCGGGCGTGCGGCCGCACTATCACGCCCACTACTACGGCGCCTTCGTGCTGGATCCGGACGGCAACAACATCGAGGCCGTCTGCCACGCGCCTCAGGAAATCTGAACAGTCCTTAACTGGCGGCGTCATGTCCGGGTCACTATCTAATCGGGCATGATGCTGTTGTTCAAACTCGCGCCCGCCCTGGCCGCCCTGGCGATGGTGCTCGCCGTGGCGGCGCTGAGCCAGCCTGCATCGCTCTACGCCTGAGCCGGCCGCCGGCCCAACCGGCGCATGCTTTTTCTCTGCCGCTTCGCCTGGTTGCGCGTTTGGCGCGCCGCAACTTCACGAAAATGATTAAAACGCTTGTTTGATTTCCGCGCCGTATGGGTCCAATCTAGCGGCGGCTTCCGGGCGGCGACGTCGCCCGACCCATCCGAAACGAGGGCTTCGCGCGGGAGCCCTCCGCGCGCACAGAACCCGAGGGAGAGCGATCCAGATGACCATGACCGCAGAACGGCCCGAGACCGGCTTCGGCCTGAACCCCCAGGACGAACTGAACGACCTGCGGATGTCGGACAAGGCGCTCCCGCTGCTCAACAAGGTGAAGGCCTTCATCAAGGAGGTCGTCGTCCCGATGAGCGAGGAGTTCCATCGCCTGGGCGAGAACAAGACTGACATCTGGAGCTACGCCCCCGGCCAGCTCGAGGTGCTGGAGGCCGCCAAGGACAAGGCCAAGGCGCAGGGCCTGTGGAACTTCTTCCTGCCCGACGCCCACACCGGCGAGGGGCTTTCCAACCTCGACTACGCCTATATCGCCGTGGAGCTGGGCAAGGCGCCCATGGCCTCGGAGGTGATGAACTGCGCGGCCCCCGACACCGGCAACATGGAGGTGCTGGAGCGCGTCGGCACGCCCGAGCAGAAGGAGCGGTGGCTGAAGCCGCTGCTGAACGGCGAGATCCGCTCGGCCTTCGCCATGACCGAGCCGGACATGGCCTCCTCCGACGCCAAGAACATCCGCATGCGCGCCACCCTGGTGGGCGACGAATACGTGATCAACGGCGAGAAGCACTACATCTCCGGCGCCGGCGACCCGCGCTGCCGGATCATGATCGTCATGGTCCAGACCGACCCCGACGGCCCGCCGCACCTGCGCCAGTCGCAGATCCTGGTGCCGCTGCCGCATCCGGGCGTCACCATCGTCGGGCCGATGAACGTCTTCGGCGACCCCGACGCCCCGCACGGCCACATGCACATCGTCTTCGACAATGTGCGGGTGCCCAAGGAGAACATGCTGCTGGGCGAGGGCCGCGGCTTCGAGATCAGCCAGCTTCGCCTGGGCCCGGGCCGCATCCACCACTGCATGCGCGCCATCGGCCAGGCCGAGCGCGCCCTGGACCTGATGATCACCCGCGGCCTCTCGCGCGAGGCGTTCGGCAAGCCGCTGATCCAGCTGGGCGGTAATATCGAGATCGTCAGCCGGGCGCGGATCGAGATCGAGGCCATGCGCCTGATGGTGCTCAAGGCCGCCAAGGCCATGGACGTGCTGCCGCGCGACGAGGCCCGGATCTGGATCCACATGGTCAAGGCCATGGTGCCCGAGCGGGTCTGCAAGATCATCGACCAGGCGATCCAGATGCACGGCGCCACCGGCGTCAGCCAGAAGACCCCTCTGGCCAAGATGTACGCCTCCCAGCGCACCCTGCGCCTGGCCGACGGCCCGGACGAGGTGCACCACATGGTGGTGGGCCGCAACGAGCTGCGCACCTATCGCGAACAGCCGCACGACCCGTCCACCGCGGCGGTGTTCCGGAACTAGGCTTATTAGAGCTTTCGGTTCTCCATCGGGCCTCGGCGAACGCCGGGGCCCGATTTCTTTTCGGGCCGACGTCGTGACTGCGGCGCTTGTTCCGGTGTAGGAAGGCTGTGTCGAAGCGAGCCTCCGTCCGGCGCGGCTGCCGGGAAGTTCCTCGACGACCCCGGGTCGATCCCCGCGAGGGCGCGATCCCCGGCTTTCGTTCTCCCGCCGCCGGCGTCCCGGCCGCCGGAGGATCCTGCGGGCGCACCCGCAGACCTTTCCCGCGCGCGACGCGCAGCTGACCCGTCGCCGGCGGTGGCCTGTGTCCACCCCCGGGGCGGCCCGCAACCGAAAGGACGACCCCATGAGCTCCATCGCGGCTCTCTTCATCATCCTCCTGGCTTTCGCCACGGCCACCCTGTCCGGCGTGTTCGGCATGGCGGGCGGGCTCGTCCTGATGGGCGGGCTGGCCCTGGTCCTGCCGGTCTCGGCGGCGTTCGTGACCCACGGAATCCTGCAGCTCGTCGCCAACGGCTGGCGGGCGGTGCTGCACCGTCGGCACGTACGCTGGGACATCGTCGGCTGGTACGCCCTAGCCTCGGCCCTGGCCGGCGGAGTGGTGGCGCTCATCGCGCTCGTCCCGTCCAAGCCGGTGCTGTTCCTGCTGCTGGGCCTGGTGCCGGCCCTCACCTGGCTGCCGCCGGGCCTCCTGAGGCTCGATGCGGCGCGGCCGCCCCAGGCCTTCCTCTCGGGGCTCATGGTCACCGGCCTCAATCTCACCGCAGGCGTGGCCGGGCCGCTGCTCGACATCTTCTTCATCCGCACCGAGCTGACGCGCCACGCCATCGTCGCCACCAAGGCGGCGACCCAGGTCTTCGCGCACCTGGCCAAGATCCTCGTCTATGGCGCGCCGCTGCTGCTGACCCCGTCGGAGGGCATGCCGCCCATCTGGCTGTTCGCAGCGGCCATCCCCCTCTCCGT
Source organism: Phenylobacterium sp. (assembly GCF_046290725.1). Lineage (GTDB taxonomy): Bacteria > Pseudomonadota > Alphaproteobacteria > Caulobacterales > Caulobacteraceae > Phenylobacterium. Next base: position 1,264,485 of record NZ_JBKBUH010000001.1, read on the forward strand.
GGCCGGGACCTGGGTGGGCGGCCAGATCCTGGAGCGGATGAGCGACGTGAACTTCAAGCGCTGGACCCGCTACATCGTCACGGCGATCGGCGGGCTCTACCTGATCCAGGCGGCGCAGCTCCTCCTGCGAGGTTAGTGGTCTGGTCCGATTGCTCGAAGTGGACCTTGGGGCCAGACCGCATCACGCCTAGAGCCGTTCGCGCGTGCAACGGGAGAGGCGAGGATGCAGCTGGAGCCCAAGGTCCTGGAGAACCGGTTCGTGCGGCTGGAGCCGATGGCCGAGCGCCATCGCGAGGGCCTGCGTGCGGCCTGCGACGCCGATCGGGAGATCTGGACGAACCTCTATCCCTTCTCCTGGGCCGGCGAGCACTTCGAGCCGACCTGGGCCAAGCTGGTGAAGGATCAAGCCCAGGGGGACACCCAGCCCTATGCGGTCGTCGCCGGCGGCGAGGTGGTGGGGATCACCACCTTCTACGCCATCGACGCGGCCAATGCGGTGTTGGAGGTGGGCGGCACCTATTATCGGCCGGACGTCCGGGGCGGCGCAGTCAATCCGGCGGCCAAGCGGCTGATGATGGGCCACGCCTTCGAGGCCGGCGCCCGGCGGGTAGTCTATCGGGTCGACGCGCTGAACGCCCGCTCGCGCGCGGCGGTGCTGAAGCTCGGGGCGACGCAGGAGGGCGTCCTGCGCCAGGATCGGGTGACTTGGACCGGGCGAATCCGCGACACCGTGATCTTCTCGATCCTGGCGCCCGAGTGGCCTGCCGTCCGGGACCGGCTCGAGGCGCGGCTGGCGGCGTTCGGGGGGTGAGGCCGCCGGTCTGGCGGCCGCTTAGGGCGCCATCCCGGTTTCGCCCTGAGGCGAAGACCGGGATGACATCGCCAGATGCTCCGCCTCAGGCCGAGGCCAGGGTGCGGGCCTTGTCGTCGGCGAAGAAGACCTTGGCGGCGTTCTCGGCGACTTCCTGGGCGGTGTAGGGGCGGCCCGGATTGAAGCCCTCGGTCTCCAGCATCTTGATCTCCCGCACCCCGCGGGACGAGACGCCCAGCACCTTGCCGCTGTGGTCGGCGGCGAGGTCGGAGACCATGTAGAGCACGCCGGGGGCGACGTTCTCGGGCAGGCTCATGGGGTCGGGCTCGCGACCCTGGCGGCCGGGGAGGTCGGAGGTCATGCGGGTGTAGGCGCCCGGCGCCAGGCCCATGACGCGGATGCCGTACTTGCGCCCCTCGATCGAGAGCACGCGGACCAGGCCGTAGATGCCGGCCTTGGCCGCTCCATAATTGGCCTGGCCGAAATTGCCGTAGAGGCCGGAGGTGGAGGAGGTCAGCACCATCGAACCGGGGCGGCCGTTGTCCTTCAGCCACTTCCAGACCGGCAGGGCGCAGCAGTAGGTCCCCTTGAGGTGGACCTTGATCACGGCGTCCCAATCCTCTTCCGAGGTGTTGGCGAAGGTCTTGTCGCGCAGGATGCCGGCGTTGCAGACCAGGATGTCCACCTGGCCGAAGTTGTCGAGGGCGGCCTTCAGGATGTTCTCGCCGCCCTGGACGGTGGAGACGTCGTCGCCGTTGGCCACCGCCCGGCCGCCGGCGGCGGTGATCTCATCCACGACCTTCTGGGCCGCCGAGCGGTCGGCGCCCGTGCCGTCCCGCGCCCCGCCCAGGTCGTTGACCACGACCGCCGCGCCTTCCTTGGCGAACAGCTTGGCGTAGGCCTCGCCCAGCCCGCCGCCTGCGCCCGTAATGATGGCGACTTTCCCATCCAGCAATCCCATGGCGTTCCTCCCAATGCGCTTAAAAATTTCCCGGCATCATGGGGCGGGTGTGGCGGGGTCGTCCAGATAGTTGGGACGCCTGGATCATCGGCGTTCGTGGGTCCCGGTCTTCGGCTGGGCCGAAACCGGGACACGGGTGAAGGTTGACCGCAGGCGATCCCAGGCGCAATTGGCATTGTTCATGACAATACCGGGGAGGCCTCCATGAACCGCCTGATCGCCGCCGTTCTCGCCGCGCTCGCGCCGGGCCTCGCCCTGGCGGCCGACCCTGCGCCGCGGATCGCGCCCTCGCTCGAGGCCCATGCGACCGAGTTCGCGCCGCCGAAGGTTTATGAGCCGACGCCGGGGGTGTTCTCCGCCGTCGGCTATGGCATCGCCAATTCGATCATGGTCGTCGGAAAGACCGGGGTGGTGATCATCGACACCACCGACAGCCTCGAGGAGGCGAAGAAGGTCTGGGCCGAGTTCGAGCCTCGCGCCGGCGGCAAGCCGGTGGTGGGGGTCATCTACACCCACAATCACAATGACCACATCAACGGCGCGGCCGCCTTTCCCCTGGCCAGGGGCGCCAAGGTGATCGCCCACGCCACCCTGGTGCGCGAGGCCGCCAAGTGGAACGGTGTAGCCGCGCCCGCAGTGGCCGCCCGGGCGGCGCGGATGTACGGCGTCTTCCTGCCGAAGGGAACGCCCGACGGCTTCGTGAATGTCGGGATCGGCCCCTATCTCTCGGCCTTCGGCGGCGGCGGCGCGGGCGGCTTCGTACCGCCGAACACGGTGTTCGAGGATCGGCTGGAGATCCGTCTGGGCGGGGAGCGCTTCGTGCTGGAGCACGCCCCGGGCGAGACCGAGGACCAGATCCTGGTCTGGATGCCCGACCGCAAGATCCTCTTCCCCGGCGACAATATCTACAAGGCCTTCCCCAACCTCTACACGATCCGCGGCACCAGCTATCGCGACCCGGTCCAATGGGCGGCGTCCCTGGACCGGATGCGGGCGCTGAAGGCCGAGGTGATGGTTCCCTCCCACACCCGGCCCCTGGTCGGCGCGGCGGAGATCGAACGGACGCTCACCAACTACCGCGATGCGATCCGCTTCACCCACGACCAGGCGGTGCGCTGGATGAACGCCGGCCTGACGCCCGACGAGATCGCAGCCCGGGTGAAGCTGCCCGCGCATCTGGCCGCAGATCCCTATCTGGCGGAGCACTACGGCACGGTGGAGTGGTCGGTGCGCTCAGTGGTCGACGGCTATATGGGCTGGTTCGGCGGCGATCCGGCCTTTCTCTCCTTCGACGATCCGCAGGCTCGCTCGACGGAAATCGTCGCCCTGGCCGGCGGCGCGGGGCCCGCGCTCGCGGCGGCCGAGCGCGCCCTGGCGGAAAGGCGCTGGAAATGGGCGGCGGAGCTTTCCAACCACATCGCGCGCGCCGATCCCGCAGCCAAGGCCGCGGCCGACGCCTTGCAGGCCCGCGCCCTGCGTCAGCTGGGCTATGACAGCGTCTCGCCCAACGGCCGCAACTACTACCTGCAGCGCGCCGCCGAGCTGGAGGGCAAGGCCCCGGGCTGGGCCCAGGTGATCGGGGCGCGGCGCAGCGGGTCCCAGGCCGCCCGCCTGCCCGCGGAAGCCATCGTGGCGACATTCCCCGTCCGGCTCGACGCCGAACGGGCCGCCGAGGTGGAGAGAGCCATGGGCCTGCGCCTGACCGGCGAGGGCGACTGGACGATCCGCGTGCGGCGCGGCGTGGCCGAGACGGCCGCCGGCCTGCCTGCCGACGCGGCTGTGGTCGTGGCCGCCGACAAGGCCGATTGGGTCGAGGCGCTCTCTTCGCCCCAAGCCCTGTCGGCCGCGCTCGCGTCCGGAAAAGTGAAGCTGGAGCGCGGCGACGCCGCCGCGCTGGTCGCCTTCCTGCAGCTGTTTGGCGGATAAGCGCTTCCAGATGTTCCCCTGCTGGGGGAGCTGTCAGCGAAGCTGACTGAGGGGGACTTCGACTCCTGCGCGCAGCTAGCGTTCCCGCCGGTATCGCCAATCCTGGCTGCGGAGGTCGCCGCGCACCACGCCTTCGATGCGGGCGCAGAGATCCTCACCGCAGCGGCGATAGACGATCCTCTGCGGAAAATCGTGCTCCAGGTTCTCGAACACGGCTTCGCCCTCGGCGCCGGGCTTCCGCCGGAACGGCGTCGGAGGCTGCCCCTCGACCCGTGCGGTGAAGGTGACGCCGCGGGAGTCGGCGACGATCGTAGCGAACTCCACCTCCGGCGGCCGGCCCGGGCGATGGGTCTGGGTCACGCCGGCCATGGTTCCATCCATCGGCGAAAGCCAGGCCTCGCGCGTGACGACGCCGCCGGCTTCCAGGCGCCAGCTCCCGGCCATCCAGGCGAGGTCGTCGACGCCGGCGGCGGACATCATGAGGGCGAGCGCAGCGGCCGGAATGTGCATGGCGATCCTCCTGAGGCGCAGGTTAGGAGGCGGCCGTTCGGGCGTCTTGTAGGTTCGCGACAAGGCTGGCCGCGAGCCCGGGACGGCCCGCTGCGAACTCCGACGGCGTGCAGCCGATAAAGCGCCGGAACTCGCGGACCATCTGCGGGTGATCGAAATAGCCGGCTTCCTGGGCGGCCGCCGACCAGGTCTCGGCTCGCTCCAGTGCGTCGAACAGGCGCCGCACGCGGATCACCGCCGCCAGGGTGCGGGGCGAGATCCCCACCAGGCTGGCGAACCGGCGCTGCAGCGTGCGCGGGGGCAGGCCGGCGACGCCCGCCAGCTGTTCGAGAGGGATTCTGCCCTCCGAGGCGCGCAGGGCCGCCACGGCGGCGGCCACCGGCGGATCGATCTGGGCGTGGCGCACCTCCCCCCAGACGTGAGCGGCGAGGCAGGCCAGCCGACCCGCCTCTCCGGTATTATGTAGCAAGCACACCTAGATAGGGGTGAACCTCCCGCCTCTGATGAGGGGCGTCACCGGATTCGATGTGGCTAGCTTGATGCCGAGCTCGATCCGAGAGGTTGAAGTGCTCTTGCCGCATATGCCGCTGAACAAAAGGAAGTTCAGCAGTGAGTTCAAGCACCAAGCGTTGCCGTGTCGAAAACGCCGGGGCAAGGTCTAGGCAATGGAATCCTTGCTCAACTGGCTCCACGGGGAGCGCGCAGTGATCAAGCAAGTCCCAGGACTTGCTGTCCTCATCCTGATTGCCGGGGTTCTCGGTGGTGGGGCCTTCACGGCGTTCCTTTACGACAGGCAACTGAAGGATGCGCAACAGGCGGTGGAGACCGCCCAGGCTCAGCGCGATCTTTGGCGAGATAAGTACGAGGATCTGGAGCGACGGGGGGAGGTCAACGCTGACCGCCCCGCGAAACCAGTCGTTGCCGTGGCCCCCTCTTGGCGTCTTTCATGGCCTAGAACTGCGGCGCTTGCGGCAGCATTGCTCGTTGTCGTGCTGGTGGCGCTAGTGCTGGCTCCCCTTCCTCGCCGAACATCCAAGGCCGCCACAACAGCAGTCGCGAACGCGAGGTCGGGCACTCTGCCGGTGTTGGCTCCGCCGCCAAATCCAAGACCGATGACCGACCCGACACCGCCCCCACCGCCGATCAAAACGAACGACGTAGCGAAGGCCTTGGGAGTGAGCAATCAGCGCGCACTCATACTGAAACAATGGTCAAGGGTGGGCTCGTTCGAGCTGTTTGAGGCCGCGGCTTTGTGGGTCGGCGAGTCTCCGCCACTCCAATACGTGGTGCCGCTTACCGGCGCCGCACAGGCATCATTCGCCCGTCTAAAGGGCGCAATTCTTGATGGCGAACTAATAGCCGAGCCGCCGCAGGGCATCGCTGCATTTTCCCATCTCACTGGGAGGCAGGTCGACGAGCGGACCCGCGTGACCAGAGCGAACCTTATCGAGTATGCGAAGGCGCAGGGCGAAAAGCCGCCCTTCCTATTCCCTGGCGGCTAGTCAAGCCTCAAGGTCTGCACTTCAACCGCAGCTAAGCATTGAGGCGATCAGTTTGCGATATCGCGTTGTGTTTTGCTACCTTGCGGTTAAGGGCAGGGAGCGCGCATGGTCGCAAGATTCAATCCATTTCGACCCAACAACATGGCCGGACCCGGCATGTTCGTCGGGCGCGTCGATGAACTCAAGATCATCGATCAGTGCCTGTTTCAGGCCAAAAACGGCAATCCCCAGCACTTTCTTGTCCAGGGTGAGCGAGGGATTGGTAAGTCGTCCCTGCTCTTTTATGTTGAGTACCTTGCGCGCGGGGAACTAACAGCTTTTACCGAAAACACGTACAAGTTTCTTGTTGTTTCAATAGATCTTGGCGGATGTACTACTCAATTTGAGATCATAAGGAAACTTGGGCGCGGCTTGCGTCAAGCTCTCGCTGATCACAATGAGGCAAAAGAGAAGGCTAAGGAATTTTTCAACTGGCTTCTAAATTGGGAGGTTCTTGGGGTAAAATTCCACAAACAAGATGTCGATCTTGATGCCGAGCAGGTAGCCGACGATCTAGTTAGTCAGTTCACCAATTTTTGTAAGCAGACCCATGGGCTTCTCGATGGAATACTGATTCTAATCGATGAGGCAGACCGGCCCGGCGAAGAGGCTGGGCTTGGCGCTTTTCTGAAGGCTCTGGCGGAGCGCTTGACTCGCCGGAACTGCAACAACGTCTTGTTTGGCCTTGCTGGCCTCCCCACCCTTTTAGGCAAGCTCCGCAACAGCCATGAGTCTTCCCCGCGGTTGTTTGAAACAATGCTTCTTGAGCCGCTGGAGGTGGCGGAGCGGGAAGAGGTGATCAGAGCCTGCCTAAAGCAGGCGAAGGAAAAGAACGGCTTCGAAACGAAGATCACTCAAGACGGGATGAACTTCCTCGTGGAGTTGTCTGAGGGATACCCTCATTTCGTCCACCAGTTCGGCTACAGCGCCTTCGAGCAAGACACCGACAATGAGATTGACGAGGATGACGTTGGTGAGGGCGCGTTCAAGGACGGAGGCGCCCTAACTCAGCTTGGCGACAAGTTCTTCAACGAGATGTACCACGCCCGCATTTCGTCCGAAGATTATAGGCGTGTGCTCGACGCGATGGCGGAGCACGGCGATAGGTGGGTCGCCCGTAAGACCATCATCGCCGAGTCCGGCGTGTCGGAAACGAACGTAAACAACGCGCTCCTGACGCTCAAGGCCAAGGAAATTATTCTCCAAGACGAAACCCGCCGAGGATTCTATCGCCTGCCAACAAACTCTTTCGCAGCCTGGATCAACGCCATTCGTGCGGCGCGAGCTAAGAGCGACGCGCTCCATGGTGAGGGCTTTGCGGGCTGATCGGGCCACCCTCCACTACCTTCCATTACCGTCCATTGGGCTCCATTGCGGAACGTAGCGCCAACAGCTAGAGCCGCAGGGTGTCAACGCCGATGGCTTGCAGGCACTGCAGCATGAAGGCGGCGGTGAACCCGCCCCGGCTGATCTTGTTGGCGATATTCCGTTCGCTCTCAGGAATCCCCATCGCCGTCAGCTTCTCGGCAAGCTCCCGATAGCTCACGCCCCGGCGCTTCAGCTCCGCTTTCAGCAGGTTCTTGGCCCGTAGGGTCCACTCTGCATCCGCCATCTTTATCTCCGCTGTTGAATATCATCATATTCGATGTTTTCACCATTGACAACGAGGGGAGTAATCATCACATTCGGTGACAGATACACCGGATTTGATGATGTCTCAGCATCTCCTCCTCTCCGCCGCCGCCCGCACCCTCTCTCTGGCGAAGGTGATGCGGATGACCGACGACCAGGCGCACGACGCTTTCCGGGCGATCCGCTGGGCCGCGACGGACGGCGATCCGGTCTGCCCCAAGTGCGGCTGCTTCGAGTGCTACACCTTCAAGGCCCGCCGCATCTTCAAGTGCAAGGGCTGCGGCGCTCAGTTCTCCGTCACGTCGGGGACGATCTTCGCCTCCCGCAAGATGGATCTCCGCGACATCCTGGCGGCCATCGCGATCTTCGTGAACGGCGCGAAGGGCCATAGCGCCCTCCAGCTTTCCCGCGATCTGGACTGCCAGTACAAGACGGCCTTCGTCCTCTCCCACAAGATCAGGGAAGCCCTGGCGGCCGAACAGATGGCCTCGGAGCTTGCCGGTGAGATCGAGGTCGATGGCGCCTACTTCGGCGGCTACGTGAAGCCCGCCAACCGCCGCGAGGACCGCAAGGACCGCCGCCGGAAGGTCCACCAGTCCGGCAAGCGTCAGGTGGTCGTGGTCGCCCGCGAGCGCGACGGCGAAACCCTCACCCATGTTGCCAAGTCGGAAGCCGAGGGTGTTCCCTTCGTCCTGGGCTCCGTCGCCCACGGCTCCACCGTCCACGCCGACGAAGCCAGCCATTGGGACAACCTAGAAGCCCGCTTCCTGACGAAGCGCATCAATCACTCCGTCGAGTATTCCAACGGCGAGAGCTGCACCAATCAGGCGGAAAGCTTCTTCTCCCGCCTGCGTCGGGCGGAGATCGGGACGCATCACCGGATCGCCGGCAACTATCTCTCCGCCTACGCCTCGGAAATGGCTTGGCGCGAAGACAATCGCCGGATCAGCAACGGCGAGCAATTCCTGCTGGCGACCGGCGCGGCGCTCGCGCACCCCGTCAGCCGTCAGTGGAAGGGCTACTGGCAGCGCTGAAAGCAAAAGCCCCGCCGAAGCGGGGCTTTCTCAGACGCTACGGTAGGATTGCGATCTCCCGCCCGCAGTGGCCAGCCGAAGCTGGACTTAAATGCCGGTGCGACCGGCGACCTCATGAATATGATTCTTAGGGTGCCAAAGGTCAATGACTAAAGCCCTAATCCAGCCCGGACGCAGGCTTTGACGTCCTCGAACACCTGAGGATCAAGAACGCGCACGTCATACACACGTTGCCCCTGATCCCACCGCGAGAACAGCAGCCGTAGCCTATGGAAGGCGACTGTAAGCACCACGTCGGCCTTCACCCACATTCGGGGCTCTATGTAGGGATGCGGAAGGGGCGGATCGAACTCGATCTGCATATGATGCGCCCCCGCCGGATTAGGTGGCGTCGTGCTCAATGGCACGATTGTGCAGAGTTGCGGCCGCCCTGGTAGCGGTGGCGAAAGGACGATGCACGGCCGCCTTTTCACCATCTCTGGCGGACGGAAGCCATCGTTGAGATCGACGCGCACGATTGTGCCGGGTTGCGGATGGATGACGACAGTCATTCGCCAAGCTTAACCTTGGGTTGGGTTCAGCCGCCACCCTTTGTAGTCCCCCACCTGGGCGACCTCCACGACAATCCCTCTCGCTCGCAGCTTCCACAGCGCGGCTCCGACCCGCTTCCGCATCATGGAGACGATCTTGGCGTCGTCGGGGAGCTTCCGGCGGGTGATGACCTGCCGAGCGATGTCGAGGCTCGTGAGCGGCCCCTGAGCCGCCCTGAGGGCCGCCAACACGTCCCGGCGCATCTCGCCCTTGAAGGCCGCGTGTTCGCTCGGAAGGGGCTTGGCGCGGCCTAGCTCGGCGTTGGGGTCGAACAGGCGGATCGCGTGTTCAAGGGCCTCTAGGTCGAAGACCAGGGCGTTGAGGACTCGCCGGGTGTGTTCGATCTTCCCGGCTATCTCGCGGTGTTTCTCGATCAGACCCGCGACGGTGTTAGGCCGCTCGGGTGAGGAAGTGACTTCCGAGCCTCGTATATCTGACCGCATCATGCGGTGATCTATACGATCCGTGGCGGGCTCTCCGCCGGTTTCTGCCGGCCCTTCCGCCGCTTTCTGGCGGACTTCACGCAATTCCATGACGGTCACCTGATCCGATGTGAAGCGTCATCGTATCCGGTGATGGTTATCCCTATCTAGGTGTGCTTGCTACATAATACCGCGCCTCTCCCGCGGCTGCGGCGACCCGCTCCACCAGCCGGTCGGCCGCGGCGCCCTTCAGCTCGACCAGCGGCGCCCGCCGGTCGGTCAGGCTGTCCATCGGGGCGCGGGCGTAGGCGTGCGCACCGGCCGTCGTAAAGCGGGCGGCGATCACCCCTGCCGGCGCCGGCGCCCTCAGGTGCAGGGGCCGCGTCACTTGGCCGGCGAACACCGCTCGCGGCTGCGGCGCCAGCCGGCCGTCCGCCGTCCGCTCGGCATAGGGCGAGCCATGGTGGACGATCAGTTCGCAGCGGCCGTCCGGCGCCACCCGTTGGTCCTCCGCAGCATCCTGGCCCTCGAAGACCCAAAAGCACTCCACATAGGGCGCGAGCTCGGCGGGAGGGGCGAACTCGGCGTAGCGGGCGCTCATTTCTTCCGCCGCGCCTGGAAGAAGGATTTCAGCAGCGCCGCGCTCTCCTCGGCCAGGACTCCGCCCTCCACCTGCGGCCGCCAGTGACAGGTGGGCTGGTCGAAGAACCGCGGGCCGTGGATAACCGCCCCGCCCTTGGGGTCGGCGGCGCCGAAGACCAGGCGTCCGATCCGGGCGTGGCTGATCGCGCCCGCGCACATGGCGCAGGGCTCGAGCGTGACGAACAGGGTCAGGCCCGTCAGGCGGTAGTTGCCGCGTTTGCGCGCAGCTTCACGCAGGGCGACGATCTCGGCGTGGGCGGTGGGGTCGCAGCTTCCGATAGGCCCGTTGGCCCCGACGGCGACGACCTCGCCGGTCGCCGGATCGACGACAACCGCCCCCACGGGGGTCTCGCCGCGTGCGGCGGCGTCTTGCGCGGCGGAGAGGGCGATGCGCATGGTGCGGCGATCATGGTCCACGACCCGCAACGAAACGATGAGACGGCCTCCGGTCAAGGTGAACGCGTGGCGAAGGCCCTGGCCAGGGCCGGCGTCGCCTCCCGACGCGAGGTGGAGAAGCTGATCGAGGCCGGCCGCGTCGCCCTGAACGGCAAGCTCGTGACCACGCCCGCCACCAAGGTGGAGCCCGGCGATATCCTCACCGTCGACGGCGCGGTGGTGAACGAGGCCGAGCCCACGCGCCTCTTCCGCTACCACAAGCCCGTGGGCCTGGTGACCACGCACAAGGACCCGAAGGGGCGGCCGACGGTGTTCGAAGCCCTGCCGCCCGGCCTCCCGCGGCTGATCTCGGTGGGGCGCCTGGACCTCAACTCCGAGGGCCTGCTGCTGCTCACCAACGATGGGGAGTTGGCGCGGGCGCTGGAGCTTCCGGCCACCGGCGTCGTGCGCCGCTACCGCGTGCGCGCCCGCGGCCGCATCACCCAGGAACGGCTCGACCGGCTGAAGGACGGGATCACGGTGGAGGGCGTCCGCTACGGCTCCATCGACGCCCGGATCGACAAGGTCAAGGACGGCTCGCAAGGGGCCAATATCTGGATTTCCGTGACCCTGACCGAAGGCAAGAACCGCGAGATTCGACGGGTCTTCAAGGCGCTGGACCTGCACGTCAGCCGCCTGATCCGGCTCTCCTACGGCCCCTTCGCCCTGGGAACCCTGGAAAGCGGCCAGGTGGAGGAGGTCGGGCCGCGGGTGATCCGCGAGCAGCTCTCGGAGCTGATCGCCCCGGAGAACCTGCCCAAGGGCGACCGGCCGCAATGGGTGAACAAGGCGGCCCCCGGCGCCGGCCGCCGGGCGGGCTCCAAGGCGCCTTCGCCGGCCTCGGCCCGCGCCGCCACGGTCGAAACACCCGCCGAGCCGCCGCGCAAGAAGGCCTACAAGCCGGGCTGGGCCAAGCCCAAGCTTGCTCCCAAGCCGCATACGCCGAAACGGAAAGCCCCCGCCAAGCCGGGGCCGGCGGTGGTCGGCCCGACCCGCGCGGCGCGCCAGCCGACCGGCGGCCCGCGGCGGCGCGGCTAGCCGGCGCCTCGCTTCGGAGCAGGAATAGGGATGCGTATCGTCTCGGGGGAATTTCGCGGCAAGGTCCTGATCGCGCCGCCCGGCGAGCGCACGCGCCCGACGTCCGACCGGGCGCGCCAGGCGATCTTCAACATCCTGGAGCACGCCGCGTGGTCGCCAGGCGTACGGGACCGGCGGGTCATCGACCTGTTCGCAGGCTCCGGCGCGCTGGGGTTCGAGGCCCTGTCGCGCGGCGCCTCGTTCTGCCTGTTTGTGGAGACGGACGAAGCCGCGCGCGGCGCGATCCGCGAGAACGTCGACGCCATGGGCCTGTTCGGGCGCACCCGCGTCCATCGGCGCGACGCCACCCAGCTGGGCGTGCGGCCGGGCGCCGACGGCCCGGCCTTCGAGCTCGCCTTCCTCGACCCCCCTTATGGCAAGGGCCTGGGCGAAACCGCGCTCGCCCGCTTGAGCGAGGGCGGCTGGCTCGCCCCCGGCGCGGTCGCCGTGTTCGAGCGGGGTTCGGACGAGCCCGACTTCGAGGTGGAAGGCTTCGAGAAGCTGGACGCGCGCGACTACGGCGCCGCGCGCGTCCACTTCCTCAAGTACTCACCAGGCGCGGATTGACACTCGGTTGTCGAGCTGACTGCGCAGATTGACCAGGCCTTCCCGGGTGATCCGGTAGGGCTGGCCCTCGCGGCTGGCGATCAGCCGCTTGCGCTTCAGGCTCCTGAAGACGGCGAGGTCGCAGTCCGTCAGCACCCAGCCGTCGCGGGTCACGCACTCGGCGGCGATGATGTCGCCCTTCTCGTTCCTCTCGATGAAGATGCGCCCGCCCTGGGCGAGCGCGTGCAGCGTACGCTGCTGCGGTTTGGAGATGTTCAAGTGAAGCAGTCCGACGTTCGAGCATGACACATCGCGCCCACGCGGGGCGCGGACGATCTCGGACCTCACTGCCGTTTCAGACGAGGACGCCGGCTCGGCGGTTAGGCCCGGCCCTCGAACGCAAGCTCAGACATGATCCCTCTTGAGCCGTCGAACGCCCCATGATGCGCAAGGCGGGGCGAAAGGTCCAGCTTCGCTGCGCGCTTGGGCGCGCTTCAGGCCCGGATCACCACGCTGGCGGCCGATCTTTCAAGGGGGCCATGATGGACCGCTTCGATGTTGTTGCCGTCCGGATCGAAAACGAAGGCGGCGTAGTAGCCGGGATGATACTCCCGCTCTCCCGGGCCGCCGTTGTCGCGCCCGCCCGCCGCCATGGCCGCTTCGTAGAAGCGGTGGACGGTCTCCCGGTCCGGAACCTGGAAGGCGAGATGCACGCGGGTCGGGCTTTCCCCGACATCGATCCAGAGTTCGTCGGCGGCGAGGTGGTCCACGCTTTCCTCCACGGGGACGTCCAAGACCGCCATCACCGCCCGATAGAAGCGTTTCGAAGCTTCGAGGTCGCGAACCCGAAAGTGCAGATGATCGATCAACCGGCCGCGATGGAGTTCCATGGCGCGAATCTCCCTTGTCGCCGCGGCGAACTCGTCAGGGCCGGGAGCCGTTCCCCCGGGCCTGAGGAACATTGCGCCGGCCGGCGGACTGGGCCACGGTCCCGCTCGAACGAGGAGTCCGATGGCCGACTACAAGACCCGGCTACAGCGGGACCTGGACGGCTGGATCGCCGCCGGGCTCGTCCCGGCCGAGAACCGTAAGCCGATCCTGGACACCGTGCCGGATGCGCCGCGGGTGGAGGCCTCGACCGCCCTGGCGGTGGTCGGCGCCTTGCTGCTGGGGATCGCCGCCATCGCCTTTGTGGCGGCGAACTGGAGCGAAATCCCCCGCATCGGCCGGTTCGCCCTGATCCTCGGCCTGTTCCTGGGCGTCGCCGGGGGCGCGGCCTGGGCGGGCCGCAGCGGCGCACGGCCGGTCCTGACCAATACGCTGCTGACGGTGGCGGCCCTGATCTACGCCGCCGCCATCGGCCTGACCGGCCAGATCTTCGACATCGCCGGCGACCCGCAGCGGGCGTTGCGCGGCGCCGGCCTGGCGGCCGGGCTGCTGGCCCTCGCCGGGCGCTCCAGCGGCGCGGGGATCGCCGCGCTGGCGCTCGTGGGGCTCGGCGATTTCGCCGGCGACGACCGCAGCCGCTGGCTGGTCTTCGCGGCGCCTGCGGGGCTTGCCTTGGCTTGGTTCTGGCGGTCCCGGCCGCTGGCCCACGCGGCGAGCCTGGCGCTGATCGTCGGCGCCCTGGCTGCGATCTCCGAATGGGGGCTCGACCGCGACGGGCGCGATTTCCTGATCGGCGCCGGCGTCCTCGCCGCCCTGGCAGGCCTGGCGCGCCACGCCGCCGCCCGGCCGGAGGCGAAGATCGCCTTCCTCTGGTTCGTCTGGGGCGCCTTGCTGCATTTCGGCCTGGGCGGCCTCGGCGATCATGGACAGGCCTTCACCGCGGCGCACCGGGCGGCTTGGCTCGCGCTCTCGGCCGGAACCGTCGCGCTGGGGGTTCATGAGCGGCAAGGCGTGGTCACCACCGCCGGCGTGGTCTCCATGGCTGCGGCGGTCTGCGCCATCTTGTTCGATCTCGGCTTCGGCCTGATGGCCGCGGCCGGCCTGTTCGCCGCCTGCGCGGTCGCGGCCCTGGCGGTGGCGCTTGTCGTTCGTGGCCGGAGGGCGCGGCGATGAGGCTCCCGATCCGCATCCTCGCCGCCGCCGCCCTGCTGGCGGGCCTGCTGATCGCCCTGATCCTGGCGGAGGATCGCGCCCGCGCCCAGGGCGAAGAGGCGGTGCTGGCCATGGAGGCGGTGGATCCGCGCAACCTGCTCACCGGGCACTATGTGGCGATCGACTTGGTCCATCGCCTCCCCGCGGGTGAGCCGTGCCCGGCGGGCTTGCCGCAGCCGCCAGGGAGAGGGTGGCTTGCGCTCAGCAAGGCCGCCGATGGCCGCCATATCCTCTCCGGAGGCGGGGCGATGCGGGCGGAGGCGCAGGCGGCGGGAGACATTGCGGTGCGCGGCTCCGCCCACTGCTTTCGGCTTGGCGACGGCGCAGAGGCCCAGACCGCCGTCCGGCTGGAGATCGGCGTCGACCGCTTCCACGCCGACCAGGCGGAGGCCGAGCGGATCGAGGCCCTGCTGCGCCGCCGCCTCGGGGCGGAGCCGGTCGAGGCCGCTGCGGTGGTTTCGGTGGGCCGCGACGGCCGGGCGCGGCTGAAGGGGATCGTCCTCGACGGCCGGCGGCTCGACCTGAACTGGTGGTAGGCTGCCTTAGCGCCGGCCGAACAGCCGCTCGATGTCGCCGAGCTTCAGCTCCACATAGGTTGGCCGGCCGTGGTTGCACTGGCCCGAATGGGGCGTGGCCTCCATCTGGCGGAGCAGGGCGTTCATCTCCGGGGCGGTGAGCCGGCGTCCGGCGCGGACCGAGCCGTGGCAGGCCATGGTGGAGCAGACCTCCTCCAGCCGCTCCTTCAAGGCCAGGGCCTGACCGTTCTCGGCCAAGTCGTCGGCGATGTCCCGGACCAGGCTCGCCGCGTCGGTTTCGCCGAGGAGGGCGGGGGTCTCGCGCACCAGTACGGCGCCGGGGCCGAAGGGCTCGACCAAGAGGCCCAGGGCGGCCAGCTCCTCCGACCGGGCGATCACGCGTTCGGCCTCGGCCGGGTCCAGCTCCACCACCTCCGGCAGCAGCAGGGTCTGGCGCGCGACGCCGCCCTGGGCCATCTCGGCCTTCATCCGCTCATAGACCAGCCGCTCGTGAGCGGCGTGCTGGTCGACGATCACCACGCCGTCGCGGGTCTGGGCGACGATATAGGTCTCATGCACCTGGGCGCGGGCGGCTCCCAGCGGGAAGTCGACAGGGTCGAACACCACCGAGGGCGCCGGCGCCTCCTGAAGGCCCGGCGCAGGCTCGGCCCGGGCCGAGACTTCCGTGAGGCCGGGCAGGCTCTGGGCGGCCGCCTGGACCGCCGGAGCCCAGCCGCCCATGCGCCAGGCGGAGAAGCCTTCGGCGGGCGGCTGGACGTGCGGCGACCAGCCCGGGCGCAGGTTGTTCAGCGTCTCGGCCGCCACCGTGGTGGCCGCCCGGTGGCCGGCGCCCGCCAAGGCGTGCTTCAGTCCGCCGACGATCAACCCGCGCA
The DNA here is from genome assembly GCF_046290725.1 of Phenylobacterium sp. Classification (GTDB taxonomy): domain Bacteria; phylum Pseudomonadota; class Alphaproteobacteria; order Caulobacterales; family Caulobacteraceae; genus Phenylobacterium. The sequence continues at coordinate 1,280,121 of NZ_JBKBUH010000001.1, forward strand.
CCAAGGCCGGATCGCGGAACCGCACCTCGGCCTTGGCCGGATGCACGTTGACGTCCACCTGGGTGGGATCGAGCTCGAGATAGAGCGCCACCAGCGGGTGGCGGTCGCGGGCCAGAAAGTCGGCATAGGCGCCGCGGATCGCCCCCTGCAGCAGCCGGTCGCGCACCGGCCGGCCGTTGACGAACAGGTACTGATGGGCCGCATTGCCGCGGTTGTAGGTGGGCAGGCCCGCAAAGCCCGACAGCCGCACCCCCTCGCGGGCGTGGTCGATGGCTACGGCGTTCTCGGAGAACTCGCGCCCCATGATCGCCGAAAGCCGCGCGAGGCGTCCCTCGGGCCCGGCCCGCTCGGCCGGCAGGCGCAAGACGCGCCGGCCGTCGAGGTCGAGGGCGAAGCTCACCGCCTCGTGCGCCATCGCCTGGCGCTTGATCTCCTCGGCGATGGCCAGGGCCTCGGCGCGCTCCGACTTCATGAACTTCAGGCGCGCGGGTGTAGCGTAGAAGAGGTCGCGCACCTCCACCCGCGCCCCGTGCGGGCCGGGGAAGGCCGAGGGGGCGACCGCCGCCACCGCGCCGCCCTCGACCTGGATGGCGTAGGCGTCGGCCGAGCCTCGCGCCCGCGAGGCGATGGAAAGCCGCGCCACCGAGCCGATGGAAGGCAGGGCCTCGCCCCGGAAGCCCAGGGTGGCGATGCGCAAGAGGTCGTAATCGCCCGCCTCGTCCGGTCCGAGCTTTGACGTGGCGTGGCGCTCGATGGCCAGGGGCAGTTCGTCGCGCGGGAGGCCCTGGCCGTCGTCAGCCACAAGGATGCGGGTCAGGCCCCCGCCGTCGGCCTGCACCTCGATGCTGGCGGCGCCGGCGTCCAGCGCGTTCTCGACCAGTTCCTTGACGGCGCTCGCAGGCCGTTCCACCACCTCGCCGGCGGCGATGCGGTTCACGGTCTCGGGCGGCAGTCGGCGTATGGGCATGGTCAAGCTTGATCCTGTCCCTCAATATAGGACGATTCCGGGGGGGCGTCCGGAAGGAGCGTCATGAGTTTCGCCAAGCTGGCCGCCGCCGTCCTCGCGGCCTTCGCCCTCCCCGCCGCCGCCCAGGCGCCCGCCCGCCCCGATCTGACCGACCCCGACGCCGTGCTGGTCGAGGAGCTGGTGGTGGTGGCCCGCGACAAGGGGCCCGCCTGGTGGCGCGTCTCCGACGCCGACACCACCGTCTATGTGTTGGGCGCGCCCAGCGTGCTGCCCAAGAGCCAGCCCTGGGACCACGCCGTGCTGGAACGCCGGCTGGAGGGCGCGCACACGGTGGTCCTGCCCTTCAACAGCGTCAGCGTGAACGTGCTGAACGTGCCGGGCCTCCTGGTCCGCTGGGCGACCTTGAAGAGCGGTCCGCTGGAAGACCGGTTGCCGGCGCCGCTGAAGGCGCGGTTCGCGAAGGCGCGGGAGGCGGTCGGCCAGCCGGCCAAACGCTATGGTTATAAGAACGAGCTTCTCGTCGGCATCCTGCTGGTGGGCGACTATCGCGACCACGCTCGCCTCACCTCCGCCGATCCGGCCAAGACGGTGGAGCGCCTGGCCAAGGCCCGGAAGATCAAGGTGGAGACCCGATCAATGCCACTGGGCGCGGTGGTCGGCGACGCCGTGCGGCTGCCGCCGGCGGTCCAGCGGGCCTGCCTCGAGGATGCTCTGGCCGAGGTGGAGGCCGGGCCGGGCGCCGCGCAGCGGGCCGGCGCGCTCTGGGCGGAGGGCGACGTCCGCGAGGCTCTGGGCCTGGAACGCTCCTACGAGAAGTGCGTCGCCAGCCTGCCCGGCGCGCTGAACCTCGACGCCCGCTTCAAGGCCGAACAGGCCGCGGCCATCGAGCGGGCCTTGGCCAAGCCGGGCCACGCGGTGGCGGTGGTGCAGCTGCGGCCGCTGCTCTCCCAAGGCGGCGTGCTCGACCGCCTGCGGGCCAAGGGCTACGAGATCGGTACGCCGGACGGCGAGTGAGGCTTAAGAGCGCCGCTAGCGGCGCTGGCTGCGCCTAAAGCCCCGGCAGCTTGATCCGCGACTGGCGCTGGCGGGAGATCAGCACGGGTGCGTCGCCGGTGAGCTCGCGCAGGCGCGCGGCCTCCGCGGCGGCGTCCACGGGGGCCGGAACATTGTCGGCCGCCGCGGCCGACAGAGCGGCGCTGTTCTCGGTCTGGCCGCCTTCGCGCCAGAACATCACGCGGTCGGCGAAGCTCTTCTCCTTGTGCGCCAGGTCGCCCACCTCGTCGTCCACCACATAGCGGATCAGGGGGTCGGCCTTGTCGGCGCCGGCCTTGGCGACCAGCAGGCGCTCGCCGCTGGAGCGGGCCTGGGCCTCGCGCTGGCCCAGGAGAGCGTTGCGGGCGGCGCTTTCGGGCTGCAGTTCCTGCGGGCGCGGTTCGCCGGGCGCCGGCGGGCGCAGGGCGTAGTCGGGCGGCACCACCAGGGGCGCCTTCGAGACCACGCGGAACTCGTCGGGCGTGACCTTGGTCATGCCGAGCGCGGCGCGGGTGGAGCCGCAGCCGGAAACCCCGACAGCCGCCAGAAGGGCGGTCGCAACCATCACGCGGTTCAGACTCATCAACTTAAGGCTCCTAACGCCCCCGGGCCGGAGGGCTAGTGGATAGCGTAAACCCGATCCTCCGCCAACGCGGATTAGGTCGCAGGCTCCTTACGCAAGGAATCGAGCAGCAAGAGGGCGACGCCGATGGTGATGGCGCTGTCGGCCACGTTGAACACCCAGGGGAAGAAGCCCAGCCGCTGCACGTCGATGAAGTCGGCCACCGCGCCGAAGCGGATGCGGTCGATGGCGTTGCCAACCGCCCCGCCGATCACCAGGCCAAGCCCCAGCGCCAGCAGCGGGCGGACCGCCTTGCGCGCCCAGGCCGCCAGGATCGCCGCCACCACCAGGGAGAAGGCGGTCAGCAGCCAGCGCGCCAGGTCCTGGTCGGCGCGGAACAGCCCGAAGCTGACGCCCCGGTTCCAGACCATGGTCAGCGCCAGGGGGCCGAAGAGGTGCTCGCTCACCCGTCCGGGCAGGTCGTAGACGAACAGGATCCAGTGCTTGGAGAGCTGGTCCAGCGCCAGTACGACGAGCGCCAGCCCATAGGCGGCGAGCCCCTGCCTCGAAACCGGCTTCATCGACGAGTCGCTCACGCCCGCGCCGCGTCCCAGGCCGCCACCGCCTCGGCGTCGCGCAGCGACAGGTCGGGATAGCGAGGATCGGAGCCCACCTCCGGCAGAATCCGCCAGGAGCGGGCGCACTTACGGCCCTCGGCCCGCAGCGGCTCCACCGCCACGCCGGCGACTTCCGCCAGGCGGAAGGCTCCGGCCGGCCCCTCGCTCGCGACGAGGGTCGCCTGGCTGGTGCGGAACACCTCGGCGGCGTCCAGGCCTTCGAAGGCGGCCATCAGGTCGGGATCGGCCACATGGACCCGCGGCGCCGCTTCGAGCGCCGCCCCGATCCGCTTCTCGCGACGCTCCACCTCCAGGGCGCCGGTGACCACGGAGGTCACCGCCTGCACCTTCGCCCAGCGCTCGGCCTCGACAGGGTTGGCCCAGGCGTCCGGCGTCTGCGGAAAGACCCGCAAGGTGTTGGAGCCCGAGGCGGGGAACCGGGTGGTCCAGGCTTCCTCGGCGGTGAAGCAGAGCAGGGGCGAGAGCCAGATGGTCAACCGCTCGAAGACGAGGTCCATCACCGTGCGGCAGGCGCGGCGGCGCAGGCTGTCGGGCCGGTCGCAATAGAGGGCGTCGCGGCGGATGTCGAAGAACAGGCTGGAGAGATCGTCCTGGCAGAAGGCGATCAGGGGGCGGATCACATCCTGGAAGGCATAGCCTTCGTAGGCGGCGCGCACCTGGCCGTCGAGCTCGTGCAGGCGGTGCAGGATGTAGCGCTCCAGCGGCGGCATGTCCTCCAGCCCCACGCGCTCGGCCGCCTCGAAGCCGGCCAGCGCGCCCAGCAGGTAGCGCAGGGTGTTGCGCAGCTTGCGATAGGCGTCGGTGGTGGTGGCCAGGATGGTCTTACCGATCCGCTGGTCCTCGGTGTAGTCGGCCATGGCGGCCCAAAGGCGCAGGATTTCCGCGCCGCTGTCCTTGATCACCTTCTCCGGGTCCAGGGTGTTGCCCTTGGACTTGGACATCTTCTCGCCGTTCTCGTCGACGGTGAAGCCGTGGGTGAGGATGGCGTTATAGGGCGCGCGACCGCGGGTGCCGGAGCTTTCCAGCAGCGAGGACTGGAACCAGCCGCGGTGCTGGTCGGAGCCCTCCAGATAGAGGTCGGCCGGCCAGCGGGTATGTTCGCGACCCTCCAGCACGAAGGCGTGGGTGGCGCCGGAATCGAACCAGACGTCGAGGATATCCTCGACCTTCTCGAACCGCTCCGGCTCGTGCTGGCCGAGGAAGTCGGAGGCCGGTCGCGTGAACCAGGCGTCGGCGCCTTCGGCCGCGATCAGTTCGACGATGCGCTTGTTGACCTCTTCGTCGTGCAGCGGCTGGCCGGTTTCCTTGTCGATGAACATGGCGAGCGGCGAGCCCCAGGCGCGCTGGCGGCTGATCAGCCAGTCCGGCCGGCTCTCCACCATGGTGCGAATGCGGTTCTTGCCGGCCGGCGGATAGAAGGCGGTGGCCTCGATGGCCTCCAGCGCGGTCTCGCGCAGGGTGCGGCCGCCCAGCCCCGCGCCGTCGAGCGGCTCGTCCATGCGGATGAACCATTGCGGCGTGTTGCGGAAGATCACCGGCGCCTTGGAGCGCCAGGAATGCGGATAGGAATGCTCCAGCCGGCCGCGGGCGAGCAGGCGCCCCGCCTCGATCAGCTTCTGCATCACCGCGTCGTTGGCCGGGCCGAACTTGCCGGCCTTCTTGCCCTCGGTCTCCAGCACCTTCAGGCCGCCGAACAGCGCCACGTGCGGATAGTAGGCGCCGTCGGGATCCACGGTTTCCGGGATCTCGCGATGGCCGTGAGCCAGCCAGACGGCGTAGTCGTCTGCGCCGTGGCCCGGGGCGGTGTGGACGAAGCCCGTGCCCGCCTCGTCGGTCACGTGGTCGCCCTCCAGCAGCGGGACCTGAAAGGCGTAGTGGGTGTCCAGCGCCGCCAGCGGGTGCTCGCAGACCATGCCGCGGCAGTCGACGCGCTCGATCCGCCGCCAGCGGGCGATCTTGGCGGCCTTGAACACCTCTTCGGCCAGCTTCTCGGCCAGGATCAGCCGGTCGCCGGGCTTGGCCCACGGCTCGAAGGCCAGCCCCTCCTCCATCGCCTCCACCTCGAAGACGGCGTAGGCGATCGCGTCGCTATAGGCGATGGCGCGGTTGGCCGGGATGGTCCACGGCGTGGTGGTCCAGATCACCACGCTGGCGCCGTCTGCGGCGTCGGACCCCTCGACCACCGGGAACTTGACCCAGATCGTGGGCGAGACGTGGTCGTGGTACTCGACCTCGGCGTCGGCGAGCGCCGTGCGCTCCACAGGGCTCCACATTACCGGCTTGGAGCCGCGATAGAGCTGGCCGCTGGCCACGAACTTGTGGAACTCCGCGACGATGGCCGCCTCGCTGCCATAGTCCATGGTGGCGTAGCGGTTCTCCCAGTCGCCCAGCACGCCCAGGCGCTTGAAGCCCTCGCGCTGCACGTCGATCCAGTGGGCGGCGTAGGCGCGGCAGCGTTCGCGGAACTCGGCCTTGGAAACGTCGGACTTCTTCCGCCCCTGGGCGCGCAGCTCCTCCTCGATCTTCCACTCGATCGGCAGGCCATGGCAGTCCCAGCCGGGCACATAGTCGACGTCGTAGCCGAGGGCGAAGCGCGAGCGGACCACGAAATCCTTCAGGGTCTTCTGCAGCACGTGACCCACGTGGATCGCGCCGTTGGCGTAGGGGGGGCCGTCGTGCAGGACGAAGAGCGGGGCGCCGGCCTTGCGCCGCTCGGCGCGCACGGCGTTGTAGAGGTTTGCGTTCGCCCACCCTTCCAGGATCTGCGGTTCCTTCTGCGGCAGGCCCGCGCGCATGGGGAAAGGCGTATCGGGAAGAAAGACGGTCTCGCGATAATCGCGTGCGGGCGTTTCGGCGTCGTCGGCCATGATCAAGCTTCCAGCGGTGTTCGGAGGTTGGGGCGGTCGTCCCGGCGCGCGCTGGATCCGTCGTCCGGCGGCGTCACGCCGGGCGGATAATTCGCGGGGCCTTCCGAACCGAAGTCATCGGGCGGGCTGTAGCAGAGGGCTGCAGGAAACCCAAGCGTCAGCCGATGTCGGGCAGCAGCAGGGCGCGCGCCTGGTCGGCGTCTTTCATGACCTGGGCGGTCATGGCTTCGAGGCCATCAAACTTTTCTTCCGGCCGCAGGAAGGCCACGAGGTCGGTCTCGATCACCTGGTCGTAGATGTCCTCTTCGAAGTCGAACAGCCAGACCTCCAGGCGCGGCGCGATGTCGCCGGAAACGGTCGGGTTGACGCCAATATTGGCCACGCCGGCGATCTCGCGCCCGTCGGGCAGGCGGGTGCGCGTGGCGTAGACGCCGAAGCGCGGGATCACATAGTCGGTCAGGGCGACGTTGGCGGTGGGGAAGCCGAGCTTGCGGCCCAGCTGGCGGCCGCGTTCCACCACGCCCTCGATGGCGAACGGGCGGCCCAGGATGGCGGCGGCCTCGTCGGGACGGCCCTCGCGCAGGGCTTCGCGCACGGCGGTGGAGGAGAACTTGCCGCCCTCGTCGCCCACCGCCTGCGCCACCGAGACGCTGAAGCCCAGTTCCTGGCCGTAGGCCCGCATGGTCTGCGGGCTGCCGGTGCGCCCCTTGCCGAACGAGATGTCGAAGCCGACGGCCACATGCCGCACGCCCAGGCCCTCGTGCAGGACCTGTATGGCGAAATCGCGGTCGGAGAGGTTGGCCATCTCCTGGTCGAAGGGAAGGACGTAGAAGATGTCGACGCCGAGCGCGGCCAAGGCGCGGGCCTGCTGGTCGGGCTGCATGATCCGGAAGGCGGGCGCGCCTGGCTGGAAGATCTGGCGCGGATGGGGCTCGAAGCTGATCACCCCCAGCGGCGCCTTCAGCTCCCCCGCGGCCCGGGCGGCGCCGGCGATCACCTGCTGGTGGCCCTTGTGCACGCCGTCGAAATTGCCCAACGCCACCGAGGCGCCGCGCTCGGCCGGCTCCAGACCCTTCCAGCCGTGGACGATCCGCATCGGCTTCACGCGTCCTTCCGCGGGACCATGACCAGGGCCTCGCCTTCCACCACGGTCTTGCCGCCGACCTGGCAGACGGTGGCGAGCGTCGCGTGGCCGCGCCGATCGTCCAAGGCCTGGACGGTGACGCGGGCGGTCACCGCATCACCGATCTTCACCGGCCTACGGAATTTCAGGGACTGGGACAGGTAGATCGCGCCGGGTCCCGGCAGGCGCGTGCCGAGCACCGCCGAGATATAGGCCGCCGAGAGCATGCCGTGGGCGATCCGGCCCTGGAACGTGGTGGTGCGGGCGTAGTCCTCGTCCAGATGCACCGGGTTGACGTCGCCCGACACGGCGGCGAAGGCCTCGATGTCGGCGGCGCCGACGATGCGCACCAGTTCGGCCGACTGGCCCACTTCAAGATCTTCGAAGAACAGTCCCTGCACGCCCCGCTCCCTTACGCCTGCTCTAAGTAGCGGCTTTTCCTCACCACGCCAGATCGGCCATGGTCCAGGCCGCCTGCGCGCCTTCCCGCGCCAGCAGCGCCTCGACGGCCTCCGGACGCAGGCCTTCGGGTCCGATCGTTTCCGCGCCATGGATGCCGCTGGCCACGAACAGCAGGTCGAGCCGCTGGTTGTTCGCCCCGCGGGCGTCGGTCGGCACGCCGTCGCCGATGCAGAGCACTCGGGATCGATCCAGCGGCCGGCCCAGGATCAGCTGCGCCTCGGCCAAGCAGAGGTCGTAGATCGGAGCGAACGGCTTGCCCGCCATGATCACCTCGCCGCCCAGGCGCTCGTAGAGTTCGGCGAGGGCGCCGCCGCAATAGATCAGCCGGTCGCCCCGCTGTACCACCAGGTCGGGATTGGCGCAGATCATCGGCAGTCTGCGGGCCACGGCCTTTTCGAAGCGTTGGCGATAGTCCTCGGGGCCTTCGATCTCGTCGTCGTAGGGGCCAGTGACGGAGATGAAGGCGGCCGCATCGGGGCCGGCGAAGGTCAGGTCGAGCCCTTCGTAGAGCGGTGCGTCGCGATCCGGCCCGATCGCCCAGGCGGGCCCCGGCGCACGGGCGCCCAGCAGCACGCGGGTGGCGTCGCCGGAGGTTATGAAGGCCGACCAGGCCTGGCGCGGCACCCCCAGGGCGTCGAGCTGGCTGTGGACGGCGGCAGACGGCCGCGGGGCGTTGGAGATCAGGATCACCGGCCCCCGCTCGGCGCGCCAGCGCGCCAGCGCCTCGCAGGCGGCGGGAAAGCTCTCGCGGCCGTTGTGGATCACGCCCCAGACGTCGGAGAGCAGCACGTCGTAGCGGTCGGCGATGGCGGAAAGGCCCGGGATCGGCGCTGGAGCGGTCATGGCCCGGGGGCGGTAACGGGCGCGGGCGCCCGGGTCAATGGGATCAGCCGGCGCCGCCGGCCCTGCGGCGCATTCCCGGGCGGGTGAAGAGGTTCGCGGGCGGGTCGGTTTCAGCCAGCACCGCCTCCTTGATCGCCTTGGGCTCGCCGAACAGGTGGCCCTGGCCGTAGCCGATATCGAGCTCCAGGATGTCGACGATCTGGCGCTCGCTCTCCACCTTCTCGGCGATGACCTCCACGCCGTACCGACGGGTGAGCGCGGAGAAGTCCTCGGCGGCGAGGTCGGGCAGGGAGCGCAGCACCAGGCCCTCGTCGGTCTCGGTCAGCTCCTCCAGCAGGAAGGGCGCGGCCACCTTCAGGAATTTCACGTCCGAACGGGCGAGATCCTGGAAGTCGAGGTCGAGGTCCACGACCTTGTCGAGGCTGAAGCGGAAGCCGAGTTCGGCCAGCTTGCCCATGTTGCGCGCCTCCACCGCCCCGCGGGAGTCGAACGCGGCCTGGCCCAGTTCGAAGATCAGGGCGCCGGAAAGGTCCTGGTTGGCCGCGAGCAGCTCCAGGAACTGCGGGAAGAAGGTCTCGTCGGCGAGACTGGCCAAGGAGACGTTGCAGAAGATGCCGACCTTGCGGTCCTGCTTGGCCAGCCGACGCACGATCTGCACGCAGCGGAACAGCAGGAGGTTGTCGATGGCGGTGACCAGGCCCTCGGGCTCGGCGACCGCCAGGTATTCGGCCGGCATCATCACCCGGCCGGTCTCGTCGCGCAGGCGCGAATAGCTTTCGTAGAAGACCGTGCGCCGCTGCGGCAGGGAGACGACCGGCTGCAGGTAGAGGTCCACCCGGTTCTCGGCCAGGGCCTCGCGCACGGTGTGCAGCAGGGTCGAGGAGGAATGCCGCCGATGACCCTCGGCGCGCAGCTCGGAGGGGAGCGGGGCGGCGCGCATCCGCTCCTCCAGGCGCTCGCCCATGCGCTGGACCAGGTCCTCGAGCATCTGGACCTCGACCGACAGCTCCTCGGAGCGGCGCAGCGCGTCGTCGGTCACGGTGTCGACGGCTTCGGTGACCCGGGCGTCCACCCGCTCCATCTGGTCGATCATGATGCGGTGGGCCTGGCGAATCTTCTCCAGCTCCGAACGCAGGCCGCCCATCTTCAGCGATTGGGAGACGGCCGCGTGCAGCGCCAGGCAGAAGGCCGCCGCGCCGAAGAAGGCCGCTACGCCGGCCGCCCAGCCGCCGCCGTTCCGCCACAGGAGCAGGGCGACGATGAGCGCCAGACAGATGTAGGCGGCGATCAGCGCCGCCGTGGTGAACTGCCGCATGAGCCCGCCGGTCCGAATCACCTCGGAGTATCCGACGTCGAGCGCCACCAAGTCGAATGATTAACGGTCGCAGCGCCGCAGGTGGCGCCTATCGCGTCGGGACCGGGTGTTCGCCGCGGTAGTCGTAGAAGCCGCGGCCGGCCTTGCGGCCCAGCCAGCCCGCCTCGACGTACTTCACCAGCAGCGGGCAGGGCCGGTACTTGGAGTCGGCGAGGCCCTCGTAGAGCACGTTCATGATCGACAGCACGGTGTCCAGGCCGATGAAATCGCCCAGCTCCAGCGGTCCCATCGGGTGGTTGGCGCCCAGCTTCAGCGCCGTGTCGATGGCGTCGACGGTGCCTACGCCCTCGTAGAGGGTGTAGATCGCCTCGTTGATCATCGGCACCAGGATCCGGTTGACGATGAAGGCAGGGAAATCCTCGGCGTTGGCGGTGGTCTTGCCGAGCGACTGGGCGAAGGAGACCGCGGCTTCGTAGGTCTCCGCATCGGTGGCGATGCCGCGGATGATCTCGACGAGGTTCATCAGCGGCACGGGATTCATGAAGTGCAGGCCGATGAACCGCTCCGGCCGGTCTGAGGCCGAGGCCAGCCGGGTGATCGAGATCGAGGAGGTGTTGGAGGCCAGGAGGGTCTTGGGCCCCAGGTGCGGCGTCAGCGCCTTGAAGATGGTCTTCTTGACCTCCTCGTCCTCGGTCGCGGCCTCGATGGCGAGGTCCACGGCGCCCACCGCCTGAAGCTCCTGCGCCGGTTTGATCCGCTCGAGCGCCTGGTCCATCGCCGCTTGGTCGATCAGGCCGCGAACCACCTGGCGCGACAGGTTCTTCTCGATCTGCGACAGGCCGGAGGAGATGCGCTCGGCGCTCACGTCATGCAGCAGCACGTCGTAGCCGCCCAGGGCGCAGACATGGGCGATGCCCGAACCCATTTGGCCTGCGCCGACGACGCCGACCGACTTGATCTGGACCATACGGATAAAGCCTCGGTTCTGCGGGCGCGTTTCCCCTTCGCGGCCGCTTGTGACGGGTTTCTAACACGCCGGAAGCAGGCCTCGCCAAGGCTTTTGCTGCGACGCAGCGAAAGCGACGCCTTAAGCGTGCGAAGGGGTGGCCGCTCAACCCGCACCGCGGGCGACCTCCTCCAGGAGCCAATCCCGCAGGGCGTGTATGCGCGCGGCCTTTCGGCTGTCGGCGCGCCAGACGACGTGGAAGCCGAGTTCGGAGGCCACCGCTTGCGGCAGCGGCGTCACCAGGCGTCCGCTCTTCAGGTCCTGCTCCACCAGGCCGCTGCGGGCGAGCGCCACGCCGAGGCCCTGGGCGGCGGCCTCCAGCAGCATGACGGAGTCGGTGAAGACCAGGCCTTGAGCCTCGGGAGGCGGCAGGCCGACGGCCGAGAACCACAGGCGCCAGGGCCGATGCGTGTGGTGCAGCAGCGGAACCTTCAGGAGGTCGGCGGCCTGGGCGATGGGGTGGCGGGCGGCGAAGTCGGGGGAACAGAGGGGGGTGAGGGTGTCGAGGAACAGGCGCGTGCTCTCCACGCCGTCCCAGACGCCCGCGCCATAGCGCACGCCCATGTCGACGCCGTCGGTGACGAAGTTCGCGCGCTGTTCGTCCACGAGCAGCTCGAGGTTGGCGCCGGCCGGATGCGCCAGGAGCCGTGGCAGGCGCGGAGGCAGCCAGCGGCTTGCGAACTGCGGATCGAGGCTGACCCGCAGCGGCTCCTTCTCCGCAGCCCCTCGGAAGGCGGCCGTCGCCTCGGTCAGGATGTCGAGCGCTTCGCGGACCTTGCCCGCCAGCCGGGCGGCGTCCGGCGTGGGGATCATGGCGTTGCCCTGGCGGGTGAAGAGCCGCGCGCCAAGCTCCGCCTCGAGCCGGCGGATCTGCTGGCTCACCGCCCCGTGGGTCACCGCCAGCTCGTCGGCGGCCCGGCTGTAGCTGCGTCGGCGCGCGGCCGCTTCCAGGGCGCGTAGAGCGAAGAAGGGCGGCAGACGGGCCATGACGGGTTGTTAGATGCGGTAACAACCTTGAGCAATAGACGTCGTTCGCGATCCCGGCCGGTCGGCGCCACATGGAGGGGGCGGCGCCGCTCTCCTCCAAACTCCAAGAACCTAAGGATCACGTCATGAAAGCCCAGCTTCTCGGGCTGAGCGCGGCCGCCCTGTTGCTCGCCGCGACGGCCCATGCCGCCCCGAGCGCCCAGCAACAGCAGTTCGTCGACCGGGTGAACGCCCAGGCCGCCGAACGCCTGCAGGAACGCGGAGTCGACCTTTCCGGCCACACCCTGCGGGTCAAGGTCGGCGTCGGGGCCGACCGCGTCTCCAGCGTGCGCCTGGTCTCCACCTCCGGTTCGCCGGAACTGGACGCCCAGGCGGTGGCGGCCCTGCGCCACCTGCGCATCGCCAGCCCATCGACGGAATGGGTGGGGCGCGAGGTCACCCTCACCCTTGGCGACTGGGCGCCCCACACGCCCGTCGCCGTGCGCTGACCCAAAGGTCAGGTCAGGCGCGAAAAAGGGCGGCTCCGCGAGGAGCCGCCCTTGATCGTTTGCGCAGGCGATAGAGGCTTACTTGCCCGCCTGGGTCAGGGCGTCCATCAGCTCCGGCACGGCGGTCTTGTAGTCCGCCACCAGGCCGTAGTCGGCGACCTGGAAGATCGGGGCGTCGGCGTCTTTGTTGATCGCCACGATGACCTTGGAGTCCTTCATCCCGGCCAGGTGCTGGATCGCGCCGGAGATGCCGACGGCGATGTAGAGCTCCGGCGCCACCACCTTGCCGGTCTGGCCGACCTGATAGTCGTTGGGGGCGTAGCCGGCGTCGACCGCCGCGCGCGAGGCGCCCACGGCGGCGCCCAGCTTGTCGGCGAGGGGCTCGATCACCTTCTGGAACTCGTCGGCCGAGCCCATGGCGCGGCCGCCGGAGACGACGATCTTGGCGCCGGTCAGGTCGGGGCGCGCCGACTTCACCAGCTGCTGGTCGACGAACTTCGACTTGGCCGAACCGGCGCCGGAGACGGTCTCGACCGCAGCAGAGCCGCCTTCGGCGGCGGCCTTGAAGGCGGTCGGGCGGACCGTGATCACCTTCTTGGCGTCGGAGGACTGCACGGTCTCCAGGGCGTTGCCGGCATAGATCGGGCGCACGAAGGTCGAGGCGTCGACCACCTCGATCACGTCGGAGATCTGGGCGACATCCAGCTTGGCGGCGATGCGGGGCGAGATGTTCTTACCCTGCGACACGGCCGGGGTGAGGATGGCGTCGTAGTTCGCCGCCAGCGGCACGACCACCGCATCGAAGGCTTCGGCCAGGCCTTGGCCCAGTTCCGGGCTCTCGGCCAGCAGCACCTTGCGCACACCGGCGATCTTGGCCGCGGCGTCGGCGGCGGCCTTGGCGTTCTCGCCGGCCACCAGGATGTCGATATCGCCGCCGATGGCCTGGGCCGCGGTGACGGTCTTGTGGGTGTTGTCCTTCAGCGACGCGTTGTCGTGATCGGCGATGACGAGAACGGCCATTAGAGCACCCCCGCTTCGTTCTTCAGCTTCATGACCAGGTCGGCGGCGGTCTCGACCTTGATGCCGCCGCCGCGCTTCGGCGGCTCGGTGACCTTCAGCACCTTCAGGCGCGGCGCCAGGTCGACGCCGTAGGCCGAGGCTTCCTTGACGTCGAGCGGCTTCTTCTTGGCCTTCATGATGTTGGGCAGGCTGGCGTAGCGCGGCTCGTTGAGGCGCAGGTCGGCCGTGATCACGGCGGGCAGGACCACCTCGATCGTCTGCAGGCCGCCGTCCACCTCGCGGGTGACTTTCGCCTTGTCGCCGGACAGTTCCACGCCCGAGGCGAAGGTCGCCTGCGGCCAGTCGAGCAGGGCGGCCAGCATCTGACCGGTAGCGTTGTTGTCGCCGTCGATGGCCTGCTTGCCCATGACGACCGCGTTCGGCCCCTCTTCGGCCACGACGGCCTTCAGGAGCTTAGCGACCGCCAGCGGCTCCGGATCGGCGTCGGTCTGAACCAGGATCGCCCGGTCCGCGCCCATGGCGAGCGCCGTGCGCAGGGTTTCCTGCGCCTGGGCCGGCCCGATGGAGACGGCCACGATCTCGGTCACCGTGCCCTTTTCCTTCTGCCGCACGGCTTCTTCCACCGCGATCTCGCAGAAGGGGTTCATGGACATCTTGACGTTCGCCAGGTCGACGCCCGTCTGATCGGACTTCACCCGGGCCTTGACGTTTGAATCGATCACCCGTTTGACCGGGACCAACACTTTCATCGTTAGCCAGCGCCTCAAATTTGCATTGCGGAAAAATCGGTCGGCATGCGGCATAACGCTTCCGACGCGCATTGCAAGTCGGCGGCGGCATTTACCGGCGCCCTATTTCCGGCGGATCTTCCCGCTAGGCGCCGCCCAGAGTTGAGACGAACCGGACCATGAACCGCATCATCAATCGCCTGAAGCTGATCTTCGTCGCCGTCTTCGCCACGCTCAGCCTGGGCTTTACGGTCTATCACGTCGGCTGGGTCTGGCCGGAAAAGGAATGCGAGGCGCAGGGCGACTGGTGGGACTGGCGCACGCGCACCTGCGCCCGGCCTGTGCTGATCTCCGACATCACCGGGCGGGTGATCGACACGCCGGAAGCCCGCGAGGCGGCCAAGGCCGACGCCGAGCGCCGTAAGCTGGCGCAGGCTGCGGCCAAATAGCTCAGATCGGCGGCGGCGGGCGCTTGATGCCGTACACGATCTGATCCGGCCCGATCACCCCGCCCGACATGATGAACTGAATGGCGTCGCGCGCCGACCAGTCCAGCCACACCAGATTGTCCACCGGCACGATCTCGATATAGCCGGAGCTGGGATTGGGCGTCGTCGGCACATAGACCGCCGCCAGTTCCTCCCCCGTGTCGGAGGCGCGGAACCGGCGGGTGACCAGGCCGATGGTCTTCATTTCCGGCGAGGGGAACTCGATGAGCACCACCTTGCGCGTGTCCTCGCCGGTACTGCGGAACCCCGCGAGCAGTTTTTGCACCGCAAGATAGACGGTGCTGGCGACCGGCACGCGGCCGATCAGCCGGGCCGACATCTGGCCGACCACCTTGCCCAGCAGGCTCTCCGCCGCGAGGCCCACCAGGGTCAGGACCACGACGGCCACTAGGACGTTCAGGGCCACGTCGCCCCAGCCGCCGCCGAAACCGGTGTGCAGGATTCCCCGCGCCGGAGCCGACAGGACGGCGCCGACCGAGGCCATGGCGCGCAAGGCCAGCCAGGCGAGCCAGAGCGTCACCACCAGCGGCGCCAGGGCCAGCGCGCCGACCCCGACCAACCGGGGGACCCGCCTTGCGAATTCGAGCAGCCTTGCGAGGGTCATGGGCCTCGTCGAGATCTCCGTCTTGCGCCCCTCGCGGACGAGGCCCGCATTCCGCGCGGCGAGGGGTTCCTGTCACATCTAACGCGTGGCGCCGGACCGCCAGAACACTTCGGCCCGCCCCCGGTCGTTGGCATGGCGGGCGGCGACGAAGAGAAAGTCCGACAACCGATTCAGATAACGCATGGCGACCGGATTCACCGCTTCGCCCGCCTCCACGAGAGCCACCGCCTCGCGTTCGGCCCGCCGGGCCACGGTGCGCGCCAGGTGCAGGGCCGCGGCCGCCGGCGTTCCGCCCGGCAGGACGAAGGAAGCGAGCGGCGGCAGGCCTTCGTTCATGGCGTCGATCTCGGCTTCCAGCCGCGCTACCTGGCTCTCGACGATGCGCAGGGTGCGCGCCTCGGCCTCGGCTTCACGCGGCGGGGTCGCCAGATCGGCCCCCAGGTCGAACAGCTCGTTCTGGATCCGCGCCAGGGCGGCGTCGAATTCGGCGTCGACGGCGGTATGCAGCCGGGCCATGCCCAGACAGGCGTTGGCCTCGTCCACCGAGCCGTAGGCCGCCACCCGCAGCGCGGCCTTGGAGACCGGCTCGCCGTTCGCCAGGCGGGTGGCCCCGCTGTCGCCGGTGCGGGTGTAGATCTTGTTCAGCACCACCATGCGCGTCAGCTCGCCCGGTGCCGCCACCAGACCGCGATCACCAGGATCGCGACGGCCAGCGCCTGCAGAAGCACGCGAAGGCGCATCAGCTTGTTCGAATATGAGCGCCCGAAGTCGCCGCCGCGGAACAGGGCGTAGAGCCCGATGAAGAGGGTGATCGTCACCGCCGCCAGGCTGGCCGGGATCAGGTATTGGAAGAGGTTCATGGCGCCAATCTAGCGCGGATCGCCCCGCGTGGGGCTACGCCTTAAGCGTGGCGCGGACGAAATCCGTCGGCGATCAGGCCGATCTGGCGGTCCATGACAGCGCTCATGGCGTCGGCGTCGGCACCTTCCCAGGCGGCCAGCCGATAGGTCCAGGCGTATGCGGCCATCAGCACGTCGACGGCCAGGTCCAGGTCGGCGGCGGGGTCGACGTCGCCGCGCTGAACGCCCTCGGCCAGGCAGTCGCGCACGATCTGGCGCAGGCGAGGGTTGCGGCCGTAGGGCCGGCTGGTCGGCGCCAGCGTCCAGTTGTAGGCCGCCGCGATGTGGGCGAGGAACAGCCGGGTGCGCCGTGTCTCGAAGGCGAAGTGGATGGCGAACATCGAGCGCAGCCGGTCGGGCGTGGAGCCGCGCAGGTGGGGAACCACCTTGTCCAGTTCCGCATAGAGCGCCTCCAGCCGGTCGGCCATGACCTGGCTTAGGATATCGCCCTTCGATGCGAAGGTGGTGAAGACGCTGCCGACCGAAACCCCCGCCAGGCGGGCGATCTCCCGCACGGTGGCTTCTTCGTAGCCCCGGTTCTCGAAGAGTTC
Source organism: Phenylobacterium sp. (assembly GCF_046290725.1). Lineage (GTDB taxonomy): Bacteria > Pseudomonadota > Alphaproteobacteria > Caulobacterales > Caulobacteraceae > Phenylobacterium. The sequence continues at coordinate 1,296,722 of NZ_JBKBUH010000001.1, forward strand.
GCGGGCGGCGTCGAGCACCCGCTGGCGCGTCGCCTCCTTCTGGGACTTCCTCAGGCTGAGCGGCATGTTCCCCCCGGAACGCCCCGTTGGCCGGGGCTGTGTCCAGGAACGCGCTCTGCGGCGCGTCCCTTGATCATTCTCAGATGCTGCGGCGCGCGCGTCCATTTGCGCCGGTTAGGAGCCGCAGGCCCCCCTTAACCTCGGCGCGCGCCGGCCATGATCACGCGAATCTGATCGCGGGCCTTGGCTTGCAGGGCGTCCAGGCTCCAGCCTTCGAACACCGCCTCGCGGAAGTTGGCGAGATAGCAGTCGAACAGCATCTGGGTGCGCAGCTTGACTTCGGCCTCCTGGCTCAGCTCGCCGCGCTCAACGCCGTCCTGGAGCTGCTGCGCGATCAGGTCCGTCAGAGACTGCACCGGCGGCAGGCCGCGCAGTTCCGGGCCCTGCTCGGCCGACCAGGAGACGCCGAAGGCGGCGCGGGCCATGGGCAGCTGGCTCTTGTAGAAGGCGTAGCCGGCGGTGAAGAGCTTGAGCAGGGCGTCATCCACGCTGCGGCCGCGGCCGGCGGCCTCGCGCATGGCCTCGACCAGGGCTTCCATGTCGGCGACCATGATCTCGCGGAACAGGTCGGATTTATCGGTGAAGTTGGCGAAAACCGCGCCGGTGGACATGCCCGCGGCGGCGGCGATGTCGCGGATGGTGGCGCCTTCGTAACCTTCCTCGGAGAACAGGCGACGAGCGGCCGCCAGCACCTTGGCGCGGGTCTGCTGCTTGGCCAGGGCCCGGCGAGTTGGGACGCGGACCTCGGCCTCGCCGGCCGCTTCGATCTTGCCAGACAGGTGTTTCATGGAGGTGGCTGTAGTCCCTTTCGCCCCGACGAGCGGGGGCTTGATGATTGAGCGCGTTCAACGAACTCGTTTCGCGACGCCGACATTGCGGCTCTTACCGGGAAAACCTTGGCGTCGCCGTGTGGCGCAGCGTCGCAGATCGCCATTCTTCGAAAGCGCCCGCCTTATGGGCGATCGCCGCCGCGCTGGTCAAACCGATGCTCGTTGAGCGTGCTCGCATAACGGAGCTCGTTCGCCTGTCGCGCGATCAGTTGGCGCCTTCCAGCAGCCGTCGGGCGATCACCTGGGCCTGGATCTCGCCGGCGCCTTCGAAGATGTTCAGGATCCGGGCGTCGGCCAGGATCCGGCTGACCGGCTGCTCCAGGGCGAAGCCCGCGCCGCCGTGGATCTGCACGGCGTTATCGGCGCAGGCCCAGGCGATACGAGCCGCCGTCAGCTTGGCCATTCCGGCCTCCAGGTCGCAGCGGCGGCCGGCGTCCTTCGCCCGGGCGGCGAACCAGGTCAGGCGCCTTGCCCCCAGGATTTCGGCGGCCATCATGGCCAGCTTGTTGGCCACCCGCGGGAAGCGGGCCAGCGGCTCGCCGAACTGCCGGCGCTGTAGGGCGTAGTCGAGGGCGAGGTCGAGCGCCGATTGGGCGACGCCCAGGGCCCGCGCCGCGGTCTGGATCCGCGCGCTCTCGAAGGTGGCCATCAGCTGGACGAAGCCCTGCCCCTCCTGGCCGCCCAGCAGGTTGGCGTGCGGAACCTCGAACCCGTCGAAGCCGATCTCGTACTCCTTCATGCCGCGGTAGCCGATCACGCCGATCTCGCCGCCCGTCATGCCCTGGGCCGGGAAGGGGTCGCCGACCGTTCCGCGCGGCTTTTCCGCCAGGAACATGGAAAGCCCTCGATGGTCCTTCGACGCCGGATCGGTGCGCGCCAGCAGGGTCATCAGATCGGCGCGGGCGGCGTGGGTGATCCAGGTCTTGGAGCCGGTGACCTTCCAGACCTCGCCCTCACGGACCGCGCGGGTGCGCAGAGAGCCGAGGTCCGATCCCGCCTCGGGCTCGGTGAACACCGCCGTGGGGATGATCTCGCCGGAGGCCACAGCGGGCAGGAAGCGCTGCTTCTGTTCCTCGGTGCCGTGGGCCAGGATCAGCTCGGCGGCGATCTCCGAACGGGTGCCGAGCGAACCCGTGCCGATCCAGCCGCGGGAAAGGGCCTCGGACACGACGCACATGGCCACCTTGCCGAGGCCCGATCCGCCATATTCCTCCGGCGCGGTCAGGCCGAAGACGCCCAGTTCGGCCAACTCCCCGATCAGCGGAAGCGGGATCAGCTCGTCGTTCAGGTGCCAGCCGTGGGCGAAGGGGGCGATCTTCTCCGCCGCGAAGGCGTGGAACTGGTCGCGCACCTGCTCCAGCGTCTCGTCCAGGCCGCTGGCCTCGAGGGAGGGGCGGCCGCGGGCGGCGTCCAGCAGCTCGACGATCCGGGTCCTGACGGTCTGGCCCGCGCCCGGCGCCAGCCGCACGATCAGAGGCGCCAGCGCCTCGGTGGAGAGCCCAAGGTCCGCCGGACGGAAGGTCTCGCCCTGGTTCATAGGCAGGCCGCCGGCCAACTGGCTGAGATACTCGTGCGCCAGCAGTTGGGCCGGCAGGGCCTCAGCCTCGCCGAAGCGGCCGTCAACCTCCAGGGCCGCGGCCCAGGCTGCTGTCTGGCGCAGGGTCTCGGCATAGGCGGCCGCCCAGGCCAGGCCGTGGGCGACATGCTGCTGGGCGTCCAGGGCGGCGCGATCTGGACGGCCCTCCGGCGCAATACGGGCCGCAACGACGGTCCTGGCTTCAGCGACCAGGCGTTCGGCCGCCTCGGCCGCTTCGGCCAGCAGGCGGGGGAGGGCGGGCAGGACGAGCTCGGGCATGAGGCGGGACTATAGGAGAAGCGCCGCGTGCGTCATCGGTCCCCTAAGGTCAACCCGAACACCGCTTCACCTCGCCCAGGGGTCCTCGTCGAGCAGGCCATCCAGGAAGTCGAAGACCGCCCCCTTGGTCAGGGCGTGCGGAATGGCCGAAAAGTGGTCGCAGCCCGGTACGGTGACGCCGTGGCCCTGGGCGAAGGCGCGGGCGAGGCCTTCCGGATCGCCGGCGCCGGTGTCGCGCTGGCCGGCCACCACCAGCACCGGCATCGGCAGGGCGCCGAAGGCGGCGGTGTCGAGGGGCGGATTCTGCGCCTGGGTGAAGGCCGCCAGCGCCCGGCGGTCTTCACCCTGCTCGTCAGCGAACTGGCGGAAGCTGCGCAGGAGGGGATGCTCGATGGTTTCCGGATCCTCCGCCAGCATGGCCTGGGCCATCGCATCCCCGGTCGAGGACCGGCGTTCTTCCAGCAGCCGTCCCCCCACGCCGCCGAGGATCAGGTTCGAGAACCGGTTCGGCGCGGCCAGGGCGGCGGCCAGGGCCGTGCGCGTCCCCATGGAATAGCCGAACAGGTCCACGCGCGTCAGGTCCAGATGGTCGAGGAGGCCGATCAGGTCGGCGGCGAGCTTGTCGCGCTCGTAATCGGAAGGTTCGTGCGACTTGTCGCTTTCGCCGTGCCCCCGCTGGTCGAGGGCCACGCAACGCACCCCCCGCCGCTCGAAGGCGCCGTACCAGCCCGTTCGCCGCCAGCCCTCGTTACGGTTGGATGCGAAGCCGTGGACCAGGACGATGGTGCGGTCCGCCCCCGAGGGCGCGATGTCGTCGAAGGCGATCCTGAAACCGTCGGTTGTTGTGAAGTCCATGTTTTTCTTAAAGGTTCGGTGACGAAAACGCAGGTATTTCAAAACCAGTCGCGACATTCCGCCGCAACGGAGGGGGGGCAAGGGGTATGGACGCGCCGGCCGGCAGGACCATCCTGCCCACGATGAACCGGATCGACCGCGCCACCAAGAGGGCGCTGCGCGATCGAGAACGCAAGGAGCGCGCCACGGCCCGCCGGCCGAGCGGCCCCAATGTGGCCGCGGCCTACGAGGCTTTGTTCGAACGGCTGACCCGCGCCCACTGCATCGCCTATGAGCGGCTGGACTGGAACGAGATCGCCACCCGCGGACTGGTGGAGCCGGCGGTGCGTCGGCACGAGCTGGAGCAGAAGGCGCGGCGGGCGCTGGCCAACTATCGCCCCGGCCTGATCGACAGCCTGTTCGGCCTGGGTCAGGAGCGCCGTCGCGCGCTGGCGGAAAAGGTGCTGGAAGCCGCCAAGAAGGACGCCGAGCTCTACGCCCAGGCCAAGCGCAACGCCGAGGTGCACAATCTCGACGTCAATCTGGCGCCTGCCGTCCTCGCCCTGGACATGGAGGCGATCGAGACGGCCCTCAAGGCGCATGCCCCCACCGCCGTGCTTGCGGCGGTTCTGGAAGGCTTCGCGGTCGCCATGCCGTCGCCTGGCCGCCTCGTCGCCTATGTGGATGCGCTCGAATTCGACGCCCTGCCCGACGAGGCGGTGGAGATCGGCGAAACCGGCCGCAGCGTCTATCGCGCGCTGACCTTCGCCGCACGCCAGGAGATTCACCTGGCCAATGTCTGCGCCGTCTCCCTGCGCATCGCCGCCGAGACCCTGGCTGCGGTGCCGGTCGATATGGTCGAGGTGGTCGTGCGCTGCTTCCTGCCCGACGGCCGCGGCGAGGTGGAGCAGTACCCGATCCTCTATGCAAAGGTCCCTCATGTCGCCTTGAAGGCGATGGACCTGCGCCGGCTGGACCCGGTCGCCACCATCACCGCCCTGGGCGCACGCATCGACTGGGAGATCGCCCGCGGCTTCGCGCCGATCCGGATCGACGACCTGAACCTGACGTCCAAGTCGCCCAAGCCGCCCCTGGTCCCAGCCTAGCTTCGCCACCTCAGGACGGCCGGTTCCACCGGATTCTGGAACGGCCGCCCGGCCTTGCGGCTGGCCGCCCATTCGCGCTTGAGCTGCTGATACCACTTGGCCTGACGGTCGGCGTCGTCGATCCACAGGAGGCCGGGGTCGTAGCGCAGGCCCTCGTTCTGCAGGTTCACCATGTCGCCGTCCTGCCGCAGGAAGGCCCGCGCGCCGGCGGCGATGAACGGCTTGAGGAAGAAGAAGGCGGGGTGATCGGACCAGACGATCTGGGTGATCCGCGTCCTGCCTTCGTTCACCGGGGTCAGACAGGTGAGGGACAGCACCTGGCGCCGGCCCACGGTCACGTGCTCCCAACGCAGGCCGGGAATGCGGAAGACGATCTCGGTCAGGGGCTGTCCGCCCAGGATCGCATAGGCGCGGGAATTCTTCGACGGCTCGTGCCGCACCATGGCGAAGCCGCATTCGCGCGGCTCAAATTTCTTGGCCTTCTCGTGCTGGCTCTTCGAGGAGCGCCACCACCATTGCTGATGCACATAGGGGCCGTGCGCGGGGTCCATCAGCCCGACCACGGCATGGTCGATGTGGGAATCGAAGTCCATGCGGTCCACGAGCTTCGGCCCGCCCCCGACCACGCCCGGAAAGACTGGCGGCGGCTCGGGCGGCTCGCCGTCGAACCGCGGATCGGACGGAATCCAGACGAAGACCAGTCCCTGGCTCTCGGCCGCCGGATAGCGGCGCACGCGGATCTTCGAAACCTCCATCGCCTGGTCGGCGACCAGGGAGGGGATGGCGGTGCAGGCGCCGTCGGTCCCGAACTTCCAGCCGTGATAGGGGCACTCGACCGCCTCGCGGCCGTCGGCTTCGCGCACCAGTCTGCCGGCCGACAGCGGCGCGGCCCGGTGGGGGCAGATGTCGCGCAGGGCGTAGACCTTTCCCGCGCGGTCGCGGGACAAAAGGATCGGCTCGCCCAGGATCTCGTAGCGCTGCAGCTTTCCGGGCTTCAGGTCGCTCGCCAGGGCCGCGAAATACCAGATGTCATGCAGGAAGCCGCGCCCGAACTTGGTCTCGGGGGCGGTCCGCGCCGGTTTGGTGTCGCCATCAGCCATGGGCGGTTTCTAGTCCGGCGTCAGAGTTGCAGGAAGCCCGCAGCGTAGGGGCCGAGCCGCAGCGCCCCTTGCGATGCGTCAATCTCGCCGGTCTGCGGCGCCAGCAGCGCGCCCCCCGAGAGTCGCTCGTCGGAGAGGGTCACGGCCTCGGCGCCCATGTTGAAGAGGCAGGCGATCTGTTGGCCGCTCCCGCGGCGGACGATGGCCAGCACCGGGTCTGGGGTTTCCAGCATCCGCATCTCTCCGACCTTCAGCGCCGGATGGGCCTTGCGCAGGGCGATCATGGCGCGCGCAAAGGCGAGCATCGAGCCCGGATCGGAGGCCTGGGTCGCCACGGAAAGCCCGGCGTGCTCCTTCGCCGCCGGCAGCCAGGGCGTGCCGGTCGAAAACCCGAGATTGACCCCTTCAGTCCAGGGCATGGGCGTGCGGCAGCCGTCGCGCCCACCGTCATAGGGCCAGTAGAGGTCGCCGACCGGATCGCGCAGCTGGTCGCGGGCGAGGCTCGCCTGGGGCAGGCCCAGTTCCTCGCCCTGATAGATCAGGGCCGTGCCCTGCAGGGCCATGAGCAGGGCGAACATCAGGCGCGCGACCTCCGGCCCGCCGCCGAAGCGGCTCGCCGTGCGCGGCACGTCATGGTTGGAGAAGGAGACCGTCGGCCAATGGTCCGGGAACCGCGCCAGGGTGGCGGCGTGGTCGCGCACGAACTTCGGGCCCAGGCGCCGGGCCAGAAGCATGACGAAGGTGTAGCCGGAGTGCAGGCCTTCGTGCGCCCCGAGATAGGCGCCGCATCGCTCCTCCTCCTCGGAGAACTCGCCGAAGACGAAGCGGTCGCCGTGCGCCTCCACCCGCCGCCGGATGAGGTCGAGCATTTCCACGTTCTCCTCCAGGTTGGAGTCGTGGATGTGCCGCTGCAGGTCGGCCGCATGACGCCAGTGGGCGTTCCGCCGCGCCTCGATCGGCACGGCCGGATTGTCGGTGAGGTCGGCGTCGTGGAGATAGGTGCCGGCGACGTCCAGGCGGAAGCCGTCCACCCCCTTCTCCAGCCAGAAGTCCAGCACCTTCAGCGCCGCTTCGCGAGCCTCGGGGTTCCGCCAGTTCAGCTTCGGCTGCTGACGCAGAAACTTGTGATGATAGTGCTTGCGGCGCGCCGGCTGGTAGGACCAGGCCGGCCCGCCGAACACCGACAGCCAGTTGTTCGGCGCCGTACCGTCCGGCTTCGGGTCCGCCCAGACGTACCAATCGGCCTTGGGCCCGTCGGCGCCGCCGGTCAGGCTCTCGACGAACCAGGCGTGCTCGTCGGAGGTGTGGGAGAGCACCTCGTCCAGGATCAGCCGCATGCCCCGTTCATGGACAGCGTTCAGCAGCGCTTCGAAATCGTCCAGAGTCCCGTAGTCGGGCTGGACCCCATCGAAATCGGCGACGTCGTAGCCCCAGTCGCGATTGGGGGACGGGTGGATGGGCGAGAGCCAGATCGCATCCACCCCAAGCGTCTGGATGTAGTCCAGCCGGGCCAGGACGCCCTTCAGGTCGCCCTGGCCGTCTCCGTCGCTGTCGAAGAAGCTGCGGACATAGACATGATAGACCACCGCCCCTTTCCACCAGGGCTGGCCCATCGCGTCCTCAGGCCTCGTCAGCGCGATGGATGATCCGCGAGACGAGCCCGTATTCGACCGCCGCCTCGGCGCCCATCCAGAAGTTCCGCTGGGTGTCCTTCACGATCTTCTCGTAGGGCTGGCCGGTCTCCTTGGCGATCATGCGGTTCACCCGCTCGCGCATCTTCACGATCTCCTCGGCCTCGATCTGGATGTCCGAGGCCTGGCCGCGCACGCCGCCCATCGGCTGGTGCAACAGGAAACGGGTGTTGGGCAGGCAGAGGCGGTTTTCCTTGGTCGCGCCGAGGAAGATGTGCGCCCCGGCCGAGGCCACCCAGCCGGTGCCGATCACCTTCACCTGGGGGCCGCAGTAGCGGATCATGTCGTGGATGGTGTCGCCGCTCTCCACGTGGCCGCCCGGGGAGTTGATCACCACCTTGATCGGCTCTTCGCTCTCGTTGGACAGCGCCAGGAGCTGGGCGGTGACCCGCTCGGCCAGGCGCATGTCGATCTCGCCGAACACCAGCACGGTGCGCGAGCGGAAGAGCGCGTTCTGGACGGGCCCCGCCGTCATCGGCATGTCGGGCTTGCGGGCGGTCTCGTCCTCGCCGTCTTCGTCCAGGCGCCAGTTACGCATCAGTCGGATCTCCGTCGAATTTGGGCGGAACGTGCGACGCCGGGCGTCGGTCCGCAAGGGGCGATGCTCAAACCGATGCAGATTGGCTTCGTCTTAAGGCCGCCGCCTTCGCCGCCGAACCTGCGCCGCGACAATCCGTTGGGCCAGGGTGGCGCGCATTCCCCGTCTTTCCCGCATTCCTCCAAGCTCGCCCGAGGCGCTCGGCTGGGCGGCGCTTTGGGCGAGTCTGCTCGACCTCGCCCTCCTGGCCATCGCGCTCGCCTGGATCGTCGACGCCTTCGCCCCGCCTCAGGACCTGCCGTGGAAACCGCTGCGCCTGGCCGACCCGCCGGGATGGGCCACCGGCTTCAAGTTCGCCGGCGCGGCGCAGGACCGCCAAGCCTGCCGTCGGATCCTCGCCGAGGGCGGGGTGGACTTCGTCGAGGTTCCGCAGCGGGTCGACGGAAGCTGCGCCCAACTCAACGCCGTGCGCCTGCGTGGCGGGACGACCCCGCTTGCGCCGGCCGCGCCGGTGATGACCTGCCCCCAGGCCCTGGCCTACGCCTTCTGGGACCGGCACGGCCTGCAGCCGGCCGCCCGCGAGCTGGCGGGAGCCCGCGTCGTGCGCGTGGACCACGTGGGAACCTACGCCTGCCGCAATGTCTACAACCGCGCCGAGGCGCGCCGCAGCGAGCACGCCTTCGCCAACGCCATCGACGTGACGGCCTTTCGCCTCTCCGACGGGCGGACGGTGCGGGTGATCTCCGACTATCGGGCCGAAACCCCGGAGGGCCGGTTTCTGCGCCGGGCGCGCGCAGACGCCTGCGGCTGGTTCCGGGCGGTCCTCGGCCCCGACTACAACGCCGCCCATCGCGATCACCTGCATCTGGACTTCGGCCGCCATCGCGTGTGCCGTTAGGGCATGACCGACTCTCCGGCCCACATCGGGATCGTCGCCTGCTCGGCCGAGGGCGCGGCCCTCTGCTATCGCACCCTCTGCGCCGAGGCGCCGGCTTTCCTCGGGCCGCATGCTCACCCCGAGATCACCATGCACACCCCGTCCCTGGCCGAGTACGTCGCGCGGCTGGAGGCCGGCGACCTCGACGGCGTCGGGGAGCTGATGCTGGCCTCGGCCGAAAAGCTCGCTACGGCCGGCGCGGCCTTTCTGATCTGCCCCGACAACACCATCCACCAGGCCCTGCCGCGGATCGAAAGCCGCTCCCCGCGGCCATGGCTGCACATCGCCGAGGTGGTGGCCGCCGAAGCTGCGCGCCGCGGATTCCGCCGGCTGGCGCTCACCGGCACGCGCTGGCTGGTGGAAAGCGAGGTCTATCCGGAGAAGCTCGCCGCCCACGGCCTTGCCTGGCTGCGTCCCGAGCCGGACGAGCGGGCGGAGATCGGCCGGATCATCATGGAGGAGCTGGTGCTCGGCGTCTTCAGGCCGGCCTCGATCGCCTATTTCGTCGAACTTGTCCGCCGCATGGGCGAGCGCGGCTGCGACGCGGTGGTGCTGGGCTGCACCGAAATCCCGTTGATCCTGGACGACGCCAACTCGCCCCTGCCGACCTTGGATTCCACGCGGCTGCTGGCCCGCGCCGCCTTGGCGACGGCCGTGGGACGAGGCCCGTTCACCCTTGGTTCGAAATCTTAACCATAGTTACCGCTGGGTTAATGCTCGTTTGTTCCGGTCCGCCAAGTCCCGCCGGCCTCGGCGCTTGACCCCGCGTCGGGCGGCGCCGCAAATGGCCGGCGGATTTCAAACGGATGTTTCAAGGGAGAGCGCCATGGGCCAATTGTTCGATCTGACCGGCAAGGTCGCCGTCATCACCGGGTCGTCGCGGGGGATCGGCCGGGCGATCGCCGAACGCATGGCCGAGCAGGGCGCCAAGGTGACGATCTCCTCCCGCAAGGCCGGCCCTTGCGATGAGGTGGCCGCGGCGATCAACGAGAAGCATCCGGGCCAGGCGATCTCCGTCCCGGCCTCGATCTCCTCCAAGGAGGACCTTCAGCGGTTGGTCGACGAGACCAACAAGGCCTTCGGCAAGATCGACATCGTGGTCTGCAACGCCGCCACCAACCCCTTCTTCGGGCCGATGTCGCAGATCTCGGACGAGGCGTTCCGCAAGATTCTCGACAACAACATCATCGCCAACAACTGGCTGATCCAGATGGTCGCCCCCCAGATGCGCGAGCGGAAGGATGGGGCGGTGATCATCATCTCGTCGATCGGCGGCCTGCGCGGCTCCACCGGGATCGGCGCCTACAACATCTCCAAGGCGGCCGACTTCCAGCTGGCGCGCAACCTGGCCGTGGAACTCGGGCCGGACAACATCCGCGTCAACTGCATCGCGCCGGGCCTGGTGAAGACCGACTTCGCCCGCGCGCTTTGGGACACGCCGGAGGCCGAGAAGCGCTCCAGCGCCAACACCCCCCTGCGCCGCCTGGGCGAACCGGACGATATCGCCGGCGCCGCGGTGTTCCTGGCCTCGCCGGCGGCGGCCTGGATGACGGGCCAGGCCATCGTGGTGGACGGCGGCTCGACCTGCTGACCTGACGTTCCGCCCCGGCCCCCCAAGTGGCTGTCGGGGCGGACCTTGCGACTACCGCTCGTAGCGCGAAGGCGGATAGCGGCGCTCTTCGTAGCGCGGCGCGTCGTCGTAGCGGGAATCGTAGCTGTAGCGGGACTCGTAGGAGTCCACCGACCGGTCGTAGTCGTAGCGGTCGTATTCGTAGCGGCGCTTGTAGCCATAACCGTCGCCGTCACGCCGATAGTCGCAGCACGGATCGTACCGGCGGCGGTCGTAGTCGCGGCTGTCATAGGCGTAGCTCGAGCGGTATTCGTAGCGCGAGCCGCCGCGATAGGCGTCGTCATAGCCGTAGTCCGCGCCTTCCGCCGCATAGGGGTTGGCGTAGTAGGGCGAGGGCGCCTGGCCGTTGTGGCTGCGATAGGCCGGGTGGTTCCAATAGGCGTAGGGGTCCCGCGCCGTGCCGCAGGCCGCCGAGGCGTGGCCGGCCTTGGCGCCGACGATGGCGCCCACGGTTCCGCCCAGGAACGCGCCCTCGGCGACCACGCCCGCGCCGGCGGCCGCCCCGCCAGCCGTCGCGCCCGCCAGAAGCCCGATGACGCCCCAGGTCAGCGCCCGGTTGCCCGCCGTCCGGTGGCAGGGATCGGCCGAGCCGTAGCGCTCCCACGGCTGCGCGCCGTAGTCCTGCGCCTGGGCCGCCGAGCCGGCGGCCGCGGCCGAAGTCAGAGTCAGGGCCGCCAGAGCGACGGTCGTCACGCGGCGCACACGGATAGTCATCGGATTGTCCCTCAAGCCGGAGTCCGGGTCAGGTCCGGACATTGGCGCATGTCGCGCCGAGCGGGAAACGCAGACAACCTGTGCGGGATGCGTAAACCATGCCGCACACCCGGCTTTTATCGCCGCCGGCTTAGGTCCCGCGCCTTGGCCAGCCGCTCGACGCCGGCGTCGAGCGTGGCGTCCTCTTTGGCCAGGCAGAGCCGCAGGATGGTGGTCACGGGGTCCTGTTCGTAGAGGGCGGAGACGGGGATCGTCGCCACGCCGGCCTCCTTGACCGCACGGAAGGCGAAGGCGCGGTCGGGCTCGTCCACGCCGGAGGCGGGGAGATCCAGGTTCAGGAAATAGGTGCCCTGCGTCGGCAAAGGGACGAAGCCCTCGCTGCGCAAACCCTCGGCCAGCCGGTCGCGCGAGGCTTGCAGCGCCCGCGGCATAGCCTCGAACCAATCGCCGGGCGTATCCAGGCCGAAGGCGATGGCCGCCTGCAGGTTCGGCGGGGTGGTGAAGGTCAGGAACTGATGGGTGCGGGAAAGCGCCCGGGTCAGGCGCGGCGCGGCGCAGAGGAAGCCCACCTTCCAGCCGGTCAGGCCGAACATCTTGCCCGCCGAGCCGATCTTCACGCACCGCTCGCGCATGCCGGGGAAGGCCATCAGCGGGCGGTGCCGCGCCTGATCGAACACCACCTGCTCCCAGACTTCGTCGCAGATCGCCACCGCGTCGTGGGCCACGCAGAATTCCGCGAGCAGGGCGAGGTCGGCCTCGGCCATCACCGTGCCGGTCGGATTGATCGGGTTGTTCAGCACCACGAAGCGCGTCTTGGCCGTGAAGGCGGCCTCCAGCATCTCTCGGGTGAACCGCCAGTCCGGGGGCGACAGGGTGATCAGCCGCGGAACCCCCCCGGCGCGGCGGATCAGCGGCAGGTAGGCGTCGTAGAGCGGCTGGAAGACCACCACCTCGTCGCCTGGGCGGATCAGGCCGAGGAAGGCCGCCGCCAGCGCCTCGGTGGCGCCGGAGGTGACCGTGACCTCCTCCGCCCAGTCGAGGTCGAGCCCCTGCGTCCGCCCATAGTGACGGGCGACCGCCTGGCGCAATTCCGCCAGGCCGGCCATGGGCGGATACTGGTTGTAGCCGTTCAGCACGGCGTCAGCCGCCTTGGCCCGGATCGCCTCCGGCCCGGGGGAGTCCGGGAAACCCTGGCCGAGATTGACGGCGCCCAGCTCGCGGGCGAGGCCGCTCATCTCCTCGAAGATGGTGGTCGGCAGGCTGGCGAAGATCGGATTGGCCATGGCGCTTGCCTAGCACAGCTTGCGGGCCAATATCGCAGCCATGCGGATCGTCGCCTTCGAACCCCGCCACGCCCAGGCCTGGCGCTCGCTCAACGAGGCCTGGATTTCCAGGCATTTCACCATCGAGCCCAAGGACCGCCAGGTCCTGGACGATCCCGTCGGTCAGATCGTCGCCAAGGGCGGCTACATCTTCATGGGCGAACGGGAGGGCGAGGCGATCGGCTGCGTCGGCCTCATTCCCATGACCGACGGCGGTTTCGAGGTGGCCAAGATGACGGTTTCGGAGGCCGCCCGGGGCACAGGCCTCGGCAAGGCTCTGATGCAGGCCTGCATCGACAAGGCGCGGGAACTCGGCGCTCCGCGCCTGTATCTCGAGACCAATTCCGCCCTCGGCCCGGCCCTGGCGCTCTATCGCGCGAGCGGCTTCCGCGACCTGCCGCCGCGCGAGACGCCCTACGCCCGCTGCGACGTCTGGATGGAGCTGCCTCTAAGCTAGAGTCGGCGCTGGAGACGCTCCCCCCTGGAGGAGCTGTCAGTGAGCTGATTGAGAGGGGACTTTACCTCAGCAGCCTCCCTCTCGGCGCTGCCGCGCCAAGCCCCCAACCGCGTTGCGCGCTGGGGGAGGATCAGGGACGAGGCGGCGGCCCTCAGTGCTGGGTCGCCGTGCCCAGGGCTTCGCAGAGGGTGCGGCGGGTCACCGGCTTGCCAAGGAAGCCGACCGGATTGATCGCCTCCATCTCGTGCCGGAAGGTCTCGGTGATGGAGCCGGAGACGAAGAGGGAGCGCACGCCCAGGAGCTGGTAGAGCTGCCGCGCCAGCTGGCCGCCGTCGGTGTTGCGGGCCAGGCGGATGTCGACCAGGGCCAGGTCGGGCGCCTCGCCCAGCGCCAGTTCCAGCGCGGTGTTGGCGTCGGCGGCCTCGGCGACCACTTCGTGCCCCAGATCCTCCAGCAGGCTCACCATGTCCAGGGCGATGAGGGCGTCGTCTTCCACAACGAGAATGCGCATGGGTCAGCTCCTGGGGAAGGCCACGGCAAAAGCCGCGCCAGCCGCCGGCCGTTCCACATCGAGACGCCCGCCGAGCTGTTTCGCCAAGGCTTCGATGGCGCGCATGCCCAAGCCCTTCCTTCCATCCCGCGCAAAATCCGCCGGGAGGCCGTCGCCGTCGTCCGCCACGCGGAGGCGATAGGCTTCACCGTCGGCGCGCAGGCTTACCTGAATGCGGCCCGCCCTACCGGTCGGACATCCATACTTCAAGGCGTTGGTCACCAGCTCGTTAAGGATAAGGGCCAGCGGCACGGCCTGGCGCATGTCGAGCGGGGCCGGCTCGACCTCGGTGACCAGCTCCACATCCTCGCGGCCGAGCGAGGCCACCAGGTCGCGAGCCAGGTTCTCGGCATAGGCCCCGGCGTCGAACACACCGACCTTGTCGCCGCCCTTATAGAGCTGCTCGTGCACGCGTCCGACCGCCATGATCCGGTCCAGGGTCTTCTCCAGCGCCTCCTGCGCCGCCGGTTCGCGCGCGCCGCGCGCCTGCAGCCGCACCACGCTGGCGATCTGCTGCAGCGAGTTCTTCACCCGGTGATTGACCTCGTCGATCAGCAGGGTGCGTTCGGCCACCAACGCCCGCAACTGTTCGGCGCGTTCGACCTCCGCCTCGCGATCCAGGTTGAGGTCGCGCATCGCCTTGGCGAACAGGGCCGCCAGCATCAGGGCGAAGGCGACCAGCGCCGTACCGGCGAGCCAGCGGACGCCGGCCACCTGCCGCGCCCGATCACGGGCCAACCGGGCCTCCTGGGCCTCCAGCTCGGCGACCATCGCCCGGATCGCCTCCATCGCCCGGCGGCCCTCGCCAGCGCGGATCACGCGGATGGCGGCGACCGCGTCGCCGGCGTCCCGGCGCAGGCGGACGGTCTCCTCGACGATGGCCAGGCGACGGTCCATCAGGCCGCGCAGGGTCTCCAGGCGCGCCTGCTGTTCGGCGTCTTCGCGGGTGAGGGCCTCAAGCGCCTCCAGGCGCCGGCGGGCTTCCGAGCGCGCGGTTTCGAGACTGTCCAGGAAGGTGCGGTCGCCGGTGAGGACATAGGCCCGCTGATTGGATTCCGCGTCGGTCAGCGCCTGCAGCACGTCGGCGATGCCGGATCGGACCTCGTGGGTGTGGATCAGGTCCCCGGTGCTGCGGTCGTACCAGAGGAAGGCTGCGCCGAGGCAGGCGAAGGCGCCGAGCAGAGCGGCCACGGTCGCCGCCAGCAGCCGGAAGGCTCGCTCGCGCGCCGCCTGGCGGGCGGACCCTGCGTCGTTCGCAAGATCGCCCGGAGCCATGGCCTTAGTCCTCCTTGGTCCGGCGCTTGCGGAACGACGGGTTGAGGACCTTCTTGCGCAGGCGGATCGACTTGGGCGTCACCTCCACCAGCTCGTCGTCCTCGATATAGGCGATGGCCTGCTCCAGGGTCAGCCGGCGCGGCGGGGTCAGGCGCACCGCCTCGTCCTTGCCCGAGGCGCGGACGTTGGTGAGCTGCTTGGCCTTCATCGGATTGACGTCCAGGTCGTCGGCCCGGGCGTTCTCGCCGATGATCATGCCCTGGTAGGTCTTCTCGCCGGCGCCGACGAACATCACCCCTCGCTCTTCGAGATTCCAGAGCGCGTAGGCGGCGGTCTCGCCGTCGGAATTGGAGACTAGTACGCCCTTGCGGCCGGCGTCGATCGCGCCCTTGTAGGGCTCATAGTGGCTGAACACGCGGTTCAGCACGCCGGAGCCGCGGGTGTCGGTCAGGAACTCGCCCTGATAGCCGATCAGCGAGCGCGACGGAGCCATCAGGCTGATCCGGGTCTTGCCCGCGCCGGAGGGGCCCATGTCCTTCAGCTCCGCCTTGCGGGCCGACAGCTTCTCGATGACCACGCCGGTGAACTCGTCGTCCACATCGATCATCACGTCTTCGATGGGCTCCAGGCGCTCGCCGGTCTCCTCGTCGGTCTTGAACACCACGCGCGGACGGCTGATCGAGACCTCGAAGCCCTCGCGGCGCATGCTCTCGATCAGCACGCCGAGCTGCAGTTCGCCGCGGCCGGCGACTTCATAGGCGTCCTTCTCGGCGGTCTCGGTCACCCGGATGGCGACGTTGGACTCGGCTTCCTTCAGCAGGCGGTCGCGGATGACCCGGCTCTGCACCTTGTCGCCCTCGCGCCCGGCCAGGGGGCTGTCATTGACAGACACGGTCATGGAGATGGTCGGCGGGTCGATCGGCTGGGCCGGCAGGGCCTCGTTGACGTCCATGGCGCACAGGGTGTCGGCCACGGTCGCCTTGGAGAGGCCCGCAATGGCGACGATGTCGCCGGCCTCGGCGTCGTCGATGGGCTGGCGCTTCAGGCCGCGGAAGGCCAGCACCTTGGTGATCCGGCCGCGCTCGATCTCCTTGCCGTCGCGCGACAGGGCCTTGATGGCTAGGCCCGGCACGGCCTTGCCCGCCTCGATGCGGCCGGTCAGCAGGCGACCGAGGAACGGGTCGCTTTCGATCAGGACCGACAGCATCTGGAAGGGCTCGTCCTTGCGCGCCTCGGCCTTGGGCGGCGGCACGTGCTGGACGATCAGGTCGAAGAGCGGGGCGAGGTTGTCGTTGGGCTTGGCGAGGTCGAGCGTCGCCCAGCCGTTCTTGCCCGAGGCGTAGATGTGCGGGAAGTCCAGCTGCTCGTCCGTCGCGCCCATGGCGGCGAACAGGTCGAAGGCGTCGTTCAGCACCCGGTCCGGGTCGGCGTGGGCGCGGTCGACCTTGTTCAGGCACAGGATTGGGCGCAGGCCCATCTTCAGCGCCTTGCCCAGCACGAACTTGGTCTGGGGCATGACGCCTTCCTCCGCGTCCACCAAGAGGACGCAGCCGTCCACCATGCCCAGGATCCGCTCCACCTCGCCGCCGAAGTCGGCGTGGCCGGGGGTGTCGATGATGTTGATGCGGGTTTCCCCCGCCGCCCCGTTCCACAGCACGCTGGTGCACTTGGCGAGGATGGTGATCCCCCGCTCGCGCTCCTGGTCGTTGGAGTCCATGGCGCGTTCGACCGTCGCCTCGTTCGCGCGGAAGACGCCCGACTGGGCGAGGAGCTGGTCGACGAGCGTGGTCTTGCCGTGGTCGACGTGGGCGATGATGGCGATGTTGCGGAGGGACATTGAATTGGGGAGGAGGCGGCCTATCTGGGAAAGCGCGCGCTTGTAGGCGACCAGCGGCCTTTAAGCCAGCGCCTTCTCACCGCGCCGCCTTACGCTGCGGTGAAGGTGTTGTGCGCTGCAACACGGCGGCGCTGGAAGGGCTGTCGTTTGGAACCCTTGTTTTGTAACGGTTCTTTTCGGCGACCCCAGAAAATGTGATAGCCGCTATACGATTTTGCTTGTTGTTTTGTGCGCCGCACAGTATATGTTTGAACTGTGAGGCGTCGCTGACGCCTCTGCCCTTCCTGGGCGTTTCCTCCCTAATGAACTGCCGGGCCTTCGGGCCCGGCTTTTTTTTGCCCGCGGCCCGGCTCAGGCCGGCTGCTGCGGCTTCAGGCGCGCGATGCGCTCGTCGCGCAGGGCGGTGCGGCGCACCTTGCCCGCATCATCACGCAGCGGCTCGTCCACGAACTCGTAGGAGCGCGGCTGCTTGTAGGTGACGAGCCTCTCCGCCAGGTGCGCGCGCAGGCTCGCCTCGTCGCAGGCGCCCTTGGTCTGGACGATGGCGTGGACCCTGTTCCCCAGGTCTTCGTCCGGCAGGCCGATGACGGCGCAGGATTGCACCGCCGGGTGTTCCTCCAGCGCCGCCTCGATCTCGGCCGGATAGACGTTGGAGCCGCCCACCAGGATCATGTCGGTGCGGCGGTCGGCCAGATAGAGATAGCCGTCCTCATCGAACCAGCCGATGTCGCCCAGGCTTTCCCAGCCGCCGGGCAGGGTCTTGGCCGTGGCCCCGATATATTTGTACGAGGGCGGAGCGCCCTCGGGCCGGCGCATATAGATCTCGCCCACCTCGCCGGGCGGCAGGGGCTTTCCGTCCTCGCCCACCGCGATCATCTCGCCGACCGTGACCTTGCCCACCGATCCCCGGTGCTCCAGCCACTCGGCGCCGGAGATGGTGGTCACCGCCTGGGCTTCGGTGCCGGCGTAGAGCTCCATCACCGTCTCGGGGCCGACCCAGTGGATGAAGGCCTCCTTCAGCCAGGCCGGGCAGGGCGCGGCCAGGTGCCAGAGGGTCTCGAGCGAGGAGAGGTCGTACTTCGCCCGCACCTCCTCGGGCAGCCGCCAGATCCGGGTCATCATGGTCGGCACCAGATAGATCCAGGTGGCGCGGTTCTTCTCGATGGCGGCGAGCGTCGCCTCCGGCTCGAACCGCGGCAGCAGCACCATGTGCGCGCCGACGCTGAACGCCGCCATCATCATGCCGAACCCGGCATTGTGATAGAGCGGCGCCGGCAGGACGCAGACCGAAGACGGCTTCATCCGCCAGCCCCCGACCTCCGGCGTCACCTTCGCCGTCACGCCCGGCTGCCCGGACAGGATCAGCTTCGGTCGCCCGGTGGAACCGCCGCTGGTCGGCGCCTTGGAGACCGGCGCCACGGCGTCGGGCAGGTCGCTGTCGTCGTCGGAAAGCGCCAGCAGGTCGGGGACCGACAGCCGCGGGCGGTCGATCTGATGGTCGAACTCGGCGATCACCACCGGCGTCTGGGCCAGCTCCATGATCGCTTCCAGTTCGCTCTTGGGCAGGCGGAAGGAGACGGGCTGCGGGGTCGCGCCGAGCTTCCAGATCGCCCAGCAGGCCACGGCGAAGTCGGTGGAGTTCGGCAGACCCAGGGTCACCAGGTCGCCCAGCTTCACCCCATGCTGCGCCAGGCCGCGGGCGACGCGGTTCGAGAGCTTGTGGAACTGCGAATAGGTGAGGGTGGTCTCGCCGCAGGTCACCGCCGGGGCGTCGGGCTTTTCCCCCGCCAGCTGGGCGAGCTTGGCGCCCAGGGAGATCATCTCATCGCTCATGCTGTCGTTTCGTCCCAAAATGAGGAGGCTCTGCCGGCCCTTCGAATATTGCGCGGCGCTCGAAATCCGGGGGCGCCGCCATGCAGTTTCCCCCGCGGCGCGGCGGCGAGGCAAGGACCGATTGCCGGAGGGTGGAATTCCGGCCTATGTGGCCGCCAGCTTTTGAACACTCGTTTGAGGATGCGCCGATGACCGCCGAAGAGCTGCTTGCCCAGGATTTCGGGACCCTCGCCGACGTGATCCGCGCCCAAGCGGCCGAGCTCGGCGAAAAGCCCGCCCTGGTCGACGCCAACCGGACGATCTCCTACCGCGAACTGGACGAGTTGATGGACCGCATCGCCGCGGCCCTGCAGCGCGACGGCGTGAAGACGGGCGAGGCGGTGGCGGTCTGCGCCACCACCTCGGTCGAATACGGCGCGACCTTCTTCGGGATCCTGCGGGCCGGCGCCGTGGTGGCGCCGCTGGCGCCGTCCTCCACGCCGGAAAGCCTGGCGATGATGCTGAAGGACTGCGGGGCGCGGATCTTCTTCCTCGACTCCGGCGTGGCCAAGCAGTTGCAGGACGTGGCGGGTGAGATCTCGGCGACGCGCATCGCGCTGGACGGCTCCGACGCCGGCCAGGCCTTCGAGGCCTGGCTGGCGCCGGCGGGCGCCCGGCCTGCGCCGGTCGAGATCGACCCCGACCAGGGCTTCAACATCATCTATTCCTCGGGCACCACCGGCGCGCCCAAAGGCATCGTCCAGCCGCACAGGATGCGCTGGGGCCAGATCCGCCGCGGGGTCTATCCGCAGGACTCGGTGACGATGATCTCGACGCCGCTCTATTCGAACACCACCCTCGTCTCCTACCTGCCGACCATCTCCAACGGCGGCACGGCGGTCTTGATGCCCAAATTCGACGCCGAGCAGTTCCTCAAGCTGTCGGAGAAGCACCGCGCCACCCACGCCATGCTGGTGCCGGTGCAGTACCGCCGCCTTCTGGAGCGGCCGGATTTCGATAGCTACGACCTTTCCAGCTACCGCATGAAGTTCGCGACCTCGGCGCCTTTCTCGGCCGAGCTGAAGCGCCAGGTGCTCGACCGCTGGCCCGGCGGCCTGATCGAATATTACGGCATGACCGAGGGCGGCGGCTCCTGCGGCCTCGTCGCCCACGAATATCCGGACAAGCTGCACACGGTCGGCAAGCCGCTGCCCGGCCACGACATCCGCCTGATCGGCGAGGACGGCCAGGAGCTCCCGCAAGGCGAGATCGGCGAGGTGGTGGGCCGCTCCGGCGCCATGATGGTCGGCTATCACAACCAGCCGGGGAAGACTTCCGAGGCCGAATGGTGGAGCCCGGAAGGCCTGCGCTACATCCGCACCGGCGATGTCGGCCGGTTCGACGAGGATGGCTTCCTCACCCTCATGGACCGCAAGAAGGACATGATCATCTCGGGCGGATTCAACATCTACCCGTCCGACCTGGAGGCCGAGATCGTCAAGCACGAGGCGGTGCTGGAGGCCGCGGTCGTCGGGGTGGCGTCCGACAAGTGGGGCGAAACCCCGGTCGCCTTCGTGGCCCTGAAGCCCGGCCAGAAGATCGAGGCCGAGGCCTTGAAGGCCTGGGTCAACGAGCGCCTAGGCAAGACCCAGCGCCTGGCCGACCTGAAGCTGGTGGACGGCCTGCCCCGCAGCCACATCGGCAAGGTGCTGAAGCGCGAGCTGCGCGACGGGTATCGGGGCGCGGCGACCGCCTGAACGTCCGAGCCTTGCCTTCCGCAACGGCCGGTTCCCACCTGCAGCGAAGCTGCAGAGGAGCCTCGCCATGTCCGCAACCTTTCCCGACCTCGCCGACCCGGATGTCGCCGCGGGGCTGAACCGCATGCAGGCGGGCTTCCTCCCGGGCGAGCTTGGTCTGGAGGTGCTGGAGGCCCGCCACGGCTATCTGAAGAGCCGGGTCGTGGTGGCGCGCCGGCACATGGCGCCCAACGGCTATATGCACGCGGCCAGCGTCATCGCCCTGCTGGACTCCGCCGCCGGCTACGGCTGCCGGCTGGCCCTGCCCGAAGGCGGGACGGGCTTCACCACGATAGAGCTGAAGTCGAACTTCCTCGGTACGGCGCGGGAGGGCGATATGGTGGAATGCGAGGCGCGCCTGCTCCACGGCGGCCGTATGACCCAGGTCTGGGACGCCGAGGCCCGGCACGCCGCAACCGGCAAGACCATCGCCCTCTTCCGCTGCACCCAGATGGTGCTCTATCCGCGTTGAAACGCCGCCCCGACGGGGCACTTGCGCGGGCGGGAGCAGATGAGTAGGTTCCGCGCCTCGCTCGCCGGGGCGCCCCTGAAGCGCCCCGCGTCGTCTCACGGAGAGGTGGCTGAGCGGTTGAAAGCACCGCACTCGAAATGCGGCATACTCGCAAGGGTATCGAGGGTTCGAATCCCTCCCTCTCCGCCACTTCTCGGATCGCAGCCGTCAGCGCTTGCCGAACAGCCAGCTGAGTAGGCCGCCTTTCCGAGCCGGCCGTTCGCGGCTCCGGACCGGACGTTCGAACCTACGGGCCGGGGGTTCACGGTCCAGGGCGCGCCAGGAGAGCTTCGGCGCGGCTCCGTCCTCATGGCCGGGCGGGGAATAGCCGCAGACCTCCGTGCTCAGCCGGATCGGCGCGTCGAAGAAGTAATCGGCCTCGTCGGATCCGGCGGCGGCGTCCTTGCGGCAGGCGTCCAGGATGGCCGTCAGGGCCGGGGGCGCCTGCCCGGCCTCTGTGACCTCGTCTTCAGCCGGATCATGGGTCACCGACCAGGCGTGTGCGCCGTCGTCGTAGCGCCAGGCACCGCTGAACATGGTGGTTTCGCTCATCTGGCAGGCGACGGCCGATCCGCCCTGCGAGAGCTCGGCGGCCAGGTCCTCGGACGCGAACTCCGAATCGTCCGCAAAGACGAGCAGCCAACCGCCCGGGAGTTCCGCCAGCGCGAGCTCCGCCGCCAGTTCGTCCTCGACAGCTTCCAGCTCGGTCGCCTTGAGCCGTTCCAGCACCTCGGCTCGGCCGAGCCCTTTCACCGCGATCCAGCTGACGTTCAGCCCCATGTCCCGCTCCCGCGCCACCTATGGTCGAGCTTGACCTTAGGCGTCGCGGAAGCGGCGATAAAGAACAAATATAGAACATAGCGCCACCTGATCCGCGCTCACTTCCGATCGGCCGGGTCGGCGAAGGTGTAGAGCGCCAGGAGAAGGACGGCGGCGGCCTCGCGGTCTGGCGAGCCTTCCGGGGGAAGGTAGAAGGTGGGCTTCAGCGCTCCGCGCACCAGGCCGGCGATCTCCTCGCCGTCGCGGGTCACCACATAGGAGAGCACCCCGCCCGAGCCGAACGGGACCGAGCCCGCGATGCGGGCGGTGCGGGCGCGCAGGGTCGCGCCGTTCCAGGTCATCTCGGCTGCGCGCTGCGGCTGGTAGAGGCGCGCGGCGAGCCCGCCCTTGGAGAGCGCCAGGGCGAAGCTCGCATCCGGCGGCCCGCCGGCGAACTCGCAGATATAGGCGAGGTCTTCGCGCTGGAACTCGATCCAGGCGAAGGCGGTGCGGCTCTGGCCGCCGGCGCAGGCCGCGGTCATGGGCTCGGAGCGATGGGGCGAGGCCACCGTGAACTCGGTCTTGGCGCTGTCGGAGGAGAAGATGCCGACCGCCCGGGCGCTGGAGGCCCGCGTCCGCACCTCGCCGGAAAACTCCGCCAGGTCGTAGCCGTAGCCGAGGAGGAGACCCTTCACCCGCTTTGGCTCGAGCGTGAGCTTCTGGGTGCGCTCGGTCATCGGCTGGGCTTGAGCCGCCCCCGGCCCGCCCAAGATCGCCATGGCCGCCAAGGCCGCCAGAATCCGCCGCATGCCCCATCCCCCCGCTAGCCCGGGGGTAGGCTAGGGCGGGAGCCCGAAGGGTTCAACCTTGGGGCGCGGCGGGCGGGTTTAGAGAAAGCGCCGGGGAACGGGCGGGAGGAGGGGAGGAGCCCGTCCCCCGGCGAGTCAGGCCGCGACCGGGGGAAGGTCCAGTGCGGCGGCGACAGCGGGGTGGACGATCCTGCCGGCCTTCACGTTCAGGCCCGAGGCGAAGCCGGGATCGTCGGTCAGCGCGCGCTCCACGCCCTTGTCGGCGAGCGCCAGGACGTAGGGGGTGGTGGCGGCGCTGAGCGCATAGGTGGAGGTGTGCGGGGCCGCGCCCGGCATGTTGGCCACGCAATAGTGGACGACGCCGTCGACCACATAGGTGGGGTCGGCGTGGGTGGTCGGCCGGGAGGTTTCGAAGCAGCCGCCCTGATCGATGGAGACATCCACCAGCACCGAGCCCGGCCGCATCAGCTTGAGGTCCTCGCGGCGGATCAGCTTGGGCGCCGCGGCGCCGGTCACCAGCACGCAGCCGATGACGAGGTCGGCGGTCGGCAGCAGCTCCAGCAGGGCGCCGCGCGAGGCGAGCAGGGTCTTGGCCCGGCCCTCGAAATGGGCGTCGAGCATGGCGAGCTTGGCCGGCGAGATGTCCATGATCGTCACGTCGGCGCGCATGCCGACGGCGATCTCGGCGGCGTTGAAGCCGGAGACGCCGCCGCCCAGGACCACCACCTTGGCCGGCGCCACGCCCGGCACCCCGCCCATCAGCAGGCCGCGCCCCCCGGCCGGAGCCAGCAGATTGGCCGCGCCCACCTGGGCGGCCATGCGGCCAGCCACCTGGCTCATCGGGGTGAGAAGCGGCAAGCCGCCCTTTTCGTCGACAATGGTCTCATAGGCGATGGCCGTGCAGCCCGAGGCCATCAGACCGCGGGCCTGCTCCGGATCGGGCGCCAGGTGCAGGTAGGTGAAGAGCACGTGGTGCGGCTTCAGCCGGGCGATCTCGACGGCCTGCGGCTCCTTGACCTTCACGATGGTCTCAGCGGCGGCGAACACGGCGTCGGCGTCGGGGAGGATCTGCGCGCCGCAGGCGGAGTAGTCCGCATCGGAAAGGCCCACGCCCGCGCCCGCGCCGGACTGGACGAAGACCTCATGGCCGTGCGCCACGAGGGTGGAGGCGACCGCCGGCGTCAGGCCGACGCGGCGCTCCAGGGGCTTGATTTCGGTGACGGTGCCGATCCGCATGGCTTCCTCCTGCCGTTTTGAAAATCATACGCCTCCAAGAGGGAGAAACCTTGAAATCGAACGAGGTTCGGCGCAGGGTCTCGCAATGATCTTGCGTGAAAGGTGGTAGAAGTGGCGAAATCTGCAACCGACATGGATGTTGCAGACAAGACCCTGCTGCGCCACCTGCAGCGCGAGGGCCGCGCCACCAACGCTGAACTGGCCCAGGCGGCCCATCTTTCGGAGTCCGCCTGCTTCCGCCGCGTGCGGGCGCTGGAGGCGCGGGGCGTGATCGCCGGTTACTCGGCCAATGTAGATCCCGCTGCGGTCGGGCTGGGCCTGACGGTGTTCGTCTCCATCACCCTGGCGAGCCAGGCCCAGGACCTGCTGACCGCCTTCGAGACGGCCGTCGCCCAGGCGCCGGAGATCATGGAGTGCCACCTGATGGCCGGCCAGGCCGACTATATCCTGCGGCTGGTGGCGGCCGACGTGGAGGATCTGGAGCGGCTGCACGCCACGGTGCTCACTCGCCTGCCCGGCGTGACGCGGGTCAATTCCTCCATCGCCCTGCGCACGGTGGTGCGCCGCACCGCCCTGCCGGTGCGTTGACCGGGCCCAATTCCGCCACGGACGGGCGTCAGGTTCGCAGGGAGCTGTCGAGGAGCATCCCCATGCGCGTCATCGTCATCGCCGCCGCCCTGCTGGCTGGATCCGCCGTCGCCGCTGGCGCCGCCGAGGGCCGGTTCATCCATCCGGCCGACACCGACAAGGACGACCGGATCAGCAAGGCCGAGTGGGTCGCCCACAAGCTGCCCGAGGCGGAGTTCGCCAAGGCCGACAAGAATGCCGATGGAAAGATCGACGGGCCGGAGTTCGTCGCCTGGCGCACGGCCCACGAGGCCTCGGGCCACAAGCACTGAGGATGGGCGGCGCCCCGTCGCCGGGGCGCCGCACGCCGGCTACCAGATGCGCACGCGCTCCTCGGGCGCGACGTACATGCCGTCGCCCGTCTTGACGCCGAACGCCTCATAGAATGCGTCGATGTTCTTCACCGGCACGTTCACCCGGTACTTGGGCGGGGAGTGCGGATCGGCGACCAGCTGCTGGCGCATCCGGTCGTCCCGGTACTTGCCGCGCCACACCTGCGCCCAGCCGAGGAACACGCGCTGGTCGCCGGTCAGGCCGTCGATCACCGGCGCCGGCTGGCCTTTCAGCGACAGCCGGTAGGCGTCCAGGGCCAGCAGCAGTCCGCCCAGATCGGCGATGTTCTCGCCCATGGTCAGGTCGCCGTTGATGTTCGCGCCCGGCAGCACCTCGATGGCGGAGTACTGCGCGCCCAGCTTCGTCGCCTGGGCCTGGAACTTGGCCGCGTCCTCCTCGGTCCACCATTCGGCAAGTCGGCCGTCGCCGTCGGACTTGCGTCCCTGGTCGTCGAAGCCATGGGTGATCTCGTGGCCGATCACCCCGCCGATCGCGCCATAGTTGATCGCCGGATCGCCGTCGGGATCGAAGAAGGGCGGCTGCAGGATGGCGGCCGGGAAGACGATCTCGTTCTTGGTGGGCGAGTAGTAGGCGTTGATGGTGGGCGGGGTCATGCCCCACTCCTCGCGGTCCACCGGCCCGCCCAGCCGCGCCGCCCGATAGTCCCACTCGAAGGCGAAGGCGCGTTCCGCATTGCCGTAGAGGTCGTCGCGGCGGATCTCCAGGCCCGAATAGTCGCGCCACTTGTCCGGATAGCCGATCTTCACCCGGAACTTCGACAGCTTCTCGAAGGCCTTGGCCTTGGTCTCCGGGCCCATCCAGTCCAGCTTCTCGATGCGGCCGTGCATGGCGGTGCGCAGGTCGGCGACCAGCGCCTCCATCTTGGTCTTGCTGTCGGCGGGGAAGTAGGCGGCCACATAGGCCTTGCCCAGGTCCTCGCCCAGGCCGGTGTCGACCAGGGTCACAGCCCGCTTCCAGCGTGGACGCTCGGCCTGCTGGCCCGACAGCGCCCTGTCGCGGAACTCATGGCGGGCCAGGGTGAAGTCCTTGGAGAGATAGGGCGCGGCCTGGTCGGCCAGGTGGAAGGCCGACCAGGCCTTCAGCGTCGCCACCGGCGCCTTGGCGAAGATCTGGGCGATCTGCGGGAAGGCGGTGTTTTCGGCCACGATCACCCGATCGGCCTTGGAGAGCTTCGCGCCCTGCAGGAACGCTTTCCAGTCGAAGCCCGGGGCGAAGCTCGCCAGGGCCTTCGCGTCCACAGGATTGTAGGTCTTGTCGTCGTCCCGCCGCTCGGCCCGGGTCCAGGACGCGCGCGCGATCTCGGTTTCCAGGTCGACGATGGCCTGGGCGTTGGCGTCGGCGTTCTCCCAGCCGGAGAGGGTCAGCAGCTTCGCGACATAGGCCTGATAGGCGGCCTTCTGGGCGGCGAACCGCTCCTCCAGATAATAGTCGCGGTCGGGCAGGCCCAGGCCGCTCTGGAAGAGGTAGGCCGCATAGGTGTCCGGCGCCTTGGCGTCGTCATAGACATAGGCTCCGAAGAAAGAGCCGCCGAAGCCGCGCATGGAGGCGCCCATCAGCCGGGCGAGGTCCGAGCGGGACTTCGCATTGCGGATCGCCGCCAGGTCGGCCGCCATGGGTTGGGCGCCGAGCGCGTCCACCCGCGCCTCGTCCATGAAGCTGGCGTAGAGGTCGCCGACCTTGCCGGTGTCGGCCTCGGCCACCGCGCGCATCCGCGCCTGGGAGAGTTCGGAAAGGGCGTCGAAAGCGCCGAACCGCGACCGGTCGGCCGGAATCTCCAGGTTCTTCAGATAGGTCCCGTTGGCGTATTCGAAGAAGTCGTGGGCCGGGCTCACCGCGGCGTCGCGGCCGTCCAGGTCGAAGCCCCAGGTCCCCATGCGGGGGGCCTGGGAAAGGTCGTCGGCGGCCAGCGCCGGGGCCTGGGCGCAGATCAGGGCGGCTGCGGAAGCCGCGCCGAGCCAGAAGGTTCTCATGAAGGGGCGTACCTTGAGCGAGCGATAAAAAGCGGCGCGACCGTGAACCGGCCGCGCCGCGAAACGCACGTTACTTTTTTGTTACGTTTCAGGCCTTAGCGGAGAGCGCCTCGAGCGCCTGGGCGCGGACCCCCTTGTAGTCGAGCTTGCCGTTCGGCGCCCGCACCACCGGCGCCAGGACGAGTTCGCGCGGGGCTTTGTAGTCGGCCAGAAGGCCCTTCACGTGGGCGGCGATCTCGGTCTGCGAAGGCGGCGCGTCGCCCGTGAAGTCGACGACGGCGCAGATCCGCTCGCCGAAGCGCGGGTCGGGCACGCCGACCACGGCGGCGTCGCGCACGCCGGGATACTTCTTCAGCGCCTCCTCGACCTCTTCCGGGAAGACCTTCTCCCCGCCGGTGTTGATCACCTGCGAGCCGCGGCCGAGCAGGGTGATGGAGCCGTCGGCCTCCACCGTCGCCCAGTCGCCCGGCACGCTCCAGCGGCGGCCTTCGAAGGTGCGGAAGGTCTTGGCCGACTTCTCCTCGTCCTTGTAGTAGCCGATCGGGGTGTGGCCCCCGACGGCCACCAGGCCGCGGACGCCCGAGCCCGGCTGCACCCGCTCGCCCTCCTCGGTGAACACCGCCGCATTGGGGCCGGTGACGAACTTGGCCGTGCCGGCCGCCGCGCCGCCGCCGGAGGTGGAGGCCGCCAGGCCCAGGGCCTCGGAAGAGCCCAGGCTGTCCATCAGCATGATATGCGGCAGGTGCTTCAGCAGGCCCTGCTTGTTCTCAGCTCCCCACATGGCCCCGGAGGAGACGATCCGCCTCAGGCTGGGCATCTTCCAGCGGCCGGGATTGGCCTCCAGGCACTCCAGCATCGGGGCGGCGAAGGCGGGCCCCACGATGATCAGGCCGGAGACCCCCAGGCGCTCCACCTCGTCGAACAGCTCGACGGGATTGAACCTGCGCGAGGGCAGGGTCGCCACCGCCCCGCCGGAGACCAGCACCCCGAACGAGATGAACTGACCGGTGGCGTGCATCAGCGGGGCCACTGGGATGGTGATCTGCTGCGGCTCGGGGCCGGCCGCCGCGCGCGCGGCGCGCTCGCCGGCCTCGGCCACGGTTTCCAGCGGCGGCAGGCCCAGCAGCAGGTTCGCGCCGCCGCCCAGGCCCTTGAACAGGTCTTCCTGGCGCCACATCACGCCCTTGGGCATGCCGGTGGTGCCGCCGGTGTACATGAAGACGAGATCGTCGGCCGACCGGCCCCAAGGCGCCTCGTAGCGCGCCGCGCCCTGCGCCGCGATGCTCTCGTAGTCGACGGCCCAATCCGGCGCCGGATGGCCGGGCTCTGCCACGGCGATCCAGGCCTTCACCTTCGGCAGGCGCCCTCGCACCTTGTCGGCCGTCTCGGCGAAGGAGGCGTGGAAGACCACGGCTTCGGCGTCGGCGTTGTCGAACAGATAGGCCAGCTCGTCTCCGCCGTAGCGGTAGTTGGTGTTGAAGGGCACGAGGCCGGCCTTGAAGGCCGCGAAATAGCTCTCCAGGTACTCCGGCCCATTATAGAGGTAGCCCGCCACCTTCGCCTGGCGGCCCAGCCCCGCCTGCTCCACGAGGAAGCGGGCCAAGGCGTTGGCCCGGGCGTCGAACTGACGCCAGAGGACGGTGCGGTCGCCCTGGATCTGGGCGGGCTTCTCAGGAATCGCCGCGGCCACGGCCTCCCACAGGTTGGCGTAATTCCAAACCAAGACGTCTCCTCCATGCTCAAAATATGCCGGGCATAAGGAGGATGGGGCCTGGCCCTGTCAACGCCGCGGCGGCCGGTCGCGCGCCGCCGCGACGCCAAGCGCCTCAGTGATGGGCGTGGTCGCCCGCCGGCGGGCCGGCGCGGACCTCGAACTCCACCTTCACCCGCGCGCCGCTCTGGAAGACGAGCGTGGCCGGCGCCTTGTCGCCGGTCTTCAGGGCCTGGGTCAGGCCGATGAACATCACGTGGTTCCCGCCGGGGGCGAAGGCGACGGACCGGCCGGCGCCGATCGCCACGCCGTCGTCCAGGCGCTGCATGGACATCACGCCGTTCGTGACGGCCGAACGGTGGATCTCCACCCGTTTGGCGACAGGGCTCTCCACCGCCGTCAGTCGGTCGGCGGTGCGCCCACGATTGGCGAGCGTCATGTAGCCGGCGCCGTTCATTCCGGCCGCGGCGGGGCGCGACCAGGGGGCGGACACCTCGATCTGGCCCTGGCGGACGTCGGCGGCGTGTGCGGCGCCGGCGACGAGCGCGGCGGCGGCGAGGGTGAGCAGAATGCGCATGATGGCTTCCTAGAGCAGGTCAGTGTTGATGGTTGTGGCCGGCGGCGGGGAGCACCTGGAAGTTCGGCGCTGGATATTTCGGTGGCGGGCCGTCTGTGGATGTCTGGTCCCAGCGCACTTCCTCGGTCCCGCAGGTCTGGATGACCGCCAGGCGCAGCGGCCCCGCCTGAGCGGGGAGTTTGAATAGGACGGCGAACTCGTCGAACTGATCGCCAGGCAATTCGCCGTGCCAGGCGACGGCCGAAATCCGGTCGCCGGCGCGCGCGGTCTCCAGCCGCCAGCCCGGCTTGGGCTGGGGACGGGCTGTGGCGATCTCCGGCGGGATCTCGATACGGAGCATGGTCGTGGCGGCTTGGCCGCAGCCGTGGCCGACGCGGAAGCGGACCGCCTGGTATCCGGCGGCCGGACCTTCGGCGGGATCGGCGACGACATGGGCGGCGGCCGGGGCGGCCGCCGCGAACATCAAGGGAATGGCTGCAAAGCGCAGCCCACGGGCAGGGCGGGACATGATGTCTCCCAGGGAAGCATGACGGAGCGCGCCGGCGCGCGCAGGCGGCGTTCGAAAGGTCAGGCCTGGGAGGAAGGCGGGCCCTGGCCCGGCGGGCGCGGCGGTGCGCGGGCGATGCAGGGCGCGGCTGGGAAAACGGCTGGCGGCGCGGCGGCGGCTTGAATGGCGACGATGACACCCGGCGGCGACGGAGCCAAGACGGCGAGCGTCGCACCCAGGCAGTCCTGGCAAGGCAGGCCTGCGAAGCCTTGGCGCGGCTCGCCCCGGGCGTCCAGAGTCACCAGCTGGGCGCCCTGTTCGGTGCAGAGCACCGTTTGTCGCGACCCGGCCGATTCGGCCGCCAGGGCGGCGGCGGGCAGCAGGGCCTGGGCGAAGAGGGCGAGAAGGGCGGCGAGGAGCCCCCATCGGCGATACTTCGCGCCCGTTGCCGCGGCTCGTGTCACGGATAAAGCTCTTAAGGCCGCGCCGAGGCGTGACGCAAGGCGCCTTCCCGCCGCATATTGGATTCGCCCCTGAAGGAGTCGGCATGGAAGGCCACGTCTCGCCCGGCGAGTACAAGGACATCATCCTGTTTCTCGCGACCGCCGGCGTCATTGTGCCCCTGTTCCGGCGCTGGCGCATAAGCCCGATCATCGGTTTCCTCGCGGCTGGCGTGGCGCTTGGTCCGTTCGGCCTGGGGGCGCTGTCGGGGACCTATCCCTGGCTCGGCTATTTCACCGTCGACGACCCCGAGGAGATGGCCCAGCTCGGCGAGCTCGGGGTGGTCTTCCTGCTCTTCATGATCGGGCTGGAGCTCTCCTGGGAGCGGCTGCGGCTGATGCGGCGCTACGTCTTCGGCCTGGGCGGCCTGCAGGTGGGGCTGAGCCTGGCGGCCATCGCCGCGGCCGGCGTGGCGCTCGGCCTGCCGCTGCCCTCGGCGGCCCTGATCGGCGCGGCCCTGGCGCTCTCCTCCACCGCCGTGGTCATGCACATCCTGACCGAACACAAGCGCCAGCACGCCCTGGCCGGCCGGGCGACCTTTTCCGTCCTGCTGTTCCAGGACCTGGCGGTGGCGCCCATCCTGGTCACGGTCGCCCTGATGAGCGCTGGGGGCGGGGAGGAGCTCTCGCCCCGGGTCCTGCTGGCCTTCGCCCCGGCCGCCGTCGGCGTGCTGCTGCTGCTCGTCCTCGGCCGGCTTCTGCTGCGCCCGATCATGCGATCGGTGGCGCGGGCCAAGAGCGAGGAGCTCTTCATGGCCGCCTGCCTGTTCGTGGTGATCGGCGCCGGCCTGATCAGCGCGCTCACCGGGCTTTCGATGGCGCTGGGCGCCTTCATCGCCGGACTGCTGCTGGCCGAGACCGAGTACCGGCACGAGGTCGAGGTCACCATCGAGCCGTTCAAGGGCCTGCTGCTCGGCCTCTTCTTCCTGTCGGTGGGGATCGGGCTCGACCTCTCCATGCTGCTGGAGCGGCCGCTCCCCGTCCTGGCGCTGGCGCTGGGCGTGACGGTGCTGAAGGCCGCCGTCGTGTTCGGCCTCGCCCGGCCGTTCGGCCTACCGCCCCGCAGCGCGGCCGAGAGCGCCCTTCTGCTGGCCGGCGGGGGCGAATTCGCCTTCGTGATCCTCTCCGCCGGCATGAACGGAGGCGTGATCGACCGCGAACTCGGCCACACCGTGCTGGTCGCC
The DNA here is from genome assembly GCF_046290725.1 of Phenylobacterium sp. Classification (GTDB taxonomy): domain Bacteria; phylum Pseudomonadota; class Alphaproteobacteria; order Caulobacterales; family Caulobacteraceae; genus Phenylobacterium. The sequence goes on from NZ_JBKBUH010000001.1 coordinate 1,327,791, forward strand.
GGGACGCTCTCCATGATGTGCATTCCCGCCCTGGCCATGCTCAGCCTGCGGGTCGGGGGCCGGAAGGTGCGCGGCGAGAACCTGCGCCCCGATCCGCCGCTGGCGCCCGAAGACGAGGCGGGGGAGGGGGGCGGCCCCCCGCGGGTGCTGGTGGTCGGCTACGGCCGGGTGGGCAAGCTGGTGGGCGAGATGCTGTCTCGTCACGGCATCCCCTGGGTGGCGGCCGAGCGCGACCCGCGCCTGGTGGAGGCTGCGCGGCGGGCGGGGGAGCGCATCTATTTCGGCGACGCGGCCCGGCCGGAGTTCCTGCGCCGCTGCGGCCTGGATTCGGCCCCGGCCCTGGTGGTGACCATGGATGCGCCTGACGGGGTGGAGGCCATCGTCGCCATCGCCCGAGCCATGCGGCCCGACCTGACCATCGTCGCCCGCGCCCGCGACGCCCGTCAGGCGCAGAGGCTCTACGAACTAGGAGCCACCGACGCCGTGCCCGAAACGGTCGAGGCGAGCCTGCAGCTTTCCGAGGCCGTTCTGGTGGAGATCGGCGTACCCATGGGCCTGATCATCGCCTCGGTGCACGAGCGTCGCGACGAGTTCCGCAAGGCGCTCAACCGTCCTGAGTCGCTGGGTGGACGGACTCGGAGGTTCCGCCGGGAGGCCTGAGGCGGTCGGCGGAACCAAAAGTGTAGCTCGGCGTTGTGACGGGCGGCGCGGCACGGGGTGCGCCGATGGGAGCGGGGCTGGATGTGTTGTGCGTTTGCACCATCGAACCGATGCGCGGGACTTCGCGCGTGCGTCGATGCGTCCGCTTTACAAGATTTTTCAAGGAACTGGCGCTCCATTCCCCGTCCGTTCTTGCGCCCGGGGGCGCGAGCTTGATCTATGTTAAGGAAAATTTCGGCGGATCGGCGCGAACCAGGCGCGCCGGGGTCTGTCGGACGGGGGACTTCGTCCTCCGGAGCCGCGCCGCTGGTGCGGCTCTACTGGCCAAACTCCTGGTGGCGTGCGCAAAGCATCGGCAAATTGGCCGCGGTGTGGCCTTTGCGACACTTTCGCGCCGCTTAGGCCTTGATATAACACGCTGGGTCATAAGGCCGCAGCAGAGGGCAATGAGAGGGCTCTGAATATGAAATTCAAACTCCTGGCGGGCGCCGCGCTGGCTGCGGTGTTCGCTGCGTCCGGGGCGTCCGCGCAGACCGCGGGCTGGTACGGCGCGGTCGACCTCGGTTACCACTGGCCCGATGGCGTCGACGCCACCTCCTCCAACAACGCCGCCAACGGCTCGCCCTATTCCTGGAACTTCAACCAGGAAGAAGATTGGGCCGGCTTCGCGCGTCTCGGCTATCAGCTGAACGATCACTGGCGCGTCGAGCTCGAGCTCGGCTATCGCCCGGGCGACATCGAATCGATCCGTGGCGGCACGTCGAACGCGATCCTGGGCCTCTGCACGCCCGGCGTCGTCCGCACGGCTGCGGCTCCGAACTGCGGCTCGCCGGCCGGCGAGATCGAAGCCTGGACCGCGATGGGCAACGTCATCTATGACTTCGCCCCCGGCTCGATGATCAACCCCTTCATCGGGGCGGGTATCGGCATCAACCACGTGAAGATGAACGTGGTCGGTCAGTTCTCGAACATCACCGGGGCGATCTCGGCCGCCAACCCGGCGATCCAGAACCTGACCATCGACGACACCGACACCGCGCTGGCCTGGCAGGTGCTCGCGGGTCTGGCCTGGCGCGCCACCGATCGTCTGAACGTCGACCTGACCTACCGCTATCTCGGCGGGTCGGACCTCGACTTCGCCTCGACCGGCTCCAACGCGCTGCAGCCGGGCGTGTTCTCGGGCGAGTACAAGGACCAGTCGGTGACGGTCGGCCTGCGGTACTCCTTCGCGGCTCCGCCGCCTCCGCCGCCTCCGCCGCCTCCGCCGCCGCCTCCGCCGCCTCCCCCGCCGCCTCCGCCCCCGCCGCCTCCGCCGGCGTACGAAGCGCGGCAGTTCATCGTCTACTTCCCGTTCGATCAGTACGTGCTGACCCCGGACGCCCAGACGGTGGTGCAGGAAGCTGCGAACTACGCCACGGGCGGCAACGCCACCCAGATCGTGGTCGTGGGCCACGCCGACACCTCCGGTTCGGCCGCCTACAACGTCCGCCTGTCGGAACGCCGCGCCAAGGCGGTGGCCGACGCCCTGGTGGGCCTCGGCGTCAACGCCGGCGCTCTGCAGGTCGACTGGAAGGGCGAGACCATGCCTGCGGTCGCCACCGGCGACGGCGTCAAGGAACCGCTCAACCGCCGTTCGACGATCGACATCAACTTCTGATCTCGATCCCAGGCGTGAAGCTTGTGGGGAGCCCGGCCGAAAGGCCGGGCTCCTTCGTTTCTAAGCCTGCTCGGTCAGCCGCCGATCAGGATCCACAGGCCGACGGCGGCGAACGAGGCGGCCGCGCCGATCCGAATCCATTTCAGCGGCAGCTTCCCGGCCGCCTTGTCGCCCAGGAGTACGACCGGGCCATTGGCCAGCATCATGCCGGCCGTGGTGCCGATCGCGACCATGACTACGTCCTGGAACCGGGCGGCCAGCGCCGCCGTCGCCACCTGGGTCTTGTCGCCCATCTCCACAAAGAAGAACGCCACGGCGGTGATCCAGAAGACGGAGCGCCCCGGCCGCTCGGCGGGGCCGTCGTCCTCGCCGAACTCGTCGGGCACGAGCGCCCAGGCGGCGAAGGCCAGGAAGGCGGGGCCCAGCACCCAGCGCATCCACGGCCCCTCCAGCAGGGCGCCGGCGGCTGCGCCGAGACCGGCGGCGAGCGCATGGTTGGCGATGGTCGCCACCAGTATGCCGGCCAGAATCGGGGCCGGCTTGCGATAGCGCGCCGCCAGCAGCAGGGCGAGAAGCTGGGTCTTGTCGCCGATCTCGGCGACGGCCACGAGGCCGGTGGAGACAATGAGCGGTTCAAGCACGTGCGGGTCCGGGGCGGGGTCGAGGCATGCCCATGGCCTTCCGCGCCGCCGACCCCGCCATGGACCGACGCGCGAAAGCCAAAGGTCTCGCCAAGCTTGGGCCGGACGCGCCATGCCTTGGGCCCAGCGGCCCGCCGCAAGTCTGTTGACGCGCCCCCTGCTGATGGGTGCAGGCGGCTACTCCCCAGTGACGGCGTGGCGATACTCCGCGCCGGCGGGCCCGGGCAAGCGCGAACGACTCGCGATTGGGGCGGCGCGATTTGTCACAGGCTTGTGAGCGGTCGCTCCGCAGGCGAATTCTCCAGCCGCTTCAAGCCGCGGCGTTTGGCGTTAACCTCTCGTTAGCAAAAAACCCTGGGGGCGAACCGCTTCTCCCCGTTGACGAGTCATTAGGCTTGATGCCCCATATCTGGGTGTACGGCGCGATGCCGGCCACAACATGTAGAGAAAACCGGCGACGACGGGCGGGGGGCTCGAAGCGCCTGATCGGTAATGGGTTTTGAGCATGAGCGGCAGCGAAGCGGCGATCCGGCAGGTTTCCGAGGCGGTCCAGGCGGCCGCGCAGAAGCCTGAGCGACCGCAACTGCAGCTGGTCCGCAAGGTCGAGGTCGACCGGTCCCGCGACGCCCTCTTGACCGACTTCGGCAAGACCACGCTGGAGGATCGCTATCTCCTGCCGGGCGAGAGCTACCAGGACATGTTCGCCCGCGTCGCCACGGCCTATGCCGACGACGCCGACCATGCTCAGCGGATCTACGACTACATCTCCAACCTCTGGTTCATGCCGGCCACCCCGGTGCTGTCCAACGGCGGCGCGGGCCGCGGCCTGCCGATCTCCTGCTTCCTGAACGCCGTCGGCGATTCGCTGGAAGGGATCCAGGGCGTCTGGAACGAGAACGTGGCGCTGGCCTCCAACGGCGGCGGCATCGGCACCTACTGGGGCGGCGTCCGCTCGATCGGCGAGAAGGTGAAGGGCGCGGGCCAGACCAGCGGCATCATCCCCTTCATCCGGGTGATGGACTCGCTCACCCTGGCCATCAGCCAGGGCTCCCTGCGCCGCGGCTCGGCGGCGGTCTATCTCGACATCCACCATCCGGAGATCGAGGAGTTCCTGGAGATCCGGAAGCCCTCGGGCGACTTCAACCGCAAGAGCCTGAACCTCCACCACGGCATCAACATCACCGACGAGTTCATGGAGGCGGTGCGCGACGGTCGCCCCTTCGGCCTGCGCTCGCCCAAGACCAGCGAGGTCCTGCGCGAGGTCGACGCCCGCTCGCTCTGGCAGAAGATCCTGGAGATCCGCCTGCAGACCGGCGAGCCCTACCTGATCTTCTCCGACACGGTGAACCGCGCCATGCCGGCCCACCAGCGCGAGCTGGGGCTGAACGTGCGCCAGTCGAACCTGTGCTCGGAGATCATGCTGCACACCGGCCCGGATCATCTGGGCCGGGAGCGGACGGCGGTGTGCTGCCTCTCCTCGGTCAACGCCGAGAAGTTCATGGAGTGGCGCGACCACCCCACCTTCGTCGAGGACGTCATGCGCTTCCTCGACAATGTGCTGGAGGACTTCATCACCCGCGCCCCGCCGGAGATGAAGAACGCCGTCTACGCCGCCCAGCGCGAACGCTCGGTCGGTTTGGGCCTGATGGGCTTCCACTCTTTCCTGCAGATGCAGAACGTGCCGTTCGAAAGCGCGCTCGCCAAGAGCTGGAACATGCGCCTCTTCAAGCACCTGCGCCGCCAGTGCGATGCGGCCTCCCGCACGCTGGCCGCCGAGCGCGGCCCTTGCCCGGACGCCGCCGAGCGCGGGGTGATGGAGCGGTTCAGCCACAAGCTGGCCATCGCGCCGACCGCCTCGATCTCGATCATCTGCGGCGGGACCAGCGCCGGCATCGAGCCGATCCCGGCCAATATCTACAGCCACAAGACCCTGTCCGGCACTTTCGCCGTCAAGAACCCCTATCTGGAGCGGCTGCTGGAGGAGAAGGGCAAGAACACCACCTCCGTCTGGGATTCGATCCTGGAGAACGAAGGCTCGGTCCAGCACCTCGACTTCCTGACTCAGGACGAGAAGGACGTCTTCAAGACCGCCTTCGAGCTGGATCAGCGCTGGATCGTCGAACTGGCCGCCGACCGCACGCCCGATATCTGCCAGTCCCAGTCGGTGAACATCTTCCTGCCTGGCGACGTCGACAAGTGGGACCTGCACATGCTGCACTGGCAGGCCTGGGAGCGTGGCTGCAAGTCGCTCTACTACCTGCGCTCCAAGTCGGTGCAGCGCGCCGCCCACGCCGGCGGCGAAGGCGCCCAGATCCTGGTCGAGGCGCCCGCCGGCCGCACCGACTATGAGGAATGCCTCGCCTGCCAATAATCGCGCGGGACTCCGTCACAAACTGCGCCTAGGCTCTCCCTGTCGAACCAACGCAGCTCGGGGGGGCTCGTGCGGAGAGTGACGGCGGGAGTCTCGCAAAGCATGGAAGGGGAACGCTTTTCCCCATTCCGTCATTCCTCTCTCGTAGTGAGGCGCCCGCCCGGCTTCGGGCCTGGACGGCGCCGCTGGGGAGAGCACGGATGAGATTGCCGGCGGGACTGGCCGTCGTTTTGGGATGTTGTGCGGCGGGTCACGCCGCCGCCCAATCGGATCCCGCCGCCTCGCGTCTGATGAGCGCGCCCTTCGCTCCCAGCCACCAGGCGAAACAGGACGTCGACGCGATCGCCGACCTCCTTCTGGAGCGCGAGACGATTCGCTCAGGCGCCGGACCTTTCCGCACCAGGACGACGCGGCTTCAGCTCCGGCCCGCCAAGGGCGGTGCGGTCGATTCAGTGCGTGTGCGGGTCGGGGAACGCCTGCGTACGCCCGCCGGCGTTCCGCTCAACCTGCAGGGGGCGGACTACGAAGCCCGCGATTACGAGGTGGCCCTGACCCGCGATTGGCCGGGCGCCGTACGGTTCGAGGCCGGCGACTACGATCTCGACGTCACGCCGCATGCGGGCCTGGGCGTCTCCAGCGCCGGCGGCCAGGCCGAAGCCGGCGCCACCGTCACCTTTGGCCAGCGGGCCTCGGATGCGGTGGAATCCCGCCTCAAAAGCCTGGGCGTTCGCGACGGCGCCAGCTTCGGCGACCAGGGCCGCTGGTACCTGTTCGCCGCCGCCAGCGGCCGGGCGGTGGGGCTGAACATCCTGCGCGACGGCTCCGGCTGGGACCGCGCCGGCTGGTCCACCGACGCGTCCTCAAAGCTGGTCGGCGACGCCCATGTGGGCGTGGGCTGGCGCAAGGGGCCGCTGCAGACCTCCTTCGGCTACATCCACCGCGAGGTGAAGGGCGAGCACATGCTGATGGGCCAGGACTCCAAGGAGGATTCAGTCGTCGCCTTCTCGCTTTCGGTGAAGCCGGGGCGTTAGGGGGGCGGATCTATCGTCGGCCCGTCCTTCCGGGCCGCTTGCACCAAGGCCTCGATCGCCCATCGGCGCACCTCGCGCGCGGTCTCGTCCGGCAGCCTCAACACGTCCCGTGTGACGATGAAGCTCTCGGTGCCGATCAGGATCGCCAGGGCGGCCACCAGCTTCTCCATCGCGTGCGGCTCGAGCCCGTCGCGGGCCGGCGCCACCGCCGCCTCGATCAGCGGCGTGCGCCGGTTCTGACGCGTGGGGAGCGCCTCCGGCGGCGCGGCCGTGGCGCTCTGTTCGAGGATCCGCGCGAGCATCAGACGCAGAGGCCCCTCGTTGGCGCGGATCATGGCCTCGAAGGCCTCATCCACCTTCAGCACCCGGGCTACAGGGTCGGAGGTGGGAACCTCCTCCAGCAGGGCGGCGTCCGGCGCGGCGAGGTGGAGCGAAGCTTCCAGCAGCAGAGCTTCGATGTTCTGGAAGTAGCGGTAGGCGGTGGCCCGGGAGACCAGGGCCGCCTCCGCCACCTCCTCCAGGCTCGGCCGCCCGCCGTCCCGAACGAGCCGGGCGGCCGCATCGAGCAGGTCCTTGCGGGTGCGCTGCCTCTGGTTGAGGCGTCGGGAGCTCGCGGCCTTGTCCACGTCAATCCTGCGGCAGCTGCTGGAGGATGGCGGCGAGATCGATCCAGACGTTCTCACGCTTCATGTCGCCGGCCTCGTCGAACTCGACCACGTGCAGCAGCCGGAACTCCAGCTCTCGGCCGCGGCCTTCCAGGCCGAACGGGCGCCCCGGCGCCTTGCCGCGCCAGACGCTGTCGTCGACCATGAAGCCCTCGCCGTAGAGGCGGCGCAGGGAGCGCACCTGCCCGTCCGACAGGTCGGCGAACAGCGTCCGATAGAATCCCCGGGCCGCCTCGCGCCCGTGAGTGGGCCCGGTCGGCCAGCCAACGATGTCGTGTTCGGCGTCCTCCGCCAGGGTGGCGAGCACGCCTTCGATATCGTCGCGCGCTTCGAAGCCGAAATGCTCGTCCATCTTTTCGTCCATCTGCTCGCGGGTGAGCGGCACGGCGGTTCTCCTTCTCGATGAGCCAGTGGCCGGCGCGCTCCAGCAGCCGACGGAAGGAGGTTTAATGAGACAATTATCTCATTACAAGCAAATTATCTCATCACGAGCTGAGCGGCTCGCCGATGCTCAGCCCATCCGCTGGGCCCACAGCGCCGCCAGCCGCGGATCCTCGTCCACCCGGCGCACGCACCCGGCCATCTTCGGCGCCTCGCGATAGAACCGCTCCCGCCGGGGGCGGAAGCGGGAGACCACGTTCACATAGAGATCGAGCACGGTGAGCTCCTCGCCGAGGATGTAGCGGCCGGGCGAGACCTGGCTGTCCATGATCGCCCAGCACTGCGCGATCCGCTCCAGCACCCGCTCCTCCAGGGCCGCGTGGCCCGCCGGATCAGGGACGAGGCGCGAGGGGTCGTCCTTCACCCAGTAGAGCGAATAGATGGCGCTGGAGACGAAGCTCATCCAGCGCAGGAACTGGCCGCGACCCGGCTCGCCGGGCCGCGGCGCCAGCCGCGCCTGGGGATGCCGCTCCGCCAGCCAGATCAGGATCGCCGCGCTTTCGGTCAGGACCTCGCCGGAGGGCAGCACCAGGGCCGGCACCTGGCGCATCGGATTGGCGGCCAGAACCTTGTCGCCGCTTTCCGGATCGTCCTGGTCCCAGGTGTAGCTTTCGATCAGCTCATAGGGTTGGCCGATCAGGGTCAGGGCCGCTTCCACGGCCACGGCGCCGGAGCCGCGGGCGCCATAGAGGGTGAGGGTGTCGGTCACAGCTTTATCCCCGGCTTGTTCACAACATCTTGGGTAGCTGCGTTAACTCGCCGCTAGATGTTGTCGTGGATCGATGGCTAGAGTTTGAAGGTTAAGTTCGCGTCCGTCGATTCCGTCCAGCTGGAAGGCCCGCCCGTGTCCGCCAAATCCGCCCTGCCCGGCCTGCTCACGCCCTCCTACGCCTACAAGCCGTTCCGCTATCCGTGGGCCTACGAGTTCTGGAAGAAGCAGCAGCAGGTCCACTGGATGCCGGAGGAGGTGCCGCTGGGCGAGGACCTCAAGGACTGGGCCGCCAAGCTCAACGACAAGGAGCGCAATCTGCTGACGCAGATCTTCCGCTTCTTCACCCAGTCCGACGTCGAGGTGAACGACAACTATATGGAGCGCTACAGCCGCGTCTTCCGCCCCACCGAGGTGAAGATGATGCTGGCGGCCTTCTCCAACATGGAGACCATCCACATCGCCGCCTACGCCCTGCTGCTCGAGACGATCGGCATGCCCGACTCAGAGTTCACGGCCTTCCTCGACTACCAGGCGATGCGCGACAAGCACGACTACATGCAGCAGTTCGGCGTCGAGACGAACGCCGACATCGCCCGCACGCTCGCCATGTTCGGCGGCTTCACAGAGGGGCTGCAGCTCTTCGCCTCCTTCGCCATGCTGATGAACTTCCCGCGCCACAACAAGATGAAGGGCATGGGCCAGATCGTCTCCTGGTCGGTGCGCGACGAGAGCCTGCACTGCGAGGGGATCATCAAGCTCTACCACGCCTTCAACGCCGAGACCGGCGTGGTCACCAAGGCGGTGGCCGACGACATCGTCGACTGCTGCAAGACCGTGGTCACCCTGGAGGACAAGTTCATCGACCTGGCCTTCGAGGCCGGCGATGTCCAGGGCATGACCCCGGACGACATCAAGGCCTACATCCGCTTCATCGCCGACTGGCGCCTGCGCCAGCTGCAGCTGCCGGAGGTCTATGGGGTGAAGGAAAACCCGCTCCCCTGGCTCCAGTCCATGCTCTCGGGCGTGGAGCACGCCAACTTCTTCGAGGCCCGCAGCACCGAATACTCCAAGGCCGCGACCAAGGGCTCCTGGCACGGCGCCGACGGCGTGTGGACCAACTTCGACAACATGCTGGCCAAGCGCGCGGAGAACACCCTGCCGGCGGAGTAGGGGGGGACTCTGAGTGGGGTGGTTAGCGGACGCAGCCGCTAAATCATCTGTCGGACTTCGCTCGTGAGCTTGTTCACGTCAAAGCCCATGATGTCGGGGTTTGCCATCGGGTCGGGTGGGCTGAACTGCGATGGCCCAGACATCCACGTGCTCGCGGGCTCCAATCACCGGGCAAGTAAAGCCTTCCTCGCCGAGTTCCGCGATGCGGGCTTGCGCCGGGGGCCTAGGTGAACACCTGCTTCGAAAGAAGGACGTCCACCTTCTGCACATGCGCCGGGCGGATGAGCAGATGGTTCATTCGCGCGACGTCGCGGAAGATGTCGCCACCCCCGCCAGCCACATGTGCATCCCGCCCGGCGATGTCGGGGAACGTCTCGAAGATGGCGAAGGTCGTGGGTGAATGGCGCACCGCGTACCACGGCCCGGTGGCGGGCTCGTGCTCGACGCAGTCTCGAATGTCCCGAAGCATCTGCAGAACCTCGTCTTCGCGGCCCGGTCGAGCCTCGATCAGGATGTAGAAGGCCTTCCGACCCTCGTCCCCATCCTCCCCGGTCATGACGACGCCGCGGTGCTGTGGTGTCGTGTGCTTGGCCATGGGCGATCCCTCTGCGCGGCGAGTGTTTCCGCCGTCGTATCCTCTCTTCGGGCCGTGGCGGGTTGCCCGATCCATCGAGAACCTTGCCTAAAACTCCGACGGGGCCCTACCGTCGCGATCAGCCGGTAAGGATGTCTGCATGACCCGTTCCTTGCGCGAGGCCATTCGCCGCTACACCGAGTTGCATGCCGACGCGGCGGGCATCGCCCGCACGTCCGTCAGGGGTCTGAACCTCGTGCGCACGACCTCGACGGGCGAGCTGCGGCACGCGATCGAGCGGCCGTTGATCTGTCTTGTCGTGCAAGGCGCCAAGCAGGTCACGATGGGGAGCCGAACCCTGACCTTCAGCGCCGGGGATTCAATGCTGCTCACCGCGGACGCGCCGACCGTCAGCCAAGTCACCCAGGCAAGCGGCGGCGCCCCTTACCTTGCGTTGGCGCTCGACCTGGACGCGGCTGTGATCGCCGCCCTCTGCGCCGAGATGAAGGCCGCCGCCGTCGATGTCGGGCCGGCGCTCCGCTTCCAGCCCACGGACGCCGAGGTCGCCGACGCCGCTCTGCGCATGGTCGCCCTTCTGGAGCGGCCGGCTTCCATTCCTGTGCTTCAGGCCCAAGTGGTGCGCGAGATGCACTATTGGCTCCTCGCAGGGCGCCACGGCCTCGCCATTCGCCAGCTGGGGTCACCCGAGAGCCAGGCGCGGCGGATCGCGCGGGCGGTGGAGATCCTCCGCAAGGACTTCACCTCGCCGATCACGGTGGCGCAATTGGCGGAAGCGGCCCGGATGAGCCCCTCGACCTTCCACAAGCATTTTCGGACGGTGACCTCTCTGTCGCCACTGCAGTTCCAGAAGCAGCTGCGGCTCATCGAGGCGCGGCGCCTGATGCTGGCCAAGGGCCTAAAGCCGAGCGTCGCAGCCTACGAGGTTGGATACGAGAGCGTGCCGCAGTTCACGCGGGAGTATCGTCGCCAGTTCGGGCAACCGCCGGGCCGCGAGACCCGACAGGCAAGGCGGGTGAGCTAAGCGGCGGTCAAGGAACCGACCGCGCCTGCAGGGTCTTGAGCGGCAGACACCGACCCACGGAGACAGCCGATGAAGATGCAAGGCTTCACCCTCGCCGACGCCGTCATGGAGCGCTCGCCCGGCCAAGCGGCGGACATCTTCGCCGGCGATCTCGTCGGTGGGACGGACGGCGCTCCGATCACGATCGGCTACGGGCGTTGGGGGCCGCATACGACCCTGAGCGAAACCATGGCCGTGGACGACGTGATGGTCGTCTTGGAGGGTGGACTGACCGTCTCCTCCGATGACCTTGAGGTTTCTGCCGGACCTGGGGACATTGTGCACATGCCCAAAGGAGCCGTCGTGACGATCGTCGCCGGTGCGGCGGGCGCGGTGACAGCCTATGTCACCTACCCCGATTGGCGGGCTGCGCGCGGTTGATTGGCGGGCCGGGCCGCCGCGTGGCTTTCAACCTGCGTCCGAGACTCCTTGCCAGGTCCCGTTTCCGGTGAGAGCGGCCCCAGCCGCTTATGTCGCTCGAAGGCCCGCTCCGGGGTCCAATCTCAAGGTCAGGCAAGTGACGCCGCACCCTACACCCCCTCCAGCAGCGGCCCGGTGGCGCGCAGCCGCGCGGCGTCCCGGGCGGGCGGGGCGCCGAAAAGGCGGGCGTATTCGCGGGAGAACTGGGACGGACTCTCGTAGCCCACCTCGAAGCCGGCGGCCTGGGCGTCGCGGGCCTCGCCCAGCATCAGGCGCCGCGCCTCCTGCAGGCGGATCTGCTTCTGGTACTGCAGCGGGCTCATGGCCGTCACCGCCTTGAAGTGCTGGTGCAGGGCCGAGGCGCTCATGCCGGCCTCGCGGGCCACGGCCTCGATGCTGAACGGGCGGTGGAAGTTCGCGCGAATCCAGGCGATGGCGCGGCTCACCTGCGAGAGGCGGCTGTCGGGGGCGCCGATCTGGCGGACCACGCCGGCCTGGTCGCCCGTGATCAGGCGGTAGTGGATCTCGCGCCGGATCAGGGGCGCGAGCACGGCCAGGTCCTGCGGCCGGTCCAGCAGGCCCACGAGCCGGGCGGCGGCGTCGGCGAGCTCGGGCGTGGTGCGGCTGAGGTGCAGGCCGCGCGCGCCCTCGCCGCCCGGCGGCGGGGGCTGCTGCAGCATCAGCTCGTTGAGCAAGGCGGGCTCCAGGTCGATGCGCACGCAGAGATAGGGCCGCTCGGGCGTGGCCTCGACCACCTGGCCGGTGAGCGGCAGGTCGACCGACACCACCAGGTGGGTGGCCGCGTCGTAGCGGTAGGTCTCCCCGGCCAGCATCACCACCTTGGCGCCTTGCGCGATAATGCAGGCGGCCGGCTGGTGGAGGACCGGGACCCGGTCGGTCGGCGCGGCGTAGCGGATGAGCGCCAGGCCAGGAACGGGCATGTCGTGCATGCCGTCCTCGGGCGCGTGGCGGGCGATCAATGAGGCGAGAACGTCCATGCGGCCTGCGTCCCACGCGCGTGCGCGAGGCGCAAGCGCGCCGGACCGATCGTGGAGGATCGGGCAAGAAGCTCGGAGGACTGGTCTAACGCACGATCCTCCATCGGCCGCATCTCTGTCGTCGCCAAGACGCAAAGGAGACGGCGATGACTGGAGTTGCGAACAAGGTGGTGCTGGTGACCGGCGCGAGCAGCGGCATCGGCGAGGCGACGGCCCGCGAGCTGGCCGCCGCCGGGGCCAAGGTGGTGATCGGCGCCCGCCGCGTGGAGCGGCTGGAGGCCCTGAAGCGCGAGATCGAGGCGGCCGGCGGCGAGGCCCTGGCCCGGGCGCTGGACGTGACCTCGCGCGAGGACATGCAGGCCTTCGTCGAGGCGGCGCGGGCGCGGTTCGGCCGCGTGGACGTGATCGTCAACAACGCCGGCGTCATGCCCCTGTCGCCGCTGGCGGCGCTGAAGGTCGACGAGTGGGACCAGATGATCGACGTCAACGTCCGCGGCGTCCTGCACGGGATCGCCGCGGCCCTGCCGGTGATGGAGGCGCAGGGGGAGGGGCAGATCGTCAACATCGCCTCGACCGCCGGCCACCAGATCCTGGCCACGGCGGCGGTCTATTGCGCGACCAAGTTCGCGGTGCGGGTGATTTCGGAGGCCCTGCGGCAGGAGACCGACAAGGTGCGGGTGACGGTGGTCTCGCCCGGCGTCACCACCTCGGAGCTGGCCCACACCATCACCCACGCCGAGACGGCCGCCTTCATCGACGGCTACCGGCAGAAGGCGATCCCCGCCGAGGCCATCGCCCGGGCCGTCCGCTTCGCCATCGAGCAGCCGCGCGAGGTGGACGTGAACGAGATCGTCGTGCGCCCGACGGTGACCACGGTCTGACAGCCGCGGAGGGAGGAGTGGGCCTCACTCCTCCGCCGCCTCCCGCGCCTGCATGTCCCGATAGGCCGCGGCGATCAGGGCTTCAAGGGCCGCCTCGTCCACCGGCTCGCCCCAGGGCAGCTTGACGTGGCGCATGCGCTTGCCGGCGCCTTGCAGCAGGCGGGCGGGGTCCGCCAGCTGCGCGCCCTGGAAAAAGCCGATACTGGCGTGGGCGGTGAAGGCGTCGACATAGGCGAAGGCCGCGTCGCCGGCGCAGAGGGTGGGGCGGCCGTCGTGCATCAGTTCGCGCACGTCCGGCCCGCTGGCGCGCAGTTTCTCGAACCAGGGACGGACCATCGCCCGCACCGGATCGTCCGACCGGGCGAACCAGGCTTCCACCTCGGGATCGCGGCGCAGGGCGCCGGGGAACCGGAAGAGCGCGCTCATGAAGTGAGGTTGCCACCTTCGCCCGCCAAGGTCGAGATTGCGGGGGCTGTTCACCGCCGCGCTCCCCGTCCATGCTTGGCAAAGCCAAGCATGTCAGGGGAAACGCCATGAGCCGCCTCGTCGAGGTGACCGACGCCGGTCACGTCCGCACCATCCGCCTCAACCGCCCGGAGAAGAAGAACGCGCTGTCGCAGGAGCTCGCCTGGGGCGTGGTGGCCGCCGTCGACGCCGCGGCGGCGGACGACGATGTCTGGGTGGTCGCAATCACCGGGGTGGGCGACGCCTTCTGCGCGGGTCTCGATCTCTCCGGCGCGGAGCCCTACTCCCCCTATCCGGCCATGACCGCCCAGCTGGACGATATCGGCTGGGTCGGCCAGTTCCTGCTCTCCATCCGCAAGCGCTGCGACAAGCCGGTGGTCGGCGGCGTCAACGGCGTGGCCGTGGGGGCGGGACTAGGCCTGGCCATGGCCTGCGACGTGCGCCTGATCGCCGCCAGCGCCCGGCTGATGGCCGGCTACACGCGCATCGGCGGCTCGCCGGACGCCGGCCTCACCATCACCCTGCCCCAGGCCATGGGCTATGAGCGCGCCATCCGCTTCATGATGGAGAACCGCACGTTGACAGGCGAGGAGGCGGTCGCCTGGGGCATGGCCGGCGAGGCTGTGGCCGACGCCGATTTCGAGGCCCGGCTGGCGGACTACTGCCGGTCCCTGTGCGATTGGTCGCCCATCACCCTGCGCCTGCTCAAGCGGGGCATGGTGAAGGCCTGCGAAGGCGCCGACATGGAGCAGCAGCTCCGCTACGAGGTCTCCAACATCCGCCGCGCCTTCGGCAGCCAGGACGGCCAGGAAGCCCGCCGCGCCTTCCTGGAAAAGCGCAAGCCGGTGTTCACCGGGCGCTGAGGCTGGGTTCAGATCGGCTTCGGCCGGTTCCAGTCGTCCGCCACAGGGCCGCTCGCCGTCGCGAGGGCCGGCGGGGCCGCCTCGCCCTCAAAGGCGGGGACGGCGCGCCACAGCAGGAAGCCGGAAAAGCCGACCAGGAAGCCGGCGAGGGCGATCCAGACGAACGGGCGGATGAGGACGTAAGGCATAATCCGGAGTCTTCGTGACATCCGGAGAACGCCCGATCCTGCCGGGAGTTGCCTTCGGTGATATGGGCTTGCGGGGCTGGGGAGGCGGAAACGGCCTCAGAGCGCCCGGGCGCGGCGCAGGCCCTCGGCGTCTTCCACCTGGGCGCGGCGGGCGTTGATCTCCAGCGAGCGGGCGTCGGCGGCCTCTTCCGCCACGACTTCCGCGACGGCCTCGGCCACTTCGTCTCCGTCGAAAGGCGAGGCGACTTCGAACAGCTCGTTGGGCATGGCGGACTCCCTCGGCGACTTGTCCGAAGTGTTAAGCAGAGCTTAAGCCCGCAACCAACCCCTTCGGGTGCGAAAATGCCCGGATTCCGCCACAATTCACGCCGTCGTGACCGCCGCCAGGCGCCGTTACGTCATCTCAGAAATCTGTTGGCTGCGCCGCTTTCGCGGCCTTACGATCTCCTTTCAGCGCTGCGTCGCGGGAGGTCGGCCGCCCGCCAGGCCCCCGACCGTCGTCCGCGAAAAGAACAGCGTGGCGGAAGGAAACGGTTTTGCTGCGCACCAGTACCGAGGGGCCGGACTACTTTCACAAGGTCGTCGATTGCCAGTGGGCTTGTCCCGCCCACACGCCGGTCCCGGAATATATCCGGCTGATCGCCGAAGGCCGCTACGCCGACGCCTATATGGTCAACTGGAAGTCCAACGTCTTTCCCGGAATCCTGGGGCGGACCTGCGACCGGCCGTGCGAACCGGCCTGCCGGCGGGGCCGGGTGGAGGCCGAGCCGGTGGCGATCTGCCGGCTCAAGCGCGTCGCCGCCGACAACAAGGGCGATGTCGCCGCGCGCATGCCCGCACCCGCGACCACGTCGAACGGCAAGCGCATCGCCCTGGTGGGCGCCGGGCCCGCCTCCCTGACCGTGGCGCGAGACCTCGCGCCTCTCGGCTACCAGATCACCATCTTCGACGGCGAGGCGCGGTCGGGCGGCATGATCCGCAGCCAGATCCCTCGCTTCCGCCTGCCGGAGGAGGTGATCGACGAGGAGGTCGGCTATATCGCAGCCCTCGGGCCGGAGCTACGGCTTGGCCAGCGCGTCGACAGCCTGAAGGCGCTGCTTGAGGAAGGTTATGACGCCGTCTTCGTCGGCTCCGGCGCGCCGCGCGGTCGCGACCTCGACATCCCGGGCCGCCAGGAGGCCGCCGCCAGCATCCACATCGGCATCGACTGGCTCTCCAACGTCTCCTTCGGCCATGTGGAGGCGATCGGCCGTCGGGTGATCGTGCTCGGCGGCGGCAATACCGCCATGGACTGCTGCCGCACCTCGCGCCGCCTGGGCGGCGAGGACGTGAAGGTGATCGTCCGCTCCGGCTTCGAGGAGATGAAGGCCTCCCCCTGGGAGAAGGAGGATGCGATGCACGAAGGCATCCCGATCCTCAACTATCTGGTCCCCAAGGAATTCACCCACGCCGACGGCCGCCTGACCGGCGTCCTCTTCGAGAAGGTGGTCGCCCAATATGACGACAGAGGGCGGCGGCGCCTCGTCCCCTCCGGCGAGCCCGACCAGCATTTCGAATGCGACGACGTGCTGGTGGCGGTCGGCCAGGAGAACGCCTTCCCCTGGATCGAACGCGACATCGGCCTCGAGTTCGACGAGTGGGACATGCCGAAGGTCGATCCGGTCACCTTCCGCTCCACCCACCCGCGTGTCTTCTTCGGCGGCGACGCCGCCTTCGGGCCCAAGAACATCATCTGGGCCGTGGCCCACGGGCACGAGGCGGCGGTCTCCATCGACCGGCTGTGCCAGGGCCTGGACCTGGGCGAACGGCCGCCGCCGGGCGTGACCCTGGTCAGCCAGAAGATGGGCATCCACGAGTGGAGCTACGACAACGACGTCGCCAACGATCCCCGCTATCGGGTGCCGATGCGCGAGCCGGAGGTGGCGCTGAAGGACGTGCGGCTGGAGGTGGAGCTGGGTTTCGACCGGGAGCTCGCCTTCCGCGAGGCCCAGAGGTGCCTCAACTGCGACGTCCAGACGGTGTTTTCCGAGCCGCTCTGCATCGAGTGCGACGCCTGCGTCGACATCTGCCCGATGGACTGCATCACCTTCACCGAAAACGGAGAGGAGGCCGATCTGCGCGGCCGCCTGAAGGTGCCGGCGCTCAACCTCGACCAGGATCTCTACGTGTCCGGCTCGCTGCCCACCGGCCGGGTGATGGTCAAGGACGAGGACGTCTGCCTCCACTGCGGCCTCTGCGCCGAGCGCTGCCCCACCGGGGCCTGGGACATGCAGAAGTTCCTGCTGGAAGTGACGCACGCGGGAGGCGCCCGGCCATGACCGCGCCCGCTCCTCTCGCCGCCGTCAACGACTTCGTGGTCAAGTTCGCCAACGTCAATGGCTCCGGCTCGGCCAGCGCCAATTCGCTGTTCGCCAAGGCGATCCTGCGGATGGGCGTGCCGGTGGCCGCCCGCAACATCTTCCCGTCCAACATCCAGGGCCTGCCCACCTGGTTTGAGGTGCGGGTGACCGAGGCCGGCCATCTGGGCCGCCGCGGCGGGGTCGACCTGATGGTCGCTATGAACCCCCAGACCTGGGACCGCGACGTCGCCGAGATCGAGCCCGGCGGCTACCTTTTCTACGACTCCACCAAGCCGCTGCCGCCGGCGAAATTCCGCGAGGATGTCCAGGTCGTCGGCGTGCCGCTGACGGCCATGTGCAACGCCGCCTACCAGGTTCCGCGCGAGCGGCAGCTGTTCAAGAACATCATCTATGTGGGCGCGCTGGCGGCTCTGCTCGACATCGAGCTTGCGGTCATCGAGCAACTCCTGGCCGAACAGTTCGCCGGCAAGCCGCGCCTGATCGAGGCCAATGTGGCGGCCCTGCACATGGGCGCCGACCATGTGCGCCAGAACCTCTCGCCGCTCGGCCTGCAGGTGCGCCGCGCCGACGCGGTGGGCGACCGGATCTTCGTCGAAGGCAACGCCGCCGCGGGCCTGGGCGCGGTCTATGGCGGAGCCACGGTCTGCGCCTGGTACCCGATCACGCCTTCGACCTCGCTGGCCGAGGCCTTCACCGAATACTGCCAGGCCTATCGGATCGATCCGGAGACCGGAAAGGCGCGCTACGCCATCGTCCAGGCCGAGGACGAAATCGCCTCCATCGGCATGGTGATCGGCGCCGGCTGGAATGGGGCGCGGGCCTTCACCGCCACTTCGGGTCCAGGGATTTCGCTGATGACAGAGTTCATCGGCCTCTCCTATTTCGCCGAAGTGCCGGCGGTGATCTTCGACGTTCAGCGGGGCGGCCCCTCCACCGGCATGCCGACCCGGACCCAGCAGGCCGACATCCTGGCCGCCGCCTATGCCGGCCACGGCGACAGCAAGCATCCCCTGCTGCTGCCCGCGGACCCTGGCGAATGCTTCGAGATGGGGGCGCTGGCCTTCGATCTCGCCGACCGCCTGCAGACCACCGTGTTCGTTATGCTCGACCTCGACATCGGCATGAACGAGTGGTTGACCAAGCCCTTCCAATGGGACGACACCCGCAAGCTCGACCGCGGCAAGGTCATGACCTACGAAGACCTGGAGGCCGGCCGCGACTTCGGCCGCTATCTCGACGTCGACGGCGACGGCATCCCCTATCGTACCTATCCGGGGACGCACCCGACCAAGGGCGGTTACTTCACCCGCGGCACCTCGCGGAACCCCTATGCCCGCTATAGCGAAGAGGGGCCGGTCTATGTCGACAACATGCAGCGCCTGGTGCGCAAGTTCGCGACCGCAAAGGCGCTGATGCCCGCGCCAGTCCACCGCCCGGCCAGCCGCGCCACCCGGGAGGGGGTGATCTATTTCGGCTCCACCGCGCCGGCCATGGACGAAGCTCTCGCCACCCTGGACGGCGAGGGGCGGCATCTCGACGCCCTGCGGATCCGCGGCTTCCCCTTCGCCGATGAGATCTTCGCCTTCATCGAGGCGCATGAGCGGGTCTTCGTGGTGGAGCAGAACCGCGACGCCCAGCTGCGCGCCCTGCTGATCAACGAGGGCGGGATCGATCCGGCCAAGCTGACCGCCGTGCTGCACTATGACGGCACGCCCATCACCGCCCGCTTCATCGCCGAGGCGATCGGCGGCCTCATGGCCGAGCGTGCGCCCCTGCCGGAGGCCGCCGAATGACCTATATCGCCAAGCCCCGCCTGCATCATCCGAAGCTGCCGACCAACGCCCTGGGCTATACGCGGCGCGACTACGAAGGTTCGGTCTCCACGCTGTGCGCCGGCTGCGGCCACGACTCCATCTCGGCGGCGATCATCCAGGCCTGCTACGAGCTCGATCTGCCGCCGCATCGCCTGGCCAAGCTCTCGGGCATCGGGTGCTCGTCCAAGACGCCGGACTACTTCCTCGGCAACTCCCACGGCTTCAACAGCGTGCACGGCCGGATGCCCTCGGTGCTGACCGGCGCCAATCTCGCCAATCGCGAGCTGATCTATCTCGGAGTCTCCGGCGACGGGGATTCGGCCTCCATCGGCTTCGGCCAGTTCGCCCACTCGATCCGCCGGGGGGTGAACATGCTCTACATCGTCGAGAACAACGGCGTGTACGGCCTCACCAAGGGCCAGTTTTCGGCCACCTCGGACAAGGGCTCGAAATCCAAGCGCGGCGTGGTCAATCACGACGCCGGGGTCGATCTCGTCAACCTCGCCCTGCAGATGGGCGCCACCTTCGTGGCCCGTTCCTTCTCCGGCGACAAGGCCCAGCTGGCCCCCTTGATCAAGGCCGGCCTCGCCCATCGCGGCGCCGCCTTCATCGACTGCATCTCCCCTTGCGTGCAGTTCAACAACCACGCCGGCTCGACCAAGTCCTACGACTATGTGCGCGAGCACAACGAGGCGGTGAACCAGATGGATTTCGTCACGCCGCGCCGGGAGATCGTGGTCGACTACGCCCCCGGCGAGACCCGCCCGGTCGCCCAGCACGACGGCTCGATCCTGCACCTGCACAAGCTCGCCGAGCACTACGACCCGTCCGACCGGGTCGGGGCCATGGCCTACCTGCAGGCGCGCCAGGCCCTGGGCGAGATCGTCACCGGCCTGCTCTTCATCGACCCCGAAGCGCGGGACCTGCACGAAAATCTCGGCACGGTGGACGAACCCCTGAACAGCCTCGGCGAACGCGAGCTCGTCCCCGGCGCCGGCGCCCTCCAAGCCCTGAACGCCACGCTGCGCTGAGGCGAGGGACGGGGCCTCAGGCGTCGGCCTGAGCGCGACCCCGCTCCCCGAACGAGCCGTGGAACCCCGCCGGCACGCGATGGTCGAGCCACGCGCGCGCCAGAGGACCTGTTTCGACCTGGCCGGCGTCGAACACCGCCAGGCAACTTGCCCTGCGCGGCTCGTCATAGATGGTGGCCAGCAGATATCCGTCGCCCTCCTCGCTGGAGCCGGGACGGGGGGTGAAGACCGGCTCGGAGATCGCCTGGCCCTCGCCGGCCGTCCAGATCCGCATCTGGCCGGTCGCATGATCGAAGCGCCCGATCCCCCGGTGGGCGAGATCACCCGTGCCGGGGCCGCCCAGGCAGGCCACGAACCCGTAGCGATAGGACCGGCCGCTGCGACGCTCATCCATGCGGGGATATTCGCAGACCGTGCCGCTTAGCCGGCGCACGGCTACGGGTGCATCGCCGCGGAGGTCCACCGTCCATCGCGTGAGGAACTGGCGAAGCTCTTCCTCCGGCGCCGCCGTTCCGTCCGGCTTCGGAAAGGCCGGCGCTGCCTGCTGGCAGAGGTCGATATGGATTCGGCCGTCGGCTTCGAAGGCGTTCAGCATGTGCCAGGCCATGCCGGCCGGCGCGGGCGACCAGCGAACCTCCGATCCTGCAGCGGCGCGGGGCAGTACGCCCACGAAGGCGCCGCGCTCCGGCTCCCAGGCGATCGGAGCGGCGCCGGCCTGCAGCCGTTCCAGCGAAAGGATCAGGGGGCAGACCACGAAGACGACATGGCTCTCAGTGACCGCGAAGTCGTGGACCAGGGCCGGATAGGGTCCAGGCACGCGCTCGGCGCGGACGATCTCGCCCGCCGCGTCGGCGACATAGAGGGAAAGCGCGCCATCGAAGCGGCGGTCCGGGAAGTTGGCGAAGAACAGCATTTCGCCGGTGGCGGGGTCGAACTTCGGATGGGCGGTCATCGGCCCCGGCAGGCGGCCGCCGAAGTCATAGGGGCCGCGCGTCTCCAGGGTATCGGCTTCGATCTCGATCGGCGGGTGGCCCTCCTCCAGGGCCAGCAGCCGCCCGGCGTGGGCGACGATGTGGGTGTTGGCCGCCCCCTGGCTCCGCACCCCGGCCACAGACGGGTCGTGATCGCGCGGATCGGCGGTGGCGAAGAGGGCGCGGCCGGCCTCCCGCTCCAGCGACCACTGCCGGGTGCGGACCCAGCGGTTGCGATAGGAGACGCGGCCGCCTTCCAGGCGAAAGGCATGGATCATGCCGTCGCCCTGCAGCGGATTGTAGGCGCCGCGCGGAGCGAACTGGGGGTTGGGCCCGATGCGGTAGAGCGTCCCTTCGAGACCTCGGGGCAAGTCGCCCTCCAGGATCAGGTCGGCGCAATCGCACTCCATGCGGATCGGCGCGAAAGGCCCGCTCAGCAGCGGGTCGACGGGGTAGGGGGCGGCCATGGCAGGCTCTCCGGCAAGGCTTCGAACCTGCACAAGTGTGGGAAGAAAAAAGTTCGCCGGTAGACTTGTCTTTCGCCCTGCGATCCGCCGGGTGGCGTTCAAGGCGCTGAATATACGAAATAATTTCCTTGCCCGGCGGCCGATCGCCCGCCGCGGCGCGCCTCGGCTGGGCAAGGCGCCCGCAATCTCCCGGAAACCACGACCGTAAGCGCAGCCTTAGGCCCGGTTGCGCGTTGATGCGGCCGAGGAGCGCCCTATGCCAGACCGTTTGCATTACCAGGCTCGCGCCGACCAGTTCGCCCGCCAGGCGTCCGTGGCGATCACGGAGGTGGAGCGGCGCGGCTACATCCAGTTGGCGGAGCGTTATCGTCGCATGGCCGAGGCCGCAGCGCCGGAGGTCGAGGCTCGCAAGCCCGAGCCTCCCCGCGCCTGATCAGGCGGCGGAGGTTTCGTCGCCCGCGTGGCTGGCGAAGGCTTTCCAGGGCTCGGACGCCCAGGCCGCCAGCCACGAACCGGCCAGCCGGACCGGCGCCCACAGCCTCGCCTCGACCCAGGCCGAGGCCGCATGCAGGAAACTGCGCTTCGCCGGCGCCTGGGCGGCGGGCTTGGCGCCTTCCACTGCGCCCTGATCGGTGGCGAGCGTGATGGGGGCGCCGGCGTTCTCCATCAGGGCCATGGTCTCGACGATGTACTTGGCGTGGGTGACCACACCGATCTCCAGCCGCTCGCTGTTCAATTCCACCTGCTGGGTCAGGAGCCCGGCGATCACCGGCTGGGCGGCGGCGGCGCCCGAGGCGTTGCGGATGGTTCGGGTGGTGAAGACCGGTCCGCCCGAATTGCCGGGAAAGACCGAGAAATCGAGCAGGAAAGTGGGAAAGCTCTTAGGCGCTACAGGGTAGGAGGCCACCCGGCCCGAGCGCAGGATCGGAAAGCCGGCGTTGTTGGCCGCAAGTCCCCGGGGAAAGCCCAGCACCATCAGTTCCTGGCCCGGCCCCAGATTGCGCTCGGCAAAGCTGTCGGCGGCCAGGTAGTTGGCCGGGATCGCCGCCTTGGCGAACTCCGGCGGCGCCTCGATGGCGATGGCCGCCACGTCGCGCGCCGGGTGATGGGTCCAGAGCGGCGCGCCGGCCTCGTCGCGAATCTTCAGGGTCTGGGGGGCGTAGTTCCAGCCGCCGTTCTCCGTGGCGAAGCGATAGCCGATATTGGCCTCGTTCCCCGGCATGCCGGCCAGCACGTGGTGGGCCGTGATCAGCAGGATGTGCGGCCGTCCGTCGGCGTCCGCCGCCTTGACCAGGAAGCCCGTACCCACCGTCCGCGCGCTGTCGGCGACGGGTTGCTCCACCCGCACGGTGGCCTCGATGAGTTGGACCGGAAAGTCCACGACAACTGTTCCCCGACTTGAAATCGCCGAACGAATGCTTCGACGATGCCTGGGGATGATGAAACGCCAAGACGCCGGGCGCCACAAAACGCAAACGCGTGAACTAATGTGCCGGATTGTCGCAGTCCCAGAAAAGATGAATACATTATGAATTCTTCTGTGGCTGGGGAGGTCGGTGTCACCCTGTTCCTTCGGCGGCGCCGACGTGGCAAGGCTCGGCGCGTGATCCAGTTGCGCCTCCTCACCCCGACCGACCTTCCCGCCGCCGCGGCGATCCAGAACGCCGTCTATGCGCCCCTTTATCGCGAGAACGCCGAGGTGCTGGGCAGCCGCCTGGCCGTCGCGCCCGCCTGCTGCTGGGGTGCGTTCGAGGCGGGGAGCCTCTGCGCCTACATCCTCAGCCATCCCTGGCCGGCCGGCTCCCCGCCGCCGATCGGCCGCGCGCTTTCCAGCGCGCCGGCGGGCGGCGACAACTGGTTCGTACACGACTTGGCCATCGCCCCGAGCGCACGCGGCCTCGGTCTCGGCCGCCAGCTCGTCGGCCGTGCGGCCCGCGCCGCCCGCGCCCAGGGCCTTGTCCGCGGCGATCTCGTGGCCGTCCAGGGCGCGCACGCCTTCTGGGCCCGGCTGGGCTACGCCTCGCCGACATCGCTCCATCCCGCTCTCGCGGCCAAGGTGGCTGCCTACGGCGAAGACGCGCGCTACATGACCGTCAGCCTGGCCGACCTTCCTCAGGTCGTGGGGCGTCCATAATCAACTATAGATTGACATCTCTCGCCATCGTGCCAGCGTGACGCCGGCCGGCGCCGCGCCCGGCGTGCGGCCTCTTGGGAGCCGGGTGTAAACCCCGGCCGCCACGGGAGGGGGCGACATGGATCTCGACGCCTGGGTGGGCCGGTCTATCGACGACATCTGCGGCAACGGCTTCCACGATCCGGCCGCCAACCATTGCGCGCACTTCGTCTGCCACGTCCTGGGTCTGAGCTTTCCCTTCAACTGCCGCCAGTTCGTCGGCGGCACGGCGCCGGCGGCCAATGTCCGTGTCCACGAGGTGTTCGCCGAATGCCCGAAGGTCGGCAAATGGGCCGACGCCGACAAGGATCGGATGCAGCTGGTCTTCGTCGTGCGCAAGGACGTGGTGAACCTGGCGACCAAGACCATGCAGAACATCCCGCAGAAGCACGTCGGCATCTATTCGGGCGGCAAGGTCTATCACTATTCCAACACCAACGACCGGGTGGTGGTTCAGGGTGTGGACGAGTTCCTCCAGCGATTCCAGAACCTCTACGCCGGCGACCAGGGCCTGTTCTTCGGGCACGTTCCGGGATCCAGCCTGCAGCTGTCGGTCGACCTGACGGCCGCGAGCGTGCCCGCCGGCGCACGCGCCTTTCAGCTGCGCAAGGACGGGGCGAGGTGGTGGGCGAAGCTCGCCGGCGCGCCAGGCGGGGCGGAATTCCTCGCCGGAGTGGAGGTGATGCAGCCGGCCAAGGGGTTCTATGGGCTGCATTTCCCGGCGAGCGCCTACTATGGGCCCGTGTTCGACCCCGCCGAACACGCATCGGCGATCGATCAGTGGGCCTACCTGCTGGATGTGGCGGCGGCCTGCGAGAGCAAGGGCCGGATGAACCTCATCAACACCTACGACCGGGCGCGTTTCACCTTCGGCTTCTATCAGCTGGCGGCGCACACGCCGCGGGACAACCTGATCCTCTATTTCCGCGCGGCCCTCGCCGATCCGGACTTCCGGCGGCTGTTTCCGGATCTCGAGCTTCGCGGCGGCAAGGTGTTCCGCCTGGCCGGCGACGGCTCGGCCACGGACCTGGAGGAGGAGGCCTACGACCCCGCCAAGGGCGAGCACCAGCTGCGCAGGTTCATGGCCTACCTAAATCCGAACCGCACCACGATCGACGATCAGGAAGTCCTGCAGGCCGCGCGGATGGTCTGGTGGGCCAACGAGAATCCGGCCGCCAACCGGCTGCAGGCCCAGGTCGCCAGCCAGATCCTCCAGAAGAAGGTCACCCAGAGATACCAGCCCTGGTACGGCCTGGACGGCCGCCTCGACACCACCTGCGCCATCGTCGCCGATATCCATCATCAGGGCCGCGGCGGCCGGGCCGCGGTGAAGGCGGCGCTTTCGGCCGGGAGCGAAGCCGAAGTCGAACGCGCCCTGCTGGCCATCGGGGCGGCGAAATATCCAACCCGGGTCGCGACCCTCAAGGCCCGGCTCGACGGCTGGCGGCTCGCCGGCAAGATGGGCCAGAAGCGTTACCACGCCGCCCTCAACGAGTTCCGCTAGTTTCAGGCCGCGAACACCTCGCGCGCGGCCTGGACCAAGCCGCTCGTGCGATAGCGGGCGGCGGGTTCGGCGTAGCACAGGGCCAGGGTCCTCCTGGGGGTGAAGCCTTCCAGGGGCACGCGCGCCACCCCGGCCTCGCCGTAGCAGTCGGGCATGACCGTGATTCCGAGCCCGGCCCGCACCAGGCCCAGCACCCGGTCGTCGTTGGCTCCGCGGTAGCTGAAGGCCGGCCGAACGTTGCGCTCCAGGAAGTAGCGGCTGGTGTCGGCCAGGGCCTCGCAGTGGCGGCGAACCATCATCACCTCGTTGGCCAGGTCCTCGCCCTTCAGCGAGGCTGCGCCGGCCAGGCGGTGGCCGGCCGGCAAGGCGAGGCCGTAGCCCTCCTCCATCAGCCGCTCCGGTTCGAACCGTTCGGCCGCCGGGCGCAGCACGGTCAGGGCCACGTCGACCCGACGCCGGTCCAAAAGGTTCAGGACCTCCCGCTCGGTCCCTTCCAGCAGTTCCAGGCGTTCCTCGCCGACCCCGGCCACGGCCTGTTCGACCAGGGCCGTGGGAATGGTCGAGAGGACGGCCGCGCGAAGGGTGTCGGCCTGCCGCGCGCCGGAGACCGCCGCCTGGGCCAGGTTGAACTCGTGCTCGATGCGCCGGGCGTGGGTGAGAAACCGCCCGCCCGCCTCGGTCAGGTGGACCCGCCGGTTGGTGCGATCGAATAGACGGGCCCCCAGCTGCGCCTCAAGCTTGGCGACGCCCGCCGAAAGCGTCGGCTGGGCGACGTTCTCGCGCGCTGCGGCCCTGGAGAAGTTGCCGGTCTCCACAATGGCCAGGAAGTAGCGCAACAGGTACCGGTCCATGATAGGTTTGATCTATCATGTGCATCATGATCGTTCAATTTTGTGGATTGTTCTTCGGCCGTTAGGTTTGCGAGGTTGTCGCCAGACCAACAGAGGACGCGATCGCAGAATGTCCGGTCCCAACTTCCAGTTCGGCCTCGGCGAGACGGCCGACGCCATCCGTGAAACCACCGCCCGCTTCGCCGCCGACCGCATCGCGCCCATCGCCGCGCAAGTCGACGCCACCAACACCTTCCCCCGCGAGCTGTGGCCGGAGATGGGCGCGCTCGGCTTGCACGGGATCACGGTGGAGGAGGAGTTCGGCGGCCTTGGGCTTGGTTATCTGGAGCACGTAGTGGCCATGGAGGAGATCTCCCGCGCCTCCGCCTCGGTGGGCCTCTCCTACGGCGCCCATTCCAACCTCTGCGTGAACCAGATCCGCCGCTGGGGAAGCCCCGAGCAGAAGCGCCGCTATCTGCCCAAACTGATCAGCGGCGAGCATGTCGGCTCGCTGGCCATGAGCGAGGCGGGCTCCGGCTCCGACGTCATCTCCATGAAGCTGCGCGCCGACCGGGTCGGCGACCGCTACATCCTGAACGGCACGAAGTTCTGGATCACCAACGCCCCCCATGCCGACACCCTGGTGGTCTACGCCAAGACCGCTCCGGAGGAGGGCAGCCGCGGCGTCACCGCCTTCCTGATCGAGAAGGGCATGAAGGGGTTCTCCGTCTCCCCCAAGCTCGACAAGATGGGCATGCGCGGCTCCGACACCGCCGAGCTGGTGTTCGAGGACTGCGAAGTCCCGGAAGAGAACGTCATGGGGCCGGAGAACGGCGGCGCCGCCGTGCTGATGAGCGGCCTCGACTACGAGCGCGCGGTGCTGGCCGCCGGGCCGCTGGGCATCATGCAGGCCTGCCTGGACGTGGTCCTGCCCTATGTCCGCGAGCGCAAGCAGTTCGGCAAGCCGATCGGCTCCTTCCAGCTGATGCAGGGCAAGGTCGCCGACATGTACGTCGCCCTGAACTCCGCCCGCGCCTACGTCTACTCTGTCGCCAAGGCCTGCGACGCCGGCCTGACCACCCGGTTCGACGCCGCCGGCGCGATCCTGCTGGCGTCGGAGAACGCGGTGCGCGTGAGTCTTGAGGCGGTCCAGGCCCTGGGCGGCGCCGGCTACACCAAGGAGTTTCCGGTGGAGCGCCTGGTGCGCGACGCCAAGCTCTACGACATCGGCGCCGGCACCAACGAGATCCGCCGCTTCCTGATTGGGCGGGAGCTCCTGGGCGCATGACCAAACTCGCCACTTCCCTCGACAAGGCCTCCGCCGGCTTCGCCGGCAACGCCGCCCACAACCGCGCCTTGGCCGAAGAGCTCCGTACACGGACGGCGGCTGCGGCCCTCGGCGGGCCCGAGGCCGCCCGCCAGCGTCACGCCGCCCGCGGAAAGCTGCTGCCGCGCGAGCGGGTGGAGCGCCTGCTCGACCCCGGTTCGCCTTTCCTGGAGATCGGCGCCCTGGCCGCCAACGGCCTCTACAGGGACGAGGCGCCGGCCGCTGGCCTGATCGTCGGGATCGGCCGCGTCTCGGGCCGCGAGGTCATGATCCTCGCCAACGACGCCACGGTGAAGGGCGGCGCCTACTTCCCCATGACGGTGAAGAAGCACCTCCGCGCCCAGGAGATCGCCTTCCAGAACCGCCTGCCCTGCATCTATCTGGTGGACTCCGGCGGCGCCAACCTGCCCCACCAGGCCGAGGTCTTCCCCGACCGCGACCATTTCGGCCGCATCTTCTTCAACCAGGCCCGGATGAGCGCCGAGGGCATCCCGCAGATCGCCTGCGTCATGGGCTCCTGCACCGCCGGCGGCGCCTATGTGCCGGCCATGTCGGACGAGACGGTGATCGTCCATAACCAGGGCACCATCTTCCTCGGCGGCCCGCCCTTGGTGAAGGCCGCCACCGGCGAGGTGATCTCCGCCGAAGAACTGGGCGGCGCCGACACCCACGGCCGGCGCTCCGGCGTGGTGGATTATGTCGCCGCCGACGACGAGCACGCGCTGACCATCGTCCGCAACATCGTCGCCAACCTCAATTCGGTGAAGCGCGTCGAGCTGGATCTCGCCGAGCCGCGCCCCCCGGCCTACGACTCCGAGGAACTCTACGGCCTGATCCCCACCGACGTGCGCGCGCCCTACGACGTCCGCGAGGTGATCGCCCGCATCGTCGACGGCTCGGACTTCGACGAGTTCAAAGCCCTCTATGGATCGACCCTGGTCTGCGGCTTCGCCCGCATCTGGGGCTATCCGGTGGCGATCCTGGCCAACAACGGGGTGCTGTTCTCGGAAAGCGCGCTGAAGGGCGCCCATTTCATCGAACTGGCCTGCAAACGAAAGATCCCGCTGGTCTTCCTGCAGAACATCTCGGGCTTCATGGTCGGCGGCAAGTACGAGGCCGGCGGCATCGCCAAGGACGGGGCGAAGCTGGTCACCGCCGTCGCCAGCGCCGAGGTCCCGAAGTTCACCGTCCTGATCGGCGGCTCGTTCGGCGCCGGCAATTACGGCATGTGCGGCCGCGCCTATTCCCCCCGCTTCCTCTGGACCTGGCCCAACAGCCGCATCAGCGTCATGGGTGGCGAGCAGGCGGCCAGCGTTCTGGCCACCGTCCACCGCGACGCCGGCAAGTGGACTCCGGACGAGGAAGAAGCCTTCAAGGCCCCGATCCGCGAGACCTACGAGGCCGAGGGCAATCCCTATTTCGCCACCGCCCGCCTCTGGGACGACGGTATCATCGACCCGGCCCAGACCCGCGACGTGCTGGGTCTCTCCATCTCCGCCGCCCTCAACGCGCCGATCCCGGAAACCCGGTTCGGCGTCTTCCGGATGTGACCATGATCGAGAGCCTGCTGGTCGCCAACCGTGGCGAGATCGCCCGCCGTATCTTCCGCACCGCCCAAGCCATGGGCATTCGCACCGTGGCGGTCTTTTCCGAAGCCGACGCCGGCGCTCCGCATGTGGTCGACGCCGATCTCGCCGTCTCCATCGGTCCCGCGCCCGCCCGCGAAAGCTATCTCGTGGGCGAGAAGATCATCGCCGCCGCCCTGGCGACGGGCGCGCAGGCGATCCATCCCGGCTACGGGTTCCTGTCGGAGAACGCCGACTTCGCCCAAGCCGTGACGGACGCCGGACTGGTCTGGATCGGGCCGCCGCCGGCCGCCATCCGCGCCATGGGCCTGAAGGACGCCGCCAAGGCCCTGATGCAGTCGGCGGGCGTGCCGGTCACCCCCGGCTATCTGGGCGAGGACCAGGATCCCACTCGCCTCGCGGCCGAGGCGCACCGCATCGGCTTTCCCGTGCTGATCAAGGCGGTGGCCGGCGGCGGCGGCAAGGGGATGCGCAAGGTCGAGAGTCCCGACGCCTTCCTGCCGGCGCTGGCCGCCGCCAAGCGCGAGGCCGCCGCAGCCTTCGGTGACGATCGGGTGCTGCTGGAAACCTATGTCACCCGCCCCCGCCACATCGAGGTGCAGGTGTTCGGCGACGCCCATGGAAACGTCGTCCACCTCTATGAACGCGACTGCTCGCTGCAGCGCCGCCATCAGAAGGTGATCGAAGAAGCGCCTGCCCCTGGCATGAGCGAGGCCGCCCGCGTGGCGGTGACCGAAGCCGCCGTAAAGGCCGCGCGGGCGGTGAATTATGTGGGCGCCGGCACGGTGGAGTTCATCGCCGACGCCAGCCAGGGCCTGCGTCCGGACCGCATCTGGTTCATGGAGATGAACACCCGCCTGCAGGTGGAGCATCCGGTCACCGAGGCGGTGACCGGCGTCGACCTGGTGGAGTGGCAGATCCGTGTCGCCGCGGGCGAGCCGCTGCCGCGCCGACAGGATCAGATCGCCCTCTCCGGCCACGCCATCGAGGCGCGGCTCTATGCGGAAAACCCCGCCGGCGGCTTCCTGCCCTCCATCGGCACGCTGGAACACTTCCGCCTTCCCGAGCATCTGGTGCGCGTGGACGCCGGAGTGGAAGAGGGGGGCGAGGTCTCGCCCTTCTACGACCCGATGATCGCCAAGCTGATCGCCCACGCCCCCACCCGCGAGGGCGCGTCCGACCTCCTGGCCCAGGCCTCCGCCGAAACCCAGGTGTGGCCGGTGAAGGCCAACGCCGGCTTCCTGGCCCGCTGCCTCGATCACCCCGACTTCATCGCCGGAGAGGTCGACACCGGCTTCATCGAGGCGCGCCTGGAAGCCCTCGCCGCCCCGCCGCCGCCCTCCGAAGGGGCTCTGGCCGCGGCGGCCGCCTCGCTGCTGATGGAAGACGATACGTGTACGGAGGAACCGGCCTCGCCCTGGGGCGCCTTGGCGGGCTTCCGCCTCAACGCCCCGCCGCGCGCCAGCCTGAAGCTCTATCACGACGGTCAGGCCCTGGATGCGCCGCTGGGCGTGGAAGACCTCGCCCATGACGTGCTCCTGACCGACGAGGGCGAGGTGGTGGTCTTCGACGCCGGCGAGGCCTTCACCCTCACCGCCCGCCCGCCGGAGCCCGACCTGGAGCACGCGGCGGGCGACGGCGCCGTGCGGGCTCCCATGCCGGGCAAGGTCGTCGCACTCGCCGTCGCCCTCGGCGACAAGGTGACCAAGGGCCAGCCTCTGCTCACCCTCGAAGCCATGAAGATGGAACACGCGCTCGCCGCTCCCTTCGACGGCGAGGTCGAGGCGCTGAGCGTCGCCGTCGGCGATCAGGTCACCGAGGGCGCAGCCCTTGTTCGGCTGGCGGAGGGATAGGGCGGGGTGTTCCAGGGCGTGGTTGCGTTAATGAGGTAACCGGTATCATCTTCGGCTCCATAAGGAGGACCCCTGATGCTGCACGCTCTCGCCCTGCTGCTGTCCGTCGCCGCCGCCCCGCCCGCCGTGATCGTCCATGAGCAGGACGTGGTTCGGGAGGAGCCGCCGCCGCACGGCCGCGTCGGCATGAGCACCGCCTATCGCATCACAGACGTGGTCCCCGGCCGCACCATGGAATTCCGCAAACGCGTGCTGCACGTAGGCGCGGCCATCGGCCCGCACCCCATCGACCACGACGAGGTCTATTACGTCCTCTCCGGGGAGGGCGAGGTGACCTCCGACGGGACCAGCGCGCGGCTGACGGCCGGCTCGGCGGCCTACCTCTATCGCGGCGCGACGGTGGGGATCGCCCAGGTGGGCGCGGAGCCCCTGGCGCTGATCATCTCCTATCCCCTAGCACCGAAATAGGCCCTCAGCGGCCGCCCTTCAGGCGCGCCGCATGCCAGGCGATGTGGTCGGCGACGAAGCTCGCAATGAAGAAGTAGGAGTGGTCGTAGCCCGCCTGACGGCGCAGGGTCAGCTTCTGGCCGGCCTGGGCGCAGGCGGCCTCCAGCAGTTCCGGCTTCAGTTGGGTCTCCAGGAAGCTGTCGGCCTCGCCCTGATCGACCAGGATGTCGTCGAACCGGGCCTTGGCGGCCCCAGCCTCGATCAGGCGGGCGGCGTCATGGCGGGCCCATTCGCCCTCGTCGGCGCCGAGATAGGCGGAGAAGGCCTTTCGCCCCCATTCGCAGCGGGTCGGCGAGGCGATCGGCGCGAAGGCCGAGACTGAGCCGAAGGTCTCCGGATGGCGCAGGGCGAGGCTCAGCGCCCCATGCCCGCCCATGGAGTGACCGAAGATTCCGCGCCGCGCGGGATCCACGGGCGCGGCGCCCTCCACGGCCTGCAGGAGGTCGCGGACCACATAGGTCTCCATCTTGAAGTGGTCCGACCAGGGCGCCTGGGTCGCATCCACATAGAAGCCAGCGCCCTGGCCAAGGTCGTAGGCCGGATCGTCCGCCACGCCCTCGCCGCGGGGGCTGGTGTCGGGGGCGGCGATGGCGATCCCGTGGGCCGCCGCGGCCGCGTAGGCGCCGGCCTTGGTGGTGAAATTGTCCTCCGTGCAGGTCAGGCCCGAGAGCCAGACGAGCAGCGGGAATGGCCCATCTCCCGGCGGCAGGAAAAGCGAGAACCGCATGGGCGTGCCCGTCGCCAGGCTGGTGTGGCGGCGGTAGCTGAGGGTTCCCCCGTGGACCTTGTGCTCCTGCAGGACGGTCAGCGGCATGGCGGGCTCAATAGACCACGACCGAGCGGATGCTCTCGCCCGCGTGCATCAGGTCGAAGGCCTTGTTGATGTCCTCCAGCGGCAGGACGTGGGTGATCATCGGGTCGATCTGGATCTTCCCGTCCATGTACCAGTCGACGATCTTCGGCACGTCGGTGCGGCCTCGCGCGCCGCCGAAGGCGGAGCCGCGCCAGACACGGCCCGTCACCAGCTGGAAGGGGCGCGTGGCGATCTCCTTGCCGGCCTCGGCCACGCCGATGATCACGCTCTCGCCCCAGCCGCGATGGCAGGCCTCCAGCGCCTGGCGCATCACTGTCGTATTGCCCGTGCAGTCGAAGGTGTAGTCGGCTCCGCCGTCGGTCAGGGCCACCAGATGGGCCACGATGTCGCCCTCGACCTCCTTGGGGTTCACGAAGTGGGTCATGCCGAACTTTCGGCCCCATTCGGCCTTGGCGGGATTGACGTCGACGCCCACGATCATGTCGGCGCCAACCATCTTCAGGCCCTGGATGACGTTGAGGCCGATGCCGCCCAGGCCGAAGACGATGCAGTTGGCGCCCGGCTCCACGCCGGCGGTGTTGACCACCGCGCCGACGCCCGTCGTGACCCCGCAGCCGATGTAGCAGGCCTTGTCGAAGGGGGCGTCGTCGCGGATCTTCGCCACCGCGATCTCCGGCAGCACGGTGTGGTTCGCGAAGGTCGAACAGCCCATGTAATGGTAAATCGGCTGGCCCTTGTAGGAGAACCGGCTGGTCCCGTCGGGCATCACGCCCTTTCCTTGCGTGCCGCGGATGGCGGTGCAGAGGTTGGTCTTGCGCGACAGGCAGCTTTTGCACTGGCGGCACTCGGGCGTGTAGAGCGGGATCACGTGGTCGCCGGGCTTCACGCTGGTCACGCCGGGGCCGACCTCCAGCACCACGCCGGCGCCCTCATGACCCAGGATCGAGGGGAAGATCCCCTCGGAATCGAAGCCGTCCAGCGTATAGGCGTCGGTGTGGCAGATCCCGGTGGCCTTGATCTCCACCAGCACTTCGAAGGCCTTGGGACCTTCCAGCTCGACCTCGACGATCTCGAGCGGCTTCCTGGCTTCGAAGGCGACGGCGGCGCGGGTCTTCATGGCGGGAGTCTTTCGCGTTGAGGCTGTGGGCCGAACAAAGTCCACGCCGTGCGTCGGGGCAAGGCCGCGGCCGTCGATTTCCTTGGAAACTATCGGCGCGCCCTACCGGTTGACCCTCGAACCGACGGAGGACGCCCGATCATGAAGCCGGAGAACCACTGCGAAACCGCCCTCTTGCGGCTTCAGCGGATCGTCACCCTGGCCTCGCGCGACGACGCTCCGATCACGGCCCGCGAAGCTTTCGAGCAGATGGTCGAGGAGCTGGAGCTCGCGGGCTTCGGCTCGCCCGAGCTGGATGCCGAGCTTCTCGCCGACACGGCCGCCCGTCACTGACGCGCGCTGCGGCGGGCGTCGATCGGCCAGACCTCGAAGCCGCCGGCCTCGTCCACGACGAAGAGCGCATCGTGCAGGTTGACGGTCGGATCGCAATGGCCGGGCTGCAGCCAGACGATATCGCCCGGTTTCGGGGCGTCCTCGGGCCAGTCGACCTTGGGATCCCAGTCGATATCGGAGATCGCCTGGGCGAACTTCAGCGGATCGCCCCCCGCCTCCCGCAGCCGGCCCAGCGTCGCCGGGTGGAAGATCGCCCCGTGTTCGTCGCCCATCGGCCGCCAGCGGGCCCTGGCCGGGGCGCCCGCGACCACCCGCGCCGGCGGGCCGTCCACGGAATGGGCCTTCAGGCCGGCGTCGCAGGTGACATGGGTCTTGTGGTTGGCGGAGACCACGCTGGCGACGAGGAACAGGGCCGGTTCGAAGGGCCAGGGATCGCCGTCGGGCGACCCGCAGTCGTCGTACTCCACATCCATGAAGGCGTAGGAGCCGGCCTGGAGCTCGGTGAAGACGCCGGAGGCGAGGTCGGCGGCGAAGGTGCCTGTACCGCCCCCGGTGACGACGGCGGGCGGGAGGCCGGCTTCGGTGAGGGTCTGCACAAGGCCGGCGAGGTCGTCGCAGGCCGCCTCCCAGCCGCCGTGCCGGGCGCCGAGGTCCGAAAGGTGCTGCAGATGGCCGGCATAGGCCTGGACGCCGCGATATTCGAGCCCGCCGGCCTGATGGGCGTCGCGGGCCAGGTCCAAGGCCTCCATGGGGGTGACGCCGGTCCGATGCTGGCCGAGGTCGAGGTCGATCAGCACGCCGACGGTCGCGCCAGCCGCCACGGCGGCGTTGGAGAGCGCGACGATCTGGGCGCGGCTGTCCACCACTGCGGCGATCCGAAGACCACGCCGGGCGAGTTCGGCGATCCGGGGCGCGGCCCAAGGGGCCTGGGGCGAGGTGACCAGCAGGTCCTCGATCCCCGCCGCGGCGAAGGCCTCGGCCTCGCCCACGGTCTGGCAGCAGAGGCCGACGGCGCCCAGCTCCACCTGACGGCGGCCGAGGGTCGAACACTTGTGCATCTTGCCGTGGGCCCTGAGCTTCACGCCCGCGGCGTCGCAGAGGCCTTGCATGGCGGCGAGGTTCCGCTCCAGCGCGGCGCGGCGGACAACGAGCACCGGCGTCATTGGCGGGCGGAAGCCCACGGGCGGGCCGAGTAGGTCGGGCATGGCGCCTCTCATCTGAAGTTCAGTCCAGATGAGAGGGTTTTATGCGCCGGCGCCAGGGGAGGGCGTCTATTTCTTCGGCTTCGCCGCCTGAACCTCGATCTCGACCATCATGCCCGGGGCGACCAGCCCGGCCACCTGGCTGGTGATGCGGGCGACCTTGTTGGGCTGTTCGGGCGTGCCGAAGAACTGGTTGTAGCCTTCCATCATGCCGGCGAAGTCCATGCGACCGCCCTTGTCGGGATCGCCCACCAGCAGCACGCGCATCATGAAGATGTCGCCCATGCCGAGCCCCTGGGCCTTCAGGATGTCCTCGATCCGCTTCAGCACCCCGACGGTCTGGGTCTTGGTGTCGCCGAACTCCGGCGGCGTTCCGGACGGGGCGCCGGCGTTCAGGGCCGGCGGCGTGATGCCGCTGACATAGACGATGTCCGTGCCCGCCGGCACCACGGCCGCCTGCAGGATGGGCGAGGTGGGCGCGCCGATCCGCTGCACCTGCGCGGCGGCGGGGCTGGCGGCCAGGACGGCGGCGGCCAGGGCGGGCAGGATCAGGTTTCGCATGCGGCGTATCTCCCTTGGTGAACGGTCATAGGGCGCAGGTTGGCCGCGCCTTTCAAGCGGCGGCGAGCGCATGCTCGCGCACCTGGGCGGTCAGGGCGGCGATGGCGCGCTGGGCCGAGAAGATCGCCCCTTCCTGCCATCCCGGCGTCTGGCTGAGGTGGGCGCCGGCGAAGTGCACGCGCCCGTGGGGCTGGTTCAGCAGCATGTATTCCGGCGACTCGAAGTGCCCCTCCTGGCCGCCGCGGCTGCCCGGCCAGCGCGGCCAGGGGCCCATGTTGAAGGGCACCTTGCTCCAGTTCACCACCACCGGCTTTTCCAGGCTGGCTTCGTGGCCTGGGTGCAGCCGGCCCACCACGCCCCGGGCGATCGCCGCCTGCTCGGCTAGGGTGCGCCTGGCGAACGCCTCCGCAGGAGGGCCCGAACCGTAACAGGCCAGCAGCATGCCCCGCTCGGCCCCCAGGTCGTTTGAGGGATACCAGACCAGGTTGGTCTCTCCGCCCACAAACGAAATGCCGCCGTAGATCTGCTGCCGCTCCCAGAACCGCGGCGCGTCGAAGCCGATCTTGTTGGAATAGTCGTTGGGCACGGCGGCGATGGCCCTCTTCACCGGCGTGTCGAAATTGGTGTCGAGCTTGGCCAGCAGGGCGAGCGGAATGGTGATGACCGCATAGTCCGCGGTCAGCGTGTTTTTCGCCCCCGAGGCTCTGTCCTTCCACGCCACGGCGACGCCGCCGTCGCGGGCGCGGATCTGCACGATCTCGGCGTTGCGGACGATGGGGCTTTCAATGGCGCGTTCGAAGCCATCGACGACCCGGTCCATGCCGCCCACCGGCTGGAACATGGTCGCCTGCATGTTGATGTTGTCCTCGAAGAGGATCGCCGGGAGCTGCGGATTGGCCAGCAGGTCGCGCAGAGGCAGGGGCGGGCGCGGCATGGCGAACTGGTCGGCGGCGCCGGGAACCTGCAGCAGGCCCGATCGCTCGGTGCCCTTGAAGGCCATGTCCGCGTCGAGATCGCCGTAGAAGCGCAGGAAAGGCAGCAGCTTTTCCCGATCCTCCGCGGTGAGCTCCTCATCCAGGGCGCCCTTGCGGATCGCCTTGGCGAGCAGTTCGGAGATGTGGCCGCGAGTGTCGTTCACCCCTTGCCGCATCTGGACCGGCTTGCCGCCGCCCGAGCCCTCGGCCAGCAGATAGGCGCTGCGGCTGGAATTGATCTCCACCTCCAGGGGCACGCCCAGCTTTCGGCAATAGGAGAGAAGCCCGTCGTGGTGGCTGGGAATCCGGGCCGGCCCCGCGTTCATGTAAAGCCCCTCGGAGAAGGCCACGGTCTGGGTCGCCTCGCCCACCATCTCGACCTTGGAGCCGTTGCGCAGGGTCCAGTTGCGACCGCCCAGCCGATCGCGGGCCTCCAGCAGGGTGACCTTGAAGCCGGCCCGCTCGAGTTCGTAGGCGCAGACCAGGCCGGCGATCCCGCCGCCGAGGATGGCCACGCTGCGCCCGCGGCCGGCGTCCGCGCCTAGGGCGGGCCCCGCCGCCGCCGCCGCCACGCCCGCCAGACCCATGACGCGCATGGCCGCGAAAGCCGCGCCCGATCCCCCGGCCGCCCCGACCCGATGCAAGAACAACCGCCGACTGATCGCCATTTCGCGAACTCCCCTCAAACACGCCGGGCCGCATCACCGGCCAGGGCGGGGCGAAGCTTCAAGCCGGAGACGCATGCTTCCCGCGGTTCACGGCGGCTTTGACCAAAAATCCAGCGAGCGCGGCCCAACTATTCCGCATCTCGAGGTGACGGCATATGTGTGTTCGTGTCGATTGGCTCGCTCTGTCTAAAAATTCACCGCTGGAAACCAGGCATATGCGAGGATTTTGAACAGAGACTATGGCAAGATTGCTGTTCTTTTGCCGGAAAGTCATCTCATTCGGCGATCTTGTTGACAGAGATTTGGATTCGTGGGGAGCTTGATAATTATCAATTGGCGCTCGTTGAAATATAACGACGGGAATGCGATCCCAGCGCGGGTCGTGAAATACGATGTGGGGGAAACTTACCGGGCCGGGCTCTTTTAGAGTCACAAAAGTGGTCGGCATGAATCTGCTCGCAATTCCCGGTGATTGCCGGCGAAGTCAATATAGGCGCTCGATCAACCGAAGTTATCGGGCGACTAGGATTCACTATACAAAAGCACGAAGCCTGAAAGCTTCGCTTTCGCGTCCTCGTGCGCGACTTCGACTGTTTCTCATCACCTGAGCCCGGCGCGAACGGGCGGATCCAGCGGCCGCACGGCCGCGATTGCTGTGGGGGCAATAGACATGAAATCCAGATCGACCCTGAGCCTGCTCGCCGGCGTATCGCTCGCGAGTCTTCTGTCGGCCGGCGCGGCCCAGGCCGATGACCAGACGCTGGAGGAGCTGGTGGTCACCGGCTCGCGCGGGCTGCCGCGGACCGTGCAGGACAGTCCGGTGCCGATCGACGTCCTCTCGGCCGACGATATCAAGCAGGTGTCCTACAGCGATACGAACGATGTCCTGAAGACCCTGGTGCCGTCCTACAGCCTGGCCCGGCAGCCGATCTCCGACGGCGCCACCTTCATCCGCCCGGCCACCCTGCGCGGGCTCTCCAGCGACAAGACCCTGCTGCTGGTCAATTCCAAGCGCCGCCACCGCGCGTCGCTCGTCACCATCGGCGGCGACGGTTCGCAGCCGCCGGATGCGGCGACGGTGCCGGCCTCGGCCCTGAAGAGCGTGGAGGTGCTGCGCGACGGCGCCGGCGCCCAGTACGGCTCCGACGCCATCGCCGGCGTCATCAACTTCCTGCTGAAGGACAATTCCAGCGGGGCGTCCCTGACGGCCATGGCCGGCCAGTACTACAAGCGCGACGGCGAGGAGATCACGGTCAGCGGCAATCTCGGCCTGCCGTTGACGGCCAAGGGCTTCATCTCGCTCTCGGGGGAGTACTCGACCGTTCAGCCGACCTCCCGCGGCAAGCAGTACTGCAACGTCGGCGTCCCGAACCTGGCGCCCGGATTCTGCGTGGACGCGTACGCCGCGGCCAATCCCGCCTATGCGGCCCTGGTCAAGCGCCCGGTGGTGCAGAAGTGGGGCCAGCCCGAGATGGAGGCCTTTCGCGGCTTCGTGAACTCCGGGATCGAGTTCGACAACGGTTCGAAGCTCTATGCCTTCGCCAACTATTCCAATTCCAAGGCCAAGGAGGACTTCAACTATCGGCCGCCGGCCGATGTGGGCTCGACGGGCACCATCGTCGACGATCTCGTCCACCTGCAGGACGGCTCTCTTTTTTCGTTCCAGTCGCTGTGGCCGGCCGGCTTCACGCCGCAGTTCTTCGGCCAGGTCACCGACTACAGCCTGACCGGCGGCTACAAGGGCGAATGGGGCGAGAAGTTCACCTACGACCTGTCGGCCCGCTATGGCCGCAACAAGATCAGCTATACGCTCACCGACACCTTCAACCCCTCGATGGGGCCGGCCTCGCCGAGCGAGTTCTACGACGGCGACCTGATCTCTTCGGAATACGCCTTCAACGCCGATTTCACCTATGAAGTCGGCGGGCCGTTCCACTCGCCGGTGGTGGTGGCCTTCGGGGCCGAGTTCCGCAACGAGAGCTATGAGATCGTTCCGGGCGACGTCCCGTCCTACATCGCCGGGACCTTCGCCGTGCCCGACCCGTTCGACTTCTGCACCAACGAGGCGAACGTCGCCGACCGCACCTTGCGCCCGACCGCGCCGCAGAACGCCGGGATCGTCTGCAATTCGAACACCATCGTCCGCAACGGCGTGACCATCACGAACCCGGTCTATCGGACCCTTCCCGTCGGCTCGAACGGCTTTCCGGGCAATACGCCGGCCTATTCGGGCGAGCTCTCGCGGGAAAGCTATGCCGGCTATGTGGAGGCCTCGGCCGACATCACCGAGAAGCTGTTCGCCACCCTGGCCTTCCGGGCGGAGAACTTCTCCGACTTCGGCGACACCTTCGACTACAAGCTGGCCGCCCGTTACGAGATCACCGACGCCTTCGGGATCCGCGGTTCGGTGGGCACCGGCTTCCGGGCGCCGACGCCCGGCCAGCTCTTCACCACCAACGTCTCGACCCGCGTCGACAACGGCGTGACCATCGCCTCGGGTCTGTTCCCGGCGACCAATCCGGTGGCCAAGTTCCTGGGCGCCAAGGAACTGGAGCCGGAGAAGTCGTTCAACCTCTCCTTCGGCCTGACCGCCAGCCTGTTCGACGGGCTGAATGTCACGGTGGATTTCTACCAGATCAAGCTGGAGGACCAGTTCTATGCGGTGACGCCGATCACCGTGACTCCGGCCATCCGCGCCCAGCTGCTGGCGGCCGGCGTGCCGGGCGCCGACACCATCGGCCAGGTGCAGTTCTTCCAGAACGCCTTCGACTCCACCACCAAGGGCATCGATATCGTCGCGACCTACAATATCGGCTGGGAGAACGGCCAGACCACCCGGCTGATGGGCAGCTTCAACTACAACAAGTACAAGATCGACACGGTCCCGACCTTCTTCGACGCCGAGGCGGTGTTCGACTTCGAAAACGCCACGCCGCGCTGGCGCAGCGTGCTGACCGCCTCGCACCATGTCGGCCCGTTCGTCTTGCTGGGCCGAGCCAACATCTGGGGCCCTTACGAGAACCAGTACAGCACCGCCAATCCCGTCCGGCAGAAGTGGGATCCGCTGGTTCAGATGGACGTGGAGGCGACCTGGAACATCACCGAGGCGCATAGCCTGACGATCGGCGCGCGCAACGTGTTCGACAAGTTCCCGGACCCCGACCTGATCGGGGAGTCGGCCACGAACGGCCGGATCTACCGGTCCGACACGATCCCGGACTGGCAGGGCGGCTTCTACTTCGTGCGGGTCAGCGCCAGCTTCTGACGGGTAGAGGGAAGGGCGCTCGTCAGAGCGCCTTTCCCATCCGCACCAGCGGCACTCGGACGCCGGTAGAGGCGACGGCCTCGAAGGGCTCGATCCGGCGATAGCCGCAGGCGGCGTAAAGGGGCTCCCCCGCGAGGGTGGCGGCCAGCTGGCACGACCGGAACCCTTCAGCCCGGGCGCCCTCCTCGCAAAGCTCAAGGATGCGCCGTCCGACGCCGCGCCGGGCGAAGCCGGGGTCGGTGTACATGGCCCGCACCCGCGCAGGTTCGGTCGCCGGGTCGACCAGGGCTGCGTCCCGGCCGCCCGTATGGTCGCCGCCGAACAGGGTCGCCCGCCGGCTCCAGCCGCCGCAGCCGGCCAGCGCGCCGTCGATCTCGACTACGAAATAGGTCCCGTCCTCGATCAGCTGGGTGTCCAGCCCCATGATCTCGCGCGAGGCCGCCACCTGCTCTGGCGTCAGGAAGGCGGGAAGGAGCTCGGTGATGGCCCGCTCCATCAGGGCGCTGAGGGCCGGCATGTCGACGTCGAGGGCGAGGCGGGCGACAAGCGGCGAAGTCATGCTCAGCGCCTAGCTTCCTGCCCGCATTTTGTCACGCCGCAAGCGTGATCGCCGCCCGGCGCGGCCCCAGCTTGGCGCGGATCGCGCAATGGCTTACCAGCAGGGGATGGTCAGCGCCTTCGATCTGTTCAAGCTGGGCGTCGGCCCTTCCAGCTCCCACACCATGGGGCCGATGACGGCGGCGGGGCGTTTCGTCTCAAGCCTGCCCAAGGGCCCGCCGGCCGCCCGGGTGGAGGCCGTGCTCTTCGCCTCCCTGGCGCTCACCGGCCGCGGTCACGCTACGGATCGAGCGGTGATCCTGGGCCTGATGGGCTTTGCGCCGGCGACCATCGATCCGGACGCCGCCGACCGGGCGCTCGAACAGGCTGCCGCGGAGGGGCGCCTGAAGCTCGGCGGCGAGGGCCCCGAGATCGCCTTCGACGCCGCCCGCGATATCCTGTG
This sequence comes from Phenylobacterium sp., assembly GCF_046290725.1. GTDB lineage: Bacteria > Pseudomonadota > Alphaproteobacteria > Caulobacterales > Caulobacteraceae > Phenylobacterium. The sequence continues at coordinate 1,368,966 of NZ_JBKBUH010000001.1, forward strand.
GGAGGGGCGCAAGCGCCTGCCGCAGCACCCCAACGCGCTTACCTTCCGCGCCTTCGACGCCGCGGGCGTCCTTCTGGCCGAGCGAACCTATTTCTCGGTGGGCGGGGGCTTCGTGAAGGACGAGGCGGAAATGGCGGCGCCGGCGGCTGCAGCGGAGGGGCCGCCGGAGCCCTATCCCTTCGCCTCGGGCGCCGAGCTCCTGGAGCAGGCCGACCGCGCAGGGCTTTCCATCGCCCAGCTGATGCTGGCCAACGAGACGGCGCTCCGGCCGCCCGCGGAGGTGGAGGCGGGGCTCGACGCCATCTTCGCGGCCATGGAGGCCTGCATCGATCGCGGCGCACGCCAGGAGGGCTGCCTGCCAGGCGGCCTGAACGTGCGCCGCCGTGCGCGGCAGGTGTTCAACGAGCTCAGCGCCCGGATGGAGCGCAACATCTCCGATCCCCTGGCGGCGCTCGACTGGGTGAACCTCTGGGCCCTGGCGGTGAACGAGGAGAACGCTTCCGGCGGACGGGTGGTGACGGCGCCGACCAACGGGGCGGCGGGCCTGCTGCCGGCGGTGCTGCGCTATTACGACCGGTTCCATCGCGGCTCGCCGGAGGGGCGGCGCACCTTCCTGCTGACCGCGGCGGCCATCGGGGCGCTCTACAAGAAGAACGCCTCCATTTCGGGGGCCGAGGTGGGCTGCCAGGGCGAGGTGGGCGTCGCCTGCTCGATGGCCGCGGCCGGGCTGACCGCGGCGTTGGGCGGCACCAACGCCCAGATCGAGAACGCCGCCGAGATCGCCATGGAGCACAATCTGGGCCTGACCTGCGATCCCATTGGCGGTCTGGTCCAGATCCCCTGCATCGAGCGCAACGCCATGGGGGCGGTGAAGGCCATCGACGCCTCGCGCCTGGCCCTGCTGGGCGACGGCCAGCACACCGTCAGCCTCGACAAGGTGATCGCCACCATGAAGCGCACCGGCGAGGATATGAGCGAGATCTACAAGGAGACCTCGCTGGGCGGCCTGGCCGTCAATGTGGTGGAGTGCTGAGGCGTCCTCAGGCCGCCACCAGCCGGGCGAGTTCGCGGTTGAGGAGCTGGAAGTTCACCGGCTTGCGGATCAGGGGCGCGTCGATGAACCGGCCCTCCGGATCAACCATCTCGTAGCCTGTGCAGAAGACGAACGGCACGCCCGCCGCCTTGAGCTCCGCCGCCAGCGGATAGACCGCCCGGCCGGAGAGGTTCACGTCCAGCAAGGCCGCGTCCAGATCCTCGTTCGCATGGGCCAGCGCCAAGCCCTCGGCTAGGGAATAGCCCGGCCCGACGACCGTCCAGCCGGCCGCTTCCAGCGCCGAGGCGAGCTCCATGGCCAGCAGGGTTTCGTCTTCCACCACCAGGATGCGGCGCGCCTTGCCGTCCGGCGCGGCCGCGGGCGTCGGTCGCTCCTCCTGAGGCGTGGGCCTGGCCGCGCCCTCCGGCTTGAACATGGTCGAGCCCAGGCGGATCGTCGCCCGCAGGCCCTCCGGACGCCATTCCCGCTCCAGCGCGCCCTGGAGCTGCTTGTTGACCACGTCGTCCAGCAGGCGGGTCCCGAACCCACTGTTGGCGGGCGCGCTCGCAGTCGGGCCGTCCCGCTCGGTCCAGCAGATCTCCAGCTGGCCCTCGTCGTCAATGGACCAGGACACCTCGATCGAGCCGGCCTCGGTCTTCAGGCCGCCGTGCTTCACCGCATTGGTGGCCAGTTCGTGGAAGACCAGGCTGACCGGCTGCACGGCGTCGGCCACCAGGGTGAAGGCCCGGCCCTTGAAGCTCGCCTGGCCGGCGCGGGCGTAGGGCGCAATCTCGTCGGCGATCACCTGGCGCAGATCTGCGCCCTGCCACCGGCTTTGGGAGAGGAGCGAATGAGCCCGCGCCAAGGCGGCGATGCGCCCCTCGACCGCGGCGGCGTACTCCTCCTTGGTGGCGGCCTTGGTCATGCGCACCAGGGACTGGGCGACGGCGAGCGCGTTCTTGGCCCGATGGTCGACCTCGCGCGCCAGCAGGATGCGGGCGTCCTCGTTCTGCTTGCGCTCGGTGATGTCGCGCAGGATCACCGTGGCCAGGTGCTCGCCGCCCACCTCCACATGCGAGATGGAAGCCTCCAGCGGGAACTCCTCGCCATTGGCGCGCAGCCCACTGACGGCGCCCAGTGCGCCCATGGTGCGGGTGGTGACGCCGGCCTCCCGGAACCGCCGGATGTGCTCGTCGTGACCTCGCCGGAACCGCTCGGGAATGAAGCGCGCCAGGGGCTGGCCGAGCGCCTCGGCCTGGGGAACGCCGAACATGCGCTCCGCAGCGGGGTTGAAGAGGACGATGCGGTGCTGCTCGTCGACCGTGATGATCGCGTCCATCGCCGATTCGACGATGCCTTCCAGTCGTCGCTGGCTGTCGCTTTCACGATCCTCGGTCCGCATGGCGCGCCCCCCGTCGTGCAGTGGTCATGGTGCGATGTTCCACTGTTCCGGGCGGTTCGCACAATAGGCGTTCTGCGCCGGCGGAGGCGCGGAATCCTTAACGGGCTTGGAACCGGGGCGCGCTTGCCCGCCAGGCTTCGCCCAAGGCGTAGAAGTCGAGGTTCTCCGCCGCCACGGCGTCCGCGCCGGGAATGATCGCCCAGGGAATCGCGCTTTCCACATAGAGCTGGGCGATCGGAACCGCCCAGCTTGCATCGTCGAACGTGCCGGCCCGCAAGCTGGCGTAGTCGGGCGCCGCGACGGCGCGCACCAGCACCCGCACCCGACATTCCGGGCAGAAGCTGTGGTCGAGCTCGCGCCCGGAGGGCGAGGTCATGCGCGCCACCTCCGGCTCGCCTGCGATCTCCAGATCCGCGGTGCGGACCACGACGGTGAGGGCGAAGGCCGAGCCCGAGCGGGTCTGGCAGTCGTGGCAATGGCAGGCGTAGACCAGCAGCGGCGCGGCGTTCAGGCGATAGCGGATCGCCCCGCAGAGGCATCCGCCCGGCAGCGGCAGGTCTACGACATCCATTTCAAGGCATGCGATAGAGGCCGCACAGCTTGTTGCCGTCCAGGTCGCGGAGATAGGCGAGGTACATGCGGCCCCCCGTCCCTTCCCGCACGCCCGGCGGGTCTTCGATGGAGACGCCGCCCGCCGCCAGGCCCGCGGCGTGCCAGGCGTCGACCTGTTCGCTCGAGCTGCAGGCGAAGCCCAGCGTCGAGCCGTTGGCGACAGTGGCCGGCTCTCCGTCGATCGGGAGGGAGACGGAGAAGACGCCGGTCGGGCTGCGATAGAAGACGCGGTGACGGTCGACGAAGCCCGGCCCCACGCCCAGCGAGCCCAGCAGGGCGTCGTAAAAGGCCTTGGCCTTGTCCAGATCGTTGGTCCCGACCATCACGTGGGAGAACATCGGCGTCCCTTCCTGCCTTGTTGAGGCGCCTAGCTAGCCTGCGGGAGAAGGCGCTGTCACGCCCAGCTTGACCGAACTCAAGGCGGATCGGCGTTTGGCGCTCCAGCGTGCCGAACGCACGGAGGCATAGGCGTGGCGGGCAAGGCCTGGATCGGCGGGGTTCTGGCCGCGGCGGCTCTGGCGGCGGTGGTTGGAACCTGGGCGGCCTACTCGCGCGACATGGCGGACGCCCGTGCGCGGATCGAAGGGCGCAGCACCGTCGTGCAGAGCCCCTGGGGCCCCATCGAGTATGCGACGCTGGGGGAAGGGCCTCCCGTCCTGGCCATCCACGGATCGGGCGGCGGGTTCGACCAGGGGCTGGCCATGATCGGCCCGCTGGCGAAGCACGGCTATCGGCTGATCGCCCCCTCCCGCTTCGGCTATCTGCGCAGCGGCCGGCCGGCGGACGCCTCGCCGGAGGTGCAGGCCGACGCTCTGGCCTGGCTGGTCTCGCACCTGGGCGAGGAGAGGGTGATCGTCGCCGGCGGCTCGGCCGGGGCGCTGCCGGCCCTGCAGTTCGCCATCCGCCATCCGGACCGGACGCAGGCCGTGGTGGTGCTGGTCCCCGCCGCCTATGCGCCGGACCGGCCGCCCGGCGAGAACGCCATGGGCGGGCCCGTGGGCGAGGCGCTCACCCTGACCCTGCTGCGGTCCGACTTTCTGTTCTGGGCGGCGATCAAGCTGTTCCCCGACGCCATGACCCAGGCGGTCCTGGCGACTGACCCGGCCCTGGTCCATGCTGCCGACGCCGCTGAGCAGGCGCGGGTGAAGTCGATCCTCCAGGGCATACTGCCGGTCACCCGGCGCGCCGCGGGACTGGCCGACGACACCCGCTGGGCCGGAACCCCGCCGCCCTATCCGCTCGCGCGGATAGAGGCGCCGCTGCTGGCCGTGAGCCTCCAGGACGACCTCTACGGCACCTACGCCGCCGCCCGCCACACCGCGGCCGGCGCGCCGAACGGGCGGTTCGTCGGCTATCGCACCGGCGGCCACGTCTGGGTCGGCCGCGAGACGGAGATCTGGGACGCGGTGGCGCGGTTCCTTGTGGAGACAGAGCCTGTGGCGCAGGCGCGAGCTGCGGGGCAGAGTGCAGCCAGCAATTGAGGTCGCCGCACGAAAGGAACCCGCCTCATGGCGATGGCTGCGATCATGTGGATGCTCCTGGCCGCCGGTGGCGCGCCCGACGCCTTCTCCCCCGAAGGACGAGCGCTCATCGCAGCGGTGCAGGCTTCCCTGGACGAGGTGCGGGCGCAGCATGCGCAGTCGCCTCCGCCGCAGGATGACGCCGAGCGGTTGGTGCGGCTGGGCGAGCTGGATCAGGCGCCGCGGCGGGTGGTGACCAGCTTCGATTTCTCCACCATTCCCTCGGTCGAGCGGGAGGCGGTGCTCCGGGCGGCTGTCGCCCCGATGGAGGCGACGGACGAGGCGAACCAGGCCGAACTCCTGAAGCTGCTGCCCGCGGAGGGCTGGTTCCTCCGCAGCCGCTATGGCGAGAAGGCCTCGCGGGCGGCCTTCCACATCGTGCAGCATGCCGGGCCGGACCTGCAGCGCCGCTTCCTGCCCGTGCTGGAGGGGCTGGTCCGGGTCGGCGAAGTGGACGGCCAGAGCTTCGGCATGATGTTCGACCGCGTGGCGATCTCCGAAGGACGTCCACAGCGCTATGGCAGCCAGTTCCGCTGCGACGGCGGCAAGTGGCGGCCCTACCCGTTGGAGGAGCCGGCGCGGGTCGAAGCGCTGCGCGCCGAGATCGGCTTCGGCTGGAGCTTCGCGGAGAACAAGGCCCGGATGGAGGCCGCGCCGCCCTGTCCCCAGACGCGTTCTCCGCCGCCGCCGGAGATGAAGATGGACTGAGGCGGCGAGCAATACGCGGCAGATGTGGTCGAGGAGCGATTTACGAGTCCATTTCAGCAGCCTAGCTTCGCGCCATGATGTTGCGGGTTGGCTGCGCCATTCTTGCTTTCGGCTTCGGATTTGTGCCGACTTGTGCGGCTACGGAGGAGGAGGCGGCGCCTGTGGCTGCAGTCGTGTTCCGGCCGCTGCCGGGAGCCGAGAAATCGCTTCAGCGGCTCGGTCCTGCCGGCCCCTTCTATCCTGAAAAAGCGGTGCGATATCGCAAGGACGGGCAAGCCGTTATTGCGTGCTTCGTGTCGGACGGTGGCGAGCTTCAGCGCTGCAAGATCGTATCGGAGTCGCCGAAAGGCTTCTTCTTTGGAGAAGCTGCTCTGGCCTTGGCTCGAAACCGGCGAATCCTCGCTGAAGCGCCTCATGAGGCAGGCCGGGCTCAGCAGTTCGTTGTTCCATTCGAGCGGGCGAAGTGAAGATTGCAGGGGGCTTCTATCGCTCACATTACCGCGGAAGATCCGCCCGCCTATCGAAGCCGTAGGTCGTCGCCAGGGTCGAAGGGCGCTGGGGGAACGTCTGGGCGCACGCCGTCAGGGCTTCAGACTCCGCCGTTTCCAGCGTGCGGCGGAAGGCGAGGTGTTCGACGAGGCAGAAGAGCGAAGCCTCCGGGAGGCTGAGCTCGCGCAGCGGGAGGCGCTCGAGCAGGTCTGGGAGCCGATCATCGAGCCGGGCGAGCGCGCCGTTGAGCCCGCTTGCGGCCCTGACCAATAGAGGTTGTCGGCGGGCAGCCTCGCAACTTCGAGCCCTAGCCCTGCTTCCACACCCCGCGGGCGACGATGGCGAGGTGGCTTTCGATCAGGTGCTCCCGCTCCACCCACGGAAAGGCGGGTTTGGCGATGATCAGGGAGACCAGGCCATGCATGGAGAACCAGACGCTTTGAGTCAGGGTTTCCACATCGATGGGGATGGTCAGGCCGCGCGCGTGGAGCTTGGCGATCTCGCCGCGCAGCACGCCATAGGTGGACTGGGTGGCGGGCGACAGCGCGATGTCCTGGGGCCGCCATAGGGCGCGGGCCTGGGCGCCTTCGGACATGAAGGCGATCTTGTACATGTCCGGGTTCTCCAGCCCGAAGTCCACATAGATGCGCAGCATCCGCGCCATACAGGCCGGCGTTTCGACGGGACCCCCGTCGCCGTCGGCGAGGCGGGCGGCGAGCAGGGCGAAGGCGCGGCCGTGCAGCTCGCGGCCGATATCGTCCTTGGTCGGAAAATAGGCGTAGAGCGTCGGCTGGGAGACGCCCACGGCCCGGGCGATCTGGCGCGTGGAAACGTTGGCCACGCCATGTTCGGTGAACAGCCTCAGGGCGGCGGCCAGAATCTCTTCGCGGCGTTCCGCCCCCTGGCCCTTGGGTTTTCGCGGCGAGCGCCGGCCGGGCTCATTCATTCCTGCATGCCTGTCATGAGAGGCCCGCGCTTGACAATCGGTGATTATCTATCACTGATTACCTATCACCGATCGGAAAAGAAGGACAACCCATGCTCGGACGGCGTCTCCCAACATCGCGCCGCCTTGCGTCGGGAACGGCGGCGGCGGCCCTGACCCTGGCCGCCGCCGCCTGCACCTCCGGGGACTCGCCGGTCGCCGAGGCCCCGCCGCCCGCCGTGGAGGCCGTGGCCGTGCAGGCGCCCGCCGCCGCCGCCGCCCTGACCGCCACAGGCTTGCTGGAGCGGGGGCGGGAGATGACGCTCTCCTTCCGGATTCCGGGCGTGATCGTGCAGCTTTCCGCCGACGACGGGGAACGGGTGCGGGCTGGCCAGGTGCTGGCCCGGCTGGATCCCACGGGCGTCGCCGCGGCCGAGACCCGCGCCGACGCCGAGCTGGAGCGCGCGCGGCGCGACCTTGCGCGCGACGAGGCGCTGTTCGCCCAGGGCTTCGTCAGCCGCCAGCGCCTGGACGACCGGCGCAGTGCGGTGAAGGCGGCGGAAGCCGCCGCCCGGGCGGCCGCCTTCGACCGGCGCTGGGCGACGCTCTCATCTCCCGCCGACGGGGTGGTGCTGCAGCGGGTGGCCCAGGCCGGCGAGGTGGTCCAGCCCGGTCAGGCGGTGCTGCGCATCGCCGATGAGACAAGTCCCCTGATCCTGCGTGCGCCCCTGGCGGACCGCGACGCCCCTCGCGTGCGCATCGGCCAGCCGGCGACCGTGCGGGTCGAAGGCCTGGCCGAGCCGATCTCGGCGCGCGTGGCGCGGATCGGCGCCCGGGCTGGGGCGCAGACCGGCGCGGTGGAGGTCGAGATCGAGTTGCCCTCCGTCGCCGCCCTTTTCAGCGGTCAGGCCGCGTCGGTGGAGCTCGCCGTCGCGCCCCAGGCTGGCCCCGCCTATGCCCGCGTACCCGCCGAGGCGATCCTGGAGGCTGACGGGACGCGCGCCTTCGTGCTCGTCGTCGAGAACGGAACCGCGCGGCGCCGGGCGGTGAGCTTCGGCGGCTTCGACGGCGACGAGGCGCTGGTCGAGGGGCTGGCGCGCGGCGCGCGGGTGATCACCGCCGGGGCCGGCTTCGTCGGAGACGGCGAGAAGGTCCGGGTGGTCGATCCGTCCCGCCTGACCGCCAGCCTGGATGCCAAGGCGGCCGCCCAATGAGGTTCGACATCGCCGCCTTCTCCGTTCGCAACTGGCAGTTCACCCTGGTCGCCTTCGGCCTTCTGGCGCTGCTCGGAATCAATGCGCTGGCGACGACGCCGCGTTCGGAGGATCCGCACTTCCCGATTCCGGTGGTCGTGGTTCGCGCCGTGCTGCCGGGCGCCGAGCCGGCGGAGATGGAGCAACTGGTCGCCGACCCGATCGAGGACGTCCTGGCCGGCCTCGACGACGTGGCCGACATCTCCTCAACCAGCCTCGACGGCGCGGCGGTGGTCAGCGTCGAGTTCGACTGGAGCGTCAATCCGGAGCGCAAGTACGACGAGGTCGTACGCGAAGTGAACGCCTTGCGCGCCAACCTCCCTCAGGGCCTGACCCGGCTGGAGGTTCGCCGGGTGCGGACGACCGAGGTGGCGGTGGTCCAGGTTGCGCTCGTCAGCGACCATCTGCCGATGCGACGGCTGGAGAAGCAGGCCGACCGCCTGCGCGAGCGGCTGGACCGCGTGGCCGGCGTGCGGGAGGCCCGCTACTGGGGCGCCACGCCTGCGGAGGTGCGGGTGGCGCTGGACCTGCCGAAGCTCGCGGCCCTGCAACTGCCGCCGACGGTGGTGGCCGACGCCCTGCGGGCGGCAGGCGCCGAGGCGCCGGTGGGCGCGGTGCATGCGGGCGAGCGGCGGTTCAACGTCAAGGCGGGCGGCGCCTTCCGCGACCTCTCCACCGTGGCCGACACGCCGGTGCGCCGCCAGGGCGGGCAGGTGGTCCGCGTGCGTGACGTGGCCGAGGTCTCCTGGGCCGAGGCGGAAGCCCAGCACCTGACCCGTTTCAACGGTCGTCGCGCGGTGTTCGTCACCGTCAATCAGAAGGACGGCGCGGACATCGCCAAGGTCACGGCGGGGGTGGAGGCGGCGCTGGCCGATTTCGAAAAGACCCTGCCGGCCGGCGTGAAGCTGGAACGCGCCTTCGCCCAGGCGAAGAACGTGGAGCACCGGCTTTCGCGCCTGTTCCGCGACTTCGGTCTGGCCCTGGCGCTGGTGACCATCACGCTGCTGCCGCTCGGCCTGCGCGCCAGCGGGGTGGTGATGATGTCGATCCCGCTCTCGCTGCTCATGGGATTGGCGGCCATCCAGGCGCTCGGCTTCACCGTCAATCAGTTGGCCATCGCCGGCTTTGTCCTGGCGCTGGGGCTGCTCGTGGATGATTCCATCGTGGTGGTGGAGAACATCGCCCGGCACCTGCGCGAGGGAGCCGATCGGGTGCAGGCGGCCATTGCAGGGACGCGGCAGATCACGCTTGCGGTGCTGGGCTGCACGGCGACCCTGATGTTCGCCTTCCTGCCGCTGCTCGCCCTGCCCGGCGGCTCGGGGGCCTATATCCGCTCCCTGCCGGTGACGGTGCTCTGCACGGTGGCAGCTTCCCTGATCGTGGCCCTGACCATCATTCCCTTCCTCGCCAGCCGCATGCTGTCGCGCCACGAGGATCCGGAGGGCAACCGCGTCTTCCGGGCGGTGAACGGGGCGATCCACCGGTTCTATTCGCCGCTGCTGCACCGGGCGCTGGCGCGGCCCTGGGCGGCCCTGGCGATCATTGCGGCGATCTGCGCCACCACGATCCCGATGCTGGGGGCGATCGGCTCGAGCCTGTTCCCTCCCGCCGAGACGCCGCAGTTCCTGGTGCGGGTGGAGACCGCCGACGGCTCCTCGCTCGCCCGCACGGACCAGGCCCTTCGCTATGTGGAAAAGCGCCTGACCGCCGAGCCGAAGGTGGAATGGGTCGCCGCCAACCTCGGCCGCGGCAATCCGCAGATCTTCTATAACCAGGCCCAGCGCGAGACCCAGACCAGCTATGCCGAAGTGTTCGCCTCCCTGAAGGCCTGGGAGCCGGGGGAGAGCCCCAAGGTGCTGGACCGGCTGCGCGAGGACTTCGCCGCCTATCCCGGCGCGCGGATCAGCCTGATCGTCTTCGAGAACGGGCCGCCCCTGGAGGCGCCGGTGGCCGTGCGCCTGACCGGCGACAACCTGGAGGTTCTGAAGAGCCTGGCGGCGCGGGCAGAGCGCATCCTGAAGGCGACGCCGGGGACGCGCGACGTGGCCAATCCCATGCGGCTCGACCGCACCGACCTCGACCTTGGTATCGACGAGGCCAAGGCCGCCGCTCTCGGCGCTCCGGCCGGCGCCGTGCGCCGCACGGCGCGGCTGGCCCTGTCGGGCGAGGAGACGGCGCGCTTCCGCGATCCCGACGGCGACGACTATCCGGTGCGGGTGCGCCTGCCGATGGGCGAGCGCAACGAGCTTTCGGCGCTTTCACAAGTTTATGTGCCGACGCAAAGCGGACAGGCCGCGCCGCTGAGCGCGCTCGCCCAGCCGAGGTTCACCGCAAGCCCCGCCCAGATCACCCGTTACGACCGGGAGCGGACGGTCACGGTGACGGCCCAGGTGCGGACCGGCTTCCTCACCTCCAAGGTCACCGAGGAAGCCCGCGCCCGGCTGGAACGCGAGCTGGAGCTGCCGCCGGGCTACCGCCTCTCGTTCGGGGGCCAGGCGGAAGCGCAGTCTGAGAGCTTCGCAGGCCTGGGCGCGGCGGTGCTGGTGGCGGTGTTCGGCATACTGGCCGTCCTGGTCCTGGAGTTCGGCAAGTTCCGCACCGCCGTGGTGGTGGCCGGCGTGATCCCGCTCGGCCTGTTCGGAGCGGTGACGGCCCTGTGGCTGACCGGAAATTCGCTCTCCTTCACCGCCACCATCGGCCTGATCGCCCTCATCGGCATCGAGATCAAGAACTCGATCCTGCTGGTCGACTTCACCGAACAACTGCGCCGCCAGGGCGTCGCCTTGCGCGAAGCGATCGAACGCGCGGGCGAGGTGCGGTTCCTGCCGGTGCTGCTGACCTCGGTCACCGCCATCGGCGGCCTGACGCCGCTCGCCCTGGAGGGATCGGGCCTCTATTCGCCGCTGGCCATCGCCATCATCGGCGGCCTGGTCACCTCGACCCTGCTCAGCCGGGTGGCGACGCCGGTCACCTACTGGCTGCTGTCGCGCGGCGAGGAACGGCGCGCGCACGCCTCGGCCCCGGCCGCCCTGGAGCCGGAGCCGCGGGCCGCCTGAGCCGCGGCTGGACGCGGCGTGCGGCCCGGGCCAAGCTTCGGCCATGAGCCTTCCGCCGCTTCCCGCCCAGCCCGCCGGCACGCCCTGGCCCACCGACGAATGGCCCCTCGGCGACCTGCCTGGCGCCCTGGACCGCCCCGTCTTCGACGCCCTGGTCGCGCAGGCCTTCGAGACCGACGCCTTCGGCGAGACCCACGCTCTGCTGATCGTCCAGGAAGGACGCATCGTCTTCGAACGCTATGGCGAGGGGTACGGGCCGGAGAAGACCTATCCCTCCTGGTCGAAAGCCAAGAGCATCACCCAGGCCCTGGTCGGCCTTCTGGTGGGCGACGGCAAGCTGGACGTCTCGCGCCCCGCAGCCGTTCCGGAATGGCAGGGCGCGGACGATCCGCGCCAGGCGATCACGCTCGATCACCTGCTGCGCATGTCCAGCGGCCTGAGGTTCGTCGAGGACTATGTGCCCGACCATCCCTCCGACGTGATCGCCATGCTGTTCGGACCGGGCAAGGACGACGTGGCCCATTTCGCCGCCAGCTTGCCCCTGGAGCACGCCCCGGGGAGCTGGTGGTCCTACGCCAGCGGAACCAGCAACATCGTCGCGCGACTGGCCGGGGAGGCGGCCGGCGACATGCGCAGCTTCATGCAGGCGCGGCTGTTCGATCCGCTGGGGATGAAGAGCCCGATCCCCAAGTTCGACGCGGCCGGCACCTTCATCGGCTCCTCCTTCTGTTTCGCGACGGCCCGCGATTTCGCCCGGTTCGGCCTGCTCTACCTGCGCGACGGGGTCTGGGAGGGCCGCCGACTGCTTCCGGAGGGCTGGGTGGATTATGCCCGCACCCCCACGCCGCAGCAGCCGGGGGTGACGGAGGGCCGGTACGGCGCGCATTGGTGGCTGGACATCGCCGGCGAGGGTTCGTTTTCCGCCAACGGCTATGACGGCCAATACACCGTGCTGGCGCCGGATCTCGACCTTGTGCTCGTCCGCCACGGGGCCACGCCGCTGGACAAGAAGGACGCACTGAAGGTCTGGGTGGGACAGCTGGCGGAGACCTTCCGGTGATCTGGGCGCCGCTGCTGCTGGCCGGGGCGGCGGGGCTCGGCGGCTTCCTCTATCTGCGCGGCAAGCTCAACGACGAAGACGTGCCGGTCGTCGCCAACCTCTTCCCGCCGGGTGCTCCGCGCCGCGTGCTGGCGGTCTGGGCTCATCCCGACGACGAGATCACCTGCGCCGGAACCCTGGCGGCCATGGCTCGCGCCGGGGCCGAGGTGCACCTGCTCTACCTGACCGCAGGCGAGGCGGCGCGGGACACCGGCTATTCTCCGGAAGAGCTGGCCGAGGTTCGCCGCGGCGAAGCCCAGGCCGCGGGCGAGGTTCTCGGCGTCCGATCGGTGGAGGTGCTGGCCTTTCCCGACGGCGGGCTCTCGGCCCTCGACCCTGTCGCGCCCAAGGCCGCCATCGCCCGCAAGATCGCCGAGGTGTCGCCGGACCTCGTCATCGGCTTCGATGAGAAGGTGGGCTTCTATGGTCATCCGGATCATGTGAAGGCCGGCCGCTGGTTGCGTGAGGTCGTGGAGGAAAACCCCGGAAGCGTGCGCCGGCTCTGGCAGGCGACCCTGCCCAGGGCGCTGATCGCGCTGGCGCTGAAGCTCGTCCAGGCCTTCCGCGACCACTATCCCACCGAGCCGGAGCGCGGCCTGCCGGCGCCCGACGTGGCGGTGCGCATCTCAAGCCAGGCGACGGCCAAACGGCGCCTGCTGGACGCCCACACCTCTCAGGCGAAGATCATCGCCGACGTCCAGCCCTATTACGATCGCGTCCCGGCCTGGCTCTACTACCGACTTTTCGACCGGGAATATTTCCACCTGGCGCTGGAGCGCTGAGACCTACCGGGACCAAGAGGCGATCCGGTCCGCGTTTGGATCGCGCCCGGCGTTGTCGGGCGGCGCTGCGCCTGTCATGTTGGGGTTCCGGAGCGGAAGCGACCGACCCCGCCCAGGCTATTTCGCCTGGCGCGACCGGCCGAACCTACGCCGTTCCGAACCATAGAAAGCGCCGGCTTGCGCTTCCGCGGACCGGCGGCGGGAGGAATTTGATGGAAGATTTGAAAGAGCGCGTTTCGCTCGACGAAGCCCTGTCGCAAGCTTCGACCGTCGGCATGACCATGGCGGTGTGGGCGAAGGTGAAGCCCGACGCCGTCGCGGTCCACGATCCCTCGGGCCGCACCAAGACCTTCGGCGAGGTCAACGCCAACGCCAACAGGCTGGCCCGCCTCCTGCGCCAGCGTGGGCTGAAGGCCGGCGATTCCCTGGCCCTGGTCTGTTCCAACCGAGCCGAGTTCATCGAAGTGCTCTCCGCGACCCTGCGCACCGGCATTCGTATCACGCCGGTGAACTGGCACCTGACCGCCGACGAGATCGCCTACATCATCCAGGATTGCGAGGCCAAGGCGCTGGTGGGCGAGGCCCGTGTCGCGACCGTGGGCCCGGCGGCGGCCCAGTGCCCCAACCTCGCCGTGAAGCTGGCGGTCGGCGGCGCCATCGACGGCTTCGAGGACTATGACGCGACGCTCGCGCCGCTCGACGGCAGCGACATCCCCGACCCGGTGCTCGGCAACCAGATGATGTACACCTCCGGCACCACCGGCCGGCCCAAGGGCGTGTTCCGCCCGGCGCCGGTGGTCACGCCGCAGAACATGTACGCGCTGCGCGGCTATGACCCGGAGACCTCGGTGCAGATGTGCGCCGGCCCGGCCTATCATGCGGCGCCGTTGGCCTTCGACGTGCGCGCGGCGATGGGCGCGGGCGTGCCGCTGGTCTTCATCGACAAGTGGGACTCCGAGCTGGTGCTGCGCACCATCGCGGAGAAGAAGGTCACCCACTTCCATCTCGTGCCGATCATGTTCCAGCGGCTGCTGGCCCTGCCGGACGAGGTAAAGGCCCGCTACGACGTCAGCCACGTGAAGTACATCGTCCACGGCGCGGCGCCCTGCCCGCCGGAGGTCAAGATGGCCATGATCGAGTGGTTCGGCCCGGTGCTCTCGGAGTACTATGCCGGCTCCGAAGGCGGCGCGGGCTTCACCATCACCTCCGAGGAGTGGCTGCAGAAGCCGGGCAGCGTCGGCAAGCGGCCAGCCCTGCTGGGCTCGAAGATCCTCGACGAGAGCGGGAACGAGTGCCCGCCGGGCGTGGCCGGGACCATCTACCACCAGCTCCCGCCGGGCGGCGGCTTCACCTACTACAAGGACGAGGCCAAGACCCAGGCCAACAGGGTGGGCGACTATTTCACCATGGGCGACGTCGGCTATTTCGACGAGGACGGCTATCTCTTCCTCACCGGCCGCAACGCCGAGACCATCATCTCCGGCGGGGTGAACATCTATCCGCAGGAAGTGGATAACGAGCTGATCAAGCACCCGGCGGTGGCCGACAGCGCCACGGTGGGCGTGCCGCACGACGAATGGGGCGAACAGGTCAAGGCGGTGATCCTGCTGAAGCCCGGTTACGAGCCGTCGGAAGAGCTCGCTCAGGAGATCCTGGAGTTCGGCCGCGCCAACCTGCCCGGCTTCAAGGTTCCGCGCAGCCTCGACTTCGTGACCGAGTTGCCACGCTCCGAAGCCGGCAAGATCCAGCGCAACAAGGTCCGCGCCCCCTATTGGGAAGGCCGGGCCCGGCAGATCTAGTCCCCGCAAAAATCAGTCACCAAGCGTGTTTGGCTTGGCTAGACTCCCCGTGGCATGAAGCGCGCCGCTTCACGCCCCGGGGTTTCGCACGCCATGCCCATTCCGTTCATCGATCTCCAGGCCCAGAGGGCCCGCCTCGGCCAGGCGCTGGAGGATGCGATCCTCAAGGTCGTCCGCTCCGGCGCCTACATCATGGGGCCGGAGATCGCCGCCTTCGAGGCCGCCCTGGGCGAGTTCGGAGAGGCGCCGTTCGTCCTCTCCTGCGGCTCGGGGACCGAGGCGCTGCAGCTGGTGCTGATGGCCTGGGAGATCGGGCCGGGGGATGCTGTCTTCTGCCCCTCCTTCACCTTCGCCGCGACGGCGGAAGTGATGCCGCTGGTGGGCGCCTCGCCGGTCTTCGTCGACATCCTGCCCGATACCTACAACCTCGATCCCGCCAGGCTGGACGCCGCCATCGCGGCGGTGAAGGCGGAGGGGAAGCTGACGCCCAAGGCGGTGATCGCCGTCGACCTGTTCGGCCAGCCGGCCGACTATCCGGCCATCGCCGCGGTGGCGCGGAAGCACGGCCTGAAGCTGATCTCCGATTCCGCCCAGGGGTTCGGCTGTACGCTGGCCGGCAAGCACCCGCTGCACTGGGCCGACGCCACCACCACCTCCTTCTTCCCGGCCAAGCCGCTGGGCTGCTACGGCGACGGCGGAGCGGTGCTCTGCAAGGATGCGCGCCTGCACGACCTGCTGGTTTCGCTGCGGGTGCATGGCCAGGCGGTGAAGTCGGACCTGGAAGGCCGCACCTTCGAGCACGACCCCAAGTACCTGAACATGCGCGTCGGCATGAACAGCCGGATGGACACGATCCAGGCCGCGGTGCTGCTGGAGAAGCTCAGGATCTTCCCCGACGAGATCCAGGCCCGGAACCTCGTCGCCCAACGCTACGCCGAGGGCCTAAGCGACGTGGTGGCGACGCCGAAGGTGATCGAAGGCGGCGTCTCGGTCTGGGCGCAATACACCATCGAAACGGAAGATCGCGACGGCCTGGCCGCCCACCTGCGCGAACAGCAGGTTCCGACCGCGGTCTATTATCCGATCCCGATCCACAAGCAGGGTGTCTATTCGGCCTATCCGACGCCGGGCGGGCTGTCGGTCACGGAGGCCAAGGCCGGCAAGGTGATCAGCCTGCCGATGCACGCCTATCTGACGCCCGAGGACCAGGACCAGGTGATCACCGCCGTCAGCGCCTACGCCAAGCGCAACAGCTGAGCGCAGGGCAAACGGACGCGGCCCGGGGGGGGCCGCGTCCGCAGCAGGCGCAGGGCCGGAACTCCCCCAAGCCCGGCCCTTCCTGGTGCGGCGAACCGCGCCGGAGGCTGGCGCCTAGCAGCCCTTCTCGAAATGGAAGCCGAGCCGGCCGTCCGCCGCCGCCCGTGCGAGGGCGGCGGACGGCGAATGCGAGGTCGGGGGACCGTTACGCATGGGGGAGTGAAGCCTCGTCAGCATCTTCGACGACGCCAGATTGCCCGGGCCACAGCCGGCGCGCATGACGCAAACGGACTATGCGGCCAAGCTTGTCGAACGGCTGTCACGGTCAAGCGGGCGCTGGAGGCGCTGCTGCTCATGCGCCTGCCGGTGATTCCGGCCGTGCTGCGGGCGCGCGCCGCCTATCAGACCGCGCTGGAGACCGGCCGCTCGGTGGAGGCGGCCGAGCTCTGGGACTTCGTGGAGACCTTCATCTATGGCCGTCGGGAGCTGGAGCGGGCCGGTTGATCAGGCCGCCAAGGCGCGCATCGTCTCCTCCATGCGCCGGAACGCCAGCAGATGGCCGACGCCGGGCAGGAGGCGCAGTTCGTAGGGAAGCGCGCCCAGATAGGCCTGAAGCTGGGGAAGGGGCGAGAAGACGTCCTCCTCTCCGTGCCAGACGACCACCGGCGCCGACAGATGGGGCGGATGGCTTCCGTCGGCGCGACGGAAGGCGCGGATCTCGTCGGCCGGCCCCCGCACCGAACGCGCCAGGGCCTCGGCCGCCGAGGCGGCGATGAAGTCGGTCACCTCCGGGCGCTCGGCGACGAAGGCCTGGTCGGCGGGAGCGTGGGCGATGGAGCGCCGGACGAGCCTGGCCGCCAGGCCCGGCGACAGCCGCAGGCGCAGCACGCCGAAGAAGGTCTCGACCACCCACGGATTGTTTTCGATCCGCTCACGGAACAGGGTCAGCGGATTGCGGAAGCCCGCCGAGGTCGGACGAGGCGCGCGGCCGGAATAGAGGTGGAGGGCGCGGGCGCGGGCGCCGAGCTTCGCCGCCGTGTGCAGGGCCGAAGGCGCGCCGGAGAGGACTGCGGCGAGGCGCACCTCGGAAAGGCCCAGCCGGTCGCAGAGGATGGTCATGTCCTCCGCCACCGCCTCGAAGCCGTAGCCGGGGTGGGCGTCGGACTGGCCGAAGCCCGGCCGCTCGGCGGCTACGATCCGCAAGCCCAGGCTTCGCGCCAGCGCCGGCGCCTCCGGCGGCAGCAGGGAGGAGCCCAGGCCTTCGTGAAACCAGAGGACGGGGCGGCCCGCGGGCGTGCCGTAGTCGCGATAGGCGAGCCGCCGCCCGTCTGGAAGGATCACATGCTGCACCGGCGGCGCTCCGGCCCCGGCGGCGTCCAGGGCGCCGGCGACGGAGGAAAGCTCGGCCAGGGCGCGTACGAGGTCGCTCTGCCGCTTCAGCCCCATCTTCTCGAACACCGCGCGCAGCTGATTGCGGACGGTGTTGATGCTGACCTCCAGTTCGTCCGCCGCCTCCTTCAGCGAGCGGCCGTCGCGCAGCTTCCGCGCCAGACGCACCTCCGCGGCCGTCAGTCCGAAGCTCTCGCGGATGGAGGACCAGAGCCGCCCCGCCTCCTCGGCCGCCGGGAAGATCAGGGCGAGGGCGCCTTCGTCCGGCGGCAGGGCGCCTGTCAGCCCGGGCAGGACGCGCGCCGGAACCACATAGGCGAACCGGGGGCCTTCCTCCGCCTCGCGCTCGAGCTTCAGGATCGCCTGGCCGCGGTCGTCGGCGCGCACCCGTTCCAGCGCCCGGCGCAGGGCCTCGGCGTTGCCGGCGTCATCGAGGATGAGATCGCGCCCGATCTCGAGCCGCCCCAGACCGTCGGCCAGGATCGCTGATGCGGCGGGACTGGCCGCCACCACCCGCCGGCCGGCGCCGAACACCACCCAGCCAAGGTCGGCGCGGCCTGCGCCGGGCGACGGGCCTTCGTCGGGGCGGCTCGCCAGCCGGGCGATCTCCTCGGAGCGTGCAAGCCGGCTCGCGGCCCCGGGCGGCGGCTCCATCCCGCCCTCGGCCAGGGCGTCGATCAGTTGCTCCCACGCTTCGGGATCGGCCGCGACCCGGTACATGGTTTCGATGACGAGTGAGACGTTGTCGTCTTTGGGACGGTCCATGGATCGAGCCGCGGCGCTGGGGGAATCGCGCCTTAATCCAGCTTAACCCTGCGGCGGCTCTTGCGGAAAGCATCGCCGTCCTCCCCTTGCGTCAGCAGCGGCGGCGTGGGAGGACTTGCCCCTCAAACGATTGTTTAAGTCATATGGGAGAAGGCGCATGAAGGCGGCGGTCTATTACGAGAACGGCGGCCCCGAGGTCCTACGCTACGAGGACCTTCCCGATCCCCAGTGCCATCCCAAGGGCGTGATCATCAAGGTCGAGGCCATCGCCATCGAAGGCGGCGACACCCTGAACCGCTGGCGCGGCCCGCTGATGACCAACCCGCATGTGGTCGGCTACCAGGCCGCCGGCGAGATCGTCGAGGTGGGCGCCGAAGTCACCCATCTGCGCGTCGGCCAGAAGGTCGCCACGGTCAACAACTGGGGCAGCCATGCGGAGCTGCGTTCGGTCCCGGCCCGCAACTGCTGGCCGATCCCCCATGGGTTCGACGTCAAGAAGGCGGCGGCCATCCCGGTCACCTTCGGCACCGCCCATGACTGCCTGTTCGAGTTCGGGCGCATGAAGGCCGGCGAGACCGTCCTGGTTCAGGCCGGCGCCAGCGGCGTCGGCGTCGCCGCCATCCAACTCGCCAAGAAGGCCGGCGCTTCGCTCGTCCTCGCCACCGCCTCGTCGGACGAGCGGCTGGAGCGTCTGAAGCCGCTCGGCCTCGACCACGGGATCAACTACCGGGACAAGGACGTGGTGACCGAGGTCAAGCGCCTGACCGACAACAAGGGCGTCAATGTCGTCGTCGATTCCGTCGGCGGCTCCACCCTCCAGGGCTCGATCAACGCGCTCGCCTATCGCGGCCGGGTCTCCATGGTCGGCGCCGCCGGCCGAGAGCCGATGGTGGTGGACGTGGGCTCGATGATGGGCGGAAACCGCACCCTCTCGGGCGTCTTCCTGGGCGCGGAGATCATGACCGACCGGGTGCACGACAACATCCAGAACCTGATCGAGCAGGCCGCCCGCGGCGAGCTGGAAGTGGTCGTCGACCGCGTCTTCCCCCTCGCCGAAGCCGCCGCCGCCCACGCCTATATCGAAAGCCGCGCCGCCGTCGGGCGGGTGGTGATGGTTCCGTAGCACCGAGCATCCGCCGCCGCTCATCCCAGCGGACGCCGGGACCAAATTCATCGGGGGGCAGCGCGGGTCACCTGAGCCCCGGCCTTCGCCGGGGTGAGCGGTGTGGGACTGCATCTCGCGAGAATTGGAGGAGAGACCAATGCCCCGAGCGAACAACAAGGGCGTCGAGCTCGAATATGAGACCTTCGGGCCCGCTGCGGCCGAGACGATCCTGCTGATCAACGGCCTCGGGTCGCAGATGACCCGCTGGCCGGAGCCGTTCTGCCAGAAGCTCGTGGCCCACGGCTACCGCGCCATTCGGTTCGACAATCGCGACGTGGGCAGGTCGACCTGGTTCAAGCCAGGCGAGGCCTACACCCTCTCTGACATGGCCTCCGACGCCGTGGCCGTCATGGACGCCGCCGGCGCCGAAAAGGCGCACGTCGCCGGGGTGTCCATGGGCGGGATGATCGCCCAGACGGTCGCCATCGAGCATCCGCAGCGGGTGCTGTCCCTCACCTCGATCATGTCCGCCACCGGGGCCCGGGGTACGCTCGATTCCACGCCCGAGGCCGGCGCCGTGCTCAACACGCCGGCCCCCGACCCGAAGGCCGACTTCGAAGCCTTCGTCGCCCATGGGATCAGGAACGCTCGGACCATCGGCAGCCCAGCCTATCCCTGGGACGAGGCGGCGCTGCGCCAGCGGGGGATCGCGGAATACGAGCGCGCCTTCAATCCCACCGGCGTCCAGCGTCAGATGGCCGCCATCCGCGGCGACGGCGACCGCACCGAGCGGCTGTCGCGGCTGAAGGTCCCCGCCGTCGTCCTGCACGGGGCCGACGACCCGCTCATCAAGCCGTTCGGCGGCGAAGCCACCGCGGCAGCCATTCCGGGCGCCGAGCTGCGGGTGATCCCAGGCATGGGCCACGACCTGCCCCCCGCCCTCTACGACACCATCATCGACGCCATCCTTGCGGCCGCCGCGCGTGCGGCCTGACGCCAATCCAGAAGAGGGGATTCCATGGGACGACTTTCCGGCAAGACCGCGATCATCACCGGCGCCGGCAGCGGCATCGGCCGGGCCAGCGCCATCCTCTTCGCCCAGGAGGGCGCGAACCTGATCATCGCCGACAAGGCCGAGACGGTGAACGAGACCGCCAAGCTCGTCTCCGAGGGCGGCGGCAAGGTCGCCGCCTTGACCGGCGACGCGGGTGAAGAAGGCTTCGTCGAAAGCCTCGTCGCCCGCGCGGTCTCCGACTACGGCGGCCTGGATGTCGCCTGGGCCAATGCGGGGATCTCCGGCGGCTGGACCGCCTTCGACGAGCAGGATGCGGCCTTCTGGGCTGAAATCCTGCGCGTCAACCTGATCGGCGCTTTCCTGCTGGTGAAGCACGCCGCGCGGCGGATGATCCCGGCCGGCAAGGGCTCGATCATCTGCACCGCCTCGGTCGCCGGCATCCGTTCGGGGGCCGGCGGGTCGCCATATTCCGCCTCCAAGGCCGGGGTCATCAACCTGGCCCAGACCTCGGCCAACGAGTTCTACGGCACGGGCGTGCGGGTGAACTGCATCTGCCCCGGCCTGATCGAGACCGGCATGACCCAGCCGATCTTCGACGGCGCGCGCGCCCGCGGCAACGAGGATAAGATCGGCCAGCTCAATCCGCTCACCCGCGGCGGCGTGCCCATCGAGATCGCCAACGCGGCCCTCTTCCTGGCCTCCGACGAGTCCTCCTATGTGAACGGCCAGGCCATCGTCGTGGATGGCGGCCTGTCGTCCTCCCACCCGGTGGTGCGCCGTAAGCGATGATCTATCTGGTCCGGCACGGTCAGACCGAGTTCAACGCCGCCCGGCGGATGCAGGGCCATCTGGACTCGCCCCTGACCGCGCTGGGCCGCGCCCAGGCGCAGGCCGCCGCGGCGCTCCTCGCGCGCGAGATCGGCGATCCGGCCGGCTGGCGCCTGGTGTCGAGCCCGCTGGGGCGGACCCAGGTGACGGCGCGGATCGTTGGCGAGGCCCTGGGCCTGCCCATCGAGATCGATCATCGCGTGATCGAGGTCTCATGCGGCGATTGGGAAGGACATAACCGCGACGAGCTGGCGGAGGCGCATCCGGAGCTCTTCGCCACCTTCGGCTGGATCTTTCACGGCCCCGGCGGCGAGACCTACGACCAGGTCCGCGATCGCATCGCGCACTGGCTGACCGACCTCGAGCCCGAGCCGGAGCGCCGGGTCATCGTGGTCAGCCACGGCGGCGCCGGCCGGGTGATCCGCGGCGCCTATATGGGATGGGACCGAGCCGCCACGCTCGATCAGGAGGTTCCGCAGGACGCTGTCTATCGCCTGGTCAATGGAGCCATCGCGCGACTGGACTGCGACGTTCCGGCTCCGGCGTGAGGCGGCCGGAGAGCGCCGCCAGGGCCAGGCCGATGCCTGCCCCCACCAGGAAGGCGCCGGCGATCATGCTGGAAAGGGCCGCAGTGGAGATCCGCGGCGCCGGCCGCGCCATCCAGTGAACCAGGGCGCCGTCGCTTTCGCCGCCGAGGGTCTCTTCGAAGTGCTCGCTCATCATGGGCCTCCGCTGCTGGCTCCGCTTGAACCCCTTCGGCGGTGTGAGGTTCCGGGCCGGACAGGCGCAAGACCGTTCCCCTCGGGCAAAATGCGCTCTAGAAGCGGCGCCTGCGTTTCGACAAGCCTTCAGAGACCCATGGCCGGACATTCGAAATTCAAGAACATCATGCACCGCAAGGGCCGCGCGGACTCCATGCGGTCCAAGCTGTTCTCCAAGCTCTCGCGCGAGATCACGGTGGCGGCCAAGTCGGGCATGCCCGATCCGGCGATGAACCCGCGCCTGCGCCTGGCCGTCGCCAACGCCCGCGCGGAGTCCATGCCCAAGGACAATATCGAGCGGGCGATCAAGAAGGCTTCCGGCGCCGACGCCGAGACCTATGAGGAGATCCGCTACGAGGGTTTCGGCCCCGGCGGCGTGGGATTGATCGTCGAGGTCCTGACCGACAACCGAAACCGCGCCGCGGCGAACGTCCGCTCCATCTTCTCCAAGCACGGCGGCAACATGGGTGAGACGGGCGCCGTCTCCTTCATGTTCGACCGGATGGGCCAGATCGTCTATCCGGCCGCCGCCGGCTCGGAAGACAAGGTGATGGAGGCGGCCATCGAGGCCGGCGCCGATGACGTGGAATCCGACGAGGAGAGCCACACCATCTACACGGCCTACGAGTCTCTCTCGGACGTCGCCCAGGCCCTGGAGGCGGCGCTGGGCGAGGCGAAGTCGACCGGCATCGTCTGGCGTCCCAAGACCCTGACCCCGATCGCCGGCGAGCCGGTGGGAACCCTCATGAAGCTGGTCGAGTCCCTCGAGGACGACGACGACGTGCAGAACGTCTACGGCAACTACGAGATCTCCGACGAAGACCTCGAGAAGTACGCCTGACGTGAAGCTTCGCCGTCCCTTGTGCGTTGAGGGGCGATGGAGTGGTGGAATCCCGACTTCGCGTGGCCGGTCGCGGGCGCGATCCTGGCCGGCGCCCTGATCGGTTTCGAGCGGGAATACCGGGGTCGACCGGCGGGCTTCCGGACCCATATCCTGGTGGCGCTTGCTTCGGCGCTCCTGATGCTGGCCGCCGTCCACCAGGTGCGGTGGCTCTCCGACACCCCGGGCGACCTGATCCGCATCGATCCGGTGCGAATGGCGCACGGCATATTGACTGGGGTCGGCTTCCTCTGCGGGGGCGTGATCTTCCGCGAGGGCTTCTCGGTCCACGGCCTGACCACGGCGGCTTCGCTCTGGATCACCTCGGCGCTGGGCACGCTGTTCGGCGTCGGCTTCTATGGACTGGCGGTCGGCGGCACCCTGGCGACCCTGGTGATCCTGGGGGTCCTGCGCCTGGCCGACGACTACATGCCCCAGATGCACCACGTGGATGTCGCGGTCCGCTACAGGCGCTCGGCGGCGCCGAAGGAAGCGGATTTCTGCGCCCTGATGGCGGAGTTCGGTCTGAAGCCAGCGGTGGTGAAACACGCCCTGGACGAGGATGTGCTGGAGATCTCGGCCACCTTCCGGGGCTCGGGCCGTGTTCGCACCGAAGCGCTCTCGGCGCGGCTCGCCGATGATGCGACGGTGATCGGATTCGATCTTACGCCGCGCAACGACTAGCAGAGCTTCGCATTATCGGGAGCATGAGCGAGGGGCTGAACCGACGCGACCTGATCGCCCGCTCCGGCTTGGCGCTCGGCATCCCGGCGCTGCCCGCCTCGGCGGCGGAGCCGACCCTCGCCCAGGCGCCGCCGAACTGGGACCGGGTGCGCAGCCAGTGGGCGCTGGCCTGGGACGAGGTCGACCTTTCGGCCATGCTGATCGCCTCCAACCCCAGGCCGGTGCGCGAGGCCATCGAGCGTCACCGCCGCCAGCTGGACGCCCGGCCGATCACCTATCTGGAAGCCAACAATCGCCGGCTGCAGAACGCCGCCCGCGCCGCCGCCGGAGACTATTTCGGCGTCCCCATGGAACAGGTGGCCCTGTGCGAAAGCACCACGGCCGGGATCGGTCTGCTCTATGGCGGGCTCAAGCTCGGCTACGGCGACGAGGTCCTGACCACCGTCCACGACTATTACGTCACCCACGAGGCCCTGCGCCTCGCCGCCCGCCGCCGCGGCGCGACGGTGCGCAAGATCGCCCTGCACGACGAGGCGGGCGCCGCCTCGACCGGCGAAATGGTCCGGCGCATCGTCGCGGCGGTCACGCCCCGTACCCGGGCCGTCGCCCTGACCTGGGTGCATTCCTCCACCGGCCTGAAGGTCCCGATCCGCGCGGTGGCCGACGCCCTGGCGCCGATCAACGCCCAGCGCAGCCCGGCCGACCGGGTGCTGCTGTGCGTGGACGGGGTGCATGGCTTCGGCGTGGAGGATGCGACGCTGCCCGACCTCGGCTGCGACTTCCTGGTCGCCTCCGGTCACAAGTGGCTGTTCGGCCCGCGCGGCACGGGCGTGATCGTCGGAACGGCCGAGGCCTGGCCCCGGGTTAGCCCGACGGTGCCCAGCTTCCTGGCCCCGGACGCCTATTCGGCCTGGATCGGCGGCTATGAGCCTGGCGAAACCACGGCCGCGCGCATGACGCCGGGCGGCTTCAAGGCCTTCGAGCACGTCTGGGCGCTGGCCGACGCCTTCGCCTTCCACAAGGGTCTAGGCAAGGCGCATGTGGAGGCCCGCACCCGGGAGCTGGCCACGCGCCTGAAGACCGGCCTGGCCGCCATGCCGCATGTGCGGCTCGTCACGCCCATGGATCCGCAGCTGTCGGCGGGAATCGTCGCCTTCGACCTGGCCGGAATGTCGGCGGAAGCGGCCGTGGCGGGCCTGCGACGCTGGCGGGTCCTCGGCTCTGTCGCCCCTTACGCAACGCCGCATGTGCGGCTGACCCCTTCCATCCGCAACACGCCCGATGATGTCGACTTCGCCCTGCGCGCGGTCGCAGCCCTCGCGGCCTAGGACAAGGAGCTTCCCATGGCCAAGTGGGCCGGCATCTTCCTTCTGGTGATGATCGCTGCGGCGGTCCTCGGCTTCGTGGTCGACGCCGTGCGCGTGATCGCGGGCTTCCTGTTCGTGGCCTGCGCCGTGGGCCTGGTAGTTTCGCTGCTGGCGAAGAAGAAGTCCTGAGGTTCAAAAGAAAACGCCGCCGGCTGGGGGGAGCCGGCGGCGTCTCTGTTCAGTTGTTCGTCCGGCCGATCAGGCCAGGGCGAGCGACTTGCGGCTGCGCAGGGCGGCGCCCACGAGGCCGAAGCCGGCGATCATCAGCGCCCAAGTCCCGGGCTCCGGCACCGCGGTGACCGGCACGCCGACCGCCGAACCGCCGGTCACGCCAGGAGCGTTCACCGACTGGTAGCGGACATAGAGGTTGCTGAAGTCGATGGCCGTCTGCAGCGAGGCGAAGTTCAGGGTCAGCGTGCCCGAACCGTTCTGGCCGTAGGTCAGGCCGCCGCCGTTGCCGGTGCAGTTGCCCTGGCTGACGGCCTTGAAGCAGATGTCGACCACGCCGATCCCGTTGGGAATGTTGCTGTTCACATTGGTGAACGCGTAGGTTCCGGTGCTGCTGCCGCCGCTGATGGCGGGCGACACGTCGAAGCCGAACGAAGAGATCCGTGAGGCCGTCGTCGGGTCGGACGAGGTGTTGGAGATCGCGTAGTCGAAGTTCCAGGCGTTCCCCGACATGCCGGTGAAGGTATAGGTGATCTGGGCCGTCAGACCGGCGATGTCCCCGACGGTGTCGTTGAAGCCGTTGAAGTCGAGCGTGTAGCTCTGACCGACCGTGCCGTCCCAGTTCAGGACCGTGGAGGCCGCGGCGTTGCCGGCGACGGCGGAGGCGCCGATCGCGACGGTGAGAGCCAGGGCCCGGACAAAGTTCTTCTGCATTAGTTACCCCCAAAGGTTTAGGCGTTGCTTTCCACCTGGGGCGAAAATAAGTGGGGATGCTATAGCGCCCAATTTAATCGCATTAGGAATCCGGCGCTTTCATTTAACCGGTGTGACGATTCCCCTACCGGTTGAAGTACTCGGCTCGCACCGAGGGCGCCGTCTTTGGTTGTGGTTGGAGCCGTTACTTCTTGGGCTTGGCCGCGATCAGGATATCGGCCCGACGACGCAGGGGCGCCGTCCCCTCGGGCGTGACGGCGCCGTCCTGCCCCACGGCTTCGAGCACGAATTCGGCGGCGGGCAGACCGTTGGCCGCCAGGGCTGCGGTCACCGCGGCCGCCCGCCGCTTGGACAGCTCCAGATTGGCGGCCGGCGCGCCCGCGGCGTCGGCCAGCCCGACCACCTGGATCTGGTCGACCCGGCAGCCCTGGGCCTGGGTGGCGGCGCGGGCGATGAGCGTCGCCGCCTCTGTGGTGAGTTCGGCCGAGTTCGGCTCGAAATAGATCTGGGCCGCGATGTCGCCACAGGCCGCCGGCGCCTCGACGATGCGGTCTCGCCCGCCGACCGCGGCGCAGCCGCCCATGGCCAGCCCGGCGCAGGCCGCCGCCAAGATTCGCCCGACAGACATTGCGCCCTCCAGCCCAGACGAAAACGGGCGGCCAGCATAGCCGACCGCCCGTCCGAAGCCAGTCTCTTGCGGGGCTTAGCGCGGCGCGCCGTTTTCCCAATAGTAACGGCCGGTGCCCGGATCGTAGTAGTAATACCGGCCCGCGCGTTCGTCGTAGTACTGGCGACGGTTCGGCGCCGTCGCGCCGCAGCCGCCTTCCTCGCGGCAGCCCTTGATCGCGCCTGCCGTACCGCCGATCGCGGCCCCGATGGCCGCGCCGGTCCCGGCGTCCCCAGCCCCGACGTTGTTGCCGATCACCGCCCCGGCCAGGGCGCCAAGGGCCGCGCCGCCCGCAGCGTTGCGCTCGACGTTCCCGGTGGTGGTGCAGGCGGCGGCGAGCAGGCCGGCGCCGGCGACCGCGATCAGCGGCTTGAGAGTGTCGGGTTTGATGAGCATGCGGATGCTCTCCTTGCTGTTCGTCCCCTGCGCCCCAACGCCCTGGCCCTAGCAGGGTTCCGGCGTGGGCGGAACCGAGACCGTGGCGCGCCGTTCATTCCCGGAACCCGATGCGCCGCTGGAAGGAGAGAGTTCCTTGCCTCCCGACCGCCAGACCCCACGGGGCGATCCGCCGCCCGTCGGCGACCCCGCCGTCGAGATGGACGACCTGCGCGCCGCCTACGAACGTGGCCGGCGCGATGCTGAGCGCGGCCGCAAGCGCCATCCCGTCCTGATGACCCTGCTGGTCGTGGCCGCCCTGGCCGCCGGGCTGTTCGTCGTGCTGGCCGCGCGCGAGGGTTCGTTCGCCGGCGGCGGGGCGCGGGTGGACGAGGGCGTCACCGCCGCGGCCGTCCAGGCCGGCCCGGCCGTGCGTGACGCCGCCGCGGAGGCCGAGGCGAACCTGCGGGAAGCCCGCCGCGCCATCGGCCGTCCGGAAGAGGCGGATCCGGCCCCGCCCCCGGCGAACTGAGGCGGCGAAGGGGGCGGCGATTCCGAAGATCTCTAAAGCCGTCGCGGTGGTGAACCTGGCCTCGGGAAGCGTCGACCGCGACGCGCCCCAGACGCTGGAGGCGCTCCTCGCCGAGCATGGCCTGGACGCCCGGGTCGAGGCGCCGGAACCCGGCCATCTCGCCCGCACCCTGCAGTCGGCCATCGACGCCGCGCCCGACCTGCTCATCGTCCTGGCCGGCGACGGCACCGCGCGGGCGGCGGCCGAGGCGGCCGGCCCCGACGGCCCGCTGATCGCGCCCCTGCCGGGCGGGACCATGAACATGCTGCCGCGGGCGGTCTATGGCCGTGTTTCCTGGCCGGACGCCCTGCGCTCGGCCCTGGAGGGCGGCCGCGAACAGTCGATCGGCGGCGGCGAGATCGAGGGTAAGAGCTTCCTGGTGGCGGCGATCCTCGGCTCGCCCGCCCTCTGGGCGCCGGCGCGTGAGGCGGTGCGCGAGGGGCGGTTCTCCATGGCCCTTCGGCGCGCGCGGCGCGCCTGGCGCCAGACCTTTTCGGGACGGTTGCGCTACAGCCTCGAGCAGGGGCCGCGGGGCAAGGCCGAAGCGGTGGCCTTCCTCTGCCCCTTGGCCTCGCGCGCCCTTCCCGACGACGAGCAGGCCCTGGAGGCGGCCGTGTTCGACGTGCGCGGCGCCGCCGACGCCTTCCGCATGGGCGTGCATGCGATGATCGACGACTGGCGCAACGCTCCGGCGGTGGAGACCCGGCCCTCGCGCACCGCCCGCGCCTGGGCGGCCGGCCGCATCCCAGCCGTGCTGGACGGCGAGCCCACGCGCCTGCCTTCCATGGTCTCCGTGAGCTGGCGGCCGAAGGTGGCGCGCGTGCTGGCCCCGCGGCAGGAGCACGGGATTTGATCCGCCTGGCCCATCTGTCGGACATCCATTTCGGCGGAGAGAACGTCGCCGCCGTCACCGCTGCGGCGGAGATGCTGCGCGAAGGCGGCTTCGACTTGGTCGTGGTGTCCGGCGACCTCACCCAGTTCGCCGAAGTGGGGGAGTTCGACGCCGCGGCGGCCTGGCTCGCGACCCTGCCCGGTCCGGTGCTGGTGACGCCCGGCAACCATGACTCGCCCTATATCGCCGTCCACGAGCGGTTCTTCGCCCCCTTCGGTCGTTTCCGGCGGATCATCGGCCAGGTGGACGGCCAGATCCATTCGGGAGAAGGTTTCGTTGTACGCGGCGTCAACACCGCCCGCGGCGTCCAGCCCCGGATGAACTGGTCCAAGGGCCAGATCTCCGCGCGCCAGGTGCGCGAGACGGCCGACTGGCTCTGCGCCGCGCCGGCGGATCAGGCCAAGATCGTCGTCTGCCACCATCCTCTGATGGAGATGATCGGCGGCCCGATGACCGGAAAGGTCTGGGGCGGCGCGGCCGCGGCCCAGGCGTTTTCGGAGTGCGGGGTTGATCTCGTCCTGTCGGGCCACATCCACGCGCCCTTCGCCTTGCCCTATCCCTTCGGGGACTGCCGGACCTATGCGGCCGGGGCGGGCACGCTCTCCCTGCGCGAACGCGGGACGCCGCCGGGCTTCAACATCGTCGAGATCGAGGCGGCGGAGATCTATGTCCGCGCCCAGGCCTGGACCGGTTCCCGCTACGAGACCCATCGCACCTGGGCGCTGGAGCGCCGACGGCAGGCGGCATAGAAAAACGCCCGCGTCGGGCGCGGGCGTTTTCCATCTCGTCGGCTCCGGCCCTATAGGGCTCCGCGTCCGCGCACCATGTGCATGACGAGCGAGACGACGAACAGAACCAAGAACACGAAGAACAGGATCTTGGCGATACCCATCGCGGCGCCCGCAATGGAAGTGAAGCCAAGAAGACCGGCGATCAAGGCGACCACCAGAAAGGTCAGAGCCCAGCCGAGCATTGGGGTTTCTCCAGGTTTGCGTCCCTAGTTCGAACGCGCCTGCCGCTCCGCCGTTCCCGAAACCTCGGAAGGTCCGGGGTGCGCCCAAGGATCGCCGCGTCCCTGGGCGGCCTCGTACTGGCTGGTCGCGAAGGCCCAGTTCGGCAGATTGTCGAACCACGCTTCCAGGAAGGCTTGGCGGTCGTTCTTGTGGTCCAGATAGTAGGCGTGCTCCCAGAGGTCGCAGACCAGCAGCGGCGTCAGCCCGCGATGGGGCAGCAGGTCGTCGCCGTCGTGGGTGTCGATCACCTTCAGCCGTTCGCCCTCCGCCGCCAGCCACACCCAGCCGGAGGCGAAGTGGGCCGCGCCCACCTTCACGAACTCGGACCTCAGCTGCGCCAGGCCGCCGAAGGCCGCTTCAATGGCGGCCGACAGCCGCTCGTCCGGGCCGCGGCCGCGGGGCGGGGTCATGCAGGTCCAGAAGAAGGTGTGGTTCCAGGTCTGGGCGGCGTTGTTGAAGAGTTTGCGGGCGCCGGCGTCGCCGGCGGTCTCCCGCACCAGGTCCTCCAGGCTCGCCGGCTTGCGCTCGCTTTCGGCCAGGATCTGGTTCATGGTCTCGACGTATTTGCGGTGATGCTTGCCGTGGTGCAGGTGCATGGTGTCGCGCGAGATCACCGGCTCGAGCGCGGCGTGGTCGTAGGGCAGGTCGGGAAGGTGGAACTGGGTCATAGGCTCGTCCTGGCGGATGTGGGGAGGATGCGCAGGCGCGCGACCTCGAAACCCACGGGAGCCCGTTTGGTTCGCTACTTCTTGGTCGCGCGGCCTGCCAGGATCGCCGACAGGACCGCGGCCGCCAGCTTGGGATTGCGCAAGGCGACGGCGGCGGCTGCGGCCACCGCAGCAGCGGCGCCGGCGGCGATCAGGGGCTTCTCACGCGCCAGGTCGATCAGGCGCGAAGTCAGGTCGCGGTCTTCTCCCGGCTTGGGGCGCGGCCCGCGGCCCCGGGCCAGCAGCGCCAGCGCCAGGGCGAGGATGAGCAGGGCCGCGGCGCCGGCCACGGCGGCGGAAGCCCAGGCCACACCGATCTGCGGAGCGAGCGCCGCATGCAGGGCGAAGGCCAGGGCGATGACGCAAACGGCCGCCGCCGCGGACAGCGCGGCGACGCCCGCGGCGTAGTAGATCGCCTTCTTGAGGATCAATGCCGGCGGCCGCCAGCGAGCAGCAGGCCGATCAGCACGCCCACGCCCAGCGCGGCGCCGGTCGACATCAGCGGCTTCTCCTTGACCCGTTCGGTGACGTAGCGCTGCGCCTCGTCCAGCTGGTGGCCGGCCGTGTCGGCATAGGTGCGCGACTGGGCCCGAATCTGCTCAAGCCCGTCCTTGACCACCGTTTCGAGGCGCTTGGAGAGCTCGTTGAAGCTGCGCTGGGCCTCGGCCGACAGCTTCTGGGCGGATTCGTTGACCGAGGTGCCCGGCTTCGGCGTGTCGTCGGTCGAATAGTCGGCGGACATATCGGTTCTCCAGAGAAGGCGGGGTGATGGCCCTGCCGAAACGCCGCCAACCTTACGTGGTTCCGCTTGCCGCGCAAAGCCGTGCGCCCGCGATCTGTGGATAGTTCGCCGGCTGCAACCTTTGGTTCCTATCGCGTCGCGGCGAACCCCGCTCTATGGTGCGGCCATGGCGACGCCCGCCTCTGACCCGAATCTGGACCGAGAGCGCCTGGAGCTCGCCTTGCAGTCGGCGCGGCTTGGCGAATACGAGTGGGACCTCGTGCGCGACGTGGTCCGCGTCAGCGAACGGATGCACCGCGTCACCGGCCTGCCGGAGGGCGAGTGGCCGGCCGAAGGCGGCGAGACGCTCTACCGGGGCGTTCATCCGGAAGATCGCGACGCCACCCGCGAAAAGATCGTAAGTGCGATGCGGACCGAGGGCCGCTTCGAGGCGGAGTACCGTCGCGTGCGCGAAGACGACGGCCGCACTGTCTGGATGCGCTCGTCCGGGCTCCTGGTCCGCGACGCCAAGGGCAAGCCGGTCAAGGTGTGCGGCATCGTCCAGGACGTCACGGCGGCTCATGCCGAGGAGGACCGCCGCCGCACCCTGATGCTCGAACTGGACCATCGGGTGAAGAACGTGCTGGCGGCGGTCCAGGCGCTCGCCTACCAGACCGCCAAGCGCACCACCTCGCTGGATTCGTTTCTCGCGACCTTCGCCGGTCGGCTGAAAGCGATGGCCTCGGCCAACGAACTGCTGACGGCGGCGCGCTGGCGCGGGGCGGCGGTGGAGCATCTGGCCGCCGCCGAGCTGGGCGGCATCGCGCCGGGCCAGACGCGCTGGGAGGGGCCGGAGCTCTTCCTCACGCCACGGGCGGCCAACGCCCTGTCCCTGGCCCTGCACGAACTGGTCACCAACGCCGTGAAGTTCGGCGCGCTTTCGGTGGAGACCGGCCGGGTCGACGTCTACTGGTCCGAGACGCCGGACGGCGGATTCGAACTGACCTGGACCGAAAGCGGCGGCCCGCTGGTGACGCCGCCCGCCCATCAGGGCTTCGGCTCCACCCTGCTGCAGCAGGTCACCGGCCGTGAACTGAACGGCGAAACCCAGGTGGAATATCGCCCGGCCGGGGTGCGGGCGCGCTTCGTGGCCGGCCCGGCGGCGGTAGCGCCGCGACCCGAGACCGTACCCCGGGCGCCGGTCCCTGCCGCGGCGGAGGCGACGCCGGTCTCCAACGAGCCGGCCGACCTGCGCGGCTCCCGCGTGCTGATCGTGGAAGACGCCGTGCTGCTGGCGCTGGAGCTGGAGACCGGCCTGACCGAGGCCGGCGCGGAAGTGATCGGCCCGGCCTACGAGCTTTCCGAAGCCATGGCCCTGCTGGACCGCCCCATCGACGCGGCCGTGCTCGACGCCAATCTCAACGGCCTGTCGGTGACGCCGGTGGCCGAGGCCCTGGCCGCCCGCGGCGTGCCCTTCGTCTTCGCCACCGGCTATGGCGACGCCGGCGGGGCGCCGAACGGCTTCGATGCGCCCATCATCCGCAAGCCCTACGACGTGACCCAGGTGGCGGCGGCGGTCGGCGGCATGCTCAAGGGCCGACCGGCGCCCTAAGCCTGCAGGAACTCGATCATCGCCGGGACTGCGCTGCGGTCCTGCAGCATGAAGAGATGGCCGCCTTCGAAGAACCGTAGGATCGCGCCGGGGATGCGGGCGACCATCCGCTCCTGGGTCTCAGGCAGGGCGATCCCATCGTAGCGGCCGGCGGCGACCAGCACCGGGCAGGCGATGGCGGGCAGGCGGTCCCAGGTGTCGTGGTCCTTGCGGGCCATGAGCTGGCGACGGGCGCCCTCGGCCCGACCGGGCTCGTCGGCGAAGGGGTCGGCGGCGCTGATCGCCACGAGCTGGGCGTAGGCCTCGGGATGGGCCTGCGCCCAGGCGGCGTCGCGGCGGGTGTCGGAAATGGGGATCAGATGCCGCGCGCGGGCTTCGCCCTTCAGGTGCTCGATCTCATGGAAGGGATAGGAAGCTCCGCCCGCTCCGCCGGGCGAGGTGCAGGCCAGCACCAGGCGCCGCACGCGGGACGGATGCCGCAGGACCAGCTCCTGGGCGACCATGCCGCCGAACGAGACGCCGATCACATGGGCGCTGTCCCAGCCCTGGTCGGCCATCAGGGCCGCGGCGTCGTCGGCGTAGTCGGCCATGGCGTAGTCGATCGCCGGCTTGTCGGACCGACCGAGGCCCCGCTGGTCGTAGGACAGCATGTCGAAGCTCTTGGCCAGCGGCCCGTCGAATTGGTTGGGCTTGTTGCGCAGGTCGCCGCCGGTCCCGGAGATGAACAGCAGCGGCTCGCCCGATCCGCCGCGTTCGTAATAGATCTTCAGGCCGGGGAGCTGGGCGAACGGCATGGGACCTCCTTCTTGAATGGGGGCGAAGGTCCAGGCCCTGGGCGCGCCCGTCAACCCGGCTCCGGGCGCAGGACCATCTGCTGGCCGCCGGCGCGGGCGATCAGCTCGCCGTCCTCCCGCCGGAAGTCGGCCTCGACGGTGATCAGCCGCCGGGACGCCGCCGTCACGCGGCCTTCGATGAGCAGCGGGTGGGCGCGGCCGACCTTCACGAACTGCATCTGCAGGTTCACCGTCCGATAGGTCGCCCCGTCCGGGATCACGGTCATGGTGGCGAAGGAGAGGATCTGGTCGCCCAGGGCGGCCAGGTAGCCGCCGAACAGCGAACCGTCGGCGTTCAGGATCGACGGATCGGGCTCCCAGCGTTTGCGAACCCAGCCTGGTCCCCACGCCTCCGCCAGGCCGAGCTTCAAGGTCGTCACCACCGGCGGCGGGTTGTTCTTGCGGGCGGTGATGAGGTCGAGCTGGTCGGTCCAGAAGGTCATGGCGGATTCCAAGTGGTCGAGGCGGGAAGAATCCGAGCTAAGCTCAGCTTTGCGAACTCGCATTCCCGGGAGGGACCCGTGGCCAAGGCCATTCCGCCGCGCCGCCGACCGAAACAGGCCCGCGCCCAGGCGACCATTGCGGCGATCTTCGAGGCCACGGCTCAGATTCTGGAGACCGAGGGCGAGGCGCGGTTCACCACCAATCGGATCGCGGAACGGGCGGGGGTCAGCATCGGCAGCCTCTATCAGTACTTCGCTGACAAGCAGGCGATCCTGGTGGGGTTGGCGGAAGCCGAGAACGAGAAGGTGCGGGCGCAGGTGAAGGCGGGACTGGCGGCGGGTCGGATTTCGCCGACGCGCCTGATGATCCGCCTCCAGATCGCCATTCTGCGGGATCGGCCGAACACCCGCCGCGCGGCGCTGAAGGCGATCCTGGCGGCCCGCACCCCAGCGGAACTGGCGGCCGAAGGGCGGGCCACCACGGGCCTGCTGCCCAAGTCCGGCCCGCGCGGGATCGAGGCCTTCGTCCTGTCGCGCGCGATTCTGGGCGCCATACGCGCCGCGGTGCTGGAGGACGCGCCCTTCCTGCACGAGCAGGCTTTCGAGGATGCGCTGGTCCGGCTGGCTGAGAGCGGCGGCTAGATCACGCCCATGGCCCGTAGCTCGGCCAAGCGTTCGGGTGTGAGGCCGAGAACTTCGGCCAGCACCGCCTCCGTATGCTCGCCCAGCGCCGGGCCGGGCCAGCGGACCTTGCCGGGCGTCTCCGAGAGTTTCGGGAAGGCGTTCTGCATCTTCACCTTGCCGAAGACCGGATGCGGCGTCTCCACGATCGCCTCGCGGGCGACGAACTGCTCGTGTTCCAGCATGTCGGGCGCTCGGAAGATGCGGCCGCAGGGCACGCCCTTGGCGTCCAGGTGCGCCAGGAGGTCGTCCAGCCGCCAGGTCTTGGTCCAGTCGCCGATCAGCGCGTCGAGCTCGGTCTGGTTGGCGCCGCGGGCGGCATGGGTGGCGTAGCGCGGGTCGGCGGTCAGCTCGGGGCGGCCCATGGCCTCACAGAGCCGCGCGAACACCGTGTCGCCGTTGCCGCCGATCAGGATCGTATCGCCCTGCGCGCACGGATAGACGTTGGAAGGCGCGATGCCGGGCAGGATCGATCCCGACCGCTCGCGCACATATCCGGTCAGGTCGTACTCCGTGACGAGGTTTTCCATCACCGCCAGCACGCTTTCGTAGAGGGCCGCGTCGATCACCTGGCCGCGGCCGGTGCGGGCCCGATGGTGCAGGGCCATGCCGATTCCCATCACCGCGTGCATGGCGGTGAGGGAGTCGCCGATCGAAATGCCCGCCCGGGCCGGCGGGCGATCGGGCTCGCCTGTGACATAGCGCAGGCCGCCCATGGCCTCGCCGATCAGGCCATAGCCCGCGCGCTCGGCGTATGGCCCTGTCTGACCGAAACCGGAGATGCGCGCCATGATCAGGCCGGGATTGCGGTCGGCCAGGGCCTCATAGCCCATGCCCCACTTCTCCAGGGTCCCTGGCCGGAAGTTCTCGATCGCGATGTCGGCCGTGGCGATCAGATCCTGCGCGATCTCGCGACCCTCGGGGGTGCGCAGGTCGAGCGTCACCGACTTCTTGTTCCGGCCGATCACCGGCCACCAGGGCGATTGGCCCTTGGGCAGGCTGCGGCCCCACTGGCGCATAGGGTCGCCGGACTTCGGATCCTCGATCTTGATCACCTCGGCGCCGAAGTCGCCCAGGATCTGCCCGCAGAAAGGCCCCGCGATCAGCGCGCCCATCTCGATCACCCGCAGGCCGGCGAGCGGCCCGTCGTTCGGCATGCTGGTCATGGCTCCTCCCCGCTCGGCGCCCCTGTTCTTGGCCGCAAGCAACGCGCCGCTGTCAATGGCGGCCGTAGGGTGACGCAGCGTGGGGTTCACATCGCCGCCCGCGGGCGTTAAGGCGGCGCTCATGACCGCCTATGTCCTGCCGCCGCCCGTTCCCGCCGCCGTGCCTGTGGAGGGCGAGAGCGGCCTCTTCCCGGTCCGGCGCATCCTCTGCGTGGGCAGGAACTACGCCGCCCACCGGCGCGAGATGGGGGGCGACGACCGCGATCCGCCCTTCTTCTTCGCCAAGCCCGCAGACGCCGTCGTTCCGCCCGGCGCGCCCGTGCCGTACCCCTCCGCCACGGAGGATCTGCACTATGAGATGGAGCTGGTCGTGGCGCTGAAGGGCGGCGGCCGAGGCGTGTCGCCTGAGGCGGCGCTCGATCTCGTCTACGGCTATGCGGCCGGGGTCGACCTGACCCGGCGCGACTTGCAGGCCGCCGCCAAGGCCAAGGGCCATCCGTGGGACGCCGCCAAGGGCTTCGACGCCTCGGCGCCGATCTCCGCCATCCGGCCTTGGGCCGGCCCGCCGCCGCAAGGCCGCATCTCGCTTTCGGTGAACGGCGACGTTCGTCAGCAGGCGTCGATTTCGGACATGATCTGGAACGTGCCGGAGATCATCGCCGAAGCTTCCAAGCTCTGGGCTCTCGCGCCCGGCGACCTGATCTTCACCGGAACGCCGGAGGGCGTCGGCGCCGTACGGCCGGGCGATCGCGTGGAGGGCGAGATCGAGGGCGTGGGCCGCCTGGCGTTCACGGTGGCCTCGTGAGCCTGACGCTCCACTCCTACTGGCGGGCGACAGCCCCTTATCGCGTGCGGATCGGCCTGGCGCTGAAGGGCCTGGACTACGCCTATGTCCCGGTCAACCTGATCGCCGGCGACCAACACGCCGCGGACTATGTGGCGACCCGCAACGCCCAGCACCTGACCCCGGCTCTGGTGGCCGACGGCGAGGTCCTGACCCAGAGCCTGGCCATTCTGGAATGGCTGGAGGAAACCCATCCGCAGCCGCCGCTGCTGCCGGCCGATCCGCTTGGCCGCGCGCGGGTTCGCGCCATGGCGGGGGTCGTCGCCTGCGACATTCATCCGCTGAACAACCTCCGCGTCCAGCAGCAGCTCACGCGCCTGGGCGTCGACGAAGCGGGGCGGGAAGCCTGGACCAAGCGCTGGATCGAGGACGGCTTCTCGGCCCTGGAGCCGATGGTCGCCGCTCACGGCCGCGGCTTCGCGTTTGGAGAGACCCCGACGCTCGCCGACTGCTGCCTCGTCCCGCAGGTCTACTCTGCGGAGCGCTACAAGGTCGACCTCGCGCCCTTCCCGGCCGTCCGGGCGGCGGCGGAGCGCGCCCGCGCCCATCCCGCCTTCGCAGCCGCTCATCCCGACAACCAGCCGGACGCCGTGCGTGCTTGACGAACTGAAGGCCAACAACCGCCGCTGGGCCGCGGGAAAGCTCTCGGTCGATCCGGGCTTCTTCAAGCGCCTGGAAGGCCAGCAGAGCCCCCAGTACCTGTGGATCGGCTGCGCGGACAGCCGGGTGCCGGCCAATGAGATCGTGGGCCTCGATCCCGGCGAACTCTTCGTGCACCGCAATGTCGCCAACCTCGCCCCGCCTCAGGACGCGAACTACCTGTCGGTGCTGCAGTTCGCCGTCGACGTGCTGAAGGTGAAGCACGTGATGGTGGTGGGCCACTACGGCTGCGGCGGCGTCGCCGCGGCGGTGGACGGCCAGCGCCGCGGCCTGGTCGACCATTGGCTGCACCCGATCCGCGAGGTCTATGTCCAGCACCGCGCGGAGCTCGAAGCGATTCCGCACCTCCACGACCGGATGAACCGCCTGACCGAGCTCAACGTGATCCGCCAGGTGCGCAACGTCGCCTCCGACGTCTTCGTCCGCGAGGCCTGGGCGCGGGGCCAGTCCCTCTGCGTGCACGGCTGGGTCTATTCCATCTCTGACGGCCTGGTGACCGACCTGAACACCAGCATCGCCAGCCGCCAAGAGCTGGAGACGCTGGGCGGTTAGCCGCCCTTCACCCGCACCTTGGCCTCGGCCTTCCGGCCGGCGGCGTCGACCACCTGCAGGCGATAGAAGCCGGGGCTCTCCGGCCGCCAGATCACCCGCCCGGCGACCGGATCGGGCGCCAGCGGCTGGCCGGCGACGTACCAGGCCAGGTCCTCGCCCGCGGCGGCCAGCGCCAGGCCGCGCGCCTTGGGGCCGAAGGTCTCCACCTGGACCACCGCCCCGTCCGGCGGGAAGATGAGGCGCGGGCCGTCCTCTGCGGCCTCAAGGCGGACCAGGGCTGGGGGCGCCTCGCGCGGCGCCAGCGGGCGGGGGGCGGCGACCGGCGCGTCGATCAGGTCGGCGGCGTCGAACAGCAGGGGCAGGGCCACGTCGCGGCCGGTGATCCCGCCACGGGCCCCGCCGTCGGCCCGGCCAGTCCAGACCACAACCACATGGCGGCCGACGACACCGGCGGCCAGGGCGTCGCGGAAGCCGTAAGAGGTGCCGGTCTTGAAGGCCATGGCCGGCCGGCCGCGGGTCAGGGCCACGGGCGTGAAGCCGGCCGGCGCCGGGGTCTCGCGCAGGATCGCCAGGACGGCCTCGGCGGCCTCGGCCTCCACCAGGCGCACGCCGCGGGCGCGGGCGTTGCGCTCGGCGGCCTCATGCGTCCAGGCCAGGGGCTTGGCCATCCCCCCGTCGGCGAGGGCGGCGTAGAGCACGGCGAGATCCCGCAGGCTGATCCCAGCCCCGCCCAGCGCCAGCGCCAGGCCCGCCTCGCGGGTCTGGGCCCGCGGCCGCAGCAGGTCGACGCCGGCGGCGTCGAGCCGCGCCTCGAAGGCGGCGGGACCCACCCTGTCCAGCAGGGCCACGGCGGGTATGTTCAGCGAATGGGCGAGGGCTTCGCGCGCGGAGACCTCGCCGCGGAAGACGCGATCGAAGTTCTCCGGTTGATAATCGCCGAACCGACGCGCCGCGTCCTGAAGGCGAGTGTCGGGGGCGGCGAGGCCCGCCTCGAAGGCGAAGGCGTAGATGAAGGGCTTCAGGGTGGAGCCCGGCGAGCGGACGGCGCGGGTCATGTCGATCCAGCCGCCCGGCCGCGACAGGCCGCCCGAGCCCACCGCCGCGCGGACCGCACGGCCCTCGACCTCTACCACCAGTATGGCGGCGGTGGCGTCCGGTCCCTGGGCGCGGGCGGCGGCTTCCGCCAGGGCTTCCAGCCGCGCCTGCAGGCCCGCATCGAGGGTGGTGACGACCGAGGCGTCTTCCGCCGGCGCGGCGCGGGCGAGGTCTCCGGCGGCGTGCCAGGCGAGCGCCGGAAAGGGGCTGCGGCGGGGCAGGGGTTCGGCGTCGGCTTCGGCCGCCTCGGCCTCGGTCAGGCCGCCCTTGCGGACCAGCTTGTCGAGCACGGCCTGGCGCGCGGCGCGGGCGGCCTCGGGCTTTCTGTCGGGGCGCCGCGCCTCCGGCGACTGGGGCAGGGCGATCAGCAGCGCCTGCTCGCCGGGCGTCAGGCTGGAGGGTTCGTGGCCGAAATAGGAGAGGCTCGCGGCCCGCACGCCCTCGAGGTTGCCCCCATAGGGAGCGAGGGTGAGATAGAGGGCCAGAATCTCGCGCTTGGAGAGGCGCGCCTCGATCTGAACCGCGCGGACCATCTCGACCAGCTTTGAGCCGAGGGTGCGGGGGCGCGGCTCCAGCAGGCGCGCCGTCTGCATGGTGATGGTCGAGGCGCCTGAATTCGGCCGGCCGCGCGCCAGGGCCGCAGCGCCCGCCCGCCCCACCGCCAGGGGATCGACGCCGGGGTGGATCCAGAACCGGGCGTCCTCGACGGCGACAAGGTGGCGACGGAAGCTCTCGTCGGTGCGTTCAAGGTCGGCGCGGATGCGCCAACGGCCGTCCTCCACCGGCAGCGCGCGGAGCCACACTCCGCGCCGGTCGAGCGCCACCGGAGAGGAGCGCTCGCCACGGGCGAGGTCCGGCGGAAATAGCGCGTCGAGGGCGAAGACGGCGGTCTCCAGCACGAGCAGCGCCAGGAGCGCGAGGGTCAGGCGGTGAACGATGGCTTGCGCAGTCCCGGATGCTCCCGTCCTGGGGGAGCTGTCGCCGCCGCCGACTGAGGGGGACTGCGACTCAGCAGTTCCCCCTCCGGCCCGGCCCGGGCGCGCCGGCCCACCTCCCCCAATGGGGGAGTATCTGCCTTTGACCCTGTTCACGGCCCCGGCGCGATGGCCGCGCGGCCGGGCGCGGTGCGGGCGTTGATGCTGGGCCGGTACATGTCGCGCGCCTCGGCGCCGGGCAGCAGGAAGTCGCCGGGGGTGACCGCGCGGGCCACATAGGCGAAGGCGAAGTTCGAACGTCCCGGCAGGTCGAGAGCGGCCACATAGCGGTCGTCGCGCGCCTCCTGCACGTCGGCGGCCGAAAGCTCGCCGAGGAACCGGAAGGGGCCGGCCTGGGCGTCGTCGGCGCCGAGCACGGTCTCGATCTCGAAGCCGGCGGGCAAGGCGTCGTCGACCACCAGGGCCATGGAGCGGGCCTGGGCCGAGCGGCCGGAGACAAGCACGATCACCCGCTGGCCCTGGGTCAGGCGCGAGGGATCGGCCGGGCGGCCTTCGAGGGTGAGGATGCGCTTCGACAGCGACAGGCCATTCTCCTCCGCCCGCGGCGCGGCCACCGGCGCGCCTGTGACGGTGACCGTGCGCCAGAGCGGTCCCTGGCCGGCGTTCACGAACCGTGCTTCGGCCAGCCGCCCTACCGCCCAGCGTGGCGCGCCGCCAGCAGGCGAGAGCGCGGTGACGCCGGTCGCCTCGATACGCATGGGGCCGGCCGCCTGCAGCATCCGGTGCGCGGCCTGCAACAGGCGGGCCTGTTCCTGAGTGTTCAGGGAGTCGGGGTCCTTGACGGCGTTCTCCAGCCGCCCCTGAAGGCTGCGGGCGAGATCGGTCTCGCCGGCCTCGTAGGCGAGGGCGATCACGGCGGCGAGGTCGCGCAACGGGCTCTGATACCAGTCGCCGGTCTCGCGGTGGCCGAGCGAGCGGACCGCCTGGCGGAAGGCCGAGCGGGCGCGGGCGCGGTCGCCCATCAGGGCGAGGCCCGCCCCCACATGCGCCTTGGCGATGGGCGAGGCCTCGTTCTTCATCTGGACGTCGTGCCACCAGCGCAGGCGAGCGAGATCGCCGCGTCCGCCCTTGGCCAGCACATAGAGGGCGTAGGCCGAGGCGCGGCTGCGCATGGCCTGGGTGGCCCGGCGCGAGGCGTCGGGCGAGCCCGCCCACCATTCGGGATAGTCGAGGCGGTAGGAGACCGAGGCCCAGCCCTCCGGCCGTGAAATCTGGCGCATGGCGGAAAGCGCGCGGTCGACGGCCTCCTGCGGCACGCCGGCGCCGGCGGCCTTGGCTTCGATCAGGAAATCGGTGGCGTAGGCGCCGAGCCAGGCGTCGGCCTCGCCGTCGCCCACCCGCCAGAGGCCGAAGGCGCCGTCCAGCGTCTGGCGGTCGATCACCCGCCCCACCGCCTGCTGCAAGGCCGCCGGCGCCGCGCGGCGGGCGCGCGGATCGGTGGCGGTCTGGCCGGCGTAGAGCAGGGGATAGGCCGCCGAGACGATCTGTTCGGTGCAGCCGTACGGGAAGCGCGACAGGGCGTTGGCGATGGGGCCGGGATCGAAACCGCGGAAGGGCGAATAGCTGACCTGGAGGGTGACGTCGCCGGCCGCCAGGCCTGCGAGGAGATCCGGGGCCGGCGTGAAGGCCGCGCCCGGCGCCTGCAGCGCCGTGGTCGTGCGGGTGACGGGGCTCCAGCCGAGACGGGTCTGGATGGGATAGTCCCGCGCCGTGGAGAAGCCGGGGCCGGTCACCTTGAAGCCGACCTTGCCGACGCCCGCCCGGCTGGGGGCGTCGAAGGGGATGCGTTCGGCCACGCGCTGGCCAGTCGCCAGTTCGAAGGCCCGGCGGAACGGCGCCAAGAGGCCGCCCTCGGCCGTGAGCTCGGCCAGATAGGCGCCGGCCCGGCCCTCGATATTGTGCAGCTCCAGCGTCGCGAAGGCCTTGTCGCCCGGAGCCAGGAAGCGCGGCAGGGCGAGGTCGGCGACTACGGGCTCGCGGACGGTGAGCGGTTTCGAGGTCCCGCCGACGGCGGTGTCGGTCCAGGCCACCGCCATCAGGCGAAGCTCGCCGTTGAAGTCGGGCGCAGGCAGGCGGATCACCGCCCTGCCGTCGAGGCCGGTCTCCACCACGCCGGACCACAGGGCGATGGTGCGGATCGGGGTGACGGTCAGCCCCTCGCCGCCGATCCCGTCGCCGCCGAAGCTCACATTGGCCGGGGCCCCGAGATTCGGGTCGAGCAGGCGCCCGTAGTCGTCCCGGTAGTTCAGGGTCAGGGCCCGCTTGCCAAAGTACCACTTCACCGGATCGGGGCTCTCGAACCGAGTCAGGCGCAGGACGCCCTCGTCC
Organism: Phenylobacterium sp.; assembly: GCF_046290725.1. Lineage (GTDB taxonomy): Bacteria > Pseudomonadota > Alphaproteobacteria > Caulobacterales > Caulobacteraceae > Phenylobacterium. Next base: position 1,410,732 of record NZ_JBKBUH010000001.1, read on the forward strand.
ACCGCCGCCAGGGTGACCCGCGCCCGGCCGCCGAAGCCGGTCCCTCGGATGGTGATCGGCACCTCCAGCGCCTGCTTGGCGTCGATCTTCGAAGGCGTGTCGAGAGCGACGTCCAGGCGGCGGTTTTTGGGATCGAGCGGTACGTAGATCAGGCCCAGCGCCCGTCGCGGCTTGGGCGAGGAGACCGGATCGCGCGGCTGGATCACCGAGACCAGCACATAGGCGCCGCCGCCCCAGGCTCCATCGGTCTTCAGGCGCACCGTGGCGCCGTTGCGGCCGATGGTCATGGTTCGGAAGTCGATCAGCCGGTCGGTGGCGACCGCCACCTGCAGCTCGCCGCCATAGGGGGGCTTGAGGTTCACTTCGACCGTGTCGCCCTGGGCGTAGGCGCGGTTTCCGACGCTGACCCGCACGAAGTCGGGCGCCTCGACGTCGCGGGCCGGCGCGCCCCAGCCGGAGGCGAAGCGCACGACGGTGCGCGCGCCCTCGGGTCCGGTGAGCTCCAGCCGGTAGTCGCCCCAGCCGAGGCGGCGGACGATCCGGGCCGGATCGCCGGCGCCCACGTCGAAGGTTCCGCGTTGGACGATCACGTCGCGGCTGGTGCGCCGCCACTGCCAGCGGCCGTCCTGCTGGAACCAGTCGTAATCCCAATTTTCGGAGATGAGGGCGTAGGTCACCCCGCCCGCCGCGATGCGGCGCCCGGCGGGATCGACGGCCACGACGCTGAGAGCCACCGGCGGATCGCCGCCGCCCGAAGCCTCGCCCTGATCGACCTTGACGCCCAGATAGACCGGGCGCGTGCGCACCTTCAGCTCCAGCCCTTCGCGCACCGGGCGGCCGCCGGGTTCGAACACGCTGGCGGTGAAGGCTGCGGTCAGGGGCTGGGCGGTTTCGCCGGCTTCCTGAGTCGAGAGCGACAGGACCGCGCGCCCCTCGCCGTCCGTGACAGTGCGGCCAAGCTCCAGGAACCGCTCCTCGAAGGGCTCGCGCTGGTCGCCCCACTGATAACCCTCGAGCGCCGGGAAGGGGTTGGGATCGGCCCGCAGCCGGGCCTCGCCTTCGGCCTGCAGGCCGGCGCCGGCGGCGCCGTAGAGGAAGCGCGCCGAGACCTCGACGTTGCGGGTCTCGCCGGCGCGCAGCGGCGTCGCCTCCTGGCCCACGGCGGTGACGGCCAGGCGCTGGGGCGCGAAGTCCTCGACCGAGAAGACCAGCTCGCCGGCGGGCCGCTCCATGCCCTCGATCTCCAGCACCGCCCGCCAGCGGCCGCGGGGCGCGCTGCGCGGCAGCTCGATGTCGGCGGCGATGGAGCCCAGCGGCGCCCGGTCGAAGGGATAGCGGCGGTACTCGACGCCGGAGGGCCGGCGCACGACGATCACGCCCTTGCGGTCCTTCACCGCCCGCACCTCGCGGTCGCGCAGCAGGGCGTTCAGGCGCACGGTCTCGCCGGGCCGGTAGATGCCCCGATCGGCATAGACATAGGCGTCCACCACTCCGGAGGCGGCGCGCCCGGCGGTGGTGGACGCCGCATCCGTTCGGCCGCCGATGCCCTGCTTGGAGAGGTCGACCGGCGGGCGGTCGAGGTCGAGCACCGCCAGGTCGCCCTGGCCGCCATAGGCCATCACCATCTTGGCGTCGACCGAACCCGATCCGTCCAGCAGGGGGCGGTCGAAACGCACCCGGCCGTTGGCGTCGGTGCGTCCCTCGGCCAGGTCCTCGCCGTTGCGGGCCACCAACGCGACGCGCAGGTTCGGCAGGGGCTTGGCGGTCTTCAGCGACCGGGCGATCACGTCCAGGCCGTCGGAGCCTTCGTAGGCCGAGAGCGCCATGTCGGTGAACACCACCCAGCGGCGGGCCTGGGCTGGCGGATTGGGGTCGTAGCCGTCGCGGTCGGCGAGGCTGCGGCCGCCGGAGGCGTCGCGCGCCTTCACCACATAGGCGCCCGGCTTCATCTCGCGCAGCACGGCGCCCAGCGGGAAGACCGTGGTGGCGCGCTCGCCGCCGGCGCCGGGGTTCACCGCCACTTCGCCGCTCCAGACGATGCGGCCTTCCTCGTCGGGGCTGTCGGCGCCGTAGTCGGCGGGCCACTCGCCCTCGGCCGTGGGTTCGGGCGCGCTGATCGCCTTGCGGGTCAGGTTGCGATCGACGACGCGCCAGACCTCGATGGAGAGCCGCGAGACGTTGATCGTCTCGATGCCGATCCCGTCGGCGTCCTCCCGCGGCAGGATCACGCCTTCGCCGGCGAAGCCCACATAGGGCGGCTTCTCCCCGAAGGTGAAATCCACGTCGGCGTTGGCCGCCAGGGTCTCGCCGCCCCGCGCGGGCAGGCCCTTCAAGAGCGTGACGCGGCGGTCGGAGAAGCCGATGCCGGCGATGCAGAGCTCCGCGCCCCGCGCCGCCACGGCCGGGGCGCGGCCGAGGTCGGGCGAGACCAGCACGAAGTCGGCATAGGACTTGGCGGGATCGAGCGGCCGGGTCATCTCAACGCAGGCGGCGGGCTCGGTCCGTGAGGTGTCGATCCGGGTGCGCCAGACGGCGAATCCCTCGGGCTTCGGAATCCCGCGCCGGGGCGCATCGGCCCCGCGCGGCTTGCCGAACAGCGACCAGCCCTGCGCGCCGGGTTCCGGCGACGCTGTCGATATGGTCCAGGGCCAGCGGCCCTCGAGCCCTTGGGCCGTGAGGAAGCCGCCGCCGAAAGCGGCGATCAGGAAGGCGCCGGCGGCGACGCCGCGCAGGTTCTTCACGCTGGCCAGGCTGCGCAGGCGCGCCCAGGCCTTCGCCACGGGCGTCGTGGGCGTCTCGTCGCTGGCCATGGCTTAAGCCCCCTGTCGAACTCGAACCGTGGCAGGGGAGCGCGAAGGCGCAGTCGCGTCAACGACCGGCGGTTGTTCCCGACGGCGCGAGGGTGAGGGACTTCACCTGCAGATAGTCGTCGAGGCCGTAGGCCGAGCCCTCGCGGCCATAGCCGGACTGCTTGACCCCGCCGAACGGATTGGCGGCGTCGGAGATCAGGCCGGTGTTGATCCCGACCATGCCGGCCTCGATGGCGCGGCCGATGCGCAGGGCGCGATCGAGGTCGCGGGTGAAGACGAAGGCGGCGAGGCCGAACTCCGAGGCGTTGGCGCGGGCGAGCGCCTCCTCCTCGGTCTCGAAGGCGAAGGTCGGGCAGACGGGGCCGAAGGTCTCTTCGCAGCGGAACAGCGGCTCGTCGCCGCCGAAGGTCAGGGTGGGCTGGAAGTAGAGTCCGCCGCGCGCGTGCCGCCCGCCGCCGACCAGGATCTCGCCCCCGGCGGCCCGGGTGCGGGCGATGTGGTCCTCAACCTTGGCCAGGCCGCCCCGGTCGATCAGCGGCCCGATCTCGACGCCCGGCTCGAAGGGGTCGCCCACCTTCAGCTCGGCGATCCGGGCGGCCAGGCGCTCCAGATAGGCGTCCTGGATCCCGGCCTGGACATAGATGCGGTTCGGGCAGACGCAGGTCTGGCCGGCGGCGCGGAACTTGCCGACCATGGTCCCCGCCACGGCCGTTTCCAGGTCGGCGTCGTCGAAGACGATCAGGGGCGCGGCGCCGCCCAGCTCCATGGAGAGGCGTTTCAGGGTTGGCGCGCACTGGCCGGCGAGCTTGCGGCCCACCTGGGTGGAGCCGGTGAAGGAGAGCTTGCGGATCAGCTCCGATTCGGCGAGGCGGGCGCCGACCACCGCGGAGTCGCCGGTGACCACCGAAAAGCACGGTGCGGGAACGCCCGCCTCGAGGGCCAGGGCGGCGAGCGCAAGGCCGGTGAAGGGCGTGGCCGAGGCGGGCTTCAGCACCACCGGGCAGCCGGCGGCGAAGGCGGCCGCGGCCTTGCGGGTGATCATGGCGGCCGGGAAGTTCCACGGCGTGATCGCCGCCACCGGCCCCACGGGCTCACGGAAAGCGAGGATCAGGCCGGTCCCGCCGTCGATCGTGCGGCCATCGACGTGCTCGGCCAGGCCGGCGAACCAGGCGATGAAGGAATTGGCGTAGCGCACCTCGCCCAGCGCCTCCTTCCACGGCTTGCCGTTCTCGAGCGAGATCAGGGCCGCAAGGCCTTCCTCGTGGCGGGTGACGAGCTCGGCCCAGCGCCGCAGGGCCTCACCGCGGCTCCTGCCGCCGGCTTTGGCCCAGGCGGGGAAGATCCCGGCGGCGGCGGCGATCGCCTCGTCCACCTCCTGAACCGAGAGCTTGGGAACCCGCCCCAGGATCGAACCGTCGGCGGGGTTGTCGACCGTGATCGCCTCCGCGCCTGCAGGAACCCAGGTTCCGGCGACGAGGGCGGCTTCCCGCAGCAGGGCGCGGGCTTGGTCCTGCAGGACCTGGGCCTCTGGCATGGGATCCTCCTGCCTGCCGGGAACGGCCAAATCTTCTTCAGGTGCAACTCACATTATTCTGATCCTGTTGCAGCGCAGCGGCGGAAACCCTTGACTCGAACGGGCGTTCGAGTCGTCATTCCGTGTGCCTGCTGCATTGCAGCAAAGTTTGGGTGGGAGACCGCCATGACAGATTTGCCGTTCGCCTATTCCCTCGTTCGCGACGAAGCCGGCTGGTCCTGGCGGATTTTCGACGAGGACGGCGAGACGGTGGCGCAGGGCCTGGATCTCAGCCAGACCAGCGCCCAAGCGGCCGTGGAGTCCGCGATCCGCCAGGCGGCGGCGGAGGCCCGCGCCTAAGGCTTGACGGCTCGGCCTCGGCTGGGCTCCATCGCGGTCATGGCGGCGCCGCTTGGCGCTGCGTTTCCTTTTCCGCGCAAGGACGCCCTTCGCATGAAAAACACCCTCCTGGCGGCCACGGCGGTCGCCCTTCTGGCGTTCGGCCCGGCGGCGGCCCAGGGCCGGCCGAGCCCGGCGGAGGCCAAGGCCTTCGTCGAGAAGGCCGAGGCCGAACTCGCGGCCTTCAGCGAGTACGTCGCCAAGTCCGCCTGGGTGCGGGCCACCTACATCACCGAAGACACCCAGTGGCTGGAGGCCAAGGCCACGGCCGAGCAGAACGAACTGGTCACCCGCTACGCCAAGGAGGCGGCGCGCTTCGACGGGGTGGCGGCCGACCCGGTCACCGCGCGCAAGCTGAAGCTCCTGAAGCTCTATCTGGTCTCGCCAGCGCCGGACCGCCCGGGCGCGGCGGCGGAAATCTCCACCCTGACCACCCGGATGGATTCGACCTATTCCAGCGGAAAGCTGGAGCACAAGGGCAAGACGCTCACCCTGAACGACGCCGAGGACGTCCTGGCCGAAAGCCGCGATCCGGCCGAGCTGAAGGCGGTCTGGGAAGGCTGGCACGCGGTCGGCGCGGGGATAAGAGACGACTATGCCCGCTTCGTCGGCCTTTCCAACGAAGGCGCGCAGGGTCTGGGCTTCAAGGACACCGGCGCGCTCTGGCGCTCAGCCTACGACATGGATCCCGACGCCTTCGCCGCCGAGACCGACCGGCTGTGGAAGCAGGTGGAGCCGTTCTACCGCAACCTGCACTGCTATGTGCGGGCCCGGCTGAACGAAACCTATGGCGACGCGGTGCAGCCGCGCACCGGGCCGATCCGCGCCGACCTGCTGGGCAATATGTGGGCCCAGCAATGGGGCAACATCTACGACGTGGTGCAGCCGAAGACCGCAGCCTCCAGCTACAGCCTCGACAAGCTGCTGGTCGACAAGGGCTACGATCCAGAGAAGATGGTCCGCACGGGCGAGGCCTTCTATGTCTCCATGGACCTGGCGCCTCTGCCGGAGACCTTCTGGGCCCGCTCGATGATCGTCCGCCCGCGCGACCGGGAGGTGGTCTGCCACGCCTCGGCCTGGGACCTGGACGACCGCGACGACATCCGCATCAAGATGTGCACCAAGGTGAACGGGGACGATTTCTACACCGTCCATCACGAACTCGGGCACAACTACTACCAGCGCGCCTACAAGGATCAGGACTACCTGTTCAAGAACGGAGCCAATGACGGCTTCCACGAGGCGATCGGCGACTTCGTGGGGCTCTCGGCCCTGACGCCCACCTATCTGCAGCAGATCGGCCTGCTCGATCGGGCGCCGGGGGCTGAGGAGGACATCCCGTTCCTGCTGAAGATGGCGCTCGACAAGATCGCCTTCCTGCCGTTCGGCCTGCTGGTCGACCGCTGGCGCTGGCAGGTGTTCTCCGGCGAGGCGACGCCGGCGACCTATAACGACGCCTGGTGGACCCTGCGCACCCGCTACCAGGGGATCGCCCCGCCCGGCCCGCGGCCGGCGGACGCCTTCGACCCCGGTGCGAAGTACCACGTGCCCGGGAACGTGCCCTACACCCGCTACTTCCTGGCCCACATCTACCAGTTCCAGTTTCATCGGGCCGCCTGCCGCCAGGCCGGCTGGAAGGGACCGCTGCACCGCTGCTCGGTCTATGACCAGAAGGAAGTCGGGCGCCGGTTCAACGCCATGATGGAGATGGGCGCTTCGAGGCCGTGGCCGGAGGCGCTGGCGGCCTTCACCGGAGAGCGGGCCACCGACGCCAGCGCCGTGGCCGAATATTTCCGGCCGCTGGACGCCTGGCTGACCCGCCAGAACCGCGGCGAACGCTGCGGCTGGTAAGCGGTACGGGGTCGAAAGGCCCCGTTTACCGCATTTCGGCGCTATTCGTTTACGCTGTTCTGCGATCCTGGCGGCTGGAATTCCGCGAGCCGGGGGATCTGGCGTGACGATCGAACGCAAACCGGGCGGCCATGGGCTGCGCCGACCGGTCTCCAAACTGGCCGCTCTCCTCCGCCGGGGGAGCGCCGATACCAGCGGGGCGGCGGCCGTGTTCGTCGCGGTCGCCCTTCTCCTGCTGGCGCCGCTGACACTCGGCCTGATCGACGTCTATCTGTCGACGACCCAGCGCGGGCAGCTGCAGGACGCGCTCGACACCGCCACCCTCTATGTGGCCCGCTCCACCGAGACCGACGCCGACAAGATCAAGGCCATGGGCTACGGCGTGCTGGCGGCCAACCTGAACCTGCCGCCCGACCAGAGGATCGTCGACTACAACTTCGCGCTGGTCGACGGGCGTAAGGTGGTGGCCAGCGCCTCGATCACCCCTCCGGGATTTGCGCCGGCCGTCTGGGAGCAGAATAACCTGCAGGCCAATTCCGAGGTCGTGAGGAACTCGGTGAACCTGGAAGTGGCCGTGGTTCTGGACACCACCGGCTCCATGAGTGGCCAGATCGGGAACCTGCGCACCGCGGCCAAGGATCTGGTCGACCTCGTCGTGCAGGACGTGCAGGCGCCCTACTACTCCAAGGTGGCGCTGGTCCCCTACGCCGCCGGCGTGCAGATCCCCTCCGCCTATCGAGATACGGTGCGGGGCGCGCCGCGCGAAGCGACGGCCATCACCAAGGCCACCAAGACCTCCCCGGTCGTGATCACCTCGGCCGATCACGGCCTGCAGAACGGCGAGATCGTCTACATCTCCGGCGTCAGCGGCATGACCGAGCTGAACAACAAGGAGTTCGAGGTCGCCGGCCGCACCGCCGACACCTTCCAGCTCAAGGGCGTGAACGGCTCCGGCTACAAGACCTACAGCAAGGGCGGTACGGCCCAGTGCCGGGCGGAGGGATGCCCCTCGCAGCGCTTCACGGCGGCGTCAGGCGCCTCGGTCCTCTTCAATGCGACCAACTGCGCGACCGAGCGGACCGGCGCTGAAGCCTATACGGAAGCCCCGCCATCTACGGCGAAGGTCGGCTTCCACTATGCCGGGTCGGAATCGAACACCAAGTGCTCGTCCGGCGAGATAGAACCGCTGACCAGCAGCAAGAGCGTGCTGAAGACGAAGATCGAATCCCTTGTGTCGGACGGGTCCACAGCCGGCCACATCGGCCTGGCCTGGGGCTGGTACATGATCTCGCCGGAGTGGCAGGGCGTCTGGACCGGCTCGAGCCAGCCGGCCGCCTACTCCGCGCCGGAAACCATGAAGGTGCTGGTGCTGATGACGGACGGCGCCTTCAACACCCACTACTGCAAAGGCGTGAACAGCAAGGACGGGTTCGGGAGCAGCAACGTCCGGATCAACTGCAACGCCACCAACGGGTCCTCATTCTCCCAGGCCTACAAGCTCTGCGACAATATCAAGGCCAAGGGGATCACGATCTATACGGTGGGCTTCAACATCGGCAGCGACAAGACCGCGACCGACTTCGTGAAGGCGTGCGCCACGAGCCCGCAGCACGTCTACCTCCCCTCCGGCGGCACCGCCCTGAAGGACGCCTTCAAGGCCATCGGCCAGGAGATCAGCCGGCTGCGGATCTCGAAGTAGCGCCGGCTTTCTACGATCTGGGCGCCACCGGCGAGAGATCGCCGGCTGGCCCCGTGGCGGCCGGCGCGGCCCCTTCGATCTCCGCATCGGTGGTGCGGGCCTCCAGGGCGCCTTCGGCCAGCTTGCGCAGGTTCTCCTCGTGGATCGTCTTGTCGATCCGGTAGAGGAACAGGCAGGTGATGGCCACGGCGTAGAAGCCGCCGATCGTCGGCAGATAGATGAGCGCCAGGTTGCGCAGGAGCTCGGGGTCCACCTGATTGGGCCGCGCGCCCTGCGGGAAGGCGACGAAGGCGAGCAGCGCCCCGGAGACGAAGACGCCGACGCCGGAGACGATCTTCTTGAAGAGGTTGTCGGCCGAGAACAGCAGGCCTTCCGACCGGCGGCCGGTCTTGACCTCGCTGTCCTCCACCACGTCGGCGATCATGGACTGCAGCATGATGCCGGTCATGATGGCCAGGGCGCCGTTGGCCATGAAGTCCACGATCAGGATGCCGAACAGCAGGTTGGTGCCGTTCGCCGGCATCCAGCCCAGTATGCGCAGGCCGATGGGCAGCAGCAGCGCCACGACGGCGCCGAAGAAACACACGATGGCGGCGGTCCGCTTGCCGAACTTCGCGGCGATCTTCGGTGCCAGGGTCACGCCGATGACGCTGGCGACGACGCCGGTGACGGTCAGCACCGCCAGCTGGCTCTGCTTCAGGCCCCAGAAGTAGAGATTGAAGTAGATTTCCAGCGCGTGCTTCAGCCCCAGCGACACGTTCATGAACATGCCCGAGACCGTCAGCACCACGAAGGAGCGGTTGTTCAGGGTGGCCGCCACCTCGCGCAGCATGGCCGGGATGGTCGCCTTCCGGGCCGGCGGCTGGCGCAGATAGGGGATCTGGTGGTGGGTGGCGGCGCTGGAGATCAGGATGATGGTGAAGATGGTGATCGCCGCCACGATCGAATAGGTCATCCACCCGTCGCGGGAGAGCAGGCCGCCGGTCCCGTCGGGGTTCTCCTTCAGGAACACCTGGTAGACCAGGAGCTGCATGATCAGGCCGCCCGCCACGCCGCAGAACGAGCGGATGGAGATGATCGCGGTGCGCTCGTCATAGTCCTGGGTCAGCTCCGCCAGCAGGGCGGAGGACGGCAGCTCGAAGAAGGTGTCGAAGAGGCGGATGGTGAGCAGGCAGACCAGCATGTAGATGAAGAGCGCCTCGTGCTCCCATCCCGCCGGCGGGTTCCAGATCAGGAAGAAGGCGATCGCGACCGGCAGGGCCGCGATGTACATGAGCGGATGGCGCCGGCCCCAGGGGGTGCGCAGGTTGTCGGAGATCTGACCGACCAGCGGATCGACGAAGGCGTCGAAGATCAGCGCGATCATGATCGCCGTCGACACCATGGCCGGCGGCAGGCCGATAACCTGATTGTAGAACAGCAGCAGGAAGGCGGTGATGCCCCGCTGCTTGATGATGTTGGCCGCGGCCCCCATCCCATAGAGGATCTTGGTCTTGCGGGTCAGCGGCGGGCGCGGCGGCAGGCCGGCGGCGGTCGTAGTAGTCATGGGAGGCGTCCTGAACTTAAGCCTTCACGCCCAGGGGCGAGGCGCCCCCGGCCAGTCCCGGCGCGCCGCCGGCTTCATCTTCGACGAGACCTGCGGCGTCGGCCGCCGCTGCGGCCTCCCGCAGCCTTCGCAGATTGTCCTCGTGCTTGGCCCGGTCGATGTTGAAGGCGAAGATGCAGAGGATGCCGACGCCGTAGAGCGCGGCCACGGTGGGGATGTAGATCATGCCGAGGTCGGTGAGGGTCTCCTGCGGGACCCCTCCGCGCTGCGCGTTCTCCGGGAAATTGATGAAGGCCAGGATCGAGCCGGAGATGAACACCCCGACGCCCGAGACGATCTTCTTGAAGAGGTTGTCGGCGGAAAGCAGCAGGCCCTCCGACCGGCGACCGGTCTTGACCTCTGCATCCTCGATCACGTCGGCCACCATGGAGACCAGCAGCACCCCGGTGGCGCCGGCAAGCGCCGTGTTCACGAAGGTTTCGCCGACCAGGATGGCGAACAGCAGGTCCGTGCCGTTGGGCGGCAACAGCCCCATCAGCCGTAGGACCACCGGCGCGATCCCCACCAAAAGCGCCGAGGTGAAGACCAGGATGCAGCCGTACTTCTTGCCGAACCGCCGGCCGACCCGCGGCGCCAGCACCACGCCGAAGGCGGCGCCCGCGACATTGACCATGGTGATGAGGGCCAGCTGGCCCTGGGTCAGCTCCCAGAAATAGAGCCCGAAATAGATTTCCAGCCCGTTGCGCGCGCCGGTGGCGACGGCCACGAACATGCCGGTCAGGGTGGCGATGACGAAGGCCTTGTTGTTCAGGGTGTGGGCCACTTCGCGGGCCATGGCCTTGAAGGTGGCCTTGCGGGCCGGCGCGGCGCGCAGGTAGGGGATCTGGCCCTGGGTTCCGCGGGTCGAGATCAGGATGGCCGCGAAGATGATGAGCGCCGCGGTCAGCGAATAGGCGAAGTAGCCGTCGCGGGCGAGCACCCCGCCCGAGCCGTCCGGCGCCTCCTTCAGGAACACCTGATAGGCCATCACGGTCATGCCCAGGCCGCCGATCACGCCGAACAGCAGGCGCATGGAGATCAGGCTGGTGCGCTCGTCGTAGTCCTTGGCCAGTTCCGGGGCCAGCGCGCTGTGCGGCAGCTCGAAGAAGGTGTCGCAGAACCTCAAGGTCAGCAGGCAGGCCAGCAGGTAGAAGAACAGCGCCCCGTCCGACCAGCCCTGCGGCGGGTTCCAGAGCAGGAAGAAGGCCAGCGGGAACGGGATCGCAGCGGCGTACATGAAAGGATGCCGCCGCCCGAGCCTGGATTTGAAGTTGTCGGAGATCTGGCCGACCAGCGGGTCGACGAGGGCGTCGAAGATCAGGGCGATCATCAGCACCAGGGTCACGGTCTGCGGCGGCAGGCCGACCACCTGGTTGTAGAAGATCATCAGGAAGGTGCCGAGCGCGCGCAGCTTGATGGCGCTGGCCGTGGATCCGCAGGCGTAGAGCAGTTTCGTCCCGAAGCCCAAGGGCGGGCGGTCGATGACGGTCGCCGTGGCGGTCATGCAATACTCCCCAACGAAATCGCCCGGCCGCATCTCGAAATCTGCGGCGGCCGGTCGCCTCCCCGTGCGGCGAGGCGATCGAAACGGTCCTTGGGAGGATCGGCGGCGCGCCTTGCGCGCCAGGCCGCGGCTGGACTCATGGCGTACGGGTCGCCAGGCGCCTGTCTCCTCCCGCCGCGGGCGGCCGAGCGGTCGCCGCGGGCTTGTTCTTGCCGGACGACGACCCCCGCCGGGGGCCGAAATCCGAGTATGATCCACGCCAACCTGCGGGACCGGCGCCCGACCGTCAACGGTTTTGATCTTACATTCCTGACACAATGTGATCGCTTACAGCGCAAAGGGTTCCGGTTGTTCCCGAAACATTCCGAATGCAAGAAAAAGCCGTGCTGTCGGGGCGCGGCGCTCCCGGTTCCGTGAGCCCCGCTCACGACGTTCGCGCGTAGAAGTCGCTTGCGCCTGGTCGGAGCCACGCGCCAGCCTGTCGCACAGGAGGCGCGCCCCATGGATGCAGCCCAAGCCGCCCTGATCGAGCAACTGGTCGGCGTGCTCGCCGGCGATCGGCGCGTGCGCTCCATCTGGCTGACCGGCAGCCTCGGAAAGGGCGAAGGCGACGTCTGGAGCGATGTCGACCTGGCGGCGGTGACCGCGGCCGACGATCGCGCCGCCTGCCTCTCCGACCATCTCACCGGACGACCGGGCGCGCCGCAGACGGTGCTGGCGCGGGCGATCTACGGCCGAATCCTGACTGCGGTGACGCCGGAGTGGCGACGTTTCGACATCGCCTTCGTGACGCCGGAGGAGTTCGCGCGGATGGACCGCGCGGCGATGAAGCCGCTGTGGGGCGACGCGGCCCCCGCTCCGCCGCCGCGCGGGCTTGCCGGGGACGGCGGGGCGGCCGCCCGGCTCGCGGCGCTGGTCGAGGAGTTCCTGCGGGTTCTGGGCCTGTCGCCCGTCGGCTTCGGGCGCCAGGAGTGGCTGGTGGTGCAGCAGGGCGAGGCCTTGCTGCGCGGCATGCTGACGGACCTGATGTTGGAGGAAGCCGGCGCACCGCAGCGCGGCGCCAAGCGGCTCAACCCCTTCCTCACGCCCGAGCAGCGGGCCCTGCTGGAGGGCCTGGTTCCGCCGCCGCTCGAGCGGGAGGCCTTGCTGCGGGCCAACCTCGCCGTGGCGCGCGTCTTCCTGCCCCGGGCGCGAGCCCTTGCGGCGCAGGTCGGCGCGGCTTGGCCCGAGGCCCTGGAAGCCGCCACCCGCCGGCATCTGGAGGCCGAGCTCGGCGTCGGGATCTGAAGTGGGTCAGGCCTTGACCGCGTGGTCCTTGAGCACGCCCAGGGGAACGATGGCCAGGGTCTCCTCGTGGGTGGCCTCCAGCACCACCGCCGGGGCCGCGCCGGCGTCCAGCGCCTCCTTCCAGCGCGGGGCGCAGAGGCACCAGCGGTCGCCCGGCTTCAGGCCCGGAAAGGCGTAGTCCGGAACCGGCGTCGAAAGGTCGTTGCCCATCATTTTCGAGAACGCCAGGAATTCGGCCGTCATGACCGCGCAGACCGTGTGCAGGCCAAGGTCGTGCGGCCCGGTCTCGCAGCAGCCGTTGCGGAAGAAGCCCGTGACCGGGTCGAGCGAGCAGCTTTGCAGTTCGCCGCCCAGGACGTTCCGCGCGCCTTCGTCGTAACGGGTGGTCATGGCGCCATCCTAGCCTCTAAATGCGTTGCGCCGCCATGGCGGAAGAGGAGCCGAACCGCTTGATCGACGCCCGATCCTCCCGTCGCCGAAACAGGCTGGGACGCGCCGCAGCTGCGGCCTGCGTGGCGCTCTGGCCGGGGATCGCAGGCGCGGCGCCGGTTGGCGATCCCATCGGCGCATTGCTGGACGACGCAGCCCCGGCCGCGGTCGCGGCGGACCCCGCGACTTCGGCGCCGCGCGTGGATGATGTGGCCCGGCCGCTCGATCCGCCGCGGAGCGCCGTCGATATGGGATATGAGGCGCGGCTGCGCGCCTCCTTCGCCGCGGCCCAGGGGCTGCAGGGGCCGCTCGACGGCGCCTGGAGCCTGCGCGGCGCGGGCGATGAGGAACTCTACGGCCTGCTGCTGGTCGACGCCAACGGCCGGCTGGAGGGCGCCTGGCGCGATCCCCGCCGGCCGGGCGCGGCGGAGTCCTCCGGCTTCCTGGCCGAGGCTCGGCGGGACGGCGCCGGCGTCACCTTGGCTTTCCGGCCTTCGGCGACGCGCGCCTTGGTGCTGCGGCTGACGCCGTCGGCCGACGGCGTCTGGGTCGGCGAATTGGAGGAAGCCGGCGAGCGCCGCCCGGTGCGCCTGCGTCGAGACTAGAGGCCCAGGCCCCGCTTCGCGCGTCCCACCGCCGTCGCCAGGGCGTCGGCGGCGTAGGGCTCGGCAAGGCTGTGCCCCCAGACCGGACCCGGCCACGCCGGATCGCCCGCCCGGCGACCGACCACATGGACGTGAAGCTGCGGGGTCACGTTGCCGAGCGCGGCGACGTTCAGCTTCTCCACCGGCGGACCGATGGCGCGAACCGCCCGGCCGGCGGCCACGACCTCGGCCATCAGGGCGGCGAGATCGGGGGCGGAAAGGTCCTCCAGTTCCCGGGCCCCGGCGATGCGGGGGATCAGCACGATCCAGGGATAGCGGGCGTCGGCCTGCAGGCGCGCATGACAGAGGGAAAGCTCCCCCAGCGGCTCGGAGGTGGCCAGGAAGGCGGGGTCGATCTCGAACATGGGCGAGGTTGAGCACGGCGCGGGCGGCGCGCAAAGCGTTCGGCCCATTGCCGCGGCGCCGTCAGATGGGCTAGGGACCCGCCGACCCTGAAGAAAACAGCCAGTCCCGGAGCAGTCCCATGGCCAAGACCCCGATCCGCGTCGCCGTCACCGGCGCCGCCGGCAACATCGGCTACGCCCTCCTCTTCCGCATCGCGTCGGGCGAGATGCTGGGCAAGGACCAGCCGGTGATCCTGCAACTGCTCGAGATCCCCGCCGAGGGCCCGCAGAAGGCGCTGAAGGGCGTGGCGATGGAGCTGGAGGACTGCGCCTTCCCGCTGCTGCAGGACATGGTGCTGACCGACGACGCCAACGTCGCCTTCAAGGACGCCAACTGGTGCCTGCTGGTCGGCTCCAAGCCGCGCGGCCCAGGCATGGAGCGCGCCGACCTCCTGAAGGACAACGGCAAGATCTTCATCGCCCAGGGCAAGGCGATCGACGCGGTGGCAGCCGACGACGCCCGCGTGGCCGTGGTCGGCAACCCCTGCAACACCAACTGCATGATCGCCGCGAGCCAGGCCAAGCGCCTGCCGGTCGAGCGCTTCACCGCCATGGTGCGCCTGGACGAGAACCGCGGCCGCGCCCAGCTGGCCAAGAAGGCCGGCGTCTCGATCAACGACGTCTCGGACCTCTACATCTACGGCAACCACTCGCCGACCATGTTCGCCGACTTCACCCACGCCAAGATCGGCGGCCGGGCCGCGGCCGAGGTGATCGGCGATGAGGCCTGGCTGAAGAACGAGTACCTGCCGACGGTCGGCAAGCGCGGCGCGGCGATCATCGAGGCCCGCGGCCAGAGCTCGGCGGCCTCGGCGGCCAACGCCCTGATCGACCATGTCCGCGACCTGACCACCCCGGGCAAGGTCCACTCCGTCGCCGTGCCCTCAGGCGGCCGCTACGGCTTCTCCGAAGGCGTCTGGGCCGGCATGCCGGTGCGCACCACCGAAAGCGGCTACGAGGTCGTGACCAGCTTCGAGATGGACGACTTCGCCAAGAGCAAGATCGCCATCACCAATGATGAGCTGGTCGGCGAACGCGACACCGTCAAGGAGATGCTGGGCTAAGACCCCGGCCTTCTCGCGCGGGCGATCAGAAGTACGGATCGCCCCGGGCCATCGCCTCCAGCTCCTCGATCCGCTGATCGTAGATGGAGGCGACCGCGCCGCGGGAGCGGCGGGCGGCGTCCTCGCGGACGGCCAGCCAGTCGTCCTGCTCGCCGCGCAGCTCGGCGTAGGGAACGCCGGCGTCGGTCGCGCGGCGGAAGGCCCGCGCCATACGCCGGTCGGCGGCGGCGAGCGCCGCGTCCCGGCAGACCATGACCTCCGCCGGCGTGCGCGCGAAACGGCACTCGAAGCTGGGGCGCACGGCCTGGGGCGCCGGCGTGGGAGCGGACTGCGGCGGCAGGACCGGGTCGAGTTTCGGGGTCGGAATGGGTCGCGGCGGCGGTTCGTAGGTCGCCGACCAGGCGGGAGCCTTAGGCGCCGCGGCGGCCATGTCGGCCGGCAGCACCTCCAGCTTGCCGCCGTCCTGCGGCAGGGGCGGGGCCGGTGGCGGATTGAACTCGATCTCCATCTGGCCGGACAGGTCTGCGACGGCGACCGGCTGCATGGGCGCCGGCGGCGGTCGGTCGACCGCGAGTTCGGGCCGCGCCAGAAGGCCGAACAGCAGGCCGAGCCCCAGCGCGCTGCCGGCCAGGATCGCGGCCCTGCGGCTGCGCCACGCCGGTGTTCGCGTCGCCGGTTTCGGCGCCCGAGGCGCCGCAAAGCCCTTGTAGGTGTGTACGAGCGAGGGCTCGCCGATGGTTTCGCCGCTCATGGCCAACTCCCAGGCCGTCCCTCGCATGTGGAATCCGCATCGCGGCTGTGCGGTTGCACGGGCGCTATCGAAGCCGGGCGCGTTTCGCTAGGAGAGGGCGAGTTCGGGGAGATGGCGCATGGGCTTTCAGATTTCCACAGCGGCGACAGGTCCTGTTCTGGAAACGGAGCGTCTGATCCTGCGGCCGCCCCTGGGCGAGGACTTCGAGGCCTGGGCTGACTTCGCCGCCGACGCCGAAGCCGCCCAGTACATCGGCGGCGCCCAGGATCGTGTCGGCGCGTGGCGGATCATGTGCGGCATGACAGGCGCCTGGGTGGTTCGGGGCTTTTCGATGTTCTCGGTGATCGAGAAGGCCACCGGCCGCTGGGTCGGGCGGCTCGGTCCATGGCAGCCGGAGGGTTGGCCGGGCACGGAAGTCGGCTGGGGGATCGTGCGTGACTGCTGGGGCAAGGGCTATGCGACGGAAGGCGCGGCCGCAGCGATCGACTGGGCGTTCGACACACTCGGGTGGGACGAGGTGATCCACACCATCGAGGCGGCGAACGTCAATTCTCAGAAGGTGGCCCAGCGACTGGGCTCGCGCATCCTGCGCCAGGCGATCCTGCCCGCGCCGCTGAATCTCCCGGTCGATTGCTGGGGCCAAACCCGGGAGGAATGGCGCGCCCGGCGCTAGATCCAGCGCTTCTCGCGCAGCATCTTGGCATAGGTCCGGCTGACCGGGACCTGGGAGCCGTCCTTCAGGGTGAGGACGGCGCGGCCGTCGCCGCGGGCGGCGTCGACAATCGCCTCGCGCGCCACCCACCAGGACCGGTGCACCTGGGCCCCCTCGATCCCCTCCAGTTCGGCCACCGCGTCGGACAGGCGCATGAGGATCAGGTCCTGCCCCTTGGAGGTGTGCAGGCGCAGGTAGTGGTCCTCCGCCTCCACCGCCCAGATTTCGGCCCCGCGCAGCTTCAGCGGCAGGCGTTCCAGGAAGCGCGGCGGCGGGGCGATCGGGTCGGCCGTGCGGCGCGAGGCGGCCAGGACGTTGATCGCGGTCATCACCAGCGAGATGGCCAACACCGACGAGAACAGCGAAACCAGCCCCAAGGCCGAGAATCGCACGCCCAAGGCCAGGGTCGTGGCGATCCAGACGACGCCGGTGAACGGGCCTGCGATCACGAGGCCGGCGAGCAGGGTGCGAAGCCAGAGCCGCGAACCGTCCGGTTCGGCGCCGAACGCCAGCCGGGCTGCGACGCCGCCCCAGACGCTTCCCAGCACCATCAGCGGAAGCCAATAGGCGAGCCGCCCGCCCAACGGCAGCCGATCCATGCCGAAAGCGCCGGACCAGGCCAGGAACAGGCCGGCGACGAGGGCGATGAACAAGCCCCGGCTCCAGCCGGTCAGGCTTCCATACGGCGTCAGCCGCGCGATCCAGGCCTTCGTTCCCGCGCTCATGGCCTCTGCAAACCACGAACGCCGCCCTCCGAAAAGGCGTCCCCCATTCGCGAAGCGCCAACGGGCGCCGTCCGCCGCCTGCGAAGAATCCGCGGCGATCCGTGAAAGCCCGGATGCGGCCCGCCTGAGGCCCGGTCATCGGAAGAGCGCGGGCGAGCGGCCCGCTTTGCACGGAGCTTTCCAAGATGACCTCTCCCCCGACCCGCCTTCCGGAGCGGCAATACATGGTCGGCAGCCTGGCCCTGGCGGTCGGCTTCGGCGCGCTCGGCTTCTTCGCGGGCGGCGGCCCGCAGGCGCTGGGGCTTCCCGCCCCGCGGCCGGAGCTGATCGGGCAGGCGCCGGCGGCCGTGCAGATCCATCTGTGGGCCGCCGCCGCCAGCTTCGTCGTCGGCGCGGTCCTGCTGCTGGGGCCGAAGGGTACGCTGCCACATCGGACGCTGGGCTGGATCTGGGCGGCGACCATGGGCGCCACCGCCGTCTCCTCGCTCTTCATCCACGAGATCAATCCCGGCGGGTTCAGCCTTATCCACGCCATTTCGGGCTGGGTGATCGTCGCCTTGCCGGCCGCCCTCTACGCCGCCCGCCGCCACAAGGTTCAGGTTCATCGCGCCTCCATGACCGGCCTCTATTTCGGCGGCATGTTCATCGCCGGCGGGCTCGCCTTCACGCCGGGGCGCCTGTTGGGGCAGGTGTTCCTGGGAGCCGCCTGAGGGGCCTTGCGAACCTTGCGGAACCTTCGCGCGACGGGTGACGCAAGGGGCGCCGGATTTCTCCTGAGAGGCGGTTGCAACGCTTTGGTCCGGCGCCTATAACCCGCGCCACTCGCCACTCCGGGCGAGCTGCAGAAGACGCGTCCCGCGACCCCATGAACATCCACGAGCATCAAGCCAAGGCCGTTCTCTCCGAGTTCGGCGTGGCGGTCCCGCGCGGGTACCCCGCGTTTTCCGTCGACGAAGCCGTCCAGGCCGCCGAAAAGCTGGGCGGGCCGGTCTTCGTCGTGAAGTCCCAGATCCACGCCGGCGGCCGCGGCAAGGGCCGCTTCCAGGGCCTGGGACCCGACGCCAAGGGCGGCGTGCGGGTGGTCAAAAGCGTCGACGACGTCCGCGCCAACGCGCAGGAGATGCTGGGCCGGGTCCTGGTGACGCACCAGACCGGCGAGCGCGGCAAGCAGGTGAACCGTCTCTACATCGAAGAAGGCGCCGCCATCGCCAAGGAATTCTACCTTTCGCTGCTGGTGGACCGCGAGACGAGCCGGGTATCGGTTGTCGCCTCCACCGAAGGCGGTATGGACATCGAAGAGGTCGCCCATGCGACGCCGGAGAAGATCAAGACCTTCTCCATCGATCCGGCCACCGGCGTATTCCCGCAGCATGGTCGTCGCCTGGCCAAGGCGCTCGGCCTGACGGGCGGCCTGGCCAAGGAAGCCGCCACGCTTCTCTCGCAGCTCTATACGGCGTTCCTCGCCAAGGACATGAGCATGCTGGAGATCAACCCGCTGATCGTCACCGCTGACGATCACCTGCGGGTGCTGGACGCCAAGGTCAGCTTCGACTCCAACGCCCTGTTCCGCCATCCCGACATTGTCGCCCTGCGCGATGAGACCGAGGAGGACCCGAAGGAGATCGAGGCCTCCAAGTACGACCTCTCCTACATCGCCCTCGACGGCGAGATCGGCTGCATGGTCAACGGCGCGGGCCTGGCCATGGCGACCATGGACATCATCAAGCTCTACGGCGCGGAGCCCGCCAACTTCCTGGATGTGGGCGGCGGCGCTTCGAAGGAGAAGGTGACCGCGGCCTTCAAGATCATCATGGCCGACCCGAACGTGAAGGGCATTCTGGTCAATATCTTCGGCGGCATCGCCCGCTGCGACGTGCTGGCCCAAGGGGTGGTCGAGGCGGTCCGCGAGACCGGCCTGGCCGTGCCGCTGGTCGTTCGCCTGGAAGGCACCAATGTCGCCGAGGGCAAGAAGATCATCGCCGAGAGCGGCCTCAACGTCATCGCCGCCAACGACCTGTCGGACGGCGCGGAAAAGATCGTCCAGGCCGTGCGAGGGGCCGCCTAAATGTCCATCCTGATCGGCAAAGACACCCGCGTCATCTGTCAGGGCATCACCGGCGCCCAGGGCACGTTCCACACCGAGCAGGCCATCGCCTACGGCACCAAGATGGTCGGCGGCGTGACGCCCGGCAAAGGCGGCATGACCCACATCGGCCTGCCCGTGTTCGACACGGTCGAGGAGGCGGTGAAGGAGACCGGCGCCGACGCCTCGGTCATCTATGTGCCGCCGCCGTTCGCGGCCGACTCGATCTTGGAGGCCATCGAGGCCGAGGTTCCGCTCATCGTCTGCATCACCGAGGGCATCCCGGTGACCGACATGATCAAGGTCAAGCGTGCGCTCTCCGGCTCGAAATCGCGGCTGATCGGGCCCAACTGCCCGGGCGTCCTGACGCCGGACGCCTGCAAGATCGGCATCATGCCGGGAAACATCTTCAAGAAGGGCTCGGTGGGTGTTGTTTCCCGCTCAGGGACCCTTACCTACGAGGCCGTGTTCCAGACCTCCCAGGTCGGCCTCGGCCAATCCACGGCCGTCGGCATCGGCGGCGACCCCGTGAAGGGGACCGAATTCATCGACATGCTCGACATGTTCCTGAAGGACCCCGAGACGGAGTCGATCATCATGATCGGGGAAATCGGCGGTTCGGCCGAGGAAGACGCCGCCGAGTTCATCAAGAATTCAGCGGTCAAGAAGCCTATGGTCGGCTTCATCGCGGGACGCACCGCGCCTCCGGGGCGGCGGATGGGTCACGCGGGCGCGATCATCTCGGGCGGCAAGGGTGGAGCCGAGGACAAGATCGCCGCGATGGAGGCTGCGGGCATCCGCGTGTCGCCGTCGCCGGCGAAGCTCGGCGAGACCCTGCTGGAGGTGCTGAAAGGCGCCTGATCCCTATTCGGGAGCGGGGGCTGGAAGTGGTAAGGCTGGGGCGCCCTCCGACGGGGCGTTCCGGACGGAATTCAGACAGGGCGGTCGGCGCTCGGCTCCTTCTTCCGAAGTCCGCGGCGACGACGCCGGGACAATGGGCGAAATGGCGGACGACGCAGGTCTGATCAACGAGGTGCTCGCGGAGACCTCATTCCTCTACGGCGGCAACGCGGCCTTTGTGGAGGATCTCTACGCCAAGTGGGCCAGCGACCCCAATTCGGTCGACGCCTCCTGGCGGGCCTTCTTCTCCAGCCTCCAGGACCGCGCCGACGAGGTGAAGGCGGCTGCGGCCAAGCGGCCCTGGACCAAGCCCTCGGCGGCGCCTGCGCGTCCCGACTGGCTGTCGGCCCTGGACGGCATGTGGCCGGCGGTGGAGGCCAAGCTTTCGGCGAAGATTTCCGAACGGACCGCCTCGCCGGTGGCTTCGGAATCGGTCCGGGCGGCCACGCTCGATTCCCTGCGCGCCATCATGATGATCCGCGCCTATCGGATGCGCGGGCACCTGCGGGCCAATCTCGACCCGCTGGGCCTTTCGGCGCCGGAAGGCGACGCCTCGGAGCTGGATCCGGCCACCTACGGCTTCTCGGAGGCCGATTTCGACCGGCCGATCTTCCTCGACTATGTGCTGGGGCTGGAGACCGGCACGATCCGCGAGATCCTGGACATACTGAAGCGGACCTACTGCTCCGATGTCGGCGTGCAGTACATGCACATCTCCGACCCGGCGCAGAAAGCCTGGATGCAGGAGCGGATCGAGGGCCGCGACAAGGAGATCCACTTCACCAAGGAAGGCAAGGTCGCCATCCTGAAGAAGCTGATCGAGGCCGAGGGCTTCGAACGCTTCCTTCACAAGCGGTTCCCCGGCACCAAGCGCTTCGGCCTGGACGGCGGCGAGGCCATGGTCCCGGCGCTGGAGCAGATCATCAAGCGCGGCGGCGCCCTGGGCGTGCAGGATATCGTCGTCGGCATGCCGCACCGTGGCCGCCTGAACGTGCTCGCCGCCGTGATGGGCAAGCCCTATCACGTGATTTTCCACGAGTTCCAGGGCGGCTCCACCCTGCCCTCCGACGTCGAGGGCTCGGGCGACGTGAAGTACCACATGGGCGCCTCGTCTGACCGCAGCTTCGACGGCAACAACGTCCACCTGTCGCTGACCGCCAATCCTTCCCACCTGGAGATCGTCAATCCGGTGGTGCTGGGCAAGGCGCGCGCCAAGCAGGCCTCGACCCTGCGCAACAAGCCCGAGACCGGCCGCGTGCACGTCCTGCCGCTGCTGCTGCACGGCGATGCGGCCTTCGCCGGCCAGGGCGTGGTGGCCGAGTGCTTCGCCATCTCCGGCACCAAAGGTTATCGGACCGGCGGCACGATCCACTTCATCGTCAACAACCAGATCGGCTTCACCACCGCGCCGCAGTATTCGCGCTCCTCGCCTTACCCGTCGGACGTGGCGCTGATGGTCGAGGCGCCGATCTTCCACGTGAACGGCGACAATCCGGAAGCCGTGACCTTCGCGGCCAAGGTGGCCATCGAGTTCCGCCAGCAGTTCGGCAAGGACGTCGTCATCGACATGTTCTGCTATCGGCGGTTCGGCCACAACGAGGGCGACGACCCGACGATGACGTCGCCCTTGATGTACGCCAAGATCAAGGACCACCCGTCGACCCGCGAACTCTACGCCCGCCAGCTTATCGGCGAGGGCGTGACGACCCAGGAAGAGGTCGAGGGCTGGGTGGCCGAGTTCGAGGACTTCCTCGACAAGGAGTTCGAGGCCGGCAAGACCTACAAGGCCAACAAGGCCGACTGGCTTGACGGCGCCTGGGCAGGCCTGAGCCTGCCCGACGGCGACGACCGCAAGGGCGACACCTCGGTGGCGCGCCAGAAGCTGTCGGACATCGGCCGTCAGATCACCGCCATCCCTGAGCGGCTGAACGTGCACAAGACCGTGCGAAGGGTGATCGAAAACCGTCGCGCCGCCATCGAAGCCGGCGACGGGATCGACTGGGCGACCGCCGAGCACCTGGCCTTCGGCAGCCTGCTCGACGAGGGTTACCCGGTCCGCCTGGCCGGCCAGGACAGCGTGCGCGGCACCTTCGTGCAGCGCCATTGCGACCTGATCGACCAGACGACGGAGGAGCACTACACGCCGCTGCTCCATATCCACCCGGGCCAGGCGCATTTCGAGGTGATCGACTCGCCGCTCTCGGAAGAGGCGGTGCTGGGCTTCGAGTACGGCTTCTCCCTGGCCGACCCGCGCACGCTGGTGCTGTGGGAGGCTCAGTTCGGCGACTTCGCCAACGGCGCCCAGGTGGTGATCGACCAGTTCATCTCCTCGGGCGAGCGCAAGTGGCTGCGGATGAGCGGCCTCGTCCTCTTGCTGCCGCACGGCTACGAGGGCCAGGGACCGGAGCACTCCTCCGCCCGTCTGGAGCGCTTCCTGCAGCTCTGCGCCGAGGACAACATGCAGGTGGTCAACTGCTCGACCCCCGCCAACTACTTCCACGTCCTGCGCCGGCAGATGCGGCGCGAGTTCCGCAAGCCGCTGGTCATCATGACGCCCAAGTCGCTGCTGCGGCACAAGAAGGCGGTTTCCAGCCTGGAGGACATGGCCGAGGGTTCGTCCTTCCATCGGGTGCTGCACGACTCCGCCGAGCGCGGCGAGCACACCTCGATCAAGCTCGTGGCGCCGGAGAAGATCCGCCGCGTCGTGCTCTGTTCGGGCAAGGTCTATTACGACCTGCTCGAAGCGCGTGAGGAAAAGGGCGTCGACGACGTCTATCTGATGCGGCTGGAGCAGTTCTATCCCTGGCCGGTGAAGTCGCTGTCGGCGGAGCTGTCGCGCTTCCCGAACGCCGAGCTGGTCTGGTGCCAGGAGGAGCCGAAGAACATGGGCGGCTGGACCTTCGTCGACCCGTGGCTGGAGCTCACCCTGGAGCGCCTGAAGGTCAAGGCCAAGCGGGCCCGCTATGTCGGCCGCCCGGCCTCGGCCTCCACCGCCGCCGGTCTGATGAGCCGTCACCTCAAGGAACTGCAGACCTTCCTCGCCGAAGCGTTCGCCTAAACAATCTCAAGCCGAGAGAAAGAACAGGACCCCTCCAAAATGGCCGACATCATGACCCCCGCCCTGGGCGAGTCCGTCACCGAGGCGACGGTGGCGCGCTGGACCAAGAAAGCCGGGGAGGCCGTCAGGAAGGACGAAATCCTGGTGGAGCTGGAGACCGACAAGGTCAGCCTGGAAGTGGCCGCCCCCGCAGACGGCGTGCTGTCGGAGATCCTGGCCGAGGAGGGCGCCACGGTGGAGCCCGGCGCCACGCTCGGCCGCATGACCGAAGGCGGAGCGCCCGCCGCCAAGGCCGAGGCGCCGGCGGCCAAGGCCGAGCCTGCGCCGGCTCCCGCCGCTGCGAAGCCGGAGCCCAAGCCTGCCCCCGCGCCCGCCGCGGAGACCAAGCCGCTGGCGCCGTCGGCCCAGCGGATCGTCGCGGAGAACAAGCTCGACGCTGGCGCCATCTCCGGCACCGGCAAGGACGGCCGGATCACCAAGGGCGACGCGCTGGCCGCGCTCGAAGCCCGCGCAAATGCGCCCGCGCCCGCGCCGGCTCCCGCCGCTCCGCGCGAAATCCACGAGCGCGAGGAGCGGGTGCGGATGACGCGCCTGCGCCAGACCATCGCCCGCCGGCTGAAGGAGGCCCAGAACGCCGCGGCCATGCTGACGACCTTCAACGAGGTCGACATGACCGAGGTCATGGCGCTCCGCAATCAGTACAAGGACGTCTTCGAAAAGGCCCACGGCGTGAAGCTCGGCTTCATGAGCTTCTTCGTGAAGGCCTGCATCCACGCTCTGAAGTTCGTGCCCGACGTCAACGCCGAGATCGACGGCACGGACATCATCTACAAGAACCACTACGACATCGGGGTGGCGGTCGGCACCGAGCGCGGGCTGGTGGTGCCGGTGGTCCGCGACGCCGACCTGATGTCGCTGGCCGAGATCGAGAAGGCCATCGGCGACCTCGGCAAGAAGGCCCGCGACGGCCAGCTCGCGCTGGAGGATCTGCAGGGCGGCACCTTCACCATCTCGAATGGCGGGGTCTATGGCTCGCTGATGTCGACGCCGATCCTGAACGCGCCGCAGTCGGGGATCCTGGGCATGCACAAGATCCAGGAACGGCCGATGGTGGTGAACGGCCAGATCGTGGCCCGGCCGATGATGTACCTGGCGCTCTCCTACGATCACCGCATCGTCGACGGCAAAGGCGCGGTGACCTTCCTGGTCAAGGTGAAGGAAGCCATCGAGAACCCGGCGCGCCTGCTGCTGGACGTCTGAGGCGAAAGCCGCGGATGGAACCCTACGGCGGCGGGGCCCAGCCTCGCCGTCACCCGAAGGACTGGAGCACATGGCCCAATACGACGTCGTCATCATCGGGGGCGGCCCCGGCGGCTATAACGCCGGCATCCGCGCGGGCCAGCTCGGCCTGAAGGTCGCGGTGGTGGAGAAGCGCGGCACGCTCGGCGGCACCTGCCTGAACGTCGGCTGCATGCCATCGAAGGCCCTGCTGCACGCTTCGGAGCTGTACGATGCTGCGAACGGCGAGTTCGCCACCCTGGGCATCGATGTGAAGCCCACGCTGAACCTCGTCCAGATGATGAAGCAGAAGGCGGAGTCGGTGACCGCCCTCACCAAGGGCATCGAGTTCCTGTTCAAGAAGAACAAAGTCGACTGGGTGAAGGGCGCGGGCCGCATCGCCGGCGCCGGCAAGGTGGAGGTGACCGCAGAGGACGGCTCGACCACCACGCTCGAAGCCACGAACATCGTGATCGCCACGGGGTCCGAGCCCTCGCCCCTCCCGGGCGTGAGCGTGGACCAGAAGCGGATCGTCGATTCCACCGGCGCGCTGTCCCTGCCCGAGGTCCCCAAGAGCCTAATCGTGATCGGCGCCGGCATCATCGGCCTGGAGCTGGGCTCCGTCTGGCGCCGCCTGGGCGCCGAGGTGACGGTGGTGGAGTACCTGGACCGGATCACGCCGGGCATGGACGCCGAAACCGCCAAGGCCTTCCAGCGCGCCCTGACCAAGCAGGGCATGAAGTTCAAGCTGGGCTCCAAGGTGACGGGCGCCAAGGCCGGCAAATCGGGCGTGAGCCTGACGGTCGAGCCGGTGGCCGGAGGAGCCGCGGAGACGCTGGAGGCCGACCACGTGCTGCTGGCGATCGGCCGGCGGCCCTATACTGAGAGCCTCGGCCTGGAGAGCGTGGGGATCACGCCCGACAAGCGCGGCTTCATCGAAACCGACCACTTCAGGACCTCGGCGCCCGGCGTCTGGGCCGTCGGCGACGCCATCCACGGCCCCATGCTGGCGCACAAGGCCGAGGAAGACGCGGTGGCCTGCATCGAATTGATCGCGGGCAAGGCCGGCCACGTCGACTACAACCTGGTGCCGAGCGTGGTCTACACCGCGCCCGAAGTGGCCTGGGTCGGCAAGACCGAAGAGCAGCTGAAGGAGGAAGGCCGCGCCTACAAGGCTGGCAAGTTCCCCTTCTCCGCCAACAGCCGCGCCAAGATCAACCATGAGACCGAGGGCTTCGTGAAGGTGCTGGCCGACGCGGCGACCGACGAGATCCTCGGCGTGCACATGATCGGCCCTCAGGTGGGCGAGATGATCGGGGAGTACTGCGTGGCCATGGCTTTCCGGGCTGCGTCGGAAGACATCGCCCGCATCTGCCATCCCCACCCGACCCGGTCTGAGGCTGGCCGCCAGGCCGCGATGGGCGTCGAAGGCTGGACGATGCAGGCCTAAACCATCGGTGGTATCCTCCTTCGTCGTAGGCAGGAGGAACATCGATGCTCATCGCGAGTCTTTTGGCTTCCGCCGCCGTGACGGCGGCGCCCGCACGGATCGTCCCGCCGGATCTCTGCCCCCGGCCCACGGCGTTTCACGCCCGCCTGCTGCGGCCGGAGGACCGCCGGGGTGATGCGGGCGCCCAGACCCTGCAGAGCCTACCGCCCGCCCACATGGAGCTGGCCGTGCATCGCGAAGTCGCCGGCTGCACCGTGCCGGTGGTGGTCCGCGAGAACGTCCAGGGCGACGGTCGCTTCAGCCGCGGTCGCGAATAGGTCCCGACCTCGCTCTGCAAGCCGGGATGACGCCTGGGGTTTCAGGCCCGCGGATGCGCCTTGGCGTAGGCGCCGAGCAGGGCGGCGGCGTCGACCTCGGTGTAACGCTGGGTGGTCGAAAGCGAGGCGTGGCCCAGGAGCTCCTGGATCGAGCGAAGGTCGGCGCCGGCGCCCAGCAGATGGGTGGCGAAGGAATGGCGCAAGGCGTGCGGCGTGGCGCTGTCGGGGAGGCCTAGCCGCCCCCGCAGGTTCTGGACCGTCGCCTGGACGTGGCGGGGGCTTAGAGCGCCGCCGCGCTTGGCTCGGAACAGCGCGTCCGAGGGCGCGAGGGGGAAGGGAAGCTCGGCCAGGTAGTCGTCGACCGCCGCCCTCACCGCCGGCAGCACCGGTACGATGCGGGTCTTTCCGCCCTTGCCGAGGATGCGCAGGCTATCGGGCAGAGGCGCGTCGGATCGCTTCAGGGACAGGCCTTCGGAGATCCGCAAGCCACAGCCGTAGAGCAGGGTCAGCACCGCGCGGTCGCGCGCGGCCTCCCAATCCTCCCGGTCGGGATCGAGCGCCGGCTCTTCGATCAGGCCGCGGGCCTGGTCTTCGCTGACCGGCCGCGGAGCGCCGGGGACCACGCGCGGCCCGCGCACCAGGGCGACGGCGGCGTTGGGTGTGTCCAGGCGGCGGTCCAGAAAGCGGTGGAAGGTGCGGATGGCCGACAGGGCCTGGGAGAGCGACCGCGGCGACAGCGGCTTGTCGCCTTGCCGCAGGTGGGCAAGCCAGGCGCGGACTTCCCCGGCTGTCAGGGTTCCCATGTCGGACAGGCTCAGCGCCTCACCGCGGTGCCGTTCCAGAAAGGCGATGTAGCGGAATCCCGCGAAGCCGTAGGCCTCCAGGGTGCGGGGCGAGGCGCGCCGCTCCTGCGCGAGGTGCTCCAGCCAGAGCCGAAGCGCCTCGCGGGCGTTCACAGGACCGGCCACCGCTCCGCGGTCCTTTCGACCACCCGGGCGAGGAAGGCGACAAGTTCCGCGCCCATGTCGGCGGTGAAGCCGTGTTCGTCGGCCGAGCCGAAGGCGATCAGGCCCTGGCGGGCGGGCTCCCAAAGCGCCATGCGGACCATGGCCATGGACTTCACCTGTTCGGCGCGCTCGCTGAAGAGGCCGAGCGCGGTGGGCTGGAAGCCCATGAGGGCCACGTTCTGATGGCCGATGATCATGTCGATCTGGCCCTCGACCATCGTCCGCCAGCCGGCCGGCGTGCGCTCCGGGCCTTCCAGGCAGACGACACCGGCGACAAGGCCGAAACGGAGCTGCGCCAGCTCGTCCACCCTGCGGGCGAGATCCGAATGGTTGCGGGATTCCAGGAGGTCGATCACCGCCCCATGCGTCTGGGCCTGGGCGGCGAAGTTGGCGCGGGCGGTCGCCTCGAGCTGCCTGCGCGCGGTGGATTCCCGCCGATGCGCCTCGTGCACCCGAGCCAGGGCGGCGGGGCCGAACTCCACCACATTGGCCGCATCGGGGCGCAGGCCGAGTTCGGCCAGCAGGGCGGGATCGCCGCGCAGGAAGTCGGGATTGTCCGACAGAAAGGCCCGGACCGCCTCGGGGCCCAGCGCCTCGTTCTTCGCCTTCGCCCCCGCGTCCATCTCGCCCCCGAAGTCCCCCGTTACAGGATCGACTGCCCCGTCTTGGCCCAGTCGCTCATGAACTGTTCAAGCCCCTTCTCGGTTAACGGGTGCTTGAAGAGGTCCTGGAAAACCCCCGGCGGAATGGTCGCACAGTCGGCGCCGGCCAGCGCGGCCGCCGTCACATGGGCCGGGCTGCGGATCGAGGCGGCCAGGATCTCGGTGTCGAAGCTGTAGTTGTCGTAGATCGCCCGGATTTCGGTGATCAGGTCCATGCCCTGGGCGCCATGATCGTCCAGTCGGCCGATGAACGGTGAGATATAGGTCGCGCCCGCCTTGGCCGCGAGCAGGGCCTGAGCGGCCGAGAAGCACAGGGTGACGTTGGTCTGGATGCCCTCGCGCGCGAACTCGGCCGTGGCGGCGAGCCCGGCGCGGGTCAGCGGAACCTTCACCACGACGTTGGTCGCCACGCTTGCGAGCTTGCGGCCTTCGGCCAGCATGGCGTCGGTCTCGATCGCCGCCACCTCGGCGCTGACCGGCCCCTCGACGAGGCTGCAAATCTCGGCGATGACCTCCAGCATGGGTCGGCCGGACTTGGCGATCAGTGAGGGATTGGTGGTCACCCCGTCCACAAGGCCGGTGGCGGTCAGGTCCTTCAGGACGGCGGTGTCGGTGGTGTCGAGAAAGAGCTGCATGGGCGACCTTCGAGCGCGGTGGTTGGCGCGCTGTTTAACGGTTGCGCCCGACCGCCGCCAGCCTATCTGGACGCAGCCATGAGCCGCATCGCCTCCGTCCTCCTGCCCATGCCGCTGCCCGAGGCCTTCGACTATGCCGAGCCGGAGGGCATGGGGCTGGAAGTGGGCGACCAGGTGGCTGCGCCCCTCGGGCCCCGGCTGCTGCGGGGCGTGGTGACGGGCCTGCGAGAGGCCGCAGGCGGCAACCGTCCGCTGAAGCCCGTCGCGGCCAGGCTGGAGGAGCCGCCCCTGCCGCCAGGCACGCTGGAGTTCGTGCAGTGGGCCGCACGCTACGCCGTCGATTTTCCCGGCCAGCCGCTGGCCATCGCCACACGCGGCGCCCGCGCGCCGAAGGCGAGGCCGGAAAAGATTCTGGAGCCGACGGGCGTCGCGCCGGCCCGGTTGACGCCGGCGCGTGCGCGGGTGCTGGAGGCCGCCGCAGCCGGGCCCGCGGCGCCAGCCGACCTCGCCCGCGCCGCCGGCGTCTCGGCCGGCGTGATCAAGGGACTGGTGGACGAGGGCTGCCTCGCCCTGCGCCTGGTCGAGCCGCAGAGCCGCTTCGATCCGCCAGACCTGACGCGCGCCGGCGCGGATCTGAACGCCAGCCAGGCGGCTGCGGCAGGCGAGCTGAAGGCCATGCTCGGCGAAGGCGGCTTCCGCGCCGCCCTGCTGGACGGCGTCACCGGCTCGGGCAAGACCGAGGTCTATCTCGAGGCCGTCGCCGCAGCGTTGGCGGAGGATACGGACGCCCAGGCCTTGGTCCTGCTGCCGGAAATCGCGCTCACCCAGGCGGTGCTGGCGCGTTTTGAGGCCCGCTTCGGCGCCCGGCCGGCGGAATGGCACTCCGACGTCGCCCCGCCGATGCGTCGCCGGGTCTGGGAGGCGGTGGCCGGAGGCGGCGCCCGGGTGGTGGTGGGTGCGCGTTCGGCCCTCTTCCTGCCGTTCCGAAAGCTGCGCCTCATCGTCGTCGACGAGGAGCACGACGGTTCCTACAAGCAGGACGAGGGCTTCATCTACCAGGCCCGCGACATGGCGGTGGCGCGCGCCAAGATCGAAGGCGCGGCGGTGGTGCTGGCCTCGGCCACACCCTCTCTGGAGACCCTGCGCAACGCCGAGACGGGCCGCTATCGCTGGCTGAAACTGGCCGCGCGGCACGGCTCAGCCCGGCTGCCGGACGTCACCTTGATCGACATGCGCGAGACGCCGCCGGAGCCGGGCCGCTGGCTCTCGCCGCCGCTGGTCGAGGCAATGGCGCAGACCTACGCCGCGGGCGAGCAGACCCTGCTGTTCCTGAACCGCCGGGGCTATGCGCCGCTCGTGCTCTGCCGGGCCTGCGGCGAGCGGATGACCGCGCCCGACACCGATTCCTGGCTGGTGGAGCATCGCTATACCGGCCGGCTGGTCTGCCATCTGACCGGCTTTTCCATGCCCAAGCCGGAACGCTGTCCCCACTGCGGGGCGAAGGACGCGCTGGCCTCCATCGGCCCTGGGGTTGAGCGGGTGGAGGAGGAGGCGCGCAGCCTATTCCCGCAGGCCAGGGTCGCGGTCTTCTCGTCCGACACGGTGTGGGACGCCCGGGAGGCGCGGCGGCTGGTGGAGGCCATGGCCGCCGGCGAGATCGACATCCTGGTGGCGACCCAGGCGGCCGCCAAGGGGCACAACTTCCCCAAGCTGACCCTGGTGGGCGTGGTGGACGCCGATCTCGGCCTGCGCGGAGGCGACTTGAGGGCGGCGGAGCGCACCTATCAGCTGCTGGCCCAGGCGACGGGCCGGGCCGGGCGAAGCGACCGGCCGGGGCGGGCGCTGCTGCAGACCTATGCGCCCGAACACGCCGTCATGCAGGCGCTGAAGGCCCAGGACCGTGACGCCTTCGTCGCCGCCGAGATGGCCGAGCGCGAGATCATGAAGCTGCCGCCGTTCGGCCGGCTGGGGGCGGTGGTGCTTTCCGGCCCGGACGCCCAGCAGCTTGAGGCCTTCGCCCGCGGCATGGCCGAGGTCGCGCCCAACGCCGAAGGCGTGGAGGTCTACGGCCCGGCCGACGCGCCGCTCAGCCTGGTGCGCGGCCGCCGCCGCAAGCGATTCCTGGTGCGGGCCGACCGCAACGTCGACCTGTCGGCCTATCTCGCCGCCTGGCGGGCGCGGGTGAAGCCGCCGGGCGCCGTACGGGTGGCGATCGACGTCGACCCCTACAGCTTCCTCTGACCTATTCCGCCGCTCGCGGCTCTCCCACCGGGGGCGGTCCGGTTGGACGTTCGCGCAAGGGGACGCCGGGGACCATCAGCATCAGGAAGAAGCCGGCGACCAGAACGGCGAGGCTGAAGATCAGGCCGTAGCGGATGGCGGTGGAGAAGCTTTCGCGGATCGCCCGGTCCACCGCCTGGGCGGCCGGATCGGCGGCGCGGGCGGCGGCCTCCTCGGGGTGGAGGGTGCGGTCGAGCGCCATCTTCTGCAGGTCGCCGAGGTCGAGCCGCTGCACCTGCGCGCTGGGATCGGCCGCCGCGTGGCGGTCGAGTTCGGAGGCCAGGCCTGCGGTGAGCAGCGCCCCGAACAGGGCGACCCCCATGGTCGAGCCGATCTGCCGGGTGAACTGGCCTGAGGAGGTGGCTACGCCGATCTGATGAAAGGGCACGGTGTTCTGCACCGCCAGGCTGAACAGGCTCTGGCCGGGCCCTAGTCCGACGCCGAAGATCGCCAACCGCCAGGCGAGGTCCGCCGTGGATGTGTCCGGCCCGATGAAGCAGAGCAGCGTCGCGCCGATCACGAGCAGGGCGCCGCCGCCGACCATGAAGGGCTTGAAGTGGCCGGTGCGGGTGACGAGCTGGCCGTTCACCGTCGAGGAGACGACGAAGCCGCCCATCAGGGCCAGCATGGTGAAGCCGCTGGTGGTGGCCGGCAGGCCCTGGCCCACCTGCATGTAGAGCGGCAGGAAGCTGGAGACGCCCATGAAGGCCATGGAATAGACGAAGGCCGCCGAGTTGGCGGTGACGAAGGTGCGGTTGCGGAACAGCTCCAGCGGCAGGATCGGGTCGCGCGCCCGCCGCTCCACCAACAGGAAGCCGACGAGGGCCGCCGCCGACCAGGCCAGCATGCCGAGGATCAGCGGCGAGCCCCAGGGATGGTCCTGCCCGCCCCAGGTGATCGCCAGCAGCAGCGGCACGAAGGCGGCGATCACCAGGGCGGAACCTAGCCAGTCGATCCGGCCGCCCCCGCGATGGGGCAGGGTCGGCATCTTCCACCCGATCATCGCCACGGCCGCGAGGGCGAAGGGGACGTTGAAGAAGAACACCCATCGCCACCCGGCCACCAGATG
Organism: Phenylobacterium sp.; assembly: GCF_046290725.1. Lineage (GTDB taxonomy): Bacteria > Pseudomonadota > Alphaproteobacteria > Caulobacterales > Caulobacteraceae > Phenylobacterium. The sequence goes on from NZ_JBKBUH010000001.1 coordinate 1,442,848, forward strand.
GCCTGCAATCACCGTCGTGCCGTGGTCGGTGAGGAAGCCGCCCACCACTGGGCCGAAGATGCTGGAGACGCCGAACACCGAGCCGAACAGGCCGGAGAACTTGGCCCGCTCGCGCGGGGCGAATAGGTCGGCGAGGATGGCGAAGGCGGTGGTGAAGAGCGCGCCGCCGCCTGCGCCCTGCAGGGCGCGGAAGGCGATCAGCTGGGTCATGCCGCCGCCGATCAGCGGCAGGTCGCCGAATTCCCCGGCCAGGCCGCAGAGCCAGGAACCTGCGAGGAAGAGCCCGATTCCGGAGAGCAGGATGGTCTTCCGCCCATAGAGGTCGCCGAGCTTGCCCCAGATCGGCACCATGACGGTGGAGGCCAGCAGATAGGCCGTGGTCGCCCAGGCGTAGAGGTGCAGGCCCGAGAGGTCGCCGACGATGCGCGGCATGGCCGTGGCGATCACCGTCTGGCTCATGGCCGCCAGCAGGAAGACGATAAGAACGGAGATGAGCGTCAGCCGACGCTCGTCGTCGCTGTAGACGTGCGGTTCGTTCAAAATGGCGCTTCCGTGCGGCCAAGAGGGCCGCCCCTAATGAATTATGGTCTTGTCGAAGCGCCGGACCGGCGGGAACGGGCGGAAGAATGATCGCCCGTCCCGACCCGGCGCCTAGTGCAGGCTAGCAGATGTCGGCGGGGCCGACCCAGTAGGTTTTACTAGGGCTTCGCGTTTCCGCGCGGCGTTGCGGGCGGCCATATTGAGACCTTCCACCAGGCCCGAGAAGGCCATGGCCGCATAGATGTAGCCTTTCGGCACGTGCGCGCCGAAGCCGTCGGCGATCAGCGTCATGCCGATCATCAGCAGGAAGCCCAGGGCCAGCATGACGATAGTCGGGTTCTTGTGGATGAAGTTGGCGAGCGGATTGGCGGCCACCAGCATCACCCCCACGGCGACGACGACGGCGATCACCATGACCGGCAGATGCTCGGTCATGCCCACGGCGGTGAGGATCGAGTCGATCGAGAAGACGATGTCCAGCATGAGGATTTGGACGATGGCGGCGCCGAAGTTCGCCGCCACGACCTTCTTCTTGTCGAGCAGGGTTTCGGTGGGCTGGACGTCGACATTGTGGTGGATCTCGGTGGTCGCCTTCCAGACCAGGAACAGGCCGCCGACGATCAGGATCAGATCGCGCCAGGAGAAGGAGAGCTCGAAGGCCGGCTGACCATGCTCGTTCAGCGGGCCCTGCCAGGGCAGTTCGAACACCGGTTGGGTGAGGCCGACGATGAACGCCAGCGTCGAGAGCAGGGCCAGGCGCATGATCAGCGCCAGGCTGATGCCGATGCGCCGCGCCTTGGCGCGCTGGTGCTCCGGCAGCTTGTTGGAGAGGATCGAGATAAAGACCAGATTGTCGATCCCGAGGACCACCTCCATGACGATGAGGGTGATCAGCGCCGCCCAGGCGGCGGGGTTCGCGGCCAGGGCCAACAGGCTTTCCATCGGGGTCCTCTCTCCAGCTCCGATCCGCCATATCTAGCGCAAGGCGAAAGCGCCGCCAGGGGGAGCTGAGTTCCGGCTGCTTCAGCTCCTCCGAACGCGCAAGGCGGCCATCCAGGCGATGAAGCCCGCTTTCACACGGGCCAATGCGCGCGGCTCGTTGGCCTGGCCCACCCAGACCGCCGCCTGGTTCAAGGCGCCGTTGATCATCACCGCCAGGATATCGGGCTCGCCCCGCAGCTCGCCGGCGGCGACGGCTTCCTCGACACCCTCGATCAGCAGCCCGTAGCCGTGCCGGCGGTCCATCTCGTTCCACTGCGCCCAGCCGAGCACGCTGGGGGCGTCGATCAGCAGGATGCGCCGCACGTCCGGGCGGACCATGAAGTCGAGGAAGGCGAGCGAGCCCTGGATCACCGCCTCGTAGGCGTTGGGCGCCGCCGCGGCGGCGGATTCGATCGTCTGCGCGCCCTCCGCGTGCAGGGTTTCGCAGACGGCGGCGAACAGGGCCTGCTTGTCGGCGAAGTGATGATAGAGCGCGCCGCGGGTCAGCGTGGTGTGCGCCAGAACCGCCTCGGTGCCGGTCGCGGCGAATCCTTGAGCTGCAAAGAGCTTTCTCGCTTCGCCCAGGAGCGCTGCGCGGGTCTCGGCCGCACGCTGGGCCTTTGGCCCGATGCGATTCGTATTTGACATACATACAGTATGTATCTTAATCGCCCGACTGGCTCCAGCGGAGATCCGCCATGCGCTTTGCCGATCGCTATCCCATCATCGTCACGCCCGACCTGTTCGCCTGCCGCGACTTCTGGGTGGAAAGGCTCGGCTTCTCGGTGATGTTCGAATCCAGCTGGTTCGTCCTTGTCGGCGCGGACGGCGCGACGCTCGCCTTCATGAGTCCCGATCATCCGTCTTCGCCGCCCGGCCCGGAGACGTTCTCCGGCAAGGGCATGTGCTTCGAACTGCAGGTGGAGGACGCGCAGTCGGCTTACGAGGCCTGTCGCGAACGGGGGCTCGCGCCGGACTACCCCCTGGCCGACGAGCCGTTCGGCCAGCGCCGGTTCGGCTTCTTCGATCCCAGCGGGCTGTGGGTGGACGTCGTGGAGCAGATCGAGCCGGCGGAAGGGTTCTGGGACCGCTACATGCTCGCGCCAGCGTAACCGGCCAGCGTAACCGGATCGTCAGGTCTTTGGCGCAAGCCCTAAGGCGGCGGCCTCGCCTGGCGGGCGAGTTGCACTGGCCGGCCTGACGGCGCCGGTTGTGCGCCGAATTGGCACGCGAGCGACCCGATGACCGACGCCCAGCATATCCGACCCCTGACCTCCTTGCGGTTCTTCGCCGCCTTCTGGGTGGTGCTGTTCCACTACTGGCCGAAGCTCGACGTCGGCGGCGCTGCGCCCCTGGTGGTCGAGAAGGGGTATCTCGGGGTCGAGGCCTTCTTCGTGCTTTCGGGCTTCATTCTCTGCCACGTCTATCGGACGAGCCTGGAAGACGGACGGTTTCGCTACGGCTCCTTCCTGTGGAACCGGCTGGCGCGGATCTATCCCCTGCACCTGGCCACCTTGCTCGGGATGATCGCGCTCGGCGTCGTCGCCGGGCTGGCGGGGTTCGCCGTGGATTCGAACCTGCTGTCCTGGGAAAGCCTGCCGGCCAACCTGCTGCTGCTGCAGGCTTGGGGCCTGGCGCCCGAAGCCGCCTTCAACCATCCGTCCTGGTCGATTTCGGCCGAATGGTTCGCCTATCTGACCTTCCCGGTCTTCGCCTGGGCGGCCCTGGCGCTCAAGGACCGGCCGCTGACCGCGGTGGGCGCTGCGGCGGTGTTCCTGGTCGGGATCTATGCGGCGTTCGAGGTCCTGGCGGGCTTCCCGCTCACCCAGGCTACCATCGCCTGGGGCGCCCTGCGGATCGTTCCCTGCTTCGCCCTGGGCTGCGCCCTGCATGCGCTATGGCGCGCCCGACCGGCCCAGAATCGCGCCATGGCGCTGGCCGGCGCCCTGGTTTCGGGCGCCTTGGCGCCGATTTTTTCGGCGATGGGGGCGCCGGATGCGGCCATCGTGCTGGCCCTCGGCAGCCTGATCTTCTTCCTGGCGAGGACTGCGCAGTCGGGCGCTCATGTCTTGAGCTCCGCGCCCCTCGTTTACCTTGGCGAGATCAGCTACTCCGTCTACATGATCTGCGTGCCGTGGAAGATAGTCTTCGTGAACGCGGCGTCTAAGATCCTGCAGCTTAATGACGAACGCCTGCCCCTCGCCGTGTGGATAGTTTTCTTGATCGGCGTGGTTCCTCTTGCCGCGCTCTCCTATCATCTGATCGAGAAGCCGGCCCGCGAGCGCATGAAGCTGTGGGCGGATTTGTGGATGGTTCGGCGACCTTCCGCCGCAAGGGCATAAACCCCCTTTTCATTCTCCTGAGGGATGAGTAACCCTTTGCGAAGTTCGCGTGGGGGAGTTCCTCTAACATGCTTAAACGGACGAGGACCCTGATCGGGTCCCTGGCCGCCGCGGCCGTTATGACTTTCGCACCGGCTTCCGGGGCGTTTGCAGACGTCTACTGGCAGTGCGCGCCGTTCGCGCGCCTGATCTCGGGCGTGCAGATCTATGGCGACGCCTGGACGTGGTGGAAGCAGGCCATGGGGCGCTACGAAACCGGCTCGGCGCCGAAAGCCGGCGCCGTCCTTTGCTTCAAGCCCAGCGGCAAGATGCGCCTGGGCCACGTCGCCGTCGTCAGCCAGGTGCTCACCGATCGGGTGATCCAGATCACCCACGCCAACTGGTCGCGCATCGGCGGCTCCCGCGGGCAGATCGAGAAGGACGTCACGGTGATCGACGTCTCGCCGGCCGGCGACTGGTCGGAAGTGAAGGTCTGGTACGACCCGATCCGCGACATCGGCTCCTCCACCTACCCGACCCACGGCTTCATCTACCAAGACGCCGAGGCTCTGCGCACCGTGGCGGCGCCCAGCAACCTCAACTCGGCCCAGATGGCGGCCTTGACCGTGGCGCGAGGCGCGGCCAGCCAGGTGGCTTCGGTCGTGCGGCCGGGCGCCGGCCCGCTGCAGATCCTCGGCCAGGCGGCGGATTCCACCGACCGCATCGCGGCCCTGATCCAAGCGGCCGCCAGCGGGCAGCCTGCGAACGGACCCGGCAACTAGCGCGCAGGCCGGGTCGCGGCCCCGCCTGCGTCAGAACGTCGCAACCCTTCGTTAAGGGGCCGGACCGATGGTCGCGTCCTTCGCGACCGGATCGACATGCCTGCCGCCGACGCCTCCCTGTTCCGCCGCTTCGAACCCGACGCCGTGCGCCGGGTCCTGGAGGGGCACCGCCGATACCTTGGCGGCCGCAGCGGCGGCCGCCGGGCCAATCTCGCCTATGCGGACCTCTCGGCCCTCAACCTCGAGCGGGCGGACCTGCGGGAGGCCGATCTCTCCGGCGCGCGCCTGAACGGCACTCTCCTCGGCCAGGCGCAACTCGAACGCGCGGTGCTGTTCGGGGCCGACCTACGCGAAGCCGATCTCCGGCGGGCGGACCTGACCCGCGCCGACCTGCGCGGCGCCTGCCTGCGCGGGGCGAACCTGGCGGGGGCGAATCTCACGGCCTGCGACCTCAGGGAGGGCCATATCGCGCTTCAGGATCGGGAGGAGGGCTTCCGTATCCTTCGACATGGAACCGACGAGGGCGGGATCGACTTCGCCGTGCTGTCCGGCGCGCGGATGGAGGGCGCCCAGATCTCCGCACCCTTCACCGCCGCCGACCTCACCGACGCCGATCTCACCGGCGCGCGGCTGGGCGGGGCGCGGCTGGTGAAGGCCAGGCTGGACGGCGCGGACCTGTCCGACGCCGACCTCAGCGGCGCGGATCTGGCGGGCGCTTCGCTGCGTCGCACGGTGCTGGCGCGGGTGGACCTGTCGGCGGTCCGGCTGGACGAGGCCGACCTGACCGGCGTGCTGAAGACGCCGCCGCCGGTGCTCTATATCGAGGACCGGCCGCTGCCAGAGGTCCTGACTGCGCACGAGCTCTACTGCCAGAGCCAAGGCGCTTTGGGGCGCATCGCCAAGGCGCCGGGCGTCGATTTCCGGCCGATCCGCAACCTGAAACGCCGGCGCCTCACCGGCCTTGTGGCGCCTGAGGCGGTGTTCTTCGGCCTCGACATGACCGGCGTCCAGCTTCAGGGCGCAGACCTTCGCCGGGCGGACTTCCGGGGCGCCGATCTGCGCGGGGCCGACCTGCGGGGCGCCAAGCTGACCGAGGCCGCCCTGACCCGCGCCGACCTGCGGGAGGCGCGGCTGGGTCCTTTATCCCTTTCGCCGGGCCGGATCGTGCGCACCGATCTCTCTCGCGCCGTCCTGCGCCACGCCGATCTGCGCGGGGCCGGCGCCGAGCGCGCCCGGTTCCTGCAGGCCGACCTCGCAGGCGCACGGATGGAAGGGTGCCGGCTCACCGGCGCCGAGCTGGAAGCCTGAAGGTCTCTATTTGGGGAATCCGCCGGCCCGGCTGACCGACGCCGCCGGCGGCTTGCCGAGCAGGCCCGACACCCAGCGTGCGGTCTCGATCAGGGCGGCGAGGTCGTATCCGGTCTCGTAGCCGCCGCGCTCGAGCATGTAGACGAGGTCCTCGGTGCCGATGTTGCCTGTGGCCTCCGGCGCGAAGGGGCAACCGCCCAGGCCGCCGCAGCTGGCGTCCAGGATCGTCACTCCGGCCTCGATCCCGGCGAAGGCGTTGGCGAGGCCGGTGTTGCGGGTGTCGTGGAAGTGCAGGCGCAAGGGAATGTCGCCCGCCACCTTGCGCACCGCCTCCACGCGCCGGCGCACGGTCCAGGGATCGGCCACCCCGATGGTGTCGGCGAGTGCGATCTCCGCCACGCCAAGGGCCGCGGCGTCCCGCGCCAGGGCCACGACCTGGCCCTCGGAAACCTCGCCGTCGAACGGGCAGCCGAAGGCCACCGAAAAGGTGACGGAGATCGGCGGCCCCCCTTCGGCTGCGCGCTTTTCAGCGATGTCCGCCAAGGCCTTGGCCTGCTCGGCGACCGAGGCGCCCTGGTTGCGGATGCCGAAGCCGTCGGTGGCGCAGACCACCACATTGGCCTCGTCGCAGCCGGCCGCCACGGCCCGGTCCCAGCCGCGCATGTTCAGCACCAGGCCGATACGCGACTTCGCCGCGTCCTTGGGCAGGGCGGCGGAGACTTCCTCGGCGCCGGCCATCTGCGGCACGCGCTTGGCGTTGACGAAGGAGACGGTCTCCATCCGTCGCGCACCGGCCGCCTCAAGGCGGCGGATGAACTCCACCTTCTGATCGACCTCCAGCAGGGCGCGTTCGTTCTGCAGCCCGTCGCGAGGGCCGACTTCCACGATCTCGATGAACCGGCTCATGGGATCTCCCTCGGCGGCGCGGGCCTGGCTGCGGGCGCATAGATCCGCAGCAGCGTCTCGTCGCCCCTGGAATAGTTCAGGCCCTCCAGGCGCGCCACCTCGCGTGCCGACACGCCGCGGGCGGCGAGGGCGGCTTCGAAGGCGGCCTGCTCGCGGGCCTCCACGATGGCCGGGCGGCCCTCGGCGAGGGCCTGGACGGCCTGCCCGACGCCGCCCAGGTCGGTGGGCGTGCCCAGCGCGAAGACCAGGCTGGGCTCGGCGTAACCCGCCACCGCGACGGGCGCCGGCGCGAAGCCCTGGCGCGGCGCCAGCCGGGCGTGGGTCAAGGCCTGCTCGGCCCGTTGCGAGAGCCATAGCGGATCCAGGCGCGGGGCGAAGGCGCCGGCGAAGGCGCCGTGCCCGGCGACGGTCAGGCCTGCGGTGGCGGCGATCGCCAGAATCCCGGCGCGCCGGATCAGCATATAGGCGCCCACCAGACCCGCCGCGCCGAGCAGCAGGGCGGTGGCCGCCGCGACGCTCAGGTCGGACGCATCGCCATATTCGGCCTGCAGGTAGAGCACGGCGGCGGCGAGCACCACTCCGACGAAGCCCGAGAGCGCGGCCCCGCCCCAGCGCACCTTGTCGCCCAGCGGCTGGAGGGCGGCGGCCGCCATCAGCCAGGCGAGCGCCCCGTAGGTCGGCAGGGTGTAGTGGACGAGCTTGGTGGGGGTGATCTCAAAGACGATCCAGGCCGGAACCAGCCAACAGAGCGCAAACCGCACCCCCGGTTCGGCGCGGAACTTCCAGGCATGGACCAGGGCCGCCGGCAGCAGGAGGGCGCCGGGGAAGATCAGCAAGGGTAGGAGCAAGGTGTGATAGCCGGGCGGTGCGCCATGGCTTTCGTGGCCGCCCACCAGCTTGGGCGCGAAGTCGCCGCCCAGGGCGGTGATCCAGAAGCCGCCGTCGGTCGCCACCGTCACCGCCGCCGCCCACGGCCCTACGATGGCCGCCGTCAGGATCAGTCCCCAGCCCCAGGCCAGGGTGCGAGCCCAGTCGGCCTTGCGGTCCCAGGCCCAGAGCGCGAGCCCGGTCAACAGCGCCACCATGGGGCCGACGGGTCCCTTCACCAGAATGGAGAGGGAAAGCCCCAGCCAGAACAGCAACCGAACGCGCCGCCCGGCGGGTGGTCCACCGCGGTGGGCGGCGTAGATGCGCCCCAGCGCCGCCAGAGCCAAGGTGGTGGTCCCGGCCAGCATGGCGTCGGTCTTGGCGATAAAGGCTTCGGTCGAGAGCAGGAAGGTGGAGCCGAGGATCGCGCCCGCCAGCAGCCCCGCGGGCCCTCCGAAGAAGGCGGCCGCGCCCCAGGCGCAGGCGGCGGCGGCCAGCATGGCCCCGAGCAGCGAAGGAATGCGATAGGCCCAGATCTCCCGCGCTTCGGCTTCGGAGAAGGCCGCCACGCTGGCAGCCTGCATCCAGTGGATGCCCACCGGCTTCTTGAAGCGCGGCTCGTCCTGGAAACGGATCACCACGAAGTCGCCGGTCTCCAGCATCTGAGCCGTGGCCTGGGCGAAACGGCTCTCGTCGCGGTCGAGCGGCGGCATGGCGATTAGGCCGGGCAGGCCGGCGATCAAGGCGACCAGGGCAGCCAGGGCTGGACCCCGCCAGCCGCGGCCGAGCCGTTCGAGTTGGGCCTGGAGACTCATGGTCGCGTTGATAGCACGATCCTTTCCCGCGCCGAGTTTTCCGCTATGGAGGGACATGGCCGAGCCGACGTCCGAAACGTTCCCCGAAATCTCCGTGGTGGTGCCCGTCTTCGACGAGGAGGGGGCGGCGCCGGCGCTGGCGCGCGAGATCGCCCAGGCCTTCGCCGGCCGCGACTTCGAGATCGTCTTCGTCGACGACCGCAGCCGGGATGCGACGCGCCAGGTGCTGACGACCCTGAAGACCGAGATCCCGCAGCTGCGGGTGCTCTCGCACACGTCCAACGCCGGGCAGAGCCGCGCGATCCGCACGGGGATTCTCGCCGCCCGCGGCGCGGTGATCGTCACGCTCGACGGCGACGGCCAGAACGATCCGGCCGACGGGCCAAAGCTGGTGGACGCCCTCTTGGCCGGGCCACCGGACCTGGCCCTGGTGGGCGGCGAGCGGGTCAAGCGCCAGGACAGCCGCGCCAAGAAGGTCGCCTCGCGCATCGGAAATGGCGTGCGCAAGCGTCTGCTGAAGGATACGGCCAACGACACCGGCTGCGGGCTGAAGGCGTTCCGCCGCGAGGCCTTCCTGCGGCTTCCCTATTTCGACCACGTCCACCGCTACATTCCGGCGCTGATGATCCGGGAAGGCTATCAAGTCGACTTCAGGCCGGTGAACCACCGTCATCGCCAGACGGGCGCCTCGAAATACACCAACCTTGGTCGGCTCTGGGCCTCGCTTTCCGACCTGCTGGGTGTGATGTGGCTGCAGGCCCGGGCGCGGCGCCCGGGCGCGGTCGAGGAGTTGTAGGCCCCTTTGCGCAAGGCTCCCGAAGCGGGCTAGGCTGTCGCCCGGTCCGATGGGGGAGGGCCAGTCATGTTCGCCGCCTTGCCGCTGCTGGCCCTGCCGGTCGTGATCTACAATCTCGTGGCGCTCGCCATGCCGGGCGGGGTCCAGGCGGTGGACGCCGGCGTGCGCCTGGCCGCCCCCCTCTTCACCGTGCGCATGAGCTCGCACGTCGATTGGCCGGTCTCCCTGGGCGACGTGCTGCTGGGCGTCGGCCTGATCGTCCTCTTCGTGGAGCTGCTGAAATCCACGGAGAGCCGCGGCGCGGCCATCGTCAACCACGCGCTCTCCATGCTGCTCTTCATCGCCTGCCTGGTGGAGTTCCTGCTGTTCCCTGCGTTTGCGACCTCGGTCTTCTTCCTGCTGGGGGTGATGGTGCTGCTGGACGTTTTGGCCGGCTTCATCGTCACCATCGTGGCGGCCCGCCGCGACATCGACTTCGGGCCAGGCGCTGCTTAGGTCAGAGCCGAGAAGATCAGGGTGACCAGGGCGACGTCGAAAAGGCGAGTGAAGATGGCGAGCATGGGACCTTGGGCGAACGCAGGATTCACCGCCGGTTAAGCAAGACCGGCGCCAAGGCGGGCGACAGATGGCGCTTTTCTTCGATCGCGAGTGGTTCGACGCGAAATTGGCCGAACGCGGCCTGACGCGGCGCGTCATGGCCGCCGCCGCGGGCCTGAGCGAGGCCGAGTTGGCGCTCGCCTATAAGGACCAGAGGGAGATTTCCGCCGAGGAGGTGGCCATTTTCGCCGACCTTCTGGGGGAGCCCCCGGCCGAGGTCGCCTCGCGCGCGGGAATCTCCACGCCCGTCCCTGGCCAGAACGACCTTGCCGGCCGGGTGGCGGCGTTGGAGCGGAAGGTGGCCGCGCTGGAAGCCGAACTTGCCCGTCTGCGGGGGCGGTGAGTCAGATCTCGGTCTTGGCTGCGCCGCCCTTGCGCGCCCGGCGATCGGCCGGTCCGGACCATTCGATCCGGTTGTAGGTGGACTTGGCGGCGTCGAGCACCGCCGGCCCGCCGCGCAGGCCGCGCTTCTGACCGTCCTGACCCAGCAACTGGGCCTTGAAGGCGGCGGGCCCGTCGGCGGGTTCCGGCGCCGGCGGCGGAGCCGCTTCGGCCACGACGGGGAGGTTCGTCTCCTCCTGGCTCCGTTCGTTGCGGCGCACGGCGCGGCGTTCGGACCGTTCGGCCCGGCGCACGGCGGCGGAGGGGCGGGTGGGTTCGATCGGCGAGCTCATGGCGGCCCGATCCTCACTCTCGAAGCGTTAATATTCAGCGCTTGGCCAGCTTTTCGATCTGGGCCTGCATCTCCTCCATCTGACGCTTGAGCGCGTTCAGGGTTTCATCGGAGGCGGAGCTGGCGGCGGGCGCGGGCTCCGGCTTGGGCGGTGCCTCGTCCGGCCGGCTGTAGGCGAAGGGCGAGAACATCTTCATCGCCCGGTCGAAGAGCGCCAGGTTCTGGCGGATCTGCTCCTCGTAGGCGGCCATGCCCCCGCCCTGGCCCAGGCTGGCCAGCTGGCTGCGCATCCGCTCCTGCTGCTGGGCGAAGGTCGCCAGCGACAGTTCCAGATAGCTCGGCAGGAAGGCCTGCATGGAATTTCCGTAGAAGCCGATCAGCTGCCGCAGGAACTGGATGGGCAGGAGGTTCTGCCCCTCGCGGCTCTCCTCCTCGAAGATGATCTGGGTCAGCACCGTGCGGGTGATGTCCTCGTTGGTCTTGGCGTCGTAGACCACGAAATCGACGCCCTGCTTCACCATCTCGGCCAGGTGGTCGAGGGTGACGTAGGAAGACGAGGCGGTGTTGTAGAGCCGCCGGTTCGCATACTTCTTGATGACGACGCGGGAGTCGTCGGGTCGGCTGTCCTGGGTGTCGGCCATCCCAATTCCTTTTGCGGAGCGCCCCGCCCCCTTGCGGGCCTCCTCATTCTGCAGCGCAGTATCGCCGATGCGGAGAGGATGGCAATTCGGCTCGCCCGGTAAATGTATCGAATCCGTGCCTTGCCCCGCGCAGGGCGTTTATCGATAGATAGTCGCGGCAATCAGAAGGAACCCCGCCAATGACCGACGTCGTCATCGTCTCAGCCGCGCGCACGCCGGTCGGATCTTTCAACGGGGCGCTGTCCAGCCTGCCCGCGCACGAGCTGGGCAAGGTGGCGATCGAAGCCGCGGTGGCGCGGGCCGGCATCACCGCGTCCGAGGTGCAGGAAGTGATCCTGGGCCAGGTGCTGCAGGCCGGCGCCGGCCAGGGCCCGGCGCGCCAGGCCGCCATCCGCGCCGGCGTGCCGGTGGAGAGCCCGGCCTGGAGCCTGAACCAGCTGTGCGGCTCGGGTCTGCGAGCCGTCGCCCTGGGCGCTCAGCAGATCGTCGATGGCTCGGCGGCCGTCGTGGTGGCCGGCGGGCAGGAGAGCATGAGCCAGGCGCCGCACGCAGCCAATCTGCGCAACGGCCAGAAGATGGGCGACCTCGGCTTCGTCGACACCATGATCAAGGACGGCCTCTGGGACGCCTTCCACGGCTACCACATGGGCCAGACGGCCGAGAACATCGCCGCCCGCTGGCAGATCACCCGCGAGGACCAGGACCGCTTCGCCGTCGCCTCGCAGAACCGCGCCGAGGCCGCCCAGAAGGCCGGCAAGTTCCAGGACGAGATCGCGCCGGTCACGGTGAAGGGGCGCAAGGGCGACACCGTGGTCGACCAGGACGAATACATCCGCCACGGGGTGACGCTGGAAAGCGTCGCCGGCCTGCGCCCGGCCTTCACCAAGGAAGGTTCGGTGACCGCCGCCAACGCCTCGGGCCTCAACGACGGGGCCGCGGCCCTGGTGCTGATGAGCGCCGACGAAGCCGCCCGCCGAGGGCTGAAGCCGCTGGCTCGCATCGCCTCCTGGGCCCACGCCGGCGTGGAGCCGGAGATCATGGGGACCGGACCGATCCCCGCCAGCCGCAAGGCGCTGGACAAGGCTGGCTGGAGCGTCGCCGACCTCGATCTGGTGGAATCCAACGAAGCCTTCGCCGCCCAATCGCTTTGCGTCGTGCGCGACCTCGGCCTCGATCCGGAGAAGGTCAACGTGAACGGCGGCGCCATCGCCATCGGCCATCCGATCGGCGCCTCGGGCGCGCGCATCCTGACCACCCTGGTGCACGAGATGAAGCGGTCGGGAGCCAAGAAGGGCCTGGCCACGTTGTGCGTCGGCGGCGGGATGGGCGTGGCCATGTGCGTCGAAGCCGTCTGAGCACCAAGACCTAGAAACCAAGCAAACGAGGGAGGCGACGAATGGCCCGGGTGGCGCTGGTCACGGGAGGCACGCGCGGGATCGGCCGCGCCATCTGCGAACGGCTGAAGGCCGACGGCATGAAGGTGGCCGCCGGCTATTCCGGCAACGAGGAGGCCGCCCAGGCCTGCGCCCGCGAACTGGGCGTCATGGTCGTGAAGGGCAATGTCGGGGTCTTCGAAGACTGCAAGCGCGCCGTGGAGGCGGTGGAGGCCGAACTCGGTCCCGTCGACGTGCTGGTGAACAACGCCGGCATCACCCGCGACGGGGTGTTCCATAAGATGACCCCGGAGCAGTGGTCGGAAGTGATCCGGGTCAACATGGACTCGGTCTTCAACATGACCCGCCAGGTCATCGAGGGCATGCGCGAGCGCGGTTGGGGCCGCATCGTCAACATCTCCTCGATCAACGGCCAGAAGGGCCAGATGGGTCAGACCAACTACTCCGCCGCCAAGGCGGGGATGATCGGCTTCACCAAGGCGCTCGCCCTGGAGAGCGCTCGCAAAGGCGTGACCGTGAACTGCATCGCGCCCGGCTACATCGATACGGAAATGGTCGCCGCCGTGCCGCCGGACGTTCTGAAAGGCATCGTCGCCCAGATTCCTGTGGGCCGTCTGGGCCGCGGAGAGGAGATCGCCGACATGGTCGCCTTCCTGGCCGGCGAGCATGCGGGCTATGTCACGGGCGCCACGCTCTCGCTGAATGGCGGCCAGTATATGGCCGGTTAGCCGCCTTTCCCGGGAACGAGCTTGACTGCGTGGCCGTTGGCGCGGCAGGGCCTGGATGGGGTCCAAAAAGCGCCCCAGTCGCGGAGCATCTGCGTAAGGTGATGGCGAGCGAAAGACCGGCGATTGCGACCTGGCCCTTAGTCGTCGCAGCGCTGCTGGCTGCGATGGCTCTCGGCTATGCGCCGGGCGCGCAGGCCCAGATTCTTCGCGAGGGTCTGTTCGGCGACCGCCCCGCATCCGGACGGCCGAACTCGCCGCCGATCGCCCGATACGTCAGCCAGGAAGGCGAAACCTTCATCCTCGACCGCAGCCAGACCCGGCCGCTGTTGAAGTTCGACGACAGTCCCGAGGTCTGGGCGCTCCGGCCGCATCCTGCGCCGCGGGGCGACGTGATCTACAAGAACGACATGGGTGAACCGGTGCTGCGGGCTACCCGCTTGGGCGGCCTGACGCTTTTCACGTCCAGCCGGCCGGGGGGCAGCCCGGCGGCCCTGGCCGGCGACGGCCCGGCCCTGCGCTTGGCGGCGATAAGCCCGCAGACCCTGCTGGAACGCCTCGCCCAAGCCAGCGCCCGGGCGACGCGCGCGGCCCGCCGGCTGATCCCGTTCAACGCCGAGGCCTCGCCCGAATCCTCCGCCCTGATGGCCGATGCGGCCACGGTGACGGCCGAGGCGGTGGTCCGCATGTCGCGACGGCCCGACGGCCGCACGGTGCTTTCGCGGCTGGAACGCGTGACCCTGGTCGAGGGGCGCAGGCCGTCGGCCACCTTCCAGGGCGGAGAGATGCGGATCACCGTCGCGCCCGCGGACGGCATGGCTGGCCGTCCGTCGTCGGAGCGTATCATCGAGGCCGCCAATCTGCGGTAGCCGAGCCGGTGCGTTTTTGCATTGTGGGCGGCCGTGGAGGGATTAAGCTTCCGTTTCTATGCAGTTTTCAGGGAATGCCGTCTTGGCGACCTCCGCCGCGCCTCGGGTTCATGGGGAGCCTTCATTCGGCGCGCTGGCCGAGTCCATGGCGCTCGGCATGGCCTACCAGTTGCGGGCGGCTCCGGACGGCGCGGAGCGTCGGTTCGTCTACGTCTCGGAGTCCTGCATGGCGATCAACGGGATCGCGGCTGCGGCGGCCATGGCCGATCCGCGCGTGCTCTACGACCTGATCCTGCCCGAAGACCAGGCGCGCATGGTCGAGGCCGAGGCGGAGGCCTTCGCCCGGCGCAGCTCCTTCGACATCGAGGTGAGGATGCGCCGGCCGGACGGGCAGCTGCGCTGGAGCCGCATCGCCTCGACGCCGCGTCCCACGCCGCTGCCCGACGGGGCGCTGCTGTGGGACGGGATACAGGTCGACATCACCGAGAAGAAGCTGCTGGAGCTCGAGGCGGCCGAGCAGCGCCGACGCCTCGACCTGGCGGTGGAGGCGACCGGCCTCGGTTTCTGGGAGTGGGACATCGCCGCCGACCGGCTGGTCTGGTCGGAACGAAACCGGGACCTGCTGAGCGTTCCGCCGGGCGAGCCGATCGACATCCGCCGCTATATGGAGGCGGTCCATCCCGACGATCGCGAACTGGTCCGCGAAGCTTATCGCCGGGCAGCGCAGTCGCCGCGCGGGGGCGATTTTTCCATGGAGTACCGGGTCCAGGCTCCCGACGGCGAGGTGCGCTGGATCCTCGCTCATGCGCGGATCGTGGCCGAGGCCGGGCGGCCGCGGCTGGTGGTGGGAACCTCGCTCGACGTGACCGAACGGCGGGAAACCGAGGAGCGGCGGGCGCTGCTGACGCAGGAACTGGCCCACCGCGCCAAGAACGGGCTGACCGTGGTAGCGGCCATCGCCAACCAGACAGCTCGTGGCGCCGCCTCGCTTGAGGAGTTCCGGACGGTCTTCAACGCCCGCATGCAGGCCATGGCCCAGTCGCAGGACCTGATCACCGAGAGCGGTCGCGCCGCACCGCTGGGGCTTCTCTTCGCCAAGCTGCTGGAGCCGTTCGACGCGCCCCGGTTTCGGCTGGATCCGCGTCTCTCCGAGCTGCGCGTGAGCCGTGAGGCGGCTTTCGGCGTGGCCCTGCTGATCCACGAACTGGCGACCAACGCGGTCAAGTACGGCGCTCTGTCCTCGCCGGAGGGCCGGGTGGAGATCGCGCAGGTCCGGGACGCTGCGGACGGTCTTGCGCATCTGGAATGGCGGGAGAGCGGCGGTCCGCCGGTGGCGCCGCCGACCCGCCGCGGCTTCGGCTCGCGCCTGATCGAAACCGTGCTCAGGGGCGAAGGCGGGGGGGCGGAGGCCGCGTTCGAGCCCTCCGGCTTCCGCGCGCGCCTCGACATCCCCTGCGCGTCCGACTGATCGTCCTCGCGCGCGTTGCGCAAGGGTGGACCCTGGTGCTGCGATCAACGCGCTCCAACTTTCGGATCGAGCGCCGATCCTGGGTTGCCGCGACGGCGCGCGAGCTTCTAGTCTTCCCAGAGAACAAGGGAGGGCGGCTTTCATGGCCTTCGAACTCAACGTCAACGGCCGGGCATTGTCGGCTGACGTGGACGGCGACACGCCGCTGCTGTGGGTGCTGCGCGACACCTTGGGCATTCTAGGGCCCAAGTTCGGCTGCGGGGTCGCCCAGTGCGGCGCCTGCACGGTGCACCTGGACGGCGCGCCGGTCCGGTCCTGCTCGGTCCCGGTGGAGGCGGTCGGCGCAGCGAAGGTCGTGACCATCGAGGGCGTCGGCGCGAACGCCGTGGGCCAGCGGGTGCAGCAGGCTTGGAGCGAGCTCGACGTGGCCCAGTGCGGCTACTGCCAGCCCGGCCAGATCATGTCGGCCACGGCGCTCCTGACCGCGAACCCCAGGCCGACCGACGCAGACATCGACGCGGCCATGGCCGGCAACATCTGCCGCTGCGCGACCTATACCCGCATCCGGGCGGCGATCAAAAAGGCCTCGGGCCAGAAGACGGAGGCTTGACGCCATGGCCGACGGATCGACCCCCATCGCCACCCGCCGCGACGTCCTGGCCGGAGGCGGCCTGCTGCTGACCTTCGCCGTGGCCGGCAAGGCGGCGGCCCAGGGCGCGGGCGCGCCCGCCGCCATGAACGCCTATGTGCGCGTCGGCGTGGACGGCGTCGTCACCATCGCCTCCAAGAACCCCGAGATCGGCCAGGGCATCAAGACCATGCTGCCCATGCTGATCGCCGAGGAGCTGGACGTGGACTGGGACCAGGTCCGCATCGAGCAGGCGCCCAACGACCCCACCGTCTACGGTCGCCAGTTCGCCGGCGGCAGCATGGCCACGCCCCTGCACTGGGACGAACTGCGCCGGGTCGGGGCGGCCGCGCGGGCGATGCTGGTGGCTGCGGCGGCCCAGACCTGGAGCGTGCCGGCCGGCGAGTGCGTGACCGGATCAGGCGCCGTCCGGCATCCCGCTTCGCGCCGCAGCGCCAGCTACGGTTCGCTGGCCGCCAAGGCCGCGACGGTTCCTGCGCCGGACCTGAAGACCGTGCCGCTGAAGGACCAGAAGGACTACAAGATCATCGGCAAGGCGAAGCCGCAGTACGACACCGCGGCCATCGTCACCGGCAAGCCGCTGTTCGGCATCGACGTCACCGTGCCCGGCATGCTGTTCGCCACCTATGAAAAGGCGCCGGTGTTCGGCGCCAAGGTGGCGGGCGCCGACCTCGACGCCGCCCGCGCGGTGAGGGGCGTGCGCGGCGCCTTCGTGATCGACGGCGGGACCGACCTGACGGGCCTTCTTCCCGGCGTGGCCGTAGTGGCCGACAGCTGGTGGGCCGCCCGCAAGGGACGTGACCGGCTGAACGTGCGCTGGGCCGACCATCCCACGGCGCGCCAGTCGAGCGCCGGCTTCGCGGCTCAGGCCCTGGAGCTCTCCAAGGGACCGCCGCAACGCACCGCACGGAAGGACGGCGACGTCGAGGCCGCCCTGCGCGGCGCGGCCAAGACGGTGGAGGCGGCCTACGCCTATCCGTTCCTGGCGCACGCCACCCTGGAGCCGCAGAACTGCACCGCGCATTTCAAGGACGGCAAGGTGGAGATCTGGGCGCCCACCCAGAACCCCGAACCGGGCCGCCAGCTCGTGGCGAGCACGCTGGGCGTTCCGCCGGAAGCCGTGACCGTGCACATGGTCCGCTGTGGCGGCGGCTTCGGCCGGCGACTGGTGAACGACTACATGGTCGAGGCCGCCTGGATCTCGAAGCAGGCCGGCGCGCCGGTGAAGCTGATCTGGACGCGGGAGGACGACCTACGCCACGACTTCTACCGCCCCGCCGGCTGGCACTTCCTGCGGGGCGGCGTCACTGCCGACGGAGAGATCGCCGCCTGGCGCGACCACTTCGTCAGCTTCGGCGAGAACGGGGAGTTCGCGCGCAGCGCCGGCATGAGCCCGACGGAGTTCCCGGCCCGCTTCCTGCCGAACTATCAGCTCGATGTATCCCTGATGCCTTGCGGCGTGCCGACAGGGCCGTTGCGGGCGCCCGGCTCCAACGCCATCGCCTTCGTGGTGCAGAGCTTCATCGACGAACTCGCCCACGCGGCCGGCGCCGATCCGGTGGCCTTCCGCCTGAAGCTGCTGGGCGACCGTGCGATGGTGGGCGAGCCGCCCTCGGCCTACGCCGCCGGGCGAATGGCGGCCGTGGTGCGCCTGGCCGCGGAGAAATCCGGCTGGGGCCGCCAAGTCCCGAAGGGCCATGGCCTGGGCGTTGGGTTCCACTACAGCCACCTGGGCTATTTCGCCGAGGTGGTGGAGGTGCGGGTGGAGCCGGACGGCGCGGTGAAGCCGGTGAAGGTCTGGGTGGCCGGGGATGTAGGCCGCCACATCATCAATCCGCTCGGCGCGCTGAATCAGGTGGAGGGCTCGGTGCTGGACGGCCTTTCCGAGGCCCTGACCCAGAAAATCACCATCGAGAACGGCGCGGCCGTGGAGGCCAGCTTCGCGGAGTATCCGCTGATCCGGATCGCCGAGGCCTGCCCCATCGAGACCCACTTCATCACGTCGGACAACGCGCCCACGGGCCTGGGCGAGCCGGTCCTGCCGCCGGTGATCCCCGCCCTGTGCAACGCGATCTTCGCCGCCACCGGCAAGCGGATCCGCCAGCTGCCGATCGATACGGAGTTCTTGAAGAGCGTATGATGCTTCTCGCCGAAAGGGTTTCGCTCTTCAAAATCTTCTGTGTCGCGGTATGAATTCGCGGGGAGTGAATCCAAGGCCGGGGGGATCATGAGCGCCGTCAAAGCGCCGACACGGCGGTACGAGGAGCGGAAGGCCGCCATCGTCGCCTCGGCGATCGAGGTGATGAACCGCAAGGGCGTGCGGGGCATGACCCTGGCCGAGGTGGCCGCGCGCCTGCGCCTGGTCCCGACGGGGGTCATCTACTACTTCCGCAACAAGGAGGAGCTGGCGGGCGCGTGCCTCCTGCAGAGCATCGGCCGTTTCGAGGAATTGCTGGCTGCTGGCGAAGCGGGCCGGAGCGCCCGTGAGCGCCTGACCCTTTTCCTCGCCGCCTATTTCCAGCTTCAGCAGCAGGTGACGACCGGCGAAGCCTGCCCGCTGGCCGTGTTCAACGACATGCGGGCGCTGGACCGCGCGCCGGTGAACGAGGCGTTCGTGAACATGTTCCGGCGGACGCGGAACCTGCTGTCCGGGCCGGAGACGGCGGATCTGCCGCGGCTGGCGCGCAACGCCCGCACCCACCTACTGCTGGCCGAGGTGTTCTGGACGGTGGCCTGGCTGCACGCCCACGACCCGGAGGATTTCGGCCGGGTCAGCCAACGCTTCGCCGCCGTGGCGGCCGATGGGCTGGCCGCGCCAGGCGCTGTCTGGCGGCCCGTCCCGCTTCCGGCGCCGGCCTGCGCTGTCGCGCCGGAAACCTCGGCCGAGGCCTTCCTGCGCGCCGCCACCCAGCTCATCAACGAAAAAGGCTATCTGGGCGCCTCGGTGGAGCGGATTTCAGCCCGGCTCAACGTCACCAAGGGCGCTTTTTATCATCATAACGACACCAAGGACGAACTGGTCATCGCCTGTTTCGACCGCACCTTCGAGGTGATGGCGGGGGCGATCCGCCAGGCCGAGGCGCTGGGCGGGAACGGCCTGCAGACCCTGGCCACCGTGGCCGCCAACCTGGTGGCCTATCAACTGCGGGGGGATGCGCCGCTCCTGCGCACGTCGGCGCTCACCTCCGCTCCGGAAGCCCTGCAGCCGGAGCTGCTGAAGCGGTTCGATCGCCTCTCCTACCGCTTCGCCTCGATCATCTCCGACGGGATCGCCGACGGCTCGATCCGGCCCGTGGACGTGAATATCGCCGCCCAGATGGTGACGGCCATGATCAACGCCGCCGCCGAACTGCACGCCTTCGCGCCGGAGCTGTCGCCGGAAGCCGCCGCCGACGTCTTCGTTCGGCCGTTCTTCGAAGGGCTGCTGACGCCCTGAGAGGCCGACTTAGTGGTCGGCCTTGCGGGCTCTCAGCGCCGCCTCGAGGGCGTCGAGCCGGCCGGCCCAGAACTTCTCGTAGAAGCGCAGCCAGTCCTCCGCGGCTTCCAGCGGCGCGGCTTCCAGCGCGCAGATGTGCGAGCGGCCCTCGATCCGGCGCCGGATGAGGCCCGCGCTCTCCAGCACCCGCACGTGCTTCGACGCGGCCGCGAAGGACATGTCGAAGGGCGCCGCCAGTTCGCCGATATTGCGCTCGCCTTCGGCCAGGCTGCGCAGCATACGCCGCCGGGTCGGATCGGCCAGCGCGTGGAAGATGCGGTCGAGCTCGGGCGGTTCTTCTATAACCATGAGGTTTAATAACGAGGCCTGGGCGAGGTGGCAACTCCCGGGCCTCGGAGCCGACGCCCTCAAGGCTGCACGTGCGCCCCGGCGGGCTGGGCGCGGATCGTCGATCTGAGGCCGAACATGCGCCGGATCGGCCGCCAGGGCCGGATCGCCCAATGGTAGATGGCTAGGGGTGCAAGCCCTGCGGCCGCGATCAGCAGGAGGACCTCCAAGGCCAGCGGCAGGTGAAGCGGGAACAGCAGGAACGCCGCTGCCAGCATGGCGGGCTGATGCAGGACGTAGATGGGCAGGACCGCCTCGTTCAGATAGGCGAGGAGCGCGGAGGGCCGGTCGAGCCAGCGAGCGGCGAAGCCTGCGATGGTCAGGAGCGCCGTCCAGCCATAGGCGCCTTCCGCTGCACGAAACGCGAAGGTCCAGATCGGGTCGTGCGGATCTCGCAGCCAGGGAAGCCGACAAGACAGGTAGAGCGCCATCAAGGCGAGCGCGGCGAACAACAGCGGCCACCGGCGCGCGGCCACGATCGACCATGCATCGTCCCGGAACGCCAGCAGGGCCCCGGCGAAGAACAGGCCCAGCCACTTCAGATGCGCGCCCCAGTCGTTGACCAAGGCGTGGGTGACGGGCGCGACGGTCCCGATCAGCACATTGGCGAAGGCCATCCACAAGCCCGGCGCGACGAGCAGCACGAGGAGCGGGGGACGGGTGAGCAATGCCCGAGGAAGCGCCGCGGCGACCGCGGCCAGGATGAGGCTGTAGGGGAGCAGATAGACGAGGAACCACAGATGGTCCCAGGTCGGCATCGGCCGCCCCAGGGCGGCGATGGCGTCCGCGTCGCTCCGAAGATAGGCGCCCAGCCAGAAGTCCAGGTATCCCCCGGCGGCATAGCCCTGGGCGCGCAGCTGGACCCAGACCTGAAGCGGATTGACCAGCAGCATGCCGGTGAGGATCACGGGAACCAGCCGCCCCAGCCGGTCGAGGGCGAAGCCCCCAGCGCCCAGCTTGGCGATCAGGAACCGGCAGGCGACGCCCGAGATCACGAACAGCAGAGCCATGCGCCAGGGGCTGAGCGCCTCCAGCAGCCATTCCACCTCGGGATAGAGGATCGGGCTCTTAAGGTTGTAGTTCCAGGTGGTGTAGAGCAGGCCCACGTGGAACAGGGCGAGGCCTGCGAAGGCCAGCACCCGCAGCCAATCGAGGAAATATCGTCTCGTCGGCATGTCGCCCTCCGCCGCACGCGCGTCGTGCCTGGAGAAGGTTGGCGTTCGCCGGCGTGCCCTGCGCCCCAACTTCCGAAATCTGCAGGAACTGGTGCGGTTATGCGGACTCTGGAGCGTCCGGCGCGCCGCTCTTGCGGGCAAGTTGGCGGGCCCGGTATTCGGATGGACTAAGCCCCATCACGTCGCGAAAGCCGCGGTTGAAGGTGTTGATCGACTCATAGCCCGACGACAGGGCGATGGTGAGGATGGGCGTACGCCGCTCGGCTGGATCCGAAAGGCGCCTGGCGGCTTCTGCGACCCGATAGGCGTGGAGGAAGGCGTTGAAGTTCCGATAGCCCAGCCTCTCGTGGATCAGGCGCCGCAAGCGATATTCCGGCACGCCGACCCGGTCGGCGAGGCGCGCCAGAGACAGGCGGGGTTCGTGATGGATCTTGTCCTGGTCGAGCAGGCGGCGGAGGCGGGCGAGAGCGAGGTCGTCTTCCTGTTCGCGCGCCTCCGCCGCCCCCGGACGGCGGCGAGGCTCCGCGCCGAGGTAGGGACCGAAGTCGCCATCCATCAGCCGGATCAGCAGGAGGAGGACGAGCGCGGCGGTGAGGACCATCAGAGCCGCATGGCCCTGATAGTTGGCGCGCGTCTCCGCTGGGATGACAAGCCGCAGCAGGATGCTGGAGGCGACGCCGTTCACCGCCAGGAGGATGGCCAGAAAGGCCCGGCTGCGCCGACGGGCCTCGATGAGGTCCACGCGCCAATAGGCCAGCGTCCAGCCGATGGCGAGGCCGGCGAAGGCGACCTGCAGGAGCGCCGAGGCCGCGTTCAGCGCGCGCTCCGCCCCGACAAGATAGGGCGCGATCTCAAGCGCCGCCTGCAACACAAGGAGCCCGCCCAGCCACAGCGGCGGCCGGCGCCGATCGGCGAAAAGGGCGAAGGCGAGCAGGGCGAAGAGCCCGGGCGCCATGTTGCGGATGACGTCGAGCGCCGGCTCCGCGCCGCCGAATCGGAATCGATAGGGCTCCGGAATCCAGTAGCCGTACTCGGCCCGCGCGAGGGCGACATGCGCCATGCCTGCGAGGCACACGAGGAAGACCAGCCAACCTTCCCCGCGCCGTGGAAAGGCCGCCAGAATCCGGCCGCCGATCAGCAGCAGCGCAGCGATGGTCAGCAGGTCGAGGCAGAAGAGCGCCAGGGCCATGACGAGGCACCCCCCGCGACGTCCGATCACCGGCCGCAGCCTACACGGCGGCGCGGGCCTGGCGAAGGCGCAGCCTTTACGGATGCGGGACGTAGGTCCGCAGCACGTCCTCGATGATCCGTTCGAGCTGGGCCAGCGTGTTGCAGGTCTTGGCCACGTGGCAGAACCGCTCGTAGCGGTGCATCACCGAGTCGCCCTGGTTCCAGTAGTTCTCCGGCTCTGGATTGAGCCAGATCACCGCCCGGGCGCGCTTGGAGATGGTCGCCATCAGGTCGAGCCGGGGATCGGCGTAGTTCGAGCGCCCGTCGCCCAGGAAGATCACCGTGGTGTGGCGGTCCACGTGGTCGAGATGGTTCTCGCAGAAGTCCTCCAGCGCCTTGCCGTAGTCGGTCTGCTGGAAGCCGATCCGCTTGAGGACCTCATAGATCGCCTGGTCGACATGCTCGTCGTCGAGGATGTCGTTGACGCTGATCAGCCGGCCGGAAAAGGCATAGGCCTCCAGCCGGTCGACCACCTCGTTCAGGGAATAGAGGAAGGTCAGCAGGAACTGAGCGGCGGCGGCCACCGACTTCGAGACGTCGCAGATGCAGACGATGGACGGCTTGTCGATCTTCTTCATCTTGAAGACGATGTCGAAAGGCATGCCGCCGTAGGACATGGAGCGCCGCAAGGTGCGGCGGACGTCCAGATGGCCCTTCCAGGCCGCATGCCGGCGGCGCGAATAGCGGTCGGCCAGGCGCTTGGCCATCTTCTTCACCAGCGCCTGCATCATCGCCAGGTCGACCGGATCGATGCCGCCCTCGGCGTTCAGCGCCTTGCGGGCCAGCAGGTCCTCGCGCATCGCCCGGGCGCTGCCGGAGGCATAGAGCTCCTGCTGGCGCTCCACATAGCGCTGGGCCTCCTCGGCCAGGCGGCGGCGGGCGCCGTCGAGCCGGTCGGCCGCCTCCCCGCCGCCCTCCAGGCGTCGGGCGTTGGCGATGATCCGCTCGATCTCCGCCAGGCCCATCTCGTCCATCAGCCGCCGCGTAAGGCGCGAGCGCTGGGTGGTGAGGCGGATCTGGTTGACCTCGGCGCGTTCGGCCGCGGCCTCCATCGCCTGGGCGAGGCCGGCGGCGTCGCCCTCCAGCAGCATGCGGGCGAGTTCGCTCTGCGCCGCTTCTTCCGGCAGGCCGGCCATCGGATCGCCTTCGCCGCCTTCGTGCGGGGGCGCAGGCGGCTCGATCAGGTCACGAGCGAAGAAGGTGTCGAACACCCGGTCGAAGGCGCGCTCCTCCTCGGCGCTCTTGGCGAGCGTCGCGCAGAGCGCGTCCTTGAACAGGCGGCGGTCCTCGAACCCCACCAGGGCCACGGTGCGGTGCGCGTCGATCGCCTCGGCGGGCGAGACCTTCACATCCGCCGCCCGCAGCGCCCGAAGGAAGTCCTCCATGGCGGCCTGCATGGCGTCAGACCAGGGGCTTGCGGATCAGTTCGACCACCTGCGGGGCCACCGCCTCGATATCCTGCTCGAACTTCAGCAACACGTTGAGGGTGTCGCGCACCACTTCCCCGTCGAGGCTGGAGGCGTTCAGCAGGATCAGCGCGCGGGCCCAGTCGACCGTCTCCGAGATGGAGGGCGCCTTGCGCAGATCGAGCGTGCGCAGGGACTGCACGAAGCCGACCAGTTCCTGGGTCAGCTTGGCCTCGATGCCCGGCACGCGGCTGGCGACGATCTTCTGCTCCAGCGCCGCGTCGGGCAGGGGGATGTGCAGGTGAAGGCAGCGTCGCTTCAGAGCATCGCCCAGGTCGCGGACGTTGTTCGAGGTCAGGAAGACCAGCGGCGGGGTCTTGGCCTTCAGCACGCCCAGTTCAGGAATCGAGACCTGATAGGCCGAGAGCACCTCCAGCAGGAAGGCCTCGAAGGCTTCGTCGGACTTGTCGATCTCGTCGATCAGGAGGACGCAGCCGTCGTCCTCCTTCAGGGCCTTCATCAGCGGCCGGGGCTCGAGGAATTCTTCGGAATAGAAGAGGTCGCCGACGCCGTGCAGGCGCTTCATGGCCGCGTCCATGTCGGGGGCGTCGGCCAGGGCCTCGCCCATGCGGTCCTTCAGGATCTGGGTGTAGAGGAGCTGCTTGCCGTACTTCCACTCGTACAGCGCCTTGGACTCATCCAGGCCCTCGTAGCACTGCATGCGGACGAGCGGCAGGCCGAGCAGGGCGGAGGTGGAGAGCGCAAGCTCGGTCTTGCCGACCCCGGCGGAGCCTTCGACGAGGATCGGCTTCTGCAGGTGGACCGCCATGTAGACGGCCGTGGCGATGCGCCGCGAGGCGATATAGCCGACCGAAGCCAGACCCGAAATCAGGCTGTCCACCGAGCCCAGGTGGTCGTCCGGCGCGGGCTTCAGCGCCGTCGGAGGGGAAATGGTCAAATCACGAGCTTTCAAAAAATGACGCGTCGCCGCGCCGGATCTTCCAATCCGGCGATTGTGCAAGCGCGGAGGGGTGGAAGCAAGCCGTGCCGTCAGCCGAGGCCATAGGGGCGGTAGGGACCGGCGATCAATTGCTCGAAAGCGCCGAGCCCGGTCATGGCCTCCTGGCCTGGGGCCGAGAGGGTGACGCGCGAGAGCGCCTGGATGTGGAAGTTCTCGGGGCTGCCCATGTCGACGGACGCCAGGTCGATGTCCTCGCGCTCCACCACCAGTTCACCCTTGTAGCCGCCGTGCCGCCAGGCCGGGTGGCCATAGCCGATGCCGCGCATCAGGAAGGTCAGGATCGGCTCGAACCGCACCTTGGCCGAACCCTGGGCCAGGGGGATGTTCAGGGTCCCTTCGCGGGCGTGGCGCGTGCCGGGGATCAGGCTCACCTCGTCCATCGTCGCGGCTTCCGTCTCCTGGAAGCCCTGCGGCCCCGCGCCGTCGGGGGCGATCACCGCGCGGGTGTTCCAGGGGCGGCCGTCGGGATCGGCGTTGACGTGGAAGAAGACGCTGCGGTCGGCGAAGTTGAGCGGCGTCCACTGCCAGAAGAACCCCCCCAGGGTCATGGGGACCGGCGGCTGCGGGTCGGGCGCGCCCACCGGGCGGATACCCCAGGACCGGTCGCGGGTTCCCACCGCGCCGGCCGCGATCGCGCGGCGCCCGCCGTCCACCTCGATCCAGCCTGAGCAGCGGACGTTCTGGGTCAGGCGGGTATAGTCCATGAAGGCGCGAGGGCCGATCCGGCGCATGAAGCGCGGCTCCTCGATGGGGAAGCTGCGGCCCTCGAACAGGATTTCGGCGGCGAAGCCGTGCGACGGCTCCACGATCACCTTCAGCGTCTTCAGCGGCTCGACCACCTCGATCCGGATCGGGCCGCAGGCGAGGTCGAGCCTCTCCATGTGCATCACCTTCGAGGCGTGCAGGCAGTGCTCGATCCCGTCGCGGATCACCGCGAAGTGGGCGTCGACCACGTTGAGCTGGGGATAGACCCCGAAGGCGGCGGCGAAGAACTCCGTGCCGTCCGGCCCGTAGCCGTTGAAGAAATACCGGTCGTAGAAGTTGCGATCGGTTCCGGCATAGGCGATCGGCTCCGGCGTCTGGTGGATCGGGAAGTCGTCGGCCTTGGTCAGCATGGGGGTCCCGGGGTCTTGAGTTTCCGTAGCGGCGCCCTGGTTCTGTTGTTTGCGCGGTATTGCGGGCGCGCGCGCGAGCGCAGTATCAATTGATCCAAGATAACAAGACAAGGGAGGATGGGTTTTGCTTACCCGACGTAAGTTTACCTTGCGTCCGGCGGGCGAAGCCTGACAGCCAGATGGGCGTCACCACACACCGCATTCCCGACGAACACGCGACCGTGCTGGTCGATCCGGCCGCCTATGCCGACGGCCGCATTCATGAAACCTATGCTTGGCTTCGGGAAAAGGAGCCGTTCGGCGTGGCCGAGGTGGAAGGCTTCGATCCGTTCTGGGTGGCGACACGCCATGCCGACATTCTGGAGATCAGCCGGCAGAACGCCCTCTTCCACAATGGCGACCGCTCCACCGTGCTCACCAACAAGGCCGCCGACCAAGCGGTGCGCAAGATGATGGGCGGCAGCCCGCATCTGGTCCGCAGCCTGGTGCAGATGGATGCGCCCGACCATCCGAAGTACCGGGCGCTCACCCAGGCCTGGTTCATGCCGCCGAACCTGCGGGGGCTGGAGGATCGCATCCGCGGCATCGCCCGCAAGGCGGTGGACAAGATGGTCGAGACCGGCGGCCAGTGCGACTTCGTGCGCGAGGTGGCGCTGCACTACCCCCTCCACGTCATCATGGAGATCCTGGGCGTCCCGGAGGAGGACGAGCCGCGGATGCTGATGCTGACCCAGGAGCTGTTCGGCGCCTCCGACCCGGAACTCGGGCGCAAGGCCGATCCCGACGCCGACATGACCAAGCTGATCGCCGAGGGGGTGGTCGCCGACTTCTACGCCTATTTCGCCAAGCTATCGGCCGACCGGCGGGCCAATCCACGCGACGACGTGGCCACGGTGATCGCCAATTCCACCATCGACGGAGCGCCGATCTCCGAGCTGGAGGCGATGAGCTACTACATGATCGTCGCCACCGCCGGGCACGACACCACGTCCTCGTCGACCGCGGGGGCGCTTTGGGGCCTGGCCGAGAACCCGGGCGAGTTCGCAAAGCTCAAGGCCGACCTGTCGCTGATCCCGAGCCTGGTCGACGAGTCCATCCGCTGGACCACACCGGTGAAGACCTTCATGCGCACGGCCACGGAGGACACCGAGTTCGCCGGCCGGGCGCTCGCCCGCGGCGATTGGATGATGCTCTGCTACGCCTCGGGCAACCGCGACGAGGCGGTGTTCGACGAGCCCCAGGCCTTCCGCGTCGACCGCAAGCCCAACAAGCACCTGGCCTTCGGGTATGGCGCGCATCTGTGCCTCGGGCAGCATCTGGCCAAGATGGAGATGCGCATCCTTTGGGAGGAGCTGTTGCCGCGGTTGAAGAGCGTGGAGCTGACCGGCGAGCCGAAGATGTCCCAGGCGGTTTTCGTCAACGGCCCCAAGACCCTCCCCGTGCGGTTCACACTGCAGTGACGGCGTCCCTGGAGAGCCGGCTGGCGGCCTATATTGCGGGCCGGATGCCGCAGGCGCGGGACGTGGTCGCGCGCGGCCTCACCCGGATATCCGGCGGGGCCTCGCGGGAGACCTATCGCTTCGTGCTGAGCTGGACCGACGGGGCCGGCGCCGCGCGCGAACGCAAGCTGATCCTGCGGCGAGACCCACCGGATTCCCTGATCGACACCGAGCGCCGGATCGAGTTCGAGGCCTACCGCGCCTTCCACGGTTCGGCCGTGCCCGTGCCGGAGATGCTGTGGCTGGAGGAGGAGAGCGGCGCCCTCGATCATCCGTTCTTCGTCGCCGAGGAGATCGCGGGCTTTCAGGCTTCGCCCCAGGTGCTGCTGGGCGGCCAGTATGACGCGGTCCATACGCGCCTGGCGGAGCGGAAATGGACGATCCTCGGCGAGATCGCCAAGGCCGACCCGCAAGGCCTGGGCCTGGCGGAGGTGATGGAGCCTGTCGCCCTCGACGCGTGCTGGAAGCGCGAGCTCGACTATTGGGAAGGGGTGATCGACGCCGATCAGTCGGAACCCATGCCGATCATCCGCGCCGCCATCCGCCGCCTGCGGGCCGAGCCGCCGCCGCCGGCCCAGAAGCTCTCGGTTGTGCATGGCGACTACCGGACCGGCAACTTCCTCTATGACGAGGCGGGCGAGATCCACGGGGTGCTGGACTGGGAGATGGCCCATCTGGGCGATCCGCTGGAGGACCTGGGCTGGAGCCTCAATTCGGTCTGGACGTTCGGCCGCCCGCTGGCGGGCGGGCTTGCGCCTCGGCAGGACGCCGTCGCCGCCTGGGAGCGGGCCAGCGGCCTGGTCGCCGATCCGAAAGCGCTCTGGTGGTGGGAGCTCTTCAACTGTGTGAAGGGGCAGGCGATCTGGGTCTCCTCGGCCCGGGCCTGGCTCGATGGCGGCAACCGCGAGCCGATCATGGTCTATCCGCCCTGGGCCCTGCAGAACGCCCAGGACCGCGCCGCCCTGCAAGTGATGGGACGCCTATGACGCCTGCCGTGCCCGCTGTCCTGGCCGAACTCGCCGGCCTTCTGGTCCGCAACGCCGAGCCCGAGGTCCCCCCGGCCGATCGCGCCGGCGCGCTCGGACTGTCGGCGGCGCTGCTGGCCATCGCCGCCGAGGTCTGGGACGGCATGGCCGACCGGCTGGCGGAGGAGAACCGCGCCCTCCGCGCCCTGTTGGCTCGCGACCCTGCGGTCGCCGAACGGGCTGGAGAGGCGGGCGCGAGCCTGCGGATCTCGGCTCTCAAGGCCGAGAACGATCGCCTGCGCGAGGCGCTGATCGAGCTGCACGTGGCGGCGGAGGCGCGGGGAGATGCGGACCTGATCGAAGCGATCTGGGCCGAACTCGTGGCCTCTACAGAGCGGCGCCGGCTGATGGCCTCGCCTGTCTAGGCCGCCAGGCCTTGCATCTGCGCGGCCAGGCGGCGCACTCGCTCGGGGCCGCCGAGCAGCTGGCGATCCAGGCCGATGCGCTTGAACCAGTAGTGCAGGCCAAGCAGGTCGGTGATGCCCATGCCGCCGTGGACCTCGGTCGCTGTGCGCGCGATGAAGCGGCCGATTTCCGACAGATGCGCCTTGGCGTGGGCGGCGACGAGGGAGGCCTCCTCCGGCGCCTCGTCGAAGGCGTAGGCGGCGTACCACACGAGGGAGCGGGCGGGCTCCAGCTCGGCGGCCATCTCGGCGCACATGTGCTTGACCGCCTGGAACGAGCCGATCACCCGGCCGAACTGCTTGCGTTCCTGGGCGTAGGCGACCGCCTTGGCGATCATGGTCCCGGCGGCGCCAAGCGTATCGGCCGCCAGCAGCGTCCAGCCGGCGTCCCGCAGGCGGGGGAGCACTTCCCCAAGCGGTTCGGCGGGGACCTTGTCGAACTGAAGCTCGCCGAGCCGGCGTGTCAGGTCGATGGTGGTCATGGCGTAGCGCGAGAGCCCCGGCGCGTCGCCCCGGACGAGGTGCAGGCCGCCGTCGCCGTCGGCCACGACGAAGAGGCCGGCGGAGAGGGCGTCGGTGACGAACAGCGCCTTGCCGCTGAGCTTGCCCCCGGAGACGGTCACCCCTGCGCCGTCGCGGGCGCCGGCGACGGGCTCGGCGATCGCTGCGCCGGTCACGACCTCGCCGGCGGCGATCCTGGGCAGCCATTCGCGCTGCTGGTCGGCGGAGCCCCCGAGCCGCAGGGCCAGGGGTGCGAGCACGCAGGCGCCCAGGAAGGGGCCGGGGGTCGCGGCGGCGCCGAGGGCTTCGGCGGCGAGAGCGGCGTCCAGCAGCGACAGGCCGAGCCCGCCGAACTCCTCGGGTATGAGCATTCCCGGCAGGCCGAACTCCACGAGCAGGCTCCAGACGTCCCCGGCCGCGTCATTCGGATCGGCGGCGTAGGCGCGGACGCGGTCCAGCGGAACCTTCTCCGCCAGCGCACGGGCGAGGCTTTCCTGCATCAGCCGCTGATCGGGGGCGAGAGAGAAGTCCATCGCGTCAGGCCTTTGCAAGCTTGGGTTCGCGCGGCAGGCCAAGGCCGCGTTCGGCGATGATGTTCTTCTGGATCTGGGCCGTGCCGCCCCCGATGATCAGGCCCAGGTCGAACATGTAGTTCCGCTGCCAGCTTCCGCCGGCGCGGAGGTGCGGCCCGTCTTCATAGAGGACGCCGAGCTCGCCCAACGCATCGATGGCCAGGGCTGCGATCTGGTGGTTGAGCTCGCAGCCCTGCAGCTTGACCACCAGCCCCGCCAGGCCCGGCGGCTCCCCGGTCATCGAGGCGGTCAGCAGGCGCAGGCCGTTGAACTTCATCGCCAGAACCCGGGCCTGCAGCTGCATCAGGCGGTCGCAGAGCATCGGATTGTCGATCAGCCGTTCGCCGCCGACCGTTTCGGTCTTCATCAGCTCGATCAGGGCGTGCAGCCGCGCCTCGGTGGCGTTGGGGTCGCCCAGCATGCCGCGCTCGTGCTTCAGGGTGGCGTTGGCGACGAACCAACCCCGCCCGCGCCCGCCGACCACCGCGCTCTTAGGCACCCGGACGTCGGTGAAGAACACTTCGTTGAACTCCGCCGAACCGGTCATGGTCTTCAGGGGGCGCACCTCGATCCCCGGCGTCTTCATGGAGAAGAGCAGGTAGGAGATGCCGTCGTGCTTGGGGGCGTCAGGTTCGGTGCGAACCAGGCAGAAGATCATGTCGGCCTGGGCCGCCGTGCTGGTCCAGATCTTCTGGCCGTTGATCACGAAGTCGTCGCCCTCCTCCACCGCCCGGGTCTGAAGGGAGGCGAGGTCGGAACCCGCGCCCGGCTCGGAATAGCCTTGGCACCAGATCGTCTCGCCGCGCAGGGTGGGGGCGATCCAGCGGCGCTTCTGCTCCTCCGACCCCACTTCCAGCAGGGTGGGCACGAGCATGGAGATGCCCTGGTTGGCGAATCCGCGCGGGGCGCCGGCGCGGGTGAATTCCTCGGCGATGATGCGCGCCTTCAGGATGTCGGGCTCGGCGCCGTAGCCGCCATATTCCTTCGGGATCGTCCGCGCCGCATAGCCGTGCTCGATCAGCAGCGCCTGCCACTCCATCGCCGCGTCCCGCGGGCGCTCGACGCCGGCGCCGGGCGCGTAGCGGTCGCGATGCGCCTGCAGGAACCGGCGCACCTCCTCCCGGAACGCCTGCATCTCCGGCGTCAGTCTCAGGTCCATGGCGTGTCTCCCCGCGGTTCTACGACCGCAGCGTCATGGTCTCAGGCCTGACCCGGCGGAAGGGAAGCGGCCGGCGTGCGCGAATGAAGAACACGTTACGCAAGCGGCCTATACTTCAGCTGTGCGGTTCTACTTTCGGGTGCGGGCGCGAGGCGGTTCTTCCATAGCGGCGGAGCGGTTGTGTGGCAGGTTGTCGCATAAACCATCGTCGAACCAAATTTCTCTAAATGACTCAAGCCGTTTCGGCCTCGAGGCCTCGGCCTCGGTAACTCTTTTTTCAAGACGCCCGGCTTACCCAGGCTTGAGGAGCCGGGGGAGGCTTTCGGACCGGCTCGATTCGCTTCCAAGTATTGGAAGGCCAGAGTCGAGTAACAAGAAGTTTGAAAGCCGCTTTCCCGCATTCCACAAATTATACGTGAGCGAGATGACCTCTCGTTCGCGATAAGTTGCCGAGGAAGAGGTCATGTCGTTCAACAATCTGAAGATTTCGCGCAAGCTCACGATCGGCTTCGCTGCGACGACCTTGGCCATGGGCGTGATGGGCGGGTCGATGTACCTGAACCTGCGGTCGCTCGACCAGGCGCGGATCGCCGTGGCCGAAGGCCAGAAGACGCTGGCGGCGCTGGAGGCGGCCAAGTTCTACCTTTCCCGCCAGGAGAACAGCTTCCGCGGCTTCCTGCTCTCGCAAGACCCCTATTATGTGGAGCGGATCGAACGGCATCGCGGCAACTTCAAGAAGCAGCTCGCCGGGGCCCGCGAGCTTCTCACCGACACGGCCGACGGGGCCGCCAAGGTCGACGAGATCGTCGCCGCAGCCGACAAGTGGCACGCCGAAATCGTCGAGGCCGGCAAGGGCATGGTCGGCGACCCCGAGACCCTGGCCGAAGCGATTCGCATGATCGGCCCCGACGGCAAGGCCGACACCCTGATCGCCCCGGCGGAAGACGGCATCGAGGCGCTGGTCGAGGCCGAGACCGCGGTGATGGAGGCGCTCAGCGCCAAGCAGGTGGCGGCCAAGCGATTCGCCGACCTGTCCCTGGCGCTCGGCATCGGCATCGCGTTGGCTCTGTCGGTGGCGCTGGGGCTGGTGCTGACCCGCACCGTGGCCGGGCCGGTCACCGCCATGACGCGGGCCATGCGCCGGCTGGCCGAGGGCGACTTCACCATCGACGTCCCGGCGACCGGCCGCAAGGACGAGGTCGGCGAGATGGCCAAGGCCGTGGTGGTCTTCAAGGAGGCGGGCCTGGAGAAGCTGCGCCTCGAAGGCATGACCGCCGAGCAGCGCAAGGCCGCCGAGGAGGAGCGCGCGCGGGTGGAGGCGGCTAAGGCCGCCGCGGCCGCCGAGCAGGCCGCCGTCGTTTCAGCGCTGGCCGAGGGACTGTCGCGCCTGAGCTCCGGCGACCTGACCTATCGCCTCGCCCAGCCGTTCCCGGCCGATTACCGGCAGCTGCAGGACGACTTCAACGCCGCCATGGGCCATCTGCAGGACGCCATGGTGGTGGTGGCCGGCAATGTCTCGGCCATCCGCAGCGGCTCGAGCGAGATCTCGACCGCCGCGGACCACCTCTCGCGCCGCACCGAACAGCAGGCCGCGAGCCTGGAGGAGACCGCCGCGGCGCTGGACGAGATCGTCGCCACGGTCCGCAAGTCGGCCAGCGGCGCCAAAACCGCCGCGGAGATGGTGGTGGCCGCGCGCGGCGACGCCCACACTTCGGGCGAAGTGGTGCAGCAGGCGGTCTCGGCCATGAGCGCGATCGAGGCTTCCGCCCAGGAGATCAGCCAGATCATCGGGGTGATCGACGAGATCGCCTTCCAGACCAACCTTTTGGCCCTGAACGCCGGCGTCGAAGCGGCCCGGGCCGGCGACGCAGGCAAGGGCTTCGCGGTCGTCGCTTCGGAAGTCCGCGCGCTCGCCCAGCGCTCGGCCGAAGCCGCCAAGGAGATCAAGACCCTCATCTCCGCCTCGACGGCCCAGGTCGGCTCGGGCGTGCGGCTGGTGGGTGAGACCGGCCAGGCCTTGCAGCGGATCGTCGGCCGCGTGGCCGAGATCGACGGCCTGGTGACCGAGATCGCGGCCTCGGCCCAGGAGCAGTCCACGGCGCTCGCCCAGGTCAACATCGCCGTTAACCAAATGGACCAGATGACTCAGCAGAATGCGGCCATGGTCGAGGAATCGACCGCCGCCAGCCGAGCGCTGGCCAACGAGGCCGAGACGCTGGCTTCGTCGGTCTCGCGCTTCCAGGTCGGCGAAACCCGCATGGCCGCAAAGGCTCCGCCGGCGAGCGCCCCGCGCGCCGCCGCGCCGCAGCTGAAGCGGTCCAGCCGGGACGGCGCGGCCGTGCGCAAGCCCGAGCCGGACGCCGACGGGTGGGAAGAGTTCTAAACGCCGCAAAGCGGCCGAAGGGGATGTAAAGCGATGTCGACGCCAGCCGAGCCCGCCGAGGTGAGCCTGCCGCCGGTTCTCGACCTGCAGGCGGCCGAGCCGCTCCGGGCCGAGCTCATGGCGCTCCGGGGCCGCCCCCTGGCCCTGGACGCCTCCCAGGTGACCCGCCTTGGCGGCCTCTGCCTGCAGGTTTTGATGT
Organism: Phenylobacterium sp.; assembly: GCF_046290725.1. Taxonomy (GTDB): domain Bacteria; phylum Pseudomonadota; class Alphaproteobacteria; order Caulobacterales; family Caulobacteraceae; genus Phenylobacterium. The sequence goes on from NZ_JBKBUH010000001.1 coordinate 1,476,692, forward strand.
CGGCGCGTAAAATCTGGGTCGAAGACGGCGTGTCCTTAAGGGTGAATCAACCGTCTTCAGGCTTTTCAGAGCAACTGGCTGCGTTCGGGAATCCCGAAATCCATTTCGAGCCCGAGGGGGGACTTTCGTGAGCAAGACCGTTCTGACCATCGACGATAGCCGCACCATGCGGGAGATGCTGAACCACGCGCTGGTGCAGGCGGGCTACACCGTGCTGCAGGCTGTGGACGGCGTGGAGGGCCTGGAGGTCCTGCAAGCCCAGGGCGCCGACGTGGTCATCACCGACATCAACATGCCGCGCCTGGACGGCTTCGGCGTGATCGAAGGCGTGCGGGCCGATCCGAATCACCGCGCCACGCCGATCCTGGTGCTGACCACCGAGAGCGACGCGGCCAAGAAGGAGCGCGCTCGCGCCGCCGGCGCCACCGGCTGGATCGTGAAGCCCTTCAATCCCGTCAAGCTGGTCGAAGCCGTCCGCCGCGTCGCGGCGTAGCCGCAAGCGCGTCACCACCCAACCGGAGCGTCCCGTTGGATCCGTTCGAGAGCATCAAGGCGACCTTCTTCCAGGAGTGCGACGAGCTCCTGACGGACGCCGAACAGGGCCTCCTTTCGATGGAGGCGGGCGACGCCGATCCGGAGACCATCAACGCGGTCTTCCGAGCCGTGCACTCCGTCAAGGGCGGCGCCGGCGCGTTCGGGCTCGAAGACCTGATCCGCTTCGCCCACGTCTTCGAAACCGTCATGGACGAGCTGCGCTCGGGCCAGATGGACCTGACGGATGACGTGGCCAAGACTCTGCTGCGGGCTTTCGACGTGCTGGCCGACCATGTGGCGGCGGCGCGCGACGGCGGTCAGGTCGACGAGGGCCGCTCCGCCGGCATGCTCACCGAACTGAAGGCGCTGATCGGCGACGACGGCGTCGACGACGAACCGCTGGGCGAGGACGAGGACTTCGGCTTCGTTCCCATGGCGGTTAGCATCGACGAGGAGTCCGCCGCCGGCGACGCCGCCCCGGCCTTCGATCCCACCCCGGCACCCGAACCCACGGTGGAGGCCGCGCCGGCCGCGGCCACCTGGCGGGTCCTGTTCGCGCCGAAATCGGAAATGTACGCCAAGGCCAACGAGTCGGGCCTGGTCCTGCGCGAGCTCGCGCGGCTGGGCGAGACCGAGGTCACGTTCGACGACAGCGCTCTGCCGCCCCTCGACCAGCTCTCCGCCGAGGCGGCCTACCTGCGCTGGACCGTGCGGCTAACCACCGAGGCCGACGAAGCGGCCATCCGCGAGGTCTTCGAGTTCGTCGAGGACGATTGCGAGATCGAGATCGTCTGCGAGAGCGGCTCCAGTTCGTCACCCTCGCCTCCCTCCGGCGGCGGCGGCCCGCGCAGCGACGACGACCTGGCCAAGGCGTCGGCCGACGCCCCGCTGGACCTGGAAGCCCTGCTAGCCCGCGTCCAGGGCGGGGCGTCGACGGAGCCCTCCGCGGAACTCGCTCCGCCGGAAGCCCACGCCGCGCCCGAACCTGGGCCGGAACCGGTGGAGCCGGAGCCTGCGCCTGAACCCGCCGCCGACGTCGCATCGTTGATCGCCCGCGCTCAGGCGGAGGCTCCGAGCCTCGCCGCCGCCGCGCCCAAGCCGGCGCCGGCCGCGAAAGCCGCGCCCGCCGCGGCCCCGGCCGGGCAGCCGGCCGCCGCGCCCGCCGCCACCATCCGGGTCGATCTCGACCGGGTGGACCGCCTGATCAATGCCGTGGGCGAACTGGTCATCCAACAGGCCATGCTGTCCCAGCGCGTGCTGGAAAGCGGCCTGGCGCGCTCGTCCAACGTGGCGCTAGGCCTGGAGGACCTAGAGCTCCTGACGCGCGAGATCCAAGATAGCGTCATGGCCATCCGCGCCCAGCCGGTGAAGTCGGTCTTCCAGCGCATGCCGCGCCTGGTCCGCGAGGTCGCCGACATGGTCGGCAAGCGGGTCAAGCTGATCATGGACGGCGAGAACACCGAGGTGGACAAGACCGTCATCGAGCGGTTGACCGACCCGATCACCCACATGCTCCGCAACGCCATCGACCACGGCCTGGAGACGCCCGAGCAACGGGCCGCCGCCGGCAAGCCGGCCGAGGGCGTGGTCCACATGCGCGCCCTCCACCGCGGCGGCCGCATCGTGATCGAGATCGAGGACGACGGCCGCGGCATCAACCGCGAGCGTGTCCGCGGCATCGCCGTTTCCAAGGGGCTGATCGCCGAAGACGCGGTGCTGTCGGACGAGGAGGTCGACAACCTGATCTTCCTGCCGGGCTTCTCGACCGCCGAGACCGTGTCCGACATCTCCGGCCGCGGCGTCGGCATGGATGTGGTCCGCCGTTCGATCTCCGCCCTGGGCGGACGCATCTCCATCTCGTCCGAGCCGGGTCGCGGCTCGAAGTTCACCATGTCCCTGCCGCTCACCCTTGCGGTGCTCGACGGCATGGTGGTGACCGCCGCCGAACAGACCCTGGTGGCCCCGCTGTCGGCCATCGTCGAGAGCCTGACGCCCAAGGCCGAGGATGTACACTATGTCGGCGGCAAGGACGCGGTGATCCGGATCCGCGAGACCTTCGTGCCGCTGATCGACGTGGGCGTGGCGCTGGGTTTCCGCGACACGGCGATCCCGCCGGCTTCGGGCGTCGCGGTGCTGGTGGAGAGCGAAGGCGGGGGCAAGGCGGCCCTGCTGGTCGAGGCGATCCAGGGCCAGCGTCAGGTGGTGATCAAGAGCCTGGAGGCGAACTACCAGCAGATCGACGGCGTGGCCGCGGCCACCATCCTGGGCGACGGACGCGTGGCGCTGATCCTCGACGTCGACGCCCTGGTCACGACCCAGCACCGGCGCAAGCCGGCGCCGCGGCCCGAAAAGCGCATGGCAGGATAAGGCAGGACAACGATGAGCGATCCCGTCACCCACATCGCCGCCGGCCACCGCCGGGAACTGATCGCCTTTCGCATCGGTGATCAGGAATTCTGCGTCGACATCATGCAGGTGCGTGAGATCCGCGGCTGGACGCCGGCCACGCCCCTGCCCAGGACGCCCTCCTACATCAAGGGGGTGATCAACCTGCGCGGGGCGGTGCTGCCGATCGTCGACCTGGGCGCGCGCCTAGGCTTGGCGACCACCGAACCCACAGCCCGGCACGTGATCATGGTGGTCAATGTGGGCTCGCGCACGCTCGGCCTGCTGGTCGAGGCCGTCTCCGACATTATCAATCTCTCCGACGACATGGTGCAGCCGACGCCCGACATCGCCTGTGATCAGGTGAAGAGCTTCGTGAAGGGCCTGTTCGCCATCGACGGCCGGATGATCAGCCTGATCTCCCTCGACAGGGTGCTGCAGGAGACGGAAGCCGAGGCCGCATGACAACGCTCGCCGATCCGCGCGGTCAGGGGGGCGCCGGGGCCGGACTGGTCGAAGGCGAGTTCCTGTTCACCGCCGAGGACTTCAAGAAGATCGCCCAGATCCTGCACAGCCACGCGGGCATCGCGCTCAGCGAGGGCAAGGCGGCGCTGGTCTATTCGCGCTTGGCCAAGCGCCTGCGCTCGCTCGGTCTGCGCTCCTTCCGCGACTACTGCAAGCTGGTCGAAGGCGCCGAGGGCGTCGACGAGCGCCAGGCGATGATGGCGGCGCTCACCACCAACGTGACGCGCTATTTCCGCGAACCGCATCACTTCGAGCACCTGCGCGACCATGTGCTGCCGCCGTTGGTGGAGCGTGCGCGCCGCGGCGGCCGCGTGCGCCTGTGGTCGGCGGCCTGCTCGAACGGGCAGGAACCCTATTCGATGGCCATCACCGTGCTGGCGGCCCTGCCCGAGGCGGCTGACCTGGACGTGAAGATCCTGGCCACCGACATCGACCCCAACATGATCGCTGAGGGCAAGGCCGGGGTTTATCGCGAGGACGCCGTGGCCCCGGTGCCGCTGGAGCTGCGCCGCAAGTGGTTCCGCAAGGTGCAGGCGGGCGCCGAAACCCGCTGGGGCGTGGCCGACGAGCTGCGCCGACTGGTCGCCTTCCGCGAACTCAACCTGATCGGCGACTGGCCCATGCGGGGCCGGTTCGACGCCATCTTCTGCCGCAACGTCGTGATCTATTTCGACGAGCCGACCCAGGAGCGCATCTGGAGCCGGTTCGCCCCCGCCCTGGAGCCCGGCGGCGTGCTCTATATCGGCCATTCCGAACGGGTCACCGGCCCCGCTGCGGCGCAGTTCGAGACCGTCGGCCTCACCACCTACGCCTTGAGGAACGGACGATGACCGTCGGTGTCCTGATCGTCGACGACAGCGCCACGATGCGCGGCCTGCTGGGCGCGACCCTGAAGCGCGACCCCGAAATCGAGGTGCTGGGCTTCGCCAACGACCCGATCGAGGCGCGCGAGCTGATCAAGAAGCTCAATCCCGACGTGGTCACCCTGGACGTCGAGATGCCGCACATGAACGGCATCGAGTTCCTGGAGAAGATCATGCGCCTGCGGCCGACGCCGGTGGTCATGGTCTCCACCCTGACCCAGAAGGGCGCCGATATCACCATCGAGGCGCTGGAGCTCGGCGCCGTCGACTGCATCGGCAAGCCGGTAGGCGGTGTGACCGCCCAGGAAGCCTTCGCCGACCTGACCACCAAGGTGAAGGCTGCGGCCCGCGCGCGAGTGAAGCCCTATGCCGGCCCTGCCGCGCCCGTGGAGCGCGACGGCGCCTATCGGGCGGCCAGCGACCTCGTCCTGGCGATCGGCTCCTCTACCGGGGGGGTGGAGGCGCTGATGACCATCCTGGCCCACTTTACCGACGCCTGTCCGCCCACCGTGGTGACGCAGCACATGCCGGGCACCTTCACCCGCAGCTTCGCCGCCCGCCTGGACCGGGTCTCCGGCGCGACCGTGACCGAGGCGCGCAACGGTGACCGGCTGCAGACCGGCCACGTCTACATCGCCCCCGGCGGCGAGGCCCACATGGAAGTGATCTCCGCCGGCCAGCCGACCATCCGGTTGCGGCAGAGCGAAGCGGTGAACGGCCACCGCCCTTCGGTGGACGTGCTGTTCGACTCCGTGGCGAAGCTCAATCGCCCTTCGGTGGGCGCGATCCTCACCGGCATGGGCCGGGACGGCGCCCAGGGCCTGCTGGCCATGCGCCGGGCAGGCGCCCGGACGCTTGGGCAGGACGAGCCGTCCTGCGTCGTCTACGGAATGCCGCGCGCGGCCTACGAAATCGGCGCGGTCGAAAAGCAGGTCGGGCTCTCCCGTATGGGTCCGGCCCTACTCTCCCTCTGCGCCGCCGCAGAGTGGCAAAGGAGCGCATGATGCCTGCGGCAGCATCCATCAAGACCCTGATCGTCGACGACCAGCAGACCATGCGTTCGCTGATCCGGACGAGCCTGCACGCCCTGGGGATCAACCAGACGCGCGAGGCGCCCGACGGCGAGGAGGCCCTGCGCGCCATGCTGGCCGCGCCGGTGAACCTGGTCATCACCGACTTCAACATGCCCAAGCTGGACGGGCTTGGTCTCCTGCGGGCGATCCGCGCCCACGGGCCCACCTCCAAGACGGCGGTCATCATGCTGACCGGCCGCGCCGACCGCGAACTCGTGCAGCGCGCGGTGCAGTTCGGCGTCAACAACTACCTGGTGAAGCCGTTCACCACCCAAACCCTCAAAGAAAAAATCGAAGCGGTGTTCGGCCCCCTCACATGATCGTCGAGAACGTCTCCAAACGGCCGGGCAAACGGATCCATGTGGTGCAAGGCGAGCACTGCATATCGAGCGATCCGGACGTGCTGCTGACCACGATCCTGGGGTCGTGCGTCGCCGTCTGCATGCGCGATCCGGTCCGCGGCGTGGGAGGCATGAACCACTTCCTTCTGCCCGAAGGTAAGGCGGAGGGGCTGGACGAGAGCCGCCGCTACGGCGCCTACGCCATGGAACTGCTGATCAACGATCTCCTGCGCGCCGGCGCGCGTCGTGAGCGGCTCGAGGCCAAGCTGTTCGGCGGGGCCCGGATGTTCGGCGGTCTTTCCGACGTCGGCGCCTCCAACGCCGCCTTCGCCGAGAAATTCCTGCGCGACGAAGGGATTCCCGTGGTCGGATCGAGCCTGGGTGGTTTCGAGGCCCGCCGCGTGCAGTACTGGCCGACCTCTGGCCGGGCGCAACAAAGAACCGTCACCGATAACGCGGAGCTAACCCGTTTGAGCGAACCTGTTCGCGCAAAGCCCGCGCCCGTCGAGGACGAAGGGGCTGTGGAGCTGTTTTGATGACGCAAGCCGCCGCGCCTGTCCTGGCCCCCGACGTGCTGGCCTCGATCGCCAGCGAGTTGGAGCATGCCGGCGAGTTGTGCGACCGGTTGGAGACGCTGGTCACCCAGCTGGTGCGCGCCAGCCGTGGCGAACCCCTGGCCATCGCCCTGCACGAGGCCCAGACGCTGGACGTGCTGACCCAGCACCTGGCCGCACTCGCCCACTTCACGCGCCGGCTGGCCAGCCAGTCGCCGCAGGAAGGCTACGACCTGAGCGAGGCCGTCTCGGGCGTGACGCTCGGAGATCTGGCCAACCGCCTGGCCCGGATGACGCACGCCGCCGAGGCGGTGCGCGCCGACGCCGGCGACCTCGATCTGTTCTGACGGAGCCGCCGTGGCCCTCGACCCGCAGATCCGGATCAATCTCGACCGCTCGGTCGTGCTGCTTGTCGAGCACAACTCCCAGGCGCTCGAGGCGCTGAACGCCATGTTCCGCGGCTTCGGCGTGCGCAAGCAATTCAAGTGCGGCTCGGGCTCCGAGGCCATGCACTATGTGAAGACACAAGAGCTCGATCTCATCGTCACCGACGCCTCCATGCCCGACATGGACGGCTACGACTTCATCCGGTGGTTGCGGCGCGAGGCGCCCGAACATGCGCGGTTCACGCCGGTCATCCTGCTGACCGGCCATGCGGCGCGCTCGATGGTGGAGAAGAGCCGCGATTCCGGGGCCAATTTCGTGGTGGCGCGACCCTTCACGCCCGAGGTCCTGCTGCAGCGGATCTTCTGGGTCGCCAAGGATGAGCGCCAGATGGTGGTGGCCGAGAACTATGTGGGCCCGGACCGCCGCTTCAAGAACCTGGGGCCGCCGCTGGGCATGAAGGGCCGCCGCAAGGACGACCTTTCGGCCCATGTCGGCATGGCGACCGATCCCAATCTCGATCAATCCGATATCGACATGCTCCTCAAACCGACGCGGGTGCAGCTGTGAGCGACGCCGAATTCGTCAAGGTGAAGTACCGCCTGACCGACCAGGTCGCCCGCCCCGGCGGCATGACCGCGGGGCTGGCGAGCGAACGCGCCGCGCGCGAGCTCGCCGCTCATGCCGGGGACGCCATGAAGTCGCTCGGCGCGATGATCGGCCGCCTGGAGGTGATGTGCCAGGAGAAGAGCGCCAGCCTGGATTCGGTCTACGAGGAAGGCTCCACCATCCTCGACATCGCCGGCATGTTCAACAAGCGCACCCTGTGCGATGCGGCCTACAGCCTATGTGAACTGGTCGATCGCCAGCGTACGCACGGCCGTCAGGACTGGGCCTCGATCGGCGTCCACGCCAACGCCCTGCGCCTGCTCTGGACCAAGGACGGGACCGATCCGGAACAGCTCAAGACCGTGGTCGACGGGCTCTGGGCGATCACCGACCGCCTCAACCCTTAAGGAGCGGCAACTACTTGCCGGCCGGGGCTTCTTCGCCGGCGTAGCGCTGGCTGACCTTGCGCAGGCCGTCCAGGATGGCGCGCGTGCCCGCGTCATCCTTGGCCGCCTCGGTATGCAGCAGCAGGCGGAAGGCCCTCAGGTGCACGGCCACGGCGTTGGCGTCCCACCCCCCCTTCGCCTTCAGCCGGTCGAGCAGATCGCACAGGCTGAGCAAGGCCGTCTCCACCGACTGCAAGCCGCAGACCCCCGCCACCCCGATGGGCGTGGAGACGACGCCATAAAGTTCGGCGGTCAGTTCGGCGTCGTACTCGCCGCCGGCGCGCGCGGCGATCGCCTCGGCGGCTTGAAGCACCTGGTCCAGCTCGCTCAGGCACTCGCCCCTCAGGCTCTCCAGCCCCGCTCCGGCCTTCTGCAGGGCCTCGGCCACCGGCAGCCCGCCCGGCGTGCGCAGCAGCTTGGCCAACCGCACCGGGGGCGTATGGATCTTCACCGCGCTCATAGTTCCACTCGTCGGGTCTTGACCATGGCGTCGATGACTTCCTGGTCCATGTTGGGGGTCTGGGCGTCGCCGATGTCGCCCTGCAGGTCGTCGCGGCGGCGGCCGACCATGCCGGGCGGCACGCCCTCGTTCTTGAAGCGGCGGTCGGGCCCGACATAGGTGTCGCACTCGACGAACTTCCGCCCTTCTCGCGCGATCCAGATGATCCGTTCGAGCACCGCGATGGGGGTCAGCGGCTTGGCCATCACGAAGTGGGCGCCGCAGTCGCGGGCCCGGTTCACATCGCCGGACGGGGTGTGGCCGGCGGTCATCAGCACCGGCGCGTAGCAGTTGGGCTCGATCCCGCTGCGCCGGAGCCAGGCCACGAAGTCGTAGCCGGGGCCGCCCATGGTGTCGACGATGGCGAGGTCGATCTCCACCCGCCGGATCGCATCCTCGGCCTCGGCGACGCTTTCGCAGCGATGCAGGGTCTTGGCCCCGAACCCGGTGAGAATCTGAGCCAGGATGCCCATGCCCATCGGGGTCGGCTCCAGGATGAGGATCGAGGCGCGCTCAAGATTGAAGCGGGCGCGTGATTCCGGATTGAGACCCATGGATTGCCCGACGAAATCCGACCGATTTGTGCTAACCCAAGGACGGTTAACAACAAATTCCGTCCCGGCTCAGAGTCCGGGATCGAGATGGATCGGATTGCCGATCAGCAGCAGGCGACCGTCCCGAGAACGGACGTCGGCGCGCACCCAGCCGCGGGTTCCGTCCGCGACGAATTCGAACGTCGCCAAGGCGTTGGCCTCGGTGACCGGGGCTTTCGGGTTCGCCGCCAGGCGGCCCCCGTCACCAGCCAGAACCACCATTCCGTCGGCGATCCCGGCCGTGCGGACAAGAAGCCGCACCCGCGTTCCGGCCGGCGCGATCAGGCTTCCGCCCATCTCCGCCCGCGCATCGCCCGCCTCGGCGTCGATCTCCAGGATCCGGTCGCGGGATCCCTCCACGTCGATAAAGACATGGCCCGCGCGGATAGCCTGCAGGATGGAGGTCTCGCTGAGTTGCGGCGCGCGGACGACGGTGGTGGGAACGCCGATGGCGGGCGCCTTGCCCGGCGACAGGGTCGGGTCGTGGTTGTCCGATCCGCCGACGCCGACGATTCGCCAGCCCTCGCCCAGCCGCGCTTCCCAGAAGGGCAGGCCGGACAGCGGTCCCTCGGCCACCCCGCCGTTGACCACCTCCACGGCCTGGATGCGGGCGTAGTCGGCGTCCGGCGCGGTCCAGCCGCATCCCATGCAGATCTCGCCGGACGGCAGCCCCGGATGGTTGATGGAGAAGAGCCCGCCGGCCGTCTCTACCTGATCGAGGATCGCCTTGAGGTCCGGCGCCCGCGGCCCGCCGAGCTGGAAGTCGAGATGGCCGGTCGGGCCGAAGACGTTGGCGTGACCCTGGAACGTGGTGATCTCGCGGCCGGGGATGATCAGCAGGTCATCGTAATAGGGCGCGATCTCCCGTAGCGCGCCGAACTGCGAGATCGCGTTGTGGTCGGTCACGGCAATGAAATCCAGGCCCCGGGCCACGGCCGCCTCGGCGGTCTTGAAGGCCGGGCAGGAGATCTTCGCCCCCCGCCGCGAGAGGCAGGAACCGTCGGAATGCCCGGTGTGCATGTGCAGGTCGCCCCGCCACCAGCGCTCGCCCTCGGCCAAGGGCGCCTCCGCAAATCCCGCGAAGGCTTCGCCCTTGCGGTGCAGCCAGATCTTCGCTTCGTAGCGCGCCTCGGCGTTCGCGCGGATGTTCGGCGCGCCCAGGACCAGCTTCCAGGTCCCGGCGCGGATCGGCCCGGGCAGGTAGGACGGCGTCGCCTCGGTCTCGGACAGGGTGAAGCGGCTCTTGTTCCCGCCGCTCCAGCCGCGAAACCGCTCGGGATCGCGCAGGCCCAGATCGATGACCGAGCGCTGCTCCTTGCCGGTATGGGCGAATTCCACCGTAATCCGTTCGACGCCTGCAGGCACACGGAAGGGAAGCTCCGTATAGGTCTGATGCGCCCGCCCGGTCAGGGCGCCGGTGAGCACCAGGTCAGGCGCACGGCTCTCGGCGCGCGCGGCGACGGCGCCGGCGATCAGGATGAGGAGGGCGAGGAGCCAAGCCCTCGCCCCCCAAAAGCCGGCCGGACGCCATGTCGGATCGTACGCCATGGCGTCGGGCCCGCCTCCGTCAGCCCTTCTCGTTGGAGAAGATGATCGTGCCGGAGGCGGCGAACATGCCGCCGACGCCGTGGCAGACGCTGATCTTCGCGCCGTCGACCTGGGCCGGGGCGATCCCGCGCATCTGCCGCACGCTCTCCTGCAGGGCGTACATGCCGTACATGCCCGAGTGCATGTAGGAGAGGCCGCCGCCGTTGGTGTTCAGCGGCAGTTTGCCGCCGATGGCGGTGTTGCGTCCCTTGATGAAGTCCTTGGCCTCGCCCGGCTTGCAGAAGCCGAGGTCCTCCAGGCCATAGAGCGGCAGGTGCGCGAAGGCGTCGTAGATCATCAGGTGATCGACGTCGTCATGCTTGATCCCCGCCTCGTCGAAGGCCTTCTTGCCCGAAACGCGGAACGCCTTGGAGGAGGTGAAGTCCTCCATCTGGCTGACCATCGGGGTTTCGACGCTCTCGCCCGTGCCCAGCACATAGACGGGCTTTTGCGGGAAGTCCTTGGCCCGGTCGGCGCTGGTCAGGATCAGGGCGCCGCCGCCGTCGGTGACCAGGCAGCACATCAGCATCCGGAACGGCCAGGCGATCATCGGCGAGTTCAGGACGTCGTCGACGGTGATCGGGTCCTTGAAGCTGGCCCGGGGGTTCTTGGCCGCCCATTCCCGCTGGATCACGGCGACCGTAGCCAGGTCTTCCTCGGTCACCCCGTAGGTCTTCATGTAGCGAAGCACCGGAACGGTGAACATGGTCGGCGGCGAGGTGACGCCGAACGGCATCTCGAACTGGCCCATCAGGCTGGAGGGCGCACGGCCGAAGCCGCCGGCCCCGACCCGCGAGCGGCCGGATTCGCCGTGGGTGATCAGGACGGTCTTGCACAGGCCCTCATTGATCGCCGCCGCCGCATGGCGGACGTGCAGCATGAAGGAGCAGCCGCCCACCGACGTGCCGTCGGCATAGGTCGGCGTGATTCCCAGATAGTGGGCGAGCTCGACCGGGCTGATCCCGGCGCAGGCAACGCCGTCGATATCCGCGGGCGAAAGGCCAGCGTCGGCCATGGCGTTCAGCGCCGCATCGGCGTGCAGGCCGATCACGGAGACGTCCGGAATCTTGCCCATCTTGGTGGTTTCGGCGGCCCCGACGACCGCGACAGTGTTCTGCTTCATAGTCTCGCCTCAGGCCTTCGCGGGTTGGAAGAAGGGCAGCGAGATCGTGTCGCTCATCTTCTCGAAAACGACTTCAAGCGGCATGTCCAGGACAAGCGCCTCGGGGGTCTGGGGGCAGTTGACGATGTTGGTCATCATCCGCGGGCCTTCCTCGAGCTGCACCACGGCGATGGCGTAGGGCTCGGTCCCCATGTCGGGGCGGGGCCGGTGATTGATGACGTAGGAATGCAGGGTGGCGCGGCCGCTGGCCTTGAACACCTCCACGTCGCGTGAACCGGTCTTCGGGCAGAAGGGCCGGGGCGGGAAATAGGCCTCGCCGGTCTGCTTGTTCCGCTGCAGCAGCAGCTCCCCGTTTCGGCAGCCGTCCCAGAAATGCTGGGTCTCCGGCGTAGGTTCGGGCAATAGTCGAGCCATCTGGAAATTCGTCCCCAATCGAAAAGTCGAATTTGAATTGGCCCGCGGGCGCGGGCGCCGCAGCAAAGCCGAGGTCGGCCCGCTTGTCGACGGCTTACGTCGAGGAGGCCGGCGCAAAGGTGCGGGAGAAGGCCGCCAGGCCGGGAGCGCTGAAGGCCACGATGCGCGTGCCGGGGAGGCGCCGCGCCCAGCCGAGGGCGTAGATCCTGTCCAGCAGGGCCGCGCCGAGCGCCCCGGCCAGGTGGCTGCGGCGCTCGCTCCAGTCGAGGCAGGCGCGGCAAACCGGGCGACGTGTCGCCGTCAATTCGATCCCGAAGTCGCGCGCGAAGGCCGCCCCTTCGTCGGTCAGCATCAGCGAGCCCTCGACGTCGAGAATCCGCCCGTGCGCCAAGAGGCTTTCGAGCAGGGCGACGCCCAGCTCTCCGGCCAGATGGTCGTAGCAGACCCGCGCTTGTCGCAGGGCCGGCTCCTTCGGCCCCGGGCGCGCCCGCTGGTGACCGGCCCGGATCGCCAGGCCCATCAGATGTTCCAGCACGGCGGCGACGTCCGCGTTGGCGAGGGTGAAGTAACTGTGCCGACCCTGGCGCCGAACCGCCACCAGCCCGCCGGCCTGCAGCTTGGCGAGGTGGGAGGAGGCGGTCTGCGCCGTCACCCCGGCTTCCCGCGCCAGTTCGCTGGCGGTCAGCGCCTCGCCGCCCATCAGCGCCGTCAGCATGTTGGCCCGCGCCGGATCGCCCAGGAGGGCGCCGATGCGGGCGATGTCGGGGCCGAGCTTCATGGCGTCAGACTACCGGCCGTAGGGCGCTCGCGCGAGCGGGGACGCTTCGAGCGCGGTCGAAGCATCGCAGCCGCGATCGCGGCTATTTCGGCCCCATGACCATCACCTGCTGCATCCGCTATGTCATCGACCCGTTCCAGCGCGACGCCTTCGAAACCTATGCCCGGAATTGGCTCTCCATCATCCCGGCCTGTGGGGGCGACCTCCTCGGTTACTTCCTGCCGCACGAGGGGACGAACAATATCGCGATCGCCCTGATCTCCTTCGACAGCCTTGCGGCCTACGAGGCCTACCGCGCCCGGCTGAAGGCCGATCCCGCCGGGGCCGCCAACTTCGCCATGGCGCAGGAAGAGCGCTTCATCCTCTCGGAGGAACGCACCTTCCTGAAGCCGGTGACGCCATGATCGCCGTCATCTTCGAGGCCCAAGCCAAGGAAGGCCGCCAGCAGGCCTATCTCGACGCGGCGGCGGCCCTGCGTCCCTTGCTGGATGAGATCGAGGGTTTCATCTCCATCGAGCGGTTCGAAAGCCTGACGACGCCGGGCAAGGTGCTCTCGCTCTCATTCTGGCGGGACGAGGAGGCCGTCGCCCGCTGGCGTGCGGTGGAGGCGCATCGGCGGATCCAGGCCGCGGGCCGGGTGGAGATCTTCGCCGACTATCGGCTTCGAGTGGCCGCCGTTGTCCGCGACTATGGCCTGCAAGACCGGAGTCAGGCGCCGGCGGATTCCCGGCGCGCCCACGGCTGAAGCGGTTCAGCCCGCGGTAAGGGCTCCACGCATGTCGGGATGCACCCGCTCGTGCAGTTCCGGCCGCTTGGCGATGTAGGCGCGGAAGAAGGGGCAGGTGGGCTTGATCGGCAACCCCTTCGCCTCGGCCAGAGCGAGCCCGGCGCGGACCAGGCGGCTTCCCACCCCGCGGCCCTCGAACTCCGGCGGCACGACCGTGTGGGGAAAGACGATGGCGTCCGGCTCCAGCCGGTACTCGGCGAAGGCGAGGTTCTCCCCCAGCCGGATTTCCAGGCGGCCCGCTGCGGGGTTGTCGGTGACCTTCAGGTCGTCGGCGTCATCCATGCACGCAGGCTAGGCGCGCCGGCGCGGCCGCGCCAGGGGCGCCATGCTTCGGCTCGGACGCTGGCGGGCAACGCAGGGAAAGGTCGTTCATCGCAAACGCCTGTGCCAGCAGACAACAGGCGGCGGGGAAGGGCGGCCGCACGGCATCGCCGGTCAGCCAGGACAGATGCGCCTCCATGCGGCCGTACTCTTCGGCCTGCGCCGCGGCGAAGGCCGCCAGGATCGTCTGCTCGTCGCAGGTGACGCTGAAGGAGCCTGGCGCTGCGAGCGTCAGGCGGCGTTTTCCCCCCACCCCGAGTTCGCGGACGAAGACCGTGAGCGCGGCCAGCGCTTCGGTCGCAAGCGGCCCGCAGGCCTCTTCGAACTGGCGGCGGACCAGGGCGCAGTCGCCGCGCCCGAAGGCGATGGCCCTGAAGCTCCAGAGCAGCATGTGCTCGCCGCGCAAGAGTTCGGAAAGCTGGGCGGGCGCGTCGGGGTTCGGCTGGGGCATGGCGGGTCTCCGTCGCCAGACCCTATTGTTATTGAGAATGACTCGCAATAAAGATCGTCGCCCGGACCCGCCGCGGCAGTTCGGCCGCCCTCACGCTGCGAAGGAACGCGTCATCGGCTCGGGGGCGAAGCTCTCCTCGTCCCACAGGGCGTCCCATTCCGCCCAGCGGGCGGCGGCGTCGCGCAGGCGGGCGTCGTCGCGGACGGTGGCCACCTGGCCTTCGGTTTCGTCCCAGATCACGGTCAGGTCGGCAAGGCGCCGGGCGGACGCCTCGAGCCGGCCTTCGGCGATCAGGCGCTCCACCGTCTGGGCCGAGACGCGGTACTTGCAGCGCCCGCCCGACATGCGCATGGCGGTGTCGGCGTGAGTGATGACCTGTTCGATCATGTCGGCGCTGGCGGCCTGGGTCGGCCTGCGGGCGTCGAACAGGAACAGCGGCTCCGGACGCGGGCGGCGGGGGGCGGGAAGACGGGTCACGTTGGGCATCGGGAGCTCCTTTCGTCTCGGCGAGATCCGGTCTAAAGTGCCGATGCGTCAAATACGGACGCATGAAGTTCCAGGATTGTTCCCATGCGTCACGAGAAGGCGGCGAGGCTGCTGGAGCTCGCCCGGATGCTGGCGGCTTCGGCCGAGGGCCTGACCCTGGACGAGATGGCCGAACGGGTCGGCATCGGCCGACGTACGGCCGAGCGCATGCGCGACGCGATCCGCGAGGTGTTCCCTCAGATGGAAGAGGTGGAGGATCCGCCCACCCGCCGTTTCCGTATTCCTTCGGGCCTGGACGGCGTCTTCCAGGCCCCGACGGCCGACGAGTTCGCGGCCCTGCACGCCGCGGCCGAGCAGTTCCGCGCCGCCGGCGCCAGTTCCCGGGCCGGAGCCTTGCTCTCCATCGAACAAAAGGTGCTCTCGGCCATCCGCGCCGGCGCCCGGCGCAAGCTGGCGCCGGACCTGGAGGCCCTGCTGGAGGCCGAGTCGGTGGCGATCCACGCCGGGCCGCGGCCCTTCGAGGATGAAACCGTGCTGGGCGCGGTGCGCGAGGCGATCATGTCGCTGCACCGGCTCCGCTTCCGCTACGAGGGCGGCTCCTCGCCCGGGCGGGTGCGGGAGGTGACGCCTTTCGGCCTGATGTTCGGCCGCTCGAACTATCTCGTAGGCGGAGAAGGGAGTTCGCCGGAACCCCGCACCTGGCGCCTGGACCGACTGCGCGACATCGAGGTCACCGACATCCCGGGGACGCGGCCGGCGGGCTTCTCCCTGCGCGAATTCATGAACCGTAGCTTCGGCATCTACCAGGACGAGATCGAGGACGTCCGCCTGCGCATCAAGCCGCACGGGGCGGAGGAGGCGATGGGCTGGCGCTTCCACCCCACCCAGGAACTGGAGCCTTTGCCCGACGGCGGCGTGCTGGTGCGCTTCACCGCCGGCGGCATGCGCGAGCTCGCCTGGCATCTCTTCACCTGGGGCGACAAGGTGGAGATCCTGGCGCCGGAGCGCCTGAAGACGGTGATGCGGCAGGAGTTGGCCGCGGCGGTCCGGGCCCACGGCGGAGCGTCCGACTGAGGCCCACGCAGCCGGGGCGCAGGTTTCCGCGTTCCGCTCTTCGTCGTACCAAGCCTGAAACCGCCGCAGGAGAGGTCCCTTGACGCCACCGCTCTTGAAGGCCCGCGCCGACGGCCGGGTGGAAGGCGAGACCGCCGTCGTCCTGCCGTTCATGGCTCCTCGGCTGCAGGGCGAGCTGAACCCCGACGGCTGGGCCGACCTGGCGCTGTGGGGGGCCGGTTCCCTGGGGCGGCTGCGGTTCGACCCGTTGGGCGGCCCCCACGTCTATTTCCCCAATGGGCTCTCCGCGCCCGAGGGCGGGTTCCATGTGGCCCAGGAAGCGCCGGTGATGGTGCTCTGCGGCGCCCGCTACCGCGGCTTTTCTCCGGCGCGGAAGTGCGCCGCCTGGGACAAGGTCCATCATGCGCGCGCCCGGGTCCTCCGCGAGGGTGCGGTCCGCTGCGTCGAGCTGCCCTGGGCCGTGGTGCTGATCGAGCAGCGCGGCGAGAACCTGATCGTCGCGGCCGGCGCCGACCGCTCGGAGGCCGAACGCGCCCTGCACTTCCGCATCGAGACCATCATCGCCGAGGGCGCGGCCTACGCCGCCCACTGCGATCTGATGCCGGAAGCCGACCCGCTGATGCGCTCCATGGTCATGCAGGGCGTGCATGCTGCGCTCTCGGCCATCCGGCGCGACGACCGCGGCCGGTTCGACGGCCTGGCCGCCGGGCTTCACTATTCGACGCCGGCCCGGACCTATTACCGCGACGGCTACTGGACCTTGCAGCTCCTGCTCGACCTGCAGCCAGCCATCGTCCACGAGCAGATCGAGATCCTGGCCTCCGGCGTCCAGCCGGACGGCGAGGCGCCCTCCGGCGTCATCGTCTCGGGGCCCGAACAGGCCCACGCCTGGGAGACCCTTCGAACCACCGCCTTCGGCATGGACTGGATTCACACCCGGTCGGTCGACTGGTGGAGCGATCACTTCGACTCGCCGCTCTTCTTCGTCCTGACCATCGGCGATTACGTGCGCGCCACCGACGACCTGGAGCCGGCCGAGCGGCACTGGCCGCTGATCAAGGGGATCTTCGAGCGCTATCGCGACCTGACCGAAGGTGGACTGCCGGTGAAGCCGCGGCATGATCGCGACTGGGCCGACAACGTCTATCGCGGCGGCTATGTGGCTTACGACCTTGGCCTGTGGGTGGGGGCCTTGGAGACCATCTGCCGCCTGGCCGGCAAGTTGGAGCCCGACCTCGTCGCCCCCGCCAGCGAAGCCGCCGAGCACGCCCGGGAGGCTATCGCCCGCGAGCTCTGGCGATCGGACGGCTGGTACGCCGACTACATTTCGCCCGAAGGCCTCTCCAGCGTCGAGCCGGCGCTGGAGGACCACCTGACGCTCGATAGCCTGACCCTGCTGCGCTACGACGCCGTGCCGCCGGACAAGGCGCGCGAGGTGCTCGACGCCGTACGCCGTCATCTGGAAACCCGCCACAATGGCGATCAGGCGTTCGGCGACTGGGGGGTGATGTGCGCCTATCCGCCCTTCAAGCATCGCGAGGACGTGCGGTCGAAGAGCGCCTTCGCCTTCCGCTACCACAACGGCGCCGACTGGCCCTGGCTCGACGGCCTCTATGCGGAGGAACGCCTGCGCCGCGGCCTGCCGGGCTGGCGCTATCCACTGGTCCGCTGGTGGGAAACCTGTCTGGAAAAGGGCTGGATGGGCGCGGTGGAGTATTTCTCGCCGCCCTGGGGACGCGGATCGCTGCTGCAGGGCTGGTCGGCCATGCCCGCGGCGGCGGCCCTGAGGCACCGGGAGGCGGTGCTGGCCGGCGACCGCGACTGAAGCTTCGCCACAACCCGCGCATTTGTCCGTTGCGTCAAAACAAGTCTGGCGCGCGGCGCCGGCCGCGTTCACAATGAGTTCCATACTCGGAAATGGAACGCGTAATGGGTGATTCTCCCCCCTCCCGGCGGGGTGCGGAGCCGACCGACTCCGCTTCGATCAGGGTCGATGTCCGCCAGATGCCGCGCGTGCTGCAGCGGATCGCGGCGCTCGCGATGCGCTATCCCCGCCGCATGGCGCTCGCCATCGGCTGCTCGCTGGGTTCGGCGGTGGCGAGCCTCACCCTGCCGCGCCTGTTCGGCCA
This sequence comes from Phenylobacterium sp., assembly GCF_046290725.1. Taxonomy (GTDB): domain Bacteria; phylum Pseudomonadota; class Alphaproteobacteria; order Caulobacterales; family Caulobacteraceae; genus Phenylobacterium. The sequence continues at coordinate 1,494,648 of NZ_JBKBUH010000001.1, forward strand.
GGCGGTGGACCACGCCCAGGCCATGCTGGCTGCGGGCGCCGCGCAGGCGGCGGAGGCGCAAGGGGCGCTCTGGACCACCGCCCTGCTGGTCCTCGCCGCCACCGTCGTCCGCGGTCTGCTCACCATGTACGCCGGCTACCAGGGCGAATATGTGAGCCAGCAGGTCGCCTACGACCTGCGGCTGAAGTTCTTCCAACAGCTGCAGCGCCTGTCCTTCGGCTTCCACGACCGCATCCACTCCGGCGACCTTGTGGCCCGCGGGATGCTGGACCTGGAGGGCGCCCGAGTCTTCATCCAGAACGGCATGATGCAGGCGCTGACGCTCGCCCTGCTGCTCGGCTTCGCCGGCTACATGATGCTGTCGACCGACTTCGTGCTGGGGCTGCTGGGCCTCGCCTTCGTGCCGGTCGCCGGCTGGGCGCTGGCGCGGATGGGCTTCCTCCTGCGGGTCACCTGGCTGCGGGTGCAGGAGCTGATGGCGGTGCTGACTCTGACCATGGAGGAGAATCTCCAGGGCATCCGCGTGGTTCGCGCCTTCGCCGGCAAGGAATTCGAACTCGCCAAGTTCGACCGCGCCTCCATGGACGCCCTGCAGTTCGCCTACAAGCGCATCACCCTGCGCTTCCGCGGCGTCTCGGTGATGACGGTCTCGTTCTACGGGTCGATGGGGCTGATGCTCTGGTACGGCGGCCACAAGGTGGTCGACGGCGCCATGACCGCGGGCAAGCTGACCGAATTCCTCACCTACATGACGCTGCTGCAGACGCCGATCCGGCAGATCGCCATGATCTTCAACTCCGCCGCCCGCGCCACCTCGTCGGGCGCGCGAGTGTTCGAAGTGCTGGACCTCGAACCCGAGATCGCGGACGCGCCGGGCGCGCGGCCCCTCGTCCCGACGCGGGGCGTGCTGAAATTCGACAGGGTCTCCTTCGCCTACGAGCCGGGCGGCAAGCCGATCCTGCAGGACGTCTCGTTCGAGATCGCGCCCGGGAAGACGCTGGGCGTCGTCGGTCCGCCGGGCAGCGGCAAGTCCAGCCTCGCCAACCTGATCCCACGCTTCTACGACGTGACCGAGGGCGCGATCACCATCGACGACAAGGACATCCGCGAGGTCACCCTGGCCTCGCTGAGGGAATATGTCGGCCTGGTCCAGCAGGAGGCGTTCCTGTTCGACGCCTCGGTCGGCCACAATCTCGCCTATGCCGATCCCTGGGCGGAGGACGAGCGGATCACGGGCGCGGCCAAGGTAGCCCAGATCCACGAGCACATCGCCGCCCTGCCCGCCGCCTACGACACCCGGGTGGGCGAGCGTGGCGTCGCGCTTTCCGGCGGCCAGCGCCAGCGCATGAGCATCGCCCGCGGCGTGGTGCCGGGGCCGGGGATCATGATCTTCGACGATTCCACCGCGGCAATCGACGCGGTCACCGAGCGGCGGGTGCGTGACAACCTGGCCCACGAGACAAAGGCCAAGGCGACCCTGATCATCGCGCATCGCCTGTCGTCCCTGATGCACGCCGACGAGATCCTGGTGCTGGACGAGGGCCGGATCGTCGAGCGCGGGACCCATGCAGAACTGGTGGCCCAGGGCGGCGTCTACGCCGACCTCTACGCCCTGCAGACCCGCGCCGAAACCCTGGACGAGACACCCGTCCGCGAAAGGGAGGAGGCCTGAGGCATGAGCGACCTCGCCGCTGAACCTCGCGCGCCCCGAGCCTCCCTGGGCTCCTCGGAGGGGGAGGACATCTTCGGGACCTTCGACACCAAGGTCGCCCGCCGCTTCCTGGCGTTCCTCCGGCCGCACCGAAAGGCCTTCGCGGCCGCCGTGGTCGCGGTGCTGGTTTCGGCCGCCTCGGTGGTGACCATCCCCGCCCTCATCGGCCGGGCGGTGGACGCCGCCGTCGCCGGCGACGGCGCGGCGCTCGACGCCACGCTGGCGGCCTTCGCCGGCCTGGTGGCGGTCTACGCCACTGTCTTCTTCCTGGAGCAGTGGCTGTCGGCCAGGCTCGCCCAGCGGGTGATCTTCGACATCCGCCGCAAGATGTTCGAGCACCTGCAGGACGTCTCGCTCTCCTTCATGGACAAGACCCACGTCGGCCGCATGATGGCCCGACTGCAGGGCGACGTGAACGCCCTGCAGGAGTTCCTGGAAAGCTCCACCGGCGCCATCGGCGACTTCGTGATGCTGGTGGGGATCGCGGCGGTGCTGGTGGCCATGGACCCGCAGCTGGGGCTGCTGACCCTCACCGTCCTGCCGGCGCTCATCGCCGTGCGGGCGATCTGGCTGCCCTTCTCCAAGAAGACCTTCCGCCAGGCGCGCGACGCCTCCTCCACCGCCAATTCGGCGCTGGCCGAGAACATCAACGGCGTCCGCACGGTCCAGGAAACCCGCCGCGAGGCGCTGAACTTCGAGCTCTACCGGGAGAAGGCGTACGAGAACTTCAAGGCCCAGACCGGCGCCTCCTGGATGAGCCAGATCATGGTGCCGACCGTCGACGTGCTCACCGGGCTCGCCATGGCCATCGTCATCGTGGTCGGCGGCAATGCGGTGCTGGGCGGCAGGCTCGAGGTGGGGGTGATGGTGGCCTTCATCTTCTATGTGCAGCGCTTCTTCGATCCTGTGCGCATGCTCTCCATGCAGTACACGATCATGCAGCGCGCCATGGCCGCGGCGCATCGCATCTTCGAAGTGCTCGACGTGCAGGTGACCATCGCCGACAGGCCGGATGCGACCCCCCTGCAGGATGCGCCGGCCACGGTGGAATTCCGCAACGTGACCTTCGGCTACGATCCCGCCCGGCCGGTGCTGCACGACGTCAGCTTCACCGTGAAGCCGAAGGAAGTGGTGGCCCTGGTCGGCCCCACGGGCTCTGGCAAGACCTCGATCATCGCGCTCACCCATCGCTTCTACGAGGTCGACCAGGGTCAGGTGCTGGTGGGCGGCCGCGACGTTCGCGACGTGACCCTGGATTCGCTTGGCCGCACCATCGGCATGGTGTTGCAGGAGCCGTTCCTCTTCACCGGCACGATCGAGGAGAACATCCGCTACAACACCGAGCACGCGACGACCGAAGACGTGATCGCCGCCGCCAAGGCGGTCTCGGCCCACGACTTCATCATGCGCCTGCCGGACGGCTACCAGACCAAGCTCGGCCAGCGAGGGCGCAACATCTCCATGGGCCAGCGGCAGCTGATCTCCTTCGCCCGCGCGCTGGTGGCCGACCCGCAGATCCTGATCCTCGACGAGGCCACGGCCAATATCGACTCCTTCACCGAGCAGGCGATCCAGAAGGCGCTGAAGGTGCTGTTCGCCGGGCGCACCTGCATGGTCATCGCCCACCGCCTGGCCACCATCCGCGACGCCGACCGCATCATCGTGCTGCAGCAGGGCAGGATCCTGGAGCAGGGGAACCACGACGCGCTGATGGCGACCGGCGGCCTCTACGCCCGGCTCTACACCTCCGCCCACGCCTCGTTCGACGACCAGGCGGTGGCGGCCACAGGGGATTCGGAATTCGCGACGCGAACCTGAACCTGCGCCGGCCTGACCCTTCGCGGGGATAAGCGGGAAGGGGACACCGCGCTCGGCCGTCCGCTAACATGCGCTCCTGTTTTGGAGCTCCCCCATGCGCCTGTTTGCGGCCGCCGCCCTATCCATCCTTCTCGCCACCGCCGTTCAGGCCCAGGATTCCGGGCCGATCGATCCGCAGCGGCTGTCCGACATGGTCAAGGTCATGGCCTCGGATGAGTTCGAAGGCCGGTCTCCGGGTTCGGCGGGGGAGGCGAAGACCGTCGAGTACCTGGTGCGCGAGTTCACCGCGCTGGGCCTCGAGCCGGCCGGGGAGAACGGGACCTTCCTCCAGGACGTGCCCCTGGTCCGCTTCCAGGTGAAGGATCCCTCGATCTTCGCCTTCGAGGTCGGCGGGCTCTCGCGGCCGCTGGCGCGCAACCAGGACATCTCCGTCACCCTCCAGCGGCCCGTCGACCGGGTGACGATCTCCCAGGCCCCGCTGGTCTTCGTCGGGTACGGCGTGTCCGCGCCGGAGCGCGACTGGGACGACTACAAGGGGGTCGACCTTGCGGGCAAGGTCGCCGTCTTCCTGATCAACGACCCGGACTTCGAGGCCGGGCCGGGCGAGCCCGTGGCCGGCAGGTTCGGCGGCCAGGCGGCCACCTACTACGCCCGCTGGACCTATAAGTGGGAGGAGGCCGCCCGCCGCGGCGCGCTGGGCGCCCTGATCGTCCACGAGGCGCCCGGCGCGGGCTACGGCTGGTCGACGGTGATCGCTTCCAACGGCGAGGCCTTCGACATCGTCCGCGCCGATCCGGCCAAGGACAAGGCGGCGCTGCAGGGCTGGATCACGCGCGAGGCGGCGGTCGAGCTCTTCGGCGACGCCGGCCTCGACTTCGAGGCCCTGAAGGTGGCGGCCCGGCGTGCGGACTTCCGGCCGGTGGCGCTGGAGGGCGTGACCCTTTCAGCCGACGTGCCGGTGGAGCATGCCAGGCTCGTCAGCCGAAACGTGATCGGCAAGATCACGGGCGCCGCGCGGCCCACGGAAAGCGTGGTGTTCGCCGCCCACTGGGACGCCTACGGGCTCGGCGCGCCCGACGCGCAAGGGCGCAGGGTGCGGCCGGGCGCCCTGGACGACGCCATCGGCGTGGCCGGAGTGATGGAGATCGCGCGCGCGTTCAAGGCGGCCCCGCCGCCGCCGCGCACCCTGGTCTTCGCCGCCTGGACGGCCGAGGAGCGCGGCCTGCTGGGTTCGGAATATTTCGGCGTGCATCCGACCGTGCCGCTGGAGACCATGGCCGCGAACCTGACGCTGGACGTGCTGCAGCCTGTGGGCCCTGCGCGGGACGTGGTGCTGATCGGCGCCGGCCAGAACGAGCTGGAGGATCTGCTGGCCCAGGCGGCGGCGGGTCAGAACCGCACCGTGACGCCCGACGCCCATCCGGAGCGCGCGCTCTTCTATCGCGCCGATCATTTCTCGCTCGCTCGCCGGGGGGTTCCTGTGCTGCTGCTGATGGCTCTGGGTGGGGGGCAGGACCTGATCGCGGGCGGTCGCGAGGCGGGCGAGCGGTGGGTCGGCGACTACACCGCCAACTGCTATCACAAGACCTGCGACGCCTGGTCGGCGGACTGGGACCTGCGCGGCGCGGCCCAGGATGTGGCTCTGTTTCACGAGATGGGACGCCGCCTGGCCGAACCCGGCGTCTGGCCGAATTGGAAGGCGGACTCGGAGTTCCGGCCGGTGCGCGACGCCACGGCCGCTGTGCGTCGCTAACCCGCCTTCAGAATCGCGAGCGCCTCGGGGAACCGGCGCGAGAGCGGGGCCTCCGTGGCGCCGAGGCGAACCATGTAGTCGCCCGACCGCTCAGGCCGCAGCTCGGTGACGCGCGCGGCGTTCACCAGCCAGGAGCGGTGGGTGCGTACGAAGCCCCGAGGCGCCAGCTCGGCCTCGATGGCGGCGAGCGGCGAGCGCATCAACGCCTTACGCCCGTCGGCCAGGACGAACTCTACATAGTTGCCGGCCGAGGTGACGGCCAGGACCTCGTCCAGCCTCACCCGCACCAGCCGGGCGCCGTCCCGGATGTCGAAAGTAGCCGGTTCCGCGGTTCCGGCGGCTGGCGGCGTTCCGAAGATGCGCGTCATCGCCCAGAAGGCCGCCATGCCGATGGCGTAGCCGAGGGCGTCCTTGCGCAGCTCGTAGAGGAAATTGCCGGCCAGGTCGTAGCTGAAGGGCACATTCAGGACGCCGAAGATCAGTCGGCGCAGCAGGTAGAAGCCGCCGACATGGAAGGTGGCGAACGCCATCAACCCGCCTGCGTGCACGGCCGCCACGCGCCAGATCGGGCGGCTGTCGGGCGGGGCGATGCGATAGGCCATCCAGCCGATCCAGATGGCGGCGATGGCGGTCGCCGCGCTGGTCGCCTCGCAAACCACCGGGACAATCCATTGGACCTCCGGATCGTCGTGCATCCGGCTGAGGGCGTTGACGAGGTTCAGCGCCCCGACCGCCGCTGCGAAGATCGGCAGGGCGCGCCAGAAGATCCCGTTCGTCCCGGATCGTTCGCCGCTCGTCACGCCTGCGTCCCCGTTCGTCCCCGCCGCTTCGCCGGAAACCCCCGCCGACTTTCCCGCGGTCCCGGCCGATTGCAAGTCATTGGCGCTGCGAATTACGAGACTCGACCATGACGACCGCCGCTTCCGAACGCCGCCCCGATCTGGACTGGATCCGGGTGGGCGCCTTCTTCCTCCTGATCCTCTACCACGTGGGCATTTTCTATGTGCCGTGGGACTGGCACGTGAAGACGCCGCAGCCGGTGGAATGGCTGGCTCCGGTCATGATGGCCACGAATCCCTGGCGGCTGACCCTGCTCTTCCTGGTGTCCGGCGCGGCCACCCGCTTCATGGCCGACAAGGCGAGCGCCGCGGGTCTGGCCCGGGCGCGGACCGCGCGCCTGTTGCCGCCCCTGCTGCTGGCGATCTTCGTGATCGTGCCGCCGCAGAGCTATTACGAGGTGGTGGAGCAGGCTGGGTTCGCCGGTTCGTTCGCCGAGTTCTACGGCAAGTACGTCACCGCCAGCGGGAACTGGTGCGACGCGGACGGCTGCCTGATCACGCCGACCTACAATCACATGTGGTTCGTGGCCTATCTGTTCGTCTACAGCCTGGTCCTCGCCGGCGTGCTCGCCTTCGCGCGCCGCCCCTTCGAGCGCCTCGGTGGCGTGCTGGAGCGCGGGCTGGACGGCTGGGGCCTGATCCTCTGGCCGCTCCTGTTCCTCGCCCTGGTCCGCTGGAGCCTGGCGCCGATCTTCGGGGTCACCCATGCCCTGGTCGACGACTGGTACACCCATGCGCTCTCCTTCTCGGCCTTCCTGTTTGGCTTCCTGATCGCCAAGTCGGAGCCCCTGAAGGCGAGGTTCATCCGCCTGCGCTGGCCCGCGCTCGTTCTCGCCGTCGCCGGCTACGGCCTCTATGCGGGGCTCGCCCTTACGCCGCGCGGGGAGGGAGCGGCCTGGCTCTGGTGGGCGCGGCAGGGCGGCTATGTGCTGCAGCAATGGTGCGCCATCGCCGCCGTGCTGGGCTTCGGCGCCAGGCACTTGACCCGGGGCGGGCCGGTGCTGACCTATCTGACGCTCAGCGTTTTCCCCTTCTACATCGTCCACCAGACGGTGATCGTCGCCGCCGGCCACCATCTGGCCAAGCTGGGTCTGAACCAGGCGCTGGAGGCGGCGATCCTGATCTTCGTGACCTTTGCGGCCTGCTTCGCCACCTACGAGATCGTGCGCCGGGTGACCCTGCTGCGCCCGCTGTTCGGCCTGAAACCGCTGCCGCGGAGCCCGGAACCGCAGGCCGCTGCGGCCTAAGGTTTCGCAAAGACATGCACCTCGCCCACCCCGCCCAAGGGCGTGGGCGCGCCCTCCAGCCTCAGGCCCGCGGCTTCTGCGAAGGGGCGCGGATCGGCGACATAGTAGGTCAGGCGCTCGCGCGAGCGGCGCTCCTCGCGGCCGCGCGCGTCGGTCAGCACATAGTCGACCACTTGGTCGAAACGGCCGATGGCCGCCTTGGCCTTCCGTTCGTGGACGAAGATCGAAAGCCGGCGACCGGCGTCGTCCACGGAGACCTGCAGCACCGCGCGCTCGCGCGGCGGCGCCGGGCCGGCCAGGCTCTCCGCCCGAGGCAGGTGGAAGGCCGCCTTGCCGCCCGGCTTCAGGGCCCCCGCGACGCCTGTAAAGACGTTGCGCCAGGCCGCGCCCGCCGGCAGGTGCGCCAGGCCGAAGAAGGGGCAGATCACGAGATCGAAGCTTTCGTCGAGCTGCAGGGCGGTCATGTCCCCGCGCCGGAACCGGATGCGGGCCGCGAGGTCCGGACCCCTGAGGGCATGCTTGGTCTGCGCCTGGGCCAGCATGCTGGGGGCGATGTCGAGGCCCAGGACCGACAGGCCCTTCTCCGCCAGGGCGAAGGCGACCCGCCCCGTTCCGGTCCCCAGCTCCAGCACTGAGCCCCCGGCCGGCGCCAGGCTCGCATAGAGCTCGACATCGCCGGCCAGGCTGGCGTCCTGGGCGGTGATCAGATCGTAGAAGGCGGCCGACAGGCCCTTGTCGGAATAGTAGGGGCGGGGTTCGGGCATGCGGGGATCCTGCCGTTGAACGGGCGCCCCTACTTCGCCTCTGCGCCGCTCGCCCTCAAGCCGTCGGCTGTGGATTGCGTTGCATCAAGGCGCAGGCCACATAATCTCCACCATGTCGGGTTCGGCTGCATCGGGGGAGTCCCTCACTTGACCAGACTTCGCAATCGCTTCGCGCGCGTCGCCGTGATCCTGCTGGCGCCGATGCTGCTCGCCGCCTGCGGGATCAACACCATCCCCACCAAGGACGAGCGAGCCAAGGCCGCCTGGGCGGAGGTGCAGAACCAGTATCAGCGCCGGGCCGACCTGATCCCGAACCTCGTGGAGACGGTGCGAGGCTACGCCGCTCAGGAGCGGCAGGTGCTGACCGAGGTGACCCAGGCGCGGGCCTCGGCCACCCAGGTGCAGGTCGACGCCTCGACCATCACCGATCCGGAAGCCTTCCAGCGCTACGCCGAGGCCCAGGACCGGCTGTCGGGCGTGCTCGGCCGCCTCATGATGATCCAGGAACGCTATCCCGACCTGAAGTCGAACCAGAACTTCCTGGCCCTGCAGAGCCAGCTGGAGGGGACGGAGAACCGCATCTCCATCGCCCGGCGCGACTACAACGAGGCGGTGCGCGACTACAACACCGAGATTCGCACCTTCCCCGGCGCGCTCTGGGCCGGCACGGTGCATCGCTGGGCCAAGCCGATGCAGACCTTCCAGGCCAGCGCCGCGGCCCAGTCGGCGCCGACGGTCGACTTCGGCGCCAGCCCGCCGGCCCAAGCCCCGCCCGTCACGGCGCCGGCCCCGGCCAACCCGTGATGCGGCGCGCAGGACCGCTCGGCGCCTTCGCCCTGGCGGTCCTCGGCCTCGTCCTGGCCGCGGGGCTCGCCTTAGCCGCGCCCAAGTTCCCGCCCCTGACCGGGCGGGTGGTCGATCAGGCGAACCTGTTGTCGCCCCAGGCCGAAACGCAGATCACCGAACGTCTGGCGAGCCTCGAAGCCCAGACGGGACGCCAAGCGGTCGTCGTCACCCTAAAGGACCTGCAGGGCTATCCCATTGAGGACTACGGCTACCAGCTCGGCCGGGCCTGGGGGATCGGCGACAAGGACCGCGACGACGGGGTGCTGCTGATCGTGGCGCCTGCCGAACGCGCGGTGCGGATTGAGGTGGGCTATGGGCTGGAGCCGATCCTCACCGATGCGCTCTCCAGCCTGATTATCCAGGAGCAGATTCTGCCCGCCTTCCGGCGTGGGGACATGGAAGCCGGCGTCCTGGCTGGGACCGAGGCCATCGTGCGCCAGCTCTCCCTGCCGGAGGACGAGGCCCGTGCGATCGCTGCGCAGTCGAGTCGGCAGTCGAGCGACTCCTCCATCGGCATACCGGCGATCTTCATCATATTGATCGTGTTCTGGCTGATCGGCGGCGTGCTGGGCGCGTTCTCGCCGCGCGGCCGGCGACGTTCGCTGTGGTGGCTGCTGCCGCTGCTGCTCTCAGGCGGCGGCGGAGGAGGGCGCGGGGGCCGGGGCGGCGGCTTTGGCGGCGGCGGGTTTAGCGGCGGCGGCGGCTCCTTCGGCGGCGGCGGGGCTTCGGGGAGATGGTAGGATGCTGACGGACGCAGACCGAAAGCGGATCGAACAGGCCGTTCGCCAGGCCGAGACCCGCACCTCCGGCGAAATCTACTGCGTGGTGGCGTCGGAATCCTCGGACTACCGGGAGGTGCCGCTCGCCTGGGCCGGCGCCGCAGCGCTCGTGGCGCCGGCGATCCTCTTGGCCGGCGGGGTTCACGTGACCGCGCCGGAACTGATGGGCGACGGCTGGACGGCGGCGCAGATGGCCGCGGCCGCCGAACAGGCGGCGAGGGGGGCGCTCGGCGGCGCAATCCTTTTGCAGGGCGCGCTGTTCATCGCCGTGGCGCTGTTCACCGCCATCCCGCCGATCCGGCGGTTCGTGACGCCCCGGATGCTGAAGCAGGATCGTGTCCGCCGGCGCGCACGCGAGCTGTTCATGTCGAAGAACCTGGCGGCCACGCGCGAGCGCACCGGCGTGCTGATCTATATCTCCGTCGCCGAGCACATGGCCGAACTGGTGGCCGATGACGGTATTTCGGAGAAGGTCGAGCCGGTGGTCTGGGAAGGCGCGATGGCCCGCCTGGTGGCCGGCTTCAAGCTGAAGCGGCCCGTCGAAGGGTTCGAACAGGCCATAGACCAGTGCGCCGAGATCCTCTCGGAGCACTTCCCCGCCCGCCCGGGCGATAATCCCAACGAACTGCCCGATGCTGTTGTGGTGCTGAGCTAGCGCCCACGCAGCAGCCCCCGGCCTCAGCCCTTGAAGGCGTCCTTCGCCTGACGCACGGCGGCGAAGGCCTGGTGATCGGGAACGCCGACCAGGCCCATCTTCGGCGCGAGTCGTGGCGCGCGCAGGAAGGGGTTGGTGGCCTTTTCCAAGCCGATGCTGGTCGGCACCGTCGGCTCGCCCCGCTCGCGCGCCGCGAAGATCTCGTCCGTTCGAGCCTTCAGCGCCGGATCGTCGTCCACCGAAAGGGCGAAGCGAGCGTTGGACGCGGTGTATTCATGCGCACAATAGACGGTGGTCTCGTCCGGCAGGGCGGCCAGACGCTGCAGGCTCGCCCACATCTGCTCGGGGGCCCCTTCGAAGAGGCGGCCGCAGCCCAGGGCGAACAGCGTGTCGCCCACGAAGGCGACCTTGTCGGCCGCATCGAAATAGGCGACGTGGCCCAGGGTGTGGCCGCCGGACTCGATCACCTCGAACTGCGTCCGGCCCAGCATCACCGCATCGCCGCCGCTCACGATGCGGTCGGGCGCCTGGCCCAGGCGCTCCACCTCCTGGGGGCCTACGACGGTCGCGCCGGTGGCGGCCTTGATCTCGGCGTTGCCGCCCGCATGGTCCGGGTGCCAGTGGGTGTTGAGGATAAGGTCGAGCTTCCAGCCGAGCGCCTTCAGCTCCCGCAGAATGGCGCCGGCATCCGGGGTGTCGACGCAGGCCGCCAGCCCCGTGGCGTCGTCGCGGACCAGGAAGCCGTAATTGTCGGACAGGCAGGGGAACTGGTGGACGGTGACGGTCACAGGCGGGCCTCCCGGCGATCTTCGACACCCTTGCGATTTAAGGCGCGGGCGCCCACAAGTCGAGGATAGGCAGGGTCTTGCATGCGCCGCGACGTCCTCGAGCTTCGGCAGTTCTACGCCTCGCGCCTGGGCGCGGCGGCGCGCGAGATGGTGGCGCGCAAGGTGGAGGAGACCTGGGCCGACGCTCACGGGCTGGACGTACTGGCGCTCGGCTACGCCACGCCGTTCCTGGGGGATATCGAGATCGCCGCGCGCCGTGTCGTGGCGGCCATGCCCGCCCAGCAGGGGGTGGAGATCTGGCCCAACGCCGCCGGCAACCGCGCCTGCCTCACGGCGGAAGACGCCCTGCCGTTCCCCAACGCCTTCTTCGACCGCATCCTTGCCGTTCACGCCCTGGAGGAGAGCCCCGATCCACTGGCCCTGCTGCGGGAGGTCTGGCGCGTGCTCGCCCCCTCCGGGCGGCTGGTGGTCGCCACCGCCGCACGCAACGGCCTGTGGGCCAACGCCGAGAAGACTCCCTTCGGCCACGGACGCCCCTACACCCGCAGCCAGCTCGCCGACCTGCTGCGCGAGGCCGAGCTGGAGCCCACCGGCTGGACCCGCGCGCTCTATGTTCCGCCAGTGGGATGGATGGCGGGCTGGGCTGAAGGGTTCGAGCAGGCCGGCTCGCGCCTGTGGCCGGGCTTCGCCGGGATCGTGTTCACAGAGGCGGTGAAGCAGAGCTTCGCCGTCAAGCCGCGGGCGATGCGCGTGCGGGCGCGAGCGCCGCGCCCTGCGCTTGCGCCCAGCCCGGCGCCGGCCGGCCGGGCGCCTGTTTCGCGGGCGCCGTCGGAGGAAGCTTAGCCGCGGGCTTGGAGCCGGCTGCGGAACGCCCTAGCCTCGCCGTGGATTTTGCTTACGCAGTCTCGGAGCAGCGCCATGAAGATGATCGTCGCCGTGATCAAGCCCAGCCGTCTCGACGCGGTCCTGGAGGCCGTCACCGAGGCCGGGGCTTCGGGGCTGACGGTGACCGAGGTGCGCGGCTATGGCCGTCAGCGCGGCAAGACCGAGGTCTATCGCGGGGCCGAGTACGAGGTGAAGCTGCTGCCCAAGGTGAAGCTGGAGATCGCCGTCCCCAGCGACATCGTGAATGCGGTGGTGGAGGCCGTGGCCCGAACGGCCAACACGGGCAAGATCGGCGACGGCAAGATCTTCGTGCTGGACCTGGAACAGGCGATGCGGATCCGCACGGGCGATCGCGACGCCGCCGCCATCGCGGGGTAGGGCTCAGCTCAGCAGGAACGATCCGTCCGGCGTCTCGCTCGCTGCGGCGTGCGGGCCGCCCAGGCCCGGCGGCGTGCGGCCGAACACGCCGGCCAGAAAGATGTGGCCGTCGGCGACGCCGTCGCCGTCCAGATCCACCCACACCTGCGTGCCCGTGAGCGTGCCGGAAGGGCTGAAGCCCTGGGTGTTCGGCGGCAGAGTCAGGGTCTGGTTCTCCGCCACCCGGGTGACGGTGGCGCCTCCTCGCTCGAATACGAACCGGTCGCCGTGCTCTTCCCGGAAGTCGAGGATGACGCCCAGCAGGCTCCCGTTCGGGGGCGGGCGCCCATGGAAGACGAAGGTGTCGGCGCCGTCTCCGCCCTGGGCGACGACGTCGTGGCTCATCAGGATGACGTCGTCGCCTTCGCCGCCGTCGAGGACGTCGAACTCGCCCTCCGGCGCGCCGCCGCCGTCCAGGGTGTCGGCGCCGGCGCCGCCCAGCAGCACGTCCGCGCCTTCGCCGCCGGCCAGGCTGTCGTCGCCGCCGCCGCCGTGCAGTATGTCGCGGCCGGACCCGCCCTGCAGCGTATCGGCGCCCTCGGTCCCGTAGATCACGCGTCCGGCGTCCGGCGCCGCTTCGGCCGTCGCGGCCGCGGTCAACTCGATCTCTGGGATGTCGTAGGCTGCCGCTAGCTCGCCGTCCTCACCGCGAGTGGCCAGCGCCTCGTCGGTAGGCGCGGCCGCAGGACCGTCGTCGGAAGGCGCCGCCGTCTCCATCGGGGCGGCGTGGCGCGTGGCGGGATCGCCGTGGTGAGCGGCCAGCAGGTCGGGCCGGCCCGCCTCGGCCGCATCGTGCGGTTCCGGCGGCGCGACGGGGCTCGCGCCCTCGGCTTCGGCCTCCGCCAGGGGCGGCGTATCGGCCGCGGCGGCCTCGGATTCCTGGATGTCGTAGATGAAGGCGACCGCCAGGGCGAGGGCGATCACCGAATGGGCCTGCCGGTGGCTCAGCGGCACCACGACCTCTTCCCGGGGATCGCGCCACGCCGCGCCCAGCAGTCGGTCGCAGGCGCCCCACAGGGTCTCGCCTTCCTCCACGGCGTCGGCCGCCGCGTCATGAATCACGAATTGCCCGTCGATCCGGGCGACGTGGATCAGAATCTCCTCGTTCTCGTCCTTGATCGCGCACCAGGGATCGCCTGCGTCGCTGACGCCGCAGACCGCCTCCACCTTGCCGCCGTACTGGGCGGCCAGCCGCTCGGCCAGGTCCGCCAGCCGCGCGCGTTCGGCGGCGGTCCAACCGCCTCCGACAGACGCCTTCGGCGTGAACGGCACGACGTTGGTCATACGAGAGCCGGACCCCTAACCCCGTCCCGCCTGGCGTGCGCGCGGCGCATCCTCGGCGGCGTCCCCGAACAGGAGCCGGTGCAGCTCCGGCTCATAATATCTCAGCAAGGTGCGTGCGAATTGGGCCGGATCATGGCCGACCGCCGCCGCCCAGGCGCCCTGGGCCTCGATGGGCACCCGTCCAAGCCCGCTCTCCACCTGCGAGACGAAGGTGTAATAGCGCAAGCCCACCTGCTCGGCCAGTTCGGCCTGGGTCAGGCCCGCGGCCTCGCGCGCGGCCTTCAGCCAGCGGCCGGCTTCCTGGCGCAACCCCTTGGTGACCGCGGCCTTCGCCGGATCCGCCGCGCTTCTGGGCATGATCTCATACTCCTTCGCCTGTTCTCGGCGCCGACGCCGCCAAGCCATCTTGCGGCGCCGGGGGCGGGTATGTACAGTAAGAACGAAACAAATAATTACGCGACGTATAAGCCCTAGTCGTCACCATATCAGGCGGTGGGCGGCGCTGCGCGTCCATTCTTTCGGAGTCCGGAGCGACCATGTCCCTTCGCCACGTCCTGCTCGCCGCCGCCTCCCCCTTTTGCCTCGCGGCGGGGGCGGCTCACGCCGAGACCGTCATCTCCACAACCACCACGACGCCGGTCGCGACCGCGACGGTCGGCGACAGCATCCGGGTCTCGAGCGACGGGGCGGTCAACCCGACCTCGGCCGGAGCGGCGATCACCCTGAACTCGAACCACAGCGTGAACCTCGAGGGGACGATCAAGATCCAGGACGTCAACGACGCCACGGGGATCCTGGCGGTGGGCGGCGCGACCGGGGACGTACGCCTTTCCGGCACGATCACCATCGATGAATCCACCGAGATCAAGGATTCTGACGGCGATGGCGACAACGACGGGCCCTTCGCCACCGGGGCGCGGCGGTTCGGCGTGCGGATCGTGGGGCCGGGCGCTTTCGACGGCTCGGTGATCCAGACGGGCGGCTCGATCGGGATCGAAGGCAACGATTCGGCCGGGATCTCGGCCGAGACGGCGGTGGTCGGCGCCATCCGGGCCGGCGGCGCCGTCGCCGTGACGGGCGACCGCAGCTACGGCGTGCACGCGGCGAGCACGGTGGGCGGCGACATCCTCATCACCGGCGCAGTCACCGCCCAGGGCGCCGACTCCGTGGCCGTCGCCACCGACGACGACGTGGGCGGGCGGCTGGTGTTGGGTTCGGCCATCACCGCCACAGGCTTCCGCTACACCAGCCGGCCGAGCGACACCTCCAAGCTTGACGCCGACGACCTGCTGATCGGCGGGCCGGCCGTCCGGGTGCGCGGCGATGTGGCCGGCGGGATCGTGGTCTCCAAGCCGCCGGCGGATCTCGACCCGGACAACGACGACGAGGACGGCGACGGCGTGGCCGACGCGTCGCAGGCCACCGGCTCGGTGACCTCCATCGGCTCGGCGCCTGCAATCCTGGTGGGATCCGACAGCCGCGACGTGCGGATCGGGATCGGCGGAACCGGCGTCGACGCCGTGGGGCTGAACATCAAGGGCTCGGTGCAGGGTTCGGGCGTCTATGACGGCGTCACGGCCACGGCGATCCAGCTCGGCGGTCTCGGCGGCGAGGTGCGGGTGGACGGCGGGGTGCGGGTGACCGGCTCGGTGACGGCCACCGCGGTGAAGGCCGGCGCCACGGCGATCCGCTTCGGCGCGGGGGCCTCCACGCCCGCCTTCGTGAACGCGGACGGAACCATCCAGGCCGCGGCGACCGCCAGCGACGCCGTCGATGTCCGCGCGATTCAGCTCGACGCCGGCGCCTCCCTGACCACCCTCTACAATTCCGGCGCGATCACCGCCTCGATCACCGGGGCGAAGGGGAACGCGACGGCGATCCTCGACGCTTCGGGCTCCCTGCGTGACATCGTCAACGCCCGCACCATCTCCGCCGGCTTCACCTCCTCGGACGAGATCACCGGCCGGGCGGTGGCGCTCGACCTGCGCGCCAACACCGACGGCGTCACCGTCCGCCAGGTGGCCAACGCCAGCGACGAGGTGACGCCGGCCATCGTCGGCGACGTGCTGTTCGGATCGGGCTCGGCGCGCCTGGAGCTGACCGCCGGCACGCTGACCGGCGCGGTGGCCTTCGGCTCGGGCGCCGATCTGCTGATCATCGACGGCGGCGCCAAGATGACCGGCGCCCTGACCGACGCGGGCGGCGGACTCGCCGTCTCCATGGGCAAGGGCCGGCTGACCGCCACCAACGCCGAGACGGTCAATCTGACCAGCCTGGGCCTGGGAGCGGAGAGCGAGGTGGTCTTCACCGCCGACCCGTCTGGCGGCAAATCGACCCGCTTCGACGTCTCCGGGACTGCCGACATCGCCTCAGGCGCCAAGCTCGGCCTGCGGTTCGCCTCCAAGCTGGAAGACCCTGCGAGCTTCACCCTGGTGAAGGCCGGAACCCTGAACGCCGGAACCCTGGACCAGGGCCTGGTGGGCGAGACGCCCTGGCTTTACAAGGCCGAGCTCCGGGTCGATTCCGCCCAGAACGCCGTCGTCGCCGACGTTCGCCGGCGCACCACGACCGAAATGGGCTTGAACGCGGCCGAGGCTTCGGCCTTCGACGCGGTCTACGCCAACTTCGACCGCGACGCCGGCGTGCGCGACGCCCTGCTGGCCAAGACCGACGAGGCGAGCTTCGCCGCCCTCTACGACCAGTTCCTGCCCGACTATCACGGCGGGCTGTTCCACGCTCTGGCCGCCGCCTCGGAAGCCGCGGGCCGGGCCGTGGACGAGGAGCAGCCGCTGCTCTCGCGCGACGGCCTGCGGGTCTGGACCCAGGAGATCGCCTTCCTGGTGCGGCGCGATCTCGCCCGGTCGGCCAAGTACGACGCCGACGGCTTCGGCCTCGCCGGCGGGGTGGAGGCGCCCGACACCAGCCTGGGCACGCTCGGCCTCCTGACCAGCTTCGCCAACGTCAATGTGGACGAGAGCGGCGCCTCTGCAGCCGAATCCCTGACCGGGTCGGTCTTCTCCGCCGGCGTCTACTGGCGGGAGAACGCTGGCGCCTTCCAGGCCAGCCTGTCGATGACCGGCGGTTACGCCTGGCTGAAGAGCAAGCGGACGCTCGTCGACGTCGACGCCGGGGTCCAGCGCGAGGCGAAGTCCGATTGGAATGGGGCGACCTTCTCCGCCCGGGGAAGCCTGGGCTACACCCTCAGCGCCGGATCGTTCTACGTCCGGCCCAACGTGGTCGCCGACTACTTCCTGTTCAAGGAGGACGGCCGCACCGAACGGGGCGGCGGCGAGGCCATGAACCTCGTCATCGAGGATCGCTCGAGCTCCCAACTTGCCGCCTTCGCCGGCCTGACGTTCGGCGCCCGCTTCGGCGAGGAGAGCGCCTGGGTCTGGGTTCCCGAACTCACGGCCGGATGGCGGCAGGTGTCCGGCGACGGAGCGGACGTCACGACCGCCCGCTTCGTCGCCGGAGGCCCCTCATTCACCCTGGCGGCGCCGGAACTCTCGGGCGGCGGCGGCGTTGTGCGCCTCGCCCTGCGCGGCCAGGGCCGGTACTTCGACTTCGCCGTCGAGGCCGGGGGCGAGATGCGGGACGACTACGAAGTCTATGACGGGCGCCTGGTGGCGCGGTTCCTGTTCTAGGGGAGGCTCGGGATGACCCTTGTCGCGGTCGGATTCCTGGCGATCGCAGTGGCCCTGGTCGGCTTCGCCCGCCGGGTGGCCGGCCGCCCGCCGCTCTGGCGCGCCAAGGCGGCGCTGGGCGGGGCGGCGGGATGCGTGGTCGCCGCCATCGTCCTGATCGCCGTCGATCCCACGCTGATGGCCGACAGCCCGATCCTCTACATCGCCGCCTTCGGCATGTTCGAAGGCGGCCTGGCCCTCATCAGCCTCATCGCCGCCGCCGGCTGGTCCGCGCCGCGCTGGCTGTAGGCGGGGGGCTGGAGACGTGTTGCGCGAGCGTAAGCAGCGCTCGCGTACGATAAGGGAATCGGAAACCGGGGGCGACGGCCGCTTCGTCAGGACTGCTCGGGCTCATTGAAGATGGGACGGGCCTAAACGCCTGTGTCCTCGTACTTCCTGGCTCTGGTGCGGGCCTTACCCGCTCAAATGCGGCGGGGCGCTTGGCACGCTGGTCGCGCGCGGGCGCCAGCTCACGACCCAGTTGCACCATCAAAGACAACTGCGGAATAGACTCACGCAAAATCCCTCCGCGGCCTTGGGAAGAAGGGCCTCAGGGCGTGGATAGATGGAGCCGATCACCACGCAACATACTATTTCTAAAGGGGAAAATGGCGCGCCCGGAACGATTCGAACGTCCGACCCTCAGATTCGTAGTCTGATGCTCTATCCAGCTGAGCTACGGGCGCGCACCGCCTTGCGGCGAGGGCGCGGAACCTAGTCGGGGATCGGGCGGAGCGCAAGCCGGTGCGCGAGGATTTTTCGCACGGCGCGCCCGTCGCGGCGTCAGGTTCCTGGCCGGCGGCCGCCGAGGACGCCGCGCAGGATGGCGCCGCCGACGCTCGGCTGCTGGGGTTGGCGCGCCGCGGGGTCGTCCTCGGTCGAGGCGTCGCCCATGCCGGGCATGTCCATGCCAAGGATCCCGCCGGTGGCGGACCTGTAGCGGACCTTGACCTCCCACTCGATGTTCCAGGGCGTCTTCGGATCCGCCGGGCGCGGCGGATAGGAGATGTTGTGCTCTCCGCCATAGGCGGCGAGCTGGATCATGGCGTTGGGGGCGGCCTGGACCATTTCCCGCGGGATGGCGCAGCTGGTCGTGGCCGGCGCCATCAGGGCCTTAGAGGCGACCAGCCGTTCGATGTCGCCGTTGGACAGGTACTCCGGCAGGGCGAAGGCCGAGCCTTGGATCTCCGAGGAGGTCCACATGGCCACCGTGTCGTTGTCGCCGCCGCCGATGGCGGTCGCCATATAGCCGCGGGCGTTGGGAAGGGCGTTCCAGGCGAGCTGGCCGGCGCCCGTGCGCCCCACCTCGTTGCGGGTCAGGTTCAAGGCGCCCAGGAAGTCCTGGTTCTGGGCCAGGGCGAACCGGATCTCGGGGGCGTAGTTGCCTCGGACGGCGTGGTCGCCCACCAGGGACCCGGCGGCGGGCACCTGGGTGCGGGTGCGCTCGTTGGGCCATTCGCCATAGGTGGCGTTGCGCGAGGGGGAGGGCGGCTGGTGCGGCGTGACGCCGAAGCCGCGGCTCAAGGCCTCCATCCCTGCGGGCGCCCGGCCGGCCGCCAATTGGGCGAAGTCTATGACCAGCGGCTGGCCGGGGCCGGCCCGCTCGCCGCAGCCCCAGAAGATCAGCATCCGGCCGCGCGGCTTCTGGAAATCGCGGGGGATCGGCTCGCGATCCTCCTCCACCGGCTGGCGCGGTTGGGCCCTGGGGGTCAACAGCGGTAGGGAGGTTCCGGTGCGCAGAGCCGCCGGCGGCAGGTGCTCGGCGGCGGGTTCGCCCGCCGGCTTACGCGAGGAGCCGAGCTGCAGGGTCAGAGTCTTGGAGACGTTCGAGCCCCCGCCCATGATCGCGCCCATCATAGCGCCCATGTTCGGCCGTCCGCCGCCGCCCATCATCCCAGCCCCGAAGCCGGTGTTCGTCTGAGCGCTCATCCAGTAGGTCGCCACTGGGCCCGTCACCTGCTGGCGCTGTTGCGCATCGGCGGAGCCCGCCACCACTGCAGCGCCCGCGACCAGCGCCGTCGTCCTCGCCCACGCCATCGGTCGATCTCCTGGATCCTGAATACCGATATCCTAGCTTCTACTCCCCCTGCTGCATTTGACCAAAGTCGTCACGACCGGCCGCCCTACGGCTCGACGGGCAGGTCGCGCCAGGCGCGCGCCCCCGGCCAGGCCGCAGCTTCATAGACCCCGCGCGCCACGGCTCTGGCCAAACAGTCGGCGGCCAGGGCGCCGATCCGGGCGACGGCGAACTCCGCCGGCGCAGGCAGGGGGCGCCGGCCGGTCGAGAGGGCGAAGACCACGTCGCCGTCGAAGGGAGCGTGGACGGGCCGGATCGCGCGGGCCAGGCCGTCCTGGGCCATCACCGCCACGCGGCGGGCCTGGGCGGGCGTGAGGGCGGCGTCGGTGGCCACGCAGGCGATGGTGGTGTTGGTCCGGGGCGCGGCCTCGCGCTTGGCCGGGCCCCAATCCTCCGGCGCGGCGCGCAGGCGCCCGGCGCCCAGGCCGCCGAACTCCTCGCCGATCTCGTACGGCGCGGCCCAGAAGGCCCGGCCGCCGGGCGCCACCACCGAGCCCCAGGAATTGACGCAGGCGAGCGCGCCGACCGTCAGGCCGTCATGCGCGACCACAGAGGCCGAGCCGGTTCCGCCCTTCAGGCTTCCGGCCATGGCGCCGAATCCCGCGCCGGCGGTTCCGAGATCGAAATCCGGACCGGCCGCGGCGGCAGCCTCCCGGCCCAGGCGACGATAGGGCGGATCCTCGCCCCAGGCGGCCTTATCCCCGCCGTTGGCGAGATCGTAGAGGATCGCCGCCGGCACGACCGGCGAGGGCGGCACGCCGGGCAGGTTCACCAAGCCGAAGCCGCGCCCCTGAGCCCCCAACCAGGCGACGACCCCGTCGGCGGCGGCCAGGCCATAGACCGAGCCGCCGGACAGCACCACGGCGTCGACCGCATCGACGAGGTTCTCGGCCGCCAGGGCGTCGGTCTCGCGCGTGCCCGGGCCGCCGCCGCGCACGTCGCAGGCCGCCACCGCGCGCGCGTCCGGCAGGATCACGGTGACGCCGGTCCGCATGGCGGGATCCTGCGCCTGGCCGACCTTCAGGCCCGGCACGTCGGTGATCAGATTGCGCGCGCCGGGCGCAGCCTTCGGGAAATCACTCATCGCCAAAGGCAAAGCACGGCTTGGCGATTGTTGTCCACGCGCAGGCCGATATGGTGCGCGCCGTCGTCAAGCTTTCATCGAGGCGCCTGTGTTGCCGTTCCGATCCGCCGTCCTTGCCTTCGCCCTGTTCGCCGCCGCCTGCAGCTCCGTCCCCCGGGCGGAAGACGCCGCCGCCGCTCCCGGCCCGCGGGCCATGGTCGCCTCGGCCAACCCGCATGCCACGGAGGCGGGGCTCGAGGTCCTGCGGCGTGGCGGCTCGGCGGTGGATGCGGCCGTGGCCGTGCAGGCGGTGCTGGGCCTGACCGAGCCGCAGAGCTCCGGCCTCGGCGGCGGCGCCTTCCTCACCTATTACGACGCCAAGAGCCGCAAGGTCGTCGCCTATAACGGCCGCGAGACGGCGCCCGCGGGCGCGACGCCTGACATGTTCCTGGACGAGAGCGGCAAGCCCATCGGCTTCCTGCAGGCGGTGACTTCGGGCCGGGCCACCGGCGCGCCGGGCGCGGTCGCCATGCTGGCCCTGGCCCAGGCGGAGCACGGCAAGCTGGCCTGGAAGGACCTGTTCGGCTCGGCCGAGCGCCTCGCCGACGAAGGGTTCGTGGTC
The DNA here is from genome assembly GCF_046290725.1 of Phenylobacterium sp. Taxonomy (GTDB): domain Bacteria; phylum Pseudomonadota; class Alphaproteobacteria; order Caulobacterales; family Caulobacteraceae; genus Phenylobacterium. The sequence continues at coordinate 1,515,879 of NZ_JBKBUH010000001.1, forward strand.
AGCCCGCGCCTCGCCGGCATGATCAACGGCGCGATCCCGCAGGCGAAGACGCCGGACGCCACGGCCTACTTCACGAAGGCCGACGGAACCCGTTACGCCGCTGGCGACGTGTTGAAGAACCCGGCCTACGCCGCGACGGTGCGCAAGATCGCCGCCGAGGGACCGAAGGCGATTCTCGAGGGATCCATCGCCGAGGCCATCGTCGCCAAGGTGGCTCAAGGGCCGCTGCCGGGCGCCCTGTCCCTGGCCGACCTGAAGGCCTACCGCCCGAAGGTCGGGCCCGCCGTTTGCCGCCCCTATCGGATCTATGTGGTCTGCGTCCCCGATGGGCCGTCCAGCGGCGCGGCGGTGCTGCAGGGGCTGGGGCTGCTGGAGCGGACCGACATCGCCGAGCGCGGCCCGGCCGATCCCCAGGCCTGGTTCCTGTTCGCCCAGGCCAGCCGCCTGATGTATGCCGACCGCGACCGCTATTTCGGCGATCCAGACTTCGTGGACGTGCCGGTGGAAGGGCTGCTCGAGCCGGCCTATCTGGACGCGCGGGTGAAGCTGATCGGCGAGCGCGCCGGCCCGGCCCCGCCCCCCGGCGCGCCGCGCGGCGCCGGCGTGCGCGCGCCGGACGCCACCCGGGAGCCGGCCGGCACCTCGCATTTCGTGGTGGTGGACGCCGCCGGCAACGTGGTCTCCATGACCACCACGGTGGAGAGCATCTTCGGGTCCGGCCGCATGGCGGGCGGCTTCTTCCTGAACAACCAGATGACCGACTTCTCGTTCACCCCGACCACCTCCGACGGGGTTCCGGCCGCCAACGCCGTGGCGCCGGGCAAGCGCCCTCGTTCATCCATGTCGCCTGCCATCGTGCTGGACCGCCAGGGCCGTTTCGTCGCGGCCGTCGGCTCCCCGGGCGGCAATTCGATCCTGGCCTACAACCTGAAGGCCCTGGTGGGCGTGCTGGACTGGAAGCTTTCGATGCAGGAGGCGATCGCCCTGCCGAACCTGATCGCCCGCGGCGATAACATCGCCGCCGAGCCGGCGAAGTTCGCGCCCGGCGTTGTGGACGCCCTGGCCGAGAAGGGGATCGTCTTCCGCGGCTCCGGCGGCGAAGGCTCGGGCCTGCACGGAGTGATGGCGACGCCGGAGGGGCTCCAGGGCGGGGCCGATCCCCGCCGCGAGGGTGTGGCGGCCGGATTCTGACGTTCAGGCCGCCTGCGGACTGGCGCGTCGTCGCCGCGGCGCCTTGAGCGGCGGCGGCGCGCCGGGCAGGAAAAGAGCGAAGATCGAGCCCCTCGGCCCGGTCTCCACCAGCTCCAGATCGCCGCCATGGCCCAGGGCGAGCTCGCGGGCGATGGCCAGGCCCAGCCCCGCCCCGCCCGGCCGGCTGGAGCCGGCGAAAGGCTGGAACAGCCGCTCGCGCGCCCGCTCGGGAACCCCAGGGCCGTCGTCGGCCAGGCGAATCACCGAAGCGCCGTCCACCTGGGTGAGAGAGGCGGTCACCTGGCCGCCCGAGCGTCCGGCCTGTTGCTCCACGGCCTCGCGGGCGTTGCGCATCAGATTGACCAGGATTCGGTGCAGCTGGTCCGGATCGGCCGTCACCTGTGCGAGGGGCCCGACCGAGGAGACCAGGCGCACGCCTTCGGCCGACAGCCTCGCCTCCTCCGCTGCAGCTTGGAGCGCGGGCGCGAGGGGGAAGGTCTTCAGGTCCGGCGCCGGCTCCTGGGTCTTGCCGTAGGTCAGGACGTCGGAGGCCAGCTTCACCGCCCGGTCCAGCGCCCGTTCCAGACGCGGCATGGCTTCGCGCACCTTAGGGTCCTTGAGAGCGGCCAGCCGCTCCGACGCGATCTGGGCGCTGGTCAGCATATTGCGCAGGTCGTGGTTGATCTTGGCCACCGCTTCGCCAAGCGCCGCCAAGCGCGCGCGGGAAGCCAGGGCGGCACGCAGCTCCGACTGCATCCTGTCGAGCTCGGCCTCGGCCCGCCCGATCTCGTCCCGACGACCGGAGGGCTGGATACGGGCGGAAAGGTCGTCCGGATCGGCGGCGAACCGCTCCATGGACCGCGTGATTCGCTGCATCGGCCGGACGAGGAAGTAGTTCAGCGAGACATAGACCAGAAAGCCTGCAAAGCCCGCCACGAAAGCCATGACCAGCAACAGCCGCCAGAGATAGCGGCGCAGCTCTTCCCGCAGCTCGGTGTCCGGCGCCACGACCTCGATGAACTCGGCTTCGTAGAAGCGGGGCTCGGCCACCACCCGGACCATCCGGTCCTCGCCGGACCCGAAGAGGGTCTGGAACGGCGCCGAAAGCCAGGAAACCGCGGAGTGATCGCGCAGATCGACCAGATAGGGCGTGCGTTCGAGCCGCGGGCCCGGCACCTTCAGGAAGCGGTTGCCGTCCTTCTGGATCGCCACCCACTGCACGCCGGCGCCTTCGCGCAGCTGGGCGGCCAGCTGTTCGCTCATCACCTGGTTCGGATCGACGTCTGTGGCCATGGAGGCGAGTTCCGCCGCGCGGACCCGGTCCAGCAGCCACTGCTCTTCGAACGCCGCCAAGGTCGGCGGCAGGGCCAGAAGACCAGCGCCGGCGACGAAGAACGTGGTGAGGATCAGCAGGCGCGCCGAAAGGCCGCCGGGCCAGAAGAAGCGGCGCGCGGGCTGCCGTGTGGGCTCCTGCGGCGAGGAGGCGTCCGCCATACTCCTCCCGTTAAGGCGCCTGCGCCGCTTCGGCAACGCGACGTCCGGCGGCAGGGGTCGATTTCCCCTTCACCGCCTCAGCCTGCACCCACCGCGGCGGCCACGGAAGCGAAGCCGTCGGCGCGCAGACGGGCGGCGAGGTCGCGCTTGATCCGGGTCACCAGGCCCGGCCCTTCGAACACCAGCGCGGAATAGAGCTGCACCGCGCTGGCTCCGGCGCGGATGCGGGCATAGGCGTCGGCGCCGGATTCTATGCCGCCGGCGCCGATCAGGGCCGTGCGGCCGCCGGCCGCCGCATGGAACCGGGCCATCATCTCCGCGGCCAGGGGCTTCAGAGGGGCGCCGGAAAGGCCGCCGGCCTCGCCGGCGTGGCGCGAACGCAAGGCCGGGCGCGAGATCGTGGTGTTGGAGACGATGATTCCGGATAGGCCGTGGGCGATCACGGTCTCGACGATCGCCTCGACCTCTCCGTCCTCAAGGTCGGGCGCGACCTTCAGGAACATCGGGACGCGGCCTTCCGCCGGCAGGGCGTCGCGGGTCTCGGCCAATCTGCCCAGCAGCTCCTCCAGAGCCGCGCGGGTCTGCAGCGCGCGCAGCCCCGGCGTATTGGGCGAGGAGATGTTGATCGTGAAATAGGAGGCCAGCCCCCACAGCCGCTTCAGGCCCGTCACATAGTCGCCGATCCGGTCGGCCGCGTCTTTGTTGGCCCCGATATTAGCGCCGACCACGCCTGGGCCGCGCCGCGCCAGGCGGGCGGCGAAGGCCTCCAGGCCCTCGTTGTTGAAGCCCATGCGGTTGATCACCGCCCGGTCTTCCGAAAGCCGGAACAGCCGCGGGCGCGGGTTGCCCGCCTGGGGCAGAGGCGTGACGGTGCCGCATTCCACAAAGCCGAAGCCTGCGCCCAGCATCGGGCCGAAGGCCTCGGCGTTCTTGTCGAAGCCGGCGGCCAGGCCGATGCAGTTGGGCAGGGCCAGCCCCGCCACCTCCGTCGCCAGGATCGGATCGTCGCCGCCCCCGCGCGGGCCGAGCCCCAGGGCCAGGGCCCGAACGGTCAGCTTATGGGCCTCCTCCGGGTCCAGGGTGTGAAGGGCGCGGGCGGCCAGGTCATGCAGGGCGCTCACGTGAGGTCTCCCAGGCGCGGAACGCCGTCTTCGCCCAGCGGCGCCTCGGCGACCCCGCGCACGGCCGCCACCGGCAAGGGGGCGTAGAGGTGCGGGAAAAGATCGCCCCCGCGCGAAGGCTCCCACTTCAGGGCCGGCCCCAGGTCGTCGGCCTCCACCTCCAGCACCAATAGATCGGGTCGCCCCGCAAAGTGGCGGCGGGCGGTCTCGGGCGCCTGGGCGGCGGTGGAGAAGTGGATGAAGCCGTCAGCCCGGTCGACGGCGGAGCCTTCGAAAGCGCCGGCCGCCTGCGCCGCCGCCCATTCGGCGCGGCTCAGGATCTTGTAGATGCGCCCCACGCCGTCAGCCCCGCGGGAAGAAGAGGCCGTCATAGGCCGGCCGGCCCACGGCGTCGAACAGGAAGACCGCGGCGGCCGCGGTGGGAAAGGCTCCGTGCGCCTTGGCGCGCAGCGCCGGCGGAGCGCCGCCTTCCGCCAGCAGCCGGATGGTCAGCTCCTGCAGGCCCGGATTGTGGCCGACCACCATGACGTTTCGCGAGATCTCTCCCGCCGCCTCGGCGGCACGGCGTACGACGCGCTCCTCGGCGTGGTAGAGTTCAGGCTCCCATCGCGCCTGGGCGCCGGGAAAGGCTGGGGCGCAGGCCTCCCAAGTCTCGCGGGTCCGGACGGCGGGCGAAACCAGCACTAGGTCGGGAACCAGGCCGAGGTCGGCGAGAGTCTGGGCCATCTCGGCCGATTCGCGGCGGCCGCGGCCGGTCAGCTTGCGGTCGAAGTCCTGCCCGCTCTCGGAATCCCGCTCGGCCTTGCCGTGCCTCAACAAGATCAGACGTTCCATGCTCTCTCCGCCGCGCCCGCCGTGTCATAGCCGCACCGGGCCGCCAAGCGAAGCGGTTGACATGCAAAGAGCGAGGCGGTCCAAGGCGCGCCATGACCGCGGTCGAGATCCCGACGAGCGAGACCGGCGGCGGGACGCAACGCTTTCCCGCCGACCAGCCGCTGCGCCTGGATTCCGGCGCGCTGCTGAGCCCGCTGGAGATCGCCTACAAGACCTATGGCCGGCTCAATGCGGAGAAGTCGAACGCCGTTCTCGTCTGCCACGCCCTGACGGGCGACCAGCATCTGGCCTCGACCCATCCGACGACGGGCAAGCCGGGCTGGTGGAGCCGGTTCGTCGGCCCGGGCCTGCCGCTCGACCCGGAGCGCCATTTCATCATCTGCACCAATGTGATCGGCGGTTGCATGGGCTCGACCGGCCCCGGCTCCATCGACCCGACCACCGGCCGGCCCTACGGCCTGTCTTTCCCGGTGATCACCATCGCCGACATGGTGCGCGCCCAGGCCATGCTGATCGAGGCGCTCGGCATCGAGACCCTGTTCGCCGTCGTGGGCGGATCGATGGGCGGGATGCAGGTGCTGCAGTGGGCGGCGGACTATCCGGAGAAGCTGTTCTCGGCGGTCTGCATCGCTGCGGCCGCGCGTCATTCGGCCCAGAACATCGCCTTCCACGAGGTCGGCCGCCAGGCGATCATGGCCGACCCCGACTGGCGCGGCGGGGCCTACGACCTCTACGGCGTCAAGCCCGAGAAGGGGCTGGCGGTGGCGCGGATGGCCGCGCACATCACCTATCTCTCCGAGCCGGCCCTGCAGCGGAAGTTCGGCCGCGAGCTGCAGCGCGACGGCCTCTCCTGGGGCTTCGACGCCGACTTCCAGGTGGAGAGCTATCTGCGCCACCAGGGGGCCAGCTTCGTCGACCGGTTCGACGCCAACTCCTACCTCTACATCACTCGCGCCCTCGACTATTTCGACCTGGCGGCGGGCTATGGCGGCGTCCTGGCCGAAGCCTTCCGCCGGGCGCGGCACGTGCGCTTCTGCGTGCTCTCCTTTTCCTCCGATTGGCTCTATTCGACCGCCGAGAGCCGCGACATCGTCCGCGCCCTCAACGCCGCCGGCTGCCGCGCCAGCTTCGCCGAGATCACCACGGACAAGGGCCACGACGCCTTCTTCCTGGACGAACCGGCCCTGGACTCGGCGCTGCGCGGCTTCCTGTCCGCCGCGGCGGAACGGCGGGGGATCGCTTGAAGCCGCTGCGGGAAGACTTTCGTGAGATCCTGCGCCTGGTGCGGCCGGGCGCGCGGGTGCTCGACGTCGGCTGCGGCGAGGGCGAGCTTCTCGAACTGCTGACGAAGGAGAAGGAGGTCGACGGCCAGGGGCTGGAGCTCTCGGCCGAGGGCGTGGCCGCCTGCCTCGCGCGCGGCCTGGCGGTGGTCCAGGGCGACGCCGACCGCGATCTCGACCACTTCCCCAGCCGCGCCTTCGACTACGCCATTCTGTCGAAGACCCTGCAGCAGGTGCGCGATCCCCGTCGCGTGCTGGACGAACTGCTCCGCATCGCCGACCGGGCGGTGGTCTCCTTGCCGAACTTCGGCCACTGGCGGGTGCGCTGGGCGCTGCTCACCACCGGGCGGATGCCGGAGACCCAGGCCCTGCCAGAGCCCTGGTGGTCGACACCGAACATCCACCTCTGCACCTTGCGCGACTTCACCGCCCTCTGCGACGATCTGGGCCTGAGGATCGACGCCTGCGTAGCACTTGCGCCCGGAAAATCGGCGCGCCCCGCCGACCCGTCGCGGCCGATCGAGAACTGGCGGGCCGAGACGGCGCTGTTCCTGCTCTCGCGCAAGGCCGAGCCGGAGACTCCTGCGGCCCCGCCGGCCAGCGATCTCTTCGGCGAGACTCCTTAGGCCGGCGCTTCGCCCGTCAGGTCCGCCAGGATCGGGCAATCGGGGCGGTCGTCGCCGGCGCAGCAATGGGCCAGGTGGCGCAGGGTGTCGGCCATGGCCTGCATCTCGGCGATCCGGGCGTCCAGCTCGGCCAGGTGCTTCTCGGCGATGGCCTTGACCTCGCGGCTGGGGCGTTCGCGATCCCGCCAGAGCGAGAGCAGGCGCGTAATCTCCGGCACCGAGAAGCCCAGGCTGCGGGCGCGTTTGATGAACTTCAGCTCGTTGACCTGGCGAGCGTCGTATTCGCGATAGTTCGAATCCGTGCGGTTGGCCGGGCGCACCAGGCCGATCTCATCGTAGTAGCGGATCATCTTGGCCGAGACGCCGGTGGCGCGGGCGGCCTGTCCGATGTTCATGGCGGGCTCCTTCAGGCGTAGGCGGGGCGAAGCTTGCCGGCCCGGGGCCTGTGATTGACCTGGCGAACCTTGAAGCCGCGCAGGCGCAGGGCGTTGGCGACCACGCTGACGCTGGAGAGCGCCATGGCCGCCGCCGCCGCCATGGGCGAGAGCTGCAGGCCGAAGGCGGGATAGAGCAGCCCGGCGGCGACCGGGATCAGCAGCACATTGTAGCCGAACGCCCAGGCGAGGTTCTGGCGGATGTTGGTCATCACCGCGCGGCTCAGGACGATCCCCGAAGCGACCGGACGCAGGTCCTCGCCGATCAGCACGACCTGGGCGCTCTCGATGGCGATGTCGGAGCCGGCGCCGACCGCGACGCCCACGTCGGCGGCGGCCAGAGCCGGGGCGTCGTTGATCCCGTCGCCGACGAAGGCGACGGCGCCGTAGCGGGCTCTCAACGCCTCCAGCGCCGCCACCTTGCCTTCGGGCAGCACCTCGGCGGCGATGTCGTCGAGGCCGAGCCGCGCGGCGACGGCTTCCGCCGTCCGCCGGTTGTCGCCGGTGATCATGGCGAGCTTCACCCCGGCCGCGTGCAGCGCCGCCAGGGCCTCGGCGGTGGTGGCCTTCACCGGATCGGCCACCGCCAGAACGGCGGCCAGGCGCCCGTCCACAGCGGCGTAGATCGGGGTCTTGCCTTCGCCGCCCAGGCGCTCGGCTTCGGCGGCCAGGGGCGCGGCCGAAATCCCACGGCTCTCCAGGAAGCGGCCGGAGCCCACCAGAACCTCGCGCCCCTCCACGCGCCCCCGGGCGCCGAGGCCGGGTTCGGCCTGGAAGTCTTCGATCGGGGGCAGATCGAGACCCTGCTCGCGGGCGGCCTGCACCACCGCCTCGGCGATGGGATGCTCAGATCTCGCCTCCACGGCGGCGGCGAGGCGCAGGGCTTCATCCTCGGCGAAGCCCTCCACCGGCTCGAGATCGGTCAAGCCGGGCCGGCCCTGGGTGAGGGTGCCGGTCTTGTCGAAGGCGACCACCTTCACCTGGCCGAGCGCCTGCAGGGCGCCGCCCTGGCGGAACAGCACCCCAAGCTCGGCCGCGCGACCGGTTCCCACCATGATCGAGGTCGGCGTCGCCAGCCCCATGGCGCAGGGGCAGGCGATGATCAGCACCGCCACGGCGTTGACCAGCGCGAAGCTGAGGGCGGGCGAAGGGCCGAAGAGGAACCAGATCCCGAAGGTCGCCAGGGCCGTGGCGATCACCGCCGGCACGAACCAGGCGGTGACCTTGTCCACCAGCGCCTGGATCGGCAGCTTGGATCCTTGAGCCGCCTCCACCATCCGCACGATCTGGGCCAGCACGGTGGCGGCGCCCACGCGCGTGGCGCGGAGGCGGAAGGCCCCCGTCTTGTTCAGCGTGCCGCCGGTCGCCTCGTCGCCCGGGCCCTTGCGCACCGGAACCGGTTCGCCGGTCAGCATGGACTCGTCCACGTAAGAAGCGCCGTCCAGCACCTCTCCATCCACGGGGATCCGTTCGCCGGGGCGGACCAGAACCACCTCGCCCACGGCGACCTCGCCGATGGGAACATCGACCTCCCGGCCCTCCCGCTCCACGCGGGCGGTCCGGGCCTGGAGGCTCAGGAGCCGGCGGATGGCCTGGCTGGTGCGGCCCTTGGCCTGGGCCTCCATCAACCGCCCGGCCAGGATCAGGGTCACGATCACGGCCGCGGCTTCGTAATAGACGTGGTTCGCCTCGGGCGGCAGCAGGCTCGGGGCGAAGGTGGCGACGGCGGAATAGGCGAAGGCCGCGCTGACGCCCAGCACCACCAGGGAGTTCATGTCCGGCGTCCGCCGCAGCAGATTGGGGACGCCCTTGCGATAGAAGCGCAGGCCCGGCCCGAAGAGCACCAGCGCCGCCAGGCCGAAGCTGATCAGCCGCCAAGGCTGCTCGCCCAGGCTCGCGGCCAGCCAGTGATGCGCGCCCGGCACGAAATGGCGCGCCATCTCCACCAGGAACAGGGGGGCGGACGCCGCCGCCGCGACGGCCAGCGCCTTTTTCAGCCCGGAGATCTCTGCAGCCCGCGCCCTCTGCTCCCGGTCCGCGTCTTCGGCGTCGGGCGCGCCCAGGGGCTCGGCCCCATAGCCGGCGGCCGCGACCGCCGCCGATAGGGTGGCGACGTCGACGACGCCTTCGAGCACCGTCACCTGGGCGGTTTCGCTCGCCAGGCTGACCTCGGCGCTCAGCACGCCGGGAACGGATCGCAGGGCGCGTTCTACGCGGGCTACGCATCCGGCGCAGGTCATGCCGCGGATCTTCAGGGCGATCGTGCGCTCCATCGGCCGGTAGCCGGCCGCTCGGATCGCCTCGGCGACGGGGGCGGCGCTCTCCCCCTCGGCCAGCTCCACGCGGGCGCGCTCTGCGGCCAGATTTACGGCGGCGCTCATCACGCCGGGCGTGGCGGCGATGGCGTTCTCGACCCGCCGCACGCAGCTGGCGCAGGTCATTCCCAGCACGGGAATTTCGATGGGGATCACCTTGGCGGCGGGCATGAGAGGCCTCCTGGCTTGTCGACGCCCGCCTCAGATGGACCTTCCCATGATGGGAAGGTCAAGACCCCCCCTTTTTTTGCGATCCGTTGCGCCTGACGAAAAATAATGGCATATATAATGCCAATACATGGGGGCGGCGGTGAAGCGGATTCTGATCGGTGTTCTCGTCGTTCTCGTTCTGACAGGCGCGGCGGCCATTCTCGCGCGCGGGGCGCTCGCCGAGGCGGCCATGAGCCGGCTCGTGGCGCGAAATCTCAGTTCCGACGTGATCGCCGAACTGCCGGACGGCCTGCACGCCTTCGTCTGCGGCTCGGGATCGCCGCTGGCGGACCCGGACCGCAGCGGCCCCTGTCTGGCGGTGATCGCCGGCGAGAGGCTCTATGTGGTCGACGCGGGGGAGGGGGCGGCCGAGACCCTGACCCTCGGGCGCCTTCCGCCGGCCCGGGTGGAGCGCGTCTTCCTCACCCATTTCCACTCCGATCACATCGACGGCCTGGGCGCGCTTGCGCTGCAGCGCTGGGCCGGCGGCGCGGCGAGCACGCCCTTGCCCCTCTCCGGCCCCGCGGGCGTCGAGCAGGTGGCCGAGGGGTTCAACCTCGCCTATGGACCAGACCGAGGCTATCGCGTCGCCCACCACGGCCCAGCCGTAGTTCCGCCGGAGGGATTCGGCCTGGCCGCCCAGCCTTTCTCACCGCCCCCGCCGGGACAGACCCTTACGGTCTTCGAAGCCGACGGGCTGCGGGTGACGGCCTTCGCCGTGGATCATTCGCCGGTCTCCCCCGCCGTCGGCTACCGTTTCGACTATAAGGGGCGCAGCATCGTGGTCAGCGGCGACACGGCGCGCTCGCCATCCCTGGCCGCAGCCGCCAAGGGCGCGGACCTCCTCGTGCACGAGGCGCTTTCGCCGCGTCTGGTCGGCCTCATGCAGAAGGCGGCTGTCGAGGCTGGCCGGCCGAACCTCGCCAAGGTATTCGCCGACATTCCGGACTATCATTCGACGCCCGGAGAGGCTGCGGACACCGCCCGGGCGGCGGGCGTCCAGGCGCTGCTGCTCACCCACCTCGTGCCGCCCTTGCGGATCGGAGCCCTGCGCGGACCGTTCCTGGACGGCGCCCGGCGACGCTTCGACGGCCAGCTCTGGATCGCCCGGGACGGGGATCTGGTGAGCTTGCCCGCCGACGGGCGGGAAATCCGGCGTCGCCGGTCGCGATAGGCCCGCGCCGGGGCAGAATCTGCCCCCTCCAGCTGCTGGATGAGGCCGTCTTTGCAAAGTCCTGCGGCGACGCCCATGATAGGTCGAGGGGATCAGACCGGACGATCCCATGCCGCCGCGCCCCCGCCTCGCCTCCATCGCCGAAGACCGCACCGTGGAGCACCTCGCCCGCCTCGACGAGCGCCTGCGCTGGCTGTCGGCCTGGACGATCCACAACGCCAACCATCTGCGCAACAGCCGGGACGGCCTGAAGGTGGGCGGGCACCAGGCCTCCTGCGCCTCGATGACCACCATTCTGGCGGCGCTCTATTTCCATGCGCTGCGGCCGCAGGATCGGGTGGCGGTCAAGCCGCACGCCAGCCCGGTCTTCCATGCGATCCAGTACCTGCTTGGCCGCCAGAGCCGCGACCAACTGGAGCGGTTTCGCGCTTTCGGCGGTGCCCAGTCCTATCCTTCCCGCACCAAGGACAAGGACGACGTCGACTTCTCCACCGGCTCGGTAGGGCTGGGGGTGGCGGTCACCGCCTTCGCCTCGCTCACCCAGGACTATCTGAAGGCCCACGGCTGGCTCGATCCGGCCCGCGAGGGGCGCATGGTGGCGACCCTCGGCGACGCCGAGCTCGACGAGGGCAACATCTACGAATGCCTGATCGAGGCCTATAAGCATGACATCCGCAATTGCTGGTGGATCGTCGACTACAATCGCCAGAGCCTGGATGCGACCACCGCGGACCGGATGTTCGACCGGTTCGACGACATCTTCGCCACCGCCGGATGGCGGGTGCTGGCCCTGAAATACGGCAAGGCCCAGCTCGCCGCCTTCGCCCGCCCGGGCGGCGAGCACCTGCGGGACTGGATCGACGCCTGCCCGAACGCCGACTATGCGGCGCTGACCTATCTCGGCGGCTGGCGCGAACGCCTGATGCGCGACATCGGCGACAAGCCCGGAGTCGCCGTCCTCTTGGCCGAATACGACGATGCGAGCCTGGCGGGCCTGATGACCGGCCTGGGCGGCCACTGTGTGGAGACCCTGCTGGAGGCCTTCGCCCAGGCCCAGGACGACACGCCCGCCCTGTTCATCGCCTATACGGTGAAGGGCTACGGCCTGCCGTTGGCCGGGCACAAGGACAACCACGCAGGCCTGATGACGCCGGGCCAGATCGAGGCGCTGCGCGAGGGCCTCGGCGTGCCGCAGGGGCAGGAGTGGGAGCCCTTCGCCGGCGTGCCGGAGACCGAAGCCCGCGCCCTGCAGGACTTCATCGAGGCTTCCCCCTTCGGCCAGCCGGCGCAGCGCCGCCACCGCGCCGAGCCCGTCCCCGTGCCGCCACGGGCGGCGTTTCCCGTTCCCGAGGGACGGGAGCAATCCACCCAGGCCGCCTTCGGGCGGATCCTGCTGGACCTCGCCAAGAGCGGCCATCCCATCGCCGGGCGCCTGGTGACCACCTCGCCGGACGTGACCGTCTCCACCAATCTCGGCGGCTTCGTGAACCAGCGCGGCCTCTTCCGCCGCCGAGAGACGCCCGACGTGTTCCGCGAGGCGAAGATTCCCTCGGCCCAGAAATGGGCCGGCGGCGCGGCGGGCCAGCACATCGAGCTCGGCATCGCCGAGCACAACCTGTTCCTGAACTTGGCGGCGCTCGGCCTGTCGGCGCCGCTGTGGGGCGAGCGGCTGTTGCCCATCGGTACGGTCTACGACCCGTTCATCGCCCGCGGCCTCGATGCGCTGAACTACGCCTGCTACCAGGACGCCCGCTTCATGCTGGTGGCCACGCCCTCGGGCCTGACGCTCGGCCCCGAAGGCGGGGCGCACCAGTCGATCCACACCCCGCTGATCGGGATCGGCCAGCCCAAGCTCACCTATTTCGAGCCCGCCTTCGTGGACGAGCTGGCCGAGGTCATGCGCTGGTCCTTCGAGCACATGCAGGACGAGGCGGAGGGCGGTTCGGTCTATCTGCGCCTGACCACGCGCACCATGGCCCAGGTCGAACGCGCCGACGACGCCTGGCGGGACGAAGCGCTGAAAGGCGCCTACTGGCTGAAGCCTCCGGGCCCCGGCTCCGAGGCCGCCATCGCCTTCTGCGGCGCCGTGGCGCCGGAGGTGTTGGTTGCCGCCGAGGCGCTGGCCGACGACATTCCCGGCCTGGGCGTGCTCAACGTCGTCTCGCCGGGCCTGCTGCACCGCGACTGGATGGCGGCGCAGCGCAGCCGTTGGCGCGATGGGGCGCCTCGCGCAGCCCATGCCGAAGAACTGCTCTCGGTGCTGGCGCCGGGCGCGGGCCTCGTGACGGTGATCGACGGATCGCCCGGCGCGCTCTCCTGGTTGGGCGGGGTCAAGGGGCAGCGCGTGGCGCCGCTGGGGCTGGACGCCTTCGGCCAGGTCGGCGACCTGCCGGACCTCTACGCCCACTATCGGCTGGACGTGGACGCCATCGTCGAGGCCTGCGCCGGCCTCTTCCTGCGATGAAATGACGCTGTCGCCCCTTGGTGGCGGCGGCAAGCGTCACTATCTGCGCGGAGCGGGCGGCCGAGGCCGCCTGCGTCCGGGCGCCGACGCATCGGGGGACGCGCCGCGAACCGGGCGTTCAGCACATGTTGGAGTGTCCCCGTGGCGCGCATGCTCCTGGCGCTGGGTCTTCTGTTGTCGACGGCGGCCTGCGAAGACCCGGCCGACTATCTTCCCAAGGATGCGGCCACCCTCGAACGGCCCGCCCTCGCCCAGGCCGAAGCCGTGCGCCTGGTGCGCGACATCGTCGGCCCTTGCGAAAGGGCCATGGAGCAGGCGAGCGCCGCGGTCGGCGCGCTTGCGGCTGCGGCCGCCCCCGGCGAGGCGGCCCGTCCGCGGATCTCCCAGACCAAGGACGCCTGCCGATCGGCCTTCGCCCGGTTGCAGACCTCCCCCGCGCCCGGCGACCTGCGCGACGCCTGCCTGGCGGCGGTCTACGCCCGCGAGAGCGTCGCCGATACGGCGCTGCAGATCCTGGACGGCCGCGCCACCTCGCTGAGCGTCTCCACCCTGCAGTACAAGACCGCAGACCAGGCGGCGGCCTCCCGCGCCTGCATGACGGCGCTGGCGCGGGCGGCGGCTATTCCGCTGCGGCCCTGATTCCCGCCGGCAGGCGCGAGCGGTGATAGGGCCGGTCGCCCAGGACCGTGGCCCGATTCATCACCCGCCGGTGGGGCAGGTAGTCGTTGACCGCATAGTGCTGGGTGATGCGGTTGTCCCAGAAGGCGATGGCGTTTTCCGTCCAGCGCCAACGCACCTGGAACTCCGGCTTCTGGATGTGGTCGAACAGCATGGAGAGGATGGCGTCGCTCTCCTTGCGGCGCAGGCCCTTGATCCGTTCGGTGAAACCATAATTGACGAAGAGGGCGTCGACGCCCGTCTCGGGATGGGTCCGCACCACCGGGTGCAGCACCGGCGGATGCTCTTCCAGCGCCTTGGCGTGCTTCTCCGCGCCGGCGCCGCGGGCGACCACCCCCCGCTGGGGAAAGCCGCGGGCGAAGTCGTGGACGGCGTCGAGTTGGGCCAGGAACTCACGGAAGGCGGGCGAGAGGGCTTCGTAGGCGGCCTGCATGTCCGCCCAGACGGTGTCCCCGCCGCAGGGCGGCAGCAGCTTGGCATAAAGGATCGAAGCCATGGGCGGCGTCTCGATGAAGGTGACGTCGGTATGCCAGCTGTCGTTGTCGGTGGGATTGTCCCTGTGGTTATCGAGGATGAACAGCTCCGGCGCCTCGGGCACGCCCGGGTAGAGCGGGTGGGTGTGCAGGCCCCCGAAGCGGGCGGCGAAGTCGCGATGCTGCACCGGGGTCAGGTGCTGGTCTTCGAAGAAGATCACCTTTCGATCGAGCAGGGCTCCGCGGATTTCCGCCAGGGCTTCCTCGTCCAGCGGCCGGGAAAGGTCGGCGCCCTCGATCACGGCCCCGATGGTCGGCGTCAGCGGCCTCACCTGAAAGCGCGGCATGGCTCGTCCTCCCTTTCGGCCTAGACTAAACCCCGATCAGGGGCGCTGGCCAAGCGCCCCGAACGGAATCATGCCAGAATCAAAACCATGCCCACGCCGCCCGGACTCCCCGACTTCGACCTTCCGATGATCTTCGGCGACAAGGTGGCCGGCCTGGGCTTCCAGTCGGGCGTGATGCGGCTCGTCTTCGCGGCCGACATCGCCAACGACGCGGGCGAGGTGGAGGCCACGCGCTCGGGCTATCTGATCCTGACGCCCGACTGCATGCTGCAGCTGCGCTCGACGGTGGACCAGATGTTGGGCGAGCTGGAGCGGCGCGGCCTGATCAGCATCACGCCCGACAAGCTGCACGGTTGAATCCCGCCGAGCGGCGCGCAATACCCGCCGACTCGCGGCAGGTTGGCCGCCGAGCGGCACGCGGCGGGGCGGATGGTCTTTTCCTCCATCATCTTCATCTTCTATTTCCTGCCGGTCTTCCTGCTCGGCTACTACGTCGCGGGCTGGCGGACGGGTGCGCTGCTGGTCGGCAGCACGGCCTTCTACGTCTGGGGCGAAGGCGCCTACATCGTCCTCCTCGGCGCCCTGATCCTCCTCAACTATGGCGGGGCCTGGCTCATCGACCGGGCCTCCACCGAGACCCGGCGGCGCCTGGCGCTGGTGGCCCTGGTGGCGCTCGACCTGGCGGTGCTGGGCTGGTTCAAGTACGCTGGCTTCGCAGCCGAGAACCTCAACCGCATCCTGCCGGGCGACCCGATCCCGCTCATCGAGCAGAAGCTGCCGCTCGGCATCTCGTTCTTCACCTTCCAGCTGATCAGCTACGCCTTCGACGTCTATCGCCGCGCCGTCGCGCCGGAGCGCGATCTCGACAAGTTCGCCGCCTACATCCTGATGTTCCCGCACCTGATCGCGGGACCCATCGTCCGCTACGCCCACATCCGCGACGAGATGCACGCCGACCGGCGCAAGACCGGCCACGTGGGGTTGGGGGTGCAGTACTTTATCGTCGGCCTCTGCCAGAAGGTGCTGATCGCCAACACAGTGGCCCCAGTGGCCGACTACGCCTTCGCCCTTTCACCCGCCGCGCTGGACCCGCTCACCGCCTGGACGGGGGCGGTCGCCTACATGCTGCAGATCTATTTCGATTTCTGCGGCTATTCGAACATGGCGATCGGCCTGGCCTTCATGCTGGGCTTCACCTTCCCGAAGAACTTCAACTATCCCTACGCCGCCCAGTCGATCACCGACTTCTGGCGGCGCTGGCACATGTCCCTGTCGAGCTGGTTCCGCGACTACGTCTACATCCCCCTTGGCGGCAACCGGCGCGGCCTGGCGCGCACCGTGCGCAACCTGCTGGTCGTCTTCTTCCTGACGGGCCTGTGGCACGGGGCGGCGTGGAACTTCATCGTCTGGGGCCTCTTCCACGGCGGTTTCCTGATGATCGAGCGGTTCGGCCTCGGGCGCGGCCTTGAGGCCTCGCCGCGCGTCCTCAGGCACGCCTACGCCCTGCTGGTGGTGCTGGTCGGCTGGGTGTTCTTCCGCGCCGAGACCCTGGGCGGCGCCGTCGACTATCTGGGCGCCATGGGCGGCCTGGGCCAGGCGGGGACGCCCGACGTGGCGCTGGCCAATCTCATGAACGCGCAGGTGATGGCCGCCTTCCTCGTCGGCGCTCTCTTCGCCTTCCCGCTGCTGCCGAGGATCATGGCGCAGCTTGCGGCGCCTACGGCGGGACGGGCGGAGAACCTGCCGCCGGACCTCGACACCCGCAACGTCCACATCCTGCCGATCCTGCCGCTGCTGATCGGCTTCGCCCTGAGCATCGCCATGCTGGTCAATTCCAGCCTCAACCCCTTCCTCTATTTCAGGTTCTGACGGCATGACGCCCGCCGCACACTGGCGCACCCTCGTCGCCGCAACAGTCCTGCTGATGGCGGCGGCCATGATCCTCCCCCGGTTCCTGCCTGAGCCGGACCTGAGGGAGAACCGGACCCTCGCCCCCGCGCCGACGCTTCCGCGCTCGCTCGCCGGCCTTGACGCCTTCCGGGCCGAGGCGGACGCCTACGTGGCGGACCACTTCCCACCGCGCTCGCGGCTGATCGCGGCGTTCAACTACCTGCGCCTGCCGTTCCGTGTCAGCGGCTCGGAGCGCGTGATCGTCGGACGGGAAGGCTGGCTCTACTACAACGACGGTTCGCACATGGGCCCAGCCCGGGGCCTTCCGCCGCTGGCGCCGGAGGAGGCCGAGGCGCAGCTCGCCGGCCTCGCCGGCCGCACCGAGGCGCTGCGCGCCAGGGGCACGCCCTATCTGGTGGTCGCCGCGCCGGTGAAGGAGACCCTCTATCCGCAATACGCCCCGGCCTGGTACGACGGCCCCAGCGAAGAGCGCGCGTCGGTGCGGCTGGCGGCGATGGCCGAGCGGGCGCAGGCCGGCGAGGTCCTCTACATGCACGCGCCGCTCGCCGCCGCGGTCCGGGCCGGCGTGAAGACCCACGGGACCTACGACACCCACTGGACAGGCGCCGGCGCGCACGCGGCCTATGTCGTACTCATGCGCCGGCTGCAGCAGCTCGGCGTGGTCGACGAGCCGGCGCGACCGCTGATCGACTTTTCGCCCCTGCCTGCCCCGCCGATGCGCGACCTGGCCCAGATGCTGGGCGTCGGCGGCTTTTTGAAGCTGGAGGATTGGATCCTGGGCGATCCGCTGGCCGAGCAACGGCGGAGCATCACCTACCTCACCGACAATCACGACTGGACGGGTGCCCAGGTGATCGACACCGGCGTGGCCGGCAAGCCGACGGCTCTGATCACCATCGATTCCTTCGGTACGGCCCTCCTGCCGCTGCTCACCTCGCACTTCAGCCGGATCGTCGTGGCGCACAATCAGGATGGCGCCTGGCGGCAGGACCTGATCGACCGCTATGCGCCCGACGTCGTGATCCTGGAGGTGATCGAAACCGGTCTGAGGTTCAGCCTGCAGCCCGCGCCGCCGGCCTCCGACGCCGCCCTGGCCCGGATCCGCAGGACGGTCGGAGTCCCTGCCGGGGCGACCGGCGGCGCGCCGCGGGCGGGGGTCTTCCGGCGGGCTGCGACCGGCGATCCGACCCTGCAGGAGTTGGCGACGGCGGAGCCTGCGGCCGCCTGCAATCCGGAGGCCGTGACCGTGGCCGACGGCCGCCTGCGTGCAGAGGGCTGGATCACCAATCTCGGCCGCCGGCCCGGCCGGGAGGAGGGTTTCCTGCGGCTCACCGCCCCCGACGGCTTCGACTATCTGAGCGCCATGCAGGTCGCCCGCGACCGGCCCGACGTCGCCGAGCACTTCCACCAGCCGGCGGCCCGCAACAGCGGCTTCGCCGCCGATGTCGACCTGGCCGACGTGGCGCCGGGGCGCTACGGACTGGTGATCTACCGCCGGGCGGCCGCTCGCTGGATCTACTGCGCGGTCGCCGAGCCGGTCACGGTTCCATAGCCGGCGCTGCGCAGCCAGGGCCGGACGCGCCGCGGCGGCGTGGCCAGCCGGTAGTCCACGTGAGCCGGGTCGAAGTTGGGGCCGTAATAGGGGTCGTTGTCCAGCACTGCGCCCCACCGGTCGCGCATATAGGCGATCTCGCGCCCGAAGCGCTGGGCTTTGGCGCCGTGAGTGTCGGAGCCGCGCGAGGCCGATTCCAAGTGGATGAGCGCAGCTCGCGGCGTCCAGACAATCTGGTACCCGCGCTCGCGGATCCTCAGGCACAGGTCCACGTCGTTGAAGGCGACGGCCAGGTTCTCCTCGTCGAACCCGCCGACTTCTTCGAACACGGCCTTACGCATGGCCAGGCACGCCGCCGTCACCGCCGAGACGTTCCGCGCCAGCCGCAGGTGGCTGTAATAGCTGCGGGTGACCGAGCGGGCGCCGGCATAGAGGTGCCCCGCCACCGGGGGATCGCCGCCGACGCCCAGCACCACGCCGCCGTGCTGGACCCGGCCGTCCTCGTAGTAGAGCAGGGCCCCGGCGGCTCCCACGTCCGGGCGTGCGGCCTGGGCGACCAGCTCCTTCAGCCAGGAGGGCTTGGTCACCGCCACGTCGTTGTTGAGCAGCAGGAGAATCTCGCCCCTGGCCTGGCGGACGGCGGCGTTGTTGATCCTCGAATAGTTGAAAGGGCCCGGCGCCGGCAGGATGCGCACCCGCGGATCGGCCTTCAACCTTTCGAGGAGGGCGTGGGTTTCCGGCTCGGCGCTGTCGTTGTCGACCACCAGCAGTTCCAGGTCCGGATAGTCCGTGCGGTTCAGCACCCCGTCGACGCACCGCGCCAGCAGCTCCGCCCGGTCGCGGGTGGGGACGATCACCGAGACCGAAGGCGCCGGCGAAGGCAGGGGCCGCTCAACCGCCAGGAAGCTCGCGCCCTTGCGCAGCAGTTCGACGCGGGCGCCGGGGGCGCCGGTGCGCGCCAGGTGCTCCGAGACCGCCCGACCCGCCGCGGCCTGGCAGCGCTCGGCCTGCTCCACCGAAAACGAGGTCAGGCCGCTTTCCTGCCGCCAGTGATAGAGGATCGCCGGAATATGGCGGACGCGGTCGGTGACTTCGGAGATCCGCAGGGCCAGGTCCCAGTCCTGGCTGCCCTCGAAACCTTCGCGAAAGCCGCCGATGGCGGCGATCAGTTCGCGGCGGATCACGCACAGGTGCTTGACCAGGTTCTGGCCCAGCAGCAGCTCCGGATTCCATCCCGGCTTGAAATGCGGATCCGAACGGCGGCCCTCGCTGTCGACCTTGTCCTCGTCGGAGAACAGCATGTCGGCCTCGGGATGGGCCTGCAGCTCCGCCGCCACTTCGTACAGGGCGTGGGCAGGAAGAAGGTCGTCGTGGTCCATGAGCGCCACGAACGGGCCGGTCGCGAGCTCCAAGGCGGAGTTGCTGGCGGCGCTGATGTGGCCGTTGGCCGTGCGGCGGACGATCTTGATCCGCGGGTCTTCCGCCGCCGCCTGTGTGAGGATCGCCCAGACGTGCGGCGCCGGCGAGGCGTCGTCGGCGATGCAAAGCTCCCAGTGCGGATAGAGCTGACCCCGAACCGAGCCGATGGCCTCCTGGAGGAAGCGGGGATCGGAATTGTAGACCGGCATGATGACCGAGATCGTCGGCGGATCGGTCATTCGGGCGACATCGGCGCGGATGGCCTCGCGGTCGGCTTCGGTCAGGGTGTCGTTCGCCGCCACCCACTGTTGGTATTCGTAGGCGGTGAGGTACTGCTCCTCCAGAACCTCCTTGATCATCATGCTGAACAGCCGGCGCTTGGCCAGGCGGACGGCGATCGCGTGCACCGGCTTGTGCAGCCAGGGGCGGCGGCGGATCCAATCGAGCACGACGGCGGCGGCGGGACGAAGGACGTCCCAAAGCCTCTGTGCGATTCCCATGCGACTCCTCAGGTGCGCCCCAGCCCGCGAGCTATAGAGCCGCCGGCCCTATACTGTAAGATCGCCGGGCGCTATCCCCGTTGCGCGGGCCCGGCCTGCAGCGTTCGGAGTGATCGACTTGCTTTCCGCCCTTACGAGACGGTGGCTGCGGCCGCGCAGGGCCTCGGCGCCTCCCGCCTTCGAGCCCGAGCTGCAGGCGCAGGTGGAGGCCGCCTTCGACGCGGGCTTCTATCTGGAGCGCAATCCCGACGTGGCGGCGGCGGGCGCCGATCCGCTCGAGCACTTCCTGGAGCACGGCTGGCGCGAGGGCCGCGATCCCTCCGCGGCGTTCCCGATGGCCGATTACCTCCGCCTGAACCCGGACGTCCGCCAGACCGGCGAGAACCCGCTCCTCCACTATCTGACCAAGGGCCGGGCGGAAGGGCGCGAGGTGCGGCCGAGCCTCGGCTTCCGGCACGAGATCCTGCTGCGGCTGGAGCCGCTGGACGACCGTCTCGACATCCTCGACACCCGCCGCCGCGCCGGACCGGCCGATCCGCCGGCCCGGCTGGCCGAAAGGCTGGCGGGGGCCGGCGACCTGCACCTGACCGTCAGCCACGACGACTACACCGCCCATCTTGGCGGGCTGCAGCTCAGCCTCAGGCGGGAAGCCGCCGGCCTGGTCGCGCTCAGCTTCGACCACCTGCATCTCTTTCCAGCCACGCCCTATCCCACCATCCGCGACGGCCGGCCGGCGGAACTGATCGGCGTCCTCTGGAACGGCGAGCCGGTCGGGTATTTCGCCGCCGCCGACGTCGCCCGGGCCTTCGCAGCCGGGCCGCAGGCCGGCCGCCGCAGCTTCGCCTTGCACAGCCTGCTCGGCCACGTCGTCGAGGACGTGCTGACGATCCTTGCCGCCGGCGGAATGCATGAGGGCGTCTTCTGGCTGCACGACTACGCCGGCCTCTGCGCGGGCTTCCACCTGATGCGCGACGACGTGGCCGACTGCGGGGCGCCGCCGCCGGATAGCGCCGCCTGCGGGATCTGCGTCTATGGCCCGCACCGCGGCCGGCACATGGAGGCCTTCCGCCGCCTGTTCGAGAGCCTGTCGCTCACCGTCGTCGCCCCCTCGCGCTCGGCGCTGGAGACCTGGCGCGGCGCCGTCACGCTTCCCCATGCCGGCCAGCGGGTCCTGCCGCATGCGACGCTGGTGCGCGGGCGTCCGGCGCCGGCGGGGACCGAAGGGCCGTTGCGGGTCGCCTATCCCGGCTTTCCGGTGGCGCACAAGGGCTGGCCCGTCTTCGAAGCCCTAGCCGCGCGTTTCGCCGAGGATTCCCGCTACCGCTTCCTGCACGTGGGGCGCGCGAACGACAGGAGCGGGGTCGAATTCCACGAAGCCGACGGCGCCATCGCCGAACGCCTGGCGGAGCTTGAGGTCGATGTCGCCCTGGTCTGGCCGCTCTGCCGGGAGACCTTCGGCCTGATCGCCTACGAGGCCGCCGCGGCCGGCGCAGCGGTGGTGACCCACGCCGACACCGGCAATGTCGCCGACTTCGTCCGAACGGAAGGCCCAGGTCTGATCCTGGAGGACGAAGCGCACCTCGCCCGCGTGTTCGAGACCGGCGAAATCCTGGCCCTGTCGCGCGCGCGGCGCGAGGCGAAGCTCTACGATCTCGCTTTCAGCGCTCTGACCGCCGACCTGCTCGCCGAGACCCTCAAGCCTCAGGCGGCCGCCATCAGCTGATCGAGCTTGCGGATCGGCACGATGGGAGAGGCGACGCCGCCTTCCAGCCGCATCACCTTGTTGCAGTAGAGCCGCAGGAGCTCGGTGTCGTGCGAGGCCAGCACCAATATGCCGGCCCGTTCCACGAGGCTCAGCAGGCGCTTGTGGGCGATCCGCTGGAAGTCGGCGTCGCCGACCGAGATCCACTCGTCCATCAGCAGCACGTCGGCTTCCACCGCCGTGGAGACGGCGAAGGCGAGCCTGGCCTGCATGCCGGCGGAATAGGTCTTGAGCGGCATGGCGAGGAAGGCGCCCAGCCCCGTGAACTCGGCGATCTCGTCCATTCGCGCGTCGATCTCCTTGGCGGAGAGACCGGCGATGCGGCCGCGCAGCTTGATGTTGTCGATCCCCGTGGCCGAGGGGTCGAGGCCAAGGCCGAGGTCGAGCAGGGCCGAGATGCGGCCGTTCACCTCGATGGTGCCTTCGTCGGGCTCGTAGGCGCCGGAAAGCGCCCGCAGCAGGGTGGTCTTGCCCGAGCCGTTGTGGCCCACCAGCCCCAGCCGATCGCCTGCCCGCAGCTCCAGGTTCACGCCCGAGAGCGCGGTGACCTCGGTGGCGCCGGTCATGGTGGAGCGCAGGCGCCCGCCGACGGCGATCTGGGTCAGGTGCTTCTTCAGCGACTTGGCGTCGACGCCATAGACCGGGAACTTCAGCGTCAGGTCCCGGACCGAGATGGAAGCGAGCGTATCGGTCATAGGTAATGGACGATCCGGCGCCGGGTGCGCACGAAGAGCAGGAAGGCCAGCCCCCAGCCGATCAGCGACATGGCCGCGAGTACGGCGTAGGTCTCGGCCGCCACCGGCTTACCCAGCAGCGGCGCGCGGACGGCTTCCAGCATGTGATAGAAGGGGTTGAGCGTCAGGAGCGCATGGTTGGCGCGCAGCCCGTCGGGGCGCCAGAACACCGGCGTCATGAACAGGGCGAACTGCATCACAGAGCCGACGATCTGCGGGATGTCGCGGAACCGGGCCGAGACGATCCCGGCCGTCAGGCTCATCCAGCCGGCATTGACCAGCAGGAACAGGACGCCCATCACCGCCAGCGGCAGGTTCATCTCCCGCCAGAAGCCGAAATAGATCAGCACGCCGAGCACGATCACCATGTGGTGGGCGAGCGTGATCAGGTTCCGCAGCACGGTGCGCCAGACGAAGGTGAACATGGGCAGGGCGGTCTGGCTGAGCATGCCCGAGGCCCGCACGAAGGTGTCGCAGCCCTCGTTCACGATCGTCGAGATCGTGCCGAAGAAGACGATGCCGAGCGCCACGAAGGGCATGAACTCGCGCAGCGAGATTCGGAAGAGCTGGGCGTAGAGCACGCCGATGCCCAGCACCATCAGGCCCATGGACAGCGTCAGCCAGAACGGCCCGAGGATCGAGCCGCGGTAGCGCGAAACCACGTCGTGCCAGGCCAGCGACCAGGCCAGACCCATCTGCCGGAACGAGGACTGGAAATCGCGCGCGGCCATGCCGAACTCGAACAGCGGCCCGCGCCGTCCGGTCCTCAACATATGCTGTGCGGTCTGCAATCGCTTCTCCCGACCAAGGCGCGGAGGTAACAGGTCGAATATTGCGGCGCAAGCATGGCGCCCAGGCGCTCCGGAGCGGTGTTTTTCGCCGGCGTGGACGGACTTTGCACGGCCGCCCGGCGCATGTTAGCCGAACCTCGTGGGAGGCGCTGCGATGCCGAGCGAACATTCCGTCCGCCTGGCGGCCGGCCGTACGGCCCCCGCGCCGTCCGACATCACCCTGACCGGCGGCGGGGTCTGGGTGGTGATCCCCTGTTTCCGTGTGCGCGAACACATCCTTTCGGTCATCGAGAAGATCCCACCCTGGGTGGAAGGGATCGTCTGCGTCGACGACGGCTGCCCCGAAGCCTCGGCCGATTTTATCGAGGAAAATGCGTCGGACCCTCGCGTCGTCGTGATCCGGCTGCCCCAGAACCAGGGAGTGGGCGGCGCGACAATGGCCGGTTATCGCGAGGCCGACCGCCTGGGCGCACGGGTGCTGGTGAAGGTCGACGGCGACGACCAGATGGACCTCTCCTATCTGCCGCAGCTGGTGATCCCGATCCTCCTGGAGGAAGCGGACTATACGAAGGGCAACCGCTTCACCTCGATCAGCCACCTGGGCGCGATGCCCCGCATCCGCATCTTCGGCAATGCAGCGCTGTCCTTCGCGGCCAAGGTCTCCACCGGCTATTGGAACGTCTTCGACCCGACCAACGGCTTCACGGCCATCGACAGCCTGGTCGCCCGGCGAGTGATGGAGAAGAAGGTCTCCAAACGCTACTTCTTCGAGACCGACATCCTCTACCATCTGGGCACCTTGCGCGCGGTCGTGCGCGACGTGCCGATCCCCGCGCGCTACGGCGAGGAGGTCTCGAACCTGCGGATCGGCGCCATCGTCGGCCCCTTCGCCTTCCGCCATCTGCACAATTTCGTCCGGCGGATCGTCGGTCAGTACTTCGTGCGCGATTTCACCGTGGCGACGGTGGAGCTGATGGCCGGCGCGGTCGCCCTGCTGTTCGGCGTCGGCTACGCCTTGCGCTGGCTGGCCCTGCGCGAGCCGGGCCAAGCGGCCTCGGCCGGCGTGGTCATGGCCGCGGCCCTGCCGGTGATCATCGGGGTCCAGCTTCTGCTCCAGGCCCTGAACTTCTACGTGCTGAACGTGCCTTCCAAGCCGCTTCACCCCTATCTTCGAGCCGTCCAGCGGCTGGCGAGGACCTGAGGCGATGGGATGGCGCGAGTTCCTGATGTGCCTGGCCTTCGCTTTCGCCCTGCCGATCGGCCAGGCGATGTTCAAATGGGCGGCCATCTACAGCGCCCGGCTCGAAGGGCCGTTCGTCCTGAAGCTGCTGCAGAACTGGCCGCTGATGATTGCCTTCGGCTGGTATGCGCTGACGGCGGTCTTCTGGTTCTACATCCTGACCCGCCTGCCGCTGGCCAACGCCTATGTCTTCTCGATGCTGGGCTCGGGCCTGGTGCCGCTGATCGCCTGGCTGGTCTTCAAGGAACAGCTCAGCTGGCAGTTCGTGGTCGGCTTCGGCCTGATGCTGATCGGCTTCCTCGTCGTCATGCAGGGGCGCGCCTGAGATGACGGCGGGGCGGGCTTCCAGGTTCGGGGCGCGGGAAGCTTATGGGGTGGTGCTCGGCGGCGGGCTCTTGCTGATGCTGGCCGCCAACCTGCCTGGCCACTTGTCGGTCGACTCGATCATGCAGCTCTACGAGGGCCGCATGCAGGTGCGCGAGACCTTCGCGCCGGCGATCTATTCGCTGATCCTGCGCGTGTTCGACAGTCTGGTGCCGGGGACTGGGCTCTATGTGACGGCCTCGGGCCTGCTGCTCTACGGGGCGCTGATCTCGCTGCGGGGCCTTGTGCCCCGGGTGTCGTGGCTGTCGGTCCCGGTCGCGCTCGCCGTGGTCTTCATGCCGGCCCTGCTGGTCTATCAAGGCATCGTCTGGCGCGACGTCTTCTTCGCCAACGTCTCGGTGGTGGGCTTCGTCTGTCTGGCGCACGCCGCCCTGCGCTGGGGCGAGAGGCCCATGCGCTGGGCGGCCCTGGCCGCGGCTGTCGGCCTCTTCGCCCTGGCCGCCATCGTCCGCCAGAATGGGCTGATCGCCGTGGTGATGGGAACGCTTGTGGTCGCCTGGACCGCCCGCTCCGGCGGCTGGCGGCGCATGACGGCCTATGGGGTCGGCTTCCTGGCCGCCGTGCTGATCCTTGCCCAGGCGCTTGCGAGCGTGGCCCAACCCCGCACGGCGGGGCCGGACCAGGCCATGGGGATCGGCCTGAGGATCCTGCTGCACTACGACATCGTCGCCGCGACCGCTCAGCGGCCCGATCTGCCGCTGGCCCAGATCGACGCCGCCGACGCCGCCAGCGACGACTTCCTGCGCGCCCACGCCCGCGAGGTCTATTCGCCGGAGCGCGTCGACTATTTCGACCGCGTGCCGGACCTGCGCAAGCACCTGTGGCCCCTGCCGGGCGAGGCGGTGCGCGCCCAGTGGCTGGAGATCGTCACCGACCATCCCAAGCTCTACATCGCTCACCGGCTGTCGGTCTTCCGCTGGGTGTTCCTGACGCCGGACGTGGCTCGTTGCGTGCCGGTCCACGTCGGCATCGAGGGACCGGCCGACAAGATCGAGGCCCTGAAGCTGAAACCAGGCTCGGACCCGTCGGACCGCGCCATGGCGGACTATGCGGCCCGCTTCTTCCGCACGCCGGCCTATTCGCACCTGACCTACGCCATGATCGCCGTGGCGGTGACAGGTTTCCTGCTGCTGCGGCGGCGCCCAGCCGACTGGGCGATGGCCGGGCTGATGACAGCGGGGCTCGGCTTCGCGGCCAGCTTCTTCTTCATCTCCATCGCCTGCGACTATCGCTACCTCTATTTCCTCGACCTCGCCGCTCTGGCGGGCCTGCTCTATGTGGCGCTGGATCCGCGGCTGAAGCGGGGGGAGGCCCTGGCGTGAGACGAGCGGCGGCCGTGCTGACGATCCTGGTCCTGACCGCCTGCGAAGCGCCGGAGCGGCCGACGCAGGCGTCGCCCCCGCCCACCGTCGTGGAGCGGGCAGGTCCCATCGCCTGGAACGCTGAGACGCGCGCCTTCGAACTGGGGGGAGAGCCGATCCGGGCGGTCAAGCTCTGGACCTTCGAGGATTCCACCGAGGGCTTCACCGCCTCGGCGGGAGAGGTTCTGCCCGCCGAGCGTGGCGGTCTGCGCGTCGAGCTGCAGGGGCCGTCCCTGCGCTCCCCGCGCGGGCTGGCGGTGGACGGGTCGGTCTATTCCCTGGTGATCGTGCGGCTCACCCGACTGAAGGCCGGCGGCGACTGGAACGGCGCCCTCTACTACGTCACGCCGGATCATCCGGAGTCCGGCGAGTTCTTCGGCAAGCCCGTCCTCGGCGGCGACCCGGCCGTGGGCGAGACGGCGACGCTTGTCTACGACATGGGCCGGCAGACGGTAGGCGGCGAGGACTGGAAGACCTCGCTGGTCGATCAGATCCGCCTGGACCTCGAAGACCAGCCCGGCGGCGCCTTCGTGATCCGGCAGATCGCCATCGCCCGCAAGACCGACCTTTCCACCTTCGCGCCCGTCAATTGAGCAGCGCGTCCAGAACCCGGTTCAGCTCCTCCACCTGGGCTTCCAGGTGTTCGTGGCGCTGGCGCAGGTCGAGGAGTTCGGTGCGCGCGGCGTCCAGGTCGCGCGTCACGGGGGAGACGAAGACCCCGACGCGGTCGCGAAGAGCCGCGATCTCGCGGGCCGCCCGGTCCAGAGCGTCCGCGGCGGGGCCCTCGTCGCGGGCGGCGGCCGCGCACCAGTCGTAGACCGCCGCAGCGAGAGCGCCGACCTCGGGAACCGCCGCCAGGTCGCCCTCGCCAGGGTTGTGACGCAGGTCGGGCGTCAGGAACCGATCGACTTCCCGGGCGCGCCGGTCGCTCATCGCCGGCAAGGACGCGTGGTGCGCCGCCTCGATCCGCGCCACCTCCCTTCGCCAATCGGCGAGCAAGGCGTCGTAGCCGACGAACACTCGCGGCAGGTCGCGCGTATAGGCCTCGGCCGCCAGCATGTAGGCGGTCCAGAGCAGGACCGACTTCGCCACCGGGAAGCCGTCGCGCTTGGCCAGCGAACCGGCGACGGCGAGCGGGTGGCGCACAGGGATCACGCAGCGGGCGGTCACGCCCCGCCGCGTCAGCGCCGCGCGCCAGAGCGGCAGCAGCACGGTCACCCGCGGATCCTTCATCAGCGGGAAGCGCGCCTTCGGAAACTCGCTCTCGAACACGCCGACGGCGGCTTCGATCCAGCGGTCCTCCTCCTCGGCCGCGAGCGGGCGGTAGGGAAAGGCGAAGACATCGTCCCAGGCGCCGCCGCCGGCGCGGAGGCGCTCATTGTTGAACATCGCGATCTTCCAGGGCTCGAAATAGCCCTTCGCATTGTGCTCGTCGCCGGGCATCACATTGGCCGGCAGCTCCGCGCCCAGCAACGCCAGCAGCTGGGTGGCCGCCGAGGTTCCTGACCGGTGCATGCCGAGGACGAGATAGGCGGTGCGGTCGGGCGGGGCCGGCTTGGCGCTCATGCTCTAGCCTCTATGGCCCGGCGCCGGCGCCGGCAAGGGCGACGGTTGATCGACCCCGGCATCTGTTGCACTTAGGCGCCCGCTCACGGGAACCAGCCAATGGCCGCCGCGGCCTCCAGGAACGATCTCTATCGCGTGCTGTCCACCGGCGTGGATGCGGCCTTCTACCGGGAGGCCTATGACGACCTGCGCGAGGCCGAGCTCGATCCTGTGGCCCACTACGCCCATGACGGCTGGCGCGAAGGGCGCGACCCGGCCGCCTGGTTCTCGACCAAGGCCTATCTGGCGGCGAACGCCGACGTCGCCGCGTCGGGCGTCAATCCCTTCTACCACTATCTCGCCGAGGGGTGCGTGGAGGGGCGCGGATTCGAGCGGTCGGACCTTGCGGACTACCATCTGTTCCAGCGGGCGGGCCAAGGCGGCTGGCGCTACGAGCTCGCACGGCCCGCGGCGTTTCGGGAGCCGCCCGTGGATTCCGAGGCCGAGGGGCTGGGCTTCCGCTACGACATCGTCGCCGGTCTCAAGCCGATGGAGCGGCGCCTCGCCGAAGCCGGCCGCGCGGCGGCGGCCGTGCGGCCCGATCCGGCGGCGCGTCTAGAGGAGGCGCTGGCGGAGGCGAAAGGGCCGGACCTGCACCTGACCGTCAGCCACGACGACTATTCGGCCAATATTGGCGGCGTGCAGCTTTGCCTGCAGCGGGAAGGGGCGCGGATCGCGCAGATCGGCCGCAACCACCTGCATCTCTTCCCCGCCGCGGCCTGGCCCATGGTGCGCGACCGGCCGCCGGCGACGGTGGGCGTGCTCTGGAACGGCCGGCGCATCGGCCACTTTGCGCCGGAGGAGGTGGCCGAGGCGGCGCGGCGGCGGTTCGGCGGACGAACGGCGGGCGCCCGCAGCGTCGCGATCCATAGCCTGCTCGGCCATTCGGTGGAGGTCGTGCTGGCCGCGGCCGAAGCCGTCGGCGCCTCGTCCGGCTATTTCTGGATCCACGACTTCGCCAGCCTCTGCGACGGTCATCACCTGATGCGCAACGACGTGGCCGATTGCGGAGCGCCGCCCCCGGACAGCGCCGCCTGCTCCCTCTGCGTCTACGGCCCGCGGCGGCGGGCGCAGATTGCGGCCCACGAGCGGCTGTTCGACGCCCTGGACCTGACCGCCGTCGCTCCGTCGGAGACCGCGCTGGAGACCTGGCTCAAGGGCTGGCGGTTCCGCGTCTCCGGGACGCGCGTCCTGCCTCACGCCTCGCTCGTCCCGCGCAGGGACACTTCGCCGGCGAAAGCGCCGGGGCCGTTCCGCTTCGCCTTCGTCGGCGTGCCGGCGGCTTATAAGGGGTGGCCGATCTTCGCCCAGCTCGCGCGGCGGTTCGCGGACGATCCGCGCTACGCCTTCCTGCACCTGGCCAAGACCGCCACGCCAGACGTGCCGGTCGAGCATCGGGCGGTGGCGGTCACCGAGGACCGGCCCTACGCCATGCGGGAGGCTCTCGAAGGGCTCGGCGTCGACGCGGCCATGGTCTGGTCGCTTTGCCGCGAGACCTTCTCCTTCGCCGCCTATGAGGCGGCGGCGGCGGGCGCGGCGGTGGTCACCTGCGCCGACAGCGGCAATGTCGCGCGGTTCGTCCGCTCCGGCGGCCACGGCCTGGTGCTGGAAACGGAGGGGGAACTGCTGGATATGTTCGAAACCGGCGCGATCCTGGACCTTGCCCGCGACCGGCGCGGCGCGCGGCTCTACGACCTGGCCTTCAGCGCCCTGACCGTGGACCTGCTGACGGAGGGCGCCCGATGAAGGTGACGGTCTATTCCAGCTTCACCTTCTCCTACCTGAACCGCGCCCGCGTGCTGTTCCAGACCCTGCAGCGGCACCATCCCGACTGGGAGCGGGTGGCCCTGATCACCGACGAGCCGCCGCCCGGCTTCGACTTCGATCCGGCGCGTGAGCCGTTCGACCGCGTGGTCTTCGCCCAGGATCTGGGCGTGCCCAATTTCAGGAGCTGGCTGTTCAAACACGACGTGGTGGAGATCTGCACCGCGGTGAAGGGTCCGTTCCTGCATCAGGCCTGCGCGGGCGGAGCCGACGTGGTGATCTATCTCGATCCCGACACCGCCCTGATCGACCGCCTCGATCCGCTGATCGAGTGGCTGGGCGACCATGACATCCTGCTGACGCCCCACCTGACCGACCCGAACGAGGATCGGGCCGCGATCCTGGACAACGATCTTTCGGCCTCGCGCACCGGCATCTTCAACCTGGGATTCGTGGCGGTGCGGACCGGCGGCGAGGGTGCGCGCTTCGCCAGGTGGTGGAACGACCGCTTGCTGGAGTTCTGCTACGACGACATGCCGAACGGCATCTTCGTCGACCAGCGGTGGTGTGATCACGTGCCGGCCCTGTTCGACAGGGTGAAGGTGATCCGCGATCCCGGCTACAACGTCGCCAGCTGGAACCTAAGCCGCCGGAAAATCTCCATCGGCAAGGACGGGGCGGTGCGGGTGAACGGCGATTATCCCTTGCGCTTCTGGCACTTCACCAAGCTGGGGCCGACCGGGGACACGATGACCCGGCGCTATGCACGCGACAACTATCCGGTCTACGAGATCTGGAACTGGTACAAGCGCCAGGTGGCCGCCGTCACCGATCCGGCGATCCCGGAGCGCTATTGGGCCTATGGCGCCTATGACGACGGAACGCCCATCGAGAAGGCCCATCGCGTGCTCTATCGCGAACGCGGCGACCTGCAGGAGGCGTTTCCCGATCCCTTCGGCGCCGGGTTCCGCGCCTGGCTCGCGAACGAAGGTTATTGAACGCCTTGGTTGACCTGCCGACGCCGCCCGCAAGGACACGAAGCCGCAAGACGGGAGGCCGCGCCCGCGCGGCCGAGGCCTTGGCCACGCGCGAAACCCATCCGGACTCCGCGCTCGTCCAGAAGGCAAGGGCCGTGGCGGCCCGCTTCGACGCGCTCAAGGCCGCGCTGGCCTCGGCGCAGGCGGAGGCGGCGCTCGCCCGCACCCGGCTCGGCCAAGCTCTGGCCGAGGCCATGGCCGCCCGCGCCGAGGCGGTGGTTCAGGCCCGCGCGAGCGCGCTTAGCGCCTATCGCCAGGCCCGCGCGCATCAGATTCGTCCGCGCCGGCGGAACCGGCCGGTGCGGCTGGCGGAGAAGATCGCCGGCAGGCTCGGCGCGCCGGGCCGCGCCCTGCTGGTCGCCGTCTCGGGGCTGAAGGACACGGCGCTGTTCGACGAGGCCTGGTATCGCGCCGCCCATCCCGACCTCGACGGCTGGCGCGCGGACGGCCTGGCGCATTATCTCCTGGCGGGCGGCGACCAGCGGCGGCCGCCCCATCCCCTGTTCGACGCCGGCTACTACATGCAGGTCCACGGCGCGCAGGTCGCCGCCACGGGGCTGACGCCGCTCGAGCACTTCGCGCGGGTGGGCGTGCACAGGGGCTTCGATCCGCACCCGCTCTTCAGCATCGCCCACTATGTGGCCCAGCATCCGGCGCTGATCGACGGCGGCGAGAACCCGGTGGAGCACTATCTGACGGAGGGGTGGAAGCTGGGGCTCAGCCCGCATCCCCTGTTCGCGCCCGCCTTCTACGCCCGGCAACTGAAGCGCGACGAGCGGCAGGGGCCGCCGCTGCTGCACTACCTTGCCGAGGGTTCGGGGCGGGGGCTGAAGCCCCATCCGCTGTTCGATCCGGACTGGTATCGGGCGGAGTATCGCGATGTGGCGCAGGCGGGGCGCGAGCCGCTGACCCATTTCCTCGCCGAAGGCTGGCGCGAGGGGCGCGAGCCCAGCCCGTGGTTCGAAGGCGGGCACTATCGCGGGCAGAGGGGCGAGGCCATTTCGCCGGACGCCAACCCCCTTCTCGACTATCTGGAGGGCGGCGCCTGGCGCGTGGCCGAGCCGCGGCCCGGCTTCCCCAGCATGGCCTATCTGGCGGCCAATCCCGCATTGGCGGCCCAGGGCCTGACGCCCCTTGAACACTGGGCGAGCCTGGGGGCGGGGCGAGGCTAGATGCCGATCGCCGGGCCTTTCCACATGCCGGCCACGATGGCGAGGAAGAGCAAGGCCCCGGCCAGCGCATTGGACTTGAAGAGGGCGAGCGCGCCCTTCGGATCGTTCACGTCAAGCCGGGCGGCCTGCCGCGAGAGGTGCATGCCGAAAAGCGCCGCGGGCGGCAGGAACAGCGGCCCCAGCCCCGCGGCCCAGGCTGAGCCCAGGGCTAGGGCGAAAGCCGCCACGTAGAAGCCGAGCACCGCCTTCGCCGCCGCCGCCCCCAGGCGGCGGGCGGAGGATTTCACCCCCGCCAGGGCGTCGTCCTCCAGGTCCTGGACCGCATAGATCGTGTCGTAGCCCAGGGTCCAAAAGATCCCGGAGGCGTAAAGCAGGAGGGCCGGAAGTTCGACTCGTCCGGTGGCCGCGGCGTAACCGAGCAGGGCGCCCCAGTTGAAGGTGAGGCCAAGCCAAGCCTGAGGCCACCAGGTGATCCGCTTCATGAACGGATAGGCGGCCACCAGGGCGAGCGAGCCCACGCCCAGCGCGATGGCCAGCGGCGGCATGGTCAGCAGGATCGCGAGCGAGACGAGGCAGCAGCCGGCGACGAAGGCCCAGGCGCCCTTGACGGAGATCTGGCCCGACGGGATCGGCCGCCCGGCGGTGCGGGCGACCTTGGCGTCGAAGTCGCGGTCGACGATGTCGTTGTAGGCGCATCCCGCCGCGCGCATCAGCGCCGCCCCGACGAAGAAGGCGACGAGCAGCCAGGCGTTCGGCCAGCGCCCCTCCGAGGCGGCCGCCAGCGCGATCCCGGACCAGCCCGGCAGCATCAGCAGCCAGATTCCCGTCGGCCGGTCGAAGCGGCCGAGCTTCAGCCAGGGCTTCAGCGCCGTGGGCGCGTGGCGGTCGACCCAGTTGGCGGCGGCGGCGTCGGGCAGGGGGGCGGTGGGGCTCACGGGCGGAACCAGCCGCATTCGCAGCGCGCCGTCAATGGCGCGGGTGTCAGGCCTTCCGCATCCAGAAGGAAGCCCCATAGAGCTCGAGATCGGCGAGCGGCCCATGGCGCAGGGCGTCTTCCGCGTGGGCGCGGACCTCCGGATCCTGACCGACGAACCAGGCTGGAAACAGGATCTCGAAGGCGCCCGGCGCGAACAGCAGCGCCGTCGCCAGCAGATACTGCTCGTTCCACAGTCGCGGGACGTGGCCTGCGATATAGTCGTCCGGCAGGTAGACGTCGTGGATGTGCACGATCACGCCAGGCTTGAGGCGCGGCAGGATCTCCAGGAAGAAGACCGTGACGTCCGAGCCCTGGAACGCCCGATGCGAGGAGTCGAGGAAGAGGACGTCGCCCGGGGCGAGCACGTCGAACATCTCCGGCCGGCAGTCCTCCAGCGGCCGGCGGATCACCTGGTCGCAAAGGGCGTCGATCTCGTTTCGCGGCTGTGGGTCGATGGAGATCAGCTTGGTCCGCAGGCCATAGAGGCGCGCCGCCCGTTGGGCGAACTTGGTCGAGACGCCGGAGCCGATCTCCACGAACCGGTCGGGGTCGAACTTGCGCAGCAGGCCGGTCAGGGCCATGGCGTCCAGGGGCGGAAACCAGGCGTTGAGCCAGAAGGGGTCGGGGTCTTCGTAGCGGCCGCCCATGGGGATTTTCGCGAAGTCGTCGTGCAGGCTGCCGAGTTCGGTCAGGAAGGCCTTGTACCGATCCCGTCCCGCGGCGATCAGCCCATGAAGCTGCGGGTGAGGCGGCCGGCCGGCGCCGTAGCGGATACGCGCCTTGTAGTCGTAGTCCACCAGGGTGAAGTCGTGGGTGGCCCGTTCGCTGGAGAAGGCCTGCTGCGCCAGCGGCGGCAGCGCGGGCGCGAGGGAGGCGGCGCGCTCATAGGCCTCCGCCGCGGCTTGTGGGTCGCCCTCGCGCAGCGCCACGGCGAGGTCGGTCCAGACGGCGGGGTTGTCCGGCGCGGTTTCGCAGGCGGCGCGCAGCCGGCTCAACGCCTCGTCCCGCCGCCCCATCTTGAAGAGCGTCACCCCCAGGAGGCGCAAGGCCGCGGGGTTCTCGGGCGCGGCGGCCAGCGCCTGGCGGAACATCGCTTCGGCGTGGTTGAGCAGATGCGCCTGCAGCCGGGCGAAGCCCAGGCGCAGGATCTTTTCCACGTCGGCATAGGACGGGGCGGCCATGCCGATTGCTATCAGCCGGCGGAGCCGAGGCGAAGCGAAGCCTGACGGAGGATGTTGCGCAGAGCCCCGATCCTCGGCAGGCTCGTGCAACCGAGACGGGCGACGTTCATGAGCGAACCGAAGACTCGGCCGACGGCGGCCAATGTTGCGGATTTCATCGCCGGGGTGGAGGACCCGCGGCGGCGCGCCGACGCCCAGGCGGCGCTGGAGTTGCTTGCCGAGATCTCCGGCGAACCGCCGGTGATGTGGGGAACCTCCATCGTCGGCTTCGGCGCCTACGCCCAGGCGGGGGCCGGCAAGAAGCCTGTCGACTGGCCGATCGTCGGCTTTTCTCCCCGCAAGGCCGAGCTCGTCTTCTACATCATGCCCGGCTTCTCGGAGTACGAGGCGCTGCTCGGACGCCTCGGCAAGCACCGTAAGGGCGCCTCCTGCCTCTACGTGAAACGGATGGACGACATCGACCACAATGTCCTGCGGGAACTGGCGAGCCGGTCGGTGGCCATGATGCGCGAGCGCTATCCCGCGGCCTGAGCTGTGGCCGCGGCGCCACTCAGGCGCGAACTCGCCAGGTCGCGCCGAATAACGCCGGTCGGCCGGTTGACACGATTCGGCGGCCGGAGCAGTTTGTCGCAGCCGTTGTCCGGCCGCAGCATCCAGCCAGGGAGGTGATCAGCGTGACAGCATCCAATCATCGCCCGCAGATGCCGCTCCTCGCCGTGGTCGCCGCAGGCTTCCGGTAACTCACAGCCGGTTCCCCGCTTCAGCGGGGCTCTTCACAGCCGAGCCGATCTGCCGCCTCACCGCCGGCCCTGAGCGCGCCTTGCGCACGCCTCCCGGCGCTCCCCGATTCCGCGGGCCCCTCCACCGATAGCGGCCCGCCTGTCCCTCAAGGACGACGACATGCCTCTTCAAGACGCCATTTCCCCGGCGCCCAATTCTCCGACTTCCAACCGCTATGGCGCGCTCTGCACCGAGGTGTACGAGCTCGACAAGCCGCCGGGCTCGCTGGCCGACGTCGGTTATTACCTCAGCCGCCTGGCTGGCTTGGGCGGACCGATCCTGGAAGCCGGATGCGGTTCCGGGCGGCTGCTGATCCCGCTCGCCGAGGCTGGCCTCGACGTGACCGGCTTCGACCGTTCGGCGGACATGCTGGCGGTCTGCCGCCGCCATTGCGCCGATCGCGGGCTGGCGCCCTCCCTGCGGCAGGCGAGGTTCCAGGACTTCGCCTACGAGCGGGACTTCGCAGCCATCCTCGTACCGGTGGGGACCTTCACCCTCATCGACGGGTTCGACGAGGCCCTCGCGGTTCTCCGGCGATTCTTCGACCATCTGCGGCCCGGCGGACGGCTGATGATCGACCTTCTGCCGCTCGGCTACCTCGCCAACGAGACGCCCGACGTCCGCACCTGGACCGCGGACAACGGCGACCTCCTTCGCATCGAGGGCCGGCCGGTGGAGATCGACTTCGTGCGTCAACGCCGCGTCACCCACGACCGCTACGAGCGGTGGCGGGGCGGGCGGCTGGTGGAGTCGGAGCTGGAGGTCATGGCCTTTCGGCTGTGGGGCGAGAAGGAGTTCGAACTCGCCCTGCGGGCGGTCGGCTTTTCCGAGATCTCCGTCTGCGCCGACTACCAGTCGGGACGGCCGCCGCGACGATCCAGCCGCATCCTGAACTTCGAGGCCCTGCGACCCGCCTGACCGGCGCGTGGCGCGGCGAAAGCGCCGGGATCCGTCTCCTCCCCGACGGATCCCGGCGCCACCTCGACCCATCCATCCGGCCCCGTGCCGAGCATTCGAGTTCCATCGCCATGAGCGAGACCTTCGACGACGACGACAGCCGCCCCCGCACCTTGTCCAACCGGCAGGTGCTGGGCTTCATCTTCCGCCACTGGCTGCGGGAGCCGCGGTCCTTTGCGGCCATTCTCGGCCTGATGCTGCTGGCGACCGCCTGCGACCTCTCCATCCCCTGGGCGACCCGGGGCCTGATCAACGCCGTGGCCGCGCCGGAGCCGGTGAGCGAGGCCGCCTGGTGGGCCTGGGGCGGGCTCTCGGCGCTCTACCTGTCGTTCTACACCATGCGCAGCGCCATGTTCCGGGCGGCCAACGGCTTCTACGCGCGGATCATGGCCCGGATCGTCACCGAGGGCTTCCAGCGGGTGCAATCCTTCTCGGCCGACTGGCACGGCTCCAACTTCGCCGGCGCCACGGTGCGGCGGGTGAGCCGAGCCATGTGGGGCTATGACAGCGCCTCGGACGCCTTGCTGATGATGCTGGCGCCGACCCTGATCGTGCTGGCCGGCCTGGCGGTCTCCATGGGGCTGCGCTGGCCGCTGGCCGGACTCTTCGTCGGCGTCATGGTGGTGGGCTTCGCCGCCTACAACATCATCGCCTCGGTCCGATACACCCAGCCGGCCAACCGTATCTCCACGCGGCTCGACTCCTCCATCGGCGCTTCGCTCGCCGACGCCATCGGGGCCAATGCGGTGGTGAAGTCGTTCGGGGCGGAGGGCCGCGAAGAGGCGCGGTTCGCCCGCGTCGTCCACGCCTGGCGCGCGGCGGTGAACAAGACCTGGGACCGGTTCAACATCGTCGGCCTTGGCCAGAACCTGTTCCTGGTCGTCCTGCAGGCGGGCCTGACCGGCCTGCTCGTCCATGCCTGGAGCCAGGGGAACGCCACGCCTGGCGATGTCGCCTTCGCCATCACCTCCTTCGTGGTCATGGCCGGCTATATGCGGAACTTCAGCGAGATCACCCGCATGCTGCAGAAGGGGTTGGACGACATCTCCGACGTCGCCGCCTACATGCAGACCGAGCCGCAGCTGCGCGATCCGCCGGACGCCGCGCCCTTCCGGGGCGAACTGGGCCAGATCGTCTTCGACCGGGTGAGCTTCGGCTATGAGAACCAGCCCCAGCGGCTCTACGAGAACTTCAGCCTGGCGATCGCGCCCGGCGAGCGGGTGGCGCTGGTCGGGCCCACGGGTTCGGGCAAGTCCACCTTCGTGAAGCTGATCCAGCGGCTCTACGATCTCGACGAGGGCCGCATCCTGATCGATGGGCAGGATATCGCCGGCGTCGATCAGGGCTCTCTGCGCCGCGGCATCGCCGTGGTGCCGCAGGACCCGGCGCTGTTCCACCGGACGATCGCGGAAAACATCGCCTACGCACGGCCCGACGCCACCCGCGAGGAGATCATCCTGGCGGCGAAGCGGGCCCGGGCGCACGACTTCATCGCCCGCCTGCCGCTCGGCTACGACACGCCGGTGGGCGAGCGCGGGGTGAAGCTCTCGGGCGGCGAACGGCAGCGGGTGGCCATCGCCCGGGCCTTCCTCGCTGATGCGCCGATCCTGGTGCTGGACGAGGCGACCTCGTCCCTGGACGTGGAGACCGAGCGCCAGGTGCAAGCGGCGATGGAGGAATTGATGGTCGGCCGCACCACCATCGTCATCGCCCACCGCCTATCGACCATCCGCGGGGCCGACCGGATCCTGGTCTTCGATCGGGGCCGGATTGTCGAGGAAGGCCGCCATGCCGATCTCGTCCGCCAGGGCGGCGCCTATGCCCGCCTGCACGCTGTGACCGAAGGAAGCCTGACGTGACCGAGCACTACGAGGACACGGAGGACCAGAAGGAGAGGGTCCTCACCAACGGCCAGGTGCTCGGCTTCATCGCCGGCTTCTGGCTGCGGCGAAAGCTGCTGCTGGGCCTTGCGGTCGGGCTGACCCTGGTGGCGGTGGGCTTCGACCTCGCCCTCCCCTGGGCGGCCGGGCGCCTAGTCGACGCGGTCGCCGCCGGGCCGGCCAACGCCGACGGCGCCTGGCGAGCCTGGGCGGTGTTCGTCGGCGTCTATCTGGCCTTCGCCATCGTGCGGAACGTCGGCTTCCGGTTCTGGAACCCGCTGGCCGCGGCCAACATGAAGGAGATGACCGACGAAGGCTTCCAGCGCGTGCAGGCCTTCTCCGCCGACTGGCACGCCGACAACTTCGCCGGCGCCACCGTGCGGCGGCTGTCGCGGGCCATGTGGGGCTACGACATGGTCTCCGACGCGGTGGTGCTGTGGCTGGGGCCGGCGATCCTGGTTCTGGTGGGGCTGTCGCTGTTCATGATCGCCCGCTGGCCGCCGGTGGGGTTCTTCTCCCTGGCGGTGGTGGTCCTCTACATCGCCTCCAACCTGGTGCTGGCGGCGAAGTACGTGCGGCCGGCCAACCTGCGTTCGGTGGCGCTGGATTCCCGCATCGGCGGGGCCCTGGCGGACTCCATCTCCTCCAACCCCACGGTGAAGGCGTTCGGCGCCGAACATCGCGAGGAGGCGCGCATCGCCGGAGTCACGGCGCTCTGGCGGCGGCTGACGCTCATCACCTGGACGCGGTTCATCAATGTCTGGCTGTTCCACAACCTGATCCTGGTGGTGCTGCAGGCGGGTCTGACCGGCCTCCTGCTGCGGCTTTGGACCCAGGGACAAGCCACGCCGGGCGATGTCGCCTTCGCCATCACCTCCTTCATGCTGATGAGCGGCTATCTGCGGAACATCGGCGAGAACATCCGCATGATGCAGAAGGGGCTGGACGATGTGGAGGACGTGGCCCGCTACGCCCGCACGCCGGCCCAGGTGCTCGATCGGCCAGGCGCTCGACCCTTCCGGGGGCAGCTCGGCGAGATCGTCTTCGACCGGGCGACCTTCCGCTACAAGTCGGCCGACGAGCCGATCTACAGCGACTTCACCTTGCGGATCGCACCGGGGGAGCGGGTGGCGCTGGTCGGCCCGACCGGGGCCGGAAAGTCGACCTTCGTGAAGCTGATCCAGCGGCTCTATGATCTGGACGCCGGCCAGATCCTGATCGACGGGCAGGATGTCGCCCAGGTCGACCAGGGCTCCCTGCGCCGCAGCATCGCCGTGGTGCCTCAGGATCCGGCCCTGTTCCACCGGACGATTGCGGAGAACATCGCCTATGCTCGTCCAGAAGCGACGGAAGCCGAGATCGTGCTGGCGGCGAAGCGGGCGCGCGCCCATGACTTCATCGCCCGCCTGCCGCTTGGCTACCACACCCTGGTGGGCGAGCGCGGGGTGAAGCTCTCGGGCGGCGAGCGGCAGCGGGTGGCGATCGCCCGGGCTTTCCTGGCCGATGCGCCGATCCTGGTGCTGGACGAGGCGACCTCGTCCCTGGACGTGGAGACCGAGCGCCAGGTCCAGGCGGCCATGGAGGAGTTGATGGCGGGTCGCACCACCATCGTCATCGCCCACCGGCTTTCGACGATCCGCAACGCCGACCGGATCCTCGTCTTCGACCAGGGCCGCATCGTCGAGGAAGGCCGCCACGCCGATCTCGTCCGCAAGGGCGGCGCCTACGCCAGGCTGCACGCGGTGACGGAAGGGGCGGCCTGACCGCCCCTTTCTTGGCTCCCGGACCGCCTTGCGTCTAGATGGCGCAAAGGGAGGCCTTGGCGCGTGACCTACGCCGAACAGGTGGTGCAGTGGCTGCGGGACAGGTTGGCCCGCGATCCGCCGCTCGCCCAGCCGCGGGAGCTGAACACCGCGCTGCGGGTGCTGGCCATCTGGCGCTCGCGCATGATCGCCGAGGGCTATATCCGCCGCCACGGCGCCCGGATCATGCAGGGCCCATTCGCCGGCATGGAGTACCTGACCGTCGCCACCGAGGGCGCCCTGACGCCGCGGCTGATCGGGACCTACGAATCGGAACTGCACCCGCATATCGAGGCCTTCGCCGCCGAAGGGCTGGACTGCGTGATCGATGTCGGCTGCGCCGAGGGCTATTACGCCGTGGGTTTGGCGCGGCTGATGCCGCAGGCCACGGTGCACGCCTACGACATCCAGGAGAAGGCGCGGGCCGCCTGCGCCGAGCTTGCGGCGCGCAACGGCGTTTCCGACCGGGTCGTCATCGGCGAGGCCTTCGCGCCCGAGGGCTTCGAAGCGTTCAAGGACCGCCGGTGCCTGGTCCTGGTGGACATCGAAGGCGCAGAGGACGACCTCCTACGGCCGGATCTGTCCCCGGCCCTGGCTGGCATGAATCTGATCGTCGAGACCCACGACGTTTATCGCCCTGGCGTTCTGGCGCGGGTGACGGAGCGCTTCGCCCCCACCCACGACATCGTCCGCCTGGACCCCCAGCCCAAGACCCTGCCGCTGCCCGACTGGATGGCCGGCGCCAGTCATCTCGACCAGCTGCTCGCCGTCTGGGAGTTCCGCCTGGCGGCCACGCCCTGGCTGGTGATGCGGCCGAAGGCGAAGGCGTGACCTTCGACAGATGTCCCCCTCTGGGGGAGCTTTCGCCATAGGCGACTGAGGGGACGGTCTGGCTTGCTATGAAAGCGCGTCCGTCAACGCCCGCGCCAAATCCCCCTTCGGCCGCACCTCCACCCGCTCAAGCCCCAGCCACTGCGCCATCAGCTTCAGTTCGCCGGCCAGGCGCTCGGCCGTCTCGGCGTTTGCATCCGGCTCGGCGTGGGCGGATTGCACGGCCAGCACCCCGGCCTTCCGCTCGGCCTTCAAATCGACGCGCGCGGTGATCGTCTCGCCCTGCAGGAAGGGCAGGACGTAGTAGCCGTGGGTGCGCTTGTGGGCCGGTGTGTAGATCTCCAGCCGCACCTTCACTCCGAACAGGCGCTCGGTGCGTTCCCGGAACCAGATCAGATTGTCGAAGGGAGAGAGCAGGGCGCTGGCGGCGACCTTGCGCGGCCGGCGGGCGGCGGGGTCGAGATAGGCGGGTTGGCGCCAGCCCCGGACCGCGACAGAGAGCAGTTCGCCCGCCTCCACCAGTTCGACGATGCGGGCCTTTGCGTCGGCCACCGGCATGCGGAAATAGTCGCGAAGGTCCTGTTCGGTGGCGATCCCTTGCGCCCGCGCCGCGATCCGGATCAGTTCGCGCTGGGCCTCATCGCGGGGCGGGGTGGGCAGGTCGCGCACCGCGCGCGGCAGCACCTTCTCCGGCAGGCCATAGACCCGCTCGAAGGTCCCGCGCCG
This sequence comes from Phenylobacterium sp., assembly GCF_046290725.1. Classification (GTDB taxonomy): domain Bacteria; phylum Pseudomonadota; class Alphaproteobacteria; order Caulobacterales; family Caulobacteraceae; genus Phenylobacterium. The sequence continues at coordinate 1,556,885 of NZ_JBKBUH010000001.1, forward strand.
GGTGGCGGTGGTGAGATCTCCCACCCAGAACAGGCATTCGAGCGCCCGCTTGCCCTCGCTCCAGCCCCACCAGCCGCCCTGGCCCTTGGCGCCCAGCTCCAGGTCGGAAGCGGCCATCGGCCCGCGCCGCGCCACCTCGCCGAGAACCTTGTCGACGAAGTCGCCGTGGGTGCGCAGGAAGCGGGCGACCCCCTTCCAGACGCCCACCCCTTCGCGCGCGTCCTCCATGCGCCAGCGCAGCAGCGGCTGGGCGGAGAGCGGCAGCAGCGAGGCCTCGTGCGCCCAGTATTCGAGGAGGGCGGGCCGCTTGCCCCAGGCGATCTCCTCCAGCAGCGGCCGCGGATAGGCGCCCAGCCGCGAGAAGAACGGCAGGTAGTGGGTGCGCGAGACCACGTTCACCGAATCGATCTGGATCACGCCCAAGCGTTCGACCGTCTTGAGCAGGTGGCGCTTGCCGGGGGCGGCGGGGCGCCTGTCGGCGAAGCCCTGGGCCGCCAGGGCGATGCGGCGCGCCTCACGCGCGCTCAGGCTCTCCGGCGCCATTCCGCCTCAGGGGTTCAGACGCCCGTCGGGAATCACGTCGGGCGAGAACAAAAAGAGCACATCGGGATCGGGCGGTTCAACAGCCTTCGCGATCTCCGGGGGCGCGAAGGCGTGAAGCAGATGCCGCAGGATGTTCAGGCGCGCGGTCTTCTTGTCGTCGGTGACGACGCAGGCCCAGGGCGCCTCCCCAGTGTGCGTCCGGCGCAGCATCTCGTCCCGGGCCGCGGAATAGTCGGCCCACTTCTCCTGGGCCACAGCGTCCAGGGGGCTGATCTTCAGGGCTTTGAGCGGATCGGTGCGGCGGGCCTCCAGCCGCCGGGCCTGCTCCTCGCGCGAGATGTCCAGCCAAAGCTTGACGAGCTTGAGTCCGTTGCGCTCCAGCATGGCCTCGACCACGGGCGCGTCGCGCAGGAAGGCCTCCTGTTCCGCGGGGGTGGAAAAGCCCATCACCCGCTCCACGCCGGCCCGATTGTACCAGGAGCGGTTGAACAGGACGAGGTCGCCGGCCGCGGGCAGGTGATCGGTATAACGCTGGAAATACCACTCGCTGCGCTCCCGGTCCGATGGCTTGGGCAGGGCGACGGCGCGGGTGTGGCGGATGGACAGGTGCTCGACGATCCGCTTGATCGCCCCGTCCTTGCCGGCCGCGTCGCGGCCTTCGAAGATCACCAGCGCCTTGTCACCGGCCTCGATGGCGTGCTGCTGGTACTTCACCAGCGAGACCTGCAGGTGCTCGAGCTCGCGGTCGTATGCGTCGTCCTTGGCCATGCGCTCACCCTATGCCGCGCCGCCTCCGGGCGGCTAGAACCGCAATCCATGATCCGCCTGCACGTTCCGCACGACCTTGCGCCCGACGCCGAGCTTTCCCTGGACGAAGGCCAGAGCCGCTATCTGGCCGCCGTCATGCGCCGGACCGTGGGCGACGAGCTTCTGGTCTTCAACGGCCAGGACGGGGAGTGGCGCGCCCAGGTCGCAACGGTGGGCAAGCGGGCTGTGACCGTGCGGCTGCTGGCGCAGGAGCGGTCTCAGAGCCAGGGTCCGGACCTCGACCTCGTGATCGCCCTCGTCAAGCGCGCGCGGCTGGAGACTATCGTCGAGAAGGCGGCGGAACTGGGCGCCCGCCGAGTGCGCCTGGCGATCACCGAGCGCACCAACGCCGACCACACCAATGTGGCGCGCCTGCAGGCCATCGCCGCCGAGGCCGCCGAGCAGACCGGCCGGATGGACGTCCCCGAAGTCGTGGAGCCCGTGAAGCTCGACAGGCTGGTCGCCGACTGGCCGCCCGAGCGTGGCTTGCTCTTCTGCGACGAGGCGGGGGATGCGAAGCCGGCGCTGGACGCCCTGAAGGACGCGGCGGACGGGCCCTGGGCGATCCTGATCGGGCCCGAAGGCGGGTTTTCGCCGGCCGAGCGCGAGGTTCTGCGCAGCCTCCCGCAGGCGATCGCCGCCAGCCTGGGCCCCCGAATCCTGCGCGCCGACACCGCCGCGATCTCCGCGCTCACGCTCTGGCAGGCGGCCAAGGGCGACTGGCGGGCTTGAGCTTTCCGGATTTGCGCCCACCTGTGTGAACGGCGTAAAGATCGCGGCCGCTTTTAGGCAGGGGCTTGGGGAGTACGAGATGGCCGACGTCGTGACGGACGACCGACCCCTGACGTTCGAGGATATCCTCGCCTGGTTCGACGCCGGCGCGAAGCCCGCGGACCAATGGCGCGTCGGCGCCGAGCACGAGAAGTTCGTCTTCCGTCTGGGCTCGCACGAGGCCGTTCCCTATGACGGCGAGGCCGGCATCCGCGCCCTGCTGACGGGGCTGCAGCGTTTCGGCTGGCAAGGAGTCTACGAAGGCGAGAACGTCATCGCCCTGGAGCGAGGAGGCGCCAGCGTCAGCCTGGAGCCCGGCGGGCAGTTCGAGCTTTCCGGCGCGCCGCTGGAGACCATGCACGACATCTGTGAGGAGACCGGAACCCACCTGCAGGAGGTGAAGGTCGTCGCCGATGAGCTCGGCCTGGGATTCCTCGGCCTCGGCTTCACCCCGACCTGGCGGCGCGAAGACGTGCCGGTCATGCCCAAGGGGCGCTACAAGATCATGCGGGCCTATATGCCCAAGGTCGGCGGCCAGGGCCTGGACATGATGTTCCGCACCTGTACGGTCCAGGCCAATCTCGACTTCGCCTCGGAAGCCGACATGGTGGCGAAGTTCCGGGCGAGCCTGGCGCTCCAGCCCATCGCCACGGCGCTCTTCGCCAATTCGCCCTTCAAGGAGGGCAAGCCGACGGGCCTGCTTTCCACGCGCGCCAACGTCTGGACCGACACCGATCCCGACCGGACGGGGATGCTGGACTTCGTCTTCGCAGACGGCTTCGGTTACGAGGCCTACGCCAACTACATCCTCGACGTGCCGATGTATTTCGCCAAGCGCGGCGGCCAGTACGTCGACCTCGCCGGGAAGTCGTTCCGCAGGTTCATGGCCGGCGACCTGGCCGAACTGCCGGGCGAGAAGCCGAGCCTGAAGGACTTCGCCGACCACACCACCACCGCCTTCCCCGAGGTGCGCCTCAAGCAGTACCTGGAGATGCGCGGCGCCGATTCCGGTCCCTGGAGCCGCCTTTGCGCGCTTCCGGCGCTGTGGACCGGCATCCTCTACGATGCGCCCTCCCTGGCGGCGGCCTGGGACCTGGCCAAGGACTGGCAGGTGGAGGATCATGAGCGCCTGCGCGCGGACGTGGCCCGCCTGGGCCTCAAGGCGCAGGTGGGCGGCCGCTCGGTCCAGGACGTAGCCCAGGATATGGTGGCCATCGCAAAGTCGGGCCTGAAGAACCGCAACCGCCTGTCCGGCGGCATGGTCGACGAGACCGGCTACCTCGCCGAACTGGAGGAGATCGCCGCCAGCGGGGTCACCCCGGCCGAACGGCTGCTGGAGCTCTATCGCGGCCCCTGGGCCGGCGACGCCGGCAAGGTCTTCGAAGCCTTCGCCTACTGAGTTCCCGCTAGCGGACTCCGCCTTCGCCTGGGACCGCCACGGTCTCGACGTTCGGCGGCCAGTGCTCCTTCTGGCTGTGGCCGTCGCCGGCGTCGGTGTGCAGCACCACCTCGTCGACCTCGGTATGGGCGCCGCGCGGGTTCACCTGATGGTCGTCGCAGGGGTAGACCTCCACCTTGTCGGGATAGAAGGCCAGGCGCTCCCGAATCGCCTCCACGGCGGGGAAGGGGTCTTCGTAGGTCCAGACGGCGTTCTCGGCGAACTGGCCGTCCATCAGGATGGTGTAATAGGCCGCGTCCCCCTTGTAGGGGCAGTGGGTGCGCCGGTCGGTGCGGGCGAAGTACTCCATGGCCACGTCCTGGCGCGGGAAATAGACCACCGGCGGCAGGTCGGCTTCCTGCAGCACGAGGGCGTCGCCTGAGTCGGCGATCACGTGATTCTCGAACGAAACGCGCCAGCGGGTCTTGGCGGGCTTGACGGTGATCGGGTGGTCGGGACCTGGGGTCAGCATGGAAAACGCACCTCCTTCTCGCGGTCTCAACGCGCAAGATGGGGGCGTGGGTCCGCCCGAGCCAGGCCGCGGGTATCGGATTGCTTGTGCTGGGCTTTTGCGCGTGCTGTTCTTGCGCCCAATTCGCTCGGCCGGGGTGGAAACGACCCCGCGACTGCGCCGACCGTCATAAAGGATCGGAAGAACCGCCCTCATGAACATCGTCATCCTGCTCGGGATCGTCATCACCCTGGCGACCGGCATACCCGTCCTGCTGCAGCTCCTGCGAAACCATCCGCGGGGGCTGATCGTCCTGTTCTTCGCCGAGATGTGGGAGCGGTTCTCCTACTACGGGATGCGCGGCATCCTGATCTTCTATCTGACCCAGCAACTGCTGTTCGACGACGCGATGGCTGGCGCGCAGTACGGGTCCTACACCTCGCTCGTCTACCTGCTGCCGCTGATCGGCGGCCTTCTGGCCGACCGCTATCTGGGCACCCGCAAGGCCGTGGCCTTCGGGGCGCTGCTGCTGGTTGCGGGGCACCTGACGATGGCGGTGGAGGGCCGTCCGGCCCAGCAGACCCTGGTCTATGCCGGGCAGTCCTATGCCGTGGCGGCCGAGGGGCGGATGGAATCCCGCGAAGTCCGGCTGATGGTCGGCGACCAGAGCTACGAGTTCGGCCCCGCCGCCGGCGGTGGGCTGGAGATCAAGGGCCTGCCGGCCGGCGGGCCGCTGCCCCAGGTCCTGCCCGAAGGCAGCTACCAGATGGAGAAGCAGAGCGATCCCTTGGGCGTGAACGCCTTCTACCTCGCCGTTTCGCTGATCATCATGGGGGTGGGCTTCCTGAAGCCCAATATCTCCACCATCGTCGGCCAGCTCTATCCGCAGGGCGACCCGCGCCGGGACTCCGGTTTCACCCTCTACTATTACGGCATCAATCTCGGCGCCTTCTGGGCCTCGGTGCTCTGCGGCCTTCTGGGCCAGACGGTCGGCTGGTGGGCGGGCTTCGGCCTGGCCGGCGTCGGCATGGCGCTCGGCTTCGTGGTGTTCGTGCTCGGCAAGCCGCTGCTGGAAGGCAAGGGCGAGCCGCCGGACCCGGAGCGCCTGAAGGCGCCCGTGGCCGGACCCCTGAACCGCGAATGGCTGATCTACATCCTGTCGGTGCTCGGTGTCGGCGGGGTCTGGCTGCTCGTCCAGCGCAACGACCTGGTGGGCTGGGGCCTCGGCATCTCCACCGTCCTGTCGCTGGCCTTCATCGCCTGGTTCCTCATCGCCCAGTGCGACAAGATCGCCCGCGAGCGGATGATGCTGGCCCTGGTGCTGATCTTCGGCGCGGTGGTGTTCTTCACCCTTTTCGAACAGGCCGGCACCTCGCTCAACCTGTTCGCCGCCCGTAACGTCGACCTCTCGATCACCGGCCAGGCGTCCAGCTTCCTCGGCATTCCCATGGGCACGGCGGCGCAGCTGGCGGCGGCGGGCTTGGAGCCGATCGGCGGCTGGCTGTGGATCGACACCGCCATCGGCGCGGCCCAGACCCAGTCGTTCAACGCCGGCTTCATCCTGATCTTCGCCCCGATCTTCGCGGCGATGTGGGCGATGCTGAACCGGCGCGGCTACGGCTCCAACCCGGTGATGACCTTCGGCCTCGGCATCGTGCAGGTAGGCCTGGGCTTCCTGGTGGTGGTCTGGGGCGCGGGCATGGCCGACGCCAGCTACCGCGTGCCGCTGATGCTGCTGGGTCTGCTCTACCTCCTGCACACCACCGGCGAGCTCTTCCTCTCGCCCGTGGGCCTGTCGGAGATCACCAAGCTTTCGGTGGCCTCGGTGGTCTCGTTCATGATGGCCGTCTGGTTCCTGTCCTCGGCTATCGCCCAGTATGTGGGCGGCATCATCGCCGGGATGGCCGGCACCGAGACGGTGGGCGGCCAGGTGCTCGACCCGGCCGCGGCGCTGCGCAGCTCGCTGGAGGTCTTCGAGATGCTCGGCTGGTGGGGTCTTGGCATCGGCGTCGCCTTCATCGCGCTCTCCTTCTTCATCAAGCACTGGGCGCACGGGGTGAACGACCCGCAAGGGCATCAGCCCGAGCCGATCGCCCCAGTACTGGATGGCGAGCGCCAGGCGGTCAGCCCCGCCGCGATCCGCGCCGACCGCGAGCACTGATCGCGATCGGCGCAAACAGAAAGGCCGGGCGCTGCGAGGGCGCCCGGCCTTTTCCTTTGGCGCTGAGTGGGGATCAGCCGCCGAAGGTCTTGCGCAGCCGCACGTAGTACATACGGCCGAACTGCAGGTCGCGATCGTCGACGAACAGCACCGGGCTCGTTCCCCGGGGGCCCGCATAGACCGTGCGAGTTTCGCGGATGCCCCGTTCGGTGATGTTGGGCAGTTCGATCCGCAGCATCAGGTCCGGCCGCAGCTTCAGGTCCAGGAACGGCCGCACGAAGGTTTTCAGCTTCAGGCTCCGGACTTCGTTGAAGCGGTAGGAGGTCTCGCGCCAGCCGCCGAACACGTCGACGCCCCAAGTGGCGTTCCAGGCCGGCAGGTCCTGGCTGAAGGTGGCCTCCCATTCCAGCGGCCGCAGGCGCGAGATCTCGCGGTCCTCGCCGGTGGTGGGGTCGGTCACTTCCGAACGCCGCCAGGTCGCCTCGCCCTTCAGCTGCGCGCCTTTCAGGCGGAACCTCTCCAGCGGCAGTGTGAGGTTCAGGATCAGCTCGTCCTTGGTCCCGTCGCCGATATTGCTCGGCGCGTCGAACACGCCCGAGGTGGTGAAGATCGGCGCCCGGTCGATGGCGTCGGTCAGGGCCGAGTGGCGTAGGGTCACGACGATCACGCCGTCGCCCCAGAAGCGCTGCTCCACCGCCGCCTCGGTCACCCAGGCCTGTTCCGGATCGAGGTCGGGATTGCCGGCCGTGACCACCCCGGTGTTCAGCGAGGAATCGGCAACGAAATCGTCGAAGTTCAGCTGGCCCACGACGCGCTCGAAGCGGAAACGCAGCTGCGTCCCCGGGTTCGGCTGCCAGGTCGCTGCGAAACGGGGCTTTGCGAAATAGAGCGTCTTCTCCACCGACACGTCGCCCGATGAGGATATGGAGGAGGCCTCGTAGCGCAGGCCTGATTCCAGCGTCCATTCGGGCGCGGGCCGCCAGGTTCCCTTGGCGAAGGCCTCGCCGCGGGTCTCCTCCACCGTCACGTTCGCGGCCGGCAGGTCGACGGCCACGCCGTTTTCCGCAAGGCGCGTCTGGCTGTCGAGCTTGTTGTAGGCGCCCTCTCCGCCGAACTCGACCGAGAGCCGGTCGTCGAACCGATGTTTGATCACGCCCCGCCCGATGGTCTCGCTCGACTCCCGTTGGAGCCGGAAGTCATGGGTGTTGGGCGGCGAGACGGAGTGCTCGCCGATGTCTCGCTCCACGGTCTGGCGCAAGCCGATCAGCTCGATCTGGGTGCGCTCGCCGAAGGCGCGGGTGAAGCGGCCGCCGAGCTCGGTGTCCTTCCGCAGAAAAAGGCCGTCGGTCGTGACCAGCAACGGGGCCGGAAAAATGACGTTGCGGTCCTCCTCCTCCTTCCAGCGGTCCCAGAATATCCGCCCGTTCACCCGCACCTTGCCGCCCAGCAAGGGCTGCTCGTAGGCGCCCGTGAGGGTCTTCTGCAGGCCGTCGCTCTCGGAATCGATCTTGGAAAGTTGAAGCACCTCGCCGTTCGGTCCGACGCGGAAGCCCGGCCCGAAATCGCCGCCGTCATCGGCGCCGAAGCCGTAGCGCGCCGAGCCCTCCCAGTTGCGGCCGTCCTTGCCCCCGGAGAGCTCCAGCCGCACGCCGTGAAGGTTGCGCCCGTCATAGATGTGGTTGTTGGCCACGGCGAACAGGCCGCGGAAGCCGCCGCCGGACTTGCGCACCACATTGGCCACCACGGTGCGGCCCTGCATGTCGATCCCCGGCGCGCCGCCGCGGATCAGGTCGATGCGCTCCACCTGGCCCGCGGGGATCCGGCGCAGCAGCTCGTCGAGCGGATCGGTCTTGCTGGTGGGGCGCTGGCCGTCGATCAGCGCATTGCCGCCGCCGCCTTCGAAGCCGCGGATGGAATCCCCGGTGTCGAGCGTGAAGCCCGGCAGGCGCAGCAGCATCTCCCAGGCGTTGCCCGCCTGGCTGCCGGCGAAGAATTCCGGCGGGTAGCTGATCACGCCCTGAGCGGGCGCCTGGGCGGCGGGCGGCGCGCCGGCCGGCGCGTCCTGAGCGGCCGCAGCCAGCGCGAGGCTCGAGGCCAGGGCTGTAACAATCATGCAAGACAACTCCCCAATGTCGCGGTTACGTGACGCGCACCGGGGGTTTCGGGCCAATTAAATGCCCGTAAGGTGGATTAAATCGCCGAAAGGTTACGGGCTCCGCCGACTGTTTCGAGACGGTTACAGGCTGGTTCCGCCGACCGTCAGGCCGGTGATCTTCAGCGAGGGCTGACCCACGCCCACCGGCACGCTCTGGCCGGACTTGCCGCAGACGCCGACACCCGGATCGAAATCGAAGTCGTTCCCGATCATGGTCACGCGGGTCAGGGCCGAGGGCCCGTCGCCGATCAGGGTCGCGCCCTTCACCGGAGCGGCGATCTTTCCGCCCTCGATCAGATAGGCCTCGGTGCACTGGAAGACGAACTTGCCGTTTGTGATGTCCACCTGGCCGCCGCCGAAATTGGCGCAGTAGAGGCCGCGCTTGGTGGACGCGATCATCTCCTCGCGCGTATGGCTTCCGCCCTCCATGGCGGTGTTGGTCATCCGCGGCATGGGCATGTGTGCGTAGGACTGGCGCCGTCCGTTGCCGGTGGCCGAAAGTCCCATCAGCCGCGCGCTCATGCGGTCGTGCATGTAGCCCACCAGGATGCCGTCTTCGATCAGGACGGTGCGTTCGGTGGGCGTGCCCTCGTCGTCCACGGTCAAGGAGCCGCGGCGGCCGGGCAGGGAGCCGTCGTCGAAGACGGTGACGCCGGGTGCGGCCACCCGCTCGCCGATCCGACCCGAAAACGCCGAGGTGCCCTTGCGGTTGAAGTCGCCTTCCAAGCCGTGGCCGACGGCTTCGTGCAGCAGCACGCCGTTCCAGCCGGGGCCGAGGACGACGTCCATCTCGCCGGCCGGGCAGGGGACGGCTTCCAGATTCACTAGGGCCTGGCGCAGGGCCTCCTCGGCCTGGGCCTGCCATTTGCCGGCGTCGATCCAGGCTTCGAAGCCGGCGCGGCCGCCGGCGCCGGCGAAGCCGGTCTCGCGCCGCCCGTCCTTCTCCACCGTGACCTGGACATTGATGCGGCAAAGGGGCCGCACGTCGCGGATCAGCCGGCCGTCGGCGCGCAGGATCTCCACCGTGCGGCGCTCGCCCGCCAGGCTCGCCATCACCTGCACCACCCGCGGATCGCGGGCGCGCGCCCAGGCGTCGATCTCTTGCAGCAGCGCCACCTTGTCGGAGAAGGCGGGGGAAGCGGTCGGGTCCTCCTCGCCGTAGAGCCGCGTGTTGGTCGCCCGCGGCGCCGGATCGGCCGCGCCGGAATAGCCGCGCTTGGCGAGGGCCGAAGACTGGGCGGCGCGGCGGATCGCCGCCTCCGAAATCTCCGAAGCGTGGGAATAGCCCGCAGTTTCGCCCGCCACCACGCGAAGGCCGAACCCTTCCGAGGAATCATAGGCCGCCGACTTCAGCCGGCCGTCGTCGAAGAGGAAGGATTCGCTCTCCGACTTCTCGACGAACAGTTCGCCGTCGTCGGCGCCGGCGAGCGCCTCTCCCAGGATCTCCCGGGCGCGCTCGGGCGCGACGCCGGCGGAGTCGAGGATGGAGGGGGCGGAGACGTAAGCGTTCATGGCGGCCTTTCGGGGAGGGCGAACCTGCAACAGATAGGAGCTTGCGGGCCTTGCGTCATCCGCGCGGTTTCGCCGCGCGGCCGCATGCCGATTTTCGGATTCCGCCGTTCGCGGGGAAAGGCGGCGGCGCGCCTTGGGCGGCCCCGGATTCCTTACCCGCGACGCCGCATCGCCCGGTTTGCGCTCCAACCGCCTTGGCAAGCCTTGGCGGAGCGCGTATGGACCCCGGCTGAAGGGCGGGAACCGGCTTTCGGGGCCGTCCTCGATTCCAGTCGGCGGGGGCGATCGTCTTCCACGAGACGCGGCCGGCCAAGCAGACCGAGGGGACATGAAGTCTAGGTTTCAGGGGATGCGGGCGTGGGCGGCGGGGGCCGCCGCGGGCGCGACGTCGGCGTTCTGGGGCGTCCAGGCGCTGGCCGAGGAGTTGATGGGGCAACCGACGCCGATGGGCGTGGGCCTGCAGCCGGCGGCCTCGCCGCTGAAGCACGACGCGCACTTCTTCCACAACGGCGTGCTGATGCCGATCATCACCGCCATCTGCCTCTTCGTGCTGGCGCTGCTGATCTGGGTGGTCGTGCGCTACAACAAGCGCGCCAATCCGGTGCCGGCGCGCTGGAGCCACAACACCGTGGTCGAGGTGATCTGGACGGTGGTGCCCGTCCTCATCCTCATGTTCATCGCGGTGTTCTCGTTCCGCCTGCTGTTCGACTACCACAACATGCCCAAGCCGGACCTGACGGTTAAGGCGGTCGGCTACCAATGGTACTGGGGCTATGAATATCCCGATCACGAGGTCGGCGAATTCATCTCCAACATGCTGCCGGAGGACGAGGCCAAGGCCCAGGGCGTGCCGTTCCGCCTGGCTGCGACCGAGCCGATGGTCGTTCCGGTGAACAAGAACGTCCGGGTGCTGGTGACCGCCGCCGACGTGATCCACGCCTTCGCCCTGCCGGCCTTCGGCCTGAAGACCGACGCCATTCCGGGCCGGGTGAACGAGACCTGGTTCCGCGCCGAGCGGACCGGCACCTTCTACGGCCAGTGCTCCGAGCTCTGCGGCGTCGACCACGCCTTCATGCCGATTGAGATCAAGGTGGTGACCCAGGAGGAGTTCGACGCCTGGCTCGCCTCCAAGGGCGGCACGATCGCGCCGGCGGCTCCGGAAGCTGCGGCGCCTGCCGCCGGCGCCGAGCCGACCGCCACGATCAATCCGGCCGCGGCCGAATCGTCCGCCACGCCTCAGCCGACCTCCACGCCCGCTGCGCCCGCCGCTCCCGCGGCCGCGCCGGCGAACTGATCCAGGACACGCGTAAGATGGCACACGCCGCCGCTCACGATCATCACGACGCCGACCACAAGCCCGGCTTCTTCGCCCGCTGGTTCTTCTCCACGAACCACAAGGACATCGGCACGCTCTACATCCTGTTCGCCATCATGGCGGGCGTGGTGGGCGGGGCCCTGTCGGGCCTGATCCGCTGGGAGCTCGCCGAGCCGGGCATCCAGGTCTTCACCGAGGGCTCGCTGCTGGCGCAGCTGGGCCTGATCGAGCCGTCCAAGCACGGCTACAACGTGGTCGTCACCGCCCACGCCCTGATCATGATCTTCTTCATGGTCATGCCGGCGCTGATCGGCGGGTTCGGCAACTGGTTCGTGCCGCTGATGATCGGCGCGCCGGACATGGCCTTCCCGCGGATGAACAACATCTCGTTCTGGCTGCTGGTCGCCGCCTGGGTGCTGCTCTGCACCTCGATGTTCGTCGACGGCGGCCCGGGTAAGGGCTTCGGCGGCGGCTGGACGATCTATCCGCCGCTGTCGACCTCGGGCCACGCCGGCCCGTCCATGGACCTGGCGATCCTGTCGCTGCACCTGGCCGGCGCCAGCTCGATCCTGGGCGCGATCAACTTCATCACCACCATCTTCAACATGCGCGCGCCGGGCATGACCCTGCACCGGATGCCGCTGTTCGTCTGGGCGGTGCTGGTGACGGTGTTCCTGCTGCTGCTGTCGCTGCCGGTGCTTGCCGGCGCGATCACCATGCTGCTCACCGACCGCAACTTCAACACGCACTTCTTCGATCCCGCCGGCGGCGGCGATCCGGTGATGTTCCAGCACCTGTTCTGGTTCTTCGGACACCCGGAAGTGTACATCCTGATCCTGCCGGGCTTCGGCATCATCAGCCACATCGTCTCGACCTTCTCGAAGAAGCCGGTGTTCGGCTACCTGGCCATGGCCTACGCCATGGTGGCGATCGGCTTCATCGGCTTCGTCGTGTGGGCGCACCACATGTACACGGTGGGCATGAACATCAATCTCCGCGCCTATTTCGTGGCCGCGACCATGGTCATCGCCGTTCCGACCGGCGTGAAGATCTTCTCGTGGATCGCGACGATGTGGGGCGGGTCGATCGACTTCAAGACCCCCATGCTGTGGGCGATCGGCTTCATCTTCCTGTTCACCGTCGGCGGCGTCACCGGCGTGGTCCTGGCCAACGCCGGCATCGACTACAGCCTGCACGACACCTACTACGTGGTGGCGCACTTCCACTACGTGCTCAGCCTGGGGGCCGTGTTCGCGATCTTCGCCGGCTTCTACTACTGGTTCGAGAAGATGTGGGGCGTGAAGTACCGCGAGTGGCTAGGCGCCCTGCACTTCTGGATCACCTTCGTCGGGGTGAACCTGATCTTCTTCCCGCAGCACTTCCTGGGCCTGCAGGGCATGCCCCGCCGTTACGTGGACTATCCGGAGGCCTACACATACTGGAACCAGATCTCGTCGGTGGGCTACGTGATCACCGCCGTGGGCGTGGGCGTCTTCTTCCTGGTGCTGATCGAGGCGATGGTCTCCCGCCGCAAGGCCGAGGCCAATCCCTGGGGCGAAGGCGCCACGACGCTGGAGTGGACCCTGTCTTCGCCGCCGCCGTTCCACCAGTTCAACGAACTGCCGGTGATCAAGCCCGACGTCCACCACTAGGACCGGCTTGCCGGCACCTTTCCGGAGGGCGCGGGCCGGTCTCCCTGGCCCGCGCCCTTCAAAGGTTTCGAGAGTATTCCTGATGGCCATGTCGCCAGCCATTGCCAGAGCTTCGGCCCCCGCCCGGTGGCAGGACTATGTCCAGCTGCTGAAGCCGCGGGTGATGTCGCTGGTGGTCTTCACCGCGGTCACCGGCCTGGTCTGCGCCGACGCGGGGATGAACCCGGTGCTGGCGGCCGTCTCCATCCTCTGCATCGCGGTGGGCGCCGGCGCCTCGGCGGCCTTCAACATGTGGTACGACGCCGACATCGACGCCAAGATGCGGCGCACCCGCGGCCGGCCCGTGCCGGCCGGCCGGGTGCGCGGCGGGGACGCCTTGACGCTCGGCGTCGTCCTCTCGGCCTTCTCGATAATGCTGCTCGGCATGACCGCCAACTGGCTGGCGGCGGGCCTGCTGGCCTTCACCATCTTCTTCTACGCCGTCGTCTACACCATGTGGCTGAAGCGCTCGACGCCGCAGAACATCGTCATCGGCGGCCTCGCCGGCGCGCTTCCGCCGGTGATCGGCTGGGCCGCGGCGACGGGGAGCGTTTCTCTGAACGCCTGGCTGCTCTGCGCCATCATCTTCATGTGGACCCCGCCGCACTTCTGGGCGCTGTCGCTCTACACCAGCGAGGATTACCAGAAGGCCGGGGTGCCGATGATGCCCGTCACCGCTGGCCCGGCCGCTACCCGCCGGCAGATCCTGGTCTACAGCCTGCTCTTCGCGCCTCTGTGCCTGGCGCCGGCCTTCACCGGCCTGGGAGGGGCGGTCTATCTCGCCGTGGCGGCGGCGGGCGGCGCGGTGTTCCTGGTGCTGGCCTGGCGCGTCTTCCGCAGCCGGGCGGGCGAGGCCGCGGGTCAGCGCAACGACGACGGCCTCTATGACGTGAAGGCGGGCTCCAAGGACGCGCGCAACCTCTTCGCCTTCTCGATCCTCTACCTCACCCTGATCTTCGCCACCCTGCTGGCCGAGCGGATGCTCGCCCTGCCGCCGGCGGGAGGCCTGCTGCCGTGAACCAGCCGTCCCGCGATCCCCAAGCCGAAGCCAAGGCCCGCCGCGGCCGCAACATCGCGCTGGCGCTCGGGCTCGTGCTGTTCGTCATCCTCGTCTTCGTCGTCACCGTCGTTCGCCTGGGCGCCAATGTCGCAAGCCGGCCCTTCTGAGCCGCGCGCGGCCGGTCCGGCCGCCCGCCGCAACCGTAAGATCGCGCTGATCTGCGCCGGGTTCTTCTTCGGCATGATCGGCATGGCCTACGCCTCGGTGCCGCTCTATCGCGCCTTCTGCCAGCTCACCGGCTTCGACGGCACGGTGCGCAAGGCCGAGCAGGCGCCCGACAAGGTGCTGGACCGAAAGCTGACCATCCGCTTCGACGCCAACGTCCGGAACCTGCCCTGGAGCTTCGCGCCGGAGCAGAAGGCCCAGACCATCCGCATCGGCGAAACGGGCCTGGCCTATTTCAAGGTGACCAATCACGGCGAGGCGCCGATCACCGGCCGCGCGGTCTATAGCGTCGTGCCCGAAGCCGCCGGCGCCTATTTCCAGAAACTGGAATGCTTCTGCTTCTCCGACCAGACCATCGGGCCGGGCGAGACGGTGGAGTTCCCGGTCGTCTATTTCGTGGACCCGGAATACGCGACCGATTTCGAGACACGAGGCAAGGGGGAGGTCACCCTCTCCTACACCTATTTCCCGTCCGTCCAGCCAAAGGGCGGACAGAAGACCGCAGCGGCCACGCCGGGGAGCCATCCGTCGGCCCTTGGCGGAACGACCGGGGCGGGGCTATAGCGTCACGCGGAATATCCTGCGCCGGTTCGGAGAGAGCGGCCGGCGGCAAGGGGAATTGAGAGGGGTTAGGACCGAAATGGCCCACGGCGAAGTCAAGCACGATTACCACCTGCTGCCGCCCAGCCCGTGGCCGCTGGTGGGCTCCGTCGCCGCCACGGTGATGGCGCTGGGCCTGGTGGCCTGGATGAAGGGCCTGTTCGGCCTGCCGGCCGGCTCCTGGTGGCTGTTCGCCGCCGGTATGGCGGGGGTGCTCTACACCATGTTCGGCTGGTGGTCGGACGTGGTGAAGGAATCCCGCGCCGGCGACCACACCCCTGTCGTTTCCATCGGCCTGCGCTACGGCATGATCATGTTCATCGCCTCGGAGGTGATGTTCTTCGTGGCGTGGTTCTGGATCTTCTTCGAGATGGCCCTCTTCCACGAGTCCCGGACGCTCTCGGCGATCGAGGAAGTCCGCGCCGCCTGGGCCACCTGGCCGCCTCAGGGCATCGAGACCGTGCCGGCTTGGAACCTGCCGCTGGTCAACACCCTCACCCTGCTGCTCTCCGGCACCACCGTCACCTGGGCGCACCACGCCCTGCAGACCGGCGACCGCAAGGGCGCGAAGATCGGCCTGACCCTGACCGTGCTGCTGGGGATCCTGTTCACCGCGATCCAGGCGTACGAGTATCACCACATCCTCAGCCACAACTACTTCTTCGGCGGCGAGGGCGCGGAGAACTCGGGCCTCTACGGTTCGTCCTTCTTCATGGCGACCGGCTTCCACGGCTTCCACGTGCTGATCGGCACCATCTTCCTGCTGGTCTGCCTGATCCGCCTGCTGCGCGGCGGGTTCACCCCGCAGAAGCACTTCGGCTTCGAAGCCGCCGCCTGGTACTGGCACTTCGTGGACGTGGTCTGGCTCTTCCTCTTCGCCTTCATCTACGTGGTGTTCGGCGGAGCCGGCGGCCACTGACGGGGATGGACGCCCCGCAGCAGCTTCTGGCGGGCCTGCGCGGCCGCTGCCCGAATTGCGGGACGGGGCGTCTCTTCCAGGGCTTCCTGGCCGTCGCGCCATCCTGCGAGGCGTGCGGCTACGACCTGGCCAAGGCCGATTCCGGCGACGGCCCGGCCGTATTCGTGATCCTGATCGCAGGCTTCCTCTGCGCCTTCGCAGCCCTGTTCGTCGAGATCGCTTATCGGCCCCCGATCTGGGTGCACCTCGTCGTCTTCCTGCCCCTGACGCTGGTGGTCTGCCTGGCGCTGCTGCGGCCGATGAAGGGGCTGATGCTGGCCGCCCAGTTCGCCTACAAGGCCTCCGAAGCGCGGAATGACTGACCGCCGCTTCCCGCTCGGCCTCACCCTGGCGACGGTCGTGGCGCTGGCGATCCTGATCGGCCTGGGATCCTGGCAGGTCCAGCGCCTGGTCTGGAAACGCGACCTGCTCGCC
Organism: Phenylobacterium sp.; assembly: GCF_046290725.1. GTDB lineage: Bacteria > Pseudomonadota > Alphaproteobacteria > Caulobacterales > Caulobacteraceae > Phenylobacterium. The sequence goes on from NZ_JBKBUH010000001.1 coordinate 1,572,947, forward strand.
CGCATCGAACAGGCGCAGTCCGCGCCGCCCCAGGCGCTGGCGCCGGTCCTCGCCCGCGTCGAAGCTGGCGAAGAGGCCGAGTTCACCCGCGTATGGGCGACCTGCCCGGGCCTGGCCGCCGCACCCTATCTGCAGCTCTACGCGCTGAAGGACGGCCAAGCCGGCGTGCGCCTGATTTCCGCCTGTCCGCTCGAAGGCGCGCCCTATGGTGCGATTCTCGTGGACCGGGGCTTCGTCGCCGACGACATCTCCGCCCGCCCGCTGGTTGATCACGCCGACCGCGCGACGGTGGAGGTCGCTGGAATGCTGCGCGCGCCGCAGCCCGGCACCTTCGTCACCCCGCCCAACGACCCCGCCGCCAACCGCTGGTTCACGCGCGACGTCGCCGCCATGGCCCAGGCCCTGCAGGCGCCCGATCCCGCACCGCTGATGCTCGCGGCCGAGACCTCGTCCAATCCTGAATGGCTGGCGCTCCAGCCGGCGCCGCTGCCGGCCGCCATTTCCAACCGGCACCTCGAATATGCGGTGACGTGGTTCGGCCTTGCCGCCGCCCTGGCCGGCGTCTATGCCGCCATGCTCTGGCGGAAATGGAAGGCCTGATGCGGTACGTCTCCACCCGGGGCCAGGCGCCTGCGGTCGGCTTCATCGATGCGATCCTCTCGGGCCTCGCGCCCGACGGCGGCCTCTATGTGCCGGAGAGCTGGCCCGCGTTCAGCCATGACGAGATCGCCGCCTTCGCCGGCCGTCCCTATGCCGAGGTGGCCACCGAGGTCCTGGCCCGTTTCGTGGGCGCCGAGATCGCCCGCGAGGATCTGGCGGTCATGTGCTCCGAAGCCTACGCCACCTTCACCCACGCCGCCGTCGTGCCGCTGAAGCAGATCGGCCCGGCGGCCTTCGTCGCCGAGCTGTTCCACGGGCCGAGCCTGGCCTTCAAGGATGTGGCCATGCAGCTGCTTGCGCGGCTCTCCGACCACGTCCTGGGCGCCCAGAACCGCACCCAGACCATCCTGTGCGCCACGTCCGGCGACACCGGAGGCGCGGCGGTCGAGGCTTTCCGCGGCCGCGCCAACACCAAGCTTGTGGTGATGTTCCCCGACGGCCGGATCTCCGAGGTCCAGCGCCGGTTCATGACCACGGCGGAGGAGGACAACGTCCGCTGCGTGGCCGTGGACGGCGACTTCGATGACTGCCAGGCGATCCTGAAAACCGCCCTGGCCGACGCCGGCCTGAAGCAGTCGGTCGGGCTCTCCGCGGTCAATTCCATCAACTTCGCCCGCATCGTGGCCCAGTCGGTCTATTACTTCACCACCGCCGTGGCGCTCGGCGCGCCGCACCGGGAGATCGCCTTCTCCGTCCCTTCCGGCAATTTCGGCGACGGCTTCGCCGGCTATGTGGCCAAGCGCATGGGCCTGCCGATCTCGCGCATCGTGGTGGCGACCAACACCAACGACATCCTGGCCCGCGCCTTCGAGGAGGGCCGCTATGTCCGCGGCATGACCGCGCCGACCCAGTCGCCGGCCATGGACATCCAGTCGGCCTCCAACTTCGAGCGGCTCTATTTCGAAAGCGTGCGCCGCGACGGTGTGGAAACCGCCCGCGCCTTCGCCGCCTTCGCCGAGGCCGGCGTGATCGACATCCCGCCCCAGGCGCTCTCCGCCATGCGCGAGACCTTCGCCGGCGTCTCGGTCAGCGAGATCGAAACCAGCCGCACCATGGTCGCCACCCTCAACGAGACGGGTGAACTGATCGATCCGCACACGGCCGTCGGCGTGGCGGGCTTGCGCCGGGCCGCCGACGTGGCCGCGCCCGTGGTGGTGCTCTCCACCGCCCACCCCGCCAAGTTCCCCGACACGGTCGCCGCCGCCACTGGCGAGACGCCGCGCCTGCCCCGAGCGGCGCAGGGGCTTGCTGCCAAGGCCGAGCGCTTCGATCGCCTGCCCGCCGACGCCCAGGCGGTGAAGACCTATGTGCGGGACTTCGCGGAGGGCTGACCCTGGCCTCGCTGCACACCCTCTCCAACGGCGTCCGCGTCGTCTGCGATCCGGTTCCCGGCCTGGAGACCGCGGCGCTTTCGGTCGTCGCCGGCCGCGGCGCGCGAGTCGAGGACGCCGGCCGCTCCGGCTGGTCGCATCTGCTTGAGCATATGGTGTTCAAGGGCGCCGGAGGGCGCTCGGCCCAGGAGATCGTCGAAGCGGTGGAAGGCCAGGGCGGCCAGATCAACGCCGCCACCGGCTATGAGCGCACAAGCTTCCAGGCCCGCACCCTGGCCGGCGGCCTCGACCTGGCCAGCGCGGTGATCGCCGATCTCGTTCAGCGACCCACGCTGGACGCCGGGGACCTCGTCCGCGAGATCCAAGTGGTCGGCCAGGAGATCGCCGAGGCGGCCGACACGCCCGACGACATCGTCTTCGAAATGGCCCAGGAGGCGGCGTTCGAGGACCAGCCCCTTGGACGTTCGATCCTGGGAACCGACGCCTCCATCGGCCGGGCGACGCCGCAGGCCCTGGCCGAATGGCGTGCGGCGCTCTACGCGCCCGACGCCCTGGTGGTGGCCGCCTCCGGCGCGGTGGACGAGGACGAGCTGCTGCGCCTGGCCGAACGGGACTTCGGAGAGGCGGCGGGCGCCCCGGCGCCGCCGGCGCTCGGGGCCGCCTTCACGGGCGGACGGCGCACGGCGGCCAAGTCGCTGGAACAGGCCAATCTCGTCTTCCTGCTGCCGACCGTGGGCGTGCGCGATCCGGACTATTTCGCCTTGCGGCTCTACGCGGAGATCCTCGGCGGCGGCATGGCTTCGCGGCTCTTCCAGGAAGCCCGAGAAAAGCGCGGCCTCGCCTATGCGGTCGACGCCTATGCCGAAACCTATTCCGACGTGGGGGCGCTGGGCGTGTTCGCCGGCTGCGCGGCGAAGGATGCGGCGGAGCTGGCCAAGGTCGCCGCCGGTGAGATCGCGGCCATGGCGGACGGCGTGACCGAGGCCGAGCTGGCCCGCGCCAAGGCCCAGCTGAAGGCGGCCATGTTCATGGCCCGCGAATCCACCCTCGCCCGCGCCGAGCAGGCGGCTGGCCAGGTGCTGCTGTTCGGCCGGCCGCTGAGCCCCGCCGAGATCGCCGAACAGATCGACAGCGTCGGCGCCGCGGACCTCGCCCGGATCGGCGCGGCCGTGCTGGAGCCGCGGCGGGCGGCCCTCAGCGCGCTTGGCCCCAAGGGTGCACTGAAGGCGCCGGACGCCTTCGAGCGGGCGCTGTTCGGCTGAGAGTTGACGCCGCCGCAAAACGGGCGAGGCTGGCGCCATGGCGCTGTTGGACTGGATCGCCCCGGAGAACGGCCTTCGGATCGAAGGCGAGGGCGTGCGCCTGCGGCCGCCGCGGGCCACGGATTATCTCGAATGGCGCGATCTGCGGGCCCGCTCGCGCGATTTCCTGCAGCCCTGGGAGCCGATCTGGCCCGCCGATGACCTGACCCGTGCGGCCTTCCGACGCAGGCTGGCCGCCTATGCCCGCGACCGGGAGGCCGGCACGGCCTACCCGTTTTTCGTCTTCCGCAGCCGTGACGAGGCCCTGACCGGCGGCATCACCCTCTCCAATGTGCGCCGCGGCGTGGCCCAGATGGGCGCCGTCGGATACTGGTGCGGCCAGCCGTTCGCCCGGCAGGGGCACACCCTGGCGGCGGTGCGCGCGCTCACCGTCTTCGCCTTCCGCACGCTCGCCCTGCACCGGCTGGAGGCCGCCTGCCTGCCGGAGAACGCCGCCTCCCGCACGCTCCTGAACCGCGCAGGGTTCAAGGAGGAGGGGCTTGCTCAAGCTTATCTGAAAATTAACGGCGTCTGGCGAGATCATGTCCTGTTCGGGCTGGTGTCGCCGCTGGGCGCTCGCGCAAGCCCTGACGATGGAGTGTCGGTCTAGAGCGTAGGGGATCGACCCGGCGCACAGCCGGAAGGGGCGATGGCGAACGACCGCTGGATTTGGGACGCCACGGCGACGCTCGAGGCGCTGGGCGCCGCCGATGTCGCCCTCTGGCTCTGGGAGCCGGAGAAGGACCGTCTGCGGCTGACCGGCGCGTCGCGCTCGCTGGGGCTGGGGCCCCTGGCGCCGGAATGCTCCTCGGCGGCCATGCGCGCGCTGGCCTTGCCGCCTGATCGCGCTCTTGCCGAAGATATTCTCAGAGTTCAGGAGCCCGGAACCGAGATTTCCGTACGCCTGCGCATGCGCGGCGGCGAGACCTGCATCTGGCGCGGGGTCTGGCTGGAGGAGGGCGTGCGCGCCGCCGGCGTCGTCGCGCCCGAGGTGAAGTTCGCCGCCTCCGACCAGGACAGCCTGACCGGCCTGATGGACCGCAAGAGCTTCGTGCGCGCGGCGCGCGAGCGGCTGCGCACGCCCGGCAAGTACGAGCTGGTGGTCGGCGACCTCGACCGGCTGCGACGCCTCAACGAGGCGCTCGGCCACGAACGGGCGGACCTGGTGCTCGCGGCGCTGGGCTCGCGCATGGCCGCAGCCTTCCCCGCGGGCGTGCTGCTGGCGCGGATCGGCGAGGACGAGTTCGCGGTCCTGGCCCCGGCCGCCCAGCCTCCGGCGGCCGAAACCCTGCGCGCCTCGCTGGAGCAGCCCCTGCGGGTGGCGGGCTTCGACATCCATCCCACGCTTTCCATCGGCGCCGTGGAGGCGATCGGCGGCGACGACGCCCCCGAGGCCGCGGAACTTCTGCGGAGGGCGGAATTGGCCGTAGAGGCCGCCAAGAGCGCCGGACGCGGCGGGGCGGCCGCCTACGGCCGCAGCCTGGAGAGCGACGGGCTTTCGCGCCTGGCTCTGGAGAGCGACCTGCGCGGCGCCCTCGGGCGCGGCGAGATCCTGCCCTACTACCAGCCCATCGTTCGCCTCTCGACCGGCGCGCTGTCGGGCTTCGAGGCCCTGGTCCGCTGGATTCATCCACGCCGCGGCCTGCTGACGCCGGACCACTTCCTTCCGCTGTGCGAGGAGATGGGCCTGATGAGCGAGCTCGGCGCGCACATGATGCGCCAGGCTTCGCGGCAGCTGGCGATATGGCGGCGTAATCATCGGGCGGCGGGGGAGCTGACCTGCGCGGTGAACCTTTCGACCGGCGAGATCGACCGGCCCGACCTGATCTCCGACGTGATCGCCATCCGGCGGGAGACCGGCCTGCCGCCAGGCGCCCTGAAGCTGGAGGTGACGGAGGGCGACGTCATGCGCGATCCGGACCGCGCGGCCGTCATCCTGCGCAACCTGCGCGAGGCGGGGGCGGCGCTCGCCCTCGACGACTTCGGCACCGGCTTCTCGTCGCTCTCCTATCTGACGCGCCTGCCCTTCGACACGCTGAAGATCGACCGCTATTTCGTGCGCACCATGGCCACCAACGAGGGTTCGGCGAAGATCGTCTCCTCGGTGGTGAAGCTCGGCCAGGACCTGGCGCTGGAAGTGGTGGCCGAGGGTGTCGAGAACGCGGGCATGGCCCGCCAGCTCCTCTCGCTCGGCTGCGACTACGGCCAGGGCTTCGGCTACGCCCCGGCGCTCTCGGCCCAGGAGGCCGAAGTCTATCTCAACGAGAGCTATGTGGACGGCGCCGCGCCCGTGAAGGCCCGCGGCTGACGCGCCCTCAGTCGACCGGTTCGCCGGAGCCCGGCAGGCCAAGCCTGGCCCACTTCTCCGTCACCGCCGCGACGACTGCGGGGTCCATGCCGAGCTTCTCGCCCCATTCCCGCTTGGTCTCGGGCGGCCATTTGTTGGTGGCGTCGAGCCCGATCTTGGAGCCCAGGCCGCTCTCGGGCGAGGCGAAGTCCAGATAGTCGATGGGGGTGTTCTCCACGAGGGTCACGTCGCGGGCCGGGTCCATCCGCGTGGAGATGGCCCATATGACGTCCTTCCAGTCGCGGGCGTTGATGTCGTCGTCCACGACGATCACCCACTTGGTGTACATGAACTGGCGCAGATAGCTCCAGACGCCCATCATCACGCGCTTGGCGTGGCCCGGATAGGCCTTCTTCATCGACACGACGGCGATGCGGTAGGAGCAGCCCTCCGGCGGCAGCCAGAAGTCGACGATCTCCGGGAACTGCTGGCGGATCAGGGGGATGAACACCTCGTTGAGCGCCTCGCCCAGCACGCTGGGCTCGTCCGGCGGCCGGCCGGTGAAGGTGGTGAGGTAGATGGGATCGCGCCGCATGGTGATGGCGCTGACCTGGAACACCGGGAAGCGCTCGACCGAGTTGTAGTAGCCGGTATGGTCGCCGTACGGGCCTTCGTCGGCGTATTCGTCCAAGAGGACGTGGCCTTCGAGCACGATCTCGGCTTCGGCCGGCACCATCAGGGGCACGGTCTTGGCCGGGACCAGCTCGGCCTTGGCCCCCCGCATCAGGCCCGCGAACTGGTATTCCGACAGGGTGTCGGGCACCGGCGTCACCGCCGCCAATATGGTGCCGGGATCCGCGCCGATGACCGCGCAGGCGGGCAGGGGCTCAGGGCGGCCGGCGGCCTTCCAGCGGCGATGGTGCTGGGCGCCGCCACGGTGGGCCAGCCAGCGCATGATCGTGCGGTCGCGGCCCAGCACCTGCATCCGGTAGATGCCGAGATTGTAGTCGTCCTCGCGGTCGGTCGACGGGCCCTTGGTCACCACCAGCGGCCAGGTGATCAGCGGCGCCGGCTCGCCCGGCCAGCAGGTCTGGATTGGCAGCTTCGTCAGGTCCACCTGGTCGCCGGTCAGCACCACCTCCTGCACCGGCGCCTTCTTCACGGTCGCCGGACGCATGGACATCACCGTCTTCGCCAGCGGCAGCATGTCCCAGGCGTCCGTCAAGCCCCGGGGCGGCTCGGGCGCGCGCAGGAAGGCCAGGAGTTCGCCCACTTCCCGCAGGTCCTGGGCCGTGGCGCGCTCGCGGCCCTCCAGGGTGACCCCCATGGCCACACGCTTGACCGTGCCGAACAGGTTGACCAGGCACGGCATGGTCGAGGGTTCGCCGTCGGCGCGGATCACGTTCTCGAACAGCACGGCCGGCCCGCCCGTCGCCAGCAGGCGCCGCTGGATCTCCGTCATCTCCAGCACGCTCGAGACGGGTTCGCGCACCCGCACCAGCTCTCCGGCCGCTTCCAGCCTGGCGATGAAGTCCCGCAGCGAGCGGTAGGCCATCCCGTTCTCCTCCGATGCGGCCCCTGCTTTGTCACGCTTTGCGCGCCGGGGCGAGGCTTCTAGGATGACGGCATGATCCGCATCGACCTCGACGATCTGCCGCCCAGGCTCGCGCAGCAGCTGCTGGCGGCCAAGCCGGGCGAGGAGATCCTACTGGTCCAGAACGGGGCCGTGGCGGGGCGGCTTTCCGGCGCCGAGCCGCCCGCGGCCGAAGCGCCGCCGGAGGAGCCGAGCGAAGCCCGGGCCGCCGAGATATTCGAACAGTTCCGCGCGGCGATCGAGGAAGAGTTCTAGCCGCTCCGGCCTCCCCGTCCTATCCTTCGGGGGTTCGCCGGTTCCTGCACGGGACGAAGAGCCCGCCGCCGGCGGACGCGTTCGAAGCGTAAGGGAAACGCCATGTTGAAGCCTCTCGCCGGCGCGCTCGCGCTGGCTCTTGCCGCTGCGCCGGCCTTCGCGGCCACCGCGGTCGTCCGGATTTCCGATCTGGACCTTTCCAAGGCCGCAGACGCCGCCAAGCTGGAGACGCGGCTGACCGCCGCGGCCCTTTCGGTCTGTGGCGCGCACGAGTTCAGCGCGCGGGCGATGAAGCAGGCGATCGCGCGGTCGGACTGCTATGCCGAGACCCGCGCCGCGGCCGCGGCGCAGGCGCGCATGGCTCTGGCGGCGCGTTAGTCTTCGTCGTCGTCGAACTCGAACGCCTCGTCGTCGGCCCCCAGCACGTCGTTCAGGGCGTCGATGATGGCGTCCAGCTGGTCCGGAGTCACATTCACCTCGACGGTCTGGCCGTCGTCGGCGCCGACGATGAGCAGATAGCCCTCCTCGGTCTCTTCCAGCGTGAAGCGCTCGAGGTTCTTCGGCTCGGCCATGGGTTTGTCCTCCGTCCCGGTCATGAACCCGTCACCCGGCGATTTGCTCCCCGCGGGAAGGCCTGCTTCGTCACGCCGGCGAACCTCGGTCCCGTTCCTTCGCAGCATCGAAGGCCTTGACCAGGCTTTTGGGCGCCGCCTCCCGCCAGCGGCGCTCCAGCAGCAGGCGGCAGGTGTCGGAATCCAGCGGCGCAAGCCGCGCGATGACGCCCCGATAGTCCTTGTAGTGCGGCGTGATGCGGAAGACCTCCGGCCGGCTTTCCAGCAGGAGCTCGCGTTCGTCGTAGGTCATGCCGGCCAGCATAGCCTCGGTTTGCGACAGCAGGCGCGCAACCACCTTGCCGTTGGCCTTGAAGACGACGGAGGCCATGTTGAAGCCCTCCTCTACGTCCGGAAACGAGAGCACGAGCGCCCGGAATTCGTCGGAGGTCATGGACGGGCGCCGTCGTCGTACGCCTTCACCGCCTTCCGCGGCGCGATCTTGCGCCAGCGCCGCTCCAGGAAGTTCCGCAGCGAGCCCGGATGCAGCGTCTCGATCCGGGCCAGCACGCTCGGATAGTCCCTGTAGTGCGGCGTGATGTGGAAGGTCGCGGGTTCCGCCTCGATCAGCATCTCGCGCTCGTCGAAGCCGACCTCCAGCAGCACCAGGCTCGCATCCTCCCGGCGCAGGCGGGTGAAGAACTTGCCGTTCACCTTGAACGACGGCTGGCCGTAGGACAGGCCCTCCGCGGCGCCGGGAAACGACAGGACGATTTCGCGGACTTCCTCGGGCGTCACGGCCGCCTCCTCCGGGCGCGAGCTTGCGCCGCCCGGCGGCGACGTCAACCGCCTCAGACCGCCGGTTTCAGGTTCAGGAAGTCGAGCGCATCGCCGATGGGGATGAAGAAGTTGATCCCTGTCGGCGCCCCTGTCGGCCGATAGCCGCTGACCGTCACGCCGATGACCGCGCCCTTCTCGTCCAGCAATGGCCCGCCGCTGTTGCCGGGGTTCACCGTCACATCGCTCTGGATGAAGCTGAAGCCGTCGAAGATGCGGGTGGACGAGACCACCCCTTTGGTCACCGTGCCCTGGAACTTCGCATCGAGCGGCGTGCCCAGCGCGAACACCGCTTCGCCCGGCTGCAACGGGCCGCGCCGCAGCGCCAGTGGCGTCCGGCCCCGGGGATCGGTCTTGATCAGCGCGACGTCGCGCCGCCTGTCCGACCGGATCACCTCGCCGACCGTCTCGAAGCCGTCCGACCAGCGGACTTTCACGTATTTCGACCCGCCCACCACGTGCTGGTTGGTGACGAGATAGCCTTCGTCCGACACCAGAAACGCGCTGCCGTGGCCGTCGCCGGCGAAAACGGCGACGACGGCGCCTGCGGCGTCGGACATCGAGAGGCTCGGCGGAGCGACGCTGCGGACGAGCGCGATCGGCGTCAGGCCGGCGGCTGCGCTTGCGATGTTCGAGGTTCCGCCGGGGGCGGCGAGGACGACCTTTCGGAAGTCCTCCGCAGCCAGAAGCAGGCGCACGTTCTCGCGGAACGCCTCGTAGATGGTCGGTTCGGCGCTGCCCCGGATCGGTTCGCTCTGCACGAACCCGCCCTCGGTGACGACGCGGGCCACGACTCCGCCCTGCAAGGCGGAATAGACCTCCCACCGGGCCTTCATGGTCACCACGGCGGTGATTTTGACCTTCTGGAAGATGTTCGGGCAGTCGTTGCAGAAGCGGCCTTTTATGTCCTCGACCAGCACGCCGACCCGCAGATCGGCGTCGGAAGCGCCTCGGCTGAACAGGCTGTCGTCATTCCCCGGCTTGAAACCCGCCTTGGAGAGCTCTTCGGCGAAGATGCGGGCGAAACCGTCGGTCTGAGCTTCGAACCGACCGCTCTCCCAATTGAGGAAGACATCGGGAGGTCGCTTGTTTTCCGACGTGCTGATCAAGATCGAGTCGTAGAGCAGGCCCCACGCCTCGCCCTCGCGCGGATGAAAGACGATCTTGGCGAAATCGACGGGATTGGGCTCGACGCCGGCGGGGATGGGCGGCGGGCTGGTGGGCGCGTCGGCCATCAAATTGCGCAAGGTCTTGTAGTCTGCGGCGTCGGCGCTCGTCGCAACGAGCAGCCCCACGACGGCCGAAAGCGCAGCTGCCAAGCGCATCACGTGCCCTCCCCGATGCGGCGATGATCAATAGGGCGCAATTGTTGGTTGAAGCTTAAGCGGCCGTCCTTACCCTTCCGACCAGACCGCCAGCTCGTTGCCCGACGGGTCTCGGAAATGGAAGCGGCGACCGCCGGGGAAGCTGAAGATCGGCTTGACGATCGCGCCGCCGGCCGCCGTCACCTTGGCCTCCATCGCCTCCAGATCGTGAGCGTAGAGGACGACCAGCGGCTTGGGCGTCTGGCTCGAGGCGTCGGCGTCGAAGCCGCCGTCCAGCCCCTCCTCGAAGGCCGCATAGCTGGGACCATAGTCGGTGAAGCGCCAGCCGAAGGCCTGCTGGTAGAACCGCTTGGTGGTGACGAGATCGCCGCCGGGCAGCTCCACATAGTCGATCTTGCCGTCTTCGCGCATCGCAACCCCTGAAATGAGTTCTCTATTTGTTCCATAACGCCGGTTCAGACCGGAGTCCAGACGGCCGTGCGCTTGACCTCCATGTCCTCGAGTTCGCGGGTGGTCGGCACCTGGTATTCGGCGAGCTTTTGGAGGCCTTCCCGGGGGAAGTAGCTGCGCCCGGGGTCGCCGATCAGCACCCGCGCGCCCCGCGCCTGGGCCGCCCGCAGCCAGGTCATGACCTTCTCCGCCAGCGGTTTTTCGTAGCAGATGTCGCCGGCCAGGATGACCTCGGCCTCCGGAGCGGGCGCATCCAGCAAATCCTTGTCGGTGAAGCCGACCGATACTCCATTGGCCTCCGCGTTAAGGGCCAGCGCCGCGCCGCAGAAAGGATCGATGTCCGCCGCCAGGACGGATGCGGCGCCCGCCTTCATCGCAGCGATGGCCACGAGGCCCGAGCCTGAGGCGAAGTCGATCACCCGCATGCCCGCCACCTCCTGCGGGTGGTCGAGCAGGTAGCGCGCCAGGGCCTGGCCGCCCGCCCAGGCGAAGGCCCAGAACGGCGGCGGCAGGCCGATCTCGGCCAGGGCCTCCTCGGTCATCCGCCAGATGGGCGCGATCTCGTCGGCCAGGTGCAGGATGAGCTCGGGCGTGTGCGGAGGGCGCTGCAGGCGGGTGTTTTCGAGGATGAAGGCCTTCCGGCCCTCCAGGGAAGGGTCGATCATCGGGCCTGTGGTAGCACAGGCGCGGGAAATCTCAGTCCGCAGCCGGATCGAGGGCCAGCAGCGCGAAGCTCGCCAGCCAGTGCTCGCCCATATAGTCGCCGGTCACGTGCGCCAGGCCGGCGGCCAGGTGGACGTCCGCCGCGGTCAGCGCCGCCTCTCGGGTCGGATCGCCCTCCGCCAGGGCGCCGGCGATGGCGCGCCAGCACCAGGCGCGAGAGAGGTTCAGCCCGTCCAGATGGGCGATCTTGCCGTCGGACCGGTCGCTGACCGTGGCCGGCGCGAAGAGGGTGGCGGGCTCCCTCCGGCCGGCCCGCGGCAAGAAGGCGGAGAACCAGGCGCGAAAGGCTTCCGGCGCCACGACCCGGCGCAGGCATTCGGCCTCCATGAGCGCCGAAGAGAGGAAGTCGTCCCCCGAGGGCTCCCAGGCCTGGCAATCGCGATCCTCGCCGTACCAACGCAGGGCCGTGGCCTCCACCAGGGCCGCCAGCTCGGCATCGGCGCAGGTGCGCGCATAGTCGAGGGCGAGGCTGAGCGCGAAGGCGGTGTTGTAGTGGGTCCCCGTCCGGATCGGGTAGGTGGCCAGGGGCAGGAAGGCCTTGAAGCGGTCGGCGAAGGCCTGCGCCAGGGGGGCGAGCGCCCGCGACCAGCGCCGGCCCTCCGCCGTCTCGTGGCGCGCCAGTTCGGCCGCGAGCATCAGAAGCCACGCCCACCCATAGGGCCGCTCGAAGCTGCGACTGGTGGGCCTCTGCAGATAGGCGAACTCGCCGGCGACCTTCTCTTCTGTGAAGGCCTCGCCGAAGTGGGCGCGGATGCCGCCGGCCTCGGCGATGTCTGGAAAGCGCCGCAGGATCCGCGCCAGCAGCCAATGGCCGTGGACGCAGGAGTGCCAGTCGAAGCTGCCGTGGAAGATCGGGTGCAGCATCCGCGGCGGCAGGACGTCCTCGTCGCCAGCCAGCACCTGGTCGAGCTTGAAAGGGTAGGGTCGCGCCACATGGCCCAGCGCGATGCGTGCGAAGCGGCCGGCGAGGTCGGGCGTCAGCTCAGAAGCGGAAGACGAGGACATACATCAGGGCCGTGTTGGCGAGCAGCATGAGGATGGCGGTGGGGATCTGGGCCTTGATCACCCCGTTGCGGTCGGAAAGTTCCAGGAGCGCGGCCGGCACGATGTTGAAGTTGGCGGCCATGGGGGTCATCAGGGTTCCGCAGAAGCCGGCGAGCATGCCGATGGCGCCCATGATCGCCGGATCGCCGCCGAAGCGCAGGACGATCAGAGGCAGGCCGATCCCTGCGGTCATCACCGGAAAGGCGGCGAAGGCGTTGCCCATGATCATGGTGAAGATCGCCATGCCGAAGGTGTAGGCGGCCACGGCGGCCAGTCGGTCGCCCGCCGGCAGCCAGTCGGTGGCGATCTGGCCGATGGCTGCGCCGACGCCGGCCGCGGCGAACACCGCGCCGAGCGCCGCCAGCATCTGGGGCAGGATGGCGGCCCAGCCGACCGTGTCCAGCAGCCGGCGGCCTTCCTGCAGCGGCGCCAGGGGCCGCGCCCGCAGCATCGGCATGGCGATGGCGAGCGCCACGAAGACGCCCAGGATCAGCGAGACCAGGGTCGCCTGTTTCGGATCGACGATCCCGCCCAGCTCCGGCCGCTTGAAGAGGAAGGTGCCCGAAAGCGCCGTGGCGGGGATGGCGAGCGCCGGAAGGAAGAGCCGGTTCCCCAGCCGGGCGGCGGTTTCGCTGCGTTGTTCGGGACTGGTGGTCTCCGGCTGGCCGCGCCCGAGACCGCCGAAGCCCGCGATCGCCACCATGGCGATCACCAGGGCGCCGTTGGCGAAATCGGAGACGTGGGATCCGAACAGGAAGCTTGCGGCGAAAAGGCCTCAGAAGGCGGTGTTCTTCCAGCGCCTGGGATTGGTCCGGTCGCGCGCGCTCAGGACGGCGATCGCAGTGAAGACCGCGCCGGCGACGGCGTAGAGGGCCTCCAGGCCGATCATCGGGCGGACTCCGACGCCTGCGCCTCGGCCAGCGTCCGCGCCAGGCGGCGATCCAGCAGCATCAGCCGCGCGCCGTGGATCAGAAGCGCGCAGATCGCCGTCGGGATCGCCCAGACCGAGAGCTGCAGGGGCTCCACCAGGATTCCGTTCTGCTCAAGGAACCCCTTGATCAGCAGGATCGAAGCGATGGCGATGAAGATGTCCTCGCCGAAGAAGAGGCCGATATTGTCGGCCGCCGCGGTCTGGGCGCGGATCGTCTCGCGGGTGTGCAGGGGCAGGGGGCCATGGCGGGCTTCGGCTGCGGCCTCGGCCATCGGCGCGATCAGCGGCCGCACCATCTGGGCGTGGCCGCCCAGCGAGGTGAGCCCCAGGGCCGCGGTCGCCTGGCGCAGGACGAAATAGAGCATCAGTAGCCGCCCGGTCGTGGCCGCGCGCACATGCGAGATCAGGCCCTTGGCGCGTTCCTGCAGACCGCCACGCTCCAGAAGGCCGATGACCGGCAGCACCACCCAGACGACGCTGACATAGCGGTTTTCCTTGAACGCCCGGCCGAAGGTCTCGACCACCTCCACCAGGTTCATGCCGCCCGCCACGCCGGTGACCAAGGCCGCGACCGTCACCACCAGCAGCGGATTCAGCCGGGCCATGAACCCGACCACCACCACCGCGATCCCGATCAGCGAAAGCACCCGTCCCCTCCGTCGCCGCCGAAGGCCAGAGGAGCGGCCGCGCCGCAGTGGGAGTCAAGCCGCCGCGCATCTTCCGGGCCGCCTGCGCGTTCGAAATTCAAGCGTCGCTGCAAGGACTATCCAGCGCGATGGATTCATGTCAGATTTTTAATGTTCCGCCCGCTCGACCGGGTGGGACGAAGATAAAGACCAGGGAGTGAAACATGCTGCGGATCCCCGCATTTGGGGGCGTGGCGCGGGAAGCGGCGACAGGGGCCAAGCCCGTCGCCTGCCTCGCCTTCGTCGCCGTCCTCGCGGTGGCCTTCTGGGCCGGCGCGCTGTGGATCGGCAACCTAATCATTCACCTCTTCTCGGCCGCCTGACGGCCTTGGAAGGGGCGACGGCCAGGCGTCACGCCCGGCCGATGCTGCCATACTTGAAGCCCCGGGCGCGGATGTCCTCGGGCTTGTAGATGTTGCGCAGGTCCACCAGCACCGGGGCGTTCATCAGAAGCTTCACCCGGTCAAGGTCCAGCGCCCGGAACTGATCCCATTCGGTGATGATGACGAGCGCGTCGGCGCCCTCGGCGGCGGCGTAGGCGTCGGTCTTGAACTCCACCTCGCGCAGCAGCTGGCGCGCTTCGTGCGTCCCTTCCGGGTCGAAGGCCTGGACCTTGGCCCCCATGGCCTGCAGGGCCGGGACGATGTCGAGGCTGGGGGCGTCGCGCATGTCGTCGGTGTTCGGCTTGAAGGTCAGGCCCAGCACGCCCACCGTCTTGCCGGCCAGGTCGCCGGACATGGCGTCGGCCACCTTGCCGGCCATGGCCTTCTTGCGGGCGTCGTTCACGGCCACGGTGGTCTCGATCAGCCTCACCGGCGAGCCGGCGTCGGTCGCCGTGCGGACCAGCGCCAGGGTGTCCTTCGGGAAGCAGGAGCCGCCGTAGCCGGGGCCGGCGTTCAGGAACTTGCCGCCGATCCGCTTGTCGAGGCCGATGCCGCGCGCCACCTGCTGGACGTCGGCGCCGACGGCCTCGCAGAGATCCGCGATCTCGTTGATGAAGGTGATCTTCAACGCCAGGAAGGCGTTGGCGGCGTATTTGATGAGCTCCGAGGTCCGCCGCGAGGTGAAGACGATCGGTGTCTCGTTGAGGTAGAGTGGGCGATACAGTTCGGTCATCACCGCCCGGGCGCGCTCGTCGTCCAGCCCCACCACCACGCGGTCCGGGCGCTTGAAGTCCTCGATGGCGGCGCCCTCGCGCAGAAACTCCGGATTGGAGACCACCGCGAACTGGGCGTCGGGGCGTTTGGCGCGGACGATCTTCTCGATTTCGTCGCCGGTGCCGACCGGCACGGTGGACTTGGTGACGATCACGGTGAAGCCGTCCAGCAGGCCGGCGATCTCCTCGGCCGCCGCATAGACGTAGGACAGGTCCGCATGGCCGTCGCCGCGGCGGGACGGCGTGCCCACGGCGATGAACACCGCGTCGGCCTTGCGGACCGCCTCGGCCGCGTCGGTGGCGAAGAAGAGACGGCCCTCGCGGACGTTCTTCTCGACCAGCAGATCGAGTCCCGGCTCATAGATCGGGATGCCGCCGGCCTTCAGGCGCTCGATCTTGCCCTCGTCCTTGTCGATGCAGGTGACGATATGGCCGAAGTCGGCGAAACAGGCTCCGCTCACCAGCCCCACATAGCCGGTGCCGATCATGGCGACGTGCATGGATGATCCTCGATTGTCCGCAGCCTGCGGCGCGGAGCGGTTGCGGCGTCAGATTTCCTGATTGTAGGCGCCCACCTGCGGGCGCTTGGCGAGCCGGGGCTTCACCTCTTCGCGGAAGAGGGCGCGCATGTCGTCTTCCGAGACGGCGCTTTCCACCACA
Organism: Phenylobacterium sp.; assembly: GCF_046290725.1. Lineage (GTDB taxonomy): Bacteria > Pseudomonadota > Alphaproteobacteria > Caulobacterales > Caulobacteraceae > Phenylobacterium. The sequence goes on from NZ_JBKBUH010000001.1 coordinate 1,588,738, forward strand.
ACCACGATTTCCGGCTTGTTGGACGAGGCGCGGACCAGCACCCAGGACCCGTCCTCCAGGGCCACGCGCACGCCGTTCACCGTGATCAGGTCGACGATCCTGCGGCCCAGGATCGCGCCGCCCTCGCGGGCCAGGGCCTCGTATTCGGCGACGACGTCGTCCACCACGCCGTACTTTTCCTCGTCCGGGCAGTGCGGCGACATGGTGAGCGAGGTGTAGGCGACCGGCAGGGCGTTCTTCAGGTCCGAGAGCTTCTTGCCCGGATTGCGGTCGAGCATCGACAGGATCGCCGAGGCCGCCACCAGCCCGTCGTCATAGCCGCGGCCGATGGGATGGTTGAAGAAGAAGTGGCCGCTCTTCTCGAAGCCCGCCAGGGCGCCCAGCTCGGCGGTCTTGCGCTTGATGTAGGAATGGCCGGTCTTCCAGTAGACCGTCTTGGCGCCATTCGCCTTGAGCACATCGTCGGTGGCGAAGAGACCGGTGGACTTCACGTCCACTACGAAGGTCGCGTCCTCGTGCAGGGCCGAAAGGTCCCGCGCCAGCATCAGGCCGATCTTGTCGGCGAAGATCTCCTCGCCGGTGTCGTCCACCACCCCGCAGCGGTCGCCGTCGCCGTCGAAGCCCAGCGCCACGTCGGCTCCGTGCTCGCGGACGGCCTTGGCCATCTCCTGGAGCATCTCGTGGTCTTCGGGATTGGGGTTGTAGCGAGGGAAGGTCCAGTCGAGGTCGCAGTCCATCTCGATGACCTCCGCGCCCATGCGGCGCAGGGCTTCGGGGGCGAAGGCTCCGGCGGTGCCGTTGCCGCAGGCGCAGATCACCTTGACCGGCCGCGTCAGCTTGGTGCGCGCGACGATGTCGGCCACGTAGCGCTCGGCCACGCCCGTGACGTGGCTGATCGAGCCGCCGGGCCGGTACTTGCCCTGGCCGCCCAGCACGATCTCCTTCAGGCGGCCCATCTCGTCGGGCCCGAAGGTCAGCGGGCGCTGGGCGCCCATCTTCACGCCGGTCCAGCCGTTCTCGTTGTGGCTGGCGGTGACCATGGCGACGCACGGCGCGTCCAGGTCGAACTGGGCGAAATAGGCGATCGGGGAGAGCGCCAGGCCGATATCCAGCACCTCGCAACCCGCCGCCATCAGCCCGACGGTGAGCGCCTGTTTGATCGACAGTGAATAGGAGCGGAAGTCGTGGCCGACGACGATCTTCTTCTGGCCCAGCTCATGGATGTAGGTCCCAAGCCCCAGGCCCAGGGCCTCGACGCCCAGGAGGTTTATCTCGGGGCCGAAGAGCCAGCGCGCATCGTATTCCCGGAAGCCCGTGGCCTTGACCAGCGGCAGAGTCTCATAGGCGAGCGTGTTCGGCTTCAGGTCGGCGCGCGGCGCGGGCAGCATCGTATCTCCCTGGGACAGCTTGAGCGGGATGTTTAAGGCTCCTGGAGGCAGGAGACCACCCGAACGCGCAAGTTCAAGCGCGGCTGCATGAAAGTTTGGAGGGTCATACCCCGGCCCGCAACAGGTCGTGCACGTGGACGATGCCTACGGGCCGCCTGTCCTCGACGACGAACAGCACCGTCACGCCCGGCGGCGGATCGGACATCAGGGCGAGCGCCTCGGACGCCAGCTGGTCGCGGGTCACGGTCTTCTTCGGTCCCGGCGTCATCACTTCGGCGGCGGTGCGGTCCAGCAGGCCTTCCATGTGCCGGCGCAGGTCGCCGTCGGTGATCACGCCCGCGAGCCGGCCTTCGCCATCGACGATCCCGACAATGCCGAAGCGCTTCTCGGTCATCACCAGCAGGGCTTCCCGCATGGGCGCCGCGCCCGCCACCAGCGGCAGCTCGGCGCCTGAGTGCATCAGATCGCCGACCGTCCGCAGCAGGGCGCCCAGCTTGCCGCCGGGGTGGAAGGTCTTGAAGTCGCCGGCGGTGAAGCCTCGCCGCTCCAGCAGAGCGACGGCCAGGGCGTCGCCGAGCGCGATCTGCAGGGTGGTGGAGGTCGTGGGGGCGCTGACCTCCGCGGTGGCCTCGGCGGCTTCGGCCAGCTTCAGCACGACGGTGGCGGCGCGGCCCAGCGCGCTCTCCTGAGCCGCAGTGAGCGCGATAAGCGGGATGTGGAAGCGACCGGCATAGGCCAGCACGTCGGCCAGTTCGCGCACCTCGCCGGATTTCGACAGCGCCAGGATCACGTCGTCCTGGCCGATCATGCCGAGATCGCCATGGCTGGCCTCGCTGGCGTGGACGAAATAGGCCGGCTGACCCGTGGAGGCGAAGGTGGCGGCGATCTTGCGCGCCACGTGGCCGGACTTGCCGATGCCGGTGCAGATCACCCGCCCCTTGGCGGCATGCAGCAGGTCCACAGCGCGAACGAAGGCCTCGTCCAGGGCGGAAGCCTGCAGGTTCAGGGCCTGGGCTTCGCTCTCCAGCACCCGGCGGCCCACGGCCACGGCGTCGAAGCTTGCGGGTTCGGGGCGGCGGCTGGTCATCGGGTGGGCGAGATCGCCTGGGTCTGCAGGTTCGACACCGCCTCGCGAGCCTCCGTCACCCGCTTCTGGGCGGCCTCGTGCTCGCGCTTCATGGCCGCCTGCATCTCTTCCGTCCGCTGCACCGGCGTGTGGCCGAACGGCCCGGGCGAACGATCCCCCAGGCCCTGCGGCCAGACCATGGCCAGGGCTATCATGGCCAGAGCCAAAGCCGCCATGGCCGGGAAGAACAGGCGATTCTGCATCGGCCGTCATATAGACGTGCGCGCTCCGACCCGCCAGCGACCCTTGACGCCCCGCGGCGCGCGCCTTAGCCCGGCGGCCGACGTCAGAGGAGCCAGAGCTTGCCGAAACTCATCCTTCTCCGCCACGGCCAGAGCCAATGGAACCTCGAGGACCGCTTCACCGGCTGGGTCGACGTGGACCTGACGCCGGAGGGCGAGGCGCAGGCGAAGAAGGGCGGGGAGCTGATCGCCGCCGCCGGCCTGCAGGTCGACCGGGCCTACACCTCGGTGCTGACCCGGGCCATCCGCACCCTCTGGCTGGCCTTGACCTCCGCCGGCCAGGTGTTCGTGCCCGAGGTGAAGGACTGGCGGCTCAACGAGCGCCACTACGGTGGGCTGACCGGCCTCAACAAGACCGAGACCGCGGCCAAGCATGGGGCCGACCAGGTGAAGGTCTGGCGGCGGTCCTACGACGTGCCGCCGCCGCCGCTGGCGCCCGGCGGGGAATTCGACTTCGCCAAGGACCGCCGCTATGCCGGCGCTGCCCTGCCTGACACCGAAAGCCTGAAGACCACGCTCGAACGGGTCGAGCCCTACTGGACCGCCGAGATCGCGCCGCATCTGAAGGCGGGCGAGACCCTGCTGGTGGCTGCGCACGGCAATTCGCTCCGGGCGATCGTCAAGCTGCTGTTCGGCCTCTCCGATGAGGCGATCGTCGGGGTCGAGATCCCCACCGGCAACCCGCTGCTGATCGAACTGGATGGGGCGCTGAAGCCGGTCTCGGCCCGCTATCTCGACGAGACCCGCGCCCAGCCCCTGCCCCAGGCCGCATGACCGAGGCCGACGCCCGCTTCATGCGCCGGGCCATCGCGCTCGCCGCGCCGGGCGTCGGGCGGACGGGAAGCAACCCTTCCGTCGGCTGCATCGTCGTGCAAGGCGACGCCATCGTGGGCCAGGGCGCCACCGGAGAAGGCGGGCGTCCGCATGCCGAGGAACTGGCGCTGGACCAGGCGGGCGAGGCCGCGCGCGGCGCGGTGGCCTATGTGACGCTGGAACCCTGCGCCCAACGGTCGACCGGCGGGATTTCGTGCTCGGAGCGCCTGATCGCGGCCGGGGTGGCGAAGGTCGTCATCGCCTGCGCGGACGCCTCGCCGTTCGCCTCGGGCCACGGCGCGCGGCGCCTCCAGGCGGCGAGCGTGGCGGTGGAAACCGGGATGCTTGAGGCCGAGGCGGCCGCCGCGCTCTACGCCGACTATCGCCCCGGCGGCTGAGGCGCATTCCGGCGGTCGTTCACCACGATTTCGTCAAGCCACGGAAACAGCGCGTTAATTACGAACCGCTAGTCTCACGGCGAAGTTCAGTGGGGTTTCCTTCGGCATGTCCGCCCTTACCGCCTCGACCGCGCCGCCCCAGGAGATGCGGCGCCTCGACCAGATCGAACTGGACGCCGTCTGCGCCAAGCACGACCGGCTGTGGAGCTCCAAGCCGGGCGGCGCGCGGGCGGTCTTCGCCTGGAAGGATCTGTCGGGTCTCAGCCTGCGCGGCAAGAATCTCTGCGACGCCGATTTCACCGGCGCGGATCTGTCGGGCTGCGACCTGACCGGGGCGCGCCTGGACCATGCCAACCTCTTCGGCTGCGACCTCCAGAACGCCAACCTCACAGACGCTTCCATGCGCCGGGCCGACCTGCGCGCAGCCTGCCTGCGCAACGCCAACCTGACCGGCGCCGATCTCTTCGAAGCCGACCTGCGCGAAGGGGCCATCGCCGCGGTCGACCGGGAGAAGGGGCTGCGCCTGCTGGAGCATCACAACCGGGTGGGCGAGGCCTCCGGCGCGATCCTGGCCGGCGCCAATCTGGAGCGGTCACGGCTCTCGGGCGTCATGGCCATCAAGGCCGACTTTTCCGACGCGATCCTGAAGGACGCCAAGCTGGTCCGGGCGAACCTGAAGCAGGCCAACATGTCCGGCGCCAATATGGAAGGCGCCGACCTCTCCGGAGCCGACCTCGCCGGCGCCGACCTGCGCGACGCCATCCTGGTGGGGGCCAAGACCTTCGCCTGGAACGTCACCCAGGCGGACATGCGCGGCGCCCTGACCGATAAGCCGGCCGGCAAGGCCGTCGAGGACTTGCCGTACAAGACCATGATCCGCGACCACGCCAAATGGTGCGAAACCGGCGGGGCCGAGGGCACGCCCAGCGTGTTCGACAACGCCGACCTGCGGGCGCTGGAAACCATCCGTGGCTTCAACCTGACGGCGCTGTCGGCCAAGGGCGCGGTGTTCTACGGCCTCGACATGGAAGGCGTGCAGATGCAGGGCGCGCAGCTCGACGGCGCCGATCTGCGCAACTGCAACCTGCGCCGCGCCGACCTCCGCGGTGCCCGGCTTGCCGGCGCAAAGCTCTCGGGCGCGGACCTGCGCGACGCCCAGATGGGGCCGCTGCTGCTGGGGGCCGACCGGGTGCTGCCCTGTAACCTGACCGGGGCGGTGCTGAAGAACGCCGACCTCGCCCGTGCCGACTGCCGCCAGGCGAACTTCGCCGACGCGGACCTTTCCCGCGCCAATTTCACCAATGCGGCGACCAAGGGCGCCAATCTCCTGACCGCCGTGCGCTGGGGCGCCCGGGGCCTGAACGACGCGATCTGACGGCGCAGAATTCCCGTTAGGCTTAACGGTTCAGTCGGGTTTGCGGCGTATAGCCGCAGCCATCGTTCAGGCATCCGCACGAGGTCGGCCATGAGCATGGCCATCGGTTTGACGGGCCGCCGCAAGCTCTCGCCCGGGGAAATCGGCGTCGTTCTCGACGCCCATGAGCGTTTCGTCTCCGGCCGGGCGGGCGGCAAGCGCGCCGTTCTGAAGTTCGTCGATCTGTCCGGCTTCGACTTTTCGGGCCGGGACCTGTCGGACGCCGACCTCTCGGCCTCGATCCTGGACGGGGCCAAGCTGGTTCGCACACGGCTGGAGCGCGCCAGCCTGTTCGGCTCGGACCTGCGCAAGGCCGACCTTCGCGGTGCGATCCTGATCCGCGCCGATCTGCGCGGCGCCTGCCTGCGCGGCGCAAACCTCTCGCAGGCCGACCTCACCCAAGCCGACTTCCGCGTCGGCCAGATCGCCATGCCGCATCCCAGCAAGGGGCTTTCGTCCCTGACGCACCAGCAGCGATACGGCGAACTCGACAACGCCATCCTCGCCGGCGCCACCCTCTCCGGCTCGCAGATGGAAGAGGCTTCGCTGTTCGCCAGCGACTTCACCGACTGCACGCTCACCGGCGCCAAGCTTGCCCGCGCCAACTTCAAGGACGCGAACCTGTCCGGCGCCATCCTCGACGGGGCGGACCTGAACGGAGCGAATCTGGAGGGGGCCAACCTTTCCTACTCCGTGGCCGACGTGGACCTGCGCTGCGCCCGCACCTCCGGCTCGACGGACCTGACCGGCATGATCGCGGCGCCTTCCGCCGAAGTGATGGCGCGGGCGCCTTCCCTGCTGGCCCAGGCGCGCGGCAACCACGAATGGTGCCGCACCGGCCAGGGGCGGCCGGCCTGTTTCGATGGCGAGGACCTGCGGCCTCTGGCCCGCTCCCTGCGCGGCCTGCGGCTTTCGGCGGTCAGCGCCAGGCGGGCGATCATGGTGGGCCTTGATCTCGCCGGCGCGCACCTGCAGGGCGCCAATCTCGAGGGCGCCGACCTGCGCTCGGCCAATCTCCGCGGGGCCGACCTGCGCGGCGCGCGTCTTGTCGGCGCCAATCTCACCAGGGCCGATCTCACCCAGGCCCAGCTCTCGCCGCTGCCGCTCGGCGCCGGGCGGCAGACCGTCAGCGTGCTGGAGAACGCCCGCCTCCGCTATTCGCTCGCCCCGTCCGCGGACTTCGCCGACGCCCAGATGGACGGCGTGGACCTGCGCGGCTGCGACCTGACCGGGGCGGTTCTGCGCGGCGCCCAGCTGGCGGGGGCGCAGTTCGATTCGGCCATCGGCCTGGAGGCCGCGCTCGCCGCCTGACGGAAGGGCTCGCCTGCCGCCGCGTCGCGCACCCTAGACTGGGCGCTTCGCCGGGAAAGGATGCGCCATGGCCACCGTCAGCCTCGAACTTCGCGACCGCATCGCCATTGTCACCATCGAACGGCCCGAGCGGCGCAACGCGGTGGACGGCGAGACCGCGCGGGCGCTCTATGACGCCTTCAAGGCCTTCGACTCCGATCCCGCCCTGGACGTGGCGATCCTGCAGGGCCGCGGCGGGACCTTCTGCGCCGGAGCGGACCTGAAGGGGGTTAGCGAAGGCCGCGGCAATCCCTTTGAGATGGAGGGCGATCTGGGGCCCATGGGTTGCACCCGCCTGGCCCTGGGCAAGCCAGTCATCGCCGCGGTGGAAGGCCATGCGGTGGCGGGCGGCCTCGAAGTGGCGGCCTGGTGCGACCTGCGGGTGGCGGCGGAGGGGGCGGTGTTCGGCGTCTTCTGCCGGCGGTTCGGGGTGCCGCTGATCGACCTCGGCACCGTGCGGCTGCCGCGGCTGATCGGCCATTCACGGGCGATGGACCTGATCCTCACGGGGCGGCCGGTGGAGGCGCAGGAGGCCCATGACATCGGTCTGGCCAACCGCCTGGCGCCGCGGGGCGGCGCGCTGGAGGCTGCGCTGGAACTCGCCCGCCAGATCTCGGCCTTTCCGCAAGCCTGTATGCGCAACGACCGGCTTTCGGCCATCGCCCAGTGGTCGCTGGATTGGGACGCCGCGGTGCGCAGCGAAGCCGAATTCGGTCTGGCGAGTCTGCGGACCGGGGAGGGCCGGGATGGCGCCGCCCGTTTCGTCGCGGGCCAGGGCCGCGGCGGCGCCTTCTGACCTACCAGTCGTCCCGGCCGTTGACCTTCTCCACCGGTACGGCGTCCAGGTCGAAAATCTCGAAGAGCCGGGTGTTCACGGCGATCCTGGGATTGTCGAAGTCCTGCTCGCCGGTATCGAAGCTCGGGAACTCGCTATAGGTCCCGCAGCCGCAGATGGCGCAGTGGTGATGCTGGCCGATATAGCTGCCCCACTGGTAGGTCGAGATCCGGTCGCGGGCGGTGAGCAGCTTGAACTGGGTTGGAGCGTAATAGGCCCAGAGCCCGCCCCGCTTTGAACAGAAAGAGCAGTTGCAACTTGTGACGGTGGCGGGCGCCTGGGCGACCTCGAACTGGGTTGCACGGCAATGGCAGCTGGCTCTGATCGTCATCGCGTCTCCTCCGGATCGGCGTCGGAATAGATCTCGGCTGCGGACAGCGTGGTGTCAGCTGCAGAAAAGAAAAAGGGCGGCGCGGGTCGCCGCGCCGCCCTGAAGGGCATGGAAGGTCGCCTCGGGGGGGAGGTTAGGCGGCCTTCTCGCCTTCGATCAGTTCGGGCGCAGCGCCCGTGGCGATCTCGATCCGGCGCGGCTTCAGCGCTTCCGGAAGCTCGCGCTTGAGCGAGATGGAGAGCAGACCGTCGGCGAGCCGCGCATCGGTCACCACCACGTAGTCGGCCAGCTGGAACCGGCGCTCGAAGTTGCGCTCGGCCAGGCCGCGATGCAGGAACCGGCGCTGGTCGTCATTGGCGGCCTTGCGGCCCTGGACGGTCAGGAGGTTTTCCTTGACCTCGATGTTCAGTTCGTCGGGACGGAAGCCCGCGACCGCGATCTCGACGCGGTAGGCGTTCTCGTCGGTGCGCTCGATGTTGTAGGGCGGATAGCCGGCCGCGGCGTCGGCGGCGGCGGTCTCGAGCAGGTTCGCCAGCCGGTCGAAGCCGACCACCGAGCGGTAGAGGGGGGAGAAGTCGATCGTACGCATGGTCACATCCTTCTTTGCTTAAGCAAGGTTGCGTTGTCGGGCGGCGTGCGAGCCGGAAATGGCCTCGCCCTTGCCCGGAAGGCCCGGAAATCCAGCGCCTTCGGGAGGTTAGGTAGGCGGCCGCCCGATTGGTTCAAGGGGGAGATGACGCAAGCTTCATCGGCGCGGGCTTGCCAGCCGCCGCGGCGACGCTAGCCTCCGCAGCATCCTTGAGAACAGAAGGTCCACACCTGCCATGTCCAGCCGAATGCTCGTCCTGTTCGCCGCCGCCGCCATGGCCGTGATGACCCAACCCGCGGCCGCTCAGGACGCCGCACTGCAGGCCGCCGTCGCGGGCCCGCAACGCGGCGAGGCCCATGTCGCCCGCGACGGCGCCCGCCATCCGGTGGAGACCCTGACCTTCTGGGGCCTGGCGCCCGGCCAGACCGTGGTCGAGCTGTCGCCCGGCTCCGGCTACTGGACGGAGATCCTCGCCCCCTACGCCAAGGCGACGGGGGGAACCTATGTGGCCGGCGTCGCCGACCTGTCGAATCCCAACATCTCGGAGGGCGCCAAGAAGGCCCGGGCCGACTTCGAGGCCAAGTACTCTGACGAGGCGACGTTCGGGAAGATTTCCTACGCCAATTTCGGCGCGACCTCGGGCCCGCTCGGCGCGCCGGGCTCGGCGGACCTGGTGATCACCGCGCGGAATATCCACAACTGGATGAGCGCGGGCATGCTGGACAAGGCCATGGCCGACTTCTACGCGGTCCTGAAGCCGGGCGGCGTGCTGGGGGTGAAGGAGCACCGCGCCGATCCACGACCGGAGGCGGAGGGCGCCCGCGACGGCTATGTGGCCACCCAGACGGTGATCGCCGCGGCCGAGAAGGCGGGCTTCAAGCTCGACGCCTCCTCCGAGGTCAACGCCAATCCGAAGGATACCAAGGATCATCCCTTCGGCGTCTGGACCTTGCCGCCGGTGCGCCGCTCCGCGCCCGCAGGCCAGCCCGCCGATCCCGGATTCGACCGCACGAAGTACGAGGCGATCGGCGAGAGCGACCGCATGACGCTGCGTTTCGTGAAGCCCTGAGCGCGGCGGCATTTTGACCCCGCGGCCGGCTCGGTCTAGGTCGGGCCGCGGGGGCGCATCGAGAGGGTATCCCGAGTGAGTTCAAGCTTGCGCCTGTCCCGCCGCGGCGTGCTCGCCGCCTCGTTCGCGCTCGCCGCCTGCGGCCGCGGCGAGGCGCCGGCCGGCAAGGCCGCCCGGCCGTTGACCATCGAGGAGGCGGTGGCCGGCGAGTGGCGCAGCCCCGCCGACAGGGCCCGCGACGCCTGGCGCCACCCGGCCGAGAGCCTAGCCTTCTGGGGCCTCGAACCCGGGCAGACCGTGGTGGAGTTCTGGCCGGGCGCCGGCTGGTACACCGACATCGTCGCCCCCTTCCTGGCGGCCACCAAAGGCAAGCTGATCGCCGCCAATCTGGAGACGGCCGATCCGGCCGCGGCCGAGATCGTGGAGGCCTATCGCACCAAGCTGCTCGGCAACCGCAGGCTCTACGGCGAGGTGGAGATCACCGCGTTCGGGCCGACCAGCGGACCGGTGGCCCCGGCCGGGTCGGCCGACCTCGTGCTCTTTCTGCGCAACCTGCACAATTGGATGGCGGCCGGCATCGCCGAAAAGGCCTTCCGCGACGCTTTTGCGGCCTTGAAGCCCGGCGGCCTTCTGGGGGTGGAGGAGCACCGCGCCGCGCCCGGCGGCGTGCAGGACGCGCTGGCCGCCGACGGCTATGTGCAGCAGGCCTATGTGGTCAAGCTGGCCGAGGAGGCGGGCTTCGTGCTCGACGCCCAGAGCGAGATCAACGCCAATCCCGCCGACACGCGGGACCATCCCTTCGGCGTCTGGACCCTGCCGCCCGTGCGTCGCACCTCGCCCCGTGGCGAGCCGGAGGATCCGACCTTCGATCGCGCCAAGTACGACGCCATCGGCGAAAGCGACCGCATGACCCTGCGGTTCCGGAAGCCGGGTTAGAGCTGCTCCTTGTAGCTCGCCACGATCTGCTCCTCGCTGACCGGGACCTTGCCCAGCTGGAGCTGGTCGAAGATCATTTCCGCGCCGGTGGGCAGGGTGGCGCGATCCACCTGCGCCTCGGGGTCCCACAGGCGGCTGCGCATGATCGCCTTGGGGCAGTGGAAGAAGGCCTCTTCCACGGTGACGGCGATCACCAGGCGCGGGAGCTTGCCGAACTCCTCGAACTGGGCGAGCAGGTCGGGATCGTCGGTGGCGGCGGCGCGGCCGTTCACGCGATAGACGTCCTCGAAGCCCGGGATCATGAACATCAGGCCGATCCGGCCCGATCCTGCGAGCAGGTTGCGCAGGGTGTCCAACCGGTTGTTGCCCGGCCGGTCGGGCAGGAAGAGCGTCCGGCCGTCCTCGGAGACGTGCACGAAGCCGGGCTCGCCGCCCCGGGGCGAGACGTCGATCCCCCCGTCCGACCCGGCGGAACTGACCACGCAGAAGGGCGAAAGCGCGATGAAGCTGCGGCCGTGCTTCTCCACGAGGTTCAGCACCTTGTCGAGGACCAGCTTGCCGGGCGGGCGGTAGAGCCGATCGAGGTCGGCGAGCTCGAGCGTTTTCATGCGACCCTTTCCCCTTATTGCGAAGCGTTCTCAAGATGGCCTTGAACCGGCCGTTTGTCACCCCAGATGAACGAAACCTCGCCGGCCCCGTCAGAAATGGGCCATCTTGCCGGGGTTAATGTCCCCCGCCTCTCAACGGATTCCGACCTCAAGCATGTTGCGCCCCGCCCTCATCGCCCTTGTCGCCCTCGCCGGCGCCGCCGCTTCGTCACAGGCCATGGGCGCGGAGGAGCGCACTATTGAGCCGGGCTACTGGGACGTGACCAACCGCGTCTCGGCCGCGGTGGTGCTGGGCCAGACCAAGAAGGAAAAGCGCTGCATCACGCCCGCCGAGGTCTCGAAGTTCGTCGAGGGGCCGTCGAACCGCCACTACAAGTGCACCTACCCGACCCGGATCTTCCGGGACGGGAAGATCACTCTGAAGGGGCAGTGCTCCACGAAGAACGGCCACACGGCCTACGTCCAGGCGACCGGAACCTATTCGCCCAGCACCTTCTACATGGCCGCCGACATCAACACGACCTATGCCGGCCTGCCGATCCGCGGCCGGGCGATCACCGACGCCAAGCGGATCGGCGACACCTGTCCGGCGGGAGCTGCGGCCAGCTGATCCGAAGGCGCGGCCGCGCCCTTAACCTTGACGGCAAGCTCCGCCGTTTACAGGCCCTGCGCGAGAGGCCAAGCTGCTTCGATTCCTTAGGGATTTGGAGCAGGGCCGGTGGCGAGTCTGGAGGAGCTGACGCAGCGGGTGCGCGCCGCCGTAGGCGAAGGCGCGGGCCTTTCCAGATCGGTGAAGCTCGACCTGCGCGGCGAAGGCGTGATCCGCGTGGAAGGGACGAGCGTCACCAATGACGACGCGCCGGCCGACCTCACCGTCTCCATCAGCCAAGCCGACCTGAAGGCCATGGGCGAGCGCCGGCTCGATCCCATGACGGCGGTGATCGGCGGCCGGATGCGGCTGTCCGACATGGGGCTCGCCATGTCGCTGCAGCCCGAGATCCAGGCCCTTTTCGCGAAACTCGGCTGAGGCGGCGATGAACGAACCGGCTCCCCTGCTTGCAATTCCCGAGGCGCCGGTCCCCGCCGGCGGGCAGGCCGAATGGTTCGCCGGCGCAGGCGGCGGGCGCCTGCGCGCAGCCCTGTTCCCGGCCAAGAGTGCAGCCAAAGGCTCGGTGGTGCTCTCCACGGGGCGCACCGAGCCGATCGAGAAGTATTTTGAGGTGGTCGAGGACCTGCGCGCCCGCGGGCTCACCGTCCTGGTCCACGAATGGCGCGGCCAGGGGCTGTCGCACCGCGAGCTGCCGGACCGGCTGGCCGGCCACGCCAATGGCTATCAGGCCTTCCTCAAGGACTATCACGCCCTCCTGGCGGCGTTCCGCACCCGCCTGCCCAAGCCGTGGTGGGCCGTGGGCCATTCGATGGGCGGCTGCCTGACCCTGCTGGCCCTGGCGCACGGCGAGGCGGCGGAGTTCGAGGGCGCGATCCTTTCGGCGCCGATGCTGGGCATCCGCACCGGCAAGACCCCCATGCGGCTGGCGCGGGCGCTGGCGGGGTTCAACACCCTGATCGGCCGAGCCGGCGCCTATATCGGTCCGACGGCGCCGGCCGAGACGTTCGAAACCAACATCCTCACCCATGACCGCCGACGGTGGGAGCGGACCAAGGCGCAGGTCGCGGCCCATCCCGATCTGGCGCTCGGCGGGCCGACCTGGGGCTGGCTCGATTTCGCCTTCCGCGCGACGGCCTATCTGGCGCGGCCGGCGAACTTGAAAAGCGTGACGATTCCGGTCGTCATCTGCTCGGCCGAGGAGGAGCGACTGGTGGACAACGCCGCCCAGCGGGCGGTCGCCGGCCATCTGCCCCAGGCCGAGTTCATCAATGTGCCCGGCGCGTACCACGAAATTCTGATGGAGACGGACACCATGCGGAACATCTTCCTGCGCGCGCTCGACGCCCTCTTGGGCCGCTCGCCGCCCAAGCCCGCCACGCCTGAGCCGCAGGCCGCGCCGGCCCAGGCCAGCGCGCCGCCGCCCGAGCCCGCGCCGGCGGAGGTCGCGCCTGCGGCCGCAGCGGTCGAACCGGCGCCCAGCCCCAAGCCGGCGGCAAAGAAGCCGGTCGCCAAGACGGCCGCGCCGAAGAAGCCGGCTGCGGCCAAACCCGCGTCCGCCAAGTCTGCCGCAGCCAAGTCGTCCGCGAAAGCGCCGGCGGCCAAGAAGGCGACGCCTGCGAAGGCCTCGCCCAAGCCGGCCGCCGCAGCCAAGGCGGCGAAAGCGGCGCCCGCCAAGGCGGCTGCGGCCAAGCCTGCGGCTGCGAAGAAGCCAGCCGCCAAGGCCGAGAGCGCCAAGCCGGCCGCGACCAAGGCGACCGCCGCCAAAAAGCCGGCGACGGCGAAAAAGCCCGCGGCCAAGAAGCCGGCCGCGCCGAAGAGCTGATTACTTGGCCGAGCGGCGCAGGGCGACCAGGGCCTCGTCCAGGCAGGCCCGGTCGCCGGCGATGGCGATCTGGCCGCCGTTCGGCCCCACCGGCTGGCCACGCCAGTCCGTGACCAGTCCGCCTGCGCCCTCGATCAGCGGGATGGCGCTTTCCACGTCCCAGGCCTTCAGGCCGGCCTCGATCACCAGATCCATCTTGCCCATGGCCACCATGGCGTAGGCGTAGGCGTCGCAGCCCAGCCGAGCCAGGCGGGCGGCGGCGCGCACCTGGGTCCAGGCCCCTAGCTCGGCGCCGTCGAAGCAGCCCTCCGGATCGGTGGTGGCGATCACCGCCTCCGTCAGGCGGGGGCAGGGCCGAACCTTCAGCGGCGTGGAGGCCCCGCCCGAGATCAGGCGCGAACCGCCGGCGTGGCCCACATAGATTTCGTCGAGAAAGGGCTGGGCGATGGAGCCCAGCACGGGCCGGCCCTGGTGGCGCAAGCCGATCAGCACGCACCAGAGCGGCAGGCCGGAGATGAAGGCGCGGGTGCCGTCCACGGGATCGAGCACCCAGACGAACTCGGCCTCGGGGCGGTCCTCGCCGTACTCTTCGCCGATGACGCCGTGTTCGGGAAAGTGCTCGGCGATCAGCCGGCGGATGGCGGCCTCGGCGCCGCGGTCGGCCTCGGTGACCGGGTCGAAGCCCTTGGCGCCGCCCTTGTCGACCAGGCCGTGATCGGCGCGGAACAGCGGCAGGATGGCGTCGGCGGCGGCCTTGTTCAGCTCGAGCAGGAACTCGCCGAGGTGAGAAAGACGGTCGGCGGCGAGGGTTGGAGCAAGCATGGCGGTTGCTTTACCTCGCCGCCGACCCCCGCGAAATCCCCCCGGAGATCGCGGGAATATCCGGAGCCGCAGGTGGAAGCGGCTCGGCGACTACCTTCTTGGAGCGCGCAGGGCCGGAAAGCGCCCGGCCCGCCGCGCTCGGATCACTCCGCCGGCGTCGGGAAACGCCCGCGGACGGACCGCGACGGCGGACGCCGTCAGGCCGTCTCCTGGTCGCCGTTCAGCGACTTGGCGAGGTCCAGCAGCCGACGCCGCGGGCGCTCGCCCAGTTGGTAATAGGCGCGGACGAGGTCGAGCGTCTCCTTGCGGGTGAACATCTCGCCGCCCGACTCGCCGCCGCCGGCCGAGTGCTCGCGCTGGGCCATCTCCGACAGGCCGTCGTAGAAATAGCCCACCGGCACGTCGAGGGCTTCGGACAGCTGCCAAAGCCGCGCCGCGGAGATGCGGTTGGCGCCGCATTCGTACTTCTGGATCTGCTGGAAGCGCACGCCGCAGGCGCCCGCCAGTTGCTGCTGGGTCAGGCCCAACAGCCGACGGCGGCGGCGCAGGCGCTTGCCGAGGTGCACGTCGATATCGTTGCCCATGGGCTCCATCGCCCCCTCACCACTTGAGTTGTCCGCCGTCCCGATGCGGGACGGCTCGACCAGGCTTCCGCAAGTCGCTTGCCAAGCGAGCCCGTTCGCGTTGCGCAACCGACCCGGGCGCGACTAGTAGAGGGCATGTCGAACGCGCGCGCCTCGGTGGCTCAGGACCTTCTCTGGCGGCTGGAGGCGCTGGCCTTCGACCTCATCATCGCCTTCGCCAGGATTCTGCCGGTCGATGCGGTGTCGGACTTCGGCGCCTGGTTCTTCAAGGCTTTCGGGCCGCTGACCAGCGCCCATCGGGTGGCCGAAATCAACCTGCGGATCGTCTTCCCGAAGGCGGGCGACGCCGAGATCGCCCAGCTCCTGAAGGCGCAGTGGGACAATACCGGCCGCACCTTCCTCGAGCTTCTGATCATGGACCGCATCATCCGCGCGCCCGATCGTGTGGAGGTTGTCGGCGTCGAACGCCTGGAGGAGATCGCGGCGCGGGAAGAACCGGTGGTGTTCGTTTCGGGCCACTTCGCCAATTTCGAGGTGATGCCCGCGGTGATCGTCAACTCGCCGGTGAAGTGCCACATCACCTATCGGGCGATGAACAACCCGCATGTGGAGGCCCGCGTGCGGGATTACCGCTTCCGCTATGGGGTCCGCTATTTCGCGCCCAAGGGCGGGGACGGCGCGCGCGACCTGCTGGCGGCCCTGGGGCGGGGCGAGTCCGTCGCCCTGATGAACGACCAGAAGTTCAACGGCGGGGTGGCGGCGCCGTTCTTCGGCCGCACGGTCCACACCGCTCCGGGACCCAGCCGGCTGGCGCTACGGTTCGACACCGTGCTTCAGCCGATGTCGGTGCAGCGCTTGCGCAAGGCGCGGTTCCGGGTGGTGGTGCACGAACCGATCCACCTGGAAAGGACGGGCGACATGTCCGCCGACATCGAAGCCGGCGTGCGCAAGGTCAACCGCTTCATCGAGGAGCAGGTCCTCGCCAGGCCGGCCGAATGGTTCTGGACCCACAAGCGCTGGCCCAACGAGACCTACAAGAAGCCGCGCGCCTAGAGCACAATTCAACGGTCAGACAGAATCGCCTGACCGTTGAATTGTGCTCTAGATTCAAAGGTTTGAGCGCGCTCTTATCGCAAAGCCGGGGTCCACTTTTGCGGAACGCGCTCCAGGCGCCGGTCAGCCGCCGTTGATCTCTTTCCAGCGCGCCAGGGCCTCCGCGGGGGTGGCGTAGGCTTCCTGCAGGGCGGGGTTCCAATAGCGCAGGGCGTCCACGGGAATCTTCCGGCCGGAGACGGCGCAAAGCACATATCGGCCGGGCTTGAGCACGGCGAACTCGCCGTCGCCATAGTGCAGCACCGCCAGGTCCTGCTGGCCGGGGAGGTTGCGATCGTGTGCGTTCATGCAGCCCATTCTACCCGCCTTGGGGCGGTCAGAACAGGTCGCCCTGGTTCGAAGGCGCGGCCGCCTTCGGGCGCGGAGGCTTCGGCGCCGACGGTGCGGCCGCTGGGGCGCCGTCTATGGTCGCCTGGCGCGTCGTATCGGCGAAGACCAGCCGCACCCCCTCGCCGCTCGTCAGCGTGGCGCCGGCCTTGACGAGCGAACCGTCCTTCCGCTCGACCCGGGCGAAACCGCGCCGCAGCGGCGCATCCGGGTTCACCGAGGCATAAAGCTTCAACAGGCCTTCCAGCCGCTCGGACACCCGCTCCAGCTTGCGCCGGGCGGCGGGCTCCAGACGCACGACTGCCCGCGCCAGGGCCTCGGCTCGCGTCTGTTGGGGCCGCTGCATCAGCGCCGGGGTTAGCCGGACGGCGACCCGGCCAAGGTCGTTGTGGTGGACGGTTACGTTCCGCGACAAGCCTGCGTTCAGCCGCTCGCCGGCGCTTCTTATGCGATCGGCCTGGATTTGCTGCGGTCGCTGCAGCAGTCCCGGCGAGAGACGCGAGCCAACGCGGACAAGCTGCGTTTCGTGAACCGCCACGTTGCGCTCCAGGCCGGCGGCCAGGCGGTTGGCGGCGATGTCGAATCTCTGGCCGGCCAGTTCCACGAGGTCCGGCACGCGGGCGAGGCTGCGTTCCAGCACGTGCAACCGGCCGCGGCGATCCTCCACCGTGCGCCCGCCGCACCGGTGCAGCCGGGCCGACAAGTCGGCGATCGCGGCGCGCAGTTCGGCCAACACTGGCGTGGCCATCTCCGCCGCCGCCGTGGGCGTCGGGGCCCGGCGGTCGGAGACGAAGTCGATCAGGGTGGTGTCGGTCTCATGCCCCACGGCCGATATGACGGGGATGTCGGCGGCGGCCACTGTGCGGGCGAGGGTCTCGTCGTTGAACGGCCAGAGGTCCTCCACCGAACCGCCGCCGCGGGCCACGATGATGACGTCGGGGCGGGGCAGGGGACCGTCCGCCGGCAGCTTGCAGAAGCCCTCGATGGCTCCGCAGACCTGGCCCGCGGCGGCCTCGCCCTGGACCACCACGGGCCAGACCACCACCCGGCAGGGCCAGCGGTCGCGGATGCGATGCAGGATGTCGCGGATGACCGCGCCCGTGGGACTGGTGATCACGCCGACCACCGCCGGCATGGCCGGGATCGGGCGCTTCCGCGCCGGATCGAACAGGCCCTCGCCCTGCAGTCGGGCCTTCAGCTTCTCCAGCTGGGCGAGCAGGGCGCCGACGCCGGCCGCAGCCATGCTGTCGATGACGATCTGATAGCGGGATCCGGCCGGATAGGTGGTGATCTTGCCGGTGACGATCACCTCCAGTCCCTGTTCGGGGCGAATGGAGAGGTTGCGGACAGAACCCTTCCAGACCACGCCGTCGATGGCGGCGCGCTCGTCCTTGATCGTCAGATAGACGTGGCCGTTCGAGTGATGGGTGACCTTGGAAAGCTCGCCGCGCAGCCGGACGAAGCCGTATGAGTCCTCAAGCGTCCGCTTGAGCGCGAAGGCGAGCTCCGAAACGGAATAGGCCTTGGCGTTGGTGTCGGCGGCGGCGTCGGTCATCCGGGGAAGGTAGCGGCGGGGCTCGTGAAACCCAATGCCGGAAGCCGCCGAAGAGCGAGGGCGCGCCCGGAACCGTCGCCGGCTCCTTCAGGGCGCGCCCCCAACCCATCCCCCCGGATCAGATGTAGCGGCGAAGCGAGCGCGCCAGTTCGTTGGGGCTGGTGCGCTTCTTGGTCTGGGCCGGCTGATAGGCCACCCGCGCGTGTTCGACGCAGTAGGGTCCCTCGGACGCCCGGCGTCCGCAGAAGGTGAAGGTGTCGCTGGAGGGATCGCCGATCGGCCACTTGCACATGTGGGCCCCCAGGGTCAGCACGGTGGCCGAGCCCGGCGCTTCCTCGACATAGCGGACCGGAACGGCGGGCGCGGCGATCTCGCGCGCGACCGGCTCGGCGATCCGGCGCGGCGTCTGGCTCTGCACCGCCGGACGGGCCGGACGCGGCGCCTTGAAGGCGGGGCGGGCGGGCTTTGAGGGGGCCGCGCGGCCCGACAGGCCCAGCCGGTGGACCTTGCCGATCACCGCATTGCGGGTGACCCCGCCCAACTGCTTGGCGATCTGGCTGGCGGAAAGCCCGTCCTGCCAGAGCTTCTTCAGGGACTCCACCCGTTCGTCCGTCCAACCCATGGTTCGCCTCCAGCCGCTGAAGGATCCCGGAGCCGCCCCCGCGGTGATGCCGGGATCAATATCTTGTGGCGGTACGCACTCACGCCCACCAGCAACCACTAGATATCGTAAACAGTTCCTTAAGAGCCACAATAGGCGCCATGCCACTCGTCCACAGGAACTAGATATAGCGTCAGTGCGCCGCAGGAGCGGGCAAGCTTTGCCGGAACGCGGGCCTAGCCCTTGCGGACTCGCCGCCGCAGGCGCACATCGGCGGCATGAAGGACATGCCTGCCGTCGAAGCCGTCATTCCGCCGCAGCCCCGCGACTATCACGGGTTCAACTGGGCGGGGTTCCGCACCCTCTATCTGCGCGAGGTGCGGCGCTTCTGGAAGGTGGGCATGCAGACCCTGGCGGCGCCGGTGGTCACAGCCCTGCTCTACATGATGGTTTTCGTGGTCGCGGTCCGCGGCGCGGCGCCGCCGGTGCACGGCACGGCCTTTTCCACCTTCGTGGCGCCGGGCCTGATCATGATGCAGATCCTGAACAACGCCTTCGCCAATTCCTCGTCGTCGCTGCTGCAGTCGAAGTTCAACGGGCTGATCGGCGACTTCCTGACGCCGCCGCTCTCGCCGCTCGAGCAGGTCTCGGCCTTCGCCCTGGGCGCGGCCACTCGTGGCGTGCTGGTGGGGGCGGTGACCTGGCTGGCGGTGCTGCCGTTCGCCAGCCTGCCGATCGTCCACCTTTGGGCGATCCTCTACTTCGGGATCGCGGCGGCCCTGATCCTCGGCATGCTTGGGATCATGGCCGGTCTCTGGGCTGAGAAGTTCGACCACATGGCGGTGGTGACCAACTTCGTGATCATGCCGCTGACCTTCCTGTCGGGCACCTTCTATCTGGTGGACCGCCTGCCCGAGCCGTTCCGCACGGCCAGCCACTACAACCCCTTCTTCTATCTGATCGACGGCTTCCGGTACGGCTTCATCGGCCACGCGGAATCTTCGCTTCTGGTGGGCGTGACCATGACCGGCGGCCTCGTCGCCGCCTTCGCCTTCGCCTGCCTGTGGATGTTCGAGACCGGCTACAAGCTGAAGACCTGAGTTCGGTCAGGCGAGGTCCGAAGCCCAGGCCAGCGCAGCTTCACGCTCGCCCGGATCGAAAGCGCGAGCCTGGACCTGCGGAAAGATCGGGTCCATGAACTTCACCCATCCCCGTATCCAGGGATTGTCGCTGACGACCGCGGCGCGCCGGAAGCGGTCGAGCTGCCCGAGCTTGCCGGCCGAATAGCGGATGTCCCGCGCCAGCGCCGGCAGGGTCATTCCAGTGAACCCCATCATGTCGCCATAGAGGCCAATCTGCGGGTGCGCCTTCAGCTTGGCCTCCAAGACCGGGATCATCTCGTCGTAGTCGGCTTCAGTCAGCAAGCCTTCAACCCTGAACGCCACAACGTGATCGGCGGCGGGAAGCATCTGGATCACGGCCGGTCTCCCTCTCGACGGTTCGTATCTTCACGAGGGGAGCGAACATTGACATTCGACGGTTCCGAGCCGAAAACGCCAGGCCTTCCAGTCCCCGTCGCGCCGCGGCGGGGATGCTTCCGTTCTGGAGGGTCTCTCCCGTGACCGAAAAGACCGCGCAATCCGCCGCGACCGTTCCCGCCGACCACATCCTGGGCGTCTATAACCGCGCCCCGCTGGCGTTCGAACGAGGCGAAGGCGCGCGACTGTTCACGGCGGAGGGGGAGGCCTATCTCGACTGCCTGGCCGGGATCGCGGTCAACGCCCTGGGCCACAGCCATCCCAAGCTCGTTCAGGCGGTGAAGGACCAGGCCGAGAAGCTCTGGCACGTGTCCAACATCTTCAAGGTTCCGGGCCAGGAGAAGCTGGCCAAGGTGCTTTGCGACGTCACCGGGCTGGACGTGGTGTTCTTCACCAACTCGGGCGCGGAGGCGATCGAGTGCGCCATCAAGACCGCGCGCAAGCATCACTGGGCCAAGGGCGATGCGGACCGCATCGACATCATCGGCTTCGACGGCTCGTTCCACGGCCGCACCCTGGCGGCGGTGAACGCCTCGGGCAACGCCGCCTATCTGGAGGGCTTCGGCCCGCGGATGCCGGGCTTCGTCCAGCTGCCTTTCGGCGACATGGAGGCGCTGAAGGAGGCGGTCGGCCCGACCACCGCGGCGATCATCGTCGAGCCGGTGCAGGGCGAGGGCGGGGCCCGCGCTCTCTCCGAACAGGCTCTGCAGGAGATGCGCCGCCTGTGCGATGAAACCGGAACCCTGCTGATCTTCGACGAGATCCAGTGTGGCCTCGGCCGGACCGGCAAGCTCTTCGCCTGGGAGTGGGCGGAGAACGTCAAGCCCGACATTGTGGCGCTGGCCAAGGCCCTGGGCGGCGGTTTCCCGGTGGGCGCCTGCGTGGCCTCCGCCGAGGCCGGCGCCGGCATGACCGTCGGCTCCCACGGCTCGACCTACGGCGGCAATCCGCTGGCCATGGCCGTGGCGCTCGCGGCCATGGAAGAGCTGACCAAGCCCGAGCTGATGGACCATGTCCGTGAACTGGCCGGCTATTTCACCCAGCAGTTCAACGGGCTGAAGGACCGCTATCCGGACGTCGTCCTCGACATCCGCGGCAAGGGCCTGCTGATCGGCCTGAAGCTCGCCACGCCGAACCGCGAGTTCATGCAGCACGCCCGCGACCAGCATCTGCTGATTGCCGGCGGCGGCGATAACTGCGTGCGCCTGCTGCCGCCGCTGACCCTCACCCTCGAAGAGGCGCGAGAGGCCGTCGAGAAGCTGGAGCGCGCCTGCGAGGCCGCCCGCGCCAAGGCCAAGGCCGCCGCCTAATCCTTCAACCGCTCACCCCGGCGAAGGCCGGGGTCCAGCTGAAACGCCCCGCTCGCGCCAGACGAAACTGGGTCCCGGCCTTCGCCGGGACGAGCGGGGTTGGTGGGGACCCCACGATGACCCAATCTCCCAGACACTTCCTCGACCTCTGGCGGCTCGAGGGCTCCGACCTGCGCGCCATCCTGGACGACGCCAAGGCCCGCAAGGCCGCGCGCAAGGGCTGGCCCCAGGGCCGCGTCGACGCCGACGCCCCGGCCAAGGACCGGGTGCTGGCCATGATCTTCGAGAAGCACTCGACCCGCACCCGCTTCTCGTTCGACGCGGCCATGCGCCAGCTCGGCGGCTCGGTGATCATGTCGAACTCGGCCGACATGCAGATCGGCCGCGGCGAGCCGATCGAGGACACCGCCCGGGTGCTTTCGCGCATGGTCGATGCGGTGATGATCCGCGCCAATCGGCACGAGGACGTGGAGCGCCTGGCGCTCTCCTCGACCATCCCCATCGTCAACGGCCTGACCGACAAGAGCCATCCCTGCCAGATCCTGGCCGACATCCTCACCTTCGAGGAGCATCGCGGCCCCATCGCCGGCCGCACGCTCGCCTGGGTGGGCGACG
Organism: Phenylobacterium sp.; assembly: GCF_046290725.1. Lineage (GTDB taxonomy): Bacteria > Pseudomonadota > Alphaproteobacteria > Caulobacterales > Caulobacteraceae > Phenylobacterium. The sequence goes on from NZ_JBKBUH010000001.1 coordinate 1,610,734, forward strand.
GCAACAATGTCTGCGCCAGCTTCATCCACGCCGCGCCGAAGCTGGGCTTCAAGCTGAACATCGCCTGCCCGACGGTCTACCATCCGGATCTCGTCGACCTCGCCCGCGCCGAGTCCGAGCAGGGGCGGATCGAAATGACCGACGACCCGCGCGCGGCGGTGCGCGGCGCCGACTGCGTGATCACCGACACCTGGGTCTCCATGGGCGACACCGACCACGAGGAGCGGCTGGAGGCCTTCGATCCGTTCCAGGTCGACGAGAAGCTCATGGACCTGGCGGCCGCCGACGGCGTCTTCCTGCACTGCCTGCCCGCTCATCGCGGCGAGGAGGTGACGGACGCGGTGATCGACGGGCCCCGCAGCCTGGTCTGGGACGAGGCCGAGAACCGCATCCATGCCCAGAAGTCGATCCTGGCCTGGTGCTTCGGGGCGATCCGATAGGTCTCTTCCTCCCCTGCGCAGCGGGGGAGGAATAACCGCTCAAGCTCGCAACTGTCGCGGGCTGCCCCTATATCCCGCCACCATGTCCGAGACCGCACTCCATAACGCGCCCGACGACCTCGTCGCCCCGTTCCAGATCGAGGGGGAAGCCGTGCGCGGCCGCACCGTCCGCCTGGGCGGTTCAATCGACGAGATCCTGCAGGCCCACGCCTATCCGGAAGCCGTGGCGAACCTGCTGGGCGAGACCTGCGCGCTGGCCGCCCTGGTGGGCTCCAACCTGAAGTTCGACGGCCGCCTCATCGTCCAGGCGCAAGGCTCCGGCCCGGTGCGCTACGTCGTGGCCGACTACGACACCGAAGGCTCCCTCCGCGGCTACTGCCGCTATGACGAGGACGCGGTGGCTGAAGCTTCGCAAGGCTTCGCCCGGCCCGGCGCCCGCTCGCTGCTCGGCGACGGGGTGTTCATCATGACGGTGGACCAGGGCCCGGACATGGACCGCTATCAGGGCGTCACCGCCATCGAGGGGGAAACGCTGGCCCTCTGCGCCGAGCAGTACTTTGCGCAGTCCGAGCAGACCCCGACCCGCGTGCGCCTGGCGGTCGGCCAGGTGGACGTGGGCGAGGGACGCCGCTGGCGCGCCGGCGGCATGCTGATCCAGAACATCGCCGAGGACGAGGCGCGCGCGCCAACGGCCGAGCCATGGGACCGCACCCAGGCCTTCTTCGAGACCATCGGCGAGGACGAGCTGATCGACCCGACCATCTCGGCCGAAACCTTGCTCTTTCGGCTGTTCCACGAGGACGGCGTGCGGGTGTTCGAGCCCAAGGCTCTGAAGGCCTTCTGCCGATGCTCCCAGGAGCGGATCGAGACCGTGCTGAAGTCGTTCGACGAGGCGGCCCGGGCCGAGATGGTCGAGCCGGACGGCCGCATCAGCGTCACCTGCGAATACTGCTCGCGGGTCTATTCGGTCGATCCGGAGGCGCTGAACGCCGACTAGGCCTCGGCCCGGGAAGTTTTGGCTGGCTCTCCGCTCGCCCGCCGCCCAAGCTTACGCGGATGGAAGATCGGGAGCTTCAGGATCTCGCAACGCTTGTTCCGACCCTGCTCCGGGCGCTGGAGGGGCTGGCCTTCGTCGCGCGTCACCTGCATCCGCCGGACTTGGCCGAGGTGCTGGCCGCCATCGGAACGCCCGAGGCGGATCTGCCCCAGGCGCTCGCCCGCATGGACGCCTGGTCCGAGGCGCTGACGCAGCTCCGTAGTGCGCTGGCCGAGGCGGGCGAGGCTGCGATCGCCGGGTTCGAAGCTCTGCGCGCCGCGGCGTCCGCACCGGAGGGCTTGCGCGGGGCCTTCCGCGCCCTGCGCCAGCTCTCCCGGGCCGAGGCGGCGCTCTATTCCCTCGTCGGCGTCCTGCCGCCGATCAGCCGCTTCTTCCTGCCGCATCCCCTGCGTGGCGACGCCGAGCTCCAGGCGCGCCTGGCGCGACCTGCGCAGCCGGGCGTCACCGGCGTCATGCATTTCGGCGGCGAACCCGGGATTCGCGGCGGCTTTTCGCTCTACGTTCCGGAGGACTACGACCCCGCCACATCCGCGCCGGCGGTCTTCGCCCTGCACGGCGGCAGTGGAAACGGCGCGGCCTTCCTGTGGAGCTGGCTGCGGGACGCGCGCGCCCACGGCGCCATCCTCGTATGCCCCACGGCGCTCGGCGAGACCTGGGCCTTAACCGGCGAGGATGTGGACACCCCGAACCTCGCCGGCATTCTGGATCATGTGCGCGCCAACTGGTCCGTCGATCCGGCCCGCCTGCTGCTCTCGGGCATGAGCGACGGCGGCACCTTCGCCTATGTTTCCGGCCTGGAGCCGGGATCGCCGTTCACGCATCTGGCCCCTGTGGCTGCGGCCTTCCACCCCATGCTGGCGCAGATGGCCGACCCAGGCCGGATCGAGAGCCTCCCGATCCACATCGCCCACGGCGCGCTCGACTGGATGTTCCCCATCGAAATGGCGCGGGAGGCGTATCGTGCCCTCTCGGCGGCCGGGGCCGCCGTCGCCTATCGCGAGCTCCCCGACCTCAGCCACACCTATCCGCGGGAAATCAACGCGGAAATCCTCGCCTGGATGGATGGGAAGAGAGGCTATTGACCTAGAGAGCGCTCTAGGAGGTTTTCTCCGAGGCTGGTTCGATAAGGAGACCAGTCGATGACCCAAGCCGACAACAAACAGATCGTCGCCAAGGCGATGCAGGACCTGGCCGCCGGCGACAGCCGCGCCTTCTATGAAGCCATGGCCGAGGACGTCGTCTGGCGCCCTATGGTCGGCGGCGTCTGGAGCGCGGTCCACCACGGCCGCGAGCGGGCCAGGGACGATCTGTTCGCACCGCTGCGCCGGCAGTACGCCAGCGTCTACACCAACACCGCGACCAACATCTTCGCCGAGGGCGACGTGGTGGTCGTTGAGGCCCGGGGTGCGGTGACGCTAAAGTCGGGCAAGGCGTACAACAACCGCTACTGCTTCGTGATCGAGATGGCCGACGGCAAGATGCGCGAGGTGCGCGAATATCTCGACTCAGCCCTGGCGGAGGCCGTGCTGGAGCCGCTGACCTCGTGAGCGCGCGTTAACATATCGGACGCTTCGCCAAGCTCGTCGATCGCAGCGTCCACACCATCCGGTGGTACGAGGCCCAGGGCCTCTTGCCCCGGGTGGACCGGGACGCAGGCGGCCGCCGGGTCTATGAGCCCGGCCACCTCGAGCACTTCCTGTTCCTCGACCGGATGCGCCGCACGGGCATGTCCATCGCCGACATGCGGCGCCTGACGGAGCTTTCCATGGAGGGGTGGCGTACGCTCGAGGCGCGCATGGCGATGCTGCGGGAGCACAGGGCCGAGATCGAAGCCCAGATCCGCGAGCTGACCGGCGCCCTGGAGCAGATCGACGCCAAGACCGCCTTCTACGAGGATTGGGTGCGGAACAAGCGTCGTCCGCCCAAGGAAGCGGAGCACGCGCCGGCGCGTCGCGCGCCGACGCGGGCCTGAATCCGGCGCCGGATCGACCTCAGGCCGCGTCCAGGGCCCGGCCTACGTCCCGCGTCAGGTCGCCGGCGCCTTCGAGCCCGACGCTCATCCGCACCCAGCCCTCGGTCAGGCCGATCTCCAGCCGCTCGGCTTCGGGCATGGAGCGGTGGGTGGTGGTCGAGGGGTGGGTGGCCATGGACTTGGCGTCGCCGAGATTGTTGGAGATGTCGACGATCTGCAGGGCGTCCAGGAACCGCCAGGCCGCCTCGCGGCTCCCCAAGTCGAAGGCCACCACGTTTCCGCCGCCCGACATCTGGTTGGCGATGACCCCGGCCTGCGGATGGTCCGCCCGGCCGGGATAGACCACCTTCCGCACCTTCGAATGGGCGCCGATCGCGTTGGCCACCTTCGCGGCGTTCTCGGCCTGGCGGCGCACGCGCAGCTCCAGCGTCTCCAGGCCCTTCAGCAGCACCCAGGAATTGAAGGGCGAAAGCGCGGGGCCGGTGTGGCGCAGGATGTCCTTGTAGGCCTGCGTCATCAACTCGGTCGAGCCGAGGATCGCGCCCCCCAGCACCCGGCCCTGGCCGTCGATGTGCTTGGTGGCCGAATAGACGACGATGTCGGCGCCCAGCGCCAGCGGCTTCTGGAAGATCGGGGTGGCGAAGACGTTGTCGACCACCAGCTTGGCGCCGGCCGCATGGGCGATCTCGGCTACAGCCCCGATGGCGGTGACCTCCAGCAGCGGATTGGCCGGGCTCTCCACGAGGAAGGCCTTGGTGTTGGGCCGGACGGCGTTCTTCCAAGCCTCGAGATCGGTGGCGTCCACATAGGTGGTCTCAACCCCGAAGCGGGGCATCCATTCCGACAGGATCCAGCGGCAGGAGCCGAAGAGAGCGCGGCCGGCCACGATGTGGTCGCCGGCGCGCACCAGCCCTTGCAGGGCTACGTGCACGGCGCTCATCCCCGAGGCGGTGGCCCGGCACATCTCGGCGCCTTCCAAGAGCGCCAGCCGGTCCTCGAACATCTGGGTCGTGGGGTTGCCGAACCGCTGGTAGATGAAGCCCGGGGCGTCCCCGGCGAAGCGCGCGTCGGCGGCCGCGGCGCTGTCATAGGCGAATGACTGGGTGAGGAACATCGCCTCGGAGATTTCGCCATAGGGGCTGCGGGCCAGCCCGCCACGAACCGCCCTCGTCTCGATCTCCCAGTCGCGCGGATCTTCCGCCATGACGCACCCCTTCCGTTCGCCAGCGCCTTCTAGCCTCCGCGCCGGCCCGGCGCCATCGGCAGAAAGTCGTAAGGCTTGCAGCCCAGCTGATGAGCCATCATAGTGTCCGTGTGAGCACTATAATAGACGAAGCGACCCGGCGCCTCGCCCACCGCATCCGCGTGGAGCGCGAAGCGCGGGGCTGGAGCCAGGGCGAGCTTGCCGAGCGTTCCGAAGTCTCCAAGGCGATGATCGGCAAGATCGAGCGGGGGGAGGCGAGCCCCACCGCCGCCCTGCTCGGCAAGCTGTCGGGCGCGCTGCAGCTCACCCTCGCCGCCCTGTTGACGCGCGCCGAGGCCGAGGGCGGGCGCAAGACCGCCGCGGCCGACCAGCCGGTCTGGCGCGATCCGGGCACGGGTTATCTGCGCCGCCAGGTCTTCGCCCGCGGCGACCATCCGGTGGAGCTGGTCGAGGTCGAACTGCCGGCCGGAGCGCGGGTGGATCTGCCGGCCGCCTCCTACGCCTTCATCCGCCAGGTGGTCTGGGTGCTGAGCGGGACCCTGGCGATAGAGGAGGGCGGCCGGCGCACCGAGCTCGCCGCCGGCGACGCCTACGCCTTCGGCGAGCCGGCCCAATCCAGCTTCATCAATCCCGCCCCTGAACCCTGCGCCTATCTGGTGGCGGTCTCCCGGAGATGAATATGCCCGGCTTCGATATCCGCGTGCTTTCCCCCGGCCCGGCGACCGAGGAACGGCTGGCCGAAATCCTGGCGCAGACGGTGGCCGCCGGCGGCTCCGTGCACTTCATGGATCCTGTACCGATGGACCAGGCGCGGGCCTATTGGCGCGGGGCGCTGGCCGATGCGGCGGCGGGCGGGCGCATCCTGCTCGGCGCCTTCCTTGAGGGGCGCCTGGAAGGAACCGTGACCCTCTATCTCGACACCCCGCCCAACCAGCCGTTCCGGGCGGAGATCTGGAAGCTGATGGTGGCGCCGGTCGCCCGCGGGCGGGGCCTGGCCCGAGCCCTGATGAGCGCGGCCGAAGCGCTGGCGGTGGAACGAGGGCGCACGCTCCTGACCCTCGACACCGCCGTCGAAGGCGGGGCCTCCGAGCTCTACGAATCCCTCGGCTGGGTGCGCAGCGGGGTCATCCCGGACTATGCCTTCAAGCCGCAGGGCGGGCTCGTCGGCACGGCAGTCTATTATAAGCGGATCGCTGCGGGCCTCGCGGCTTAGCCGCGCCCTTGCCAGACTCGACGCGCGCGGCGAGTGTCGCCCCGATGAGCGCGACCTCCGGCATCCTGCCCTGCCAATCCATCGACGACCTGATCGCCGCCGGCGCGGTGACAGCGGCCAACCCGTTCGAGGCCGACCAGGTCCAGCCCGCCAGCCTCGACCTTCGCCTTGGCGCGCGGGCCTGGCGAGTGCGCGCCTCCTTCCTGCCGGGCCTGGGCCGCACCGTGCCCCAGCGCATCGCGCATGTGGCCATGCACGAGCTCGACCTCACCCGCGGCGTGGTGCTGGAAAAGGGCTGCGTCTACATCGCCGAATTGCAGGAGCATCTGACCCTGCCGCCAGGGATCTCGGCGCGGGCCAACCCTAAGAGCTCCACCGGTCGTGTCGACGTGTTCGTGCGGCTGCTCACCGACAATTCCGTGGCCTTCGACGACGTGGCGGAGGGCTATTCCGGACCCACCTATATCGAGATCGCGCCCCAGACCTTCTCGATCCTGGTGCGGCCCGGCACCCGGTTGAACCAGCTGCGGCTGAAGCGCGGCGATCCGCCCAAGCTCTCGATCCGCAGCGTCGGCGTGGACCTGTCGGACGGGATCGCCGGCTTCCGCGCGCGGCGCCACGCCGGTGTGGTGGATATGGACCATGTCGACGGCCACGACCCCCGCGACTATTGGGAGCCGCTGATCCCCCGCCGCGGCGAACTGCTGCTCGATCCCGGCGAGTTCTACATCCTGGCCTCCAAGGAGGCCGTCGAGATTCCGGTGCTGGAAGCCGCCGAGATGACCCCCATCGACCCCTCGGTGGGCGAGTTCCGTGTGCACTATGCCGGCTTCTTCGATCCGGGCTTCGGCACCGAGGAGGCGGGCGGGGTCGGCTCCCGCGGGGTGCTGGAAGTGCGCAGCCACGAGACCCCCTTCCTGCTGGAGGACGGCCAGACCGTGGCCCGCCTGGTCTATGAGCCGCTGACCGCCAAGCCGACCCGGCTCTACGGCGACCAGGGGTCGCATTACCAGCGCCAGGGGCTGAAGCTATCCAAGCACTTCCAGGTCTGGCGCTGAGATTCCACGGAAGGGGGCGGCGTGGGTTGGCTGAGATCGGCCGCGGGCGCGGCTGTGTTCCTGCTGGCGAGCCTTTGCGGCGCTGCGGCCTCGGCCGCCCCGGCCCTGTGGGTGGCGCGTGACGCCGACACCGAGATCTACCTCTTCGGCACCCTGCACCTGCTGACGCCCGACGCCGCCTGGCGAACGCCAGCCTATGACGCCGCCTATGAGCGCGCCCAGACCGTCTGGTTCGAGGCCGATCTCGCCCGCGCGGACTCTGCGACCATGGGCGACCTCATGGGCCGGTATGGCGTCGATCCCGCCCGCCCCTTGAGCGTCCGCCTGCCGCCGCAGGAGCTGGCCGCCCTCCAGCCGGCCCTGGCCCGCGGCGGGCTCGATCTCGCCGGCGTCGACCACCTGCGCCCCTGGGCGGCGGCGCTCACCCTCTCGATCCGGCCCAAGGTGACCCAGGGCTACCGGGCCGACGCCGGCGCCGACCTCGTCGTCGCCCGCCAGGCGCGGGCGGGCGAGAAGGAGATCCGCACCCTGGAGACGCTGGAAGACCAGATTCGCATCTTTGCCGACCTGCCGGAGCCCGTGGAGCTGCAATACCTGGCCGACGTGGTGCGCGAGCTGACCGCCCCGCCCCGCCGCGGCGGCGTCTCCCTGCAACAGGCCTGGCTCGCGGGTGACGTCCGCGCGCTCGATCGGGGGATTCTGAGCGTCCTGCGCCGGGACACGCCGGAGTTCCATGAGGCTTTCATCCGCCGACGCAACCTCGCCTGGGCCGAGACGCTCGACGGCGTGCTCCTGGCGCCCGGCGGCGTCCACCTCGTCAATGTCGGCGCCCTGCACATGGCCGGCGAGGACGGCCTGCCGGCGCTGCTGCGCGCGCGGGGTTATCGGGTCGAGCGGGTTCAGTAGCAAACGCGCCTGACATTTTGTCGTGCATCCTTGACAGGCCGAATGTGTCGTGTTTCCTTGTCATCAAGACGAGGGAGCTTGTCATGCAGGAGCATGGAGCCATGTGGGGAAGCCGTCAGGCGGTGGTGGCCGCCGTGACAGCGCTTCTCGTCTTCGCCTTCGCGGGGCTTCTGCACGCCTGGCCCGGCGGGCTTTCGCCGAGCGTCGAGCTGCGCCGTTCCAGCTTCGGCGCTCTCGTCTCCATGGCCGCGGTGGGCTGGAACGCCTGGTCGCGGTAGTCCAAGGGAGATTTCCGATGTTCCGATCCGTCTTCGCCCGCACGCCGAGCTGGGTCCTGGCGCTCTTACTGCTGCTCGCCGGGGGCTTGATCGGTTTCCTCGGCCGCGCCTCCGGCCTCAACCAAGGACCGATCGGCGCGGCGGTTCTGACGGCGGCCATGATCCTGGTCGTCGGGCCGATCGCCATCGTCTATTGGCGCCGTCTCGACGAGGCGCAGCGGGAGGCCCACAAGTTCGCCTGGTACTGGGGCGGCAGCGCGGGGATCGTGGTCGTGCTTCTGGGTTTCATCGCCCTGTCGTCGCCTGGCGCGCAGGGTTTCCCCGCCGATTTCCTCGGCGCCGAGGAGCCGCGCGACCTCTTCGCCTTCGGCATGGTGGCCACGCTCATGGCCCAGGTGATCGGCTATTTCGTCGCCTGGATCGGCTGGTGGATCGCGCGGCGATGAAAAACCGCCTCAAGGTCCTGCGCGCCGAGCGCGACTGGAGCCAGGCCGACCTGGCTCAGCGTCTCGAGGTGTCGCGACAGAGCGTCAACGCCATCGAAACCGGAAAGTACGATCCCAGCCTGCCGCTCGCTTTCAGGATCGCCCGGCTGTTCGACCTGCCGATCGAAGCGATCTTCTCCGACGAATGAACGGCCCTCCGCCAGCCTGCGAAAGGAACCTCCAAATGAAGCTTCTCGCCCTCGCCCGGCGGTTCTGCGTTGGGTTCGCCGCGACCCTGGTCCTGGCCGGCGCAGCGCCGGCCCTGGCCGAGCCGGCCCTCTGGGTGGTGCGGGACGCGGATTCGACCCTCTACCTGTTCGGCACGGCCCATGTGCTGCGGCCCGACGTCTCCTGGCGAAGCCCCAAGATCGACAAGGCTTTCGCCGAGAGCAACGAGCTTGTCGTGGAGGTGAAGCAACCGGAGAGCCCGGCCGACCTGCAAGCCTTGATCGGCAGGTACGGCATAGACCCGGCAAGGCCGCTCTCGAGCCGGCTCGACGCCGCCGACAAGGCGCGGCTGGCCGCCGCCGCCCAGGCCATGGGTCTGCCGGCCCCGGCGCTGGAGCCGATGCGGCCGTGGTTCGCCGCCCTCACCCTCTCGCTGGCCCCCATCGTCAAGGCCGGCTACGACCCGCAGAGCGGGGTCGAGATGGTGCTGACCGCCCAGGCCAAGGCTGGGAACAAGCCGGTGGCGGCGTTGGAGACCATGGAGCAGCAGATCCGCTTCTTCGCCGACATGGCGCCGGAGGCCGAACTCGCCATGCTGCGCGCCACCCTGGCCGATGTGGACGATGCGGCGGCCATGCTCGACGCCCTGGTCGCCGCCTGGGTCTCGGGTGATGCGGCCGCCCTGGAGGCGGCCTTCATCACCGAGATGCGCCGCGATTACGCCGAGGCCTACGACGTGCTCATCGTCCGTCGAAACGAGGATTGGGCCGACCAGATCGTGGAGAAGCTCCAGGGCTCCGGCGTCAGCTTCATCGCCGTGGGCGCCGGCCACCTGGTCGGTCCCGACAGCGTGCAGGAGAAGCTCGCCCGGCGCGGCGTGCGCGCCGAGCGGTTCTGATCGCGCCGGGTCGGGGTCTTAGGCCTCGGCCGTCTCGCGCTTGTAGATCGAGCGCTTCGGCCGCTCCAGCACCCGCCGCAGCATCGGCTCGAAGGCCGAGAGCGGCATGGAGACATAGTCCGGATCGAAGCTGTTCTGATCGTAGAGGTGGCAGAACTGGGCGGTGTATTCGAACCAGGGGTGGCCGCGGAACTGCTCGCGCATGTCGCGGTCCAGCCCCAGGTGATGGAAGAAGTAGTAGCCCTGGAAGATGCCGTGCTTATCCAGCATCCACCAGTTCTGCTCCGAGACGTAGGGCTTCATGATCACCGCCCCGATCTCCGCATGGTTGGCGGGGCCCAGGATGTCGCCGATGTCGTGCATCAGGGCGCAGACTACATATTCCTCGTCGCGGCCCTCCTTGAAGGCGCGGGTGGCCGTCTGCAGGGAGTGTTCCAGCCGGTCGACCGCATAGCCGCCGCAGTCGCCCTGCAGCATCTTCAGATGGGCGATCAGCCGGTCGGGCAGCTCGCGACTGAAGGGCGCCGAGGCCCGCACGATGGCCATCCAGTCTTCCTGGGTGCCCTCGGTCATGGCCGTGAACCGGGCCTTGGCCTGCATCTCGCCGTCCGCCATGGCGACCTCCCTGCGTTGTGAGACTTGGTTGCGGCCCATCGTGCGGGCGCCGCCGCGACAGGTCAACGCAAGGCGCTTGGCCGAAGCCCCCGACCCCGCTATGTTCCGCCCCCCGGCCGCTCCGCGCGGCCCCGGGCGCGGCCATAGTTCAGAGGTAGAACGTCAGCTTCCCAAGCTGAATGTCGGGGGTTCGATTCCCCCTGGCCGCTCCAAGCCCCGGATTGTCTGGCCCATCATCGACCACGAAATCAGCAGGCCCGGCGCAAACTCGGGCAGATTCGCCAGCCTCGGCGCGATCTTGCGCGGTGTGGTGGAATCCGGGAGGGTTTGGGTTGCGCGCGCAGGGTTCCGCGGATCTCATCGCATGGAGCGATGATTTCAAGCTCATAGCTTTTCTACTACGCCGAAAGGCGACGCCGAGGTGGCGAAGCGCGCTGGATGTCGGCGCCTGCGTCTCCGGTTGGCGTTCGGCTCTCGGCGGCCCATGGTTCGCACACATCTGGGGGAGCATTCATGAGACGTCCCGACGCCTACAAGACCATCGCAGCCCTTCTGGCGGGGGCGGCGCTGGCCCTTCCGGGGCTTTCCGCCCGGGCCGAGCCGACGCCGGAGATGCGGCAGGCGGCGATCGCCGGCGTGGAGGGGCGCGCCAAGCTGGCGCAGGAGATGGTCGACTCGGTCTTCAGCTTCGCCGAGCCGGGCTTCCAAGAGGTCCGCACCTCGGAATACCTGACCGGGATCCTCGAGAGGAACGGTTTCAAGATCGAGCGGGGCGTGGCCGGCATCCCCACGGCCTGGACCGCCACCTGGGGCTCGGGCGGGCCGCTGATCGCGCTGGGCAGCGACATCGACGGCCTGCTGGGCCTTTCGCAGGTGCCCGGCGTCGCCGAGATCAAGCCCCAGGTCCCCGGCGCGCCCGGCCATGGCGAGGGCCACAATTCCGGCATGCCGATGATGATCGTCGCGGCCCTGGCGGCCAAGGACGTGATGGAGAAGAACAAGATCCCTGGCCGGCTGATGCTGTGGCCGGGAGTCGCCGAAGAGCTCCTGGCCACCAAGGCCTTCTATGTCCGCGACGGCCTCTTCAAGGATGTGGACGCCTCGATCTTCGCCCATGTCAGCCGCGACTTCTCCACCGGCTGGGGCCCGGCTGGCAACAACGGCATGGTCTCGGTGGAGTACACCTTCCACGGCAAGACGGCCCACTCCGCCGGCCAGCCCTGGGCCGGCCGCAGCGCGCTGGATGCGGTGGAGCTGATGAATGCGGCCTGGAATATGCGGCGCGAGCACCTGCCGGTCACCCAGCGCTCGCACTACGTGATCACCAACGGCGGCGGTCAGCCCAACATCGTGCCGGGCGAGGCCTCGGTCTGGTATTATTTCCGCGAGCAGGAATTCGCCTCGATCCGCGGCCTCTACGAGCTCGGCAACAAGATCGCCGAGGCCGCGGCCATGGCCACCGACACCAAGGTGGAGCGGCGGCTGCTGGGTTATGCGGCCCCCAACTACGGCAACAAGCCCCTGGCGGAGGCGGCCTACGCCAATATCCAGCGGGTGGGCATGCCGCAATGGAGCGAGGCGGACCAAGCCTTCGCCAAGGCCCTGCAACAGACCAACCATCTGAGGGTGGAGCCCCTGGCCAGCGAGGTCGCGCCCCTGTCGACCCCCGACTCCCGCGGCGTCTCCATGGGCGGCGGGTCGGACGATATCGGCGACATCATGTGGACGGTGCCGACGATCACCATCCGCTATCCCTCCAATGTGCCCAACATGATCGGCCACAACGTGACCTCGGCCATGGCCATGGCCACGCCCATCGCGCACAAGGGCGTGGTCGCCGGCGCCAAGGCGGTGACCCTGACCGTGCTCGACATCGCCACGACGCCCAAGCTCGTGGCGGACGCCAAGGACTATTTCCAGAACGTGCAGCTGAAGGACCAGAAGTACGATCCGGTCCTGACGGCTCAGGACAAGCCGGCCATCCATCTGAACGCCGAGATCATGGAGCGCATGCGGCCGAAGATGGAGCCGTATTACTACAACCCGAAGAAGTACAAGACCTATCTCGACCAGCTCGGAATCCCCTATCCGCCGGCCGGCGCCACCGCCGACTAGCCCTCGCTCCAAACGGGGAATTCCGTGGACGGGGAGGCCGCAGGGCCTCCCCGTTTCTGTTTCAGGCCTTGTCCTCGAACACCACCGGCGGCGTGCCGCGGCGGGCGACCTCGCGGATGACGAAGCTCGACCGGATCTTGGCCACGTGGGGCAGGGTGGAGAGCTCGCGCCGATAGACCCGGTCGTAGTCCTCGAACGACTCCACGTGCAGCATGAGCAGGAAGTCGGTGTCGCCCGAGACGAACCCGCAATAGGAGACCGACGGGCACTTCACGACCTCGCGCTCGAACTCGATCAGGGCGTGCTCGGCCTGGGAGCTCAGCTCGACGGCTACGAACACCACCACATTGAAGCCCAGCAGCGGCAGGTTCAGGTTCGCCGAATAGCTGAGCACCGCCTGGCGCTCCTCCAGGCTCTTGCGGCGCCGGGCGACGGCGGTGGCCGAGAGCTTGATCTGGTCGCCCAGCGACACATCCGACACGCGACCGTCGAGGCTAAGCTCCTTGAGGATGCGATAATCGACGTCATCGAGCTCCAACTGTTCGGTTTTCGCCATCAGCCTCGCAGACTCCTGCACATTTCAACAGCACCCACGCGTTTTGAAAGCCGGATTTCAACTTTCCTCAAGTCGGACTCCGGGCGACGCCTAGAGTGACCGGGCGACGGGCGGAACACCAGCGTAAAGCCGAAAGGCCGAACAGACAGCTTGGGCACGTTGCGGGGGAAACGACCGGCGTCGGCGCGTCCAATCGGCGTTATCGCGAGGTCATCAGCTATGATCGCAGTTACTTCGGCCACGTGACCGAAATTTTCGGTCTCGAATAGTTTTCACCAAGTTCGAAGACTTGAGCGGCGCGCGCCTTTTCGCAGCGCCGGCGGGATTTTGCGTCCCGAATCCAGAGTAATCGCGGGGCCGCGTCCGGCCCGCTTCCACATCGACTTGAAAACACAAAGAGGGGTGCGATGAATTCTTGGGCGAAGTACAGATCCGCGACGGGCCTCCGCCGTTGCGCCCTGGCCGGCGTCAGCCTGGCCGCTCTGCTGGGCGCGTGGACGCCGGCGCTGGCGGATGCGGCCGACGAGGTGGACGAGGTGGTGGTCACCGGCTCGCGGATCGTCCGCGACGGCTACAGCGCGCCGACGCCGGTGAATGTGCTGGGCGCCCAGGAGATCCAGGCCGAGGCCCCGGCCAACATCGCCGATTTCGTCAACACCCTGCCCTCGGTGATGGGCAGCGCCACGGCGTCGACCTCCTCGGGATCGCTCAGCAACGGTGCGGCGGGCATCAGCGCCCTCAACCTGCGCGCGCTCGGCACCGGCCGTACGCTGGTGCTGTTCGACGGCCAGAGGTCGGTGGTCTCGGCCGCCACCGGCCAGGTGGACACCAACACCTTCCCGCAATCGCTGATCCAGCGGGTGGAGGTGGTGACCGGCGGCGCCTCGTCCGCCTACGGCTCCGACGCGGTGGGCGGGGTGGTGAACTTCATCCTCGACAAGACCTATACCGGCGTCAAAACCACGATGGAGTACGGCGAGACCACCTATGGCGACACGCCGAACTGGAAGCTCAACCTCACCGCCGGCGGGCCGTTCGCGGAAGGCCGCGGACATGTCCTGTTCAGCGTCGAGAAGGTCAGCCAGGACGGGGTCCACAACACGAGCCGCGACTGGAACAAGGGCGGCCACTTCGCCATCCGCAATCCCGACACCTCGGCCGGGGCGCCCTATTACATCGTCGCCGACCGGGTGGGCATCTCCACCTATACGCCGGGCGGCCTGATCACGTCCGGGCCGCTGCGCGGGACCTATTTCGGCGTCAACGGCGCGGTCAACCAGCTCGCCTACGGCGCGGTTTCCGGCCAATGGATGGTCGGCGGGGACTGGGAATACACCTCGTCGGGCATGAACGGCACCAACAGTCTCTCGCCCGACGAGGATCGCGAGAGCGTGTTCGGCCGGGTCAGCTACGAGATCGCGCCCAACCTCACGGTCTTCGCCCAGGCCTCCTATGCACGCTACGAGGGCTTGAGCTACTACATCCAGCCGACCCATACCGGCGTCACCATCTTCGCCGACAACGCCTATCTGCCGGCCTCGGTGCGCAGCCAGATGACCGCGCTCGGCCTCTCGTCCTTCGTGATGGGCACGAGCAACGCCGACATGCCGCCGTCGGGCAGCAACAACGTCCGCGAGACCGAGCGCTACGTGGTCGGCGCCGAGGGCGAGTTCGACGCCCTGGGCCTCGGCTTCAAGTGGGACGCCTACTACCAGCGCGGCGTCACCGACACCCGCGAGCAGCTCACCGCCACCTGGAACACCGCCCGCCTGGCGCTGGCCACCGACGCGGTGGTCCATCCGGTCAGCGGTCAGATCGTCTGCCGATCCTCCATCGCCAACCCCGCCAACGGCTGCGTGCCGCTGAACCGGTTCGGGATCGGGGTGGCGAGCCAGGCGGCCCTGGACTATGTGCTCGGCACGCCGCTGCGCACCCAGGAGTTCACCCAGGATGTCGCGGCGATCAACTTCTCCACCGGCGGCCTCAAGGGCTGGGCCGGGCCGATCTCGATCGCCTTCGGCGCCGAGTGGCGCAAGGAGCAGATGGACGGCTATGTGGAGCCGCAATACGAGAGCGGCTGGAAGTACGGGAACTACAAGGTGACCCGCGGCGAATACGACGTCGCCGAGGCCTATGTCGAGGCGCTGGTCCCCCTCCTGGAGGGTTTGGATTTCAACGGGGCCTTCCGCTACACCGACTACAGCACCTCCGGCGGGGTGAAGACCTGGAAGGCGGGCCTAACCTACGAGCCGGTCCCCGACATCAAGTTCCGCGCCTCGGCCTCCCGCGACATCCGCGCGGCCAATATGAGCGAGCTCTACGACAGCGGCACGGCGCGCAGCAATTCGGTCTCGATCAACGGCGTCGCCACCGCCTTCGTCCAGAATTTGCAGGGCAATCCCAGTGTCCAGCCGGAAGTCGCCGACGGCTATGGCGTGGGCTTCGTGGTCTCGCCGCGCTTCCTGCCGGGCTTCACGGCCTCGGTCGACTATTACGAGATCAAGGTCGACGGGGTGATCAGCTTCGTCACCGCCCAGCAGACGGCCGACTACTGCTACATCCAGAACGTCCAGAAGTACTGCAACAACCTGCGGTTCGTGAACGGCGCCCTCAGCGTCATCGATCTCTACTATGAGAACCTCAACAGCATGTCGGCCAAGGGGCTGGACATCGAGGCGACCTATCGCACGGCCCTGGAAGACTTCATCCCCGGCGCGCCGGGCGACCTGACCCTGCGGGCCATGGCCACGCACTACATCGAGAACATCACCGACGACGGCGTCACCGCCATCGACCTGGCCGGCTCCAATGTCGGCAGCACGCCGGA
This sequence comes from Phenylobacterium sp., assembly GCF_046290725.1. Classification (GTDB taxonomy): domain Bacteria; phylum Pseudomonadota; class Alphaproteobacteria; order Caulobacterales; family Caulobacteraceae; genus Phenylobacterium. The sequence goes on from NZ_JBKBUH010000001.1 coordinate 1,626,526, forward strand.
CTGGGTGTACCGCTTCTCGGCGATGTACCGGACCGAGCCCTGGACCTTCAACCTGACGGCCCGGGGGGTCAGCAGCGGCGTGATTTCCAACGCCTATACCGAGTGTCAGTCCAACTGCCCGGCCAGTGTGGCGCCCTACTACACGATTGACGACAACAGCATCGACGGGGCGGTCTATTTCGACGTCTCGGCCAGCTACGACTTCACGGTCGCCAGCGTCTCCGGCCAGGCCTATCTCTCGATCAAGAACCTGTTCGACACCGATCCCGTGCTCACGGCCAATCCGAGCAATCTCGGCGCGGAGAACACGGTGGCCTACCTGCAGACCAACCGGACGCTCTACGACGTGCTGGGTCGCACCTTCCGGGTCGGGCTGCGGCTGGAGTTCTGACGGAGGGGCGCGGCCGGGTCCGTCCCGGCCGCGCAATTGTGGCCAAGTGGAATTTCCGGCGCCACAATCGCGCGGCAAAGCTTCAGCGATGACTCCCGCGCGCAACATGCCGCCCGCACGCCAGGTCTTGGTCGTCGACGACGACACCCAGCTGCGCGAGCAGATGGCCGCCTACCTGCAGGACCACGGTTTCCAGGTCAGCACCGCGGCCAACGCGGCGGAGATGGATCGCGCTCTGGCCGGCGCGCCGGTCGACCTGATCGTGCTGGACATCATGATGCCGGGCGAGGACGGGCTCTCCGTCTGCCGCCGGCTGTCGGCCAGGGGCGGCCCGGCCATCGTCATGGTCAGCGCCATGGGCGAGGAGGTGGATCGCGTTCTGGGCCTGGAGCTGGGCGCCGACGACTATCTGCCCAAGCCCTGCAGCCCCCGCGAACTGCTGGCGCGGATCCGGGCGGTGTTCCGCCGGCTGGAGGACGTGCGCGGGGATGCGCCCCGCCGGGGGACGGCCTATCATTTCCTGGGCTTCGTGGTGGACGCGGTGCGTCGCCAGCTGCGGGCGCCGAACGGAACGACCATCCTGCTGACGGCTGGCGAGTTCTCGCTGCTCAACGCCTTCCTGGAGCATCCCCAGAGGATACTGACCCGCGACCAGCTGCTCGAGATGGCCCGCGGCGTTCATAGCGAGGCGTTCGACCGCGCCATCGACGTGCAGATCAGCCGCCTGCGGCGCAAGCTGCACGCCTGTACGGACGGCGAGGTCATCAAGACCGTACGCGGCGTGGGCTATCTGTTCGACGCCAAAGTCACCCGGCCGTGACGGCCTCGGCCAAGGCGCCCATCGCCGTCCAGTTCGTCGCCCTGCTGCTCGTCTGCCTGCTGGCGGCCCAGGCGGTGTCGTTCGCCGTCATCCTGCTGCTGCCGCCGCCGCGTCCGCCCATCTATCGGGCCAGCGAGGTCGCCGCGGCCCTACAGGGCGGATCGCTCACCGCACGCTTCGCCCGGCCGATGAGCCGGTCCCTGGCCGCCGAGCTTCCCGCCGACCTGCAGAAGGCCGAACCGCAGGGGCCGGCCGCCCATGTCCTGGCGGCGACGCTCGGCGCAGCCGCCGAGGATGTCCGTGTCATCCAGCAGCGCCCGATTCCCGCCCGCCGCTGGGCGCGAGCCGTCCGGCACGACCCGCCGATCCCGGAAAAGGGCGATGTGGTCGAAGTCACGATGCTGTTCCGCACGCCGCCCATGGGGTCGCCCGGCCCGCCGCAACGGGTGCTGATGGCGGGCGACCTGCCGATCGTCGGAGAGTTCGCGGCCGCCTGGCGCCGGCCCGGCGGCGACTGGACCATCGTCCGCTCGGCCCGCGAGCCATTCCCCAACGAATGGCAGCGGCGCATGCTGATGTGGCTGGGGGCGGGATTCCTGGTGGTCGCCCCGGCCGGCTATCTGTTCGCCCGCCGGATCACCGCGCCGATGAAGCGCTTCGCCGAGGCCGCCGAACGCCTGGGCCGCGATCCGCACGCGCCGCAGATGAAGCTCAGCGGCCCGGCCGAGATCGGCGCCGCGGCCCACGCCTTCAACGACATGCAGGCGCGGCTGAAGCGCTATATCGACGACCGCACCGCCATGGTGGGGGCGATCTCGCATGACCTGCGCACGCCCCTGTCGCGCATCCGCTTCAAGATGGAGGCCGCGCCGGCCAGGCTGCGGGACTCCGTCGTCGCCGACATCGCCCAGATGGAGCAGATGATCGGCGGCGTCCTGGCCTTCATCCGCAACGAGGGCGAGCCCCGCCGGCGCGAGCGGCTGGATCTCCTGTCCCTGGTCGAATGCGTCGTCGACGATGCCGCGATGTTGGGCGGCGAGGTGGAGATCGTGGAGGGGGCGCCGGCGACCGTGGAGGGCGATCCGGTGGCGCTGCAGCGCCTGTTCGCGAACCTGGTGGAGAACGCCGTGAAACACGGCGGCGACGCCCGGATCGAGCTGCGGGCCGAAGGCGGCTCGGCGGTGGTCTCGATCGCCGACAGCGGACCCGGCTTGAGGCCCGAGGAGTTGGAATTGGCCTTCCAGCCCTTCTACCGGGCCGACGCCTCGCGCAATCTCGACCGCGGCGGCGTCGGGCTGGGTCTGCCCATCGCCCGCTCGATCGCCCGCGCCCACGGGGGCGACGTGACGCTTGTCGCGCGGGAGAAAGGGCTTCTTGCCCGGGTTCTGCTGCCACTCTCCGGCGCAGATCGGGCATGAAGAAAGCCCGGCGCCGGTCTCCGCGTGGGGGGGCGGGAGACGGGCGCCGGGCGGCTCGGCCTAAGGCTGGGGTTTAGCGGCCGAGCTGGTAGCGGAGGCCCACGGTCACGGCGTGGGTGGAGACGTCGCCGTCGATCTTCGTGGGACCGGAGCCGAGCTCGATGTCGGTGACGCCGAGATAGCGGTAAGCGACTTCGCCGGTCAGGCGCTCGTCGAACCGGTAGCCGACGCCGGCCTTGAGCTGGTAGGCGAAGCCGGTGTCCTCGTCGTCGATGAGCGGCGAATCCACCTTCACCTGGCCGAAGCCGAGGCCTGCGCCGACGAACGGCCGCCATTGGCCGCCGGGATTGAAGTCGTAATAGGCGTTGGCGAAGCCGGCGAGAATCTGGGCGTCGCCGCCCGCCGAGCCGGAGACGTCGCCGTCCAGATAGGCGAGTTCGCCTTCCAGGCGGACGCTGTCGTTCAGATGGCGGCCGACGCCGCCGGAGATGGCGAAGCCCGTATCGGTTTCCTGCTTGGGCGTGGCGTCGATCTCGCCTTCGAAAGCGGCGCCGACGTCGCCGCGGACGTACCAGCCGGCGTCTTGGGCGGACGCCGCGCCCGCGGTGAGGGCGGAAGCGGCCAGCAGGGTCGCGATGAGAGTGCGGTTCATGGTCTTGGACCTTCTTCTTCGCCGCCGGCCTATCCCGGCGGTGTTGTGAACCGGCAGATGCGACCGAGTGCGCCGCAGCGCTTCCATCGGACGGCTGCGGTTTCGAAATCCTGCGGAAAAAAGCCGGCGGCTTCGGAGCTGCGCCGCATTGCGTTCGGAACCGGTGCGCCTACCTGAGGGCCCCGGCTTCGCCGTTCTCAGGAGTTCCCCGCATGTCCCAGGCTCTCGCCATCGCGCCGCAGGACGGGGACCTCAAAGCCGGCGCGCGCCTGGCGACCCTGCAGGCCGGCGGCGTCATGGTGCGGCACCAGCCGGCCGCGCCCTTCGACCTGGCCTATGACGGCGACCGACCGATCCTGCTCTATTCCTTCGGCGCCGGGGCGACGCACGGGCCGGGCGCCGCCTGCAAGGCGGGCTCGTTCCTGCTGCTGCGCCCGGGGCGGCCGACGCGGCTTTCCCATCCCGATCCAGTGGAGATGCTGGGCTTCGCCTACGAGCCTCAGGATCTGCCGTCCGCCGCCGAACCGGCCGAGCCGTTCGCGCTGGTGGACGACGGCGTTCGCGCCCTGGCCCACGAGACGCGCCGAGTGCTGTTGCGCGAAGCTGCGCCGGACGGGCGCTACGTCGAGGCGCTCGGGCGCGCCATCCTCGCCCGCGCTCTGCAGGTGACGCGCGAGGCCGCGCCCCAGGCCGACCGTGCCCTGATCTCGCCCTTCAAGCTCCGGCGGGTGGTGGAGCACATCGAGGCGCACCTGCCCGACCGCATCACCGTCGCCGAACTCGCCCAGATCGGCGAGCTTTCCATCGCCCACTTCGCCCGGCTTTTTCGCCAGACCACCGGCGAGGCGCCGCACGCCTTCATCCTCTCCCGACGTATCGCGCGGGTTCAGGCGCTCTTGTCGGAGACCGACCTGGACCTCGCCACCATCGCCTATCGGACAGGCTTTTCCAGCCACGCCCACATGGCCACGGCTTTCAAGCGCAAGCTAGGCGTCACGCCCGCCGCTTACCGCGCGGCGATGCGGGAGGCGGCCTGAAGCGTCAGCGCCGGTAGCGCCGGGTCTCGAGGCCCGTCTTACGGGGCGGCTCGTTCTTCTTGCGCTCGGCCTCTTCGCGGGCGTGATCGCGGAACGTGAGATAGGTGGTGATCGTCACCAGCAGCACGAGCATCCCGGCCATCAGCGGCAGGGCGAACTGGGTCATGGCGTGCGCTTCTCCGTCGGATCGCCTTGAGAATCCCGTCTTGTTGGCTCCGCGTCAACCGGCTTGCGGAGATTGACGCGGCGCAGCGCCGGGCCTATGGCCCAGCCTGCGACAGGTTCCCCGCAAGGGGATGAAAAGGGAACTCAGGTGCAAGACCTGGGCTGCCCCCGCAACTGTAAGCGGCGAGTCCGCGCGCCATTCGCCACTGGACGAGACGTCCGGGAAGGCGGCGTGCATCGGCTTTGACCCGCGAGCCAGGAGACCTGCCTGACGCGGTCGTCCTTCGTGCGGTCGGTGGGACCGGGCGAACGGGATCTCCCGAGAGACGACGTCCATCGGTCCGGCGTGCGTGAGCGCCGGGCTTGTCGTCATGCTTGAAGGGAGGGATCCCGATGAAGACCCTGTTGATTTCCACCGCCTGCCTGGCCGCCTGCGCCGCGGCTGCAGGCCAGGCCAAGGCCGCCGACGCCCCGGCCGACGTGGACGAACTGGTGGTCACCGCCACCCGCTCGCCCCAGCGGGCGGACAAGATCGGCCAGTCCGTCACCGTGCTGAACGCCGAGGCCATCGAGGCCAGCCAGGCGGTGGTGCTGTCGGACCTGCTGGCCAGGACGCCGGGGGTGACCGTCTCCCGCAACGGCGGCGTGGGCGGGGCGACGACCGTGCGCATCCGCGGCGCCGAGGGCGACCAGACCCTGGTGGTGGTCGACGGGGTGAAGGTCAACGACCCCTCCCTGACCGGCGGCGGCTACGACTTCGCCAATCTGCTGGTCGGCGACGTGGCCCGCATCGAGGTGCTGCGCGGGGCGCACTCCACCCTGTGGGGCAGCCAGGCCATCGGCGGGGTGGTCAATATCGTCACCGCCGAACCGTCCGCGCCTCTCGAGGGCCGGGTGCAGGCGGAAGTCGGCTCGATGGACACCCGCTATCTTCGCGCCGCGATCGGCGGGGCGGGCGAGCGCGTCTCCTGGCGGCTGGCGGCCGGGCGCTATGAGACCGACGGGGTCTCGGCCTATCGCGGCGGGGCGGAGGCCGACGGCTACGAAAACACCCGGATTTCCGGGCGGGCGCGGCTCTCTCCCGCCGAGGGCGTCGTCCTGGACCTGCGGGCGACCTGGTCGAAGTCGCGCAACGAATTCGACGGCTTCCCGCCACCTACCTTCTCCTTCGGCGACACCGCAGAGTACGGCGAGGCGGAGGAGCTGGTCGGCTATGCGGGCCTGGAGTTCGACATGTTCGAGGGCGCGCTGCGCAACCGCGTCGCCTATGGCTATACCCGAACCGACCGCGACCTCTTTGATCCCGCCCAGGCGCCCGCATCGCTCACCTTCACCGCCCGCGGTGAGAACCGCCGCTGGGAATACCAGGGCGTCTGGGCCGTGGCCGAGGGCTGGAACGCCACCTTCGGCGCCGAGACCGAAAAGTCGGAAATGCGGACGGCTGCGCCCTGGGACCTCGTCCCCACCCGCGCCGCGGCGACGCTGGACGGCGTCTACGCCCAGCTTCAGGGCGAGCTCGCGCCCGGCCTGACCCTCACCGCGGGCCTGCGCCGCGACGAACACGACGCGTTCGGCGGCCGCACGCTCGGCCAGCTCGCCGCCGCCTGGTCGCTGAACGAAGGCGCCACGATCCTGCGCGCCAGCTTCGGGCAGGGTTTCAAGGCGCCCAGCCTCTACCAGCTCTATTCGGAGTACGGGAACGAGGCCCTGCGGCCGGAAGCGGCCGACAGCTGGGATGCGGGGATCGAGCAGCGCCTGCTCGACGGCCGCTTGGTGCTGACCGCCACCTGGTTCCAGCGCGAGACGGAGAACCAGATCGACTTCTTCTCGTGCGCGGCGACGAACCAGAGCCCGATCTGCTTCCGCAATGGCGTGAGGCGGTTCGGCGCCTATGACAACATCGCCCGCGCCAAGGCCCGCGGCGTCGAACTGGACAGCCGGCTGACCCTGGGCGGTCTGCGCCTGGAGGCCAACTACACCTGGACGGACACGGAAAACGATTCCGTCGGCGCCAACCACGGCAAGCAGCTGGCGCGCCGCCCGGAGCATCAGGCCAATCTGGGGGCCGACTATGAATGGGAGTCCGGCCTCTCGGCGGGAGCAAACGTGCGCTATGTGGGCAAGGCGTTCGACAATGCGGCCAATACCGGCGTCCTGGAGAGCCACACCCTGGTGGACCTGCGCGCCGCGTTCCCGCTCAGCGAACGGGTGGAGATCCATGGCCGGGTGGAGAACCTGTTCGACGAAACCTACGAGACCGCCCGCAACTATGGCGCCCCTGGCCGCGCGGCCTATGTGGGCGTCCGTGCGCGGTTCTAGTCGGTGAGTTGGCGGATCACCCGGCGGGCGGCCCTGGCCGCCGGCGGCGCGGCGGCGCTGGGCGCCGCCGGTTCGCTCGCGCCCCTCCGGGTGGTCTCGCTGAACCCCTGCCTGGACGCCATTCTGGTGCGCGTCGCAGATCGGGGGCAGATCGCGGCGATCAGCCACTATTCCCGGGATGCGGCGACCTCCAGCATCGCGCCCATGGCCGCGCGGCTGCCGGTCGTGCGGCAAAGCGCCGAGGAGGTGTTGGCCCTGCGACCCGACCTCGTCCTGGCCGGGCGGTTCGGCGGCCCCGTCGCCCAGGCCGGCCTGCAGCGCCTGGACATCCGGGTCGAGCTGTTTCCGGTGCCAGAAACGGTGGCCGACAGCCTCGCCCAGGTGCGCCAGGTGGCGGCGTTGGTCGGGCGGGCGCGGCGGGGCGACGAACTGGTGGCCCGCATCGAGGCGGCGCTCGCCGCCGCGGTCCCGCCGCCAGGCGCACGCCCCCTGTCGGCCCTGGTCTTCCAGTCCGGCGGCTTCGCGTCGGCGGAAGGGACCCTCATCGACGAGATGCTGCGGCGGACCGGCTTCGCCAACGCCGCGCCGCGCTACGGCCTTTCCCGTTCCGGCGCCGTGCCGCTGGAGTTGCTGATCGCCGACCCGCCGGACGTGCTGCTCGCCGGCCGCGCGCAGCCGGGGACTCCCACCTGGGCCGATCGGGTGCTGAACCATCCCGCCCTCGCGCGCATGCCGCATCGCATGCATCGCGCCGAGTTCCCCCAGCGCCTTATGTATTGCGGCGGCCCGGTGCTGATCGAAGCCGCCGCCATGCTGGCCAAGGCTCGCCAGGATACGCTGGAGGCGCGGGGATGAAGCGGGGGCCGGTCGTCCTGATCCTGCTGGCCATGACGATCCTCCTGGCCGGCATGAGCCTCGCCGCCGGGCGGGTCTGGACGCCGCTGGAGGTCTGGCTCGACCCGACCGACCTGCGCCGGCTGATCGTGCTGGAGCTGCGCCTGCCCCGCACCCTCCTCGCCGTCGCCATCGGGGCGGCGCTCGGCATGGCCGGGGCGGCCATGCAGGGCTATACGCGAAATCCCCTGGCCGACCCGGGTGCGCTGGGCGTCTCGTCCATGGCGGCCCTGGGTGCGGTGCTGACCCTCTATTTCGGCGCCGGCGCGGCGCAGCCCTGGGTGATCGCTTCGGCCGCCATGGCCGGCGCGCTGGCGGCGGTGCTCCTGCTCCTGGCGCTCTCCGGCCTCGCCTCCAGCATCGTGACCTTCATCCTGGCCGGCGTGATCCTGCAGACCGTGGCCGGCGCCGGAGTTGCGCTCGCCTTGAGCCTGGCGCCCAACCCGTGGGCGGTCAGCGAGATCGTCAACTGGCTGATGGGCTCGCTCGCTGACCGCAGCATGGACGAGGTGCGGCTCGCCCTGCCGCTCATGGCGGTCGGGGCCTTCCTTCTGCTGCTCATCGGGCGCGCGCTGGACGCGCTGACGCTCGGCGAGACCGGCGCACGGTCTCTGGGCGTCGACCTGAATCGCACCCGCTGGCTGCTGGCGATCGGTGTGGCCCTGACGGCGGGGGCGAGCGTCGCCGTGACGGGGGTCATCGGGTTCGTCGGATTGATCGTGCCGCACATCCTGCGCCCCATCGTCGGCGCACGGCCTGGAGGGCTGCTGATCCCCAGCGCGCTGGGCGGCGCGGTGCTGGTGCTGGCGGCCGACATCGCGGTGCGTCTGGCGCCGGCCCCGGCCGGAGAGGTGAAGCTGGGCGTGGCCATGGCCATGCTGGGCGGCCCCTTCTTCTTCGCCCTGCTGCTCTCCTTGCGCCGGAGGATCGCATGAGCCGGCTGGAGGCTTCGGACCTGCACGTCCGCCTGGGCGGCAAGGCGGCGCTGGACGGGGTGAGCGCCGGCTTCGCCACCGGGGAGGTCACCGCGATCCTCGGTCCCAACGGGGCCGGGAAGTCCACCCTGCTCGCGTGCCTGGCGGGCCTGCGGCGCCCCACCTCCGGCGCCGTCACCCTGGACGGCGCGCCGCTCCTGCATCTGCCGGCAAGGGCGCGCGCGCAGCGCATCGGCTTCATTCCCCAGACGCCCGAGATCGCCTGGGCGGTGGAGGCGCGGATCCTGGTGGGGCTCGGCCGGACGCCCTTCATCGGGGCGCGGGGCCTGTCGCTGGAGGACGCCGAAGCCATCGAGCGGGCCATGGCCGCCGCCGGCGTGGCCGAACTGGCGGACCGGGACGTCTCCACCCTCTCCGGCGGCGAACGCGCCCGCGTGCTCATCGCCCGCGCGCTGGCGGGGGAACCCCAGTGGCTGCTGGCCGACGAGCCGCTGGCCGGCCTCGACCCCGGCCACCAGCTCGACGCCGGCGATCTGTTCCGCCGAATGGCCCACGAGCGGGGCGCCGGCGTGGTGCTGACCCTGCACGACCTGTCGCTGGCGGCCCGTATCGCCGACCGGATCGTCGTGCTGGCCGACGGCCGGGTGGTGGCGGACGGCCCTCCCGACCAGGCGCTCGACCCGGCCGTGCTGGCGCGCGCCTACGGCGTGGAGGCGCGGCTCGTTCAAGGCGCCGGCGGGGCGGTCGTCGAAGTCGTGCGGCGGGTCCGCTGACGCCGTAAGGAGGCCTCCGATGGCGGTGCTGATGCTGCAGGGCTGCGGATCGGACGTCGGCAAGTCGGTGCTGACCGCCGGCCTCTGCCGAGTCTTCGCCGATCGTGGCCTGACGGTCCGGCCCTTCAAGCCGCAGAACATGTCGAACAACGCCGCCGTCACCGCCGACGGCGGCGAGATCGGCCGCGCCCAGGCGCTGCAGGCCCTCGCCTGTCGGACGCCGCCGAGCGCGCACATGAATCCAGTGCTGCTGAAGCCGGAGTCGGACCGCGGCGCCCAGCTGGTCGTGCGCGGCCGGGCGGTCGGAACCTGGCAGGCGGCCGCCTATCAGGCGCGCAAGGGCGAACTGCTGGCCACCGTCATGGAGAGCTTCCGGACGCTGCAGGCCGAATGCGACCTCGTCCTGGTGGAAGGCGCCGGCAGCCCCGCCGAGACCAACCTCCGGGTCGGCGACATCGCCAATATGGGTTTCGCCCAGGCCGCGGGCGCGCCGGTGGTGCTGGTCGGCGACATCGAACGAGGCCACGTGATCGCCGCCCTGGTCGGCGCCCATGCAATGCTGGAGCCGGAGGACCGCGCCCTGGTCCGGGGCTTCATCGTCAACAAGTTCCGCGGCGATCCGGCGCTGTTCGACGCGGGGCGGGCGGAGATCGTTCGCCGGACCGGCTGGATGGACCTGGGGCTCGCGCCCTGGATCCCCGCCGCCCGGTCGCTGCCGTCGGAGGACTCCGTCGTCCTCGAGGCGCCTCAAGGCCGGCGAAAGGCGAAGATCGCCGTTCCGCTTCTCCCTCGCATCGCCAATTCCGACGACTTCGACCCCTTGCGCGCCGAACCGGAGGTTGGGTTCGCCTTCACGCCTCCCGGGGAAGCCCTGCCGGGCGACGCCGACCTCGTCATTCTGCCCGGGACCAAGGCGACCCTGGCCGATCTGGCCTTCCTAAGGGCGCAAGGCTGGGACATCGACCTCGCCGCCCACCTCCGTCGCGGTGGACGAGTGCTAGGCGTCTGCGGCGGCTTCCAGATGCTCGGCCGGCGCATCGCCGATCCGGAGGGCCTGGAGGGGCCGCCGGGCGAGGCCGCGGGGCTCGGCCTTCTGGACATGGAAACCGTCCTCGTCGGCGACAAGGTCGTCACGCCCGTGCAGGGGCGGCTGGCGGCCGGCGGCGCGCCGTTTTCGGGTTACGAGATCCACCTGGGCCGCACGGTCGGCGCGGCGCTCGCCCGCCCCTTCCTGTTTCGAGACGACGGGCGGGGGGAGGGTGCGGTGTCGACGGACGGCCGGATCGCGGGCGCCTATGTGCACGGCCTGTTCGACGACGGTGCGATCCGCGCGGCACTGCTGGCCGACTTCGGGGTGCGTTCGCCTGGGTTCGATCAGGCGGCGCGGGTCGAACGGGCGCTGGGAGATCTCGCGGGCGCGCTGGAACGGGTGCTGGATATCCCGGCGCTCGCACAGATCGCCGGCTGCGGCATTGGGTCTCCGGCCGCTTCGTTCGCCTCGCGGGTGGAATTCGGCTAGAGTCTGTCGCCTTTACGACGGACAGCCTTGGCGAAGCCTTGTGCAATCATTGAGTTCACGCGCTGCATTGGGGGCGGCTACCGGCATGGCGGACGGCAGGGACGAAGGCGCGCGAGTCGCTTCGGACATGCGTCACCGCATGGCCAACACCTTTCAGTTGATGTCGGCCCTGGCCCGCATGCGCGGCCAGCGGGCGGGCGAGCCGGACGCTCGCCGCCAGCTCCTGTGGATGGCCGACGCCATCGGCTCCCTGGGGGCCCTGGAGCGGCATCGCGTGGGCGACGGCGTCGACTTCGCCGCCTATCTCGCCGAAATGGCCCCCATCTGGCGCCGGCGGCATGGGGGCAGCCCGGCCGACCTGGTTCTGGCCGCCTCGCCGATCATCACGCCGGACCAGGCGGCATCGACGCTCGCCCTCATCGTGCAGGAACTGGTCGGAAACGCCCTGACCCACGGCTATGCCGACGGCCGTGCCGGCCGGGTCGAGATCCGGCTCGCCCCGCTCGGAGACGGGCGCTGGGAGCTGATGGTGGCCGACGACGGTTGCGGCTTCGATCCCGCCGCCCCGGCCGCGCGCGAGCGGTTCGGTTTGTGGTTCGTGCGCAGCCTGACAGCCCAGGTGCGCGGCGAGTTCTCCCTGGCGTCCGACGCCGGCGTCACCGGCCGGCTGGTGTTCTGCCTCTGAAGGCGAGGTCAGGAGCCCCGCCCGGCTGGGGCAGCAGGCGCTCGTAATTGGCGCGCACGGCCTCGTAGCATTCGCAGGTCATGGCCTCGAGGCCCGCCCGGTCCATGATGTCGACCACGCCCCGGCGATAGCGGATGTAGCCCTTTTCCTGCAGCGTGCGGGCGACCGCCGTCACGGTGGTGCGCTGCACGCCGAGCATGTCGGCCAGAAATTCCTGGGTCAGGGCGACCGTGTCCGTGGAAATCCGGTCGTGGCAGGTGAGCAGCCAACGGCAGAACCGCGCCTCTACCGAATGCAAGGCGTTGCAGGCGACGGATTGGATCGCATGACCGAACAGGGCCTCGGTGTGGCGGTCGACGATCTCACGGATCCGGTCGCTGTTGCGCCAAGCCTCGTGCAGGGCGCCCGCGCCGATCCGCGAGGCCCGGCAAGGAGTCTGGACGATGGCGCGCGACAGCGACGTTCTGGGGGCCACCGCCGCCATCAGGCCCAGCGCGCCCTCGCGCCCGATCGTGGCGCTTTCGATCGCTGCGCCGTTCTCCATCAGGGTCATGAGGGAGATCACCCCGTCATGCGGAAAATAGACCGTCTCGATCGGATCGCCCGGCTCGTAGAGCAGCCGGCCGCGCTCGAGTTCGATCGAGGTGATGTGCGGCGCCAGCAGCCCGTAGTCTTCTGGCGGTAACGCACCCAGCAGGCGATTTTGCACCGAAAGAATTGGCCTTTGCATCGGGGATTTGGAACGCCGTTATACAGCGCGGGTTCCAAGCTATCGGCGGGCGCGGGGCAAGACTGTCGAGAACTCGACACAAAATCGCCTTCCTTCGTGAGAAAGTTGCAAGACCAGCGAAAAATAACGCGCTGGTGGGTGTCCGCGACACAGGTTGCAAGGCCTGAGGCTACATGGAGCCCGATTGCGTAGGGCGGTCCAAGGGCGTGACTTTTCTTGCCAAGACACGTCCTGGTCTTGGCGTCGAGAGCCGGATTCCCCGCGGAAAACCTTACAGCGCAAGGCCTAGCTTCGCCTACTGCGCGAGTTGTCACACCCAAGCTTGGGGTTCGGGGCAAAAAAATGAAGGCCGGCGGAGGCCGCCGGCCTTTGGAAATCCGGAATGGCCGATTCGTCAGCGCGGCGAGATATAGGCGGAGGAGACCCATCCACGGTTGCCGTTCTCGTCGTCGACCTCCCACCAGACGCCGTTCTTCTGACCGGTGGGGTAGACGAGGTCGCCCGGCGCGAACGTGCGAACCGCCGCGGCGCTGGTGGACGCACCTTGGCGCAGGACGAGGTTCTGCTTGACGCTGTAGGCCTGGATGCCCGCGTTGGCGCTGGCCTGGGCGCCGGTCGCCACCTGGCCCTGCTGTAGATAGTTCACCAGGTCGACGAAGGCGTTGAAATACGCCGCGGTGATCACCTTGCCGATGTCGGTGTCGCCATAGCCGCCGCCGGCCGCCGCACCGAAGCCGGTGGTGCCGAAGCCGCCGGCGCCGCCGCCGAAACTGATGTCGGTCTTCTGGGCCACGCCCTCGGCCACATAGACCTGCTCGGTGGTGCGGGCGTCGACCAGGGTGATGAGGGCCTGGGCCTGGGCCTTCTTGGTGCGCAGGCCGCCCGCCAGGGCGCCGAAGCCGCCCGGCAGCACCGAGCCTGCGATGGCGCCGATCGCCGCGCCGCCAGTGTTGGAGTCGGAATTGGCGATGTCGGGCACGATGAAGTAGTCGGCGGAGGCCACCTGGCCGCGCCCGATGTTGGAGCCGCGGCGCAGGTCGCCGGACTGGGCGAGGCCCGCCTCCACATTGCGCATGGCCAGGCCGCCGTTGCGGTCGACGACGCGCAGGCAATTGGAGCGGCCGGCGAACAGCTTCAGCAGGGATTCCGGGTTGGAGAGCCCAAGTTGGGTCCACCAGCGGTTTTCCGGCTCCATGATCGCGACGGTGCCCAGCGGGGCGGCGCAGCGCGGAAGTTCCGGCGTCGCCGCGTTTTTCGGCTGCTTCCTGTCCATGCCGTATTGGGCGCTGGCCGGTCCGGCGCAGGCGAGCGCGGCGGCGAGCGAGAGCGCGAGAACGCTGTGCGGTGAAGGACGCATGACAAGAACCCCCTGGCGATCGATCCCAGATCCAGACGGCGAGCGTAGCCCTCCGGCGGTCTGCGATCAATCGCCGCATGGGCGGAACCCCTTATTCGACAGCGCGCCGCGCCGCCGCTTCCACCTGAGCGCGCGGCATCAGCCGGATGGTGGAGGTCCCCTTGGCCAGAACCTGACCGGCGGAATCCAGAAGCCGGCCCTCCGCGAAGCAGGTCGACCGCCCGCGCCGCTCGATCCAGCCTTCGGCCACCACCAGGCCCGGCCGAGCCGGCGCGAAGAAGCTGACCTTCAGCTCCAGCGACATGGGGGTGGTCTCCAGGCCGCCGGGCTCGGACATCGCCGCATGGGCCATGGCCGCGTCGATCCAGCCGCAGACGAAGCCGCCCTGCGCCACACCCCCGGAATGGCACATGTGCGGCCCGCAGAGGTACTCGATGGCCGCGCGGCCGCCTTCCATGGCGATCACGCGCTGCTGGCCCAGCGTCTCCCCAAGGCTCGGGGTCGCGGCGGCTTCGGTCATCGGCGGTTTCTCCATGCGGCGTTTCGCCTTCACGCTAGCCGTAAGCGCACGGCTGAAGTAACCCCGCTCAAGACAGTTCTTCGAAGAGGCTTTGCATGGACCTGAAGCCGAACCGCCGCGACCTCCTCGCCGCAGCCGCCGCCCTCTCGGCTAGCCCGGCCTTCGCCCAGGAGCCCACGGCCGTGCAGGTGCGGATGGAGACCGGCGCCGGAACGCTCGTGATCCAGGTCTATCCGGACAAGGCCCCGATCACCGCCGGCAATTTCTTGCGCTACGTGGACGGCAAGCTCTATGACGGCGCCACCTTCTATCGTGCGACCCGGGTGGAGAACGCGCCGGAATACGGTCTCGTCCAGGGCGGCCTCCAGAACGAACCGAAGAAGACCTTGAAGCCCATCGCCCACGAGCCGACCACCCAGACGGGCCTGACCCACAAGACCGGCGCCATCTCCATGGGTCGGCATGCCCCGGGCACGGCGACCTCCGACTTCTTCATCTGCATCGGCGACTTCTCCTATCTCGATGCCGATCCACGGCTGCCGGGCGACAATCTCGGCTTCGCCGCCTTTGGGGAGGTGGTCGAAGGCCTGGACGTGGCCCGCGAGATCCTGGCCATGCCGACCTCGCCCACCGCCGGGGAGGGCGCCATGCGCGGCCAGATGCTGGCCAAGCCGATCCCGATCCTTGCCGCCCGCCGCGCCTGACGCGGCTCATCGCCGGAGATCCAAGTGAAGCCCCGCGTCGCCTTGATCGTCCTCGCCGTCGCCGTGCTGGCCGGTGTCGCCGCCCTGTTCGGCAGCGAGAGCCTGAAGCGCTCGGCGGCGATCGCCGAATCCACCGCCGACGCCCAGGCCTGGAAGCTGGACGGGCCGCCCTGTCCGGAAGTCACCGCCGAGGCGTTCGCCGAACGAGGCCTGAAGGCCGACAAGGCTTTCGAATTCAATGGCCAGACGTTCGCCCGCCGCTTCGGCCACGCCGACTGCAACCTGGTGAACGCCAGGGGCGGTCCGCCCGTGCCGGTCTGCAACCTGACGGCCCCGGCCACTGTGGTGGTGACCACGGCCGAGGGTGAGAGCTTCCGCTTCGAGCCTGGCGTCGGCCATCCGGTCATCGTCTCGGTCAGCGGCGGCCGCGCCCAGTGCGCTATGGCCGACGCCATGGGCTAGCTTGGCGGACGCGACGGGTCCTTCTCGCCCCTTTTTCCGCGCACCCACGGCCACCGTCCTTCGATCTCGGTCTCCAGGGCGAAGGAGAGGAAGGTCCGGATCCCCACCACCATCGCCAGCAGGCCAAGGCTTTCGAAAGTGACCGGCGAGGTGACGGTGGCGATGATGTCGGCCCCGACCAGCAGCTCCAGGCCGATCAGGATCGCGCGCCCGAGGTTGGTCCGGTAGTGGTCGTAGGCTTCCGACCACCCCGTCCTTCGCCCGCCATCCCGCACGAAGAAGGCCGTTGCGGCCAGGACGCCGAATACGATCGCCCCGACGCCGGCGATTTCCAGCGCGCGGGCGCAGGCTTGGAGGGCGAAGTGCAGGACGTCGGGCATCGGCGGCTCCCTTGCGGATGCGTGCGAAGGCCGTGGCGGCGCCGATTGGTTCCGGCGGGTTCTGCGGCTCAGCGCTGGAAGCCGCGGGGGGTCAGCAGGTCCGACCAGCGCCACTCCGTCGAACCCAGGGCCAGCTGCGCGGAGCCCGGCGCGTCGTTCAGCGAGATAAGGACGAAACCGCGCATCGGCGCGCTGCGGCAGGCCTCCGGCGCAAAGCCGATCTCCATGATCATGGCCTGGCGCACGCGGGCCAGGCCCGCGCCGTCCTCGCCGAAGTTCCGGATCCAGTCGCCTCGCCAGAGCAGGATCGGGGCAGGTCCGTCCGCCTGATGGACGCGGGCCACGGCGGCTCGCACGTCGGGATCCTCCCGCAGCGCCTTCTGCAGCAGGGCGGCCATGTCGCAACGGCCGCCGCCTCCCCCGCCCCCGCCGCCACCTGCGCCGCCGGAGCCCGCGCCCACGGCGGAAGCGAGTTCCGCCGCCGTCAGGCCGACGTCCGCACGAGGGCTTTCGGTCTCGCCGGCAGGAAGGGGCGGGACGTCCAGGCTGGCCGGCGCAGGACGCGCGACGATCCGCGTCGGCGGCGGCGGGTCCGATTTCGCCGGCGGGGAAGACTCTGCGGCGGAAGCGGCGGGGCCGGGGGCCGGGGCGGGACGCGGCGCCGGCGTGAGAGCGACGACGAAGGGCTCGGGCGGGACCGGCGCGGGCGGCGTCGCCGGGGGCTGGGAGAGGGCCAGCCCCAGCAGCAAGGCCAGGTGCGCGCCGAGGCTGAACACCGCCGCCCCCGCCCGCCGTCTGCTATGCCGCCTGTCGACCAAGAGAACTCCACCGCCCCTGTAACCACCGGAAATCATAGCCTCGGGGCGGCATCGTGGCGCCGGGCGCAGGCCAGCAAAAACCCCGCCGGCTGGCGCCGGCGGGGCTGCAGGTGTTTACGCGTCTCGGTTGGGCTTAGTAGCCCTGGATCCGCGCATAGCGGTCGCGATGGAACGACTGGCTGCCATAGGCGGCTTCGCAGGCCCGCGCCCGCTTCAGATAGAAGCCGGCGTCGTGAGCGTCGGTCATGCCGATGCCGCCGTGCATCTGGACCATCTCGTTCGAGACCAGGTGGAAGGTGTCGCCCATCTTGGCCTTGGCGAGCGACACCAGCTCCGGCACGTCGGGGCTGTCGTTGTCGATGGCGGTGAGCGCCGCCTCCACCGCCGAGCGGGCCAGCTCCAGATCGGTGAACATCTTGGCCGCGCGGTGCTGCAGGGCCTGGAACGAGCCGATCACCTGGCCGAACTGCACGCGGACCTTCAGGTAGTCGAGGGTGGTCTCGAAGGCCTGAACCGCAGCGCCCAGCATCTCGGCGCAGACGCCCGCGCGCGCGCGGTCGAGCACCTTTTCCAGGAGATCGCGTCCGCCGGACAGCGGCTCGGCCGCCGCGCCGGAGAACTCGATGTTGGCCGCGCCGCGGCTGTCGGCGAGTTGCAGGCGGGTGCGCTTCACGCCGGCGTCGTCGGCCTTCACGAGATAGAGGCCGATCCCGTCGGAGCCCTTGGCCGAGACGATCAGCAGGTCGGCCGCCAGGCCTTCCAGCACAAAGGCCTTCTTGCCGGTGATCTTGCCGCCTTCGAACTTGGTCTCGACCTTGTCCGGGTTGTGGTGCGGGCCTTCGTCGACGGCCAGGGCGCCCACGACCTCGCCGGCGGCGATCTTGGGCAGCCACTCGCTTTTCTGGGCGTCGCTGCCGCCCAGGATCAGCGCGGAAGCCGCGGTCAGGCCAGTGGCCAGCAGCGGAGAGGCGGTCAGGGTGCGGCCGGTCTCTTCCAGGATCAGCCCCAGGGAGAGATAGCCGAAGTTCGAGCCGCCGTACTCTTCCGGGATGATGACCCCGGCCCAGCCCATTTCCGCCATTTCGTTCCAGGCGGCCGCGTCGTAGCCCAGCTCGACGCCGCTATCGCGCATCTTCCGGAAGGCGGTGACCGGGCTCTTTTCCTGCACCCAGCTCTTCGCCGCGTCCCGCAGCATGCTCTGTTCTTCGTTCAGAACGGCCATGTTGTTTCAGTCCCTATGAATTCTCGAATGATCGGATGGTCAGTTGTGCTGGGTGAGGTCCGGCAGGCCGAGGATGCGCTTGGAGATGATGTTGTTCTGCACCTCCTGCGAACCGCCGTAGATCGTCGTGGCCTTGCCGCCGAGCCAGGCGCGCACGGCCGTCAGCTCCTCAGGCTTGAAGGCGTCGCCCTCCCAGCCGAGACCCTGGTGGCCCATGATCTCCAGGGTGAGCTCCGCCTTGTCCTGCATCCAGCGGGTGCCGGCGTTCTTCATGATCGAGGTGGCGGCGCTGGGGCCGGAATTGCCCTTGGATTCCATCATCGCGCGCACGGCGGTCATCTGGAAGGCGCGACCGTCGATCTCGTTCATGATCACGCGGGTGCGCAGGTCGGAATCGGCCAGGCGGCCGGCCTCGTCCACGCCCACATACTCCTTGGCGAGCGCCGGCAGCGGCTTGGCGGCGCCGAACTGACCGCCGCCGCCCGCGCCGGACAGGCCCGAACGCTCGTGCTGCAGCAGACGCTTGGCGATGGTCCAGCCGCCGTTCAGCGGGCCCACCAGGTCCTTCTTCTCGGCGCGGACGTCGGTCAGGAAGGTCTCGCAGAAGGGGGAGTTGCCGGCGATCAGCTTGATCGGCCGAACTTCCACGCCCGGCTGGTGCATGGTGAAGAGCACGAAGGAGATGCCCTCATGCTTCTTGGTCGTGTCGGTCCGCACCAGGCAGAAGCACCAGTCGGCCCACTGGGCGCCGGAGGTCCAGATCTTCTGGCCGTTGATCAGGTAGTGGTCGCCCTTGTCCTCGCACTTGGTCTGCAGGGCGGCGAGGTCGGAACCGGCGCCGGGCTCGGAGAAGCCCTGGCACCACTGGATGTCGCCGCGGCAGATGGGCGGGATATGCTCCATCTTCTGCTCTTCGGTGCCGTACTCCAGCAGGGTCGGGCCGAACATCATCACGCCCATGCCGCCGATGGGGTTGTAGGCGCCGGCGCGGCCCAGCTCCTGCTGGATGATCCGCGCATGGGCCGGCGTCAGGCCGCCGCCGCCATACTGCTTGGGCCAGGTGGGCACGCCCCAGCCCTTTTCGCCCATGGCCTTGCGCCAGGTCTCCTGGTCCTCGCTGGGCTTGGACCGCTCTTCCCGCATCATCGGGTTGGGCCGGCCCTTGAGCGAGGCGGGGAAGTTGGCCTCGATCCACTCCCGGGCCTCAGCCCGGAAGGCGTCGAGATCGCCGCCGCCGAAATCCGCCATCAAAATATCTCCTTGAAAATAGGTCGTTGGAAACTCAGTGCGCCTGCGTCAGGTCGGGCAGACCCAGGATCCGCTTGGCGATGATGTTGTTCTGCACTTCATTCGAGCCGCCGTAAATCGACCCCGCCTTTCCGGAGAGCCAGGACCGCACTGCGGCCAGCTCCTCAGGCGTGAAGCCTTCGCCCTGCCAGCCCAGGCCGTTGTGGCCCATGACCTCCAGCGTCAGCTCGGCCTTGTCCTGGGCGACCTTCATATTGGCGTTCTTCATGATCGAGGTGGCGGCCGACGGGCCCTGATTGCCTTTCGATTCCAACGCCGCGCGCCGCACGGTCTGCTGCAGGGCCCGCTGGTCGATCTCGTTCATGATGATGCGGGTGCGCAGGTCGGTGTCCGCCAGGCGACCCTTCTCGTCCTCGCCCACATACTTCTTGGCGAACACGCCCAGGCTTTCGCCCTTGCCCCCGCCTTCGCCCATGCGCCCGCCCATGCCGGAGCGCTCATGCTGCAGCAGGCGCTTGGCCACCGACCAGCCGCCGTTCAGCGGGCCGATCAGGTTCTCCTTGGGCACCTTCACGTCGGTGATGAAGGTCTCGCAGAAGGGGGAGTTGCCGGCGATCAGCCGGATCGGGCGAACTTCCACGCCCGGCTGGTGCATCGAGAAGACCACGAAGGAGATGCCTTCGTGCTTCTTGGTGGTGTCGGTCCGCACCAGGCAGAAGATCATGTCAGCGTACTGCGCGCCGGAGGTCCAGATCTTCTGGCCGTTGACCAGGAAGTGGTCGCCCTTGTCCTCGGCCTTGGTCTGCAACGAGGCGAGGTCGGACCCCGCACCAGGCTCGGAGAAGCCCTGGCACCAGCGCACCTTGCCGGTCACGATGTCGGGGATGTAGCGCTGCTTCTGCTCTTCGGTGCCGTATTCCAGGAGGGTCGGGCCGAACATGCCCACGCCCATGCCCCCGATGGGGTTCCAGGCGCCGATGCGGGACATCTCCTGCTGCAGCACGCGGGCTTCGGCCGCCGACAGGCCGCCGCCGCCATATTGCTTGGGCCAGGTGGGCGTGCCCCAGCCCTTGGCGCCCATCCGCTCTTTCCAGACCAGGGCGTCGCCCTCGGGCTTCTGCCCCCCCTGAAGGGTCGCCATCTGCAGTTCGGTATTGTGGGCCAGCGACTTCGGAAAATTGGCTTCGAGCCACTCGCGAGCCTCGGCGCGGAACGCCTCCAGGTCGGTCCCTCCAAAATCGGCCATGAAAAATCTCCCTAAAAATTCTTTATCTTAGTATGCATTATAGCATGAAGCGCCACGGCGGGGAGGGCTCCGCCGTCACTTCGGATCGGGCAGGCCGAGCACCCGCTTGGCAACTACGTTCAGGTTGATCTCCGAGGTTCCGCCCTCGATCGAATTGCCCTTGGAGCGGAGCCAGGTGCGGACTGCGGCGAGCTCGGTCTTCTCGAAGGCCTCGCCCTCCCAGCCGAGGCCGGCTTGGCCCAGGGCCTCGACGATCAGCTCGTTGCGGTCCTGGGCGATCTTGGCGCCGGCATATTTCATGATCGAGGTGGCGGCGGACGGGCCGTTTCCGGCCTTCGCCTCGTCGGCCGCGCGGCGCACGGTCAGCTGGAAGGCCTTGTTCTCCATCACGTGCTCGATGATGCGCCGGCGCAGGTCGGAATCCGCCAGGCGTCCGGTCTCGTCCAGGCCCACATACTGCTTGGCCGCCTGTTCGACGGTCAGCATGTTCACCGGCGCGCCGATGGAGCCGCCGCCGAGGCCCGCGGAGATGTTGTCGCGCTCGAACTGCAGCAGGCGCTTGGCCACCGTCCAGCCGCCGTTCAGCGGGCCGAACAGCTGGTCCTTGGGCACCTTCACCTCGGTGAAGAAGGTCTCGCAGAAGGGCGACGTGCCGTTGATCAGCCGGATCGGGCGGACCTCGACGCCCGGCGTGGTCATGTCGATCAGCAGGAAGCTGATGCCCTCGTGCTTCTTCGAGCTGTCGGTGCGCACCAGGCAGAAGCACCAGTCGGCGAGGTTGGCGCCGGAGGTCCAGATCTTCTGGCCGTTCACCAGCCAGTGGTCGCCCTTGTCCTCGGCGCGGGTCTGGAGGCCGGCGAGGTCGGAGCCGGCGCCCGGCTCCGAATAGCCCTGGCACCAGCGCACCGAGCCGGTGACGATGCCCGGCATGTGTTGGCGCTTCAGGGCGTCGGTCCCGTACTCGAGCAGAGTCGGCCCGAACATCATCACGCCCATGCCGCCGATCGGGTTGCGGGCGCCGACCTTGGCCATCTCCTCGGCGAGAACGCGGGCCTGCGGGCGCGAAAGCCCGCCGCCGCCCCACTCCTTGGGCCATGTGGGAACGCCCCAGCCCTGGGCGCCCATGGCCTCGCGCCAGCGCCGCGCCGGCTCGCTTTCCGGCGCGCCCTGCATCTTCGCCAGCTGGGCCGCGGAATCTTCCCGCAGCTCCGCGGGGAAGTTCTCTTCCAGCCAGTCCCGGGCTTCGGCCCGGAAGGCCTCGGTGTCGTCGCCGCCGAAATCGGCCATGGGAAATCTCGCTTCTGAAAAGTCGTCGTTCGAAAGTCGAAGGGCGCCGGCCGGAAAATTGACCGGCGCCCGAAAGCTTACTTCGGATCAGGCAGGCCCAGCACCCGCTTGGCCACCACGTTCAGGTTCACCTCCGAGGTGCCGCCCTCGATGGAATTGCCCTTGGACCGCAGCCAGCCGCGGGTGGCGATGAGCTCCTGCGGACTGAAGCCTTCGCCCTCCCAGCCCAGGCCCTGATGGCCCAGCAGCTCCACCATCAGCTCCGAGCGCTCCTTGGCGAATTCGGCGGCGGCGTACTTGATGATCGAGGTGGCGGCCGAGGGGCCGTTGGAAGCCTTCGATTCCGCCGCCGTGCGGGCGATGGTCATGTAGAGGCACTGGAAATCGATCTTGTTCTTGGTGACCCGCATCCGCAGGTCGGAATCGGCCAAGGCGCCGGAGGCGTCCACACCCGCATAGGCCTTGGCCATCTGGCCAAGATCGCCGGCGGCGCCGCCCGCTCCACCGCCGCCGCCGAAGCCGCCGGAGATGTTCTGGCGCTCGTACTGCAGCAGGCGCTTGGCGATCTCCCAGCCGCCGTTGACCTTGCCCACCAGATTGCCCTTGGGGACCTTCACGTCGGTGAAGAAGGTCTCGCAGAACGGGCTCTCACCGGAGATCAGCTGGATGGGCCGCGTCTCGACGCCCGGCGTCGTCATGTCGATCAGCACGAAGGAGACGCCCTCGTGCTTCTTGGTGGTGTCAGTCCGCACCAGGCAGAAGCACCAGTCGGCCTTGTTGGCGTAGGAGGTCCAGATCTTCTGGCCGTTGATCAGCCAGTGGTCGCCCTTGTCCTCGCACTTGGTCTGCAGCGAGGCGAGGTCGGAGCCGGCGCCCGGCTCCGAATAGCCCTGGCACCAGCGGATTTCGCCACGGATGATCTTCGGCAGGTGTTCGCGCTTCTGCTCTTCGTTGGCGTATTCAAGCAGGACCGGCCCCAGCATCCAGACGCCGAACGAGGCCAGCGGCGTGCGATAGCGGCCGGCCGCCAGCTCCTGGTCCAGCACACGCGCCTGCTGCGGCGAAAGGCCGCCGCCGCCGTATTCCTTGGGCCAGGTGGGGGCCGTCCAGCCCTTCTCAGCCATCCGCCGCATCCAGACGATCTGTGGGTCGTCGCTGCCTTCGAAGGCGCGGCCGCCCCACATGGCCTCCGGATCGACCTTCGCCTTCGGGTCCCGAAGCTCGGCGGGATAGTTGGCCTCCAGCCACTCGCGCACCTGCGCGCGGAATGCGTCGAGATCGCCGCCTCCGAAGTCGGCCATGGAGTCCTCCCGGGTCAGTTGGGCTTGCGGCCGTCACCTTAGCGCCGGGCGCCCCAAGAGCAAGCGATACGAACAGCTGTTTGACTGGCGACCGCGCTTGCGGCGGCGAAATCGCGTTATATGTGTCGCGACCCTCAGGCGAACCTCGGCGGGCGGATGCGATTCTGGCGTGAACTGAAGCCCGCGGTCTATGCGGCCGCGCCGCTGGCCTCGGCCGTCCTCACCCTCCTTGCGGGTCTGATGCTGCTGGCTTCGGCGGCCACCCCGACCATCCCCTCCCGCTACCTTCAGCTCTACGAGTTCGCGCCGGTCCTCCTGATCGAGGTCAGCCACTTCCTGTCCAGCGTGATGGGGCTGGCCCTGGTGCTCATCGCCTTCGGGCTGAAGGCGCGGCTGGACGCGGCCTGGGCGGCGGCCGTCGCCGCCCTGCTGATCGCCGCGCCCCTTGCGATCGTGAAGGCCTACGCCTGGGAGGAGGGGGCGGCGCTCGCCGTCCTGGCCCTGCTGCTCCTGCCCTTGCGCGGCGCCTATCCGCGGCGGGCGCGGCTCTCGCAGATGGAGGTGACGCCCGGCTGGCTGATCTCGGCCGCCGCGGCCGTCGCAGGAGTCGGCCTGCTCGGCTTCTGGTCGTTCGAGAACGCCGACTATGGCGCCCAACCGTTCTGGCGGGTCATGGCCGACGAGGACGCCGCCCGCGCCCAGCGCGCCTGGGTGGCGGTGGCCCTGCTGCTGTTCGCCTTCGGGCTGTGGCGGCTGTTCGCTTCGGCGGCGACGCCGAAGGTCGCCGGCGAGGCCGATCCCGAGCTTGCGCGCGTCCGCGCCATCCTTTCCAGGGCCGAGGAGGCCGAGCCGAGCTCCAACCTCGCCCTGCTGGGCGACAAGCGCTTCATCTTCTCGCCATCCGGCGAGAGCTTCCTGATGTTCGGCATCCGCGGCCGGTCCTGGATCTCGCTCGGGGCGCCGGTCGGGCGCCGCGACGAGCGGCTGGACCTGATGTGGCGGTTCCGTGAACTGGCTGACGCCCACGCCGCCCGCCCCGGCTTCTACGGCCTGGACGCCGAGCATCTGCCCGACATCGTCGAACTCGGCTTCTCCATCGCCAAGGTGGGCGAAGCTGCGGCGGTCTCGCTCGACACCTTCACCATCGAGGGGACGAAACGCGGCAACCTGCGGCGCGCCTGGCGCCAGGCCTGCGAGGCCGGCGCCCAGTTCGAGGTGGTCCCGCCCGAGCGCGTGCACGAGATCATGCCGCAGCTGCAGGCCATCTCCAACGCCTGGCTGAAGCATCACGCCGGCGGCGACAAGAGCTTCTCCATGGGCGGGTTCTATCCCCGCTACGTCTGCGAATTCCCCGTCGGGATCGTGCGTTTCGAGGGCGAGATCGTCGCCTTCGCCACCTTGTGGGTCACCGCCGCCAGGACCGCCTTCTCCATCGACCTCATGCGCTATGTCGACAAGGGACCCCGGCGCATCATGGACTATCTCTTCGTCGAGCTTATCGAGTGGGGGCGGCGAGAAGGCTATCAGGCGGTGGACTTCGGCATGGCGCCGCTGTCGGGCCTGGACGACCGGCCGCTGGCGCCGATCCTCAGCCGGGTGGGCAACCTGCTCTTCGAGCGGGGCGAGGAAATCTACAATTTCCAGGGCGTGCGGGCCTACAAGGGCAAGTATGACCCCGTCTGGCGGCCTCGCTACATCGCCGCCCCGAACCGCTGGGCGATCCCGCTGGTCCTGGCCGATATGGGCCTCTTGACCTCCGGAGGCGTGGCCGGTCTCGCCAAGCGCCCGCGCGAGCCGGCCAAGGCGGCGGCCTAGAAGCGCCCGGTCTGCACGCCCAGCAGGTTCACCGCGTGCACGACCATCAGCACCGCGCCCATAGCGGCGGTGAGCATGATCAGGCGCCAGGGCGCCATCCTCGGCCCCTTCGACAGGTCGGGCGGCCGCGCGCCTCGCCAGCCGGCGAACAGGGCGAGGGCGGCGAAGGCGACGAGAAGGCCAAGCGTAATCGGAAGGCTCATGGTGCGACGGCGTAGCGCAGCGCCGATTCCGGCGCCAGGGCGACGAGGCCTGGACCGTTAAGACCGCATTAACCCTGTTGGCGTTGGGGTTTCCGACGGGGCGGCGCACGGTCCCCATCATCCACAGGCAATCGCGCCGAACGCTAGATATAGCGTTAACGCCGCGTTTACACCCCAAGGATCGGTGCTAGCGTCAGCCAAGGTGCTGGAGAAACGATTCGATGACGTCGGGGGCGCCCTGGAGCGTCAAGGGGATCGACCCTAAGGCTCGGGAGGTCGCGAAGGACCTGGCCCGGCGATCGGGCATGACCCTGGGCGAGTGGCTCAACCGGATGATCCTGGAGGACGAGGGGCCGGAGGAGATCACCTCCGAATCCTATTTCTCGGAACGCCCCAAGGCCTATTTCGAGGCCGCTCGAGCGCCCGAGCGTCCCGCCCGTTACGAGGCGCCCGAACATCCCGCCGACGAGATCGGCCGCGTCGCCCTCGCCCTCGACAAGCTCTCAGCCCGCATCGAGCAGTCCGAAGGCCGCACCGGCCTTGCCGTCGCCGGCGTCGAGCAGTCGGTGCGCGAGGCCATCGCCCGCATAGAGGCCGCCGAGCGCGACCATGTGGCGGTCGCGGCCCGGTTCGAAGGCGCGGTCGAAGAGGCTCGCGACGAGCAGCAGAAGCTCGCCGAGCGGGTGCGCAAGATCGAGAAGGACGCCGCTGGCCCCCGCTCCACCGAGGCTCTGCACGCGCTGGAGACCGCGCTCGGAAAGGTCGCTGGCCACCTCTACGAGGGCGAAACCCGCACCCGCGAGGCGCTGGAGACCCTGGAGAACCGGGTCGACAACCTCGCCGGCCGCAGCGGCGGCTCCGCCCCCGACCCCGCCGCCGTGATCGAGGCGGTGGTGGCCCGGGTCGGCGAGCGGCTGACCGAGGCCGAGGGACGCACCGCGGAAGCCCTGCAGAGCCTCGGCGAGGCCTTTTCCGCGCTCGACACGCGCCTGAGCGCAGTGGAGGACGGCGCCGGCCCCGCCATCGAACAGCGGCTCGAGGCGCTGGCCGAAACCCTGTCGGCCCGGGTCGAGGCGGCGCGCGGCGAGATCGCCCAGAAGCTCCAGGCCTCCGCCGACGGCCGCTTCGACCGGATGGAGCGGACGCTGGGCGAAATGGCCGAGCACGTCCGCCAGGCCGAGAAGACCTCCGCCCAGGCCATCGAGCGCATGGGCCAGGAGGTCCTGACCATCGCCGAGACCCTGACCCGGCGGGTCCAGGCCGGCGAGCAGCGCAGCACCCAGGCCATCGAACAGGTGGGCGGCGAGGTCGCGCGCATCGCCCAGACGGTGGAGAGCCGCCTGTCACGGGCCGACAGCGTGCACGCCGAGGCGCTGGAGCGCCTGGGGGCGGAGATTTCCCGCATCACCGAGCGCCTGGCCGAACGCGTCGGCGCCGCCGAGCGCCGGTCGGCCCAGGCCATCGACGATGTCGGCGAGCAGGTGGCCCGGGTCACCGAACGCATCCAGGCGCGCCAGGACCGGGTCTCCGAGGAGATCGCCGAACGCATCCGCCAGAGCGAGGAGCGCACCGCCCGCCTGCTGGAGGAGGCGCGCGAGAAGATCGACCGCAGCCTGGCCGAGTCCCAGCGCCGCGCTGTCGCGGCGGCGCCCGCCGCCGATCCGTTCGCAGAGGATCCGTTCCCGGCCTTCGGTCCGGCCGAACCCGCCGCCGATCCGCTGGCCGCCCCGCCGTTCGCCGCGCCTCAGGCCGCCTTCCCGCAGCCGGAGCGCCCAGCCTTCGAGGCGGAGGACTTCGAGGCCGCCGACGACTTCGTGCGCATCGAGGAAGACGCCGCGCCGCCGGCCCAGGCGGAGGCTCCGGAAGCTGGCGAAACGGCCGATGAGCCCGCCGCCGACCCGTTCGCGCCCCAGGCCCTGGCGGCGGAGTTTCTGCGCCCGTCGGGCGACCGCATGGAGGCGGAGGACGAAGAGGCGGGCGCCGAGGTCGAGCCTGTCGAGCCGTTTCCGGCGGCCGAGCCCGCCGCTTCCGCCGAGGCGCCGGAGGCCCTGGCGGACCTGGGCCGTCCGCTTTCCACCCGTGAGGTCATCGAGCAGGCGCGCGCCGCCGCCCGCTCGGCCGCGACCAACGGCGACTCCCGCAAGGCCGGCGTGAAGGCCAAGCCGAAAGCGAGCAAGACCAGCGGTTTCACCCTCTTCTCCGGCCTGGGCGCCAAGCCGAAGGCGAAGCGCCGGGCCGGTTCCAGCCTGCAGACGGCCCTGCTGATCACCGGCGGCGCGGCCTTCCTCAGCCTCGGCGCGGCCGGCTTCATCATCGCCGAGGGTGAGCCGGGCGGGGAAGCGCCCAAGCGGGTCGCCGACGCCATCGGCCTGGGGCGCTCCGGCCCGATCGCCGCCAAGGAAACCGACGGGTCGCCTTTCGGCGAAAACCCGCGGGTCTCGGTCGCCCTGGCGCCCCAGCCGCTCTCCACTCAAGGTCCCGCGCCCGCCGCCGCCGAGAGCGCAGAACTTTCCGGCATGTACGAGGACGCCGTCCGCGCCATCGAGGCGGGGGAGGCGGGCGGCGTCGAGGACCTGCGCAAGGCCGCCAATCTCGGCCATTCGCCGTCGCAGTTCTTCCTCTCGAAGCTCTACGAGAACGGTTCGGCGGGCGTGCCCAAGGATCTGGCCGAAGCCCGCCGCTGGACCGAACGCGCGGCCCAGAACGGCAACCGCCACGCCATGCACAACCTCGCCATCGCCTATGTCGACGGCAAGGGCGGGCCGAAGAACTCCACCATGGCCGCCCAATGGTTCCGTCGCGCCGCGGACCTGGGCCTGGTGGACAGCCAATACAATCTCGCGGCCCTCTACGAACAGGGCCTGGGCGTCAGTCAGAACGCCGCCGAGGCCTATAAGTGGTACCTGATCGCCGCCAAGTCCGGCGACGAGGAGGCGCGCGCCAGCGCCGCGCGCGTGCGCGCCCTGCTGCCGCCGGAAGCCCGCACCGTGGCCGAGCGGGCCGCCGTGGCCTTCCGGCCCGCCGCGCCGGCGCCCCAGCCCGCGCGCACGGCGACCGCAGCGATGGATCCCTCCGTGGCGACGGCGCAGAGGGCGCTGTTCCGGCTCGGCTACTACAAGGGTCCGCTCGACGGCGTGACCTCGCCAGCCCTGGAGGGGGCCGTGGCGCAGTATCAGGCGCGGGAAGGGCTGCCCGCCACCGGCTCGCTCGACCAGGCCACGGTGGCGCGGCTCTCGGTCTTCACGCGCTGAGCGCCGCCGGGTTAGGTTAGGCTGCTCCGCAGAAACGACCTTTCCGCCCTCCGCCCCCGCGGCGGCCGGGCGTCCATCCCTTTTCGCCCAGGGCGCGCCGTTGGATATCTATCTGCCCATCGCCGAGGTTTCGGTGAACGCGCCGCTCCTGGTGGCGCTGGGCGCGGCGGTGGGGTTCATCTCCGGCCTGTTCGGGATCGGCGGCGGTTTCCTGATGACGCCGGTGCTGGTCTTCATGGGCATTCCGCCTGCGGTCGCGGTGGCCAGTGAGGCCAATCACGTCGCCGCCTCCTCAACTTCCAGCGTGATCTCCTATACCCGCCGCCGGGCGGTGGATTTTCGCATGGGGGCGGTGCTGGCCGCAGGCGGGGCCGTCGGCGCCTTCGTCGGGGTCGAGATCTTCCGCTGGCTGCGCCTGCTGGGCCAGGCCGAACTGGTGGTCTCGTTCTCCTATCTGATCTTTCTGGGCGTGATCGGCGGGCTGATGCTGGTGGAGTCGCTGGGCTCGGTCCTGCGCCGCCGCAGCGGCCAGCCGCCGAAGCCGCGCCGCACCCGGCGGCCGCCGTGGCTCTACGGCCTCCCCTTCAAGATGCGCTTTCCGCGCTCGCGGCTCTATATCAGCGTGCTGCCGCCCATCGTCCTGGGGGTCTTCGTCGGCATCCTCTCGGCGATCATGGGCGTGGGCGGCGGCTTCGTGCTGGTGCCGGCCATGGTCTATATCCTGCGCATGCCGGCGGGCGTGGTGGTGGGCACCAGCCTCTTTCAGATCATCATCACCACCTCGCTCACCAGCGTGCTGCAGGCGGGACGGAACCAGACGGTCGACGTGGTGCTGGCCACCCTGCTGCTGATCGGCGGGGTCCTGGGCGCGCAGGCCGGGGCCCGGGCCTCCTACCGCTTCCGGGCCGAGGAACTGCGGGTGCTCCTGGCGCTCATCGTGCTGGCGGTCGGCCTCAGGATGGGGCTGGAGTTGTTCATCACGCCAGAGGATCCCTTCATCCTGATGTCGGGGGCCGAGTGATGACGCCCGACTTGCCCCCGCAACCGGCTGCGGCGATCTCGGCGGCGCTGACCACCACCGAGGTGCGGGTCACCTCCAGCTTCCGCGGCGCTAAGATCGTGCTCTACGGCGCGATCTTCGATCCGGCCGACCGCCCCAGCGATGTGGTCGTCGTGGTCCGCGGGCCGGAAGCGCCGATCCGCATCGCCCGCAAGACGCGGATCGCAGGCCTGTGGCTCAATTCGCGCCCGGTGGTGTTCGAGGGCGCGCCGGGCTTCTACATGGCCGCCTCCACGCGGCCGCTGGACGAAATCGCCGGCTTCGGCGCCCTGCGCCAGATGGGCGCCGGCATCGACCACCTGGCCATCAACGCCCCCACCGAGCAGCGGGTGGAGACGCGCTACGGAGTCCGCGACGTGGTGGTCAGCCGCCTGGGCGACGACTATCTCGACTGGCGCCGCGCGGTGGTGCGGTTGAAACAGAAGGCCGGCCTCTACGCCGCCGACGAGGACGGTGTGGTGTTCGTCGACGACAACCTCTTCAAGGCCGAGATCGACCTGCCCTCCGGCGCGCCGACCGGCGCCTACACCGCCGAGATCGTTCTGTTTCAGAACGGGGAGGCCGTCTCCCAGCGGGTTCGGGAACTGACGGTCGAGAAGGCCGGGATCGAGCGGGCCCTCTATCTCTTCGCCCATCGCCGGCCGTGGTTCTACGGCCTGGCCTCAGTCGCCCTGGCCCTCGCCGCCGGCTGGGCGGCCTCGGTGATCTTCCGCCGGAACTGACGGTCAGTCGGAGACCAACGAGCGCCAGCCGACGGCCCGCACGCGGTCGGCTCCCAGCGCGCCGCAGAACGGCGCGCGCGAGAACAGCCCGGCAAACGCGGCGTCGCGCACATTGAGTCCGCCGGCATAGGCGCCGAAGGCGGGGGTCACCAGACGGTCGCCGTCGGTGACGAAGCAGCGCCGCCGCACCATTCCCCGCGTGGACGTCACCTTGGCGCAGGGGTGCAGGTGCCCCGCCACCTCGCCGCGCTGCGGCCCGGCCATCGGTTCGTGGCGCAGGATCAGGCCCGCGACCGCCAGCTCGTCCACCGTCTCGCCGGGCAGGGCGCGGGGGCCGTCGGCGTCGTGATTGCCCACCACCCAGACCAGGCGCGTCCGGGCCGCCAGATCGCGCAGGGCGGCCGTGTCGTCCTCGGCCAGCCGTTCCTCCGAGGTCCGATCGTGGAACGTGTCGCCCAGCAGCACCACCGCCGCGGGCGCGCTCGCCGCCACCTCCGCCGCCAGTCGCCGCAGGGTGTCGCGGGTGTCGTACGGCGGCAGCAACTGGCCGCGCATGGCGTAGGACGAGCCCTTCTCCAGGTGCAGGTCGGCGACCACAAGCATCCGGGCCGCGGCGATCCACAGCGCGCCGCTGGGCCGCAGGATCACATCCGCACCGGCGAGCGTCGTCGCCAGCCCGCCGCAGGGGCTGTGCGCCAAGTCATAGGGAGCCGGGGCGACGAGCGTGCTCATCGCATGGCCTCGGCGATCAGGTCGGCTTCGGCCTCGGCGAGCACCATCTCGCCGGCCTGGCCGGGCGTCCGCTCCTTGCCGATCTCCAGCAGCATCGGCACCGAAAACGGCGAGAGATGATCCAGCGCAGCATGGCGGATCTTACCCTCGATGCGCGCCAGCATCTGGCCCAGCCGGGCCACGTCGATCATGCCGGTGGCGGCGTCCTCGCGCGCGCAGCGCAGCAGCAGGTGGTCGGGTTGGTGTCGGCGCAGCACGTCGTAGATCAGGTCGGTCGAAAAGGTGATCTGGCGTCCGGTTTTCTCTTCCCCCGGGAATCGCCGCTCGATGAGTCCGGAGATGATCGCACAGCCCTTGAAGGCGCGCTTCATCATGAAGCTCTCGGCCAGCCACGCCTCGAGGTCGTCGCCGAGCATGTCCTGGGCGAAGAGTTCGTCGAAATCGAGTCCGTCCATCGGCTTCAGCGCCCAGATCGCCATAGCGTAGTCGTTGCAGACGAAGCCCAGGGGAGCCGCGCCCAGCCGCTCCAGCCGGCGGGTCAGCAGCATGGCCAGGGTGGTGTGCGCCAGGCGGCCTTCGAAGGGATAGACCACCATGAAGTGCCGCTTGCCGCGCGGGAAGGTCTCCAGCAGCAGCTCGCCCTCCCTGGGGATGATCGACCGGTCGCGCTGGATCTCCAGCCATTCGCGCACATCGGCGGGCAGCACCTTCCAGTGCTCCTGGTCGTACATCAGCTCGCGTACCCGCTTGGCCAGGAAGGTGGACAGCGCGAACTTCGAACCGCCCCAGGAGGGCATCTTCGGGTCCTTGTGATTGGCAGGTGAAACCAGGACCTCGACGCCCGTCACCGCCACCAGCGACCAGACCTGGCCGGCGAAGACGAAGGTGTCGCCGGGATCGAGCATCTCCAGCATGCCCTCCTCGACCTCGCCGATCTTACGGCCGCCGCGGCGGGATTTGCCCATGGCGATCCGCACCGCGAGCATGGCGGGCGAGACGATGGCGCCGACGTTCAGCCGATGGCGCAGGGCGGTCTGGGCGTTGCGGACCCGCCAGCGACCATCCGGGCCCTTCACGATCCGGCGGAAACGGTCGTAGGTCTTGAGCGCGTAGCCGCCGGTGGAGACGAAATCGACCACCTGCTCGAAATCCTCCCAGGCGAGGTCCCGATAGGGGCCGGCGCTGCGGACCTCGTCGTACAGCTCCAGAAGGTCGAAAGGCTCGGAGCAGGCGCAGCCCATGATGTGCTGGGCCAGCACGTCCAGCGCGCCGACCCGCGGCGGATCGCCGTCGAAGCGGTTCTCGGCGATGGCCTCGCGCGCGGCCTGGCATTCCAGCATCTCGAAGCGGTTGGCGGGCACGAACAGGGCGCGGCTGGGCTCGTCCAGTCGATGGTTGGCCCGCCCGATCCGCTGGACCATGCGGCTGGCGCCCTTCGGGCTGGCCAGCTGGATCACCAGGTCCACGTCGCCCCAGTCGATGCCCAGATCGAGCGTCGAGGTGCAGACCACCGCCCGCAAGGCGCCGCGGGCCATGGCCGCCTCGACCTTCCGCCGCTGCTCGGCGGCCAGCGAGCCATGGTGCAGGGCGATGGGCAGGTTGTCCTCATTCAGCCGCCACAGCTCCTGGAAGGCGAACTCCGCCTGAAAGCGGGTGTTGACGAAGACCAGCGCGGTTCTCGCACCCTTGATGGCCTCGTAGACCTCGGCCATGGCGTGCTGGGCCGTATGTCCCGCCCAGGGCACGCGGCCCTCTGAGAGCAGCAGGTCCACCATCGGCTCCGCGCCCTTCGGCCCACGCACGAGATCGACGGTGGTCTCCGGTTCAGGATGGTCCGCCGGCGCTCGGGCCATCCAGCGGCGGATCACGTCGGGATCGTCGACCGTGGCCGAGAGGCCGACGCGCCGCAGCCGCGGCGCAAGCTGCTGCAAGCGTGCGAGGCCCAGCGCCAGCAGGTCGCCGCGTTTGGAGGCGTGCAGGGTGTGGATCTCGTCCAGGATTACGCAGGAGAGGTCTTCGAAATAGAGCCTGGCCCCCTCCCAGGCGCAGAACAGGGCCAGCTGCTCGGGCGTGGTCAAGAGGATGTCGGGCGGTTTCACCCGCTGGCGCTGGCGGCGCCCCTGGCCGGTGTCGCCGGTGCGGCTCTCGGCGACGATCGGCAGGCCCATCTGGAGGATCGGCGCCATCAGGTTGCGTTCCACGTCGACCGCGAGAGCCTTGAGCGGCGAGATGTACAGGGTGTGGATTCCGCGCGGCGTGTTGGCCGGCGGCCGCTCGGCCAGTTCGATCAGGCTGGGCAGGAAGCCGGCCAGGGTCTTGCCTCCGCCGGTCGGGGCGATCAGCAGGGCGTCGCGCCCCGCCTTCGCCTTGGCGACCATCTCCAGTTGATGCGCGCGCGGGCTCCAGCCGCGGCCGGCGAACCAGTCGGCGAACCTGGCGGGCAGGAGGTCGGCGGAGAGGGCGGCCGCGTCGGGCATGGCCGCCTATATCATGTTCCCGTTCCGTTTCACGCAAGCGGCTTGACGATGAGCCGCAGCGGGGGGCTCATGGCGCAGGTCTTTGGAGACGCGAAATGCGACACCTCGGATTGGGCCTCGCCTTCGCCGTCCTGCTGGGCGGACCCGCCGCGGCCCAGGTGGACACGCCGCCGAACTGTCACTGGGTCGGCGCCAGCCCCGACGCCCGGACGCTGGAGCTGTGGTGCCGCGGGGACGACGGCCGCGCCCGCCCGACGGGCCGCATGCTTCATCAGAGCGGAACCGCCCCGCCCGACTGTCCGCGCGGCCAGGTCTATGACGGCGCCCGCTGCATCGCCGAAGCCGCAGCGCTCGCCGCCCTGCCGCAGGCGCCCTATGTGGCTCCGCCACCGGCCGTCGCAGGACCCTATCCCAAGGGGCCGGCGCCTCGGGTGCTGCTGTTCCGCGATCGTCGCGGGCAGGGCGACCGCGGCATGGCCTGCGTCGACGATCGCGGCGTCACCGTCTGCCGTCCGATCCCCGTGCCTTGAGGCGCGAGCGCCGCCGCCTTTTCGACATCGAAGCGTCATAGCAGCGCGGGCGATCAAACCCTGGGCGTTTGCTAGAAGCGCCTCGAGAGTCCGCAGGCCTCGGCTGTACGAGCCGAGGCGGGCCGCCTAAGCCTTGGGCCCGAGCTTGGAGGAGATCGATGGCGTCGGCAGTGGTGATCCCCGCCCGGAACCGTGCGAGTCTGATCGGCCGGGCCGTGGAGAGCGCGCTCGCCCAGACCCTTCCGGTCGACGAGGTGGTCGTCGTGGACGACGGTTCCACCGACGACACGCCGGAGATCGTCGAGACCCTCGCCCGGCGCGACGACCGCGTACGGCTGGTGCGGTTGCCGGCGTCCGGCGGGGCGGCGGCGGCGCGCAACCGCGGCGTGGCCGCCACCCGCTGCGACTGGATCTGCTTCCTCGATTCCGACGACGCCTGGCGGCCGGACAAGCACGCCGCCCAGACCCAGGCGCTGGAGGGCGCGCCGGATGCGGTCGCAAGCTTCACCGGATTGCGGTACGAGTCCAAGGACGGCGACTTCGAGGTTGCGCCGCCGGCGGTGGTGGACGTGGCGAGCCTGCGCGGCGCCAATGTGGTGGGAAGCACCTCCTCCTCGATGGTCCGACGCGACGCCTTCGATGCGGTGGGGGGCTTCGATCCCGACCTGCCCAGTTGCCAGGACTGGGATCTGTGGCTGAAGCTGCGGCAGGTGGGGGCGTTCGCCATCGTGCGCGAGCCGATGGTGACCTTCTTCCAGGACTCCGACGGGCGGATTTCCCGCAACCGCGACGCCGTCTTCGCGGGGCACGAGGTGATGTTCACACGCGCCCTGGAGGGGGTGAGCGGCTACGAGCGCAGGAAGGTGAGGGCGCGCCATAAGCATCGCCTGGCTCAGATCATGCTGTACGATTTCGGCGACCCGGCTGGCGCGGCCAGGGCGGCCGCCCGCTCCCTGGCGCTCCGGCCGACCCGCAGCGCGGTCCGTCTGCTCTGGCAGGCGGCGGGCGTGGCGCTCGGAGGGCCGCGCGATTAGGCTTCGGCCATGGATCATCGTGGGGGGCGCCAGGTGCCAAGCCTGAAGGGCCGCCTCGTGCGCGGCGCGGCCTGGTTGGTGGCCGCGCGCCTGGTCGTGAACCTGATCGGGTTCCTGAGCACCCTGCTGCTCGCCCGGCTGCTGACGCCGGCGGATTTCGGCCTCGTCGCCATCGCCACCGGCGTGCTGGCGATTCTCGGCGCGGTCACCGAGCTCTCGCTCTCCAGCGCCCTGATCCATTCGAAGGCGCCGGGCGAAGACCACCTGAACACCGCCTGGACGCTCAACATGGCGCGCGCCCTGCTGGTAGGCGTGGTGTTCTCAGGCCTCGCCTGGCCCGTGGCGCTCTTCTACCACGACCCGCGCCTCTTCCCGGTGATGCTGCTGCTGGCCCTGGCGGCGATGATCAATGGCGCGAGCAATCCGCGCATCCCCTTGATGGCCAAGCAACTGATCTTCTGGCAGGAATTCGCCCTCGGCGCCGGATCGAAGCTCGCCGGCTTCCTGGCCGCGGCGGCCATCGCCCTGATCTACCGCAGCTATTGGGCGCTGGTGGTCGGTTCGGTGGTGGCCCAGGCGGCCAATGTGGCGCTCTCCTACCTGTTCGCCCCCTATCGTCCGCGCGTCAGCCTGGCCAAGGCGCGCGAGCTCTGGTCGTTCTCCGGCTGGCTGACCCTGGGCCAGATCGTCAACACCTTGAACTGGAACCTCGATCAGCTCCTGATCGGTCGGTTCCTCAGCAAGACGGACCTGGGCTTCTACAAGGTCGGTGGAGATCTCGCGGCGATCCCGACGCGGGAGGCGACCACGCCCTTCGTCCAGGTGCTGTTCGCCGGCTTCGCGGCCGTGCGCGAGGACCGACCCCGTCTGCAGGAAGCCGTCGCCGCCTCCCAGGCCCTGACCTTCGCCATCGCCGCCCCGCTGGGGATCGGGCTCGCCTATGTGGCTGAGCCGGTGGTTCTGCTGGTGCTCGGCGAGAAATGGCTTCCGGCGGCCCTGGTCATCCAGATCATGGCCTGCCTCTACGCGATCCAGACGCTCACTCTCACATCGCAGCCGCTCGGCCTGGCCTTGGGTCGCACCAAGCTGATGTTCCAGCGCGACCTGCTGGTCTTCGTCACGCGCATCCCGTTCGTGGTCGGCGGGCTGGTCCTCGGCGGGCTGCTCGGCGTGGTCGTGGGGCGTTTCCTGGCCGGGCTGATCCATGTGGGCGTCAACGCCTGGCTGATCCGCCAGCTCGCCGGCATGCGGGTTCTGCGACAACTGCAGGCGGTGTGGCGCACGGCCGCCAGCGTCGCGGCCATGGCGGGTCTGCTCGCCCTGGCGGGCCCGTTCCTGCCTGCGGGCGAGGATCCTGGGCGGCTGGCGTTGCGGGTCGGCTTCCAGGTGCTGCTGGGAGGCGGCGCCTACGTGGCTGTCCACCTCGGCTTATGGATGGCCTCCGGCCGCGGCCCAGGGGCCGAGCGGCGGATCATGGAACTGGGACGGCATGCGCTTTCGCGGCTAGCGCCGGCCTCGCCGGCGGCGCGCTGACCGCCGGGCCGACGCGGACGAAGACCTCGTTGTAGTGGGCCGCCGCGCCCAGGCCGCGGCGCGGCTCGAACCCGGCCTCGGCGAAGGCGGCGTAGAGGCCGTGTTCGTCATGGCCGAACCGGCGCAGGAATTCGGGATCGATCTCGGCGATCACGGTCCGCACCTGTGGGCGCCGGAGGAACTGGCGCAAGGCGGCGACCACCTGGCCTTCCGCGCCCTCCACGTCGATCTTGATCACCGTCTCCCGCTCGCCGAGAATCTCGTCGAACAGGGCCGCCAGGCCGTCGAAATGCATCTGCAGCACCGACGCCTCGCCCGACCGGTCCAGCCGCCCGACGCCGGAGTGGGAGTCCTTTCCCGGCGCGAAGCGCGCGATCGTCGTCGCCTCTCCGACCGCGGCGTTGAAGGGGAACAGGTTGCGCGCGCCGTTCGCCGCCGCATTGGCGACCAGGTCCCGGAAGACCGGCAGCGACGGTTCGAACGCCAGGACCACGCCCCGTTCGCCCACGCGCTGCGACGCGACCAGGGAGAAGAGGCCGGCATTGGCGCCGATGTCGATGAAGGCCATGCCGGGCTGGAGCGCGCTCACCTCGGCGAAGACGTCGTCGTAGTCGGAACGGAAGCAGCCTGAGATCGAGGCGAGATTGGTGAAGTCGCGCGGGCGGGCGTGCATACGCACCCCGTAGTAGGAGCGCACGGGCCGCCCCTGAACCAGCGGCAGCAGCAGATGGCGCAGCAGCCACTTCTTCCCCCGGTGGCGGGGCGCGGCGAGGTAGGCGTCGAGGAGCCTGGTCAGCATTCGGTCGTCCGTCTCCTGCTTCCGTCGCCCGCCCTCGCATTGCAGGCCTAGCCGCTTTGCCCGCCGCCGCAAAGCGGAGCCATGGCTTGAGCGGCCACTTCGTGCGTTCTGCCGATCCAGAGGGCGAAGCCCTCGATAGCAGGCCAATGCGACGACTTCGCCGGGGGCGATGGGTTCCCGTTTCGTTTCGGGGCGGAGTCGGGTAGCAAGTCCGGGTGAACGCGCTCGCCCCCGCCCTCGATCTCGCGCCCGCCCTGGTGGTCCTGCCCGGGCCCCGGGCCGCCGCCGCCGATGCGGGGCGCGCCGAGGCGATCCGCCCGCCCGAGGCTCGCGACCTCTTCGAAGGCGGCCCCGTCCTGACGGCCCACGCGGCGATGACCGCGCGGCGCCTGGGTCTGAACGCGCCGCCGCGTTCGCCGCGGATGTTCGACGCGCTCGAGCTCTTCGCCTTCGTCCGGCCGGCCAGGTTCTGCGCGCCGTCCGCGGCCGGCCTCGCCCTGGCGCTGGGTCTGGAGGAGCCGAAGGGGGCGGCCGCCCAGGCCGCCGCCCTGCGGGAAGCCTGTACGCGCCTGCTGGCGGAATTGGCCGCCGAACCCCAGCCCAGCCGGGAGGAGGCGCTGGCTCTGGCGGAGACCCTGGCGCGCGCCGGCTGGGCCTGGGGGCCGGCGGTCATCGGCGCCCTCCGCTCGGCGCCGGTCGGCAACCAGTTCCGAAGCTCCGGCCTCGACGTCTGGACCCGGATCATGGAGTGGGAGGACCAGGCGCCCGCCGGCGAGGCGGGTTCGAAGCCCGTAGGGGGCGACGCCGCAGCGGACCGGCTGGCCGAACTCCTGCAACGGGCTGGGCTGGACGAGGCTCGTCCCGCCCAGGCCGAGTTCGCCGCCGAGGCCGCCTTCGCCTTCCAGCCGCGCGAGCGCGAGGGCGAGCCGCGGATGATGCTGGCCGAGGCCGGCACGGGCGTGGGCAAGACGCTCGGCTATTTGGCGCCGGCCTCGCTCTGGGCCGAGGCGAACGGACCGGCGGTCTGGGTCTCGACCTATACCCGCGCCTTGCAGCGCCAGATCGAGCGGGAGAGCCACGCGGTGTTCCCCGATCCCAAGGCGCGGGCGAAGAAGGCCGTGGTCCGCAAGGGGCGGGAGAACTATCTCTGCCTGCTCAATTTCCAGGAAATGGCCAACACCGCCCAGCTCGGCGGGGCGGACCTGATCGGCCTCGGCCTTTCCGCCCGCTGGGCGCGCGCCACCCGCGACGGCGACATGACCGGCGGCGACTTCCCGGCCTGGCTGCCGACCCTCTTCGCCACGCCGCCGGCGGCCCAGGCCAGCGCCGCCAATCTGGTGGACCGGCGCGGGGAGTGCATCCACGCCGGCTGTCCCCACTACCGCACCTGTTTCGTGGAGAAGGCGATACGCGGCTCGCGGCGGGCCGACCTCGTGATCGCCAATCACGCCCTGGTGCTGACCCAGGCGGCCTTCGACGGCGCGCGGGCGGCCCGCGGCTCCAAGGCCGACGGCGAAACCACCCAGCTCAAGCGCATCGTCTTCGACGAGGGCCACCACCTGTTCGACGCCGCCGACGCCGCCTTTTCGGCGGCGCTTTCGGGGGCGGAAGCCGCCGAGCTGCGGCGCTGGATCCGGGGTCCCGAGGGCCGCGGCCGCCGCGGCCGGGGGCTGGAAGCCCGCCTGATGGACATGCTGGGCGACCGGGAGGAGGCGCGCCGCGCGCTCACCGACGCGCTCCACGCCGCCGCCGCCCTGCCGGGCGAGGGGTGGTCCGGCCGCATCGCGCCGCCGAACGGCGAGGTCAATCCGATCGGGCCGATCGAGGCGTTCCTGGTGGCGGTGATCGAACAGCTGCGCGCCCGTGCGGCCGCCTCCGACATCGGCATGGAGTGCGCCGCCCGGCCGGCGCTCGACCTGGTCCGCGCCACCGCCCGCGACGCCGCCGTAGCTCTGGGGCGGATCGAGGCGCCGTTGCTGGCGCTCGCCCGCCACCTCGAGGATTTGCTCGACGACGAGGCGGCCCAGATGGTCACCAGCGACCGGGCGCGGATCGAAGGGGCGCTGCGGGGCCTGGACCGCCGCTGCCGCATGCTGCTGCCGGCCTGGCGCTCCATGCTGCGGGCCATCGACGAGGACGCCGAGGACGATCCGGACTTCGTCGACTGGTTCGACGCCACCTTCCTCTATGGCCGCGTCGTCGACGCCGCCTGCCGCCGCCATTGGGTCGATCCCACCGAACCCCTGACCAATGCGGTGATCGCGCCGGCGCATGGGGTGCTGGTGACCAGCGCCACCCTGTCGGACGCCACCCTCGACGATCCCTTCGCCCTCGCAGAGATGCGCACCGGGGCCGCCCGGCTGCCGGACCGGCCGAAGACGCTGAAGCTCGCCTCGCCCTTCGACTACGCCGCCAACGCGCGGGCCTTCGTGGTCACCGACGTGGGGCGGGATGATCCGCGCCAGGTGGCCGCGGCCATGCGCGAGCTGTTCCTGGCCGCCGGCGGCGGCGGGCTTGGCCTCTTCACCGCCATCCGCCGGCTGCGGGCGGTGCACGACCGCATCGCCGCGCCGCTCGCCGACAAGGGCCTGGCCCTCTACGCCCAGCACGTCGATCCGCTTGAGGTCGGCGCCCTGGTCGACATCTTCCGCGCCGAGGAGGACGCCTGCCTGCTGGGCACCGATGCGGTGCGCGACGGCGTCGACGTGCCGGGCCGCTCGCTGCGCCTGCTGGTCTTCGACCGGGTGCCCTGGCCGCGGCCCGACATCCTGCACAAGGCTCGCCGCGCCCGCTTCGGCGGCAAGGCCTATGACGACGCCCTCGCCCGTGGCCGCATCGCCCAGGCCTTCGGCCGTCTGATCCGCCGGGCCGACGACAAGGGCGTCTTCGTGATGCTGGACGCCCAGGCCCCGACGCGGCTGTTCTCGGGCCTGCCGCCCGGCGTGACGGTCGAGCGCCTGGGCCTAGTGGAGGCCATCGAGGCGACCCAGGCGTTCCTGGCGCCGTAGATTAGAGCGGCAGCAGCTTGGCCGAGGCGGTTTCGATCCGCTCTTCCAGGGTGCGCATGAATTCCGCCCGTTTCAGGCCGGGCGGGATCGGCTCCAGGTATTCGAAGACGATGGTCCCCGGCTTGCGGATGAAGCCGTGCCGGGGCCAGTGCACGCCGGAATTGGTCGCGACCGGATGCACCGGCACGTCGATCTCGCGATAGAGGGCCGCGATGCCGGGCTTGTAGTCGCCGGCGACGCCCGGGTCTCCGCGCGTGCCCTCGGGGAAGATCACCACCTGGCGGTTCTCGGCGAAGCGCTCCCGGGATTCCCGCACCAGCTTCTTCAGCGCCGCGGCATGGCCGTCCCGATCCACGACGATCATCTTCACCTTGCGGGCGTACCAGCCGAACCAGGGAATCCACATCAGCTCCTTCTTCATCACGAAGCAGGAGGCCGGCAGCCAGGCGAACTGGGCGAAGACGTCGTACATGCACTGATGCTTGGGCGCGACCAAGGCGGGGCCGGTGGGCAGGTGCTCCCGGCCGCGCACCTCCACCCTGATCCCGCACACCGCCCGCAGCAGCACGGCGATGCCGCGCCCCCAGAGGGCGAACATCCGCAGGATCCAGCTCGACGGCCCCAGCAGCAGCGGCGTGCACAGGATCGCGACCGCCGCCGACCACAGATAGAACAGCACGACGAACAGGAAGGAGCGGAGGGCGATCAACGCGTTCAGCCTTTCTTCGCGGCCGCGGCGGGCTCGGGCCGGCCGCCGAGACTCAGCACCGCTTCGCGGCCCAGGATGGCCAGATACTTGGAATACTCGCCCACCATCAACCGGACGCCGCCGGTCGTGCGCCACCACCTTGCCGGATCCACCACCGAGGTCCGCACCGGATAGGCGACCAGCCGTGCGTCCGGCATGGCCCCGCGCAGCTCCAGCATGGCGCGCGGCATGTGGTAGTCGGCGGTCACGACGATCAGGCTGTCGAAGCGCATGGCGCGCGCCCAGTCCTGGGTTTCGCGCGCATTGCCGACGGTGTTGGCGGCGCTGAAGCCGAGATCGACGCAGCAATCGTAGAGCCGGCGCGCCGCGCGGCTGACCATGCGGATGTCCTCCCGCGAGGCCTCGCGGCTGACGCCGGAGACCAGCATCCGCTGGGCGCGGCCGTTCTCAAGCAGCTCCATGGCCGCGCCGATCCGCTCGTTGGAGCCGGCGCCGGTCAGGGCCACCACGCCCTGGGCGCGTCCGGGATCCCTGGGCGGGGTCGAGCGCTCGACCCGGGCGACGAAGGCCAGAAAGCCGGAAGCCCAGATGACCGCCAGAACGATGATTGCGACCAGTCCCTTCATGGCGAACGTCAATCCAGCTCGCGGATCAGCGCCTGGGCCGTCAGGCGCGCGGCCGCCGCCGCCACGGCCGCCGCAAGCAGCGGGGCGGGGACCACCGCGACCAGATCGATCCAGCGGATCGGCAGTACGGGCGTCAAGCCTTCGCCTCCCCCGGAGATGCGTAGGACGGCGCCGATGATCGCCGCGCCCGCCGCGCCGAACAAGCCCGCCGTCGCGGCCATGCGGGCGAAGCGCGCCTGGAATAGCCGGGCGATGAAACCATCCTCCGCGCCGGCCAGGTGAAGCACCTCGACCACGTCGCGATGCGCCGCCAGGCCCGCGCGGGTGGCGAAGGCCACCGTCGCGCCCGCGGCGCCGGCGATCAGCAGGAAGACCGCCGCCCCAAAGCCTTGGGCCACGCGCGCCGCCCGCTGGATGTCCTCCATCCAAACCGAATGGTCGTCCACCACCGCATCCAGGCCCTGTGTCTTCAGCGCGCGGTCCAGCGCCGCGGCCGTCGCCGGGTTCTCGCGTTCCAGCCGCACTTCCACCAGGCGAGGCACCGGCAGGTCGCCGAGATCAGCCAGATCGCCCAGCCAGGGGGCGACCAGCGCCTCGGCCTTCTCCTTCTCCAGGGCCCGGGCTTCCGCTACGCCGGGAACCCCGGCGAGGGTCTCGGCCGCCCGCGCGGCCGCTCCATCTGGAGTCTCGTTGGCCTTGGCGCGCACGATCACCGTGGCCTCGGCGGCGAGCTGACCGCTCCAGCCGCGGGCGGCGCGGTTGGCCGCCAGCACCGACAGCGCCGTCAGGCAGGCCAGGAAGCACAGCGTCGCGACCACGAAGATCAGCGCCCCGTCGCGGCTGTCGCCGTCGGGCAGGAAGGGCGCCGGGCGCCAGCGGTCGGGATCGAGCGGACTCACCGGGCGGGCGCCCCGCCCTCGACCAGCCGCCCCTGCTCCAGGTGCAGCACCGGCATGCCCGATCGCGCCACCAGGTCCCGGTCGTGGGTGGCGATCAGCACCGTGGCCCCCAGGCGATTCAGCTCCACGAACAGGCGGAAGATCCGCAAGGCCATCTCGTGGTCCACATTGCCGGTGGGTTCGTCGGCGAGCAGGATATCCGGGCGGTTGACCACCGCGCGGGCGATGGCCAGCCGCTGCTTCTCGCCGCCCGCCAGCGTGGCGGGCATGGCGTGCATGCGGCTGCGCAGGCCTACCCAGGCCAGGAGCTCGGCCACGTCCTGGCGGTAGCTGGCCGGCCGGCGGCCGGCGATGCGCAGAGGCAGGGCGGCGTTGTCGAAGGCCGACAGATGGTCCAGCAGCTTGAAGTCCTGGAACACCACCCCGATCCGGCGGCGCAGGAACGGCCGGTCCTCGGCCGCCACGGTCGAGACGTCCTGGCCGAACAGGTGGAGCAGGCCGCGCGACGGCTTGGCCGCCAGGAAGATCAGCTTCAGCAGCGAGGACTTGCCGGCCCCCGAGGCGCCGGTGACGAAGTGGAACGAACCCGGCGCCAGCGAGAAGGAGAGGTCGCGGAGGGTCTCGGGCGCGCGCCCGTAACGCATCGATACATCATCGAAGCGGACGACGGCGTTGTCGGCGTCGTGCGCGCCGGATGCGTTAGGGTTTCTGGACATGAAGGCCGAAATCGGCGACCTCGATGGAGGTTG
Source organism: Phenylobacterium sp. (assembly GCF_046290725.1). Lineage (GTDB taxonomy): Bacteria > Pseudomonadota > Alphaproteobacteria > Caulobacterales > Caulobacteraceae > Phenylobacterium. Next base: position 1,669,556 of record NZ_JBKBUH010000001.1, read on the forward strand.
CGGGAGCGTCGCGATTCGGCCGCATGATACTGACCTGTCCAGAGTGCGCCACCAGCTATTTCGTGGACGATTCCAAGATCCCCGCGGAAGGCCGGGCCGTGAAGTGCGCCGCGTGCGGCGCGCGCTGGACCGCGCATCGTTCTGAGGAACTCGAGCTCGAGGTCTCGGAGGAGGAAGGCGCCGTAGCCCGCGAGGCCGCGCCGGCGGAAGAACCCGAGCCCGCCGTCAGCGAACTGCCGGGCGAGGCTCTGCCCAGGGCGTTCCGCCAGCGGGCGGAGACCGAGCGCCGGGTGCGCGAAGCGGCGACGACGGGCATCGTCTGGGCGGCCATGGCGGGCGCCCTGGTGGTGATGGCCGCCGTGGCGGTGGTGTTCCGCGTCGACGTGGTGCGTCTGTGGCCGCAGGCGGCCAGCGCCTACGCCAGCATCGGCCTGCCGGTGAACAGCCTGGGCCTGGTGATCGAGAACGCCCAATGGGAGCCCTCGCTGCAGGACGGCCACCCGGCCATGTCGGTGTCCGGCTCCATCCGCAATATCGAGGACCATCCGGTGGTCTCGCCGCCGCTGCGCATCCGCCTGCTGGACCAGAACAATCGGCCGGTCTCCACCAAGATCGCGCGGCCGGCCGACGCCACGGTGCCCCCCGGCGAGACGCGGCACTTCGCCATCGCCGTCCTCGATCCGCCGCGCACCGCCGCCTGGCTGGAGATCGGCTTCGCCCTGGACGAGGACGCCAGGACCGCCAAGACCGCGCCCCAGGCCAAGATCCGCGCGCCGGTGGAGGAGACGCCGGCCCTGCGCCCCTCGACCGAACTGCCTGCCGTGGAGGCCCTGCCCCTGCCGGCCGGTTCCCCCGACGCCCTGCCGGTCCATCCGGAAGGGGCGCAGCCGTGACCCAGGCGGCGGGAGGGCGCGAACCCGTCGTCCTGGTCGACGAGGCCGAGGTCGCCGCCCGGGTCGAAGGCCTCGCCCGACGCATCGCACCGGAGATCGACGACGACACCGTGGCCGTCTGCCTGCTGACCGGGGGGCTGTGGTTCGCCGCGGATCTGACGCGGGCCCTGGCGCGCAACGGACGTCACGTGCGCTTCGACGCCCTGTGGCTCGCCTCCTATGGCGACGAGCGGGCGAGCCTGGGGCGCTGCGAGGTGCGCGCCGACCTGCAGCGGCCGCTGGCCGGGCGCACGGCGCTCATCCTCGACGACGTGATCGACACCGGCCTGTCGCTTTCGGAGGCCCATCGCCTAGTGCGCGACGCCGGCGCCAGCCGCGCCTTGACGGCGGTCTTCGCCTCCAAGCCCTGGCCGACGCCCCGGGCGATCACGCCGGACTTCGTCGCCTGGGAGGCGCCGGCCCGTTTCCTGGTGGGCTACGGCATGGACGCGGCCGGCACGCTGCGCGGCCTGCCCTATATCGGTGCGCTGGACTGAGGCTTCAGGCCGAGCGGCGCGCGAATTCGATCGGCCGATCGCACCAGGCGGCGACAGAGCGCATCAGTTCGGCCGGCTGCAGTGGCTTGGGGTGCACCTCGTCGAAGCCGAGCGCCAGCAGCCGCTCGCCCTCCCCCGACATGGCGTCGGCGGTCAGCGCCAGGACCGGGATTCCCGGCCGCCCGGTCTCGCCGGCCCGGATGCGGCGCAAGGCCTCCAGCCCGTCCATGCGCGGCATATGCACGTCCATCAGCACTAGGTCGAAAGAGCCGCCGGTCAGCTTCTCCAGGGCGTCGAGACCGTCCTCGGCGGTGATGACGATCGCATCGGCGGCTTCCAGGATGGCGCGCGCCACCGCTTGGTTCACGGCGTTGTCGTCCACCACCAGGATTCTGCGGCCGGCCAGGGTGACCGCGCGGGCGGCGTATTCGGCGTCCGACGGCGGCTCGGCCGCCGCCAGCGGCAGGACGACCCGGAAGGTCGAGCCCTCGCCCGGGGCGCTCTCCACGTGGATGTGCCCGCCCATCATCTCCGTCAGCTGACGGCAGATGGAGAGGCCTAAGCCCGTGCCGCCGAAGCGGCGCGTGGTCGAGACCTCGGCCTGAGTGAAGGCCTGGAACAGCCGGGCCTGCTGTTCGCGGGTCATGCCGATGCCGGTGTCGGCCACCACGATCTCCACGCCGCCCTCGATCGCCGGCGTCAGCCGGAGGGAAACGATTCCCTGCTGGGTGAACTTCAGCGCGTTGGAGACGAGGTTGGTCACCACCTGCCGGACCCGCACCGCATCTCCCGCCACCCAGGAGGGGAGGCCGGGGTCGACGGTCAGGGACAGTTCCAGCCCCTTGGCGCGAGCCGTCTCGCTCCAGAGCATGTAGAGTTGGCGACCCAGGCGCTCGATGTCGAAGGGCGCCGACTCCAGCTCCAGCTTTCCGGCCTCTATCTTGGAAAGGTCGAGCACGTCGTTGAGGACGGCCAGCAGCCCGTCGCCGGACTGCACGATCATGTCCAGATAGTTGGATTGCTGCGGCGTCAGCTTGGTGGCGGCCAGGGCGTGGGCCATGCCCAGCACGCCGTTCATCGGCGTGCGCAACTCGTGGCTCATCATGGCCAGGAAGGCGGATTTGGCGCGGCTGGCCTCCAGAGCCTCCTCCTGGGCCTTCTCCAGGGCGACGGCGTTGGCGCGCAGGGCGCGCGCCACGTGAATGAGGCAGATGCCGAGAGCGGCGAGGGCGCCGATCACGAACAGGATTTGCCGGGGCGCCTCGGCGGCGAGCGACAGTGGGGCGAGCGTAAGGGCGAGAATTGGGAAGGGTGCGATCGCCAGGAAAGCCGAGCGGCTGAGCGCAGCATATTTCACAGCCTCCAGCAGCACGCCGAAGACCACCAGCAGGGCTGCGAACTTCAGGACCAGCGAGCCATAGATCCAGCAACCCGCAGCCATGCCGGTCCAGACGATGCTGAAGGCGGCTGCAGTGAGCAGGCGGGTGATACGAGTGCGTCGGATGTCGCCGCCAGCATTCGCGTAAACTACCGCGCTAACCACCAGAAGTAGTTCCAGGATGAGGTTTGCGACCGCCCACGCGGCCAGAGCCCTCCAGTCGAATTCAAGCCAGAGTAGAACGCCCACCAGCGTGAGGAGCAGCCAGCGGTTAGCCCGGCTGCGCTGGGTTTGCTTGAGCGTAGCGCCCGCGCGACCGTCGTCGAGGATGTCGTTCAGCCGCGCCACTTCGCTTCCCGCCTTCAGGACCTGCGGCAAACTGGCAGAGGCAGGTTCAGGAAGGGTTTAGACGGAGAGCCAGGGCGCGGGGGCTTCCCGGGCCAGCATGTCCTCGTAGGTGGGGCGCGGCCGGACCACCGCCCAGTCCTCGCCCTTGGCCAGCACCTCGGGGACCAGTCGGCGGCTGTTGTATTCGCTCGACATCACCGCGCCATAGGCTCCGGCGGTCAGGAAGGCCACCAGATCGCCGGCCTGCAGGGGGGGCAGGGCGCGCTCGCGGGTGAAGGTGTCGCCTGTCTCGCAGATGGGGCCGACGACGTCGTAGACCTCCGGCGCTCCCGGACGCGGCTTCACCGGGACGATCTCGTGATAGGCCTCGTACATGGCCGGCCGGATGAGGTCGTTCATGGCTGCGTCCAGCACCGCGAACTTCCGCCCCTCGGGCCGTGCATGGATGTGCAGCACCCGGGCCACCAGCACGCCGGCGTTGGCGGCGATCATCCGGCCAGGCTCGAAGGAATAGGCGATGTCGAGGCCCGCCATGGTCTGCGCGATCATCCGGGCGTAATCGGCCGGGGGCGGCGGTTCGGGGGTGTTGAAATAGGGCGCGCCGAGGCCGCCGCCGAGATCCAGACGCTCCACGGGATGCCCCTCGGCCCGCAGGCGCTCGACCAGGCCGCGCATCTTGGCGAAGGCGGCGGCCATGGGGGCGAGGTCGGTGATCTGGCTGCCGATGTGGCAGGTCACGCCCACCGGGCGCAGGCCGGCGTCGTTGGCGGCCTTGGCGTAGAGCCGCTCGGCCTCAGAGAAGGACACCCCGAACTTGTTGTCGGCCTTGCCGGTGGAGATTTTTTCGTGGCCGCCGGCCGAGACGTCGGGATTGACGCGGATGGCGATCACCGCGCGCGTTCCGAGCGATCGGGCGACCTTTGAGACCAGCTCCAGCTCCGGTTCGGACTCGACATTGACCTCCGAGACGCCGGACTTCAGGGCGAAGGCGATCTCGCCCTCGGTCTTGCCGACGCCGGAAAAGACGATCTTCTCGGCGGGAATCCCGGCGGCCAGCGCGCGGCGGATCTCGCCTTCGGAGACCGTGTCGGCGCCCGAGCCCAGGCGCGCCAGGGTCTTCAGCACCGCCAGGTTGGAATTGGCCTTCACGGCGAAGGCGATCAGCGGCTCGCCCCCGTGTTCGCCGCGGATCCCTTCGGCCATCAGCGCATCGCGCAGGACGGTGTAGTGCCGCTCCAGCGTCGCGGTCGAATAGACGTAGAGCGGCGTCCCGACCTCGCCCGCCAGGCGCGCCAGCGGCACGCCTTCGCAGAAGAGCTCGCCCCCGCGGAGCTCGAAATGGTTCATCGCGGATTGTTGTACGGGTCGGGCAGGGCGCCTTGCGGCGTGCTGGAGGTGGCGCTGGGCTGGGAGTCGATCGGCAGGGTGCGCGGCGGCAGCGGCCGATCGTCGTGGCTGCGTGGATCGACGGTGCGCACGGTCCGGGCGGGCTCGGGCCCGGCGTCGGCGCCCGTGGCGCCGCCGAGCAGCGGGCCGGGGCGCTCCAACTCGCCGAGCTTGCCGCAGCCGGCCGCCGCCAGGGCGGCGACGAGGGCGAGGACGGTCGTCGGGCGAAGGGTCATGCCAAAATCTCCTTCCACCGCGCGATCTGGGCGCGGACCTGTTCCGGCGAGGCGCCGCCGTAGCTCTTGCGGCTGGCGACGGAAGCTTCCGGCGTCAGCACCTGGAAAACCTCGGCGGTGACGCGCGGCTCCAGCGCCTGCAGTTCGGCCAGCGGCAGTTCGGCCAGATCCACCCCCAGCGTCTCGGCGCGCTTCACCGCCGCGCCCGTCACGTGATGCGCGTCGCGGAACGGCATGTCCAGGGTCCGCACCAGCCAGTCGGCCAGGTCGGTCGCCGTGGCGTAGCCGGCTCCGGCGGCCTGGGCCATCCGTTCGGCCACGGGCTCCATGTCGGCGACCATTCCGGTCATGGCGGCCAGCGACAGCTCGAGGGCGTCGAAGGCCTCGAAGGTCGGGACCTTGTCCTCCTGCATGTCCTTCGAATAGGTGAGCGGCAGACCCTTCATCACCACAGAAAGCTGGGTGAAGGAGCCCAGCAGTCGGCCCGCCTTGGCGCGGACGAGCTCGGCGGCGTCGGGATTCTTCTTCTGCGGCATGATGGACGAGCCGGTGGTGAAGGCGTCCGACAGCTTCACGAAGCCGAACTGCGGCGTCATCCAGATGACGATCTCTTCGGCCAGGCGCGACAGGTGGGTGGCGCAGATGCTGGCTGCGGCCAGGCTCTCCAGGGCGAAGTCCCGGTCGGCCACGCTGTCCAGCGAGTTTGCCGTGGGGCGCTCGAAGCCCAAAGCCTGCGCCGTCGCATGCCGGTCGATGGGAAAGGGCGAGCCGGCCAAGGCCGCGGCCCCCAGCGGGCACTCGTTCATCCGCGCGCGGGCGTCGGCGAAGCGCGCGGCGTCGCGGCCGAACATCTCCACATAGGCCATCAGATGATGGCCGAAGGTCACCGGCTGGGCCGGCTGCAGGTGGGTGAAGCCAGGCGTCAGGGTCGCCGCGTGCGGTTCGGCCTTGGCCAGCAGGGCCTTCTGCAGGGCGTGGATCTGACCGATGGTGCGGTCGCAGGCCTCGCGCACCCACATGCGGAAGTCCAGGGCCACCTGGTCGTTGCGGGAGCGCGCCGTGTGAAGCCGCCCGGCGGGGGCGCCGATCAGCTCTCGCAGGCGGGCCTCCACGTTCATGTGGATGTCCTCGAACTCCTCGCGGAACGGGAAGGTCCCAGCCTGGATCTCGGCTTCGATGGTCGCCAGGCCCTGCTGGATCGCGCCTTCGTCCTCGCTTGAAATGACGCCCTGCTTGCGCAACATCGCCGCGTGCGCGCGGGAGCCGGCCAAGTCCTGGGCGGCCATGCGCCTGTCGAAGCCGATGGAGACGTTGATCGCCTGCATCAGCTCGGCCGGCTTGGCCGTGAAACGTCCGCCCCACATGGCCTGCCCCTGGCCGGAAGCGGGCGTGTTGGAACCAGGCGAGGATGTGTCGGTCATATGAGCGGGCAATCGGGTGACGAAGCGGCCAAACCCAAGCGGGATCCGTTGAAGCTGGCCCTCTGGGGCGTCGCCGGGATCGGCGTCGCGGCCGTTGTCTACATCATCGCCCAGGCTTCCCAAAACCCCCAGCAGGCCAGCGACCTGAAGAAGCTGGCGCGCGGCGAGATGTCGAAGCTGACCTTCCCCGCCGAGGCGACCGTTCCACCAGCCAACAGCTTCGTCGACGCCAGCGGCGCGCCGGTGCGCATCGCCGACTTCCAGGGCCAGGTGGCGGTGGTGAACCTGTGGGCGACCTGGTGCGCGCCCTGCGTGATCGAGATGCCGACCTTGGCCAAGCTGGCGGCGAGCTATGAAGGCAAGCCCGTGAAGGTCGTGACCATCAGCATCGACCGCCCGGCGGACGAGGAAAAGGCGCGCGCCTTCATCGCCAAGCACGCGCCGCTCGCCTTCTATCACGACCCGAAGATGGCCTTGCCCTTCGCTTTCACGCCGCCGGCGGCGGGCATGCCGACCACCGTCATCTACGGCGCCGATGGACGCGAGCGGGCGCGGCTGTCAGGCGACGCCGACTGGTCCAGCGCCGAGGCCAAGGCGGTGATCGACAAGGTGCTGGCGGGCGGCTGAGGCGCCTTACGCCATTTCGCGCCGGCGCGCCGGCGTATCGGTGAGGCTTCGCAGCAGATTGACGAGATAGGATCGCGCCTCCTGCGGCATCCGCTCATAGGCGGCCAGCAACTCCAGGGCGCCCGGTGTTCGCATCCGGCTGAGCAGGTCGGTCTCCCCGCCTTCCCCGGCGGGCGTGTCCAGCACGTCCATCAGGTCCACCACCCGGCACTTCAGCGCCCGGGCGATCTGGACGAGGCGCGAGAAGGAGATGCGGTTGGCGCCGTTCTCGTATTTCTGGATCTGCTGGAAGCTGACCCCGCACTGCTCGGCCAGCGCTTCCTGCGACATGCCGATGGTGCGACGCCGCAGGCGTACGGCCGCGCCCAGGGCGACGTCCATCGGATCCGGAGCCTTGTTCGACGGTAGCGGAGCCATGGCGCGCCCTCCTGACCCCCCATCGCCGCCCCGTGGGGGCGGAGACCGGGATTTGCCAAGGAGTTAAGGCCCTTATTTCAACTTTGAAAAGCAAACTCGACCTTTGCGGCAGGTTCACAACCGAGCGTGTTCAGCGAACCCGTTCTGTGGGTTCCGTCTCTCGGCGGCTCAAGCTCGACAGGGGCTGGAACTGCGTCGGGTGCGGAGGGTTTCGCCCGGCTTCCGCGGCTCTACCCCCGGATGAGCAACTATGGCCTACAGATTCACGCGGTTGAAGATCGCCTGGGGCGTCAGGCGGATCGCCAGCATGATCCATCGCCAGAAGAACGGCGCATAGACGATGGGGCCGCCGTGATCCATCGCCCTGCGGATCGCGGCCGCGATCTGATCCGGTTGCGCCCAGAGCGGCCCTCCCTTGTCGAACCCGGCGGTCATCGGCGTGTCGACGAAGCCGAGCTTCATGACCACCGCGCGGTGGCGCCCGGCCGCGCCGAATCGATGGGCGATCCCCTGCATCAGGATCGAAAGGCCACCCTTGGCCGCGCCGTAGACATAGTTGGAGCGGCGGCCGCGGTCGCCGCCGACGCTGGAGACCGCCAGCAGCACGCCGCCCGCTTCGGCTCGCGCCTCCAGAGCTTGCGCGCCGGCCAACATCCAGCCGGCGGCGCTGGTGAAGTTGACGTCCAGGATCTGCCGGGCGTGGGCGAGGTCCTGCTCGGCGCGCCCCTGGTCGCCCAGCAGGCCGTAGAACAGCAGGATGGCGTCGATCCCCCCCAGCGCCTCGCGGCAGGCCGCCAGGGCCGCCTCCGGATCGGACCGCACGAGGTCTTCGGCCCTGACAATCACCTGAGCGGCGCCGCGCAGGCGCAGATCCTCCGCCACCGCCTCCAATCGCGTCTCATCCCGCGCCAGCAGGGCGAGCGCCGCGCCCTCGGCCGCCAGCCGGCGGCAGGTCGCCTCGGCGATGGCCGAAAGGGCGCCGATCACCACCACCCGGCGGCCGGAAACTGCATCGGTCATGTCGACACCCTTCGCCAGAAGGCCGAATTGAAGGCCGGGTCCACGAACGCCGCGAAGCGCTTCAGTTCCGGATAGCCCGCCCGCCACATGGCGGCCGGCGCGCGGCCGTCCTTGGCCGCATAGAGCCGCCCGCCCGCCGATCGCACGATTTCGTCCAGGTCCGCCAGGAGGGCCAGGGTTTCGGGCCCCTTGTTGCGGAAGTCGAGCGCCAGGGTGACGCCGGGCCTGGGAAAGGAAAGCAGCCCGGGAGAGGGAAGGTCGCCCAGGGTCTTGAGCACCGCCAGGAACGAGCCTTCGCCGCTGCGGGCGATGCGGGTCAGCATGGCGGCGATGGCGTCGGGCGCTTCGCCGTGCGGCGCCCAGCACTGGTGTTGAAAGAAGCCGCGCGGGCCGTAGAGCAGGTTCCAGCGGCCGATGGCGTCCAGCGGATAGAAGGCTTGGGTGTAATGGACCCGGGAGGTTCCAGCGCCCATCCGGCCCTTGGCGTAGTAAAGAGCGTTGAAAGCTTTGAGCGTCAGGGGGTTCAGCGCGAAGCCCGGCGCTTGGAAGGGTAGGCTCGGGCCCTTGCGGTCGTCGTGGATCCGGCGTTCGCCGTCCTCCGACCAGTTGGCCATGTTGAAGAGCCCGCGGCCGAGGCGAGGCCCCTTCGCGGTACAGTCGATCCAGGCGACGGTGTGCTCCCAGCGACCCTCGGCCTCCCGGGCGATGTGGAAGAAGTCGGCCAAGCGTTCGAAGGGCTGCACGCGCTGGACCAGGCTGGTGGAGCCGATCCGAACCAGCTGAATCTCCACCCAGAGAATGAGGCCGGTCAGGCCCACTCCGCCCACGGTGGCGGCGAAGAGCTCGGGCTCCGCGTCGGGCCCGATCTCCAGGAGGTCCGGATGATCGGTGCGCAGCAGAGCCAGGCGCCGGACGTGGCGGCCGAAGGTTCCGGCGCTGTGGTGATTCTTGCCGTGCACATCGTTGGCTACCGCGCCGCCCAGTGTCACGAACCGCGTCCCGGGCGTGGTCGGCAGGAACCAGCCGTGGGGAACGACGAGCTTCAGGATTTCGCCCAGCGACGCGCCGGCCTCGGCGCGCAGCACGCCGGTCTCGGGGTCGAAGGCGATGAACCGGTCCAGGCCGCTCACGTCGATGAGCGCCTGGCCGGGATCGAGGTTGGTGTCGCCATAGGACCGGCCGAGCCCGACCGGCAACATCGAAAGGCCGGCTGCTCTCGCCTCGGCCATGGCCGGACGGACCTGATCGCCGAAGGCCGGGCGCGCAAGGCTGTGCTCGGCGCGGATCGTGCGCCCCCAGGAGCGCCAGGTCTTCGTCCGGTGCAGCATCGGGTTAGCTGACCGTGGCGGCGATGAAGCAGACGCCGAACACCGCGCCCAGGGCCCAGCTCACCCTGTCGCGCACCGCGAAGGCGACAGGATCGTCATGCAGCTCGCCCCGCTGGGCCAGAAGCCAGATGCGCATGGTCCAGATCGCCACCAGCACCGGCGCGGCCCACAGGAAGTCGGGCGCGCTGTAGGCGCCGGACGGGAAGGCCTCCTCGACCATGTAAAGCATGATGATCAGGATCGAGGCGGTGGTGGCCGAGACCCCGAAGGCCAGGGTGAGCGGGGCGTCCGTCGCCGAATAGCCGCGGCCGTCCACCTTGCGCGGCGCTTCCTCGGCCAGGCGGACCAGCTCCACGTGCCGCTTGGCGAGCGACATGGCGAAGAAGAAGAAGAAGCTGAAGGTCAGGAGCCAGGGCGAGAGCACGGCGCCGATCGCGACGGCCCCGATGATCACCCGCACCGTGTAGAGCCCGCCCAGGATCGTGACGTCCAGCATCGGCACGCGCTTGAGCGCCATGGAGTAGCTGAGCGTCATGGCGAGATAGAGCGTCACCAGGGCGCCGAGCGCCAGCGAGCCGGCGAATCCGACGGCCAGCCCCGCCAGGATCAGCAACGGCGCGAGGATCAGCCCGGTCTGGACCGATATCCGTCCGTCGGCCAACGGCCGGTTCCGCTTCGTACGGTGCCGGCGGTCGGCGGCCAGGTCGGAGAGATCGTTGAAGAGGTAGGTGCCGGACGCCGTCAGGCACATGGCCGTCAGCGCCATGAAGGAGGCGATCCACGCCTCCGGCTCCCGATAGAGGTGACCCAGGACGATCGCCACGAAGACCAGGGCGTTCTTGCTCCACTGGTGGACGCGAAGCGCCTTCATCCAGGTGCGAAGGTTCGCGCGCGCCGGTTCGAAGCGCGCCTCGATGGGCTTGGCGAGGCGGCCGGCGCGGGCGGCCACCGGCGCTGGCGCGCCGGCCAGGACGATGCTGTCGGCCTCCGCCCAGACCTTCAGGTCGGCGTTGCTGTCGCCGGCATAGGCGAAGCCCTCGGGGAACCGCGCCTGGATGGCCGCCAGCTTCTTCGATCCCTTCAGGTTTCGTCCGTCCGTGCTGCCTTCGACGCTGTCGAACAGGCCCACGCGCTCCGCGACCCGCTGGGCGACCTCCTGGTCGGCGGCGGTGACCAGGTGCAACGGGCGGCCTGTCGCCTTCTCCGCGGCCAGATGCTCGACGAAGTCCTCGCGCAGGGGCAGGGCCTCGACGTCGATCTCGGCGATCTCCGCCACGGCCCGCTTGAAGCGCGCCCGGCCGCCGAGCAGGTGTCGCAGGGCCATCAGGGTTGCGACCGGTCGGCGGGCGAGCCCGGCGGCGAAGGCCTCGAACAGCACGTCGGTGCGCAGCAGCGCCCCGTCCATGTCGACGATCAGCGGCGTCTGGGGGCCGGTCTCGGACAGGCTGGCGACGGTCACGTGGGCTCCAGTGCGGCTACGGCGGGTCTTACGAAGCGGCTTTCCGGAAGGTGACGAACTTGTGCAGCAGGAAACTCAAACCTACGGGCGAGACAATCCCAATGGCGTTGCCCAGCGCCTCGGCGAGCGGCCGCGACAGGAAATGCGGCAGCAGGAACACGCCGAACAGGATCGAGACGCCCCAGACGATCGGAAAGGAAACGGCGTTGACCAGGGCGAAATAGGTCATCTCGCTCGTCACCGGCCGGCCCGAGGCGCCGAAGACGAAGAGCTTGTTCAGCACGAAGGCGGTCGCGAGTCCGACGAGATAGGCCAGCGCCACCGCCCAGGCGAAGTCGACCACCTGGCTGAAGGCGAAGCGCGACAGCCACTGCAGCAGGGCCGCCGTTCCGCCCGCCAGCAGGAACTTCAGGAATTGCCGGGAGGCGAAAAGGCCGAAGAGCCGCTTCATGGCGCCGGCAGCTCGGCAATCATGCCGCGCGCGAACCGGATGCTCTCCGAAACGCCGCGGTCCTCGGGATAGTAGAAGCAGGTGTCGGCGATGCTGAGGCCTGCGATGGGGGTGCGCGCCGGGGGGATCATTTCGGCGAAACCCGGCTCGCAGATCGGCTGGGCGTGGCGCAGCCGCCCGACGTGGCTGGCCTTGAGGTCGGCGTCGGTCAGGGCCGGGTTCAGCATCTTCAGATAGCGCCAGCTCTCCTCGACGAAGGCCTCGTTGGGCCAGGCGAACTTGGGATGCGTCTGGGGCATGTAGTAGGGCACGTAGACGATGGCGTCCTCTCCCACCGGCCGCAGGTTGGAGAACTCGACGATCCCCGGAATCTCCATCCGGGGATCTGAGATATTGACCCAGAAGTTCTGCGAAACCGGCTGGGCGAGGCGATGCAGGACGCAGACCACCCCGATGTTGCGGATCTGCGCATAGGGCGCGCGCACCGCCTCCGGTGCCTCGGCCAGCAGCGGCGGAACGTAGGGGGTCGGGATGGTGGAGACCACCTCGTCGGCGGGGAATTCGCGGCTGTCAGCGGTGACGACGCCCACCGCGGCGCCGTTCTCGATGCGGATGCGGGCGGCAGGCGACTTCAGGTGGATGCGTCCGCCCTTGGCGACGATCGCCTCCGCCAGGGCGTTCATCAGGGTCTCCGAACCGCCCTCCACATAGCCCAGGCGTTCCTCGAACAGGGATTTGCGCGAGCGGCCCAGGCGCTTGATGCGCTGCCAGATCCAGGCGGCGGAAACCTGGTCGGTGAGTTCATAGAACTTCAGCTCCAGCAGCGGGCGCCAGAGCCGGTCGTAGGCTTTATGGCCGGACCAGTCGATGAACCACTGCTTGGCGCTGATCCTGTCCAACCGGCGCCAGTCGCTGCGCTTGGTCGAAAGAAAGACCTGCAGGCCGTAGCGGACCTTGGAGACCGGATCGAGCTTCGGGAAGGTCAGGAGCGCCAGCGGATCGCCCCAGCGATAGAGCTTTCCGTCCACATAGAAGCCCATCTTGGTGGAAACCCAGCGCATCCGGCCGCCCAGGCCGAGCTCGTCCATCAGGGCCAGGGTGTCGTGATCGCTCAGGCAGCAGAAGTGGTAGAAGCGCTCGATCGACAGGCCGTCGAAATCGAAGTGCGCCGCCATCCCGCCCACGCGGTCGTCGCCCTCCAGCACATCCACCTCGAAGCCGCGCTTCAGGCCTTCATAGGCCGCGGCCAGTCCCATGGGGCCGGCGCCGATGACGACGAGCTTCCTGGCCATGCGCGTCAGAACTCCAGCACCACGTCAGCGTATTGCGGATGCGTGAAGGTTTCCTCCAGCGCCCGGCGCAAAGGAGTGGCCTGCACGCCGAAGATGCCGGGCCAGTCGATCACCTCGAACACGTCGGGCGTCGCCAGGGCCTTCAGCTGCGCCACGGTGAAGGGCGGGTTGCGATCGACCAGGGCGTAGGCGCGCAAGAGGGCGCCGAACAGCCAGAAGGGGATCTTCACGACGGGCGTCCGCGAGCCCGTCACCTCCCGGACCAGCCGGATCAGGTCGATGTAGTCGATCGTCTCCAGGCCGGAGATGTTGTAGGCGCCCTCGATCTCCCGCTCCACGCAGGCGGCGCAGATGGCGGCGAAGTCGCCCGCATAGAGCGGCTGGCGCAGGAACTTGCCGTCGCCCGGCACCGGGAACACCTGCGCCCGGTCCATGAAGCGGCGAAGCCAGCCCAGATGCTTGCGGTCGAACCAGCCGAACATCAGGGTCGGGCGCAGGATCACATGCTTGATGGACGAGGCGGCCACCACCGCCTCCTGCGCCTTCTTGCTCTCGGTGTAGAGGTCCACGGCCATGGAGTTCACCACCGAGGAGCTCACATGGACGAGGTAGCGGCAGGCGCCCCCCTCCGCAGCGGCCAGCGCGAGCCGGCTGGAGGCGATGTTGTTCCGCTCGAAGGGCTTGGGGTCGAGGCCGCCGATCTGGGCCTGCAGCATGACCAGGGCCTCGGCGTTCGCCACCGCCTCCTGCCACCGGCCGGGCTCGGCCATGTCGGCCTCGATGACTTCGATGTCGGGGTGCAAGCGGCGCAACACCGCCAGATTGGCCGCATGCTTGTCGATCGCCACGATGTCATAGGCGCCCTTCAGCCGTGGCACGAGGTTCTGGCCCACCAGCCCGGCGGCCCCTGCGATCACCAGCTTTTTCAATCTCACGCTCCGGCCGAACCCGATTGAAGCCACAGCCCGCGCCGCGCACCAAGGGCCAGACGGCTGTCGGGGCAGGGAATGCGCATCCCTGTGTTGCAAATTCGCGAAGACCGCCCAGCCGCCGGGCAACCGGCGCTTGTCGCCGAACCGCGGTTGACAGGCGCGCGTGGGGCTTTCCTTCTGGCGGCGCCGAGACAGACCGGAGGGACGCCGGCATGGCCGCTGCGATCGCAGACTTTCTCGACAGGCGCACGCCGGGCGGCCTTCTGGCGCTCGCCCTGCTGCTGGCTCTGGCGGCGCGGCTGGCGGCGCTCGCCCTGTTTGGCGACATCTCGCCGGGCGTGCAGATCTGGGAGTATGGCGAGCAGGCGCAGTGCGCCTATCGCAACGGCTCCGATCTCTGCCTGCGCTATCCCGACGAGAGCGGCGGCGCCTATCCGTCCGCCTACATGCCGCCGCTGCTCAGCTACCTGTGGCTGGTCCTGTTTCATCTCTTCGGCGACGGGTCGACGGCGCGGGCGCTCTTCCTGGCGGTCAATCTGGCGCTCGGCGTGGCGAATGTGTGGCTGGTGTTCCGTCTCGCCCTGGCCCTGCGCCTCTCGCGCTGGGCGGCGTTCCTGGCGGCGGGCCTGATGGCGGTCTATCCCACCTTCGTCTTCGTGACGGCCACCTACCACCACACCAACCTGGCGGTCTTCCTGCTGCTGGCCATCGTGCTGGTCGCGGCGCGCATCGCCCGCCGCGAGCGGGTCGCCTGGCGCGACGCCGCCCTGGGCGGCGCCCTGTGCGGTCTCGCCGCCCTCAACCGCTCGGAGATGCTGATCGCCGGCCCCGCACTGCTAGGCCTCGGCGCGCTCTGGCGGCGCAGCCTGGCCGACGTGTTCCGCGTGGGGATGGTCGGCGCGCTGGCCATGGCGGTGATCCTGGCGCCCTGGGTGGTGCGGAACTACCTGCTCTTCGAGCGGGTGATCCCCGTCGCCCAGAGCACTGGCTACAATCTCTGGAAGGGCTTCAACCCCTACACCAACGGCTCGGGCAACATGACCGAGGAGCCGCCGGACGGCCCCGGCGACGCCGCCCGGGACCGCATCGCGCTCTCGGTCCCCACCGGCCCGCGGTTCGAGACGGACCTGCAGGACGCCTACATGGCCGAGTTCGAGGCCTATATGGCGGAAGTCCCGCCCGGCCGGCTGCTGGAGCTTTCGCTCAACAAGGTGCTGCTGCTCTGGGGGTTCGACTGGACCGACAGGGACGTCACGGGGGGGATCGCCTATCGGCTGCCCTGGGTGGTCGCCAATCTGCTCGCGCTCGTCGGCCTGGTCGTGCTCTGGCGCGAGCGGCGAAAGCTGGACGGCGCGGTCGTGGCGCTCGGCCTGGCGGCGCTCTTCCTGCTGACGCTGGCCTATGTGGCCACCGCCGTGCATGCGCGCTATCGCATGCACATCGAGCCCTTCCTGTTCGTCCTGGCGGGCGCGGGGGCGCAGGCCCTGCTGGCTTGGCTGGGGGTGCGGTTCGGCGGCTCCGGCGGAGCGGTCCGACAGCCGACGTCATGACCTGGCCCCATTGGCGGCGTTGAAATCCGGTGCGTAGCGGGAGCGACCCCTTGGCCATCGACCCGAACAACCTGGCCGGCACGGCCAAGCTCACCTTCGCCGACGAGTTCGACACGCTCAGCCTGTGGAGCGGCAAGAATGGGACCTGGTCCACCACCTGGTGGTACCGCGAGAAGTGGGACAAGCCCGGCGCCAAGTCGACCTTCGGCGACGTACCAGACCAGCAGTGGTACATCGACCACCGCTTCAAGGCGACGGAGCGGGTCAAGCCCTGGCGCGTGAACAACGGGGTCCTGACCATCGAGGCCGCCAGGACCGATCCGGCTATCGCCAAGTACGTGGACGACTTCCCCTACACGTCCGGATTCATCAACTCCTACAACAGCTTCTCCCAGCAGTACGGCTATTTCGAGATCAAGGCCAAGCTACCGGCCGGCAAGGGTCTGTGGCCGGCCTTCTGGCTCCTGCCCAAGGACGGGTCCTGGCCGCCGGAGATCGACGTGCTGGAGGTGCTGGGCCACGACACCACCACCCTCTATTCGACCGTCCACACCAAGGCGACGGGCAAGCACGAAAAGGACGGCGTCACGGTCAAGACGCCGGACCTCTCCGCTGGTTTCCACCGCTATGGCGTCGACTGGCAGAAGGACAGGATCAGCTTCTATTTCGACGGCCGGAAGACGGGCGAGGTCGCCACCCCGCCCGACCTGCACAAGCCGATGTACATGATCGTCAACCTGACGGTCGGCGGCGGCTGGTCCGGGCCGCCGAACGACTCGACGCCGTTCCCCGCGCGGATCGAAGTCGACTACATCCGCGCCTATGAGGCCTTGCCGGCCGCGGCGGTGGGCCCGCCACTGCCGGTCCCCACAGGGTCCGAGGGCGGAGGTCTGCCCCTGATTGCCGGCGGCGGAGTCGCGATCCTGCTGCTGGTCGCCGCTGCGGCGGCCATTGTTCGGGCGAGGCCCGCACAAGGTTGACCTTGCGTCCGGATTGCCCCGCTGCGCCCGGCGCCGCAGAAGTCTCCTGCACGCCCAACGGAGACAAGCTCGGCCATGACCGCCCTTCCGCCTGCGCGCGAGCCTGAGGACCTCGCCGAGATCCGCCGCGCCGTGCGCGCCCTGTGCGAGGGCTTTCCCGGAGAGTACTGGCGTGCGCTCGATCGCGAGCGGGCCTATCCCACCGCGTTCGTGCAGGCCCTTACCGAGGCCGGCTTCCTGGCCGCGCTGATCCCGGAGGACTACGGCGGCAGCGGGCTCTCCCTGCGCGCGGCGGCGGTGATCATGGAGGAAATCCAGGCGGCTGGCTGCAACGGCGCGGCCTGCCACGCCCAGATGTACGTGATGAACACCGTGCTTCGGCACGGGAGCGCGGAGCAGAAGGGCCGCTACCTGCCGAAGATCGCCTCGGGCGAGCTGCGTCTTCAGGCCTTCGGCGTCACCGAGCCGACGTCGGGCACCGATACGCTATCTCTGCGCACGACCGCGGTGCGCGAGGGCGACGACTATGTGGTCAGCGGCCAGAAGATCTGGACCTCGCGGGCCGAGCATTCGGACCTGATGCTGCTGCTGGCCCGCACCACCCCGCGCGAGCACGTGGCGAAGCGGACCGAGGGCCTGTCGGTCTTCCTGGTCGACATGCGCCAGGCGCTGGGGAACGGGCTCGAGATCCGGCCGATCCGGACCATGATGAACCACGCCACCACCGAGGTCTTCTTCGACCGCATGCGCGTGCCGGCGGCCAACCTGATCGGGGAGGAAGGGCAGGGCTTCCGCTACATCCTGTCGGGCATGAACGCCGAGCGAATCCTGATCGCGGCCGAATGCGTCGGCGACGCCAAGTGGTTCATCGCCAAGGCCTCCGGCTATGCACGCGAGCGGGTGCTGTTCGAGCGCCCCATCGGCCAGAACCAGGGCGTCCAGTTCCCCATCGCCAAGGCCTACGCCCAGATGCGTGCGGCCGAGCTGATGGTGCGCGAGGCCGCCGAGCTCTACGAGACCGGCGCCAATGTCGGGGCCGAGGCCAATATGGCCAAGATGCTGGCCGCCGACGCCTCCTGGGCGGCCGCCGACATGTGCGTGCAGACCCACGGCGGGTTCGGGTTCGCCGAGGAGTACGACGTGGAGCGCAAGTTCCGCGAGACCCGCCTCTATCAGGTGGCCCCGATCTCCACGAACATGATCCTGTCCTATCTGGCCGAGCACGTGCTGGGCCTGCCGCGCTCGTACTGAGCTCGGTTCGGAAGCGATTGCGCGCGGAAATTCGCCGGATATATTATCGCTGGTAACTTATCCTTGATCTGCATCAAGGCAGCGGCCGATATCGGTCGCCAGATTGGGCGAAACCCTGGGGAGGGGACTACTTGTGACGACCACCACGCTCGAGCGGCCGGCCGCCGTGAAAACCGAACATTTCGACGTCCTGGTCGTCGGGGCCGGCATATCCGGCGTCGGCGCCGCCTATCACCTGAAGACCCAGCGGCCGGACACCAGTTACGTGGTGCTGGAGGCCAAGGAGACCTTCGGCGGCACCTGGATCACGCACCGCTATCCCGGCATCCGCTCCGACAGCGACCTCTATACCTTCGGCTATCGCTTCAAGCCCTGGACGGGCACGCCGATCGCCACCGCCGAGGAGATCCTCTCCTATATGGGCGAGGTGATCGCCGAGAATGACCTTGGCCCGCACATCCGCTACGGCCACAAGATCGTCGGGGCCAGCTGGTCGAGCCAGGACAACCTCTGGACCGTCGAAGCGGTCCGGGCCGAGACTGGGGAAACGGTCCGCTTCACCTGCAACTTCCTCTGGATGTGCCAGGGCTATTACAAGCACGAGACGGGCTACACGCCCGACTGGCCGGGCATGGAGGACTTCAAGGGTCCCATCGTCCATCCCCAGACCTGGCCGGAAGACCTCGACTATCGCGGCAAGAAGGTGCTGGTGATCGGTTCGGGCGCCACCGCGGCCACCCTGGTGCCGAACATCGCCGGCGACTGCGCCCACGTGACCATGCTGCAGCGTTCGCCGACCTATTTCATTCCCGGGCGCAATGCCGACGAACTGGCTGACACGCTTCGCGAGCTGGAAGTCGATGAGGCCTGGGTCCACGAGATCGTGCGCCGCAAGCGCCTGTTCGACCAGGCGGCCTTCACCCGCCGCTCGTTCGAGGAGCCGGAGGCGGTGAAGCAGGAACTGCTGGCCGGCGTCCGCGCCTTCCTCGGACCGAACTACGACGTCGACACCCATTTCACCCCCCGCTATCGCCCCTGGCGCCAGCGGATCGCCTTCGTCCCCGACGGCGACCTGTTCCACGGCATCGCCTCGGGCAAGGCCTCTGTGGCCACCGGCGAGATCGACCGGTTCGTGGCGAACGGGGTCCGCCTGAAGAGCGGCGAGGTGCTGGAGGCCGACATCATCGTCACGGCCACGGGGTTCGAGCTCAGCGTGCTGGGCGACATCCCCTTCACGGTCGACGGCAAGCCGGTGGATTTCGCCGACACCGTCAACTACCGCGGCATGATGTTCACCGGCGTGCCGAACCTCGTCTGGGTGTTCGGCTATTTCCGCGCCAGCTGGACCCTGCGCGTCGACCTGGTCGCCGACTTCGTCTGCCGGCTGCTCGGCCACATGAAGGAAAAGGGCGCCAAGAAGGTCATGGTCGCCCTGCGGCCGGAAGACGCCGACATGCAGATCCTATCCTGGATCGATCCGGAGAACTTCAATCCCGGCTACCTGATGCGCAGCATGGACCGGATGCCCAAGCGGGGCGACAAGCCCGAGTGGCAGCACAACCAGGATTACTGGGCCGAAAAGAACGAGCTGCCGAAGATCGACCTCGACGATCCGGCCTTCGTCTACGAATAGGCGTCACCGAAGGTGCGGGGAGCCTGAGCGGCTCCCCGCCCGGCAACCTCACCAGCGGATCGAGCCGGTTACGCCGACCGCATGGCTTTCGGCCCGGCTGGACTGGCCGTAGCGGTAGCCCACGCTCAGCTTCGCGCGTTCGCTGACCGCCGCGTCCAGGCCGGCCGCCAGTTCGAGGCTGGTCTTGCCGGGAGATGCGGCCGAAACGGCGAAGCCTGCGCCGTGCAGCTCGGCCGACAGCCGGCTCGCCGCATCCTGGAACTCCTGGCGCACGAACACCGAAGCCTGCGGGGTCACGGTCAGCCCGCGCAGTTGCGCCTGGCCGTCGATCCGCGCGCCGATCCGGCCTTGCAGGCTCTCGCGCGTGGCTTCCTCGAACCGCAGCGCGGCCAAGGCCTCGCCGGTCTCGGCGACTGCGTCGCGCTCGGCCCGCTCGCCGGCCAGGCCGACCGCCAGGGTGAGGCCCGCAGGACCCATCGACAGGCGACGTCCGGCTTCCAGGTCGGCGGCGACCGAAACCCCGTCCGGCTTGGCGGTCAGGCTGTAGCGGCCGGTCGAAAGGTCCACCGTGCGGGTGGTCTTGTGGCTGTCGACGCCCGCGGCCACGACGCCGTCCACATAGTAGGGGCCCGAGCGCCAGCCGGCATAGGCCAGGCCCTGATAGGTCGCCGACCGGGCCTGGCCCATGAGGCCGGCGTCCACGTCCGTCTCCCCATAGCCGAGCGCTGCGCCGACCAGCAGGTTCGGCGTCAGCATGCGGTCGAGGCCCACGGTCACGGCCAGGCCGTCGCTGCGGTACCCCGCGGCCCGGGAATCGGCCTCCACTTTCCAGCGGTCGCCTTGAACGTCCGCCCAGACGCGCCGGCCGTCGCCGAAGCCCTGGCCGATCCGCGCCGCGGCCTGGCTGCGGATCGTACGCGCATTGCGGAGCGCAGCGTCCAAGCCGCCGGCGTGGATCTCGCCCGCCGCCAGATGCAGGGTCGAGGCGAGCTGGCCCTCGTCCAGGCCCAGGAGGCCCAGGGTGAAGGCGCCGGCGGCGGAACTCGCCGACGAGCCCGAGGCGTTGCGAATGCCGTCCACCGCCGCGCCCACCGCCTGAGCGTTGAGCGGCCCGGCGCCGGCCAGGGTCGCGTAGCTCTGAGGCGTCACCGCCAGGATCACGGCGTTGGCCGTATAGACCACGTCGAAGCGGGCGTTGGCCGGCATGCCCTGGGCCGGCTGGACCAGTTCGGAAAAGGCGCCGGTCACTCCGCCCTGGGCGGTGACGATCTGGAAGGTGTCGCCGATCCGCGGGGTATAGGTGTTGGTCGCCTCTCCGGTGATGCCCCGGGTGATCGGCGCGAGCGTCCCGCCGGCGGTGTAGACGCTGCCGGCGCCGGTGAGGACCAGGGTGTCGTAATGTCCGGCGCCCACGCCCGGGGTCGGGCCGTCAATGTCGATCACCAGGGTCGAACCCGGCGCCTGGGTGACGCTGCCCGCCACCACAAGGCGGCCGGGGGAATTGCCCGGCGAGAGCGTGCCGCCGACCAGCACGTTCCCGTTCACCTGGCCCGCGCCGGCCATGGCCGCGCCCGGATCGACCCAGACGTTGCCGGTGAAGACGTTGTTGAAGCTGAGCTGGCCTTCCTGCACGCAGGCGCCGATGGCGTTGGAGCCGGCCGCCATCAGGTTCAGGTGGCCCACGCCCGCCTTGATGAAGCAGTTGGAGCCGGAAAGCCCCCCGGTCAGGACTACGGTGTTCGCGCCGGTGTCGAAGCGGGCGTTCTCCCCCTTGATCTCGATGGTTTGGGCGATGTTCATGGAACCGCCCACGCCGAAGCCGCTGTCGGCGTGCAGCACGATCTTGCCGTTACTGGCGCCGAGACTCTGTGCGGAGCCGGCCAGAACCGCGCCGCCGCCGATCTCCAGGATCTCGTGGCTGTTGGCGCCGTTCAGGGTGAGCGTGCCGGACCCGGTCTTCAACAGCAGGCCCCCGGTGAGCGGGCCGTCCAGCACCACGTTGTGGCCGCCGGTGTCCAGCGCCCCGCCGTTCGCCTGCAAGGGATTGACGATGACTGCATTGGTCAGCGGCTGCAGGGTTCCGCCCTCGCCCAGCACGATCTGGCCGTCGGAGGCGCCGAGCGACCCCGGCGAGCCGAAGGCGAGAACGCCGCCCTCGATCTTCAAGCCGGTATAGCTGTTCTCGCCCGTGAGGGTCAGGACGCCAGGGCCGGTCTTAGTCAGGCCGCCGGAGCCCGAGAGCACGCCGGAAAGGGTGAGCTCATGGCCCGAGGTGTCGATCTTCCCGCCCGCGGGCAGGATGGTGAAGTCGGTCGCCACCGAGCCGGAGGAGCCCAGGGTGAGCACGCCGCCGTCGAAGACCGGCTTCACCTGGCCGGAGACCAGCTGGTCGACGGTGTAGGGCGTCGTGGTGTCGATGTTCGGCGGTGGAGTCGGCTCGGGCGCAGGCGTGCCGCCGCCGCCGTTGCTGTCGACCGCCGCGGCGATGTCGGTGCCGAAGATGTAACGATAGGTGAGCGTGATGCGGCCGCCGGTCAGCAGCGATCCGATGTCGAAGCCCAGGCCGATGGTGTTGTCGCCGTTGCCGACATTGGTCCCCGACAGGTAGGTCGCCGGGTCGGTCGTCCAGCCGGTGATCGCCGAATTGTGGGTGGTCGGATCGTTCGTGTAGAGGCCGATCACGTATTTGGAGACGAGAGCTTCGGCATAGACCAGGTCGCTCTCCGCCACGCCCGTGGCGCCGCGGAAGTTGTTGGTGCTGCTGCTGTCCCCCGCCGCCGCCACGGCGTCGGGATCGGTGAAGCGCGCGAAGGTGAAGCTGGTGAGATCGGCCAGGGCCTCGATCGTCGTCTTGATGTTCAGCTGTTGGCCGTCGGTGTCGAAATAATAGTCGTGGGTGACGGTGAAGAGGCCGCCATAGGTTCCGGTCCACACCGCCCGCTGGTCGTAGGTGGCTCCGTCGAAGGCGACGCCGTTATAGCTCGTCAGCGTCCCGCTGATCGCCGCGGCGCCCAGGCTGGCGTTGTTGTTGGTGGCGGTGAAGGCGGAACCCGCCACGCCCTTGAAGGTGAAGCCCTCGAACGGCGATCCCGGCGTCAGGTAGTCATAGGCCGGATTGAACGTGCCGGTCCCGGTTCCGTCGTAGAGAATGCCGGGGGAGGTCCCGCCCCCCACGCCCAGCGTGCCTTTGTCGTTCACGCCGATCTTCAGGTAGTTGCCGCTGAGGATCAGGCTGGTGGAGGCGAGGCCACCAGTGGGGAAGCTCAGCGCCGTGCCGGCCAGGGCGAGCAGCGCC
Source organism: Phenylobacterium sp. (assembly GCF_046290725.1). GTDB lineage: Bacteria > Pseudomonadota > Alphaproteobacteria > Caulobacterales > Caulobacteraceae > Phenylobacterium. The sequence continues at coordinate 1,691,989 of NZ_JBKBUH010000001.1, forward strand.
AGGCGGCGGGTGCGTCCGCGCCGTATGCTCCCCCGCGCAGGGTGGTCGAGCTTGGCGCGAGCATCTTGGCCATGAGGCGGCTTACGCTTCGAAATCACGGAACAGTTCCCCCGATAGATCAGGCCGCCAGGACTAGCGGGGGAGGCGTAAATCCTTCCGTTAAGGTTGATGCGTCAAACCAGCGCACCATCCTGCGTTGCGGTGTCGCATCCGGTCAATCGACCCGGTCGGCGATCTCGCCCAGCAGTGCGATCAAGGCCGCCGCGTCGATGGGCTTTCGCAGCACGCCGTCGGCCCCGGCGGCGGAATAGCGCGCGACATCGTCTTCGAAGACGTTGGCCGTCAGCATCCAGATCGGCGTGCGGGCGCCCTCGCCTTCCGCGGCGCGGATGGCGCGCAGGGCCTCCACCCCGTCCATCCGCGGCATGTTGGCGTCCATCAGCACGAGATGGAAGCCGCCGCCACGCCAGGCTTCCAGGGCGAGCATCCCGTCTTCGGCGAAGGCCAGGTCCACAGGGATCGGCTCGAGCAGGGCCGCCAGCACGCGCCGGTTGGCGGCGTTGTCCTCGGCCGCCAGCACCCGCAGCCGCCGCGTCGGAACCGGCGCGGCCTCCTGGGCCTGCGCTTCGTGCGCCGGCGCCCGAAAGGCGAACCAGAAGACGGCGCCGTTCCCGTCGGCCGCCGGCTCGACGCCCGTCTCCCCGCCTAGGGCCGCCAGATTGTGCGCGCTGGCGGCCAGGCTGAGCGCGCTGCCGCCCGCCAGCCGGCCCCGCCCCGTGCGGTCGAACGCCTCCAGGGTCAGGGGTTGTTCCTGCGCCGGAATGGGCGGGCCGCCGTCCTGCACCTCCACGCGGGCGGCGATCTCGTCGGCTTCGCGCCGGCCCGCCAGGCGAAGGGCCACCCGCCCGCCGGCCGGAGTGACCTTCAGCGCCTGGGACAGCAGGCTCGCGACGGCCTGCTCGAGCTTCGCCGCATCGGCGGTCATTCCGTAGGCGAGGTCGGGCTCCAGGTCTTCGAAGACCAGATCCACGCCCGCTTTGGCCGCCTCCGCGCGCCAGATCCGCACCGTCGCCTCCAGGCGGCGGCGGAGATCGAACGGCGCCGACCTCGGCGCGCCCGTCGCCATGTCGGGCTCGGTCAGGTCCAGGACGCCGTCCAGGAGGCGCGCCAGCTGCTCGCCGCCTTCGACCATGTCGCCGACCAGCTCGGCCTGGCGTGCGTCGAGCGGTTCGCGTCGCAGGACCTGGGCGAAGCCGAGGAGGGCGTTCAGCGGCGTGCGGATTTCGTGGCTCGCCACCGCCAGCAGCCGCGTCCTGGCGCGGCTGGCCGCCTGGGCTTCGTCCCGGGCGTGGAGAAGCTCGGCGTTCTGGCTGGCCAGTCGGCGAAGGGCGCGCGCCAGCGCCCGGTCCGTCGCCTGCTGGCGCCAGGTGACGGTCAGGACCGCGGCCACGAACAGCAGCATGGCCAGGGCGTAGTGGTTCCCGGGCAGTGGAACCTCCGGGTCGATGGCGATCCACAGCAGGGTCGCCGCCGGCGGCGCCACGCCGATGACGTAGCTAAGGCGGCTGACATGCACCCGCAGGGCGGCGAACAGCAGCACGCAGATCGCCAGCAGGGCGGCTTCGACCTGCATGAGCGGCTCGCCGTAGAGCCGGATCTGGACCGCCAGCCAGCAGGCGTTGGCGACCAGCAGGAACATCAGGACGTCCGAACGCCAACGCAGGGTGCGGAACGCCCTGTTGCGGTCGGACGCCCGCATCGCCGCCTCGGTCGCCAGCAGCAGCAGGAAATAGAGGCCGAACTCCAGGACGCCCAGCGCCGCCATGGTCCATGGCGTATAGAGCGCCAGCAGCGCCACGAAGCCGCCCACCAGCAGGAGGCGCGTCAGGGCTACAGTGCGTGAATACCGGATATATCCGTCGGACAGGCTCGTATCCGCGGTCGGTTCCAGCATCTCGCCCCCTGCACGATGCCTGCGCCAGAAGTCTCGCGGCGCGCACCAATGCACAGGGTTGCGATTCGCGCCCTTGCGCTCGCCTCAGGGGCGAGCGGGGCGCCGTCCTCAGCGCCCCTTCGCCGGGGCGAGCGAGATGTCGACCATGACCTCGGCCGAGATCGCCTCCAGCGCCGCCTGCACCTCCTCCGCGGTCACTGCCGGCGGCGGCCGCAGCTGGGCCTCCAGATGGAAGAGCGGCGCGCCGGAATGGGGCTCGGGGGCGATGCGGGTCTCGAAGGCCTCGATATTGACGCCCAGGGCGCTCAAGGCCCCGGTCACCTGATGCACGATGCCGGGCCGGTCCTGGCCCACCAGGCTGAACAGGATCGCCTCTCCGGCCTCGCCGGGCGCCTCGATCGCCGGGGCGATGCGAACCTCCAGCCCCTGGGCGTCCACCGCCTGGACGGCCGAGCGCAGCGCCTCCACCCTGTCTGCGGCCACCTCGACCAGCACTGACCCCACATAGAGCCCGCCGAGCCGGCTGAGGTGGCTTTCGAGCCAATTGCCGCCGGCCGAGAGCACCGCGCCCGCCAGCGCCTGGGTGAGGCCCGGCCGGTCGCTGCCGATCACACTGAGGATCAAGGTCGTCATCGCCCCTCTCTCAGGCGGGCGCCCGCCGCAGTCAATCCGGAACTGGCGGAGGCCCGGCCCGGCCGTGATCGCGCGACGACGTTGCGACTAAGCCGGCACGTAGGTCAGCCTGACCACGTCCTCACCGATCCGGTCATGCGTCACGAGGCGGAGCGGCGGCCGAGGTCCGGTGAAATAGGGCGCGCCGTGGCCCAGCACGACCGGGTGCAGGTAGATCCGGTACTCGTCGATCAGGCCAAGTTCGGTGAGGCTTCCCGCCAAGACCGGGCCGGCGACTTCGATCTCCCCGGCGCGCTCGGCCTTCAGCTTGCGGATCGCGCCCTCGAGATCGTCCTCGAGAAGCGTGGCGTTGGGGCCCACCGTCTTCAACGAGCGCGAGACGACCCATTTCGGCTGGCTTCGCCACGCCGCCGCGAAGGCGCGTTCGTCGTCATCCCACTCGGGACGGTCATCGTCCCAGTAGCGCATGATCTCGTACATCTGGCGACCGTACACGCTGCCCGCCTGCCCCCGCGCCTCCTCGATGAAGTGGCGGAAGAGCGTGGGGCTTGGCCCGAACGCCATGTGGTCGACGTAGCCGTCCAGGGACTGGTTCATTCCGAACACGAGCTTGGCCATTCCCGCTTCCCTTCCTCCCACACGCCTGCGGCTCCGATTGCGCTGTGCAACCAGCCGAAGCTAGCCCGACTGGTTTTGTATCGCAATTGGTTTCTGGATGGACGGATCTTCGGCTTGCCACTTTAAACCGATTGCAATTCAATATCAGTGGCGAAGGCGGGACCGAGGAGGACGGGCATGGGAGACGACGGTCATTATTTGGCGGTGTTCACCAGCGATAAGAACGGCCCGCGTTGGCGAGCCTGGTACGCCATGACCGATAAGGAGCAGCGCTCGAAAGACGAGGAGGGGCTGGCGGCGCTGGCGGCGTGGGATGAGGCGCACCGCGACGTGATCGTCTACGAGGGCGGACCTCTGGGGCCGACCAAGCGCACGACGGCGGAAGGCGTGACCGACGTGGTGAACAAATTGACGGTGTTTGTGGTCGTTCGTGCGCCGTCGCACGAGGCGGCCGCGCGACTGTTCGAAGGTCACCCGCACTTCACCATCTTCCCGTGCGACGGGGTGGAGGTGATGCCGCTGCTGGGCCGCAAGCCGCGTCGCTGACATCTGTGTGCCCGGGCCGGACATAGGCGGCGAATGGCGCACTAAGAGCGATGAAGGCGCAGGATGGCGGCCCGGGAGGGATTCGAACCCCCGACCTTCGCTTTAGGAAAGCGCTGCTCTATCCTGCTGAGCTACCGGGCCGGACGGATGCGGTGATAGCGCACCGGCGGCGGCGTTGGAAAGGCGCGGGCCTGCAGAAAAGCCCCGCTTGCAAACGATCGGTAAAGCCAACAACCTCAGATTGCTCGTAGCGGTGCGAGTCTTGGCCCTTTCGGCCTTGGCGCCGTGGAATGGGCATGGGGAGGCCGTTGATGTCGCAGGCGGTCGACAGCGACGCCTGGGCTTCGGAGCCGGACGCCGGCGATCCGCTGCTCACGCTCGTGGAGACGATCGAGGACCTGTCCTCGGCGCGGACGGTGGACCAGGTGGCCGCTGTGGTCCGGTCGGCGGCTCGGCGCATCACCGGCGCCGACGGGGTGGCCTTCGTGCTACGCGACGGCGATCAGTGCTTCTATCTGGACGAGGACGCCATCGGACCGCTGTGGAAGGGGCGGCGCTTTCCGCTGACGGCGTGCATTTCCGGCTGGGCGATGATGAACCGCGAGACCGCCGTCGTGCCCGACATCTATGCCGATCCCCGCATTCCCCACGACGCGTATCGCCCCACCTTCGTGAAGAGCCTGGTGATGACGCCGGTCCGCCCGCGCGACCCGATCGCGGCGATCGGCGCCTATTGGGCCACGACTCGCAATCCCACCCGCGACGAGGTGGCCAAGCTGCAGATCATGGCCCGGGCCACGGCGGCGGCCCTCGACAGCGCCCTGATGCAGGCTTCCCTGGCCGAAGCGCTGGAACGGCGCAAGTTCCTGCTGCGCGAGCTCGACCATCGCTGCAAGAACACGCTCGCGGCGGTGCAGTCCATCGCCGACCAGACCCTGCGCCGGTCGGCCTCGCCGGCGGCCTTCGTCGAGGCGTTCACCGGGCGCCTGGGCGCGCTGGCCAAGGCCCACGAGATGCTGACCCGGGAGTCCTGGGGGCATGCGGATCTCTCCGAACTGGTTGAGGACGCGCTGCAGGCGTTCGGCGGGACGGACGGGAACCGCGTCAGTATCTCCGGCCCGGCGATCCGCCTGGCGCCGGAGACGGCCGTCGCCATGCACATGACCTTGCACGAGCTGGCGGTGAACGCCGCCAAGTACGGCGCCCTGGGCGTCGAGGGCGGTCGCCTGGAGGTGGTCTGGGCGGTCGACCGATCGGAGGCTCCGGGCCGCCTGGAGCTTGCCTGGACGGAACGGGACGGGCCGCCGGTGGCCGCGCCCGCCAGTCGCGGCTTCGGCTCCCGCCTGATCGAGCAGGGCATCGCCCGCGAACTGGGCGGCGAGGCGCAGATGAGTTTCGAGCCCGAGGGCTTCGCCTTCCGGCTCGCCGCGCCGCTCTCGATAAGGATCGCCGCGGCATGAGCGGGCCTTGCGTGATCCTGGTGGAGGACGAGCCGCTGGTCGCCATGATGATGGAGGACCTGCTGGTCGAGCTCGGCTGCCGGGTGGCGGCTTTCGGCGCCCTGGCGCCGGCGCTGGCCTGGCTCGCCGACCAGCCGGCCCCGCCCGACGGCGCGGTGCTCGACGTCAATCTCGGGGGCGGGGAGACGGTGTTCCCCCTGGCCAAGGCGCTGCAGGCGCGAGGCGTGCCCTTCGTCTTCGCCACCGGCTACGGCGCCCTGCCCGAGAACGGGTTTTCCGATGCGCCGCTGATCCATAAACCCGTGGACACCGGCAAGCTCCGGCCGCTGATCGAGGCCTTTGGCGCAGCGGCCTGACGGTCGTGCACAGACGAAAACGCCCGGCGCGGGGCCGGGCGTCTCGCAGCTCGAACCTGGCGGAGAGCCTTAGGCGGCCTTCACCAGCGACTTGTTCAGGATGCCGATCGCAGCCTCGCGGTCGATGCGCTCGATGGCGGCGACTTCCCGGGCCATGCGGTCCAGGGCCGATTCGTAGAGCTGGCGCTCCGAATAGGACTGCTCCGGCTGGTTCTCGGCGCGGTGCAGGTCGCGAACCACCTCCGCGATCGAGATCAGGTCGCCGGAATTGATCTTGGCTTCGTATTCCTGGGCGCGGCGCGACCACATGGTGCGCTTCACGCGGGCGCGGCCCTTCAGGGTGCTGAGCGCCTTGGAGACGACATTGCCCTCGGCCAGCGAACGCAGGCCGGCCGAACGCGCCTTGGCGGTGGGCACGCGGAGGGTCATCTTCTCGTGGTCGAAGGTGATCACATAGACTTCGAGCGAATAGCCGGCGACTTCCTGGGTCTCGACGCCCTGAATTCGCCCGACGCCATGCGCCGGATAAACGACGTGATCGCCGACCGAGAATTCCAGACCGCTCTTGCTCATCCGCTCAAGTCCTTTCGACTGTCCCGATCCCCGGGGCGGCGGAGGCGTTAACCATTGACCGACAGAGCAAAAGCCACCCTTCGCAAGAACTGCGCGGCGCCTCTTCATGACGGGAAGCGGTTAGACCTCTAAGACACCTTTCGCCTTTTGGAGGCGTCGTTTTCGCCGGGGACGGCATTCTTCAGAAACGACAAGGCGCGCGGAGCCGCTTTCGCCTCGTCAGAGCGCGTACATAGCACAAAATTGAGCCGAATGAAAGGCTTGGGGCCGTCGACTCAGGAGCCGCGGCCGGGCTTTTCGCTGAAGTACTTCTCGAACTTCCCCGTTTCCCGCTCGAAGGCCTCGGCGTCCGATGGCGGCTCGCCCTTGACGGTGATGTTCGGCCAGACCTTGGAATATTCCGAATTGATCCGCAGCCACTTGCCGTCGGGATCGTCCTCCGTGTCGGGCTTGATGGCGTCGACCGGGCATTCCGGCTCGCAGACGCCGCAGTCGATGCATTCGTCCGGATTGATCGCCAGGAAGTTCTCGCCCTCGTAGAAGCAGTCGACCGGGCAGACCTCCACGCAGTCCATGAACTTACATTTGATGCAGGGATCCATCACGATGTAGGTCATGGGAAACGAAAGCTCCGGCCGCTCTCACTGAAGGCGCGGGTTTTTCACGGGCGCGCCGGTCAATGTCAATGGCGTCGCGCCCCAGTATATCTGCAAGCGCTCTTAGGCCGCGGTTCAGGGGGCGGGCGTCAACCGGATCACCTTCTCGGTCGCGGCCTCCACTGCCTGGCGCGAATAGAGCATCGGCACGTAGTCGCCGCGCGCCCACAGGGGGAAGAGGTCGCGGAAGTGCGGGCTTTCCGGATCTCCGGACTGGCCGGGCGTGTTGATGGTGACGCTGTTGTCCCAGGCGCCGACGTCCAGCACCATCCGGAAAGAGGCCCCGGCGGTGATGCGGAAGTCGTCCGCCCGCCAGCTGGCGGCCAGCGGCGAGAGCGACGTTCCCGCCACCGGCGCCGGCCCCACCGTCAGCGCGGACCTCGCCTGCGCGTCGGCGAGGGGGGAAAGGACGTGTTCGAACTGCGCCTGATGGAGCTTCCCCCAGGCCCAGTCGGAAGGATCGGGGCCGAGGCGGCGGGCCAGCTCGTCATAGGCCGCCAGCAGGCTCTGCTGGAGCGCCGCGTCGCGGGTCCGGGGCGGGAAGCGTCCGTCGGAGTTTTCCAGCAACGCCATCACCGCCGCTAGCTCGCCCCCGCCGATCAGCGGGCGGGCGGCGGCCGGCGCCGCGCGGGCGACCACGGCCCGGCCCAGGTGCTTGGCGATCCAGGTCTCGTAGAGGGCGGCCGCAGCGCTTTCCACCGTGGTGCGATGATCCCACTCCTGCAGCAGGGCGACGGCGCGCCGAAGCCGGGGATCGCTCCCCTTGAGCGAGGCCAGCATGGGGATCAGCCGTCGGGCGGTGACGTTGTGCGGATCGGTCTGCAAGGCCATGGAGTCGGCCAGGGTGGCCTTCGGGGTCGCCGCCAGGACCTCGGCGATGCGGTCCATGCGCGCGGAGTTCGACCATTCGAAGCCGACCTTCCGCTCGGCGTAGGGATAGCCTTCCGGCAGGTTCAGCTGGTTGGCGGAGGCGAACCAGCCGGAGGCCGGGTCCACGAGGCTGGGCAGTTCTTCGGCCGACAGGAAGCCTTTCCACTCGTAGCGCCCGTCGCCCGGCACGGGCGTCAGGCCGTCCCAATTCGGCCGAGCCGGGACCTTGCCTGCGGCCACCCAGCCGATGCGCCCGGAGGTGTCGGCATAGACCTGGTTCTCCGACGGCGCCCCCCAGTCGGCCAGAGCCTGCTTGAAGCCGTCCCAGTCCTTGGCGGTCATGTAGCCCATCGAGCCGAAATAGGCGGAGGTCCCGGGCTCGGCCCAGACGCTGCGCAGGGCGAAGGCGCGGCGCTTTTGCGCATCCACCTTCAGCACCGGCCCGTGGCGGGTGAAGGCGAGCTCCACCGTGCGCGGCGCCTCGCCCTTCACCTCGATCTCCTCGCGGAGGACCTGCATCGGCTCCCAGGCGTCGCCGTAGCGGTAGCGGCCCGGCGCGCCCGGCTCGAGTTCGTATACGTAGAGGTCCTCCTGGTCGGCCGGGAAGATGGTCAGGCCGAAGGCGATGGTCCCATTGTGGCCGATGGAGACCCCGGGCAGGGCCGGTTCGCCCGCCCCGATCACCGAGAAGCCCGGCGCTTCCATGTGGACGATGTAGCGCAGCGAGGGCGCGCCATGCGCCCGGTGCGGATCGTTGGCCAGGATGGGCCGGCCAGTGGCCGTGCGCGAGCCCGCGATCGTCCAGTTGTTCGAGCCGATGGCCTCCGGCGGAATCTCCGCCATGGCGAGCTTGCCGGTCGAAGCCGAAAAGGTGACGCTGGCCGTGCCCAGCTGGTAGTCGGCCAGCACATCCGCCGGCACGTCGCAGGGATCCAGCCCCGGAGGCAGGGTCGGGGTCCAATCCGGTTCGATATGCCGGTAGAGGGCGGCGGCCTCGATTCCTGCTGCGCAGGCGATGCGTGCGCGGCCCACCTCGTTGGGCGCGTTGCGGGTCAGGCCATGACTGCGGATCCGGACAATGTCGTCGGCCTGCCAGAGGTCCGGCTGGGTTCCGGCGATGCGGAATTCCATCGGCAGGGCGCGCGCGCCGGCGCGGACTTCCGCGACATAGGCGTTGACGCCGCGGGCGAAGGCCTCGGCGTGGTCCTTGGCGCCGGGCCCATAGGCCGCCCACTCGGCCGCCATGTCGCCGCGATAGAGGAAGAGGCGCGCGGCCCGATCCTGCGCCACGTAGTCCGGGCCGAAGTCCCGCGCCAGCAGGCCGAGCCCGCGCTTGCGCCACAGGTCGATCTGCCAGAGCCGGTCTCGTGCGGCGTTGTAGCCCTGCAGGAAGAAGGCGTCGCTCACGTCGCCGGCATAGATGTGCGGTATGCCCCACCTGTCGATCCGGATCTCGGCGGGGTGCGAAAGGCCAGCCAGGCTTCGCGCCTCCTCTCTCGGCTCGGCCCGGACGGCGGTGGCGGCGAAGGCGGCGAGCGCGGCGGCGGCGAGAAAGCGCGAGCGTGACATGCAGTCACGCTAGGCGAACCGAAGGGGCGGGGACAACCGTTTGCCGCGTTAAGGCTCATCCAGCGTCGTGTAGAGCGTCCGGGCCTCGGCGGGCGGGCCTCGTCGTGCGCCCAGGGCTTCCACCGAGATCGCGATCAGCCGTCCGCCGACGGCGAAGACCAGCTTGTCGCCCACCTTCACGGGGCGCGCGCACTTGTCGATGCGGATCTCGGCCCCGGCGCGGGTCATGCGAACACGACCTTCGTCGAGGAACTTGGCCGCCAGGGAGCGGGTCTTGAAGAAGCGGGCGCGCCAGAGCCAGACGTCGGCCCGCACCGACTCGGAGGAGAGCTCGCTCACTTAGCGCCACGCTTCCGTTTCCGGCGGCGTCGAGGCGGCGGCGTCTTGAGCGCCGCCAGGGCCGCAAACGGGGAGTCTTTTGGGGCCCTGGTTTCGGGCGGCGGGCGTTCCCCCCGGCGTCGCCAGACCATGGGCTCGCCCAGTTTGGGCTTGGTCGACGGCGCGAAATTCAGGGCCTTGAGGATGGCGCGGGTCTCCGCCTCGCTCCAGCCCAGCTCCTCGCGCGCCTGGTCGGAGAGCATCATGCCCTTGCCCTGTTTGGCTCCCGCCCGCAGCAGCGCGTCCAGACGCTCCAGCGCCATGACCGGGATGGCGCAGGCGCCAACCGCGCGCAGGCCGAAGGCCGATAGGGTAGGGGCCGGCGGAGCTTCGGCCGGCAGTCGGTTCACAGCGCCCGGACCAGGGCGCCATCCGCCGCCGACGAAGGCCTGGGCGAAGGCCATGGCCTCGGGTTTCAGGAGGCCTGGAAGATAGAGGCTGAAGGCGCCGATCTGCACGCCGAGGCCCTTCAGCACCCGCCGCTCGACCTGTGACAGGCTCTTGGTCTCCGCGCGTACAGTCCCCCGATCCAGGACGCCGCCGGCTTCCACCAGTCGATAGGCGAGGCCCCGGGCCAGCCCCTTGACCTTGCCTTCGGCGACCGCCGTCTCCAGCCGCCGCAGGGCGGGAAGGCGGCGCCCGGCCTCGGCCGCGACGAAGGCTTCCAGACGCCGGGCCGCCCGCTCCCGCGCCGCCGGCGGGCCGAGCTCGCCGTAGAGCCGCACGCGCGGCGCAAAGGGCTCGCCGCCGGAGATCGCCCCAGCCGCCTCGCCGCGCCACAGCACCGCCCCGTCGGGCGTCAGCGAAAAGGCCTCGTCCGGTTCCGCCGCCAGACGGCCCAGCCGGCGCGCGATTTCCGGGCCGACCGCCGCCGTGGCGGCGGCGCGCAGAGCCTTCTCCTCCAGCATGCTGGAGCCCTGCGCCGGTCGGAAGGCGACGCCGGAGAGCTGGCCCACATACTGCCCCTCGACCGTGACCGCGCCATCGGCGGCCACCCCCGCCAGCACCTCGCTGCGGACATTCAGAGCGCGCATCAGGGCGCTGGTGCGCCGGTCCACGAACCGGGCCATCAGCTTCTCATGCAAGGTGTCGGAGAGGCGGTCTTCCAGCTGGCGCGTGCGGCCCTGCCACTCGGCCGCCGCGCCGATCCAGTCAGGGCGGTTGGCGACATAGGCGAGCGTCCGGACATTGGCCAGGCGTGCGGCCAGCGCGTCGATCTCTCCATCGGTGCGGTCCAGGTGGCGGAACTGGCGCGCCATCCAGTCCTGAGGGATCTTGCGGTCGCGGCTGGTGAGGTGGCCGAAAAATTCGCGCACCAGCCGCACATGCTCCTCGTTGGAGACCTTGCGGAAGTCGGGCGTCTGGCAGACGTCCCAAAGTCGGATCAGGGCGGAGCGGTCGCGGGCGCAGCGCTGGGCGACCTCCGGCTCGTTGGCCAGCTGGCGCAGGGTGGTTTCGTCCAGCGCCTCTGCGGAGAGCTTCAGCCCGTCCCGTCCGGGTGGTGCGGCCAGCGAACGCAAGAGGTTCGGCAGCGATGAGAAGTCGAGCCGCGCATTGCGCCACTCGGCGGCCAGGACCGGCTCGAAGCGGTGCTGCTCCACGGCTTCGATCAAATCGGCGTCCATATCTTCGCAATCGCCCGTGACGCCGAAGGTCCCGTCACGACGGAAGCGGCCCGCGCGGCCGGCGATCTGGCCGATCTCCTGGGGATAGAGGAAACGCGTACGACGGCCGTCGAACTTGCGAAGACCTGCGAAGGCCACATGGTCGACGTCCATGTTCAGGCCCATGCCGATGGCGTCGGTGGCCACCAGGAAGTCGACCTCTCCGGACTGGTAGAGCTCGACCTGGGCGTTGCGGGTGCGCGGGCTCAAGGAGCCCATGACCACCGCCGCCCCGCCGCGCTGGCGGCGGATCAGCTCGGCGATGGCGTAGACTTGGTCGGCGGAGAAGGCCACCACCGCCGAGCGGCGCGGAAGGCGGGTCAGCTTCTTCGGGCCGGAATAGGTGAGGCTGGAGAACCGCTCGCGCGAGACGATCTCGGCGTCCGGCAGCAGGCGGCGCACCAGCGGCGCCATGGTCCCGGCGCCCAGCAGCATGGTCTCGTACTTGCCCCGTGCGTGGAGCAGCCGGTGGGTGAACACGTGACCCCGCTCCGGATCGGCGCAGAGCTGGATTTCGTCCACCGCCAGGAACTCGACCTCGCGCGAGAGCGGCATGGCCTCGACCGTGCAGACGAAATAGACCGCCCGCGGCGGGACGATCTTCTCCTCGCCGGTGATCAGGGCCACCGAGCGGGCGCCGCGCGCCTTGACGATGCGGTCGTAGATCTCGCGGGCCAGCAGCCGCAGAGGCAGGCCGATCATCCCGCTGGCGTGGCCCAGCATGCGCTCGACGGCCAGGTGGGTCTTGCCCGTATTGGTGGGACCCAGGACCGCCACCAACCGGGGCGGCGCCGCACCCGAAGGACGGTCACTCATGTTGCTGAAGGTGGGGCGGGAATCGCCCGGGGGCAAGCTGGAGCGGAGGGGTCAATCCAAGGTCCGGCGGTAGCGGGCCATGGCGAGCGCCGTGACGATCAGGACGAAGGCGACCAGCGCCGCCAGTTCGCGCCACATGTCCTCGATCCCCTGGCCTTTCAACAACGCCCCGCGGACCACCCGCAGGAAATGAGTGACGGGGATCGCTTCGCCGATGGCCTGGGCCCAGGCCGGCATCCCCCTGAAGGGGAACATGAAGCCCGACAGCAGGATGGAAGGCAGGATGTAGAAGACGCTCATCTGCATGGCCTGCAGCTGGGTCCTGGCCGCGGTGGAGATCAGGAATCCCAACGCCAGGGAGCCGATGATGAAGAGCGCTACGCCGAGCGAGAGGCCCGCCCATCCGCCGGCCATCGGCACGTCGAAGAGGATGCGGGCGAGCAGCAGGATCAGGACCGCCTGGATCACCCCGATGCCCACATAGGGCGCAAGTTTGCCGGCCATCACCTCCAGCGGCTCGACCGGAGTCGCCAGCAGGCTTTCCATGGTTCCCCGCTCGGCCTCGCGGGTGACGGAGAGGGCCGTCATCATGACCAGGGTCATGGAGAGGATCACCCCCAAGAGGCCGGGCACGATGTTGTAGGCGGTGACGGCCTCGGGATTGTAGCGGCGGTGAACCACCACCTCGAACGGCGGGGCGGCCTGGCCGCGGGCGGCGAGCGCGCCCTTCAGGTCGTGGGCCAGGGCTTCGCGGGGCAGGGCGGAGAGGGCGGCCACCGCGCCGCCGGTGGCCGACGGGTCGGTGGCGTCGGCCTCCACCAGGATCTGGGCCTTGTCGCCGCGCGCCACTCGCCGGGTGAAGTCGCCGGGAATGGTGACGGCGAACTGCACCTCGCCGCGGCGGATCATCTCGTCGAGCTCGCCCGGCGTCCGGGCCTGGGCGGTCAGGTCGAAGAAGGCGCTGTTGGCGAGCGCCCCGGTCACCGCCCGGGCGAAGACGGAATCCTCCTGCGCCAGTACGGCGGTGGGCAGATGCCGGGGCTCGGAATTGATGGCGTAGCCGAACAGCAGGAGCTGCACGACCGGCAGGGCGAGGATCATCGCATAGGTCAGGCGGTCCCGGCTGAGCTGCTTGAACTCCTTGACCATCACCGCGAAGACCCGAGTGGCGGAGAAGCCGTTCATCGGAAGTTGTCCTCCGACCGGTCCATCAGGTGGATGAACACGTCCTCGAGGTTGGGCTCCACCTCGGCCCAGCGGAACGGCTCACGGCGGTAGGGGGCGAGCGCCGCCTCCAGCGCTCGGCGGTCGGTCCCGGAGACGTGCAGGGCCTGGCCGAAGGGCGCGGCCATCTCCACGCCGGGCAGGCGCCCGATCTCGCCGGAAAGCCGGTCGATGCCCGGCCCTTCGCCGTTGAAGGTGACGAGATTGGAGCCGGCGATCACACCTTGCGCCTCGCCGCGGGCCATCAGCTTGCCGTAGGCGATATAGGCGATCTCGTGGCAGCGCTCGGCTTCGTCCATGTAGTGGGTGGAGACCAGCACCGTCAGGCCCTCGGCCGAGAGCGCATGGATCTCGTCCCAGAAGGTGCGCCGCGCCTTGGGGTCGACGCCCGCGGTGGGCTCGTCGAGCAGCAGGAGGCGCGGCTCGTGCAGCGTGGCGGTGGCCAAGGCCAGCCGCTGCTTCCAGCCGCCGGAGAGGGAGCCTGCGAGTTGCGCCCTTCGCTCCGCCAGCCCCAGCCGCTCAAGAGCGCGGTCGACGCGGTTGCGACGGTCGTCCAGGCCGTGGACGCGGGCGGAGAACATCAGGTTCTCCTCGATGGTGAGGTCTTCGTAGAGCGAGAACCTCTGGGTCATGTAGCCGGCCTGACGCTTGATCAGGTTGGCTTGCGCGATGATGTCGAGGCCAAGCGCCGTGCCTTGGCCGGAGTCGGGGGTCAGCAGGCCGCAGAGCATGCGCAGGGTGGTGGTCTTGCCCGAACCATTGGGCCCCAGGAAGCCGCAGATCCGGCCCTCCTCCACCTGCAGGTCGACATCCTGGACGACATGCTTGTCGCCGAAGCTCTTGTTCAGCCCCCGCACGTCGATGGCGAGCGTCACGGCCGCGCCCTCAGCGGCGTCACGTCCACGGGCTGGCCGGGATTGAGTCGGGCGGAGGGCAGGGCCTCGACCATGTAGACCAGCCGGTCGCGGGCTTCGCGAGAATAGATCACCGGCGGGGTGAACTCCGGCCGGGGGCTCACGAAGGCGATCTTCGCCGTCAAGCCGGCCGGACAGCCGTCGCAGGCGAAGCGGACAGTCTCGCCGACGCGGTAGGCCGCCAGATCGCGGGCGGGGACGAAGAACCGCACCTTGATCCGGTCATCCGGCAGTAGGGCCAGGATCGGCTGGTTGGCCGGCGCCCATTCGCCCGTCTGGAAGAAGACCTCCTCCACCCGCGCGGCGGCGGGGGCGGTCGGAGCGATATCGGCGAGGCGAGCGTCCGCGGCGGCCAGGCCCGCGCCGGCCTGGCGCACGCGCTGGTCGGCGGCCCGAACCTGGTCCTCACGGGCGCCGAGGGCGGCAGCCTCGCGCTGGCGGCGCGCGGCGGCCAACTGGGCCTGGGCGGCGCGATGCGCGGCCAAGGCGTCGTCCAGCCGAGCCGGGGCGTAGATCGCCTTCTCCACCAAGGGCCGGACACGGGCCAGGGCGGCTTCGGCCTCGCGGGCGCGGGCCTCGGCGGCGGCTATATTTGCGTCGAACACGGCCAGTTCCACGGCCCGCTGACCCTTGCGGGCGTCCTGCGCCTGGGCCGCTGCGGCGGCCACCTCGGCTTCGGCCTGGTCGCGCTGGGCCCTCAACTGGGCGGGATCGACGACGAAGAGCGGCTGGCCGGCCGCCACCCGGTCGCCGCGCCGGACGAAGACCTGCTCGACCGAACCCGCGACCGGCGCGGCCAGGTAGAGCGGCTCGCCCTCGACATAGCCGGTCAGCGCTTCGGGCCGGGAGAAGCGCGGCGCCAGCGCCAGGGCGGCGGCCAAGGCGAGACCGGTCAGCAGCAGGCCGGCGACGAGCGGTTTGGGTTTCATCGGACGGCCTCCGGTTCCGCAAGCACGCCTCGCAGCCACAGCTCCACGTGCTGTTCGGCCAGGGCGGGGATGTCGAAGGGTTCGGCGCCGATGGGCGTGAAGGTCTCGCGCCACAGAACGCCCATCAGCAGGGGCGCGACCAGCGAGACGGCGTATTGGCGGGAATCGCCCGCCCGCAGCTCGCCGCGCGCCTGGGCCGCGGCGATGGCCCCGCTCATGGCCGCCAGGGCCGGCGCCACCAGGCGGTCGTGCCAGACGCGCGCCAGTTCCGGAAAGTTGCGCGCCTCCCCGATCACGATCTTGACGATGGCTCCGGCAGGACTCTCGTCGACGACGTGGGACAAACCGCCGATCAGGCCCCGCAGAAGGGCCGGGAAGGAGCCCTGGTGGGACGCCACAGCCTGGCGGACCAGGTCCAGGTTCGGCGCCACGTTCTGTTCCACCACGGCGCGGAAGATGTCCTCCTTGGTGGCGAAATAGAGATAGATCGCCCCTTTCGAGACCCCGGCCCCGGCGGCGATATCATCCAGGCGCGCGGCGGCGAAGCCCTTGTCGGTGAAGACTTCCAGGGCCGCGGCGACGATCTCCTCGGGGCGGTCGGCCTTTCGGCGCTTGAACTTGGGCTCGCCGGTGGGAAGCATCTCGCCCCCTAATAACTGACTGGTCAGTTACTTTCTCTGCATTATGTAGCGGCGTCAAGCCGCCATTGGGGGGTGTTCTGGCTCAGGTTAATGGCGGCGCGGGAACCCGCAGAACGCGGACGAAACGAATCAGGACCGAATCGCTGACACCAGCCGATTCAGTCTTTGTTCCCTACAATCTATTGTACCCCGCTTCGCATTAACCACAAACGGGAATAGCCGAGCTTGGATGAGCCGCGATGAGCGCGAAGGGGACTGTTGGTGGGGATTTCCCGACTCGCCTTGACGCGCAGCGGCGCCTTCGCCTATATCGCCCGCTCCCGCGCGGGCCCCGCCTGTCGCATCCTATTTTCTCGCGTAGGTTTGAAGCCATGTCGCGTCGCTGCGAACTCACCGGTGTCGGTCCGATGGTCGGCAACAATGTGAGCCACTCGAACATCAAGACCAAGCGCCGGTTCCTGCCCGCCCTGTCGCCTGCGAGCCTGCAGTCCGAAACCCTGGGCCAGACCTTCCGCCTGCGCGTCAGCAATGCGGCCCTGCGCACCGTCGACTTCAAGGGCGGCCTCGACGCCTTCCTGGTCGGCGCCCGCGACGAGAAGCTTTCCTCTCGCGCCCTGAAGATCAAGAAGCAGGTCAAGGCCAAGCTGGCGCAACAAGCCGCCGCAGCCTGACATCTCTCTGGCCCTCCAGTCGCGAAAAGGCCGCCTTCGGGCGGCCTTTTTGTTTGCGCTTTCGCCACCGCATCCGGGGCGCCGCCCCCCTGGCGTAAGGCTCAGCTCCTACTATCTCCGTATGACGCCTTAATGAGGTTGGAGCGCCATGACCCTGAGCAAGACCTTCGCCGCCCTCGCCGTGCTCGCCGCCGCCTCGGCCTGCTCACCCAAGGGCGACGCCCAGCCGAGCGCCCCGCCCGCGGCGGAGGCGACGCCCGCCGCCGAAACGCCCGGCGTCGCCAGATTCACGATCGGAACCCTGGACGCCTTCGCCGTGCTGGACGGCGAACTGCGCGTTCCCAACGACGGCGAGGTCTTCGGTGTCGGCCGCCCGACCAGCGACGTCGCCGCCGTCCTGAGCGCGGCCGGGCTGCCGCAGGATTCGCTCGAGCTCTCGATCCAGCCCCTGGCGGTGCGCAGCGCCGATCGGGTGCTGCTGTTCGACACCGGAGTCGGCAAGGGCGGGCTCGAAGGCGCCGGCAAGCTTACCGAGTCGCTCCGCGCGGCCGGGATCGAGCCTGCCCAGGTGAGCGACATCTTCATCTCCCATGGTCACTTCGACCATATGGGCGGGCTCGTCGGTGAGGCCGGAGCGTTGGTCTTCCCCAACGCCGCCATCCACATCTCGGCGCCGGAATGGCAAGCGGTGAAGGCCAATCCCGAACGCGCGGCCCTGGTCGCCGCCATCTCGCCGAAGGTCGCTCCCTTTCAGCCTGGGGCCGCCATCCTGCCAGGCCTCGTGACCGCCGTACCGGTGAACGGCCACACGCCCGGACACAGCGCCTACGAGATCGCCTCCGGCGACGAACGCCTGCTCTATATCGGCGACACGGCGCATCATTACGTGGTGTCGGTGCGGCAGCCGGACTGGACGATCCAGTTCGACGGCGAGCCCAGGACCGCCGAGGCGAGCCGTCGGGCCCTGCTGCAACGGGCGGTGGACCAGAACCTGCGGATCTATGCGGTCCACTTTCCGTTCCCAGGTCTTGGCCGGGTGAAGCCTGAGGGCGACGGGTTCGCCTGGGTTCCGGAGGCGCGCTGAGAGGCCGATCGGGCGGCTTAGTCGCGCGGCGTCCAATCAAACGCCAGGAGCAGGGTTCGCTGCGAGGCCTGGAAGTTGTCGTCGGAGAGCAGATAGAAGCGAAGCGCGCCATCCGGCTGCGGGGCGACCGCCAGGCCTTCGAAATTGTCGACGGTCAGCGGCCGGGCCAGCTCCAAACGAGCCGTCTCACGTTCGCCATCCCTCACGATCAGGGCGATCCGGCTGCCCCGGATCGGATCCCAGGCGCGCAGCAGCCAGGCGGTCCGACCGTCTGGCAGCTTGCGGCCGGCCACCACCCCGAACTCCTTGGGCTTGGCCAGCGTCGGCCCCGGCGTGCAGGCGGCCGAAAGCCGGCAAGTCCAGGTCTCTCCGGAATCCTCCCCGGCCGTCACATAGGCGTCGGGTCCTGCGGTCGGATCGGCGAACAACGCCTCCATGCCGCCATTGGGCGGGAATGGGCCGGCGGGGGCGGGGACGAGCCGCGGCGCCGAGCCGTCGGCGGGATAGAGCAGGATGCGATGGTCGCGCTCGAAGCTGACCAGCAGGTCGCCGCCGGGCAGGGCCGCCAGGCCTTCGGCGTCGGAAGACGCCTTGTCCGGCAGGGGCTTGCCGTCGGGGCCGGCGAGCGCCGAGAGCCGCGCATTCGAGAGGCCCGTCAGCCGGCCCTGCCTGTCGTGGACCAGGCGGGCGCGCAGCAGATCACCTTCGTCGGTGATCGCTACGATCTCGCCGTTCGGAAGGAGATCCAGCTCCGACAGGCCGTGGAAGCGGGCGGTGTCGCCGGAGCTGAGAGCCGCTCCGCCGGCATACACGAACTCGCCGATGCGATCCTGGGCAGGGTCCTGCGGATTGAGCGATGCGGGCGTCGCCGCGATCGCGATCGCCGGCCCGGCCGCCACAGGTCCGGGCGGGAGCGTAGCAACGGCCGGCGCACAGGCCGCCAGGGCCAGGGCAAGGATTGAGGCGACGCCCCGCCGCCAGGTCACGCGACGGCTCTCCGCACTTCCTTGAAGGTCGAGCGTCTGGGCGGGCCCTTGGGGCCTTCGGTGTTCGGCGGCGGCTGCAGGAGGCCTGCGGTCTTGCGGGTGACCTTGCGGACGTCCTCGTCGAACAGCTCGGCCAGCTGGTCGACGATGGCGCCGGCCAGCTGCTCCACGTCGACGATGGTCACCGCGCGGCGGTAATAGCGGGTCACGTCGTGGCCGATGCCGATGGCGATCAGCTGCACCGGGCTCTTGGCCTCGATCTCGGCGATCACTTCGCGCAGATGGCGCTCCAGATAGTGGCCGGAGTTCACCGAGAGCGTGGAGTCGTCCACCGGAGCCCCGTCGGAGATCACCATGAGGATGCGCCGCGCCTCGGGCCGGCCGATCAGGCGCTGGTGCGCCCACATCAGGGCCTCGCCGTCGATGTTCTCCTTGAGCAGACCCTCTCGCATCATCAGGCCGAGGTTGCGCCGCGCCCGCCGCCAGGGTGCGTCGGCGGCCTTGTAGATGATGTGCCGAAGGTCGTTCAGCCGCCCGGGCTGGGCGGGCTTGCCGGCCTTCAGCCAGTCCTCGCGGGAGGATCCGCCCTTCCAGGCGCGGGTGGTGAAGCCCAGGATCTCGGTCTTGACCCCGCACCGCTCCAGCGTGCGCGCCAGGATGTCGGCGCAGACGGCGGCGACCATGATCGGCCGGCCGCGCATGGAGCCGGAATTGTCGATCAGGATGGTGACCACCGTGTCGCGGAACTCGGTGTCCTCCTCCTCCTTGAAGGCCAGCGAGGCGGTGGGGTCGGTGATCACCCGCGTCAGGCGTGCGGTGTCGAGGATCCCTTCCTCCAGGTCGAAGGTCCAGGCGCGGTTCTGCTGGGCCATCAGCTTGCGCTGCAGCTTGTTGGCCAGGCGCGAAACCACGCTGGAGAGGCTGGAGAGCTGCTGGTCGAGATAGGCGCGCAGACGCGTCAGCTCCTCAGGATCGCAGAGCTCCTCGGCCGCCACCACCTCGTCGTGGGCGGTGGAGAAGACCTTGTAGGTCACCGCCTTGGCTTCGCCCTTCGGGTCCGGGCGCGCCGGCTGCTCGCCCTCGCCCAGATCCGGCGGCTCGTCGGTGTCCTCGGCGTTGGGGTCCTCCTCGGCCTGCATCAGCTGGCTGTCGGACTCTTCGCTCTCGCTATGCGTGGCCTCGCTCTCGTCCATCGAGGCCTGCTGAGGGGTCTGGCCTTCGCCTTCGCCTTCGTCACCTTCGTCGGAGGCGTCGCTCTCGCCCTCGTCGCCTTCCTCGTCGTCCTGGTCGGCCTGATCGGGCGCGTCGGACAGGTCCTCGCCCATGGACAGGTCGCGCAGGATCGTGCGTGCGATCTTGGCGAAGGCCTTCTGGTCCTCGATCTGGTCCGCCAGGCGGTCGAGGTCGGCGCCGGCCTTGGATTCGATCTCCTGCCGGAACAGGTCGACCAGCGGCTTGGCCATGGGCGGCGGCGGCTCGCCGGTCAGGCGTTCGCGCACCATCAGCGAGACGATATCGGCCATGGGCGGGTTCGCCAGGGCCTCGATCTGGTTGAACGGCTTCTTCGACCAGGCGTGCTCGTGCACCGCCTTCAGGTTCTCGCGCACCCCGCCGAGCGCATTGGCGCCGATGGCCTCCAGCCGCGCCTGCTCGATGGCGTCATAGACGGGGGCGCCGAGCGCTGAGGACGGTCGGGTCCGGGCATGGGCGGCGGTGTCGTGGTGGGCCAGGCGCAGGGCCATCTGGTCGGCGAGGCCCCGGATGCGCGCGGCGTCCGCCGGCGTCAGGTCGCGCGGCGGGTGCGGCAAAATCGCCCGGTTGCCGGAAAGCTGCGGCCCCTCGCCGGAATAGACGATCTCGAGGTCCGGGGTCTCGGCCAGGGATCGCGCGGCGTTGGCGAGCGCACGCTTGAAAGGCTCCGTGGGGCTTTCGGGGTTCTTGGCCATGACAACCTCATAACGCGCCGAACCGAGGCTCGCAAAGCCGCCCTCCCGGCGCTTGCGGGGCCACTCGCGAAAATTGAGCGGCGTTTACGTCTTCGCAGCCGTGTCTGCGCGAAAATCGCGTTAAGAACGAAGGAGTTGGCTCGTGACCGCCGTCGCATGCCTACGCGTCGCCGTCGAAGCCGACCGCACGGGCCTGTCTCCGGCGGTCCTGGGCCCGCTCGTGGCCAAATTCTCGTCGGCCTATCTGGAGACCCGCTGGCTCTGGCCGCGCAAGTTCGCGCCCCTGACCCACTACTCCTTCCTGCTGACCGATCCGCGGGCCGACGAGCTCGACGTGCAGGAACTCGCCCGGCTCTCCGACGAGCTGCAGATCAAGCTGTTCGGCGAGGCCGAGGAAGGCGAGGTGGGGCTGCTCCTGTTCGAAGGCCCGCCGGATGCGGTGACGGCCTT
This sequence comes from Phenylobacterium sp., assembly GCF_046290725.1. Classification (GTDB taxonomy): domain Bacteria; phylum Pseudomonadota; class Alphaproteobacteria; order Caulobacterales; family Caulobacteraceae; genus Phenylobacterium. Next base: position 1,712,927 of record NZ_JBKBUH010000001.1, read on the forward strand.
CGCCGCCATGGACGCCGCCGCGGTGGCCCGAGCCATGGACGATCCCTCCCTGCTGCCGCCCGGCGGCAAGATCAGCCGGATCGTCCCGCCGGACCAAGTGGTGCCGGTGGCGTCGAACCCGCACGAGCCGGAGCCCGAGCCCGAACGCGACCACGGTCCCGACTGGGTGGAGCAGCACCTGGCTGCAAGCCAGGCGGCCGAGCCGGCGGCATTGCTCTCCATGCCGCAGCTGGAGGGAGTCCAGGGCGTCTATTTCACACCGCGCGGCGTCTTCGTCGGCGACGTGATCTCCTCGACCCCCGGAACCTCGCGCAGCCACTTCAGCGTGGTCGAGGGGCCGAGCCATATGCCGCCCGACCCGGAAACTTTCGACGCCGACTGCCTGGAGACGGCGCTGCACTACATGCAACGCTCCGCGGGTACGGGCACGCTGTTCATCCCGGTTTGCTATTCGAACCTCATCCGGGCCTCCCGGCGGGCGGACTACGAGCAGCGCTTCGCCGCCCTGCCGCCGGAGCGGAAGGCCCGGCTCGCCGCCACGGTGTACGATGCGCCGCGGGCGCCGTCCTTCACGGCGCTGGCCCAGCTTCGGACGACGCTTTGCAAGTATTTCGGCACGATCGACCTGCGTACGGCCGATCCCGGGTTCGAGATCGAGAAGCTGGCGCCGCGGGCGGTGACCAGCGTCACCTTCATGCTGCCCAACGCCGAGCCGCGCGCGCGGCTCGCCGCCCTGCGCCGCTTCGCCGACCGGATGCCGCTCTACAAGCAGAAGCAGATCTGGCCGGGCGTGACCAATGTGCGCAACCGCGTCGACCTGGAGGCCTGCGTCGCCGCGCACGTGCCCTTCGTCACTGGGCCGGGCGTCTGCCGGATGCAGATCCTGCCCGTGGGCGGCCAGCTCCGTCCGCTGGAGGAGCTTCCGGTGCTGGCCGCCTGAGGCCTTAGTTGGCGGCCCGCCAGGCCTTGCCCTGGCGCTCGACCAGATCGACCAGGTTCCCCATCGCCAGGTTCACGTCGATCAGGTGCAGGCCCCAGTCGGCCAGAACCTGGCCGTTGGCCACCACGTCGCCGGAGATGTCGTCGGTGCGCGGATCGGCGGGATCGGCGTTCACGCTCACTTCCAGGTAGTTGAAGCCGTTCCGGGAGACGCACTGGGCCGTCAGCAGGCCCGGCACGGAGACGAACGGGGTGTCCACCGTTCCAGCCGTAGTCCACACCGGCGGCGGCGTGGAAGAGCCGGCGATCATGGCGCTGGCGGCCAGATAGGCGTGCAGCTCGCCCTTGCCTCCGGCCAGGTTTGCGGGGTTCGTGCAGGCCGCCTCCATGGGCGAGTTGGGATCGCGCGGCCGGCCGAACCGGGTCTGCGGCGGCGGCGGAAGGGTGTCGCGGAAGCTCGCATAGGCCAGGGCGCAGCCGGTCTGGTCGGGCGACTTGCAGAGCGGGATCGACTTGAAGGTCCCGGTGTCCTTGCCCTTCTCGACCGGCAGGTTCGTGCCGAGCAGCAGGGCCGAGACCAGCTGCTTCTGAACCGGCTTGCCGTCGATGTGCTCGGCGATCAGCTGGGTCAGCACGCCCGAGCCCTGGGAGTGGCCGATCAGGACCACGCCCCGGCCCTTGTTCTCGTGCGCCAGGTAGTGGTTCCAGGCGTCGACTACGTCCTGATAGCCGGTGTTGGGCCGCGCCGCCGGCGGGGCGGCGCCGGGCGTCATGGCCGCGCGCAGGGCGGTCAGGGTGAACTGCCGGTAGAGCGGCGCGTAGACACGGCACTTGGACCCGAAGCGAGAAAGCTGCTGTTCGACCACGCGCTTCTCTTCGGGGCCCGCCTCCATGTCCGAGATCACGCCAGGGTCCAGGGACACGGTGGGATAGACGTAGAAGCAATCGATCGGCGCGTTCGGGTCAGCCTGCCAGGTTTCCTTCGTGACCCCGCCATCCGCCTTGACGATGGAAGCGGTGTTGTCGCCGGCGCAGGCGTCCTCGCGGCCGGGCCAGCACAGCCAGGCCTCGGCCTTGGAATAGTCGTTGGGCGGATCGGACGGCGTTTGCGTATGGGCCGGCGTGAAGGCCAGCAGGGCCAGGGCGCCCGCGGCGGCAAGGCTTGTTCGAAGCATCGGTTTCCCCCAAACGAAAATTTCTAGATTGCGGAATGGAGCGGAACATGGCCGGACACGCCGATCCGGTCCAGCGCCAATCCGCCGAACGCCGCCCGCGGCGGAACCGAAACCGCGTCTCGATGCTTGACTATGAGCGCGGCGTCGCCTCCGGCGCCGCCGGAGACGAGACATGGTCCAAGACGTCGAAGCCTTCAAAGCGACGCTTGCCGGCGTCGCACGGTTCCTGAACGCCCCACCCCAGCCGGGGAGCCCAGAGGAGGCGCGGTTCGCCGCCTTGCTGGACGAGCTGGAGCTCTACAGGTGTTCCGAACTGCCGCCGGCTCCGGAAAGCCCATTCATGCGCCTGCGCATGGAAGCCGAGGCCCTGCAGCGGCGCGTGGTTGATTTCCAGCGTCACCGCGAAGCGGTGCGCGAGCGGAGCCGGTTCGCGCCCTTCCCCGACGACAGCCAGGGCGTCGGCCCGACCACCGGCGTCTAGATCACGCGGCCGCCTCCGATTTCGCGCTCAGCGTCTCACGGATGGCGTCGAACAGGCGCTCGGCCTCGACCGGCTTGGGCAGGAACCCCGTCATGCCGACGGCGGCGTATTCGGCCACATGGTGGTTCATGGCGTTGGCCGAGAGCGCGAGGATCGGCGTCGCCGGGCGGCGTTGGGCGGCTTCCAGCCGACGGATCTCGGCGGTCGCCTCCAGCCCGTTCATCACCGGCATCTGCACGTCCATCAGGATCAGGTCGAAGGGCGCGGCGCTGTGGGCCTCGAGCGCCTCGCGGCCGTTGGTCGCCAGGTGAAGATCAAGCTCGAGGGGCTCGAGCAGCGACGCCAGGATGAGCCGGTTGATCGGATTGTCCTCGACCGCAAGCACCCGCCGGCCGCGCACCGCGGCCCCGATCGGCGGGATTTCCGGCGGCGGCCGCACCGGCGCCGGCCCGCGCCAGACGAAGGGCGCCTCGAAGCTGAAGCGCGAGCCTTCGCCCTCGCGGCTCTCCGCCTTGATTGCGCCGCCCATGAGCTCCACCAGCTCCCGGCTGATGGCCAGGCCCAGGCCCGTGCCCCCGAACCGGCGAGTGGTGGACGCGTCCACCTGGCTGAACTTCTCGAAGAGTTCGCTCAGCTTGTCGGCGGGGACGCCGACGCCCGTATCCTGGACCGCGACGGCCAGCCCGCTCTCCGTCGCCCGGACCTCGACCAGCACCTCGCCGCGCTCGGTGAACTTCACCGCGTTCGAGACCAGATTGCCGATCACCTGGCGCAGGCGGTTTCCATCGCCCCACCAGCAGCCGAGGGCGGAGGCGTCGATGTCCACCCGCAGCGCCACGCCCTTGGCCTCAGCGGCCGCCTCGAACGGATCGCAGACCGTCCGCACGGCCTCGGCCAGGTCGAATTCGTGATCGTCGATCTCCAGCCGGCCGGCCTCGATCTTCGAGATGTCGAGGATGTCGTTCAGCACCGCCAGCAGCGTCTGGCCCGAGTCGCGGACAATGCGCAGCCGCTCGGCCTGGACCGGGCCGGCCGCGTCGCGCTCCATCACCTGGACCATTCCCAGGATGCCGTTCAGCGGCGTACGGATCTCGTGGCTCATATTGGCCAGGAACTGCGACTTGGCGACGTTGGCGCCGTCGGCCAGGCGCCGCGCCTGGATCAGCTCGCGCAGGGTCCGGTTAAGCGCCGCATCGTTTTCGGCCAGCTCCCCGAGAATGGCGCGAATGCGCAACGCCAGCGCCCCGGCGGCGAAGACCAGCACCAGCACGGCCAGCGCGAACACCGGCGCGGCCTGGCGCAGCACGGCCATGCCCGGCCGCTTGGGAGTCCAGGCCAGGTGTCCGACCACGTCTTCGTTGACGTCGACCAGCGGGGCGCCGGCGCTCGCGGGGGCGTTCTCGACGATCCGCGTCCCGGTCAGCCTCAGATCCTCGTCCAGGGCCTGCAGGAAGTCCGCGTCGACTTCGCGGGCCGAGAGGATCAGCGGCGCAGGCCCGGGCCGCAGACGGGGCGCGGCGGTTTCCGCCACCACGTTGGTGACGGCGACGAGATAGTGGGCGTCGCCTGATTTCACGATTCCCGAGGCGCGCAGGCTGGCCGCCATGCCCCAGCGATCGGCTGGGCCATCCGCGCGCTCGGCTTCCTGGGCGCGGACGCCGCGGACCAGGGGGGCCGCGTCGGCGAAGAGCCGGGCCAGCGTAGCGGGCTCGGTGCGCGCCTCTCCCTGCCAGGCATGGACAATTCGGTCGTGTCCGTCGGCCACCAGGCTCAGGTCGTGTTCGAGATAGGTGGCGTAGTAGCCCCCGACATTGATGTCGGCCCACTCGGCATCGAAGGTGGGGCCAAGATGTTCGTAGGCGTCGTCCCAGACCGAGGCCGAGGTCACGTCGGTCACGAGCTGGTCCAGCAGCCGCTCCAGCCGCCGCGTGACGAGCGCCTGCTCCTCTTGGACCTGCACCTGGTCCACGGCGACTCCGGCGTAGGCGAAGAGGCCCAGGGCGCCGACGGTCACCACCACGACCACCAGCGCCGCCAAGGCGGCGATGCGGCGCGCCGCGCGCCGGCTGCGCGGAATCACGGCTGCGGACGCGGGAGCCTCGGACATGCACTCATCTGCGCAAGGGAAGGGTATCAAACCGTAAAGCTGGGGTGCGACCATCCGTCGCCGGAAGAGCGGGCTTAGCCGCGGAATTCTTTAGCGTTTCACGCGCAGTAAGAGGGCGAAACCTTCGGAGTTCGCCCTTGCGCATCCTCGCCGCCCTCCTCCTCCTCGCTCCGGCCGCGGCTCAGGCCCAGACGCTGAGCTTCCAGGCCGATCTAGTGTCCGACTACCGCTTCCGTGGCTATTCCCTGTCGGACGAAGCCCCGGCCCTGCAGGTCAGCCTGACCGTCGAAAGCCTTTCCGGATTTTATGGCCAAGTCTGGGCCTCGACCATAGACGAGTACGGCGCAGGAGCTGACGGCAAGGGCGCCACGGTGGAGCTGGACTTCACCGTCGGTCGGGCCTGGCAGGTCGGCGGCTACGATCTGGACCTCGGCCTGGCGGCCTACACCTATCCCGGCGGGGAGGGTGTGAACTACCTCGAGATTCCGGCCTCGGTCTCCCGCACCGCCGGCGACTGGATCTGGACGCTGGGCGCGGCCTACGCCCCCCGGCAGGACAATCTCGGCGATCAGGACAACGCCTATGTCTATGGCGCCGTGGCGCTTGCCCCCGCCGCCTGGCCGGTGGCGCTTGACGCCAGCCTGGGCTGGGAGGACGGCGCCTTCGCCGACCGCAAGCTCGACTGGTCGGTCGGGGTGAGCAAAGCCTTCGGCCCGATCACCCTCGGCGCCCGATACCTGGACGCCGACGATCCCGCGGTGGACGCCGCGGTGGTGGGCTCCGTCGGGCTCCGTTTCTGACAGGGCTGCGGAACCCGGCCGCGGGCGGCGCCTTCACCGAGGAGCCTTGCCGTCCGCCTAAGGGGAGAAACGCATGATCCGCGACCGCCAAGCCTTCGAAGCCGCGCTCGAGGCGGTGACCCGCTATCTCGACGCGCCGCCCGAGCCGGGCACGCCCGAAGACCGCGCCTTCGGAGAGCTTCTGAAGGAGCTCGAATCCTATCGGCCGGCGCAGCCGCCTCGAACCGAGCCGGACGAGTTCGTGGAGCTCCAGGCTCGCGCGGAGGTCCTTCGGGAGCAGGCGGCGGCCTTCCTGCAACGGCGCGAGACCGAGCGCGAGGCCAGCCGGTTCGCGCCGTTCGGCGCGGCGGGAGAGGCGTCCGGCCCCTCCACCCGCGGCAAACCTTAGGCGACGCGAACCCGCGCGGTGGATTCCGGCAGATCCTGACCGAAGGCGCGCTGGAAGAACTCGGCCACCGTGCCGCGCTCCAGCTCGTCGCACTTGTTCAGGAAGGTCATCCGGAAGGCCAGCGCGATGTCGCCGCCGAAGATTTCGGCGTTCTGGGCCCAGGTGATCACCGTCCGCGGGCTCATGACCGTGGAGATGTCGCCGTTCATGAAGGCGTTGCGGGTCATGTCCGCCACCCGGACCATGGCCGCGATGGTGCGCTTGCCCTCCGGCGTGTCGTAGTGCGGGGCCTTGGCCAGGACGATCTCGGCTTCGACGTCGTGAGCGAGATAGTTCAGCGTCGTCACGATCGACCAGCGGTCCATCTGGCCTTGGTTGATCTGCTGGGTGCCGTGATAGAGCCCGGTCGTGTCGCCCAGGCCGATGGTGTTCGTCGTCGAGAACAGGCGGAAGAACGGGTTCGGCCGGATGACGCGGTTCTGGTCCAGCAGGGTCAGCTTACCCTGAGCTTCCAGCACCCGCTGGATCACGAACATCACGTCCGGACGGCCGGCGTCGTATTCGTCGAAGACCAGCGCGATGGGCCGCTGGATCGCCCAGGGCAGGATGCCTTCGCGGAACTCCGTGACCTGCTTGCCGTCCTTCAGGACGATGGCGTCCTTGCCGACCAGGTCGATCCGCGACACGTGGCTGTCGAGGTTCACCCGGATCAGCGGCCAGTTCAGCCGCGCGGCCACCTGCTCGATGTGGGTCGACTTGCCGGTGCCGTGATAGCCCTGGACCATGACGCGGCGGTCATAGGCGAAGCCGGCGCAGATCGCCTTGGTGGTTTCCGGGTCGAACTTATAGGCCGGGTCGATCTCCGGCACATGGGCGTCGCGGTGCGAGAACGCAGGCACGTTCATGTCCACGTCGACGCCGAAGGTCTCGCGTACGGAGACCTTTCTGTCGGGAACCAGCGCGATCAGCTTGTCGTCTTGAGTGTCGGCGAAGGAAGTCATGGCGAGGATCGCATACAGGGTTCCAGGCTCGAAGCAAACGGGTGTTTAGCGACTTGCGGTGTGTGTGTGCGTTCGGCGGTGGCGCGTTCGCTCCAGTTCCGGCAGATGGCTCTCCACCCTTCCGGCGTCCGCCGGATCAGCTATGGACTTGGAGCCTTCAGTGGAGCAGCTGCGTGCGCTTCTCGCGTCCCCGCGGACCGAGCGTGTCATCACCGCCCTTATCATTCTCAACGCCATAACACTGGGTCTGGAGACCAGTCCTTGGGCGCTGGAGCGGTTCGGCGCCGTTCTCTATGCGGTCGACCGTATCGTGCTGGCGGTCTTTGTCGTGGAGATCCTGGCGCGGCTCGCCGTCCACCGTGGGGCGTTCTTCAAGGACCCCTGGAGCCTGTTCGACTTCGCCGTCGTGGCGGTGGCGCTGGTTCCGGCGACCGGGGGCTTTTCCGTGCTGCGGGCGCTGCGGATCCTCCGCGTGCTGCGGATGATCACCATTGTCCCGTCCCTGCGGCGGGTGGTCGGCGCCTTGATCTCGGCCCTGCCCGGCATGGGCTCCATCATCCTGCTGCTCAGCCTGCTGTTCTATGTGTTCTCGGTCATGGCGACGAAGCTGTTCGGGTCGGCGTTTCCCGTCTGGTTCGGCAGCATCCCCGCCTCGGCCTACTCCCTGTTCCAGGTCATGACCCTGGAAAGCTGGTCGATGGGCATCGTCCGGCCGGTGATGGAGGTCTACCCCTACGCCTGGGCCTTCTTCATTCCCTTCATCCTCTGCACCACCTTCACCATGCTGAACCTGTTCATCGGCATCGTGGTGAACGCCATGCAGAGCGAACACGAAGAACAGGCGAAGGCCGAGCGGCAGGCGCTGGAGGACGAACTTCGCCGCGCCTCGGAGGAACGGCGGCAGGCCGAAGCCACCCATCATCACGACGCAGCTGCGCTGGGCGCGGAGATCGCCGCCTTGCGCAAGGACATCGGCGCCCTGCGGGAAGCCATCGCGCCCGCGGCTCAGGCCTAAGGGGTCCCTTGCTCCCGAAGGCGGAAAGGTCCTCAATGGTTGGAGGAGGACGCCCCATGACCACGCTCGCCGATCGTCCGGCGCGAGACGCCATCCGTGTGGAGCCGAGCGAGAGCGGCTTCGGGGCCCGCATGACGGGCCTCGACCTGCGCAAGCCCCTGCCGCCCGAGTTGCTGGCGCAGGTAAAGGCCGCTTGGGCTGCGCATGCGGTGGTCAGCTTCCCGGGGCAGCCGCTCAGCTTGGAGGAGCTGGAGGCGTTCACCCAGCAGATCGGGCCTTTCGGCGAGGATCCCTTCATCGCCCCGATGCCCGGCCATCCCAATGTGCTCGAGTTGCGGCGCGAGCCGGACGAGAAGGCCACCAATTTCGGCGCCGGCTGGCATTCCGACTGGAGCTTCCAGCAGGCGCCGCCGGCGGCGACCCTGCTGCGGTCCGAGGTCGTGCCCCCTGTGGGCGGCGACACCCTGTTCGCCGACTGTATGCGCGCCTACGAGGCGCTTTCGCCCGCCTTCCAGGCCATGCTGGCGCCGCTGCGGGCGGTGCACAGCGCCACCCGCGCCTATGGGACGAAGGGCGTGTTCGCCCGCGAGACCGAGAAGCGGACCATGCAGATCATCGTCTCGGAAGAGGCTGAGAAAACGCAAGCCCATCCGCTCGTCCGCACGCACCCGGTCACCGGCCGCAAGGCGCTGTTCGTCAGCCCCGTCTATACGGTCGGGATCGAAGGCATGACCGCCAAGGAATCCCAGGCGATCCTCACCTTCCTCTTCGGCCACATGACGCAGGACGAGTTCGTCTACCGCCACCGGTGGGAGAAGGACATGCTGCTGATGTGGGACAATCGCTGCACGGTCCACCTCGCCGAAGGGGGCTATGACGGCCACCTGCGGGTGATGCACCGCACGACGGTGGCGGGCGAGGTTCCAGCGTAGCACGCCAGGGGGCGACTCGGCAGGACGCCCTCCGTTTCGGCGTTCGCGCGCCGCGCGCCACCTCCCCCAAACCGCGCCTGCGGCGCTGGGGGAGGATCTAGAAGCGCTTCAATCCACCGACCTGGATGCTCCATCGCTACTTCTGCCGCGGCGCCTTCAGGCCCTGACCGGCCATCAGCAGCTTGCCTTGATGGTTGGCCTTGGCGGCTTCCACCAGCGTTCGGGCGGCGTTGCGCACCTCGGTCTGGACAGCGGTGTCGAGGTCGAGCTCCTGGTGGCTGGTGGCGTAGGGCTTCCAATAGCCGATGTAGCGATCGAGTTCGGCGTTCACACCGGCCGGCGCCAGATCCATGAACCGCAGCCAGTCGGACAGGCTGCGGCGAACGTTTTCGGCGCCCTCGACGTCGCCATGCACCACCACCGAAAAGACCCGATCCTTCAGGTGCTTGGGATAGTCCCAGCCCTCCAGCTCGATCTGCTTGGCCGCCTTGGCGTCCTTGCCGTGGGTGCGGGTCGGGTCGGGATTTCCGCCGTCGGCGCAGACCAGGCGGTCCATCATCAGTTTCAGCGGCGAGGAGACCTGATACCAGTTCACGGGTGTGACGATCATGATCCCGTGGGCTTCCACCCACATGGGGAAGATGTCGTTCATCCAGTCATGGACCTGGCCCAGCGAATAGTTCGGGTAGCACGAGCAGGGCCAGTGGCAGAGCGCCGGCGAGGTCGAGAAACAGGCCTTGCACGGGTGGATCTCGCGCCCGTATTCCGAGGCCAGGCGGGAGAGGTCGAGCAGGGCGACGGAGACGCCTTCCACCGCCAGTTCCTCCCGGGCGATCTCGCACAGGCGATAGGACTTCGACATTTCCCCGGGGCAGGTGTGCTCGCTGCGGGATGAGCCGTTGATCAGCAGGATGCGGCAGGGGCCGTTCCGGTCGTCGTGCCGGGCCTGAGCGGCCTCAACCGCCGCCCGGGCGGCGATCCAGTCAATCGAGAGGTCGTAGTCCGGGTCGGCGTAACCCGGGCCGGCCTTGCGCGTCCGGGGCGCCTTGCGATGATTGATATAGCCGTCCCAGGCGGCGTCGGCGATGCGCGCCAGCTCCGCGCCTAGGCTCTCGAAGGCGGGATCGGCGAAACGGCTGAGAAAGCGGGCCTTGAACTCCGACTCGACGAGTTGGGGGCTTGGCATGCCCTTGCGGGGTTCGGGGGCTTGGGTCACGGCCGCGTCCTCCTGTCGGGAAGCGAACGTGAGCTTGAACAGACGGGTTCCTTCGCCTCCCTTGGGGGGGTGGATCGTCGCGGAGCGACGAGACGGGGGGTGCATCTGACTCAGCAGGCCCCACCCTGGCGGCTTCGCCGCCTGTCCCTCCCCGCAAGGGGGAGGGAAACTTCAAGCCAGCTTGGCTTTCTTCAGCGCCTGATAGGCCTTGATCACCCGCTGCAGCTTGTGCTCGGCCGAGCGGTCGCCGCCGTTGGAGTCCGGATGGCAGCGCTTCACCAGTTCCAGGTAGCGGGCGCGGATCTTGGCCTCGTCGGCGTCTTCGTCCAGGTCCAGGTCGGCGAGGGCGTTGCGCTCGAGCTTGCCCAGACGGCGGCGCTCCGGCTCCGGCGCCGCGCGTGCGGTTCCGCCGCCGAACAGGTTGAACGGATCGCGATAGCCCTGGCCCTTCCCGAAGCCGTGCGCCGCCGCGGCGGCTTCGCGGGAGAAGCGGCTGGCCTTGAACTGCCAGGTGGGGCGGTCGCCGGTGGCGCTCTGGGCCTGGCGTTCGCGAATCTCGCCCTCGCTCATGCCTGCGAAGAAGTTCCACTGGCGGTTATATTCGGCCGCGTGCGCCTGGCAGAACCAGTAGTGCTCGTTCAGCATCTCCCGGGATTTGGGCGCGCGCGCCGTCGCCGCCAGCCGGCAGCCCGGATGATCGCAGGCCCGCTCTCCGGGCTTCAGCGCATAGACGTCATCGTCCCGAGCCGCCTCTTCCGCCGTGGGTGGGCGGACGCGGATGTCGACGAACTTAGGCTTGTATTGAAACGCGCCGGCCATGACCCAAGTATGAGGCTCTGAGAGTCCCTTTCAAGAATTGAACATCGAGCCCATGGGCGCCATATTTGAGACGATCCATAACAAGCTCACCGCGGCGTTTTCGCCCACCCGCCTGGAGATCCAGGACGACTCCGGCCGGCATGCCGGCCACGCGGGCGCCACGCCGGGGGGAGAAAGCCATTTCAACGTGCTGATCGAGGCCGAGGCCTTCGCCGGGAGGCCCAAGGTGGTGCGTCAGCGCATGGTCTACAAGGCCCTGGCGGACGAACTCGCGGGACCTGTGCACGCCCTTTCGCTCAAGGCTCTCGCGCCCGGAGAGCCGGCTTAGAACATAACCAATTTCGAGGGGACCCCAAGGCGGGCCCCTGGCCTGGGGAGGCGGGATTTTGAGGACGACGATCACCGTGAACGGGGAGGCGCGGTCGCTCGACCTCGATCCGCGCACCACCCTGCTGGACGCGTTGCGCGAGCATCTGGGCCTGACCGGCTCCAAGAAGGGCTGCGACCATGGGCAGTGCGGCGCCTGCACGGTCCTGGCTAACGGCGTGCGGATCAACGCCTGCCTGAGCCTGGCGGTCATGCATGACGGCGACGAGATCGTCACCATCGAGGGGGTCGGCGCCCCGAAAAACCTGCATCCGCTGCAGACCGCCTTCCTCGACCGAGACGCCTTCCAGTGCGGCTACTGCACGCCTGGGCAAATCTGCTCGGCCATCGGGATGCTCTCGGAGGCCGAACAGGGCTGGCCCAGCCAGGAAACCCTCGACCTCGCCGCGCCGGTCGCCCTGACGGATGCGGAAATTCGCGAGCGGATGAGCGGGAACATCTGCCGCTGCTCGGCCTATCCCCAGATCCTGGCGGCGATCCGCGACGTGGCCGGAGAGCCGGCATGAGGCCCTTCACCTACGAACGCGCCGCAGACGCATTGTCGGCGGTCAGGACGGTGGCCCAGACGCCAGGCGCCAAGTTCCTCGCCGGAGGGACGAACCTTCTCGACCTCATGAAGCTGGAGATCGAGCGGCCGGCGCACCTCGTGGACGTGGGACGGCTGCCGCTTGCCCAGATCGAAGCGGACGGAGAAGCCCTGCGTATCGGGGCCGTGGCCACCAACAGTCAGGTGGCGGCCGACGCCCGAGTGCGGGCGCGCTATCCGGCCCTTGTCCAGGCCATCATCTCCGGCGGGTCGGCCCAGCTGCGCAACAAGGCCAGCGTCGGCGGCAACCTCCTGCAGCGCACCCGCTGCGCCTATTTCTACGACACCGCCAAGCCCTGCAATAAGCGCCAGCCGGGCTCCGGTTGCGGCGCGCTCGAGGGGCTGAACCGCAACAGCGCGATCTTCGGCGCCAGCCCCCACTGCATCGCCACGCACCCGTCCGACATGGCCGTGGCCCTGGTCGCGCTCGACGCCTCGGTGGAAACCCTGGCGCCCGACGGCTCGGCCCGCACGTTCAAGCTGGAGGACCTGCACCTCCTGCCGGGCGCCACGCCGGATCTGGAGACCAGCCTGCAGCCGGGCGAGCTCATCACCGCCGTGGTGGTTCCGCCGCCGCCGACCGGCGGTCAGGTCTATCGCAAGGCGCGGGACCGGGCCTCCTATGCCGGCGGCCTGGCCAGCGTGGCCGTCGCCGGTGACCGTGTCGCGTTCGGCGCGGTGGCCCACAAGCCCTGGCGGGCGACGGCGATGGAGGCTGCGCTCGCCGCCGGCGCTGCTCCCACAGAAGCCGCCCGCGCCGAGCTGAAGGGCGCTCAGTCCAACGGCCGGAACGCCTTCAAGGTCGCGCTGATGGAGCGCATGGCCGCCGCCGCCGTGGCGGAGACGCGCGAAGGGAAGAACCCATGAGCTCCGTCGCAGACTGGGCGCGGCCCAATCCGATCCACGAGAACCGGTCCGGCCTGATCGGCAAGGGCGTCGACCGCTACGAAGGCCCTCTGAAGGTCACCGGAACCGCACCTTACGCCTATGAGGTCGTCCCGCCCGCGCCGCCGCTCTACGGCTTCTTGGTGGGCGCATCCATCGCGCGGGGGCGCATCGCGTCGGTCGAGACGGCCGAGGCGGAAGCCGCGCCCGGCGTGCGGCTGGTCTGGACCCACCGCAATGCGCCGGCCCAGGCGCCGCGGGGCGCCCGCGCCAATCCCCGCAGCCAGCGCCCGTCGAACCCGGCTCTGGCCGACGACCGCGTCCGCCATTTCGGCGAGACGGTGGCTTTCGTCGTCGCCGACACCTTCGAGGCGGCGCGCGACGCCGCAGGCCTGATCCGCATCGCCTACGCCGAAGAGCCGGCGGTGGTCGATTTCGCCGCCAGCCTCGATCGCGCCGAAATGCCGCCGGGAGAGGAGGACGTCCATATCGGCGACTTCGAACAGGCCTTCGCCACCGCGCCGGTCATCCTGGACGAGACCTATTCCAGCCCGGTGCAGAACCACGTGCAGATGGAGCCCTGCGCCACCATCGCCTGGTGGGACGGCGATGAGGTCACGGTCCACACTTCGATCCAGATGGTGAAGGGCGGCCAGCACGCCCTGGCCGAGACCCTGGCGATCCCCTCCGACAAGGTGCATCTGCGTACGCGCTATATCGGCGGCGGCTTTGGCGGGAAGGGTCAGCCCTACGACGACCTGACGCTCTCGGCGCTGGGGGCCCGGGCGCTCGGCCGGCCAGTGAAGGTCGCCTATACGCGCCAGCAGATGTTCCACGGCACCATCCACCGGCCCGCCACCATCCAGCGGGTGCGCCTGGCGGCCGAGCGGGACGGGCGGCTGACCGGCTTCGCCCTGGAGGGCTACACCCACTGCGCCCGGGAGGCGCCGTTCACCGAGCACTTCGCCAACTTCTCTCGCAGCCTCTACGCCGCGCCCAATCGTCTGACCGGCCACCGTCTGGTGAAGATGGACCTGCCGGGCGCCGGCCCCATGCGCGCGCCGGGCGAGGCCTCGGGGATGCTCAGCCTCGAATGCGCCATGGACGAGCTGGCGGAGAAGCTGGGGCTCGATCCCATCGAGCTGCGCCTGCGCAACGAGCCCGAGCGCGATCCCGAGACCGGCAAGCCGTTCTCCTTGCGCCAGCTCGCCCGGTGCATGACGGAGGGCGCCCAGCGCTTCGGCTGGGATCGCCGCAGCCCGGTTCCGGGGCAGGTGCGGGACGGTCGCTGGCTGGTCGGCATGGGCATGGCCGCGGCGATCCGCGGCAATTTCCTTCTGCCCGCCAAGGCCGGCGTGCGGATCGACGCCGACGGCGTGGTCACCCTGCGCCAGGGCATGACCGATATCGGCACCGGGACCTACACCATCCTGGCCCAGATCGCCGCCGAGACCCTGGGCGTGCCGCTCGCCCAGGTGCGGGTGGAGATCGGCGACTCCGAGTTCCCGCCGGCGCCCGGCTCCGGCGGCCAGTTCGGGGCGGCGACGGCCGGTTCCGCAGCGCTCGACGCCGGAATGAAGCTCCGGCGCGCCCTGGCGGAGCTGGCGGTCGGCGATCCCAATTCGCGCATCTATGGCGAGGATCCCGAGCTCGTGACCTTCGCCGACGGGGCGCTGGGCATCGAGAACCGCACCGAAGCCCTGGCCGACCTCGTGTCGCGGGCCGCGCCGGAGGGCGTCTATGCCGAGGGCGCCATCACGCCGGCGGCCGACGCCCGCGACTGGTCGCAGCATACCTACGGCGCCCATTTCGCCGAGGTCGGGGTCGATCCCGTCACCGGCGAGGTGCGCATGCGGCGCATGTTCGGCGTCTTCGCCGCCGGCCGCATCCTCAACGCCAAGACCGCCATGAGCCAGATCACCGGCGGCATGATCTGGGGCGTCGGCACGGCGCTCACCGAGGGCAACGCGGTCGACCCGCGCTACGGCTCCTTCATCGGCCAGGACATGGCGGGCTACCTCGTGCCGGTCCATGCCGACATCGTGGACCTGGACGCGGTGCTGCTGGACGAGGTGGACGACAAGGCCAATCCCATGGGGATCAAGGGGGTGGGCGAACTCGGCATCTCCGGCGCCGGGGCGGCGGTGGCCAACGCCATCTACAACGCCTGCGGCGTGCGGCTGCGCGACTATCCGATGACGCCCGACAAGGTCCTGGCGGGGCTGATTGCGGCAGGACTTTAGGCGTTTCGCGCCGTCAGGCCGCCGTCCACAGGGATAATCGCGCCGGTGATGTAGGAGGCGGCCGGCAGGCAGAGGCTGAGCGTCATATGCGCCACCTCCTCCGGCTCGCCGTAGCGGCGCAGGGCCGTGCGGCGATGGGCGAAGGTCTGCTTGGCCTCGTCGGGAACCGCCTGGGTCATGCCGGTGCGGATCGGGCCCGGGCAAATGCAGTTGACCGTGATCCCCTCGCGGCCAAGCTCCACGGCCAGGGCTCGGGTCAGGCCGACCACCCCGGCCTTGGCGGCGGCGTAGGGGCTGTCCTGGGCTGTCGCGCCCAAGGCCTCGGTGGAGGCTATATTGACGATCCGCGGCGCCGGCGCGCGGCGCAGGTGGGGCAGGGCGGCGCGCACCATCCTCTGATGGGCGGTCAGAAGCACGGCCAGAGACCGCGCCCACACCACCTCGTAGTCGTCGCTATCGATGGCCGAAAAGCCCGAGACGCCGGCGTTGTTCACCAGGATGTCCAGGCGGCCGAAGCGCTCCGCGACCTCATTCGTCACCCGGGCGATCTCCACCGGATCGGCGACGTCCAGCCGCCAGGCCTCTGCGGCCAGCCCGCGGCCCTGCAGTTCAGCCGCGACGGCATCCGCCGTTTCGCTCCGATAGTCCGTGACGGCGACAAGCGCGCCTTCCTCGGCGAACACTCGGGCGGTCGCCCGGCCCATGCCGTCGCCGGCGCCCGTGATCAGAACGGCAGATCCCGCCACCGAGCGGCCGGGCGCGCTCATCGCAAGGTCAGCCGACCCGCGCCCGCAGCTCGCCGAGCACCCGGGCGAGGTCGCCTTCGCGGAACGGCTTCTGGAGCACCGGCGATCCGCGGTCCACCTCGCGCAGGCCTGCATCGCCATAGCCGGTGGCGAAGGCGAACGGCGCGCCCTTCTCGCGCAGGAGGTCGGCCAGGGGGAAGATCGGCTGGCCGCCGAGATTGACGTCCAGCACAGCGCAATCGAGTTCGGCGTCCTTGGCGAGCGCCATGGCTTCGTCCAGCCGCGACGCCGGCCCCACCACCTTGCAGCCCAGGTCGTCCAGCATGTCCTCGATGAGCATCGAGACCATCATCTCATCCTCGACGACGAGAACCCGCAGGCCCGCCAGATCCTCAGCCATGCTCATCCCAACCGCTCCAACCCCGATCCGATAGGCGCCGTCCTGCAGAACCGCCGACGCTAACCGGTAGAGCCTATTCTGTCCGGCCCCGTCTGTCGGACGGCCGACAAACGCCACATGTAACGCTGCAACCGCCGGTGTCTGCTCTGCAGGTGACGTCTATGGAGGAGTATTTCGGCGCTGGGTTCAATGGTTTTCGGACGGGCGCCTCTCGTCGGGCGGGGAGACGCGCAGGGCGGTGATCTGGTTCCGCTCGCGCTTCACCACCTGGAAGCGGTGGCCATGGAAGGTCCAGGTCTGGCCGACCTTGGGGATGGTCTGGGCTTCGTGGATCACCAGGCCCGCCACCGTCACGGCGTCGTCGTCGGGCAGGTGCCAGTCCAGCGCGCGGTTCAGGTCGCGGATCGCCACCCAGCCGTCGACCATCACCGAGCCGTCCGGCTGGCGGCGCACGCCCTCAAGCCCGGCGTCGTACTCGTCCTCGATCTCGCCGACGATCTCCTCCAGGATGTCTTCCAGGGTGACCAGGCCCTGCAGGGCGCCGTACTCGTCGACCACCAGGGCGAAATGGGCGCGGCGCTTCAGGAAGCCGTTCAGCTGGTCCTTCAGGCTGGTGGTTTCGGGAATGAACCAGGGCTCGCGCGCCAGAGCGGCCACGTCGACCTTGCCGATATCGCCCTCCGCGCGGGCCAGGGCCGACAGGAGGTCCTTGGCGTGCAACACGCCGACGATGTTCTCCGGATCGTCGCGATAGAGCGGCACGCGCGAGTGGCCGCTTTCCAGCACGGCCTCCACGGCCTCGCGCGTCGGGAGGTCGGCGTCGACCATGGCGATCGACTTGCGGTGGACCATGACCTGGGTCACGTCCATCTCGCCAAGGTCCAGAATTCCGCCCAGCATCTGGCGGTCCCGATCCTCCACCAGGCCTTCGGAGTGGTGGTACTCGACGGCGCCGCGGATCTCCTCGTGCGCGGCCAGGACGTCGATCTCCATGGAAAGCTTGATGCCGAAGGGGCGAAGCGTCTGGCGCACCACCCACTGGGCGCCGTTGGCCAGGGGGCCGAAGATCCGCACGATCCAGTAGGTGGGGATCGAGAGGAACCGCGCGGCGTCGTCGGCCCGGGCGATGGCCAGGGTCTTGGGCAGGATCTCCGAGAAGATGACGATCATCACCGTCATCACCGCCGTGGCGATCAGCGCGCCCACCGGCCCCGGGAAGGCGGTGGAAAGGGCCACAGTCGTCAGGGCCGAGGCCCCGATGTTGATGGCGTTGTTGGAGAGGAGTATCGCCCCGATCATCTTCTCCTGGTTGGCGATCAGGCCGTTCACCCGGCGCGCCGCACGGTCGCCTTCCCGTTCCAGCTGGTGCATGCGGCCGCGGCTGGCCGCCGTCATCGAGGTCTCGGCCGCGGAGATCAGGCCCGACAGGGTGAGCAGGACCAGAAGGACCGGCGCCAGGCCGGCCAGCACGGCCAGGATCGTCACGGCAGGGCCCCTTCGGCGATCAGGAAGCGACGCACGGTTTCGGGGTTCACGTCCTTGGCCACGAAGGTCTCGCCCAGGCCGCGCGCCAGCACGAAGGTCAGCTTGCCGCCCTCGGCCTTCTTGTCCTGCGCCATGTGGCGGACCAGGGCGTCGGCGGCGAACGGCTTGTCGGCCACAGCCCCCAGCCCCGTCGGAAGCCCGGCTGCGGCGATCGCCGCCTCCGCGCGGGCGGCGTCCTGGCCGGCGCAGAGTCCTTGGCTCGCGGAGAAGCGGAAGGCGATGGCCGAGCCGGCCGCCACCGCTTCGCCATGCAGCAGCGCCTCGCCATAGCCGGTCTCGGCCTCGAGGGCGTGACCGAAGGTGTGGCCGAGATTGAGCAGGGCGCGGCGGCCGGCCTCCTTCTCATCCTCGGCGACGATCTCGGCCTTCATCTCCACCGAACGGGCCACGGCGTGGGCCAGGGCCTGCGGGTCGCGCGCCAGGACGGCGGGGCCGTGGGCCTCCAGCCAGCCGAAGAACTCGAAGTCGCCCAGCAGGCCGTACTTGATCACCTCGGCGTAACCGGCCCGCATCTCTCGGTCGGAGAGGGTGGAGAGCACGTCCAGGTCCGCTAGGACCAGCCGGGGCTGGTGGAAGGCGCCGATCAGGTTCTTGCCGCGCGGCGTGTCGATGGCGGTCTTGCCGCCGACCGAGGAGTCCACCTGGGCCAGCAGGGTGGTGGGGATCTGCACGAAGTCGATCCCGCGCTTGTAGATGGCGGCCGCGAAGCCGGCGAGATCGCCCACCACGCCGCCCCCGAAGGCGACGATCAGGTCCCCGCGGTCGAGCTCCAGCGCCAGCAGCCGGTCGCAGACTTCGGCCAGGCCCTCCCAGCTCTTGGTTTGCTCGCCCGGCGGCACCAGCACGGGCGAGACCGCAACCCCCGCCGCCTCCAGCGAGGCGGCGAGCCGCGCGCCGTGCAGCGCCCAGACGCGGGTGTCGCTCACCACCGCCGTGCGCCCGCGTTTCAGAAGCGGCGCTATGCGGCCGCCCGCCTGGTCCAGCAGCCCGGAGCCGATCAGCACGTCGTAGCCCCGCGCCTGAAGACCCACCCGCACCGTGCGGATCATTCTGCTTGCTCCTGGAGATGGTCGGAAAGCGCGCGGATCACCTGATCCACGGTCACGTGATGGGCCACATCGCCGGTCTCGACGGTGACGTCGGCCTCGCCATAGGCCGGATAGCGGGCGGCCGCCTGTTCCTGCAGCACCGCCATGGGGTCCTTGCCGACCAGCAGGGGGCGCGTGTCCTTACGCGAGACGCGCCGCGCCAGGACCTCCAGGTCGGTCTTCAGCCAGACGGAGAGCGCCTTGTCCTTGATGAGCTTGCGGGTCTCCGCGTTCATGAAGGCCCCGCCGCCGGTGGCCAGCACGTGCGGCGGGTCCTCGAGCAGGCGCGCGATCACCCGGCGCTCCCCCTCGCGGAAGGCCGGCTCGCCGAGGTCGGCGAAGATGTCGGGAATGGACCGGCCGGCGGCGGCCTCGACCTCCGCATCGGCGTCGCGGAACGGCAGGCCGAGGGCATTGGCGAGGCGGCGGCCGACGCTCGACTTGCCCACTCCCATAAGCCCCACCAGGGCGATCGTGCGGGCTCGAAGCGGTGTGTAGCGGTCCATGGACGGCCAAGGTCTTACACGACCGCGGCCTCTCGCGCCAATGCAGCGCGTCGGGTTAGGATCGCGGTCATGATCCTGTTCAGGAATTTCGTTGGACTGGCGGCCGTTTGCAGCATGGCCGGCGCGGCGCTGGCCCAGGAGGTGGCCGTCACGCCCCTGGCGGCGCCGGACCTCTTCTCCACCGGGGCGGGCGACGGCGGCCTGCCGGCGGACCTGTGGCGAGGCGCTTCGGCCGTGACGGCCCGCCGGGTGATCCCGATGCTGGCGACGAAGCCGCTCTCACCTGCCGCCGAGGGGCTGGCCCGGCGCGTGCTGGCGACCGGCGCGGCCGGACCCGATGGGGCGGGTTCCGATCCGGAACTGGCCGCCGCGCGCGTGGCGGCCCTGACCGCCGTCGGCGGGGCCGCGGCGGCAGGCGAGATCCTGGCGCGGACGCCCGGCCTGGAGCGTTCGCCCGAGCTCGCCCGCGGGGCCGCGGAGGCCGCGCTGCTCGCCTACGACGCCCAGCGGGCCTGCGAAATCTCCCGAGCCCTGGCGGTCGGCCGGGACGATATCTACTGGCTGCGCCTGCGCGCCTACTGCCAGCATAGGGCCGGCGAGGCGGGCGCGGCCCAGCTCACCTTCGACCTCGCCCAGGGCCAGTCGCGCGACGCCGTCTATGGCCGGCTGATGGGCGCCAAGCTGGCAGGCGGGGGAGATCCGGGCGCGGCTTCGCTGCGCAACGGCCTGGACTACGCCCTCTCGCGCGACCTGGGGCTCGACCTGTCGGCGGCGAAAGCCGCTCCGGCCGTCGCGGCCATACTGTCGCCCGATGCGCCCGAAGCTCTGC
Organism: Phenylobacterium sp.; assembly: GCF_046290725.1. Classification (GTDB taxonomy): domain Bacteria; phylum Pseudomonadota; class Alphaproteobacteria; order Caulobacterales; family Caulobacteraceae; genus Phenylobacterium. Next base: position 1,733,015 of record NZ_JBKBUH010000001.1, read on the forward strand.
CTACGGCCGACGATCCAGTGCTGGCGGAGGCCATGCTCGCGGTCGCAGAAGGGCGGCTCGAAGCCGCCACGCTAGAAGCTCTGGTCGACCGCGCCTTGACCGCTGGCGGGCGGGCTCGCGGCAAGGCCGAGAACGCCGCCCTCATCTTCGCCGCCCTCGGCGCGCCGGCCAGCCCTCGGGCGCGGGGCGAGATGGCGGCCTTCACCGATGCGGAATCCAAGGCGCCGCCGGCGCGGCTGCTGGCGCTGGATCTGGCCGCCGAGGGCCGGCTGATGGGTGAGACGGCCCTGCTGGCCCTGTGGGTCTCGGCCGATGCTGGCACCGCCGGCCCGCCCACCGGCGACCGCACCCGGCTGATCCGCGCCCTGCGCGCGGCAGGGCTGGAGGCCGACGCCCGGGCCTATGCTCTGGAAGGCCTGGCGGCCCAGCGATGAGCGGCGAGGGCTGGGTCGAGGCGTTCCTCGAAATGATGGCGGTGGAGCGGGCTGCTGCGAAGAACACGCTGACGGCCTACGCCAAGGATCTGGCCGACGCTCAAGGGTTCCTGGCCGGCCGGGGCGGGGACCTGGCCTCGGCGCGCGCCGAGGACGTGGAGGCCTATTTCCAGGCGCTGGGCGCACGGGGGCTTTCCCCGGCCACGGCCGCGCGCCGGCGGGCGGCGGTGCGCCAGTTCTACCGTTTCGTGCTCGGAGAAGGCTGGCGGGCGGACGACCCCTCCCGCCGCGTCGAGGCGCCCCGGAAGGGGCGGCCCCTGCCCAAGGTGTTGAGCCGGGACGAGATGGATCGCCTGATCGCCGCCGCCGGCGCCCGCGACGGGGCGCAGGGGCAGCGGCTCGCCTGCATGGTGGAGCTGGCCTACGCCTCGGGCCTTCGGATTTCGGAGCTGACCGCCCTGCCGCTGGCCGTTCTGGCGCGCGATCCGGCCTATCTCGTCGTCAAGGGAAAGGGGGGCAAGGAACGCCTGGCGCCGCTGAACGAGGCCGCGCGGGTCGCCGTGAAGGCCTATCTGGAGGTCCGCAAGGCCTTCCTGCCCAAGGGAGACGCCGCCAATCCCTGGCTCTTCCCCTCCCGCGGCAAGGGCGGTCGGCTGACGACGCGCCGCTTCGCCCAACTGCTGGACGAGGCGGCCGCCGGCGCGGGGATCGATCCGGCCCGCGTCAGTCCGCACGTGCTGCGCCACGCCTTCGCCACCCATCTGCTGGAGGGCGGCGCGGACTTGCGGGTGGTGCAGAAGCTGCTGGGCCACGCCGACATCGCCACCACCCAGATCTACACCCATGTGGCCGGCGACCGGCTGGCCGAGGTGGTGGCGACCAAGCACCCGCTCTCCCGTAAGGACTGAAGGGCAAGCACCGCTCTGCGCGCGATCATCCGGTGATGCGGTAGCGCCCGTCGCTGTCGGGGCAGACGCGGACATAGCGGTAATCCCGCCCGTGGTCGTCGATCGGCGCCGGGGCCAGACGGCAGCGTTGCCGGGCGTAGTAGCTATAGTCGTACTGCCCGGACCGCCGCGCCCGGTCATAGGCGCTCTCGCGGTACGGGACGGTCTGGTCGTAGCTGAAATAATAGCCGCGATCGTCGCACTTGGCCGTCGAGCGGCCGATGCCGACGCCGACCGCGCCGCCCACCAGGGCGCCCAGCACCGCGCCTTCGGTCCGCGCGTTGCGCGCCGCCACGTTGGAGCCCAGGGCCGCGCCCGCCAACGCCCCTAGCAGGCCGCCGGCCAGCGAATTGGTGTCGCGCCGCCCCCGGCACGGATCAGCGTAGGTGCCGGTATAGGCGGTATCGACGCCGTAGTCGGTGGCGCTCCAGACCGGCGGCGGGCCATAGCGCCGCTCGTAGGCGCCGTAGCCGTAGCGCGCGTCGTAGTTGGCGCGGTCGCGCTCGTACTGCGCGCGGCGGCGCTCGAAGTCGTCGCGGCTCGACCAGCCCGCATCCCGATAGGAGCCGCCCCAATAGGCGTCGTCCCACACAGGGGCGGGCCCGTAACGCCGGGCGTAGGCGCCATAGCCGTAGCGGGCGTCATAGCGCGCCCGGTCGGATTCGTAGCGGGCCAGGCGGTTCTCGTAGTCGGCGCGCGCGCGCTCGTATTCGACACGGCGGGCCTCGTAGTCGGCGAGGTTCCGCTGATATTCCGGCGTGGGATAGTACTGGGCGGCGGCGGGAGCCGCGGTCGCCAGAGCGGCGGCGGCCGCCAGGGTCGTGCTCAATGCCTTCATGGCCTTGTCCTCAATTCGGCGCGGGGTCTCCGCGCGGGATCCTTGAGGGGAGCCGGACGCCAGCCTCCCGCCGGACTTGGGCTCGGTTCGACCTCGGCATGAGAACGTCATGTCCTGCGAGCGGTTGCAGACGCGCTGCCGCCGCAGATCTCCCCTTCGCCAGGAAGACTTGTTCGACTGGGCCTTACCCCCTAATTTCCGCCCCTTCCGCAGCCGGAAGCGAAGAGAAGATTCCCCTAGATGGCCGCCCATTATCTCGAGTTCGAGCGCCCGATCGCCGATCTCGAAGCCAAGATCGAGGAACTGTCCAAGCTTTCGGAGACCACCGGCTCCGGGGCGCTGGAGGCCGAACTCGAGGCGCTGCGGGGCCGCGCGCTGGAACTGCGCCGGCAAGCCTATTCCAAGCTCGACGCCTGGCAGAAGACCCAGGTCGCCCGCCATCCGGATCGCCCGCACTTCGTGGACTATTGCGGCGCCCTCATCGAGGAGTTCGTGGAACTGCGCGGCGACCGCAAGTTCGCCGATGATCAGGCGATCATGGGCGGGCTCGGCCGCTTTCGGGGCCGACCGGTGGTCGTCATGGGGCACGAAAAGGGCCGCGACACCGTCAGCCGCGTGAAGCACAATTTCGGCTACGCCCGGCCGGAAGGCTATCGCAAGGCCATCCGGCTCATGGAGCTTGCCGAGCGCTTCAACCTGCCGGTCCTGAGCTTCGTCGACACGCCCGCGGCCTATCCCGGCATCGGCTCGGAGGAGCGCGGGGTGGCCGAAGCCATCGCCCGCTCCACGGAAAAGTGCCTGATGCTCGCCACGCCCATGGTGGCGGTGGTGACCGGCGAGGGTGGATCGGGCGGGGCGCTCGGCATCGCCTGCGGGAACCGGGTGCTGATCCTCGAGCACGCCATCTATTCGGTGATCCCGCCGGAGGGCGCCAACTCGATCCTCTGGCGCGGCGCCCGCACCGCCGAGGAAGCGGCCAAGGCGATGAAGATCACCGCGCAGGACCTGCTGGGCATGAAGATCGTCGACCGGATCGTGGCCGAGCCGCCGGGCGGCGCCCATTCCGACAAGGACGCGATCATCGCCGCGGTGGGCGACGCCCTGGAGGACGAACTGAAGGCGCTCGAACCGCTCGACGCCGAGGCCCTGCGCCGGCAAAGGGCGGACCGCTTCTACGCCATCGGCCGCTCCGGTCTGCAATGACCAAGCGGCTTGCCTGACGCCGCGTAGGCGGGTTCACTGTCGTCCAAACAACCGTTTGGGAGGACCGTGATGGCCTTGAAGACCCGCTTCACCGAGCTCGTGGGCGTCGAGCACCCCGTCGTCCAGGGCGGCATGCAATGGGTCGGCCGGGCCGAGCTCGTGGCCGCCGTCGCCAACGCCGGGGGCCTGGGCTTCATCACCGCGCTGACCCAGCCGACGCCGGACGCCCTGCGCGCCGAGATCGAGCGCTGCCGCAGCCTGACCAAGAAGCCGTTCGGGGTGAACCTGACCATCCTGCCGGCGATCAACCCGCCGCCCTACGCCGAATACCGTCAGGCGATCATCGATTCCGGCGTGAAGATCGTGGAGACCGCCGGCAACAAGCCGGCCGAGCACGTCGAGGAGTTCAAGAAGCACGGCATCATCGTCGTCCATAAGTGCACCTCGGTCCGCCACGCCCTGTCGGCCGAGCGGATGGGCGTCGACGCCATCTCCATCGACGGCTTCGAATGCGCCGGTCACCCGGGCGAGGACGACGTGCCCGGCCTGATCCTGATCCCGGCGGCCGCCGACAAGGTGAAGATCCCGATGATCGCCTCGGGCGGGTTCGGCGATGGCCGGGGCCTGGCGGCGGCGCTGGCGCTGGGCGCGGAGGGCATCAACATGGGCACGCGCTTCATGTGCACGAAGGAGAGCCCGATCCATCAGGCGATCAAGGAGCAGATAGTGGCCAACGACGAACGGGCCACCGACTTGATCTTCCGCACCATGCACAACACCAGCCGAGTGGCGAAGAACGCCGTCAGCCAGCAGGTGGTGGCGCTCGAGAAGCAGGGCGCCAAGTTCGAGGACGTGCGCGAGCTGGTGGCCGGCACGCGCGGCCGCAGCGTCTACGAGATCGGCGATTCCGACGCGGGCATCTGGTCCGCGGGCCAGATCCAGGGCCTGATCCACGACATCCCCTCCTGCGAGGAGCTGGTCCACCGCATCGTCCGCGAGGCTGAGGAGATCATCACCGGACGCCTGGCCCGGATGCTCGCCGCCCGTCAGGCCGTTCCCGCCGAGTAAGCTCCAAAAGAAGAAGCCGCCGGCCCGAAGGACCGGCGGCTCCATCGCTCTCCATGGAAGCCCCGCCGCCGCAGCGGCGGGGCTTTTTTCATGGTCCTAGAAGCGGGCGGTGAGGCCCACCTGGTAGTAGCGACCGATGAAGTCGTACGTGCCGTAGGCGTTCGCCGAGTTGGTCGCGCCGTGCGGCGGATCGGTGTCGAACACGTTCCGCACCACGAACCGGGCGCGGAGGTTGTCCAGCCCGCCGAGGCCCATCCGGGTGGCCATGTCGGCGAAGTCATAGGACACCGACAGATCGTGGAGCATGTAGTCGTCCACGGTCAGAGGCCAGCGGCTTTCGAGCGTGAAGTCGTTGTTGAACTTCGACTGGTCGATCCAGTTGACCGTCCACACCACCGACAGGTTGTCGCGGGTGTAGGTGGTCTCGTTCTTCCAACGCCACTTCGCGTTGCCGATCTCGCCGTGATCGCGGTTCAGATCGAAGCCCAGGCCGGTGACCGAGGTCTGCTGACGCTTCACATGGAAGAGATCGAAGTCGACATTGACCACGCCGGGATTGCCCCCGAACCAGCCGCCAAAGGCGCCGCCCAGCCACTCGACCAGATCGGCGCGATAGTTCACGCCGGCGGTGAAGCCTTCGAAGTTGGTGTAGCCGGCGTTGATATAGCCGGCCCGCGGACCGTCCGAGGTCACGCCGCCGCTGGTTTCGCCGCGCGTCAGGATCTGGCCCTGACGGGTGGAGGCGAGGGCCGAGTTGCCGCGTTCGAAACGGCCGCAGGCGTCAGGTTGCGGATCCGGCGAGTCGTAGCAGACCTGCAGGATCGAGGTCAGGGTGAAGTTGGAGATGGCGCCGGTGAGCTGGATGTTCACCCAGTCGAAGTTGAGCGACAGGCCCGGCACGAAGGACGGCTGGTAGACGAAGCCGGCCGACCATTGCTCGGCGATCTCGTTGCCCAGATCCGGATTGCCCGAGGTCGAGCCCTGGACCGTGGCCGCCTGCACCTGAGAGGTCAGCGAGAAGTTGGCCGGCAGGCCCAGCGCCTGGAACGCCGCGGCGCAGTTGGCCTGGCGGGTCGCCGGGTTCGGGCCGCTGTTGATGTTCCGGAAGTCGCAGGGATCGGTGGCCTGCATGAAGCTGGTCGCCTGCGGCAGGAACAGCTCGGTGATGGCCGGAGCGCGGAAGGAGCGGGCCTTCTGCGCGCGGATCATCAGGTCGGGGATCGGATACCAGCGACCGCCGTAGCTCCACGCCTTGTCCTCGCCGGCCTGGCTGTGGTCGATCTTGCGGTAAGCGCCTTCGACCTCCAGGCGGTGCAGCAGCGGGAAGGTGAAGTCGCCGCCGAAGATCGGAACCAGGGATTCGACGTACCACTCCTTGGTGTTGAACTTGCCGGTCAGGGCCGTGATGGCGGCCGAACGGCCGACGCCTAGGCGCTGCGGTTCGTTCGGCGAGAACGACGACTTCTCGTAGCGGGCTTCAAAGCCGGCGGCGAAGCTCCAGGCGCCGGCGGGAAGCTGCAGGATGTCGCCGCCGAAGTTCCCTTCGTAGACGGTCTGCAGGATTTTGTAGTCGCTCTTGAACTGGACGCCCACATAGTCGAGCGCCGCTTGGCTCGGCGAGCCGAGACCGAACATGTTCAGCGGCTGGCAGCCGGCGGCGCGGGCCGTCGGGCTGGCGCAAACGATGGCGCCGCTGGCGTCGCGGGTGACGTTGATCGCCTCCAAGAAGCGCGTCTGGACGATGTTCGGGCTCGAGAACGAGCCGTCCGATTCACCCGACGCCATGGCCAGGTTCCAGAAGAAGTTCCGATCGAGGGCGCTGAAGTCGCCTTCGACCGACAGCACGCTGCGCAGGGTTTCGCCTTCGGCCGTAGTCTTGTTGGTGCCGATGTCGATCGAAGCGCGCGACAGGAAGAAGAGCACGTCGCCGGGCGAGTTCGGGTCGGCCGGCAGCGGGGTGGGCTGGGCCAGGATCGCCGCCCGGGTGGCCGCCGGCAGGAAGGGGTTGGCCGTCGAGAACTGCAGCGAAGCCGAGTTCCCGCCGAACAGCGGGGCGTTGTAGATCGGCTGGTTGTAGGGCTCTTCGGCGTCGAACTTGGAATAGAACAGCTCCGCATTGACGCGGATGTTGTCCGTCAGGTCGAACTTGGCGAAGGCCGTCGCCACGTGCCGCTTCACCGGCGATTGTAGCGAGGAGAGCTCGGCCAGGTTCATGCCGTCGCCGCCAGACGCCACGGACGCCTGGTAGAAGGTGCCGGTGTTGTATGGAACGAGCACGCCGCCGGGTCCGAACTGGGCCGCCACGCGTCCCGCGCCGTTCGGGTTCGGAATGGTCAGAATGTTGGCCAGCGGCGAGCCGCCGGTGCGGAAGGGGACCCCGCCGAAGGTCGTTTCGGGAATCCGCCGGTCGAAGATGATGATCGCGCCGGGGATGTTGTCCGAGCCGCTGGTGTTCGCCGGGTTGGCGGCGAACGTCAGCTGCTCGGCCGTCCGACTGCGGTCGGTGAAGGCCAGCGGCTTGGTTTCGTTGTACTCGTAGCTGCCGAACAGGCTCAGGCGATCTTCCATGAAGGTCTTGCCGGCCACCACGCGGCCACGCCACACGTCGGCGTCGCCCTGTTCGGCCACGCCATAGGCGGCGTCCACTTCCACGCCGTCGAATTCGGAGCGGGTGATGATGTTGATCACCCCGGCGACGGCGTCGGAGCCGTAGACCGCCGAGCCGCCGGCCTGGATCGTTTCGATGCGGTCGATCAGGCCGGTGGGGATGACGTTGAGGTCAACCTGGCCGCCGGCCGCGGCGCCGGTGAAGATCGAGGCCGGGTTGCCGCCGACGAAACGGCGACCGTTCACCAGCGTCAGGGTGCGGTTGGTGCCCAGATTGAAGATGTTGATGAAGTTCCGGCCGACGCCGAAGGAGCCTTGGTCGCCGATCGGGCTGATCGGCACGCCGACGGAGGGCAGGTCGTTCAGGGCGTCGGCGACGTTGGTGAAGCCGCGCTCTTCCATGGATTGCATGGTGATGACCTGGATCGGCTGAACCGAGGTCAGGTCGGGGCGCCGGATGCGCGAACCGGTGACGACGACTTCGTCGACGTCCACGGACTGGCTCGTCTGCGCGAGCGCGAAATTGGGGGCGGCCAAGCAGGTCGCCGCCGCCGAACCGAGTAGCGCGGTTCGAAGCATGTTCTTCATCGTGATATTCATTCGGCCCCCCGGCCTGGAAGCGTGAGAGGAAGGCGCCGGAAGGGTGGCCCGGCGCCGCGGAAGTCGCCTTTCCGGCTGGCTCAGCGATTCTCGAGGCGTAAAACGCATCGTCGCGATGCCGGCGGTTACGGCGGTGGGGCAAGCTGTCACGCTCGTGTAACGCGAGCAAACCAAAAGTGACAAACAGGTAAGGTTTGACGCAAGCCCGTTTCAGATCGGCGCCCAAGTGCGGTGTTCGCGCCACACACTCGCCGGGTTTCCGGCAAGCTTTGCCCCGCCTCAGGCAATGGCTCTCAGCGCCTCGGCGAGTTCATCGACAGCTTCCGGCGTCGTCGCCCAGGAGCACATGAACCGCACGGAGCCGTCCAGGAAGCGATAGACGAACCAGCCGGCGGCGTGCAGGGCCGAGAGCCGCGCGTCGTCCATCTCCACGAAGACGGCGTTGGCCTCCACCGGGTGGCGCAAGGGAAAGGGCATGGCGTCCGCCAGGCGCCGGGCCATGGCGTTGGCGTGGCCGGCATGGCGCAGGAAGGCGCCGCTCTCCAGCATGCCGATGAAGGGGGCGGCGTAGAACCGCGTCTTGGACGGCAACTGGCCGGCCTGCTTCAGGCGAGCGTCGAAGCGGTGGGCGAGTCCGCGATCGAAGATGGCGACGGCTTCGGTCGGGCTCATTCCCGCCTTGGTCCCGCCCAGCACCAGAATATCGACGCCCAGCCGTCCGATCGCCTTTAGGTCGAATCCCGCTGCGGCGGCGTTGGCCAGGCGGGCGCCGTCCAGATGGATGCCCAGGCCCTTGGCCTTTGCCGGCGCGATCAGGGCCGAAAGCGCGTCGACGCTGTAGACCGTGCCGTATTCGGTGGCGTTGGTGAGCGAGAGCGCGGCCGCCGACTGCCGGTGCGCCAGGTCCGGCGCGGCGAGGGGACCTTCCAGCGCGGCGGGATCCAGCCGCCCCGACGCGCCGGCCAGGCCGATCAGCCCCAGCCCCTGGCCAAAGAACCCCGGAGCCCCGGTCTCGTCGGTGCAGATATGGGCGTGCTCGTGGGCGATCACCGCCTCGAAAGGCCGGCAGAGGGTCGCAAGGGAGATGGCGTTGGCGGCCGTGCCCGAAGCCAGGAACCGCACCTCGGCGTCGGCGTCCAGCGCCGCGCGGACCGTATCGGCCGCCCGCGCGGTCACGGTGTCCGACCCATAGCCGGGGGTGAAGCCGGAATTGGCGGCCAAGACCGCCTCCATGGCTTCCGGCGCGGCGGGCGCGGTGTTGTCCGAAGCGAAGTCGTAACGGGCCATGCGTCGCCTTTAGGGCGCGCGGGGCGGTGCTGGAAAGAGGCTTTCCCATTTCTTCACGGACGCCGCCGATCCTTCCCTCCGGGGGAGGCGAGAATGAATCCGACGCAGGTCGAGGATCTGGCGGGACGGCTTGCGCGAGCCGCGCAGGCCTCCGCGCACGCCGTCGTGCTCTGCGATCCCGCCGGCCGGATCGAATGGGTCAACGACGGTTTCGTGGCCATGACCGGCTTCGATCCCGCCGAGGCCCAGGGGCGCCGGCCGGCGGACCTGCTCTACTGCCCCGAAGCCGATGCCGAAGCTGTCGCCCAGGTCGCAGGGCATCTGCAGGCCGGCGAGGGCTTCCGCGCCGAGCTGCTGGCCAGGGGCAAGGGGGGCCGGTTGTTCTGGATGGACATGGATGTGCGCCCAACGCGGGATCCCGCGGGAGTTCCGGAAGGCTTCGTCTGGATCCTCTCCGAGGTGACGCCCGCCCACGAACTGCGGGAGCGGCTGAATGCGACCGCCGCGGCTCTGCGCCAGGCGAGTCGGTTGGCCCAGTTGGGCGGGTGGCGGGTGAACCTCCGCACCGGTCAGGTCCGCTGGACGTCGGAGCTGCAGGCCCTCCTGGGGCGCCCGGCCATCGAGGACGCCGAGGAGTCGCTCGTCGTCTACGCCGCCGAGGAACGGGACCTGGTGCGCCGGCAGGTGGCCGAGGCCGCGCGCACCGGCGAGCGGGTGGACTTCGAGGCCCGGGGCTTCGACGCTCAGGGGCGGCCGATCTGGCTGCGGGTGATGGGCGAGCCCGAATTCGTGGACGGGCGTTGCGTGACCTTGGTCGGCGCGAGCCAGGACGTCACCGCTCAGCGGGAGGCGACCGCCAGCCTGCAGGAATCCGAGCGCTTCGGGCGAGGGGTGATCGACGGCATGGCCGGCCTGCTGGCGGTGATCGACGAGACGGGCGCCATCGTCGCGGCCAACGCCGCTTTCCGCCGGAAGGGGGCGGAGCTGCGGGGCGAGCCCTATTCGCCCCTCGGCCTCAACATGTTCGATATCGTCCGCCGTCTGCCGCGTGGCCACGGCCGCCGGCTGGAGCGCGACCTGCGCAACGTGCTGGAGGGGCGCGCCGAGAGCCTGGCCCGCGCTTATGAGGCCCTGGACGGCGAATGGTTTCGCATGACCGCCTCCCGCTTCGTCGGCGAGGGGCCGGTGCGCTGCGTCGTGGTCACCCAGTCCATTGACGACATCAAGCGCTCCGAGCGGCGGCTGAAGGAGCTGAACCTGCGCCTTCGCAAGGCCCGCGACGAGGCCGACGCCGCCAGCCGGGCCAAGTCCGCCTTCCTGGCGACCATGAGCCATGAGATCCGCACCCCCCTGAACGGCGTCCTCGGCATGGCCCAGGCCATGGAGCGCGACGAGCTTCCAGCGCGCCAGCGCGAGCGGCTAGGGGTGATCCGCCAAGCCGGCGAAACCCTGCTGGCCCTGCTCAACGACCTGCTCGACCTCTCCCGCATCGAGGCTGGGCGGCTGGACCTCGAGGACGGGGCGATCGACATCGAGGCGCTGATGGAGGGCGTCAAGGCGACCTTCACCACCCTCGCCACCGAAAAGGACCTCAGCCTTCAGGTCGAGGTGGAGGCGCAGGCGCGGGGGCTCTGGCAGGGGGACCCCACGCGGGTGCGCCAGATCCTCTACAACCTCGTCTCCAACGCGGTGAAGTTCACCGCCGCCGGCTCGGTGCGCGCCGTCGTCTCGCGGGCGAAGGACGAACTGGTGATCCAGGTCTCCGACACCGGACCCGGCATCGCGCCGGATCGCCTGGAGGCGCTGTTCGAGAAGTTCGTGCAGGAGGACGCTTCCACCACTCGGAGGTTCGGAGGTTCGGGCCTCGGCCTCGCCATCTGCCGGGAGCTTGCAGCCCTCATGGGCGGCCGGATAGCCGCGTGCAGCCGGCTAGGCGAAGGCTCCGTCTTCACCGTCTGCCTGCCGCTGCCGCGCGCCGTCGAGGCGGCTAGGCCTGCAGCGACTCCGCTAGCCGCCGCGCCGACGCCGGAAATCCGGATCCTGGCGGCGGAGGACAATCCGATGAACCAGCTGGTGCTGAAGACCCTGCTGGCCCAGCTCGGTCTGGAGGTGGTCTGCGTGGGCGACGGACGCCAGGCCCTGGCCGCCTACGACGAAGGCGATTGGGACGTCATCCTCATGGACGTCCAGATGCCGGTGATGGACGGCCCAACCGCCGCCCGCGGCGTGCGGGAGCGGGAACGGGCGGCGGGGCGGCGCCGGACGCCGATCATCGCGCTCACCGCCAACGCCATGGCTCACCAGGAAGCCGAGTATCGCCTGGCCGGCATGGACGCCGTGGTGGCCAAGCCGCTGGAGCTGGGCAAGCTGATCGCCGCCCTGGGCGAGGTGCTGGAAGCCGCCGACGCGGCTTAGGCTTCCCGGGCCCAGGCCCTGACGTCGTCCACGAAGAGGTCCGGTTCTTCCATGGCGGCGAAGTGGCCGCCCCGCGGCAGGTCGCTCCAGCGCACGATGTTGTAGGCGCGCTCCGCCCAGGACCGCGGCGGCGCGGTATAGAGCGGCTCGCCCGGGAAGTTGGCGAAGGCGGTGGGAGTTTCGCAGCGTTCTCCCGCCCTCAGGGCCACGCCGCCTTCTTCCAGCAGGCCGCGATAGTACCAGGCCCCCGTCGTGAAGCTCCCGGTCATCACATAGATCATGATGTTGGTCAGCAGCCGGTCCTTGGGATGGGCCTGGTCGAAGCTCTTCTCGCGCAGGTCGGACCAGTCGTGGAACCGCTCGGCGATCCAGGCGGCCTGGCCGACCGGATTGCCCGCGCCCATCCAAGCCAGGGACTGAGGCTTGGAGGCCTGCAGCCGGAAATAGGCGCCCATCACGTCCATCATCGCCCCCTGGCGGGTGATCCAGGCGACCTCGGCCTCGTCCTGCGGGCCGCCGTGGGGCCGCAGGCCGATCATGTTCAGGTGGATGGCCGAAACGTTGGTCCCGTGGTCATGGCCGAGCCAGGAGGTGACGAGCGCGCCCCAGTCGCCGCCCTGGGCGAGGTAGCGATGATAGCCCAGCACTTGGGTCATCAGGGTATTGAACAGCCGCGCCGTGGTGCGCTGGCCGATGGGGCGCACCGGTTTCGACGAGAAGCCGAAGCCCGGAAGTGAAGGAATGACCAGGTCGACGGCGTCCTCGGCCCGGCCGCCGAACCGTGAGGGAAAGGCCAGCTTCTCGATCACGCCCCAGAATTCGTAGTGCGACCCGGGCCAGCCGTGGGTGACGAGCAGCGGCCGCCGGCCGCTGGCCTCGCCGACCACATGCAGGAAGTGGATGTCGTAGTCCTCCACCCGGGCGGTGAATTGCGGGAACCGGTTAAGCTCGGCGACGGCCGCGCGCCAGTCGTAGCCGTCGGTCCAGTGCGCGCAGAGGTCTTTCAGATAGGCGCCGTCGCACCCATAGGCCCAGCCGTCGGCAACCTCCGGCGCCGGCGGCCAGGGGTAGGCGCGCACCTGATCCAGCAGGGCCTGCACGGCAGCCTCATTCCAGGCGACCTCGAAGGGTGCGATGGCGCTCACGGAAATCCTCCCCTGTTCTGGTTCCGCTCCCCGCCGCGGAGGAGGAGACGAGGCCGATAGCTCCGCGCCTTCCCCAGCGGCCGTCAAGCCTCGGGGCGCAGACCCTTGGCCAGGGCGCCGTTCATGTGGCGGTGGAGCTGGCGCGCCGTGCCCGCCGGAATCTTGCCGGCCAGCTCCAGGACGACGGCGCCGTGGGCCGCGGCCCAGAACATGCGGCCGATCTCCTCCGGGTCGCCGGCCAGGACGCCTTCCTCCACGAGATCCTTCACATAGTCGGTCATGGTCGCCCGCGCCCGGCGGGCGGCGGCCACGAGGTCCGGATAGTTCTCCTCGTGCGGCTGGTTGAGATCGAACATCGCCTTGTAGGCCTGCGGATGGGCGAAGGCGAAGTCGACATAGGCTTCGCCCACCGCCGCGCCTTTCGCCCGGGCGCCCTTGGCCGAGGCGTAGGCCTTCTCGAGCGCCTCGGCGAAGCGGTTGAAACCGTTGGCGCGCACGGCCGCCAGGATGTCGTCCTTGTCCTGGAAATAACGGTAGGGGGTCATGGGGCTGACGCCCAGCTCGGCGGCGAGCTGGCGCATGGTCACCGCCTCCGGCCCCTTTTCGGCGAAGAGGCGTTCAGCCGCCTCGCACAGGCGCTCGCGAAAGTCGGCGACGTCGGCTTCGGACAGGACGCGTGGCATCGAATATACTCGATCGGACAATTACTGCTTGTGCAGGCGTAGCTCTTACGTAATAAATTTACAACGTAAAAAGCTTGGCGGCGGAGAGGACGACCATGGACTGGGATCTTCTGGTGGATCGCAAGGATCTCCGCCGCGCCGAAATCCGCCAGGCGCCGGGGAACGCCGCTCTGGCGGACGGCGAGGTGGAGCTGGAGGTCGAGCGTTTCGCCCTCACCGCCAACAACGTCACCTACGGCGCCATCGGCGACGCGTTCGGATACTGGAAGTTCTTTCCCGCGGCCGACGGCTGGGGGCGTATTCCGGTCTGGGGCTTCGCCCGCGTGACGCGTTCGGCGGCGCCCGAGGTTCCCGTCGGCCTGCGCCTGTTCGGCTATCTGCCGATGTCCAGCCGCTTCGTCGCAAGGCTCGCCAAGGGGCGGCACGGCTTCGTCGATGCGGCGCCGCATCGCGCCGAGCTGCCGCCGACCTACAACGCCTACGCCGAAGCGCCGGAGGATCCGATGGACGATCATCGCGCCCTCCTGCGGCCGCTGTTCATGACATCCTGGCTGCTGGACGATTTCCTGGCCGAGGATCCGGAGCTGAAGACCCTGGTGCTTTCCAGCGCCTCTTCTAAGACCGCCATGGGCCTGGCCTGGGCCGCGCGCCGCCGCGGCCGGCAGGTGGTCGGCCTGACCTCGCCGGCCAACGCCGAACGCCTGGCGGGCCTTGGCCTCTACGACAGCCTTACGACCTACGACCGCGCCGGCGACCTGGCGGTGGAGGGGCCCGCGGCCTTCGTCGACTTCGCCGGCGATCCGGCGGTCGTCGCAGCTGTCCATCGGGCATTGGGCGAGGATCTTGCGCGCAGCCTGATCGTCGGAGGTACGCATTGGGAGGCCGAGCGCGGCGCCCAGGCCGACCTGCCTGGACCCAAGCCCGTGCTCTTCTTCGCCCCGGACCAGATCCGCAAGCGCGCGGCCGAATGGGGCCCGGGCCGCCTGGACGCGGAGTTCATGACCGCCCTGCGCGCCTTCGTGGCCGAAGCGCCCTGGCTGAAGCTCGTGCACCACAGCGGCCCGGAGGCCCTGCTCGCCGCCTATGGGCTGGTCGTGGACGGCCGCGCCAAGCCCGACGAAGGACACATCATCCGACCGGCCTGAAGCCGGCATCCCAAGGGAGAAACACCATGGACGGCGAGATTCGCATCAATCCCTATCTGACGGGCAACTTCGCCCCCGTGCGCAGCGAGGACGACTTCGATCTCGTCGTGAAGGGGGAAATCCCGAAAGACCTGCGCGGCACGCTCTACCGCACCGGCCCCAATCCGCAGTTCGAGCCGCGGGGCGAGTACCACTGGTTCACCGGCGACGGAATGATCCACGCCTTCCGGGTGGAGGGGGGCAAGGTCTCCTACCGAAACCGCTATGTCCGCACGCCGAAATGGGAGTTGGAACACGAACACGGCCGCGCCCTGTTCGGGGCCTTCGGCAATCCCATGACCACCGATCCCGTCGCGCTCGGCAAGGATTCGGGCGTGGCCAACACCAACATCGTCTTCCATGCCGGCCGCCTGCTGGCGCTTGAGGAAGGGCACATGCCCTTCGAGATGGAGCCGGGGACGCTTCGGTCGAAAGGCTATGTCCCGGACTATCGCGGTCGCACCACCGCCCATCCGAAGATCGATCCGAAGACCGGCGAGATGGTCTGGTTCGGCTACGGCGTGGGAGAGACGCCGCTCTCGGCGGGCATGAGCTACGGCGTCACCGACGCCAAAGGCCAGGTGGTCCGCCGAGACGACTTCCAGGCGCCCTACGCCGCCATGGTGCACGACTTCATGGTCACGGAGAACTACGTGCTCTTCCCCATCCTGCCGCTGACCGCCAGCCTGGAGCGGGCGATGAAGGGGCTGCCGGCCTTCGCCTGGGAGCCTGAGAAGGGCGGCTATGTGGGCGTGATGCGTCGCGACGCCGAGGTTTCCAGCATCCGCTGGTTCGAGGTCGACGCCTGCTATGTCTTTCATCCGATGAACGCCTGGGAGGCGGACGGGAAGCTCTACGCCGATGTCTTCGCCTATCCGGCCGCGCCGCTGTTCCCGAACGCCGACGGCTCGCCGGGCCGCAAGACGGCCGCGCGTCTGGTGCGCTGGAGATTCGACCTTTCGGGCGCCAGCGACGTCGTCGGCGTCGAGGCGCTGGACGATCTCGACGGCGAGTTCCCCCGCTTCGACGAGCGGTTCTCCGGCTTCGGCTACCGCCACGGCTGGTTCGCCGCCGATCCGACCGGCGCCAAGACCATCAAGCAGAACGCCATCGCCCACGTCGATCTCGCCACCGGACGCAAGCAGGTCTATGCGCTCACCGGGGGAGACATGACCTCCGAGCCGGTGTTTACGCCCAGGTCGGCGGATGCGCCGGAAGGCGACGGCTGGGTCACCGCCGTGGTCTGGCGGGCGGCGGAGAACCGCAGCGATCTGCTGGTCTTCGAGGCGCAGGACGTCGCCAAGGGGCCGATCGCCACGGCCGAGCTGCCGCGGCGCGTGCCCTTCGGCTTCCACGGCAACTGGGTCGGCGAGTAGGCCTTTATCCGAACCGGAAGGCGGAGACCGCCACGTCCATCACCTCGTCGCGGAAGGCGACCTGGCCCGGTTCGCCGTCGCCCGCGCCGGCTGCGACAAAGAGGGGGGCGAGGTGTTCTTCGCGCGGGTGGGCCTCGCGGGCGTGGGGCGCGGTCTCCCAAGCACGGACGGCGGCTTCGCGACCCGCGGGACTGGCCATGGCCTCTGTGAGCCAGGCGTCGAACCGGCGCGACCGCTCGGTGAAGGCCGGCGAAAAGCCGCGCATGTTGTGCCAGCTCATGCCTGAGCCGACGATCAGCACGCCTTCGGCTCGCAGGGGCTTCAGCGCCCGTCCGGCAGCGTAGTGGGCGGCGGGATCGAGGTCGTTGCGCAGGGAAAGCTGGACCACGGGGATGTCGGCCTCCGGCAGGGCCAGTTTCAGGGGCACGAAGACTCCATGGTCCCAGCCGCGCGCCGGATCTTCCCGGGCCGGGAGGCCCGCGCCGGTCAGCAGTTCACGCGCCCGGCGGCTGAGCTCCGGCGCGCCGGGCGCATCGAACCTCAGCCGATAGGTGTGCTCGGGAAAGCCGTAATAGTCGAAGACCAGCGGCGGGGCTGCGGCCGAACCGAGGGTGAATAGATCCTCCTCCCAGTGGCCGGAGACGATCAGGATCGCCTTCGGCCGCTCCGCCAGGGCCACGATCATCCCCTTCAGCCAGGCGGCGGTGGCGTCCCAGGTGTCGGCGGGGCCCCGCGTCCATTCCATGAAGAAGCAGGGGCCGGCGCCATGCGGGATGTAGAAGGCGGGCTGGCGGGTCATGGGCTCAGGCCTTCGCTTTCCGCGCCGCATTATCCAGCGCCCAGGCGCCGGGGCCGGCGGCCGCCAGATACAGGAACAGGAAGCAGTAGAGGATGGCCGCGTCGCCGCCGTTGACGACCGGATAGGGGCTCGCCGGGGCGTGGAACATCCAGTAGGCGACCGCCATCTCGCCCGAGGCGATGAAGGCCGCGGGTCGGGTGAAGAGGCCGAGCGCGATCAGAGCGCCGCCGACCAGCTCGATGATCGCGCCGATCCCGAAAAGGCTGAGGATCTCCTGCTGTCCCGGCTGAGCGCCTTCGGGGAAGCCGAACAGCTTGACCACGCCGTGGGCCAGGAAAAGCACGCCAGCGACGATCCTCAGCACGGCCAGGAGCTGGGGCTGGAAACGGGTAAGCGAAGCGAACATGGAACACCTCCGTCGAACGCCGGCCCGTCGCCGGCTGTCGCGAAGATGTGCCCTCGCTGCGCTGTTGATAATCTTTTCAGAACGAAACAATCTGTTTCCGGATTGGAGATAATCCAGTGGACCGCCTCGATGAAATGGCGATGTTCGTGGCCGTCGCCGACGGCCGCAGCTTCGCGCAGGCCGCGCGGCGCCTCGGCGTCTCCCCGGCCCAGGCCTCCAAGCTGGTGGCGCGGCTGGAGGATCGGCTGAAGACCCGCCTGCTCAACCGCACCACCCGCGACGTGTCGCTGACCGACGCAGGCCGCGCCTATCTCCAGAACGCCCGGGCCCTGGTGGAGCAGTTCGAGGCGCTGGAGGCCTCGGTTCAGGAGAACGCCGGGCCGAGGGGTCTGCTCAAGCTTTCTGCGCCGATCGCCTTCGGCGCGGTCGAACTGGAGGGCGCCCTTCTCGATTTCGCCCGCGCCTTTCCGGAGGTGAGCCTGGAGGTTTCCTTCACCGACCGCATGACCAATCTGGTGGACGAGGGTTTCGACGCCGCCGTCCGCATCACCCGCCTTCCGGACTCGAGTCTCGTAGCCCGAAGGCTTTCGGAGACGCAGATCGTCACCGTGGCCTCGCCCGACTATCTCGCCCGCTTCGCCGCGCCGCGCACCCCGGCCGAACTGGCCGAGCGCGAGACGATCCTCGATCTCAATCTGGCGGAGCCGCGGGTCTGGACCTTCGGGCGCGGCTCGGGGCGTCAGGACGTGCGCGTGACCGGCCGCCTGCGCTTCGCCGGGGCGGGGCCTTGCCTCGCCGCCGCCCGACGGGGGTTCGGCGTGGCGCGCGTACCGGCCTTCGTCGCCGCCGAGGACCTGCGCCTGGGCCGCGTCCAGGCGATCCTGCGCGGCGACGAGCCGGACCCCTTGCCCATCCAGGTGGTCTATCCCCACGCCCGGCACCTGCCGGCCAAGGTGCGGGCCCTGGTCGACTTCCTTGTCGGCCGATATGCCGGCGAGCCGCCGTGGGGGCGGGGTTGGAGCTGAACCGATGACGACGGCCCAAGACGCGATCCGCGCGCGGCGCAAGCTGACCAACAAGCTCATCGCAGCCCACGATGCGGCCCGGCTAAAGCCGTTCTTCCTTCCGGAGATGGTGCTGATCCCAGGGCAGGGCGGGATTCTGATGGGCCGCGA
This sequence comes from Phenylobacterium sp., assembly GCF_046290725.1. Classification (GTDB taxonomy): domain Bacteria; phylum Pseudomonadota; class Alphaproteobacteria; order Caulobacterales; family Caulobacteraceae; genus Phenylobacterium. Next base: position 1,751,182 of record NZ_JBKBUH010000001.1, read on the forward strand.
CGCGGTGCTGGAAGCCTTCGCCGCCCAGTTCGCGGATCCGGACTTCGTCACCTATGTCCGCACGACGGAAGAGGTGCGCCTCCATTTCGAGGCGGCGCGCGCTGCGGAGTTCGGAACCTGGGAGGCGGTCTGGAAGAGCACCCGCATGTCCGGGACCTATCTGGCCGTCTGGCGCAGGTCGGTCGGGCAATGGGCGCTCGAAAGCGAGCTCTTCGTGACCCTGGCCTGAAGGCCGCGCTCTGCGCCCTTAGCGTGCGTCCGGCGCGCCGGAACGACTCTCGACTTAAATGCATTCCTTAATGCGGGACAGGAGATTGCGGGGGTGTTTGGCCCCAGGCGCAGCAAGCGCTTGGGGTCCAGGACCCGGAGGTGGAGCCATGGCGTACTTTGCCGACGTCCCGGTCGGGGGGCGGAGGGGGAGCGCCGAGAGACCGATACATTCGCGGCGACGACTGAACTGGAGGTTGTGCTTGGCGCTCGGCGCCAATATGGCGGCCTGGGTCCTCATCCTGAGGCTGGTCGGCGTCATCGGCTGAAGTCCGTCCAGTAGCGCCATTCTGCGAACTGCGGCATACCGGCATGGTTAAGCAGCCGCGCAGACCAGCCATGGGTTCGGGCCTCAGATTTCGACGACGGGCTTTCGCCGCCGCCTGCGGCTGCGGGCTGGCGCTGGCGGCGTGGAACGCGGCGGCGAGCCAGGCGGCCCTGCGCCCTGCCGACGTCCGCAGCATGGCGCGCCTGAGCGGCCTTCCCGAGAAGTCGGTCGTCAGCATCCGCCAGGGCCTGGCTGTAGCGATCCGCGACCCCGGAACCCGCCGCCCCGACGGGGTGGTCGAGGGCGTGGTGCTGCACGGCGAGGCGCTCGGACCGGAAGCCGCCGAAACCCTGGGCTTCGTCTCCATGCGATCGCGCGTGGACGTGGATTGCGAGACCCGTCGCGACCGCGTCGTCGAGATGCATGCCTTCGACAGGCCGGGCCTGGCCGGAACTCCGCGCGAGCGCCCCGTGCCCGGCGGTTGGATCCAGCCTTCGCCTCAGGCCTATCTCGCCGACGTCCTGCGCACCGTATGCGGTCTGCGCCGCTCGAGCGATCTGCAGCTGGCGAGCCTCGATCCCGACGCGCCGATCGCCACGGCCGAGACCGCCAAGCCACGTCTGCGCCCGACTGTGGGCCTCGAACCCCCGGCGGCCCCGCCACCGGCCAGTACACCGACGCAGCCTCCGCCCCCGCCGGCCAAACCGGCCGTCGCGGCGCGGCCGGGGCGGGTCGGCGTCCAGGTGGCGGCTGCCGGGACCCGGGCCGGAGCCGAGCAGGCGCTGCTGAAGGTTCGCCGCCTGACGCCGGCCGGCGTCTCCGGCGTGGTGGAGGAGGCCCGGGTGGACGGCCGCACCTTCCATCGCGCCATCTTGCGCGGCTTTCAGACCCGGGAGGCGGCCGCCGTCTTCTGCCGCAAGGTGACGGCCGCCGGCGGCGAGTGCTTCGTCCGCTGAGCGGGCGGTTTATGGTTAACCCTTCCCAAACGACCGTGCCCTAGGCTCCCAGCCTGGAAGCGCGGCCAGAGCGTCGCGCGGGTGGAGAGGTTCCGCGGCGTGTCCCTGCCCTTCGTGCGATCGACCCTGCTCAAGCGGACGCTCTCCTGCTGCCGCGAACACATCCTCTACGCCACCGTCTTCAGCGCCGGCCTGAACCTGCTGCATCTGGCCCCGACGCTCTACATGCTGGTGGTCTACGACAAGGCCCTGCCGACCGAAGGGCGCATGACGCTGGTTCTCGTCAGCCTCATCCTGCTCTTCGCCCTGGGGACCCTGGCCATCCTCGATTGGCTGCGCTCGCGCCTGATGGTGCGCCTCAGCGCCCGGCTGGAAGCGGCGATGTCGGGCGAGATCCTCGCCGCCGTCCTCGGCGATCCGCGCATTCCGCACGCCCAGCGCACCCGCATCCTGCGCGACTTCGACCTCTTCCGGCAGGGGATCGCCGGGCACGCCCTGATGACCGCCTTCGATGCGCCCTGGGCGCCGATCTTCCTTGTCGCGGCCTTCCTGCTGCACCCGCTGCTGGGCGTCATGACGCTGGTGGCGATGATCGCGCTTGCCGGCCTCGCCTATCTGAACGAAAAGGCCACCGGCCCGACCACCAGCGCCGCCAACGAGGCCCATGTGCGCGCCTACGCCCGCCAGGACCACGTTTCGGCGGCGGCCGAGGCGGTCCGCGCGCTGGGCATGACCGGGCCGCTCGTGGCGCGCCAGATCGACGACCGACGGGAACTGATCGGCCTGCAGACCGACGCCAGCTTCGGCGCCGGCGGCTTCCTGTCGGTCACCAAGTTCCTGCGCATCGCCCTGCAATCGGGCGCGCTCGGCATCGGCGCCTATCTGGCCATGAGCCATCAGATCTCCGCCGGGGCGGTGATCGCCGCCTCGGTGCTGATGACCCGCGCCCTGGCGCCGGTCGAACAGCTGGTCGCCGGCTGGCGCACCATCGTCCAAACCCGCGACGCCCAGCAGCGCCTGGACGCCGTGCTGCCCCGGCTCGCCCAGGAGGCCGAGCGCACGCGCCTGCCGGCCCCGCGCGGCGAGCTCCGCTTCGAGAACGTCTGGGCCCGGCCGCCGGAAAGCGATCGGATCGCGCTCTCCAATGTGAGCTTCGAGCTGGAGCCCGGCCAGGTGCTGGCGGTCCTCGGTCCCAGCGGCGCCGGAAAATCCACCCTGATCCGCATGGCCGCCGGCGCCGGCTTTCCCGACCGCGGGGCGGTGCGCCTGGATGGCGCGGCGCTCGCGGACTGGCCCGCCGACCAGCTGGCCGAGAACATCGGCTACCTGCCTCAGGATTTCGTGCTGTTCCCTGGCAGCATCAAGGAGAACATCTCCCGCTTCGCCGAGCACCGGGGGATTCCCTCCGCCGAGGCCGACGAGGGCGCCGTGCAGGCCGCTCGCGCCGTGGGCGCCCACGAGATGATCCTGCGCCTGCCCCAGGGCTACGACGCCCAGATCGGCTTCGACGGCGCGGGGCTGTCGGCCGGCCAGCGTCAGCGGATCGCGCTCGCCCGCGCCTTCTACGGTCAGCCGCGCGTACTCGTGCTCGACGAGCCCAACGCCCATCTCGACCCGGAAGGCGAAGCGGCGATGATCGAGGCTCTGCGCCAAGCCCGCGCCCGCGGCGCGGCGGTGCTGATGGTCGTCCACCGCGGCGGCGCTATCCGCGTGGCCGACCGGGTGCTGGTGTTGAAGGAGGGGCAGGTCAAGGCGTTCGGCACGCCCGAGCAGGTGCTGCCCTCGAACGTGCAGGCCGCGCCGCGCCCCGTCTCGGCGGCGGGGGCCGCGGCCCAGCCGGCACGCCCCCCCATCGCCGAATACAGGTTGCGGGCATGAGCCTGGCGGCCACGGCGAACCTCGGCCCCGCCGTCCTGGGCGATCCCCGGCGCGAGATCCGCTACGGCCTGGCCGTGGGCGGATTGTTCTTCATCGGCTTCCTGGGCTGGGCGGCGGTGGCGCCGCTGGACGCCGCGGCCTTCGCGGGCGGCACGGTCACCACCAGCGGCGGGCCTCAGGCGATCCAGTCCCGCGAGGGCGGGGTCGTCCAGGCCTTGCACGTGCGCGAAGGCGACCTGGTGGCCAAGGGCGACGTCCTGCTGGACCTCGCCGCCGCCGACGTGCGTGAGAACGCCCGCGCGCTCAACGCCCGGGTTGTCGCCCGCCGCGCAGAGATCGCCCGCCTGGAAGCCGAGCGCTCCGGCGCGACCGAGCTGAAGCCCTGGCTGGGTTTCGACCTCCTGACCGGTGAAGACGGCGAACAGGCGCGTCAGGCCCTGGCGCTCGAGCAGGCCACCCTGCGTTCCCGCCTCGCCGCGGCTCGGACGGAGCAGGCCGTGCTGGCCCAGCGGGTCGTGCAAGGCCGCCAGCAGATGACCGGCGCGGAGCGCGAGCTCGCCGCCCTGCGCACCCAGGACGAGGTGCTGGGCCGCCAGCTGGACGCCATGCGCTCCCTGGCCGACAAGGGCTATGCGCCGCGCATCAAGGTGAACGATCTTGAGCAGACCGCCGCGGGCCTGAAAGGGGCGATGGGTTCGCGCCAGGCCGACGTCGCGCGGCTGTCCAGCGCCGTGGGCGAGGCCCAGCTTCAGATCTCGGAATATGGCCTGCGGCGCGAACGGGAGATCGCCGAGGGACTGCGCATGGCCCAGGATGACCTGCGGGCGCTGGAGCCCCAACTCGCCGCCGCCCGCGAGCTTCTGCGACGGGCCGAGGTCAAGGCGCCGGCGGCCGGTCGCATCTTCGCTCTCCAGGTCAACGCTCCGGGTGCGGTGGCCCGGCCCGGCGAGACCATCTTGCGGCTGGTGCCGACCGAGCAGGATCTGGTGGTTTCGGCCAAGCTGCCCGCCCGCGACGCCGCCGACGTGCGGGTGGGCCAATCCGCCAGGGTCAAGTTCCCGGCCCTCCACGATCGCGGCTTGCCCCGCCTGGACGGGCGGATCGAGAAGGTCTCGGCCGACAGCTATATCGACGAGCGGACCGGCGCCCAGTTCTTCGAGATCGAGGTGAAGGTCGACAAGGCCAAGCTCGCTGCGCTGCAGCGCGCGCGGGGCGTCGAGGAAGGGATCCGCCCTGGCCTGGCGGCGGAGGTGATGATCACCTTGCGGAAACGGACCGCCCTGCAATACGCCCTGGAGCCGCTGGCCCAGGGCTTCGGTCGCAGCGGACGCGAGCCCTAGAGCACGATGCGGTCAGACGGAATCGTCTGGCCGTTGAATCGTGCTCTGAACTCGAAGGTTTGAGCGCGTTCTGATCGCAAAATCGGGTTTCACTTTTGTGGAACGCGCTCTAGTTGTTCAGCAGATAGGCGACGCCGCCGATGATGCCGGCCCACAGCAGGGCCGAAGATCCGGCGATGAAGACGAAACTGCGCCGCGCCGACCAGCGGCCCGGAATCGGCGCCAGGCGGTCGTCTTCGCGCCAGGTGGCCGCAAGGCCTTCCTGCAGGGCGCGGGCGGGGGAGGGCGCCGCCGGGGCGTCCGCGCCGGCCAGGCGCACGGCGCGTTGAGGCGAAGAGACTGCCTCGCCTTCGAGCGGCTGGGAGCGGACTTTCGGTAAAGCCACGGGGGCGGTTCCTTCTGAACCCGCCCAGTATCGCGGACCGCGCTTTATGCAGGTTTAACGTGGCGAAATTCTGTTAGGCGCACGGCCGTTGTGTGTAATTTCGCCCTTCGCGGGTAAAATCTGCTGCGGCGCAACATTCCGCTTGGCGCACGACTCCGGCGCGTTAGAACGATATTAGCGTTATCCGGAGCTTTACTGTGTTTCACGACGCCGCCGGCCGGAATAGCGAAGCTCTAGCGCCGTCCGATCCGCGGTACCCGGCGGCGGCTGCGTCGTCCCGCGCCCGATCGGTTCATGCGCCTCCGGTCCGGAGTCGGACGTCGATCCTCGGGCGCGGCCTGGACATCCTGCTGGCCAGCGCCTTGCTGATCGTCCTCGGCCCGACCATGCTCTCCATCGCCTTGCTCATTTGGGTGGAGGACGGCGGATCGCCGCTGTTCGGGCACAAGCGCATCGGGCGCAACGGGCGCCCCTTCGCCTGCCTGAAATTCCGCAGCATGGTGATGGACGCCGAGTCGCGGCTGGAACGCCTGCTGGCTCAGGACCCTGCCGCCCGCCGGGAATGGCTCACCGACCATAAGCTCCGGAACGATCCGCGCATCACGCGCATCGGCGGTTTCCTGCGCCGCTCCAGCATCGACGAACTGCCCCAGCTGCTGAACGTCCTGCGCGGGGAGATGAGCATGGTGGGGCCCCGCCCTATTGTTCAGGGCGAGATCGTCCGCTATGGCCGCGGCTTCCGCCACTATTGCGCCGTGCGACCCGGCATCACCGGCCTGTGGCAGGTCAGCGGGCGCAATGACATCTCCTATCGCCGCCGCGTGGCGCTCGACCGGCTCTATGTCCGATCGCGTTCGCTGCGCCGGGATGTCGGCATCATCGCCATGACCATTCCGGCCGTGCTCTTCCGCAAGGGTTCCTACTGAGCCGTCGCCCGTCGCAGGCGGGCCATGATCGGCATCTTGAAATGGCGGGCCGCCAGCGGTCGCTGCGCCAGAGCGCTGAGGAAGGCTCCCGGGCGGCGAGCCTTGATCGCCTCGACCATGTCGCAGAACGCCGCCCCATCGCGCAGGCCGGCGAGCCTCCGGCGCAGGAGCCCGCGCATTTCCCGGCCCTGTGCCGGCGCATCGGCCTGGAAGCGCTCCTCGGCCGCCACCATCGCCCAGGCGTCGGCGGCGCCGAGCCGGTGGGAAATGGAGCCCGCGCGGGTGACATAGGCGTATCCGGCGCTGCGATGGCGGACATAGCGCGCGCCGGCCGCCAGCGCCCGCGCCACGAGGTCGTAATCCTCCCCGATCCGGAGCGCCGGATCGTAGGCGAGGCCGTGGGCGACGAGGAACTCCCGCCGAAACGCCGGCTTCAGATAGCCATAGCCGGGGCGCGTCTGGAACAGCTGGTTCTCGCGGATGAACATGGCCAGGTCGATCGTCTCGAAAGACCCGTCCAGCGGTTCGGCGATGTGCAGGCGGGGCGCCGAACCGTCCTGGGCGATGACCCTGAAGTTGTCGGCCACGATGTCCGCCTTCTCGGTCCGCGCCAGACCGACCAGGGCCGCGGCCCGGCCCGGATCCATCCGGTCGTCGGCGTCCAGCACCATCAGCCACTCGCCGCGGGCCGCGGCGAAGCCGGCGTTGCGAGCCGCGGCTGGCCCGCCGTTCCGGGGCAGCCGCACATAGCGGACCCGCTCGTCTGAAACCGCAGCGGCCGCGCTGCGGGTGCTGTCGGTCGAAGCGTCGTCGGCCACGATCACTTCCAACGAGATCCCCTGCTGGGCCAGGGCGTCGCTCACCGCCTGGGCGATGAAGCCCTCGGCGTTCCACGCGGCGATGACGATGCTGACGTCGGGCATTGCGGTTCCTAAGCTCGCCCCGCTGTTGTACTGGCCGGCCTGTTGCACGGCCAATCGGCCATCATCATGACGGAGCCGCCGTGTCCGCCGCCACGACCGTCGATGTCTGCATCTGCACCTTCCGCCGGCCTTCGGTCGTAGCGGCCATAGCCTCCGTGGCGGCCCAGGACCTGCCGCCTGGCGTCGCGGTCCGGCTGGTGGTGGTGGACAACGACGAGACGCCCAGCGCGCGGGATACGGTGATCGAGGCCGGGCGCGTCCACGGCCTGCCGATGCTCTATGTTCACGCCCCCGCCCGCAACATCTCCATCGCCCGCAACGCCGCCCTGGCGGCGGCCGACGCCCCCTATCTCGCCTTTCTGGACGATGACGAGACGGCCGACCCGGCCTGGCTGAGCCGCCTGCTGGCATGTGGAGCGGACCAAGGGGCGGATGTGGTGTTCGGCGCCGTGCGGGCGGTCTATGGCGCCGACTTGCCGACCTGGGTCGCGCGCGCCGACCTGCACACCACGCCCTCGCCGGTGCGCCGGGACGGCGCCATCGTCACCGGTCCAGCGGGCAATGTCCTGATCCGGCGCGAGGTGCTGGGCGACCTCGCCTTCGATCTCGACCTGGGCCGCACCGGTGGCGAGGATACGGTCTTCTTCCACGAACTCGGCCGTCGAGGCGCCCGGTTCGCCTATTGCCCGGAAGCCCTGGCTCTGGAGCCTGTGCCGGAGGGGCGCGCTCGCCTCGACTGGCTGCTGAAGCGCGCCTTCCGCTCCGGGCAGACCCATGCCCGCCTGCTGATCGGCCAGGGGGCGAACCGGCCGCTGAATCTCGTCCTCGCCGTGGCCAAGGCGGCGATCTGCACGGCCGACGCCGGGTTTCACGCCTTTTCCCCGGCGGGCTGGCGCCGGCGGCTGGTGCGGGCGGCCCTGCACGCCGGCGCGAGCGTTCGATTGGCCGGCTTCCAGGACATCAGGCTCTACTGACCGGCTCGCGGCCGAGGACCCACTGCCCCAGGAAGCCGAGCGACCAGCCCAGGTGCATGACCATGGCCGGCCAGCCGGCGAGGGCGCTGCAGCGGTCCCGCCCCAGCACAAGGCCGTAGCCGAGGCAAGTCCCGGCCCAGACCAGCGCCGGCAGCGCCAGGGGCCAGAAGGCCGGCGAGGCCAGCGCCAGCATGATCGCCGGCGCGACCGCAAGCGGCAGCATCTGGCGAATCTTCAAGGGCGTGCGGTGTAGCCGCACCGTCCGGGCCCGGCCCTGCCCATAGTTGCGGTACTGGCGGAACAGCGCGCGCGCCGTCCGGCGGGGGAAATAGTCGATGGCGACCTCGGTGGTCAGCCAGATGCGCGAGCCCTGGGCTCCCAGCCGATGGTCGAGCTCGGCGTCCTCGTTGTGGCTGAAGGTCTCGTCGTAGCCGCCGGCCGCCACGAAGGCGGCCATGCGCATCAGGGCGTGGTGGCCGTGATCGACCCAGGCGCTGCGGGTTCCGGCTCGGTGCGCCGAACCGCCGGTGCCCAGGCGCGAGTTCTGGGCCGCCGCCGCGGCCCTTTGGAAGCAGGTCTCCCCGCGCGCGACCATCGAGGTGGTGACGGAATCGGCGCCGGTCTCCTCGGCGACGGCGATCAGGCGCGAGACGTAGTTCGGCGGATAGGCGGCGTGGGCGTCGACGCGGCCCAGCCAGGTCATGCCCGCGCCACGGGCGGCGACGGCGGCGTTCACCGCCGCGCTTTGGAGGCGCTTCGGGTTGTGCAGGAGGACGACGTTATGCCGGGCCGCGGCGATGCGGGCGACGATCTCCGGCGTCCCGTCGGTGCTGCCGCCGTCGGCGACCACGATCAGCATCCGGGCGACGCCCGCGTCATCGAACAGCTGCTGGAGCACGCCTTCGATGTGGGCGGCTTCGTTGAGAGTGGGCACCACCACCAGGGTGTCGCGGGCGATCATTACGGCCTCGCCTGCGCCAGGCGTTCAACGAGCCCCCGGCAATCCTGGGCGTCGGCGGCAAGGTCGCGGACGGGGATGCAGGCGGTGGCCGCAAAGAACTCCGAATACCGCTCGGGCGTCATCCCGCCGAGCGCGCCGGCCAGTTCGGTCTCCGGATCCTGAAGCAGGAGCCCCGCGCCGTGGGCGGCCAGCCAGCGCCCCGTCTGCACCGAGGCCAGGGCGATCGGCGGCGCGCCGTGGAGGCCGCCTTCATAGAGGCGGTTGGGCAGCAGCCACTCGGAGTTCTGTCCCGCCTCGAAATAGTCGATGGCCCAGGTGAAGTGCACCTCGCCATAGATGCGGGGAAGATCGGCCGGCGCATAGGCGCCTTGGAAGCTCAGGCCCGGGGTTTCCGCCACCGTGCGGTCGAAATCGTCGAACTCGTGCCGCGCCGGCCGGCCTCGGATCACCACTTCGGCAAGGTCCGGCCGGCTGCGGACCAACTCGGCGAGGATCTCCAGGCTGCGCCGGCAGCGGATGACGCCGAACCAGCCGATGCGCCAGGGCGGCCCGGACGCCGCTGCGGGCGCGGCCGGGCGGGGAAGCGCGTCGGCGTCCTCGACGAGCACCTTGTTCTCCACCAGGAGGCTAGGCGTGGCGCTGTGCTGCACGCGATCGAAATAGGCCTCGAGGAAGGCCGGCGAACTGACGATCAACAGGCTCGCCTGCTGCAGGAGCCGCCGCTCGTGCGCGCGCAGGAGCCGGCCCGCGGCGCCTGTCGACAGCATAGCGCGGTGGATGTCCAGGCACTCGTAGGCGAGCGCGGCGGCGGGCGCCGCCAGCCGGCGGGCGCGCTCGGCGACGGTCAGCATCTCCAGATTGCGCGCCACCACGACCTCGGCGCCCGCAAGCGCGTCGCGCAACCGGCCGGCCCGCACCGTCTCCCGCGCTACGGCCAGGGCGCGGTGGGCGAGCCGGGCGTCATAGGAGCGTCCGAGGTCGACGGCGGTCGCGCCGGCCACGCTTTCCGGCGCGCTTTCCGTGCGGCGAAAGCCCAGCACCGTCACGCGGGCGCCGCCTTTCTGCAGCATCTCTGTCCGCCGGGCGACCGCCGCATCGCCCAGGTCGTGAACGAAATAGGCAAGTTTCACCGCGAGTATTCCCCCGAAAGCCGGCGCGCCTTAGGAGTCGGCCATCGCCCCGGACGCCCCATGAGCGCAAGCGCCAGCCCCACCGTCTGCGTCATTATCGCCGCCAAGGACGCCGCCGCCACGGTCGGCCGGGCGGTGCGTTCCGCCTTGGCCCAGCCGGAGGTCGCGCAAGTGATCCTGGTGGACGACGGCTCCGCCGACGATACCTGCGGTGCGGCGACGGCCGCGGGCGACGGGAGACTGCAGACGATCCGGCTTGAGCGCAATCTCGGCCCGTCCGGCGCCCGCAACCGCGCGCTGGAGGCGGCGCGCGCCGACTTGGTCGCCATCCTCGACGCCGACGACTTCATGCTGCCGGGCCGGATCGGCAAGATGCTCGCGCGGTCTGCGGCTTGCGACATCCTGGCTGACGACCTCCTCTACAGCGACGACGACGGGGCGACCGTGAAGCCGCGGGGGCTCCTTGAGCTTGCCGAGGATGATGAAGATTTCCTGACCTTCGAGCGGTTCGTTCTGGGCAATATCAGCCGTCCGGGCCGCCCGCGCGGCGAACTTGGCTTCCTCAAGCCGCTGATGCGGCGCGATTTCCTCACGACGCACGGCCTGGTCTACGATCCTTCCCTGCGCCTGGGCGAGGACTTCGCGCTCTACGCCCGAGCCTTGGCCGCCGGCGCCCGGTTCAAGGTCGTCCCGCCCTGCGGCTATGTCTCGGTGGTCCGCCCCGACTCCTTGAGCGGCCGGCACTCGGCCGAGGATCTGGCCGCCCTCTGCGCCTTCGACGCCGGCCTGGCCCAGACCGCATGCCTGGCCCCGTCCGAGCTGAGGGCGCTGCGGCGGCACGAACAGAGCCTGCGGGTGAAGGTCGCCCACCGCCAGGTGCTGCAGGCCAAGGCTGAACGCGACTACGGGCGCGTCGCCCGCATGCTGCTGGACGTGCGTAGCGGCCCCGGCGTCGCCGCCGCCATCGCCAGGGACAAGCTGCGTCGATGACCGAAGCTCGCCTCGCCCGCGCCGCCTCGGCGCCGTTCCAGCTCAATCCCAACCATCCATTGGTGCTGCAGGCCCTGGTGACGGCCGTGCTGGCGCTGATGAGCATCCAGACTTTAGGGGCGATCAGCACGCTCCTGCAGATCCTCCTCGTGCTGCTGGTGGCGGCGATCCGCTGGCGTGAGCTGCTGGCCAATGCGCCTCGGCTTTGGCCCTTCGCGATCTTTCCCTTGCTCGCCGTCGCCTCGGCGGTTTGGTCGACGGCGCCGGAGGTGAGCTTTCGCTATGGCTTGCAGTTCGCCTTCACGGCCCTCGCCGGCCTGATCGCCGCCGCCTCGCTCGGCCCGAACCGCTTCCTGGGCGCCCTCTATGTGGCGAACCTGATCGTGGTGTTCGGCTCCCTGGTCAGCGGTCGCTACGGGATGTCGATGGAAGGGCCGGTGATGATCGGCCTGACAGGCTCCAAGAACCAGATGGCCTTCGCCTCCCAGCTCGCCCTGTCGGCGGCGGTGGCGGTGTTCTTCGACCGGACGCAGCCGGCCTGGATGCGTTGGTCGGCGCCGATCGGGGCGGTGACCGCCCTGGGCCTGCTCGTCCAGGCCAACTCCGCAAGCGGCATCCTCACCGCCATCGGCGCGGCCGCCGTCTTCGTGGGGCTGATGTCGATCCGGGGGCTCAAGCCCGGGGCGCGCCTGGGCGTCGTGCTGCTGGGCCTGGCCGTCGCCACGCCGGCGGTTGTGGCCAAGGACGCCATCGTCGAACAGGCCCAGCGCATCTCGACCACGGTGTTCAAGAAGGATCCGACCCTGACCGGCCGGACCTATCTCTGGATGCATGCCGACCGGCTGATCGCGCAGCGCCCGGCGATCGGCCATGGCTATCGCGCCATCTGGCTGGGAAACTCGACGACCACGCAGGGCCTGCTCCGCTGGGCCAATCTGAAGTCCGGCCACGGCTTCAACTTCCACAACACCTACAAGGAGGTGACGGTCGACCTGGGCTATGTGGGTCTCGCGGTCTTCGTGGTCACGATCGGCGCCATCGGTCTGCTGAGCCTGGCCGCCTTCCTCCGCGAAGCGACCATCGCCGCGGCCTTCTTCTTCACCACCTATCTCAGCCTGATGGCGCGGACCTTCACCGAACTGATGATCGGACCGTTCGGTCTGGCGACCCTGCTCCTGTTCGCCTTCGGCGGCTACGCCGTGCTCCGGTGGATTTCCGTCGGCCGCGCGCGCGGATGAAGGGGCGATGACGCAGGTCGCCATTGTCATTCCCTATTATCAGACCGCGCCCGGCATCCTGCGCCGGGCGCTGAGTTCCATCATCGCCCAGGATCTGCCGCAGGGGATAAGCCTGCGGGTGCTGGTGGTGGACGACGCCTCGCCAGCACCGGCCTCGGCCGAGGCGGCGGGGCTGGAAGCGCCCGGGCAGGTTTCCGTCGAAATCCACGTCCAGCCGAACGGCGGCCCCGCGGCGGCCCGCAATGCGGCCCTGGAGCGTCTCGGCCCCGAGGCGGCCTTCGCGGCCTTCCTCGATTCCGACGACGTCTGGCGTCCCGATCATCTGCGCCGTGCGCTGGAGGCGCTGGGCGCCGGCGCCGACCTCTATTTCTGCGATGTGGACGAAGGCGACGGCCGGACCTGGTTCGAGCGCTCGGCCTTCGGGCGTGAGGTGCTGGAACACGGGCCTCGGATGCTGTCAGGGTCGGAGGCCCGCAGCCTGATCCTGCGCGACCATCCCGCCCACGCCTCCAGCGTCGTCTATCGGCGCGAGCGGCTCGCACACGCGCGCTTTCGACAGGAGCTGCGCAATGCGGGTGAGGACCATCTGTTCTGGATCGCCCTGGCCGCCGCCGCGCGCGAGGTGGCGGTGAGCGGCCATGTCGGCGCGGTCCGACGCAATGATGGCGTCAACATGTTCACGGGGCTGCTGGACTGGGACAATCCGGGCCTCCTGAAGGTGCTGACCTCGATCCTGCGCAAGTATCGCGCCCTCGAGCAGGACCGCACCCTTGCGGCCGCCGACGCCGAACTCGCCCGCGCCCGGCGTCGGCGCAGCGAGGACCAGATCGCCTTCATGATCCTGCGCACGGCCGCCCGCCGGCCCGCGAACCTCCGTAGCGCCTTAGCGTCGCTCGACAGCGATCTGGGCGCGGCGCGCTGGCTGCCGCAGGCGTTCGTCCGGGCGCTGGCCGACCGGGCGTTGGGGCGCTTCGAACTGGTGTTCTGATCGCGGTCAGGCGAGGCCGGCCTGAAGCCGCCACTGCTCCACCGCGCCGCGATAGAAGCCGTACTGGGTCAGGTGCCACAGCCAGCGTCGGGGCGGGGCGGTCGGCCGTAGCGCCAGGTACTTCAGCCGATGCTCCCACTGCTTGCGCCAGGCGAGCGCCGGGGCGCCCAGCACGCGGGGGCGATCCTGCGCCAGGTTCGGCCCCATGAAGTTCTCGCCGGCTCGCCCGTGCAGGTGCGCCCAGGTGGCCCCGATGCCGCGGTAGTAGTCCACCACATAGGCCTCGGTCTGCCGCGCCGCCGGGATGAGGTGCAGCACCTCGGCGTCGGGGATCCAGACGCCGCGGGCGCCCTCCGCCAGGATGGCGCGGATCACCGCCGTCTCCTCGCCGGAGCGGTTGCGGCCGGGGCCCACGCCCAGATCCGGATCATAGCGGTGGGCCCGCTGTTCCGCGCCGCGGATGGCGAAATTGGCGCCGAAGGGCAGGCGGTGCTCGGCGGCGTCCAGAGTCACGGGCTCGGCCCCGAAATCCCGCTCGGCGATCAGGAAGGCGAGCAGGTCGCGGTTCTGCGAGAACCAGTCCGGCGTGGGAGCCTCCAGGCTAGGGGTCACCTTGCCGCCGAACACCGCGGCCTCCGGAAAGGTCTCGAAGGCGTGCAGATAGGCCGAGAGCCAGCCGGGCTGGACTATCACGTCGTCGTCGGTCCAGACGATGTAGTCGCCGCGGGCCTCGGCCACGCCGCGGTTGCGGGCGTTGGACAGCCCCGGCTCCGGCTCGAACACCCGGCGCACCGGAAGGGCGCCGACGTGACCCGCCACCACCTCCGGCGTCGCATCGGTTCCGCCGTTGTCGACGATCACCAGTTCCCACGGCGTTCCGGCGGGCGCGCCCATGGCCGCCAGCGAGCCGAGCGTCCGATCGAGGGAGGCCGCGCGATTGCGGGTGCAGATGACGACGCTGACGCGCATGCGGAAGCGGGAAGCCCTCAGAGTTCGACGCGGACCCATGTCCCGGGGTCGCCCGGGGCCTGACGTTTCACCCATCGATAGCCCACCTGGGCCCAGGGCGCGATCCACTGCGAGCGGTTGTCGAGCACCAATTCCCCACGGTCGGTGGCGACCAGCAGGACCGCGTGTGTCTCGCCCGCAGGCGTCCGGGCGACGGCGATCGACAGGGCTTTCGCAGGCACGCCCGCCGCCTTCAGCGCGCGGCGCTTTTCCAGCACATAGTCTTCGCAGTCGCCGGAGCCGCCGCCGTGGGTGAGCGGCAGGCTCCAGACGTCGGCCGGTCGGCCAGCCGCCAGATCGGGCGCCGGAGCGATGGCGCGGTTCACCTCGCGGTTCACCTGATCGAGCAGGCGCAAGGTCTCGGGTGTCAAAGCGATCCGATGCTCGCCGGGGGCGGCGTCCGAAATTGAAACCGGCGGCGCCGGCGCCCGAGGTGTCGCCCGTTCGCCGATCGCGCCGGTCCACTCAGGGGCGAAGGCTTCCCGCCACAAGGTCTTCATGGCCTCCGGCGTCCCCGCGGCGACCTCGGCGCATTCGTCCGGATGCGCCTGGCAGAAGACCGCATAGGCGACGGGCGGCGCCGTACGCGCGCCCAGCGGCATTTCTGGCGCGGCCGGCGGACCGGCGAGCGCCGCCGTCGTCCAAACGACGCAGGCGCTGGCGAGAAAAACGGTCGGGCGGCGCACGCGCATCTCCGCGGTCATTGCGGTAGGCTACATGCTTAACGCGCGGCCGTAAGGCCGAAGTTAAGCGGCATGATGAACAACCTCTCCCTAACGGGTGTTCGGCGGGGGCCGGTGGACGATGCCAGGCAAGCATGACGGAACGACGGCGGAGCCGGGCGGGACGCTGCGGTTGGCGGCCCTGGGCGCGGCTGCGCTGTTCGGGCTGGCCGCCGCCGCGGGCGGCTGGCTGTGGTGGAGCTCAGGCGTTGCGGCCAATCCCCTGGCCGGTCCGGAAGCCCTTGCGGCCCAGAGCGTGCGAGCCTTGCGGGGCGGCGACGTGGCTGCCGCCCAGGAGGCCCTGACGCGGGAGCTCGCCTGGAACCCGCGTTCGGCCTCGGCCTGGTGCCGCCAGGCCTATGCCCGCTATCGCCTCTCGGGCCGGTTCGATGCGTCGGTGCAGCAGGCGCTTCTGACCTCCTACGAGGCGGCGCCGCTCGATGCGGAGGCCTTTGCTTGGCGGCTCCAGTTCATCTTCGAGAACTGGGGCGCGGCGAGTCCGCCGCTCCGCGACCGGGCGGTTGCGGAGGCGCGGGCCTTCCATGGCCAATGGCCGACTCACGGGGCCGTGCGCAACGTGCTGGCCCAGGTGCGCGATCCGACCGGTCAGCTGGCGCTCCGGCTCGCCGTACGCAGCGCGCCGCCGAAGGGGCGTTGACCCTCAGGGCGCCGGGCGGCGCTTGGCTTCCCCCATGCCGAAGCCCAGGAGAATGGCCAAGAGGCCGGCGATGGCCGGCGCCTGCAGCGAATAGTCGACCATATTGTGCGCCAGCAGCACGGCGGCGGCGGCCAAGGCGCAGGCCGCCCGCCAGCGGCCGGTCTCGCTCCCCGAAAGCCGCAGGGCCAGGCGGAGCAGCACCAGCCCCAGTACGGCCGCGCCAAGGGCGGTCCCCACTGGTCCGGCCTCCAGCCACCATTGCAGAAGGAGATTGTGCGCCGCGCCCAGGTTCCAGAGGTCGGCGAAGTTGGCCTGCGTCACCTGGCTGGCGTTGAGGGTGGGGAAGGCGCCGAAGCCGTAGCCGAACGGCGGAACCTCCCGTATCAGCGGCTCGTAGGCCTCCAGGATTCCGATCCTGGACACGGCGTCGGCGCCGAGGCGGCCGAACTGCCCTTCCAGTTGGCTGCTCACGCTGCCGGCGACGATCAGGAGGAAGCCGGCCGCGGCTGCAGCGCTGGCGAAGGCTGTGCTGCGCGCGCTCAGGCGCCGGCGTTTGACGTAGCGGCGCAGCTCCAACAGCAGGAAGAGCCCGAGGACCGCGAGGCTTACGGTCACCGCCGCGCGCGAGACGGTGAGCAGCAGGGCGAGCCACAGCACCGCCAGCAGGGCGGCGTCGCCGACATCACGCCCCCAGCGTGCGCTCTGGGCTCGCCGCGAGCCGATCCGTCGGCCGATCCGCCGCATCAGGCGCACCGCGAGCGCGCAGCCGACCGCGCCGAACAGGCTGCCGGCGGTGTTGGCGCTGAGCAGGGAGCCGGACAACCGCTCCACATGCATCTGCTTCTCCAGCCCGAGCACGAAGGCCGGGGCATCCAGGAAGGCGAAGATCGCCCAGGCGGCGTAGAGGCCGCAGCCTAGGGTCAGATAGCCGAACAGGCGCGTCGCCTCGGCCTCGTCCGAAGCGACGCGCCAGCCGACGATGCAAAGGGCCAGCAGGCCGGTCAGCCTGGCCAGTTCGACCAGCGCGGCATATCGGTCGAGCGGCGCCGGCAGGACTGGTGTAAGCGCAAGCGCCGCCACGGCCAGAAGGGCGAGGTAGAGGATCGCCGCCGCGACCTCCAGGCGTCGCGGCGGGTGAAGCGTTTCAGGCCGCCAGGCCAGGGCGTAGGCCGCGCAGGCGCATTGCAGCGACGCCCAGAACAGGGCCGAGGCGGAACTGCCGCCGCCGAAGTCGAGCAGCGCGCCGAAGAAGATCAGGCTGACGATCAGCGCCGGCGAGGTCGCCCAGCGGAGGGCGCGGACCGGGCCGGACACGTAGGTCGGAACCGGTGCAGGCCGGGCGGGCGCCGCCGTCACTTGGCGTAATAGTCCCGATAGTTGCTGTAATAGTAGCTGCCGTCGCCGTAGCCGAACGCGCGCTGTCGGTCGAAATCCACCTGGCTCAGGGTGACGCCCAGCACCTTAACGCCGCTGTCGGCCAGGGCGCCCAGCCCGAGTTCGGCCGCCTTGGCCGGGGTCTTGCGCCAGCGGACCACGAAGACGACGCCATCGGTCTTGGCCGCCACCAGCCGGGATTCGGCGAGGGCGAGGACCGGCGGGGTGTCGATGATCACCATGTCGAACCGCTCGCGCAGTTGGGCGATCAGGGCGTCCATCTTGGCCGAGCCGAGGATGTCTTCCCCATGGTCCGGCGTCTTGGCGACGGGCAGGACAAAGCCGCCGCTGGCCGGGTCGGAGACGATGGCGCGCTCCCAGGCGATCTGACCTTCCAGCACCTCGACCAGGCCGGGGCCGGCGCCCTTGATCATCTTCGACACGCCGCGGCGGCGCAGGTCCGCATCCACCAGCACCACCTTGCCGCCGGAGAGCGCAATGGTGCGCATCAAGCCGAACGCCGTGACGGTCTTGCCCTCGTGCGGCAGGGCCGAGCACATCGCCACCACCTTGGGCGCCTGGCCGCCTTCCGGCGCCAGCAGCAGCGAGGCGCGCAGGTTGCGGAACGCCTCGGCGAAGGCCGAGAGCGGATGGTCGGCAAGATAGTCCTGGGGCACGGCTCGGCCGCCTGCCTGACCGTTGCGCCGCGGCGCCAATGGCAGGCTGGCCAGGTGCGGAACGCCCAGCCGGCGCTCGACGGCGTCGGCGGTGGCGAAGCCTGTCTCGAACAGCTCGGCGACCGCCACGGCGCCGGCGCCGGCCATGATCCCGAAGGCCAGGGCGAAGGCGACGGCCAGGGAAAGGTTGGGATAGGACTGCGAACCGTTCCGAGCATAGGACAATACGCGGGCGTCAGGCTGCTGGATGCCTTCCTGGGCCGCGGTCTCCTTGGAACGGTTGAGCAGGGATTCGTAGATCGCACGGCTGGCGTCGGCCTTGCGCTGCAGCTCCAGCAGCCCGGCCTGGGCGCGGGAGTTGGAGGCCAGGGCGCCGCGCGCCATGCCCTGGCTGCCGGCGAGGGAATTCGCCCGCTGGGTCGCCACCCGCACCTCCGCCTCGAGGCTGGAGAGGATGCGGTTGATCTCCTGCTGGACCTGGCTGCGGATGTCGGCGAGCTGCCCCTCGGCCTTCTGCACCTCGGGGTGCCGCGGACCGTAACGCGCGTTCAGCTCCGCGAGCCTGCGACTGGCCTCGGCCTCCTGGGCGCGCAGGGCTCCAACCGTGCCTGAGCCCAGGGCCGCGCCGACGTCCGCGCCGCCGCCGCCGCGGGCCAGCTGCTGGCGGGCGGCCTCCAGCCGCGCCACCTTTTCCGCCTGTTCGGCGCGGGCCGCCGCGAGCTGGGTGTTGAGGGTCGAGACCTCCTGCTCGGCCATGGTGGCGCCCTGGGCGCTCATCAGGCCATTGGCGACCTTGTACTGCTCGACGCGTGCGTCGGCGGCCTCCACCTCCTGGCGCAGGGTGACAAGGCGCTCGTTCAGCCAGGAGTTGACCTTTTCGGTGGCGGTATATTTCGCCTCCAGCTGGTCGACGATGTACTCGTCGGCGAAGGCGTTGGCGATCCGCGCCGCCTTCTGCCTGTCCTCCGAGGTGAAGGCCACCTTCAGGATGTAGGTCAGGCCGGCCCGCTCGACCCGCAGGCCCGACAGCGTGCGGCTGACGGTCTGGTCGATCACGGCCTGGGAGTTGGGATTGGGCCTTTGCGGGGCCGGCGCGTCGGCGCCGGGCGCCACGCGGGCGACCAGGCTGGGCCGGGCGTCGAGGGCGGGGTTGAACTCCGGATCCTCCTGAAGGCGCAGCTTGCGCACCACCCGTTCGGCCAGGGAGCGGGAGGTCAGGATCTGGACCTGGGTGTCGACGCTGTTGGTGTCGCTGGGCAGGCCCGACATCACCGCTTCGATGTTCAACGCCGCGGTCCGCCGGGTGTCGATCAGCACGTCGGCCGAGGCGGTGTAGCGCGGCGTGAGCTGCATAGCGTAGCCCACCACCGCGACGAAGATCGCCAGCAGCGTGATGAGGAACAGCTTCAGTCGCCGCCTGAAGAGCGCCACGAGCGCCAGCGGGTCGAACCCGAACGGCGAGCCGCCGCCGCCGATCGTCCCCGCCTCGTCCTTCAGGACCTGCAACATCAGAACACCTTAAGCTCCGGAGGAGCCCAACCTAGTACTGCAGCGTAAGCAGAAGCTGAACGCGGTTTATGGTGAAGTCGAAGCCGCGGTTGAGCCCAGAAGACTCCTGATTGAAGTAGCTATAGGACGCCGTCAGGCCCAGCGCACGGTTCAGGAGATAGGTGCCGCCCAAGGAGAAATTGTGGCGATCGTCCGTGCGGTCGATCCCCTCGTGCTCGGCCCGTTCATAGTCCCAACGGGCGTTGAGGATCAGGTTGCGCAGCAGTTCGTGGTCGGCCTGGACGCCCAGCGCCGTCGAGGCGTAGCCGGCGGAATTGGAAAGGCCGCTGTCCTGGAAGCCGCGGGAGGCGCGCACGGTGACGGTGGTCAGCTGGGTCAGGAAGTAGTCGACCTCGCCGGCGGCTGAGAGACCGCTCAGCTTTCCGAAGCGGGCCGCGTCGTCGAACGTCTGCTCCATATAGCCCACGCGCACGCGGCCGCGGATCAGGTTGGTCAGGTCGAAGTCGGCGCCTGCGGCCACGTCATAGCCGTCGGAGTCGCGGTTGCCGAACACGGCCGAGTTCAGGTCGTATTCGCGCTTGTTGGTGGAGCCCTGCAGGAAGACGTAGGTGTCGGGGGAGACGGCATAGTCCACCCGGCCGGTGAAGGCCTGCACGGTCCGGTCGCGATACCCCTGGGGCGCCACGGCTCCGCCGATGCGGGCGTTCTCGAAGCTGTAGCGGCTGACCTCGGCCGTGCCGTTCAGGCGTAGGCGGTTGAACTCCTTCGACACGCCGGCGGCGTAGTTCTCCACCTCGTAGCGCACCGGCTCGTTCAGGTTCTGGAACGCTTCGATGGCCGAGCGGGGCTCCGTCAACTTCTCGTAGCGGGCGCGGCCGGTCACCTCCAGGCTGCGGTCGACGTCCAGCCGGCCGTTGACGCCCACGGTGTAGTCGGCGCGGCTCTCGCTGGACCAGTCGGAATACTCGGTGAACCGCGCCCGCGCCGTGGCCGAGACCTGGTGCCGGGACCAGTTCGACACCGCATCCACCCGCGGCTCGATCAGGAAGACCGTATCGCTCTCCTCGTCGGTCGAGGTGGCGAAGATGTTGTCGTCGAAGGTCACGCCCAGGTCGACGCGCGGATAGACCATGAACGACCCCAGCCGGTGGCCCACGGCCTCATAGCCGGGCTTGGGGCGCTCGCGCACGCTGGTGCTGCGGCCACGGGAGAAGTTCGTGCCTTCGCCGCCGCGCACCTGCGCTTCGGCCAGGCCCGCCCCGAACAGCCACGCCAGGGCCGCGCCGGCTAGGATCGCTGGTTTCAACATCTCATCGCCCGTCTGGAGGGGGGAAAGGGCCGACGCCGGAACGGCGCCGCGCCGGGTCACGGCACGCGACGATAGTCCGCGCCGCCGCCGCCGGGAATCGGCAAGGGCAGCGTGCTGAAAGCCACCGGCTCGTCAACCGCCGCGGTGCCGTCCTCGATCATGGTGACCACCACGCCCAGCACGTTGCGCAGGGCGGCGAAGCTCGCCGGCGCGCCGGGGCAGGCGAGGCCGCCGCGGTCGGCGTCGGCCGGCCGCGTGCAGACGGCGATCACCCGCTGCAGGGCGTTACGCACCACCATCGGCGGCTGGGCGGCGCCGACGATCACCTCCTGCACGGCGATCTCGACCGCCGGCTGGGTTCCGTCGGCCGGCGCCGAAGCCTCGGCCGCCGCCGCGGCGCGGCCGATGGCGAGCGCCAGGCCCTGCACGTCGCGTTCCCCCGCCGCGGGCGCGGCGGCCAGCCCCGCCCCGCCCCAGGCGAGGCTTCCGATCAAGCTTCCGAGAAGCGCAAGTTTCCGCACCATTCCGATCCCCCTGCCGGCTGTTCGGTGTTTAGCATTTCCGGCCCCGCCGGGAAACGTGGATTTAGAAGAACCTCTCGCCGATACGGATGATGTCGCCCGGAGCCACCACGGTTTCGGCGGTAAGATTATAGGTTTCCTCGTTCGGACTATCGCTGCGTTTGATGAATACTCGCTTCTGGTTCGCGCGATAGGTGAATCCGCCGGCGGTGGCCACCGCCTTGGGCACCGTCAGGCCGTCGGTATAGGGATACTGCCCGGGCCGGTTCACCTCGCCCAGGATGTAGAACGGGCGGAAGGTCAGAACCTCGGCGCTGATGCGCGGCTCGCGCAGGTAGCCGTCGGCCAGTTTGGCGCGGATCTCCTCGCGCACCTGGGCGAGGGTCCGGTCGGAGGCGCGCACCTCGCCGATCAGCGGGAAGGAGATGAAACCCGCGCCGGAAACCGAATATTCGCCTGTCAGGGTCTCTTCGCCGAAGACGGTGATGCGCACCTTGTCGGCCGGGCCCAGGCGGTAGTCGCGGATCACGTCGGCGGCGGCGGCCTCTTCCGGCTTGAGGGCGCCCTCCTGCGCCCAGGCCGCGCCGACGGCGGCGAGGACGACGATCGTCGCAGCGCTGGCCAATGCCGTGAACTTCATGGCGTTCCGATACTCCGAAAATGCAAGACGTCCCTCGCGCCGACTATACCGGATTTCAGGCCTCGATGCGGCGCCGGCCACCTATCCCTTTCGCATACCTCCGATTTCTTAAGGCCCGGCTAGCGCCATCGTGCGACCATTGCGACGGTTGGGGCGCCTGGCGTTCTCGGGTAACGTCACTGTAAGGCCCATCCGGGCATGCTTGAGCTTCAGCCCGTCGCCGAGCCCTCTTACGAGGTCAAGGCCAGGGTTTGGGGGAGTTTTCGTGGCCAAGATCCGAAGGGCGGCGCCGGAGCCGGCGGACCGCCGCATATCGCCTCGGGTGCGCACGGCGGATAAGGCGCGCGTCGTCGCCGACACCGGCGAGGCCTGGCCCTGCGTGATCAAGGACCGGTCGGACGGCGGCTCCCGCCTTCTGTTCCGCGCGCCCGTGACCCTGCCGCCGATGTTCACCCTGGTGAAGGAGTCCGACGGCGCCTCGCGACGGGTGCGCCTGGTCTGGACCGCCGCCAATGAGGCGGGCGTGGCGTTCGCCGACTAGCTTCGCAGGGCCGAGCGCCAGGCGTATTCGAGGCCGGCCATGAGTTCGCGTAGCGCCGAACGCGGTTCGCGGGGCATGCGGCGCAGCAGCGTCTTCTGGGCCTGCACATAGGCGCGAACGGCGCCTCGCCCGAGCAGGAGCTTCATGTGATAGGCGCCGCGTCCCCGGTCGTACTCGGCCGTCAGGCGCGGCAGGTCGGCTTCGCGCCGGCCATGATGATGGAAGACCACGAGCCTGGGGTCGTAGGCCCCGGCCCATCCCAGCCGGCTGACCGCGGCGACGGCGTCGATGTCCTCGGCGGGGAAGAAGGCGCCGCTGCCGAACAGCGGATCGAAGCCGCCCGCCTGCTCCAGCGCCGATCGGCGGAAGGCCATGTTGGCGCCCTGGATCTCGCCGGTGCGGATGAAGCTGCCTGGCGCGAAACGCTTGGGAACCGTCGATTCCATGATCGTCACCGGAATGTCGTCCGGATCGAACAGCCGGATGCGCCCGCCGACGAAGCCCACCTCCGGGTCGGCGAAGACCTCGGCCGCCCGGGTCACGAGGTCCGGCGCGGCGTAGCAGTCATCGTCGGTGAAGGCCGCGACGGCTCCGCGGGCGGCCGCGAGACCGGCGTTGCGGGCGTTGGCGAGGCCTTTCCGCGGCTCGTGGATCAGCCGGACGGGGACGGGCGCCTCCCGATGGAACGCCTCCAGCACGGCGGCGGTGCCGTCCGTTGAGCCGTTGTCGACCAGGATCAGCTCCCAGGGGCCGTCGTGCCGGATCGCGGCCAGGGCGGCGAGGCACGGCGCCAGCTTGGCCGCGCGGTTGCGGGTGCAGACGATCAGCGAAACCTCGGGCTCCGGCGCGAGGCCGGCTGCAGTCGTAAGGTCGTCGGTCATCGCCTCACCGTAGGATCCGAGGGCCGGCCCGGAGGGTCTGATGGCCGAAGAGCGAGCTCGGCGCGAGCGGAAAATGCGGTTCCGCAGCTCCTACATCGTCGGCCGGTACTTGCCGGTCTCATCGGGGCAGACGCGCCAGAAGACCGAGCGCTTCCAGTTCGGGTTGTCGGCCAGCGGCCCGACCGCGCGCGGCGCGGCGCGGCAGCGCAGGGCGGCGTAATATTCCGGCGGATAGAGCCCGACATCGTCGCTTCGCGGCGAGTGGCGATAGGTCCAGGTCTGCACGATGTCGAAGTAGTAGCCCTTCTCGTCCTGCAACGGCGGGTCCCAGCGTCCGGCCTCGCGCGGGCGGCGATGGGCGGCCTGCTCGTTCGCCTTGCCGACGGCCTTGAGCTGTTCGTAGGTGACGGCGCCGCTCACCCGGGCCACCGCGTCCTGGGCGACGGAGGCGTCGACCGCCGCGGCGGCGGCGTTGGCCGCCGGGGCCTCAACGGGCGCATCCGGCGGGGTCAGGCTGTCATAGCCGGCCTGCGAGGCCAACCGGCCTTCGGGGCTCAGCAGCGGCGCGGCCGCCTCGCGTCGGGCGAGCGCGTCCTCCCAGGCCGAGGCGAGGGTGGCGGCGAAGGCCCGATCCGGCGCGGTCGGGCGATCCTGGGCGGCTGCGGCGCCGGCGGCCAGCATTGCGGACGCGCAAGCGCACGCCGCGAAACCGATCCTGATGGAAACCATGTCTGCCCCCGTCTTCGGCGCCCGCCCCGGAGCGGAGTCCGCACGAGCGGACTGTTCCAGGACGGGACCTTCGCCTTTCGGGCAGCAAGCCGCCGGCCAGAGCGGGGGGCTCAGGCGGCGTCGGGCAGACGGGCGGGCGCGGCGGCCTTGGCGGGGGCGGGGATGGCGAAGGTAAGGCCGTAGCCGGCCGTCTGGACGGTCAGCAGGGTCTCGCCGGGGCCGGCGCCCGGCGCCATCGCCATCTTGCGGACCGGGATCGGCTCGGGCGTGAACGGCGCGGGCGTGATCGCCACCCCGGCGGCTGCGGCGTCCTCGGTCAGGCGGGCGGCGGCGACGGTCAGGAAGTGGACCACGTCGCCCAGCGCATCCAGCGGGATGGTCAGGTCGACCCCTTCGCCGGGTTCGGTCAGGAACACGACGTTCATGAACTTGCCGTCGGCGGAGAGCTCGACGTCCTTGAAGCCCACGAGGCGGAGCGGCGGCGTTGTGCGCATGGGATCCTCCGGAGAAGGAGGATGCGCCGGCTTGCTGAGCGATTGGTTAACGCCGGCTAACCATGTCGCCGGTTCAGAGCGCGTTTCGCAAAAGTGGACCCCAGTCTTGCGATCAGAACGCGCTCAACTTTTGAATTTAGAGCACGATTCAGGGGGGCAGACGGTTCTGTCTGACGCATGGTGCTCTAGTAGGAGCCTTCGGTCAGCAACACGGCTGGAACGGTTTTCAGCAGGATCATCAGGTCGAGCGCGAAGCCGCGCCGCCTGGCGTAGAGCACGTCCAGCGCCACCCGGCGGCGATAGGAGGTGTGGTTGCGGCCGCTCACCTGCCAGAGCCCGGTGATGCCCGGGCGGACCGCCTTGTAGTGGCGCAGCCAGCGTCCGTAGAGCGGGGCCTCCGAGGGTACGATGGGTCGCGGCCCGACCAGGCTCATCTCGCCGCGCAGCACGTTGAAGAGCTGGGGCAACTCGTCCAGGCTCGACTTGCGCAGGAAGGCGCCCAGCGGGGTGATGCGGGGGTCGCGGCGAAGCTTGCGGTAGACCGCCCATTCCTCGCGGGCCTGAGCGTCGCTCGCCAGAAGGCCCCCCAGCCGATCCTCGGCGTCGATCACCATGCTGCGGAATTTCAGGCACCGAAAAGGCCGGCCGTCGCGGCCGATGCGCAGCTGACCGAAGGCCACGGGCCCGCCGTCCTGGGCTTTGACGCCGAGGGCGACCAGGATCATCACCGGCGCCAGGAAGGCGATCAGGGCCGCGGCGGCCAGGATGTCGAAGAGCCGCGCCGCATCGAGGACCGGCCGGCCGCGCCGCCCGCCGGCCAGGCGGGGAAGCCGTGCGCCGTCGAATGTTCCGATCCGATACATCTCGCACCCCTCGTGAGCGTCTCGCCGAGGAGGCGGGCAAGGACGGGGCCAGGATCGGCCGGCGATGTCGGGGCTGGCTTAGGGATTCAGCCGGGACTGGAGCTCTCCCTCGATCCGATCCGCCGTCTCCGCCGCGCCGAGGTCGCTGGTGTCGAGGTCGAGAACCCAATCGTGGTTGATCGGAAAGGGGGCGAGGGAGGCCAGGGACTGCGCCTTCTCGGCATCCGTGGTCTTGAACCGCCGGCCACGCTCATCGCTGGAGATCCGATCCCGAAGCTGCTCCTCGCTGCACGCGAGACGCACCACGAGCAAGCTCGCCCGCCGCCGCTCGGCGGTCCAGAGGATCTGCCCGGCTATCGTCCAGTCGAGAGGGTGGCCGCCCGGGTCCGAGACTGCATGGGTGAAGACATAGTTGCGTTCCGCCGGCCCGAAGCGCGCGACGGTCTCCAGCACCGCGGAGAGCACGTCGTTCGTCCGATCCCACACCCCGGCTGGGAGAGGGCGCCCATCAGGTTCGACCACCTCGAAGATCGGATTGCTCCAGAAGTGGTTGTCCAGAAGCTTCGCCGAGAGGCGCTCCGCGACGAGCTTGCCGACCGTGTACTTGCCCACGCCCGGAGGACCGACGAGGTAGACGATCACGTTCTTCATGGCGCGTCCCCGGCGTTCGCCCTCCGGTGGGGACAATAGGGCGAGGGCTGTTCTCGGCAATGGGTCGCCTGCGGTCCTCGGCGGGGCGCGACCAACAGGCGCCCCGTGGGTCTGCTCAAGGGCGAGGCGGCGGCCTCGGCTTTCGATCCTCAGGAGACGCTGGGCGAACGCTGCTAACGCGGAGCCACGAACCGAACCGGAAATCTGACGGTTTCGCCTGAGACGCTCGATCCATCAGGTTTCGTGGGCTTCATCTGAAACTTCGGAGTCAAGCTGAGAGCGGCTTCGCCGAAGCCCTTTCCGGGGTGTTCCTCACTATCCACGACGCAGTCGTTCAAAGTTCCTCGGGCAGTGACGGTGCAAAACAGGATCGTTGTTCCTGAGATGCCGTTCCGCATCGCGTCGGGCGGCGCCGCGCGGGCCATATCGATCGCGTTCGGTACTCTCTTCCAACCCGGGAACGCCGATCCCAGCAGGGTTGGGATTCTTGTGGATGGCTCGCCCTCGCTTCCACTCGCCGCGTATCCGATAGTGGGAGCGCAGATGATCAGGGCTCCGAGGAAAGCGCGCAATCCTCGAAGGGCTTGAGATCGTACCATCATCGCTCTCCCATGAAGCAGGCCAAACCGCCGCTCCTAGATCGCGACGACAACCAGCCTCAGACCAGCGCCCCGTGGCAGTGCTTGAACTTCCGTCCCGAACCGCAGGGGCAGGGCTGGTTGCGGCCGGTGCGTTCCCAGCCCTCGGGCAGGGCGGAGATCGGCACGCCCTGGCGCTGTTCGGCCGACAGGCCGTCGGGCAGGGCGCCCATCTGGGCGGCGTTCTCGCCGGTGAGCGGATCGACGTGGATTTCGGTGAGGCCTTCCAGCGGCGCCGGCGGCGGCTCCGGTTCGGCGAACTGGAACTCCACGGTCATCAGCCAGCGGGTGACGTTCTGGCGCAGGTCGACCAGCAGCTTCTCGAACAGCGAGAAGGCCTCGGTCTTGTACTCGTTCAGCGGGTCGCGCTGGCCGTAGCCGCGCAGGCCGATGACGTTGCGCAGGTGATCGAGGTGCATCAGGTGCTCGCGCCACTGCAGATCGATCATCTGCAGCAGGAAGTTCTTCTCGATCTGGCGGGTCTGGGCCGGGCTGATCAGCTCTTCCCGCTGGGCGGCGCGCGCCTCGGCCGCCTGCGTCAGGCGCTCCTGGATCTCCTCATTGGCGATGCCCTCCTCGGCCGCCCATTCGGCGATCGGCAGGTCCAGGCCCAAGAGCTCGCGCACGCGCTCGGTCAGGCCTTCCACGTCCCACTGCTCGGCATAGGCCTTGGGCGGCAGGTGACGGGTGACGAGGTCTTCGATGGTGTCCTGCCGCATCTCCTTGATGACGTCGGAGAGGTCGGCGGCGTTCATGAACTCCGCGCGCTGCTCGAACACCGCCTTGCGCTGGTCGTTCACGACGTCGTCGTACTTCAAGAGGTTCTTGCGGATCTCGTAGTTGCGCTGCTCGACGCGCTTCTGGGCGGTGGCGATGGCGCTGTTCAGCCACTTGTGGGTGATCGCCTCGCCTTCCTGGACGCCGAAGGTGCGCATGATCGCGTCCAGCCGGTCGCCGGCGAAGATGCGCAGGAGGTCGTCTTCGCACGACAGGAAGAACTTGGAATGGCCGGGGTCGCCCTGGCGGCCCGTCCGGCCGCGCAGCTGGTTGTCGATGCGCCGGCTTTCATGGCGCTCGGTGCCCAGCACGAACAGGCCGCCGGCGGCCAGCGCCTGTTCCTTCAGGATCCTGATCTCGGCCTCGATCTCCTGGCGGTGCTCCAGGGCCGCTTCCGGCGTGACCTCGACGCCCAGGCCGCGCTGCTCGTCGCGCCACTTGGCCAGCTTCATGTCGATGTTGCCGCCGAGCTGGATATCGGTGCCGCGGCCGGCCATGTTGGTGGCGATGGTCACCGCGCCGGGCACGCCGGCGTCGGCCACGATCATGGCTTCCTGCTCGTGATAGCGGGCGTTCAGCACGTTGTGCGGGATGCCGGTGTGGGTCTTGCCGTCCTTCTCGAACTTGTGGCCCTTGAGCAGGTCCGAGAGCTGCTCCGACTTCTCGATGGAGACGGTGCCCACCAGGATCGGCTGGCCGCGGACGTAGCAGTCCTCGATCTGCTTCAGGATCGCGTCGTTCTTCTCGCGCGCGGTGCGGTAGACCTCGTCATCGTCATCGATCCGGGCGATGGGACGGTTGGTCGGGATTTCGGCCACGTCCATCTTGTAGATGTCCATGAACTCCTGGGCCTCGGTGGCCGCCGTACCGGTCATGCCCGAGAGCTTCTCGTAGAGCCGGAAGTAGTTCTGGATGGTGACCGAGGCCAGGGTCTGGTTCTCGGGCTGGATGTGGGCGCCTTCCTTGGCCTCGATGGCCTGGTGTAGGCCTTCCGACAGGCGCCGGCCGTGCATCATCCGGCCCGTGAACTCGTCGATCAGGATCACCTCGCCGGCCCGGACGATGTAGTCCTTGTCGCGGGTGTAGAGCACGTTGGCCCGCAGCGCCTGGTTCACGTGGTGCACGACCGAGACGTTGGCCGCGTCGTAGAGCCCCGCGGAGTCTTCCTCCAGGTGGCCGCCGGCGGCCAAAAGCTCCTCGACCTTCTCCGCGCCTTCCTCGGTCAGGATGACCTGGCGCTGCTTCTCGTCGTGCTCGTAGGTCGCCGGATCCTGGATCAGCTCTTTGATGACCAGGTCGACGGTCTTGTAGAATTCGCTGCGGTCTTCGGTGGGGCCGGAGATGATCAACGGGGTGCGGGCCTCGTCGATCAGGATCGAGTCCACTTCGTCGACGATCACGAAGTGATGGCCGCGCTGCACCATCTCGCCCGGGTCGTAGACCAGGTTGTCGCGCAGGTAGTCGAAACCGAACTCGTTGTTGGTGCCGTAGGTGATGTCGGACCGATAGGCCTGTTGGCGCTGCCCCTGAGAGAGGCCGTGCACGATCACGCCCACGGAAAGCCCCAGGAAGCGGTAGATCTGGCCCATCCAGTCGGCGTCGCGCTGGGCCAGGTAGTCGTTGACGGTGATGACGTGGACGCCGCGGCCGGTCAGCGCGTTGAGGTAGGTCGGCAGGGTGGCGACGAGCGTCTTGCCCTCGCCGGTCCGCATCTCGGCGATGCCGCCCCTGTGCAGCACCATGCCGCCGACCATCTGGACGTCGAAGTGCCGCATTCCAAGCGTTCGTTTCGAAGCCTCGCGCACCACGGCGAAGGCTTCTTCCAGCATCTGGTCCAGGGTCTCGCCCTTGGCCAGCCGCGCCTTGAACTCCTCGGTCTTGCCGCGCAGCTCGTCGTCGGACAGCGCCGAAATCGTGGGTTCGAGGGCGTTGATCTTCGCCACCCGCGCCGTCATGGCCTTGACCTTGCGGTCGTTGCTGGAGCCGAAGAACCGTTGGAAGATGCTCAAAGGGAGACGTCCGACTTGGCGTGAGGGGAGCGGCGCAGGCGCTTTCGCCCGCCGGAAAATCCGCTCTTTCAGGGCGCGCGAGACTTAAGCAGCGCCCATGCCAGTGTCAACGCGGCGTAGGTGCGGAACAAAAAGGCCCTCTCACGAGGAGAGGGCCCAATTCGTCAGGCTGTAAGGCGGTTTAGTAAACTTCGAACAGCCCCGCCGCGCCTCGCTGAAATCGCGTGGAGCGATTTCAGCTATCCCTTGTTGATGGGCGCCGCGGCCGGGCTCTTCTCAGTAAACTTCGAACAGCCCTGCGGCGCCCATGCCGCCGCCGATGCACATGGAGACGACCACGTTCTTGGCGCCGCGGCGCTTGCCTTCCTGCAGGATGTGGCCGGCCAGCCGCGCGCCGGTCATGCCGAAGGGGTGGCCGATGGCGATCGAGCCGCCGTTGACGTTGTACTTCTCCGGATCGATGCCGAGCTTGTCGCGGGAATAGAGGCACTGGGAGGCGAAGGCCTCGTTCAGCTCCCACAGGTCGATGTCGTCGACCTTCAGGCCGTGGCGCTCGAGCAGGCGCGGAATGGCGAAAACCGGACCGATGCCCATCTCGTCGGGTTCGCAGCCGGCGACCGCCCAGCCCTTGAAGGCACCCATGGGCTGAAGGCCCCGGCGGGCGGCTTCCTTGGCTTCCATGATCACAACCGCCGCGGCGCCGTCCGACAGCTGGCTGGCGTTGCCGGCGGTGATGAAGTTGCCTTCGCCGCGCACCGGAGGAAGCTTCGAGAGGCCTTCCAGCGTGGTGTCGGGCCGGTTGCACTCGTCGCGGTCGACGACGTAGTCGACGATGCTCTCTTCCTTCGTCTCCTTGTTGACGACCTTCATCTTGGTCTTCATCGGAACGATCTCGTCCTTGAACTTGCCCGCCTGCTGGGCCGCGGCCATGCGGCGCTGGGATTCAAGGGAGTACTCGTCCTGGTATTCGCGGCTGACGTTGTAGCGCTTGGCCACGATGTCGGCGGTGTCGATCATCGGCATGAAGATCGCCGGGTACATCTTGGTGAGTTCAGGGTCGAAGTTGCCCGAGCCGCCGGCGCCCGGGTTCGGCATGGAGATCGACTCCACCCCGCCGGCCACCACCACGTCGGCGCCGTCGTTGCGGACATAGTTCGCCGCCGTCGCGATGGTCTGGAGGCCCGAGGAGCAGAAGCGGTTCACCGTCACGCCCGAGGTGGTGATCGGCAGGCCGGCCAGCAGCGAGGCCTGGCGGCCGAGATTGCCCGAGCCGTGCGCCACGTTGCCCAGGATCACGTCCTCGACAGCGTCCTTCTCGACGCCCGACTTCTCGACCGCGTGCTTGATCGCGTGGGCGGCGATGGTGACGGTCGGCGTCATATTGAAGCCGCCGCGGGCGGACTTGGCCAGGCCCGTGCGGGCGTAGGAAACGATGACGGCTTCACGCATGGAAAAATATCCTCCCGAAAAAGAATGGCCCGCGCAGGCGCCGAGGCTGGCGGGTGCAATGATCGGGCGCGACCTTTGCATCCCGCAGCGTAAATGGCTAGGGACGGGCGACGCCGCGCCGGCGCTTTTTTCCGCAGTCGAGGTTCGCCGCCGATGATCCCAGCCGGACTCCGTGACCTCGGGCGCCGAACCGCCGCCTTGCTCGCGGTTTTCGCCGCCTGTGGCCTGCTGGCGGCGTGCGGCGAGCGCGGCGGCGCCGAGCGGCCGCCGGAGCCCGGCGACCAGGCGGCGGCCAGGGTCGACGGCCGCACGGTCTGGGCCTCCGACGTCAAGCGCGAGGCCGTGGCCCAGGGGCTGATCGGCGAGGGCGAGCCGCTGGACGTCTCTTCCGATCTCTTCCGGCGGGTTCTGGACGAGGTGATCGACCAGAAGCTGCTGGCCGCCGAGGCGCTGGAGCGCAAGCTCGACAAGGATCCCGTGGCCCAGAAGCGGCTGGCCGCCGCCCGGGAGCGGATCCTGGGCGACATGCTGGTGGAGAACGTGGTGTCCGGCGCGGTCAGCGAAAGCCGGATCCGGGCCCTCTATCAGGAGCAGCTCAAGCTCGCCCGCCAGTCGGAGGAGATCCGCGCCCGCCAGATCGTCACCGCCACGCCGGAGGAGGCGGAGGCGGTCCGGAAGCTGCTGGCGACCGGCGCCTCCTTCGAGGCGCTGGCGGTTGAACGGTCCACCGATGCGGCGACGCGGTTCAACGGCGGGGATCTCGGCTACTTCACCATCGACATCATGCCAGAGGCCTACGCCGCCAACTTGAAGTCGGCCAAGCCCGGCGACGTAGTCGGGCCCTTTGAGATCGAGGACGGCTGGGCGCTCCTGAAGGTCGAGGATCGCCGCGTCGAGCAGCCGATCGCGCTGGAGGCCGCCCGCCCGCAGATCGTGCGGTTCCTGACCTACGACCAGATCCGCGACCTGCTGGAGAAGCTGCGCGGCCGCGCAAAGATCCAGACCCTGATCCCCGCCCCGCCGGACGTGCCTGGCCAGCCCAAGGAGCCGGCCGACGCGCCGCCCGCCGCCGCCCCCGCGCCCGAGAAGACCGTGCAGACGAGCCCCGCCCCATGACCCGCAAGCCCGCCCCGCCCAAGCCTGCTTCGCCGAAGGCCAAGGCTGTCAAGGCCGACACGAGGCCCGCGGCCGCGCGCGTCGCCGCCAAGCCGGTTGAAGTGGTGGGACAGACCTTGGAACGTGCGCTCGACCCCCTCGCCTCGGCCCTGAAGCGGGCGGCGCTCAAGCGCGCCGACAAGCAGGCCAGCCAGTTTTCGCCGGCGCCCGACCCGGCGCCGAGCGCCAAGGCGCCCCTCCCGGTCTCCCCGCTGGCCGCGCCGTTCCCGGCCATTCCGCCCATCGCGGGCGTAGAGCTCGCCACCGCCCGGGCCGGCTTCTACAAGCACGAACGCGAGGACCTGCTGGTCATGCGCTTCGCGCCCGGCACGGCGGCCGCCGGCGTCTTCACCCGCCACGGCGTGGGATCGGCACCGGTCGACTGGTGCAAGCGACAGCTCGACGCCTCCAAGGGCGCCGACGTGCGCGCCCTGGTGGTCAACGCCGGCTGCGCGAATTCCTTCACCGGCAAACCGGGCGCCGACGCGGTGCGCCGGGTGGCCTCGGCGGTGGGCAAGCGCTTCGCCTGCCGCCAGCGGGACGTGATGGTCGCCTCCACCGGCGTGATCGGCGTGCTGCTCGACGATGCGAAGATCGTTCAGCGGCTGCCGGAGGTGGAGAGCAGGCTGACGCCGGACGGCTGGGCCGGGGCGGCGCGGGCGATCATGACCACCGACACTTTCCCGAAAGGCGCCTACGCCGAGGCGAGGATCGAGGGCGAGACCGTGCGGATCGCCGGCATCTGCAAGGGCTCGGGCATGATCGCGCCGGACATGGCCACCATGCTGGCCTTTGTGGTCACCGACGCTGCAATCTCGGCGACGGCTCTACAGACCCTGGCGACGCTTTATACCCGCAACACCTTCAACGCCGTGACGGTGGACGGCGACCGCTCCACCAACGACACGCTGCTGCTCTTCGCCACCGGCCAGTCGGCCGCGCCCAAGGTCACCCGCGCCGGCGATCGGCGCCTGGCCGACTTCCGCAACAAGCTGGAGGCGGTGCTGCTCGACCTGGCCCTGCAGCTGGTCCGCGACGGAGAGGGGGCGAGCAAGTTCGTCAAGGTCACGGTGACGGGCGCCGAAAGCTCGGCCTCGGCGCGCAAGATCGCCCGGACCATCTGCGAAAGCCCGTTGGTCAAGACCGCCTTCGCCGGGGAGGACGCCAATTGGGGCCGCATCGTCATGGCGGTCGGCCGCGCCGACGAACCGATCGACCGCGACCGGATTTCCGTGAAGTTCGGGCCCCTGGTGGCCGCACAGGACGGCCTGGTCTCGCCGACCTATGACGAGGGCAAGATGAGCGCCTACATGAAGAACCGGGAGCTGGAGGTCGCCGTCGACGTCGGCGTCGGCCGCGCCTCGGCGGTCATGTGGACCTGCGACCTGACCAAGCAATACGTGGCGATCAACGGGGATTATCGGTCGTAGGGCGGAACTACGGATCCAGGATGCCTCCTCGCTGAGGGGGCTGTCGCCGAAGGCGACTGAGGGGGACTCCGA
Organism: Phenylobacterium sp.; assembly: GCF_046290725.1. Lineage (GTDB taxonomy): Bacteria > Pseudomonadota > Alphaproteobacteria > Caulobacterales > Caulobacteraceae > Phenylobacterium. The sequence goes on from NZ_JBKBUH010000001.1 coordinate 1,784,513, forward strand.
CTGGCGGAGCCCCTCCGCCGCGCCTCGCGTCAGTCCAGGGGGCTCCAGCGCTTGGCGGGCTCGCGCTTCGGGCCCTTGAACTGCGACTGGTCGATCGGCGTGGTCGAGGCGCGTTCACCACCCGTCCGCTGGCCGTGCGGATGGCGCTGGCCGCCGCCGGCGTTCCGGTTGCGGTTACGCTGCTTGCGCAGGCCCGGCGGGAGTTCGCTGCGGCCCTCGGGGCGGCGCTCGGGATGACCGCCCTTGCGATGGCCGCTGCGCTCGGGGCGCTCGGGGCGCTCGGCCGCCACTTCCGGCATGGCGCGGGTCATGACCGTCAGGCCGCCGTCGTTGCGCCGATCCTCGTGCGGGATGGTCTGACGCGTGACCTTCTGGATGTCCTTCAGGAGATTGCGCTCCTCGTCGGCGCAGAAGGCGTAGGCCGAGCCGTCGGCGCCGGCCCGCGCCGTCCGCCCGATCCGGTGGACATAGGCTTCCGGCACGTTCGGCAGTTCGTACTGAACCACGTGGCTGACCGCATCGATGTCGATGCCGCGGGCGGCGATGTCGGTGGCGACGAGCGCCCGGACCTGCCCGGCCTTGAAGGCCGCCAGCGCCCGTTCGCGCTGGCCCTGGCTCTTGTCGCCGTGGATGGCCGCGGCCTCGACGCCGGCGGCTTCCAGCGACTTGGCCACCCGGTCGGCGCCGCGCTTGGTGCGGGTGAAGACGATCACGCGCTTGAACTTCGGCTCGGCGAACAGCTCGCACAGCAGGGCGCGCTTGCGGGCGGTCTCGACGAAGATGACCTTCTGCTTGATGCGCTCCACCGTCGTCGCCTGGGGCGTCACCGACACCTTCAGCGGGTTCGGGTTCAGGAGCTCGCCGGCCAGCTTGCCGATCTCCGCCGGCATGGTGGCGGAGAAGAACAGGTTCTGGCGCTGGCGCGGCAGATACTTCTCGATCTTCCGGATCGGTACGATGAAGCCCATGTCGAGCATCTGGTCGGCCTCATCGAGGACGAAGATCTCGACACCCTGCAGGGTGATCGACTTCTCGCCGAGATGGTCGAGCAGGCGGCCGGGCGTGGCCACCAGCACGTCGACGCCAGGCGCCATGGCGCGCATCTGGCCGCCGTACTTCACGCCGCCGAAGATGACGGCGACCGAGACGCCGAGGTGCTTGCCGTAGGCCTTGAAGCTCTCGCCGATCTGGGTGGCGAGCTCGCGGGTGGGCGAGAGCACCAGCACGCGGCAGCCGCGCCGCGGCGCTGGCCTGCGGTCGGCGGCCAGCCGGTGGAGGATCGGCAGGGCGAAGGCGGCGGTCTTGCCGGTGCCGGTCTGGGCGATGCCCAGCAGGTCGCGGCCGGCCATGACGCCGGGAATGGCCTGGGCCTGGATGGGCGTGGGCGTGGAATAGCCCTCGTCGGCCAGCGCTTTCAGAAGCGGCTGGGCGAGGCCGAGGTCGGTGAACTGGGTCAAACTCTAGTCTTTCGCATTGCGCCGAACGCGGCCGCTCGCAGGCTTGCGAGGGTCGCGGAGGACGCGGTCATTTGTGGAAAGCCCCCGCGTGGCGGAGCGATCTGATGAGATCTCTTCGAGCGCTCGACAGGCTGGATCCGAGAAGGACCCATCACGCGGCTGGAGCGCCGATAGCGCCGCGGATGTTGCGGCGCAGCAGGGACATGGCGCTTGAAGCCTTAAATGTCAATGAACAATGGCCGCGCTTGCAGCGTCCGGGGCTTGCATTTCCGCGCCAGCCTCGCGATTGCAGCGCCATGTCCGACGCCAAGCCCATGCTCCTCGTGGCCGCCGCCGCCCTGATCGACACCGACGGCCGGGTGCTGATCTGCCAGCGTCCGGAGGGCAAGCAGCTGGCCGGCCTGTGGGAATTTCCCGGCGGCAAGGTGGAGCCCGGCGAAACCCCGGAAGCCTGCCTGATCCGCGAGTTGCACGAGGAGCTGGGGATCACCGTCGCCCAGGCCTGTCTCGCCCCCTTCGTCTTCGCCAGCCACGCCTATGAGAGCTTCCATCTGCTGATGCCGCTTTATCTGTGCCGCCGCTGGGAAGGGTTCGTCACGGCTCGCGAACACAAGGCGATCGCCTGGGTGAAGCCGGCGAAGCTTTCGGACTATCCCATGCCCCCGGCCGACGCGCCGCTGGTGGCGTGGTTGCGCGACCTGATCTGAAGGCCCCTCTGCACGGTCTTGACCGGCTTCGACCTCGCGCCTAGCCTTTGCACGTCCCGATGCGATGCAAGAAAGGAGGGATGCGCCATGACTGTCTTCGTCCGCACCCCGCTCCGCTGCGTCGCCGCCTTGGTATCCTGATACCTTAGACCTTCCTCCTTCGGCGACGCCCGATCCGGCTATCGAACCGAAGGATGTCCAGCCTTGCTCGACGCCTATGGCTGGAGCGAGACGCTCCAGCGCCAATTCGCATTCCATGCGGCCGAGGGACTGACGCCCGGCCGCGTCATCGTCCAACAGCGCGGGCTCTACCGGCTCGTCACCCCCGAGGGCGAGGTCGCCGCCGAGCTCTCGGGCCGGTTCCTGCACCAGGCCCAGGAGGGCGACCATCCCGTTGCCGGCGACTGGGTGGCCGCGCGCCTGCGCGCCGGCGAGCGCGCCGCAACCGTTCATCACGTCCTGCCGCGGGCGAGCGTCTTCACCCGGCGAGCCTCCGGGCCGGGCGGGGGCTTGCAGGTGGTGGCGGCCAATGTCGACCTCGTCCTGCTGGTCGCCTCGCTCAACGCCGACCTCAGCCTGCGGCGGCTGGAGCGCTATCTCGCCACCGCCTGGGAGAGCGGCGCCAAGCCCGTCGTCGTGCTGACCAAGGCCGACGCCTGTGAAGACGCCGCGGCCCTGACCGCCGAGGTGGAGGCCATCGCCTTCGGAGTTCCGGTCCTGCCGGTCTCGGCGCTCAGCGGGGAAGGCATGGAGAAGGTCGCGGCCCTGCTGGAGCCGGGGCGCACCGCCGTGCTGCTCGGCTCCTCGGGCGTCGGCAAGTCCACCCTGGTCAATGCGCTGGCGGGCGAAGAGCTGATGGCCACCGGCGGCGTCCGCGAGGACGACGCCCGCGGACGGCACACCACCACCCATCGCGAACTGGTGCGGCTGCCGGGAGGGGCGCTGATCCTGGATACGCCCGGCATGCGCGAGCTCGGCCTCTGGCAGGCGGAGGAGGGGCTGTCGGCGACCTTCGAGGACATCGAGGCCCTGGCCGCCGGCTGCCGCTTCCGCGACTGCAGCCATCAGGGCGAGCCGGGCTGCGCCGTCCGCACGGCATTGGAGGCCGGCGACCTCGACGAGGGCCGCTGGAAGAGCTTCGGCAAGCTGCAGCGCGAGCTCGCCCACCTCGACCGCCGCGACGATCCGCAGGCCCGGGCGGAATACCGCAAGCTGTGGATCCAGCGGAACAAGGACGTGAAACGGCGCATGAAGCACCGGGACCGGGAGGCGTATTGAGCCTGCGCCGGTCGGCCCTATGCTTTGCGCCATGCGCCAGGCTCACCACACGCTCGAGGTCGCCACCGCCGGAGCAGGGCTGTTCGAGATCACCGGCGAGGTAACGCGCTGGGTCGAGGGGCAGGGCCTGGCGGACGGCCTGCTGACGGTCTTCTGCCGGCATACCTCCGCCTCGCTGCTGATCCAGGAGAACGCCGACCCGGATGTGCAGGCCGACCTGAAGGCCTTTTTCGCCCGCATCGCGCCGGAGGAGCCCGGGCGCTATATCCACGAAGCCGAGGGGCCGGACGACATGCCGGCCCATATCCGCGCGGCCCTGACCCAGACCCAGCTCTCGATCCCACTGATGCGGCGGCGGCTGGCGCTGGGGACCTGGCAGGGAATCTACCTCTTCGAGCACCGCCGTCGGCCCCATAGGCGGCAGGTGGCGCTGCACCTGATCGGCGCCTGAGGGTGGAGAGGCGGAGATAAGCCTTCCTGCGTTCACATGACCGAGCGATAAGTTATCTTGTGGGGATGACCACGCTCCGTCAGCTTCGCTATCTCGTCGCCCTGGCCGACCATGGCCATTTCGGCCGGGCCGCGGCGGCCTGCCACGTCACCCAGCCGGCCCTTTCCATGCAGATCCGGGACCTGGAGGCCGAACTCGAAGTTCCGCTGGTCGAGCGGAGGCGGTCCGGAGCGGTGCTGACCGAGGCCGGCGAAGCCCTGGCCGAGCGCGCCCGAGCCCTTACCGCGGGCGTAAAGGATTTCGAGGCGTTCGCCCGGGCGCAGAAGGAGGCGGAGTCGAAGCGCCTGGTCCTGGGGATGATCCCCACCGTTGCGCCCTATCTGCTGCCGAAGATCCTGCCGCTGCTCAACGCGGCCGTGCCGGGGCTGGAGCTGAAGGTCCGCGAGACCCGGACCGCCGCCCTGGTCTCCGAGCTCGCCGCCGGCGATCTCGACGCGGTTATCGCCGCCTTGCCCCTGGAGGCGGAAGGGATCGAGGCGACCGCCCTGTTCGACGATCCCTTCCTGCTCGCCGCGCCGGCGAGCGATCCTGCCGGCCCTTCCGATCCCCGCGACCTGCCGGCCGAGCGCCTGCTGCTGCTGGAGGAAGGCCACTGCCTGCGTGAGCAGGCGCTGGGCGCCTGCGAGCTGGGCGATCTCTCCACCTTCGGCGCCACCAGCCTGAACACGGTGCTGCAGCTGGTCGCCCACGGCCAGGGGATCACCCTCGTCCCCAAGCTCGCCGCCGACGAGATCATCGACCCGCGCATCGCGGTGCGACCCTTCGCCGATCCCCAGCCGCGCCGCACGATCGGCATGGCGTGGCGCGCCGCAACGCCCCGAAAGCGGCGGCTGAAGGACATCGCCGCGCGTATCGCGCAGGGGATGGAGACCCCGTGACCTGGCTCTCCGACTTCATGGCCGCCGAAGCCCTGCCCGTTGGCTACGCCGAGACGGTGGAACGCGTCTGCCTTCCCCTGGCCGAGCGGATCGAGGGCTGGGCCGTTCGCCGCCCCCTCGTGGTCGGGATCTGCGGCGCCCAAGGCAGCGGGAAGACCACGCTCGCGGCGGTCGTGGCGCGGCTGCTGGCGGATCGCGGCCTTCGCGTCGCGCGGCTCTCGCTGGACGACCTCTATCTCTCCCGCGCCGAACGGGCCGTTCTGGCGCGGGAGGTCCATCCGCTGTTGGCTGTCCGCGGCGTGCCGGGCACGCACGATGTGGAGCTGGGCGAAGAGGTCCTCGCCACCCTGGCGCGGGCAGGCGAAGCCGTTCTGCCGGCCTTCGACAAGGCCGCCGATGATCGCGCCCCGCCGGCGGCCTGGCCGCGGTTCCGGGGTCCCGCCGACCTCGTGCTGTTCGAAGGTTGGTGCGTGGGCGCCCGGCCCCAACCGCCGGAGGCCCTGGCGGAGCCGGTCAACGACCTGGAGCGCCGCCAGGACCCGCAGGGCGTCTGGCGCGCCTATGTCAACGACCAGCTTGCGGGCCCCTACCTGCGCCTGTTCGGCCGCCTGGATCGCCTCGTTCTCCTGCAGGCGCCGGGGTTCGAAGTGGTCGCCGGGTGGCGCCGGGAGCAGGAGCGCAAGCTCAGGGCCAGGCTCGCCCGTGAGGGCGGCGATCCCGCCCGCGCCATGAGCGAGGATCAGGTGGCCGCCTTCGTTGCTCATTACGAGCGCCTGACGCGCCACATCCTGGCGGAGATGCCGGGGCGAGCCGACCTGGTCGTTCGCCTGGGCGCCGATCGACGCCCGCTCGAAGACCTGTCCTGAGCCGAGACCGTCGTCTGCACGACATAAGGTTGACGTCGTCGCTCCATCATTACAGTTTTGTGACGGGGGTAGAGGAGATGGCTGTGGTTGCAGCTTCGCCAGTTGGGAGAAGATCTGCGCCTGCGCCCGTCCTGACGGCGTCGCTGCGGATGTCATGGCTAAGCCTGCTTGGAATCTGGGCGGGTCTCATCTCGGCGAATGTTGCCCAGGATCTCGCCGTCGACTACGGCGCCGCTCGCATCTGGCTGCTGGATGTGGATGTCGAGCGCAGCCTCTACACCTGGTTTTCTCAGCTTCTATTGGCGCTGGTCGCCCTGCTGCTCTTCGATACCGGCGCCAAGATGCGTCGGGCGGAGCGCTTCGTGGCCAGCCAGTGGCTGGCGCTCTCCGCAATCTTCGTCCTGCTTTCGATCGACGAGGCGCTCAGCCTGCACGAGATCGCCTCCCAGCGCCTCAGCGAGGCGATCCCCACCTCCGGTTTCCTGATGTTCGCCTGGGTGGTCCCGGCGGCGGCCGTCTGCCTGCTCGGGCTCGCTGCGGCGACGCCCTTCCTGCTGCGCCTGCCCGGACGGGTGCGCATGCTCATGCTCCTCTCGGCGGCCCTGTTCCTCGGCGGCGCGGTCGGAATGGAGATGGTCGGCGGCAAGATCCTGTCCGACTTCGGCGGCGACGCCTCGGCCTTGCCCTATCGCGTGGCGGTGGCGGTGGAGGAGGGGCTGGAGGGCCTGGGCGTGCTCGTCTTCCTCTACAGCCATCTGCTCTACCGGCGCACGGAGGCGCTCCGACCCCTGCTCCAGCAGGTCTGACGCCCGCCCGCCGGGCGCTTAGGCGAGGAAGCGGTCCATCAGCGGCTGATCGGCGTCATAGACCCAGCAATGTCGCAGCAGCGCGTCCTGTGCGGCGTAGACCAGCACGCGGTCGACGTCCGCCGTAAGATTCCCGCGCGTGAAGCTTTCGCGCGCCAGGATCGCCGCCTTGTGCTCGCCGACGAGCACGTCCTGGATCTCCAGCAGCCGGCGCTCGGCCCGCCGGCCGATCTCGCTCATGGCCGAAAGCGCGGCCTCCAGCCCGGCGTGTTCACCCGCCAGGGAATTGACGCCGAAATAGTGGAGCGTGAAGTCGGGGTGGTAGCAGGCTCTCAGGCCCGCAAGGTCGCCGACGCGCCAGGCGGCGGCGTATCGGCCGATCAGATCCGCGAGTCCCGTCATGGCCAAGGCTTAAGGCGACCGGTCCGGATCGGCCATTACGTCGGACGTCAAGGGCGGGCTTCGTCGCCCGCCCCTAACTTGAAAGCCTCAGTCGGCCTGCTGCAGGGTCTCGACCAGGCGCTGGCGCAGGGCCTCGTCGGTCTGCACCGCAGTCGAGATCTCGTTGTACTTCTCGGGCGAGAGGCCGCTGGCGCTGACCGCCGCACCCATCTTGGAGATCATTTCGCGCTGCAGGCTGTCCTTGGTCGGGCCGTCGGCCCCGGTCATTTTCGGGGTGTATTCGGCATTGATCTTCTGAACTTCGGTCATGGCGGCGCCGAACGCCTTGAGGTCGGCGTCGGAGACCTCGGCCCGGGCATGGGCGGCGGAGGCCAGCGCCAGGGCGCCGAAGAGGCCGGCGGCGAGAAGGGTTTTCCGCATCAAGTCTGCTCCTGTCGTCGGGTTGTGGAGGGGAGGGGCGAACATAAACAGCAGGCGAGGTGATAAAGCGACCCCAATGTGGCGGGCCCTGCGACCTTTTGACCGGCCGGGCGGCCTCCTGCCTCGGGCTTGAGCAGACGTGAGGGCGATCAGCCCTCGCTGCGGGGAACCCGGTGCTCCACCGTCTTCAGAGCGTCGGCCAGACGGGTGGTGGCCGAGCCGGGCTTCAGCGGCTTCTGCTGGCTCTCGTGCGGCGCCCAGCCGGTGAGGGTGAGGATCTCGAATGTGGCGGGGACGCGCCCGTCGGCCTCCGCGAAGCGATCCTGATAGATTTCGCAGGCCCGCATCAGCACCCCGCGCGTCAGGGGTTTGGGATGAGCCTCCGCAGGGGCGGCGGTCTCGCCCATGGCCCGCAGATCGGCCAGCAGCTTCAACGGATGGGCGTAGCGCACGGTCACCCGGTCGACATCGGCGACGGGCAGGGCGAAGCCCGCGCGCTGCAGCAGGCCGGCTGCGTCATAGGCGTCGGCGAAGGGCGAAACCCGCGGCCCGGCCCCGCCCGTGAGCTCGGCTTCGGCGGCCAGCAGCGCCTGGCGCAGTTCGGTGAGGGTGGCCCCGCCGAGCAGAGAGCCGATGAACAGCCCGTCCGGCTTCAGCGCCCGCCGGATCTGGATCAGGGCGCCGACCACGTCGTTGGTCCAGTGCAGGGCGAGGCTGGAGACCACCAGGTCCAGCGACCCGGCGGCGAAGGGCAGGCGCTCCTCGTCGGCGACCAGCCGGGGTCCCGGGCGGCCGTTCAACATCTGCGGCGCGAGGTCGGTCTCGATCAGATGGCCGACGCGTGCGGCCGCGTCGCTCCGGGCCAGGGCCTCGCGGAAGGCCCCGGTGCGCGCGCCCAGGTCGACGGCGAGCGGGAAGTCGCGCATGATCGCTTCGAGGCGCACGACTGCGTCCTCCGCCGCCCGGCGCTTCAGGAAGTCGGCCTCGGGGAAACGGGGGGCGGCGCGCTCCAGGCGGGCGCGCAGGCGCGTGCGGTCGAAGATGTGGGGCGGGGCGGACATTGAACCTGCGATCTGGCGGGCTGCAACATGGCGATTCCGAGCCGCGGTGGGAACCCGGGGCCCGCATGAAAGACCTCGCCCGGTCGGCGCTCGACCTCCTGTTCCCGCCGCAGGCCCTGGACGCCGGGCCGCAGCCGCTGACCACCGGCCTCTCCGCCGAGGCCTGGAGCCGCATCCGCTTCATCGACGGTCCGCTGTGCGACGGCTGCGGCGCGCCTTTCGAGTTCGACCTTGGCCCCGGCGTGCGCTGCGCCGCCTGCGAGGCGAAGCCTCGCGTCTTCTCCCGCGCCCGGGCGGCTTGTCTCTACGACGAGAACGCCAGCGGTCTGATCCTGCAACTCAAGCACGCCGACCGCACGGATCTCGCGCCGCTGTTCGCCCGCTGGCTCAGCCGGGCGGCCCAAAACCTGCTAGGGGAGGCGGAGGCCTTGGCGCCAGTCCCCCTGCACCCCGGGCGCCTCTTCGCCCGCCGCTATAACCAAGCCGCCGAGATCGCCCGCGCGCTCTCGCGCCTCTCCGGTGTCCCTTACCTGCCGGACGCCCTTGTGCGGCGGCGCGCCACCGGGACCCAGGGCGGGAAGTCCGCCTCCGGACGGCGACGCAATGTGGCCGGCGCCTTCATGGTCCCGCCGGGGCGCGCGGCGCAGGTGGAGGGCCGGCGAATCCTGCTGGTCGACGACGTCATGACCACCGGCGCCACTTTAGAAGGCTGTTCGCGGGCGCTTCTGGCGGCCGGCGCGGCCTGCGTCGATGTGGCCGTAATCGCCCGCGTGCAAGAGGCGGCGAACCGCACCATATGAAACTTTGAAGGATCTCAGCGTTCATCGAGCCATGGCCGACGTCACCATCTACACCAAACCCTACTGCCCCTACTGCGTCCGCGCGGTTTCGCTGCTGGAGAAGAAGGGCGTGCCGTTCACAGAGATCGAGGCCGCGTTCGATCCTGCGAAGAAGCAGGAGATGATCCAGCGCGCCGGCGGCCGCACGACCTTCCCGCAGATCTTCATCGGCGAGCGCCACATCGGCGGCTGCGACGACATGATGGCGCTGGAATACGCCGGCAAGCTCGATCCGCTGCTGGCGGCGTAAAGGTTGAGCTTTCCTGGGCCTTGACCTATCGGAGGCCCGCATGACCCTGCGCGTCGGACTGATCCAGACGAGGACGCCCGCCACCCACGCCGCGGCGCTGGCCCATGTCGCGCCTCTGGTGCGCGAGGCGGCGGAGCGCGGCGCGAGCCTGATCGCCACGCCCGAGGGCGCCAACATCCTCCAGAAGGACAAGGTGCGGCTGCTGCCGCAGCTGACGAACCTTTCTGAGGATCCCGTGGTGCGCGGCCTGCAGGCGCTGGCCGCCGAACTCTCCGTCTGGCTGCTGATCGGCTCGGCCCTGGTCCAGCGCGAGGACGGCAAGGCGGCCAACCGCGCGGCTCTGGTCTCTCCTGGCGGAGAAATCGTGGCCACCTACGACAAGCTGCACATGTTCAACGTCGACCTGCCCACCGGCGAGACGGCGCGGGAGAGCGAAACCTACGAACCTGGCGATCGGGCCGTGCTGGCCGAGGCTGCCGGGGCGAAGCTCGGCCTCACCATCTGCTACGACGTGCGCTTTCCGGCCCTGCACCGGGCGCTCGCCTTGGCGGGGGCGGAGATCATCACCGTGCCCGCCGCCTTCACCCGGCCCACAGGGGAAGCGCACTGGGAGATCCTGTTGCGGGCCCGTGCCATCGAGACCGGCGCCTTCGTCCTGGCGCCGGCTCAGGGCGGCTTCCATGAGGACGGTCGCGGGACCTATGGCCGCACGCTCGCCGTGGGCCCCTGGGGCGAGGTGCTGGGCAAGCTCGACCACGACGACCCCGGCGTGCTGGTCGTCGATCTCGACCTTGCGGCCGTGGGCAAGGCCCGCCGTGCGATACCGGCTCTCGTGAACGCCCGTCCCTTCGCCGGGCCGGAGGCGGCGGGATGATCCGCTACGCGCTCGCCTGCGAGCACGGCCACGAATTCGAAGGCTGGTTCGGCTCGTCCGACGACTACGATGCTCAGTCCGCCAAGGGACTGCTCGAATGCCCGGTCTGCGCCACCCGGGTGGTGCGAAAGCAGATCATGGCTCCGGCCGTGGCCGGCACGAAGAAGACCGCCGTTCCGGACCTGCCGCCGCAGATGCGATCCATGGTCATGGAGGCCATTGGCAAGGTGCGCCGGCACGTGGAGGAGAACTTCGACTATGTAGGCGACGCCTTTGCGAGCGAGGCCCGCGCCATCCACGAGGGCCGGTCCGAGGACCGCGGGATCTATGGCGAAGCGAGCCCGGCGGAGGTGAAGAAGCTGGTCGAGGACGGCGTGCCGGTCGCCCCCTTGCCGCCCGTCCCGCCGAAGAAGACCGAATTGAACTGAGTATCGGGCTTGTGTGGCCAATCGGCCACACTACATCCCCAGCGAGCGAGGGTTGTGCTTCATCAAGGCGGCCCCCGCCATCCGCCGCGAAGGGGACACCATGAACATCGATCTCTATTCCGACCGCGCCAAACAGGCGATCCAGTCGGCCCAGAGCCTGGCGCTCGCCCGCCGCCACCAGCAGCTTGCGCCTGAGCACCTGCTCAAGGTGCTGCTGGAGGAGAAGGACGGGCTTTCCCGCGCCCTGATCCAGAGCGCCGGCGGGCGGCCCGACGAGGCCGACAAGGCGGCCGACGCCCTTCTTACGAAGCGGCCGAAGGTCGAGGGTGGGTCTGGCCAGCTCTACATGGCGCCGGAGACCGCGCGGGTGTTCGCCGTGGCCGAGGACGGCGCCAAGAAGGAAGGCGACGCCTTCGTGACCACCGAGCGCCTGCTGATCGCCATCGTCAAGGAAGGCGGCGAGGCCGGCAAGGCCGTGACCGGCGCGGGCGCGAACGCCGCGGCGCTGGAAGAAGCCGCCAAGGCCATGCGCAAGGGCAAGACCGCCGACAGCGCCTCGGCCGAGGAAGGCTACGACGCCCTGAAGCGTTACGCCCGCGACCTGACCCAGGCCGCGCGGGACGGCAAGCTCGACCCGGTGATCGGCCGCGACGAGGAAATCCGCCGCACGATCCAGGTCCTCTCCCGCCGCACCAAGAACAATCCCGTCCTCATCGGCGAGCCCGGCGTGGGCAAGACCGCCATCGTCGAGGGCCTGGCCCTGCGCATCGTCAATGGCGACGTGCCCGAAGGCCTGAAGGACAAGCAGCTGCACGCGCTCGACATGGGCGCGCTGATCGCCGGGGCGAAGTACCGTGGCGAGTTCGAGGAGCGGCTGAAGGCGGTGCTGGGCGAGGTGACCGCGGCCGAGGGCTCGATCATCCTCTTCATCGACGAGATGCACACCCTGGTGGGCGCGGGCAAGACGGACGGGGCGATGGACGCTTCGAACCTGCTGAAGCCGGCCCTCGCGCGCGGCGAGCTGCACTGCGTGGGCGCGACCACCCTCGATGAGTACCGCAAGCACGTGGAGAAGGACGCGGCCCTGGCCCGCCGCTTCCAGCCGGTCTTCGTCTCCGAGCCGACGGTGGAGGACACGGTCTCCATCCTGCGCGGCCTGAAGGAGAAGTACGAGGTCCACCACGGCGTGCGCATCGCCGACAACGCCATCGTGGCCGCCGCGACGCTGTCGAACCGCTACATTACCGACCGCTTCCTGCCCGACAAGGCCATCGACCTGGTGGACGAGGCGGCCAGCCGCGTGCGCATGGCCGTGGACTCCAAGCCCGAGGAGCTGGACGAGATCGACCGGCGCATCGTGCAGCTGAAGATCGAGCGCGAGGCCCTTTCCAAGGAGACGGACGCGGCGTCCAGGGCGCGGCTGGAAAAGCTCGAGGAGGAGCTGGACGACCTCGAAGGCCAGTCGGCGGAGATGACCGCCCGCTGGAAGGCTGAGAAGGACAAGGTCTCCGCCGCCGCCCAGGCGCGCGAGGGCCTAGACCGCCTGCGGGCCGAGCTGGTGGCCGCCCAGCGCCGCGGCGACCTGCAGCGCGCCTCGGAGATCGCCTATGGCGAGATCCCCGCCCTGGAGCGCCGGCTCGAGGAGGAGGAAAAGGCCGCCGCCGAGAACCCGATCAGCCCGGAGGTGGTCGACGCCGAGCAGATCGCCGCCGTCGTCTCCCGCTGGACCGGCGTGCCGGTGGAGAAGATGCTGGAGGGCGAGCGCGAGAAGCTCCTGAAGATGGAGGACGCCCTGCGCGAGCGGGTGGTCGGCCAGGAAGAAGCCCTGGTGGCCGTCTCCGACGCCGTGCGGCGCGCCCGCGCCGGCCTGAAGGACCCGAACCGCCCCATCGGCTCGTTCCTGTTCCTGGGCCCCACCGGTGTCGGCAAGACCGAGCTGACCAAGGCCTTGGCCGAGTTCCTGTTCGATGACGAGGCGGCGGTCACCCGTCTCGACATGAGCGAGTACATGGAGAAGCACTCGGTCAGCCGCATGATCGGCGCGCCGCCCGGCTATGTCGGCTACGACGAAGGCGGGGCCCTGACGGAGGCCGTGCGCCGCCGGCCCTATCAGGTCGTGCTGTTCGACGAGGTGGAGAAGGCCCACCCGGACGTCTTCAACGTGCTGCTTCAGGTGCTGGACGACGGCCGGCTGACCGACGGCCAGGGGCGTACGGTGGACTTCCGCAACACCCTGCTGATCATGACCTCCAACCTCGGCTCCGAATTCCTCGCCAACCAGGCCGAGGGCGAGGACATCGAAGAGGCGCGGCCCATGGTCATGGAGGTGGTCCGCCGTCACTTCCGGCCGGAATTCCTGAACCGGATCGACGAGATCATCCTCTTCAAGCGGCTCGGCCGGGCGGAGATGGACGATATCGTCCGTATCCAGCTCCAGCGGGTGGAGAAGCTGCTGGCCGATCGGCGGATGTCCATCGCCCTCGATCCCTCGGCCACCAACTGGCTGGCGGACAAGGGCTACGACCCGGTCTACGGGGCCCGTCCGCTGAAGCGCGTGATCCAGAAGGAGCTGGTCGATCCCATCGCCCGCAAGCTGCTGGCGGGCGAGCTGGAGGACGGCTCGGTGATCGAGGTCGGCGCCGGCGCCGAGGGCCTGGAGATCGGCCGGGCGAAAGTCCACTAAGGCGAACGCCCCGGAGCGATCCGGGGCGTTTTTCTTTGCTTACCAGCAGCGCCTCACGCGGACATAGCCGCCGTAATAGGGATCCCAGCGGCTGTAGGTGCGACAGGTCCGGGAATAGTGGCGCCGGCGCGGCTCGTAATAGCCGTAGCGGACCGGCGGCCCATAGTATCCACGGTCGTAGTAGCGCGGCGCATAATGGCCTCCGCCGTAATAGCCGCGGTCGTAATAGCGGCGGTCGTAATATCCTCGATCCCGACTGCTCGACGCCAGGGCGGCGCCGATCGCAAGCCCAGCGATGCCTGCGGCGATGGCGGCGCCGTCGTCGTTGTGGCGATGCCTGCGGCCGGTGTCGTGCGCCTGGGCGGCCGAGGCCACCGCGCCTGCGAAGGTGAAAGCGGCAAGCGCCGCAGCGATAGTCTTGCGCATGGAAACCTCCGCGCCCTGTCGCGTCCCTCGACGAGGGTTAACGTCCAAGGCTCCGGTTCGGCTCCCGTGGCCTCTTAGAGATCGACCACCACCGGCCGGCCGCCGCGGATCTCGATCCGGCGCATGATGGCGATCTCGGTTCCGGCGGCCCCGCCGGCGGGGCGCGCCACCGTGATCACGAACCAGGGGCCGTTGGGCAGGCCTGTGAAGGTGAAACGGTCGTCCGAACCGCAGGTGGTCCGCCGCACGAAGGCCGAATAGTCGCCGCTGGGCGCCGAGGGCGTTCGCGCCCGCACCTCGGCGGTGGGCAGGGCCGCACGCTCGGGCGAGTTATAGAGGATGGTCATACGCCGCCGGCTCCACGGCGTCTCCGGCGTCAGCAACACCGCCGCGCCGGCGCAGGTGTAGCGGGTCTGGCCCTGACGATAGGCGAGGCGGCCGTCCACGCGGCCTGTTCCGGGCCGGGTGGACCAGGCGAAGTCCTGGGCGCGGAAGTCGGCCGCCGGCGGCGGGCCGGGCGGCGGGGGCGGCGGGCCGTAGACGGGGGCGCAGGCGGAAAGCAGGGCCGCCGTCGCGGCGGCGGCGAGGGGTAAGCGGGCGGTCTTCATGGCGGGCGAACCATAGTCAGGGGGAAGCCCCCCCGCCAACCCCGGAACGCGCGATCAGTCTTCGCCGCGCACCTTTCCACGCATCGCCTTGACCCCGCCGCGGCGGGTCTTGGCCGCCAGCCGCCGCTCCTTGGAGGCCTTGGTGGGCCTGGTCTTCTTGCGTGGCGGGGGCGGCGGTTCGGCGGCCTTGCGGATCAGGTCCTTCAACCGCTCCAGCGCGTCGGCGCGATTCCGCTCCTGGGTGCGGTATTGCATGGCGGTCAGCACCAGCACCCCCTCCTGGGTCAGCCGCCGGCCGGCCAGGCGCATCAGGCGCACGGCCACGTCGTTGGGCAGGGACGGGGAACGGCGCACGTCGAACCTGAGCTCCACGGCCGTGGAGACCTTGTTGACGTTCTGCCCGCCGGGGCCGGCGGCGCGGATGAACCGCTCCTCCACCTCATCGTCCTGCAGGGATATGTCGGGGGTGACCTCGATCACCGGCGTTCTCTCGGCTCCAGTTTCGCGCTAAGCTTAGCCCATGCGCGCCTTTGCGGCCCTTATGCACGTAGAGCTTTGCACCGCCCGCCCTGGGCTGGTGGGAGCCGTCGCGCGCTAGGGACCTTTCGCAAGACGCCGCATCCGACACCAGCCCCGCCGGCGACGGACGGGGCTTTTTGCTGGGCCTCGTCCGTCCCGCAAGGAGAGAGACGAGATGAACCAGGAGATCACGGTCCGCGCCCGCGAGCCGGAAGATGCGGCGGACGTCGCCGAACTGCTGAACCAGCCGCGGGCGGTGTGGGGCGCCCTGCAGACGCCCTTCACCAGCATTGAGGAGCGCCGCAAGCGAATGGCGAGCCTGCCCGCCGGGCACACCAATTTCGTGGCGGTCGTCGAGGGCAAGGTGATCGGCACGCTGGGCCTGAACCGGCTGGAGGGGCGGCGCAGCCACGTCGGGACCATCGGCATGGCGGTGCACGACGCCTTCGCCGGCCGCGGCGCCGGCTCAGCCCTGATGGCTGCGGCCGTCGAACAGGCCGATCGCTGGCTGAACCTGACCCGGCTGGAGCTCAACGTCTATGCCGACAACGCCCGCGCCATCGCGCTTTACGAACGCTTCGGCTTCGAGCGGGAAGGGCTCTTCCGGGCCTTCGCCTGGCGCGACGGCGCCTATGCGGACTCCGTGGCCATGGCGCGGCTACGGCCCTTCTGACCGCGGAACCGGTCCGCTCCGGTCCTGTTCTGATGAGGACGACACAGCGACGAAATGGAGTCCTCATGCCCGAAGCCAACAAGGACGTGCCCCGGCCGCTGCGCGGACGGTTGCCCCTGATCCCGGCGATCCTGATCTTCGTCGGCATCGTGGTGGTGGCCGCGTTCGCCTGGTCGCACCTCTTCGTCAAGGGACCCGCGCCTCAGGCCGACGCCACGCCGGCCGAGGTGGCGACCGGCCGGACCGAACCGCACCGCGGCCCCTACAATCTCGACGACTATGTGGAGCCCAAGCAGAAGTAGCGGGCCTTTTCAGAGATAGCCGCGCGCCCGCAGCTGGGCGATCGAATCCCTGGCCGACCTGTGGTGGATGAAGACGCCGCCCTCGGCCTCCCACAGGTGGCGGTGCTTGTCGCGGTCGTCCACCAGGGCGTCGCCGGGATGCCGGTGCTCGTGCTTCAGGGCGGCCATGGTGGTGATCACCGGCACGCCGGGAAAGTGCCGCTCGGCCCAGCGCCGCTTCTGCGGCTCGGCCCAATTCCCGCGAGGCAGGCCGGTCAGGATGATCGGGTTCCGATGCCGCACCGCCTCATAGAGCTCCATGGCGTCCGGCATGGGATCGAGACTGTCGAAGAAGTCCGGGGCGCGGGCCAGCCGCTTCCAGAATTCGGCCGCCCCGCGGCGGGCTTCGAAAACGCCCGGTGGGGCGCCGAGGATCCTCTCCGCGCCCTTGTCGAAGTCGGCCAACACCCCGTCGCAGTCGAGGAAGATCTGGCGCCGCATCAGCTGGGAACGCTGCTCGGCGTCAGAGGTTCGTCAGTCGCCCCGGCAGGCGGGGCATCGACCCCGCGCTTCCAGGGTGATGGAGCCTACCGAATAGCCGGCTCGCTCCGCGGCCACGAGCTGGGCCGCGAAGTCCGGCTCGAACTCCTCGGCCGCGCCGCAGCAGTCGCAGATCAGGAAGGCGGCGCGGTGCTCCGTTCCGTCGATGCGGCAAGGGACGTAGGCGTTCAGGCTCTCGATGCGATGGGCGAAGCCCAGTCGCTCCAGGAACTCCAGGGCGCGATAGACCGTCGGCGGCTTGGCCGGCTCGCCATCGGCGCCGAAGGCGGCGATCAGGTCATAGGCCTTCTGCGGACCGTCCGACTCCAGCAGCAGCTCCAGCACGCGACGCCGCGGTGCGGTCAGACGCTCCTGGATGGCCATGCAACGCTCCTCCGCCGCACCGAGGGCGGCGGTGAGCGCAGGGCCCTTCAGACCTGGATGCGCCCCGTCGGCATGATGGCATGCATCTCCCATAAGCATTGGCTAACGCTCTCTCCGCGCCGACGCAACCGCCCTTGACGGCCGGCTACGTTATCTCATAACACGGCCCGTTATTTCGTAACACGAACCGCGCGCCGCAAGGCCGCGGCGATTCAGTCGCAGGCTCGTCCCTAATGAACAAGATCGCCCTTTTCGCCGCCGCCGGCTCCGCCGCCCTGTTCGCCGCGCCAGCGCTGGCCCAGGAAAGGGAGGTGTCGGAAGTGGTGGTCACCGCCGCGCCCTTCGTGATCTCGATGGATTCGGTGACCACCAGCGTCGAGGTGGTGCGGCGTGAGGCTCTGGACCTCGCTCCGTCGGCCGGTCTGGGCGAGGTGCTGGCCGGTCTGCCGGGCGTACGTTCGACCTTCTTCGGTCCTGGCGCGAGCCGACCGGTGATCCGCGGCCTGGCCGGGCCGCGCGTCCTGGTGCTGTCCAACGGCGTGGGCCAGATCGACGCCTCGGCCTTGTCGCCGGACCATCAGGTGGCCAGCGACCCGCAGGAGGCCGAACGGATCGAGGTGCTGCGCGGCCCGGCGGCGCTCGCCTATGGCGGCTCCGCCATCGGCGGGGTGGTCAACATCATCGATGACCGGATCGCCGAACAGCCTGTGGAGGGCTTCCATGGCCGGTTGCTGGCCGTCGGCTCCGACGTGGACGAGGGCCAGACCGCTTCGGCCGCTTTCCGGTTCGGAACCGGGAACTGGGCCTTCAGCCTGGACGGCCTGCGTCGCACCAGCGAGGACTACGACATCCCGGTCCCCGCGGAGTCGCGCCGGCTGCTGACGGAGGAGGGTGAGGAATATCTCGGCCGCCAGGCTTCGAAGGCGGAGAACACCGCGGTGGAGCTCTCGGCCTACGGAGCAGGCCTCTCCTATGTGGGCGAGCGCGGCTTCATCGGCTTCTCGGCCAAGCGGACGGAGACGACCTACGGCGTGCCTGGTCATGCCGAGCACCACCACGACGACGATGACGACGAGGATCATGACGACGAGCACGAGGACGCGCCGGTCTCGATCGATCTCAAGCAGACCCGCTACGACCTGAGGGGCGGTCTCGACGTAGCCTTGGGCCCGTTCGATCGGATGAAGTTCTCGGCAGGCTACGCCGACTACGAGCACGTCGAGCTCGAGGGCGACGAGGTCGGCACCCGCTTCCTCTCCGACGGTTGGGAAGGCCGGCTGGAACTCGTTCAGGCCGAGCGCGACGGCTGGCAGGGGGCGGTTGGTCTCCAGGCCCTGAAGCGCAATCTCGAGGCGGTCGGCGCCGAGGCCTATATCCCCTCGGTGGAGATCGGCGAGATCGGCCTCTTCACCCTGCAGCGGCTGGACCGCGGCGGCTGGGGCGTGGAAGGCGGCCTGCGGGTCGACCGGCGGGAGCTGGAGAGCGCGCTGGGTTCACGTGATTTCACCAATGTCTCGGCGAGCCTCGGCGCCTTCCTGCGGCCGGCGGAAGGCTGGTATCTGGGCGCCAGCTTCTCGCGCACCGCCCGCGCCCCGACCGAGGCCGAACTCTTCGCCGACGGCGCTCACGCGGCCACCCGCGGCTACGAGGTGGGGGATGCGGATCTGGACGCCGAGGTCTCCTATTCCTTCGACGCCACATTGCACTATGCCGGCGGAGCCTGGGATGCCGACCTGCACGCCTTCGGCGTGAAGTACGACGGTTTCATCGACCTGCGGCCGACCGGCCTGGAAGATGACGAGAGCGGCCTGCCGATCTTCGTCTACCGCCAGACCGACGCCACCTTCTACGGGCTGGAGGCGGAGGTCTCCTATCGCCTGTGGCAGGAGGGCGAGCGCAGCTTCACGCTTCAGGGCGCGGCCGACTATGTGCGCGGCGACACCGATCTCGGCGCGCCGGCGCGGATCCCGCCGTGGTCGGTGACCGGCCGCGCGATCTTCGAAGGCGGCTGGTGGACCGGCACGCTGGAACTGCGCGAAGTGGGCGACCAGGAGCGGGTGGCCGAGTTCGAACTGCCGACCGACGGCTATCGCGTGCTCAACGCTTCGCTGGTTTTCCGGCCCTTCGACGACCGCAACCTGAAGGTCTTCGTGGACGCGCGGAACATCAACGACGCCGAGATCCGCGAGCACGCCTCGTTCCTGAAGGACCTCATCCCTCTGCCGGGACGCACCT
Organism: Phenylobacterium sp.; assembly: GCF_046290725.1. Classification (GTDB taxonomy): domain Bacteria; phylum Pseudomonadota; class Alphaproteobacteria; order Caulobacterales; family Caulobacteraceae; genus Phenylobacterium. The sequence goes on from NZ_JBKBUH010000001.1 coordinate 1,803,639, forward strand.
TCCGCGTCGGAGCAGGGTACCGGTTCTAGGCGAAGGGTCCATCGCCGGTAAGACCTCCTCTCCCGCTCGCGGGAGAGGACAGGCCGCCAGGCCAGGTGAGGGCTTGCGGGCGAAGCCGCAGGCGCCGACAGGCGCCAATCTTCGAGCGCAAAAGACTTAGCGCCGCTTCGCGCCGCCCGCCTGGCGGCGGTCTCGGCTTCGCCTCGCCCTCACCCGTCCTTCGGACACCCTCTCCCGCGAGCGGGAGAGGGGAAGGGCGCACAGGCCTTGCGTGAGCGGGAGCGAAGAAGCGCCCTCGCCGGAATCAGGCCTCTTCGGTCTCGTTGGAGGCCGAGCCTTCGGCGCCGCCTTCGAAGCTGCGCGGGGCGCGGCGGCGGCGGGGGCGGGCGGGCTTTTCCTCGGCGGCGTCTTCGGCCTTCGGCTCGGCCCGGGGCGCGGCCTTCAAGAAGGCCGGAGCGTGGCTCTCGCCGCCCTCGGCGTCGCGCAGCATCGGCGAACTGCGTTCGTCGGCGGCGACCAGCGGAGCGGACTGCGGCTCGACCACCGCCAGGGGGTCGCGCTCCGGGCGCTCTTCCCGGTCCTGACGGCCTTCGCCGCGATCGCGGTTGCGGTCTCGACGGTCGTCGCGGTCGCGCCAGCGGTCACGACGGCCCTCGCGGCCGTCACGCCCTTCGCCCCGGGGACGGTCGTCGCGATCCCGGTCGCGCGGGCGCTCGTCGCGATCGCGCCAGCGGTCCTGGCGGGCTTCGCGGCCATCGCCCTCGCCGCCCTCGGTCGTCTCCCCTTCGGAGGCTTCGGCGGCGGCGGCGTCCGCCGCGGCGGCGGCCTGGGCTCCGCTCTCGTCCTCGAAATCGATATCGAACCCGGAGACGAACTGGTCGCGCCCCAGGATTTCCGCCGCCGGCTTCTGCGGCTGCATGGCGCGGACCACACGGAAATAGTGTTCGGCGTGCTGCAGGTAGTTCTCGGCCAACACCCGGTCGCCGGACGAGGCGGCGTCGCGCGCGAGCTGTTGGTACTTCTCGAAAACGTGCTGGGCGTTGCCGCGCACCTTGACGCCGTCGGGCCCGTTCGAATCGAAGGCCCGGTTGGCGTTCTGCTGCGGCTTGCCGCCGCCGCCGCCGCGATTGCGGCCGCGTTGGCGCTTCATACCCTTGAAATCTCTCATGCTTTGTTGACCGTTCCGTCGCGGCGTCCGGCTATGCCGACATGCGCGCGGCTTATCCTCTCGCCTTGGCCCGGGCCGTTTCGCCCGTAATGGATGTTGAAGACGTAAGTGTTCTCCGTCGTCCGCCCGGATCTTTAAGGCGCGCGACGCGCGCATTGCGCGCCTGCCGGAGCGGCTGAGGGTCCTGGGCTCAGGACTCCGAAACCTGATTCACCGGCGAATTGGGTGGAGACAGGCCAAAGACTTAGCGATTCAGGTTCGTCTTTCCAAGGGGTTTTTCGCGCCGACCACCACGCGGTCGTGTGTCGCAAGGTCTTTCAGCGTCCGCACCCCGCTGGCGCCGGCCTCCCGGAACAGCGCCTCGACGGCCGCCTTCTGGTCATAGCCGATCTCCACGGCGAACGCCCCGCCGGGCTTCAGCACCCGCAGGATCTCCGGCGCCAGGCGGCGATAGGCGGCGAGACCGTCGGGTCCGCCGTCCAGCGCCAGGCGGGGTTCGTAGTCGCGGACCTCCGGCTCCAGGCCGGCGATCACCTCGCTGGCGATATAGGGCGGGTTGGAGACCACCAGGTCGAAACTGGCCTCGGCTAGGCCCTGGGTCCAGTCGCCGCGCAGGAAGGCCGCCTGGCCCGCCAGCCCCAGGTTCGCGGCGTTTTCCCGGGCCACGGCCAGCGCCTCCTCCGAGACGTCGACGCCCAGCCCCTTGGCTTGGCGCCGCTCGGCCAGGATCGCCAGCATGATGGCCCCCGACCCGACGCCCAGGTCGAGCAGGTTGAAGGCCATGCCCTCGGGGAATTCCTTGAGGGCGTAGTCCACCAGCGTCTCGGTGTCGGGCCGGGGCGTCAGCACGTCCGGCGTCACCGACAGCATGATCTTCCAGAAGCCCTTGCGCCCCAGGATGTGGCTGACCGGCTCGCGCCGCTCGCGCCGGGCGACGTAGTCGGAAAGCGTCTCCTCCTGCTCGGGCGTCAAGGCGCGGTAGGGATCGGTGACGATGTCGGCCCGCGTCGCGCCGGCGGCGGCCTCGACCAGCAGGCGCGCGTCGATCACCGGCCCGGCCAGGCCCGCCGCCTCCAGCCGGGCTTTCGCCGACTGCCAGGCCTGGAGGAGATTGAGGGTCACGTCGCGGCCTCCGTCAGGGGCTCGGTGCAGGCGTCGCCCACGGTCACGCGCCCTCCGTCGACAACGTGCACATAGATTCCACAGTGCATGTGGCCGTAATTGTCGAACAAGGCCTTCACCAGGTCCAGGTCCCGTTCGGCGGTGACCGGGTCCACGTGGGTCGCCGCACACCGCACGATGGGCTTGAACACCCGGGCGCGAGCGAAGCCGGCCATCAGTTCGCGGCCTTCCCATCCGTTCTCCACCCAAGCGGGCCAGCCGTCCACATAGAGGTTGGCGCGGAAGCGCAGGGGATCGACGGGCCGGCCCACCCTGGCCTCCAGGTCCCGCACGCTGGCCAGATTGACGATGGAGACGTGGCCGAGCGGGTGGTCCGTGAACCGGTGGCCCTCGGCGAAGACCACCTTCAGCGGCCCCTTCGCCTCTTCGCCCAAGAGGCCCTCCAGCCAGGCGGCGAAGGCCTCGCGGCCGGCGGCTTCCGTCAGGGCGGCGGAAAAGTCGGGCCGGCCCGCGGCCCCGGCGGTCAGCACGCCGGTCGCTTCGTCGTAAGCCGTGCGCGCCTGGGCCACGCGCGGGATCGAAGCCAGCACGGTGAACTTCTGCTTGGAAACGAAGGCCGGCGCCTGCGGGTCGAAGCCCGAGGGACCGTTCTCCACCGCATAGAGCCGGTCGCAGGGAAAGCACGCGCCGGGCGCAAGATCGGCGGCGGCCAGCCGCTCCGGCGTGAGACCCTTCACGGGGTGGCGGTAGAGCGCTGCGATATGACCGGTCATGTCCCGCTCCTGCCCCAAGGCCCGGGCCTAGGCAAGGCCCCGGGAACGGCCGGCCGGCTCGGGAATTGTTCGGCGCGATGGCGAAGGCTGCGAAGGTGCATGGAACGAGCGGAGGCGCCGGGGCGAAAAGCGCGGCGAGGCTCGCGGCGAGCCTGACGCCGTGGTTCGCGCTCGCCGTCCTGCTGGCGCTCTGGCCGCGCGGTCATCGCCGCGCCGCCCCTGGTCTCAGCGTCCAGGCCAAGGCCGATCCCGCGACCTTCGAAGCGGCCGAGCCCGGCCGCGGGCGCATGGCCGAGGCGCCGACGCGCATTCCGCCTTCCGGATGGCCCGACATCCTCTGGCGCACGGTCCGCGAGGTGCAGGAGGACCGCGTGCCGCGGGTCGCCGCCAGCGTCACCTTCTACACCCTGCTGGCCCTGTTCCCGGCGCTGGGGGTTTTCGTCTCGCTCTACGGCCTCGTGGCCGACGTGGAGACGGCGCGCGAGCAGCTGATCGACATGTCGGCCGTGTTGCCGGCCACGGCGGTGCAGATCCTCGGCGACCAGATGCTGCGCCTGGCCGAACGGCCGCCCGCCACCTTGAGCTTCGCCTTCCTGATCAGCCTGCTGCTCTCGGTCTGGACCGCCAACGCGGGCATGAAGGCGCTCTTCGACGGGCTCAACATCGCCTATGAGGAACGGGAGAAGCGCAATTTCTTCCACCTGACCCTGCTGACCTACGGCTTCACCTTCGGCGCCCTGGTGTTCCTGGCTGTCGTCGCCGCCCTCCTGGTCGCAGCTCCCCTGGCCCTGGCCTATGTGGGGATCGGCGAGGAGGCGCCGGCCTGGCTCGCCCTGCGCTGGCTGATCCTGTTGGGGGTGGGGGTGGCGGTCTTTTCCGTGGTCTATCGCTACGGCCCGTGCCGCCGGCGCGCGCGCTGGCGTTGGGTGACATTCGGGGCGATCTTCGCCGCCGCGTTCTGGCTGCTGGGATCGCTGGGTTTTTCCCTCTACGTCAACGGCTTCGCCCGCTACGACGCCACCTACGGCTCGCTGGGCGCGGTGATCGGCTTCATGATGTGGATATGGGTCTCGGTGCTGATCGTGCTGGTTGGCGCAAAGCTCAACGCCGAGATCGAACATCAGACCGCCCGCGATTCCACCGAAGGGCTGGAAAAGCCGATGGGCCGGCGCGGCGCTGTGGTGGCCGACACCGTGGGGCTCTCGGCCCCGAAGCGCCTGCACGCGATCCTTGGCCGCATCGGGGCGGCCGTGCGCCGGCGTCAGCCGAACTCGTCCTCCAGCGCCGCCAGCCGGGCGGCCTGATCCTCGGCGATCAGCGGATCGATCACGTCGTCCAGCGCCTCCCCCTCGAGCACCTTGGGCAGATTGTAGAGGGTCAGGTTGATGCGATGGTCGGTCACCCGGCCTTGCGGGAAATTGTAGGTGCGGATCCGCTCCGAGCGGTCGCCCGATCCCACCTGGCTCTTGCGCGCGTCGGCGCGGGCGGTGTCCAGCGCCTCGCGCTGCTGCTCGTAGAGGCGCGCCTTCAGCACCTTCATCGCCCGCGCCCGGTTCTGGTGCTGCGACTTTTCCGACGAGGTGACCACGATGCCGGTGGGGATGTGGGTGATGCGAACCGCGGAGTCGGTCTTGTTCACGTGCTGCCCGCCGGCGCCGGACGAGCGGTAGGTGTCGATGCGCAGGTCCGCCTCGTTGATCTCGATCTCAACGTCCTCCACCTCCGGCAGGACGGCGACCGTGGCGGCCGAGGTATGGATGCGCCCGCCGGCCTCGGTTTCCGGCACCCGCTGCACGCGATGAACGCCGCTCTCGAACTTCAACCGGCCGAACACGCCCTCGCCGGTGATCGAGGCGATAATCTCCTTGTAGCCGCCGACCTCGCCTTCGGAGACCGAGTCGATCTCCACACGCCAGCCGCGGTTCTGGGCGTAGCGCTGGTACATGCGGAAGAGGTCGCCGGCGAACAGCGCCGCCTCGTCGCCGCCAGTGCCGGCCCGCACCTCCAGGATCGCCGAAGCGTTTTCGTCCTTGTCCTTGGGCGCCAGCAGCAGGGCGACGCCGCGCTCCAGCTCCGGCAGGCGCTCGTCGAGGGCTTCCAGTTCCTCGCGGGCCAGGGCCGCCATCTCCGGATCGCCGGCCTTGGCCATCTCCTCGAGTTCCGGGCGCTCGGCGCGGGCGCGGGCCACCGCCTCGACGGCCTCCGCCACGGGCTTCAGCTCGGCGTGCTCCTTGGACAGCCGCACGATCTCCGCCCCGTCCGTGGCCGCGCCCATGCGCGCCTCGATCTCGCGGAAGCGGTCGATGACCTGATCCAATCTGGCCTGGGGTAAACGCAACGGAGGCCTGGGCTTTCTCTACAGAACCGAAGGACGCCTCCTCTAACGCCAAGCCCGCCCGGCGCCAAATTCCGAGTAGAACTCACGTGCACCCGTCGACCAGGACGAGCTTGCTGTCCGTCGTCTTGTGGCGCACCCCGAAGAGCGCCTGAGCGTCGGGGTCCGCCAGGAACGCCGTCGCGTGCTGACGCGAGGGGAATTCGAGGACGACCATCAAGTCCGGCGCCCAATCGCCCTCCATGACCGTGGGCGAGGCGCCTCGAACAAGATATCGCCCGCCGTGCTTCTCGATGAACGCCGGGACGGCCGAGATATAGGGCCGGAAGCCCGCGAGGTCTCGTATGGAGAAATCAAGCACCAGATAGGCCTTCATTGGCTCACCTCTAGAGTTGGCGACGTGCCTCGGTGACATCGATCTCTACCAGCGGTCCTTGGTTGCCGCCTCCAGCAGAGGGTCGATACTCATCCGCCGGGATGAAGCCCTTGCGGGCAAGGACCCTAAAGAACAGGCTCATTGCCCCCGATCCGGGCCGGCGCGTTTGTTCCGCGCCGTCTCCAGGATAGGAGCGGCCGGTGTGGGTCCGCCAGTGGAGCTTCGGCTCCGGGGCGCTCCTTCGCCCCATCTGTCGAGCAAATCTCGGAGGATCCGTGGGGTGTCGCAGTGGCCTCCTTGCAGGTCGGAGGCGTCCTCTGCCTTGACGACAAAGGGAGACTTGTGAGCGGTAGCAGGCTCGGCAGCAGCGATGCTGCGTCGGTTTCAATGTTGGGGGCAGGGGCATGGGTGAATTGATTGTGGGCATAGCCATGCTGGCCGCTGTCGCCGCTTCGGCGATGGATCAGCGTCCGGCTCCGGTTGTGGTCCGGGCGGAGGCTTGCCTCGAAAATAACGTTGCGCGAGTCGTGGCGATTGAAAGCAACGCTCACGCTGCCGCCAGCTTCCTGGTCGATTTCGTCTGCGCTCGCGAAATTGAACGCGCCGCCCGCTATGAACGCAACCTTGTCTTCGTGGAGGCTGGACGGGCTATGGCTCAATCGGCCATGGCGCATTCTACGACGCCTGCGTCGAGCTCGATCTTTAGCTTCGCAGCTGAAGTAGATCCTGAGACCGGCGACATCATCACGCCGGCGCCGAACGACAGCAAAGCTACCCCCTTCCTCCAGACGACGTTGCCGTCCGTGAGCAAGCAAGCCGAGTTTGTGAGCGGTTGGAGCGTGCCTGCGAGGCTTCGCGTGCGCGCTGGGGAACTGGTCCTGGATGCGAAGGAGTCGTCAAAGAAGCCGCCGCGACGCTAATCGCATGGCCACCTCCCCGTCCGCTGCCGGACGACCTTGCATCCCGCCTAAACAGAAAAGGCCCCCTCCGTGGGGAGGGGGCCTTTCCGATCCGCTTAGCGGATGAAGCGCTTAGACGCGCACGCCCGAGAGCGGGGCCGAGCCGAAGGCGCCCAGCTTGACGTTGCCGCTCATGGAATCGCCGCTGACCGTGGCGGTGAACTCCAGCGTCATCGGCATGGGCTGCGAGATCGAGGTGGACCAGGTGAGCGTGTCGCCGTTCACCTTGCCTTCCACGGACTGCTCGCCCATCCGGCCCTTGGTGGTGCCGGTGAAGGTGTCGCCGTTGGTCTTGATCGAAGCCTCGACCTCCTGCGCGCCCATCGGGGATTGAATGGTGATCTTCCAGTTGCCGTCCGCGGACATCATGTCCCTCCCTTGGTGGTGGCCGGCACCTAACCAAGCACAGAACGCCGACGCAAGTGTGACGCACGTGTCATCTTTGACATTTTTTCGATTTGACCGCCGTTCAGGCCTGGTCGCCGAAGCTGAAACCGGCGTCGCGCAGGGCGCGCACGATGCTCATGATGCGGGCGTAGAACTCGTTGGTCCCGTCCACCTGCTGAGGGGTGGTGAAGATCGCCGAAGGCACGACAAGCCCGGCGGGCAGGCGCTCTACGATTCCTCCGGCGATCAGGCGAGTCACGTAATCGCCGAGGATCGGCTGCGGAATGCCGATCGCCCTTTCGAGATCGGCCTCGAGGATCGGCCGGCGCTGGCTGTCGGGCGGGATATCCTCAAGGGCCGTGTAGCGGCCGGTCCCTATGAGGTGCTGGGTGTTGGCCGTCCAGATGCCGGTAAAAACCAGCAGGGAGATGGTATCGCCGCCGCCGGCCTGGGCGAGCGCGGTCAGCGACTTCAGGACCTCGGTCGAGACGGCCCGGACGATTGCGCGGCGATTGTCCCGCCCTGCGACCGCAATCTGGGTCATCGCCTTCTCTCCCCATAAGCGAACATGTCGTTCGTTAAGGGAAATCGTGTCCCTAAACCAGGGGGTGCGGAGGCAGTCGCCCTACTCGGCGGCCTGCAGGGGGGCCTTCGCGGCCTCCAGCTCGGCGGCCTTGGCCTCCACCAGCCCGACGATGTGGTCGACCATGCGGTCGTTGTCCATCTTGTGGTCAGCCTTGCCGGCCAGATAGACCATGCCCGCGCCCTTGCCGCCGCCGGTGAATCCGACATCGGTCATCAGGGCCTCGCCCGGGCCGTTCACCACGCAGCCGATGATCGACAGGCTCATGGGGGTGGAAATGTGGGCCAGGCGCGCTTCCAGCGTCTCGACGGTCTTGATGACGTCGAAGCCCTGCCGCGCGCAGGACGGGCAGGCGACGATGTTCACCCCCCGGTGGCGCAGGCCCAGCGACTTCAGGATGTCGAAGCCGACCTTGATCTCCTCCACCGGATCGGCGGCCAGGGACACCCGGATGGTGTCGCCGATGCCCGCCCAGAGCAGGGAGCCCATGCCGATCGCCGACTTCACCGTGCCGGTGCGCGTGGCGCCGGCTTCCGTGACGCCCACATGCAGCGGGCAGTCAATGGCTTCCGCGAGCTGCTGGTAGGCGGCCACGGTCATGAAGACGTCGGAAGCCTTCACGCTGATCTTGAACTCGTGGAAGTCGTGGTCCTGCAGGATTTTCGCGTGGTCCAGCGCGCTCTGGACCATGGCTTCGGGGCAGGGCTCGCCGTAGCGTTCCAGAAGGTGCGGCTCCAGGCTGCCGGCGTTCACCCCGATGCGGATCGAGCAGCCGTGGTCGCGGGCCGCGGCGATCACCTCGCGCACCCGGTCGGGCGAGCCGATATTGCCCGGATTGATCCGCAGGCAGGCCGCCCCGGCCTTGGCCGCCTCGATCCCGCGCTTGTAGTGGAAGTGGATGTCGGCCACGAGCGGGACCTTGGCGGCCTTGGCGATGGTCGCGAAGGCGGCCGTGGAGTCCTCGTCCGGACAGGAGACGCGCACGATGTCGGCCCCGGCCTCCTCCAGCCGGCGGATCTGATCGATGGTCGCCGCCGCGTCGGCCGTGCGCGTGTTGGTCATCGACTGCACGGTGATGGGGGCGTCGCCGCCCACCTCGACGGTCCCGACCCGGATCTTGCGCGACGGGCGGCGGGCGATGGCGCGCCAGGGGCGGACGTGGGTGTGGTCGTGCGCGGTCATGATGGGCGGAAAATAGGCGGCCGGGGGCGAATCCCCAAGCGCGATCAGCCCACCAGCTTGGCGACCGGCGTTTGCACCGCCGGCAGCAGGCCCTTGGACTGGCCGCCGACGAACACCTGGAAGGCGTGGGGATCGGACACCTCGAAGGACAGCCCCTTCAGGGCCGGGGCGCGATAGGCCTCGCCAGCCGAGAGCTGACGGGCGAAATAGACGGAGCCGTCGGCGCCGCGCACGATCAGCGAGCCGGGTTTGCGGGCCTGGAGCGTCACGACCGAGATCTCGGCCGCCGCGCCATAGACCGCGCCGCTGGGCGTGAAGGCGGCCGGAAGCTCCTGGGCGGCGTCCGGCGTCGGCGCTCCGGCGATCTGGCCGGCCCGCTTGGCGTCCTCGACCGCGTCGGACGAGCCGCCGGCGGCCGTCGCCTCGGCCAGGCCAGGGGTGACGTAGGGCGTCGGCGTCGTGGATTCCACCGGCGGGGGCAGGGGGGCGCCCAGCTCCACCGGTCCGGCGGGCGTCGGCGCGGCCATGATGGCGGCGGGGGCGGCGGCGGCCGGAGGCTCCCGCTCGGCCATGGCGCGCTGGGCCAGGTTCCAGGCGAGGATCGCGCCGATCACGAGCGCGCCGCCGACCAGGAACAGGGTCAGGCGCGGATCCTTCTCCTTGGGCACGCCGATCGGTTCGGGCAGGGCCGCGTCCGGGCAGGGCTCGTCAGCCTTGAAGCGCTCCACCGCCGCCTCGCCGTCCAGGCCCAGGGCGGCCGCATAGGCTCGCACATAGCCGATGGTGAAGGGGCGCGAGGGCAACTCGTCCAGGCGCATGGCCTCGATGGCGGCCAGGTAGCTGCGGCGGATGCGGGTGGCTTCGGCCACCTGTTCGAGGCTCAGGCCGCGGAATTCGCGGGCGGCGCGCAGGGCCGATCCGATGTCGGGTCCGGAGCTCAAGCTTGGCGTGTAGGATTCGATCCGGGCAGGATCGCCACCCCCCTCCATCGGCAAGTGCAGATCTGTAACCCGGCCAGTATCCAGCGCCATGGCTACCCGTCGCCCCTTGACTCCGACCGATCCGGCGTGGCCCGGCGGAGTTCCCTAACTTGCTGTCATGAAGAGATTAAGATTGCATTGTGAATATCAGTTGCGCCTGCGAGTCTCAATGCGCCGAACGCAAAAGCCGTAAGGCGCGGCGGCAAGTCGCACCGGCAGGTGACCTGCGGATTCGGCGCCAAATTGTGACCTTCGAAGCCTCGTCGCTGTAACGGCCAAGCTTCGTCAAGAATTGGGGGTCAGATCGAAAGGTAAAGCTTGCGCGCCAGGGTCTCGATCTCATTGCGGATCGAGCCGGCCGAACCGCGGATCAGGGCCGAAACGCCGCGTCGCGCCGCCTCGCGGTCGCACGACAGCACCATCTGCTTGACCGGCCCCACGCCGCCCGGCGGCATGGACAGGCGTTCGAAGCCCAGAGCCACCAGCACGAAGGCCTCCAGGGGCCGGCCAGCCATCTCGCCGCAGACCGAAACCGGCGTGCCGGTCTCCTCGCAAGCGCGCTGGATCGTCTCCAGCGCCCGCAGCGCCGGCGGCGACAGGAAGTCGTAGCGGTCCGACACCCGCGGGTTTCCGCGGTCTGCGGCGAACAGGTACTGCATCAGGTCGTTGGTCCCGACGCTGACGAAGTCGGTCATGGGCAGCAGGGCGTCCAGGTGCCAGATCACGGCCGGCGCCTCGATCATGGCTCCCACGTCCAGGCGGGACGGCGCCGGGCGGCCGCGGCGCTGGGCCCACGCCACCTCATGGTCCACCAGGGCGCGGGCGGCCCGGAATTCGTCGACGCTGGCCACAAGCGGGAACATGATCCGCAGCGGCCGTCCGCGGGAGGCGGCGATCAGGGCCCGCAACTGCAGGCGCAGCAGGGCGGGCCTATCCAGCCCCATGCGGATCGCCCGCCAGCCCAGGGCCGGGTTCTCTTCCCGCTCGGCCTCCAGATAGGGCAGCACCTTGTCGCCGCCGAGGTCCAGCGTGCGGAAGGTCACCGGCAGGTCGCCCGCGGCGTCCATCACCCGGCCGTAGAGCGCGGCCTGGGCGTTGAAGCGCGGCATCTCCTCGGCGACCATGAACTGGAATTCGGTGCGGAAGAGGCCGATGCCCTCCGCACCGGTCTCGGCCAGGATGTCCAAGTCTACGTCCAGGCCGGCGTTCATCAAGAGGGTGATTTTGGCCCCGTCGCGGGTGAAGGCGGGCGTGTCGCGCAGCTTGGCGAACTCGGCCCGCCGCTGCAGGCGCACCTCCAGGCGGGCCTGCAGGGCCTTCACCACGTCGACGCGGGGGCGCAGATAGGCCTCGCCCGTCTCGGCGTCGACGATGACGGGGTCGCCCTCCGAGACCTTGTCGCGCAAGCCAGCCAGACGCCCGACGCAGGGAATGTCCAGGGCGCGGGCGACGATGGCCGCATGGCTGGCCGAGGAGCCTTCCTCCAGCAGCAGGCCCTTCAGCTTGCGCCGGTCGTATTCCAGAAGGTCCGCCGGCCCCAGGTTCCGGGCGATCAGGATGGCGTTCTCCGGCAGGTCGCGGGCCATGTGCCCGTCGCCGGACAGGTGGCGCAGCAGCCGGTCGGCCAGGTCCTCGAAGTCGTGCAGCCGCTCGCGCAGATAGGGGTCGCGGGCCTGGCCCAGCCGCGCCCGGTGCTCCGAACGCACCCGCTCCACCGCCGCCTCGGCGGTCAGGCCGTTGCGGACCGCGTCCTCCAGATTGCGGTTCCAGCCCCGGTCGTGGGCGAACATGCGGTAGGTCTCGAGCACCTCATAGGAGGCTTCGACCAGCCCGTGCTCGCCGCTCAGCATGTCGTCGATCTGAGCCTGCAGGCTGGCGATGGCGCTTTTCAGCCGCGCCTCCTCGGCCACCACGTCCTCGGCCAGCAGGTGCGAAGGCGCCACCGGCGGCTCGTGCAGCACCGCCACGCCGAGCGCCAGGCCGTCGGCGAACTTGGCGCCCTTCAGCCGCTCGGGCCGGTGGGGCGCGATCTCGACGCCCTTGAGCTCGCCCTCCAGCTCGCTGCCGGCGACCATCTCGGCCAGGACCATGGCGACGATCTGCAGGTCCTCGACCTCGTCGTCGGTATAGACACGCTCGGTGCGGTTCTGGACCACCAGCACCCCGATCGCGCGTCCGCCGCGCAGCAGCGGCACGCCCATGAAGGCGTGGAACGGGTCTTCGCCGGTCTCGGGCCGGTAGGAGAAGGCCGGATGGTTCGGGGCGTCGGACAGGTTCAGCGGCCGGCCCAGCCGCATGATCTCGCCCACCAGGCCTTCACCCGGCTTCATGCGCGTGACGTGGACGGCGTTCGGGTCGAGGCCTTCGGTGGCGAACAGCTCCATGTCGCCGCTTGCCCGGCGCATGTAGAGCGAGCAGACCTCGGCCACCATCGAGCGGGCGATGATCCGCACCACCATGTCCAGGCGCGTCTGGGCGGGCCCGCCCGAGGCAAGCGCCTCGCGGATCTGGCGGAGCAGGCTGCGCTGCCCTCGAATGGCGATGCCGGGTGCGGCCATCACGCCCGTCCGTTCTCCTCGTCCCTCTATGAACCTAGCGGCTTTCGCGCTCCCTAACAGCTTCGGGCTGCGAGGCGGAGACGGAAATGTGACGCCGCGGCGCCTTTGGCGCGGCCGGAGCCGTAATGGCCCTGGTCCAAGGCGCCTGCGCCGCCCATAGTCGCGGCCAAGAGAACGACCTTCGGGGGAGGGGACGATGCGGGCGGCGTGGCTTTGGCTGGCGGCGGCCATGGTGCTTATCCTGGGCGGCGGGCTCCTCGCCCACGCGGTGCAGACCGCCGGCGGGACGGCAGTGGCCGAGGTGCAGTTCGCGGGCGACCGCCGGACCCGGATTGCCGGCCTGCTCTACACCCCGTCCAGCGCCACAGCCGAGCGGCCCGCGCCGGCGGTCCTGCTCAGTCACGGCTACATCAACACCCGCGAGATGCAGTCGGCCTTCGCCATCGAGTTGGCGCGGCGCGGCTTCGTGGTGCTGGCCATGGACATGCCCGGTCACGGCTATTCCGACGCCATCGTCGGCGCCAACGACTTCGGCGGCCCTGCGGCCCTGCGCTACCTGAAGAGCCTGCCGCAGGTCGATCCCGCCAATATCGGACTGGCCGGCCACAGCCTGGGCGGCGGACCGGTGGTGGGCGCCGCGGCCTCGGACCCGGACGGCTACAAGGCCTCGGCCCTGGTCGGCTCCACCCCCGCCATCGGGGCGGTGTTTGGGTCGCAGGCGCAGGCCGAGCTGCGCAATCTATCTGTTGTGTTCGGCGCCTATGACGAGTTCGCGCCGCTTATGTGGCAGGTGGAGAAGGGCGCCGGCATCGCCCGCTCCAAGGCGCTGATGGACCTCTTCGGAACCGCCGAGCCGGTGGTGGAGGGGCGCCTCTACGGCGATCCCGCCGCCGGGACCGCGCGCGTGCTGCATGTCCCGCCCATCACCCATCCTTGGGAGCACTTCTCCGCCGCCGGCGTGGGGCCGGTCGTCGACTGGTTCCAGCAGCGGCTGGAGGGAGAGGCTGCGCCCCGGCCGCCCGGCGACCAGATCTGGTTCTGGAAGGAGGTCGGCACGCTGATCGCCTTCGTGGGCTTTGTCATGCTGCTGCTGGCGACCTTCCGCCTGCTGCTCGCTGCGCCGTGGCTTTCGGCCATGTCGGCGCCGGGCGAACCTGTGCGCGAGTGTCCCGATCGGCGCTGGCTGCTGGCCTTCGTCCTCACCGCGGCGGTTCCGGCGATCACCTTCTTCCCGCTGATGAAGCTGGGGATGCTGTTCTTCCCCAACCGGGTCTTCCCGCAGTGGGTGGCCAACCAGCTGGTGGTCTGGGCGCTCGCCAACGCGCTGATCACCTTCGTCCTGGCGGTGTTCCTGAAGGGCGGCCGTCCCAGCTTCCGCGCCGACTGGCCCCGGTCCGTCGCCATCGCGCTGGGGACGCTTGGCGCAGGCTATGCGGCGCTCCTCCTGGCCGACGCCCTCTTCGAGATCGATTTCCGCTTCTGGGTGCTGGCCCTGAAGGCGCCCGACGCCCGCCAGGCCGTGGCCGCCGCCGCCTATGCGCCGCTCTGGATCCTCTTCTTCCTGGTCGCGCTGCGGGCGCTGAACGCCAACCTGGCGCTGAAGGGCCAGGGGGCGCTCGCCCAGTCGGCGACCTATGCCCTGGCCCTGTCCCTGGGCTTCGTCCTCCTGCTGACCGTGCAGTATGTGAGCCTCTTCGCCACGCGCGTCCTGGCCATTCCGTCGGAGCCGCTGAACACCATCATCGCCATCCAGTTCGTGCCGCTGCTGGCGATCGTCGGCGTAATCGCGGCGCTCACCTGGCGCTGGACGAACGCCTACCTGCCCGGCGCCCTGATCTGCGGCCTGCTGGTCGCCTGGTATGTCAGCGCCGGCACGGCTATGCACTGGTCGCCGGGCTTCCAGCTGCCGATGCCTGGCCGCTAAGGCTCAGACCACCAGCCGCGACGCGGCCGGAGCGCCTTGCGCCAGGTCGGCCAGCGCCTTTAGCGCGCCTTGCAGCACCGCGCGCTTCCGAGGCCCGCCCAGGGAGACGCGCACCCCCTGCCGCCCGATTTCCCCCACGGCGAAAGCCTCGGCGGTGACCAGGGCCAGGCCCCGCTCGTGGCCCGCCAGGCGCAGGCGCTCGGGCGAGGCGGCGTCGTCCAGGGGCAACCAGACATGCAGGCTGTCGGGCCCGCCGAATGCCTGGGGCAGCAACTCCGCCGCCAGCGCTCGCCGCGCCCGAGCCTCCGTGCGCACGGCGCCCAGCACCGTCTCGGCCACGCCTTCGCGGATCCAGGCCGTAGCGATCGCGGCCATCAGCGGCGCGGGGTTGAGCGCCAGCGCTCGGAGAGCGAGCGCCGCCCGCTCGCCTTCCGGACCCGGCGGACGCACCACATAGGCGATGCGCAGGCCGGGCGTCAGGCACTTGGCCAGGGTCGCCACATGGAAGGTGCGATCCGGCAGGAAACTCGCCAGCGCCGGCGGCGGGTCGTCCATCAGCCGGCTGTAGGGATCGTCCTCGAGGATCCAGGCGCCCGCCGCCCGGACGATCTGCGCCACCTCCCGACGCCGCGTCAGGTCCATCGTCGAGGCGACCGGGTTCTGCAGGGTGGGGATCAGATAGACGGCGGCCGGCCGCTCCTGCGCGCAGATCGCCTCCAGCGCCGCCGGCTCCGGCCCCAGGGCGTCGGTCGGGCAGGCGAGGATCCTCAGCCCCAGCTGTACGGCCACCGCCTTGAAGCCCGGATAGGTCAGGGGTTCGGCGACCACCACATCGCCCGGCCTGCAGAGGGTCGCCAGAATGGCCGCGAGGGCCGGCTGCGCGCCTGGGCTGACCAGGACTCGTTCGGGCGGGACCGCGCCCAGGCAGGGCTCCAGCCACTGCGCGCCCGCCAGCCGCTGGCCCAGGGTCCCGAACCCGGGGTGATAGGACATCAGGGTCGAGGCGTCGGCCCGCCGCAGGATGGCCGAGGTCGTCTCCTCCAGCAGCCGGCCCAGCGAAAGCCCGGCGGGTGGAGGCGGCAGGTTCATGGACAGGTCCACCATCCCCGCCTCGTCGTCCTCGGTGCGCGCCCGCACGAAGGTGCCGCGCCCGACGCTGCCCTCCGCGAGCCCCCGGGCCTGGGCGGCGGCGTAGGCGCGGCTGACGGTGGTGAAGTCCACGCCCAGCCAGGCGGCGACGGTCCGCTGGGGCGGCAGCCGCTCTCCCGGCTGCAGCTCGCCCGCCTGGATCGCCGCCTCCAGCGCCTCCACGATGGCCGAATAGATCGGGCCGTCCCGCTCGCCCGCCCGCGCAAGCCAATTGGGGATCTTGTTTGCGGCCATGCTTGCCTCTTCGATGGGAGTGCATACAATACAATAAGGTTGTATGCATATCATCCATGATTGTATGGAGGGTGCCCCGATGGCGGCTCCGTTCGACTCTCCCTCGACCCTCAGCGCCGGCCTACGGTGCCGCTGTCCCCGCTGCGGGAAGGGCAAGCTGTTCACCGGCTTCCTGCGGATCGCCAAGCGCTGCGGCGAATGCGGCCTCGACTACGGCTTCGCCGATCCGGCCGACGGGCCGGCCTTCTTCGTCATGAGCGGCGTGGGGATCGTGGTCACCGCCCTCTGGGCCTGGTGGGCGGTCGCCATGGATCCGCCGATCTGGGCTCAGCTCCTGGTCGCCAACGTGGCGGTGGTCGGGGCCTGCCTGATCGCCCTGCGGCCCGTGAAGGCCTGGCTGGTGGCCGAGCAGTACGTGCACAAGGCTGGCGAAGGCGAATGGGCCAGCCACGGCGCCCACGGCGTCCCGCCCAAGGGCTATCCCAGCCGCCGGCGGTAACCTCGGCACCGCGCCTTGACCGCTCGGACGCGGCCGCGATTAACTCGCCGCAGGTGTCGGGAGACGACTTGTGCGCAGATGGATCGTCGCACTATTCGTGGCGCTAGCCTCTTCGGCCGCCTTTGCGCAGCAGACAGGGGACATGGAGGCGGACCTCACGGTAAGCCGTCCGCTGTTTGCGCGCGGGCAAGGCCCCATCGTCGCGATAGACGCCGCGCACAACAACTTCCACACAGCCGAGGAACGCTACGCGCCCTTCGCCGAAGTGTTGCGGAACGACGGTTTCCGGATTCGATCCCTGACGGCCAAGATCTCGCCGTCCGAATTGGCCCCCCTGCAGGTGCTGGTCATTTCCAATGCGCTGGCCGATGAGAACGTCGTCGAATGGCGACTGCCGACGCCGTCGGCCTTCACGCAAGTTGAGATCGAGGCGATCCGTGAATGGGTGCGGCTGGGCGGCGCACTCTTCCTCATCGCAGATCACATGCCGTTTCCCGGGGCCATGGCGAGCCTCGCTTCCGCGTTCGGCTTCGAATTCGACAACAGCGTCGCCACTGCGGAGACTCCGCGCCTGGAGCTGTTCTCGCGGGCGAACGGCGCCCTGCTGGACAACGAGATCGTTCGGGGAGATGTCGCGGGTGCGCCGGTGACGGAGGTGCGCACCTTCGTCGGCTCCTCGTTCCGGGCCCCTCCGGCGGCCATCCCGATCATGCGGCTCGGCTCGGGGTGGACGATCCTCTTCCCCGAGGTTTGGGGCGAAATCAGCCCGGCTACGCCACGACGCCCCAGCACGGAGGCTGACCTGCGGGCGGCTGCGTTGGAGTTCGGAAACGGGCGGGTCGTCGTCGTGAGCGAAGCCGCCGCCTTCAGCGCCCAGTCGACGCCGAGCGGTCCGATGGGTTTCAGGGCGGAGCATGCCTCGCAGAACAAGCAATTCCTTCTGAACGTCGTCCATTGGCTGAGCCGCGCCGACGCCAACGCCCGCTAACTCTGGGACGTTCGCTTATGGGCCGAAGCCACAGCGCCTGGCTTCACCCCCTCACCACATAGGCGCAGCGGCGGGCGCCGGCGAGCAGGTGCTCCACGCGCTCGACCTTGGCCGGGGCCAGCATCATCTCGAACAGCGCAAGCTCCGAGCGGCAGAAGCCCTGGCAGGCGCTGGCGGCGGCGCAGATCGGGCAGTGGTTCTCCACGAAGAGGTAGGCGCCGTCCTCGCGACGGCGCCACTCGGCCATATAGCCCTCGGCGGCGCGAATTTCGGCCAAGCGGGAGAGACGGGCCTCCAGACCTTCCGCGCCGTCCAGGGCTGCGCGGTAGCCGTGTTCCATGACGCGTTCGCGCCGAGCCACGAGGCGGTCCAGGCCGGGGGCGCCGAACTCCTCGCGCACCGCCTCGATCAGCTCCACGGTCATCTGAGCGTGGGTGTCGGGAAAGCGGGCATGGCCCTTTTGCGTCAGCGACCATGACCGGCGCGGGCGGCCCACACCCGCCCGCTCCACCGCGTGTTCCACCAGCCCTTCGGCGGCCAGCCGCTCCATCTGCAGCCGAGCGGCCTGACGGGTGATTCCGCACGCCTGGGCGAGCGCGCTGGTCCCGGCGGGGCCCTTGCTCTTCAGCAGCAGCAGGATCTGGTCGGCGGTCGTCTTCATTTGACAAGTCAAGCCTTGCAAAATTCGGCCGGCGGGTCTAGCTGCAAATTGCAAAGTTAGAGGTTGTCAAATGTCGCAGGCGACGGACCGCGGCGCCCACCGCGCCGACGGCGGGTGGCGGGACGTGCTGGGCGAGGGCCGCCTGCCGCGCTTCGTCCTGATCTGCCTGGGCGTCTGGATCACCGCCGCCGACAGTCTGGTCACCGCCACCATCATGCCCAGCGTCGGGGCCGATCTCGGCGGCTATGCCTGGTTCGGCTGGGCGACGGCGGGCTTCCTGCTGGGCTCGGTGATGGCCGGCGCGAGCTCGGGGCTCCTGGCCCTGCGCTTCGGCCTGCGGCGCGCCACGGCGGCGGCGGCCCTGCTCACCGCCGCGGGCTGCGCGCTCAGTGCGGCTGGGCCGGACATGGCGACCTTCCTGGTCGGCCGGCTGCTGCAGGGGCTGGGCGGCGGCTGGGTGGTGGGGTTCTGTTCGGTGGCCATCGGGCTGATGTTCCCCGACCGCCTGCTGCCTAGGGTCTACGCCTCGGTCACCGCCATCTGGGGGATCGCCAGCCTGCTGGGGCCGCTGATCGGCGGGATCTTCGCCGACCTGGGCGTCTGGCGCTGGGCCTTCTGGTTCTTCGCCATCCAGGCCGTGGGCGTCGCCTGGGCGGCCTGGACGCTGCTGCCGCGGGGCGAGAACGGCGACGCTTCCAGCCGTGTGGCCTGGCCGCAGCTCGGCCTGATCGCCGCGGGCGTCGGCGCCATCGGCCTGGCGGACCTAGCCGGCGACTTCGCGCGCTCCGCGATCCTCGTCGCCCTGGGCGTCGGCCTGCTCATCCTCATGGTGCGGTTCGACGGGCGCGCCGCCGTACGCCTCCTGCCGCACGGCTCCGGCAGCCTGAAGAGCCTGCCCGGCGCCGGCTTCGCCACCATGTTCCTGCTGACCGCCGCCTCAATGGGTTTCTCCATCTACGGCCCGGCCATCCTCCAGGCGCTCGCCGGCGCCTCGGCCCTGCTGGCCGGCTATATCGTCGCCGGCGAAGCCCTGGCCTGGACCGCGGCGGGCCTGGCGGTCGCCCATCTCACGGGCGCCTGGCCCGTGCGGATGATCCGGTTGGGCGCGGTCGTCGCCGCGGCCGGCGTGACGGCGAGCCTCTTCGCCTTTCCCGCCGGTTCGATCCCTGGGGTGATCGCCGCCGGCGCCCTGCTGGGCGGCGGCTTCGGCCTCTCCTGGGCCTTCATGAGCCAGCGGATCCTGGCCTCGCTGGTCGACGCGGAGCGGGCCATAGGGGCGGCCGGCATGACCACGGTGCGCCTCACCGGCTCGGCGGTCGGCGCGGCCGCCGCGGGGGCTGTCGCCAACCTTGTCGGGTTTTCGGAAGGACTTACCGAACAAACCGCCCAGGCCGCCGGGCTCTGGGTGTTCGCCACGGCCGCGCCCGTGGCCGCTCTCGGCGTCTGGACCGCCTGGCGGTTCACGCGCTGAGCCGGGGCGGCGGAGCCGGCGGGCGCTTCCGTGCCCTGTGCGCCGGCCTGTCTCCGCCGCCCTGGCGATTACTCGGACAGGCTCCTAGAGCTGGTCCAGGCCGAAGCCGGCGTGCAGCGCGCGCACCGCCAGCTCGGTGTAGGCCGCGTCGATCAGCACGCTGATCTTGATCTCGCTGGTGGAGATCACCTGGATGTTCACGCCCTTGTCGGCGAGCGCCTGGAACATGGTCTTGGCGACGCCCGCATGGCTGCGCATGCCGACCCCGATCACGGAAACCTTGGCCACGTCCTCGTTCACCTGGACGTCCTCGAAGCCGATCTTCGGCTGGGCGGCGCGGACGATCTCCACCGCCCGGGCGGCGTCGCGCTTGCCGACGGTGAACTCCATGTTCGCCGTGCCGGCCGCGCGGGCGTGGGACTGGACGATCATGTCCACGTTCACATTGGCGTCTGCGAGCGCGCCGAAGATCTCCGACGAGACGCCCGGATGGTCCGGCAGGCCGAAGAGGCTGATCTTCGCCTCGTCGCGGCTGTAGGCGACGCCGCTCACGATCCGCTTTTCCACGATCTCCTCCTCGTCGCACACGATGGTGCCTTGGCCGGGCGCTTCGCCGGGCTCGACAAAACTGGACAGCACCCGCACGGGCACGTTCTGCGCCATGGCCAGCTCGACCGAACGGGTCTGCAGCACCTTGGCGCCCAGCGAGGCCATCTCAAGCATCTCCTCGTAAGAGACCTTGGAGAGCTTCTTCGCCTTCTGCTCGATCCGCGGATCGGTGGTGTAGACCCCGTCCACGTCGGTGTAGATGTCGCAGCGCACGGCCTTCACGGCGGCGGCGATGGCCACCGCGCTGGTGTCGGAGCCCCCGCGGCCGAGGGTGGCGATGCGCCCGTCCCGCGTCACGCCCTGGAAGCCGGCGATCACCGCCACTTCGCCGGCATCGAGCGCGGCGTTCAGCTTTTCCGGCGGGATGTCGTCGATGCGCGCCCGGCCGTGGGCCTCGTCCGTCAGGATCGGAATCTGCCAGCCCAGCCAGGAGCGCGCGCGCAGGCCCATATTGCGCAGGGTCATGGCCAGGAGGCCGGCGGTCACCTGCTCGCCGGAAGCCACGACCGTGTCGTACTCGTCATCCGAGGCCGGCAGGCCCTGCGCCGCGGCGCCCGCGCCGTCGGTCCAGGCGACCAGCTCGTTGGTCTTGCCGGCCATGGCCGAGACCACCACGGCGACGCGATGGCCGGCCTCGACTTCCGCCGCCACCAGCCGGCCCACGCGCCGGATGCGCTCCAGGTCGGCCACCGAGGTGCCGCCGAATTTCATCACCAGCCGGGACAGGGCGCGAGCTCCGTATGAACGAAAGGGCTGCGCCTCATAGCGGCGAGATCGTCTCGGGGCAATCTCTGCCTCGTCGCCCTGCGAAAGCCGCCTCCATCGGCAAGACGGCGCCCCTTGGCGGGTGCGGCGAGCCGCCGCGTAGCTTCGGTTGCGTCGCGCCTCGCTGGGGTGGAAAAGGGACCCATGACTGTCGCAGCCCCCGTGTCTTCCATCGACCCTGAAGAGGTCGAGCGTTTTTCCCGCATCGCCGCCGAATGGTGGGACCCCAAGGGCAAGTTCGCGCCGTTGCACCGGTTCAACCCCGTGCGGCTGGCCTTCATCCGCAGCCAGGTTCTCGAGCGTTTCGGCCGCAACGGCTCCCTGCGCCGGCCCTTCGAGGGGCTGCGCCTGCTGGATATCGGCTGCGGCGGCGGCCTGCTGTCGGAGCCGATGGCCCGGCTGGGCTTTTCGGTGACCGCCGTGGACGCCTCGGAGCGCAACATCGGCACCGCCTCGGCGCACGCGGCGGAGCAGGGCCTCTCCATCGACTATCGCTGCGCCACAGCCGAGGCGCTGGTGGCGGCCGGCGAGGGGCCTTTCGACGTGATCCTCAACATGGAGGTGATCGAGCACGTGGCCGATCCGGGCGAGTACCTGCGCACCTGCGCGCGCCTCCTGGCCCCAGGCGGGCTGATGATCGTCGCCACCTTGAACCGCACGCTCAAGGCCTTTGCGCTCGCCAAGGTGGGGGCGGAATATGTGCTGCGCTGGCTGCCGGCCGGCACTCATGACTGGAACAAGTTCCTGAAGCCGGAGGAGCTGCGCGGCTTCCTGGCGGGCGAGCCGGTGACGGTCCACGGCCCGTTCGGCGTGACCTACGAGCCCCTGCGCGGGCGCTGGACACGATCCTCGGACTGCGACGTCAACTACATGATGACGGTGACGCGCGAGACGGCATAAAAGGCTGTTCAAGAGGATAGTTCTTTCGATGCCATCGCTTCGCGTGCTCAACCACGCTTTCCGCGCCTGGCGGCGCAACATGACGTGGTCGAAGCACGAGCCGGAGACCCCCTTTCTGGCTGATCTCCTGTCCGGTTCGCCTCTCTGTCTTCACGTGGGCGCCAGCGACGGCCGCCATACCTATGTCATGACCCAGGTGGCGCCGCGGGCGAAGATCCACGCCTTCGAGCCCTCGGCCTTCGCCTTCGAGGTTTTGAAGACCTGCCTCTCCTGGCACGGTATCGCCGGCCAAGTGACGCCGGTGCATGCGGCGGTCTCGGACCAGGCGGGCGAGCTCCTGCTGGTGACGCCGAAGAAGACCTCCGGGCGCATGGGCCGGGCCTACGCTTTCCTGGCCGACAGCCTGCCGGAAGGACCGGTCCGACCGGATCTGGAGGACGCGGGCGCCGTCCTCCAGCCGACGCCCGTCGTGACCCTCGATGGCTATTGCCGCGAGCAGGGGCTCGATCGTGTGGACTTCATTCGCATGAACATCGAAGGCGCCGAGCAGAAGGCGCTGAACGGCGCGCTCGGCGTGATCGAGCGCGACCGCCCCCACGTCCTGGTGGAAATCCACCCGGTGATGCTGGAAAGCCGGTTCCAAGGCTCGGCCGACGGCGTGGTCGAGTTCTTCCTCTCGCGGGGCTATCGCATGTTCGCCCTGAACGGCGATCTGCTGGAGGAGCGGAGCGGCATCGTGCCGGACCTGCCCTGGAAGGACTACTTCTTCATCCATCCCTCGCGCTCGGCTCGCCTGCCCGCCGGCGTCTTCAAGGCCCGGATGGCGGCCTGAGCGTCTGGCGCAGCGGCCTGGCCCGACCTAACCTTCTCTGAACAGCGATAAGGGGAGGGAGTCGATGCTGGCGCTCATGATGGACCGGCCGCTGAACCTGCCGTCGATCCTCGAATACGCAGCGGCCTACCATGGCGAGCGCGAGATCGTGACGCGGACGGTGGAAGGGCCGATCCACCGTTACGGCTATGCCGACGCCCTGGCCCGGGCCAAGTGCATGGCCAACGCCCTCATCGCGCTGGGGGTGAAGCCCGGCGACCGGGTGGCGACCCTGGCCTGGAGCACCCACCGCCACTTCGAACTCTACTACGCCGTGGCCGGGATCGGGGCGGTGCTGCACACCATCAATCCGCGCCTGCATCCGGACCAGATCGCCTGGGTCGCCAATCACGCCGAGGACACGGTCCTCTTCTTCGACGTCACCTTCGGGGAGCTGGTGGGCGAGCTGGCGCCGAAACTCGCCACGGTGCGGACCTTCGCGGCCATGACCGACCGGCCGCACCTGCCGCCGCAAGCGCCGGCGGGAACCTTGGTCTACGAAGAGCTGATCGACGCCCATTCGCCGCAGTTCGACTGGCCGGAGCTGGACGAACGGCAGGCCTCGGCCCTCTGCTACACCTCGGGCACCACCGGCAATCCGAAGGGCGTGCTCTACGGCCACCGCTCGACGGTGCTGCACGCCATGGCGCTGATCGCGCCCGACTGCTTCGACCTGTCGGCGCGGGACGCCGTCCTGCCCTGCGCCCAGATGTACCACGCCAACGCCTGGTGCACGCCCTACGCCGCGCCGCTGGTGGGGGCCAAGCTGATCCTGCCCGGGCGGCAGCTCGACGGCCCCGCGATCTGCGAACTCGCCCTGGCCGAACGGGCCACCTTCCTGCTGGGCGTGCCGACGATCTGGGTCGGCGTGCTGGACCACTTGGACGCGACCGGCCAGCGGCTGACCAGCGTACGGAATGTCGCCATCGGCGGCTCGGCGCCGACCGCCAGCCTGATCCGCCGCGTGGAGGACCAACTGGGCGCCACCGTGCGCCAGATCTGGGGCATGACCGAGACCAGCCCGCTGGGCGTGATCAACACGCCGCTGGCCAAGCACGAAGGCGAGGACGAGGCCCTCGCGGCCCAGCGCAAGCTGAAGCAGGGGCGGGGGCTCTGGGGCGTGGAACTGCGCATCCTCGGCGAGGACGGGACGGTGCAGCCGCGCGACGGCGTGAGCGCCGGGGCCTTGCAGGTGCGCGGGCCCTGGGTCGCCTCGGCCTATTTCAAGAACGACGGCGCCCAGGCCTTCCTCGGCGACGGCTGGTTCGACACCGGCGACATCGCCACTCTGGACGCCGAGCGCTATCTGCGCCTGACCGACCGCGCCAAGGACGTAATCAAGTCCGGCGGCGAGTGGATATCCACCCTTGACCTGGAGGATGCGGTCTCATCGCATCCGGCGGTCGCCATGGCCGCAGCGGTCGGCGTGCCGCATCCGAAATGGGACGAGCGGCCGCTGCTGCTGGTGGTTCTGCGGCCGGGCTTCTCGGCGGAGCCGGACGAACTCAAGGCCCATGTGGCCGGGCGCGTGGCCAGGTGGTGGGTCCCCGACGAGGTCCGGATCGTCGAGAGCCTGCCCATCGGGCCGACCGGCAAGGTGCTGAAGCGGCAGCTTCGCGAGCAGATCGCCGATCCGGCGCCCGTCTAGAACCTGGCTTGCAGTTCCGCGTTCAGATGCCCAGGTGAAGGAGCACCGGCATGGGAGCTGACCGCGTGGCGCGTAAGAGACCCAAGGGCGTGATTTCGATGGGGTGGGCCTGCATCGAGTGCGCCGCGACCGGGCGCACCGAGCATGCGCCGACGTCCCTGGACTATCCCGACGACATCGTTCGAAGGGTCAGCTTCGCCGCCGGCGGCGGGCTGGGCTGGCGGCTCTCGGCCTTGACCACGCCCCGCGAGCGACCGGCGCCCTGGAAGATCGTGGTGGTCACCGGCGCTCCCTCCTGGGCCGAATACTGGGCCGAAGCCCTGGCCGACCTGCCGCAGGATCGCGAGATGGTGGTGGTCGACCGGCCGGGCTATGCGGGCTCCGAGCCGTTCAGCTACGTCGGCGACATCCGCCTGCAGGCCCAGGCGCTCGCCCCGCTGCTCGACGCCCCGCGCGGCCAAAGGGTGCTGCTGGTCGGCCAGTCCTACGGCGCGGCCATCGCCACCCTGATGGCGGCCGCCCATCCGCGCAAGGTGGCGAGCCTGGTGCTTCTCTCCGGCTATTTCGGCCAATCGGGGCCGACAGCCCGATGGCTGCTGGAGTGGGGCTCCAAGGTCGTCGGCTTCATTCCCCGCGACCTGAAGCATGCGGTTCTTGAGGTGACCGGGCAGCCCACCCAGCTCGACCACATGCGCGAAGCGCTGCCGCGGCTGCGGATGCCGGTCCATGTCGTCCACGGTGACGAGGACGACTTCGCCCCGATCGAGGCGGCCGAGCAGCTGGCGCGGGAGACGACCACACGCCGCCCCATCCGGTTCGACCGCGTGCCCGGCGCCAACCATTTCCTCAACGACGGCCCGACGCACGAGCTTCTAGCCCGGCTGGAGGCCTGCCTGCCCGAGCGGCGGCCGCTGCTGCCCTTCCGCCTGCCGGCCCTGCCCAACCTGGCTTGGCTGCGCCCCAAGGCGCCCGCCGCCTCTCCGGCTTGAGCGAGAGTCCTGGAACCTCCTGCGGAGCTGGGGTGTTTGCAACCCTGGCAGGGGGGTTCGAGGGAGACCACCAATATGCGCAGAGACCTTCTCGCAGCGGCCGCCTGCGCTGCGCTTGTCGCCGGCCCGGCCTTCGCCCAGACCGACGCCCCGGCGTCCACGCCGCCTGCCGATCCGCCGGCGGCTGCGGCGCCCGACAGCCCAACCGGGGCGACGGCCGAGACCGGCGCGGCCGCCGACACTGCGACCGCGGCCGCCGACGCCCAGCTGACGCCCGGCGCCGTCGTCCGCGACTCCACCGGCGCAGATGTGGGCCGGATCCTGCACGTGACGCCCGGCTCGGCCGGGGCGGAGGGCACGGTCACGCTGAGCGCCGACGGCAGGACGGTGGATGTGCCGGCCTCCAGCCTCTCGGCCTCCGGCGACGCGCTGGTGTCGAGCTCCACGCGAGCGGCGATCTGGGGTCCGACCGACCGTTAAGGCTGCGCGCGTAGCTTCGCCACTCAAGGCCCCGGCTCCGCCGGGGCCTTGTCACATCGGCGTTTCCGCAAAAACCCTCTTGGCCGCCGCCATCTGAACGGCGATAAGCTGAAGGCCGCCGCGGCCATACCGCGGTTTCCAGGAATCCGCCCGACAGGGGCGCCGGCTCGGGGAGTAAGCCAAGGATGAAGGCCGCAGTGCTGCGCGAAGTGGGCAAGCCGCTTCAGATCGAAGACGTCCAGATCAACAAGCCGGGCCCGCACGAAGTGCTGATCCGCACCAAGGCCGCGGGGCTCTGCCACTCCGACCTGCACTTCATCGAAGGCTCCTATCCGCATCCGCTGCCGGCGGTGCTGGGCCATGAGAGCGCCGGGGTCGTGGAAGCCGTGGGTTCGGAAGTGCGTACGGTGAAGGTGGGCGACCACGTGATCACCTGCCTGTCGGCCTTCTGCGGCCACTGCGAGCACTGCCTGACCGGGCATATGTCGCTCTGCGTCTCGCCGGACACCAAGCGCGGCGCCGAGGACGAGCCGCGTCTGAAGCAGAACGGCGCGCCCCTGCCGCAATTCCTGAACCTGTCCTCCTTCGCCGAGCAGATGCTGATCCACGAGCACGCCTGTGTGGCGATCCGCAAGGACATGCCGCTGGATCGGGCGGCCCTGATCGGCTGTTCGGTGATGACCGGCGTGGGCGCGGCGATCCACACCTCCAGCGTACGGCCCGGCGAGACCGTGGCGGTCATCGGCTGCGGCGGCGTGGGCCTGGCGGCGATCAACGGCGCGGCCATTGCGGGCGCCAGCCGGATCATCGCGATCGACATGGTCGCCTCCAAGGGCAACCTTGCCAGCGAGTTCGGCGCGACCGACTTCATCGACGCCTCCAAGACCGACGCCGTCAAGGAAGTCATGGAAATGACCAAGGGCGGGGTGCACCACGCCTTCGAAGCCATCGGCCTGTCGAAGACCGCCGAACAGGCCTTCGCCATGCTGCGGCGGGGCGGCACGGCCAACATCATCGGCATGATCCCGATCGGTCAGAACGTGACCCTGCCGGGCTTCCAGTTCCTGTCGGAAAAGAAGATCCAGGGCTCGATGATGGGCTCCAACCGCTTCCCGGTCGACATGCCGCGCCTGGTCGACTTCTACATGGCCGGCAAGCTGAAGCTCGACCAGATGATCTCTCAGCGCATCAAGCTCGAGCAGGTCAACGAAGGCTTCGCCGAAATGAAGAAGGGCGAGCTCGCCCGCTCGGTCATCGTTTTCGACTGATCCGAGCCGAAAACCACCCTGAGAAAGCCCTCCCCTCGCGGAGGGCTTTTTTCAGCCTGAACCACGCCGGTTAAGGCTAACCGCTTAATAAGCAAAGAAATTTTTGTTCTGGCGAGAACCGGATCGGTTCTACCGAGTTTCGGGACGAGGGCGTAGCTCGGGGAGTCCCGCGTGCAGGTGGAACCGAACGAAGAACAGCGCCGCATGGCGGAGCTCTGGCGGGAACGGTTTGGGGAGCCGCCGCCGATCCTGACCGATGTGGAGCTGATGCGTTCGGTGCTTCGCGATCTGTCGCCGCGCGCGACGCCGGAACCTATTGGCTGAAGAAGCCGCCGAGGGCCGGTTTCACATAGTCCTCGATCAAGCCCGTGGTGTCGCCCGCCAGGGCGCGATCCATCGGCAGGGCCACATTGTAGACCACCATGACGTAATGGGCGGCCAGCAGGGGGTCGACCGCCCGGATCGAGCCGTCGGCGACGCCGTCGGAGATCACGCCGGCGAAGGCGTGGGCGATCTGCTGGAAGCGGACGATCTGCTGCTTGCGCATCGACGGCGGCACCGCCGACAGGGCGTAGTGGCGCAGCATCCGCCCGCCGTCTCCGGCCGCCTGGTGCATGGAGAGAGAGGCGACTGCAAGCCAGAGCCGCTCCCAACCGGTGGGCGCGGACGTCGCTTGGCGGCGCGCCTGATCGATGAGGTCGAAGCTGCGCCCGAAGCAGGCGGCGGCCAGATCGTCCTTGTCGGTGTTGTGGTGGTAGAAGGATCCCTTGGTCACCTTCAGCTCGGCGGAGATCTTGTCCACCGAGGCGCCGCGATAGCCTTCCTTGTTGATCAGCTTGGTGGCGGCCACGAGAAAGCGGTCGCGGGTCACCTCGTCGTTCTCGGCGCTGGGCGTGCCGAGCGGCAGGAGTTCGAGCTGCGGCCAGGAGCGGCCAAGGCCGTCCAGCATGATCTCGGCCATACGGGCGGCGACGCGGGGATAGTCCTCCGGCGCATAACCGCCGATCCAGGAATCCGACCAGGTCAGGGCGTTGACCACCAGCCGCGCCAGCGCCTGCCGCTTCAGCCGCGTCATCCACGGCATCTCCTCGCTCTTCAGGAGCTGGGCGATGCGGATGTAGATGGTGTGGAAGGCCTCCATCAGGGGCGCGTGCTGCTCCCCCTCGATCAGGGCGATCTCGTTGAAGGGCGCCAGCGGGATCTCCTGGCCCAGAGCGACGCGGGCGCGGGTCTCGAAATAGGCGGTGACCAGGGTGCGCAGCCGCTCCGGCGGGGTCGCCCCCGCTTCGGCCAGGCTCAGCATCTCGCCGTAGCGGTCGATGGTCTCGTAGAGGACCGCTGCGGCCAGATCTTCCTTGCGCTTGAAATAATAGGTCAGGCTGACCGGGTGCAGGTCCATCCGTTTGGCGACGGCGGCGAGCGTGAAGCCGCTGAGCCCCTGGTCGGCGAAGACCGTGGTGGCGGCGGCCATGATCGCGTCCCGCTTGGCCGCATAGCGCGCGCGGACCTTGGGTTCGATGGCGACGGTCAACCGTGTGCTCCCGCAAGACGAAGGCGTGAAGCCCTGACCTTACGGTGTACGCCCCCCGCTTGGAAGGCGGACGCTACGGAAACCTATTCGGCGCTCGTGCGGCGCAGGCCTGCGGCCTTGGCCTCGTCCGTGTCGGCTCGGGCCAGTTGGATCCCGTCGGCCTCGCCCGCGATCATCCGGTCGATGCGAGCCTTCTGGGCCTTGAAGGCGGCGAGTTCGGCCCCGGCCAGGACGGTGCCCTGCGGCACCTTGGCGCCGACCGGATTGATCCGCTTTCCATGGTGCCAGATCTCGTAGTGCAGGTGCGGTCCGGTGGAGGCGCCGGTAGAGCCGACATAGGCGATCACCTGGCCCTGCTTCACCGCCTGGCCTGCGCGGATGCCCTTGGCGAAGCGCGAGGTGTGGGCGTAGCCGGTCTCGAAGCCCCCGGCGTGACGGATGCGGACCCAGTTGCCGTAGCCGCCCCATCGGCGGGCCTCCACCACCACCCCGTCGCCCGCGGCGAAGATCGGCGTGCCGGCGCCGGCGCCGAAGTCGATGCCTTGGTGCATGCGATTGTACCCCAGGATCGGATGCCGGCGCATGCCGAAGCGGCTGGTCATGCGGGCGTTGTCCACCGGGGTGCGCAGCAGGAATCCGCGGACGTTCTTGCCCTGTTCGTCGAAGTACTCGACCTGGCCGTCGGAACGCTGGAAGCGATAGAACTGCACGCCCCGGATGGCGGCGTATTCCAGGGGGCCGTTGTCGATGGTGCGGCCGCTCTCGGTGACCTTGCGGTCGAAGATCATGACGAACTCGTCGCCGGGCTTCAGGTCGCGGTCGAAGTCCACCTTGTGGGAGAACAGCTTGACCATGTTGACGACCTGGGTCGGATTGGCGCCCAGGCGCGAGGCGCTCTCGTAGAGCGAGCCCGCGATCTCGCCGCGGGCGACCATCTTCTCCTCGCGGATCTTCTCCTCCATCTCGCGCAGGCGCATGGCCCCGTCGAAGGTGCGCGAGAGGGTGATGGCGGTCGCGGGGCCCGTGCGCAGGGAAAGCCCCACCAGCCGAGCGTGGCCGCGCTCGCCGCGCGGGCGCGCGACGGCGGCGTCGAAGGCCATGCCGGCCTTGATGTGCACGGTGTCCATGGCCGCGCCCAGGGTCTCCACCGCCTCGCGGGCCTCTTCGGGCGCCACGCCGGCGCGGCGGACGGCGTTTTCCAGGGTCTCGCCGGGCAGGACGCGGACGGGCACGTTCTCAGGACGGGTGAAGCCGGGCTGGGCCTCCGCCTGGGTGAAGGCCGCGTGCTGCAGGGCCGCGATCTCCGCAGGATCCATCGGCGCCGGAGGAACGGGCGCGGTGGCCGAGGCTATGGCCTGCCAGCCGGCGATCACCGTGGCGGCGCCGGCGACGCCGAGCACCAATCGGGGAGTCAGGCGAAGGGCGGGCCGCCGCGGATCGAACTCTTGCATTCTGCCCCCACACTTGTGCGGCCCGCGCGGGCCGCCGAGACCTCGTGCCCGACCGCGCGTCGGGCGCCAACTTCCTGGCCGCCGAATCCCGGAGCCAAGCGACGGCCGGGGCAGCATCGGCGGATTTCGTTAATCGGCGGTAAGTCTTTTCCGTGACGTTCGAGCGACAGAGGCGCGACGCGAATCGCGTCGCCCGCCGCCTATCCTGCCTTAGAGCAGACCCAGCACAAGCTCGGGAGGACGGCACAGCGCCGCACCCTTGGGCGTCGCCACGATCGGGCGGTTCACCAGGGCGGGATCGAGGATCATGGCTGCGACGATCGCCTCGTCGGAGGTGGCCGGATCGGTGAGGCCGAGCTCGTCGGCGCGGGTGCCCCGCTCGCGCAGCAACTCGCGGGCGGAAAGGCCGCTGCGGGCCATCAGATCCGTAAGCTGCTCCCGGGTCCAGCCGGCCTTCAGGTACTCCACGACCTGGGGCTCCACGCCCTTCTCGCGCAGCAAGGCCAAGGTGTTGCGGGACGTGCCGCAGGCGGGATTGTGATAGATGACGACGTCGCTCATGGCGCGGTTCTAGCCGGCTTGTCGGACCAGGTGAACCGCTCGGCGCCCGCCGTGACCGTGGCGCCGGAAATGTCGAAGGCCATGGCGGCTGGCGGAACCGGCGGCAGGGGCTTGGCCGCTTCGGGCCAGCTGTCGAAGACCGCTGCGTGGGGGGACTCCCACACCCCAGAAGAAGAAAGGGAAAAGAAAAAA